>NZ_POUL01000010.1 GCF_002890895.1 Stutzerimonas stutzeri
TCCGGAAAACAAATCGTCTGTGCAGCGATGCGCAAGCTGCTGCACATCGCCTATGGGGTACTTAAATCGGGCCAGCGTTTCGACCCTCAACTGGCCCTTGCTCGGTAATGGGGAAGACGGTATCTACCGGGTGCCGTTCCTTACCAACGTTTGCTCTGACAAAAAAACCCGCTCTTGAGAGCGGGTTCTGCTGTCACGCGGTCAGCCGATTACGCCACCTGCATCAGCTTGGCGTAAGCCTTCAGATGATGGTCATCGTCACCGAACTGGTGGGCGATCATCACCAGGCGCTTGGCGTGGTGGGCGAGGTTGTATTCCCAGGTCATGCCGATGCCGCCGTGCAGCTGGATCGCCTCTTCGGCCACCTTGCGTGCGGCGCGGGCGCAGATGTATTTGGCGGCGGCGATGATGCGGCGGCGGTCGTCGTTGTCTTCACCATCGGCAAAGGTCGCGGCGAGGATCGCCATGCTGGTGGCCTGTTCCAGCTCGGTCTGCATGTCGACCATGCGGTGCTGCAGCACCTGGAACTTGCCGATCGGCACACCGAACTGCTTGCGCGTCTTCAGGTAGTCGAGGGTCAGCTTGCAGGCCTCGTCCATGCTGCCCAGCGCGTCGGCACACTGCGCGGCGATGGCGCGGCCCTGCTGGTAGCGCAGCGCTGAAAGAGCGTTGCCGACTTCGCCGAGCAGCGCGTCGGCGCCGACCTGCACGTTGTCGAGGAACAGCTCGCAGCCCTTGCGCCCGTCGATGGTCGGGTACACGCGACGGCTGACGCCCTGAGCAGTCGGATCAACCAGGAACAGGCTGATGCCGGCCTCGTCACGGCTATCGCCTGCCGTGCGCGCTGAGACGATGATCTTACCGGCGCTGTGGCCGCCGATGACCACGGCCTTGCGCCCGGACAGGCGATAACCGCCGTCGG
Organism: Stutzerimonas stutzeri; assembly: GCF_002890895.1. GTDB lineage: Bacteria > Pseudomonadota > Gammaproteobacteria > Pseudomonadales > Pseudomonadaceae > Stutzerimonas > Stutzerimonas stutzeri_AB. Next base: position 923 of record NZ_POUL01000010.1, read on the forward strand.
CCGACTCGGCCTTGGTCTGCACGTCGTTGAGGTTGTAGTGGCTCTGCGGCTCGTCGAGCGCCACCGCCAACTGCAGTGATCCGGCCGCCACCTGCGGCAGCAGCTCCTCCTTCTGCGCGTCACTGCCCAAATGGGTGAGCAGTCCGCCACCGAAGATCACCGATTGCAGGTAGGGCTCCAAGGTCAGGCCGCGACCCAGTTCGGTCATCACCAGCATGGTTTCCACGCCGCCGCCGCCAAAGCCGCCGATCTCCTCGGCAAACGGCACGGCAGTCAGGCCCAGCTCGCCCAGCTGCGCCCAGAACTCGGCGGAGAAGCCCAGTTCCGACTCGCTGAATTTCTCGCGCTGCTCGAACGGATAAGCGTCGCGCACCAGGCGCGCCGCGGTGTCTTGCAGCATTTGCTGCTCTTCAGTCAGTTTGAAGTCCATTGCGGTGCCCCCTTACAGCTCGAGAATCATCTTCGAGACGATGTTCTTCTGGATTTCGTTGGAGCCGCCAAAGATCGACAGCTTGCGCATGTTGAAGTAGTCGCCGGCCAGCGATGCGCTGTAGTCGGCGTGTAGCAGTTCGCCGTCGTAGTCCAGCTGCAGCTCTTCCTCGAGGAATGGCAGCGCGTAAGGCCCGATAACCTTGCGCAGCAGGCTGGTGATGGCCTGGCGGATCTCGGTGCCTTTGACCTTGAGGATCGAAGATTCCGCGCCGGGCACGCCACCCTCCTTCGCTGCGGCGAGGATGCGCAGGGTGCTCATTTCGATGGCCATCAGCTGCATCTCCACTTCCGCGACCTGGGCGCGAAATAGCGGATCATCGAGCATCGGCTTGCCGTCGCAGACTTCCTTCATGGCGATGCGTTTGAGGTGTGCCAGTGCTGCCTTTGAGGCGCCGATGCCGGCCAGGCCGGTGCGCTCGTGGGTCAGCAGGTACTTGGCGCAGGTCCAGCCCTGGTTTTCCTCGCCGACGAGGTTTTCCACCGGCACGCGGACGTTGTCGAAGAAGACTTCGTTGACCTCGTGATCGCCGTCGAGGGTGATGATCGGCCGCACGCTGATGCCCGGCGTGCTCATGTCGATCAACAGGAAGCTGATGCCGCGCTGCTGCTGGGCTTCAGGATCGGTGCGCACCAGGCAGAAGATCATGTTGGCGTGCTGGCCGAGGGTGGTCCAGGTCTTCTGGCCATTGACCACGTAATGGTCGCCGTCACGCACGGCACGGGTCTTCAAGCTCGCCAGGTCGGAGCCGGCGCCCGGTTCGGAGTAGCCCTGGCACCACCAGTCTTCACCGGACAGGATGCGTGGCAGGTAATGATCCTTCTGCTGCTGGCTGCCGAACTTGATGATCACCGGCGCGACCATGTTGACGCCGAAGGGCACGGTGCGCGGCGCGCCGAACTGAGCGCACTCCTCGTCGAAGATATGCTTCTCGACCGGGCCCCAGGTGGTGCCGCCCAGCTCAACGGGCCAGCCCGGCGCGTACCAGCCGCGCTTGACCAGAATCTGCTGCCAGCGCTCGTGGTCTTCTTTGGACATATGCTTGCCGAGCTTGACCTTGGCGGCGATGTCCGCCGGCAGCTCGTTTGTCAGGAAGGCGCGCACTTCATCGCGGAAGGCGAGCTCTTCGGCCGTGTAATTCACGTTCATGGGAAGGTCCTCATGGTGCGTTCGGATTGCAGGCGGGCGGCGTTCATTGCCCAGCCTGCCATTCGGTGAAGGTGCGGCCTTCGGCGGCCAGTTTTTCCAGCAGCGGCGCTGGCTTCCACCAGTCGCCACAACGTGCGTGCAGTTCCTTGACCCGTGCCAGCACCTTGTCCAGGCCGACGCTGTCGGCATAGAACATCGGGCCACCACGGAAGGCCGGGAAGCCGTAGCCGTTCAGGTAGATAATGTCGATGTCGCTGGAGCGCTGCGCGATGCCTTCTTCGAGGATCTTCGCGCCCTCGTTGACCAGCGCATAAATGGTTCGCTCGATGATGTATTGCTCATCCAGCTCGCGGCGCTCGATGCCCTTTTCCCGCGAAGCTGCTTCGAGCATAGGCGCCAGCTTGGGATTCTCCAGCGGCGTGCGGTTGCCCGGCTCGTAGCGGTAATAGCCGGAACCGGTCTTCTGCCCGAGCATGCCGGCAGCGCAGAGCTTGTCGGAAACGGCGGGGAAATCCAAGTGCGCCGGCAGTGTCGCGCGCTGGCGCTTGCGAATCGCCTGGCCGATGTCGAGGCCGGACAGATCACGCATGGCGAACGGCCCCATGGCCATGCCGAAGTTACGCAGCGCGCCATCGACCTGCCCTGGCGTGGCGCCCTCTTCCAGCAGGAATTCCGCCTCGCGGCCGTACTGGAAGACCATGCGGTTGCCGACGAAACCGTCGCAGACACCGACCACCACCGAGACCTTTTTCAGCTTCTTGCCGATGGCCATTGAAGTGGCGAGCACCTCATGGCTGGTCTTCTCGCCGCGCACCACTTCCAGCAGGCGCATGACGTTGGCCGGGCTGAAGAAGTGCAGGCCGACCACATCTTCCGGACGTTTGGTGAAGGCGGCGACGGCGTTCAGGTCCAGTGATGACGTGTTCGAAGCGAGAATCGCACCGGGCTTGCACACCGCATCCAGCTGTTCGAACACCTGCTGCTTGACGCCCATCTCCTCGAATACCGCCTCGACCACCACGTCGACGTCTGCCAAGGCCGCGTATTCGGTGACGCCTTCGACCAGCTTGAGGCGCTTTTCCATCGCTTCCTCGGTGAGGCTGCCGCGCTTGACGCTGGCCGCGTAAGTGTCACGGGCGCGCTGCAGACCGCGCTGCAGCGCGTCTTCGTTGATCTCCAGCAGCTTCACCGGCACCCCGGCGTTGGCGAAGCACAGGGCAATACCAACGCCCATGGTGCCGCCGCCGATCACCGCGGCGGTGTTGATCGCACGCGGTTTCACATCGGCTGGCAGATCGTTGATCTTGCCGGCCTGGCGCTCGGCAAAGAAGGAATGGATGAGCGCACCACGCTGTGGCGAATTCAGGCATTCGACAAAGAGCTCCCGCTCGCGCTTGAGGCCTTCGGCCAGTGGCAGCTGGGTCGCTGCCTCGACAGCAGCGATGCAACGCAGCGGCGAGAACAGCCCGGGCATGCGCTTGGCGACCTCGGCGTGCTTGGCACGGATCAGCGCCTCGTTGTCGGCGCCTTCCAGACCGAAGGTTTGCTCGCCGCTGCGACGCGGCCCGCGGTCGGCATTGAGCAGACGGCGCGCAAAGCTGATACCCGCCTTGGTCATTTCGTCGTCGAACAGCTCATCAACGATGTTGTGCTCGACGGCCTCGGCTGCGCCGATGGGCGCGCCGCTGACGATCATGTCCAGCGCCTTCTCGACACCTGCCAGACGTGGCAGTCGCTGTGTTCCGCCTGCACCGGGCAAGAGGCCCAGCTTCACTTCCGGCAGACCGACCTTGGCGTCCTTGCGGGCGATGCGGTAATGACAGCCCAACGCGACTTCCAACCCACCACCCAGCGCGGTGCCATGGATAACGGCGACGCTCGGCTTGCTGCAGCCTTCGATGACCTCGATCACTTCCGGCAGGCTCGGCGCCTGCGGCGGCTTGCCAAACTCCTTGATGTCGGCCCCGGCAATAAAGGTATTACCGTCGCAGACCAGCACCACGGCGCGCACTTGCGTGTCCGCCTCGGCGTTCTGAAAGGCCTGCAGCAAGCCTTCGCGCACGGCATGCCCGAGCGCATTGACCGGTGGGTTGTTGACCGTGATCAGAGCGATCTCGCCCTGAGTTTCGAGCCGTACGGCATCCGTCATGGCTGGCCTCCGCTTGTGAAATGAATGATTGGAATTGTTATTTCACGGAATCATGTTTCGCACAGCAGAATAGTCGAGTCATTTCCGCATGTCGAGAGACTGGCAATAATCGCTTCGACTGGCAACCGCCATAACCGCGACAGCGCTCGAAACATAAGTGAGATCTGGGGCGACGCCCATTGGAGAAAATGCAACGAGATGGGATGGGAGGTGGGAGCGGCTCACCACTGGGGCGGCAGAGAACAGAGAGCGGTAAATGAGCGTCGCCGCGACGAGTCGCTTGCGCGATGCACTCGGTACTTCCTGACGACCGGCCGCTCCGGGCTGCTGGGCACTCGGTTCCGGCAGGGCATAAGAGGTAACGGCCCAGTAATCAGCCGCAGCAACCGCAAACCCCAGGGGGTGAATACCATCCCCCCCAGGCGGCTGAACTGAGGCCTTACAGCCCCAGGCAGAGGTATTTGATTTCCAGATAGTCATCCATGCCGTATTTCGACCCCTCACGGCCCAGACCGGACGACTTCACGCCGCCGAAGGGTGCCACTTCGGTCGAGATCATTCCGGTGTTGATGCCGATCATCCCTGACTCGATGGCTTCGGCCACACGGAACACCCGACCCAGATCGCGGGCGTAGAAATAGGCCGCCAGCCCAAACTCGGTGTCGTTGGCCAGGGCGATACCCTCGGCCTCGTCTTCGAAACGGAACAACGGCGCCAGCGGCCCGAAGGTTTCCTCTTTCGCCACCTTGGCGTTGTGCGGCACGTTGACCATCAGCGTGGGCTCGAAATAGCTGCCGCCCATCTGGTGCGCCTTACCGCCGGTGAGTACCTGTGCACCATTGGCGACGGCGTCCTCGATGTGCTCTCTGACCTTGGCCGCGGCGCGGTCGTCGATCAGCGGGCCGATGTCGGTGCCTTCGTCGAGTCCGTTGCCAACCTTCAGTTTTTCGACCGCAGCCTGGAATTTCTTTGCGAACTCGTCGTACACGCCGTTCTGTACATAGATGCGGTTGACGCAGACGCAGGTCTGGCCGGCGTTGCGGTACTTGGACTGCATGGCGCCTTTGACGGCCTCGTCGAGGTCCGCGTCATCGAATACCAGGAACGGCGCGTTGCCGCCCAGCTCCAGCGACACCTTCTTGATGCCTGCGGCGCACTGCTCCATCAGCTTCGCGCCAACTTCGGTCGAGCCGGTGAAGCTGAGCTTGCGCACCGTCGGGTTTGCGGTCAGCTCGTTGCCGATGTCACCCGCCGAACCGGTGACGACGCTGAACACACCTTTCGGGATACCCGCACGCTCCGCCAGCTCAGCCAGCGCCAGCGCGGAAAAAGGCGTCTGGCTCGCCGGCTTGAGCACCATGGTGCAACCCGCAGCCAGCGCTGGGCCGGCCTTGCGGGTGATCATCGCCGCCGGGAAGTTCCACGGGGTAATGGCCGCCGTGACGCCAATCGGCTGCTTGATGACGATGATGCGCTTGTCTTTCTGATGGCCCGGGATGGTGTCGCCATAGACTCGCTTGGCTTCTTCGGCGAACCATTCGATAAAGGAAGCGGCATAGGCGATCTCGCCCTTGGACTCGGCCAGCGGCTTGCCCTGCTCCAGCGTCATCAGCCTACCCAGATCGTCCTGGTTCTCCATCATCAGCTCGAACCAGCGGCGTAGCTTTTGCGAGCGCTCCTTGGCGGTCAGATCACGCCAGGCTGGCAGTGCACGCTCGGCGGCTTCGATGGCGCGACGGGTTTCCGCAGCGCCCATTTTCGGCACGCTGCCCAGGATCTCGTTGCTGGCCGGGTTGTTGACCTTGATGGTCTGGCCGCTGTCCGCGTCCTGCCAGGCGCCGTCGATATAAGCCTGCTGGCGGAACAGCTTGGTGTCTTTGAGTTGCATGGCAGTCTCCTGAGAGCCGGCAGGGTGCCGGGTATTGGACCGAGGCCATCTGGCCGATTGGAAAGGCGGTTGGCAGTGGAACTGCTCGAGTAAGTCAGAGCAAGGGACAGCCCCAGGGTTCCTGCCGTGAGCTGAAGCGTTTGAGATATCGAACGCATGCTAGGCCTGCTGGCCTGCCTCGGGCAACAGCCTGTTCGGAAAAATTAACGCACCATAACCAGACCTGATGACGCCGCGATCGGCTATCAGAACAATAGCGCCGCGCGCTGAGCAGCTGCCGAAGCGCCATGGACGACCGCAGACGAGATGCGTATGATTGCGCCCCGCAACGCACCAGTAGCTCAGCTGGATAGAGTACTGCCCTCCGAAGGCAGGGGTCGTGGGTTCGAATCCCGCCTGGTGCGCCATATCAAACAAGGGCTTAGGTGCAAACCTAGGCCCTTCTGTTTTTCATGTGTCCAACATGTGTCCATCCAAATTGGCACTCGGAATGTAGCGACACCATTTTGACCACTGCCCTTATCAGGAGGGCATCAATGGCTTTTATGAGCGGTAACGCGCAAGACGTTATTCAGCCTGTGCTAACGCCAGTGCTGAAAATTTTGTCGGCTCCGAGATTTGGAAGTGAGCATGGAAAAACCTCCGGACCCGACGCAGCCATCATACTGCCGAGAGACCTGGTCGCCTGGGAACAGCGTGGTTTCGGACAGCAAGTGAATGCATTGCTCATTTTCCACCACGAGCAACCGTGCACCGGGAATTGGGGTTTCGGCCAGGTTCTGAAGTCGTGATCCTGAGCTGATTGAATGGCAGCAACTCAGAGCCTCAGCCCCAAGTCTGATTTGTCGCTAACCTTCCGATGTATCTTTTCGCCGACGTTCTGCTGCTAGCCCGAAAGAGACAGCTCACAACCGGCAGCTATCGGCCCAAAATCCGTCGCTGGTGAACGTTTAGGGCGACCAGTTCGTTAATAGCCCGGCGTAAGCGCGAGCTCGGATATCTGACTCGCAACCGAGGTTCGAAATCTTCGCCAGAGGGCGCCGCAAATCAATGTGAATGACGCGGCACTTTGGAGCCACGGCAACCGACCAGAAAATCGAAGTCGCAGCCTTCATCCGCCTGGAGAACATGCTCGACGAACAGCCGCCGGTAGCCACCATCCCACAGCAGACCCTGCGGGGCTTGCCAGGCCCCCAGGCGCTCCTGCAGCTCGGCGTCCGGGATGTCCAGATGCAGCCGCCCCGCATAACAGTCCAGCTCGATGAAATCCCCGTTACGCACTACCGCCAACGGTCCCCCCGCGGCGGCTTCCGGCGCAACATGCAGCACCACCGTGCCGTAAGCCGTGCCGCTCATACGGGCATCGGAGATCCGCACCATGTCGGTGATTCCCTTGGCCAGCACCTTGGGCGGCAGGCCCATGTTGCCGACTTCCGCCATTCCCGGATAACCCTTGGGGCCACAGTTCTTCATGACCAGCACACAGGTTTCGTCGACGTCCAGATCAGGGTCGGCAATGCGTGCCTTGTAGTCATCGAAGTCTTCGAACACCACCGCGCGGCCACGATGCTTCATCAGCGCCGGCGTTGCTGCCGATGGTTTCAGCACCGCGCCGCTGGGTGCCAGGTTGCCACGCAATACGCAGATGCCACCGTCTTCGCGCAGTGGGTTGTCCAGCGCGCGGATGACCTCGTCCTCTCCGTAAATCGGTGCCTGGGCGCAGTTATCCCACAGCGACTTACCGTTGACTGTCAACGCATCGGGATTCGGCAGCAGTTGGTTCTCCCCCAGACGACGGATCACCGCAGGCAATCCGCCCGCGTAGTAGAACTCCTCCATAAGGAAGCGCCCCGACGGCTGCAGGTCGACAATGGTCGGCATGCCCCGGCCAATACGCGTCCAGTCATCCAGTTCGAGTTCGACCCCAATCCGCCCGGCGATCGCCTTGAGGTGAATCACCGCATTGGTCGAGCCGCCAATCGCGGCATTGACCCGGATGGCGTTTTCGAATGCCTGCTTGGTCAGTACTTTGGACAACCGCAGGTCTTGCTCGACCATCTCGACGATGCGCATGCCGGACAGGTGCGCCAGTACGTAACGGCGCGAGTCCACCGCCGGGATCGCCGCGTTGTGCGGCAATGAAGTACCCAGCGCTTCGGCCATGCAGGCCATGGTCGAGGCGGTCCCCATGGTGTTGCAGGTACCTGCCGAACGCGACATCCCAGCTTCGGCAGAGAGGAATTCATTGAGGTCGATCTGCCCGGCCTTGTACTGCTCGTGCATCTGCCAGACGATAGTGCCCGCGCCGATATCACGGCCTTTGTGTTTACCGTTGAGCATCGGCCCGCCCGTGACAACGATGGCCGGCACGTCACAGCTGGCCGCGCCCATCAGCAGTGCCGGGGTGGTTTTGTCGCAGCCGGTGAGCAGCACCACCGCATCAATAGGGTTGCCACGGATCGACTCTTCCACATCCATGCTGGCCAGGTTGCGCGTCAGCATGGCGGTCGGGCGCAGGTTCGATTCACCATTGGAGAAGACCGGAAATTCGACCGGGTAACCGCCCGCCTCCAGCACACCTTTTTTTACGTGCTCGGCGATCTTGCGAAAATGCGCGTTGCAAGGCGTCAGCTCCGACCATGTGTTGCAGATGCCGATGATCGGCTTCCCCTGGAACTCGTGATCTGGGATGCCCTGGTTCTTCATCCAGCTGCGGTACATGAAACCGTTCTTGTCGGTGGTGCCGAACCATTGAGCGGAGCGCAGGGGGCGTTTGTCAGTCATTGAGATACACCTGTTTTCGTCGGCCAGCCCACCGGGCCCGCCAGGTTAACGTTCGGGTAGGGTTACAGCAGCCAGGTCGAAATGGCCGGGAAGTACAGCAACAGGCCGAGTACCGCGATCTGGATGACGATGAAGGGCACCATCGAGCGGAAGATGTCGGTCAGCGTGATATCGGGTGGCGCCACACTCTTGAGGTAGAAGGCAGCAGGGCCGAACGGGGGTGAGATGTAGGACACCTGCATGCTCACCGCGAAAAGAATGCCGAACCACACCGGGTCGTAGCCAAGCTCGACGACGATGGGCACGAAAATCGGCAGGCAGAGCATGGCGATGCCGATCCAGTCGAGGAACATGCCCAGCAGCAGGAAGATCAGCATCATCACCAGCACGATGACGAAGGGCGCGACGTCCAGACCGGTAATCGCCGCCGAGACGAAACGGTTGCCGCCCATGAGGTTGTATACGCCAACCAGACAGGCAGCGCCGATCCCGATCCAGACAATCATCCCGCAGGTTTCCAGCGTCTGGGTCAGGCTTTCCTGAAGCAGCTTGACGCTGAACTCACCGCGCACCAGGACCGCCAGCAGCACGCCCAGCGCGCCCATGGCAGCCGCCTCGGTGACCGACGCGATACCACCGTAGATGCTGCCGAGTACCAGGCCGGCAATGGCGATCGGAAAGAACATGCCCTTGAACGCTTCGCCGAGCTTCAGTCGCGGCACGCTGGCGTCCTTCTCCTGATGTGCGCCGCCCATGTGCGGATAACGCATGCACATCACCACTACGTAGAGCATGTAGCTGCCCATCAGCAGCGCTGCGGGAACAATGGCTGCCTTGAACAGATCAGCGATGGAGACACTGGCGATCAGGCCGTAGATGATCAGCACGATCGAGGGCGGCACCATGGTGCCCAGCGACCCACCGGCACAGACCACGCCGATGGCAATACGCTTGTCGTAGCCCAGGCGCAGCATCTGCGGCAACGCCAGCACACCAAGCAGGACGATTTCGCCACCGATGATTCCGGAGATAGCGGCGAGAAAGAACGCCACGACTATGGTCTGTACCGCGACCCCGCCCGGCAGCCGTCCGGCGAAGAAGCGCATGGAGTTGAACAGGTCCCGCGCCAGTCCCGATCGGTCCAGCAGACCCGCCATGAAGACGAACATTGGCACCGCCACCAGCGAATATTCGGTGATGAAGCCGAACATGCGGCTGGCCACCAGGGGCACGGCCACCGGACCGAACCAGCCAAAGGTGAAACCAGCGGCGACCAGGCCAGTGACGAAGGCCAGCGGTAGGCCCAGCACCAGCAAAGCGAAGATCGCGAAAATCATCAGGTAGGTTGCGATCTCGATACTCATTTCGTGGCATCCGTATCAAGACGCGCACGCCGGTGAGTCGCAATCCGCACCACCTGCTGCACGCACATCATCGCGATGGAGACCAATATAACGATCTTGGTGAATGCCGGAAGCGGCTGATTCCAGGACGACCCCGAGGTTTCCAGGCGCCAGCTGCCGTCGGGCGCGTGAGTCGCGTTGTAAGCCAGCACCCAGGCGGCATAGCCGATCGCCAGGCAGAACAGGACGCCCAGCACCAGGTTCAACAGCTCGAGCCAACTGCGCTTCCGCGGCGAGAGACGGTCGAGCAGGATGCGAATCTGAATGTGCCGGTTAGTGGCCAATGCGTAGGGGCCGCCCAGTGCAAAGATGGCGGCGACCAGGAAGGTCGTGGTTTCGTGCGCCCACTCGGTAGGTGCGTTAAAGCCGTAACGCATGATCACTTCGTACACACTGACCAGCATGGCAATGAAGGTCAGCCAGGCAATAACTTGGCCGCCGCGCTGAATGCCGCGGTCGAGCCAACCGTGGCCCGGTTCGGGAGCGCAGGCATCCAGATGATCGTCGGACGAAGATTGATTTTTTTTCACAGCGAGACTCCTCGCACCTTCCGGCCGCAGCCGGAAAGTCGGTGTTCATCGTTGATTAAGTGGCCGCCGTGGGGCAGCTCAGAGCATGCCCTTGTCCTGCAAGTAGGCCTGGATCGAATCCACCGCCTCCTTGGCCTGAGGGCTGCGCTCACGCCAACGCGCCCACTCTTCGCGAGCGGACTGGCGGAACTTCTTCAGCTCCTCGTCGGAAAGCGACGTCAGAGTCACGTCGCCCTTCTGCTTGGCCAGCGCCACCTGCTCTTCATCTTTTTTCTGCAGATCGCTGACCAACTGCTCGGTGAAGGCATCGACGGAGTCTTCGAGAATTTTCTGCTGTTCGGGCGACAGGTCGTCCCATAGCGCCTTGTTTACCGAAATGTCCTTCATTGGCATCGAATGAAAGCCGGGGTATACAGCGAACGGCGCGTACTTGTGATAGCCCTGCTGGTAGTTGGTGGAGAACACCGTGTAATCGGCCGCGTCGATCACGCCTTTTTCCAGACCGGTATACACCTCGGAAGTCGGCAGATTCACGGGTGCCGCACCGACGAGCTTGAAGATGTTCGAAACCATGCCTTCCGGCGCGCGCACCTTCAGCCCTTTGAAGTCATCGAGGGTCTCGATCTTGCGCTTGCTGATCAGCGATTCGGCGCCGACAGCGCCGGCACGGATGAGATGGACGTTGTACGGCTCGACCAGACGGTTGTAGCCCGCCTCCCCGCCCGCGTTGCGCATGTAGTCGAGGAACGGCGCTGGGCCGTTCCAGGCGCCGACCATGTTCCCGTACACCGCGAAGGCCGGGTTCTTTCCAGAGAAGTAACCAGGATCGGTAATGTGGCCCTGAATGATGCCTGCACCCACGGCATCCAATGTCTCGTTGTTGCCAACGATGGTGCCGGTCGGGAGCACCTCGACCGTGATTTCGCCGTTGGTCTTTTCACCGACGCTCTTGGCCCACTCCTGCGCGATGCGGTATTCGTCGTCGCCGGCATTGACGTTGATCTGGAATTTCCATTCCTGCTTGGCAAACGCGTTGCTCGAAGCAAGAACCAGGGCCGCCGCAAGGCTGAATCCGACACGCTGACACTTTGATTGCATAGCTGCCACTCCATTATTTTTGTTAGGCATTATCAGTTCGCGGCTCAAGCGCTTCGCACACGGCCTGGCCCGCTGTTGAAAAGAATAAACAGCGCAGCCATCATCAACAAATACAAAATAAGTCCGCTCCGATAATAAAACGGATATACCTCAATGAAGCCGATCAACAGCAACTGGTTCGTTCGCGCCCGCCTGAAAAATCGCCATATCCCGCTGCTGGTCGCGCTGGGCGACACTGGCAACCTCAACCGTGCGGCCGAAGGCCTGGGTATCTCCCAGCCCGCCATTTCCAAACTGTTGAAAGAGCTGGAAGACGGCCTCGGTGTCGCGCTGTTCGACCGACACGCACGAGGCGTTGTCCCGACGATCTATGGCGAAACCATGATCCGACAGGCCAGACGCCTGCAAAGCACTCTGGACAATGCCTACAGTGAAGTGGATGCCCTCCGCCAAGGGCAGCAGGGCCACGTGCGCATCGGTACGATCCTCACGCCCTGTGCCGACTTGCTGCCCGAAGTGGTGAGCCGCGCCAAGCGACGCTTTCCGAATCTGGAAATGACCATCCGTACCGGGTCGAGCCGTGACCTGATGGCGATCCTCGACGATGGGGAACTGGATTTTCTCGTTGCGCGCTTTTTCGCCAACAGCCAGCAGCACGATCTGCACTTCGAACCCCTTGCAAAGGAGCCGCTGCGTATCTGCGGTCGTACAGGCCTCGTCAACGGCGCGTTGTCTCGTGCGCAGATGAACGCAGCGGACTGGGTGCTGCCGCCGACCGGGAGCGTCCTGCGGCAGGAGTTCGACGCGCTATTCCAGCGCGTCGGCATGCGACCGCCGACCAAAGTGGTCAACGCAGAAAACCTGCTGATGGTCACGACACTGGTGGAAAAGAACGACATGCTGACCGTACTGCCGCGCGATGTGCTGGCGCACTACGCGCGTTACGGCATGCTCGTCGAGATCGAAGTCGACAGCAGCATCGACATCGACCTGAATCAGGGTCTGATGGCATTTGGCATTATCACCAAGGATCAGCGGTTGCTCTCACCGGCCGCGCACAACGTGCTGGAGCTTTTACGCGACGTCGCGCGGCAGATCATCCCCGCTCCTGTCGCGTATCAGAACGCGCCCGGATAGGCACCACCATCGAGCAAAAGGTTCTGTCCAGTGAGGTAACCCGCGTGCGCGCTGCAAATGAACGCACAGAACGCACCGAATTCGTCTGCGCTGCCAAAGCGGCGCGCGGGAATTCCCTGCCGACGCGCGTCGGCGACGTCGTCCAGCGACCTGCCACTGGCCTTCGCGCCGGCATCGAGTGTCTTCTGTAGGCGCTCGGTTGAGAATGCTCCGGGCAGCAAATTGTTGATGGTTACGTTATTGCCGGCCAGTTGTGGCTGCCGCGCCAGGCCGGCAACGAACCCCGTCAGCCCGCTACGCGCGCCGTTGGACAGTCCGAGGATATCGATCGGTGCCTTTACCGCGCCGGAGGTGATGTTGACGATGCGGCCGAAACCACGGGCGGCCATGTCGTCGACGCAGGCTTTGATCAGCTCAATCGGCGTGAGCATGTTGGCGTCGATGGCTGCGAGCCAGTCGTCCCGATTCCAGTTGCGGAAATCGCCAGGCGGCGGGCCGCCCGCGTTATTGATCAGAATGTCGACCTGTGGGCACGCCGCCAATGCCGCGTGCTGCACATCAGCACGCGTTATGTCGCCCGCCACGGTGCGCACCTCTACTGCAGGGTTCAATGCGCGCAATTCGCTGGCCGTAGATTCCAGTGCGTCGCGCCTGCGCGCATTAAGCACCACATTCACGCCCTCTCCAACCAACGCTGCGGCGCAACCACGGCCCAACCCCTTGCTGGCCGCGCACACCAGTGCCCAACGTCCTGAAATGCCAAGATCCATCGTTTTCTCCTCGATATATGCAGTTTGGCGGGCTGCTCCACGACCGCGTCGGCCCAAGCGCCACCCAGCTTACATCGAACGCTCAAGCATCCAGAGGTAGTCGTTTTGGCTGGCCCCGCGCGGGTTGGTCTTGTGGCTATGGTCAGCCAGCGCACCCGTGACGATCCGCGGATAAAGGTCGGCGGTCACTTCCAACTGAGCCAGCCCGGTGGGCAAGCCAAGCCGCTCGGTCATGGCCTTCAATGCGGGAATGATCTGCGCTGGGCTGTTCAGTTGCATGGCCTGCGCAATTCGATTGAGCTTGTCGTCGGCGCGCATCGACTCGCTGCCGGCGTTGAACTCGATAACCGCCGGCATGAAGATCGCGTTGAGCGTGCCGTGATGCAGACGCGGATTCAGGCCGCCGAGGGAGTGACTGAGGCTATGCACGCAACCCAGCCCTTTTTGGAATGCCATGGCGCCCTGCATGGAAGCGCTCATCATATTGATCCGCGCCTCCCGATCGCCAGGCTCTCGGGTAGCCCGTTCGATATGCAACCAACCCCGCCGCAAGCCGTCCAGCGCAATGCCATCGGCCGGCGGATTGAAGGCAGGTGACATGAAGGTTTCCAGGCAATGCGCAATCGCGTCCATCCCCGTCGCAGCCGTCATCAATGGCGGCAGACCAAGCGTCAATTCCGGGTCGCAAATAGCAGATTTCGGAATCAGGTGTGGCGACAACACGCCGACCTTGCGGCCGTCATCGAGGATCAGGATTGCACCGCGGCCTACTTCGCTGCCGGTTCCGGCCGTGGTGGGAATGGCAATGACCGGCGCGGTCGCGGCCGTGATGCGGGCGGCGCCGCCCTCGATCACTGCAAACTGCTTCAATGGCCCTTCATGGGTGCCGCAAATCGCGACGCCCTTCGCCAGATCGATGGACGAACCACCACCTACCGCGATAATCCCATCGAAGCCACCGGCGCGATACAGCTCCGCCGCCTGGCGCACGGCCGCTTCGTTGGGGTTGGGTGGTGTCTGATCGTAAACCTCTAAGGCGGCGGGATCGGCCAGCTTGGCGATCACCCGATCCACGATGCCGGTGGCACGCACGCCGGCGTCCGTGACCACCAGCGGACGGCGTATGCCGATCCGCTCGCATTCCTGTTGCACCAGTTCTATCGCGCCGAAGGCGAACTGAACCTGCGTGATGTAGTTGATGAGTGCCATGGCGGCGCACCTCTGTCGGGTCGGGTAATGGTTTTTGTGTGCTGGGCGAAGCCAGCTCGTTTTGTCCGTCCGTAGCTCCACGTTTGCAGTGGATGCGCTCGACCCTAAGTCAACGGAGCCCGGCTGACTAATGAGAGCCCTTGATCCACTGATAACCGGCAGATATAACGCGCAGCCAATGTCCGGCGATGCGGTAGGCGGGGTCTCTAGCGTTGGCCGCGCCCGCCGGCACCAGGCAAAAAAAACCCGCCGAAAGGCGGGCTAAAAGAGACACCTGAACGGCATCCCTCGTGGTCGGCTGACGGGTGCCTGAGGGCGCACCACGTCAGCAATGAGGTCTCGTCTTACAGCGCAGCGTCTGTGGTCTGGCCGTCGACCAGACGGTCGATACCCAGCGGATTGGCGTTCTTCAGCGCCTCGGGCAACAGTGCATCGGGAAAGTTCTGGTAGCACACCGGCCGCAGGAAGCGGTCGATGGCCAAGGTACCAACCGACGTGCCGCGCGCATCCGACGTCGCTGGGTATGGGCCGCCGTGGACCATGGAGTCGCAGACCTCGACGCCTGTCGGATAGCCGTTGAGCAGCAACCGACCAGCCTTCTGCTCCAGCACGGCAACCAGATCGCTGAACGCGGCGAAGTCGTCTTCATCGCCGATCAAGGTAGCCGTCAGCTGTCCGCGCAGACCATGCAGCGCACGAATCAGCTCAGCCTTGTCGGCTACTTCCACAACGACCGTGGTAGGACCGAACACCTCTTCCTGCAGGAGCTCATCGCCTTCGATCAGAAGGCTAACGTCTGCCTTGAACAGTTGCGGCTGGGCCTGATTACCCTGCTGCGCCTGACCGGCAAGCTGGGTAATGCCGGGATGCGCCTGCAAATGCTCCAACCCCTTGCGGTAGCTTTTCAGCGTGCCGGCGTTGAGCATGGTTTGCGCAGGCTGCTCGGCCATGAAGCCGGAGAGGCGCTCGAGGAATGCGCTGAACTCGGGCGAACGGATGCCGATGACCATACCTGGGTTGGTGCAGAACTGGCCGCAACCCATGACTACCGAGGCCGTCAGCTCGTTGGCGATGGTTTCACCACGACTTTTCAATGCCTCGGGCAAAACCAGCACTGGGTTGATGCTGGACATTTCGGCAAATACCGGGATCGGTTGCGGGCGCGCTGCGGCCATGTCGCAGAGCGCGCGACCGCCACGCAGCGAGCCGGTGAAGCCGACAGCCTGGATAGCCGGATGCTTGACCAGCGCTTCGCCGACGCCGGAGCCGTAGATCATGTTGAACACGCCTTTGGGCATGCCGGTCTTTTCGGCCGCGCGGATGATTGCATCGGCTACCTGTTCAGCCGTGGCCATATGTCCACTGTGCGCCTTGAAAACTACCGGGCAGCCGGCTGCCAGCGCCGCGGCGGTATCGCCACCGGCCGTGGAGAACGCCAGCGGGAAATTGCTCGCGCCGAATACGGCGACCGGGCCAAGACCCATGCGGCACTGGCGCAGATCGGGGCGCGGCAGCGGCTTGCGATCAGGCATGGCGCGATCGATGCGAGCTCCGTGGAAATCGCCGCGACGCAGCACTTTGGCGAAAAGGCGCATCTGTCCGCTGGTACGACCGCGCTCTCCCTGGATGCGGCCCGCCGGCAGAGCGGTTTCCTGACAGGTCAACGCGACGAAATCGTCACCCAGTCCGTCGAGTTCATCAGCGATTGCATCAAGGAACTCAGCGCGTTTGCTGGCCGGCAGGGCGCGGTACAGCGGATAAGCACAGGCCGCTGCTTCTGCTGCCGCATCTACTTCCTGTGCAGTGGCCTGGATGAACTTGAATGGCAGGGCTTCACCCGTCGTAGCATCGAAGCTCTGATGAGTGGTGGTGCCTGCCGCACTACGGCTGCCGGCAATGAAGTTGTGGCCAAGAATGGTGGGCATTGAAACTCCTAGTTTGAGAGTTCAAACCTTCGCATGGCGCGAAGGACGGGCCGCGGCCCGAAAAGACAAGGCCCGTCACGCCTGGAGCGCGGCGAGCCGACGATCGCGATATGAGTACAACCAAGCTCGATTCAGAGCGCCTTCACATCACCGGGACGAATAGCGGGTTGCTTCACGCTGATTCCGTTGCGCAGCGGTTCGCCGAATTCGTCGAGGCTGACTTCGAACTGATCGCCCGGTTGGGCCTTGATACCGTCCGCAAAGGATAACGTTGCGGTGCCGAAGAAATGCACATGTACATCGCCGGGGCGCAGAAACTGTACGTATTTGAAATGGTGGTACTCGAGGTTCTCCAGGCTATGGCACATATTTTCCTCGCCCGACAGAAACTCTTTTTCCCAGAGGACCTCGCCCTTACGGCGAATACGGCTGATCCCGGCAAGGTGTCCTGGCAACTCACCCACGCGCAGCTCAGGCCCGAACGAGCAATACCGCAGCTTCGAGTGCGCCAGGTACAGGTAGTTCTTGCGCTCGGTCACATGGTCGGAAAACTCGTTGCCCAGCGCAAACCCGACCCGGTACGGCTTGCCGTCTTCGCCGATCACATAAAGCCCAGTGAGTTCGGGCTCCTCACCGAAATCCTCCGCGAAATCAGGGACAGGAAAGTCCTCGCCCGGCCGCACGACGATACTGCCGTCACCCTTGTAGAACCACTCGGGCTGGACCCCAGCCGCCCCCGACTCCGGACGACCACCCTGCATGCCCCAGCGGAACATCTGCATGGTGTCGGTGACCTTTTCCTCCACTTCCGCCTGCTGGTGCATTTTGTCTCGAGTCGACGCGCTGCCAAGGTGGGTCAGCCCGGTGCCGCTGACCAGGCAATGGGTAGGGTCTTCGTGGTCCAGCGGAGCCAGCACGCGACCGGCATCGAGCAGTTCGCGGTAAGCCGGGCCGCTATCACGCGCATGCATGTCGATTTCAGCAGCCAGGGAGCATTGATTGCGAATTGCGGAAAGCGCTAGTTCTCGCGTGCTCCGTACGCCGCGCAAGACTTCGATCTGGCCACCATCGACCACGCCGACCTGACGCAGGCCCTGCTCGTTTTCAAATTGAATCAATCGCATGACGCGCTCCTCTTCGACATTCCGCCTCGGTGGCGGGCATCTGGCTTGCGGTCACTTTAAAAATTGGAAAGGTTGATGCCTAATGAAAGCTTCTGATTGAGCAATAACCTCGAGTCATCACCATGATCGCCGCCCTCCCCTCAATCGTGTCTCGCCTGCGCCTCAAGCAACTGCGGCTGCTCATCGCCCTTGACGAGCAGGGATCCCTGCATCGCGCGGCGGAGCAAGTCGCGATCAGCCAACCCGGCGCGACAAAAGCATTGCGTGAGATCGAGGCGACGTTTGGCGCCGAGCTTTTCACCCGGACGAGCCAGGGCCTGACACCCAATGACCTGGGCCGTTGCGTTATTCGCTACTCACGGCTGATCCACAGCGATCTGGCCCATCTACGCGAAGAGATGCTCGGCATTATCCAGGGTCAGGGAGGGCGGCTCTCAATTGGCGTCATCATGGGAGCCGTGCCTTTACTGATGGGTGCCTTGGGCCGGCTGCGTCGTAAACAGCCCGAGCTTTCGGTGGAGATCGTCGAGGACACCAGCGCCCGATTACTGGGCTTGGTCGATCAGGGCCGCCTTGACCTGGCGATCTGCCGCAGCAGCGTCAGTCACCGTCCGGACGCCTATGACTGCCTGACGCTACATGACGAACCGCTCGCAGTGGTGGCACACCCGCAACATCCTCTGGGTAACGCCACCTCGTTATCGCTGGTCGAGCTGATCGGCTATCGCTGGGTCGTCTACCCCGCCAACATGCCGATGCGTCTGGTGCTGGAGCGCGAGTTCAGCCATGCCGGGTTGGGGTTTCCCCGCTACCCGGTTGAAACAGCATCAACCTTCACTATGCTGAGCCTGATTCAAGAAGACCCCGAGCTGGTAGCCGTCATGCCGCTCGCCGTGGCGAAGTTCAGCGAAGGCTTCGGCATGATCCGCCGCCTGCCGCTGGACTTGCATTCGCGCAGCGAGCCGTACGGGGTTGTCGCCCGTCACGGCAGCCGACTGTCATCCGCCGCGCGCCTGCTGCTCGACGAATTCCAGAGCAATAGCATGGTTGTCGCCGCAGACTAGACCAAGCCTCTCGCAGCGAGATTCTTGAACAGGGCGAGCAGACCGAACGCCCAGGGTGTCACCTCATCGCTATGGTTGACCTGGTTGTGCAGGCCGCCCAACTGCGCGCTGCGAATGGTCACGCGGTCGCCCAGCTTGTGAGTAAAGCCTGCGCCCGGTGCATCCCGATCCTCGGTTGGTGCGAACAGCGTGCCGAGAAACAGCAAAAATCCGTCGGGATACTGATGGTTGCGGTTAAGCGCCTGCCCGACCAGATCCAGCGGATCCCGGCTGATCTGGTTCATCGAACTGCTCCCCTGCAACACGTATCCATCCTCGCCTTCGACACGCAGATCGACCACGCAAGCGCGCACATCGTCGATCCCGAAACTGTTGTCGAACAGACGAATGAACGGGCCGATGGCGCACGACCCGTTGTTGTCCTTGGCCTTGCTCAACAGCAAGGCGCTACGCCCCTCGAAGTCGCGCAGGTTAACGTCGTTGCCGAGCGTCGCGCCGATCACCTCACCACGGCTGTTGACCGCCAGTACAACTTCCGGCTCCGGGTTATTCCATTCCGACTTTGGATGAATGCCGACCTGCATCCCGCTGCCCACAGCTGCCAGCACTGGCGCCTTGGTAAAAATCTCGGCATCGGGGCCAATGCCCACCTCAAGGTATTGCGACCACAGGCCCTGCTCGATCAGCAGTTCCTTGAGTCGAAGCGCCGCATCAGAACCTGGCTTGATACGAGCGAAATCTTCGCCCAGCGTCTGCCGCACCTTGGCACGGATTGCGTCAGCCTTAGCCGGGTCTCCAGCCGCCTGCTCCTCGATAACCCGCTCGATCATGCTGGCGGCAAAGGTGACACCGGCCGCCTTGATGACCTGGAGGTCAGCCGGCGCCAGCAGGTAGGGCTTCGTCGGGTCGCGGTCGCTGCCACTGTTCGCCAAGAGCGCCTCGACACTCGAGATACGTGGCGCGTTCACCTGGCGCACCTGTCGCAGCAGATCAGGCATTTCGAAGAGGCCGCTCAGGGTTGAGGCCAACGGCGACAGGTCGTACACGCCATCCGCACGCAGCAGAATCGGCGCCGGGCCGGCGATGCTGCCTGGCAACCAGCAGCGACCAACAAGAGTGCCCTGCAGCCCGTCGGCGGGCAGGGTGTTGTCCATGGTGAGCAAAAGCGGGTTGTACATGATTGTTGTTTTCCCTCTGCAGGATGATGCGATCGGCCGGGCTGCACGGCGACAAGCCTAAACCGGGAATTGGCCGGTTACAGTAGTATCGCCACGCAAACCCGACGGCACTGGCAGCGCAACTTACGCAAGCCCGGCACCCGGCTTCTAATGACTTTTTCTCAGGGCTCGATACGAACCCGTTATCACCTGCACAACGAGTATCCGGCCATGAGCAGCGACTACAGCAACCTGCCGTCCCTTAAAAACTGGCTGAAGTTCCGCCACCTGTCGCTCATCACCACGTTGGCGCGTACGGGAAACATGCATGCCGCGGCCGAGCAGATGGGCCTTAGCCAGCCGGCTGTCAGCAAGATGCTGCGGGACATCGAGAACCTGTTCGGCTTTGCATTGTTCGAGCGCCAGACGCGCAAGCTGTCTCCCAGCGACCTCGGGCAGGTGGTGATTCAGTACGCCGAGCGCACGCTCAACGATGCGCAGCGCTTCGGCCATGAGCTGGACGTCATGCGTAAGGGTGGTCATGGCACCGTCAGGATTGGTGCAATCTTTGCCGCCACGGCTCAGACCCTGCCGACGGCATTAGCCGAACTCAAACGCCGGCGGCCACTGCTGGCTGTCGAGCTGATCGAAGGTACCAGCGACCACCTCCTGCATATGCTCGAGGACAAGAAGCTGGACGTGGTCATAGCACGCTACACCGAGACCCGTCAGCGTGAGCGCTTGAATTTCCAGGCTCTAGCGCAGGAGCCCTTCTGGCTCGTTGCCAATCGCAACCACCCACTGAGCGCGAGAAGCGAGATTCCGCCAGGAGAACTGACGCAATGGCCCTGGGTGCTCTACCCGCCGGACACACCCATGCGCCAGATGCTGGACAACGCGCTCAGCCAATTCGACATCGCCCAGCCAAGCAACACGGTTGAAACCACATCGGTACAGACCACGCTGCACCTGCTCAGCAACAGCCAAACCCTCGCGCTGCTGCCAGAGGCGATTGCCCAGCGACAGATTGAACAAGGCGCGTTGTCGGTGTTGTCGACGCCGCTCGAGATGCAACCGTTGTGCTACGGAATCCTCACCCACCGGCAGGCGATATTGTCCGCCGCGGCTCAGGAGCTTGTCAGCATCTTGCTTGCCGGCAGTCTACTCCCTGCGCGGTAAGGAAAGCCGCGCGAACTGCTGGATCGACCTGATGGGGCTCGCCGCGCTTGCCCCCGCATCCGGCCGCGTCCAGCAACGACATAAGGCCAAGGTCCGATAACCTGTCGTTATATTGCGATGAGCAGGCGTCACTAGACAGAAACCAGCCCGGGTATTTAGCTTCGAGGCAGCTCTTGTGGCGTCCGTACCCACAAAACGCGCCAGAGCAGCCCGGTTCTGATCCACCACGGCATTCTCCGAACGCCGCATGTCCAACAATAATTCATAGGTAGAGCACATGACCGACATCAAGCACAGCGCGCAGCGTCCATTTCGCCCCCTCAAAACCCTCCTGCTCTCCGCCTTGCTGGCTACGCCACTGATGGCATTCGCTGAATACCCCGACAAGCCTATCCAGCTCATCGTGCCTTGGGCAGCCGGTGGCGGCAGCGATGCGGCTGCACGCGGCATCGCCGCTGCGCTGGAAGAAGAGCTCGGTACCACAATCAACGTCGTCAACCGTACCGGCGGTAGCGGAGTCGTCGGCCATACCGTGATGGCCACGGCTAAACCGGATGGCTACACCCTAGGCTTTATCACGGGTGAGCTGAACATGATGCACTGGCAGGGGCTGACCAAGATCAACCGAGAGGATTTCACCCCTATCGGCATGACCAACTACGACTACCCGGGCGTGCAGATCAGCGCGGACGCGCCGTACAACAGCGTTAACGAACTGCTCGCCGCCATCAAGGAGAAGCCCAAGGGTACGTTCAAGGCGTCTGGTACGGGCCTCGGAGGTATCTGGCATGTCGCTTTTGCCGGCTTGCTGATGGACCAGAACATTGCGCCGGACCAAGTGACGTGGATCCCGAGCCAGGGCGCTGCGCCCGCGATGGTCGAACTGGCGGCAGGTGGTCTGGAAATCGTGCCGTCGTCGGTGCCTGAAGCGCGCGCCATGATCGAGGCAGGCAAAGCCAAGGGGCTGGCGGTCGTCTCTCCCGAACGCAATTCCAGCTTCCCGAACATTCCGACCCTCAAGGAAGCAACCGGCAGCGACTACACGCTGGGTGAGTGGCGCGGTATTGCCGGGCCGAAAGGCATGGATCCGGCCGTCGTCGCAAAACTGGAAAAAGCGCTGGAAGCCGCTTACAAGAGCGACCTCTACCAGGACTTCATGAAGAAGCAGGGCTTCGGCGTGGAGTGGCGCAACGCCGAGGATTTCAAGAAATTCCTCGCCGAGAACGATGAGTACATGGGCGGCATCATCGACGGGATCGGCTTGAAGAAATAATCCGGCATCAGCGCATGCAAACCGGCGCGCCAGCGCCGGTTTTTCCCGGTACGTCGCGTTTGCGCTCCTCATAGAGCGCGAAGGACAGAATGATGAAAGATCTTTCTCTTGGCCTGATTTTCCTGGCGCTGGGCGTCGCTGTGATTGTTGCGTCCCAGGCGTTTCCAAACGTCGGCGGCCTTAACTACGGCGCGGGCCTGTTCCCCACCCTGATCGGATCCGGCATGGCCATCGGCGGCCTGTTGCTTTCGCTCGGTGCCACCCGCCAGATGCGCAGAGACGCCTCTGCAAACGGTGCGGCAAGTCTGCTTCCGCGATTGGGCTTCAGCTGGCTGTTGTCTTTCGTGCCGTGTGTCGCAGTCGTCGCCTATATCTATGTCAGCGACACGCTTGGCGCGCTGCTGAGCATGGCTTTGATCATGTTCGTCCTGTTCTGCCTGCGGGGCGTTCGCTTGTTGCCGGCGCTGATCATCTCTGCGGTATCGGCACTCGTCATCACGTACGCCTTCACCAATCTACTTTCGGTACCGCTGCCACAAGGGATGCTAGGCCTCTAGGAGTACGGACATGCAAGAATTCGTCGACGGCCTGTTACTGGTCCTCAATTTCAAAACGATCATCGTCGTGCTGCTTGCCGCCCTGTTTGGTGTGTTCGTCGGCGCGATTCCCGGCCTCTCGGCCACCATGGCCGTCGCGCTGCTGGTTCCGATCACATTCTCCATGGACCCCATTGCCGCTATCGCCGCGATTATCACGACGGCGGCCATGGCGATATTTGCCGGGGACATTCCGGGCGCCTACCTCAACATTCCAGGCACACCTTCGTCAGCAGCCTACGTCGGCGACTCCGCCGCGCTCGGTCGTAAAGGGCGCGCCCGCGAATGCCTGGGCGTCAATCTGGTGTGCTCGGTTACCGGTGGGCTTGCCGGCACTGTCGTGCTGGTGATGATCGCGCCGAAACTCGCCGAATTCGCCCTCAACTTCAGTTCGTTCGAATATTTCTGGCTGGCTGTCCTTGGGCTGAGCAGCGCCGTGTTCGTTTCGCAAGGCTCGGTGGTCAAAGCCTTTCTCTCCCTGATGGTGGGCCTGCTGCTTTCTACCGTCGGGCTGGACATGATCAGCGGCACGCCACGCTTTACCTTCGATGTGCCGGACCTGTTTGCGGGCATCAACTTCATCCCGGTGATGATCGGTTTCTTCGCACTCAACGAAGTGATGAAGCTGTTCGCCAGCCCTCGCCAAGCAGCCGATGAAACCCGGGAGCCAGCCGTCAAGCAGACCGGCACGGTATTCGGTCTGGTACCGCACTACCTCAAGCGCTACTGGCGCAATCTGATCAGGGGCAGTTCCGTCGGCGCTCTGATTGGTGCGCTGCCCGGTGCGGGTGCGGATATCGCCGCCTGGATCACTTACGCCATCAGCAAGAAGCGCTCGAAGGAGCCGGAAAAATTCGGCACCGGCCACATGGAAGGGATCGTCGACGCCAGCAGTGCGAACAATGCGGCCGTTTGCGGAGCCTGGGTGCCCGCCTTGGTATTTGGCATCCCTGGCGACTCGATTACCGCCATCGTAATCGGCGTTCTGTATATGAAAGGCATGAATCCCGGCCCGACTATCTTCATGAACAACGGCGAGATGGTGTACGGCCTGTTCAGTGCCTTCTTCATGGCAAACCTGATCCTGATTCCCGTCGGTTACCTGGCGATTCGCAGCGCGCACATTTTTGCCATCACGCCGGCACGTTTGCTGATGCCCATCATCCTCTGCTTCTGCATCGTCGGCGCCTTCGCCATCAATAACTCAGTCACCGACATCTGGATCATGCTGCTGTGCGGCATAGCGGTTTACTTCATCAGCAGCGCGGATTTCCCCGTCGCACCGGCAATTCTGGGGTTGGTGCTGGGCGGCGTACTGGAGAACAACTTCATGACCTCCATGCTCAAGTCCAACGGCAGCGCACTTGCGTTCGTCGAGCGGCCTATCAGCGCCGTGCTTGGCGGGTTGGTCCTGATCATTGCCCTCTTCCCGGTGTTCTCCAGGCTGTGGGCCAGGCGTACCGGCCAGATGACAGCCCCTAACGCATCTCAAGGAGAAGTTCGATGAAGGTCAATGCGAGCACGCTGGAACAGCTCATCAACCAGCTGTTTCGACAGGAAGGCGCGTCGGAAGACGTAGCGTCCACCGTCGCAAAAGTGCTGATCGAAGGTGATCTGCTCGGGCACCACACCCATGGCGTGAAACTTGCGCAGGGCTACCTCAAGGACATCCGATCCGGCCATGCCAAAGTCGATGTGGCCCATTTTCAGGTCGTCCAACAGTCGCCGGCCGCGGTTCTCTACGATGCCAACTACCTGCTGGGCCCCTACGCTGTCAGCCAGGCGCTGGACTTCACGATCAAGGCGGCCAGGACGCTTGGGGTCGGCGTCGCGAACATTCGACGTTCGCATCACATCGCCTGCCTCGCGGCTTATCTCCAGGCCGCCACCGATCAGGGGCTGGTGCCGATCATCCTGACGTCCGACCCCGCGGTGGCTTCCGTTGCGCCCTATGGCGGGCTCGATCCGGTGTACACGCCGAATCCGCTCGCCATCGGCATTCCCACCGGCGGCGACCCGATCCTGATCGACGTCAGTATGTCGACCATCACCAACGGGCTGGTCAACAAGACGCGCCACGCCGGTGGCCAGCTCGACCATCCCGTCATCCAAGCCAATGACGGCAGCCTGACCCGCGATCCCTCCGCGTTCTTCACCGACCCGCCGGGCAGCATCCTGCCGCTGGGTGGTCTGGAGTTCGGTCACAAGGGCTTTGGCCTTGGCGTCATGATCGAAGCGTTAACGGCTGGCCTGGGTGGGTTCGGGCGTCGTGACGGCGTCAGCCAGTGGGGCGCGGCGGTGTGCGTGCTGACACTGGACCCGGCGTTTTTCGGCGGTCTGGACGCCTTCAGGGCAGAGATGGATCATTTCGTCCAGCGTTGCCTGGACAGCCGTCCGCGCGAGGCGGGCAAGCCGGTGCGCATGCCCGGGCATGCCGGGATTGCAAAGCGCAGGCAGTATCTCGAAGACGGTATACCGCTGCCGCAGGACGTCTTGGATTCGGTCCGCACGGCCGCTCGAGACGGCGGGCTGGAGTGCCCGATCTAATCACTGCCCGCAGCGAACGACACGCTGCGCCTAAGCGCGGCGCGTGATATCCGCTGCGGCCGTTTGTGCGCTAAGCACAGCCTGCGCTGCGGCTTGCCACTTAGGATCATGAATTAGGTTCGGGCCCAGTTCGTCCAGGTTGCTGCAACCGAGCAAGCCTAGGGTTCGATCTACTTCGGTACGCAGGATTTCGATGGCATGCGTCGCTCCGGGACCTTTGCCGGCCCCGAGGCCATATAACCCTGCCCGGCCTAACAACACGCCATCGGCGCCCAACAGCAGCGCTTTCACGATGTCACTGCCGCGACGAAAGCCTCCGTCGAGAAAGATGCTCAATTTGCCTTTGGCCAACTGCGCGACGTCCGGCAGCGTTTCCACAGCCGATACCGAGCCGTCGAGCTGCCGCCCGCCATGATTGGAGAGCACGACGCCATCAACGCCATATTGCAAGGCAAGCTTCGCATCCTCCGGGTGGATCATGCCTTTTACGATCAGCTTGCCTTTCCAGATATCACGCAGCCAGGCGATATCTCGCCAACTGAGCGTCGGATCGAGCTCCGCCGCTAGCGCGCTGGCGGCACCCTTCACAGTGTCCCGGCCGGGCGGCAGCAGATCACCAAGATTCTTGAAGCGCGGCACCCCATTTGGCACCAGCACATCCCAGATCCATTCCGGATGACACAGCACGTCGAGCTGATTGCGCAGGTCGAGCTTGAGCGGACGAACATAGTTACGCCTGTCCCATTCGCGGTTGCCGAAGATGGCGCTGTCGGTCGTCACCATGATGGCCTCAAGGCCCAGCGCCTCGACGCGCTTGACCAGCCTGGCGACGTGCTCACGGGTTCGATACAGATAGATCTGCATCCAGGCCCGAATGCCCTCGACCTTGGCGATGTCCTCGATGGACGTGGTAGAGGCATTGCTCAGGACAAAAGGAATACCTGCCCTGGCGGCGGCCTCGGCGAGGCGTAGATCGCCCTGGTCGGTCAAAAGCCCGTTGAAGCCCGTGGGGCCTATCATGAATGGCAGCGCGGACGGCCGATCAAAAAAAGAACGCCGCAGATCGCGTGTGCCCACGTCCCGCAAGGTACGCGGCTGCAGCGTAATGCTCTCGAAAATGCCGCGATTGCGGCGCAGCGTGAACTCGTCGTCGGCGCCGCCTTCAACGTACTCGAACGAGAAATTCGGTAGTCGCCGCCGTGCGATTTCACGCAGTTCTTCGATGTTTTGCGCGCGCCGATAATCGCGACCCGCATGAAGTCGTCTTTTCATGGTGTGACCTGTCATCAAAGCGGCGAGCGCTGGACCGCTCCCGCCGTAACGCTTGAATATCGGCTCAAGGCGGCCTGAGTCAGCAAGCCTTCAGCCGTCGTAGTCCCGTCAGGCTTGCCAGGCCCGAACGTCCTGCCGCTGTTC
Organism: Stutzerimonas stutzeri; assembly: GCF_002890895.1. Classification (GTDB taxonomy): domain Bacteria; phylum Pseudomonadota; class Gammaproteobacteria; order Pseudomonadales; family Pseudomonadaceae; genus Stutzerimonas; species Stutzerimonas stutzeri_AB. The sequence continues at coordinate 27,811 of NZ_POUL01000010.1, forward strand.
ACCCAGCCCGGAAATGCTCAGGGTCATCCGGTCGCCGGGCTTGAGGAAAATCGGCGGGTTCATGCCTGCACCCACGCCGGGCGGCGTGCCCGTGCTGATCACATCCCCCGGATGGAGCGTCATGAACTGGCTGATGTAGCTGACGATTTCATCGACACCGAAGATCATCGTCCGGGTGTTGCCCTGCTGGCGCAGCTCGCCACTGACTTCCAGCCGCAGGTCCAGGTTGCGCAGATCGCCAACTTCATCCGCGGTCACCAGCCACGGGCCGATCGGCGCGAAGGTATCGCAGCCTTTGCCCTTGTCCCATTGACCGCCACGCTCAGTCTGGAAGGCGCGCTCGGACACGTCGTTGACGATGCAATAACCAGCCACATAGTCGAGGGCCTCATCGCGCTCGACATACTGCGCCTTGCGGCCAATGACGATGCCCAGCTCGACTTCCCAATCGGTCTTTTCCGAACCGCGCGGGATGATCACCGTATCGTTGGGCCCGCTAATCGCGCTGGTGGCTTTCATGAACAGGACGGGTTCGCTGGGTACCGGCAAACCGGACTCCTTGGCGTGGTCCGCATAGTTCAGGCCGACACAGACGATCTTGCCAATATTGGCGACCGGCGAGCCGATGCGCACCTCTGCCTCGACGCAGGGCAGCGCGCCTTCATCGAGCGCAGCCAGTTGCGCCAGACGCTCGGCAGACAATACCTCCCCGGTGATGTCGCTGACCACCGCGGACAGGTCGCGAATAACGCCATCGGCTCCAAGCAGCCCCGGTTTCTCCTGACCCACCGCCCCATATCGCAACAGTTTCATGCCTTGCCCTCCTGTTCGGCGCGTACGCTGACGCCGTTGATCTCGCCCAGAACATCAAACAGATGCGGCACGTATTTGTCGCCGTGGCCCAGGCTCTTGGCGAGCTGAAATGTCTGGTAGACCGATTCTGCGACGATGCCGGTCGACGGCGTCGACTTGGCCAGATCGGTGTAGTAGCGCATGTCTTTTACGCAATTGCTCAGTGCAAACCGCTGCCCCGAGTCGTCTCCATTCAGCACAAACGGAATGATCCGTTCGAAGGTCCGACTGTGCCCGCCACTGAGGCTGCATATATCCGCGAAGGCGGCCAGATCCAGCCCGTTCTTCGCCGCCGTACAGAAGGCTTCGGCGAGAACCGTCGCGTTACCCTGGGCGATGAAGTTATGGATGACCTTGGCCTTGTGGCCAGAACCCACCGCACCCAGGTGATGAATCGTTTCCGAGAAGCACTGCAGGATCGGCCGGGTCTTTTCCAGCACGCCCGCATCGCCACCGGCCAGTACGTTGAGGCGGCCTTCAGCGGCTTCTTTGGGTGTCCGGTTGACCGGAGTGTCCAGGTAATGCGCACCTCGCTCCTCGACCAGCCGCGCTATCTCGGCGGTGCGCGCCGGATCGCCGGTGCTGCAATCGACCACGATCTGGCCGGCTCGCAGTCCCGCTAGCAGGCCCTGCTCACCGGTCAGCGTCTGACTTACTTCATTCGAGCCGGGAAGGCACAGCAGCACCACATCTACGCGTTGCGCCAGCGCAGCGGCGTTGGACACTTCCGCGGCGCCGCGGCCTACCAGATCATCGACCGGCTCACGACGTCGATGCGCCATGACGGTCAGGCCGAAGCCCTTGTTCAGGATGTTCGAGGCCATCGCATGGCCCATCAAACCGAGCCCGATGAAACCTACGTTCAAATCATTCATGCGGAACAGTCCTCCAGATGCAGCAGCCCATGTACCCAGGACCAGCGCCTTGGATTGGCGCCGGCCGTCGATACCAGGGCTTATTGGACGTTGCGTACCTTGTTGATTTCTTCCATGAACTGGCCCACCAGCTCGGCACCGTATTCCTCGGTGAACTTGTCGGTGACCGGCTGCAGGTGCTCGCGCATACGCTGAATCTCCTCCGGCGCCACGTCGTTGATCTGCATGCCCGCCTTTTCCAACGCCGCGCGGGAGGTTACGTCCATCTCGCGGGAAACCTTGCGCTCGTACGCCTGGGCTTCCGTTGCGGCCTCCTTGATGATCTTGCGTTCTGTTTCGGTGAGCTCATCCCAGGTTTTCTTGCTGAAGATCGCGACCAGCGGATCGTAGAAATGGCCGGTCAAGGACAGGTACTTCTGCACTTCATAGAACTTGGACGTCTCGATCGCCGCGAGCGGATTTTCCTGGCCGTCCACGGTGCCGGTTTCCATCGCCGTGTAGAGTTCGGTGAACGACAATGGAACGGGGTTGGCGCCCAGCCGATTGAAGGTTTCGATGGCGGTTGGAATCTGCTGCACTCGCAGTTTCAGACCCTGGAAGTCTTCCAGCTTGTTGATGGGATGCTTGTTGTTCGTGGCATGGCGGAATCCATGGTCCCAGTACCCCAGACCGATGATGCCGTGCGGCGGCAGGCGCTCCAGAAGCTGCTGGCCAACCGGACCGTCCAGCACGGCGTCTACTTCCTTCGCATCCTGGAAAAGGAAGGGCATGCCGTAGGCGCCAAAGCCTTTCTCGATGCCGGTCAGCAGGCCCGGCGTGACCAGGGTCATGTCGACGGTGCCGCCCTGAAGCGATGAAATCACTTGGGTATCGCCGCCAAGGGTGCCGCTGGCGAACACCATTACCTTCATCTTACCGTCGCTTTTCTCCTTGACCAGGTCGGCAAACTTCACGGCACCCAAGCCATGAGGGTGATTCTTGGCCTGTACAAACGCGATTTTGAACGTGTGCCGGTTGATTTCATCGGCGTGGCTCGCCGTAGCGGAAAGCAGCAGGCTTGAGCACAGCAGAGCTGTCAGGGCTTTTGGAATTATTTTCATGACGTTTCCTTCTGTTTATAGGTGCAGCTTCACCGGCATGACGTCATGCCGCATTAATCCATCCGGCGCAGCCTGAGCTCCGCACGGTATGGGAATTCAGGAGGCCAGCCACGCAGCCGGAACGGTCAAGATCTGCGGGAAGATCAGCAGCAGCGCTACGACCAGCAGTTCGGCAAACAGAAAAGGCAGCGTGCCTCGAACGGTGGCAACGAAATCGACCTTAGAGACGCCCGCCACTACGTTGAGCACCAGCCCCACCGGCGGGGTGATCAAGCCGATGGCGCAGGTCATGACAAAGATCACGCCGAAGTACACCGGATCGATTCCCGCGGCGACCGCTACAGGCAGCATCACCGGGGCGAGAATCAAAATAATCGGCGACATGTCCATGGCCATTCCGATGACCACGACGATCACCACAATGAGCAGCATCAGCAGCCGAGGGCTGTCCATCAGCGGCTCGAGCAAGGCGATGATTTCGCTAGGCAAATCCGCCACGGTGATGACCCAAGCCGCAACCATTGCAGCAGCAACGAGAAACATGACCATCGCAGTAGTGGAAACGGCCGATACCAACACCCTGTACAGATCGCGGATCTTCAGTTCGCGATAGACGAACAGCGAGATGCACAGCGCGTATACCGCCGCGACAACGCCTGCTTCGGTTGGCGTGAACACGCCGAATTTCAAACCGATAAGGATGATCAGCGGCAGCAGCAGCGCCCAGATGCCTTCATAAAGCGTTTTCAGCACGTGGCGGCCAGACGCTTGATGGGTGGTTTTGATGGTTTCGCGCCGGGAAACCAGGTACCAGGCGACGCAAAGGAACCCGCCCATCAGCAGGCCCGGAACGATGCCGGCGAGAAACAGCTTGGTGATGGAAACGTTGCCCGCGACACCGAACAGGATCAGCCCGATAGACGGCGGAATGACCGGTGCAATGATCCCGGCGGACGCCACCAGACCAACCGATGTGCCTTTATCGTGCCCGGCCTTGACCATCATCGGCACCAGCAATGCGGCCAGCGCGGCGGCATCCGCAGCGGCCGAGCCAGAGAGACTCGCCAACAGGCAGGCGGCGAGGATCGTTACATAGCCGAGGCCGCCCTTGATGTGCCCGACCAGCGCTACCGCCATGTTGACGATTCGTTTCGACAGGCCGCCGGCGTTCATCAGTTCGCCCGCGAGCATAAAGAACGGCACCGCCATGAGCGGGAAGCTGTCGGCCCCGTTGATCAGGTTCTGCGCGATGATCTGGGCATCGAACAGATCCAGGTAATACATCATCGAGATGCCGCAGATGATCAGCGAGTAGGCGATGGGCACGCCGATAGCCATGGCGCCCAGCAGCGAGCATACGAAGATGGCGATGATGGCCATTGAAACACTCCGTTCTTGTTGTTTTGAGGGATCAACCGCCACCGAATCCGGGCGGGCAACGGACTGAGACAGAGGAAGACGCGCTAGAGATGGGCTTCCAATTTGCTCGCGTCAGAAAGGTGGATTGCCTTGCCCCGAGCCAGCCGAATGATCTCGTAGAGGTGAATGACGGCAGCGGACAGACCGAACAGGACGCCCACTCCGTAGAACCAGCCCATGGACAAGCCCGTGACCGGCGACGGGAAACTCAGGTTGATCTGCATCTGCTGCCAGCTGCCCCAGAAGAACAGCAGCGAGCAGGCCAGCATCAGGAGTTGCGAGATGATCAAGCTGATCCGCTCGCCTGTCTCCGGAAGCTTCTTGAGCAGGATGTCGACGCCCATATGCCCGCGCTCGCGCAGCAGCACGATGGCGCCAAGAAAGGTCATCCAGACGAATGCCCAACGCGATAGCTCTTCAGAGACGGTGATCCCGCCGTTGAAGCCGTAGCGCAGCACCACATTGCCGAATACCAGTACCACCATCACCACCAGACAGATCACAGCCAGCAGCTTCAGCAGCGCGAAATACCCCTCGACTAACTTACTCATCGCAACCCCCGAACAGCTTCGCGACGGTGGGCTCTGGCGCGCATACCGCATGCGTCATGAAGCGTGCGGTACAACTCGCAACCAGAACCAGACGAGGCGAACGAAGGGCTGGGGAACGATGCGGGAATCTGCAGAGCAATGCGGGCTGAAAGCACATTGGGTCACCTCGATTTCTTGTTCTAGCCGGCTGTCGGGCAGCGCGATTTCGATCGACCTTAGCACTGGCAAACATTGCGCGCAATGTTCGTTTTTGTCAGTATCGATGACGCCTCTTCACTACAAGAACGAGATTCCGCCATGCAGCTCATTACCAGCAGCCAGTCCGTGATCGTCCTCGGCGAACAGGATTCGGTGGCGGTCGCGCGTAAGCCGATCGCTCAGAACACCGCCGTTGCGGAGCTTGGCTTAACCGCCCGCGACGCCATTCCCAGCGGCCACAAGATTGCCCGGCGTGATATCGCCGAAGGTGAAAGCGTCCTGAAATACGGTCAGGTCATTGGTGTCGCCAGCCAGCCCATCGCCGCCGGCTCGCACGTGCACACCCACAATGTGGTGATGCCCACCAGCCATGCGAACGGCGAGCTGCCGCCTGCCATCGAGCGCACCCCGGTGCTGCCGCCTGAACAACGCCGCCGATTCATGGGGTACCGGCGCCCGGATGGCCGGGTTGGAACGCGCAACTACATCGGCATCCTTTCGACCGTGAACTGTTCAGCAACCGTTTCGCGTGCGGTGGCCGCGCATTTCAACGGCTCGGATCGGCTCAGGGCACTGAACATCGACGGCGTCGTTGCGCTGACCCATGGCAGCGGCTGCGCCATCAATACCGAATCCGAAGGTTTCAAATTTCTCGAGCGAACCCTCTGGGGCTACGCCAGTAACCCGAACCTGGCGGGCGTGCTGATCATTGGGCTGGGCTGCGAAACCAACCAGATTTCATCGCTGATGAAGCGTTACAACCTGGTGGAGACCGATAATTTCCGCGTGTTCAACATCCAGAACGCCGGCGGCACGCGGCGCAGCGTGGAAAAGGCGATCGAACAGGTCGATGCGATGATCACGGCCCTGGGCCGGCTGGAGCGGACCGAAGAAAGCGTCGAGCACCTGATGCTGGGCCTGCAGTGCGGCGGCTCCGACGGCTACTCGGGCATCACCGCCAACCCGGCGCTCGGCTATGCCGCCGATCTGCTGGTGCAAAACGGCGGCACGGCAATCCTCAGTGAAACGCCTGAAATCTACGGCGCAGAACATCTGTTGATCCGCCGCGCAATCAGCCATGACGTGGCCCGGCAGCTTCTTGGCCGGTTGCAGTGGTGGGAAAACTACACGCGCATCAACAACGCCGAGCTGAACAACAATCCGTCGCCGGGTAACAAGGCCGGCGGGCTGACGACCATTCTGGAGAAGTCGCTGGGTGCCGCCGCCAAGGGCGGCTCGACGTCGCTAAACGCCGTTTACGAGTATGCCGAGCCGATTACCGAGAAGGGGTTCGTGCTGATGGACAGCCCCGGCTACGACCCCGTCTCGGTAACCGGGCAGATCGCCTCGGGCGCCAACATGATCTGCTTCACCACCGGTCGGGGCTCGGTATCGGGCTTCAAGCCGGCGCCATGCATCAAATTGGCTACCAACACCGAGATGTACCAGCGGATGGAAGAGGACATGGACATTAATTGCGGCGGGATCGTCGAAGGCGAGCTGAGCGTCGCCGAGGCCGGTGAAAAGATCTTCGAAGTCCTGATCGATATTGCCTCGGGCTCGCTGTCGAAAAGCGAGACCTACAACTACGGGGACAACGAGTTTGTGCCCTGGCCGGTCGGTGCAGTGACGTGATTCAGCTCTGCCGGTCCAGATAAGGCAGATCAGCCACGCTGCTATGGCTTTTGAAGTAGGCCAGACGTTGGCCTACTTTGCGTTCGGCGATCAGCAGATGGTCTTCCATGCTTTGCGCCGCCGACTTCGCATCCTTGCGATCAATGTGGCCGAATATCTCCAGATGCTCCTGAAAGAACGGTTCCTCCTCCGGAAACCAGCTCTTGTCCAACAGAATGTGCTTGCCGGACAGCAGCAGCGAGTGGGTTCGCCGGAGCATTTGCAACATCTCGCGGTTTGGGCAGTATCCCAGCGTACGGATGTGCAAATCGCTCTCCAGGTCGTCGAACTGTCGGCTTTCCATATCCGGATATTGCACAACAGCCTGCTGCAACCGCTCGATGAACAGCCGGACCTTCTCTGCCGGAATGTGCTCAGCCGCGCGCAGGAGGACGTAGGGTTCCAGACGGCGACGCACCTCGTAGAGCTCTTCCAGGCGCCGCTCATCCCATTCGAGCAATTGCCAGCGAGAACGCTCGTCCTTTTCCACCAAACCAAGCAAATGCAGCCTAGTCAGGACCTGATTGGAAACCGTACGGCTGATCTTGTAATAGCGCGACAGCTCAAGTTCGTTGATGCGGTGCGAACCAAACAGTGAATGATGGAGTAGCTCGCGCTCAATATCGTTGTATACGCTTCGCCAAGATTCAGTCTTTTTCGGCCGGCTCGTTTTCGATACTGTTCCAAATAGGCTCGCATCGAACTTGTGTCGGATAATCTCGCCTGGTGCCGAGCCCACCAGATAGCCTCGCCCATGGAATGTGCAAATTAACTGCTCATCACATAGACGTGCGAGGGCTTGACGTACTGGAGAGCGGCTGACATGAAACAGCTCCGCCAAATGACCCTCTAGCAATAAGGTTCCTTCCGGCAAGCGTCGATCGCGGATGCCAACTGCGATGATTTCGTAGAGCTGATCATTTAAATGTTTTTTCATCGATTCCGGAGCCTATCAACCCCCCGAAGTTTAACGGTTGCGATGACGTTTTCGGACAGGTCATACCGATCTTCAGACATTGCCAACGCCAGCCAGGTGATTTCTAACGTCAATCCTGAACAGCCGGAGTGCTTGCGGACACTCCGGAAAAATCTAGAACTGCATTGACCACGATCCGAGCCATAGCCCGGCGGGTTTGAATCGTTGCACTCCCCACATGTGGCTGTACGACGACGTTGTCCAAGTCCAGCAATGCCGCTGGGATCTTAGGTTCCTCCTCGAAGACGTCCAGTCCTGCGCCAGCCAACCTACCTTCAATCAGCATATTTGTCAGGACTGCTTGATCAACCACACTACCGCGCGCGACGTTGACGACTACGCCGGTTTCACCGAGTGCCTGGAGCACCTGGCGCCCGACAAGGTGCCGCGACTGAGCTCCCCCAGCGGCAGCGATGATCAAAATATCGCTTTGTAATGCAAGTTGTTCTAGCGAATCGCAATACGGAATATCACATCCTTCGATAGGCTGGCGGTTGTGATAGGCCAGATGTGTGCCAAATGGAATCAAGCGTTGGGCAATTGCCGAACCAATCCTTCCCAGGCCCAATATGCCGACGCGTTGACCGCGCATACTTGTTCCTAAATACTGGAAAGGTCGTCGCTCCCATTCACCAGAACGAACGAAGCGGTCTCCAACGACGATTTGCCTCAATACCGCAAGGGTCAATCCAACTGCAAGATCTGCGACAGCATCGGTGAGCACATCCGGCGTGGTGACTACCTGAATTTCTCGGCGCCGAGTTTCTTCCAGATCAATCTGATCCAGGCCGACACCATTTACGGCAATAAGTCTCAACTCCGGCAAACGGGCCAGTACTTGAAGATCAACCCCGTGGCCACCATTGGTAACAACCACCTTAAATCGTTCTGGGCGATCGTCCAAGAGAGCCAACTGCTCATCGACCGTGTATGCCCGCGACAAGTTACAGGTTGATGCCAAGATAGCTTCGAATTCGTCTAATAACGGGGCCAACATCAATATATCGGGTCGCATGTCATCCTCATTATTCATTGGGTTATGAGCAGATTCGACGCGCTTCAGCAAAACTGAATCTACAGAGTCGGCCTGTACGCTGAATGGTGACAGCCGCATCGCGCTAACCGAGTTAACAACGGGAGCGCTAACCTTCGCCTTCAAGAGAGGGCCTAGTTTTAGCAGAGTGCTGCCCCGCTACCAATGGCATCGTCAAGATTGGTGATACATCGCTACAGGTTTCGATAATGATGTCACCCAGCCTACTCCGCGACCAGCTGCCACGCCAGTAGCGGACAGCTGAGTTCTGCCGCAACTTCAACACTTCCTTCGGTTCCTGAGCGTAGAAACGAGGATTATGAGTACGAGCTTGACAGTTACAGAGCCAGATGTGATTCGTTGCGGTGACGCTGGCGTTCTCCTGGCAATCCGCCAAGCCCTCCAGCTGAACGCGTGCTGTTTTCTCATCGATGAGCTCGGCGCGCTGCTGCCTGCCAGCTTAGGTGACATTTGGCTTCGCGCCAAAAGCGGCAGCGCTCGGGTTGCTCTCGCTTGTCCTGGTCAGCCTCGCCCCACGAACGGCATTTTCGTAGCCATGAGGGTCTGGAACAACACATTTGCTTCGAGTGGAAGGTTCGCCATCTGCAACACCGCCCGTCCAACGAGTTCCACGTCGATTAGCGGCTCGGGAGTGATCTCACCGTTCGCCTGTAGGGTTCCGTTTGCCATGGGTTCGGCCAGTTCGCTCATCGCGTTTCCGATATCGATTTGGCCTACAGCAATATCGTGTTGACGACCTTCCAAACAGGCCGCTTTGGTCAACCCAGTAACGGCGTGCTTCGTCGCCGTGTAGGCGACCGAGTTGGGACGCGGAGAGTACGCCGAGAGCGATCCGTTATTGATGATGCGTCCTCCTCGCGGGGATTGCCTGCTCATCAACCTGAACGCGTGCTGGAGGCAGAAAAACATACCGTTGAGGTTGGTCCCGACTACCTCATTCCACTGTTGTGCCGACCATTCTAGAAACGAACCGGGCGGATTGCCGCGCCCTGCATTGTTGAACAACAAATCCAGGCGACCATATTGCTGCCCAATCAGGTCAAAAAGCTGGGCGACATCGTCGGGATTACTTACATCTGCTGCTACAGGATAAGACTGAGAATCAGAGCCGAAACGCGTCTGAATCTCAGCCTGAACATTCTGCAACCGATCAAGACGTCGACCAGCCAGAATAACCGTGTAGCGACCGCCAGCAAGAGCGATGGCGGCAGCCTTGCCGATACCGCTGCCGGCACCGGTCACAAGCGCAATCTTAGGTCCGGCATGCTTCATTATTTGCTCCCCCTGATATTCGTGTTCGCCGCTATATTGCGCTTGCCGTCCCCCCATAGGAGGTCTAAACCCTCCACTGACGGGAAACGGGCATAAAGGTTCGAATCAATCTCCCGTCATCTGCCCAAAGCCCCAGACGGGCGATCCACCGTATGGTAGCCAACGTCTACCATCCGACTATCAATAATTAGCGAGTGGGCGATTCGATTCCCATAGTTGCTAAAGCATGAGCGCCCTCTAGAAGTCTGAGCATCAAATGGGGGCTCCGTAAGGGGCCACGGATTTCCCCTATGCGAAGTGTCCGTGGCAGTCGCATTGACGTTCGGAAAAGTCCTGCGCGGGCGGCGTATCGAATTAGGATCTCCCAAGAGCAATCGGCTTATGAGGCGGACGTGCCGCCCCAACTACGTCAGCATGATGAAACGGCGTACAACCAGCCAACGATTGCTACCTTGATCAACTAGCCATCCCCTAAAGCTGCGCGGAGCAATTCAAGCAGGCCATGTCGAGATCGCACCATTCCTGGACGGAGAAAGCTCATACCTGGGCGCCATGCTGACGTGGGCTCTGAACTCGAACCTCTGGTTTACCAGCATGGCAGTCCGTTCAGGCCATTCTTTGGGTGATCAATAGCCGCGAAAAAAGCCTGCGAAAGCGGGCTTTTTATATTTCTGGTCTTAGCGCTGCGTAACCGTTGCGCTGTTGCCTAGGCCATTTTGAGAAATACTAGCGGTGTTGCCACCAAATCCCTCTCCATAAGTGCCCTGGGTCAGCGTTGCAACGTTGGCGGTACCGGTCTGAGCAATACTGGCGCTATCACCATATATAGCGCTGCCATTTTGAGTCGCCGATATCACGTTTTCCGAACCATTTTGGGCGATATCCAATGTACTGCCGTCACCGTCCTGCATGATGTTGACTTGATTGAATTCACCGTTTGAATAGCCTTTTATGTTATTAGCGCGACCTGACTGGTAGGAGGTCAACTCGTTACCCTCGCCGGTTTGACTGAATTCAATGTTCGCCCAACCACCGATAGCCTCAACGTCGGCCATGTTGCCAGTTCCATCCTGGCTGAGGATCACGCTGCCGCCTGGATAACGGCCGCCATCTTCCTGGTAGACCTTGGCTTCGTTGGATTCACCCGACTGGTCAACTGCTGTGTAAGCCCCGTTCATCAGAGCCGACTGATTCAGATCGATTGTATTTGCGTAACCGGACTGGCTGGTGACGCCAGTTCCTCCGCCGGACTGGTTTACGAGCGCGGTGTTTTCAGATCCAGTTTGACTGGCACTTAGGCTGTTAAACCGTGCGGTCTGCTCGACGTCGAGCTTGTTGAGATTGCCCGTCTGGAGGACTTGGGCGCCGTTGTACTCACCTTCGATTTGTACAACGTACGCATCATTGTCGTTACCAACCTGAGTGACTTCAGTGAACATGCCTCCTTCAACGGATTGCTGCAGCACGTTCTGGCGGTTGCCAACGCCGTCCTGCGACATCGTCGCCGTAGATCCGAATCCCTCCTGACTGGCGAAGGACACGTTAGAGCTGCCTACCTGGGTGCCCTGAAGCATGTGCTCCGAGCCTTCTTGGTAGGCCACGGCGAAGTTGCTATCCCCGTCCTGCTTAATGGATGCAGCCTTTAAATCTCCGCCTGCCGCTTGAGTGACTGTCGCCTCGTTGTTGTTGCCAAGCTGTTCGACATCAGCCGTGCTATTAGCCGCTTGCGCGCTGGAAAGCATGACAAGGGAGATGGCGGCGGCAAGAAGAGATCGTGCAAACATGGGCATCTGAAACCTTAGTGGGTGAGGCCTCGGATTCTTTGACATCTGGGCAGGTATTAGCATGGGCTGAACGATTGGTTTTTAACTACTAAGCCCCTCGTTGAGCACCAAAACCCGTCGGAGCTGCGCGCATTGTGGGATCGACGTCATGCGGCCTGCCCTTACGCTTTATCTTCACCCCACCGACGGAACGAATCGATTATGCAACCGAATCTGAAAGAAGGCTTCAAGGCACATATGGCGTAGCGCCGGCGTCTACTGCCGGCATGGCCATTGGCTTCATCACGCAGATCAGCGCTAAATGAGACCCGTGGTGGAGGACTGCAACAGGCCTAGCCTGCCGATCCTTGTCATTAGAGTCGTTTGGCAAGATCTGCCGAGATAAACGCCAAGGACGAGTGAACTAGCTGCCACACTAATCTCAACGCATCTTGGACGGCCTTGCCCTGTGAGGATAGAGTCTTCCTCCAGAAAAACATCGCTAATTTTGGGCCTGCGCACTCCTGGGTTATCTATATGTAACAGCAACAGCCGAGGGCAACAAAACGGGTTTGTGTGGACGCAAGGGACGCCCAAAGCGGCAGACCTTACTGATCGTACTAGTGTCCACTGCGACCTGTGACCGTGCTGGCTAAGTCGCTGCCCGTAGGCCGCCAGCCGCTAGTCGAATTCAGGTTCGGTGAGAAGGCGGCAGGACGAGCTAGGGGCTGGCTAGGTGTGTCAAAAAAGCGCTGGGCCCCATTTCGTTTTTTGTGCCATAAATAACCACTCTTAGATACCGCTAAGAGCTATAAACTGCAGGCAGCGAGATAAGGTTAAAGCCTGTCAGGACGCCACTTAGAAGCATTTTCGAGCGTCTGCTGCCAATCAAGATTTCTGTACCGCATTGCCCTCCGAAGGCAGGGGTCGTGGGTTCGAATCCCGCCTGGTGCGCCATATAGCTGTTTCGACCTGTCTTTAACAGTCTACGAAACACCCCAAGAAGCCCGCCCCGTGCGGGCTTTCTTGTATCTGGCTGCATATCCCCGTTTACCCCTATACCTTCCCTTCGTGTATGCCTGCTTGTATGCTGGCGAAAAATTCGAACCAGCGGCATACAAGCATGAAGCGCAGCGAGATCAAGCGCCGCCCGATGGCGGATACGACCCTAGCAGGCCTGGAGCCAGATGCAGCGGCTTACAGGGAGCACGATGGCCAAGGGCTGTACTTCCGGGTCAAGCCCAACGGTGGCAAGTCCTGGGAGCTGCGCTACAAGAAGCCGGACGGGAAATGGTCGTGGCTTGGACTTGGCAGCTATCCAGAGGTAAGTGGTGCTGGCGCCAGGCTGAAAGCTGCCGAGCTGCGTGCCGATGCGGCCGATGGGGTCAATCCACTAACCGCAAAACATGCTCGAAAAGCGTCCGCCCTCGAAGCTGCCAACAGCACGTTCGAGGCCTTAGCGCGCGAGTGGATCGAGATCCGCCGCCCGGGCTGGGCAGGCAGCACAGCGACCCGGAACATTGGCGCGCTGGAGCTCCACGTCTTCCCGGTATTCGGCCAGCGCTTGTATGCCAGCATCCTGCCGATCGAATGGATGGAGTTTCTCCAAGGTATGGAACGGCTGGGCATCATTGAACAGATGAGCCGGGTGCGCCGATCCTGCAAAGAGATTTACGACCTCGCCCGCGTCACTGGTCGCGCCGTGCATAACCCGCTGGAAGGGCTGAGCCGCTTTCTTCAATCCAAGCCGGCAGAGAACTATGCGCACGTCACGGCTAATGAGCTGCCCACCCTCTTGCGGGCCATCAACGCCTACCCTCATGCCCATGATCTGCGCCTCGGCCTGCGCCTGCTAATGCTGACCGGCGTGCGTCCAAGTGAGCTCCGCGAAGCTCGGTGGGAAGAGTTCGACCGTAAGGCCGGCTTATGGATGATTCCAGCTGATCGAATGAAGAAGCGTCGCCCGCATACCGTTCCGCTCTCTAGCCAGGCGCTCGAGGCGCTGAATCAGCTGCACCAGCTCACTGGTGCTTATCCGCTGCTATTCCCTGGACGCAATGACCGCACCAAGCCGCGAAGCAATATGGCGTTCAACATGGCCCTACGGCGCATGGGCTATGCCGGTCAGCAGACCGGCCACGGCTTCCGCCACATTGCATCCACGACGCTCCGTGAAAACGGTTTCCCGAAAGAACACGTAGAGGCCCAGCTATCGCACGTAGAAGACGGCGTCGCTGGGGTTTACAACAAAGCGATATATGTCGAGCAGCGCCGCACGATGATGCAGTGGTATGCCGATCATCTAGATTCCCTAGCAATCAATAGTGCGGTGGCAAGGTTGGAAGACTGATCGAGACAGAGATAGACTGACTACTGGTTAAATAGTCAGTAGCCAGTTTGCCAGCATAGTCCGACGGGACGAAAATCGGGTTACCCACCCGCCGGCTGGCAACCTTTTGGGTGGCCCGGGGTGGCATGGAAAAACATACGCAGTACACATCTCTAGAGTGGGCCTGCAGAGCCCTCAAAGCGGAAAACCCGGCTCTGCTCTCGCAGCTAGCCAAGCAGATGGTTTCCATTATTGACCCTGACTGCGTCTTCAATCCGGAAACTATTAGGGTTATTGATCCAAGTAGGCCGGAAGCCGACTTGCCAATCACCTATGGGGATCTTTCCAGCTATCTAGATGCTGCTACCGGCAGATATGTACCGGTTCTGTTCGAGACGTCGCGGTTCACTATGGAGTCCCAGCATGTTCGAGTGAACGTCGAATGGCTTGGCCGGCAAGCCAGCAGAGCGCGGGAATCATTGGGCCTGATAGAGCTAGTTCAGGCCCCGGTCGTTAACGAAGTTGTATCGCTCGCATATCGGCAGAACGCTTCAGTTCCAGAGCCGATCGAACAACCGCCTCAGATGACAGCTGACGGGCTGGATCATCTCCACTCCCTTCTCGCTTTCAAAAACGATCAGCGAAGGGCGCAAGAGGCCGCCGGTAAGGAAGCGATTGCGCGTCAGGCAACCGAAGCAAAGGTGCTCGAATTACAAGCCCTGCTCGTTTCCAAAGAAGCGGAGAACCGAATTTTGAGGCAGCAGCTCGAGGAAGCCAGCGATGTCAAAAGCGATCTACGTCGCGGGCTGGCAGATCTTCAGCAGGACGTTGAGTATCTAAACGCTCAGATTGATAACGTCGCTGGCCTAGTGGCGTTTATGAACCCTACAAATCCGCTATCCCCGCCGGTAGGGCGGGAAGCAGTCATGTTCTGGTGCGAGGCGACTAGTAACGGCCAGATAGACCCTACCAAAGCGACTGGCCGCGGGGTCGGCCCACAAACAGAAGATTGGTGGAAAAAACGACACGGCACCCCGCCCAGCCTCAACGTGAAGCAAGCTTTAAAAACGGTTTGCACCCCCGCCTGCCGAAAAAAAGGGGGGCTTGTCTCAAAGACTTAAGATGAACAGGGCCCCCCGTTTGGGTACTTGAGCTGCTTGGCTTTACGGGCTTGAGTTCACGTTAACGCTTCAAACCCCACCCCCCGTTTTCTGTAAGGGGGGGTCCTGTTCAGTGGATAACCCCAACGCCAATCTTTTCCCGTCTTCACCAATAACGGGATACAGATATGGACAACATCCAACCGATCAAGGCCGCCAGCAACGCTGCCAGCCTTCTACAGTTCGACCCCTCCGCCACCATCATTCGCATGCCGGAGCTGGCGGCCATTACCGGCCTTGCGCGACCAACCATCTACAAGCGCTTGAAAGATGACCCAGCATTTCCAAAGCCCGTACCGCTGAGCAACAGCAAGGCACGTGGCGCCCCTGTCGGCTGGGTGCTGGCTGAGGTGCAAGCATGGGTGAGACAGCGGATCGCACTTCGGGGAGAAGCAGCATGAAAAAGGCCGCCCCGGCGAAGGATAGCGGCCTGCAAAACATGCCAGCCGATTATAGCCAGCCCCAGTTTCAAGACCATGAACAATTCATCCTCGATCAGTTGCTACCTCTGATCGTCGGCTACGCGCGCACCAGCGGAGCGCAGAGCGAAGTGGTGGCGCTGTGTTCGTTCATGAGCTTATCGACGGTGCTGCAAGCGAAAGGGATGGACCGCGCCACATTGGTGGCCGCGATTGATGCCTCACGCCTGCAGATGCATGACGCGCCGGAGGGACTGCAATGAAGACGCTTGCCACCCCTCGCCGCTGGATGTATCGTTCGACGGTCGCTGCAAATTCAGCGACCGGGCGTAGGAACCCGAGAATTAGTAGGCGCAACAGCGCCCAGATCACCACTGCCGGCGTTTTTTTTCGTCCGCAGTTCTGTGTTATGGCGGCTGTGTGTGGGCAGGCTTCGGCCTGGTCGGGTGCCTACTATCCCGATATTCCTACCCCGCACACAGCTGCCACCCAATCCCGTAGGAAGGACGGTGGCGGCTCCGATCGCAAAGTAGGAGCTCCACCCATGCGCACCACCCTCAGCATCAATCCGTCCAAATCTCACGCTGCAGCTTGGAAGGCCCGCGCCTTCGCCGCCCTGCGCGCTAATTCGTCTCTGTCCGTTCGCCTTCGTCGATACAACGCAGCGATGGCTCGTGCTCGCCAACTGGCGGCTATGGAGGTGGCGCAATGATGGCGTTAAACAGCCTTGCTACCGAGCTCGGCAACCGGCTGCAAAGCGCAGCTTATGGACTGGAAACCCTCGGCAATTTGCTTGGCGCTGATGGCTCCGAGCACTTGCTTAGCGATGCCGACATGAGCGGACTGGCCCATGCGGTATGCGCCTTGGCCGGCTACGTTCAGGCCGCTGGCTTAGAGCTATTTGAAGCTGCCGAAATGGAGAGCGAACAATGAGCAATCAGGCTATCAAGACCGCCGAAGGCTTTCAGTTCCACAGCTCCGGGTGGGTCGAGAAAAGGCAGTCTCTTTTCACTGTGACGCCCGGCGTGGACATTGCCGACGCCCTGCAAAGCGCGTCCGATCTGCTGAGCACAATCGAAGACAGCATCTATGCCGCCGCGATGGGCGAGCGGCCGCTAGAAGGCAACGCCGCATGGCTGGTAAAGCACTCCCTCGAGTCTGCCAAGGCCGTGGTTGATTCGCTGATGGACGCCATGCAACCCCAAGCCGGCGAACAGCCCGCCAAGGAGTAACCCAACATGAAAATTCAAAACGGCGCCTGTGCGCTGACGGGATCGGCTTGCCTGGAAAAAGGCATAACCCTGACATTCACCGGCTCGCAACTAGAACTGCTTCACGCCGCTGGCGAAGCTTATCGGCGCCTCTTCGAGATCAGGGGTACCGCCCCGGAATGGCCCAAAGCTCACACCGATTGGCAGCACCTGGCTGAAATGGTGGCTGTCGCAGCTATCCACATGCTGGAAGTTATGGAGGCGCGCCATGACTGATCGCATCGTTCCGCTTACTCGTCCCAAGCGCCAAGGCACAGAGCAAGCTCATATTGACCAGGCAAGCTATGTCCTGCTGGTCGAAACCCTGATCGGCTTTCTCGAGCTCTGCATTAAAGAAGGAGACCACTGCCGGCACTTCTCCGAGCTTGAACGCTTAACCAACCAACTCCAGCGCCTCGCCGATCGGCACACGCCGCCGAAGGGGGTCGCATGAACGCAGCCCCTGAGACTCAATTTCGGGACGCCCTGCAGGCCACGTTCGGCCCGCTCGACTGGCTACCTGAACCAGATGGATCAATCCACCGATTCAAAGTGCCAGGCGATAAGCCGGGGGCGCTGAACGGCTGGTACGTGTTGTTTCTTGATGGCATCGCATCCGGTGCGTTCGGTAGCTGGAAGGACACCGGCACCTGGCACAACTGGAGTAGCCGCAAGCCGGCTGATTACCTTGAGGCGGATCTGATTCGCCAGCGTATCGAGCACGCCAAGAGCCAGCGGGAAGCTGATCAGGCGCGCCGCCAAGCGGCCGCAGCTAACTATGCGTCCCGGCTTTGGAGTGATGCGCGGCCGGCATGTGAAGACCATCCCTACCTTGCGGCCAAGCACGTAGGTGCTTACCGCCTGCGCCAATTGGGTGATGTCCTGCTTGTTCCTCTCTATGTCGATGGCGCGCTGTGCAATCTGCAGCGGATCAGCGCGGACGGGACCAAGCGGTTCCTTTCTGGCGGTCGCGTCAGGGGCGCCTACTCGCCTATCGGTGCGCTTGGGCCGGGGCTGCCCCTGTACGTGTGCGAGGGCTGGGCTACAGGCGCCACCATCCACGGGCAAACAGGCGCTGCGGTCGCCTGTGCAATGAACGCGGGCAACCTAAAGCCAGTCGCTCAAGCACTTCGCGCCAGGCACGGCTCCGCCCTCCAGATCGTGATTGCGGGTGACGACGACCGGCAGACCGAAGGCAACCCCGGCCGGACGGCAGCAACCGCTGCGGCCATCGCTATCGGCGCCGACGTTGCTTTCCCAGAGTGGCCAGAAGGCGCACCGATCGAACTCACGGATTTCAATGATCTGCAGAGATGGAGCGCCGCCCATGAATGACGGAAATGTCGTTGCCTTAAATACTAAGAAGCCCATCGATGAGGCAATCAAGCGGCTGACTAAAGATGCCGGCGCGCTTTACGAACCTACCGTGCTCGCTGAGCTGAAGCGCGTCCGCGCAAAGGATCCATCAGCGTGGGCACGCCTGCGCAATCAGGTAAAGGAAACCAAGGCCCTATCCATGGTGGACTTCGACCGGCTCACGGCTCAGGACGACGAGGACAAGGCCTCGGTTGGCGGAGGGATCTTCCCAGAGGTTACCCCTTGGTCATCGCCAGTCGATGGTGCCGAGCTGCTCGACGAGATCAGCCACGCGATCAAGCGGCACGTGATCGCCGACCCCGCAACGATCCAAGCCGCAGCTCTGTGGGCCACGTTCACATGGTTGATCGACTCGGTACAGGTCGCACCGATCGCCAACATCACCGCCCCGGAAAAGCGGTGCGGTAAATCGATCATGCTCACCACACTGGGCAACCTCGTGAACCGGAAGCTGCAGGTATCGAACATCGCATCGGCCGCGCTCTTCCGCTCTATTGAGCTTTGGTCACCGACGCTGCTTATCGATGAAGTGGATGCGTTCCTGCGGGACAACGAAGAGGCGCGAGGCATCCTAAACGCCGGCTTCACACGTGACAGCGCCGTGGTCATTCGCTGCGTTGGCGATGACCACATGCCCACGCCGTTTCGTGTTTGGGGTGCCAAAGCCCTATGCGGAATCGGCAAGATCGCCGACACGCTGGCCGACCGCAGCATCCCATTGCGGCTACGCCGACGCCTCCCAGGTGAGCAGGTAGAAGTCTTGCGTCATTCGGACCCTGGCCTGTGGGCCAACCTTCGAGCCCGGATGATGCGGTTCGCTCAGGACAACGCCGAACAGATCGGAAGGTCACGACCGGAGACCATCAAGGGACTCAACGACCGCGCCAATGACTGCTGGGAACCCTTGCTCGCCATCGCTGAGGCGGCCGCCGGGGAATGGCCAACCATCGCTCGGCAGGCAGCGAGAAACCTGCACGACGTCGAGGACGATTCACCAAGCGTCGGCGTCGAGCTGCTCACCGACATCAAGACCGTGTTCGATGCCAAGCATGCAGCGAAGGTTTTCAGCGCTGCCCTGCTGGAGGCCCTCGTGGAAGACGAGGAAGCGCCATGGGTGACCTGGAACCGCGGCAAGCCGATGAGCCCCCGTCAGCTTTCGACAAAGCTTGGCGAGTTCGGGATCAAGTCGAAGGACATTCGGATCGGGGCAATCAATAAAAAAGGCTACGAGCGAAGCGACTTCCTAGAGGCCTGGGACCGTTACCTCTCCGCCATACCCTCCCTTGCATCCGCGACAACGCGACACCCCAGCAATGACGCGGGTTGTAGCGATATTACATCCGCGACACGGGGCGGCTCTGTCGCGGATAAAAAAACGCTGAAAGCCACGGATGACGCGGGTTGTCGCGCTGTCGCGGATAGAGAGGCGGTACCGCTGGAAGGTACTGCCGGTGACGACGAGGAGCTTTTCTGATGGCTGCCATCGACTATCTCAAAGACCACGGATTCGACGCCAAGGTAAGAGGCAACAGGCTAGTGGTCTCGCCGTCCAGCAAGCTGACCAAGGAGCAGCGTCACTACATCAAGCTGCACCGCCTCGAGCTCATGGCTGAGATCGCAGCGAATGACGGCGAGGCACGCCGCACCTGTTGGACTGCAGTTATTACCGGCCATGGCCCCCGCCAAATGATTTTTGATCGTCCGGTTACCCGTGCCGAAGCCCTGGTTGATGCCAGTGGCCGGGGATGCTGGCCTGACGTGGAGGTGCGCTAGCCGACGAAGCGCCTCAAGACAACCGACACCAATACGACAACCCATGCACATCTTGCGGACATCCGGTCGCCCTAGGGAGGGAGACGGCCCGATCGGTCCGCAGCTCAAGGAGTAACACCATGAACGCAGTAGCAAAACAGATCGACTCGCGCACCACTGTAGTTACCTTTCTGGCCTATGAAGGCCGAGGAGATGGAGTCGGGCCGAAAGACCTTCTCGCCGTCCGCCCTGGCGTGCCACTTGCGATGGCGCTCGAGCAGGCATCCAACCTGCTGTCGATGATTATCGAGCCGATACTAGAGGCCGGCGATGGTCACCCGCTGGAAGGGAGCCGGGCTTACCTGATCCACCATGCTCTAGAGTCGGCCAAGGCCATCGTCGATGCCGTGAGAGACGGCGCGGAGGCGGCGCAATGAACAGCATATCTACGTGGGAAAAGGTTCACGGGTTCTTCCGGTACTACACGCTGGACAACGATAAGGTACAGATCATGCCGTTCGGGAAAATGGGCCCATTCCCTACGGCTGAGCAGATGGAGGACGCGGCCGACAAGATCGCTGCAGCATTCCCCGGCGCCGCGATTGTTGCGCATACCTGCTGCCTGGATTCCGATTTGACCTCCGAGGCAGAGCTCGCGTCTGCTCACGCCCAGAGCCTCGATCGGCTCCGATTGATGATAGGGCAGACAGCCCGCTGATCGCAGCCACTTACCAGACCCCGCCTCCGTGCGGGGTTTTTCTTTATTGGTGAAGCACTCCGCCATAGAGATCCTAGATCTCCGCGACACCCTTCGGCCATATCGCCGCCCCTCACCTGCTTCCCTTCGCGAAGACCGGCGCGCCTGCCATCGGCAGATCCTGTCGTGACCCTCAACCAGTTCAGCTAAGCGAACGGTGCAACTCGCGCCAGCCAAACTACTGGATGCCCATACAGCAAAAGGCTTGCATAAAGCCAGATTAGGTCTAATATGCCCTTATTAGCTACATGTAATCTTTATTTACGTGAGGTGCCAGATGAGCACTGTAGAGAGAGCGAGAGGCCGTCAGCAACGCCCGAACCAAACCGAGTTGGTGGCCGCTTGGTCGCGTATTCGCGATGCGGCAGACAAGGGCAGCATCCCAGCTAGCGCCCTCCTCATCGCACTGGCTGAAAACAAGCCGTTCGTAAGTTGCCGGGAATTCTTTGCATGACAACGCACAAGCAGCAGCTGGCGAAGCATCGTGCCGATATGCAGCGGCTGATCGACGCCAAGGGTCTCCGGATCGAAACGCTTCCTTCCGGGCGAATTCGAGTCTCCGGGCCTGGCGCAGATATGCACGTCGTCGATCTGGCTTACCTAAATAGCTTCGATCTGCTGCCGGCCAAGCAATGACGAAGCTCAACACTGTGGATCGAGCCCAGCGGCCGTATCGCTGCCACCGAGGCCTCCCTCCTAAATTTCACGCTCGCCTCAAGCACGAAGGCCGGACTTTGGCAGTGCTCCAGGGCGACACCCCGGAAGAAGCCATGGGCCGCGCCGAGCAGCTCGTCGAAGCGTTTTCCCTCAATCGCAGCGCCGTCTCGATCGAAGACGCCTGACCAAGGAGACACACCATGTTCGGACTGAAACTACTCAGCGAGCCCCAAGAGCGAACCTTTGAGGATCAGCTTGCCGAAGCGCACGCGCTCGCTGACTCCCTGCGAAGCGATATCGAAGCCGCAACGAACGACAGCACCGCCGCCAGTAAGCGACCTATCAGCGGGATGCACGATGAGCTCCGCGCCACCGAAGGCGAAATCGAGCGACTCGGGCGAGCGATTGCACAGCGCGACAACCTGCTGAACTGGAAGGCTGCGCGAGATAGTGCTGACACAGACATTAAGGCAGCCAAGAAAGAGATGGACGCTGCAGGCAAAGCCCTGGCTGTGCTCGATGCCGACTATGAAAAGGCGAGCGCCAAGCTGACCAAGTTGCGATCCGCGACCGAGGCAGAGCTAGCCACAGCTCAGCAAAGCGAGAACCAAGCCGCAGAGGCCTACGCAACAGCAATGGCACGAGGCAGCGAGACTGAAGAGGCCGCCGCCCTGGAGACGCTGAATCGTCTTTCCGAAGCGCTTGAGCAGATCCAGCGCAAAACCGCCCGCCAGAGCGTCGTGCTCCAAGCGCTGCAAAACCAGGTCGACGCCATCGACCAGAAGCGTGCCGTTGAGCGGCAGCGCTTTGAGAGCGCTCGCGAGCGCCGACTGCTAGCCGTACGCCACAAGCTCGGCACACGGTGGGATGCAATGGCAAGCGAGATGGCGGAGCTGGCCGCTCAGATCGTCGCCGTGGACTGGGCTGTAAGCCGCAGCTCCCGGGCGATGGATGATCTGCACATTCCCGTTACTGCTAAAGACGGCGGTGCGCCCATTACTGGCCGAAAAGTTCGAGATTCCAGCAGCGCAATTGATGTCGATGCGCTGCGCCCCTGAGTAGTACCTGCAAGGCGCCCAGTCGGCCAGTGGCGTAGTAACCCCGACAACCGGCACGCCTTTTTCCATTTGGAGTTTCCGAGGCGGTGGCCGGCACTAGGCGCAAACGGGCCGATACCCGCAGTGCCTTTTCATTCCCCTTCGCTGCGAAGCGCTCGCAGCCCATCGGAGTATTTGAAATGACCCATACCACTAATTCCAAAGAGCTCATGATCGGCGACCTCTCCGTCATCGTCCGTGAGCTAACCGTGCTCCAGGTTCGAACTTGGCTCGCAGATATGCAGAAGCCTGACCCAGCACCGCGCGATCTGGTTGATGAGGGCTTTTTTGAAGAGTGCTCGGTGGCAGACATTTGCCGCATGAGCTCGATAACGACCGACCAGATCAACGCGCTGCGGCCTTCCCAAGTGCGCCAGGTGATCGCGCTCTGCAAGGAGCTGAACCCTGATTTTTTCGGGTTCCGGGGGCGTCTGGGCTGGGCTCCTCTGGAAGCACAAGGCTGAAAGAACTGGATCGCTGTATCGCCGCCATGGTGCAACTGGGGCACACCCTGACCCCTTATTACCCTTGGTCATTTTTCCTTTCGGCAATGGCTAGTACTGGAGCCTTGAATGGCAAACGTTGAGCTCAAGTTTTCGACCGACCTGAACGCGGCAAAGAAAGAGGTTGCCGGGTTCCGGAAGGAATATGCAGAGATGGTCAAAGCGGTCGAAAAGCCGCTCCGGCAGGTCGATGCGCTCAAGAAAACCCAGGAAAATGCCAAAGCCGCATCGGCTGAGTTCTACGCTGCGAAGCGCAGCGTTGAGCAGTTGGCGAAGGCGATGGAGGCCGCCTCCGGCGCGCCGGTAAAGGGTTTGGCTGCCGAGATGAACAAGGCAGAGCGCGCCCTTGCCCGGGCATCCACTGAGTTCGAAAGGCAGAAGGCAAAAGTCCGGGAACAACGGGCGGAGCTACGTGCTGCCGGCGTGGATACCCGCAATCTCGCAGCCGAGCAGAAGCGCCTCGAAGCAGAGATGGCCAAAGGCATGACGGCTGGCCGGAATGATGTCGCAGTGAGGGGCATTCGTGAGCGAGCCAATGCGCTTTCTGAGGTCACTCGTCAGCAGAGGCTGGCGAACATCGAGCAGGCGAAAAGCTCGCTCGGCGTCACTCAGTACCGCGCGGCCGGCGCACAGATCGATCGCCTCCGCGGGCAGTACGAGCTTCTGCGCAAGTCGGGGAGCCTGACCGCCAAGGAACTGGAGGTCGCACAGCGCAACCTCACTCAGCGGATCAATGAGTCTCGCGTAGCCCTGCGTGGAATGGCCGGCGAGCAGCAGAAGATAGGTGGCGGCCGGATCGGCGCTGGATCTGTTGCAGCCGGTGTCGGTGCGGCTTATAGCTCCGCCCAAGCATTGCGCGGGTATGCGCAGATCACCGATACCGCAAAGCAGATGGATGCTCAGTTGAGGCTGGCGACCAACAGTCAGGAGGAGTTCAACCGAGCTCAACAAGAGCTATTCACGATCGCTCAGAACACGGCGGCCCCCGTCGATGATGTCGTTAGAGTCTATGCACGGCTAGCCCCCGCGCTGGATGAAATCGGACGAAAAGGCGACGCCACGAAGGTGGTAGATGCGCTCAGCAAGGCACTGAAAATCAATGGCGCCACGACCGCCGAATCATCCTCTGTGCTTCAACAGTTTTCTCAGGCAATGGGTTCTGGAGTTCTGCGCGGCGAAGAGTTTAATGCGATCGCCGAGGCTGCCCCTCCGCTAATGCGAGCCTTGGCGCAGGGTCTAGGCGTACCCACCGGGGCGCTGCGAGCTATGGCGTCCGAAGGTCAACTCACCGCTGAAGTGATCACCGACCTGACCGTCCAGGCGCTGCCAGACCTGACCAAGGCAGCCGAGAAATTGCCGGACACGGTAGGTAACGCAATGGCTAGGCTTCGGAATGACCTGGTCAAAGCCTTTGGCGAGGGCGACAGTTCCGGCCTTGTCACAGCTATTACGAAGCTGCGCGAGCTGCTGACCGATCCGGCAACCGTCCAAGCGTTGAATGATCTCGCAGCCGGGATGGCCACCCTAGCCGGTTACACTATCACCGCCGCGCGCGAGTTCACCGCCTTTGCCAAGGAACTTTCGTTCGCAGCAGCAGGCGCAGCGGGACACATTGATGAACTGGAAAAGCTGAAGAAGACACTCGCGGGCGTCAAAGCGGCCCGGGATGGCGGCGACTTTATCGGCCGTCCGACAGCCACGTTCTTCATGGACACCAAGCAGCTCGACGATTGGGTAAAGGAGCTCGAGGGGAAGATCGAGGCGATGAACGCCAAGATTGCGGGCATGACCCTTGAGGCATATCGGCAAATGCAGAAAGGCGCCCAGCAGGCAGCCGACCAGCAGAAGGCCGCTGCCGAGGAACAGATAGCAGCCGACGAATACCGATTCCGCCACTTCACCAAGTA
Source organism: Stutzerimonas stutzeri (assembly GCF_002890895.1). Lineage (GTDB taxonomy): Bacteria > Pseudomonadota > Gammaproteobacteria > Pseudomonadales > Pseudomonadaceae > Stutzerimonas > Stutzerimonas stutzeri_AB. Next base: position 52,753 of record NZ_POUL01000010.1, read on the forward strand.
TGTCGGCGACCTGAAGAGCAAGCAGGGCGAGGCGTTGAAAAATGCTGAGGCGTACCTGAACAAACAGGTCGCACTTGAGCGCAAAGCGACTCAGGATCTAGAGAAAGCCAAGCAGGCCCAGCTCGAAACCCAGCAGCGCTATACCGAGGCGCTTGCCGGTTTGAGCGGCGGCGGTACCGCGTCGTATGGGGCCGCCCAGGATCTGAAGGTAAAGGCCAGCCAGGCGCTGACCAGTGGTGACGTTGAGGGGGCGAAGCAGTACGCGCAGGCCGCGCTGAAAATGCTTCAGGACTTGGCAGATGCCGGGGAAAACACGTTCGGCTTCGAGGGCTTCATCCGCTCACTCCAGGGCATCGAAGACGCCGCTGACAAGATCAATGTGGACAAGGCCAAGCAGGCACTCGACGACGTCAAAAAGAAAGGCGTCGATCTCAAGGCCCTGCTCGACAGCCTCTCCAAGACGACCATCACCGTGAAGATGGACGACGCTGCGCTTGAGGCGGTGCGTCAGCAGATCATCGACCTGAGCAACCTAGCCGGCAAGCCAATCTCGATCATCACGACCGCAGCCAAACCGGGCAGCGAAGGCGGTACCGGCCCCGCTCCATTAGCCCCGGCGATCACGCCGCAGGTGGATCCCGCCGCGGTATCGGCGGCGCAGCAGCAAATTAGCTCGCTTGCTCAAGCGCTTCAGCAGCAGTTAGTCATTCCAGTTACTCCGGTGGCCACTGGGTCGCCAACGATCTACCAAAACGGCAACAGCTACTCGCAATTCCCATCGCAAGAAGGATTCGCGGCTGGTGGCTGGACTGGCCCGGGCGGGAAGTACAAGCCGGCCGGCATCGTTCACGCTGGCGAGCACGTCCAGCCGCAGGAGGTTGTCCGCGAGCCAGGCGCATTGCCTTTCCTCGAGATGATCCGCCGAAACGGTTTCCGGGCAACGCTCGCCAAGATGCAATCGGGAATGCGGGGCTACGCGGAAGGCGGCCTTGTCAGTAGTAGCGCCCTCACACCGCGGTTTCCCGGCATAGGCGACCAGCTTGAGCGCGCCGCCACAGCCGGCCCAAACATGCCCGATCTAGGCCGTGTGGAGTTCGATATGGGCGGCGGAAACAGCTTTTCCATGTATGCCGAGCGCAATCAGATTAGCGAGATCAGAACGGCTGCGAAGAAGTTCGGCCGCACTCATCGCTAATTGCTAAATAAATCAGCTAACCAGCAGGAATATTCATGAACAATGAATCAAGCGGAATTGAATCCTACAAACCAGAAGCCGACAGCGATTGGTTGCTTCAGCACGTTGTCGATCTAACCAACACCGGTATTTCCGTTCCAGTCACGCTGACCACTGCGGCCGGTCTCGTCACGGGCGTCACCATCCACGGCGCTGAATACCTTGATCTGTTCAAGCTGGAACTGACCAAGAATTGGCCGAGCGATATGCAGGGCACCTATTCCGAGGTGGTGGAGCAATGGAAGGCAGACGTTTATCCACGGCCGTCATCGATCGAGCACGATGGTCCTGAACGCTTCGCATCGTTCATCCATCTGAAAGATGCCCGCCTGGTCAACGCCGGCACCGTTGTTCCAGGCAATCGCGGGATGCTTTGGCGCGGACGGTTGACCTCGGTTATTGGCTTCACCATCGGCGTGCTGAGCCATAGCGGCGCTAACGAGGAGTAGCAGTCTATGATCAAGGTCAGCGCCAAAGGCCTCTCTAAGCAGCTTCAGGAGCTGAAGGACATCGAGCAGAAGGCGATGCCATACGCTGCCGCCGCGGCGTTGACCAAGACAGCGGTAGGCCTGAGACAGGCTCTCTCCGCCGAGATGAACAACATCTTCGACAGGCCCACCCCATACACGCTGAGGGCGTTCGAGTACCACGCGGCGACCAAGGAGAAACTCGAGGCACGGGTATGGCTCCGAGAGACCGCAGGAGGGCCCGGCAGCAGGCGAACAAGCACGCAGCCCCCTTCTGTTTGGTTACAGCCTCAGATCTTCGGCGGGCCTCGGCGTGACAAGGGTAGCGAGCGCCAGTTGCGAAAGGATGGGCTGCTGCCTATCGGGAATTACGTTGTGCCAGGCAAAGGGGCACAGCTCGACCAGTACGGCAACATCAAGCGAGGCGACGTTACCAAGGCGCTAGCTGGAGTTAGAAAGAAGTCGAAGCGGTACTTCGTGATGTACCGAGACAAGAAGCCCATCGGTATTGGTCAGCGCACCTCGCCTGGTAAAGGCGGAATGTCTGTACTCCTCGCGTTCGTTGATAAGCCAACCTACTCGAGGCGGCTGCCCTTCCATCAGGTTGCCGAACGATATGTCGAGCAGCACCTGCCTGCTGAGTTCGATAAGGCGCTTGAGGCAATGGTGAAACGATTTGCCCAGACACGTTGATGGGATGCCGCGGGTCCTTCTGGCCACCCCCTACCCCTCGCGGGGTAATTGAGGCCCGACCTTTCGCTATTCATGAGCCTTTCTGAAAGGTTGGTTGTTGTTTAGTTCTGCGGGGCCAAGCCCGATGCGTTTCCGCGCCATACGGGCCGTATACGCAGCTAGGGCGCGGTCTAACACACCAACCGGAACCGGAAACGGCCTCTCTGGGAAAAGTTCGTATGAAGCGAAGGGCCGGGCCCCAATTACCCCGCACCACCCCACCCCCTCAGGAGGACCCAAGGCCACCCCCTGGGTATGGCTGAGCCCGAGCGGAGCAAGTCCGAAAAATCACTAACGGAGAGAACTGATGTCGATCACCTACGGGCGCCCAGAGCAAGAAACTGTCCCGTTTCCGAGAGAGCTCGCTGTATTGATCGTGAAGAAGGCGTGTCGAATGGCAGAGAAGTTCGAGAACGAATGCATCGACACTATGAAACGTGACGCCCGGCGCGCACTGCAGCGTGGTACCGACCCCGCCGCCATCGTTCGCCAGCTTGGCCTCTGAAGGCAATCAACAGGTATCAGGCCCAACTCGTCAATAGCGTTGGGGCAGGTAGGCATATCGTCATTTACTAACTAATTGACGAGTTGCCCCATCCCGTCAATTCCGGACATCATGCCCAACACGTCTATTGCTCGTGATCGGGGCTGAGCGACGCCCTCTTAGTAGATCCGACCGCCTTTCCGCTAGCGAAATACAGCCTCAACGGGAGCGCTATCTCATGGTCAAGTACAAGACCATCAAGCAGTTTGCTGCTGAGAGCGGCTACACCGAGCACGCAATCAGAACTAAGTGTTCCAACGGAACCTGGCTCGAAGGTCAGGTTTGGATCCGCGCTCCGGATAACAAACCGCTGATCAGCGTCGAGGGGTATCACGCCTGGGTTGAATCAGGCCCAGCACCACGGCCAGAGCTACAGGTTGTGACTAAGCCGCAATCAAAAGGCAAGGTAATGAGCCCGCCCCCGCTGACATAACCGAGCAACTAGCTTGTTCCTATCCAGCAAAGAAATCGAGCAGCTGACCGGCTATCAAAAGCCATATGTTCAAGCCCGGTGGTTTGAACAGGCGGGTCTGCCATTTCTAAATGGTGGCGACGGGAAAGTGAAAGTTCGACGCCTAGCAGTCGAGCAGCGGCTGGGGTTGGGGTTGGGCACTAGTCAGCCGCCTAGGCGAGAGCCCCAGCTGCGCTTGGTGGACAAGCAGCGAGGCAAGAACTAACGATGCGGAGAATCCGACTTAACAAGCGCAGAGCACCAACGGTGATCTTCGATGCCGCCCTTCAACCACATCGTTACACTCGTGCGCAGCTGGTTGCTACAAGTGAGCCAGGATCACATGTAAGCGCTTCAGTCAGCGCAGCAAGATATTGCTTCGTTTCGTCCTGCTTTAGTCAATCCACTGGACGCACGCCAAAGCTCCGGCCAGTTCTCTCATCGGAGAAGCTCGGAGATTCGATCGATTCCTTTTCAAAACGAGTCGAGCCGCTTACGGCCATACCTGAATAGCGCACCAAACCTGAATGACGTCGCGCGTCTGCGGTCAACTGCCCAAAGCAGATCGCGGAGTAGTTATGTGCGGACGCATCACGCAGTACAGGCATGCAGTTGAATACCTCGACGCGCTGCAGGTCGACTTGCCGCTGCATAGCGGGATCGACCCAGAGCCGATCGGCCGCTACAACGTGCCGCATAATCGCCTCAGGGAACGCCGCTGAAGGGTAGGGGCCGAGCGGCTCTACATAATCAATCGGGTACCGGTACTGGGCGATGAGTCCGTCATATGATCGCCCCAATACGGGCGATGTTCGAAAGCTGGAATAATATTCACTGCGGCAAGACTACTGGAGACATCTAGCGCGTGGCCTAGGCTGAACACCATAAGCAAATAGGCGTTGTGCATTGATCCAACGGCATTGGCCGAGAAACGACACTCAGGAAGGAATTGTTATGAAAAAGCATTGTCTCGTGATTTGTCTGTCAATTCTTTCAAGCACCGCGGCTGCGCTGGTACCAGCAGAGCTTATAGAAGAAAAAGATTCAATCAGAGAAGAGATGGCGTCCATGAGTTGCAGTGAATTCAAGGCCGGGCTTTCTGAGCTGGCAGATAACGTAGACGTGTTACGACATTTGGAAAAGGGCAGTCTTGAATTCGAAATTGCGCTCTACGGGATTCGCAGCGCATTCGTAAAAGCAAAGTCATGTATCGAGTAGGCTCTCGACTGGCAAACTCGCGGCGAGCTCAGTCATGTATGGCTTATAGGCTTGGGCCAGGGGCCTATGCGGACTCTTGACCCCTTTCGCACCCCTATGCCCCCGCTTTGTTACTTCTGGTAGGTCGGTATCCGCCAGGTGAGTCAACTAGCGGGGCTCTGCTCATTTAGCGGCGCAGAATGTACTGATCCCGTAGCCGTATCACTCGGAACCGCATGCAATGAGGAGGTATGCGGTCCGTTCTTCGGCGAGCTTCCGGTGAGCATTCTATGCAGCTCATCGCGGTCCGGGTATGGTGTTCCGAGCTGAGCGCTGGCTGGATTGCCGCGGTATTTCTCTACTGTGGACTCACCATTCCATTCTTTAGTTAGCCGCACCACCCCTTCAAAGAGTTTGGGGTCCAACTTTTGAGCTTCGATAATCATATGGAAGTGTCTGCGCTCTAGGCCCCCTAGAATAACGCTGAAACACTCACGCAGAAGGCATGCGTCAAGGTCTCGGAATTTGATGCCCTGCGCCAGAAATTCGAAATAGTTCAGGACATAGACCGAGCCGTCTAACGCATCAACGATGTCTTTAGGAATATCCGCGTTGCGATACTCGTCTTTATCAGGGTTCACACGCCACTCTGCCAGTTCCTGCGGCACGGAGCGAGTCCTATAGAATTTCCTCGAATTGCTCAGCTGCCCTTGGTACTCGGTACTAGTCCTTGACGACATGATGATGTTGAGCGTGTGGGTTCTTCGGGCATTAGCTGCCGTGGTAATGGACTGTATCCACCACCCCATCCCGACGAAGACCCCCGTCACTAATATGGACAGCGAGGTCTGGTAGGACTCTTGATAGCGAAGCACCAGATAGCTGGAGACAATGACAATCCAAACTATCCAGCTAAATAGGGGGAGCATCTCGGCAGTGTCTGGATATTTGCGCACGATAAAGCTAAAGGCGGCAAGCACCGCCAGCGAAGCGCCTGCTAACGCGATGAATCCGTCGAGAAATTGAATGTCGAAAGGCAGAGAAGCCTCAGAGCCTGTGAATAAGCTCCGGATCAAGATCCCGATAACCAGGGCAGTGAATGCTGCACCGATCTTAAAGTTGTTCATAAACTTCCCCTGTCAAAGCCATTAAAAAAGGCCCTAAAAAGGGCCTTTTTGTGAGGCTTAGCCTTCACCAAATCCGACGTTCATCATTTTTGATCCACTCCCTATCTAAAGTTTAGACAACCACTCCCCACGCCTGGGGTTTGGCCCACCCTAGGTGAGGGGTGGGATCTCAAAAAATCTGACACTCGGCTAGCTAGTCTGTTCCTTCACCTTACGGGAGCTTCTGTGCATACAAATATGCTTCCAAACGCCCGCCGTCAACAAGAACATAAAACCACTCGGGCCTACTTGTCCTGTAAGGACGCGCACTATGCCACACGCTTCACGCGCTGCGAAGACCTACATCATCGGAAAGACAAACGGCTTCGATCTCTGCCGCAGCGTTCACATTTGTTGCTGCTGGAAGGTGGCGCCGCTGCGAAAATCCGAGTCCCACACTCGCGTGGCTTCTCTGTTCTGAGCGGTCGAGCGATCTCGCTCAACACGAGCCGGGAGTTACATCCCGCTCACGAAGTCATCGCTACCAAGGCGATGCGAGCCGTACGCCACTGAATAGGCGGGGCCGCGACTTTGAGCCTCTGCTTGGGCTACTTCCTCAGTCGCGTAGATATCCACGAAGTGCCATGTATCTCGTCTAACAACACCCCAACCGAGGACCCAGCCAGCGTTATCAGGGTCAGCTGGGAGATTTTTTGCGAGGCTTCGGATTGTCATAGGTATCTCCGTAAGGGGTATAGCTTGGCAGCCAGGGGCAAACAGGAGGATTACCCTGGATATCAGTTGTTGGCTAACAAATGCTGTATTTCTTCGTCGCTCAAGACGCGACCTGAGTACGACGGAAACTGGTCGTTGAGCGTCTGCAGCTCGTTGAGATGCTGGTCTGTCGAAACGCGGTTGATGATGTATTGATGCTCAACGATTAAAAACTTGTCGTGCGGTTCGGCTCGCGTATCTAAAACACGAGTCACCATGCTCATATCCGCCAACTGGACGCTCGAGCCACGATCAGCATTTATCTGCTCGAGCCTCTCGAGATGCACCGCGGTGGCCTTGGTGCTCATGATGAATTCACCGCCTTCTGCAAGGCCACAAACCGAGTAACCACCAAGGGTACCGGTGGGCGTGATCATCAAAATGTGTCCCTCCTCGTGCAGTCGCCCCCTGATCAGTCCGCCAGCACGGCCGTCAATGATCCAGCCACTGTTGAATAGTCTCAGAAACAAATCGAGGTCAATTAGTGGCTGGTCGTCCATCGTCACTCCTCGCAGACTGCAAATTTGCTTGTCTAGCAAAGCCTCCGCCCATGGGGCTTGATCTTCTTTCGGTGCTTAAGAAGGTCATCGACCTTGTTTGACGTTCTGAGCCAGGCAAGCTCGAATGCAATCATTGGTAAGCCGGTGGCGACACCCCAGAACATAACGCCACCATCCGTTCGCCGCATCGCCTCTGGGATGAGCACCAGCCCTAGCCCATAGGTAACAGCGCAGGAAACGAATAGCACGAGGTAGGCGTAGCTACGTACGACGACACGGTTGATCTCCACGCTGTCAAAGCGCCGGCTCTTGATAGCCAAAAGCTGCTTTAGGCGCCAAGCTCGAAGCCTACGCCGTAACGCACCCTTCGCATGGTCCATCCATCTTGGAAGGCGCCGCCAGATCTCGTCCGAAAGCTTAGGCAACACAATTGATAGGATAAGGAGGACCCACCAGGGCGGATTCGCTAGGAGCTCAAGCATGAGGGCACCTAGGCGGGGGCGGCGCGGCAAATTGTTCGCGGCCCCTACGGATGGCCATCATCGTTCTTCCAACTCGCTCCGCAATATCTGCAGATCAAGCGGCGCCTCAATGCCGATACGGACTCGAGCGCCCGTCTCGATTACATTGATGGTGATGCCATCCAGCAGCAACTGCTCAAGAAGCTCTTCAGCGTTTGTGCCTGGCTGAACGCGCAGCGTGATCTTTTCGCCTTCCTTGCGAGTGAGGACTAGGTAGCCCATGGTTGCTTCCTTGCTACGGGTAATGAGGCGGCCGATGCTATCAGTCGGACTCAGTCTCGGACAGGCGTCACCTGATGGCTAATGCATGGACAGCAAGCGGTACGATGTATGCCTACGTGTATGCCAGACAAATACCGCTATTTAAAACCTGTTGATATTCAAAGATTTATGTGTCGAGTTATAAGCTCGCCTGGGCGCCATCTTTAAAGCAAAAAAGCCCCGGATGTTCCATCCGGGGCTTTTTTGTTTCAGGGCTGTCTCTAAGACCGCTATCTGCGCTACGCCGCGACCTGATCAGCATGAGCCAACGGACCCCATGTGGACTCCGTATGACCTGTAGCGCAAGAAACTCAACGATGATTGCTTTTCTGACTAGCCGGTCTACCGCTGAGCACTCGAGCGCTGGCCGCGTCGTGAACCACCAAGAAACGCTTGGTGGTTACGTTTCGATCAAGCTTGTTTTGCTGTGGTATCGATTCAATCAGTGCTCGTGCTTCTCGCTGACGAAACTCAGCGAGGAGAACATGCCACGTACGCGCGCATCCGGATCATCGCTCGGAACGGTGGTAGACGCTGCAATGACGTTGAGGCCGCGGTTGCGCACGGTGATCTTTGCCTTGCCCTCGGCGTCGGTTTTCGTCGCGACCTCGTCGGGGGCGTTCACGAAGTCGGCGACGAGTTCAACGTTGGACGCCGGTTTGCCATCAACCAGGACCTGGACTTCCAATTCCTCGCCGGCTTCAACCGTCAACGGGTCCTGTTGGGGCACGATGACCAACTTCAGCTCATCCAGCGGAGGCAGCTTTGCGCCCTCCTCCAGCACTGCCAGGGTGTACTTGTAGTAGCGGCCGGAATCCAGTGCGTCGGGCACCTGGGTTTCACCGACATTGACCCACTGCTTGTCAGGGGCCTGGGTCCAGTAGCCGTTGTCCAGGGCGACACTGAGCACGGCGGGCGACTTCTGCGGCTTGAGGCGCGCATGGTCTTCGAGCTTTTCGATCGTGACCGAAACATTTTTACCTTGCTGGTCGCTTGCCCAGGCACCGGAGATTTTCTTGGGGTCATAGGCGTTGTCTTCAGCACCATCACCGTAGATCACTTCAATGTTCCCGCGCCGCTCCGCGGTCCAGATGCCGTGAGCCGATACTTGTCCGGCCAGCATAGCGGCCAATAGTGCAGCGGCGATTTTGGCGTGTTGCTTGTTCATTGTTTTTCCTTAAGGGTGGGCCTTGTGACGCCGACTCGGGGGAGCGAGCCGGGTCGTGATTAAAGATTTAGCGACAGGCTCAGGCTGAGGTTGCGCGGTTCACCCGGCATGACCCAAACATTGCTGTAGGAGCGCTCGTAGTAGGTGCGATCGAACGCATTATTCAGGTTCACGCCAAGGGTAAGGTCTTGGGTGGCCTTGTAGCGTGCCAGCAGGTCAACTGAAGTGTAACCCGGCAATTCGAAGCCGCTGTCCGCTACGTTGCCGGAGCGCTCGCCCACGTAATTGACCCCGCCGCCCAGTTCCAAACCGCGTAGCTCGCCGTCGAGGAACTCATACACACCGAGCAGACTGCCGCTGTGCTCGGGCACGTTGAGCAAGCGACTGCCGCGCGTCAGGGTGTTGTCTTCCGTGACCTCAGCATCGACATAGGCGTAGGCGCCGATCACACGAATTTCGTCGGTCAACTGTCCCGTCAGCTGCAGGTCGACTCCGCGGCTGCGCACTTCGCCAGCGGCGATCTGGTACGCGGAGTCGACCGGGTCGGCGGTGAGGACGTTTTCCTTGGTGAGGTGAAAGGCAGCGATGGTCATGCCCAGACGGCTGTCGAGCAGGTCGAATTTGAAGCCCGCTTCGTAGCCAACGCCTTCTTCCGGGTCGAATGCCGTGCCTGACGCATCAGCGCCACTATTGGGCTTGAACGACTGCGAGGCATTGGCGAACACGCCGACTTCCGGTGTCAGCTGATACAGCGCCCCAAGGCGCGGCGTGACCTTTTCATGAGTTTGCTCGGCACGGGTGCCGGCGACTTCGTTATCCAGCCGTTGCTCGTAATGGTCGTAGCGCGCGCCGATGACGCCGAAGAGTTTTTCGCTGAAACGCATCTGATCCTGCAGATTCAGCGATCTGGAATGGATCAACTCGTGGCGATCGGTGCTGCGCCCGCCTGGGCCAATGCTGAATGGCGGCCGCGGCTGCCCATACACAGGCTGGTAGATGTCGATCTGCGAAATAGGTCGGGTGCGCAGCACTTCTTCAGTCTTGGCAAAGCGCTCGTATTCTGTACCGATCAGCAGGTTGTGCTCGATGTCGCCGGTATAGACCAGGCCGCGCAGCTCCAGCTGGGTAATGCTGTCCTGCCACTTGTAATCGCGGTAGCGGTACTCACGGTTAAGGGTGCGCGCGTCGTCTTCGAAAAAACTCGCCTCGGTGGCACCACCACTCAGGCGGCCCTGTTTGTAGTGACTGGCCAGGCGGACGGTCCAGCTGGCGTTCAGATCATGCTCGATCTCGGCCTGCAGGCTTTCGTTGTTGTTGTCGATGTCGCCATCATCTGGCTCACCGAAAAAGTCGGAGCGGGAGACGCTCCCCAGATGATCGTTAGGTGCGACCACGCCGCGGTCGAATACCTGGCTGCTACGGATGACCTCCGCCTGCACCAGCAGGCGCGTCTGCGGCGTCAGCTCCCAGCTGAAGGCGGGCGCGAAGAACTGCCGCTCGCTGGAGCGATAATCACGAAAGCTCTTGTTGTCCTCCACCGCGAGATTCATGCGATAGAGCATCGTGCCCTCTTCATCCAGCGGCGTGTTGACGTCCAGGCTGCTGCGATAGCGATCCCAGCGGCCCGCGCTCAGGTCCAGCCGGGCGAAGCTGTCGTTCTGCGGGCGCTTGCTGACTATGTTGATGGTGCCGCCCGGGTCACCACGACCATACAGACTGGACGCCGGCCCCTTGAGCACGTCGATGCGCTCGACGTTGGAGGGGTCCTGCGGGTTCATGTAGCCACGGTTGACGCTGAAGCCGTCCTTGTAGAACTCCGAGGTGGTCAGACCGCGAATGCTGTATTCGTACATGGTCAGGCCGCCGAAGTCATTCTGCCGCGCCACGCCGCCCGCATAGTCCAGCGCCTTTTCGATTCGCGGACTGTCCAGATCTTCGAGCACCGTGGCGGGGATGACGCTGACCGCCTGCGGAACCTCCTCCAGCGGCGTATCCGTCTTGGTGGCGCTCGCTGACCGCCGAGTCCGGTAGCCCTCTGCTTCGACCTGTTCACGATCGGCCGTGACGACCACTTCTTCGAGAACCGCGCTGTCCGTCTCCTGTGCCAAGGCTGACATGCTTCCTAAACCTGCCGCGGCGGCCAGTCCCAAAATTCTTGCTGCAACGCTACTGCTGTTCATGCCCGCTTCCGATCAAATGTTATACCGTAACATTTGATCGGAAGCTGTCTGCAACTGTCAAGGCCGCAGGCGCTCTGGCAAGCCGCGTTCAGCTAGTGCAGCATGCAGCGACAACGATCCATGTGAGGAACGCAGCGATGATCGATTTCGATAACAAGGGTTTCTTCAAGCTGAAGCAGAACGATGAATACGCAGAGCGGGTCCGCTCGTTGCTACTGGACGACGAACAGGTGATCGATTCCTACAAGTCCATGCGCGACGGCGTGGTGTTTACGGACAAGCGAATCATCGCGGTCAACGTGCAGGGCATCACCGGCAGCAAGAAGGATTTCACGTCCCTGCCCTACAACAACATCGTCGCCTATTCGGTGGAGACGTCGGGGACCTTCGATCTCGACTCGGAGCTAGAGGTGTATTTCTCGTCACTGGGGAAGGTCAGGTTCGAGTTCACCGGCAGGACTTCGATCGTTGAAATCTCGAAGTACATTTCCAAACACGTGCTCTGAACTATGAAGTAAACGCAGACGGCACCGCAGCGCTCTTACCGCAGCTTCGCGGTGCACTGTTCGACTCGTTGTGCTTGTGCATAGGGTAACGAACCAACAGCAGCCCCCGCTCGCTAGCATAGGGTAGCGAGCAGCTTGAATCCCGCAGGAACGAAACGGGCGTCGCTACCGTTCGATCCCCACATCAGGGCAGACTTCTTTAGCCGTTGACGACGCCAAGTCGGCACGGCGCGAACTTGGCTCGGGAGGTTTAGCTTCTTCGGCGCGGATACCTAACGCGACCAACAACGTCTCGCTCATTTCCATGAATGAATAGCCATCGGCCCATATCTCGGTTTTGCCGTTCAGTCTGTTATCCATGCTTTCCATATCCTAGGCTGGTGCGCCCACTCAGCCATGCGTTCGAATTGTTGCGCTACGCCTGTTGGCGATACGGACTTGGAGCATCCTGCGTGCCAACACCTGAAAGACTTTTTTATCTTTTGAATCAATGACTTATTGTTATTCGACTTAACGGTCACTGTTGCAAGATGCACGATCAGCCAACTGTACCCTTGCGATGTGCAAGTTCACGCTTCTGTGTTGCAGGTCACAGAATGGGTCGAAATCATCGATCACATCGCCGTAGGCTCGACCAGTGCCGGGGTGTCTTCGGTGCTCGGCGCGGCTGACGCTTGGCATGATCATGTGCAGGTCATGCAGCTTCCCGGGGTCGGCCTTGGCCAACGAGCGGGAAAGGAAGTCCGCCTGCTTCTGGTTGTTGCCTTCGAGCACCACACGATCACCGGGGGCGATCAGCAGTTCCAGGGCCTCGACGATCCGCTCGCCCGGCAGCACCACGCCGTCGGCGAGGCTGCGCACCTGATCGACACGGCGAGCTTTTTCGGCTCGGCGACGCGACCACTGCGGCGGTGGGGAGATTGTTGTTGTCATGCTGACTCCACAGGTTTTCCGCTTTGTGGAGCGCACAGTAGGAGTGTGACCGGAAGGTCATCAATCAAGCACGGAGGCGTTTCGTTACGCTGAGGTTAACGATTCGGCATGGCGGCGCTCAGAACCAACCGAGGGTCACGCTGGCGAGCAGCAGGTAGCGGCCGCCCTTGGCCAGCGTTACCAGCAACAGGAAGCTCCACAGCGGCTCCCGCAGCGTACCGGCGACGACTGTCAGCGGGTCGCCGATGATCGGCACCCAGCTCAGCAGCAGCGACCAGCGGCCGAAGCGGTGATATTGCCGCTGGGCACGCTTCAGCTGCTGCTCGCTGACCGGAAACCAGCGCTTGTGGCGCAGGCGTTCGATGGAGCGGCCGAGCAGCCAGTTGACCAAGGAGCCCAACACGTTGCCCAGCGTGGCCACCAGCAGCAGTCCCGTTGCTGAATAGCCGCCATGCAGCAGCAGCCCGACCAATACCGCCTCGGACTGAGCAGGTACCAGCGTGGCCGCGGCGAAGGCAGCGCCAAACAGGCCAAGGTAGGCAGTCAGGTCAAACATATGAGTTACGGGATCTAGGGTTTAGGTATCGCGGGCGGCGAGAAACGAGAAGGCTCGGCGAAAATCTGGCAGGCTGCAGCGTCGGCTTCACAGATGCAAGGTTACCGAGGATTTTGATGGAAGGCAGGTTGATCTACCTCATTGGTCCCTCCGGCTCGGGCAAGGACAGCGTGCTCGATGCGGCACGCGAGGCCCTGGCCGAGCGCGGCGTTCGAGTCGCACGGCGGGTCATTACCCGCTCGGCCGAGGCCGTGGGTGAATCCGCCGAGGCCGTCACTCATGACGAGTTTGACCGCCTGGAACGTGCCGGTGCCTTCGCCATGAGCTGGCGCGCCAACGAGCTGGCCTATGGCATCCCAATCCAGATCGACCAGTGGCTGGCCGCCGGTGAGGATGTGCTGGTCAACGGATCGCGTGGCTATCTGGAGCAGGCGCGCCAGCGTTATCCGGACCTGCTGGCGGTGTTGCTCAGCGTGCGCCCGGAGGTACTGCGCCAGCGCCTGCTCAAGCGCAACCGCGAGATACCGGAGCAGATCGAGGCGCGGCTGGCGCGTAATGCGCGTTTCGAGGATTCGCTGGACGAACTCTTCCTGCTGGACAATTCAGGCGATCTTCAAGAGACGGTCGACAAGCTGCTGCGCATCATCGACCGCTAAACGCCTTCATCGGCCCGGTTGCGGATAGAAGCCCGGCACTGCGTTGGGCCGATCTCTACGACCGGCCGGCATGCTGCAGTTGAGGTCGCGGAAAGGCTGGCCGTTGAGCAGCTCCCAGCCATGACCCGGCGAGGTCTGGCGACAGATGACCGTGCCATCGGCCTTGCTCTGCCATTGGTAATAAGGGGCCGGAGCGGCTGAAGCCAGCACGGGCAGCAACAGGCTGAACGCAATGAGAAAGGCGCGCATGGATTGGGCTTCGTTGGAGGGCTGGCGCCACTTTAGCCGGATCGGCCCGCAGCGCAAGCGCGGCCTGTCGGCACGCCTCAATACCAGACCTTTTCCGCCTCGCGCATGAAGATTTCTATGGTTTTCGGCCCGATCCCTTCGAACTCGCCCAGCCGCTTCTCCAGGTCCTTGCGGTCCTTGCTTTGCTCGCGCATGTTGCCGAGCTTGCCGCCGTATTCGCTGTTGAGCTTGTTGCAGAGCTTGAGCAGTCGCTCGGCAGTCGACTCGTCATAGCGCACGTAGCGACCCTCGCCGAGCATGTTCACCAACTCCTGCCAGCTGCAGTTGCAGAGTTTGCGCGGGGTGTCACGCTGGTGCTTCTCGACGATCACCCGATAGGTATCCGCCGCGATGTCCTGCTGGATGCGCTTGCCGAACAGGAAGCTGGCGATGAACCACTTGAACAGTTCACCTTCGCCCTGACTGATATCGATCCCGAGTTGCTTAGCACTGATTTCGCTGGCCATTGCCCTGTCTCGTTCGCGGTGAATTCATCTCTTTGCGACGCCCCTCAGGCGCTAGGGTTCGCTGCTGGCATGTGCAGCGATAGGCAAGAATCCGCCGACAGACCCTCCAATCATGAGCGACTTCTTGCCAATGGTGGTTTGTTGCCGGCTCGGATGGGCTGGAACAGAGCCTTCAGCGCTTGTGGCACAGCTCGTGCTACGTCTGAACTGCCCGATGCGACGACCAATGACAAGAAAAGCCGCACAGCGCTTCTGCTCTCCTCCGTGAAAGCACGTCCGACGCCGTCTCCCTTTTCTTGTCTTTGCATGCAGCCCTGGCGCTGTAGCTGATCGTCTATCGTCAGTTCTGCAAGACCAATAACAACGAAACGGAGAGACACCATGAGATTGACCAAACGCTTCAGCCTGCTCGCTGCCGCAGCGGCCTTCACAGCCAGCACCGCCGCAGTCGCTGCCCCGACCTTCATCAACATCCTCACGGGCGGCACCAGCGGTGTGTACTACCCGATCGGGGTGGGCATCTCCCAGCTGTACAGCAAAGGCATCGACGGCGCGAAAACCTCCGTGCAGGCAACCAAGGCTTCGGTCGAAAACCTTAATCTGCTGCAAGCCGGCCGTGGCGAGCTGGGCTTTGCTCTCGGCGATTCCGTGGCTGACGGCTGGAATGGCGTCGAGGACGCCGGCTTCAAGGCGCCCCTGAAGAAACTGCGCGCCATCGGCGGCAGCTACCCGAACTACATCCAGATCGTTGCCAGCAAGGAATCCGGCATCAAGACGCTGGCCGACCTGAAGGGCAAGTCGCTATCCGTCGGCGCGCCGAAGTCCGGCACCGAACTGAACGCCCGCGCCATCCTCAAGGCTGCCGGCCTGAGCTACGAAGACATGGGCAAGGTCGAATACCTTCCGTTTGCAGAATCGGTCGAGCTGATCAAGAACCGCCAGTTGGATGCCACCCTGCAGTCGGCCGGCCTGGGCATGGCTGCGATTCGCGACCTGGCTTCGACCATGCCGCTGAACTACGTGGAAATTCCGCAGGATGTGGTCGCCAAGATTGGCAACGATGCCTACCAGGCAGCCAAGATCCCGGCAGGCACCTATGACGGCCAGGAAGCCGATGTGCCGACCGTGGCCATCACCAACATCCTCGTGACCCATTCGGACGTGCCGGACGATATTGCCTATCAGATGACCAAACTGCTGTTCGAGAACCTTGATCAGCTGGGCAACGCGCACTCCGCTGCCAAGGACATCAAGCTGGAAAACGCGACCAAGGCGCTGCCGATCCCGCTGCATCCGGGTGCCGAGCGTTACTACAAGGAAGCCGGCGTACTCTGATCACGCCCCTGGGCAGCCCGTGCGCTGCCCAACCTGAACCGCAGGCGTCGGTCCTGACGCTTGCGGCTCGCCCAATCCGAATCTGAAGAGGCGCTAGTAAAACCAGCGTGAAATCACGGCAGGTTTTGTTAGCGGCTCTACGCGACCACGCTTTATCGGCTCGAGGCAATTCATGAGCGAACTACAACAAGAGGAAGGCCTGGCAGGTAGCGCAGCCGATTGGCCAAAAGCTTTGTTTTATGTGGCCCTGCTGTTTTCCATCTACCAGATTGTCATGGCGGCGTTTCACCCGGTATCGAGCCAGGTACTGCGAGCGGGGCATGTCGGCTTTCTGCTGATGGTCGTTTTTCTGTATTTTCCCGCCGGGGGCAATGGTCGCCCCTGGCAGCCGCTGGCCTGGGTGCTGGCCCTGGCCGGCATGGGCACGGCGTTCTATCAGTGGTATTTCGAAGCCGACCTGATCCAGCGCTCCGGTGACCTCACCACCCTGGACTTCGCTGTCGGCGTCCTGCTGATCGCGCTGGTGTTCGAAGCCGCTCGCCGGGTCATGGGCATCGCCTTGCCGATCATCTGCGCCATATTCCTCGCCTATGGGCTACTCGGTCAGTATCTGCCCGGGGATCTCGCGCACCGTGGCTACGGCATCGACCAGATGGTCAACCAGCTCGCCTTTGGCACCGAAGGCCTGTACGGCACGCCGACCTACGTCTCGGCAACCTACATCTTTCTGTTCATCCTCTTCGGCGCCTTTCTTGAGCAGGCCGGGATGATCAAGCTGTTCACCGACTTCGCCATGGGCCTGTTCGGCCACAAGCTGGGCGGTCCGGCCAAGGTCTCGGTGGTGTCTTCGGCATTGATGGGCACCATCACCGGTTCCGGCGTCGCCAACGTGGTGACCACCGGCCAATTCACCATCCCCCTGATGAAACGCTTCGGCTACAAGGCCGCTTTTGCGGGCGGTGTCGAAGCGACATCCTCGATGGGCAGCCAGATGATGCCGCCAGTGATGGGCGCCGTGGCGTTCATCATGGCTGAAACCATCAACGTGCCCTTCATCGAAGTCGCCAAGGCCGCGCTGATTCCGGCCCTGCTGTACTTCGGCTCGGTGTTCTGGATGGTTCACCTCGAAGCCAAGCGCGCTAACCTCAAAGGCCTGCCGAAAGAGGAGTGCCCCAGCGCAATGGCCGCGGTCAAGCAGCGCTGGTACCTGCTGATTCCGCTGGGTGTACTGGTCTATCTGCTGTTTTCCGGACGCACGCCGCTGTTCTCCGGAATGGTCGGCCTGGCGCTGACAGCGATCGTCATCCTTGGCTCGGCAATCATCCTCAAAGTCTCGTCATTCGGCCTGCGCATTGCCTTCTGGATCGCACTGGGCGTGCTCTGTGCCGGATTCTTCCAACTCGGTATCGGGGTCATCTTCGCGGTCATCGCGGTGCTGGTGGTGATCTGCTGGTTCATCAAAGGCGGACGCGACACCCTGGTGGTCTGCCTGCACGCGCTGGTCGAAGGCGCACGCCATGCGGTACCGGTGGGCATTGCCTGCGCCCTGGTCGGCGTGATCATCGGTGTGGTGTCGTTGACCGGTGTGGCCTCGACCTTTGCCGGCTATATCCTCGCGGTCGGTGAGAACAATCTGTTCCTCTCGCTGATCCTGACGATGCTGACCTGCCTGGTGTTGGGCATGGGCATTCCGACTATCCCCAACTACATCATCACCAGCTCGATCGCCGCACCGGCGCTGCTGGACCTCGGGGTCCCGCTGCTCGTCTCGCACATGTTCGTGTTCTATTTCGGCATCCTCGCCGACCTCACGCCGCCGGTGGCGCTGGCCTGCTTCGCGGCGGCACCGATCGCCAAGGAAACCGGACTGAAGATCAGCATGTGGGCAGTGCGCATCGCCATCGCCGGCTTCGTGGTGCCGTTCATGGCGGTCTACAACCCCTCGCTGATGATGCAAGGCGACAGCCTGTGGATGACCGCTTACATGGTTCTCAAGGCCGCTTTCGCGATTGGACTCTGGGGCGTCGCCACGATTGGTTACCTGCAGCGCCCGCTGGCCTGGTGGGAGCGTGTGCTTGGTTTCGCCGCTGGCGCGACGCTGATCATGGCCATGCCGATCACCGATGAAATCGGCTTCGGTATTGGCCTTCTGTTGCTTGCACAGCACATCGTGCGTGCCCGTCGTGCCGGGCCGGTACTGGCGTGATCGGACTCTGTCTGGGGCTGGCCGGGGTGGTGTGGGCGGAGGTACCCATCGCCGACTTCACCTTGGCCTGGAACCACACCATCGAGAAGATCCGCTGGGAAGAGGATTACCGCGTGACGCAGGACGGGCTGCTGCTCGGCGAAGCGCGGGTCAAGGGTTCAGGCGCCGGGATGGAAATCCCGGATGGCGCCGAACTGCGTGACGGGGCCTGGCACTACCAGCGCCAGATGCCGCCGTTGCAACCGCTGCGAGTGGGGCGAACCCCCGAAGCAGGGGATTACCAATTGTGTTTCGACCAGCGTTGCCACGCCTTGAGCGAATGGCTGGGCCCGCCAAAAGCGGCCCAGCCCGCGCTGGAACTCTGGAGCTGCGCCGCGCAGGTGGTGGGCTCCTAACGTACGGCCTGCATGGCCTCGCGGTCATGTAGGTTGCACACACCGCCTGGTGGATCGGTGAAGCGTGATCCACCCTACGTTGGCTCATCGCCTACGGCGGTTATCAGGTGGCCTGCAACGTCGCTCTGCGCTTGCTTGCTGCAAGCTGTCTGGCGCGCAACTTGCGCCACCAGATCACCACGCCAGTCACCGACAGCACGGCAATTGCCAACCCTAATACCGCGATCAGAATGCGCCCAGGCATACCCAGGATCCGGCCGCCGTGTATCGCGGGTTGCAGCATGTGGAACTGCTCACCCAAGGTGCCCTGCCCCGGTATCTCCTGTCCCAGCAATTGCGTGCCGTCGCTGCCGTGAAAAAACAGCCAGGCATTGCCCTGGTTGCTGTCGTGGTCACCGAATCCGGCACCGTAGAAGTTGTACTCGAAGCTGTAATACAGCTCACCGATGGGTTCGCTCAGACCCAGGTCGGCGGCGTGCTGCATGGCGAAGTCATAGGCCCGATGGAAGTCGTACTGCGTCACACCCAACTCGTCCTTTGGCAGCTTTCCGCGCGCCGCGTAGACGCTCGGCTCCACCGTTGATACCAACGACACCACCGGTTTGAAGACCTGCTCAGGCAGGTTCATGGCGATGCTGCTGATGGCGACCGGGGTGAGCAGCAACCAAAGCCACAGCCCGCCGGCGCGATGCACGTCGTGGTTGAGCCGCTGGCGCTTGATCTTCCAGGCGGTTCTCCACTTGCCAAAGAACGGCCGCCCACGCGGAAAGGTCAGCAGCAGCGAGACGACACAGTCGAGGGTCCAGAGGATTGCGACGACGCCCATCAGCCAGAGGCCCCAATTGCCCGGCAGCGTCAGGTTGTAGTGAAACTCCAGCATGAAGGGCACGAAGTTCTTGCGCGAAAAACAACACTCGCCCCAATAGCGTGTGCCAACCAGATCGCCCGTCACCGCATCGAGGTAATGCACCACCGGCTGTTCTTCATAAGGCTTGCCGGTTGCAGGATCATTGCGCGGTACCAACGCCATCAGCGCGGCATGCCCCGGCTCGTCCGGAAACTTCATGTACCAGACTTGCATGCGCGGATTGGCCTGCTCTACCCGGTCGACCAGCGCCCCCGGCGCCAGCACCGGACCTTCGCTGGCGGTGTGATAGAACTCGGGATTCAGCCATTCATCCAGCTCATGATGGAAGGCCAACACATTGCCAGTGATACCGGCGAGAAACAGAAACAGCGCCGTCGCCAGTCCAATGTAGCGGTGCAGCAGTACGAGGATCGAACGCATGGTCGGTGTCCGTCTTGCAGAACGCACAAAGCCGCCGGCCCATCACAGGCCAGCGGCTTTCGCAGGGTGCTTAGAAGTCGTAGGTCAACGTGGCCATGACATTTCGCGCTTCGCCGTAATAGCACTGGCTGAGGCTGTTGCAGGCGGCGACGTATTTTTCGTCGGTCAGGTTGTTCAGGTTCAGCTGTGCGCTCAAACCGTCCAGCCCGACACGCGACAAGTCGTAACCGAGCATGGCGTCGTACAGCGTGTAGGACGGGATACGTAGCGTATTCTCCGCATCCGCCCAGCTCTTGCCGAAGTAGCGCACGCCGCCGCCGACCTGCAAGCCGGCGATCAGGCCTTGCTCGAATGTGTAGTCGGTCCACAGCGACGCCATGTTGCGGGCCACCGCATTAGGCGTATTGCCGCGGTTGTTGACCCCAGCAGCGCCGGTGAAGTCCTTGGAGTACTCCACATCCATGTAGGTGTAGCTGGCGATCACGTTGAGGTTGTCTCGCGGACGCAAGCGCGCCTCCACTTCCACGCCTTTGGAGGTGAGTTCGCCGACGGCGCGATAGAAGTTCTCGTTGGAATCCTTGTTCGCCAGATTCGACTGTTTCAGGTCGAAGTAGGAGATGGTGTACAGATCGTCGGTGCCCAGCGGCTGGTATTTCAGGCCCAGCTCGTACTGTTCACCCTCGGTCGGGTCGAGCAGCGTGATGTCGAAGCCGCCACTGCCGTTGGCGTTGTAGGCTGCGGTGGCGTTGGGGTTGAACGATTCGGAGTAACTGGCATAAGGCGACAGGCCATTGTCGAAGGCGTAGAGCACGCCGACGCGACCGGTGAACTGCTCCAGCGTGGCAGCATCGGTCTGATCACCGTTCGACGCGTCCTGGGTGTGATCGAACGAGACGTCCACCCAGTCCTGGCGTGCGCCCAGCGAGAACCGCCAGTTGCCAAGACTGATAAGGTCCTGCACGTACAGGCCGGTCTGCTCCAGCTCCCGCGTTTCGTCGTACTGGTGGTAGAACGTCGGGTTAGCCGCACCAACGCTGCCGGTGTAGGGGTTGATCACCGAAAGGCCGTACGCCGCGTCATAGTCGACCTTCGCCTTGCGCCGTTGATAATCGAGGCCGGTCACCAGCGTGTGGCTGAGCGCACCGGTATCGAAGAGAAATTGAAGCTGGTTGTCGATGGTCCAGGCATGCAACGCCTCATCCGCGCCGGTGTAATAGCGCACCAGCTCGTCCTGCGTGGCGTAGCCGTACTGGTAGACCTGGCCGGACTCGACCGTCGAATCGAGATACTGAAAGTTCTGCCGCGCCGACACCGTTTCGTTGAAACGGTGTTCCAGCTGATAGCCAATCATCTGCTGGTCGCGCTCGAACTTTTCGTAATCCTCATCGCCTTCGAAGAAGCTGCGTGAGATGCGCTGGCCGTTGTGCGAGGTTACGGTGCCGTCAGCTGGCAGGCCGCCGTGATAGCCGCTTTCGGGGTCATGCTGGAGCATGGCCTGGAGCGTCAGCCGGGTGTCCTCGGTGAAGTCGATGCTCAGCGAAGGCATGACGGCGTAGCGCTTCTCTTCAATGCCATCGACCTGGTTGTCGGCATCCTTCGCGACGCCGACCAGACGATAGGCGATGCGCTCGTCATCCAGCGGGCCGGTGAAGTCGAACGGGGCCTGCTTGTTGTCCTCGCTGCCGTAGGACAGCCTTATCTGCCGACTCGCCTCGTATTGCGGCTTCTTGCTGGTCATCGCCACCAGGCCACCGGGCAGGCTGCGGCCGTAGAGCACCGAGGATGGGCCTTTGAGGATGTCGATACGCTCGATGAAATAGGGATCGACCTGCAGGCTGCTGTAGGTGCCGCTATCGCCCAGCAGCTTCTGGCCATCGAGGTAGAGGTTATCCACCGACCCGTCAGTGATACCGCGCATGGCGACGTAGTCGTAACGGGTAGTGGCACCATAGGGAGTGCTCATCAGGCCCGGCGTATAGCGTACGGCTTGGGCAATGGAGCGTGAGCCCTGGTCTTCGATCTGCTGGCGAGTGACCACGGAAACGGTTTGCGAGGTCTCGGCCAACGGCATGCTCGTCTTGGTCGCCACGCTGCTGTGTGTGGCGTTGTAGCCTTCCATCTCGCCCAGCGCATTGCCCAGCGCGAAGCCTTCCACCACCATCGGCTTCAGCTCGACGGCTTGGGCCTGTCCGCGAGACGGCGCGGGCACCAGCGAATAGGCACCACGTTCGTCACGCACGGCCTGCAGACCGCTGCCGTCCAGCAAAGTGTCGAAGCCTTCTTCAACGCCATATTGACCGTGCAGGCCGCTCGACTGGCGATTGTCGACCAGACGGCCATCGACCGACAGCATCACGCCGGCCTCTCCCGCGAAGCGGCTCAGGGCGGAGGAAAGTGAACCGGGCGGAATGTCATAGCTGCGTTCAGTCTGCTGCTGTACCGATTGCGCCAGCGCCGCCGGCGCGACGGCAACGGTGGCCAATGGCAGGCAGATCATGGCGGCACGAATGGCCTGGGAAAGCGGACGTGGAAGGCGAACGGGCAAGGCAGTGGAGCGCATGATTCATCCTTTTTGCGGGGGCAAATTCGTGATCGTTGCGGTTATGCCCAGCGACTCGTCCCAAAAGGGAACCGCCAACTCAAATTATTTTCATCGGGTGCTTTTCAGGCTTCGGATTGCACCGGCTCGAGACTGACCCACCACGGCAGGGGCCGATTGACGCGCACCGACAGTGTGCTCGCCAGAACGTCCAGGACACGCTCGGTATCGGCCAGTGGATAGGCGCCCACCACGCGAAGGCCAGCGATGCGGGGATCACAACCGAGATAGCCCTGGCGGTATCGGCTCAGTTCGGCCAGGAATTCATCCAACCGCAGGTTGTCTGCCACCAGCACGCCACGAACCCAGGCCTGGCGCCCCATTTGTACCGGACGTTCGGCTTCGGCGTAGCGCTGGTCGAAGCTGATTTGCTGGCCCTGCAGTGCCGTACGCGCTCGACCATTGGCAGGTCGGACCTCAACAGCGCCGTCGAACACACTGAGCTGCGTGCGACCGTCGCGCTGCAGGACCGAAAAACGTGCGGCCTCATGGGTTTTCAAGCTGCCTTCGGCGGTCCGCAGCAACAACGGACGCTGTTCATTGCTTGCCTGCACCAACAGCTCGCCACGGTAGAGCGACAGCTGGCGCACCTGATCATCGAGCGCGACGTCGACCGCGCTGTCGGTGTTAAGCCACAGGTGCGAGCCGTCAGGCAATCGCCAATCGCGCACCTCACCCACGGCCGTGCGTTGGTCGGCCGTCCAGCTGCGCCAAGGCATGGCGCCGCCCGCCAAGGCCAGAACACCACCCCCAAAAATAACGGACAGGGCTTTCAGTGCCTGTCGCCGCGTCGGCTGACGGCGCTGCATCAAACTGCTCGCCCTGGCACCAAACGGATCGCGGGCGAGCGGCTCGAAGCGTCCACTGATCTGTTCGACGCGCTGCCACGCGCGCGCGTGCTCGGGATCGTTTAGCCAGCGTCGCCAGGCCTCACGGTCGTCATCGCTGACGCTGTCCGACTGCAGCACGGCGAACCACTGTGCAGCGGCCTGCAGCACCTGATAGTCCAGCTTCACTCAGTCGTCCTCGATCAGGGTAAGGCAGTGCAGCATGGCCTGCGCCATGTACTTTTTGACCATCCGTTCGGACACGCCCAGTTCCAACCCGATGGCGGCGTAGGTCAGGCCCTGCAGTTGTGACAGGACAAACGCATGCCGCACGTTTTCCGGCAGTCGAGCGAGCATGGCGTCGACCTGCATCAGTGTTTCGACCACCAGCACCTGAGATTCCGGCGAAGGAGCCACCGCCTCCGGTTGCAGCGCAATCGCTTCCAGGTAAGCCTGCTCGATCTGCCGCCGACGCCAATGGTTGATCAACAGGCCACGGGCAATGATGTGCAAGTACGCACGCGGCTCACGTATCGCATCCAGCCCCTGGTCCTTGCTTAG
Organism: Stutzerimonas stutzeri; assembly: GCF_002890895.1. Lineage (GTDB taxonomy): Bacteria > Pseudomonadota > Gammaproteobacteria > Pseudomonadales > Pseudomonadaceae > Stutzerimonas > Stutzerimonas stutzeri_AB. Next base: position 76,505 of record NZ_POUL01000010.1, read on the forward strand.
CACCCGCACGAAGGTGTCCTGGGCAAGGTCGGCTGCCCTCTGGCTGCAACCAAGCTGTCGCCGTAACCAACCGTTCAGCCAGCCCTGGTGGTCGACGTAAAGTCGATGCACCAGTTGTTGCCGGACCACCCCCTCTGCTGCCATGTCTCGCCGCCTTTCATCGTCAAGACGGTAATGCTAACGCTTCTCATCAACAAAAGACCATGAGGTTGTCTTGCCTCTGATCTTTTTGCTGGGGACTTTCCGGCGGCTGGACTAGGCTGTTCAACAACTGATTGCAGGAGAACCTCATGACCCACTTCGCCCGGCTCAGCCTGGCTGCGCTGCTTGCCGCAGCCCTCCCCGTCCAAGCAGCGCAGCTACTCCCCGGCCTATGGGAGTTCACCAGTGAGAAACTGGTCGTCGACGGCATGCAGATGCCTGGCATGTCCGAGATGTTGGCGCAGATGAACCAGCTGCCTCCCGAGCAGCGCAAAATGATGGAGAGCATGCTTGCCGAACAGGGTGTCGAGCTGGGTTCCGGGGGCGTCCGCATCTGTCTGAGCGAAGCACAGGTCAAGTCACGCAAGCTGCCCTTTCAGGACGAGCCCGGTTGCAAGCAAGAGGTCCTTGAACAAACGGAAAGCCTGTGGCGATTCCGTTTCGAGTGCCCGGACGCAAAGGGTCGGGGCGAGACGAAGGTGATCAGCGAGCGGGAAGTGGCAAGCACCATCGAGACGACCTACACCACGGGCGAACAACAGGGCACCAGTCAAATGCAGTCACGCGGCCAGTGGATTGGCGAGGACTGCGGCGCATTGAAGCCTCAGCGCTAACCAGCGAAACGTTTCACGTGGAACGCGAAGCAAGACTTGCGATTATTCCGTGACCCAATCACCCGCACTGTTCTGTTCGCATGCAGGCTGCAGGTAACGGGCATCGCTGGCGACGCCGTAGTAGTGGATGTCCTGGCGATACGGCATGTTCGAAACCTGGGCGTTGCGGCAAATGCCGAAGGCGCCAGTCGGACACTGCTCAACAAAGGTCACTTTGACCTCTTGGTCCTTGAGGGCTGGCTGGCAGAATCCGCTGCGAAAGAGCTCGCCGGGAATGCTGCGATTTTCCTGGCAGATCTTCACTTCGATCCGATCATCCTGACTATGAACGATGCAGCCTTCTGCAAGCGCCTCGGCGCAAAGCCCGACCATCAACAGCAGCACATACAGCGAACGCATCACCAGTCCCTCCCGATCGAACGCGGCGACTCTAGCACGCAGGTCTGAAAACCGCTTTCCTCCGATCGGCAGAATGCGCACCATAACGCCATGCTTTCCAATATCCCGACACACCTCATCAGCGGCTCACTCGGCGCGGGCAAAACCAGCCTGATACGTGCGCTGCTGGCGCAACGCCCTGCCAGCGAGCGCTGGGCGGTGCTAATCAATGAATTCGGCCAGATCGGGCTCGATGCTGCGCTACTGAGCACCGACGACTCAGGCGTAAGCCTGACGGAAGTCGCCGGCGGCTGCCTGTGTTGCGTAAATGGTGTGCCCTTCCAGGTGGGCCTGAGCCGATTGTTGCGCAAGGCTAAGCCGGACCGGCTGTTCATCGAACCCTCCGGCCTGGGTCATCCTGCCGAGTTGCTTGATCAACTCACTCGCGCACCTTGGCACGGCGTGCTTGCTGTGCAGCCCTGCGTGGCGGTCATCGACGGGCCGGGGCTGCTACAGGGCGAACCGCTTCCGGAGAGCCAGCGGCAGTCACTGAACCACTGTGGTCTGTTGGTGATAAACAAGAGCGAAGGCCTGAGCCAAACCGAACGGCATTCAATTAAAACGCTGCTGCCGCCTATACCGGTCCGCTGGACGCAACATGGACAGCTGCCGCTCAGGGAGTTGCCCGGCATCGACCAGCACGCAGGTCATGTTGAAACGGCCCCCTCATCGCTGCCCTCTTCAGCGGCAAGCCTTGGCCATGTCTGGCTGGACCCGCGTCAACCACTGTGCCAGAGCCAGGGTAGCGCAGATGGCTGGAGCATCGGCTGGCGCTGGCACCCGAGTCAGCGCTTCGATCTGGAGCGCGTCAAGGGCTGGTTGGAATCGATGGACTGGCGCCGCGCGAAGCTGGTCATGCTGGGTCCGCAGGGCTGGCAGTCACTCAACGCGCTGAATGGCCAGACCTTGGCATTCGGGCCCAGCGAATGGCGCAAGGATTCCCGCCTCGAATTGATCTTCGCCGAGCCTCAGGATGAACAGCACCTGAACGACGCGCTGGTCGCCTGTCGACTATGACCTAGCAGCTCAATCGTCGCGGCGGCGCCAGGCGTCCATCTGAATCACCTGGCCAGAATCCTGACGAGCAGGAAACGGATGGGCTTCCATTTCGATCGGGCCCGAACGGGCGCCAAACATCACGATGCTGCCCTGGTGCCGCTGCTCCCCGGTCACGGTGAACTCGAAGCCGTAGACCCGCGCGAAGCGGCGCTGGCCACGCGTATCACGGATCAACCCGAGTCGGCGAAAGGCTACGTTGCCGTCGAGCAGTTCCACATCCATCTTCTTGCAGTGCTGCCGCACCGCCCTCAGCGCCCGCTCACGTATTCCATAGGAATGCCACAGCCAGGCGCCAATGCTGAGCAGCACCAGGACGATAAACAGATTGCCGAGGGTCACCATAGGTGACACTGCCGGCAACCCCACAAGCAGCGATAGGCATCATGCCCTGCGCGCGGCGCAACGGTGACCCGGCGCATCAGCTCTCCAGCCAAACGTCGCGTACCCAATGCCAGACCGATTCCCAGCTTTCGTCAGTCATCTCATGCTCGCTGCCGTCGAACAACATGACCTCGCCTTCAAGATCCACCACGTAGAAATCAGGTCCGTCCTGGCAGATGGGCAGCAGGTCGCGCTCCACGCCAGCGTCCCACGCGTTCGCGGCCACTTCGGGCAGATAGGTGTGCGCTTGCGGATCAGCCGCGGTGACCGGTTCCAGACGTCCATAGACTACGTCGCTGACCGTCAGCAGAAACTCGCGCAGGCCGAACGGCAGATTGATCAGCAACTCCTCTTCAACCTCGACCAACCGGTCATCGTCTGGCAGCTCCAGTGGTACCGGCACCGGTTCGTTTAGCTCTCGCAGCTGCTCGATTACTTCTTCCATGACGGCCCCCTTCGACGGTCTTGAGAATGCGCGTTTATACAAGCCCACGCATTGGCTAGCCAGTACCAGTCGCGCTAAAGTATTTGCCGTTTGGAAAAAATTGGCGCGCCGCTAGGGTTTCGCGGGTAATGAACGGTCCGCCTTGCAGTCTCAGACATTAGGTAGCAACCGCAATTGGTGCCTGCTCGTCGCCATCAGCCCGTAACGGGGTGAACAGGAGAAATTGTGGCATCCATTGAAGATCTAGATACGCTCGCCAAGGCGATCGCCCAGTGCGGTGACGAGCCGATCCATATCCCCGGCAGCATTCAGCCTCATGGCTTTCTGCTGGTACTCAGCGAGCCCCAGCTGACCATTACCCAGGCCAGCGAAAACGTGCGTGAATGGCTCGGCGTTGATGTGCAGGCGCTGCTGGGACAGCCGCTGACCGAACTCATTGGTGAATGCGGTTTTGCTGAAGGGTTGGCTTCATTGGCCGACGATGATCACAACCCTTTTCACCTGCGGGACATCAATTTCAACCTGCCAGGCCGCAGCAACCATCCGCCGCTAGCCCTGATGGCGCACCGTTACAAGGGCAAGCTGATCGTCGAGTTCGAATCGGCCGGCAGCCCAGGCGCGGCATACGACAAGCTATATCCTCTGATGCGCACCTTCGTCGTGCAGCTGCAGGAGGCGCAAGACCTTCAGTACATCTGTCAGCTGGCTGTTCACGAGGTCAAGCGCATCACCGGCTTCGGGAGGGTCAAAGCCTATCGATTCGATGCCCAGGGCAATGGCCATGTATTGGCAGAGCAGGCTGACGAAGGCTATCCGCGTTATCTGGGGCTGTGTTTTCCCGCCTCGGATATCCCGCCGCAAGCGCGTCAGCTCTACTGCAACAACCTGATCCGCGTAATCCAGGACGCCAATTACCAACCCTCTCCGGTCGTGCCCACGCTCACACCTGACGGAGAGCCGCTGGACTTGAGCTTCGCCTCGCTGCGCAGCGTGTCGCCTGTTCATCTGCAATACATGCGCAACATGGGCACTCTGGCGTCGATGTCGATTTCCATCGTCATCCAGGGGCGCCTCTGGGGACTTATTTCCTGCCACGACGCCCAGCCTCGCCAGGTCAACTACCAGACCCGTACAGCCTGCGAGCTGCTGGGGCGCATCATGTCGCTGCAAATCGAAGCCAAGGAAGCTGCGACCCTGGCGCAGCGCAAACTCGAACTGCGACGGCAGATCGTCGAGATGCTGTCGTCCATGGCTGACCGCGACAGCGTCATTGAAGGCTTCAAGTGTTTGCCACAGGTGGTACTGGAATTCGCCGGTGCGGTCGGCAGCGCCATTGTCTCCGGCGAGCATTCCGAACCGATTGGCGAGACGCCGCCAGGCGCCTTGCTTGTCCGCTTGACCCAGTGGCTGTCGAAGCAACGCGAGCAACTGGTGTTCAGCACCGACTGCGTCAGCCGCGACGTACCCTCGATACCTGAATTGGCCGAGCACTGTGCCGGTTTGCTGGCGATCTCCATTTCCCGCCTGCACCCGCATTACTTGATCTGGTTTCGACGCGAACAGATCAAGACAGTCAACTGGGCCGGCCAGCCAGAGAAGCGCATCAACAGCCAGGGCAGCCTCTCGCCACGCCACAGCTTTGAAAGCTGGCAAGAGACGGTACGCGGCTATGCGACGCCTTGGCAGCAGGTTGAGCTGGAGGGCGCACTGGAGTTGCGCACAGCAGTGCTCGGTATCGTCCTGCGCAAGGCCGAAGAGATGGCCCAGCTGGCCGGCGAACTGCGCGAAAGCAACAAGGAGCTGGAGTCCTTCTCTTACAGCGTTTCACACGACCTGCGTGCGCCGTTGCGGCACATTGCGGGGTATGCCGAGCTGCTCGGAGAGCTCGAGGGCAGCAAGCTCAGCGAACGCGGCCTGCGCTTTCTCGACAACATCGGCGACGCGGCCCGCTTTGCCGGAACCCTGGTCGACAATCTGTTGAGCTTTTCCCAGATGGGTCGCGCCGCGTTGCGCTTGTCCGATGTGAATCTTTCCGCGCTGGTTGAATCCATTCGTCAGGAAATGGCACCCGACTGTGAAGGTCGCGAAATAGAATGGCAGGTCCATCCTATGCCGATCGTGGTCGCCGACGCTGCTTTCATCCACATGGCGTTGCGCAATCTGATCTCGAACGCGATCAAATACAGCCGCAAACGCGAGCACGCCACTATTGAGATCGGTGCCGAACAGCGCACCGAGGAAATCATCGTCTACGTCCGCGATAACGGCGTGGGCTTCAACATGCAGTACGCCAACAAATTGTTCGGCGTCTTCCAGCGGCTGCATCGCATGGAAGAATTCGAAGGCACCGGGATTGGTCTGGCCAGCGTGCGCCGGATCATCGAACGCCACGATGGTCAGGTCTGGGCCAACGGCGAGGTCAACCAGGGTGCAACCTTCTTCTTTTCACTCCCCAGACTTACCTATGCGTCACCCATTTAGTACGGGACTCTAAATGCTCAAACCGATTTTGCTGGTCGAGGACAATCCACACGATCTCGAGCTGACGTTGGTGGCGCTCGAGCGCAGCCAGCTGGCCAATGACGTTATTGTCATGCGCGACGGCGCCGAGGCCCTGGATTACCTGCACCGCCGCGGCGACCACGCCGACCGCGCCGACGGCAATCCAGCCGTGCTCCTGCTGGACCTGAAGCTGCCAAAGGTCGACGGCCTGGAAGTGCTGAAGACCGTTCGGGACACCCCAGAATTGCGCAGCATTCCTGTGGTAATGCTCACCTCGTCCCGTGAAGAGCCCGACCTGGTCCGAGCATACGAGCTCGGAGTGAACGCTTACGTGGTCAAGCCGGTCGAATTTCGAGATTTCGTCGCCGCCATCTCCGATCTGGGGATTTTCTGGGCCGTGCTGAATGAGCCGCCACCTGGATCGCTGCGGTTGCAGCGCCCCCTTCGGGATCGCAAGAACAGTGAGGAGCCGAGCTAACCGCTCATGCTTAAGGCTCCAAAGCAGAACTCCTTTCATGTAGTGCGGTATCCGCGACAGGATGGTTATGCCGGCGACAACACCTATCAGCGTCCTGTTTGTTGAAGACAGCCCGCACGACGCTGAACTCGCGCTCGTCACGCTCGAAAGAAGCGGCTACAGCCTCGATAGCGAAGTGGTCTTCGACCAGGCAGGTGTTGCCGAAGCCCTGCAACGTCGAAGCTTCGATCTGATTCTGTCCGACTTCATTCTTCCCGGTTATTCCGGCAGCCTGGCCCTGCAGGACGCCAGGCAGCTCGCACCCGAAACGCCGTTCATCTTTCTCTCCGGCGTCTTTGGTGAGGAGCATGCGGTAAACATGATGCGCTCCGGCGCCGTGGACTATGTGCTCAAGCAAAACTTAGGTTTCCTTCCGAAAGCCGTCGAGCGGGCATTGAGCGAGGTGCAGGAGCGGCGCGGCCGGTTGCGCGCAGAGGAAGCGCTGCGCGAAGTGGAGGTCCGGGCGCGTTTGGCTATCGACGCTGCGAGGCTCGGGATGTGGGACTACGACCCACAGCACGGCAGGCTGGTTCTCGACCGTCGCTGCCGCGCCATGTTCGGCTTGGCCGACCGTGCGCCTGTGGATATCCATGTCTTCGAGTCGCTGTGCCACCCAGAAGACCTGCAGCGCATGCGCGAACACGTCTGGGAAGCGATCAGCATCGACAAGGGCGACAAGGAGTACACCACCGACTACCGGATCATGCTCGAAAGCGGTCAGGTTCGCTGGTTTGAAACCCGTGGCCAGGCGTTTTTCGATGAAGGCCTGTGCAAGCGTTTCATCGGTGTGGTGATGGACGTTACCGAGCAGCGACTGGCGACCGAAGCGCTCAAGCGCATGAATGTGACCCTGGGTGAACGCGTAGAAGAACGTACCCGAGAACGAGACCGGACCTGGGAACTGTCACGGGATTTGCTCGCTGTGATGCGTTTCGACACCACCGTGGTTGCACTCAACCCCGCCTGGGAAGAAGCGCTTGGCTGGCCGCGTGAAGAACTGATCAACACACCGTTATGGTCACTGGTCCACGCCGATGATCTCATCGCGACCCAAGCGGAGACCGAACGCATTCGCTGCGGTAACGTCACCGATCGCTTCGTCAACCGCATGCAGCATCGTGACGGCAGCTACCGCTGGCTGTCCTGGACTGCCGTACCCGAGGCCGGAATGATGTATGCGGCGGCGCGTGACATCACCAGCGAAATAGCGGCGGTAGACAAGCTCGCCGCCGCCAACCGCGAGCTCACCGAGCAGATCACCGAACGCGAGCGCATCGAAGCCACGCTGCAACAGATGCAACGGCTCGAGGCCGTCGGCCAGCTTACGGCTGGTGTCGCGCATGACTTCAACAACCTGTTGACGGTGATCCTCACCAGCGCCAGCTTTCTCAAGAATGACCTGGAACGCGGCGCACCACTGGCCAAATCACTCAGCCGCCTGCAGTACATTCAGGAATCCGGCGAGCGCGGTGCAACCTTGACCAGTCAGCTGCTTGCGTTTGCTCGCCGCCAGCAACTTGCCCCTAAAGCCGTTGATCTCAACGACACGCTGGTCGGCCTGTTGAGTCTGTTGCACAGCACCTTGGGCGGCTCCGTCACCATCGAAACCGATACCCGTGCCGGGCTCTGGCACGCGCTGGTCGACCCTACGCAAATCGAGATGATCATCCTCAATCTCGCCATCAACGCGCGAGATGCGATGGGCTCCGGTGGTTGCCTGACCCTGCGTACCGACAACGCGGTGATTAGCGCCCCGGCAGAACGCGCTGAAGAACCTGGGCCGGGTGAATACGTGGTGCTGTCGGTCAAGGACACCGGCTCCGGCATGACAGACGAGGTGCTGCAGAAAGCCTTCGAACCCTTCTTCACCACCAAGGAAGTCGGCAAGGGTTCTGGGCTCGGCTTGGCCCAGGTGTTCGGCTTTGCCAAGCAATCCGGTGGCGGGGCGCGCATCGAGACCAAGCTGGGTGCAGGCACCACTGTGATGGTCTACCTGCCTCGGGTGACCGCCCCAGAACGCAGTCTCGGCGTCGCGGACCATGAGCAGGACATGCCCATCGACGAGGCCTCGCACAAGGTACTGCTGGTGGACGACGACCCCGCCGTGCGCGAAGTGACCGCACAAATGCTGAGCAATCTGGGTTACGCAGTGGTTCAGGCCGACGGTGGTCGTATGGCCTTGGATATGCTCGAACAGGGCGCGGTGGTGGATCTGGTACTTGCCGATTTCGCCATGCCGGGCATGAACGGAGGTGAGCTCGCTCGGGCTATCTCGTCTCGCTACCCCACGTTGCCCGTAGTGTTCATTACCGGCTACGCCGAGCTTGGGGAACTGGGAATGGGCAGTGCGACCATCATTCAGAAGCCGTTTCGCGAGGAACAGTTGGTGCGAAAGCTGAGTATGGTGCTGAAGGAAAGCAACCCGGCGTGATGGACAGCTTGCGAAATCAGCTGCGCGCAGCCACCGCGCCGCAACACCAACACGTCGACACGGCTTTTTCGGCCTATCGACTGGATCAGCCCGAAGGCTACCGCGCTTTTCTACAGGCCCATGCACAGGTGCTCATTCCGCTGGAAATCGAGCTGGAGCGGGCCGGTATCGAATCGATGCTTGATGACTGGCCCCTGCGTAGCAGACGCCACGCATTGCTCGCAGACCTCCAGGCCCTGGGCTGCGCAGAGCCGCCGTTGACGCCGCCGGGCATGGCACCCTCATTCGGTTGGAGCTGGGGCGCGGCTTATGTGATCGAGGGCTCGCGCCTGGGTGGTCGTGTGCTGTCGCGGCGCGTTGCCGAAGCCTACCCGTCTGCCCCGCTACGCTATCTGAACCACGGCAGCTCGACGCCACTATGGCCGAGTTTTCTGCAGAAGCTCGAACAGCAGGGCTCGGCGTGTGACTGGTCCGAGGTGCTTACCGGAGCGAATGCCACATTCGACCGTTTTCTGAGCGCAGCCCGGTCGAACAGGCCATAAAGCAAAAAAGCCCTGACGGGCTTTTTTGCTGTGCTCAACACACGCGCTTAGGAAGATCGGACGGCCTACTCGACGGTTACTGATTTAGCCAGGTTACGTGGCTGGTCCACGTCGGTACCGCGCAGCACCGCAACGTAATAGGAAAGCAGCTGCAGGGGAATCGTGTAGAGGATCGGCGCCAGTACATCGTGGATGTGCGGCATGCTGACGATAAAGGTGCCCTCCCCGTTCTCGATGCCCGCTTCACGATCAGCAAAGACGATCAGCTCGCCGCCGCGCGCGCGTACTTCCTGCAGGTTGGATTTGAGCTTTTCCAGCAATTCGTTGTTGGGCGCCACGGTGACCACCGGCATGTCAGCGTCGACCAGCGCCAACGGACCATGCTTGAGCTCACCGGCCGGATAAGCCTCGGCGTGAATGTAGGAAATTTCCTTTAGCTTCAGCGCCCCTTCCATGGCCACCGGGTATTGCGCGCCACGGCCGAGGAACAATGTGTGGTGCTTCTCAGCGAAATGTTCGGAAATCTTTTCCACCGTGGTGTCCATGGCCAGCGCTTCGCCAAGGCGTGTAGGCAGACGACGTAGTTCGTCGATCAGCTCCGCTTCCAGTGCTGGCGCCAGGGTGCCGCGTACCTGTCCCAGTGACAGGGTCAGCAGCAACAGGCCGACCAGTTGCGTGGTGAAGGCCTTGGTCGAAGCCACCCCGATTTCAGGGCCGGCCTGCGTCAGTAGGGTCAAATCGGATTCGCGCACCAGGGAGCTGATGCCGACGTTGCAGATAGCCAGGCTGGCAAGATAACGACCTTCCCCTTCCGTCCGCGCCTTGGCGTTGCGCAGCGCGGCCAGAGAATCGGCCGTTTCGCCAGACTGGGAAATGGTGACGAACAGCGTATCCGGCTGCACCACCACCTTGCGGTAGCGAAACTCGCTGGCCACTTCTACCTGACAGGGAATGCCGGCCAGCTCTTCGAGCCAGTAACGAGCGACCATTCCGGCATGGTAGCTGGTGCCGCAGGCGACGATCTGCACGTTACGCACCTTGGCGAACAGCTCAGCCGCCTGCGGGCCGAACGCCTGCACCAGTACCTGCTGGTCGCCAAGACGACCTTCGAGGGTACGTTGCACGACCTTGGGCTGCTCATGAATTTCCTTGAGCATGAAATGGCGATACTCGCCCTTGTCCGCAGCTTCGGCACCCTCATGGTATTGCACGCTTTCGCGCTCGACAGGCTGGCCATCGACATTCCAGATCTGCACGCTGTCGCGGCGGATCTCGGCAATGTCACCTTCTTCTAGGTACATGAAGCGGTCAGTGACCTGACGCAGTGCCAGCTGATCGGAGGCGAGGAAGTTCTCACCCAGGCCCAGGCCGATCACCAGCGGGCTACCGCTGCGGGCGGCAAGCAAGCGATCTGGCTGTTTCGCGCTGACCACCGCCAGACCATAGGCGCCGTGCAGCTCTTTGACGGCCTCCTTGAGCGCGACGGTCAGGTCGCCAACCTCACCGAGCTTGTGATGCAACAGATGAACAATGACTTCGGTGTCGGTATCGGACACGAAAACGTAGCCCATCCCTCTCAGCTGCTGGCGCAGCGCTTCGTGGTTTTCGATGATGCCGTTGTGCACCACGGCCAGGTCATCACCCGAAAAATGTGGATGAGCGTTGCGCTCGCAAGGTGCTCCGTGAGTGGCCCAGCGGGTGTGCGCAATGCCCAGGCGACCGGTAAGTTGCTCGTCCTGTTGCGCCTGCTCCAGCTCGGCGACCTTGCCGGAACGGCGCAGACGATGCAGGCTTCCGCTGGCATCCAGCACGGCGACACCGGCGCTGTCGTAGCCACGGTACTCCAGGCGCTTGAGCCCTTCGAGCAAGATTGCGGTGATGTTACGTTCAGCGACGGCGCCAACGATGCCACACATGGTCAGGACTCCTGATGGGTTTCGACGGCCGCGCAGATCAACTTGATACCGCGGGCCTGAATGCTTGAACGCGCCTCGGGGGTGAGGCGGTCGTCCGTGATAAGGTTATGGATGTCGCCCCAGGGCAACTCTAGATTGGGTATGCGCCGGCCGATCTTGTCGGACTCGGCCAGCACGATAACTTCGCGTGCGACTTCGGCCATGACCCGCGACAAGCCGAGCAACTCGTTGAAAGTGGTGGTGCCACGCTGCAGATCGATACCGTCTGCACCAATGAACAGCTGGTCGAAGTCATAAGAACGCAGCACCTGTTCGGCCACCTGTCCCTGGAACGACTCGGAATGTGGATCCCAGGTACCGCCAGTCATCAACAGTGTTGGCTCGTGTTCCAGCTCGCGCAACGCATTGGCCACACTCAGCGAATTGGTCATGACCAACAGACCATGCTTGTGGCCCAGTTGCGGGATCATGGCTGCCGTAGTGGTGCCGCTGTCGATGATGATTCGCGCATGTTCACGAATGCATGCCACAGCGGCTCGGGCGATGGCTTGCTTGCAAAGCGATACCGGCTGCGCACTGTCACCAATCAGCTCCTGCGGCAAGAGCACCGCACCGCCGTAGCGACGCAACAGTAGACCGTTTTTCTCCAGCGCGGCGAGGTCCTTACGGATGGTCACCTCAGAGGTCTCGAAACGCCTGGACAGCTCGTCGACGCTGACCTCGCTCTGCTCGTTGAGCAAGGCTAGTATCGCGTGACGGCGTTGCGGAGTGTTGCGTTTCGACATGCTTAAGTTTCGATTCGAAAGAAAAACTGGCGAATCAAAACCTATATTTGCGCAACGGTCAACTGCGGAGACGCTTCAACGCGTAAATAGCACATCAGGCCGTAAGGGCTGATTGGTCAGCTGTCTAGCGCCTGGCTTAACAGTGCCGCTTGACCTTTCGATCCCAATCGCGGCACCGGGTCGTGATTGAGCAACTCACCAGCGCGACGGTCTGACGTCATTGGTAAAGAAGAGCCAGACCTGCAACCCAACGATGAACGCACTCGCTGCTACTTCTGGCCTTTCTGAGGCCGCAGCCAGCCTGTGATCACTGCTTGTCGCGCTCGTCCCAGGGCCAGAGTTTCAGCCGGGACGTCAGCGGTGATCACCGAGCCCGCGCCGGTGGTTGCGCCATCGCCCAGGGTCACCGGAGCTACCAACGAGCTGTTGGAGCCAATGAAGACGTCCTCGCCCATGACCGTGCGGAACTTGTTTGCACCATCGTAATTGCAGGTGATGGTGCCGGCCCCGATGTTGGTCCGTGCACCTATATCCGCATCGCCCAGATAGGCCAGGTGCCCGGCCTTGGCGCCCTCGCCCAAGCTGGCGTTCTTCACCTCGACGAAATTGCCAACATGCGCTTTGGCGCCTAATACCGCGCCGGGGCGCAAACGGGCAAATGGCCCGCAATCAGCGCCTTCACCCAATTCCGCGCCTTCGAGATGACTGTTGGCCTTGACCACCGAACCGCGGCGTAGCGTGCTGTTGCGGATCACGCAATTCGGGCCGATCTCCACACCGTCCTCGATCACGACCTTGCCTTCGAGAATCACGTTTACATCAATCAGCACATCGCGACCGGCAGTAACTTCGCCGCGCAGATCAAAACGCGCCGGATCTCTCAACGTCACGCCCTGTGCCATTAAATGGCGAGCGGCACGCTGCTGATAATGTCGCTCAAGCTCAGCCAGTTGAATGCGGTCATTGGCGCCCTGAACTTCCATTGCATGCAGCGGCTGCTCGGTGGCGACCACCAGCCCATCGGCGACCGCCATGGCGATCACATCGGTCAGGTAGTACTCGCCTTGGGCGTTGCTGTTCGATAGCCGGCCCAGCCAGTCGGCAAGCCTTTCACCCGGCACGGCCAAGATACCGGTATTGCCTTCAGTGATGAGCCTTTGAGCCGCAGATGCATCCTTGTGTTCGACGATCGCCCGCACCACCCCTTGCCCGTCGCGAACGATCCGTCCATAGCCGCTGGGATCGGCCAGGTTCACAGTGAGAAGTGCGAGCTGTTGTGGGGTGACCTGCTGCAGGAGACGTTCCAGCGTCGCCGCCTCGATCAGCGGCACATCACCATAAAGGATCAGCACACGTTCGGCCGAAAGTGCCGGGAGCGCTTGGGCCACTGCATGCCCTGTCCCCAGTTGCTCGGCCTGCACCACAAAATTAAGATCATCCGCAGCCAGCTGTTCGCGAACCTGCTCGGCGCCGTGGCCGATGACCACGTGGATGGCCTTTGGCGCGAGTGCGCGAGCGGTATCGATGACATGCCCAAGCATGGAACGACCCGCTACGGGATGGAGAACTTTCGGTAGGGCCGAGCGCATGCGCGTACCCTGACCAGCCGCGAGAATGACGATATCGAGAGACATGGCAGATCCTGAACAAACGTAGCCGCAGGCCGACGCGGTGGTTATTTCCAAGTGGCAGAAAAAGAAAAAGGGTAGCCAAGGCTACCCTTTTACTCGTTCGCGATGAAGCCGTTAGCGGATCAACCGCGACCGTACTTCTTGCGCATCGCCTCGATCGTCCGCAGCTGGGCTGCAGCCTCGGCGAGACGCGCAGCAGCGGAGCCGTAGTCAAACTCGGCACCCTTCTCGTGCAACGCTTTTTCAGCGGCTGTAACTGCAGCTTTCGCCGCCGCTTCGTCCAGATCCTTGGCGCGAGTAGCAGTATCGGCAAGCACCTTCACCATGTTCGGCTGTACTTCAATGAAGCCGCCAGAAATGTAGAAGATGTCTTCTTCGCCGCCCTGCTTGATCACACGCACCGGACCGGGCTTGAGATCAGTCAGCAAGGGAGCGTGGCCCGGCAGAATACCCAGGTCACCCAGGTGACCATGGGCGATGACCATCTCTACCAGCCCCGAGAACAGCTCTTCTTCCGCGCTGACGATGTCACAGTGGACTGTCATAGCCATACTTATGCCTCGGTAATGAGCTCTGCTGGAAACTTCGCCGCCAGCAGAGCTTATTGGCGCCCGCAAGCGGGCGCGCCAGTTACAGTTTCTTGGCTTTCTCGATGGCTTCGTCGATACCGCCAACCATGTAGAACGCCTGCTCCGGCAGGTGATCGTAGTCACCGTTGAGGATGCCGGCGAAGCCACGGATGGTTTCTTTCAGCGAAACGTACTTGCCTGGCGAACCGGTGAAGACTTCGGCAACGAAGAACGGCTGGGACAGGAAGCGCTGGATCTTACGAGCACGGGATACCAGCTGCTTGTCGGCTTCGGACAGTTCGTCCATACCGAGAATCGCGATGATGTCCTTCAGCTCCTTGTAGCGCTGCAGCACGTACTGAACGCCGCGAGCGGTGTCGTAGTGCTCCTGGCCAATCACGTTGGCATCCAGCTGGCGCGACGTGGAGTCGAGCGGATCGACCGCCGGGTAGATACCCAGGGAAGCGATGTCACGCGACAGAACCACGGTGGCGTCCAAGTGGGCGAAGGTGGTCGCCGGGGACGGGTCGGTCAAGTCATCCGCAGGTACGTAAACGGCCTGAACGGAGGTGATCGAACCGCTCTTGGTGGAGGTGATGCGCTCTTGCAGAACGCCCATCTCCTCGGCCAGTGTCGGCTGGTAACCCACCGCGGACGGCATACGACCCAGCAGGGCGGACACTTCGGTACCGGCCAGGGTGTAACGGTAGATGTTGTCGACGAACAGCAGAACGTCCTTGCCTTCGTCACGGAACTTCTCGGCCATGGTCAGGCCGGTCAGTGCCACGCGCAGACGGTTTCCTGGTGGCTCGTTCATCTGGCCGTAGACCAGTGCAACCTTGTCGAGAACGTTGGAGTCCTTCATCTCGTGATAGAAGTCGTTACCTTCACGAGTACGCTCACCCACACCGGCGAACACGGAATAACCGCTGTGCTCCATCGCGATGTTACGGATCAGTTCCATCATGTTTACGGTCTTGCCCACACCGGCACCACCGAACAGACCGACCTTACCGCCTTTGGCGAACGGGCAAACCAGGTCGATAACCTTGATGCCAGTCTCCAGCAACTCGTTGCCGCCAGCCTGCTCGGCATAGCTCGGCGCCGCGCGATGGATACCCCAGCGCTCTTCTTCACCGATCGGACCGGCTTCGTCGATGGGGTTGCCCAGCACGTCCATGATCCGGCCCAGTGTGGCAGTGCCCACCGGTACGGAGATGGCTGCGCCAGTGTTGCTGACGTCCAGGCCACGCTTGAGGCCTTCGGTCGAACCCATGGCGATGGTACGGACAATGCCGTCGCCCAGCTGCTGCTGAACTTCCAGGGTCGTTTCGGCGCCGGTCACTTTCAGCGCGTCATAGATGTTCGGTACCAGATCGCGCGGAAATTCCACGTCGATAACGGCGCCGATGATTTGAACGATACGTCCGCTACTCATGTTTGGTTCCTCTGAATATTTGAACCGTTCTTAAACCGCGGCAGCGCCGCCGACGATTTCCGAAATTTCTTGCGTGATCGCAGCCTGACGGGCCTTGTTGTAGACCAGTTGCAGGTCGCTGATCAGCTCACCGGCGTTGTCGGTTGCGTTCTTCATGGCGATCATCCGGGCTGCCTGTTCGGCGGCGCCGTTTTCGACCACGGCCTGGTAGACCTGGGATTCGACATAGCGAACCAGCAGCGCGTCCAGCAACAGGCGAGCGTCGGGTTCGTACAGATAGTCCCACTTACCTTTCGGCGCGGTCTGATCGTCGCTCGCGGCCAACGGCAGCAACTGAGCTACGGTCGGCTTCTGCGTCATGGTGTTGATGAACTTGTTCGACACCAGGTAGAGACGGTCCAGACGGCCTTGATCGAAAGCATCCAACATGACTTTGACGCTGCCGATCAGATCATTGATCGACGGCTCCTCGCCAAGTCCGTTGACTGCCGCGACCACATTGCCGCCAAAGCTGCGGAAGAAGCTCGCACCCTTGTTACCGATCACGCACAGGTCAGCTTCGACTTTACTGTCGTGCCATTCCTTCATGTTCTTGATCAGCGCCTTGAACAGGTTTGTGTTCAAGCCGCCGCACAGGCCACGATCGGACGACACGACGATGTAGCCGACACGCTTGACCGGGCGCTCAACCATGAACGGATGACGGTATTCAGGGTTGGTATTGGCCAGGTGACCAATAACTTGCTGGATCCGCTCCGCATAGGGACGGCTGGCAGCCATGCGCATCTGTGCCTTGCGCATCTTGCTGACCGCCACCTTTTCCATGGCGCTGGTGATCTTCTGCGTGCTTTTGATGCTCGCAATCTTGCTGCGAATCTCTTTTGCGCCTGCCATTTGACACCTATCGGGTTAGCAAGCGGGAGCCTCGCGGCTCCCGCTGCGGCTTACCAGGATTGGGTGGCCTTGAACGACTCGATACCGGCTTTGATGCCTGCGTCGATTTCGTCGTTGAAGTCGCCCTTCACGTTGATCTTGTCCAGCAGAGCAGCATGCTCATGATGGAAATAGGCAATCAACGCCTGCTCGAAGGCACCAACCTTGGCTACTTCGATGTCCTGCAGGAAGCCGCGCTCGGCTGCGTACAGGGACACCGCCATGTCGGCAATGGACATCGGCGCGTACTGCTTTTGCTTCATCAGCTCGGTGACACGCTGACCATGCTCCAGCTGCTTGCGGGTCGCTTCGTCCAGGTCAGAGGCAAACTGGGCGAAGGCCGCCAGTTCACGGTACTGAGCCAGTGCGGTACGAATGCCACCGGAAAGCTTCTTGATGATCTTGGTCTGAGCGGCGCCACCGACGCGGGATACCGAGATACCGGCGTTAACGGCCGGACGGATACCGGCGTTGAACATCGACGACTCAAGGAAGATCTGGCCGTCGGTGATCGAAATCACGTTGGTCGGAACGAACGCAGATACGTCACCAGCCTGGGTTTCGATGATAGGCAGAGCGGTCAAGGAACCGGTCTTGCCAGTCACGGCACCATTGGTGAACTTCTCGACGTACTCTTCGGAAACGCGCGATGCACGCTCCAGCAGACGGCTGTGGAGATAGAAAACGTCACCTGGATAGGCTTCGCGTCCTGGCGGACGGCGCAGCAGCAGGGAGATCTGACGATAGGCGACAGCCTGCTTGGACAGATCGTCATAAACGATCAGTGCGTCTTCGCCGCGATCACGGAAGTATTCGCCCATGGTGCAGCCAGCGTAAGGTGCCAGGAACTGCAGCGCAGCGGATTCGGAAGCCGAAGCGGCAACGATGATGGTGTTGGCCAGTGCACCGTGCTGTTCCAGCTTGCGCACCACGTTAGCGATGGTCGACTGCTTCTGACCGATGGCCACGTAGACGCACTTGATGCCGCTGTTGCGCTGGTTGATGATCGCGTCGATGGCCAGAGCGGTTTTACCGATCTGACGGTCGCCGATGATCAGCTCGCGCTGACCACGACCGACCGGGATCATCGCATCGACCGACTTGTAGCCGGTTTGAACCGGCTGGTCGACCGACTTACGCCAGATCACGCCCGGTGCGACTTTCTCGACAGCGTCAGTTGCCTGAGCATTGACTGGGCCCTTGCCGTCAACGGGGTTGCCCAGAGCGTCAACGACGCGACCCAGCAGTTCCGGACCAACCGGAACTTCCAGTACGCGACCGGTGCACTTGGCACTCATGCCTTCGGTCAGGCTCTGGTACGCGCCCAATACAACGGCACCTACAGAGTCCTGCTCCAGGTTCAGGGCCATGCCGAAGACGCCACCGGGGAATTCGATCATCTCCCCGTACATCACGTCGGCCAGGCCGTAAATGCGCACGATACCGTCGGAAACGCTGACGACGGTACCCTCATTGCGCGCTTGAGCAGACACATCGGAGCTGCCGATGCGCTGCTTTATGATTTCACTAATCTCGGAAGGATTCAGTTGCTGCATGCCACGACCCTCAAATCAGGATTTCAACGATTCGGCCAACTGGCTCAGTTTGCCGCGGACCGAACCGTCGACAACCACATCGCCGGCGCGGATAACAACGCCGCCGATCAGCGCAGGGTTCACGACCTGCTGGGGGTTGACGGTACGATCTAGCCGCTTCGACAAGGCGGCAGCCAAAGTTTGGAGTTGCACAGAGGTCAGCTCGAAGGCCGTCTGCACTTCAACGTCGAGTGTCTTTTCGGCCTCAGCCTTGAGTTCCTCGAACAGCTCCCGAATAGTCGGCAACACATCCAGACGATCGTTATCGCCCAAAGTGGAGACGAAGTTTCGGAATGCTTCATCGATGTCGCTACCGAACAGCTGAACCAATGTCTGGACCTTGCTTTCGCTGGTCAGACGCGGGTTCTTAAGCAGTTCGGTAACTTGGGGAACGTCAACAGCGACCGCAGCCAGGCTCAACATGCCCGACCAGGCATCAATCCGGCCAGCCGCGCTGGCAAACTCGAAAGCGGCCTTTGCATAGGGCCGAGCAAGCGTCTGGGTATTGATCATCGCTTGCCTCGCTTAGAGTTGGGAGGCCAGTTTTTCGACCAGATCGTTGTGTGCCTTGGCGTCCACCTGGGACTCCAGAATCTTCTCCGCACCCATGACAGCCAACACGGCTACCTGGTTACGCAGTTGCTCCTTGGCACGATTCACTTCCTGCTCGATCTCGGCGCGGGCGCCGGCTACCAGTCGCTCGCCTTCGGCGCGCGCCTGTTGCTTGGCATCCTCAACGATGGCGTTGGCTTGCTTATTGGCTTGCTCAAGAATCTGGGCAGCTTGCCCTTTGGTCTCACGGAGAGTGTTGGAAACCTTTTCCTGAGCCAACTTTAGGTCTTGCTGCGCACGGCCTGCGGCGTCCAGTCCTTCGGCGATTTTCTTCTGGCGTTCTTGCATGGCCTTGGTGATCGGCGGCCATACGTACTTCATGCAAAACCAGACGAAAATAGCGAAGGCGAACGTTTGACCGAACAGCGTCAAGTTAATGTTCACAGCGATATACCTCGTGCTATCTCGTTCGACGCGGTTGTCAATTCCACGGCAACGGGGCTCGCCATGCGAACCCCATCAGGAACCGGAAAAGTCTTAAGCAGCGACAACGAAGATGAGGTACATCGCGATACCAACACCGATCATCGGTACGGCGTCGAGCAGACCAGCCATCAGGAAGGTCTTGGTTTGCAGCTGAGGAGCCAGCTCGGGTTGGCGAGCAGTGGATTCCAGCAGCTTACCGCCCAGCAGAGCGAAGCCAATGCCAGTGCCCAGGGCACCCAGACCGATCATGAGAGAGGCGGCGATGTAGACGAGTTCCATGTAAAGCTCCTGAAGCTAAGGGTTAAGGTTTTCTTGGTAAAACGAAACGTGTTGAACCGGTTTTAACTGTTACGGCGTGAGTTCGGCATGACTGTGGTCTTCATGCGCAGAGCTCAGATACACCACGGTCAGAACCATGAAGATGAACGCCTGCAGCGGGATCACCAGGATATGGAAGATCGCCCAGGGTACATTCAGGGTCCACTGCACGTAGAACGGCAGCAGCGCGATGAGGATGAATACCACCTCACCGGCATACATGTTGCCGAACAGTCGTAGAGCCAGGCTCAACGGCTTGGTCAGCAGACCGAGGATTTCGAGGAACAGGTTGAACGGCACAAGCGACCAGTGATTGAACGGCGTGAAAGCCAGTTCTTTGGTAAAGCCACCGAAGCCCTTGACCTTGAAGCTGTAGAACAGAATCAGAATGAACACGCCAAGCGACAGACCGAAGGTTCCGTTCGGGTCCGCAGTCGGTACGATCTTGAAGTATGGCAGGCCCAACATGCTCGCTAGACCTGGAATGTAGTCGACCGGAATCCATTTCAGGCTGTTCATCAGGAACACCCAAACGAAAATCGTCAGGGCCAGCGGCGCGATCAGCGCGTTGCGACCATGGAAGGTGTCTTTCACCACGCCTTCGACAAACTCGACGCACATCTCGACGAAGTTCTGCAAACGGCCTGGGGTACCCGCAGTAGCGCCCTTGGCCGCCATGCGAAACACCAGCACGAAGATGAGTCCCATGAACAGCGACCATCCGAGTGTATCGAGATGGACGGCCATGAAGCCCATGTCACGCGCTTCCACGCCCGAATGAGCAATGGTCCAGGTAGCCTGGTCGACGACCGAGCCGTCTGCGCGTACGTAACCTTCCGGCAGTTTTCCGTAGGTCAGATTCTGCAGGTGATGCTGGATGTATTCCGCCGGGGTACTCGCCATAAACGCCTCAGTGCTCAATGCTTCGGATTATTTTTCATCAGCAGGAGGGCGCTCGCTCCGGCGCCCAGAACCATCAGGTAACCGACGAACAACGCCCCCGGTTGCAGCGGTTTCACTCCTACAAACACCAGCGCAAACAGCGCTGCTGCCAGAATCTGCTTACCCATTTCTCCAGCCCACAGGGACTGAACAATGGCTGTGGTCGAGCGCGCGCCAAAATAGCGAAACGCCTTAAACGCAAAGTACAGGTTGGCCACTAATGCAATCAGGCCACCCAACAATCCCGAATAGCCGGCAACCATACCAAAAAACAAACCGCATGCTACGCCTGCGCCTAACGCAACGAACGCCTGTACGGCTAACACACGTACTACAGGCAACCGATGGAGAGGTGTCTTGTTGCGTATATTCACCGTGCATCCATCGAAAAGATCGTTAGCTGTTCAGCTCGACCGCGGTCAAAAAAGCGCCGCGAGTATAGGAGCAGCCCATCCTGCGTTCAACCTTCAGGTAGCACTTTCTGACCGGCACTACATAAACTTTGTATCAGCGAATGTGCGCAAGTACGCCCTGCAACTCATCCAGCGAACTGTAACGGATTACCAGCTGCCCTTTGCCCTTCTCACCGTGCTTGATTTGCACCGGTGAGCCCAGACGTTCAGCCAGGCGCTGTTCAAGACGGACGATATCGGGATCGCTTTTTGGCTCGGTTTTGGTGCTTTCCGGCTTGCTCAGCCATTGCCTTACCAGCGCTTCGGTCTGGCGTACGGTCAGACCGCGTGCGACAACATGCCGCGCGCCTTCAACCTGCTGATCGGCAGGCAGTCCAAGCAAAGCCCGGGCATGGCCCATTTCCAGATCGCCATGCGAGAGAAGCGTCTTGATCTCCTCCGGCAGTGCAATCAGACGCAGCAGGTTGCTAATGGTCACACGGGATTTACCCACCGCGTCCGCGACCTGCTGCTGTGTCAGCTGGAACTCCTGCTGCAGTCGCTGAAGCGCAACGGCTTCCTCGATAGGGCTGAGGTCCTCGCGCTGAATGTTCTCGATCAGTGCCATGGCGATGGCTGCTTCGTCGGAGACTTCCCGAACCATGGCAGGTATTTTGTCCAGGCCAGCCTGCTGACTCGCACGCCAGCGCCGTTCTCCAGCGATAATTTCGTAGCGGCCAGAGCCAATCGAGCGAACCACGATGGGTTGCATCACACCCTGGGTACGGATCGAGTTCGCCAGTTCGTCGAGGGTGACCGGGTCGATGTCGCGGCGAGGCTGATACTTGCCCCGCTGGATAACGTCGAGCGGCAACTGTTGCAGCTCATGCACATCAGCTTGAGCAGCATCCTCTTGTATGGCCGCCACATTGGCGCCGCCGAGCAGGGCATCCAGCCCCCGTCCTAGGCCTCGTTTTTTGGTCGCCATGAAGTTTCCTTATGCGGTTGCGCTGCGGGCGGCTCGACGCTGACGGCGCGACAACTCGCCCGCCAGAGCCAGGTAAGCCAAGGCGCCCTTGGATTGCTTGTCATAGACCAGCGCCGGCATGCCATGGCTGGGGGCTTCTGCCAGGCGTACATTGCGTGGAATCACGGTGTCATAGAGCTTCTCACCGAAGTGCGCTTTCAGCTGCTCAGTGACATCGTTGGTCAGGCTGCTGCGCGGGTCATACATGGTGCGGAGCAAACCCTCGATCTTCAACGATGGGTTCAGCGCCTGACCAATACGTTGAATCGAATTGACCAGATCTGACAGGCCTTCGAGCGCGTAGTACTCGCATTGCATGGGAATGATCACGCCATCGGCGGCCGTCAGCGCGTTGATCGTCAGCATCGAGAGCGAGGGTGGGCAATCGATGAGGATGTAGTCGTAATTCTCGCGCACCGGGGCCAGCGCTTCGCGCAAGCGGTTCTCTTTGGCCGGGAGATTCAGCAAGGCAACTTCAGCAGCCGTCAGGTCGCGGTTGGCTGGTAACAGCTGATAACCGCCGTGCTCTGAGAACTGCATGGCATCGACCAAGCTGCACTCACCAATCAGCACGTCGTAAATCGAAAATTCCAACGCCAACTTATCCACACCGCTGCCGGTGGTGGCGTTGCCTTGTGGATCAAGATCGATCAGCAGCACGCGACGACGCGTTGCAACGAGCGAAGCCGCCAGGTTGATGCAAGTGGTGGTCTTGGCGACACCGCCTTTCTGATTGGCGATGGCAAATACTTTAGCCATGGTCAGCGTCTGTCCGGGTCATGAAGTGCGCCGCAGTATCAGCAGATGGCGTTGCCCTTGGCAACCTGGAACCTTGAGTACTACACAGCTCTGCAGCTGGAAGTCCGTCGGAAGCGCCTGCAGCTCATTGTCCGGTTGCACGCCTTTCATGGCGAGCCAGCGGGAATCTTTATCGCCGAGATGGCGAGTCCAGTTGGCAAAATCCTCTAGGGAGCTGAACGCCCGCGAGGTGATATCAGTGAACGGCTGCGGCGGTCTGAACTGCTCGACGCGGCTGTGGACAACATCGACATTGGCGAGTTTCAACTCCAGCTTCACCTGGGTGAGAAAGCGGGTCTTCTTGCCGTTGGAGTCAAGCAGGGTGAAGTTGCGCTCGGGAAACATGATCGCCAGAGGAATTCCAGGCATACCGCCCCCACTTCCGACATCGAGCCAGCGGGCGCCGCCCTGTTCGGCGTGCGGCACAGCGCTCAGGCTGTCGAGCAGGTGGCGAGAGACCATCTCGGCCGGGTCGCGCACTGCGGTGAGGTTGTAAGCTTTGTTCCACTTGTTCAGCAGTGCCAGATAAGCCATTAGCTGCTGTTGCTGAGCGCTGCTCAGGTCGAGCCCCAGCTGAAACGCCCCTAGTCTGAGCTCATCGGCATGATCAACCAGTTCCATAGCCATCAAGCGCTCTGCTCCAGCTTTTGCCCAGCGCTGCGCTTTTTCAGATGAATCATGAGTAGCGACACCGCTGCCGGCGTGACGCCAGGAATCCGAGAGGCTTGCCCAAGGGTTTCAGGCCGTGCCTGCGAAAGCTTGTGCTGGATCTCTTTGGAAAGTCCGGAAATACCTGAGTAATCCAGCTCAGCTGGCAGCGCGATGGATTCGCTGGCCCGTAAGCGGAGAATCTCCTCCTGCTGGCGGTCGATGTAGCCGGCGTACTTGGTCTTGATCTCAACCTGTTCGGCGACTTGAGGATCTTCGGATCCGCCGCCGGTGAGCTGCATGAGGCCCCGATAATCGATTTCCGGCCGCGCCAAGAGGTTCAGCAGGTTGTACTCATGGGTAAGCGGGGTCCCGAATCGCTCGGCAATCGCATCGCCCTGCTCGGTTCCCGGGCGAACCCAGGTGCCCTTCAACCGTTGTTCTTCCTGCACGATACTCTCGCGCTTGCGTTCGAATGCAGCCCAACGCACGTGGTCGACCAAGCCCAACTCGCGGCCTTTTTCGGTCAATCGCAAATCAGCGTTGTCCTCACGCAGAATCAGCCGATATTCGGCGCGCGAGGTGAACATCCGATACGGCTCCTGCGTCCCGAGCGTGATCAGGTCATCGACCAGCACGCCGAGATACGCTTCGTCCCGACGAGGACACCAGCTGTCCAACCCTTTGGCGCGCAGCGCAGCGTTGGCACCAGCGAGTAGCCCCTGGGCTCCCGCCTCTTCGTAACCGGTAGTGCCGTTGATCTGCCCGGCGAAAAACAGCCCACCAATCACTTTGGTTTCCAGGCTGTATTTCAAATCACGTGGATCGAAATAGTCGTATTCGATGGCGTAGCCGGGCCGCACGATGTGCGCCTGCTCCATGCCACGAATGCTTTGAACGATCTGCAACTGCACGTCAAAAGGCAACGACGTCGATATACCGTTTGGGTAGAGCTCATGGGTCGTCAGGCCTTCCGGCTCGATAAAGACCTGATGGCTGTCCTTGTCGGCAAAACGATGAATCTTGTCCTCAATCGACGGGCAGTAGCGCGGGCCGACACCCTCGATAAGGCCAGAATACATCGGTGATCGATCAAGGTTGGCGGCGATGATTTCGTGAGTGCGGGCGTTGGTGTGCGTGATCCAGCAACTCACCTGCCGCGGATGCTGCGCTGCCTCACCCAGAAACGACATGGGAGGAATCGGCGTATCGCCTGGTTGCTCGGTCATTACTGAAAAATCGACGCTGCGGCCATCGATTCGAGGAGGCGTTCCGGTCTTCAGACGGCCAACCCGCAGGGGTAGCTCGCGTAAACGTTTGGCCAACGCTATCGATGGGGGATCGCCGGCCCTACCACCAGAGTAATTCTGCAAACCAATGTGGATAAGTCCACCAAGGAAGGTGCCGGTTGTGAGGACAACCGATTCAGCTAGGAAGCGCAGTCCCATCTGGGTAACGACACCCTTGACCTGATCGGACTCAACAATCAGGTCGTCGGCTGCCTGTTGAAATATCCACAGGTTCGGCTGGTTTTCCAACCCTTCACGGACAGCAGCCTTGTACAACACCCTATCAGCCTGAGCGCGCGTCGCCCGTACGGCTGGCCCTTTGCGGCTGTTGAGCACCCGGAATTGAATGCCGCTCAGGTCGGTTGCAGTTGCCATGACGCCACCGAGAGCATCGATTTCCTTCACCAAATGACTCTTGCCGATGCCACCAATGGCTGGATTGCAGCTCATCTGTCCCAGCGTTTCGACATTGTGGGTCAGCAAGAGTGTTTTTACGCCGATTCGAGCGGCTGCGAGGGCAGCTTCGGTACCGGCATGGCCGCCGCCGATAACGATGACGTCAAAACGGGAAGGGAAATCCACCACGCACCTCGTGCCTGTTTGGTTGAGTCTCAGGAAGCTCGCCAGTATAGGCACTAGGAGAGCGCGAAAGAAGGCCTCTGAACAAAAAATGATCAGCTGCAGCGCTCTGGCTCAAGAGAAGGCCTTAATAGATAAAAAAGAGAAATGATTTAAAGCTTATTTTTATGTTTATAAATACGCAGCGCATATCTGTGGATAGAACGCTGAAACGCTTATTTAACGCTGGTTGCAGCCGGAAGAAACGCTGTGTTCAGGAGCCGTACAAGCGGTGGAAGCCCGGTTAACACCCTGTGTATGGAATAAGACCTTATCCACAGCCGCTTGCAGAAGTCGCTTTGCGCACTGCTTATTGACCGAGCTTAGGCAGGGTTTTCCACAGAGCTTAAGCGTCCTCTCTTTATGCAAAACTGCCGGGCACGCTGCGCTGAAAACAACAAAATGGCAGGCATGGAGGATAATTTAGGCGAGCAGGTGGACAGGCCCTCCAACTGAAGGGCTGATGTCGAACTGGAATGCTGGGGTGGCTGTGGGAGGTCGCCCCCTCAGGAACGGATAGCGTTCAGGAAAGGTTTGAACGCCACAGCGTGGCTAGAGACCGACTATTTGCCGATGCAGAAGCTGGAGAAGATTCGGCCAAGCAGATCGTCGGAACTGAATGCCCCGGTGATCTCGCCAAGTGCCTGCTGTGCTTGACGAAGGTCTTCAGCCAGGAGCTCACCTGCGCCTGCCAGCGTTAACTGAGCATGACCATGGTCAAGGTGCTCGGCAGC
This sequence comes from Stutzerimonas stutzeri, assembly GCF_002890895.1. GTDB lineage: Bacteria > Pseudomonadota > Gammaproteobacteria > Pseudomonadales > Pseudomonadaceae > Stutzerimonas > Stutzerimonas stutzeri_AB. The sequence continues at coordinate 102,306 of NZ_POUL01000010.1, forward strand.
CTTGCGCAGCGCGTCCAGGTGCCTGCGTCTTGCGCTAAATGCGCTCTCCGCTGTTTGGTCATAGCCCATACAGTGCTTGAGATGCCCTCGGAGCAATTCAAGCCCCTCACCTGAACGGGCCGACAGGCTGAGCGTGGTATGTCCATCTGGGGCGACTGAGATACTGACGGCGTCACCCGTAATGTCGGCCTTATTGCGAATCACCGTGGTCTTCGCTGGGTCTGGTCTGGTCAGCAGCAGACCCGGCCACAGGACATCATCATCATCAGCAACAGACGCCGCACTCGCATCGACCACCAGCAATACACGGTCGGCGTCCTCTATGGCTTTGATGGCCCGATCCACGCCGATTCGTTCCACCTGGTCCTTCGTATCACGCAGCCCGGCTGTATCGACGATGTGCAAGGGCATTCCATCAATCTGGATATGCTCCTTGAGCAGATCTCTCGTGGTCCCGGCAATGTCGGTCACGATTGCCGCCTCACGCCCTGCCAGAGCATTGAGCAGGCTCGATTTGCCGGCGTTGGGTCGGCCTGCAATGACCACGTTCATGCCCTCACGCAGCAATGCGCCCTGCCCTGCCTCACGGAGGACTGTGGATAACTCTGCGCGAAGCTGCTCCAGCAACCCGAGCACTCGGCCGTCGGCGAGGAAATCGATTTCCTCCTCCGGAAAATCGATCGCCGCTTCGACGTAGATGCGCAGCTGCACCAGGCTTTCGGTCAAGTGATGCACGCGCCGGGAGAAATCACCCTGAAGGGAGCGTACGGCATTGCGCGCTGCTTGCGCCGAGCTCGCTTCGATAAGGTCCGCGATCGCCTCTGCCTGGGCCAGGTCCAGCTTGTCGTTGAGGAACGCTCGCTCGCTGAACTCACCGGGGCGAGCAGGCCGGATGCCGAGCTCTATGCAACGCTGCAACAACATGTCCATCACGACGGGGCCGCCATGACCTTGAAGTTCCAGAACATCTTCGCCGGTAAACGAGTGGGGGCCGGGGAAGAACAGCATCAATCCCTCATCGATCACTTCACCATCATCGGCATGGAAGGGGCCGTAGTGGGCATGTCTTGGAACCGGCTCGCGACCGCTAAGCGTGATCGCGACGGCTTTGGCTCGCGGGCCGGAAACGCGCACTACGCCGATCCCACCACGACCCGGTGCAGTGGCGACGGCAGCGATGGTTTCGCGATCTTGGCTCATCAAAACTCTCCCAGGTATCGATAATGCAAAACGCCCCAATTAAGGAGCGTTCTGTTCACTTCGACGGATCAGGTTGCGCTGGCAGTCTGTCCGGTGATCTTGCGGGTAATGTACCACTGCTGCGCGATCGACAAGCAGTTGTTAACGACCCAGTACAGCACCAGGCCTGCCGGGAACCAGAGGAAGAAGAAGGTAAAGATAATTGGCAGCAGCTTCATCACCTTGGCTTGCATAGGGTCCGGTGGCGTAGGGTTCAATTGCTGCTGAATAAACATGGTCAGGCCCATGATGATCGGCAGAATGAAGAAAGGGTCTTTGATCGACAGGTCTGTGATCCAGAACATCCAGGGCGCCTGGCGCATTTCGACGCTCTCCAGCAGAACCCAGTACAACGCGAGGAAGACGGGCATCTGCACCAGGATCGGCAGACAGCCTCCGAGTGGATTGATCTTCTCTTTCTTGTACAGCTCCATCATCGCCTGAGACATCTTCTGGCGGTCGTCGCCGAACTGCTCTTTGAGCGCCTGCATTTTCGGCGAAACCGCACGCATGCGGGCCATCGACCTGTAACTTGCAGCCGAGAGCGGGAAGAACGCCAATTTGATCACGATAGTCAGCGCGATGATCGACCAGCCCCAATTACCCAGCAGTGCATGGATATTCTGAAGTAGCCAGAATATCGGCTGGGCGATGAACCAGAGAATGCCGTAATCAACGGTCAGACGGAGGCCGGGTGACAGCTCTTCCAGCTGGTCCTGACTTTTCGGACCGGCATACAGGGTAGCGTAGGTCTCACCCTGACTGCCCGGTGCAACCGAAACAGCGGGACCGGTGAAACCGATGATGTAGTTGCCCTGGCTGTCCTTGCGTGTCTGTACCAGATTGGTCTGGTCAGGCGCTGGAATCCACGCGGTCACAAAGTAGTGCTGCAACCATGCTATCCAGCCACCTTCGACGGTCTTCTTCAGACTCTTGTCGTCCATGTCCCCCATGGAAACCTTGGTGTAGGGCTCGTCTTTGGTCCAGAGCGCCGCGCCCAGGTAGGTTGCTGTGCCAGTTGCGGTACTCGAGGACGGATCCTTGCTGTCATCACGTTTCAGCTGACCGAACATATGACCGGTCCACGCTTGATCGCTTTGGTTGTCGATCAGATAGCGCACGCCAAGATCGTAGTCGCCTCGTTTGAAGGTAAAGCGCTTGGTGTAGTTGACGCCGTCTTCGCTGTATTGCAGATCAACGACCAGCTGGTCCTGATTCTCACCCAATTGGTATTGCTGTTGCTCGCTGCTGTATAGCGGACGACCAGTTGCTTTGTCCGGACCGTCCCCAATCAAGCCGCTCTGGGCTTCATAGGTCCTCTCGCCGCTACGTTCGAACAACTGGAACGGCACGTCTGGACGATCTTGCCGACGAGGAAACTCTGGCAAGCGCAGGTCGACAATGTCGCCACCGCGGGGATCGATCGCGACGTCCAGTACGTCAGTGCGTACGTGGATCAATTCAGAACTGGCCTGACCGTCGGCTACCGCGTTGGCCGACGGTTCAGTACTTACGGCAGGGATATCCCCCTGCGCATTCACATCACTGTTGGTCGGGACAGCGGGAAGCTGCGCAGCCGAAGACTGCTCCTGGCGTGTTTCGTCAGGGATAGCGGTCTGACCGTAGTCCTGGTTCCACTGCAAAACCATCAGGTAAGCAACGACTGCCAGGGCGACAAGCAGGATCGAGCGTTTGATATCCATGGTTACTCGGTCATCGAAGATGAATTGGAGGGGGTGTTGGAAGGCACGGGATCATAGCCGCCCGGATTCCATGGATGGCAACGGCCAAGCCTGCATAGGCTCAGCCAGCCACCGCGCAGCAAGCCATGAGTTTCAATGGCCTCTTGTGCGTAGCAGGAGCAACTTGGGTAGAAGCGACAGTGGCTGGCCATCATCGGACTGATGGCGTACCGGTAGAATTTGATGGGGACGAGTGCGAGCTTACGCATCAGCGGCGTTGCTCTGGACCTGCTTGGTATCCGGCGCCGGCGTACGAGCCAAGCGTCGCCAGAGTTTGGCAAACTGCTTTGCCAGTTCTGGATTATCCAGTTCCGCGAGGCCCTTGCGTGCGATGACCACGATGTCCCACCCCGTCAACTCCATCTGGTGGAGACGAAAGGTTTCACGCAGTTGCCGCTTGATGCGATTGCGCTCTACCGAGAGCTTGACGCTCTTCTTGCCAATTACCAATCCGATTCGCGGGTGTGGCAACTGATTTTCGCGCACCAGTAGCAGGACATTCCTGCCCGGTAACTTACCGTCGGGGGAGTCGAAGACAGCCTTGAACTGGCTCGGGGTCAGCAGACGCTTTTCCCGACCGAAGTCTCGACTCACTACCTGTTCCGACGTCTTCAGACTGCCAGACGCTTACGACCTTTGGCGCGACGACGCGACAGGACGGCACGACCGTTTTTGGTGGCCATACGGGCACGAAAACCGTGGGTGCGAGCGCGCTTGAGGGTGCTGGGTTGGAAAGTGCGTTTCATGATGCGTTACCTGGTGATTCGTTGCGGGCCGGAATGGCCCCCTTTTAAGAGACCGGCGATTGTAGAGAAGCCGCGCGGTGAGGTCAATTTCCAACCAGCGCCATTCATTCAGAAATTAATAGATAGAGAAAGAAGATAAAGCTCTTCTTAATGCAGTGCTTATAGATGGGGGAGCCATTTTCTGTGGACAGGTGCCTGTAGCCCACGCAGCGCAAGGCGTACAGCGCTCTTAAACCTTCTGTGGAAACGGTGCGTTTGCAGTGCAAAGCCACTGCGTTTCCTGTGGATGGAAGCAGAACTTATACACAGGCCCGAACCACCGCTAGCTGTACACAGGCTTTTCCAATGGGCTGGAGCATGGTTATCAACAAACCTTAGGAGGCTGGTTTCAATGATCACCAAGCATGGTTGATCGTCTGCTTCCTATATAACTGCCCTTGGACTGTGGATAACTGATGGGCTCAGGGCTACAATAAGCTCCGTTTTGAGCGTTGCAGCGTCTAGGAGAGTCCGTGTCGGTGGAACTTTGGCAGCAGTGTATTGACCTCTTGAGAGATGAGCTGCCGGCCCAGCAATTCAACACTTGGATTCGTCCGCTTCAGATTGAAGCTGATGGAGATGAGTTGCGGGTCTATGCCCCGAACCGGTTTGTGCTCGATTGGGTTAACGAGAAGTATCTTTCGCGCTTGATGGAGCTGCTGTCGGAACGTGCCACTGGAGCCGTGCCTTCACTCTCTCTGCTGATAGGCAGCCGGCGAGTGGCTTCTTCACGACCAGCTGTCGGCTCCGTTCCTCGTTCTCAGGCGCAGGTTGGCGCACCTGCCGCCGCTGCGCCGCCGCCTGCATCGTTCAACGAGCCGACCCCATCTGCCGAACCAATGGCAGTGCCTGCGCCTAGCGCACCTTCGCGGCCCGCGGAACGCAACGTTCAGGTCGAGGGTGGGCTCAAGCACACCAGTTATCTCAACCGCACGTTCACCTTTGAGAATTTTGTTGAAGGTAAGTCCAACCAACTGGCACGGGCAGCTGCCTGGCAGGTGGCCGACAATCCCAAGCATGGCTACAACCCGTTGTTTCTGTATGGCGGCGTAGGACTTGGCAAGACGCACTTGATGCACGCGGTTGGCAATCATCTGCTGAAGAAGAACCCTAACGCCAAGGTGGTCTATCTGCATTCCGAGCGGTTCGTTGCGGATATGGTCAAGGCTCTGCAGCTCAACGCGATCAATGAGTTCAAGCGCTTCTATCGATCGGTGGATGCGTTGTTGATTGACGACATCCAGTTCTTCGCCAAGAAAGAACGGTCGCAGGAAGAGTTTTTCCACACGTTCAACGCCTTGCTTGAAGGTGGCCAGCAGGTGATCCTCACCAGTGACCGTTACCCGAAAGAAATTGACGGGCTCGAAGAGCGCTTGAAGTCCCGCTTCGGCTGGGGGCTGACTGTGGCCGTCGAGCCGCCGGAGCTTGAGACCCGTGTGGCGATCCTGATGAAGAAGGCTGATCAGGCCAACGTCGAGCTTCCACATGATGCTGCGTTTTTCATTGCGCAGCGCATTCGTTCGAATGTTCGCGAACTGGAAGGAGCATTGAAACGTGTAATCGCCCATGCTCATTTCATGGGGCGTGACATTACCATCGAGCTGATTCGCGAGTCGTTGAAAGACCTGCTTGCACTGCAAGACAAGCTGGTAAGTGTTGATAACATTCAGCGCACCGTCGCTGAATACTACAAGATCAAGATATCGGATCTCCTCTCGAAACGACGCTCGCGTTCGGTCGCGAGGCCTCGGCAGGTCGCGATGGCATTGTCCAAAGAGCTCACCAATCACAGCTTGCCGGAAATCGGCGACGCCTTCGGTGGGCGCGATCACACGACGGTGCTACACGCTTGTCGTAAGATTGCCGAACTTCGTGAATTGGATGCGGATATTCGCGAAGATTACAAGAATTTGCTGCGCACTTTGACAACCTGAACAGACTGCGGCCATTTAATAGGCAAGGGACCAGACCATGCATTTCACTATTCAGCGCGAAGCCTTGTTGAAACCTCTGCAGCTGGTGGCCGGCGTCGTCGAGCGTCGACAGACCCTGCCGGTGTTGTCGAACGTCTTGCTGGTGGTCCAGGACCATCAGCTTTCGCTTACCGGCACTGATCTTGAAGTCGAGTTGGTTGGTCGTGTCGCCTTGGAGGATGCATCCGAGCCAGGCGAGATCACGGTGCCCGCGCGCAAACTGATGGATATCTGCAAAAGCTTGCAGCCTGATGCGCTTATCGATATCCGGCTGGATGATCAGAAGATTGTTATTAAATCCGGGCGCAGCCGCTTTTCGCTTTCAACCTTGCCAGCCAATGATTTTCCCACTGTAGAGGAAGGGCCTGGCTCGCTGAACTTCAGCGTTAACCAAGGCAAGATGCGCCGTCTAATCGAGCGCAGCAGCTTCGCCATGGCACAGCAGGATGTGCGTTACTACCTGAACGGTATGCTGATCGAGGTTTCAAGTGGAATGCTGCGCGCGGTCGCAACTGACGGACATCGTTTGGCCATGTGCTCCATGCAAGCTGGCATCGAACAGCCCGACCGACATCAAGTGATCGTTCCGCGTAAGGGCATCCTCGAGTTGGCCAGGCTTCTTACAGATCAGGACGGTGATGTCAGTATCGTCCTGGGCCAACATCACATTCGGGCTACCACAGGTGAATTTACTTTTACCTCCAAGCTTGTTGATGGGAAATTCCCTGACTATGAGCGTGTGCTCCCCCGCGGCGGTGACAAGTTGGTGGTGGGTGAACGCCAGACCCTGCGCGAAGCGTTCAGCCGTACGGCCATTCTTTCCAACGAGAAATACCGTGGTATCCGGCTGCAGCTGGAATCTGGTCTGTTGAAAATACAGGCGAACAACCCCGAGCAGGAAGAAGCTGAAGAAGAAGTCGCAGTGGACTATACCGGTGGGGCTTTGGAAATCGGTTTCAACGTCAGCTATCTGCTCGATGTGCTTAGTGTCATGACGACTGATCAGGTCCGGTTGATTCTTTCCGATGCGAACAGCAGTGCTCTGGTTCAGGAGTACGACAACGACGACTCGGCCTACGTTGTTATGCCGATGCGCCTGTAACCCATTCATTGGATGTCACTTAGCCGCATCTCCGTCACCGGCATTCGCAATCTGCAGCCGGTGACGCTAAACCCCTCCCCTCGTGTCAATATTCTCTACGGTGATAACGGTAGCGGGAAAACCAGTCTCCTCGAGGCGATTCATCTTCTTGGAATGGCCCGTTCTTTCCGCAGTACACGTCTAACACCTGTCATTAGTCATGAGCATTCCAGCTGCACGGTTTTTGGACAGGTCGAAATGGCTGATGGTCAGTCGAGCGCCCTGGGAATCTCCCGAGATCGCAGCGGTGAAGCGCGCATCCGGATTAATGGGCAGACCGTTCGAAGCGCAGCGGAATTGGCTGAAGCCTTACCGTTGCAGCTGATCAATCCGGACAGTTTCCGCTTGCTTGAGGGTGCCCCCAAGCTCCGTCGCCAGTTTTTAGATTGGGGCGTGTTTCACGTGGAACCCCGCTTTATTCAGGCCTGGCAGCGTCTCCAGCAGGCTCTGAGGCAACGTAACTCGTGGCTGCGACATGGTACACTTGACCCCGCTTCTCAGGTGGCCTGGAGCCGCGAATTAAGCGCCGCGAGCGATGAAATCGATGGATACAGACGGGCTTATATTCAGGCGCTGAAGCCGATTTTCGAGGCCACTCTGGCGGCGCTTTTGGACCTCGAGGGTTTTCAGCTCAGCTACTACCGTGGCTGGGACAAAGGACGTTCTCTGAGTGAAGTGCTTGCGGCTTCAATCGAGCGAGACAGGCTCATGGGACACACTCAGGCGGGTCCCCAGCGGGCTGACCTTCGATTGCGAATTGCTAACCACAATGCCGCGGAGACCCTATCCCGCGGCCAGCAGAAGCTGGTGGTGTGCGCGTTGCGGATTGCTCAAGGTCATCTGGTAAGCGAAGCCAAGCGCGGCCAGTGTATCTACCTGGTCGACGACCTACCGTCCGAACTGGACGATCAGCACCGGCTTGCGTTGTGCAGGTTGCTTGAACAGTTGAATTGCCAGGTATTTATCACCTGTGTTGATTCGAACATATTGCGAGAAGGCTGGCGTTGCGACACGCCAGTCTCAATGTTTCACGTGGAACATGGAGCGATAGCCCAGGACCACGGCCCCTCGGGAGTGAAGGCATGAGCGAAAACCACACGTACGATTCGTCCAGTATTAAGGTGCTCAAGGGCCTTGATGCCGTACGTAAGCGCCCCGGCATGTATATCGGCGACACGGACGATGGAACTGGTCTGCACCATATGGTCTTTGAAGTCGTCGACAACTCGATCGATGAGGCTTTGGCAGGTCACTGCAGCGATATTTCGATCACTATCCATGTCGATGAATCGATCAGCGTTCGCGATAATGGTCGTGGCATTCCGGTAGACATTCACGAAGAAGGCGTGTCTGCAGCGGAGGTCATCATGACTGTTCTGCACGCAGGCGGTAAGTTCGACGACAACTCCTACAAAGTTTCCGGCGGCCTTCACGGTGTGGGTGTTTCGGTAGTGAACGCCCTGTCCGAGGAGCTCATCCTGACAATTCGCCGGGAAGGTAAGGTTTGGGAACAAACCTACCGCCACGGTGTACCGCAAGCCCCGCTCGCCGCAGTCGGAGAAACCGAAGATTCGGGGACTGAAATCCACTTCAAGCCCTCGGCTGAAACCTTTCAGAATATTCACTTCAGCTGGGATATTCTCGCCAAACGGCTGCGTGAGCTGTCATTCCTGAATTCCGGTGTCGGAATCATCCTGCGCGACGAGCGCAACGCCAAGGAAGAGTTGTTCAAGTACGAAGGTGGGCTCAGTGCCTTCGTGGCCTATCTCAATACCAACAAGACGCCGGTCAATGAAGTGTTTCACTTCAATGTACAGCGTGACGATGGTGTCGGTGTCGAAGTAGCGCTGCAGTGGAATGACAGCTTCAATGAAAACCTACTGTGCTTCACCAATAACATCCCTCAGCGCGACGGTGGAACGCATCTGGCCGGCTTTAGATCGGCGTTAACGCGCAACCTGAACAATTACATTGAACAGGAAGGTTTGGCCAAGAAGCACAAGGTTGCTACGACAGGTGACGATGCGCGCGAAGGATTGACCGCGATCATTTCGGTCAAGGTGCCGGACCCGAAGTTCAGCTCGCAGACCAAGGACAAGCTGGTTTCGTCCGAAGTAAAGACCGCCGTAGAACAGGAGATGGGTAAGCACTTCGGAGATTTTCTACTCGAGCATCCCAACGAGGCGAAGGCCGTAGTTGGCAAGATGATCGATGCTGCGCGAGCACGTGAAGCAGCACGCAAAGCGCGCGAGATGACTCGACGCAAGGGTGCCTTGGACATCGCGGGCCTCCCCGGCAAGCTAGCCGACTGCCAGGAAAAGGACCCTGCCCTTTCCGAACTTTACATCGTGGAGGGTGACTCCGCGGGCGGTTCTGCCAAGCAGGGCCGCAACCGCAGGACCCAGGCCATCCTGCCGCTCAAGGGCAAGATCCTCAACGTCGAGAAAGCTCGTTTCGACAAGATGATTTCATCGCAGGAAGTGGGCACCCTGATCACCGCGCTCGGCTGTGGTATCGGTCGCGATGAGTACAACATCGACAAGTTGCGCTACCACAACATCATCATCATGACCGATGCCGACGTTGACGGTTCTCACATCCGGACGTTGCTACTGACGTTCTTCTTCCGCCAGCTGCCCGAGCTGATTGAACGTGGTTACGTCTATATCGCGCAGCCGCCGCTCTACAAGGTCAAGCGCGGTAAGCAGGAACAGTACATCAAAGACGACGAGGCGATGGACGAATACCTGACCCAGTCGGCTCTGGAAGACGCCAGCCTGCACGTCAACGAGCACGCGCCCGGCTTGTCCGGTGAGGCGCTAGAGCGTCTGGTCAACGACTACCGTACCGTGATGAAAACGCTTCAACGTCTATCGCGTCTGTACCCACAGGAGCTGACAGAGCATTTTATCTATCTGCCCAGGGTGACTGTCGAGCAGTTGGGTGATCACGCAGCGATGCAGGCCTGGCTAGAGCCCTACGCTGCGCTGCTGAAAGGCGTCGAACGATCTGGCCTGGCATACAAGGCAAGCCTGCGCGAAGACAAGGAGCGCAATCTGTGGCTTCCGGAAGTCGAGATCATTTCGCACGGGTTGGCGAGCTATATCACCTTCAACCGCGATTTCTTCGGCAGTAACGACTACAAGACAGTCACAGTGCTGGGTGACAAGCTGAACAGCCTTCTCGAAGAAGGAGCCTATGTTCAGCGTGGTGAGCGCAAAAAGCCGGTTGCCACCTTTAAGCAAGCTCTTGATTGGCTGATGACCGAAGGTACGCGACGTCACAGCGTTCAGCGATACAAGGGGCTGGGTGAAATGAACCCTGATCAGCTGTGGGAAACCACGATGGATCCGGCAGTACGTCGGATGCTCAAGGTCACGATTGAGGATGCCATTGGTGCAGACCAGATCTTCAACACCCTCATGGGGGATGCTGTAGAACCCCGACGTGACTTCATTGAGTCGAACGCACTGGCTGTCTCCAATCTGGACTTCTGATAGAAGAAGAGATAGTCGTCAGTAAGCGATAGCAAGAAACCCGGCCTAGGCCGGGTTTTTTGTTTCACGTGGAACATCTCCATTTGGATCATATAGTTTCATTTAATCGTGCTGCTGCGTTTAATCAATTTTCCGAACTCCTCTCCAGCTCTTAAGCTAGGTCCATCTAAATTCAACCGCTTCCTTTAATAAGCCTATGAGTAAGGGGTAATCGACATGCTCGACAGCAACCTAAAATCGCAACTAAAAACCTATATGGAAAAGGCCACCCAGCCGTTCGAGATCGTTGCGTCCCTCGGTGACGGCGCCAAGTCCCAGGAAATGCTTAGCCTGCTGGAAGACATCACTAGCTTGAGCGACAAGATCACCCTGCGTACCGACGGTGACGACGTTCGCCGGCCATCATTTGCGCTCAACCGAATCGGTGGCGACATCAGCCTGCGTTTCGCCGGCATTCCCATGGGCCACGAGTTCACGTCCTTGGTACTGGCCCTGCTCCAGGTAGGCGGTCACCCGTCCAAGACCGCGCCTGACGTCATCGAGCAGATCAAGAACCTCGACGGCGAATACAACTTCGAAACCTATTTCTCGCTGTCCTGCCAGAATTGCCCCGACGTGGTTCAGGCACTGAACCTGATGGCTGTGCTCAACCCGAATATCCGTCACGTCGCCATCGACGGTGCGTTGTTCCAGGAAGAAGTCACGATCCGCCAGGTGATGTCGGTGCCGAGCATCTACCTCAACGGCGAGCTGTTCGGTCAGGGCCGCATGGGTGAAGAGGAAATCGTCGCCAAGCTCGACACCGGCGCCTCGGCGCGTGATGCCGAGAAACTCAGCGCTAAGGACGCCTTCGACGTGCTCGTGGTCGGCGGTGGCCCGGCCGGCGCTGCAGCGGCCATCTACGCGGCGCGTAAGGGTATCCGTACCGGTGTTGCCGCCGAGCGCTTCGGCGGTCAGGTGCTGGACACCATGGCCATCGAGAACTTCATCTCGGTCAACGAAACCGAAGGACCGAAACTGGCCCGTGCACTGGAAAACCACGTACGCGAATACGACGTCGACATCATGAACCTGCAGCGTGCGGCGCAGTTGATCCCCGCTTCAAGCGAAGGCGGTCTGCACGAGATCAAGCTCGAAAATGGTGGCTCGCTGAAAGCCAAGACTCTGATCCTGGCGACCGGTGCGCGCTGGCGCGAAATGAACGTTCCAGGCGAGCAGGAATACCGTGGCCGTGGCGTGGCCTACTGTCCGCACTGCGACGGCCCGCTGTTCAAGGGCAAACGCGTCGCGGTGATTGGCGGCGGTAACTCGGGCGTGGAAGCGGCGATCGACCTGGCGGGTATCGTCGCTCAGGTCACCTTGCTCGAGTTCGACAGCCAGCTGCGTGCCGATGCGGTGCTGCAGAAGAAGCTGCACAGCCTGCCCAACGTCACCGTGATCACCAGTGCGCTGACCAGTCAAGTCATCGGCGACGGCAAGAAGGTTATCGGCCTGACCTACAAGGACCGCAACTCCAGTGAATTCCATGAGCTGGAACTGGAAGGTATCTTCGTGCAGATCGGCCTGTTGCCCAACTCTGATTGGCTGAAAGGTACGGTAGAGCTGACCTCACGCGGCGAGATCATCGTCGATGCGCGTGGCGAGACCTCGCTGCCGGGCATCTTCGCGGCAGGTGATGTCACCACGGTGCCATACAAGCAGATCGTCATCGCCGTTGGCGAAGGCGCGAAAGCCTCGCTGAGTGCCTTCGATCATCTGATTCGCAGCTCGGTCGAAGACTGAACGTTGGGGTAAAAAAAGGGGAGCAGACATCAGTCTGCTCCCCTTTTGTATTGCCCTATTTTTTTAGGTCAAACGTTGCGTTCCAATTCCGCCACGGTCGAATTGATCCAGTCTTCGGCGCGCTGGTTGAGCTCAGCTGCAGCCCGGGGACCTTCGCTCTCGGCATGCATAGCAGGACCTATGACCACCTGAATGACCCCAGGTCGCTTGCCCCAACCGGACTTGGGCCAGAACGTACCGGCATTGTGCGCGACAGGCAAAATCGGAAGCTTGGCGTTGACTGCCAGCGCCGCACCGCTGCGCGAGAACTTGCCGACTTGGCCAACGGGAACGCGAGTACCTTCTGGAAAGATCAACACCCAGGCACCCTGCTCGAGCCGTTCCAGTCCCTGCTTGGCGACCTGACGTAACGCCTCCTTGGGATTCTCACGGTCTATCGCAATGGGTTTGAGCAGCCGGATTGCCCATCCAAAGAACGGCACGTTGAGCAGTTCGCGCTTGAGCACCTGACTCAATGGTTCGAAGTAAGCCGAAAGGAAAAACGTTTCCCAGGTGCTCTGGTGCTTGGACAGAATCACGCAGGGCTTCTCCGGCACGTTTTCCGCACCGCTCACCTCATAACGCAGACCGATAACGGTCTTGGCTAACCAGACGGCGCTGCGGCACCAGGTCTGGACCACGAACCGGTAGCGTGTGCGGAATGACATGAAGGGTGCGAACACCAGGCTGACCAAACACCAGGCAAACGCCGTGAATGACAGCAACAGGTAGAACAGGACGATGCGAATCGGCAGCAAGGCGCTCATCGTTTCGCTCCCAACAGATGATCGACCACGGCAGCCAGGTCATCGAACACTTGGGTGCCAGGTGGCAGCGTACCGTCTGAAGCTTTCAAGCCTTTTCCGGTGCGAACCAGATAAGGCAGGCCGCCAAGACGCATGCCAGCAACCAGATCGCGTTGACTGTCACCTACCACCGGAACGCCCTTGAGATCGTCCAGATGGAAGTGTTCTGCGATCTGCTGGAACAAGCCGGGCAGCGGTTTGCGGCAATCACAACCATCGTCGGGACCATGCGGACAGTGCACGATCAAGTCGATGCGACCACCCTCTTCCATTGCTAGCTGCTGCATATTGAAATGCATGTCGCCGAGCGTAGTGGCGTCAAACAGACCTCGGGCAAGGCCGGACTGGTTGGTGGCGACTGCCACTGTCCAGCCGGCCTTGCACAACCTTGCGATCGCCTGGATCGAGCCTGGAATCGGAATCCATTCATCCAGACTCTTTACATAGGCGTCAGAGTCCTCGTTGATCACGCCGTCGCGATCCAGCACGATCAGCTTCACCGGCTTAGCCAAGTGCGGAAATATCGGCAACGCCAAGGAACAATCCTCTCAACCGGGCAAGCAAGGCATAGCGGTTGGCGCGGACCGAAGCGTCTTCGGCGTTGACCAATACCGCCTCAAAGAAGGCATCCACCGGGCCGCGCAGGTGCGCCAGACGCTCAAGCGCCTCGCGATACTGTCGATCCGCAGCCAGAGGCTGCACGGCTTGCTCGGCCTGCTGCAGCGCAGAATACAAAGAGAACTCGGTAGCGCTGTCGAAGTAACGTGGCTCGACGGTGGCTGGCAGCTTCGCCTCGAACTTGCTCAACAGATTCGAGACACGCTTGTTCGCTGCAGCCAAGGCCTCGGCCTCCGGCAGATTGCGGAACGCCTGTACGGCTTGCACGCGCTGATCGAAGTCGAGGGCCGAGCCCGGCTGAACGGCACGAACCGCCAGATAGGATGCCACCTCGACGCCTTCATCCTCATACCGTGCACGCAGGCGATCAAAGATGAATTCGAGAACCTGATCGGCCAGGCCCTCGGTTTTGACTTGGCCAGCGAACTGACTGATGGAAAAGCGCACCGCGGCGACCAGATCAAGATCCAGACGCTTCTCGATCAGGATGCGCAGGATGCCCAAGGCCGCGCGGCGAAGTGCGTAGGGATCCTTGCTGCCTGTGGGAAGCATGCCGATGCCAAAGATGCCCACCAGGGTGTCGAGCTTGTCGGCCACAGCCAAGATGGCGCCTGTATGGGTGCTGGGTAACTCTGCACCGGCACCGCGGGGCATGTACTGCTCATTCAGTGCCAAGGCGACGTCGGTGGGTTCACCATCGTTGACAGCGTAGTAGTAACCCGCGATGCCCTGCATTTCGGGAAACTCGGCCACCATTTCGGTAGCCAGGTCGCATTTGCTCAACAGGCCCGCGCGTGCTGCCCACTGCGCATTGCCTTCAGTGCGTTCGGCGATAAATGCGGACAGCTTGGAGACGCGCACCGCTTTGTCGTACACGGTCCCGAGTTGAGCTTGGAAGACCACGTTTTTCAGGCGTTCGTTGAAGCTGTCGAGCGCTTGTTTCTTGTCCTGCTTGAAGAAGAACTCGGCGTCGGTGAGGCGCGGGCGCACCACCTTCTCGTTACCTGCAACGATCTGAGCAGGATCCTTGGATTCAACGTTCGCAACCGTGATGAAGCGCGGAAGCAGCTTGCCGTTGGCGTCCAGCAGACAGAAATACTTCTGGTTGTCCTGCATGGTGGTGATCAAGGCTTCCTGCGGCACCTCCAGGAAGCGTTCTTCAAAGGAACACACCAGCGGCACAGGCCACTCGACCAGTGCCGTCACCTCGTCCAGCAGCGCTGGTGGCACGATGGCGCGGCCGCTCTGCTCGCTGGCCAGCTGCTCGACCCGCTTGGCGATCAGCTCGCGACGCTCAGCAAAATCGGCGATGACGTAAGCGCCGCGCAGGTCTTCCAGATAGCTCGCTGGCTTGGAAATGCGGACCGGGTTCGGGCTGTGAAAGCGATGCCCGCGAGATTCGCGACCGGCGCGTTGCGTAAGGATAGTGCAATCGATGACCTGATCACCGAACAGCATGACCAGCCACTGCGTTGGCCGGACGAACTCTTCCCTAAGCGAGGCCCAGCGCATGCGCTTGGGGATCGGCAACTCATTGAGTGATGTTTCGACGATAGCCGGAAGCAGCTCAGAGGTTGCCTGGCCGGGTATCGAACGGCTGTATCTTAGTTTCGGGCCGCTGCGGTCGATTTCTGCCAGATCAACACCACACTTGCGAGCGAAGCCCAAGGCCGCCTGGGTCGGCTCGCCTTCGGCGTCGAAGGCCGCCTGCAGAGGCGGCCCATCGAGGTTGGTGCTGCGGTCAGGCTGTTCGGTGTCGAGCTGCTCGATCAATACCGCCAGACGCCGAGGTGCGGCGAAGGCCTGCACCCGACCATGCTTGAGGCCGGCGTCCTTCAAGCCCTTCTCGATGCCTGCGCGGAACGCGTCGGACAGTTTGCCCAGGGCCTTGGGCGGCAGCTCTTCGGTGCCGAGCTCGACCAGGAAATCCAGTGCACTCATTCTGCTGCCTCCAACTTGGCCAGTACTTCGTCACGCAGGTCCGGGGTGGCCATGGGAAAGCCGAGTTTGGCGCGCGCCTGCAAATAGCTCTGCGCGACCGAGCGAGCCAGCGCCCGCACACGCAGGATGTACTGCTGCCGTGCGGTGACCGAGATAGCCCGGCGCGCATCCAGCAGGTTGAAGGTGTGCGAGGCCTTAAGCACCATTTCATAGGTGGGCAACGGCAGCTCCAGTTCGATCAACCGGTTGGCTTCCGATTCGTAGAAGTCGAAGAGTTCGAACAGCTTTTCCACATTGGCGTGTTCGAAGTTGTAGGTGGACTGCTCCACCTCGTTCTGGTGGAACACATCACCGTAGGTGACGGTGCCAAATGGGCCATCCGTCCAGATCAGGTCGTAGACCGAGTCAACGCCTTGCAGGTACATGGCCAGTCGCTCGAGGCCATAGGTAATTTCGCCGGTCACCGGATAGCACTCGATGCCGCCCACTTGCTGGAAGTAGGTGAACTGAGTGACTTCCATGCCGTTGAGCCATATCTCCCAGCCCAGACCCCAGGCGCCCAATGTCGGGGATTCCCAGTTGTCTTCGACGAAGCGGATATCGTGGACCAGCGGGTCGACCCCGATGGCCTTGAGCGAACCGAGGTACAACTCCTGGAAGTTCTCCGGGTTGGGCTTGAGGACCACCTGGAACTGGTAGTAATGCTGCAGGCGGTTCGGGTTTTCGCCATAGCGGCCGTCGGTGGGCCGGCGCGAAGGCTGCACATAGGCTGCGTTCCAGGTCTCGGGACCGATCGCGCGCAGGAAGGTGGCGGTATGAAAGGTACCGGCGCCGACTTCCATGTCATAGGGTTGCAGAACGACACACCCCTGCTCTGCCCAGTAGTTTTGCAGGGCAAGGATCAGGTCTTGGAAGGTGCGCACGGCAGGCGTAGGCTGAGTCAAAATTTCACCTGTGCTGGCTTCGACAGAAAGCCTCGGAGTATACCCGATAACGGCTCGAACCCGTGGCGACGGGTGCTCTACGGCGTATCGCCACTCCCATTTTCCGATCTGCCGTTCGCCTCGTTCAAGGACTTGAAAACATGCCGCGTTGCGCCTGGTGCAATGACGACCCGTTGTACATCGAATACCACGACCGCGAGTGGGGCGTGCCTACCCGTGATCCCCAGGTCCTCTTCGAGTTTCTCATTCTCGAAGGTGCACAGGCGGGGCTGTCCTGGATCACGGTATTGCGCAAGCGAGAGCGTTATCGCCAGGTGCTGTTCGGCTTCGATCCGAAGCGTCTGGCACAGATGACCGATGCCGAAATCGACGAACGCATGCTCGACGCCGGCATCATCCGCAACCGTCGAAAACTGGAAGCCGCACGGTGCAATGCGCAGCGCTGGCTCGAGCTGGACGATCCGGCCGGTTGGTTGTGGTCCTTTGTGGGTGGCGAACCGAAGATCAACCATTTCGACTCGATCAGCCAGGTTCCGGCAGTAACCGCCGAAGCGGAAGCGATGAGCCGTGCGTTGAAGAAGGCCGGGTTCAGCTTTGTCGGGCCTACCATCTGTTACGCCTTTATGCAGGCGTGCGGCATGGTCATGGACCACACCACGGACTGCGATCAATACCCGGCACTGGCAACAACCGCGAGCAACGCCTGACGTGACGGCTTCAGGAGTTGCCAACTGCACGAAGCAGTTACACTAGCGTCTTTGATTTTTCGGGAGAGATCCTTGGACAAGCTCAAAGGTGCGCTGGTGGTTGGTTTTCTGCGCCTGTTCGCCCTACTCCCCTGGCGCGCGGTTCAGGGGTCGGGTCGCTTCATTGGCTGGTTGATGTGGAAGCTACCCAACCGCTCTCGCGAAGTCGCCCGGATCAATCTTTCCAAATGCTTTCCAGAACTCGAGGCTGCCGAACGGGAGCGCTTGCTCGGACAGAGCCTGCAGCAGATCGGCATGGCTTTTACTGAGAGTGCCTGCGCCTGGATCTGGCCAGCAGACAAGACGCTGCGTCTGGTCAAGGAAGTCCAGGGCCTTGAGGTCCTGGAGCAGGCGCTGGCTTCAGGCAAGGGTGTGGTGGGCATCACCAGTCATCTCGGCAACTGGGAAGTGCTCAATCACTTCTACTGCGCACAGTGCAAACCGATCATTTTTTATCGCCCACCAAAGCTCAAGGCGGTCGATGATCTTCTGCAACGCCAGCGTGTCCAGCTGGGCAATAAAGTCGCACCCTCGACTCGAGAGGGCATCATCAGCGTCATCAAGGAAGTCCGTAAGGGTGGCGCCGTGGGCATACCGGCGGATCCGGAACCCAGCGAAGGCGCTGGCGTGTTCGTGCCGTTCCTCGGCACGCAAGCGCTGACGAGCAAGTTCGTGCCCGGCATGCTCACGGGCGGCAAGGCTATGGGCGTGTTTCTTCATGCGTTGCGCTTGGATGACGGTTCGGGCTACAAGGTGATCCTCGAGGCGGCGCCGCCTGCCATGTACGACGAGGATGTCGAGGTCGCGGTGGCGGCCATGAGCGGCGTCATCGAGCGCTATGTGCGTAACTGGCCGAGCCAGTACATGTGGACCATGAAGCGCTTCAAAAAGCGACCCGCCGGCGAAAAACGCTGGTATTAACGACAGCTCATCCAGCAAAGGGACTTCAATGAGCAACCCGAATCAGCGACAGCATCCACGCGCACCGATGAAGTGCCGCATCCGCATCACCCACGAAACATTTGGCGAAGTGTTCGCGCACACCCGCGATCTCTCCGACGGCGGCGTGTACGTCAAACACCCGCAGCTGACCGAGCTGCAGCCGGGCATGACGGTCAGTGGGCAGGTTCAGGATCTCCCGATTCCCGCGCCGGTGCTGCAAATGGAAGTGATGCGGGTCGATGCCGAAGGTGTTGGGCTGCGCTTCGTCCAGCAAGAAGACTGATTCAGCAGCCCGCCCAGGCTTGAGCGGCTGGCCTAGCTGCCGGCCGGTTTGTTGAGTTTGCGAAGAAACACGTGCATTTCTTTCTCGGCCTGCTTGTCGCCATGCGCTTGTGCCGCGAGCAGGCCTTGTTCCCAGGCGCGCCTCGCGCCGTCTAGATCTCCACTGGCCTGTCGTGCCTTGCCGAGCAGTTTCCAGGCGGCAGAGTAGTTCGGATCCTGTTCGACGCTGCGTTGCAGGTGAATCGCGGCTTCTGCAGCGTCACCAGCGTCCAGATAACCCTTGCCCAGCCCGAAGCGCAGCATGGGGTTGTCCATGCCCTTGGCCAGCATCTTCTGCAGTGATTCGATCATCGCACTCCCCTGGAAATTCAAACCTGCGGTAGCCGCCAAAGCAGTGGCGTACTTGCACCACCAGCCTAGCTCGCCTGGGTGACTGCGCTGAGAAATTCCTGCGTGCGCGTCTCCTGCGGATTGCCAAACAGCTCGTCCGGGGTGCCCTGTTCGTGGATCCGGCCCTCGTTGAAGAAGCATACACGGTCGGCGAATTCCCGCGCGAAGCCCATCTGGTGAGTGACCATCAGCATCGTCAGGCTGTGCGCATCACCCAGCCGCCGGATGACGTTGAGGACTTCGCCGCAGAGTTCAGGATCCAGCGCAGAGGTCACTTCGTCGAAAAGCATGACCTTGGGCCGCATTGCCAAGGCTCGGGCAATGGCTACGCGCTGTTGCTGACCACCGGACAGTTGCGAGGGGTAATGGTCGAGTTTGTCTTCCAGACCGACCATGGCCAGCAGCTCTTCGGCACGCTCACGGGCTTCCTTTTTCGACAGCCCTAGCACTTGCACCGGTGCTTCCATCACGTTCTGCCGGGTGCTCATGTGCGGGAACAGGTTGAAGCTCTGGAACACCATACCCACCTTGCCGCGGACGCGACGAAGATGCCGTGCGTTGGCGCGCACCAGATTGTCGTGGGCATCCGGCATGTGGGTCAGCGGTTCGTCATCGACCATGATCACGCCTTCGTCGATATCTTCCAGGGTCATGAGCGCCCGTAAAAGCGTGGACTTACCGGACCCACTGGGGCCAATGATGGCGACTTTCTCTCCGGTTCGGACATCGAGGTCGAGGTGATTGAGCACGGTCAGATCGCCGAAGTGTTTGCTCACATCGCGAAACTGCACCATCAGCTCCGGCTCGTTGGCGGTGCTGGCTGAGTTCTGTGTGTCGCCGGCAGGCATCGGTGCGTTCATCGGGCAAGCTCCATACGGTTTTCCAGTCGGCGTACGAACCAGGCAAGGCCGAGACTGAGAATGAGGAAGAACAGGCCGACCATGGTGATCGGTTCAAGGTAACGGAAGTGTTCCGAGCCGATGTTCTTGGCCCGCTGCATGATCTCCACCACCGTGATGGCGGAAAGCACCGGCGTGTCCTTGAGCATCGAAATCATGTAGTTACCCAGCGCCGGGAGAATCGGTCGCAACGCTTGCGGCAGGATTACCTTGCGGTAGGCGTTGAGGGGCTTCATGTTCAGCGCGGTGACTGCCTCCCATTGCGCACGCGGCACCGCATCGAGCCCGGCGCGGTAGACCTCGGCGGTGTAGCAGGCGTAGTGCAGCGCGATACCAAAGATGCCCGCCTGCAGCGCGGACAGGTTGAAACCGTAGTTGGGCAGGACGAAAAACAGGAAATACACCTGAATCAGCAGCGGTGTGCTGCGGACGAACTCGATCAGACCTGTCATTGGCCAGGACAACCAGCGATGCCGGCTGCGACGCCCTACTGCCAGGAACAGCCCCAGCACGATGGCGATGGAAAACCCGGCGATGGTGATGCCGATGGTTTTCAGTGAGGCATCAAGCAGCCTGGGAAGAATCTCCCAGGCAAATTCCCAATCGAAGAAATTCATGACATGCCTCCCCGCATGCGGCCGCGCGCCAGTCGCCGCTCAAGGGTGCGCATGGAAAAATTGATGATCTGTGCGAGCACGAAGTACATCACCAGTGCCAGGCCGAAGATTTCCAGTGTCATCAGGGTGGCCTGATCAAGCTGGCGAGCCCGGAAGGCCAGATCGGACAGCGTAATCAGGGATACCAGCGAGGTATTTTTCAGCAGTTCGATCAGCAGGTTGGTACCGGGCGGGATCGCGGCCAGCAATGCCTGCGGCAGGATGACCCGGCGCAAGCGCTGGCCGGCGGTCATGTTCAGCGCTTGGCAGGCCTCGTACTGCCCTTCGTGCACCGAGCGGATGGCGCCACGCAGCACCTCGGCACCATAGGAGCCGATGTTCAGGCCGAGTCCGATCACGGCAACATTGAACGCGCTCATGGCGATATTGAAAGGCGGCATCGGCAGGACAAAGTACAGCCAGAACAGCTGCACCAGCAGCGAACTGCCGCGGAAGACTTCGATGTAAACGATGGCCAGCCAGCGCAGCGGCTTGATTGGCGACAGTCTGCCCAGAGCGCCGATCAGCGCGGCGACAATTGCCAACAGGGAGCCGAAAAAGGTGATCTGTACGGTCACCCAGGCCCCTTGCAGCAGGAGGGGGAGGAGTTCGGTCATCTTGGATTTCCAGTGGCCGGCGCGGCGGTAGCCGCTGAGAAGACAAGCGGCTCGCGAAGCTTGGCTGCGTGAGCGCGGTGACAGACTTGCCTGCCAGCGTCGAGGAACGGGCAGCAGCCAGCCGGGAGCGGGCCATATCGCATGAGTGCGATAGAGCCGAGAGCAGGTGGCAGAGCAATGAAAAGGCTATTCACAGAGGAAAGTCCGGTGCGGCAGCCAAGCTGCCGTACCGGCTCCATTGATCAGGCGCTACACAACTCTTCGGCGGTCTTGTCGGTGATGTTCGAGCGGTCGAAGCCGAAGGGTTCGACGGTCTTCAGATGCTCTTCGCTGCCGAGCCATTTCTTCAGTTCGGCGTTGACTGCGTCACGCAGTGCCTTGTCTTCCGGGCGGAACGCCAGGGCGCCATAACCGGTGTTGGCCGGATCGTCCTTGAAGTTGTCGGTGGCTTCGACCTGATCCCCGGCCTTCTCGGCCAGGCCACGCATGGTCAGCTGAGTACCCACGGCTGCATCGGCGCGGCCGGTGCGCACGGCCTGCAGTTGTGAGGTGGTGTCAGGCACCTGAACGATCTGCGAATCCTTGATGCCGGCCTTGCGGGCGTAATTGAGATTGACGGTGCCGGACATGATGGCCAGCTTGATCGACTCATCCTTGGCGATGTCTTCGTAGCTCTGCAACTGCTTGGGGTTACCGGCCTTGACCAACAGGGTGTCCTGCAACTGGTAGTGCGGATCGGTAAACAGCACCTGCTTGCAGCGCTCGGGTGTGATGTACATGCCGGCCGCGATCAGGTCGAAACGGCTTGCGCGCAGCCCAGGGATCAGGGAGCCCCATTCCGTAAGCACGGGTTTGATGGTTTCGACGCCCATTGCCTGGAAAATCTTCTCGACGATCTCAGGGGATTCGCCGGTGACGCTGCCGTCAGTATCGGTGTAGGCAAAGGGGGTCTCGTTGGCGTAGCCGATACGAACGCTGCTCTTCGCCTTGATGTCGTCGAAGGTATCCGCCTGGGCCTGGCCACCGATGGATAGGCCGGTCATTACGGCGGAGGCCAGCAAAAGTTTGCCGAAACGGAAAGGACGTGCGCGATTCATCGTGAATTCTCCTGTGCTTTTTATCGTTCGCGGGCCGAGACCTGCAGTTCAGAGGGCAGCTTCAAGAGCATCAGGACAGGGCATTCCCTGCCTCAACGCGGCTTTCGACCCCTTCATTCTGCCGGAGGGTGCGCCGCGTTTCGCTGCCTGAGCATACAAAAGCGGTTTTCCTCATAGGATTGCACTAGGACAATTGCATGACATTGCGCTTCGGCCGATCCTGTTGGCTCGACGGAGGTGGAACGTCATGCACAACTGGAAAGACGCCTTGCTCGCCGCGCATGGCGGCGGATCGAAGTACAAGCTGCTGGTCACGGCCATCGCGACCGATATCGAGCGGGGTGAGCTGCAGGATGGCCAACGACTCCCAACGCAACGGCTGCTGGCCGAGCAGCTGGACATCAGCGTGCAGACGGTGACCAACGCCTACAAGGAACTGGAGCGCCAGGGCTGGGTGCGCTGCGAGGTCGGACGCGGCAGCTTTGTCAGTCGGCGTATCAGTGAGCGGGTCGCCACCTCCATGCTCGACCGCGGCGAACATTCGCTGCTCGACTTCTCCACGGCGCGCATCGTCCGCAACGAGCGCCATGATCGCTACTGGCGGCAGGCTTGCGCAGAACTGGCTGCCGAGCACGAACAGCCTTGGATCCATGCCTGCCGGCCGATTGCCGGCTTTGAACATCACCGTGAAGCCGGGGTGCAGTGGCTCGCCGGCCTGGGCCTGTGTGTTGAACCACAGGATCTGCTGCTGACCAATGGCGCTTCCCAGGCGATCTTTCTTGCCCTTGCCTCGTTGGCCGGCCCCGATGACCTGGTGCTTTGTGAAAGCTGTACGGATCACGGCGTGATCGGTACCGCGCAGGTGTTGGGCTTCAAGCTTCAGGGCGCAGAGGCTGACCGCGACGGCCTCGATCCGGAGCATTTCGAAGACATCTGCGCCAACGAACGTGTCACCGCGTTGGTCTGCACGCCGAACCTGAACAACCCCACCAGCAGCCTGATGCCAGACAGCCGTCGGCGAGAAATTGCCGAGATCGCACGCCGCTACGGCGTCTACGTGATCGAAGACGACGTGTACGGCCCCTTGCTCGGTAACGACCGGCCGGCGCCGCCGCTGAGCCATTATCTGCCGGAGCTGGCCTTCTATTGCACCAGTCTGACCAAGTCCGTACTGACAGGCTTGCGCCTCGGCTACCTGGCGATGCCTCGGCGGTTGGCGTTGCGCACCGAGAGCATTTTCAGGGTGAACAGCTGGATGGCAGCACCCCTGCTTGGCGAGATCGCGACGCGCTGGATCGAGCGTGGCCGCGCCGAGGAGCTGGTGAGCCTGCAGCGGGAGCTGATCGCGGCTCGGCAGGCTGCGGTGAGCGCCGAACTGGGCGATTACCTGCGCGGCAGCCATCCGGCTTCGCTCAGTGCCTGGCTGGATGTTCCCGAGCACTGGGATCTCGACGCCCTGCAGCACGAGTTGCGCGCGCGCGGTATAGCGCTGACGCTGCCTGATCCGTTCCTTCCGCCCGGCAGCCAAAGGCCCAGAGCCATGCGCCTATGCATCGGCGCGGAGTGCAGCGATCAGCGCTTGCGCACCGGCCTGGCAAACATTCGAGACGTCTTCGAGCAGTACCCGGAAATCCATGAATTCCGCGGCGCTCGTTAGCCACTCGGCGGCCTGCCGCTAAGCGCTTTGAGCCACGAATGCTGTTGCCTCTTGGGACAGACGGAGACAAATGCATCCGGGCGTTCCGACCGGCGCGCTATCCGCCAGGTCGAAATGACACTAGAATGCGCGCCGCTCGGGCCATGTCGGCACGGCAATGGGTTCCCTAACCCCATCACCTCAAAAAGGAAATGCCATGTTGCAGCTCCCACCATCGGTCCGCCGCGCCACGTTGGCCGGTCTGATCGCGTTTCACATCCTCATCATCATCGCCAGCAACTATCTGGTGCAGCTGCCGATCACCCTGTTCGGCTGGCACACCACCTGGGGCGCTTTCAGTTTTCCGTTCATCTTTCTCGCCACCGACCTGACCGTGCGTCTACTCGGCAAAGGCCCGGCACGCCGAGTCATCGCGCAGGTGATGGTTCCGGCGCTGGTCGCTTCCTATGTGGTCTCGGTGCTGTTTCACCAGGGCGCGTTTGGCGGGTTCGCAGCGCTGGGTGAATTCAACCTGTTCGTGTTCCGCATTGCGGTCGCCAGCTTCCTTGCCTATGCGTTCGGTCAGATTCTCGACATTCAGGTGTTCGACCGACTACGGCGCTTGCGCCAGTGGTGGATCGCGCCAAGCGCTTCAACCATCTTCGGCAACCTGCTGGACACCTTCCTGTTCTTCTCCATCGCCTTCTGGCACAGCGACGACCCCTTCATGGCGGCGAACTGGGTGGAGATTGCCAGCGTCGACTACGTCATCAAGCTGATCATCAGCCTGGCGCTGTTCGTTCCGCTCTACGGCATGCTGCTTAACGCCATCGTGCGTCTGCTGCCCGGCCAGCGCACGGTGACGGCATAAGCGAAGGGCGACGCATCACCGCTCGATCAGGGCAAAGATCGAGCGGGGTGCGCTAGCGCTGCCTGTCAGAAGAAGGTAAGCCCGGCCTGGAACAGGCGTTCCACGTCGCGGATATGCTTCTTGTCGACCAGGAACAGGATCACGTGATCGCCTGACTCGATGACCGTGTTGTCATGGGCGATCAGCACTTCTTCGTCACGGATCACCGCACCGATGGTAGTGCCGGGCGGCAGGGCGATCTTGCCGATGGCCCGGCCGACCACCTTGCTCGAACGGGAGTCACCGTGGGCGATCACCTCGATGGCCTCGGCGGCGCCACGGCGCAAGGAGTGAGCGCTGACGATATCGCCGCGGCGCACGTGGGTCAGCAGCGTGCCGATAGTGGCCAGTTGCGGGCTGATGGCAATGTCGATTTCACCGCCCTGAACCAGGTCCACATAGGCCGGGTTGTTGATGATGCACATCACTTTGCGTGCGCCCAGGCGCTTGGCCAGCAGCGACGACATGATGTTGGCCTCGTCGTCATTGGTCAGCGCGAGGAACACATCGGCATCGTTGATGTTCTCTTCCACCAAAAGGTCGCGATCAGAAGCGCTGCCCTGAAGGATGATGGTGCTGTCCAGGGTGTCGGAGAGGTAGCGGCAGCGCGCCGGGTTCATCTCGATGATCTTGACCTGATAGCGGCTTTCAATGGCCTCGGCGAGGCGCTCGCCGATGTGGCCGCCGCCGGCAATGACGATGCGTTTGTAGTTATCATCCAGCCGGCGCATCTCGCTCATCACTGCACGGATATGCCCGCTCGCGGCGATGAAGAACACCTCATCGTCCGCTTCGATGACCGTGTCGCCCTGCGGCAGGATGGCCTGATTGCGGCGGAAGATCGCTGCCACGCGGGTGTCGACGTTGGGCATGTGTTTGCGGATCTGGCGCAGCTCCTGGCCCACCAGCGGTCCGCCATAGTAGGCGCGTACGGCGACCAGCTGCGCCTTACCCTCGGCAAAGTCGATCACCTGCAGCGAGCCGGGGTGTTCGATCAGGCGCTTGATGTAGTTGGTCACCACCTGCTCGGGGCTGATCAGCACGTCGACCGGGATCGCCTCGTTGCTGAAGAGACCTGAACGGGTGAGGTACACCGACTCGCGCACCCGCGCAATCTTGGTCGGGGTGTGGAACAGGGTGTAAGCGACCTGGCAGGCGACCATGTTGGTCTCGTCGCTGTTGGTGACGGCCACCAGCATGTCGGCATCGTCCGCACCCGCCTGGCGCAGCACCGTAGGGAATGAGCCACGACCGACTACCGTACGGATGTCCAGGCGGTCGCCGAGGTCGCGTAGGCGATCGACGTCAGTGTCGACCACGGTGATGTCGTTGGCTTCGCTGGCGAGGTTTTCGGCAAGCGTACCGCCCACCTGCCCTGCGCCGAGAATGATGATCTTCACGCGATCGCTCCTGAAAGGCGGCTTGTAACCGCCACAGCATGAGGTAGCCGAGACGTTGGCGTCTGGCTCACCTTAGGATTGTCGGCCATTGGGTTGGGCCGCGACTTTAATCAATTTGGCGTAGTAGAAGCCGTCGTGGCCATTGTCCTGAGGCAAAAGCTGACGTCCATGCGGCTGTTCGACGCCGAACCCCTTGGGCAGGTCCAGTTCGCGGGCGCCGGGTGTGCGCGTGAGAAAGGCTTCGATCACCTCGCGGTTTTCGGTCGGCAGTACCGAACAGGTGGCGTACAGCAGAACCCCGCCGACAGACAGGGTCGGCCATAGTGCGTCGAGCAGCTCGCCCTGCAGCGCCGCCAGGGGGGCGATATCGTCGGCCTGGCGTGCCAGCTTGATATCGGGATGCCGACGGATAACGCCGGTCGCCGAGCACGGTGCGTCGAGCAGGATCCGCTGAAAGAGTTGGCCATCCCACCAAGCGTCGGTGGCGCGGGCGTTGGCAGCCACCAGCGTGGCGTCGAGCTGCAGGCGATCGAGGTTTTCCTGCACACGCTGCAAGCGCTTCGGCTCAAGGTCCAGGGCGATGACTTCAGCCAGCGCAGGTTCGCGTTCGAGGATGTGGCAGGTCTTGCCGCCCGGGGCGCAGCAGGCATCCAGCACCCGCTGGCCGGGAGCCAGATCGAGCAGGCTGGCGGCCAGCTGCGCGGCTTCGTCCTGTACGCTGATGCGCCCCTCGGCAAAGCCCGGCAGCTGCGTGACATCGCAGGCCGCAGCGAGTCGAATGCCGTCTTCGCTGTGGCTGCAGGGGAACGCTTCGATGCCGGCGTCCTGCAGTTCGGCGAGATAGGTGTCGCGCCCGACCCGGCGATGGTTGACCCGCAATATCATCGGCGGATGCAGGTTGTTTGCGGTACAGATCGTCTCCCAGTGTTCCGGCCAATGAGCCTTGAGCGACTTCTGCAGCCAGCGCGGGTGGGCAAAGCGAATCACCGGGTCACGTTCGAGCTCGGCGAACAGCGCTTCGCCGTCACGCTGGGCGTTGCGCAACACGGCGTTGAGCAGCCCTTTTGCCCAGGGCTTCTTCAGCTTCTCCGCGCAGCCCACGGTTTCACCAATGGCGGCATGCGGCGGAATCCGGGTGTAGAACAGCTGGTACAGGCCGACCAGCAGCAAGGCCTCGACATCGCGATCCGCTGCCTTGAATGGCTTTTGCAGCAATCGCTCGGCAAGACCGGATAGACGCGGCTGCCAGCGGGCGGTGCCGAACGCCAGCTCCTGGGTCAGGCCACGATCACGCGCGTCCACCTTGGCCAGCACGTCGGGCAGGCTGCTGTTCAGCGAGGCTTTACCGGACAGCACCACGGCCAATGCGCGGGCAGCGGCGAGACGCGGGTTCATCGACATTATTCAAACACCTTGCCGACAGCGAACTGTTCGCGGCGGCTGTTGAACACGTCGCTGACGGCCAGCGTCTTGCCGCCCGGGAGTTGCAGGCGAGTGATGATCAGCGAACCCTCGCCACAGGCGACCTCCAGGCCGTCCTTGCTTGCCTCGATGATCTGTCCAGGCGTGCCCTGCCCTGCGGACGCACACGCAGCATGAATTTTCACTGCAGCGCCGTCGAGGCTGCTGTGGCAGGTCGGCCAGGGATTGAATGCCCGCACGAGCCGCTCAAGCTCGACCGACGGTCGCTTCCAGTCGAGCCGTGCTTCGTCCTTGTTCAGCTTGTGCGCATAGGTGGCCAGATTGTCGTCCTGAACCTCACCAACGAGCGTGCCGGCTTCCAGCGCAGTGACTGCATCGATCACGGCCCTCGAGCCGAGGTCGGCCAGCCGATCATGCAGGGTGCCACCGGTATCCTCCGCTGTGATCGGTGTGCGGACCTTGAGCAGCATCGGCCCGGTGTCCAGCCCCGCTTCCATCTGCATGACGGTCACGCCAGATTCGGCATCGCCTGCTTCGATAGCCCGCTGAATCGGCGCTGCGCCACGCCAGCGCGGCAGCAACGAGGCATGGCTGTTAATGCAGCCCAGGCGCGGCATATCCAGCACGGCCTGCGGCAAGATCAAGCCGTAGGCGACGACGACCATGAGGTCCGCCTGCAAGCCCGCCAGCTCCGCCTGCGCAGCCGGGTCACGCAGGCTCTGGGGTTGATACACCGGAATCTCGTGCTGCAGCGCGAGCTGCTTGACGGGGCTGGGCATCAGTTTCTGGCCACGGCCCGCCGGGCGATCCGGCTGCGTATACACCGCCACGACCTGACGCTTGCCGTCGAGCAGGGCTTGTAGATGCTGAGCGGCGAATTCCGGCGTGCCGGCGAAAACGATGCGCATAGAAGGACTCATCAATAAAAAAGGCTTGCTGCTGCAAGCCTTCGGGGTGGGAGATCAAGCCTGCTGACGGTGAAGCTTTTCCAGCTTCTTCTTGATCCGGTCGCGCTTGAGATTGGACAGGTAGTCGACGAACAGCTTGCCGTTGAGGTGATCGCATTCGTGCTGGATGCAGACTGCGAGCAGGCCTTCGGCGATCAGCTCATAGGGCTGGCCGTCGCGGTCCAGCGCCTTGATCTTCACCTTCTGTGGCCGGTCGACGTTTTCGTAGAAGCCGGGCACCGACAGGCATCCTTCCTGATACTGCTCCATTTCGTCGGTGAGAAACTCGAACTCGGGATTGATGAAGACCCGTGGATCGGTCTTGTCCTCGGACAGGTCCATCACCACGACCCGCTTGTGCACGTTGACCTGCGTCGCGGCCAGGCCGATGCCGGGTGCGTCGTACATGGTCTCGAACATGTCGTCGATCAACTGACGAATGCCGTCATCGACCACGTCCACCGGTTTGGCGATGGTGCGCAGGCGTGGATCGGGAAATTCTAGGATGTTCAGGATTGCCATATGCGTTTGTGATGCACTTATGGAATAAAGTCAAAAGCCGCTGCTAAGATGCCGAGCAGCTTGTAAACGGCTTAACGCCGCTTTCCACAAGGGTTACTGCGGCGCTAGGGCGCTTTACGTGAAGGCACATCATAAAGGGATTCACCACATGAGGAAATCACTACTCGCCCTGCTGTTGGTGGCGG
Organism: Stutzerimonas stutzeri; assembly: GCF_002890895.1. Taxonomy (GTDB): domain Bacteria; phylum Pseudomonadota; class Gammaproteobacteria; order Pseudomonadales; family Pseudomonadaceae; genus Stutzerimonas; species Stutzerimonas stutzeri_AB. The sequence continues at coordinate 131,464 of NZ_POUL01000010.1, forward strand.
TTGGCGGCATGGCACACGCCGCTGTACAGCTCAAGGATGACCATCCGGAGCAGTACACCGTAGTGAAAGGCGACACACTCTGGGACATTTCCGGTCGCTTTCTCAGCGAGCCCTGGAAGTGGCCCGAACTCTGGCACGCCAATCCGCAGGTCGAAAATCCGCACCTGATCTATCCCGGCGACAGCCTCAGCCTGGTCTACATCGAAGGCCAACCGCGCCTCATGCTCAACCGTGGCGCCTCGCGCGGGACGATCAAACTCTCGCCGACTGTTCGCACAACACCCATGGCTGAGGCCATCAGTACCATCCCGCTGGAAGCCATCAACAGCTTTCTGCTGAGTAACCGCATTGTCGACAGCGCTGCTGAATTCGAGGCCGCGCCCTACATTGTTGCCGGCAATGCCGAGCGCGTGATCAGTGGCTCTGGTGACCGCGTCTACGGCCGCGGCGAGTTCCAGGATGACATCGGCGTCTACGGTATCTTCCGTCAGGGCAAGACCTACGTGGACCCGGAGAGCGGGGAATTCCTCGGTATTAACGCCGACGATGTAGGCACTGCCGAGCTTCTCGACATGGAGGGCGACATTGCAACCCTGATGCTCACCCGGGTTACCCAGGAAGCGCGTATCGGCGACCGTCTGTTCCCCAGTGAAGAGCGTGCGATTAATTCGACCTTCATGCCGAGCGAGCCGAAAGAAGAAATCAACGGCGTGATCCTCGATGTGCCGCGCGGCGTGACCCAGATCGGTCAGTTCGATGTGGTCACCCTGAACCGGGGCGCGCGTGACGGACTGAGCGTCGGCAATGTGCTGGCGGTGTACAAGACCGGCGAAACCGTCCGCGACAGGGTCACCGGTGAAAACGTGAAGATCCCGGATGAGCGCTCGGGCCTGCTGATGGTCTTCCGCACCTACGACAAGCTCAGCTATGGCCTGGTCCTGCAGGCGACACGCTCACTCTCGGTGATGGACAAGGTCCGCAACCCCTGAGACCCCAAGCCCCGCATTGCGGGGCTTGTCATTTCTGCTGAACAAGCACTGCATGGATGCGGTGCGACGAGACAAGGACTGTTCTCATGCCTTCGATTTCCCCCGCCGAACTGGAAGCGCGCCTGCGCCTGCACATGTTGCCGGAGCTGGGCCCGCGTCGTCTGCGTAAGCTGCTCAGTGCGTTTCCCGATGCGTCTTCTGCGCTCAGTGCGCCAGGGTCCGCCTGGCGCTCGCTGGGTTTACCGGCTGGTTGCGCCGAAGCCAGGCGCAGTCCGGCAATTCGTGAGCGAGCCGCTGCCAGCCTCAAGTGGCTGGAAGCGCCGGCGCGACATCTGCTGATGTGGGATAACCCGACTTATCCCGGTTTGCTGGAAGAGCTGCCGGACGCTCCGCCGTTGCTGTTCATCGAAGGTGATCCAAGCCTTTTGGAGCGACCGCAGCTGGCCATGGTCGGAAGCCGACGCGCTTCACGGCCGGGACAGGATAACGCCACGGCCTTTGCTCGCAGTTTGGCGCGCGGTGGTTTCGTGATCACCAGCGGGCTGGCGCTGGGTATTGATGGTGCGGCTCATCAGGGCGCACTAGACGTCGGCGGCAAGACCATCGCCGTACTGGGTACCGGGCTCGAACAACTGTATCCGCGCCGCCATCTGGGGCTGGCTGCACGCATCGTTGAAGGCGGTGGTGCGCTGGTATCCGAGTTACCGCTCGATTGCCCGCCGCAGGCCGCCAACTTTCCACGTCGCAATCGCATCATCAGCGGCTTGTCGTTGGGTGTGCTGGTGGTCGAGGCAAGCCCTTCGAGCGGCTCGCTGATCACGGCCCGTCTGGCTGCCGAGCAGGGCCGTGAGGTCTATGCGATTCCCGGCTCGATCCACCATCCGGGCGCCCGAGGCTGTCATCAGCTGATTCGCCAGGGCGCGGCGCTGGTGGAAAGTGTCGAAGATGTGCTGCAAGCCTTGCGCGGCTGGCAGCAAGGCCCGGCCGCTCCCGAAGCGCAACGATCCGAGCCGATGCATCCACTAGTCGCCCAGCTGCATGCCGCCCCCATGAGCAGCGAGGCGCTGGCCAGTGCGGTGAACCAGCCTTTGTCGGAAACCCTCGCAGCGCTCACCGAGCTGGAAATCGAGGGACTCGTCGCTTGCGAGTACGGTCGCTGGATCGCCTGTACGGATTGAGGGCTGCTGTGCTGCCACCAGCGCTTGGGTACACTTCGCCGATCAGTCTCAGGGGAGTTGGCAATGGTCGGCAATTGGCGTGTGCAGCAGGCGGCGCGAGTCGTTAGACGTGGTGGAGTCATCGCTTATCCGACCGAGGCGGTGTGGGGGCTGGGCTGCGATCCCTGGGACAGCGATGCGGTGCATCGGTTGCTCGCTCTCAAGGAGCGGCCAGTGGAGAAAGGCCTGATCCTGGTCGCCGATTGCATTGAGCAATTCGAATTTCTGCTGGACGATCTTCCTGAGCGCTGGCTGGACCGGTTGGTTGGCAGCTGGCCGGGGCCGAACACCTGGCTGGTCCCGCACCGCGACCGTCTGCCTGACTGGATCACCGGCGAGCATGACAGCGTGGCGCTTCGTGTGACCGATCACCCGCTGGTCGCCAGGCTATGCGCCCTGACCGGCCCATTGGTATCCACATCGGCCAATCCGGCCGGCCGACCTTCGGCACGGTCGCGTCTGCGCGTCGAGCAATACTTCCCTGGCGATCTGGACGGCGTGCTGGGCGGCAGCCTGGGCGGTCGTAAAAACCCCTCCACCATCCGCGACATACGCAACGGCGAGGTGATTCGCGCCTCCTGACGCCGCTGGCGTCAGGGCGTACACGCCGGCCGGCTCAGGGCAAGAGGACGGTCGAGCCGGTTGTCTTGCCTGCAGCGAGCTGGCGCTGTGCCTCGGCTGCGTCGGCGAGTGGGTAGCGTTGGCCGATCTCCACGTTTATCTTTCCGCTGGCGATCATCTCGAACAGCTCGGCCGCCATGTCCCGCAGGCGTTCGGCTGAGGTGGCGTAGCCGGCCAGGGTCGGGCGCGTGACATACAGCGAGCCCTTCTGCGCCAGTACACCGAGGTTGACCCCCGTCACCGCGCCGGAGGCATTGCCGAAGCTGACCAGCAGGCCACGCGGTGCAACGCAATCGAGCGAGATGTCCCAGCTGCTCTTGCCCACCGAGTCGTAGACCACCGGACATTTCTGGCCATCGGTCAGCTCCAATACGCGCTGCACCACGTCTTCCTGCGTGCGGTCGATGGTTGCCCAGGCGCCCAGCGACTTGGCGCGCTCAGCCTTTTCCGCCGAGCCCACCACGCCGATCAGTCTGGCGCCGATGGCTTTGGCCCACTGGCAAGCGATCGATCCGACACCGCCCGCCGCCGCATGGAACAGGATGGTTTCACCGGCTTTAAGCGCATAGGTCTGGCGCAGCAGATATTGTGTCGTAAGGCCCTTGAGCATCACCGAGGCGGCTTGTTCGAAGCTCACGCTTTCGGGCAGCTTGACCAGATGCCGCGCTGGCAGGGTGTGGTGTTCACCGTAAGCACCCAGCGGTCCGGTCGCGTAAGCGACACGATCACCTACCGCGAAATCATCGACGCCCTCCCCCAGCGCGTCAACGACGCCAGCAGCTTCGGTGCCCAGGCCCGACGGCAGGCTCGGCGGCGCATAGAGCCCGCTGCGAAAGTAAGTGTCGATGAAGTTCAGGCCGATCGCATGGTTGCGCACGCGGACCTCACCGACACCGGGTGCGGCGACCGGGACGTCGACCTGTTCGAGGACTTCAGGACCACCGTGCTGACTGAACTGGATGCGCTGCGACATATCGACTCCTGGCAAATACAAAGGAGCCTATCCAACGCTTCCCGGGCGCGTCCGTCAATTGGCCCGGTGATATGCTTGCCGGCCTTCTGTTCTAGCGCTGCCGCTCTGGGCCCATGCCCGGCGGCAACGCAGCCCACTTGCCAAGGTGAATTCGTGAACGAGCGTACCGAAGCCGTCAAAGCCTACCTGCTCGATCTGCAGGACCGTATCTGCGCCACCCTTGAGACCGAGGACGGCGGCGCGCGCTTCGTCGAGGATGCCTGGACGCGTCCTGCAGGCGGCGGTGGCCGGACCCGGGTCATCGAAAACGGTGCGCTGATCGAAAAGGGTGGCGTCAACTTCTCCCACGTTCACGGCAGCGGTCTGCCGCCTTCGGCCAGTGCCCATCGTCCGGAACTGGCCGGCCGTGGTTTCGAAGCGCTCGGCGTGTCGCTGGTGATCCATCCGGAGAACCCTTACGTGCCGACCTCCCACGCCAACGTGCGCTTCTTCATTGCCGAAAAGGAAGGTGAGGAGCCGGTCTGGTGGTTTGGTGGCGGCTTCGACCTGACGCCCTACTACGGCAATGAAGAGGACTGCGTGCACTGGCATCGCGTGGCCCGGGATGCCTGCGCGCCGTTCGGTGCCGATGTCTACCCGCGATACAAGGAATGGTGCGACCGCTATTTCCACATCAAGCATCGCAACGAGCCGCGCGGGGTCGGTGGGCTGTTCTTCGATGATCTGAACGAATGGGATTTTGATACCAGCTTTGCCTTCATGCGGGCGGTGGGCGATGCCTACATCGAGGCTTACCTGCCCATCGTCCAGCGTCGCAAGGCGATACCGTACGGCGAACGCGAGCGCGCCTTCCAGGAGCTGCGCCGCGGTCGCTATGTGGAATACAACCTGGTGTACGACCGCGGCACCCTGTTCGGTCTGCAATCGGGTGGACGCACCGAGTCGATCCTCATGTCATTGCCGCCGCTGGTGCGCTGGGGTTATGACAAGCATCCCGAACCCGGCTCGCCGGAGGCGCGCCTGACCGAGTATTTCCTGCAGGATCGAGACTGGCTGGGCGAGCAGCGCTGACGCGGCTTTCTCACACGTTGCGTCTGCCAGACGCTTACGCGTGAGGCGTTCGAACCTATTTGAAGCGGAGTAATTGTTGATGGACCGCTACGGCGTTTTTGGTAACCCCATCGGGCACAGCAAGTCGCCCCAGATCCACCGTTTGTTTGCCGAACAGACCGGGCAGCATCTCAGCTACGAACCCTTGCTGGCGCCGCTGGATGACTTTCCTGGCTTTGCCAACGCCTTTTTCGAGACGGGTCTGGGCGCCAACGTCACCGTGCCGTTCAAGGAACAGGCCTACCACCTGGCTGACAGGCTGAGTGAGCGCGCCCAGCGTGCCGGCGCGGTGAACACCCTGAAAAAGCTCGAAGACGGCAGCTTGCTGGGTGACAACACCGACGGTATCGGTCTGGTCCGCGATCTGCTGGATAACGCCGGCGTCGCCTTGCAAGGCAAGCGGATCCTGCTGCTGGGCGCCGGGGGGGCGGTGCGCGGTGTACTCGAGCCGTTACTGGCGCAGCGCCCGGCCGCGCTGGTCATCGCCAACCGCACCCTGGCCAAGGCCGAACAGCTGGCGGGTGAATTTGCCGAGCTGGGGCCGGTGAGTGCCAGCGCCTTTGAGCAGCTGCAAGGCCCGTTCGATGTGATCATCAACGGCACGTCGGCTAGCCTCGGCGGCGAGCTGCCACCGCTGGGCGATGATCTGATCGAGCCGGGCGTTACCTTCTGCTACGACATGATGTATGCCGCTCAGGCGACGCCCTTCTGCCAGTGGGCGGCCGCGCGTGAGGCGTCCAGTCGCGACGGGCTCGGCATGCTGGTCGAGCAGGCGGCTGCGGCGTTCGAACTCTGGCGAGGTGTGCGGCCGGAATCGGCCATTGTACTGGCGGCACTGCGTCTTCAGCTCGCTGGCTGAACGCCAGCGCAATCAGAGGCGGAAATGAATCTGCTCGTGCAGGTGCTGCGGTGTCTCCAGCTCGTCGACGATCCCGGCCGCGATACGCCGTAGCTGCACGCGGCGATCCTCGGGGTCGAGATCGTCGATCACGCTGAAATCCTCAATCGACAGATCGTCACCATCGGCTTTGGCATCCACCAGCGTCCACTTCAACGGATGCGCTGCAATGCGTTGCAGCGCTGCCGCAACAGCTGGATTGTCACCCTTGGCGGACAGGTCCACGACCAGCAGCAACCGATCGACTCCGACTTTGGGCAACCCCGACAGCAGAGCGTCGACCGCCTGAGACAGATCATGCGGCTGGTGGTTGGCTGCCGAGCCGGAGGCTGTCGCCAATGCAGGGCTGTCGAATAGACAGATCACCGCATCCATCCCGGCCACGCTCTGCGAGACGCTGGTGGCATCGAACAGATCGCCGGTTTTGGCGCGCAGGCCCGGTCGTACGGTCATCGAGTTGAGATCGTCGACCAGGGTCACGGCTTCGTGCTGGCGGGTCAGCAGCTCGCAAAGCAGCGCATTGCCGAGGCTCGAATGCGCCCCGTACAGAGCGAATTTGAGCCGCGGCGTTTCAGCGTTGAGCATGATGGCCTGGCCGGATCAGCGTCGGGTGGCCAGATAGCCAATCAGCGCCACTGCGCCAGCGGCCAGGGCGACGGTGCTCAGCGGATGCTCGCGTGCACAGTCCTTGGCCATGCGCCCGGCGTCACGACCGCGGCGGGACAGGTCGTGGCAGTGCTCGTCCAATCGGTTTTCGTTCCACAGCGTTTCGGCGCGCGAGCGCAGCGCATTGAAACGGTTACGCGATTCGCGCGAGGCGTCGTCCTTGAGGTCATCGAGTGCAGCCATCAGGTTCTGTATTTCGCGTTCGATTTCGTCGCGGGTGGTCGGTGTGCGGCTGAAGCGGGACATAGCGTTCTCCCCTTTGAATGTACGGTTTGGACTCTGCGAAGCCGTGAAGGTGCGTTCGGCCGTGCTCAACCAAAACACCCAGACTGCTATGAGCGGACCTATCAATGGCAGCCTGGTTCCGCTGGTCGGCTCGGTTGTGGCGAAAAGCCGCGCGGCCGATAGCATGTTTGACGGCGAATCCGTACACCTGCGGCAGCGCTGCGTCGGTTGATCTACGCTTTGTATTGTGGCCGCTTCGCTGAGCGGTCCGGACGGCGAAACGAGCGAAACGGCCGGCGCCCTGCGCCCGGTCGATCCGCTGGAAGCGCCGAAATATAAGGGCTGACGGCCATGTTTATGCTCGCCTTTTCCGTATAATGCGCGCCGCGTTCGTCTGCTTCGGCGCGCCTTTTTTCACTGCCAATTCATCGGTGTCCATCTTGAAGCTTCGTCATACCCTTCTCGGTCTGCTGCTCGCCTGCAGCAGCGTCATGTCGTCCCCCGTCTCGCTCGCTGCACCCAAAGCCCCTGCTCAGCAGGAACTGGCTTCTGGCAGCGCGCTGCTGGTCGACCTGAAAACCAACGAAATCCTCTATTCCAGCAATCCAGACGTGGTTGTGCCGATTGCCTCGGTGACCAAGCTGATGACCGCAATGGTGGCGCTCGACGCCAAGTTGCCACTCGACCAGCGCCTGTCCGTCACCATCCGCGATGCGCGTGAGATGCAGGGCGTCTACTCGCGCGTGCGCATCGGCAGCGAAATCAGCCGCCGGGAAATGCTGCTGCTGACCCTGATGTCATCCGAGAACCGCGCCGCCGCGAGCCTGGCTCATCATTATCCCGGCGGCTACGGTGCCTTCATCCAGGCGATGAACGCCAAGGCCAAGGCGCTGGGCATGACCCATACGCGCTATGTCGAACCGACCGGTCTGTCCGAGCAGAACGTCTCCAGCGCCAATGACCTGGTCAAACTGCTCAAGGCCAGTCAGGCCTACCCGCTGATCGAACAGTTCAGCACCACCAGCGAGAAAACCGTGGCTTTCCACAAGCCCAACTACACCTTAGGGTTCCGCAATACCAACGCCCTAGTGCGCAAGCCTGACTGGAGCATCCAGCTGACCAAGACCGGTTTCACCAATGCCGCCGGCCATTGCCTAGTGATGCGCACGGTGATGGACAAGCGCCCGGTGGCCTTTGTGGTGCTCGACGCCTTTGGCAAGTACACCCATATGGCTGATGCCAACCGCCTGAAGAAGTGGATGGAAACCGGCAAGGTCACGCCGGTCGCGCCTGCGGCCCTGGCCTACAAGCAGCAGAAGATGGCGCAGCGTCAGCTGGCCGGGCAGCCGGGTGACGCCGCTACGGTGATCGGCACCCGCTGACCGAGGCGGCAAGCAAGCGCTTCACTGCCGGGGTGCGTGCCTGGCGGCAGAGGTGACGCGGCGGGTTGCTGTGCTTCCCGACGTCACGTCGAGCCGGCTCATTGCCCACCCCGGCTGGGCGCCTTCAGACCCGCCGCGCTCACAGCGCTGCACTGAGCAACCGGCGACGGCGTGACTTTTCGATGCAACGATGCGGGTGCAGTCGACTCAAACGACTACATTCGCCCTCAGCGCAACGGGAATCGAAGGTCGTTATGAGCACGCCAGACAATACCTACATCGAGTGGCTGGAAAGCCAGTCCATGCTTCACGCCGCCCGCGAGCGGGCCCGACTCTATGCCGGCCAGGCGCGGCTCTGGCAGCGGCCTTACGCCCAGGCACGCCCGCGCGACGCCAGTGCGATCTCCTCGGTGTGGTTCACCGCCTACCCGGCCGCCATCATCACCCCTGAAGGCGGCTCGGTGTTGCAGGCGCTGGGGGACGATCGGCTCTGGAGCGCGCTGTCCGAGGTGGGCGTGCAAGGTATTCACAACGGCCCGATGAAGCGCTCCGGCGGTTTGCGCGGGCGCGAGTTCACGCCGACCATCGACGGCAACTTCGACCGCATCAGCTTCGACATCGACCCCAACCTCGGGACCGAGCAGGAGATGCAGCAGCTCAGCCGCATGGCCGCCGCGCACAACGCCATCGTCATCGACGACGTCGTCCCGGCGCACACCGGCAAGGGCGCGGATTTCCGCCTCGCCGAGATGGCCTACGGCGATTATCCAGGCCTCTACCACATGGTCGAGATCAACGAGGAAGACTGGCCGTTGTTGCCGGCCGTGCCCAAGGGCCGGGATGCGGTAAACCTCCCGCCGCCGGTGGTCGATCAGCTCAAGGAAAAGCACTACATCGTCGGCCAGCTGCAGCGGGTAATCTTCTTCGAGCCCGGCATCAAGGACACCGACTGGAGCGTGACCAACGTGGTCACTGGGGTCGACGGAAAACGCCGCCGCTGGGTCTATCTGCACTACTTCAAGGAAGGCCAGCCGTCGCTGAACTGGCTCGACCCCACCTTCGCCGCCCAGCAACTGATCATTGGCGATGCGCTGCATGCCATCGACGTCTCGGGCGCGCGCGTCTTGCGCCTGGATGCCAACGGCTTCCTGGGTGTCGAGCGTCGCGCTGAAGGCACCGCCTGGTCCGAAGGCCATCCGCTGTCAGTGACCGGCAACCAGCTGATTGCCGGCGCCATCCGCAAGGCCGGCGGCTTCAGCTTCCAGGAACTGAACCTGACCATCGACGACATCGCCTCGATGTCCCACGGTGGCGCCGACCTGTCCTACGACTTCATCACTCGTCCGGCTTATCACCACGCCCTCGTGACTGGGGATACCGAGTTCCTGCGGTTGATGCTGCGTGAGGTCCACGCGTTCGGCATCGATCCGGCTTCGCTGATCCACGCAATGCAGAACCACGACGAGCTGACCCTGGAACTGGTGCATTTCTGGACATTGCACGCCTACGACCATTACCACTACCACGGGCAGACCCTGCCCGGCGGCGTCCTGCGCGAGCACATCCGCGAGGAGATGTACGAACGCCTGACAGGCGAGCACGCGCCCTACAACCTCAAGTTCGTCACCAACGGCGTGTCCTGCACCACCGTCAGCGTCATCACGGCGGCGCTGGGCATCCGTGACCTCAACACCATCAGCGCGGCCGATATCGAACAGATCCAGCGCCTGCATATTCTGCTGGTGATGTTCAACGCCATGCAGCCCGGTGTGTTCGCCCTTTCCGGCTGGGATCTGGTCGGCGCGTTGCCGCTGGAAGCCGAGCAGGTGGAACACCTGATGACCGAAGGCGACACCCGCTGGCTGCATCGCGGCGGCTACGACCTGGCCGATATCGCACCCGAGGTGGAAACCTCCAGCGAAGGCCTGCCCAAGGCGCGCTCGCTGTACGGCAGCCTGGTCGAGCAGCTGCAGAATGGCGGTTCCTTTGCCTGCCAGCTCAAGCGCATCCTCAGCGTACGCCGCGCCTACGACATCGCCGCCAGCAAGCAGATCCTGATTCCAGACGTGCAGGCGCCAGGGTTACTGGTCATGGTCCATGAACTGCCCGCAGGTAAAGGTGTGCAGATCACGGCGCTCAACTTCAGCTCCGAGACCATCAGCGAGACGGTCACCCTCCCCGGCGTAGCGCCCGGGCCGGTGGTGGACATCATTCATGAAAGCATCGAAGGCGACCTGACCGAGAACGGTGAGATGACCTTCAATCTCGACCCCTACGAAGGCCTTGCCCTGCGCGTGGTCAGCGCCGCATCACCGGTGCTCTGACCGGGCATCAGCGCCCTCTTCGCCTGGCCGGCCGGCGCAGCTATAGTGCGCGCCGGCCGGCCCTGCGGGCCGCCTAGCTCATCCGAAGAGTACTTACGTGTCCGCCTCCTCCCGCTTCCGTTTCCTGCGCACGGTGTTCGCCTGCGTGCTCGGTTCGTCGATCTTTTCGAGCCAGGCGCAGACCGCCTGCCCGGCCGGCCAGCAGCCGCTCTGCCTGGGTGCCTGCGTCTGCATGCCGGCCTCTGCGCAGCAGTCCGAAACCTTGTACGAGCAGATGCAATGGCTGGCGGCCGCGGGGCTTGAGACCTGGATCCGTCAGTCGCGCGATAGGCTGGCGTTGCAGGAGAGCCGGCCGATCCCGCTGCACATTCGCTCGCAACTGGAGCCCTATTTCGACCTGGCGGTGCTGGAGACCGCGCGCTACCGCGTCGGTGACGACGGCGTGCTGACCGCGGCCAATACCCTGTTGCGTAACCCGGACATCGTCGCGGTAACGCTGATCGACATCATCGTCTTCCGCAACGAGGCCGACGCCCTCGACAGCGTCGCGCTCTGGGCGCATGAGCTCAAGCACGTCGAGCAATACCTCGAATGGGGCGTGGGCGAGTTTGCCCGGCGATACACCCGCGACTACGGCAGCGTCGAGCAGCCGGGCTATGCCATGGAGCTGCAGCTCGAGCGCGAGGCGGCCCTGCGCCAAGCTGGCGAAAGCACAGCTCGGCGCCACTCAGCCGAATGATTTAGGCCGAGGGATCGCCTTGGATCGGCTCCGGTCACAACCTTATCGCCATGAGGAGACCGCCATGTCTGTGACCGTGACCAAGCTCCGGGGCAACGATATACCCGAGGCGATGCGTGGACCCGACGTTCAGGTGGTCTTCCGCATCACCGACCATGAGGGCAACACGCAATACCTGCTCGATGATGTGGAGGCCGCGCAAACTGCTGTGCGCGTCAGTGATGATCATCATGCAGCGAAAGAGTGACCGCTGCGGCCAGTGCAACGCGCGCTGGCGCCTGAGTCTCGGTCAGCGTCCGAGGCTGACCGATATGGTCTGTCGCGGTGATTCAGCCTGCGCTGCCCTGAGCTGTCAGCGCGTTTTGAGCAGTCCAACCCAGTAGCAACTCGGGCGTCATGGGTCGGGCAATGTGATAACCCTGTCCCTCGTCACACCCCCACTGAGCCACCAGATCGCAGATCGCCTGGGTTTCGATGCCCTCGGCAACGACGCGCAGCTCCAGGCGCTTGGCCAGGTCGATGATGGTCCGTACCAGCCGCCGATCCTTCTCGTCGTCGCCCAGGTGGCGGATGAACGACTGATCGAGCTTGACCGTCGAGGCCGGCAGGTCGCGCAGATAGGTCCAGTTGCTGTAGCCCGTGCCGAAATCGTCGATGGCCACCTCTACGCCCAATGAGCGCAAACGCTGCAATTGGTGGCTGACTTCATTCGGGTTTCGCATCAGCGCGCTTTCGGTGAACTCCACCTCCAGGCTTGTCGGGTCGATATGCTGGCTGTTCAGCAACTGGATGAAACGGTTGGCAAAGGCCGGACTGTCCAGGTCCGACGCCGACACGTTGATCGCCACCTTGAACCTGGCCCCCTGACGTTGCCACGCTGCCGCCTGCAGCACGGCATGCTCGGCCACCCACAGGCTCAGCTCGCGGATCAGCGCGGTCTTTTCGGCCAGCGGAATGAATTCGGCTGGACCGATGGCGCCAAGCGTCGGGTGATCCCAACGCAGCAGCGCCTCGACCGAGGTGCAGCGCCCGTCGTTCAGGCTGATGCGCGGCTGGTAGACCAACCGCAGCTGGCCGTCGCCGTGCAGCGCCTCGGCGAGCCCCCTGAGCAAGGTGAAGGCACGCTGCTGCACGGCATCGAGTCGGGACTCGTAAGGCGACCAGCCGATGTCACGGTCGCGCGCGTCGTCAGCCGAGGTGATCGCCAGGCGCAGCCAGTCCTGCTCCAGCACCCCGCTGTGCAGCGGCAGCACGCCGAGCCCAATCTGGGTCTTGATCGGAATCGAATTGCACTGCACCGGCGCGTCGAACGCCGCGATGATCCGGTCGTAGAGTTGGGTCAGTTCACCCGACGGGCCGTCCGGGATCAGAAAGGCAAAACGGCTCGGGCTGATGCAATACAGCCCGCACGGGTCGGGAAGCTGCGCTTGCAGCGTCTGCTTCATGCGCAACATCAGCGCTTGGGCAAAGCTGTGACCCAGCACCTTGATGATGTCGTTCAGCAGCATCGGCCCGATCACATCAGCCACGACCAATACATTGCTCTGGGAGGTCGAGGCCGCCCGCGCCACGTCATCCTCGAGCCGCGAGCGGTTAAGCAGTCCGGTGGATGCGTCGATGAAGTTGGTGCGACGCAGGGTCAGGATGCGCGCCATCGTCAGCTTGGCGAAATGTTCGAGCATCGACAGTTTCTGCGGGGTCATCGCCCGCCGCGGCTGGGTGTCGATGATGCACAGGCTGCCCAGGCCCAGCCCTTCCGGCGTGACCAGGGGCATACCCGCATAGAAACGAATGCCCGGCTCACCGGTGACCAGCGGGTTGTCCTGGAAGCGTGCGTCGCGGGTGGCATCGAGCACCTGGAACGGCTCGTTGGCGAGAATGGCGTAGGCGCAGAAGGAGTCCTGTCGCGGCGTTTCCTGCGCCAGCAGCCCGACCCGCGCGGTGAACCACTGGCGCTGTTCGTCGACGATCGAGATCAATGCGATCGGCGCCTGAAAATACTCCGCCACCATGCTCACGATGTGCTCGAACACCTCGTCGGGCGTTGTGTCCAGCCGGCACAACTGCGTCACCTGCAACTGACGCTGCGCTTCATTTATCGGGATTGGAGCACCAGCCATACGATCACTGCCTGGAAATTCAAATGGGCCCGAACCGTCAGCGCGACGTCCGGATTGGGGTTGTACGGAGATTAGGGTCAAGCCCAAGGAGTCAGCACAACAGAACCTCTTGCCAACATATCGACCGGTGCGTTTGTTCCTTGACGAGGTGCCGACAAGAGGTGCAGTGGTGTTGGCGTGGGCGTCCTCGTCTCGGATCCACGCTCGCGTATGTGTAGGATTCTCTCTTCGGTGTCGCTCTGGAACGCCTTGGCCGCATCGTTTTCCAACCCTTATCCCTTGCAGGTGAATGCAGCCCCGGTGGGGTTCAACAGCCGACAACCATCAGCAGGATGCCGCTCACATGCCAGGTGGCGGCTCCAAAGGACGAAGCCCGGACATGCCTGACGCGATAAATGAGGTGCCTGCTTTTCTCTCCGGTGGCGGGGAGATGGGGGCGTTGATGCGCAGCCATGACTGGGCGGCCACGCCGTTCGGCCCGATCGAGGATTGGCCGCAGTCGTTGCGCTCCATGGTGGGTGCCTGCCTGAATTCACCGCTGCTGGGCACCGTGCTCTGGGGACCAGAGCTGCGAATGCTCTATAACGACGCGTACATCCCTTCCATGGCCGATCGTCATCCCGCAGCGTTGGGCCAGCCGGTGTCGGTGGTCTGGGGGGACGTCTGGGATATCGTGGCGCCACCTTTTCTTCACGCGATGCGCACGGGACAAGGCTTCGCACAGAACAGGGTCGAGCTGCCAATGGTGCGCAACGGCCAGCCTGAGGTCACCTACTGGAACATCAGCGCTACGCCGATTTTCGGTGAAGACGGCCGCATTCTCGGCCTGCTGAACCAGGGCATCGAGATCACCGGTCAGGTAATCGCCGAGCAGCAGCGCCTGGTCGTTAAACAGCAATTGCGTGACATGAACGAGCAGTTGGTCCACGAGGTTGCCATCCGAACGGAGGAGCGCAACCTGATGTGGGACACCTCGCCCGACTTGATGGTGGTGATCAACTTCGAGGGGATCTTCCAGCGTGTGAATCCGGCATGGACGACCGTGCTTGGCTACCAGCCTGAAGAGTTGATCGGACACCACGTCAACGAGTTCATCACCGAAGAAGACCATCCACGTACCGTTGATGCCTACTTGGCCACGGCCGTTGGCGACCAGGTTCGGATCGTCAATCGCTACCGGCACAAGAGCGGGACTGAACACTGGATTTCATGGGTCGCCGCCCCGTCGGGTGACAGGACGTACGCCACCGGCCGAGACATCACCGAGGAAAGGGCGCGACAGGCGCAGCTCGAATCGACCCATGATCAGCTGCGTCAGGCACAGAAAATGGAAGCCGTTGGCCAGCTCACCGGCGGCCTGGCACACGACTTCAACAACCTGCTCGCAGGCATCTCGGTCAGCTTGGAAATGATCGAGACCCGCGTCAGGCAGGATCGCCTCGGCGACGTTGCGAAGTACCTGCTGGTCGCTCAGAGTGCCACCAAGCGGGCCGCAGCGCTGACTCATCGTCTGTTGGCCTTTTCCCGTCGGCAGACCCTGGCGCCCAAGGCCATAGATGCCGGCAAGCTGGTCAGCGGCATGCTCGACATGGTCCAGCGCACCGTCGGACCGAACGTGGTGGTGGAGAGCTTCTGCACAGCGGATTTGTGGACAGCGCTGGTCGATCCGTCACAACTGGAAAACGCGCTGCTCAACCTGTGTCTCAATGCCCGCGATGCCATGCCCGAGGGCGGTCGCATCACGGTTGAAACCGGCAACCGGGTTTTCGATGCCGCGAGCGCCAGCCAGCACGACATTCCAAAAGGTGAGTACCTGGCGATCCGGGTCACCGATAGCGGCACCGGCATGTCGCCCGAGGTGCTGGCCAAGGCGTTCGATCCGTTTTTCACCACCAAGCCGATGGGCGAAGGCACCGGCCTTGGCCTGTCGATGATCTACGGCTTCACCCAGCAATCGGGTGGTCAGGTACGTATCTACTCAAAGCTGGGTACCGGCACCACGGTCAGCCTTTATCTGCCGCGCTACCTCGGCACGGCCGAAGGCGAGAGCGGCTCACCCGGCTTGCCACCCATCCTGCCTGCGCAGCGAGGCGAAACGGTGCTCGTAGTCGATGACGAGCCGACGGTGCGCTTATTGGTCACCGATCTCCTAGGAGAGCTCGGTTATCGCGCTATTGAGGTGGCGGACGGCATAGCCGGGCTCGAAGTGCTGCAATCGGGTGTACACATCGATTTGCTGGTCACCGATGTCGGTCTGCCCGGCGGCATGAACGGGCTGCAGCTCGCCAACGCCGGCCGCCTCAGTCGGCCCGATCTGCGCGTGCTGTTCATCACCGGGTATGCCGAGAGTGCCGTGTTCCACAACGGTCGGCTTGAATCGGGTATGGCGGTACTTACCAAGCCGTTCTCGGTCAACGACTTGGCCGAGCGGATGCACGAGCTCATCGGGCAGTCGACCGCGCTGCGCGGCTGAATTCCTACCCTTTCGCTAGGGCTTTCGTCGGCTAACCTGTTTTGCACTGGAACCATCTGCCCGCTCCTTGCCTCTGCTGAATACCCGGTGAGAAAGCACCGAACCGAACCGAGACGCCTTGCAACGGCGCTTCGGCCAGCACAGCGAGGGTAACTAGATGGCTGACGAACAGCGTATCCGCGAACGCGCCCACGAAATATGGGAAGCCAAGGGCCGTCCCGAAGGTCAGGAGCAGGAGCACTGGGCGCAGGCCCGTGACGAGTTGGAGCCCTTCTACAAGGAAGGCGATGCCACCGCAGGCAGCGTCGAGAGCAGCGTCGCGATTCCAATGCCCAAGCGTGAAGACGGGTAATGATTTGCCTCTGGCTCAGGTCCGATGCCACCCCGACCAGCACCGAACACGGCGTGGCATACGCCCATGCGGTGGGGTCGGCCCTGATCAGTCATGGCGACCGATGGAAACTTGGTCGCTTCTCCGCCTTGTCGGTTTACTCGCCGCTCAGCGCCAAAACCATCCATAAGGCCCGACCGTCCCGATGAAACAGCCACTCGACTTTCAGGCAATCTTCGAAGCCCTTCCCAATATCAACCTGATCCTCTCCGCAGACCCGGAGTTCATCATGTTGGCAGCCAGTGAAGTACGGTTGCAGGCGACCAATATCAGCCGCGAGGATTGCATCGGTCGCTCGATTTTCGAGGTCTTCGGCAACAACCCGGACGAAACGGCTGCCTCCGGGCCCGGAGTATTGCGCGCATCGCTTGAGCGGGTGCTGGAGACCCGCGCGCCGGATCGCATGGCGACCACCAAGTACGACATTCCCCGGCGTGCGTCCGAAGGCGGTGGTTTCGAGGTGCGTTACTGGAATCCGATCAACGTGCCGGTGCTGGACGAAAAGGGAGAGGTCACCTGCATCATCCACCAGACGCAGGATGTCACCGAGCAGGTGCTCAGGCAGGACGCTGCCACCCTGAGCCATTCCGAAGAGCGATTTCGCGCCGCCCTGCTGGCCTCAGGTACCGGCACTTTCACCTGGTATCTGGACGATGGCGGTTTCTACCTCGACAGTGCGCTGGAACAGATTCTTCAGTTGCCACTGGGGATGAAGCTCGACACGATCGAGCGCTTTATCGAGCAGGTGCACCCAGATGACCGCACGCAGGTGCGCTTCGTCTTCAACAACCAAAGCCAGGCTCAGGACGTTGCCGTGGAGTTTCGTCTGGCCCGGCCGGGCCCGCAGCAATGGCTGGCCTGCAAGGCCAAAACCTTTCGCGATGCCAGCGGCATGGTCGCCTACATGGCCGGTGCTTGCACCGACGTCAGCGCCCGCAGACACGCCGAAGACGCCCTGCGCATCAGCGAGACCCGGCTGCGCCAACTCAACGAAGACCTCGAAGCCCGCGTGGCCGCGGAAGTCGCCAAGCACCGCCAGACCGAGGACGCGCTACGTCAGGCGCAGAAGATGGATGCCGTCGGCCAGCTCACCGGCGGCATTGCTCACGACTTCAACAACCTGCTGACCGGCATCATCGGCAGTCTTGACCTCATGCAGCGGCGCCACGCGCGCGGCGAGCAGGATCACGAGCGTTACATCAACGCCGCCGTTAATTCCGCCCAGCGCGCCGCGGCGCTGACGCAACGCCTGCTGGCCTTCTCCCGTCAGCAGGCTCTCGACCTCAGGCCGGTGGACGTCAACCAGATGGTCGCCTCGCTGGAAGACCTGCTCCATCGCACCACCGGCGAGAACATCGCAGTGGTCACCCAGCTCAGCGTCGGGTTGCCGCCTGCCTGTATGGACATGAACCAGCTGGAAAGCGCCGTCATCAACCTGGTGATCAACGCACGCGATTCCATGCCCCACGGCGGCCGGGTCACCCTGGCCACCCGCAGTGTCCAGATCGGCAGCGAGCCGGATCCCGCCCGGCGCGGCCTGACCGAAGGCGACTACGTGCTGCTGTCGGTAACCGACACCGGTACCGGCATGACGCCGGAAGTGGTCGAGCGCGCCTTCGAGCCCTTCTTTACTACCAAGCCGATCGGCCAGGGCACCGGCCTCGGGCTTTCCATGGTGTACGGCTACATCAAGCAGGCCAAAGGTTACATACAGCTTGAGTCCAAGCCCTTCGATGGCACCAGCGTTTACCTCTACTTGCCGGTCCACCACGGCGCCATGAGCCCGGTAAAAGTGGAGCCTGAGCGCACGCCACAGGGCACTGGCGAAACCATCCTTGTGGTTGAGGACGAGCCCGTGGTTCGCTCGTTGGTGGTCGAAGTGCTCAATGACCTTGGCTACGAAACACTTGAAGCCGGCGAAGCCTCCGAAGCGCTGGAGATCACCGAAAGCCAGCAGCGGATCGACCTGATGGTTTCTGACGTTGGCCTGCCCGGCATGAACGGCCGGCAGCTGGCCGAAATCGTCCGCCAGCAACGTCCCGGGCTGAAAGTGCTCTTCGCCACCGGCTATGCCGAAAGCTTCGCCGCCAATGACCTGCTTGGCCCTGACATGGCTGTGATGACCAAACCGTTCGCCATCGACGCCTTTGCCCTCAAGGTCGGGGAAATGCTGAGTCCGCATGGCCGTTGAGCCGCGCTCGCTACAGCGCGGTTCGGGCACGGGTTTGCTGAATTGCGCCAGCGGCGCCTAGCCGTTGCGCTACGTTTCAGCTAAGCGCAACGCTTGCCCTGAACAATCAAGGTTGGCGCCGCGACACGCGGGCACTACCGTGTACCGACCAGACCATTCAATCAACGCGGCCACACAGCCCCAGTGAACCGCTAGCGAGCGAACGTCAGGCTGCTCGGAACGCAGCATGGCTGAGCGCAGCAGATTCACAGGGTCCGGCCCCTCGAAAGGAGAAACAGCTGATGAGTGCAGAAACCATGCGACATATCGATCACCGTCCCGGCGGCGGCGCCGAGTGCCTGCGGATGGCCGAAGGGCCCGTGCCTGAGCCCGGCCCGCAGGATGTGCTGGTGCGTGTGGCCTACGCCGGCATCAACCGCCCGGACGTGTTCCAGCGCTCCGGCAGCTACCCGCCTCCGCCTGACGCCTCGCCGCTGCTCGGCCTGGAAATCTCCGGCGAAATCGTCGCCGTTGGCGCTGACGTCCGCGGCTGGAAAGTCGGCGATCAGGTCTGCGCCCTGACCCCTGGCGGTGGCTACGCCGAATACTGCGTGGCGCCGGCCGAACACTGCCTGCCAGTGCCCGCCGGGCTGTCGCTGCTGGAAGCGGCCGCCCTGCCGGAAACCTACTTCACCGTGTGGAGCAACGTGTTCGAGCGCGGTCGCCTGCAGCCCGGCGAAGCCTTCCTGGTACACGGCGGCTCCAGCGGCATCGGCCTGACCGCCATCCAGCTGGCCAAGCAGTTCGGCGCCACCGTCTTCACCACCGTCGGCAGCAGCGAAAAGGCCGACGCCTGCCGGCGTGCCGGTGCGGACCGGGTGATCAACTACCACGAAGAAGACTTCGTCGACGTGCTCAAGCAAGCCACCGACGGCAACGGCGTCGACGTCATCCTCGACATGGTCGGCGGCGACTACATCCCCCGCAACGTCAAATCCCTCGCCGTGGAAGGCCGCCTGGTACAGATCGCCTTCCTCAAGGGCAGCCGCGTCGAACTCGACACCATGCCGATCATGCGCAAGCGCCTGACCTTCACCGGCTCCACCCTACGCCCCCGCAGCCGCGAGGAAAAAGCCGACATCGCCAAGGCGCTGCATGACAAGGTCTGGCCCCTGCTCGACCAGGGCCTGTGCCACCCCGTGATCCACGCCACCTTTCCCCTCGCCGAAGCGGCCGAAGCGCACCGGCTGATGGAAAGCAGCAAGCACATCGGCAAGATCATGTTGGAGGTTGGGCAGTAACCCGATCGGCGCTCGTCCTGATTAGGTTCGAGCGCTACTGTGGCCACAGATAGTCGATGACCGGACAAAAGGTGCGGATTAACCCTGTCGAACGCTTTACGGGGTTTGTTCGCGCCGGTAACGTGACGAGCACTGCAGGATTTGCGCAACTGATCACACTCCCCGCCCTGGCTTAAGCCCAGCGGTCAGAACAATGGGGCAATCGCCCGAACACCACGGAAGGTACAGATGGCCCGCTCTCTCTCCGCTCATTTTCGGTGCCGGTTCGATGTGCCGGGTGAGCAACGCTTCGCCTTTTCCGCTTACCCGCTATCAGGGCACTACGCCAGTGAAGACGGCGTGCCCGTCATAGCTTCTGCGGGCGCCGACCCCGAACTCAGCCACAGCAAAGTTCATCGACAGGAATGGGATGCCTCGTCACCCGCATCCGCGACGAACAGGCTAACGGCCGCATTCTCATGACAAGGCGATCATCTACCGCAACAACTTCCAGGCCGAATCCGCTGAACGCGCCCTGACCCAAGCCGGCATCGCCAACGCTTCAGGTACTAGCTCAAAAGGCCGCGGAGAGCTCTACGGCAGTGAACACAGCGCAAGATCGTCAGCATGCATTCCAGCAAAGGCCTGGAGTTCGGGCTGGTGCTGATCCCAGGCCTAGGCGAAATGCCGAAGCGGGAGGCCGAAGCGGATAAGGCGCGGTTGTTGTATGTGGTTATGACAAGAGAGATTGATCGGCGGGTGATGGTTTATCTAGCCAATATAGTTTATCGATAGTTAGAGATGCTTCTAGCTAACCAGTGGAGAGCTGAGGATAAGAAATGTTAGACATCAAAATTAGCTCAGTTAAGTTTAATAACTTCAAAGCCTTAAGCAATTATTCAGTGGCGTTGAGTGATATTAGCATTTTGGTTGGCCCGAATAATGCTGGAAAGTCTACGATCATAAGCGCTTTTAGAATACTAGATGTTGCATTGCGTAAGGCCCGTCGGTTAAAAGCAGAGCGTGTGCCGTTGGCGAGTGGTGGGGTAGGATTCGGTCATCGGATACCTGAGACACAAATCAGTGTATCTCTTGAAAATGTCGCTACTAATTACAATGGCGACGACAGCAGGATTGAGTTTAGGTTGACTAATAAGAACAAGTTGATATTGTTCTTCCCGAATGAAGGTGGTTGCATACTGCATTGGGAGTGCGCTGGTGCGCTAGTAACTACTCCATTGCAATTCAAAAAGCACTTTCCTGTGAGTGTGCAAGTTGTGCCAGTGCTAGGTCCGCTAGAGCACGAAGAAGCTTACGTCACTGAAGATACGGTTAGAAATGCGCTCAATACGCATAGAGCTTGCAGACATTTCCGAAACTACTGGAATTACTTTCCAGAAGATTGGGAAAAGTTCTCCGCAATGGTGGCAGAGAGCTGGCCAGGTATGCATATGAAACCTCCGGAATTGGACCTTAATGACAGAGTTATTAGAATGTTCGTTGCGGAGGACAGGATTGATCGTGAGATATATTGGTCGGGCTTCGGCTTCCAGATTTGGTGTCAACTTTTAACGCATCTTTCGCGTGCACAGGACGCAAGTATTGTTGTAATTGACGAGCCTGAGATATATCTGCACCCAGACGTACAACGGCAACTTTTGAGCATCCTCCGGTCTCTGAATACCGACGTGCTATTAGCAACCCATTCCGTAGAAATAATGGGCGAAGCTGACCCGTCTGAGATTCTACTTGTCACAAAAGGCGCTAGGTCAGCAAAGCGATTACGAGATGTTGAGGGCGTTCAGTTAGCAGTAGAACAGCTTGGATCGTCGCAAAATATAACGTTAAGCCATCTTGCTAGAACTAAAAAAATTCTGTTCGTGGAGGGAATGGGAGATTATAGAATAATCAGGCGGTTTGCAAAAAAACTGAATTTAGACGATTTAGCATCTGGCAACGAAATAACTGCTTTAGAGTCGGGTGGGTTTGCGTCTTGGGACAAGATAAAATCGTTTGCCAGGGGCGTTAAAAATACGATTGATGCAAATATGAAGCTATTTGCCATATATGATCGTGACTATTTTTGTAAAGAAGAGATTGAGGAAATAATAGGTAGCTTGAAATCAGAGCTTACTGATGCTCATATTCATGAAAGAAAAGAAATAGAAAACTACCTTCTTTGTGTTCCTGTTTTGCAGCGGGTATTAGTAAAACAAATTGAAACAAGAAAACGAAGGCTCGGTGAACCGATAGATATTACGAAATCTATAGAAGATTACTTGGTAACCATTACAGCTGCGCTTAAAATAGATGCGCAATCGCAATATTTAGCTCGCCGTATTGGATACCATCAAGGAAAAAAACACGATACTAGTACGATAAGCAAAGCAGCAATAGAAAATTTTGAACTAGCGTGGTCTGATCTTAACTTACGAATGGCTATCGTGCCTGGTAAGACTACGTTGAGATTACTGAGAGAGGCCGTCCAGTTAAACTATAGTGTTAATTTGACCGATGTTCAGATCATTGATGAGTTTAGTGCCACCGAAATACCTGATGATCTTATTAGGCTGCTTGATCAACTTGAAGCTTTCCGTATATCTTAAATCACGGAAAGAGCGTTTTTATTTTCAATGGAAAAAAGGCGGATTTTGTTTTCTGTCCCGTCTAACAACGAAAGGGGACAGATTTATTTATTCGGCCCTTTTCCCGTCCGCTAACTCCGTTATCTGTTTTAACCCCTGCACAAATGACCGCGATAACTCAATGGTTCATCGCTGCCCCGTCCAGAGGTAGCCCGGACTTGGCGCGTGGAAAAGGCTCCGCCGTTTTCCACCCTACGTGATGCCGAGGTCCGGCGGAGCAGGCGAGGGTGGTGGCGTAGGGTGGACAACGCTTCGCTTGTCCACGCGCTACTGCCTGATGGCAATGCCTATGGAAAAAGAACAGATTTAACTGCGGCTGATTCGCCGGGTCGCCTATGTCGTACCTTTGCGCCTGCTCGCTTACTCACAAGGTGACCTGACATGTACCACGCCTTTTCCGTCCTCCCCCAAAGCTTCGTGATTGCACAGTTGGAGCGGGATGCTGACCTGCCGAACGAGGTTTTGGCGTCTCCAGGCTTTATGTCGATCACTCGGACGAATGAGGAGCTTTCGATTGTCTGCGCTGAGGGTGTCGCAACCGGTTTAGCCCGAGTGGACAGCGATTGGCGCGCGATCAAGGTGCAGGGGCCGTTCGCCTTTGATCAGACGGGTGTCCTGGCTTCTTTGCTTGACCCGCTCGCGACTGCCGCTATCGGCATTTTCGCGGTGAGCACGTTCGATACCGACTACATATTGGTCAAGTCGATGAATCTCGAAAATGCCGTGCAGGTCCTGAAAGACGCGGGTCACCGCCTCCTGGACTGATAACTCTGAGTTGGGAAAAGCGAACGGTTATCTACCTTTCAGGTAGCTTGCTTCATAACACCCTGTCACTTTCTTCGACGTTGCCTCCCAATTCCCCAAGGTGCGAAGCCATGCAGCTAACGACACTGCTCGTCCCAACCTACACGCAAATGCTCAAAACCCTCGCAGGCTGGCTAAAGAAGGCCCATGCCCAGCTACCGGAAACAGAGGCACAAGCACTGTTATCCGCACGTTTGGCGCCCGACATGTATCCGCTGTCGACGCAGGTTCGCTTTGCCTGTGTGCAGGCGCGAGAAGCCATGTGCCGGCTGAGGGGAGAGGCGTTTCCGCCTGCTATCAACGAGCTACTCAATGAGGGACGTCAGGCTGTCAAAAGCCCCGGATCGCTCGCTGAAGCTTACGCCCGGATCAATGAGACGGTGGCGGTGCTCGACGGCCTTGCAGCCGATGCGCTCGATGTGGATGGGGATAAGCCCATCGCCCATGAACTTCCGAACGGGATGGTTCTGGATCTGACCGCAGACCAGTACGCCCGTGACTGGACGCTGGGTCAGTTCTATTTTCACGTCATGACCGCGTATTCGATCCTGCGTAAAGAAGGCATCAATCTCGGCAAGGCGGATTACGTGGCGCACATGCTGCCCTATGTGCGTCCGGAAACGATTCCAAAGAGCTAGCAGAGTTGCTGGGACGTGGCGCGTGGAAAAGGCTCCGCCGTTTTCCACCCTACGCAGCGTCCGGGCTTCGGCAGAGCAGGCGGGTGAAGTAGCGTGGACAACGCTTCGTTTGCCACCCGAGACCCACCGCTTTCTGCCGAGGGCGCTGTAAAGCGCTATGCGAACTCTGGACGCTCAAGCCTTAAAAACGCCGTGAGCTCGCTTTTCTTGGCCATGGCGTCCTGGTAACCCAGTTCGATCAGCTCGCTGCAGTAGCCGGGTTCGAACAACAGATAACTCAACAGCCCACCGCCGCCTTCGCGTGTGCCGCCAGGGCCGCGCAGGAAAAGTCTCAGGGCCGCAGGCATTTCGTGCCGATGGCGGGCGGCGATCTTGTCCAGCGGTTGGCTGGGCGAAATCACCAGCACCTCGATGGGCGTCAGGCCATAGGCGCGCTTGCGCTGTTCGATAGGCACCAGTTTCCCCAGTAGATTCAGGCGCTCCAGCAGCTCGATATCACTCTCCACGTTGTCGATGAAGGTACTGTTGAGCATGTGCCCGGCGATTTGCGCCAGGCTCGGGATGGTGCCTGTCGGCCTTGGTGTTGGTGCAGTCTTGGTCTGGTCATCTATCGGGTTGCCACTGACCCCGACCACCAGTACACGTGTAGCGCCCAGATGGAGGGCGGGGCTGATCGGTGCGGTCTGGCGTACCGCGCCATCACCAAAATACTCGCGGTTGATCTTGACCGGCTCAAAGATCAGCGGAATGGCAGAGCTGGCCAGCAAATGGGGAATAGCCAGGCGGGTCGGTACACCCACCCGACGATGGCGGAGCCACGGGTCGATGGCGCCATGGCCGTGATAGAAGGTCACCGCCTCGGCCGACTCGTAGCCGAATGCCGTCACCGCTATTGCGCGTAGTTGCCGATGGCGTATTGCCGCGGCGATTCCCGAGAAATCCAGTTCGCGTTCGAGCAGCCTGGCCAGTGGCGAACTATCGAGCAGCGCAACGGGCACTTGCTTGCCAATACCGAGCACGCTGTGGCCAATGAAACGGCTGGCTTGGTGCAACACACCCGGCCAGTCGCTGCGGTACACCTGATCGGTATGAATACTGCGCCACACGTTGCTCAGCCGCCGCACCGCCTCGCAAAAGTGCAGGGCGCCACACGCCAGGCTGACGGCATTGATCGCACCCGCCGAGGTGCCGACGATCACGGGGAACGGGTTGCGTGAAGAATCGGGCAGCAGATCGGCAATCGCGGAAAGCACGCCAACCTGATACGCCGCTCGTGCGCCACCGCCCGAGAGAATGAGCCCAGGGGTACCTGGGTTGGTTGCCGTGTCCTCGGTCATCAATGATTCCAGTTCGGGGTTTTCGGTAGAGCTAGGGCTCGCACATGAACAACGAAGAACAGATTACTGAAAAAGGGGGGCAGTCACCCGCCGGCGAAGGCAGTAAACGTAGGGTGGGCTTTAGCCCACCGGAGGGGTGGGGTTTGACGGTGGGCTGAAGCCCACCCTACGAGTACGTGCGTGGCTGACCAATATTTGTGAACCTGAACTGAATAGCCCAGCCATTCCCACTCACCCGGTGCGCTTCGAACCGTTCCGCATGCTTGCCGTATCATGCCCGCCCCGTAGCTGCTTCTGACCTCCACCCCATGACCTCCCTCGAACTCATCGCCTCCGCCCTCGGCGTCCTTTCCGTCTGGCTTACGGTGCGGCAGAACCCGCTTTGCTGGCCCATCGGGTTGGTGATGGTGTCGCTGTATGCCTGGTTCTTTTTCGAGGTGCGGTTGTATTCGCAGGTGCTGCTCAACGGGGTGTTCGCCGCCATGCAGCTGTATGGCTGGTGGCAGTGGACGCGGGGCAGCAACGGTGAGGGAGGGCGGCCGGTGGTGGGGGCGACAGCGAGAGAGGTAGGCGTTGGGCTCGCTGTGGCGGCACTGGGGAGTGTCGGGTTGGGTTTGTTGATGGCGACGGTTACCGAAGCGGCGTACCCCTGGCCGGATGCGACACTCACGGCCTTCAGCCTGCTCGCGCAGCTGTGGATGGCGCTCAAGCGCTGGCAGTGCTGGGTGTTGTGGATTGTGGTGGACTCGCTCTACGTGGGGTTCTTTGCCTTTCAGGAATACTGGCTCACCGCGGGGTTGTACGGCTTTTTCACCCTGCTGGCGGTAATGGGCCTGCGCGAGTGGCGGCAGGCGAGGGCCGCGGTTCATGATCACGCGGCGCCCGCAGACAGTTAACGATGTAGGGTGGGCTTTTAGCCCACCGGAACGGTGTTGGGCCGAGGGTGGTGGGCTGAAGCCCACCGTACGGATAAGGGCCGGCGGCCCCGGTGTCGTAGACCTGATGAATAGGCCCAACTAGTCCCAGGCTGGCCGGCGCACTTTAAGCTCTTCTTGCACGTCTAAATTGGCAGGCCTGTCCACGTTCGGCACGAGGCTCGTTCCGACCAAGGTGCCGCCAGGCACTTCGGATACTGCTACGCTGCATCAGCAAAACCCGCGTTTCAGAGCGCCTCGACCCACGCTCAGCTAGACCCCAGTTGCCGCTCTAAAAGATCGACATGCCCCTGTCAGCAACAACCCCGCCCACTCGCCACAGCAGACCGTGCCCCATGTTGTTCAGCCGCTTCGAAAACCTGATCGATGTCTTCAAGCCCAGCCCGGACGTCGAGCCGCCTGCGGGCATGCTGCGGTTCTATGCGCATTATCTGAAGCAGGTCTGGCCATTGATGACTGCTGTACTGGTGGTCGGCTTCTTTGCGGCGTTGATCGAAGTGGCGCTGTTCAGCTTTCTTGGCCAGTTGATCGACATGGCGCAGACCACGGGCGATGCGCGGAGTTTTTTCGCCGAACACCGCAATGAGCTGCTGTGGATGGCGGTGGTGGCTATGATCATCCGGCCCTTGGTCTTCGGCCTGCACAACCTGCTCACCCATCAGGCCATCAACCCGGGGCTGACCAATCTGATCCGCTGGCAGAACCACCGCTACGTGCTCAAGCAGAGCCTGAACTTCTTCCAGAACGATTTCGCCGGGCGCATTGCCCAGCGCATCATGCAGACCGGGCCGTCGCTGCGTGATTCGGCCATGCAGGTGATCGACGCGCTCTGGCACGTGGTGGTTTACGCCGGTAGCGCGCTGTACCTGTTTGCCGCCGCCGACCTGCGGCTGATCGTGCCGTTGGCGCTGTGGATCATTGGGTACAGCGCGGCGCTCTGGTACTTCGTGCCGCGCATCCGGGCGCGCTCGGCGGCTGCTTCCGCGGCGCGCTCGAAGGTGATGGGAAGGGTGGTGGACGGTTACAGCAACGTCGCCACGCTCAAGCTGTTCGCTCATTCCAAGGAAGAAGAAAGCTATGCCCGCGAGGCCATGCAGGAGTTGCTCGGCAAGTTCCGCCTGCAGTCGCGCACCATCACTAGCCTGGATTTTCTGATCACCTGCATGAACGGTCTGCTGATCGTCGGCACCGGCGCGCTGGCGCTGTGGCTGTGGAGCGAGGCGCTAATCAGCACCGGCGCCATCGCCCTGGCGCTGGGCCTGGTGATCCGCATCAACAACATGGCCGAATGGATCATGTGGGTGGTCAACGGCATTTTCGAGAACGTCGGCACCGTGCAGGACGGCATGCAGACCATCGTCCAGCCGCGCCACGTGCTCGACCGTGAGGACGCCAAGCCGCTAGCGGTGGAGCAGGGCGGTGTGCGTTTTGAGGACGTGCATTTCCACTACGGCAAGCAGGGCGGCGTGATCAGCGGGCTCTCCATCGACATTACCCCCGGCGAGAAGATCGGCCTGGTCGGGCCGTCGGGTGCCGGCAAGTCCACGCTGGTCAATCTGCTGCTGCGCCTCTATGACCTGGAGAGCGGCCGCATCCTCATCGACGGGCAGAACGTCGCCGAGGTCAGCCAGGAAAGCTTGCGCGCCAACATCGGCGTGGTCACCCAGGACACCTCGCTGCTGCATCGCTCCATCCGCGACAACCTGCGTTACGGCAAGCCCGACGCCACCGAAGAAGACCTCTGGGGCGCCGCGCACAAGGCCCGCGCGGACGAGTTCATCAAAACGCTGGACGACAGCCAAGGCGGCCTGGGTTTCGAGGCCACGGTCGGCGAGCGCGGCGTGAAGCTCTCCGGCGGCCAGCGTCAACGCATCGCCATTGCCCGCGTCCTGCTCAAGGATGCGCCGATTCTGGTGTTGGACGAAGCCACCTCAGCACTGGATTCGGAAGTCGAAGCGGCGATTCAGGAGAGCCTGGATACGCTGATGGAGGGCAAGACGGTGATCGCCATCGCGCACCGACTCTCGACCATCGCGCGCATGGACCGGCTGGTAGTGATTGATGGGGGGCAGGTGATCGAGACCGGCACCCACGCCGAGTTGATCGCGCGCGGCGGCCTCTATGCGAGGCTGTGGCAGCATCAGACCGGCGGCTTTGTGGGTGTGGATTGAACGGGACGGTAGGGGCAGATGAACGGGAACACCAGACAGGCGAGGGGCGCGGGGCCAATGAAGGTGCTGGTGCTCACCGGCGCCGAATCGACCGGCAAGAGCTGGCTCGCCGCGCGCCTGCAGCAGCGCTTCGGCGGCATGGTGGTGGGCGAGTATGTTCGGCATTTCATCGACCGCGAACAGCGCGATACCTGCCTCGCCGACATCCCGGCCATCGCCCGCGGGCAATTGGGCTGGGAAGACGCCGCGCGAGGTCAGCGCCCGGCGCTGCTAATCCTCGATACTCACCTGCTGAGCAACATGCTCTGGAGCCGGACGCTGTTCGATGATTGCCCGGCGTGGCTGGAAGATGAACTGCTCGCCCGCCGTTATGACCAGCACCTGCTGCTTTCGCCCGAAGGGGCCGTATGGCACGCAGACGGCCAGCGTTGCCAACCGGAGCCTGTCGAGCGTCTGCGCTTTCATGACGCTTGCCGGGGCTGGCTCCAGCGGAACGAGCAACCCTTCGTGGAGATTGGCGGGGATTGGGCCAGCCGCGAGCAGCAGGCGATCGCTCAGGCCCAGGCGCTGTTGGCGCAATGATCAATACACAAGGAAGCGCGGGTAAATGACCGCTGACGTGGGGCGTAGGGTGGACTGGTGAGGCGTGATCCACTCCTACGGTTGTAGATACCGTCTTCCCCATTACCGAGCAAGGGCCAGTTGAGGGTCGAAACGCTGGCCCGATTTAAGTACCCCATAGGCGATGTGCAGCAGCTTGCGCATCGCTGCACAGACGATTTGTTTTCCGGA
>NZ_POUL01000011.1 GCF_002890895.1 Stutzerimonas stutzeri
TCCGGAAAACAAATCGTCTGTGCAGCGATGCGCAAGCTGCTGCACATCGCCTATGGGGTACTTAAATCGGGCCAGCGTTTCGACCCTCAACTGGCCCTTGCTCGGTAATGGGGAAGACGGTATCTACGGCACCTCAACCGCTGACAATCGCCTCGAGCTCCCCGGCCGCCACCCGCAGGCGCGGCACGAACACCAGCAGCGACTCCATCGAGCAGCGAATCACCGGCGCATGGGTGAACAGGCAGGCGCTTAGTTCGCCACGGCCATCGCGCACCGGCACGGCGCAGGCGACCATGCCGTCGATGAACTCCTCCGAATCGGTGGCCAGTTCCTCTTCGCGAATCCGCACCAGATCGTCACGCAAGGCACTGAGGTCGGTCAGCGTATTGCGCGCCAGCTGCCGAATCGGCAGGCGCGGCAGGATCCGCTCGAGCTGATCATCCGGCAACGAAGCGAGATAGAGCTTGCCGCTGGCGGTGCACCAGAGCGGCGTGTGGCTGCCGATGGGCAGGTTGATCTGCAGCGGCCAGTTGGTCTGCACCCGGTCGAAATAGAGCATGTCCAAACCATCGGGCACGGACAGGCCGCAGGTTTCGCCAATCTCGTCGGACAGCTGGCGCAGGATTGCCTGACGCAAGGCCTTGTGCCGACCACTGCCGAGGATATTCACCGCCGTGGCGTGCAGCCGATCGCCCGGCAGCAGGCCGCCACGCAGGCCGAACTGCAGAAAACCCTCTTTCTCCAGTGTTTGCACCAGGCGATGGGCGCTGGCCTTCGGAATATCCAGTTTTTCCGCCAGCGCGCTGGGTGTCAGCGGCTCCGTTGCGCCAGCCACGGCTTCGATGATTTCCAGCACACGGGTGATGGAAGAGCCTTTTTCGCGGGAAGTGCTGCGCATCGTCTGCCTTGTAGTTCAAAAGAGTGGACCGCCATGGCGCGGGATGGGTGTATCGACGCATGTGGGCTGAAGCCCACCCTACGCGCGTCTATTCATGATCCGCATCGATAAATTCGCACCAAGGGCGGACGACCTCTGCCCGCACCATGACGATTTTCATCGAGGAAGGGGGCGCACTTCCGCCGCCCGTGCATGCCCGGTTCTGTAGGCTGGGCTTCAGCCCACCAAGACGCCAAGACGCCCCCCCTGCAAGTGCCTACTTCATCGTCGGCATGGAGAAATCCGCCCCGGCGCGGATGCCGGTAGGCCAACGCCGGGTCACGGTCTTCATCCGGGTGAAGAAACGCACGCCGTCCGGACCGTGCATGTTCAGCGGGCCGAAGATCGAGCGTTTCCAGCCGCCAAAGCAGTGGAACGCCATCGGCACCGGGATCGGTACGTTGACGCCGACCATGCCAACCTTCACCTCTTCCTCGTACTGCCGTGCGGTGTCGCCGTCACGGGTAAAGATTGAGGTGCCATTACCGAATTCGTGTTCGTTGACCAGCTTCAGCGCTTCGTCGAAGGATTGCACCCGTACCACGGCCAGTACCGGCCCGAAGATCTCCTCCTTGTAAATACGCATCTGCGGCGTCACCCGGTCGAACAGGGTCGGACCGACGTAGAAGCCGTTCTCGTAGCCCTCGACCTTCAACCCGCGCCCGTCACAGACCAGTGTCGCGCCCTCTTCCACGCCCAGCTCGATGTAGCCGGATACCTTCTGCTGGTGCTCACGGGTGACCAGCGGCCCCATGTGCGGTTCGGGCTCGACACCCGTGCCCGGGCCGGTGCGCATCTGGCCGATTTCGCCCTTGAGCATCTCGACCAGGTTGTCGGCCACTTCGTCGCCGACGCAGACCGCCACCGAGATGGCCATGCACCGCTCACCGGCCGAACCGTAGGCGGCGCCCATCAACGAGCTGACCACCTGCTGCGGATCAGCGTCGGGCATGATCACCATGTGGTTCTTGGCGCCGCCCAGGGCCTGGCAGCGCTTACCGTGCGCCGAGGCGGTGCTGTAGATGTACTCGGCAATCGGCGTCGAGCCGACAAAACTCACCGACTGCACGCGCTCATCGGTCAGCAGCACGTCCACCGCTTCCTTGTCGCCGTTAACGATGTTCAGCACGCCCGCCGGCAGTCCGGCTTCGGCCAGCAGCTCCCCAAGCAGCATGGTCGCGCTCGGGTCCTTTTCCGAAGGCTTGAGGACAAAAGTATTCCCGCAGGCGATGGCCACCGGCAGCATCCACAGCGGCACCATGGCCGGGAAGTTGAACGGGGTGATGCCGACGCAAACGCCCAGCGGCTGCATCAGCGAGTTGGAATCGATGTCGCGCCCGACATTGGGCGAGAACTCGCCCTTGAGCAGATGTGGGATGCCGCAGGCGAACTCCACCACTTCAAGGCCGCGAGTGACTTCGCCCTGAGCGTCTGAAAAAACCTTGCCGTGCTCCAGAGAGATCAGCCGGGCGACGTCGTCGCGACGCGCTTCAAGCAGCGCCTTGAAGCGGAACATGACGCGGGCACGCACCAGCGGCGGCGTCTTCGACCAGCCATCAAAAGCAGCCTGGGCCGCGCCGATGGCCTCGCGGGTTTCATCCGCCGAGGACAACGACACGTATAGGCGCGGCTCGCCAGTGGCAGGGTTATAGACGGTCGCGTGGCGTTCGGAGCGGCCAGCGACGGCCTCGTTGTTGATCAGGTTGCCGAGGGTCTGCATGGGTCACTCCTGGTTCCAGACGGTTTCGTAGAGGTCGATGATTTCCGCTTCGGTAGGCACGCGCGGGTTGTTGCCGGGCGAGCCCGAGGCCAGCGCCTGCTTGGCCATGGTTTCGCGCAATTCGAAGAAGCGCTCGCGGGTAATGCCGAACTGCTCGGGGCTGGGCACCTGCAGTTCCTGGTTGATCGCGCGCAGCTCGGTCAGCAGCTTTTCATTGGCCGCTTCGACGCTGTCGGTTTGCGCCGCCACGCCCATGGCGCGGGCACAGTCGGAATAGCGCTCGGGCGCGGCGGGAATGGAAAACGCGGTGATCGCCGGCAGCAGCATGGCGTTGGACAGTCCGTGCGGCACATGGAAGAACGCACCGATCGGCCGACTCATGCCATGCACCAGCGCCACCGAGGCATTGGAGAAGGCGATGCCCGCCAGTGTCGCGCCGAGCATCATCGCCTCACGGGCCTGGCGGTTGCCGGGCTCGTGGAACGCCGGTCGCAAGTTCGGCGCCAGCAGGCGCATGGCCTCAAGCGCCTGGGAATCGCTGTAGAGACTGGCCTTGCGGCTGACGTAGGCCTCGATGGCATGGGTCAGCGCATCGATGCCGGTATCAGCGGTCACGCGCGGCGGTAGCGAGAGAGTTAGTTCGTAGTCGATCAGCGCGGCCACCGGCATGAAGCCAAGGCCGGCGCAGAGCATTTTCTCGTCGCTGGTTTCGTCGGTGATGATAGTGAAGCGCGTGGCTTCCGAGCCGGTGCCCGCCGTAGTGGGAATGGCAATCAGCGGCAGGCCCGCTTCACTGACATCGCGTGGAAATCGGTAATCGCGCATCTCGCCGCCGAACTTGCCAAGGATGCCGATGGCCTTGGCCGAGTCAATCGGGCTGCCGCCGCCCAGCGCGATGATCGAGTCGTAACTGCCGGCACGCACCATGTCGACGCCGGCACGGATCGACGCGGCGGTCGGCTCAGGCAGGGTGTCGGCGAAGCAGTCGCTGGGGATATCGGCCTTGGCCAGGGTTTCGCTGATCCGCGCGACGTAGCCCAACTCGACCATCATCCGGTCGGTGACGATCAGTGGCCGCTTGCAGCCGAGGTTCTGGAGTACGGAAACAATCTGCTGACTGGCGCCGGCGCCGACTTCCATCAGGCGCGGCAGGACGATGCGGTGGCTCATGGTGTTCTCCGGGGGGCGGTCACGGGACGTACTACACCGGCGATAGCGCCGAACGAAGCCCGAGATGACGCTGGTCTCGATTGTTATGTTGAGACCTTTCGTCTCACTTGGCTCTGAGACTAGAAACAACCCACGTAGCCGTCAACCTAAAACGAGACGTTTTTTCTCGTTATAGGTCATCAGCCATTACTTCGGCGCACGCCTTAGGGTTTTGGCTTGGTTCGCCAGCAAGCAAGCGCCTACAAAAGAGAGCAGCCGCCGGATCGGTCACTGATCTCGCAGTAGCGAGCCTGCTCGCGTTTTACCAAGTAGACGCCAAACTCCGAGCGCTACAGGCGAGCAGAAGCCGCTGAGCTTCCAAGACTTCTTGGGGAACCGCTACCTGCCAGGATCGGCCAGCCGCCGCAGCAAAGCATCGCCTTCGCTCTGCAGGCGTCGGCGTGTCTGCCCGGCCTGTTCACGTGTCGCTCCGCTGTCGAGGCTCGGCATATCGGCATCGACGTTGATCAGCGCCGCACTGAGCCCCGCATGAATGAGCACGGCCCCTGCCTGAACATCGCTTTGCACGTTCGGGTCGGTAAGCGGCCAGGCATCGACGGCAAGTTCGAGCGCCTCCAGACAGCAATGCGCCAGGGCCAGTGGCACCGCACAGGCCTGACGCGCTGCCGCCTGCTTGTCCTCGACTTCGCCATCACGGGCAGCGCTAAGGTAGTCACTAAAGGCCTGCATGTCGTCGTCGGCAAAGGTCCCCGGTCGGCCCAGCAACGCTTCAGCGGCCTGCAGCAATTGCAGGCGCGCCGGGTTGGCACCGTGCGCCTCACTGATGCGCAGCCCCTTCACCACCAGTGCCAAGCCGATGTCGGCGGTGACAGCGGCGGCCGCACCGCAACCGGGCGTCGGCTTGTCAGCCGCCGCCGTGGCGCGAAAGTCTGCCAACGGTTGCGCCCAGATACCCTCGCCTCTGCTCATGCGTTTACCTTCAGCTAGCCTGCGCCTTGCCGTCGCCCCAGTGCAGCAGCACATCGAGCATGCGGTTGGAGAAGGCCCATTCGTTGTCGTACCAGGCCAGCACCTTGACCAGATCACCCTGCACGCGGGTATGGCTGAGGTCGGCCACGCACGAGGTCGGATGGCCAAAGAAGTCGCGGGATACCAGCGGCAGGTCGTTGCACTCCATCACCCCGAGCGGCATCTTCTGCGCACCGTCGCGCAGAATCTGGTTGATCGCTTCAACGCTGCCCGGCGCACGTTCGGCAGTGAAGGTCAGGTCGACCAGCGACACATTGGGCGTTGGCACCCGCACCGCCAGGCCATCCAGCCGCCCGGCCAGCTCGGGCAGCACCAGGCCGATGGCCTTCGCCGCGCCGGTGGTCGAGGGAATCATCGACTCCGCGGCCGCACGGGCGCGGTAGAGATCCTTGTGCGCCTTGTCCAGCAGGCTCTGGTCGTTGGTGTAGGAATGCACCGTGTTGAGCAGCCCCTGGCGGATGCCTACCGCGTCATGCAGCACCTTGGCCAGCGGTGCCAGGCAGTTGGTGGTGCAGGAGGCATTGGAAATCACCTTTTGATCGCCCAGCAGCTCGTGATTGACGCCGTAGACCACCGTGAGGTCTGCGCCATCGAGCGGGTGCGACGCAAACACCCGCTGTGCACCCGCCTGCAAATGCTGGTCGATCAGGTCGCGCTTCTTGAACTTGCCGGTGCACTCCAGCACAACGTCGACGCCCAACTGCTTCCAGGGTAGCTGCGTAGGGTCACGCTCCTGCAGCAGTCGGATCGATTGGCCGCGGATCTGCATCACGTCATCGCGCAGATCGACCTGGCCGTGGAACCGGCCAAAAGTGGTATCGAAGCGCGTCAGGTGGGCCATGGCCGACCGCTCGCTGAGGTCATTGATCGCTTCGATGTGGATCTGATTTTCCAGATTTCGCTCGAACAGGGCTCGCAGTACAGCTCGGCCGATACGGCCATAACCGTTGATAGCAATACGCAACATGGCGGTCTCCTGGTGTCGTTGAGGCTGGTGAAGGTTAGTCGGAGTATCCCGGGTCGCGTTCAGTACCGTCCGACGGAGATCAACGAATAGCGGAAACCGGAGCACCGCTCGTCAGTCGTAAGTCTCACAGGTCCGTTGCGCCGGGCTTGCCGCACACCGGAAAAGGGCTACGAGCAATGAGCGAGTCATCCCATGCACCCTGGTGGAAAGGCGCCACCATTTACCAGATCTACCCGCGTTCCTTCGCCGACAGCAACGGCGACGGCATCGGTGACCTCAACGGCGTGCTGCGCCATCTCGATCACCTGCAACAGCTGGGTGTCGACGCCCTTTGGCTGTCGCCGATCTTTCGCTCGCCGATGGCCGACGCCGGTTATGACATCAGTGATTACTGCGACATCGACCCGCTGTTCGGCTCGCTGGCCGACATCGACCGGCTGATCGCCGAAGCGCATGCCCGCGGCATTCGCGTGCTGCTGGACTTTGTGCCCAACCACACCTCCGACGAGCACCCCTGGTTCGTCGAGTCGCGCAGCTCGCGGGACAACCCCAAGCGCGACTGGTACATCTGGCGCGATCAGCCGAACAACTGGCGCGCCGCGCTGGGTGCCGGCAGCGCCTGGACCTGGGACGAACACACCCAGCAGTACTACCTGCACCTGTTTCTGGCCAAGCAACCGGACCTCAACTGGCGCAACCCGGAGGTGGTCGCGGCCATGCATGACGTGCTGCGCTTCTGGCTCGACCGCGGCGTCGACGGCTTTCGCATCGATGTCATTCATTGCACAGGCAAGGATCCAAGCTTCGCCGACGATCCCCGCTGCCAGGCCGGTCAGCCACTGTCGGATTTCAACGACCAGCCCTACAGCCATGAAGTCCTGCGTGGCCTGCGCCGGCTGGTCGACAGCTATCCCGGCGACCGCATGCTGGTGGGCGAGGTAAATATCCGCTCGACCGAGCGCGTGCTGCAGTATTACGGCGCCGGCGACGAGCTGCATCTGGCCTTCAACTTCAACCCGCTCGACGCGCCCTGGGACCCGGTGCTGTTTCGCACCTGCATCCGTGAGGTCGAACACTGGCTGCAACCGTCCGGGGCCTGGCCGACCTGGGTCCTGTCCAACCACGACAACGTACGCCAGCGCAGCCGCTACAAGGGCTCCGAGCAGGCCGCCCGCGCCGCGGCGGTGCTGCTGTTGACCCTGCGCGGCACACCGTTCATCTATCAGGGCGAGGAACTGGGGCTGGAGGATGCGCTGATCACCGCCGATACCCGTGTCGATCCGGGCGGCCGTGATGGCTGCCGTGCGCCCATTCCCTGGCAAGCGGAGCCACCGCACGGCTGGAGCGGCGCCGAGCCCTGGCTACCTTTCCCACCCGAAGCCGACGAGCTCGCTGCAGAACGCCAGACCGGTGCTGCCAATTCGGTGTTCGCGCTCTACCAACGCCTGCTGGCGGCACGCAAGGCCAGCCCGGCGCTGCATTACGGCAGTTTCGAGGAGCTACCGTCACATCCTGAAGTGCTGGTCTATCGCAGACAGCTCGGCAATGACTGTCGGCTCGTCTGCATCAATTTCGCCGAACACTCCCACGCTTACCCGCACGCCGGTGCCTGGCAAGTAGAAGTTGCCAGCGATGGGGTCGGCGAAGGCGAGCCCTATAGCGGAACATTGAACTCGCTGCAGGCGGTCATCCTGCGCCCGACGGAGGATTGAGCATGCGCCCACTCTGGTATCGCAACGCGGTGATCTATCAGGTCGATCCCGCTCTGTTCCGCGACAGCAACGGCGATGGCTGCGGTGATCTGAAAGGCATCACCGAACGCCTGGACTATATCCGCGGCCTGGGTGCCACCGCCGTCTGGATCATGCCCTGCTACGCCTCGCCGTTTCTCGACGCGGGTTATGACGTCACCGATCACCTGCAGATCGCCCCGCAATTCGGCGACCTGGCCGACATGGTCGCGCTGCTGGAAAAAGCCGAAGAGCTCGGCCTGCACGTGATCGTCGAGCTGCTGGTGCAGCACACCTCCAGCGAGCACAAATGGTTTCAGGAAGCGCGCCGAGATCGCGACTCGCCCTACCGCGACTACTACATCTGGGCGGACGAGCCCGACGACTCAATGGCGCCGATCTTTCCAACCGTGGAGGACAGTATCTGGACCTGGGACGAGGAAGCCGGTCAGTACTATCGCCATCTGTTCTACAAGCACGAGCCGGACCTGGACCTGGCCAACCCGCGGGTGATCCACGAGATCGAAAGGATCATGTCGTTCTGGCTGCGCCTGGGCGTCTCCGGCTTCCGTATCGATGCCGCGGTGCACATGGTGCGCCAGGCCGGCGGCGGCGATCTCAAAAAGGGTTACTGGCTGCTCGAACACATGCGCGACTTCGTCACCATGCGCCGGCCGGAGACGGTACTGCTTGGTGAGATCGACACCGACCCGGAAAAATACGTGGAGTACTTTGGCGATGAGGCCGACCGCGTCACCCTGCTGCTGGACTTCTGGACCAACAACCACCTGTTCCTGGCGCTGGCGCGGCAACAGGCCGAGCCCCTGACCCGCGCGCTCAATGGTCAGCCGCTGCCGCCCAGCCATTCGCAGTACGCCCTGTGGATTCGCAATCACGACGAGCTGAGTCTTGACCGGCTGGATGAAGATGAACGCAAGGAGGTGATGGACACCTTCGCGCCCGACCCGAAGATGCGCGCCTACAATCGCGGCATCCGCCGACGCCTTGCGCCCATGCTCGACGGCGACGAGCGTCGCATCGCCGCCACCCACGCGCTGCTGTTCTCGCTGCCCGGCACGCCGATCATCCGCTACGGGGAAGAGATCGGCATGGGCGACGACATGGAGCGTCCCGAACGCCAGGCCGTAAGAACCCCCATGCAATGGTCCAACGAGCCCAACGCCGGTTTTTCCTGCACCACGGGTGAACTGGCGGCGCCGCTGATTGATGAAGGTCCGTTCAGCTTCGAGAAGGTCAACGTCTTCGCCCAGACCTTGCGCAGTGACTCATTGATGGCCCGCACCGGCAACATGATCCGCACGCGCATTGGCCTGCGCGAGATCGGCATCGGCAAACGCTCTACCGTCGAGGTCGACGACCCGGCGGTGTTTGCCATTCGCCATGACAACGGCTCGACGGTGCTTATGCTGGTTAACCTGGCGGATCAGGAAACGACGGTGACCATCGAAGCCGATGACCTGCAAGACATGGTCGACGTGCTCGCCGATTACGACTATGACCAGCCCGAAGGCTCGCCGCTAAAGATTCGACTCGGCCCGTATGGCTACCGTTGGCTGCGGCGTAAACAGCAACTGTTCGGATAAGCACATGATCGAGCGACTCGACGCGTCTCAGTGGCGCGCCTGGCACGGCGACGAATTTCCCATTGATTGCTGGCGCGCAGCGGGCGACGAACTTCAGGCCATCGCCGGCACGCGCCGGGTCGACCTGATTTCACGAGAGCGCTACCGCGACTTTGTGCTACGTCTGGAGTTTGCCTTGCCAGTAGCTGGCAATTCCGGGCTGTTCTGTCGCGTCGAAGAAGAGGCGCAACTGAGCTGGCACAGCGGTCCAGAGATGCAATTGCTCGACGACCGGGGCCATCCCGATGGCCGCGAGCCGATGACACGCAACGGTGCACTGTACGGGTTACTGCGGCCTGAGCTGGAGACGCCGATCGAGCCCGAGCAGTTCATCGAGGCCGCCTTGAGTGTGCGCGACGGCGAGATTGAGCACTGGCTGGACGGGCGACGCGTATTGCGCTATCGCCTCGATGACCCGACCTTGCATAAGCACATCGCCAACAGCAAATTCAGCGGCTATCCGCGCTTTGCCCAGGCTGCCGAAGGACACCTGGTGCTGCAACACCACGGCGAAGCGGCGCGCTTTCGCCGCCTGTCGATCGAAATAGCGGACTGAACGGTCCACTTGGACCCGCGCACCGAAATGAGCGAGAATGCGCGGCTTTCCAGGCTGCGGTAAGCCGTGATGAACGGACGCTGGATCGAAACGAGCTGGGCGCTCGCCTCCATGGCGCAGCGCCCAACTGGTTTTCGGCGCCCCGATTCATCAGGCAAACCCGGCCGCTCACGCTTGAGGTAGCGCGTTCGTGGAACAGCTGAAACAGAAGATCCGCAATGAAGGCATCGTACTTTCCGACCGCGTACTCAAGGTCGATGCTTTCCTGAACCATCAGATCGACCCCGTGCTGATGCAGCAGATCGGCCAGGAATTTGCCCGCCGGTTCCGCGATGAGAAGATCACCAAGATCGTCACGATTGAAGCTTCGGGCATCGCGCCGGCGATCATGGCAGGCCTGGAGCTGGGCGTACCGGTCATCTTTGCCCGCAAGCATCAGTCCCTGACTCTGACCGATCATCTACTGACGGCTTCGGTGTACTCCTTTACCAAGCAGGTCGAGAGCACCATCGCAATCTCCACCAATCACCTGTCGCCCAACGACCGTGTGCTGGTCATCGACGACTTTCTCGCCAACGGCAAAGCGGCCAAGGGTTTGATTTCGATCATTCAGCAGGCGGGCGCGAGCATCGCCGGGCTTGGCATCGTCATCGAGAAGTCGTTTCAGGCGGGCCGTCAGGAACTGGAAGAAGCGGGCTTCCGCGTCGAGTCCCTGGCTCGCGTGGCCGCCCTCAGCGACGGTCAGGTGGTATTCGTCGAGTAAGCGCCCCGCGCGGCTCCTGCGGCTTACTCTTTGCGCCACAGATCAACCAGCGCGCCCTGCGTGCCAGCTACCGGATCGCTTACCGGTACGCTGACCCGTTGAGCGCGCGCTTGCGCCTCGTCATGATTGCCTTCATCCGGCCGCAGCAGGTCGTATCGCTGCTCTAGCGGGTAACCGCCGACCACTTCGAAATCATCACTGGCGCTGAGCTGGCAATGGCCGGTCCCGGCTGGCAGCACCAGCGCATCGCCCGCACGCACCTCGACTTCCTGCCCCTGTTCGCCGCCGAGCTTCAACCGCGCCGAACCACAGGAAACTCCAAGCACCTCGTGCGCAGTGGAATGGTAATGATGGTAGTCATACACGCCGGCACGCCATTGGGCCGGCCACAGATGGCTGTTGAACAGATTTTCGAACGCGCCAGCGTAGTCGTTTCCGGCTAGCGGCAATTGCCGGTAGACCAGCACAGGATGCGAGCTGTTTGGAGTACGACCGTCGCTGGAAAAGTGCAGTTGCTCGGGTTGCGGGGCGGAACTGGGCATGGGCACCTCATCTGCTTGCCTGGACCAACAATCGCCTTGGCCCAGGGAACGGGTTTCAAGATTCGACCCGCTGCGGCGCAGCTTTTCTCCCCTCCAGACACGACAAAGCCGCCCGGAGGCGGCTCGATCTGACCGGCTGAAGCTTAGAGACCGGACATCTGCTTGATTGCAGCCATCAGCTCGTCATCCGAGCAGCTAGCGCAAGTGCCTTTCGGCGGCATGGCGTTGATACCGGTGATAGCGTTGGCCAACAGCGCATCCAGACCGCCCTTCTCATCAGCACGCACTTGCCAGGCCGCCGTATCGCCGACTTTTGGCGAGTTCAGCAGACCGGTGCCGTGGCAGGCATTGCAGAACTTGCCGACCACTTCTTCAGCGCTAAGGCCACCGCCGCCGGCGGCAGCAGCAGCCGGACCGGCCGCAGCGCACTCTTCACCTTGAATACAAACCTCGCCCACCGGCTTCAGGCGCTCGGCGATGTCGTCGTTGGTCGCAGCCTGAGCGCTCACTGCCCACAGGGCCAGTACGGCAGTCTGTGCTACCAGGATCTTCTTAATCAGGTTCACCTTATACCCTCATGTGGCTAGACACGCCCGCGGCCACGGTATCGCGAGCGGCGGTCAGTATAACGGCAAGCCATGCCCGCCGAAACAATACGAAAGGCCCTGTCATCCCCAGCGACGCTTTGTCGCATAGAGCGTCTGACAAAGGCATGGGCCAGCGGTACCGGCTAGAAGTTGGCCGGCGTGGTGGCACTGATCAGCTTCGCCGGCGCGTCAAACGGGTTATGGAAGCGATGCGGCTTGCTGCTCTCGAAGTAGTAGCTGTCGCCTGTTTCCAATAGATAGGTCTGGCCGCTCACCGTTAGCTCCAGGCGCCCCTCGACCAGCATGCCGGCTTCTTCGCCCTGGTGTGCCAGCATGTCCGTGCCAGTATCGGCGCCAGGCGGATAGGTTTCGGCAAGAAAAGCGATCGCGCGCCCCGGATGTGCCTTGCCCACAAGCCTCATGCTGATAGCGCCGTCGGAAATATCGATCAGCTCCCCAGCCTTGTAGACCACCTGGGTATCGCTGTCCTGCTCAAAATCAGGGGAGAAAAACTCGACCAGCGACATCGGGATGCCGCTCAGCACCTTCTTCAGCGAACTGATCGACGGGCTGACACTGTTTTTCTCGATCATGGAAATCGTGCTGTTGGTAACGCCCGCACGTTTGGCGAGTTCACGCTGGGACAAACCCTTGAGCTTGCGGATGGTTTGCAGTCGAACACCGACGTCCAATACGGGAGCCCCCAATAAGAGCGATTGCTGAGGGCGCTATGATGGCGAGGGCGTTCAGTATTTTCAACACAACGGGACGAAATGACAGGTCGTGCCGTGCAGCGATCCGGTTATGCCGGCAGCGCAGCCACCACTGACAGTTCGACCAGGATCTCCGGCTCGCACAACTTGGCCTCGACCGTGGCCCTGGCCGGGGCGACGCCCTCTGGCAACCATTGATCCCAGACGGCGTTCATGCCGGCAAAATCGGCATCGATGTCTTTCAGATAAATAGTCACCGATAGGATGTGCTGCTTATCGGTACCCACCTGCCGCAAAAGGCGTTCGATGTTGTCGAGCGTCTCGCGGGTCTGCTGCTCGATTCCCGCGCTCATGTCCTCACCCACCTGACCGGCCAGATAGACCGTGTTGCCGTGAATGACGATCTGACTCATGCGAGCGTTAGTGTGCAGGCGCTGTATGGGCATGCTTGTGCGATTCCTTGTTGGTGCCGTAGCGGGAAATATCGAGGCCGTCGGTACTGATCTGCGTGCGCTTTCTCGCCAGCATATCGGCCAGCAAGCGGCCAGAACCACAGGCCATGGTCCAGCCAAGAGTACCGTGCCCAGTGTTCAGATACAGGTTGCGATAGCTTGTACCACCGATGATTGGCGTGCCGTCCGGCGTGGCCGGGCGCAGGCCGGTCCAGAGTTCGGCAGTGGAGGGATCGCCGCCCTGTGGAAACAGATCGCCGACAACCATTTCCAGGGTCTCGCGACGCCGCGGATTGAGCGAAAGATCGTGGCCAGCAATTTCTGCCATACCGCCAACCCGTATGCGTTGATCGAAGCGGGTGATGGCGACTTTGTAGGTCTCGTCGAGCACGGTTGAAACTGGCGCCATCGCAGGGTCGCTGATCGGCACGGTCAACGAATAACCCTTGAGCGGGTATACCGGCGCGCGAATGCCAAGCGGCTTGAGCATCTGCGGGCTGTAGCTACCCAGCGCCAGCACGTAGCGATCGGCCGTTTCCAACTTGCCATCGATCCAGACGCCTTCGAGCCGGTCACCCGCGAACTGCAGCCGCTGAATGTCTTGATTGAAGCGGAACTCGACGCCCAACTCGCGAGCCATTTCGGCAAGTTTGGTGGTGAACATCTGACAATCGCCGGTCTGATCGTTAGGCAGGCGAAGCGCGCCACTGAGCTTGTCCGAAACCCTGGCAAGCGCCGGTTCGGCCCGCGCAATGCCTGCGCGATCGAGCAGCTCATAGGGCACGCCGGACGCCTGTAGCACGGCGATGTCCTTGGCCGCATTATCCAGCTGGGCCTGGGTGCGGAACAGCTGGGTCGTGCCGCATTGCCGGCCTTCATAATCGATACCGGTTTCTGCACGCAGCTCGTCGAGGCAATCGCGACTGTATTCGGACAGCCGAACCATGCGCTCCTTGTTCACCGCATAGCGCGCCGCAGTGCAATTGCGCAGCATCTGCGCCATCCACCGGTATTGCTGGGTATCGCCGGTGAGCTTGATGGCGAGCGGCGCATGGCGCTGCATCAGCCACTTCATGGCTTTCAGGGGTACGCCGGGCGCGGCCCAGGGTGATGCGTAGCCAGGAGAGACCTGGCCGGCATTGGCAAAGCTCGTTTCCATCGCCACGGCTGGCTGACGATCAACTACCACGACCTCGAAGCCCGCTCGCGCCAGATAGTAGGCACTGGTGGTGCCAATCACGCCGCTACCCATCACCAGAACACGCATCGCTGCCTCCCACCCGTGCTACCGGGCTTTTTCTAATCACTGATAATGCGGAGTATAGAAAGCAGCCAGCAGTGGTTTTCGCTATATAAACGGCTATATTTGCGATTAATTCACGCCTATAACATCTATCTCAGAGGCGATACGCCTATGCGAACCAAGCACCAGACCCGCCGCGAACTGGACAAGATCGACCGGCAAATCCTTCGCTTGCTACAGGCTGAAGGGCGCATGCCGTTTACCGAACTGGGCGAGCGCATCGGTCTGTCGACCACGCCATGCACCGAGCGCGTCAGGCGCCTGGAGCGGGAAGGCATCATCATGGGCTACACCGCGAGGCTGAATCCTCAGCATCTGAAGGGTGGGTTGCTGGTATTCGTGGAGATCAGCCTGGCCTA
Organism: Stutzerimonas stutzeri; assembly: GCF_002890895.1. GTDB lineage: Bacteria > Pseudomonadota > Gammaproteobacteria > Pseudomonadales > Pseudomonadaceae > Stutzerimonas > Stutzerimonas stutzeri_AB. The sequence goes on from NZ_POUL01000011.1 coordinate 14,472, forward strand.
CAAGTCAGGCGACATCTTCGAGGAGTTCCGCCGTGCCGTGCTGAAACTGCCGCATGTGCTTGAGTGCCACCTGGTGTCAGGCGATTTCGACTACCTGATCAAGGCCCGGATCTCGGAAATGGCGTCGTATCGCAAACTGCTAGGTGACATCCTGCTCAAACTGCCGCATGTGCGCGAATCCAAGAGTTACATCGTCATGGAAGAGGTAAAGGAGTCCCTGGAACTGCCCGTGCCGGATTGACCCGAAGTGTTACGCTTTTGCCCAGCGGCACCTGTCCGGTCTACCCTTCGGCCAGGCAAACCGTCCAAGGCTCAACCATGACAAACCGCCACTCGGCCTCCAATTCCCACGATCACGCCGCGTCCTACTACGCCGCCACTGCCAATCAGCCGCTTGAGTTCGTGCCCTTGCAAGGCGAACAGAGCGCCGACGTTTGCATCGTCGGCGGTGGCTTCAGCGGCCTCAACACGGCCATCGAACTGGCCGAACGCGGGTTTTCCGTGGTGCTGCTGGAAGCCCACCGCATCGGTTGGGGCGCCAGCGGCCGCAACGGCGGGCAGCTGATTCGGGGCGTCGGGCACGACGTCGAGCAGTTTCAGCCGGTGCTGGGTGACAGGGGCGTGGACGATCTCAAGCGCATGGGTTTTGAAGCGGTAGACATCGTGCGCGAGCGCATCGAGCGTTACACCATTCAATGCGACCTGACCTGGGGTTACTGCGATCTTGCAACGAAACAGCGTCACCTTGACGGCTTCGATGCGGATTACGCCGATCTTCTGCGTCTTGGCTACCCGCATCCGTTAAGACGAGTACCAAAGGAGGCCATGCGCGAGGTCATCGGCTCCGATCGCTATGTGGGCGGCCTGATCGACATGGGCTCGGGCCATCTTCATCCACTCAACCTGGCACTGGGCGAAGCGGCTGCGGCGCAGTCGCTCGGGGTCCGGCTCTACGAGCGATCCGCGGTCGAACGGATAGACTATGGCCCGCAGGTCCGCGTGCATACAGCGCAGAGCAGCGTGCGCGCCGACCAGCTCGTGCTGGCCGGCAATGCTTACCTGGGTTCGCTGAACAAATCGCTGGCCGGCAAGGTGCTACCCGCCGGCAGTTACATCATCGCCACTGAGCCGCTGCCTGAAGAGGTCAGACAGGAATTGCTGCCGCAGAATATGGCTGTCTGCGATCAACGCGTAGCGCTGGATTACTTTCGCCTGTCGGCCGACGGCCGACTGCTATTTGGCGGCGCCTGCCACTACTCCGGACGCGACCCAAAGGACATCGCCGCCTACATGCAGCCAAAGATGCTTGAGGTGTTCCCCCGCCTGCGTAATACCCGCATCGATTTCCAGTGGGGCGGCATGATCGGGATTGGCGCCAACCGCCTTCCTCAGATCGGGCGACTCCCAGACCAACCAAACGTGTACTTCGCCCAGGCCTATGCCGGGCATGGCCTGAACGCCACGCATCTGGCCGGACGCCTGCTGGCCGAAGCCATCAGCGGACAACTCGAGGGGCGCTTCGACCTGTTCTCCCGCGTGCCACACCCGACCTTCCCTGGTGGTCAGCGGCTGCGCTCACCGCTCCTAGCCCTGGGCATGCTCTGGCACCGGCTTAAAGACGAGTTCTGAATTTCGCCGTTGCGCTGGCGTCCAATCTGTCGAGGAAACATAAAAATCGACAGGAGTGAACTTGCGCATGCGCCTGCTACTTGTGGCAGTGCTGTTGCTGGCTGGCTGTGCCGGCCAGATTACGCCCACCCCTACTTCTTATGCGCTGCCCGCTCAGGATTCGGTTCTGGCCCAGCGAGTCGAGGCGCTGGCAGCATCGCAGCCTGCGGGCACCTCCGGATTTCGCCTGCTGTCCGACAGCGCCGAAGCCTTTGCGGCGCGCATGCAGATGATTCGTCAGGCCAGGACGAGCCTCGATGTGCAGTATTACATCGTCCACGATGGGCTCAGCACCCGAGCGCTTATAGAAGAAGTCCTGCGCGCCGCCGACCGTGGCGTCAGGGTGCGTCTGCTGCTCGATGACACCACCAGCGATGGCAGCGATTATCAGATCGCCACTCTGGCAGCACACCAGAACATCCTGATCCGCGTGTTCAATCCGCTGCATATCGGCCGCAGCACTTTGATTACCCGCTCGCTGGGTCGGCTGCTCAACCTCTCCCAGCAACATCGACGCATGCACAACAAGCTGATGCTTGCCGACGGCAGCCTGGCCATTGTCGGCGGGCGCAACCTGGGCGACGAATACTTCGATGCCGACCAGAGCTTCAACTTCACCGATATCGACCTGCTCGCCGCCGGCCCGGTCGCCGAGCAGCTGGTGGTCAGCTTCGACCAGTACTGGAACCATTCGCTGAGCGTGCCGATCCAGCAGTTCTTGCGCGATCCCCCCAGCAAAGCGGACCTCGAGCGGGCGCGACGCGATATCACTGATTATCTGCAGGCTGAACGACGCAAGAACGAGCGCCGCTATCAGCACCTGATGAGTGAGCTGCAGCCCCGGCCTAGTCACTGGCTGAGCGATCTCATCTGGGCACCTGGCGAAGCGCTCTGGGATCACCCTGACAAGATCGAAGCGCCCGGCATCCCCGATGAAAGCCTGCTGCTGACCACTCAGCTTCAGCCCAGCATGGATGGGGTTCGACGATCCCTGACGTTGATCTCGGCCTACTTCGTACCCACCGAGCAAGGCGCCGACTACCTGGCAGAACACGCCAGTAACGGTGTTGCAGTACGGATTCTGACAAATTCCCTCGAAGCCACCGACGTGCCCGCCGTGCATGGTGGTTATGCACCCTACCGCGCCGAGCTGCTGAAAGCGGGGGTAAGACTGTACGAACTGCGCCGACAACCGGACCAGGAGACCCGCTTCAGCATCACTGGCGATTCCGAATCCAGCCTGCACAGCAAAGCTGCTGTGTTCGATCAGGAGAAGGTCTTCCTCGGCTCGCTGAACTTTGATCCCCGCTCAGTGTTGTGGAACACCGAGGTGGGCATCCTTATCGACAGCTCCGAACTGGCCAGCGAGGTGCACAAGCTCACGCAGCAGGGTACTTCGCCCGCCGTCAGCTATGAAGTGCGACTGATCGAGCGAAACGGCGATGCGCGGTTGATTTGGATCGCTGAGGATGACGGGCAACGAAAGGTGCTACTGCACGAACCGGGCGGCGCATGGCGACGGTTCAATGCCTGGTTCAGCCGAATGATCGGACTGGAGCGGATGCTCTGATACTGCAATAAGCGCAAGGGGTTTCGTGTCACTTCCGCCAATCTTGCCGCGCAAATGGCCGCCCCCGCAGAATTAATCCCTTTGTGTGATACCAGAGCGCCACCCCTTGGCTAGGCTACCGAACCTATGCCGTGCTGGTTCTACAGCCTGGCACCTGCTTCTATAAAAATAAAAAGGGAGCGCAACATGACTCATCGCAAGTGGCTATGGATGGTGGTTTTGCTGGCGTGCTGGTTTCCAGCGCTGCTCAATCCTGCCCACGCTCAGACCTTCACCGCGCTGGAAAGCATGCAGATCCATGCCAACCGCGCCACCAGCAGCCTGTTGCTCTATCGAGGTGAAGGCTTTCAGAAAGCGCACCTGGCGCGAATGGAGAGCGACCTCAAGTCGCTAGCTGAAACGGTCGACAGCTTTCCCGGCGCCCGCAATGACCTGCACCAATTGCATCAGGTCCTGCAGACAACGCTGCGTGAAGGCGCGAGCTTCGGCCGTGAAGAGGACGACATGCCCTGGGGCTGGCCGTTGCAGATGAGCAAGGCGCTACGCGATTTCCTGACGGCAGTGCGTAGCCAGCAAGGCGCCGACGTGCGTGCCGAGCTTCCGGCCAAGGTGGAATACCTTACCGTTCAGTACCTGAGCCGCGCCTATGTCGGCTCATTCGAAACCGCTCGCGAACAGCCGGACACCTACCTCGGTCAGGACGAGCGCCGCCTCGTACCGTCGATCGACGAGCAACTGGCGGCGCTGGACAGCAAATCGAATGCGGCCATCGCCAAGTTGAAGACGCGTTGGGAATTTCTCAAGGTCGCGCTCGAAGACATGAACAGCGGTAACAACAGCTTCAACACCGCCTCAGGCCGCGCCTTCGCCCCGATCATGGTTGATCGCCACGCGCGCAGCCTCAGCAACCAGTGGATGGCGCTCGCACCCGACTGAGCGCACACCGTTTTCACGCATCAGCCGGCTGCTGCCGCAGCTGCACAGGGCCAACCCGCGCCTCGATAGCGTGGCGCAGGGGCTCGCGCAGACCGAGCATGAAGCCCAGTTCCGCCGCCACGAACAGCGGCCCGATTATCAGCCCGGTCAGGTCGTCGACAAATGCGGGCTTGCGCCCTTCGAAGTAGTGACCGATGAACTGAATGATCCAGCCGAGCACGAACAAACCCGCCCCGGCGGTCAGCCATAGTGTTGTCGACTGCTGGGCAAGCGCTGCGCCGACCCACACGCAGAGCAGCAGCACTGCCCCCATCAGCAGGCCGAAGCGCAGGTCCAGCCGCAGATAGAACAGTGTCGAGATTAATGCGACCAGCGCCACCGGGCTTAGCCAAAGTCCGAACGCCTCCAGACCTGGTCGCGATAGCAGCACCGCGACAGCCAGGACGATCATCGGAATGCCGATGAAATGGCTGAGCAGGTTTCGAGGGTCTCGGTGATAGGCCGCGTACTGGGCAAGGTGGTCGGTGAGCGTTTTCATTGCGGACTCCGGATAGCCTGACTGGCAAGCTTAGTCAGCTTGGCGGGACGCCGCGCGGCTTCCGCCGGTCATTGAGTGCCAAAGGCCACGGCGCTTGTGCCAAACGCACCGCGTTCCGCTAGGGCTCCGGACGGTAGCCCAATCGCAGACCACCCCAATGGCGCCCGCCAACCATGATCGGCACCGAAAGGTCATGCATCAGCTCGCCGGTATCACGGCTGTAGGTCTGCAACAGCACCTTGCGCTCGTGGCTTCCGCAGCGCGCTCCGGTGCGGTCATTGAACAGGCGTTTGCTGCGGCTCTTGACCTTGTCGATCTCAGGATCGCCCACCGGCGGCTGGCTAAAAGCACGGTTGTGGGTCGGAACGTAGCCGTCGGGTGTGGTGGCGATGGCGTAAACCAGCGCCTCGCTGCGCGCGAGCAAGGGCTCCTGAATCGCAGGTAGTACCTCGTCGGCATAGCGATCGAAGCGGGTGTTGTAACGAATCGGGTTGGTGCCCGGCTGCGCCAGGTAATTGCGGTCGAACAGATCTTCGAGAGTCAAGCGCCCGGCTTGCAGGTCCGCCTCGAAACGCGCACCGATGGCCGCCGCGCCTTCGCGCGCCAGGTCGAAAACGTTTTGATGGTAGGCATCCAGCTGGACCTCGGCGAGCTGCTCGCTGACCGTTTCCGCCTGCTCGACGAGCTTCTCTGCCGCCTGTTCGAGCTGGCGCGTCTGGGTCTCGCTCTCCAGTGCGTCGCCACGCAACTGCTCTAGCGCGACGAACAACTGCGCCAGTCGCTCATGATTGCTTGCCGTGCCGGCCGCGATCTCCGCCACCTGGGTTTCGACATTGCCAGCCAGATCAGCAATTCCGCTTAGCTGCGTACCCGTCCCTGCGATCTGAGCGGCAGCCTCGTCCAGTTCACTGGCCTGCTTCTGAATATGGCTGACCACCGCGCCACTTTGCTCACGGATATCGCTGACCATCCGACCGACCTCTTCGGTAGCACTACTGGTGCGTCCGGCCAGGTTGCGCACCTCATCAGCGACCACGGCAAAGCCACGCCCGGCTTCACCGGCGCGCGCGGCTTCGATCGCGGCATTGAGCGCAAGCAGATTGGTCTGGCTGGCGATGGATTGAATCACCTCGGTGATCTGACGGATCTCTTCGGTACGGGCCGAGAGCCCATCAAGCAGTTCGCGGCTGGCCTCGGTCTGTGCGCTGAGCTGCTGCATACGTTCGATAGCGTGTTGGAGCTCAACGCGGCCGGTATCACTGCTGCGCCGCACGGCCTCGGCCGCCTCCAAAGCCTGCCGCGCTCGGGCAGCGCTGCCCTGCTCCGTCGCGGTCATCGCTTCGGCGCCATTGGCAATCTCGCTGACCGCGACCAGCTGCGACTGTAGCCGTGCCGCCAGTTGTTCAGCACTGAACGACACTTGAGCAGCCGACAGCGCGTTATGGCAGGTATGCCGGGAGAGACTCTTGCTCAGCGCAGCGGAGCTCAGCTCGCTAGCGTCTTCAGCAACTAGGGCTTTTGCCGCTGTGCGCCACGGACCCAGCCAGGGCCAAAGGGCCAGTAGCAGAACTGAAATCGCCGTCAGATAGAACGGCAGCTCCATCCAGCCATGAAACAGCAGCAATCCCAACAACGCCGTCGCGTGCAACAGACAGGCCTTTGGGTGTAGGCGGAAGGTTGGGCGCATCGGTGGCCTCTTGTTTTCATCCGGTAAAAAGGCGTTGTACCACCTCTGCCAACAAAGAACATTGTCCCTTGGTGGCACATGGCCTTGCCGAGCACGGCACGATTGCGCAACCCCTGCAATCGTCCGGCGCGGCAGACTCACCGGTTTAGCGGCTGGATGCAGCCAACCTTAAGCGGCGCTTAGTCTGAACTTGCGCTCAGGCGTTCGCCTTAGCGCGCCTGATCTGGCGCCGTCAGCGGCAGACCGAGCTGCACCCGGCGCCGCAACCAAGGGCTTGGGCGATAGCGCGGCTCTTGCCCGTAGCAGCGCTGCATGCCCTCGAGAATGGTCAGGATTCGGGCCGGGTTGTAGTGCGCAGCAAACCCCAGCGGACCCTTTGGATAGCCGAGGGCCACCGTTACAGCGCGGTCGAGTGTTTCCGGAGAGGCAATGCCCTTCTGGGCGATCTCGCACCCCAGATTGACGATACTGGCCACGATGCGCTGACTGACGAAGCCCGGCGAGTCGTTGATGACTTCTACGGGCACACCGTCGGCCCCCAACGCCTGACGTGCCTGCGCCTCCAGCTCCGGATCGAGCGCGGGCTGACGCATCAGCACGCGGCGTTTGTCGAGGTCGCTGAACGGGTCCAGCGCAATGGTGCGCACTGCGGGCAGCGCCAGCCGCTCGATGCAACTGCTGGCATCCTCACCCAGCGGCGTGATCAGGCAGATTGCCTGGTCCGAAGGCTCGGCACCGTCCTCCAGCACCGCGCCTGCCTGTTGCAGGACTGAGCCGATCTGGCTGCGCAGCGCGGGTTCGATACTGTCGAGCCAGAACGGTCGGTCAATGGTCACCGGCTCGTAGCGGGGCTCCGGCGAGCGGATCTGCTGCCCCTCTTCGTAGCGATAGAAGCCCTGGCCGGTCTTGCGTCCGAGCAACCCGGCCGCCACCCGCTGAGCAGCGAGATAGGACGGGGTGTAGCGCGGGTCGTAGTAGAACTGGTCATGCACCGATTCCATCACAGCATGGGATATGTCCAGCCCGGTCAGATCGAACAACTCGAACGGGCCCATTCGAAACCCTGGGCCGTCACGCAGGATGCGGTCGATCTGTTCCGGCGTGGCGATACCCTCGCTGAGAATCCGCTGCGCCTCGGTGCCATAAGCGCGACCGGCGTGGTTGACCAGAAAACCGGGGGTGTCCGGGGTGATGGCGGGAAAGTGCCCGGCGTGCTCGGCCAGTTGCACCAGCCGCTCGATCACGGACGGGTCAGTCCGTTCACCGCGAACCACCTCGACCAGCTTCATCAGCGTCACCGGGTTGAAGAAGTGGTAACCCGCCACTCGCTCGGGCCGCTTGCAGGCACTGGCGATGCGGGTGACTGACAGCGACGAGGTGTTGGTCGCGAGGACGGCATCGGCAGCGATCAAGCCTTCCAGCTCGACGAACAGACTCTGCTTGGCTTCCAGGTTTTCCACGATGGCTTCGATCAGGAGGTCGCAGCCGGCCAGTTCGGCCAGCTGATGCGCCGGCTGCATGCGCTCAAGGATTGCTGTCAGCTCATCGGCACTGATGCGCCCCTTGGCTACGCTGCGCTCGAGCAGCTCGCGATTGAACTGCAAGGCCTGATCGACGGTTTCGGGGCGACTGTCGTAGAGCCAAACCTGCTGGCCAGCGCTGGCGAAAAGCTGCGCGATGCCGCGCCCCATGGCGCCGGCGCCGATGATGCCGATACGGGAAAACATGGAAACCTCCTTAATAGAGATGGCGTTGCAAGCGACCGCTTATACTCAATCTTTATTTCGCACTGCGAAACGTTATTCCATCTAATTGACCACGAGCCTAAAGACTGCCAGTCTCCTTAGCAAGCCATCCGTGATCGAACGCCATGTCCGCAACCGACTACTCATCTGACCAACTGCTGCAGGTCCACGCCTCCGTTACCGGTTTCTTCCAGGACATCGGCTGCGAGCTGCTGGCTTATGGCCGTGAGCACGCCACCCTCGCCTTGGATCTTCTGCCACGCCATCTGAACAATGCCAGCAACATGCACGGCGGTGTCATGGCGACCTTGATGGATGTCGCCATGGGCTTGTGCGGCACCTGGGAAGCCGACCCGGCCGACCGCCGGGTGGCGCTGACGCTGTCGATGAACATCAATTTCAGCAGCGCAGCCGCTGAGGGCAGTCGCATCAGAGCCCAAGCCAGATGTCGTTCGTCTGGACATAAGGTGTTCATGGCCAGCTGCGACTTGCTGGATGAACAGGATCGGCTGATCGCGTTCGGCGAAGGCGTGTTCAAGCGTGGCGCTCTTCGCCGGGAGCTGCCCGCCTAGATGGTCGCACTATTGCCACTGGCTCTATTGTTCGAGCTGTTGGCGTTGATAACCCGAATCCAGCCGCTGAGCGTGATCAGCGGCGCCCTGCTGGGCCTGTTCTTCGTCTGGCACTGGCGCTCGCTGATGCCCTACCCGCGGCGCCTCGGAATAGTCACCGCGGCGCTACTCGGGTACTGGCTGCTTTCAGGCGAAGCAAGCTGGCAGCAGGGCGCACGCATATTGTCGTCGGCCGCCTACTACGCGGCCTTTATCGGCGCGCTGGGCCTGATGCATTGCCTGGTCAAGCGTCTGCACCAACTCAGCGAGCTGCATCGCCTGCTGCTGGCAGGCCCGCGGGCGTGGCTCTACCCAGGCTATCTGCTGAGCACCTTCGCGATCAGCTCGGTGCTCAGTTTCGGCATGCTTAACCTGATATGCGGCTCGCTGGAAAATCACCTCCAGCGCCGCCCCTACAACGACACTCAACGACGCGAAGGCCGCCGTGGGGTCATGGTTACCGCCTTGCGCGGATTCGCGCTGGTGCCCTTGCTCGCGCCGACCAGCGTTGCGGTGGCGATCCTGACACGCGAACTCCCAGGCCTCAGCTGGAGCACGCTGCTTCCCTTCGGGATGCTTGGCGGCCTGCTCCTGCTGCTATTCGGATGGCCAGCTGAGAACCGACGCTTGCAACAGCTGGCCGAGGCCCCCGACACTAACCTCGGCGCACAAACACAGCAGCCCGGCGGTCGCCTGGGTGGATTGCTGATCGGCAGCCTGATCGGTATCAGCTTGATCGCCCTGCTGGCAGCGCTGACTTGGCTGTCCGCCACCCAGGCAGCCATGTTGCTGGTCCCAAGCGCCGTCATCCTTTTCCTCCTCTGGCAGCGGATAGCGCCGCGCCAGGTGTTCCGCGAGGTAAGCGAAACACTCATCGGAATGCGCAACGAGACGTTCATTTTTGCCAGCTCAGCATTGCTCGCCGGCCTGGTAGCCGCCGTGTTACCGGTGCATCACCTTGCGGATCAGCTGGGAAACACGCCGCTGATACTGTTCGGGCTGGGTGCGGTCGGTGCACTGGCAGTCATGGCGATGGCGCTGCTCGGCGTCGCACCATTGATATCGCTGAACGTGTGCGCAGCCTTGTTGGCACAGCTAGCTAGCCAGGGCTTGGCGGTAACGCAGCCGGCCGTGGCGCTGCTGTTCGGGTTTTCGCTGGCGATGCTGCTCTCGCCCTACGGCCCCTCTGCGGTATTACTGGCGCGCCACGCGCAGCTCTCGCCCTGGCGCATCGCCGTCGGCTGGAACGGCCGCTTCGTCCTTAGCGTGTTGGTCCCGTTGCTGCTGATACCGCTGCTGGCCTGAACATGGCTGGCTCACATCCAGCCATATTCGGCCATGGACAGCGGCTCGCCATCGCCGACGATGAAATGATCGAGCACCCGCACATCGATCAGCCCCAGCGCATCGCTGAGCCTGCGCGTCAGTTGCCGATCAGCCTGGCTCGGCTCGGCCACGCCCGAGGGATGATTGTGGGCCAGAATGACCGCTGCGGCATTGTGCGCCAGCGCGCGCTTGACCACTTGACGGGGATACACACTGGCCCCGTCGATGGTGCCGTGAAAAAGCACCTCGAAAGCCAGCACCCTGTGTTTGGAGTCAAGAAACAGACAGCCGAAGAGTTCGAGCGGCTCATGCCGCAGGCGTGCCTTGAGATAATCGCGCACGGCCTGCGGGCTTTCCAGCGCCGAATCCCGCCGGATGCGCTCCGCCAGGTGCCGCCTCGCCATTTCCAGCACGGCCTGCAGCTGAGCAAATTTGGCCGGCCCCAAGCCCAGGTGCTCACTGAACTGGACGAGATCACTTTCCAGTAAAGCCCGCAGACTGCCGAACTCATTGAGTAGATGCCGCGCCAGATCCACCGCGCTTTTCCCGGCCACGCCGGTGCGCAGGAATATGGCTAACAGCTCCGCATCGGACAGGGCCGCTGCACCCTGCTCCAACAGCTTTTCCCGCGGCCGTTCCGCCGCCGGCCAGTCTCGAATGCTCATGTCACCTCCATGTCGAGCGAGCCCCTCGTCCTCTGAGGGCGCTGTGCTATCTTAGCGGCCTTTTATCCACGGCAACCGGCCTTCGCCGGAACCAGTTCTCACCCCGTTACAAGGCAGGCCTATGCAGCGGCTTTATCGTAAACGCATCGTCCTGGGCGTCGGCGGCGGCATCGCCGCTTACAAGAGCGCGGAGCTGGTACGCCGGCTACGCGACCAGGGCGCCGAAGTGCGCGTCGTGATGACCAGCGGCGGTCGTGAATTCATTACGCCGCTGACCCTCCAGGCCCTGTCCGGCCATCCTGTACATATGGATCTGCTCGACCCTGCTGCCGAAGCAGCCATGGGGCATATCGAACTGGCGCGCTGGGCCGATCTGGTACTGGTGGCGCCCGCAACTGCCGACTTGATGGCACGCCTGGCTCAGGGTGTCGCCAACGACCTGTTGACCACCCTCGTGCTCGCGACCAACGCACCGGTCGCGCTGGCGCCCGCAATGAATCAGGCCATGTGGGCGGATCCTGCCACCCAAGCCAACCGCGCACTGCTGGAGCAGCGAGGGATCCGCCTGTTCGGCCCCGCATCCGGCAGCCAGGCCTGCGGCGATGTCGGTCTCGGCCGTATGCTCGAAGCGGATGATCTGGCTCAGGCCGCTGCTGATTGTTTCGAACGCAGTCTGCTGACCGGAAAGCATCTTTTGATTACTGCCGGCCCGACTCAGGAAAACATCGATCCGGTGCGCTACATCACCAATCACAGCTCCGGGAAGATGGGGTTCGCCCTGGCCGAGGCCGCCGCCGAAGCCGGTGCACGCGTAACGCTGGTCGCCGGCCCGGTGTTTCTGCCAACCCCCGACCGCGTTCAACGCATCGATGTGGTAAGCGCCCGGGACATGCTTGCCGCGTGCGAAGCAGCGATACCGTGCGATCTGTTCATTGCCGCCGCAGCGGTTGCCGACTATCGGCCAGAAGTGGTCGCACCGCACAAATTGAAAAAAGACCCAACCAAGGGCGACGGCTTGCTTCTGCAGATGGTCCGCAACCCCGACATCCTTGCCACGCTGGCCGGGCGGGCAGACCGACCTTTCAGCGTCGGCTTCGCGGCCGAGACGGAAAACCTGCTGGAGTACGCCACGCGCAAACTGCGGGACAAGAACCTCGACCTCATCGTGGCCAACGATGTCGCCAACCCGAGCATTGGCTTCAACAGCGAAGAAAACGCCGTCACGGTGATTGACCGCCAGCAACACGAAACCCGCTTCAGCCAAGCCAGCAAGGGACATATCGCTCGCCAACTGATCGCCTTTATCGCCGACCGTTACCATCAGGCCTGACCATGCACAAACTTCAAGCGAAGATTCTCGACCCCCGTCTTGGCAAGGATTTCCCGCTGCCCGAGTACGCCACCAGCGGCTCTGCCGGACTCGATCTACGCGCCATGCTGCAAGCCGATACGACACTGGAGCCTGGGCAGACCTTGCTGATCCCTACCGGCCTGTCCATTCACATTGCCGACCCAAACCTCGCGGCGCTGGTCCTGCCGCGCTCTGGCCTCGGCCACAAGCATGGCATCGTGCTGGGCAATCTCGTCGGCCTGATCGACTCCGACTACCAGGGCGAGCTGATGGTCTCCTGCTGGAACCGCGGCCAGACCAGCTTCAACATCGCCATAGGAGAACGCATCGCCCAACTGATGCTGGTCCCGGTGATCCAAGCGCAGTTCGAACTGGTAAATGAGTTCGACAACAGTGAGCGTGGCGCCGGCGGCTTCGGCCACTCGGGCAGCCACTGAGATAGTTCTCGCCTTTTTTCAGGACGAACCGAGGGGCTCCATGAAACTCTTCAAGCGCACCGCCAAGGACGACACCGTTCTCAATCCTGCCGATGCCGCCGCACCCCGCCCGCGCCGAAGCGTCGGCCTTAAGACCCTCGCACCCGGCCTGATCCCAGGACTGCTGGGCTTTGTGGTGGCGGGTGCGTTGCTTTGGACTGCCCAACAGAGCAGTCAACAGCAGCAAGCCAGCACGCTTGCCGAGGCATGGGGCCAAAGTCAGGCTTCGGCGATCAATCAGGCCCTGCGCCAACTGGCCGAAGACACGCGCGCCGCCGCCAGCGATCCGCAACTGCTCGAGGCGCTGCGCAGCGAACAGCCGCAGCAGATACGCGCCGTCGAACGTGAGCTGAACTATCGGGACGGCGTCATCGATGCCCACCTCAGCCTTCGCGGCCAGGCGCGAACGGATGCCGGCCGGCCCGGGCCCCTGAATTTTGCCGCGCTGGATATGCTGCAGCGCGCCGAAAATGGGCAAACGCCTGCTACCGAAGCCTTCAAGGTTGGGTCACGCTGGCTGCTCTACAGCGCCGCCGCATTGCGCCCGAGCCCTGAGCAGCCGGTTCAGGGCACACTGCTGCTGGTCACCAGCCTGGAACGCTTCCTGGCGACCCTGCCGCAGCTGCCAAGCGAAGCCGGGCAGCTGCGGCTGGTTCAAGAATTCAGCGGCGCCCCGACACAGTTGCTGGTGCAGCGTGGCGGAGCGGGACTGGACGGTTCCGCGATAGACCTGCCGAGCAACAACCCGAACTGGAAGATCAGTTTCCTGCCGGCACCGGCGCTTGGCGCAGGGGGCCTTTCGCCAGTACTCGTCCTAGTGGCGGCGCTGGCGGCATTGTTCGGCTTGCTGCTCGGCCTGCAGGCAGTGCTTAGCGCACAGCAACGGAGGCTTCGCGAAGATGTCTTGCATCTGGGCCAGATGGTTCAGGAACTCTCCAACGGCAAGACCATCAAAACACCGACTTTGAGCCTGCCAGCGCTTGATGCACTGGCGAAAAGCCTGGTCCGATTGCGACTTCGCGCCGCCGGAGTGGCGTCGACCAAAGCACCGACCACAGAGCAGGCCGCGGTCACGCAACCCCCATCTACCGAATATGTCGACCCTCTTTTCCAGGACACCGACATTCTCGATATCGACATTCTCGACGAGGACCAGGACTGGCTTGGCCTCGATACCAAGGAGCGAGAAACTGCAATGAGCGCCGCTAAAGCCCCGCAACTGCCTGCAAGCATCTTCCGCGCCTACGACATCCGTGGCGTGGTCGGCGACAGCCTGACCACCGAAACCGCGTATTGGATAGGCCGGGCAGTAGGGTCCGAAAGCCTGGCTCAGGGCGAGCCAAATGTATCAGTCGGCCGCGACGGACGCCTGTCCGGCCCTGAGTTGGTCCAGCACCTGATCCAAGGGTTGGTGGACAGCGGCTGCAGCGTCAGCGACGTCGGCATGGTCCCGACCCCAGTGCTCTACTACGCCGCCAATGTTCTGGCCGGAAAATCCGGCGTGATGCTCACCGGCAGCCACAACCCGCCTGACTACAACGGCTTCAAGATCGTCATTGCGGGCGACACCCTCGCCAACGAGCAGATCCAGGCGCTACGCCAGCGCATCGAAACCGGCAACCTCAGCGAAGGTGTCGGCCAGGCCGAACAGGTCGACGTGCTGGAAAGCTACTTCAAGCGAATCCGCGACGATATCGCCGTGGCCAAGCCGATGAAGGTGGTGGTGGACTGCGGCAACGGCGTTGCAGGCGTCATCGCGCCGCAACTCATTGAAGCCCTGGGCTGCAAGGTCATTCCGCTGTTCTGCGAGGTCGATGGCAATTTCCCCAACCATCACCCGGACCCAGGCAAGCTGGAGAACCTCGAGGATCTGATCGCCAAGGTGAAATCAGAGAATGCAGACCTCGGTCTGGCCTTCGACGGCGACGGCGATCGCGTCGGCGTGGTGACCAATGCGGGCAGCGTAGTATTCCCCGACCGCCTGCTGATGCTGTTCGCCAAGGATGTCGTGTCGCGCAACCCCGGCGCCGACATCATCTTCGACGTCAAATGCACACGCCGCCTGACACCGCTAATCAGTGGCTACGGCGGTCGTCCGGTCATGTGGAAGACCGGGCACTCACTGATCAAGAAGAAAATGAAGGAAACCGGTGCGCTGCTCGCTGGCGAGATGAGCGGACACATCTTTTTCAAGGAGCGCTGGTACGGCTTCGATGACGGCATCTACAGTGCCGTGCGCCTGCTTGAGATCCTCAGCCAGGACAAGCGCAACGCGGAGCAGGTCTTCTCGGCTTTCCCGAACGATATCTCGACACCCGAGATCAATATTCAGGTCACCGAAGAAAGCAAGTTCACCATCATCGAGTCGCTGCATCGCGACGCCCATTGGGGCGACGCCAACATCACCACCCTCGACGGTGTGCGGGTCGATTACCCGAAAGGCTGGGGCCTGGTGCGCGCCTCGAACACTACTCCGGTACTGGTGCTGCGTTTTGAAGCCGAAACCGAGGCAGAACTCAAGCGCATACAGGACGTCTTCCGCGCCCAGCTCTATACTGTCGCGCCTGATCTCACCCTGCCGTTCTGACTTGCGGAGCCCTGCATGACCCTCAGCCGTGAAGCCGCCACCCAATTCGCCCAGGTCCTTTCCGAAGCGCTGCCTTACATCCGCCGATTCGTCGGCAAGACGCTGGTCATCAAGTACGGCGGCAATGCGATGGAAAGCGAGGAGCTGAAGACCGGCTTTGCGCGCGACATCGTGTTGATGAAAGCGGTAGGTATTAACCCGGTGGTGGTGCACGGCGGCGGCCCGCAGATCGGCGATCTGCTCAAGCGTCTGAACATCGAAAGCCACTTCATCGACGGCATGCGGGTCACCGACAGCCAGACCATGGACGTGGTGGAGATGGTGCTCGGCGGACAGGTCAACAAGAGCATCGTGAGCATGATCAACCAGCACGGTGGCGCAGCCATCGGACTGACAGGTAAAGACGCCAAGCTGATCCGCGCGAAGAAGCTTAAGGCCACGCGCCAGACACCTGAAATGACCTCACCGGAAATCATCGACATCGGTCAGGTTGGCGAAGTCACCGGGGTCAATACCGAGCTGCTGGAAATGCTCGTCCGCGGCAACTTCATTCCGGTCATTGCGCCCATCGGCGTTGGTCCGGACGGCGAGTCCTACAACATCAATGCCGACCTGGTGGCCGGCAAGGTCGCTGAGGCGTTGCAGTCCGAAAAGCTGATGTTGCTGACCAACATTGCCGGTCTGATGGACAAACAGGGCCAGGTCCTGACCGGGCTGACCACCGCGCAAGTCGACGACCTGATTGCTGACGGCACGATCTACGGCGGGATGCTGCCAAAGATTCGCTGTGCGCTGGAGGCGGTACAAGGCGGCGTGCACAGTGCACACATTATTGATGGCCGCGTTCCCAATGCGGTGTTGCTGGAGATCTTCACCGACATCGGTGTCGGCACGCTGATCACCAATCGAAAGGCTTCAGCCCCTCACTGAAAAAGCCATGAAAAAGCCCGGCTTCTCGGATGAAAAGCCGGGCTTTTTTCGTCGGGCTTTGGTCCTGCTACTCCGACTGACCGAGCAACTCGGCCACTCGCTCACGCTCCCGACCGTAGCTCACTTCGGCCTGCTTTCGGGTTTGCTTGTAGCGTTCGACATCCCGTCTCAGGCTGGCCTGCTCTTTGGCGAGGTTGTCGATCTGTACGAGTAGTTGCTCGGGCACTTTCCGACCAGCACGTTCATGATTGGCCGCTTGGCTCTGCAGGTTCGCCTGTTGCGTCCGCAGAGACTGGAGGTTGCCGCGGGTGATACCGATAATGCTGTCGAGTTCTGACAGCCTGCGCGCCTTGGCACGCTCCACATCAGCGACACTGGCATACAGTCTCAGCAACTGTGCATCAGTCTCAGCTCGGGCTTTGGCTTCCAGCAGCAGTTTGCGTTCCTGCGCTGTCGGCGCTGGTGGCACAACCTGCGTCACGCGGCCCTGGTCGTTGAGGACTTCATAACCGCGACCAATGAACTGCGGCGGCACACCATGTCGATCAAGGACCACAACGCCCTTGTCATCGACATACCGATACAGCTCAGCCTGCGCAGCCGTCGAGGCCAGTAAACCCAACAGCAACAGTGCGCTGTTCCCTATTCGCATACTTCAGCCTCTACCGTATCGGTGCGTGCGGCACTGCGAGCCCCAAATGCCTGTTTCTTCTTAATGCCGAAGGGTCTCAGCTTATACAAACCTCGTCACAGTTGCGCAGCAATAAGCACACCAACTGCGCGGACCTGCCCTTTGGTTTGCATAAGCAAGCGGTCAAGCGTGAGTCGCAAGGTGCTTGGCTGGGCACCGCTCGCCTGAAGCGGTCCGACCAATTACACTCGGGAGGCCGGCCGGCTACGACAGCAACGCACTGACGACCGCTTTTGGACGCCGGACCAGCCACAATTGGTCAGTAACTGACAAAAAGCAGAACGTCGGAAATAGCGTTGATCAGGTCAACCTATCAGGCCTGACCGGCCGAGCACGCAGTTCTCAAATGCCATATTGATCGCGATACGCTTGGACGGCAGGTAAGTGCCGCTTGAGCTGCTCATCCTGTCCCAGGAACTCCAGCACCTGAGTGAGAGAAACTATGCTCACGACGGGCATGCCATAGTCCTGCTCTACTTCTTGAATGGCAGACAGCTGACCCTGGCCCCGCTCCTGTCGATTCAGCGCAATCAGCACGCCAGCGGCTTGCGCACCCTGGGCCTGAATGATCTGCATGACTTCGCGAATAGCGGTCCCTGCGGTGATCACATCATCGACGATCAGCACGCGACCATTAAGAGGCGCGCCGACCAACGTACCTCCTTCGCCATGGTCCTTGGCTTCCTTGCGGTTAAAACACCAAGGCAGGTCACGCTGGTGATGCTCCGCCAGGGAGATGGCCGTTGCCGCCGCCAGAGGAATACCTTTGTAGGCTGGCCCGAAGATCACATCGAAATCGATGCCGCTGTCGGCAACAGCTGCGGCGTAAAAGCGGCCCAATTGTGCCAGCGCCGCGCCACTGTCGAACAATCCGGCGTTGAAGAAGTAGGGGCTGGTGCGCCCGGACTTCAAGGTGAACTCACCGAAGCGCAAAACCCCGCGCT
The DNA here is from genome assembly GCF_002890895.1 of Stutzerimonas stutzeri. Classification (GTDB taxonomy): domain Bacteria; phylum Pseudomonadota; class Gammaproteobacteria; order Pseudomonadales; family Pseudomonadaceae; genus Stutzerimonas; species Stutzerimonas stutzeri_AB. The sequence continues at coordinate 32,197 of NZ_POUL01000011.1, forward strand.
CGATGGCGAAGCGAATGAACTCGCGCTGATACGCCTGCATGAAGAATATTCCCGGAAGACACTGATTTAGCTAATTGCAAAGAGCTTGGGTTATCATACACGCACGTGTTTTTAGGGGCCATTTATGCGGATCATCAGCGTCAACGTGAATGGCATTCAAGCGGCGGCGCAGCGGGGTTTGCTCAGCTGGCTGCAAGCGCAGAATGCCGATGTCATCTGCCTGCAGGATACCCGCGCCTCCGTAGTAGAACTCGACGATCCGGCCTACCAGCTTGACGGCTATTTTCTCTATACCGTCGATGCTGAAATCCCCGAACAGGGCGGTGTCGCGCTGTACTCCAGGCTGCAGCCGAAGGCTGTGATCATGGGCCTCGGATTCGAAACTGCCGACCGTTACGGCCGTTATCTGCAGGCCGACTTCGATAAGGTCAGCATCGCCACGCTGCTATTGCCAACCGGCCGTGGCGGGGATGAAGACCTAAATCAGAAATTCAAATTCATGGACGATTTCGCCCATTACCTCGACAAGCAGCGCCGCAAGCGTCGCGAATATATCTATTGCGGCTCACTATACGTCGCGCATCAGAAGCTGGATGTGAAGAACTGGCGCGACTGCCAGCAGGCGACTGGCTTTCTAGCGCCCGAGCGTGCGTGGCTGGATGAGATTTTTGGCAACATGGGTTACATCGATGCGCTGCGCGAAGTCACTCGAGAGGGCGATCTCTACAGCTGGTGGCCCGATACCGAGCAGGCTCAGATGCTCAACCTCGGCTGGCGATTCGATTATCAAATCCTGACATCCGGCATGCGCCGTTTCGTCCGTAACGCCCGCCTGCCGCGCCAGCCGCGCTTCTCCCAGCACGCCCCATTGGTCGTGGATTACGACTGGACGCTGAGCCTCTAACTACTTAACAAGCACGCGCCCGACCTAGGCGCGCGCTGGCTGGGACAATCTGAGCTAAACCCTATTTAACGATCCGCCAACAGAACGGATAACGATAGGGTTTGCCCTCGTTGGCACGGATGCCAGCAATCACAACCAGTACCAGAGCTACCACGCTGATCAGCGCCATTAGCGGAAAACCGATCAGTATCCAGGCCAACACACCACAGATCATCAGCAAGATACTGAAGGTGATCTGAAAGTTCAGTGCCTCCTTGCCCTGCTCATCGACGAACGGATCCATATCCTTCTTCAGCTGCCAGACGATCAACGGCCCCAGGACGTTGCCGATCATTGGCACCAGAAACCAGAAGAACGCCGAGTAATGACAGAACATGGCCCATTGCCGCGCTTGGGCAGACGGTACCGGAATCAATTCTTGGTCAGACATGGCGTTCTCCTTCTGATTAGTCGGCTAGCGCGGCCTGCTGCAGAGCGAACAGCTCCTGCATACCGGCCTGAGCCAAACCAAGCATGGCATTGAGCTCATCCGGCTGGAACGGCGCGCCCTCTGCGGTGCCCTGCACCTCGATAAAACCGCCGCCGCTGGTCATCACCACGTTGAGGTCCGTCTCGGCGGCCGAATCCTCCAGGTAATCAAGATCCAGGACCGGCTCACCTTGATACATCCCTACCGAGACAGCCGCGACCATCTGCTTGAGAGGATCGCCGCCCTTCAACCCGCCGCGCTTCTTCAGCAACTTCAGCGCATCGACCAGCGCCACCATCGCTCCGGTAATTGATGCAGTACGCGTACCGCCGTCCGCCTGTATCACGTCGCAGTCGATATAGATGGTGTTCTCGCCCAGCTTGCTCATGTCCAGCGATGCCCGCAGCGAACGGCCGATCAATCGCTGGATTTCCAGGGTGCGCCCGCCCTGCTTTCCGCGACTGGCTTCACGCTGGTTACGCTCGCCAGTAGCTCGCGGCAACATGCCGTATTCCGCAGTTAGCCAGCCCTGCCCCTGCCCCTTGAGGAAGCGCGGCACGCCATTCTCGATACTGGCGGTACAAATCACCTTGGTGTCGCCGAACTCCACCAGAACCGAACCCTCGGCGTGCTTGGTGTAGTTGCGAGTAATGCGGATCGATCGCAGCTGATCGGCAGCGCGGCCACTGGGACGCTTCATGAGGCTTTCCTGATTCTGAGTGAATTGACCTGCATTATAGAGGCCTGACCTACGGTAAGGGCCACCGTCAAGCCACTCGACTCACGAGCCAGCGACTGAATCGAGCACCCCACTCGCCAAACGGCCTTGACGGCAGTTAACGACGCACCGGCGTCACTGACCGCGTTTTCCTTTACAATCCTCCGCCTTTCGCCACCGTATCGAGAGGTTTCCCATGATCTACAGCATGACCGCTTTCGCCCGTGCCGAGCAGGCCGGCGAGCACGGCACCCTGAGCTGGGAGATCCGCTCGGTCAATCACCGTTATCTTGAACCGCACCTGCGCCTGCCCGAGTCCTTCCGCGACCTCGAAGGCGCCATTCGCGAAGCACTGCGCAAGGGGCTATCCCGCGGCAAGATCGAATGCACCCTGCGCTTTGCCGAAGATGCAGCAGGTCGCTCCATGCAGGTCGATCACCAACGGGCAGGCCAGCTGATCGCTGCCGCTGAAAGCGTCGCGGCAATGATTAAACAGCCCGCGCCGCTGAACCCGCTGGAGATTCTCTCCTGGCCAGGCGTGCTGGTCGGCGACGCTGCGGACCCGCAAGCACTCAACAACACCGCTCTGCAGTTGTTTCATCAGGCGCTGGAGCAGATGAAAGCCGGCCGCCTGCGCGAAGGCGAAGAACTTGCCCGCCTGATCAACGAACGCCTTGATGTTATCGGCACGGAAACCGCCACACTCCGCAGCCAGGTTCCACAGATGCTCGCGGCGCAGCGTCAGAAACTGCTGGACCGCTGCGTGGAAATGCGCGCCGAGCTGGATCCTCAGCGCCTTGAGCAAGAGCTTGTGATGCTGGCGCAGAAGAGCGACGTGGCCGAAGAGCTTGATCGTCTTGGCACCCACGTCACTGAAGTACGCCGCGTTTTGAAGTCCGGCGGAGCGGCCGGTCGCCGTCTGGATTTTCTCATGCAGGAACTCAACCGCGAAGCCAACACACTGGGCTCCAAGGCATTCGACACGCGCAGCACCCAGGCAGCGGTCAATCTCAAGGTACTGATCGAGCAGATGCGCGAGCAGGTCCAGAACATCGAATAGCAACTAAGCTTGGCCTACTCGACGGGCCAAGACCGCCAGATCCTAGTCAGCAATCCGCAAAGAGAATTACATGGCAGCCTCCACCGGTACGCTCTACATCGTTTCCGCGCCTTCCGGGGCCGGCAAGACCAGCCTGGTCAAGGCACTGCTCGATGCGCAACCGCAGGTTCGGGTTTCGGTTTCACATACGACTCGGCCTATGCGTCCCGGAGAAGTGGATGGCGTCAACTACCACTTCGTCAGCCGTGAGGAGTTTCTGGAACGCCTGGAGCACGACGAATTCCTCGAACACGCCGAAGTATTCGGGAATCTGTACGGCACCTCGCAGCGCTGGCTTGAGCAGACGTTGAGCGAAGGTTTCGATCTGATCCTTGAGATCGACTGGCAGGGCGCACAGCAGGTTCGGCGTCTGATGCCCCAGGCCAAGTCGATCTTCATCCTGCCGCCCACCCAGGAGGCCCTGCGCCAGCGGCTGACCAACCGCGGCCAGGACAGTGATGAGGTGATCGAAAAACGCATGCGTGAAGCCGTGAGCGAAATGACTCACTACGTGGAATACGATTATCTGGTGATCAACGACGACTTCGCCCACGCGCTGATCGATCTGCAGGCAATCTTCCGCGCCAACCAGCTTCTACAGACCGCACAGCAGCAGCGCTTCGAAGCGCTGCTCGGGCAACTGCTCGCCTGAAAGCGGCGACTGCAAAACTGTAAACAATGTGGGGGGCGGCTGGCGCCGACGAGCGGCAGAAGCCTCGCGCTTCTGCTTGAGCCTGGATGCCCGGAGCGGCTTTGCGCTTTTACCGCTTCCCTATTGGCTGGTGATTTTTTAGACTATCCCGTCCGCTCGCCCATTCGGGCACGCTTTACCGTTATTGATGAGGAACACCATGGCCCGCGTTACCGTTGAAGATTGCCTGGACAACGTAGATAACCGCTTCGAGCTGGTCATGCTCGCGACCAAGCGCTCGCGCCAACTGGCCACCGGTGGCAAAGAGCCCAAGGTAGCCTGGGAAAATGACAAGCCGACCGTCGTGGCACTGCGTGAAATCGCTTCTGGCCTGGTGGACTATGACGTCATCGCTCAGGACGACATCGTCGACGACGAACCGCTGTTCGTTCAGTACGAGGAAGAGCCCAACGAGGCCCTCTGATTAAATGCCAGGTCGAAGTCGAACCGCAGTCACAGTGCAGCGCCGGCGAGGAGCAATTCCTTGCCAGCCATAGACGCTCTCGCTGATCGCCTGTCGACCTATCTCGGCGACGACCAAGTCAACTTGGTCCGCCGTGCCTATTTCTACGCCGAGCAGGCCCACGATGGTCAGCGTCGGCGCAGCGGTGAAGCCTACGTCACCCATCCCCTTGCGGTAGCCAACATCCTTGCTGACATGCACATGGACCATCAGAGCCTGATGGCCGCGATGCTGCATGACGTCATCGAAGACACCGGCATTGCCAAGGAAGCGCTCACCGCACAATTTGGTGAAACCGTCGCCGAGCTGGTGGACGGCGTCAGCAAGCTCACCCAGATGAAGTTCGAAACCAAGGCCGAAGCTCAGGCCGAGAACTTCCAGAAAATGGCCATGGCCATGGCACGCGACATTCGCGTGATCCTGGTCAAGCTCGCTGACCGCCTGCACAACATGCGCACCCTTGAGGTGCTAGCAGGCGAGAAACGTCGACGCATTGCCAAGGAAACCCTGGAAATCTACGCGCCCATCGCCAACCGCCTGGGTATGCACGCCATGCGCGTGGAATTCGAGGATTTGGGTTTCAAGGCCATGCACCCGATGCGCTCGGAGCGGATCCGCGCCGCGGTGCGTCGCGCGCGCGGCAATCGCAACGAAATCGTCGAAAAGATCGAGCAGTCGCTGACTCACTGCCTTGAACGCGACGGCCTGGCAGGCGAAGTCGTCGGCCGCGAGAAGCACCTCTACAGCATCTACAAGAAGATGCGCGGCAAGCGAAAGGCGTTCAACGAGATCATGGATGTCTACGCCTTCCGCATCGTGGTCGACAAGGTCGATACCTGTTATCGCGTACTCGGCGCGGTACACAGTCTCTACAAGCCCCTCCCGGGCCGCTTCAAGGATTACATCGCAATCCCCAAGGCCAACGGCTACCAGTCTCTGCATACCACGCTGTTCGGTATGCACGGGGTGCCCATCGAGATCCAGATCCGCACTCGCGAGATGGAAGAGATGGCCAACAATGGCATCGCCGCACACTGGCTGTACAAATCCAACGGGGAAGAGGCTCCCAAGGGCACGCACGCCCGCGCACGCCAATGGCTCAAAGGCGTGCTGGAGTTGCAGGAACGCGCCGGCAATTCGCTGGAATTCATCGAGAGCGTCAAGATCGACCTCTTTCCCGACGAGGTCTACGTCTTCACTCCCAAGGGCAGCATCATGGAGCTGCCGAAGGGATCCACCGCAGTGGACTTCGCCTATGCGGTGCACACCGACGTCGGCAACACCTGCATCGCCTGCCGCGTCAATCGGCGCCTGGCGCCGCTTTCGCAGGCCCTTGAAAGCGGCTGCACCGTTGAGATTGTGACCGCGCCGGGCGCTCGCCCCAACCCGGCCTGGCTGAATTTTGTTGTCACCGGCAAGGCGCGGACGCATATCCGCCATGCACTGAAGCTGCAACGCCGCTCGGAATCGATCAATCTCGGCGAGCGCCTGCTGAACAAGGCACTGACCGGTTTCGAAACCAGCCTTGAAAGCATTTCCCAAGAACGCATCCGCACGGTACTCAACGAGTACCACATGGACGTCATCGAGGACCTGCTCGAAGACATCGGGCTGGGCAATCGCATGGCCTACGTGATTGCCCGGCGTCTGCTCGCCAGTGACGGCGAACAGGCACCGAGCGATGAAGGCCCGCTGGCTATCCGTGGCACTGAGGGCCTGGTGCTGAACTATGCCAAGTGCTGCACGCCGATTCCTGGCGACCCCATCGTCGGTCATCTGTCGGCCGGGAAAGGCATGGTGGTGCACCTCGACACCTGCCGGAACATTGCCGATGTACGGCACAACCCGGACAAATGCATCCAGCTGTCCTGGTCGAAGGACGTCACCGGCGAGTTCAACGTCGAGCTGAGGGTCGAGCTGGAGCACCAGCGCGGCCTGATCGCCTTGCTGGCGGGAAGCGTCAATGCTGCCGACGGCAACATCGAGAAGATCGGCATGGACGAGCGCGACGGTCGCATCAGCGTGGTCCAGCTGGTGGTCAGCGTTCACGACCGGGTACATCTCGCCCGCGTCATCAAGAAGCTTCGCGCCATCAAGGGCGTCATGCGCATCACCCGGATGAAGGCCTAGCGACTCCACCAGTTCCACGCTCGTCACGGGGCTTTTGCCCGCTCGCTGCAGCCCGTATCCTCTGGGGCCGCACTCTTCTATCGGAGCACCCCATGAGCAAGACCGTGATCCACAGCGACAACGCACCCGCCGCCATTGGCACCTACTCCCAGGCGATCAAAGCCGGCAATACCGTTTACATGTCCGGTCAGATCCCGCTGGATCCCAAGACGATGGAGCTGGTGGAAGGCTTCGAAGCCCAGACCGTGCAGGTCTTCGAGAATCTCAAGGCCGTCGCCGAGGCCGCTGGCGGATCGCTGAAAGATATCGTCAAGCTGAACATCTTCCTCACCGATCTCGGCAACTTTGCCACCGTCAATGAGGTCATGAGCCGCTACTTCCAGCAGCCCTACCCCGCCCGCGCTGCCATCGGCATCGCTGCACTGCCCAAGGGCGCGCAAGTCGAAATGGACGCCGTTCTGGTACTCGAGTAATCGGGCCAGCCTGTCGGCCGGTTGCAGGGAGCGCGACTGATGACTCTACCCGGCCGCTTGGCACCACGCCTGCTGCTTGCCAGCGTTGGCTTGCTGGCAGCATGCGTGCTCTACCTCACCGAACCGATGCTGCTGCAAACACTGCGCAACAGTCTGTTCGACCAGTATCAGCGATGGCAGCCTAGGCCAGCGCCGGCACAAACCAACGTGCTGGTCCTGGACATCGACGAAGACAGCCTCGCGCGTCTCGGTCAGTGGCCATGGCCCAGGGACCAGATGGCGCAGCTGCTGGACCGGCTGCGTGAGGCTGGCGCTGCCGTTGTGGTATTCGACGTGCTGTTCGCCGAACCGGACCGCAGCTCCCCGACGCAACTCCACGAACGGCTCCCTTCCGATCTCGCTGCGCAACTGAAGCAACTGCCGGATCATGACCGGCTATTCGCCGAGGCACTCGAGCGCCAGCCCAGTGTTCTCGGCTTTGCAGCGACGCGCTCGCCGACCCGATCCACGCCCATCAACCGCTTCGCCGTGCAGCTGCAGGCTGATGGGCATCGTCCCGCCTTTCCGATCTACGCCGGCACCGCCACGGCATTGTCGGAACTGGAATCGGCAGCGGCAGGAAGCGGCGCCATGACGTTCCAACCGGACGGGGACGGCGTGGTAAGGCGCGTGCCGCTGATGATCAAGGTTGACGATCATCTGCTGCCATCGCTCCCGGCCGAAGCGATACGCGTCTTTCTAAAGCAGAACCTCTACCGGGTCGACGCCGATTCACGCGGTGACGTCGCTCAGGTCAGCATTGGCCGTATCGCTCTGCCGACCAATCGTCGCGGCGAACTCTGGGTGCACTATCGCGCCGACATGAGCGCACAGAACTTGCCGGCATGGCAGCTGTTCGAAGGACGTCCCGACCCCAGACTGCAGGGCGCTATCGTGCTGGTAGGCAGCTCGGCGCAAGGGCTGCAGGACCTACGCTTCAGCCCGCTTGGCGGCATGCTTCCCGGCGTACAGGTGCATGCGCAGGCGATCGAGCAAGCTCTGTTTGGAGCACCGCTGCAACGTCCTTACTGGGCCAACCCGATCGAGGCTGTGACTCTCCTTCTCGCCGCCCTTGTGCTCTGCGGCATTACGCTTGCCACCGGAGCTCTGACGGGTGCCCTGGTATCGGCTGGGCTGCTGGCGACGCTGAATGTCATTGCCTGGTGGGCCTACTCACGCCATGGCTTGCTGTTCGATGCGCTCAGCCCAAGCCTGGGTCTGGCCATCACCTACCTTGGCGCCAGCATTGCTCGCCATCGTGCCAGCGAACAGCAGCAGCGCTGGGTGCGCGCAGCCTTCTCCCGCTATATCTCACCGAACCTCGTCGAGCATCTGGTACGCCACCCGGAACAGTTGCGCCTGGGTGGCGAGCGGCGCTGCTGCAGCTTCGTCTTCACAGACCTGACAGATTCGACCCGGCTGATGGAGGGGCAACCGCCGGAGCGAGTGGTAAGCATGCTCAATGAATATCTGGAGGGCATTATCCAGATCGCCTTCCGCCATCACGGAACGTTGGAACGCATCATGGGCGACGGTATGGCCATTCTTTTCTCCGCACCGCTGGCGCAGCCCGACCATCAGCAACGCGCTCTCGCCTGCGCCTTGGAGATTCGCCGGTTCACTCGCGAGCATGCCGCCGCCCAGCACACCGCCGGAATTGCGCTTGGCCCCACTCGCATTGGCGTGCACAGCGGTGACGTAGTGGTAGGCAATTTCGGTGGCTCGACGCTGTTCGACTACCGTGCGCTCGGCGACGCGGTCAATGTCGCAGCGCGGATCGAAGGTGTGAACCGTTATTTCGGCACCGAGCTGTGCGTGTCGCAGGCGATTCGCGATGCCAACCCCGACACGCCGATGCGACCGGTCGGCAATGTATTGCTCAAGGGTAAGCAGCAGCCGCTCCGTCTTTACGAGCCTTGCGAAACGCAACCGGACGCTCTGTACGAGGCGGCACACAAACTACTGTCAGAGGACGAGGGCGACGCCCTCGAAGCATTCGAACGGCTGGATATTCAGCGGCAGGATGATGCGCTGGTGCGCTACCAGCTCGAGCGGTTGCGCAGCGGGCAACACGGTGAGCTCATCGTGATGACAGATAAGTAGATCTCTTAACGGACGCTGACTTCCACGCGACGATTGCGCGGCTCGGACACGCCATCACGGGTTTTGATCAGCAGGTTGCGCTCACCATGCGACGAAACCCTGAGATCGATCACATCGATATGACGCTTACGCAACATCTCGGCGACTGCCTGGGCCCTGCTCAGCCCCAGTTGCTCGTTCCAGCGTGGGCCGCTGAGCGTGTCGGTATGACCTATCACCGAGACCGCAGACGGACCGCGCTGACGGATCGTCTCGAATACCTGGTCGATGGCCTGCTCAGACTCTTCGGTGAGTTCAACGCTACCGATCTTGAAGTACAGCTGGAACCGCTGAGGCAACGCTGGCTGTGCAGCCAGCGCGGCGGAAAAATCGCGAGCGATGCGCATGTCGCCAACCTCGAAAGGCCCAGAGCCGAAGCCCCGTGAACCGATCACGGCACCCTGATGCTTGCGATCAAGACGCGTCTGACCCTGTGCATCTTCGATGACCACGGCACCGGTGGTGCCATCGGGACTCTCCAGCAACACCACATAGTCGCCCGTCGCGCAGCCTGTCATCAGCAGCGCTAGACACAACAGCGCAAACGTTCTCTGTAGCATTCGCCTCACTCGCTGACCTTCACCAGAAAATGCGTACCCCGTACTCCGATGGTCCCGGTCGGCGTTTTCAGCTCGACCGCCTCGGGTTTCAGCTTTGCGATCACACCGGAGATGAAGTTCAGCGTACCTCGGCTGATTTGCGCGCTCAGCTTCAGCTCTTCGTGAGCTGGCTCAAACTGGTACTCATCCAGCGTGAACTCGCTGTTGGGGCCGAACGACATCACCGTGTTGTCGCTCAACGTGACGCCCATCGACCCCTGGGCACCGGTGCGCAGTGTCGCCCCGATGATGACCGCCTGCCCTACCCGCGCCTCGATGGTCTGCCCACGGCTGGTCATGGTCGCCTCGCCCTGGACTTTCATGATGTAACCAACGGGCTCGCTGATGTCATCCGCCACTGCCAGCCCAGAGGCCGCCATAAAGCCAAGGACAAGCACAGTTCGGGCAATTTTTACCACTGGGGCGCTTCTAGTGGCCATGATCAATGTAACCTCCGTGGTCGGCCAATGGCCTGCGAATCGGTGCACAGCGTTTCTAACTGCGCTCACCGATGTTTTCCTGGCATTTCCGTCAAGTAATCGCCGCAGGATGCAGTATGACCTCTAGCAAATACAAGCTCAGCTACGAGACCTGGGCCTCAGCGCTGGTGACGATGTTTATTCTCGTACCCACCGTGCCGGTGCTTCTGCTGGCCGGCTTCGAGTGGCTCGACTTGCGCGGGGTGCTGCTTGTCGAGCTGCTGTTGATGTTTCTCAGCCTGCCACTGCTGTTCGTGTGCCTGGCGAGCATCCGCCGCTCGCTGGGCGCACTGGCAGAAGACACACGGCGCATCCGCGAGCTCGATTTCAGCCCCCACAGCAGTCCTCACTCGCCGATTCGCGAGCTCGACGAGCTGCACCGCCAGCACGACAGCATGCGGCGCTCGATCCACACACAGAACCAGGCGCTGGAAGAGGCTCAAGAGAAACTGGCGAGCCTGGTCGAAAACGGCATGCTGATGTCTTCCGAGCGCGACAAACACCGTTTGCTCCAGCACATCCTGATGCAAGGCAAGCGGATCTGTAACGCCGATGCCGCCACGCTCTATCTGATGACCGACCACGACAGCTTGCGCTTTACCCTGCGCTCGAAGGCTGACCAATTACCTGCATTCGAACTGCCGTTGCACGATCCGGACACCGGCACGCCCAACGAGCGGCACGTGTCGACCTATGTGGCCCTGCGCAGGGAAACCGTGATCATCGACGACGTGTACAGCGAGACGCGCTTCGATCTTTCCGGCACCCGCCGCTTCGATATGGAATCGGGCTACCGTACGGTTTCGATGCTCTGCGTACCATTGGTTGCGCACGGCGGCGAAGTGCTCGGTGTTCTGCAATTCATGAACGCGACCGATCCCAACAGTGGCGACGTCACCCGCTTCAGCAGGCAGAACCTCCGATTCGTCGAAGCACTGGCCTCCCAGTCGGCCGTCGCACTGGAGAACCACAACCTCATCGACTCTCAAACTGCGCTGATCGACGCGATGATCGAGATCCTCGCAGGCGCAATCGACGCCAAAAGCGCCTATACCGGCGGCCATTGCGCCCGCGTACCTGAGCTCGCGCTGATGCTGGCGGAACAGGCCAGTGCGACGGCGGAAGGTCCGCTGGCGGACTTCCGCTTCGAAACCGACGAGCAGTGGCGGGAGTTCCGCATCGGCGCCTGGCTGCACGACTGCGGCAAGGTCACCACTCCCGAGCACATCGTCGACAAGGCAACCAAGCTGGAAACGGTCTACAACCGCATCCATGAGATCCGCATGCGCTTCGAAGTCCTGCTACGCGACGTCATGATCGAGCGTCTCGCCGCCTTGGCGGCCGGCGAACCAGCAGAAGCCGTCGAGACCCGACACGCCGCCGAGGTGGCGCGTTTGCAGGAGGAGTTCACCTTCGTGGCAGAGTGCAACATCGGCGGCGAGCTGATGGCGCCGGAGCGGATCGAGCGCTTGCAGCGCATCGCCGAACAGCGCTGGACACGTCACTTTGATGACCGGCAGGGCCTTTCCCATGAGGAGGAGACGCGCCTGGAAGGCTTCCCGGCCAAGCCGCTTCCGGCTTCCGAAAGGCTATTGTCGGACAAGCCAGAACACCTGATGCCACGCGCCGAAACCAAGGCGCTGGACCCCAAGTACGGCTTCAAGATGAGCGTGCCCGAACATCAGTTCAACTTTGGCGAGCTCTACAATCTGAGCGTCAGCCGCGGCACCCTGACCGCCGAGGAGCGGTTCAAGGTCAACGAGCACATCGTGCAGACCATCGTCATGCTGGAGAATTTGCCGTTTCCCAAGAACCTCCAGCGCGTGCCGGAATATGCCGGCACCCACCATGAAACCTTGCTTGGTACCGGCTATCCGCGGCAACTGGGGCCCGATCAGCTATCGATACCCGCACGAATCATGGCCATCGCCGACATCTTCGAGGCGCTGACCGCCTGCGATCGCCCCTACAAGAAGGCCAAACCGCTGAGTGAGTCGATCCGCATCCTGGCGCGGCTGCGTGACCGTGGCCATATCGATGCGGACCTCTTTGCCCTGTTCCTCTCCTCGGGACTGCACCTCAGCTATGGCCATCGCCATCTCAAGCCCGAGCAACTCGATCAGGTAGATATCAGCGAGTTTCTGCAGCGTCCCACTGCAGCCGCCAGTTGACGGCCACTTAGCTCTGATCAGCTGGCGACGCGACCATCCCATAGTTCCTTGTCGTCGAGTTGGCAGGTGTCGACGTAGCGCGGCATGCCGCCGATCTCCTCCAACTCCGTCATGCCGGCGAGCTGGCTGACGATGCGGTAACGCTTGCCTGCGGTCTTGTCTTGCAATGGATAGAGCGCGGCAATCTGCTGCGCCAACTCGGTCAGGGTGGACATGGTGCGGGTAATGCTCTGGGTGCGAAAAACCAGGCTATTTACTACGAATCCTCCCTGATTGCGCGGGGTAGCCGACGTCCAGCAGGCCGCTCATCGGAACGGCTTGTTTTTGCACGTAAATCTCTCTTTTCAGAGCAGCGTGGGCGCTTTTCAACTACAGCGTGCGCGCGGCCGGGCCAGCCGAATGGACAAGCGGAGATCATGCGCGAGTGAACACGCCTCAGGAGGTCGTTCAAGAGTACGGCGCTTGATCTGGTCGGACTACGGGCTACGGGCTACGGGCTACGGGCTACGGGCTACGGGCTACGGGCTACGGGCTACGGGCTACGGCGTGCGTCCCCGCCCCAGCCGTTTCGTTCCACAACTAAGCGGTCATTCGTCGAAAACTGGCCTGCCATTCGTCGTGCAGCCGCTTGTATGGTGGCACTTGCCGTATTCTCGCCGGCTATCGGCGTTCAGCAACCCGATTCGCAGTCCGGCATATAAATCGCATCCAACAAGCCCGAACTGTGCTGCGCCACCCAATTGGCGCCGCGGGACTTTCCCGTGAACAACTGTGGTCCGCCCTCCGGCGGTTGTTTGTCGAACATCGGGCCCTCCCGATTGGATGTGAAATGAAAACACCACGTCTGCTACAAGGTCGCCGCGGCCCTGTGCTCTCTGTTTTCCTGTTGCTGCTGATCGCCGCGTGCGTGGCCTTCTGGCAGTTGCGGCCAGCTGCTCCCTCCACCCCTGCGACTGGCGCTGCCGCCAGCATGCTCGAGGCCCTGCAGCAATCTACCGATCCCTGGGAAGCCAATCGCCGCGATCTTTCGGTGTTGATGGCTGACCTGCGTGGCGCCAGCATCAGCAGCGCCGCGCTGGGCAAGGATGCAGTCTTTATCAGCCTGCACGATGGGCTTCGTTACTGGGTACCGGACCAGTCCGGGCGTGTCGCTCAGCTGCTGCTCGACCAATACGCCAGCAGCCAAGGCGAGCTGTTCCCGCTGTCCATGTTTGAAACCGACGGCGAAGCGCCCTGGTACAAGCCGGTCGTGCCCTATGCACCCTTTATCCTGTTGCTGATCGGCGCCCTCACCTACCTTGCAATCAAGAGCCAGGCCTTCCCGGTCCAACGCAAAGGCAGCGGCATCAGCTTTGCCGATGTGATTGGCGCCAGCGAAGCCAAGCAGGCGCTTAGCGATGTGACCGCCTATCTGCGCGATCCGGCTGCCTACACCGCGCTGGGTGCGCGCCCGCCAAAAGGCGTGCTGCTTACTGGCGAGCCGGGCACCGGCAAGACTCAGCTGGCCAAGGCACTGGCCACCGAATCCAATGCCAGTTTCATTCAGGTGACCGGCAGCGATTTCTCCTCGATGTATTTCGGCGTTGGCATCCAGAAGGTCAAGGCGTTGTTCCGTACCGCGCGCAAGCAGGCGCCGTGCATCATCTTCATCGACGAGATCGACGGCATCGGCAAGCGCGCTGAACAGCAGCGCTCCAGCGACGCTGAGAGCAACCGCATCATCAACCAGTTCCTTGCCGAAATGGACGGTTTCGACGGCGCCAACGGTGTACTGGTGCTGGGTGCGACCAACTTTCCGAACTCGCTGGACCCGGCGCTGGTGCGCGAAGGCCGCTTCGACCGCTCCATTGCCGTGGGCCTGCCAGGGCTGAACGACCGCGAGGCACTGTTCCGCCTGTACGCCGCCAAGATCCGCGCCGAACAGGATCTGGACTACGCACAATTGGCGCGCAACACCGTGGGCCTGACCCCCGCCGCCATCGCCTACATCGCCAATCATGCCGCCCTGCTCGCCGCACGAGGCGCCGCAAAGTCCGTGAGCATGGCGCATTTCGTCGACGCGGTGGAAACCTGCCGCATCGGTGAACAGCCTTCCGGCGTGACGCCCATGTCGCCTACCGACCGCAAACGCATCGCGGTGCACGAAGCCGGTCATGCGCTGGTCGCTGCCGCGCTGAAAACCGGTCGGGTGGAAAAGGTCACCATTCTGCCGCGCGGCCAGGCGCTGGGCGTGACGCTGGTAACGCCCGTCGAGGACAAGCGTCTGCACATGGAATCCGAACTGCGCAACCGCATCCAGATGCTGCTGGCTGGCCGTGGGGCCGAGCAGCTGTATTTCCACGAAGTGTCCTCGGGCGCCGGTCAGGATCTGCAGGAAGCCTCCAAGATCGCCCTGTCGATGGTTGGCGCGTTGGGCATGGGCCCGAACGGTTCGCTACTCAGTTTGCAGGCGGTACGCGACGCGCATATCGAGTTCGACTCCGGTGAATCCATCCGCGCGGCCGACAACCTGCTCAAGCAGCTCGACCGTGAATGCATGGCCCTGCTGCAGCAGCTCAAGCCGGCGCTGGATGAGATCGCTGACAAACTCCTGGCCGAGGAAACCGTGCCGGGTGAAGAGGTCCTCGCCGCCATCGCGCGCTTACCCGAGCATCATCATGAGGCCCGCGTCAGCTCGATCATCGGCCATGCCATGAGCAGCATCGACCGGGTGGCCGCCAGCGCCATGGAGAACGACGGCTTTATCGATCTGGCACCGGTTGAGCAACCCGAGGACGACGGCCCCGGAATGCTCTGAACCAGACGCCCGCGATCACTCACGCGGGCTTCTTGGCGACCGCCACTGCGTCGTATGCCAAGCGGCTCAGTGCGGTTCTGCTGCCGCGGCCTGCATGGTCGCCACCCCAGCCAGGCGCCGCGCCAGCACACCGAAACGTCGCCGGTACTGCGCCGGCGTCATGCCCACCTTGCGCCGGAACAGCCGACCGAAAAAGCCGGCATCCTGATAGCCGACCTCCCAGGCGACCGCTTCAACCGGGAGGTCTCCGCTTTCGAGTAATTGCTTGGCTTCCTCCAGTCGCAGCGTATGCACGTAGTCCAGCGGCGACAGCCCGGTCGCCTGGGCGAAACGGCGCTGGAACGTCCGTTCCGGCAGTCCACTGATCCGCACCATCTCCGCCACCGGCGCGTCGGCTTCGTAATGTTGAGCAGCCCATTCTTGACAATGGGCAATGACCGGATCGGCCAGTTGACTGGTGCGCATCATCGCGGCGTAGGCCAGCGGACTGGTCGCATCCCAGTCGAGCAGATTCATCCGCGCGACCTCCATGGCTTCCGTGGCGCCAACGAAGCGGGCAATGAGGAACAATCCCAGCGCATGCCAGCTGCTGCCGCTGCCCGACATCACCAGCCGCTGGCCGACGCCAGCGGTAACCAACGCTTTGTCCGGCTGCCAGTGAACCTCAGGGTATTCCCGCCGCAGGCAATCGTAATATCCCCAGTGCGAGGCACCTTCGCAGCCTTTCAGCAGGCCGGTACGCGCCAGCAGCAGGGCGCCGGAGCAGGCCGAAGCCAGCGTCGCACCGGCCTCGTAACGCTCGCGCATCCATTGCGCTTCGCGGTCATAGCGATCATCCAGCGGCGCCCAGGGGCTGATGGCCAGATCACTGACAATCACCACATCGGCCGAGACCATGCTGTCCAGACTGGCGTGGGCGTGCACGAGGACATCGTTGTACACACGCAACGGCTGCCCGTCGCGGCTGACGATCCGCGGCAACAAAGGCGCATCGACACTGGTCTGATTGATCAGATGCTGCCAGTCGCGGCGGGCACCCGACAGCAGATCGTAGAGACCGAACAGCGTCGAAGCCGTGCTATCCGGTGTCGCCAGAAGAGCGACAGTCAAGGGAGGCAGTCTTTCAGCATGATCTGAGCGTGTCATGGCGGAAATGGCCGTTTTGTTTCCAGGATGGCTTTAGTCCGACCGGCCCCATACCCCGACTATGGGCTCCGTTGGCACCTGCCAACGAACTGGACTCATGGAGCATAGAACAATGAAAGACGCACATGGCTACCAACTGACCGGCTGCAACGGCCAAGCGCAGGCGTTGCTTGACCAGGCGCTGGAGCAGTTCCGCTGCCTGCGCACCGCCTCGCTGGCGAGCACCGAAGCCGCACTCGAAGCTTCTCCTGAACTGGTGATGGGCCACGTTCTCAATGCCTGGCTCTATTTGCTAGGCACCGAAGCGGCTGGAATCCCCGTTGCCCAAGCCTCGCTGGACCAAGCCCGGGCTCTGCCGCAAAACGACCGGGAGGCGCGCCATATTCAGGCGCTGCAACTGTTGATCGACGGCCGCTGGCACGCGTCCGGGCGCATGCTGGAAGACCTCAGCCTCGAGTATCCGCATGACCTGCTGGCATTGCAGGCAGGCCATCAGCTGGACTTCTTCACCGGGGATGCGCGCATGCTGCGCGACCGCATCGCGCGGGTATTGCCGGACTGGTCATCCTCGGTGCCGGGCTATCACGCCGTGCTCGGCATGTACGGCTTTGGGCTGGAAGAATCTGGCGACTACCTGCACGGCGAGCGCGTTGGCCGCGAAGCGGTGTCACTGCAACCCGATGATGCCTGGGCACAGCACGCCGTCGCACACGTGCTCGAGATGCAGGGCCGGCGTGAGGAAGGCATCGCCTGGATGCGAGGCAATCCGGCCTGGCAGCAGGACAGCATGCTCGCGGTGCACAATTGGTGGCACCTCGCCCTGCACTATCTTGAGCACGAGGATTTTGAAACCGTGCTGGCCCTCTACGACGGCCCGATCGATGGCCATCAGGGCAGCCTCGCAATGGAATTGATCGACGCCAGTTCGCTGCTCTGGCGCCTGCAATTGCGCGGTGTGGATGTCGGCAATCGCTGGACGGGCTAAGCGAAGCGCAGCGGCGCGCCTGTCAGCAGGACGACGACAATGCACGCTTCACAGCGATGATCGGTGCTCCAGGGGTCGAAGCAGTGACGGCGTTCGTCGATGGGCAATATGCGCGTTGCGTGGATTTGCTAAGGCCAGCCCGCAGCCAGGCTCATGTATTTGGCGGCAGCCACGCCCAGCGCGACCTGATCGACCAGACCTTGCTCACCGCCGCACGCCGCAGCGATCAGCACAGTCTAGCGAGAGGCCTGCAGCGCGAACGCGAGCTGCTTGCTCGTCAGCGCAGCGCGGCTTGAGACAGAAGGGATGTCGGCAGTGCCGGCATCCCGGCTTCAGGGCAGCACCACCAGGTGGTTCGGCAGCTCGTTGCGCTCGTGCGTTGCCGGGACGTGCTGCTGGAGCAGCGTGCCGCACGCGTCGATGCAGCCGACAAAACCCTCCAGCACCCGTCCGTTGCGTACATGGGCGGTAAAGGTCTCGACGATCGACTCCCAGGCGCTGTTGTCGATGCGGCTGGAGATGCCTCGATCCACCAGAATTTCCACATAACGCTCGGCTTCGGAGACAAAGATCAGCATCCCGGTGCCATCGTCGGTGTGATGCAGGTTCAGTTCGATGAACTGCCGCCGCGCCAGGTTGCAGGCACGCCAGTGCCGTACCGAGCGAGGAATCAATCGACTGGTCACCTTGGGGATTCGAAACAGTACCGCCAGCACCAGGAAGGTCAGCCATTGCACCAGCAACAACTGCCAGCCTGCCAGCCAACCGGTAAAGAACAGCAGCGCACCGGGCAGCACCAGCGCAATCAAGCTCGCCCAGAGTAGCGGGATATAGCGATAGTCATCGGACTGGCCGGCCAGTACGGTCACCAGCTCGGCATCCGTTGTGCGCTCCACTCGGGCGATGGCCTCGGCCACCTGCTGCAGTTCGCTTTCGCTCAAAAGGGTCATTGCATGTCCATCATTGATGAGGCTCTTGTCGTTCTAATCTGAAGGGGCGAGCCTGCATGGCAGGCCCCATCGAGTTCACATGCCGGCTACCAGCCACCGGAAGCACCGCCGCCGCCAAAGCCGCCGCCACCGCCGCCGAATCCGCCGCCACCGCCAAAGCCGCCACCGCCACCACGGCCCATGCCACCGAGCAGGGCACCGAGTAATACCGCGCGACCTGCACCTCGTCCGCCTCCGCGACCACCACGGCCGCCACCGATGACGAAAATCGCTACCAGCATCAGAAAGAAGCCAAGAATGCCGAGCCCGCCCGGCTGCTGCGCACCCATCGGCATGGCCGGCGGCAGCGCAGCGGTCCGCAGCGGATCGCCACCCAGCACCTGAATAATGGCCGCGGCGCCTTCGGTAATCCCACGGGTGAAGTCGCCCTCGCGAAAGGCGGGTGTGATGATGCGATTGATGATCACCGACGACTGCGCATCGGTCAGCCGGCCTTCCAGGCCATATCCGACTTCAATGCGGACTCGGCGATCATCACGCGCAACGATCAACAGCGCACCGGTGTCCTCGTCTTTCTGCCCGATACCCCACTCACGCCCCAGCTCGACACCAAACTCTTCGATACTGCGGCCTTGAAGATTCGGCACGGTGACGACCACCACCTGCTCGCCGCTGGCCTGTTCATGCGCGGCGAGCATGCTGGTCAGCCGCGCCTCGGCCTGCGTATCGAGCAGTTCGGCCTGATCGACCACTCGGCCGGTCAGCGCAGGCAGCTCGACGCCCTGAGCGGCGATGCCGCTCGCCCAGAACAACAGCGCGAGGATCAGGGGGAGCGTACGCATCATTGGAATTGCACTTGCGGCGCCCGTTCAGCGTTCTCGGTTGTGGCCTCGAAGTTCTCGCGGATGGGCATATCGCCGTACATCAGGGTATGCCAGATGCGACCGGGAAAGGTCCGGATCTCAGTGTTGTAACGCTGGACGGCGGCGATGAAATCGCGACGTGCGACCGCGATACGGTTCTCGGTGCCTTCGAGCTGCGATTGCAGCGCAAGGAAGTTCTGGTTGGATTTCAGATCCGGGTAGCGCTCGGACACCGCCATCAGCCGGCTCAATGCGCCAGTCAGCTGGCTCTGCGCCTGCTGGAACTGCTGCATCTTCTGCGGATCGTCGAGGTCATCAGCGCTGATCTGGATCGAGGTTGCCTTGGCGCGCGCCTCGGTCACTGCAGTGAGGGTGTCCTGTTCCTGACGGGCGAAGCCCTTGACCGTCTCGACGAGGTTGGGAATGAGGTCGGCGCGGCGCTGGTACTGGTTCTCGACCTGTGCCCAGGCCGATTTCACCTGCTCGTCATACTGCGGAATGTTGTTGATGCCACAGCCGGCCAGCAGCCAGGACATGAACAGGACAACCGTCAGTTGCCAGGTGAATCGATAACGCTGCATCTGCATGATCCGCTCGTCCTTCCAAAAATCCAGGGTACAGGATAAGGATAGCCGAGCGGTCCGAGAGTTCAGGTTGTAACGACCTCAGATCACGCCGGCACGACGCAGCGTGTCGATCTGCTCGGGCGCACAGCCCAGCAGCCGCTGCAGCAAGGCTTCGCTGTGTTCGCCGAGCAGCGGCGGGGCCTTGCGGTATTCCACCGGCGACTCGGACAGCCGAATCGGGCTGGCCACCTGGGGCACGCTGCCCGCCAAAGGATGCGGCATCTCGACACGCAGTCCGCGCGCCTGCACCTGCGGATCAGCAAACACCTGAGCCAGGTCGTTGATCGGCCCGCAGGGCACGCCAGCCTGCTCCAGTATCGCGACCCATTCGGCCGTGGTGCGGAACACCGTGACCTGGCGGATCATCGGCACCAGCTCCTTGCGATGCGCCACGCGCGCCTTGTTACTGGCGAAGCGCGGATCATCAGCCCACTCCGGGTGCCCGGCCACTTCGGCGAACTTGCGGAACTGACCGTCATTGCCCACGGTGAGAATGATGTCGCCATCGGCCGTCGGGAAATCCTGATAAGGCACGATATTGGGATGGGCATTGCCCATGCGCTTGGGCGGCACGCCGGTGGTCAGGTAGTTCATCGCCTGGTTGGCCAGGCAGGCGACCTGCACGTCCAGCAGTGCCAGTTCAACGTGCTGGCCGACGCCGCTGTGCTCCCGGCGGTTGAGCGCCGCGAGCACGCCAACGGTGGCGTAAAGCCCGGTGAGGATGTCGGTCAGTGCCACACCGACCTTGACCGGCCCGGCGCCCTCTTCGTTTTCGGCGCGCCCGGTCAGGCTCATCAGGCCGCCCAGGCCCTGAATCATGAAGTCGTAGCCCGCACGCTGGGCGTATGGACCATCACTGCCAAAGCCGGTGATCGAGCAATAGACCAGCTTGGGATTGATTGCTTTCAGGCTTTCGTAATCCAGCCCGTAGGCCGCCAGCCCGCCGACCTTGAAGTTCTCCAGCAGCACGTCGCATTGGGCCACCAGCTCACGAATGATCCGCTGGCCCTCAGGCTGGGTGAAATCCAGCGTGAGCGACTGCTTGTTGCGGTTGGCCGACAGGTAATAAGCGGCTTCCGACGTGTTTTCGCCCTGCTGGTCTTTCAGGTATGGAGGCCCCCAGTGGCGGGTGTCGTCGCCCGTGCGCGGGCGCTCGACCTTGATCACCTCGGCGCCGAGATCACCGAGGATCTGCCCACACCAGGGGCCTGCGAGCACACGTGACAGGTCGAGGACGCGGATATGAGAAAGGGCGCCGGGCATGAATGAAGCCTCAAGGTGTTGTCGCCGCGCCGCAGACATCAGCCTGCAGCCGGTCGAGGAAAAGCATAGGGTGGATCGGGGCGCGTAGCTGACGCGTTACCCATCCACCAAGCGGAGCTGAAGTTGTCGGCGTAGCCGAAGGTGGATGAAGTGCGCCATCCACCCTACGGCACCGCTTAGAAGAACGCCTGAATGCCGGTCTGCGCACGGCCCAGAATCAAGGCATGCACGTCATGCGTACCCTCGTAGGTGTTGACCACCTCGAGATTGACCAGATGCCGAGCCACGCCGAACTCGTCGCTGATGCCATTGCCACCCAGCATGTCGCGGGCCAGGCGCGCCACGTCCAGCGCCTTGCCGCAGCTATTGCGCTTCATGATCGAGGTGATTTCCACCGCCGCAGTGCCCTCATCCTTCATCCGGCCGAGGCGCAGGCAGCCTTGCAGCGCCAGGGTGATCTCGGTCTGCATGTCGGCCAGTTTCTTCTGGATCAGCTGGTTCGCCGCCAGTGGGCGACCGAACTGCTGGCGATCCAGGGTGTACTGGCGGGCGGTGTGCCAGCAGAACTCGGCGGCACCCAGGGCACCCCAGCTTATGCCGTATCGGGCGGAGTCCAGGCAGGTGAACGGGCCACGCAGGCCGCGCACGTCGGGGAAGGCGTTCTCTTCCGGGCAGAACACGTTATCCATGACGATCTCACCGGTGATCGAGGCGCGCAGGCCAACCTTGCCGTGAATCGCCGGAGCAGACAGACCTTCCCAGCCCTTTTCCAGCACGAAGCCGCGAATCGCGCCCTCGTCATCCTTGGCCCATACGACGAAGACGTCTGCAATCGGGCTGTTGGTGATCCACATCTTGGCGCCGGACAGGCGATAGCCGCCATCAACCTTCTTGGCCCGCGTAACCATCGAGCCAGGGTCGGAACCGTGGTTAGGCTCGGTCAGGCCGAAGCAACCGATGAACTCGCCGCTGGCCAGCTTGGGAAGGTACTTCTGCTTGGTTTCTTCATTGCCGAACTCGTTGATCGGCACCATCACCAGCGAAGACTGCACGCTCATCATCGAGCGATAACCCGAATCGATACGCTCGACTTCGCGAGCGATCAGGCCGTAGCACACATAGTTCAGACCACTGCCGCCGTAGGCTTCGGGAATCGTCGCGCCAAGCAGACCGGTATCGCCCATCTCCCGGAAGATCGCTGCATCGGTGCGCTCGTGACGAAAGGCTTCGAGGACCCGAGGCGCCAGCTTGTCGGCGGCGAACTGTTGGGCACTGTCACGCACCATGCGCTCTTCATCGGTGAGCTGCTGATCGAGCAGCAGCGGGTCGATCCAGTTGAAGCTTGCTTTGCCGGCCATGGGTGGTCCTCTTGTCGTAGACGATGAACCGGGCACAGGGCCCGGTGCAGCATTGGATGGATTGATACTAGAAGCTGCCGGCGCACCCAGCAAACGAGTAATTCGCATCAATCTGTGCGATTTACTCACTTCAGAGTATGCTAAACGGCCTGAATATTCGGCTATTAGTGAGGCAGCCGCATAATGCGCCGCAAGATTCCCAGCACCGCCGCGCTGGTCGCCTTCGAAGCGGCGGCGCGTCATCAGAGCTTTACCCGTGCCGCCGAGGAGCTGGCGCTGACCCAGAGCGCCATCTGCCGACAGATCGGCGGGCTGGAGGAATTCCTTGGGCTGGAGCTGTTTCGCCGCTCACGCCGAGGCGTGAAGCTGACCGAGGCAGGCCAGTCTTATGCGCGCCGCGTCGCCACTCAGCTCGATGCGGTGGAACGCGACACCCTGTCGGTCATGGGGCAGCAGGGCGCTCAGAATATTGAGCTGGCGCTGGTGCCGACCTTCGGAACCCAGTGGCTACTGCCGCGCCTACGTCAGTTCCAGGCCTTGCACCCGGAAATCACCGTCAACCTGACCAATCGCACCCGCCCCTTCCTCTTCGCCGATACCGAGTTCGATGCGGCCATCTACTTCGGCGACGGCGACTGGTCCGGCACCGTGGCTCATCGCCTCATGCCGGAACACTCACTGCCGGTGTGCAGCCCCGCCTTGCTCGGCAATACGGGCCAACTGGCTGTCCAGACGATCGCAGAAATGCCGCTGCTGCAGCAGACCACCCGACCCTATGCCTGGCGTCAGTGGTTCGATTCGTTGGGAATGAAAGTCGCACGGGACATGACCGGTCCCCGCCTCGAACTGTTCTCGATGCTGGCCCAGGCTGCCGAGCATCAGATGGGCATCGCGCTGATTCCGCCGTTTCTGATTCAGCGCGAACTTGCCGAGGGGCGCCTGGTGATTGCACACCCCCACTCGTTCCGGCGCGAGGATCAGGCCTATCACCTGATGATCCCCGAGCGACGCGTGGAGTCGGCCGCCCTGAACGCCTTCCGCGACTGGCTGCTCGACGAAGTGCACGCCTGGATGGCGCAGCAGCAATAGCCGCTGACGGGCTTGCCGACCGCTGGTGTGCTTCACCAATCAACCGGGAGCAATAGCACCTCGCCGGACAGGCGCAGCCGGCGAATCAGGCCGCTTCCGGCTTCTTCTTTCGCGGCTTGAGGTATTTGGTCAGGCCCTGAAACCACATCACCAGCGCGGGGTTGCCCTGGATCTGGATGTCTTTGTTCTGAATGCCCTGCATAAAGGCGAGCTGCTTGTTCTTCGCGTTCATGGTGTCGAAACCGTAGGCGCTGTCCTTGAACCCTATGGCGAAGGCAGGTTCAACGGCAGGGCCGCCGTGGCTGGTGACGCGCTGATCCTTGACCCGGTAGTGGCGAGCCACTTTGCCGTCGAGGGTATGCAATTGGAAGGTCAGGTCTTTGTCGCCGAGTTGTTTCTGAAAGTCTGGGTTGTTGCGGCTGGCCTTGGCCATCAGGCGACCAAGCATCCAGAGAAGAAAGCGAAATTTCATGTTTGACCGACCGTTGGCAGGAAAAGCGGCATTGTAGCGGCTGGTCGGAGCGGCGGAAGCAGGAGAACAGAGGGGTCTGGAGAGGACTGCTCAGTCAGGTTGACCCGGAGCCTGGGTGGCCCCGGGCGGCGCGACGTTTAGTTGATCGCGTCTTTGAGCATCTTTCCCGGCTTGAAAGCCACTGTGTTGCTGGCCTTGATAGTGACGGGTTCGCCCGTTTGCGGGTTCTTGCCTGTACGGGCCCCGCGATGTCGTTGTACGAAGGTGCCGAAGCCCACCAGGGTGACACTGTCCTTGCGGTTCAGTGCGCTGGTGATTTCATCCAGTACGGCGTTGAGTACACGGTTGGCCTGATCTTTGGTGAGATCGGCCTTGTCAGCGATAGCGGCTGCGAGTTCCGGTTTGCGCATAGATAGCCTCTACATATTTATTGTTTTTTTTGTTTCGCTGCTCTCCGAACAGCGTTCCATACCGCCGCAGCAGCTCTAGGCTGCACCAGCGGGTCAACGGAGCATGGCACGCTGCTAGCACTCGCGCCAGTCCTCGCCAGCGCTTTGCCGAATCATTGCGGAGACTTTAAGGACAGAATTTGGGGCAGTTCAGCCAACACCGGCGGCAGCTGCTTGTTGAGCGCCAAACGCTGCTGCACGGCCGTTCCGGTCAGGGCGTAGCCCAGCAGGCGGCCTTCGCGATCCTGAAACAGCGCCGTCAGATCATTGCCTTCACCCTCGACGCTCCAACGGCCTTCGCTTCCGGCGGCCGGCGGTGAGACGACCAAGGGGCAAACCGGCGTCTTGACCGTGATTGGCATGGGCCCGTAGGTGACGGGTGTCGGCTGACCGGCGAGGGTTCTGGCCAGCGCACGAACGCCGCTCATCAGCGGCATCACATAAAGGAGGTTGAGCCCTTCGACCTCGGCACAATCACCCAGGGCGTAGACGTGCTCCGCCGAGGTCTGCAGCAGCCGATCGACTTCGATGCCCCGGCTGACCTGCATGCCCGCAGCTTCGGCCAGCTCGGTGCGCGGCCGCAGTCCTACGGCACTGACCACTAGATCGCACGGGATTTTCTGGCCGTCTGACAGCTGCGCCACCAGCTCGTCATCGTCGCGTTCCAGTCGCTCTAGCACCGGCCCCAGATGGAAACGAGCCCCCAGAGATTCCAGCCCGCGCTGCACTGCAGCTGCCGGCTCGACCGGTAGCAGTGACGGCATGATCTGCTCGCATGGCGCGACCAGCTCCACCTCATAACCACCGTGCAGAAGATCATTGGCAAATTCGCAGCCGATCAGCCCGGCGCCGAGGATCAGCACGCGGCGCTTGCCTTGTGCGGCCTCGCGGAAACGGCCGTAGTCGAGCAGATCGTTGATTGGGAAGATGGCCTCCTGCGCATCACCGGCAACCGGCACGTTGATGGTTTGCGCGCCCCAGGCAATGACCAGATCACGGTAGGGCACGGGCTCGCTGCCGATCCAGACGCGACGGTTGGCCGGGTCAAGGCGCGTCACCTTGGTGTGGGTGCGAATCTCGGCGTTGAGCTGGATGGCCATCGGCCCGGCCACCGTCATGCCGAGCGCGTCGGCATCCTTTTTCATGGCGAAGCCGGTGGAGAGCATCGGCTTGGAATAGGAGCGACCGTCGTCAGCAGTAATCAGCAGCAGCGGTGTCTCGGTGTCGAGCTTGCGAAATTCGCGGGCGAGGTTATAGCCCGCCAGCCCGGTGCCGATGATCACCAGAGGCAAGTCTTTATCGTTCGAGTCGTTCATATCAGCCGATCGCGATCATTTCGAAGTCAATCTTGCCAACACCGCAGTCGGGGCACAGCCAGTCTTCCGGCACATCTTCCCAGGCGGTGCCAGGAGCGATACCTTCGTCCGGCCAACCTTCGGCCTCGTCGTAGATGAAGCCGCACACCACGCATTGCCACTTTTTCATCGTTCACCTCGATCAGTCTCGGTTGCGCTGCACGCTATACCAGAACACCGCGTACCGCCAAACACCGGCGGCCTGGTGATAGACCGCGAACCTGTAAAGATTTTCCGGACAAACAAAAACGGGCGGCCTGAGCCGCCCGTCCGGGTTCACGCCGCGTTAGCGAGCGGTCGCGATACCTACCAGCGGATCACTGATACCCATCACATAAAAGCCAATCAGACCGATGCTACCGGCCATCACAAGGTAGTACAGCGTTGGTAGCATGGTCTTGCGCAGCGTGATGCCTTCACGCCCCAGCAGGCCAACCGTGGCCGAAGCCGCCACCACGTTGTGAATGGCGATCATGTTGCCCGCCGCCGCACCCACCGACTGCAGCGCCACCATCAACGCGCCGGAGAGCCCCAGCAGGCTGGCGGTGTTGTACTGGAACTGCGAGAGCATCAGATTGGACACGGTGTTGGAGCCCGCAATGAAGGCCCCCAGCGCGCCGACCGCAGGCGAGAAGAACGGATAGACACCGCCCACGCTGTTGGCTACCAGCTGCGCCATGGCCACCGGCATGGACACCAGATCCGAGCCATTCACGCCCGAGTTGATCAGGATCCGCACCATGGGAATGGTGAAGATCAGCACGAAGCCAGCACCGAGCAGTGTCTTGCTCGACTCAGAGATGGCAGCGCCCAGCTGAGCGGCCTTCATCCGATGCAGGAAGAAGGTCACCAGCACCACCATGCAGAGAATCCCGCCTGGCAGATACAGCGGCTCGAGGGTACCGGACACGCCGGTTTCGCCAAGGATGTCCTTCCAGCCGAAGCTGACCGACATCAGCGCGGCTTTGAGCTCAGGAAAGATACGAGACATTACCAGGAAGATCGCCAGCAACAGGTACGGCGCCCAGGCCATCGGTACGGAGATCGGTGTACGTCCAGCGACGTCGTCGATCTTCATCTCGATCTTGCCCATCCACTCCACCGGCCACTCGCTGGCCGGGGCGAAGTCCCAGCTAGTCTTGGGCAGCAGGAAACCCGCCTTGGCGGCCGGAACCACGATGGCCAGACCGACCAGGGCGCCGATCATCGACGGGAATTCCGGACCGAGGAATACACCCGCGGCAGCGTAAGGGATGACGAATGCCAGACCGGTAAAGATGGCAAACGGCGCCATCGCCAGCCCTTCGCCCCAGGAGCGGTTGCGACCGAAGAAGCGCGTCATGATGCAGATCATGATCAGCGGCATGAGGATGCCGCACAGCGCATGAATGATCGCCACACGCGAGTAGATGAGCTGGAAGAACACGTCCCAGCTGCTACCCAGGGTTGTCATCTGCCCGCCAAGGGTGGCCTGATCCAGACCGCCGGCGACGCCCACCAGAATCGGCGTGCCCACCGCACCAAAGGACACCGGCGTCGATTGCACCATCATGCCCAGCACAACGGCCGTCAGCGCCGGGAAGCCCAGTGCGACGAGCAGCGGCGCAGCCACCGCAGCCGGCGTACCGAAGCCCGAAGCCCCTTCGATGAAGCAGCCGAACAGCCAGGCCACGATCAGCACCTGGACGCGCTTGTCCGGGCTCACGTTGGCGAAGCCGCGACGAATCGAAGCGATGCCCCCGGAGTGCTTGAGCGTATTGAGAAGAAGGATGGCGCCAAAGATGATCCAGAGGATCGCGGCGGTAAGAATCAGGCCTTGCAGCGTGGAAGCCAGGACCCGGTTGAAGGTCATGTCCCAGGCCAGCAGGCCAATCAACGCAGTGAGGACGAAAACCAGCGGCATTGCGTACTTGGCCGGCCAGCGAAAGCCGATCAGCAGTACCCCCGCCAGCACCAGCGGCACGAAGGCCAATATGGACAGCAGTGTCTGACTCATTGTTGGGTTCCTTGTTTTTTGTTGTGAACCGCTTCTATCCGGGAACATCCCGGTCCCACGCATGGCTGAAATGAACAACTCACTCCAGTCCGAGCGACTGACCAACAGGTCACATTGGCCGATCCCTCATGCTCGAAAGCCCCGGGCACTTGAAGCGCCCGGGGCTCGTCAACCTGAGTTGGCAGTCAGCCCTAGCCGACCGCCAACTGGACAGCTACCGCTCAACCGACCTGCTGCTTGAAGCGCTGACGCCAGGCGTGCAGCAGCGGCTCGGTGTAACCGCTCGGCTGCTCGCGCCCCTTGAACACCAGGTCGCAAGCCGCCTGAAACGCCGCCGAGCCAGCATAGTCAGCCGCCATAGGACGGTAGGCCGGATCGCCAGCGTTCTGCTGATCGACCACCTTCGCCATGCGCTCGAGCGTCTCGCGAACCTGCGCCTCGTCGACCACGCCGTGACGCAGCCAGTTGGCCAGGTGCTGGCTGGAGATACGCAGCGTGGCGCGGTCTTCCATCAGGCCGACGTCATGAATGTCCGGCACCTTGGAGCAACCAACGCCCTGCTCGACCCAACGCACCACGTAGCCGAGGATGCCCTGGCAGTTGTTGTCCAGCTCCTGCTGGATTTCCGCCGCCGACCAGTTGCGCTCCGGCGCGACCGGAATGGTCAGCAGGTCATTGGTCAGCTTGTCGCGCTCGGCGGCGAGATCGATCTTTTCCAGCTCGGCCTGAACGGCCTGCACGTCGACCTGGTGGTAGTGCAGCGCGTGCAACGTAGCGCCGGTCGGCGACGGTACCCAGGCGGTGTTGGCGCCGGCCTTGGGATGGGCGATCTTCTGCTCGAGCATGGCGGCCATCAGGTCCGGCATGGCCCACATGCCCTTGCCGATCTGAGCCTTGCCACGCAGGCCGCAGTTCAGGCCGACCAGCACGTTGTTGCGCTCGTAAGCCTGGATCCAGGCAGTGCTCTTCATGTCGCCCTTACGCAGCACGGCGCCGGCTTCCATGATGCTGTGCATCTCATCGCCGGTGCGGTCGAGGAAACCGGTGTTGATGAAGGCCACGCGGTTCTTCGCCGCGCCGATGCAGGCCTTGAGGTTAATGCTGGTGCGGCGCTCCTCGTCCATGATGCCGACCTTCAGCGTGTGACGCGGCAGGCCGATGAGGTCTTCGACGCGACCGAACAGCTCGTCGGTAAAGGCCACTTCGGCCGGGCCGTGCATCTTCGGCTTGACGATGTACATCGAGCCGGTGCGCGAGTTGCCCTTGCGCTGCTGGTCATGCTTGGCGATCAGGCTGGTGACCACGCCGTCCATGATCCCTTCGGGAATCTCGTGACCTTCGCCGTCGATGATCGCCGGGTTGGTCATCAGGTGACCGACGTTGCGGATGAACAACAACGAGCGGCCGTGCAGCTTCAGGCTAGAGCCGTCGGCCGCGGTGTATTCGCGATCCTCGTTGAGACGGCGGGTGATGCGCTTGCCGCCCTTCTCCAAATCTTCGACCAGATCGCCTTTCATCAGGCCCAGCCAGTTGCGGTAGACCAGCACCTTGTCGTCGGCATCGACCGCGGCGGTGGAATCTTCGCAGTCCATGATGGTGGTGACGGCCGCTTCGACCAGCAGATCCTTGACGCCGGCGGCATCGGTCTGGCCGATGGGGCTGTTCGGGTCGATCTGGATCTCGACGTGCAGGCCGTTGTTCTTCAGCAGGATGGCAGTCGGCTCGACGGCCTCGCCCTGATAGCCCACGAACTTCTCGGGCTGCTGCAGCCCGGTGACGCTGCCGTTTTCCAGGGTGACCTTGAGCCCGCCGTCCTGCACGCGGTAGCTGACCGACTCGGCATGGCTGCCTTCAGCCAGCGGCGCGGCCTGATCGAGGAAGTTGCGCGCAAAGGCGATGACCTTGGCGCCGCGCACTTCGTTGTAGCCCGGCCCCTTCTGCGCGCCGTTCTCCTCGCTGATGGCGTCGGTGCCGTAGAGCGCGTCATACAGCGAGCCCCAGCGGGCGTTGGCGGCGTTCAGCGCATAACGCGCATTGCCAATGGGTACGACCAGCTGCGGGCCGGCCTGGGTGGCGATTTCGCTGTCGACATTGCTGGTGCTGATCTTCACCTCGCCCGGCTCGGGCTGCAGGTAGCCGATGGACTCGAGGAAGCTGCGGTAGGCCGGCATGTCGCTGATCGGGCCGGGGTTACTGCGGTGCCAGTTGTCCAGCTCGACCTGAAGGCGGTCGCGCTCGGCCAGCAGGGCGCGGTTCTTCGGCGCCAGGTCATGAACCAGCTCGTCAAAGCCCTTCCAGAAGGCGGCTGCTTCGACACCGGTGCCCGGTAGAACTTCGTCTTCGATGAAGCGTTGCAGGTTGGCCGCCACTTGCAGGCGGCCCAGGGTTACGCGCTCGGTCATGTTGTTCTCCTATCCCGAATCAGTTGGCGACAGCGGCGACGCCGGCCTTGGCGACCTGGGCATCCTGAGCAGCGGTCACGCCAGAGACGCCGACCGAACCGATCACCTGGCCCTCGACGATCACCGGCACGCCGCCTTCCAGCGAGCAGACCACCGGGGCAGACAGGAACGCATTGCGCCCGCCGTTGACCATGTCTTCATAGCCCTTGGTTTCGCGACGGCCTACCGCAGCGCTGCGCGCCTTTTCGGTGGCGATGTAGGAGGCGATCGGCGCGCAGCCGTCCAGACGTTCCAGTGCCAGCGGATGGCCGCCGTCGTCAGCGACCACGATGGTCACGGCCCAGCCGTTGTTCTGCGCTTCGGTACGCGCGGCGGCCAGGATGGCGGTCACTTCGGTCTGGGTCAGCATGGCTTTGGTTTTCATGTTCTCTCCTGTCGATCGATTCGATGTGCGTCACGGCGCGATTGGGTTTGGGGTTAGTGCATCGCCTCTTCGACGATCTCGATCCAATGCCGCACCGGTGTCCGCCCGGCGCCGTCGAGGTGCGTCTGGCAACCGATGTTGGCGGTGACGATGACTTCCGGTTTGCCGCTTTCCAGCGCATTGAGCTTGTTGTCGCGCAGCTGGTGAGAAATCTCCGGCTGGGTGATCGAGTAGCTGCCCGCCGAGCCGCAGCACAGATGCGCGTCGGGGACCGCGGTGAGGTGGAAGCCGAGGCGGGTGAGCACGTCTTCGACCGCGCCGCCGAGCTTCTGTGCGTGCTGCAAGGTGCAGGGGCAATGAAAGGCCATGCGCTTGTCGGTCTCGACCTTCAGCCGCTCCAGTTCGGCGCTGCGCATCACCTCCACCAGATCCTTGGTCAAGGCGCTGACCCGCGCGGCCTTGGTCGCATAGGCCGGGTCGTTTCGCAGCAGATGGCCGTAGTCCTTGATGAAGGCTCCGCAACCGCTGGCGGTCTGCACGATGGCTTCGGCGCCGCCTTCGATGGCTGGCCACCAGGCGTCGATGTTGCGACGGGCGCGGTCGAGACCTGCTTCCTGGGCATTGAGGTGATAGTCGACCGCGCCGCAGCAGCCCGCTTCACGCGCGGTTATCACGCTGATGCCCAGGCGATCGAGTACGCGGGCCGTGGCGGCGTTGGTGTTGGGCGACAGGCTTGGCTGCACGCAGCCTTCGAGAATCAGCACGCGACGCGCATGCACGGTCTGCGGCCGCTGTTTGGCCGGGGTGACCTGGCGCGGCATGTGTGCCTTGAGTGTCGCCGGCATCAGCGGACGCAGCGTATTGCCGGCGCCTAGCAGGGCCTTGAACAGGCCCGGGCGTGGAATCACCGTGCGCAGGCCGGTGCGCAGCAGGCGCTCGCTCGTCGAGCGCGGCACCTGCTGTTCCATGAAGTCGCGGCCGATATCCAGCAGGTTGTGGTACTGCACGCCGGAGGGGCAGGTGGTTTCGCAGTTTCGGCAGGTCAGGCAGCGGTCCAGGTGGGTCTGGGTGGCTTCGGTTACTTCACCGCCCTCGAACATCTGCTTCATCAGGTAGATGCGCCCACGCGGCCCATCGAGCTCGTCGCCAAGCAGCTGATAGGTCGGACAGGTGGCGTTGCAGAAGCCGCAGTGCACACAGGAGCGCAGGATGCTTTCGGCTTCCTCGGCACGGGGCAATTTCTTCGCGGCTTCGCTGAGATTCGTTTGCATGGTTAGAACTAGACCTCGGAATACATGCGGCCGGGGTTGAAGATCCCCTGCGGGTCGAGCGCCGCCTTCAACTGGCGGTGATAGCGCAATAGCGGTTCGGCCAGCGGCTGGAACGGGTTCGCCGCTGCGCCAGCGGTAAAGCAGGTGGCATGACCGCCCACTTCGCTGACGACGGCGCGGATGGCCTCTGCATCGGCATCGGACTTAAGCCAGCGCTGGGCGCCGGCCCAGTCGATCAGCTGTTCGCCCGGCAGGGCCAGCTCACCGGTATTGGTTGGCAGCGACAGTCGCCACAAAGAACGCGCATCACTGAAGAAGCCCAGGCGCTGTTCGCGTAGCTGGTGCCAATAATCGGCATCCAGCGTCTCGCCACCGATCCGGTCGCAAGCAGCATTGACCGAACCTTCTCCACCTTCGAGGCGCAGGTGCAGAGCCTGGCCGTCATGGCTCGCCGCCGTGATCGGCACCGGCTGCTGGCCCCATTCGGCCAGTTTCAGCAGCGCGCGATCGACCGGCATTTCTACCCGCAGGCTGCGCGACAAGCGCGGCTTGGGCAGCACTTTCAGCGAGACTTCGGTGAGCAGGCCGAGGCAGCCAAAGCTGCCGGCCATCAGGCGCGACAGGTCGTAACCGGCCACGTTCTTCATCACCTCACCGCCGAAACGCAGGTGCTTGCCGTGCCCGGTAATGACCCGCGAGCCCAGCACGAAGTCGCGCACCGAGCCGGACCATGGCCGCCGCGGGCCGGACAGACCGGTTGCGATCATGCCGCCGACGGTGGCGCCTTCGCCCAGGTGCGGCGGTTCGCACGGCAACATCTGGTTGGCCTCGTCGAGCGCGGCCTCCAGTTCGGCCAGCGGCGTGCCGGCACGAACGCTGATCACCAGTTCGGTCGGATCGTAGGTCACGATGCCGCGATGGGCGCGGGTATCAAGCGGCGTGCCCTGGACTTCGCGACCGAGAAACGCCTTGCTGCCGCCACCGTGAATACGCAGCGGGGTGTTGCTGGCCAACGCCTGGTTGACCTGATCGAGCAGCTGCCCGCTGTCGTCGAAGGAAACCGTCATCAGAAGCGCTCCAGTTCAGGGAAAGGCAACTGCCCGCCGTGGACGTGCATACCGCCAAATTCGGCGCAGCGGTGCAGCGTCGGGATGTTCTTGCCGGGGTTGAGCAAACCGCTGGGATCGAAGGCCGCCTTTACCGCGTGGAACAGCGTCAGCTCGTCTGCGTTGAACTGCGAACACATCTGATTGATCTTTTCGCGCCCGACGCCGTGCTCGCCGGTGATCGAGCCACCCACCTTCACGCACAGCTCGAGAATCTTGCCGCCCAGCGCCTCGGCGCGCTCCAGCTCACCTTCGGTGTTGGCATCGAAGAGGATCAGCGGGTGCATGTTGCCGTCGCCGGCATGGAACACGTTGGCCACGCGCAGTCCGTATTCGTCCGACAGGTCGCTGATGCCCTTGAGCACGCCCGGCAGCTCGCGGCGCGGGATGGTGCCGTCCATGCAGTAGTAGTCCGGCGAGATGCGCCCAACCGCCGGGAAGGCGTTCTTGCGTCCAGCCCAGAACTTGACGCGCTCGGCCTCGTCCTTGGCCAGCCGAACTTCGGTGGCGCCGGCCAGCTTGAGCACTTCGCCCACGCGGGCACAGTCGTCGTGTACGTCAGCTTCGACGCCGTCCAGTTCGCAGAGCAGAATCGCCTCGGCGTCCACGGGGTAGCCGGCACGTATAAAGTCTTCTGCGGCGCGAATCGACAGGTTGTCCATCATCTCCAGCCCGCCGGGAATGATGCCGGCGGCGATGATGTCGCCCACCGCGCGACCGGCCTTCTCGACCGAGTCGAACGCCGCCAGCAGCACCTTGGCCACCTGCGGTTTGGGCAGCAGCTTGACCGTCACTTCAGTGACGATGCCAAGCATGCCTTCGGAGCCGGTGAACAACGCCAGCAGGTCGAAGCCCGGCGAATCCAGCGCGTCGGAACCAAGCACCATGCGCTCGCCTTCAACGGTGAGGATGTCCACCTTCAGCAGGTTATGCACGGTCAGGCCGTATTTCAGGCAGTGCACGCCGCCGGCGTTCTCGGCGACGTTGCCGCCAATGGAACAGGCAATCTGCGAAGACGGATCGGGGGCGTAATACAGCTCATAGGGCGCCGCCGCCTGGGAGATCGCCAGGTTGCGCACGCCGGGCTGGACGCGTGCGAAGCGACCGGCCGGGTCGATCTCGAGAATCTTATTGAAGCGTGCCATGACCAGCAGGATGCCCTGCTCCAGCGGCAGCGCGCCGCCGGAAAGCCCAGTGCCGGCGCCACGCGCCACCACCGGCACGCCACGCTTGTGGGCAATCTTCAGCAGGGTTTCGACCTGCTCCACGCGCTCGGGCAGTACCACCAGCATCGGCGTGGTGCGGTAGGCCGACAGGCCATCACACTCGTAGGGTTTGAGGTCTTCGCCGCGATGGAGGATGTCCATGCCGGGCAGTTGCGCCTGCAGTTCGGCCAGCAGCGCCGCCTTGTCGACCTTGGGCAGCTCACCGTCGACACGTTCGTCGTAGAGGATATTCATGGCAGTCAGGCTCTTCTTTCGTTCACCGTCAGCACGGCCAGCTGCGGTGGTTTGACGCATCATTAGCCCGACAGCGCCGCATCGTCTATCTCGAAAACCACTGGTCCTACCAGTTTCTTTCAGCAACCTTTCAACCGAGACAGCCAGCAGCCCCATATAACAAGGGCTGATGCATCCACCGCGCTCGGTGAGATAGACTTCCGCCAAACTGGTCCTACCAGTTACGGAGGCGAAACATGTTGATCGAGAATACCGAGCGTCGCCAGCTGGCGGACGTGGTGGCCGAGCGTATCGAGCGGCTTATCGTCGATGGTGTGCTCAAGGTGGGCCAAACGCTGCCGTCGGAACGTCGCCTGTGCGAAAAACTCGGCATCTCGCGCTCGGCCCTGCGCGAAGGGCTGCGCGTACTGCGCGGTCGCGGCATTATCGAAACGTCCCAGGGGCGCGGCTCTCAGGTCGCCAAGCTGTCCGGTGAACAGGACGCCAGCCCGCTGATGCACCTGTTCAATTCGCAGCCGCGCACCCTGTACGATCTGCTCGAAGTCCGGGCCCTGCTCGAAGGCGAATCGGCGCGACTGGCCGCGTTGCGCGGCACCGATGCCGACTTCGTTCTTTTGCGTCGCCGCTATGAAGAGATGCTCGCCGCGCACACCGCCGAGGAGGCCGACCCGCGCGAGCATGCGCGCCTTGACCACGCCTTTCACCTGGCGGTCAGCGAGGCCTCGCATAACCCGGTCCTGGTGCACACCCTGCAGTCGTTGACCGACCTGATGCTCTCCACCGTGTTTGCCTCGGTGAACAACCTCTATCACCGGCCGATGCAGAAGCGGCAGATCGATCGTCAGCACTCTCGCCTGTTCCACGCCATCACCGAGCGCCTGCCCGATCAGGCCCAGCGCGCGGCGCGCGATCACATCCACAGCATTCGCGACAACCTCAAGGAGATCGAGCAGGAGGAGCAGCGGCTGGTGCGCGCGACCATGCGCCTGGAGGGATGGGCGTAATCGCTGCTCTCCAACAACGCAGAGGATCAGTACCCCTTCTCGATCCGTCTGGCATGGCTGTTTGCGTCATGCCTCGCCGCCTGACAGCCGGCAACCCAGATAGACCGCCCTGTCAGCCGGTCGAGCCAAACCGAACAATTCGCTGAACTGTAAAAGCCACACCCTGTCGACTTTAGTAAGCGCGGACGAACCGTTGCCTTGGCGGCGCATAGGCGTTGCTGTCTTGGGGAACCCGCGTCATTGCTAGCCATTCGGAGGACGTTTGCATGAACAAATCAACCAAATTAGCCGTCGGCGGCAGTCTCTTGGCACTCATGTTGGGCGTAGGCGGTTGCACCATCGAAAAGGAAGAGTCCGGCCAGTTGCCCGACGTTGATGTTCAAGGCGGCAACATGCCCGAGTATGACGTCAAAGACGCGGACGTGGATGTTGGAATCAAGGAGCGGTCCGTGCCGCTTCCAAATGTCGACGTCGAAACCGAGCGCTAGCACCTGAAGCCCCGGGCTTAGCGCCCTTACAAAGGAGGAACCGTGCGAAACAGTCACTGCTTGTCTCGCCAGCCGCAGCAATCAGGCGCGCTGAGGGCCACACCGTGATTGCCCAGCAGAACCCCGACCATTACCTGTGAGGAACGAACAATGAACGCATTGAACAAGAAGCCACTAGCACTCGCCACTGCCCTGATGGCCGCCAGCCTGGCGCTGCCCGCCGCCGCTCAAGAGACGCAAAAGAGCATGCAGACTCAGCAGGCAGGCGCCTCCATTCGAGTTGGCCATAATGTCGTTGATGCCGTTGACGATGTGCGCGAAAACGTTGCCGACCTGATCGGTTCGCTGCGCCATTCCGGTGTCTCCATGGGCGTAGCCAACTGGCAGCAGAGCGACTCCCAGCTGGACAAGATGGAGCAAAAGCTCAATCAGCAGATGGAGCATCGCCTGGACGAGAAAGCCGAGCGTACTGACGACGATTGGTCGACCTGGATCACTGGCGATGACTACAAGGTCAGCGTGACCCAGCAGGTCAACGAGCTTGCCAGCAATCTCGATGAAGTGGCCAAAATGCTTGGCGGGGCGAAAAGCCAGAAAATGCAAGAAATCGACAGCGCCGACGTGGCGAATCAGGTCGATGACTTGCAGGAAACCGTCGAGGATCTTTTTCAGGCGCTTGAACGTATGGATGGCATGAGCGTCAACAAGCCTAACCTTCAGAAAGCTCAGCAGCGTTTGGACGTAATGGAGAAGGAACTGGATCGCCAGACCGAGATGGCTGAAGAAGAGTGGCGCCCATACGCCATGGGTGATCAGTTCACGCCAGGCGTTCAGAAAAACATCACCGAGCTTGCGCAAATCCTGCGGAGCCTGTTCCAGCAGAGCTAACCCGGTTCCAAGGACTCGGTTCGCACCAGGCCCCGCCTGCGGCACCGGCCGTAAGGCGGGGCTCGCGCCGCCCGTGAACTGCGACATGCGCGCAAACTGCAAACAACAGCGCGTATTTTTTCGCTGCCCCCCTCATCTCACCGCGTTAAGCGCTGGCCGTCTCAAGGCAAACCCTACGCCTTGAAGCCGCTTGACAGCCCCCATGCTAGACTCGCCGCTTCTTTCTGCTGCCCGTTATCGCCCGTGCCCGATTCTCAAGCCTGGCTGCCTGCCGACCAACTTTCCGCCCCGCCCGCCCCTGATCTGCACGACTGGCTTTACGTCGACCGGGGATCGCTCACCCATCGCCTGACCGACCTCGCCAACGGTGCGTTCAGCGTCGAACCGCTGAATGAAGGTTGGCAGGTCATGCGCGCCGATGAGTGCGCCGCATTGGACGTGGCTGAGGGCAGTGAGGGCTGGGTGCGCGAGGTCTACCTGCGCGGCCACCAGGAGCCCTGGGTATTCGCCCGCAGTGTCGCCGCCCGCCACGCGCTGGAACGGTCCGGGCTGGACCTGCCACACCTGGGCAGCCGCTCACTCGGCGAACTGCTGTTCAGTGATCCGGCGTTCAGCCGCGGACCGCTGCAAGCCCGCCGCTATCCGGCGGCCTGGTTGCCGCAGGATGTGCGCCAGTGCCAGCTGTGGGCCCGCCGCTCCTGTTTCAGTCAGGGCGACCTGCGTGTGCTGGTCGCTGAAGTGTTTCTGCCGGCCCTGTGGCAGGCCGCACGGATCACGACCTGATCCCGGCACACACTGCCCCGCAACCGCCTCACCGATCGGAGCCCCGCTGATGTATCAAAAGCTTCTGCAATCGAGCAATCGCCTTCATCCGCGCGCCTGGGACTTTATCCAGCTGATGCGACTGGATCGCCCGATTGGCACCTATCTGCTGCTGTGGCCCACGCTCTGGGCGCTGTGGATCGCCGGCGAGGGTTCGCCCAGCGCGAAGAACATCGCGATCTTCGTACTCGGCGTCATCCTCATGCGCGCCGCCGGATGCGTGATCAATGACTTCGCCGACCGCAACCTGGACGGGCACGTCAGCCGCACCAAGGGCCGTCCGCTGGCGACGGGCAGGGTCACCTCGAAGGAAGCCTGGATCCTGTTTGCCGTTCTCGTCGCACTGAGTTTCGGCCTGGTTCTGCTGACCAATACAGCGACCATCTTCCTGTCTTTCGGCGCGCTCGGTGTCGCGTCGCTCTACCCCTTCATGAAGCGCTACACCTACTACCCGCAGGTCGTGCTCGGCGCAGCCTTTTCCTGGGGCATGCTGATGGCCTTCATGGCTGAGCGAGGCGAGCTGCCGCCGGAAGCCTGGTTACTGTTCATCGCCAACGTGTTGTGGACAGTGGGCTACGACACCTACTACGCCATGGCCGACCGCGAGGACGACCTGAAGATCGGCATCAAATCCACCGCAATCCTCTTTGGCGAAGCTGATCGGGTCATCATCGCCACGCTGCAGGGCCTCGCCCTGTTCTGCCTGATTCTCGCCGGCCTGCGCTTCGAGCTCGGGCAGTGGTTTCACCTCGGGCTGACTATCGCAGCCGCCTGTTTCGCCTGGGAGTTCTGGAAAACACGCTCGCGCAAGCCACAGGTCTGCTTCCAGGCTTTTCTGCACAACCATTGGGCGGGGCTGGCGATTCTTGTGGGGATCATGCTCGACTACGGGACGAGAGCGGCCTAGCCGCCGCAACACGCAGCTGACCGAAGACCGCCGCCTGGAAACCACTTGCTAGAGCGGGTCGGGCACCAGCCCCTGTTGCAGCGAGTCACTTCCTGTCACATGGCTGCAACATTTCCGTTATCTAATGCCGAGCGACAACAAAACGGACCGAGAGCGGACATGAACGGCAAATGCATACTGATCGTCGATGACGAAGCGCCGATTCGGGAAATGATCGTGGTAGCGCTGGAGATGGCCGGCTACGAATGCCTTGAAGCGGAAAACATCCAGCAGGCCCATGCGCTGATCATCGACCGCCAACCGGACCTGATCCTGCTCGACTGGATGCTGCCAGGTACCTCGGGCATCGAGCTGGCACGACGCCTCAAGCGGGACGAGATGACGGCCAACACACCGATCATCATGCTTACCGCCAAGGACGCCGAGGACAACAAGATCCAGGGTCTGGAAGTGGGCGCCGACGACTACATCACCAAGCCCTTTTCGCCACGTGAGCTGGTTGCGCGCCTGAAGGCCGTGCTGCGCCGCGCAGGCACCAGCGACAACGAAACGCCTATCGAGATCGGCGGTCTGTTGCTGGACCCCGTCAGCCACCGGGTAACCATCGACGGCACGCCGGCAGACATGGGCCCGACCGAGTACCGTCTGTTGCAGTTCTTCATGACCCACCAGGAACGTGCCTATACCCGCGGACAGTTGCTCGACCAGGTGTGGGGCGGCAATGTGTACGTCGAGGAGCGCACCGTGGACGTGCATATCCGTCGCCTGCGCAAAGCATTGGGCGAGACCTATGAAAACCTGGTGCAAACCGTGCGTGGCACCGGATACCGTTTCTCCACCAAGAGCTGAACAAGCCGCAACCGCCGGGCATTCGCTGGCGTTGTAGATCCATTCCGGCCGGCCCCAAGCTGCCTCAAGGAGCGTTAGCGGTGAATCAAGACTGGCAAGGCGCCCTGGTGCGCCGCCTGCTGTTGATATTGGCTGGATGCCTGCTGGTGGGCCTGGTCACAGGCGAATATGCCTGGGCGCTGGTCATCGGCCTCACCGGCTACCTGGCATGGACCCTGCGCCAGATCCGCCGTTTGCTGCTGTGGCTGAAGAGCGATCAGACCGACCAGCCGCCGCCAGACAGCCATGGCATCTGGGGTGAAATCTTCGACAACCTGTACCAGCTCCAGCGCCGCGACCTGCGTCTGCGCGCCCAGTTGCAGTCGGTGATCGACCGGGTGCAGGGCTCTACCACTGCACTCAGGGATGCAGTGATCATGCTCGACAGCGACGGTAATCTGGAGTGGTGGAACCCTGCTGCCGAGCGCCTGCTGGGCCTGAAGAAGCCGCAGGATACCGGTCATCCGGTGACCAACCTGGTCCGCCACCCGAGCTTCAAGGAATATTTCGAAAAAGGGCGCCACGAGGAACCCCTGGAGCTGTCCTCGCCCGTCAACGACAGGCTCTGGCTGCAGGTCACCATCACCCGCTACGGCAACAGCGAGCACCTGATGGTGGTGCGCGACATCACCCGTTTGCATCTGCTGGAGCAAATGCGGAAGGACTTCGTGGCCAACGTTTCCCACGAGCTGCGTACGCCGTTGACGGTGATCGCCGGCTATCTGGAAACGATGCTCGAACACACCGATGAAATGCCCGCCCGCTGGCCGCGTGCGCTGAATCAGATGAATCAGCAGGCCGGGCGCATGCAGCACCTGCTCAACGACCTGTTGCTGCTTGCCAAGCTGGAGGCGACGAATCCACCGACCAACTCACAGCCGGTAGCTGTCGCGACATTGCTGCAGTCGATCAAGGGCGACGCCCAGGCACTGTCGGCCGAGCGCAACCATCGGATATCTCTGGAAGCAGACCCAACCCTGCTGCTCAAAGGCAGCGAGAGCGAACTGCGCAGCGCCTTCTCCAACCTGGTGTTCAATGCTGTGAAATACACGCCAGACCATGGCGAAGTGCATATCCGCTGGTGGTGCAACGAACATGGCGCCCACCTGGCGGTGCAGGATTTCGGCATCGGCATCGAATCCAAGCATCTGCCGCGCTTGACTGAACGCTTCTACCGAGTCGATTCCAGCCGGGCCAGCAACACCGGCGGCACCGGCCTCGGCCTGGCGATCGTCAAGCACGTGCTGCTGCGCCATCAAGGCCGCCTGGACATCAACAGCACGCCCGGCAAGGGCAGCACCTTCACCTGTCACTTCCCGTTGAGCCAGGCCACGGTACAGTGACCGCTGCGCGGCCGGCCGAAACCTGACGCCCAATGGCGCCTTGAAATAACCCCGGGCCGGCCCCATCCTTGGGCCGTCTTCGACTACCCGACACCCTAATGGACCCTTCCCCCGCTAGTTACGCCGCTTCATCCTATTTCGCCGACTTCGGCATGATTCTGTTTGCGCTTTTCCTGGTCTTGCTCAATGGCTTCTTTGTGGCGGCCGAGTTCGCCATGGTCAAGCTGCGCGCCACCAAGGTCGAGGCCATTGCCAAGCAGCATGGCTGGCGCGGGCACATCCTGCGCAAAGTGCACAGTCAGCTGGATGCCTACCTCTCTGCCTGCCAGCTGGGGATTACCCTCGCCTCACTGGGCCTCGGCTGGGTCGGTGAGCCGGCCTTTGCTCACCTGCTGGAGCCGGTCATGGCTGCCGTTGGCATCCAGTCCCAGGCTGTCGTGCATGGCATCGCCTTTTTCACGGCGTTTTTCATCATTTCCTATCTGCACATCGTCATCGGTGAGCTGGCGCCCAAGTCCTGGGCGATCCGCAAGCCCGAGCTGCTTTCGCTGTGGACGGCTGCACCGCTGTACTTGTTCTACTGGGCGATGTACCCCGCCATCTACCTGCTCAACGCCAGCGCCAACGCGATTCTTCGGGTAGCCGGCCAGGGTGAGCCCGGCAGTCATCATGAACACCACTACAGCCGCGAAGAGCTGAAGCTGATCCTGCATTCAAACCGGGCCCTGGACCCGGCCAACCAGGACATCAAAGTGCTCGCCTCGGCAGTCGAGATGAGTGAGTTGGAGGTGGCGGACTGGGCCAACTCCCGGGAGGACCTGGTTCAGCTGGAACACTGTGCCTCGCTGGCAGAAATCCTCGACGTGATCCGCCGCCATAAGTACAGCCGCTACCCTGCATATGACAGCGAGCAGGGTGACTACATCGGGCTGCTGCACATCAAGGACTTGCTGCTGGCGTTAGCCAGCGACGACCAGTTGGCCCAG
Organism: Stutzerimonas stutzeri; assembly: GCF_002890895.1. Classification (GTDB taxonomy): domain Bacteria; phylum Pseudomonadota; class Gammaproteobacteria; order Pseudomonadales; family Pseudomonadaceae; genus Stutzerimonas; species Stutzerimonas stutzeri_AB. The sequence goes on from NZ_POUL01000011.1 coordinate 73,912, forward strand.
CACTTCGTGCTCAGCGACATACTGCGACCCCTGGAACGCGTGCCGCGCTATCTGCCGCTCAACGTGCTGCTGGAACAATTCCGCCAAGGCGGAGCGCACTTCGTGCTGGTTGAAGAGGGCGACCACAAGGTAGTGGGCTTCCTGACCATGGAGGATGTGCTGGAAGTGCTGGTCGGGGACATTCAGGACGAGCATCGCAAGACCGAGCGCGGCATCCTCGCTTATCAGCCTGGCAAATTGCTGGTGCGTGGCGACACCCCGCTGTTCAAGCTCGAACGCCTGCTCGGTATCGACCTGGACCATATCGAGGCCGACACCTTGGCAGGGCTGATCTACGAAACCCTCAAGCGCGTCCCGGAAGAAAACGAGGAGTTGCTGGTCGACGATCTGCAGATCGTGGTCAAGAAGATGCGCGGCCCGAAGATCGTGTTGGCCAAGGTGTTGAAGCAGGAATAAGCCAGCTGGCTTTCAGCTGCGGTTCGAGCGCTAGCGTCGGGCTTTTGCTTTCGACCCATGACTAGGGGCTTGCAGCTACCCTTAGTCCCCACCAACCGCGAAATTCGGCAGGCTGTTGACTGGCTGGGCGAAATCGAAGGGAATCGACTCGACCGCCAGGCCGACGTTGCGCTGGACGACGAAATGCAGATGCGGGCCGGTGCTGTTGCCGGTATTGCCCGAGCGCGCCAGCAGGGAACCGGCTTCGATACGCTGCCCTTCGCCGACACTGACCGAGCCTTTCATCAGGTGTAGGTAGACGCCCATGGTGCCGTCATCATGCAGCACACGGACGAAGTTACCGGCCGGGTTGTTGCCTCGTCCGCTCTGGGCGTTCTCGATCTTGACCACCATGCCGCCCCGCGCCGCGATGATCGGCGTACCCTCGGGCATGGCGATGTCGGCGGCGTACCGACCTTTCGGGGTGAAGTGGCTGTACTTGCCGTTGGCGCCCTGAGTCAGGCGGAACGGGCCGCCGCGCCAGGGTAGCGGATACTTGTAGGGCTTGGGTAACAGGCGTGGATCGCCGAGCGCGTGGCGCAGCTTGGGCGTGTATTTCAGCGGCTTGGAAGGGTCGAGCGGGGCCAGGGTTGCCAGGCGGATTTGGCTGCGCGGCGGCAGCACCCAGCGGATTGGCTTGTCCGGTGCGCCGACGGCGTTCTGCACACCCGTCAGTTTGAGCTCCACATCGACCGGGGCGAACAGGTCGTTGCGCACCACGAGGGTTTCGCCCCCGGCATGCTTGCGGGTTTCCAGCTTTACCTGGGTGTCGAGCTTCTCGACCATTCGATCACTGAAGGTGAACACGCGCGCACCCGGTGCAGCCTGGTCGCTGTAGGTGACCACGCCGTTGGCGTCGGTGTACTTGTAGATGGTGAGGGCCGAGGCAGGCATGGCCAGCCAGAACAACCCAAGAGCAAGAAAGGTGCGCCCCAACATAACGGCAGACTTCATGTGGTTATGTGTCAGAGCGCTGCAGACTAACAGCGCAGCGGTGTAAGCGCGAGCCACCGACTGTCAGCCTGTGAAATGGTTCATCGCATCATTGGGTTTTCCGGACAGTCGGTCGCACTGCTCGCATTCTCAACCGCCTCGGCGGTCCTTAAGCGCCCGGCACGAAGTGACGCTGAGCGGTGCCCCGAGCGATCAGCCGGGACAGGTAATCGAGCTTTTGCGGATCGCGATCGACGAAGCGAAAGGTCAATTGCAGCCACTCACTGTCCGGCTTGGGTTCCAGCGCTGCGACCGCGTGCAGATAGCCATTGAGGCGTGCCACCTCCCCGCCTTCGCCCTGCTCCAGATCGAGCACTGCGCTCTCCAGCACCTGCGGTAGCGTCTCACCGCGCCTGACCACTAGCAGCCCCTCTTTAAGACTGAGGGCCTTGATGACGCACGCAAGCGTCCCGCTCGCCAGGCGCAGCTGGCCTTGGCCGCGACCGCCACTGGCTGCTGTTGGTTTGGCTGCGCCCGGCTGCACGAGCGGCGCGGCGAAACCGGGCGCCGGCGACACAGCCGCCGCAGCGGATGCCGGTTTGATGACTTCAGCCTTACCGCCCGTCAACGCAGCCAAGGAATCGTTAGCCATGCCGGTGTTGGTCGGCCGTGCCGGTGCGCTGGCAGCCAACGCACCGAGCTTGCCGGCCCTTCCAAGGGCCTTGCGGACCTTGGTGGTCAATTGTTCGTTGGAGAATGGCTTGCCGATGAAATCGGATACACCGGACTGGATCGCCTGCACCACGTTTTCCTTGTCGCCACGGCTGGTGACCATGATGAACGGGGTGGTTTTGAGCTTTTCCTGAGCGCGGCACCAGGTGAGCAGTTCAAGGCCGGACATTTCCGGCATTTCCCAATCGCAGAGGATCAGGTCGAAAGAATCGCGATCGAGCATCTGCTGGGCCTTACGCCCGTTCACAGCGTCCTCGATACGAATCCCCGGGAAGTGGCTACGCAACCCTTTCTTGATCAAATCCCGAATGAAGGGTGCGTCATCCACCACCAGCACACTGACCTTGCTCATCACTCGCTCCTGCATGAATGGCCGCCAGCATAGCGTCAGCAGCCCGATGAAAAAAGCGTTCCAGATCAAAGCGGCGGCCAGCCTCTTTTCTGGGCACACAGAGGACACCTGCTCCTGATCAGGACAACGCCTGGATCTGCCCGGCATACTGCAGCCATTTCGCTCAGCAAACCGCGAGGCCGCCATGGTTCAGCATATTCTTGTCGCCCACGATCTCAGCCCCGAGGCCGGCCTGGCCTTGAGCCGCGCGGCGCAGTTGGCGCAGCAAACCGGAGCACGACTGAGCGTGCTGCACGTTCTGACAGGCCAGCCGGACGCGAAGGAGCAGCAGCATGCACAGGTTTATCTGCACACAACGCTTGAACGTCACGGCCTTGCTCAGCTGCAACCGTGGATCCGCCAGGGTCGCGCCGCCGAGGAAATTCTTACCCAAGCCGCCGGGCTGGAAATCGACTTGCTGATAATGGGCCGCCACCACCGGCAGTCGCCGCAAGGCTTCGCCGGCACCACGCTGGAGCAGGTCCTGCAGAGCTGCCCCGCGCCGCTGCTGTTGGCGGTCACGCCTGCAGCCCCCTACTCACGCGCGCTGGCTGCGCTGGATTACTCCGGCTGCGCCAGTCGCGCACTGCAGTCGGCGTGGCAGTTGATGTCCGCCGGGAGTGCTCTCACCGCACTGAATATCTATGAGTCATCGGAAGTGTGCCCGCCGGAATCAGCCGAGCTGACGCTGCAGCACGAACTGTTCGACCAGCTTGTCGCGGATCTTCGCCGGCACCTGGCCGATACCGGTGCCCAGTTGCAGTCGAGCTTACGGTACGGTGAGCGCAACAACTGTCTAGACTCGGCCATTGCGGCGGTGCAACCACAACTCCTGGCACTGGGCAGCCACAGCCGTGGCACGATGAGCGAAGCGCTGCTCGGCAGCCTTACACGAGAGTATCTCGACCAGCCCCCCTGCGACGTGCTGATCGCTCACTGACACCCGGGCGGGCCAATAGATGTTGCGAGCGGACAGTTCTGACGGAACCGTCCTGCCGGGCGCTGCAGTTGCGCCTGCACAAAACCTTGCGACGTTTAGCGCTATAAACAAGAGCGACGCGCCTTGGCCGCCGCATCGAGGGCGCGAAAAAGCAGTCCGTGAAATTCGATCAGCCCGCGTTTTCCAGATAGGCGTGCAACTCGACGAACTGCTGCGTCAGCTTGTGCCGTGGGTCGAGGTGGATGAGCGGCGTGCAGACCTGATGCGACTCGCGCATGCGCACCGAGCTCATCAGATGCACCGGCAGTACGGGCAGCCCCTCGGCCAGCAGTTCGTCGATCATCTGCTGCGGCAGGGCCGCGCGCGGCTGGAATTGGTTGACGACGATACCTTCGACTCGCAGCGCTTCATTGTGGTCTTCCTGCAGCTCCTCGATTTCCTCGAGCAGGCTATACAGCGCCTGACGGGAAAAGCTGTCGCAGTCGAACGGTATCAGGCAACTGTCCGCGGCTATCAGGGCCGACAGGGTAAAGAAGTTCAGTGCCGGCGGCGTGTCCAGATAGATGCGCTCGTACTCTTCAGAGAGGCTTTCCATCAGCTTCCGCAGCTTGTTGATCTTGTGCTTGGCTTCGAGCTTGGGTTGCAGATCGGCCAATTCCGCGGTGGCGGTAATCAGGTGCAGGTTTTCGAAACGGGTTTCGGTGATCGGTGGGCGAGCCTTCTTGCCCGCCGGCCCTCCCGCCAGGATTTGCTTGAAGTAGTCGGCGATCCCCGTCGGCAGTTCGTCGCCGGTCAGCCCGGTGAGGTAATGACTGGAATTGGCTTGCGCATCCAGGTCGATCAGCAGCGTGCGATAGCCTTGCGCTGCGCTGACTGCCGCCAGGTTGCAGGCAATGCTGGACTTGCCGACCCCACCTTTTTGATTGAATACGACCCGTCGCATGCGCTGCCCTCTGATCATGGTTTACCCAGAGTCTATACAACGCAGATGGCACTCTGGCGACTTTCCTGAACACTCGCCCTGCCGGTTAGGCCGTTCAGCTTTGCTACCCTGAGCGCACAACGACAACGAGGAAAGAGATGTGCCAAAGTTTCTGATCGCTTTGCTGTTCGCCTTATTAAGCCAGCAGGCCACTGCTCAGCCACAAGGCGACGTGCTGCGTGTGGGCATTACGGAGGTGCCGCCCTTCGTCATTCAGGAGGCCGATGGCAGTTGGAGCGGCATCAGCATCGATCTGTGGCAGGCCATCGCCGAGCAGGCAGGATATCGCTACGAGTTGCAGCCCATGGCGTTCGATCAGCTGCTGCCCGGACTGAAGCAGGATCAGCTGGATGTGGTGGTCGGCGCGCTGACCATGACCGCCGAGCGCGAGGCGCTGGTGGATTTCACCCACCCGTTCTACCGCACGGGGCTGGCAATCGGCGTTCCGCCGGCCCAGCAGGGCAGTGGCTGGGGCGCCGTTCGAGCCCTGTTTTCCTGGCAATTCGCGAGCTTGGTGCTGGGCCTGGGCGCGTTATTGCTGCTGGTCGGCGCGCTGCTCTGGCTGTTCGAGCGCCGGCGCAACCGCGAGCAGTTCGGCGGCAGTTCGGTCGAGGGGCTAGGCAACAGCTTCTGGTGGGCAGCGGTCACCATGACCACCGTCGGCTATGGTGACAAGGCGCCGGTTACCCTCGGCGGTCGCCTGATCGCCATTGTCTGGATGTTCGCTGCATTGATCATGGTGTCGACCTTCACCGCGGCCGTGACCAGCACCTTGACGGTTGGCAGCCTGAAAAGCGGGCTGCAAGGGCCGGACGATCTGCGCGGCGCTCACGTAGCGACGGTAGACGGCACCGTCAGCTCCGACTATTTACAGCACCACCGCGTACGCACCACCGCCTTTTCCGACCTCAGTCAGGCGATTCAAGCCGTGATCGATGGCGAGGCGGACGCTGTCGTCTACGACCAGCCGATCCTTCAGTACCGAAACGCCGAGCGGCAGGGCGAGGGCTTACGACTGCTGCCCGGCACCTTTGAAGATCAATCCTATGCCTTTGCCGTGCGCGCTGGCAGCCCGTACCGGGAGCGGCTGAGCCAAGCGATTCTGGATATCACCAACAGCCCCCGCTGGCCGGACATGCAGGCACGCTACCTGGGCGGGCAATAGAGCAAGGGCGTCTCAGACGGCAACCGGGGCCTTGATGTGCGGATGGGCTTCGTAGCCGACCAGTTCGAAGTCCTCGAAGCGGAAGGCGAACAGATCCTTTACCTCGGGGTTGAGCTGCATGGTCGGCAGCGGCAGCGGCTCGCGGGTCAACTGCAGGTCGGCCTGCTCCAGGTGATTGGCATAGAGGTGGCAATCACCGCCGCTCCAGATGAATTCACCGGGTTGCAGGTCGCACACCTGCGCCACCATCAGCGTCAGCAATGCGTAGCTGGCGATGTTGAAGGGCACACCGAGGAAGATGTCAGCCGAGCGCTGGTAGAGCTGGCAGCTGAGCTTGCCGTCCGCCACATAGAACTGGAACAGCGCGTGGCATGGCGGTAGGGCCATCTGATCGACCAGCGCCGGGTTCCAGGCTGACACCATCAGCCGCCGCGAATCCGGGTTTTTCTTGATCATCTCCACCAGCTTGCTGATCTGGTCGACCGACTCGCCGTTGGGCGCCGGCCAATTGCGCCACTGGTAGCCGTAGACCGGGCCGAGCTCACCGTTCTCGTCGGCCCATTCGTCCCAGATCCGCACCCCGTTTTCCTGCAGGTACTTGATATTGGTATCGCCCTGAAGAAACCACAGCAGCTCGTGAATGATCGATTTCAGGTGGCACTTCTTGGTCGTCACCAGCGGGAAGCCGTCCGCCAGGTCGAAGCGCATTTGATGACCAAATACGCTGTAGGTGCCAGTGCCGGTGCGATCGCTCTTGAAGGTGCCGTGCTCGCGCACATGGCGCATCAGGTCGAGATACTGTTTCATCAATGGGCTCGAAGCGGGCGCCGGGGCGCGGTGAACGGAATGCTGCAAATAGTAAAAGGCGACGTCCGGCTTGTCGCCCTTTAGGCGACGAAGCCGGACGGTGTGCGATCAGGCGGCCGCCTTTACCGGCTCGTGACGGTAGCCCCAGGCAATCATGCCAAGACCGATCAGGATCATCGGGATGCACAGCACCTGCCCCATGGTCAGCCAGCCAAACGCCAGGTAACCGAGCTGGGCGTCAGGTACGCGAACGAACTCGACAATGAAGCGGAAGATGCCGTAGCACACGGCGAACAGGCCGGACACCGCCATGGTCGGCCGCGGTTTGCTCGAATAGAGCCAGAGAATGACGAACAAGGCCACGCCTTCCAGGGCGAACTGGTAGAGCTGCGACGGGTGCCGCGCCAGCTGTTGCGGATCGGTCGGGAAGACCATCGCCCAAGGCACATCGGTCGCCTTGCCCCAGAGTTCGGCATTGATGAAGTTACCGATGCGCCCGGCGCCCAGCCCAATGGGTACAAAGGGGGCAATGAAGTCCATCAGCTCGAAAAACTTCTTGCCGTTGCGCCGGGCGAATATCCAGGTGCACAGCAATACGCCCAGCAGACCACCATGAAACGACATGCCACCCTTCCAGACCTGGAAGATCAGCGTCGGATCGTTGATATAGGACGCCAGATCGTAGAACAGCACGTAGCCCAGCCGCCCACCGACGATTACGCCCATGGCCACCCAGAACACCAGGTCGGAAAGCTTGTCCTTGTCCCAGGTGGGTTCGAAGCGGTGCAACCGACGCGATGCCAGCAGCCAGGCACCGCCGATGCCGATCAGGTACATCAGGCCATACCAGTGGATTTGCAGCGGGCCTAGCGACACGGCCACAGGGTCTATCTGCGGATAAGGCAGCATCCGGATTTTCCTCAGATCAAGAAATTGATACCTACGCCCAACAGCAGCAGCGCGAACAGGCGCCGCAGCATTGAAGGGGACAATCGATGCGCCAGATTAGCGCCGACACGGGCAAAGAACATGCTGGTGATGGCGACGCCAACCAGCGCTGGCAAATAGACGTAACCGAAGCTCCAGCCGGGCAGATGCGCATCCTGCCAGCCAACAACCGCGAAGCTCAATGCACCGGCGAGCGCAATCGGCAAACCGCAAGCAGCCGAGGTGCCCACCGCTTGCTGCATCGGTACGCTGCGCCAGCTGAGAAACGGCACGGTCAACGAACCGCCGCCGATCCCGAAGATGGCCGATGCCCATCCGATCACTGCGCCGGCAACGGCCAGCACTGGCCGTCCGGGTACGCCAGCGCTGGCCTTGGGCTGCAGTGAAAACCCCATCTGCACCGACATGGCGATGGCGAACAAACCGATGATTTTCTGCAGCAGCGGGCCTTGAATCGACGCCGCCGTCAGGCTTCCCAGCGCCGAGCCGAGCAGAATGCCAAGCGTCATCCAGAGCACCACGGGCCACTGCACGGCGCCCTTGCGATGGTGCGTCAGAATCGAGTTCATCGAGGTAAAGACGATGGTTGCCAGCGAGGTGCCGACGGCCAGATGGGTAAGGATCTGCGGGTCGAATCCCTGCGCTGTAAAGCTGAACACCAGCACCGGAACGATGATCAGGCCACCCCCGACACCGAACAGCCCTGCCAGTACACCAGCGAATCCGCCCAGAAGCAGATAAAGCGCGAACTCCATCGAGCCACCTTGAAAAACAAAGCGGCATGTTAGCGGAAAAACGCCAGCGGGGCGGAACGCGGCAATCCTCTGAAACGTAACCAGCGTCCTGCCGATGTGGCGTGGGCGCTGCGTTTTCGTCTAGCCTCGACGCGTCCTTGCTACCGAGTCCGGTTTCTCATGTGCTTGATCGTATTCGCCTGGCGCCACGGCCATGCACAGCCGTTGATCGTCGCCGCCAACCGTGACGAATTTCATGCGCGCCCCAGTCTCCCGTTGGGGCATTGGGACGACGCGCCGCAGGTCGTAGCCGGTCGCGACCTGCAGGCAGGCGGCACCTGGATGGGTGTAACCACGGATGGACGCTTCGCTGCGCTGACCAATATTCGTGCGCCCGGCGCCCCTCTTGGCGAGCGCTCGCGAGGCGAGCTGCCCGAACGCTTCCTGCGGGGCGCGCAATCGCCGGCGCACTATCTGCAGGAGCTGACCGGCAATCTCGGTCAATATTCCGGCTTCAACCTGCTGGTCGGGAATCTCACCGAGCTCTGGTATCTCAATTCAAAGGAAGCAACGCCCCGCGCTCTATCGCCGGGCGTCTACGGTCTTTCCAATGCAGCGCTGGATACGCCCTGGCCAAAGCTGCTGAGCACTCGCTCGGCGCTAGAGGCCTGCCTCGGTGCGCCGGAGCGCGACCGGTTGCTAGAGATCATGAGCGACGCACGGCCCGCCGCGGATGCCGAACTGCCGGCTACTGGCATCTCGCAGGAGATGGAGAAGCTGTTGTCGAGCGCGTTTATCGCCAGTCCGGACTATGGCACCCGCGCCATAACCCTATTGGTCCGCCGCGCGGACGGTTCCATGAGCATGACCGAGCGCCGTTTCGACGCGGAGGGCGTGACCGGTGAAACAGAGATGGACCTGCCGTCGACGACAGCTGAGCCCGCAAAGGTGCCGGGTTAGATCGCGGCAGATGGATTAACCATGCGATCCAGGCCGAGATTGCGCAGGGTCAGCTGCACCGTGGCGTGGATGACCTGCGGGCTGTCCATTTTCATCACCTTGGCCAACAGCTCACGCGCCGTGACCGAACTGATCTGACGCAGCATCCACTTCACCTTGGGCAGGTTGGTGGCGTTCATCGACAGGCTGTCGAAGCCCATCGCCAGCAGCAGGATGGCTGCGCCCGGATCGCCAGCCATTTCACCGCAGATGCTGACCGGCTTACCTTCGTCGTGCGCCTCTCGGACGACCCGCTGCAACGCTTCGAGCACTGCGGGATGCAGGTAATCGTACAGATCGGCAACCCGCGGGTTGTTGCGGTCTACTGCCAGCAGATACTGAGTCAGGTCGTTGGAGCCCACCGAGATGAAGTCCACCTGACGCGCCAGTTCGCGGGTCAGATAGACCGCAGCCGGCACTTCGATCATCACCCCAACTGGCGGCATTTCGACGTCGGTGCCTTCATCACGTACCTCACCCCAGGCGCGGTGGATCAGGTGCAGCGCCTCTTCCAGCTCGCGCGTGCCAGAAATCATTGGCAGCAGAATGCGCAGGTTGTCCAGCCCGGCGCTGGCCTTGAGCATGGCGCGGGTCTGCAGCAGAAAAATTTCGGGATGGTCGAGTGTGACGCGGATCCCGCGCCAGCCGAGGAAGGGATTTTCTTCCTTGATCGGGAAGTAAGGCAGGCTTTTGTCACCGCCAATGTCGAGGCTGCGCATGGTCACCGGCAGCGGGTGGAAGGCTTGCAGCTGCTCGCGATAGATCGCCATCTGCTCCTTCTCGCTGGGGAAGCGCTCCTTGATCATGAAGGGCACTTCGGTGCGATACAGGCCAACGCCTTCGGCGCCGCGCTCCTGCGCACGCACCACATCGGCGAGCAGACCGGTATTCACCCACAGCGGGATGCGCAGACCATCGGTGGTCTCGCAAGGCAGCTCGCGCAGCACGTCGAGCCCTTCGGACAGCTGCCGCTCCTGCTCGGCCAGAACCAGGTATTGCTCGCGCAGCACCTTTGCCGGGTTGGTGATGATCTCGCCACGGGTGCCGTCGATGATCAGCTCGATGCCATCGACCTTCGAATATGGCAGGTCAACCGCCCCCATCACCGTGGGAATACCCATGGCCCGCGCCAGGATCGCCACGTGTGAGTTACTCGAACCCAGTACCGAAACCATGCCCATCAACTTGCCTTCAGGCACCTCGCCAAGCATCGCCGGGGACAGCTCCTCGCTGACCAGAATGGTGTTGTCCGGGTAGGTCAGGGTCTGCTGGCGCGCCTGCTGCAGGTAGCCGAGCAAACGTCGGCCGATGTCCTTGACGTCCGAGGCGCGCTCACGCAGGTAGGCATCGTCCATCATCTCGAAGCGGCCGACGTGGTCGCTGACGACCTGACGCAGCGCGCCTTGGGCCCATTGGCCCGTGCGGATAACCTTGGACACCTCGCCGCCGAGTGCGGAGTCATCCAGCATCATCAGATAGACGTCGAACAGCGCACGCTCTTCCTTGCGCATCTGGGTCGCAAGCTTTTCGGACAGCGCACGCATATCGGCTCGCACTGCTTCGAGCGCAGCCTCGAACAGCACCAGTTCAGCCGGGATGTCCTCAATCGTCTTGTCCGGCACCACATCGAGGTCAGCGGGTGGCAGAACGACGACAGCGGTACCCACTGCCGCGCCAGGCGCGCCGGGAATACCGATAAAGCGGGTTTCCTGGATGCCCTTGCCCTGCCGGCCGAGGCCACGAATCGACCCGGTCGCCTCGGCATGAGCGATAACACCGGCGAGCTGTGCACTCATAGTTACGAGGAATGCCTCTTCGCCCTCGTCGAACAGGCGTTGTTCTCTCTGCTGAATGACCAGAACACCCATCACCCGCCGGTGGTGGATGATCGGTGCGCCGAGAAAGGAGGCGTAGCGTTCTTCGCCGGTTTCAGCGAAATAGCGGTAGCGCGGATGTTCACACGCATGCTCCAGGTTGAGCGGCTCCTCACGCGTGCCAACCAAGCCGACCAGACCCTCATTCGGCGCCATGCTGACTTTGCCGATGGCCTTCTTGTTCAGGCCTTCGGTGGCCATCAGGACAAAACGCCCGGATTCGGGATCGAGCAGGTAGACCGAGCAGACGTGGCTGGCCATGGCCGCCCGAACTCTCAGCACGATAATGCCCAAGGCCGCCTTGAGGTCCTTGGCAGCGTTTACTTCCTGGACGATCTTGCGCAGCGTGCCGAGCATGCTCAGGGGCTTTCTCCCGTCAGTCCCGCGCCAGGAGGCGCGGAGCGAGTTCTTTTAAGGCGCGACGGTAAACCTCGCGCTTGAAGGTGACCACCTGCCCCAACGGGTACCAGTAACTGACCCAGCGCCAGCCGTCGAACTCGGGCTTGCCGGTCAGATCCATACGAACCCGGTCTTCAGCACCGGTAAGGCGCAGCAAGAACCATTTCTGCTTCTGACCGATACACAGCGGCTGACTATGAGTACGCACCAGCCGCTGAGGCAAGCGATAGCGCAGCCAGCCACGGGTGCAGGCGAGAATCTTGACGTCCTGCTCTTCCAGGCCGACCTCTTCGTTCAACTCGCGAAAGAGCGCCTCCTCCGGCGTCTCGCGCGGGTTGATGCCGCCTTGCGGAAACTGCCAGGCATCCTGATTAATCCGCCGGGCCCACAGCACTTGCCCGACATCATTGGTCAGGATGATGCCGACATTGGGGCGAAAACCATCGGAGTCGATCACGGCATACAACCTCGCAAACGCATATCGCGGCATTGTTCCACAAAAACGTGAAAAGCAGAAAGCGCGCATGGAAGCCATTGATCTACCGGCTCCGATCCTCGATCCGAACGCTTGCCGGCTGCCATCTATCGAGCGATCCCGCTATGCTTCACCCCCTTTTATCCCCCGAGGAACGCAGCGTGCGCCTGGCTCTTTTCGATCTTGATAACACCCTCCTGGCCGGTGACAGCGACCACGCCTGGGGCGAGTTTCTCTGCCAGCGCGGGCTGGTCGACGCCGAGGCGTACCGCGCCCGCAACGATGCCTTTTATCAGGACTATCTGGCCGGCGCGCTGGATGTGCTGGAGTATCAGAACTTCTGCCAGGAGCTGCTGGGCCGCAGCGAGATGCCGCAGCTGCAGCAGTGGCACGCCGAGTTCATGCGCGACCACATTGAGCCCATCGTCCTGGCCAAGGGTGAGGCACTGGTGCGTCAGCATCATGAAGCCGGCGACCGGGTGGTGATCATTACTGCCACCAACCGCTTCATCACCGGGCCAATCGCCAAGCGCCTGGGCGTCGATACGTTGCTGGCCACCGAGTGTGAGATGCAAGAGGGACGCTACACCGGTCGACTGACCGACGTGCCCTGTTTTCAGGAGGGCAAGGTGACGCGCATTGAACGCTGGCTCATGGAAAATGACCAGAGCCTGGATGACAGCTATTTCTACAGCGACTCGCGCAACGATCTGCCGCTACTGGAGCGCGTCAGCCATCCGGTAGCGGTCGATCCGGACCCGACCTTGAAGGGCATTGCCGAGCAACGCGGCTGGCGCATCATCAGCCTGCGCTGACCTCAGCCTTAGACCGGCTTGGCGCCCATCAAACCCATGATGGCGACCAAAATCAGCAGGATCAGACCCGCGTAAACCAGCGCAAAGCGCGGCAGGCGCGCGGGCGCTGGGGCATCGCCCAGCGCTTGCCAGGCACGCAGGCGGCCGCTGAGCAGCAGGCCTAGTGGCACCAGAACCAAGAACAACACCGAGCTGGCCAGCAACCACAGCTGACCGAGCGGGAAACCTGCCAGGTGCGCCAGCCACCAGCCGGTCACCGGAAGCAACAAGGCAAACACCGCCAGCAATGGCAGCGACATCAACCGGGTGCGGCGCAGCTTGTTCTGCAGCACCACCGGATCGGCCCGCCGCCAGGCTTTCCACAGCATGATGATGTGGGCAATCAGCCCCAGCGTGAGGAGAATCGCCAGAGCGGCGTGAGTCATGTTCAGCAGTTGGTAGTGTTCCATCGATCCCCGCGGTACGGCTGGTCAGCCGAGAAAAAGTTGGTAGGCCGGATTGTCTGTTTCGTCCCAGTAGCGATAGCCGATCTTGTCCAGTGCGGCCGGCAACAGGTGACGGTCTTCGGCAGGTACTTGCAGGCCGGCAACCACCCGCCCGTCAGCCGCGCCGTGATTGCGGTAGTGGAACATCGAAATATTCCAACGCCCGCCGAGATTGTTGAGGAAGTTGAACAGCGCGCCCGGACGCTCCGGGAATTCGAACCGATAGACCACTTCATCACTGACGCCAGACGCGTGCCCCCCGACCATGTGCCGGGTGTGCAGCTTGGCCAGTTCGTTGTCAGTGAGATCAAGCACGGGGAAACCCTTCGCCCGCAACCCATCCACCAAGGCCGTCCGCGGATCGTTTTCCGGATGGGTCTGCACACCCACAAAGATGTGCGCCTCACGGTCTTCGTGGTAGCGGTAATTGAATTCGGTAATCTGACGCTTGCCGATGGCCTCGCAGAATGCCTTGAAGCTGCCAGGCTCCTCGGGAATGGTCACCGCGATGATCGCCTCGCGCTTCTCGCCAAGCTCAGCGCGCTCCGCCACATGACGCAGGCGATCGAAGTTCACGTTGGCGCCGGAATCGATGCCGACCAGCACCTGATGCTCAATGCCCTCGCGCTCCACATAGCGCTTGATACCGGCCACTGCCAGCGCACCTGCTGGCTCGGTAATTGAGCGGGTATCGTCGTAGATGTCCTTGATCGCAGCGCAGATCTCATCGGTGCTGACCGTGATCACCTCATCCACGTAGTGCCGGCAGATGTCGAAGGTGTACTGACCGATCTGCGCCACCGCCACCCCATCGGCGAACAATCCCACCTGCGGCAGCACCACACGCTCGCCCGCAGCCATCGCCTGCTGCAGGCAATTGGAATCGTCCGGCTCGACGCCAATGACCTTGATGTCTGGCTTGAGGTATTTGATGTAGGCAGCGACGCCGGCGATCAGGCCGCCCCCACCCACCGGCACGAAGACCGCATCAAGCTGACCCTGATGCTGGCGCAGGATCTCCATCGCCACGGTGCCCTGTCCGGCTATCACGTGCGGGTCGTCATAGGGGTGGATATAGACGTAACCCTTTTCCTCGACCAGTTTCAGCGAATAGGCCAGCGCCTCGGGAAAGGCATCCCCGTGAAGCACCACCTTGCCGCCACGTGCACGCACGCCCTGCACCTTCAGTTCCGGCGTGGTGCGCGGCATGACGATGGTCGCCTTGATGCCCAGCTCACGGGCCGCCAGGGCCAAGCCCTGCGCATGGTTACCGGCCGACGCAGTAACTACGCCGCGCGCCAGCTCCTCGGGTGACAGCTGTGCCAGCTTGTTATAGGCACCGCGAATCTTGAAGGAGAACACCGGCTGCAGATCTTCGCGCTTCAGCAAAATCTGATTACCCAGCCGCTCAGAGAGCTGACGGGCAGGCTGCAACGGGGTTTCCACCGCAACGTCATAGACGCGCGAGGTGAGGATCTTCTTGACGTACTGTTCGAGCATCGTGAGCTATCTTGGCGGGCCTTGCGGGGCAGACGAGTCTACTCCGCGAAAAACGCCGCGACCACCGGCAATCAGCGCACAAAACAGCCGTACAGTCTCAGCAGGCAAGACCCGCTGATGAGCCCCCGCTATACTCTCGCCCACGACTCACTTACCGACCGGACCTTTACGCCATGACCCAGGATCAACTCAAGCAGGCCGTCGCCCAGGCCGCTGTCGACCTCATCGTGCCGCAACTCACCGACCGCAGCATCGTCGGCGTTGGCACCGGCTCCACCGCCAACTTCTTCATCGATCTGCTGGCCAAGCACAAAGGATTCTTCGACGGTGCCGTGGCCAGTTCCGATGCCACCGCCGAGCGTCTGAAAGGCCATGGCATTCCGGTCTACGACCTAAACTCGGTAGCGGACCTGGAGTTTTACGTCGACGGTGCCGACGAGACCAACAGCCATCTGGAGCTGATCAAGGGCGGCGGCGCAGCCCTGACCCGCGAGAAGATCGTCGCTGCAGTGGCCCGCACCTTCATCTGTATCGCCGATGGCAGCAAGCTGGTCGAGCGCCTCGGCGAGTTTCCCCTGCCAGTGGAAGTGATCCCGATGGCCCGCAGCCACGTCGCGCGCGAACTGGTCAAGCTGGGCGGCGACCCCGTCTACCGTGAGGGTGTGGTGACCGACAACGGCAACGTCATCCTTGACGTGCACAATCTCATGATCGGCTTCGCCCCGGATGTCGAAGCGCAGATAAACAACATCGTGGGCGTGGTCAGCAACGGGCTTTTCGCTGCCCGCCCGGCCGACGTCCTGCTGCTGGGCACAGCGAACGGGGTGCAGACGCTCAAGCGCTGACCTCTCGCGGCAGGCATCCATCAGCCCGGTGCGCGCCATCACGGCCGCATCCGGCGCCGCAAGCGGTCATCGCTGATCACCTTTGATGGTAGTAGTTATGCTTCGGCCATCTGGATTGAAGGTCAGCGTCGCCGACTGAACACATAGAAGCGGTTCGGCTCCGCTACGACGTAGATGTTGCCCTGCCCGTCCATGGCGACTCCTTCAGCCTGGTCGATGCCCTCCACCATACCATTGAGACCGCCGAGCAGCCTGATGAAGCTGCGCGGCCGCCCCTGCAAGTCAAGCTCGACCAGCAGACGCGACTCGTCGGAAAGCATCAGGGTATGCCCCGTACGCGGGTCGATGGCTACCGACGAGATATCGCGTACCAGCAGCGGCTGGCCAGGGAGCGACTCAAGGGCGCCGGCAGCGCCGTCTTCTCCAGGGAAGGGCAGTTCGAACAAGCCCTGCGGATCGCGCTCCTTGGCCAGCAGCATGCGCTGGGTGCGCGGATTCCAGGCCAGTCCTTCGAAGCCTTTGTTTCCGGCACCGTCGAAACCCAGGTCATAGGTAGCGAGATCCTCGAGATCGAGGCTCTCCACCCCCGGCGCCAACCGGAACACTGCAACCAGTCGGCGCCGCTCATCGACGATACCGAGCTGTCCGTTATCCAGAGCTTCGACCGCCTCAGGATCAGAGAATCCGGTCAGGGTGATGCGCCGCAGCACCACGCCGCCGGGGGAGAATTCCACGAGCTGGGGGTTTTGTCCGGTGACGGTGAACAGCGTCCCGGTCTCTGCGTTCCAGGTCAGGCCTGAAGTTTCGTCTTCCTCGAGGCCGGACAAAGTGGTCTCCAGCGCCAGTTCATAGTCGGGCAACCAGATGCTCGCCGCGCGGGCGCTGGCATCGACAGTTTGCTCCTGCCAGTAGAGCTTCAATTGGTCATTCCAATGCAGCATCCAGCCGGCCAGCAAGGCCATTGCAATGGTCAGAAACAGCGAGATGTAGAGGAACAGGCGTAGGCGGGAACGTCGGACGGCAGACTCAGGCATGTAGGCAAACCCAGGAAGAGCGTGCGATTACAGCATGACCTTCACAAGGAGGATAGAGCGATGCGGGCCGGATACGTCAGGCGTACCCGGCTCATATGCACGCTAAAGCACGCGGCTCTCGAAGCGCGACAACCCGACCAGCTCCACTACCAGCTCGTCGCCCTGATTGAGAGGACCGACCCCCGCCGGCGTGCCGGTCAGCACGACGTCGCCAGGCTGAAGGCTGAAGTGCCCGGCAATGTGCTGCAACAGCGGCAGGATGGCATTGAGCATCTGGCTGCTGTTGCCGTCCTGACGGACTTCACCGTTGATGGTCAGGCGGATACCGATGTCGCCGAGGTCGTCCACCGCATCGCCCGGCACGAAGGGTGCCAGCACGCAAGCGCCATCAAAGCTCTTGGCGATCTCCCACGGGTGGCCCTTTTCCTTCAGCTTGGCCTGCACGTCGCGCAGGGTCAGGTCCAGAGCGGGAGCGAAACCGGAGATCGCATCGCGAACCTCCTCTTCGTTGGGTTTGCGCGACAGCGGCTTGCCGATCAGCACGGCAATTTCCGCCTCGTAGTGCACGGCGCCACGGTCCGCTGGAATGCTGAAGCCACTGTCCAGCGGCACGGTGCAGCTGCCGGCCTTGATGAACAGCAATGGCTCAGTCGGCACCGGGTTGTTCAGCTCTTTAGCGTGCTCGGCGTAGTTTCGGCCGATGCAGACGACCTTGCCCAGCGGGTAGTGGATGGTCGTGCCGTCGGTGTACTGGTGCTTGTAGGTCATGGAGGGTTCCTGTCTGTTCAAACAGCGAAGATCTTGCCCGGATTCATGATGCCGTTCGGATCGAAGGCAGCCTTGACCGCCTTCATGTACTCGATTTCCACCGGCGAGCGGCTGTACTCGAGGTAGTCGCGCTTGGTCATGCCCACGCCGTGCTCGGCGGAGATCGAACCGTTGTACTTCTGTACGGTTTCGAACACCCACTTGTTGACGGTGGCGCACTTGCCGAAGAACTCGTCCTTGTCCATCGCATCCGGCTTGAGAATGTTCAAGTGCAGGTTGCCGTCACCAATGTGCCCGAACCAGACGATCTCGAAATCCGGGTAATGCTCACCAACGATGGCGTCGATTTCCTTGAGGAAAGCCGGCACCTTGGCGATGGTCACCGAGATATCGTTCTTGTACGGCGTCCAGTGGCTGATGGTCTCGGAAATGTACTCGCGCAGTTTCCATAGGTTCTGCAGCTGCTGCTCGCTCTGGCTCATCACGCCGTCGAGCACCCAACCTTCGTTGACACAGTGTTCAAAGGTCGCCAGCGCCTGATCAGCGCGTTCGTCGGTGGTGGCTTCGAATTCCAGCAGCGCGTAGAACGGGCAATCGGTTTCGAACGGTGCCGGCACGTCGCCACGGCCTAGCACCTTGGCCAGTGCCTTGTCGGAGAAAAACTCGAAGGCGGTCAGGTCCAGCTTGTCCTGGAACGCGTGCAGCACCGGCATGATCGACTCGAAGTCCGGCGTGCCTAGCACCAGCGCTGTCAGGTTGGTCGGCTGACGCTCCAGGCGCATGGTCGCCTCGACGACGAAGCCCAGCGTACCCTCGGCGCCGATGAACAGCTGGCGCAGGTCATAGCCGGTGGCGTTCTTGATCAGGTCCTTGTTCAGCTCGAGCAGATCGCCTTTACCAGTGACGACCTTCAGCCCCGCCACCCAGTTACGGGTCATGCCGTAGCGAATCACCTTGATACCGCCAGCATTGGTGCCAATGTTGCCGCCGATCTGGCTGGAGCCGGCCGAGGCAAAATCCACTGGGTAGTAGAGCCCCTTGTCTTCGGCAAACTGCTGCAGCTGTGCGGTGACCACGCCCGGCTGGCAGACAGCTGTGCGATCCATCTCGTTGAATTCGAGAATCTGGTTCATGTAGTCGAACGAGACCACCACCTCACCGTTAGCGGCGACCGCCGCAGCAGAGAGACCGGTCCGGCCGCCAGATGGCACCAGCGCAACCTTGCGGTCATTGGCCCAGCGCACGATCGCCTGAACCTGCTCGATGCTCTTCGGGAACACAATGGCCGAGGGTGCCGGGGCGTATTGCTTGGTCCAGTCCTTGCCATAGGTATTCAGCGAATCGGCATCGGTCAGCACCTTGCCAGGCTCGACCAGGGTCTTCAGCTCGTCGATCAGGGCGAGATCGGTCATCATGGGAACTCTCATTCGATTCATGGTCACCCTGAGCACGCTTCAGCTCAGGACAGGGGGTGTTTCGAGGGGCCTGTATGCTAGCATACGCACCCTTTTGAAACGTGCCTCGGCAGCTCCCGACACCGCTGATACCGGGTCGGCCAGCCTTCGCTGGACACTTCGTCCTACCCTCGGCCTTAAGGTTTTAATGCAGATGAGCCAGACCTCTCTCGACAAGAGCAAGATCAAGTTCCTTCTTCTCGAAGGCGTGCACCAGAACGCTGTCGACACCCTCAAGGCCGCCGGTTACTCCAACATCGAGTACCTCAAGACCGCGCTGACCGATGCGGAACTGAAGGAGAAGATCGCCGACGCCCATTTCATCGGCATCCGTTCGCGCACCCAGCTCACCGAAGAAGTCTTCGACGCGGCGCAGAAACTGATCGCCGTCGGCTGCTTCTGTATTGGCACCAACCAGGTCGACCTGAATGCCGCCCGTGAACGCGGAATCGCGGTGTTCAACGCGCCCTACTCCAACACCCGCTCGGTGGCCGAACTGGTGCTGGCCGAAGCCATCCTGCTGCTACGTGGCATCCCTGAGAAGAACGCCTCCTGCCACCGCGGCGGCTGGATTAAGTCGGCGGCCAACTCCTTCGAGATCCGCGGCAAGAAGCTGGGCATCATCGGTTACGGCTCAATCGGCACGCAGCTGTCGGTGCTAGCCGAGAGCCTCGGCATGCAGGTCTTCTTCTATGATGTGGTGACCAAGCTGCCGCTGGGCAACGCCACTCAGATCGGCTCGCTTTACGAACTGCTGGGCATGTGCGACATCGTCTCCCTGCATGTTCCCGAACTGCCGTCCACTCAGTGGATGATCGGTGAAAAGGAAATCCGCGCCATGAAGCAAGGCGCCATTCTGATCAACGCCGCGCGTGGCACCGTGGTCGAACTGGATCACCTGGCCGCCGCGATCAAGGATGAGCACCTGATCGGCGCCGCCATCGATGTATTCCCGGTCGAGCCCAAGTCCAACGACGACGAATTCGAGAGCCCCCTGCGTGGTCTTGACCGCGTGATCCTGACCCCGCACATCGGCGGCTCCACTGCCGAAGCCCAGGCCAACATCGGCCTGGAAGTCGCGGAGAAGCTGGTCAAGTACAGCGACAACGGCACCTCGGTGTCGTCGGTGAACTTCCCTGAAGTCGCCCTGCCCTCGCATCCGGGCAAGCACCGCCTGCTGCACATCCACGAGAACATTCCAGGCGTGATGAGCGAGATCAACAAGGTGTTCGCCGACAACGGCATCAACATCTGCGGTCAGTTCCTGCAGACCAACGAAAAGGTCGGCTACGTGGTAATCGACGTGGACAAGGAATACTCCGACCTGGCGCTGGAAAAGCTCCAGCACGTCAACGGCACTATCCGCAGCCGCGTACTGTTCTAAACACAGCACTGGCGGCACCAAACGGGAGGCTCAGGCCTCCCGTTTTCGTTTGCCGCTTGGGCTGAAACAGACCTGCATCGTTTGATCAGTTAGAGGCTGGGTCCCGATTCTCGCTCGAGCGGGCGTCTGGCCGAACAGGTTGCGACGGGTTCTCGACCGGGATTTCCGGCGGCGCCTCAGGCAGCGACTCCAGCGTTGATGGTCGTGGCTGGCCGTGACTTTCACCCTCGATCACGCCCTGGCGTGGCTCACGTGAGTCCAACGGATGCTCGCGAGCCTTTTCCGGGTGCGTCGGGCCGGTTCCGGCGGCGATCGCCAGCGGCGCTGTTATCAGTATCGAAGCGCATAACCAGATTCGTGTGACCATGATCTTCTCCCCATCATCAGCCCTCTGCGGCCAGCCCCGACGGCGGGCGCTGACGGCTGCGCAAGAAAAAGCCCCAGCAGGGCCGGGGCTTTTCATCTAGCTGCGACGACAAGTCAGTTGCCAGTGGCACTGTTCCCCGTAGCGGTGGTATTGCCGACACTGGTACCTGTCTCTGTACCAGGGCCTGCCGTCTCACCGTCAACGGTGGTGCCTGCTCCGGTTGTCAATCCAGTGCGGTCGGTGTCGTCGGTGGTTTTGCCATCCATCATGGTGTCGTCATGAG
Source organism: Stutzerimonas stutzeri (assembly GCF_002890895.1). GTDB lineage: Bacteria > Pseudomonadota > Gammaproteobacteria > Pseudomonadales > Pseudomonadaceae > Stutzerimonas > Stutzerimonas stutzeri_AB. The sequence continues at coordinate 94,721 of NZ_POUL01000011.1, forward strand.
CGCCATCCATCTTGCCGTCATGAGTGCCACCCATCTTGCCGTCATGAGTGCCGCTTTTCATTGCACTGCTTTTCGAATCGTAGGCGTCCTTGTCGTGCATGGCGCCGTTATCAGTAGTGCCAGCAAAAGCAGAAGCAGACATCAGGCCGGCCAGTGTCAGCGCGGCGAGCTTGGTCGTTTGCATGATCGCTCTCCAGTTCAAGGGGTTCACCTAATACGGCAATGGTGGTGGAAATAAATTTCACCTTGCTGCATGACAGGATCTTTCAGAACCGATGAAGGCCTTATGCGGCGGGCCTCACGGGCATATCGCCATTGGTCGCCAAGCCAGGGCAAAACCGTTCGTCGGCCGTTGACCAGCGGTTTGTTATGGCGCGTGTGGCTGGGGACTAATCGCTGACGGTCGATGAGGCCACAGACGAGACAGTAGGCTGGTGGACATCCCTTTCATGCAGCGTGGTCAGGCTATCTAGCCCCCGTAGCAGACCACGCCAGTCGGCGAAGCCGATAGATCGACAGGTTTAACGACCAGCCGGCATTCACCTCACAGGAGATGTTTGAAGGCGTCAACACAAGACCGAGCAGCAGACCGGTGAGTGAAGTGCGCACTGGCAGTTCGTGCGAGGGGTATAGATGCAGGCTCCATCGAACGGGTGATTGACTCGACATGGATCGCTTGGTCCGCCAAGCCGCTTATTTAACCGTCTGTCGGGTTGTCATCCTCAGCGCGCAGATGCCGGCCTAATCCCAGCTGGAACGCTGAACTTCGTCATTCCTGGCCGGTCGTTTAGTAACTTTTCTATGCAGCATAACGGCACCCCAGACCAAGGATTGAACATGGACGAAGCGGATTTCACCCACCGGGAACGTAACCGGCCTACTGTCACCCTGCTGACCGGCAATGAGCTACTGGGACTGTTCTTCAAGCACTTTCTTGGTGAGCAGGCTCAGCTAGAGGTAGCCCTGGCGCGGCTCGAGAAAATCGTTCCGGGCAGCACCGATCTCTATCTACTCGACTCTGGAAACAGCCAGACCGAGCAACTGTCGACGCTGCTTGATCAGCTTGATGAGCAGACGCCCGTTGCGCTGGTCAATATCGCGCCGGAACAGGCCGAGCAGCTGGTCGACAAGCACCCCACCATTCGTGGCGTGTTTTACAGTCATGCCACGCGCGAGCATCTGCTCGACGGCATTCAGGTCCTACTGGACGGCGGCGACTGGCTTCCTCGGGTTCTGACCGAACGGCTGCTCAGCCAATGGCGACGCATGCGCCAACTCGCCGGCAGCAAGCCGTCACTGACTTTGCGCGAGCGCGAAATTCTCAGCCTGGCCGGCAAAGGCCTGTCGAATGCCGAGATCGCCGAACAACTGTGCCTGAGCCCGCACACCATCAAGAGCCACATCCATAACCTGTTGCGCAAGATTGGCGCGTCCAATCGGGCCGAGGCGGCCTTTCTGCTTCGCGGCCGGCTGGATTGGTCCGAGTCGTGCCACGCCTGACGCTGTGCCTGTTGCTGCTGAGTCTGGCTGGCCCCCTCCAGGCCGAGGAGCCGCTCAGCCAGGCGCAGGGCGAGGCCGAGCTGAGCGGGCTGATCATCGACAACACCATCACCCGCTTTGGCCATGATTTTCACCGCTACCTCAGCTTCCAGCTGCAGGACGCCAGCGCGCTAGAAGGCGATCTGGTGGTGCGCGAACGCCCTTCGGCGCGCTGGGGCAGCCTGGTCTGGGTGGAGTACGGACAGCTCACCGTCTACCGGCGGTTTCTGCAGCCCAACGTCGCGGAGATAGAGGAAATCGCCACCCAAGCCGCGCAGTTGATATTGGAAGAGGTCAACCGAAGCAAGCTGCAGAACTTGCTTCAGGACACTTTCGACATGGACCGGGGCGAATTGTGAGCGACCGAGGAGTTAATCCGGCCCGCTCATCACGTAGCGCTTGTTTTGCACCGTTCGATGGATGTTCAGCACCCGGCCCGCAGACAAAAATCCGAGCACTACTTCGAGGTGCCTGCATGGATCGTCTAGCCCTACTGCGCCGCGGCTTTCTCGCCGCCCTTCTGCTCACCTGTCACGCGGTTCATGCGTCCGATCTGATGGACAACGGGGATCTTGCAGACGGCTCGTTGAACCTTGCCAGTCCGGCGGGGGCCGCCTGGCAGCTGCCCGACATGCAGGTCGCACGGGTGCTGCAAACAGGCAGTGACAACCTGGCCGACGTAAGCCAGACCGGCACAGCTCAGCTGGCGAACATCGTGCAACAGGGCAGCGACCAGCAGGCCTTCATTCTTCAGCAGGGCGAAAATCAGATCGCAACCATTCTGCAGATCGGCGAGGGCAACCTGGCGGATATCAGCCAGATCGGCAGCGACAACCAGGCCGCCATCGCTCAGATCGGCTCAGACAATGCTGCCAGCATCGAACAGCTCGGCAGCGGCTTGAGCAGCAGTGTCACCCAATACGGCAGCGGCCAAAGCGTCCAGATCGTCCAGCATCGCTAATAAGAAGGTAACCCTATGCGCAGTCTGCATCTCCTCGCGTCAGCCGCTTTGCTGTCCGTCGCCATTGGCGCCCATGCCGACAACAACGCAAAACTTGTACAGACCGGCAATGATAACGACGCCACGATTGATCAGACGGGCGTGCTGAACGAAGCGACAATCCGGCAGAACGGAACGGCTAACAGCGGTTCGATCTACCAGGGCGTCATCGCTGAGCTGAATGTGGCCAGCATCGTGCAAATCGGCAGCAACAAGGCCTCTATCTACCAAGGTGATGAAACTCGCTTCTCCAGCGCCAGCGTCTATCAGCAGGGCACCGGCAACCGCGCCGAGGTCGAGCAGCACTGGTATACCAATGAGCTGCAAATCAGCAGCATCGGCAACAACAATTCCATTTCGGCCTCTCAAAATGGTTTCGCTCGGGCCGAGGCGTATCAGATTGGCAATGACAATTCGCTGGTAATGACCCAAGACGGCTTTTACCACGGCACCACGCTGGCGGTTTACCAGGTCGGCGATGAGAACCTGGTGACCATCGGGCAGGGCGATGGCGGCAATATCAAGCTGGCCCAGAACGGCAATCTGAACACCGCGACGATCTCGCAGTACAACCTGTTTGGGGAAGTCGAGTTCAATCAGGCAGGCGACGACAACCTGCTGACAGCTGAACAGAGCGGGCGTAGCAATTCGTTCAGAGGGTCCTCAACCGGAAACAGCAACAGTGTCGAGTTGGTGCAATGGTTCGACGGCAACCAAGCCAGCGTCGTGCAGTCCGGCGATGACAACATCGCCGCCATCAACCAGCTAGCCGGATACAACGAAGCCCGCATCAACCAGGTCGGCATGGCAAACCAGGCCTCGATCACCCAGAACGCTGAGCTCATGAACGCGGTCATCTCGCAGACGGGGACCGGCAACATGGCCACCGTTACCCAACAGTGATCCTGTCCCTTGGCCTTCGCTTATGCTCACTGCGACCCTCGCCGCCATGCTGTTAGCCTCTGCCGCCGGCCCGGTTGACGCTCGCCTGGAGCTAGTGCCTGAAGCCGACCGATTGAATCTGCGGTTGTGCTTCAGCAGTGCCAAAGTCCACAAGCTCAGCTATCAACTGGAAGTGCGCGCTCAAGGCCGCGCCGGCACCAGTCGCAGCCGCCAATCAGGCGAGCTGACCAGCGCCCCTCAAACCCAATGCCCGCTGAACAACTGGCTGGGCGTGGCGCCCGATAGCCATATCGAGGCGACCGTCACCTGGACCATCGACGGTGAAGAGCAAACACCCTTGCACCAGAGCTACCCGTCCACCGAACCCGCGGGTGCTCCGAAGCCGGCTCCTCGCCAGTCGCCGGCAGCGGAGAGCATGGTCGCCAGGTCCGCTTCAAACCTGCGATAGCTGTCGCGGCTCGTGACGTGAGAGCCGACGCCCCAACTCAATGCCCTTCAGCTCCACGTATTGGTACGTCAGGCTCGATATCGCCAGCACCATTCCCAGCTCGAGCAGGGTAAGCAGGTCGTCGACCACAACGCTGCCGCTGCTGATGTAACGCATGATCTGCTCGCTTCCTGGCTGCTGCAGAATCGTGGTGTATTCGGTGCCGGAAAGCTTCGACAGCACCACCGCCGCACTGGTGAAGGCAAAGATGACCGCTGCATGGGTCAGGTAGATCGAGAAGGACAGTTCCCCCAGGCGGGCGAAGCCGCGGCGCTGCAACAGCTGCGAAACCGCACCGCGCTCGCTGGCGAAAACCAGCACCACCCCACAGAACAGCAGGCTGGCGATGATGCCCTGATGCGGCGATTCGTGAGTCAGTGTGCGGTACACCAGCAACAGGCAAAGCAGCTCGAGCACACTGAAGAACAGCCGGTCTTCAAAGCGGCTGATGGCTGGCTCCAGCTTCTGGTAGAGCAGATAGGTCAGCGCCCCGGCAAAGAAGCAGGAAGCGCCGCGCCAGATGAAGGGCTTGATCACGTCCAGCTCGACATACAGCGCCGCGAAGGACACCAGCGTTGCCAGTGCCAGGATCTGTGCGCAGTACCGGGGCATTGCCAGCAGGACCATTCCCAGCACCATGTACAGGTAGTACTCGATGCTGATGCTCCAGGCCGGCGTGTTGAACGACAGGCTGTTGAAGTCGCCAATCCAGCTCTGCAGCAACAGGGCGTTGGGCAGGATTTCGCCAGGTGCCGTCTTGCCAGTGAAGGCTGCATCGTTGAAGGAGAAGCCGTGATGCTCTGCCCAGAGTTTGCCGAACTCCAGGCCAATGAAGACCAGCAGCATCAGCAGGTGCAACGGATACAACCGAAAGGTGCGGCTGATAATGAAACGCCTGAGCACAACGGGGCCGAACTCGCGCCCGCCGTAGGCGTGAAACATCACAAAACCGCTAAGCACGAAAAAGAACTCGACGAACAAGTCGGCGTGCCGGAAGAAACTCAGTTCGGAAAAACTCAACATGATCTGGGTATGGAACAGCACCACCGCAATCGCACAGATACCGCGAAAACTATCCAGCACAACAAAGCGTTTCATTCCTGCACCTAGCTCGATATCGAGGCATACCACGGCAAGAGACTAATGCCGCCGTCTTGATCAAATGGGGGGATGCGGGAGGAATCTCCCAAGCGAAATTGAGAGCAATTGGCCATCAAAAGAGTTCCGGAGAGTCTGAAACATTTGTACATATTTCCTCCGGGCTCTCGCCGATCAAAGAGGCCGGGAGCAATCGAGTAGCCGCCCTGCTCTTGCTAGCCCCCACAGCGACGACCTGCCTCCAGCCCAACCAGCGCTGCCATCCATCGCCTGCCCGGAACCGGAAGCGGGGCCGCGGCTTCTACCGAGCCCACCCCATCGCCGCTATTCGAGGAGACCCGATGCGCATTTCTCTCAAACCTTTGCATGAGCAGGTCATCGTCATTACCGGCGCTTCGAGCGGGATCGGCCTGGCCACGGCCCGCCTCGCCATCGAAAAGGGCGCACGCGTGGTGCTGGTGGCGCGCAACGAAGAAGCGCTGTTCGAAATCGAGCGAGAGCTTAATGCGGGGAATCGCGTCCTTCACGTCATGGCCGACGTGGGCGAGCGGGCGCAGCTGGAACGCGTTGCCAGCGAGACGATCTCGCGCTTCGGTGGCTTTGATACCTGGATCAACAATGCCGGCAGCTCGGTCTGGGGCCGCTTCGACGAGGTCAGCGACGAAGACCACCAACAAGTCATGCAGACCAACTTCTGGGGCACGCACTACGGCTCGTCCATCGCGGTGAAGCATTTGCGTGATAAAGGTGGTGCGCTGATCAACATCGGCAGTGTCGAGTCGGCCAATGCCCTGCCCTTCCACAGCAGCTACAGCGCCAGCAAGCATGCGATCAAGGCGATGACCGATGTGTTGCGTGTCGAGCTGCAGAAGTCGCGCACGCCGGTATCGGTGACCCTGGTACGCCCCTCGTCGACCGACACCCAGTTCATGGACCACTCCAAGAACTACCTGCCCAGTGCTCCGGTGTTTCCGCCGCCCGTCTACGCGCCGGAAGTCGTCGCCCGCGCGATTCTGCATGCTGCCGAGCATCCGCAGCGCGACGTCTATATCGGCAATGCCAAGCGGCTCTCGCGGCTCGCGCAGAACGCACCGCACCTGGCCGACTGGATCAACCGCACCTTCGTTTACGACACCATCAAGAGCGGCCGCCCGGATCGACACCCGCACGGCGCCCTCCATGCCAGCGATGTCGGCCGTGCAGGCGACGGCAGCGCCAGCGGCAATTATCCCGGCAGAGTGCTAACGCGCAACCTCTACACCCGCGCCGCGCAGCACCCGGTCGCAACCACCGCCGCCGTAGCCGTGGGTGCGGCAGCACTGGTCGCGCTATTGGGCCGTCGCGGACGCTAGCGGATCACCGGCGCAGCTCATACTGCGCCGGCTGCATGATCGTTCAGCTCAGGTTCAGCCAGGGTTCAGGCACCGTTCAGCGGTGCCTAGGCAAGATGGAGACGTGAATTTTCCACGCCTGCATTCCACGCCTGCAAAGGAGCGACAGATGAACAAGCTGCATACCCTGGCCATCGCCACCACCCTCAGCGTCTTCAGCATCGGCGCCCAAGCCGCCGACAACTTTACCGGTCTTACCTGGGGCAAGAGCACCGTCAACATCGACCGCTCCAGCACCCTGAAGCAGAACATGCCGGGCGCGAATCGCTTCGATGACACCATCAAGAACAGCGGCACCTGGGGCATCCGCGCCGGTCAGATGACCGACGAGGCGCGCTACTATGCCACCTACGAAAACGTCTCTGACGACTACGGCAGCTCACTCAAGCTGCGCCAGCAGAACCTGATCGGCAGCTACGACCTGTTCTTGCCAGTTGGAGATACCACCCGTTTGTTCGGTGGTGCCAGTGCCGGTCTGACCAAACTCGAGAACGAGTCCAGCGGTTACCGCCGCGACAGCGATATCGGCTATCTGGTCGGTCTGCAAGCCGGTGTGCTGCAGGACGTCGGCCACAACACCTCGATCGAAGCGGGTTACCGTTACCTGCGCAGCAATGCCGGCACCGAAGTGGCCGAGCGAGGCGTCGGCAAGGTGGGTTCCATCGACCTGCACAGCACCAAGCAGGCCTACCTGGGCGTGAACTACAAGTTCTGAGCCAGCGGCGCCAGGCCGCAAGTTGCATCAACAGGAACACGGCCGGAATTGTCCCGGCCGTTTGCATGACAGGAGCCGGAAATGAAAGTGCTGGTGGTGGAAGACGAGGCGCTGCTGCGCCACCACCTACTGACTCGCCTGAGCGAAAGTGGGCACGTGGTCGATGCGGTAGCCGATGCCGAAGAGGCGCTGTACCAGACCCGCGAATTCAATCATGACCTGGCGGTGGTCGATCTTGGGCTGCCAGGCATCTCCGGCCTGGATCTGATACGCCAGCTGCGCAGCAATGGCGAGCGCTTCCCCATCCTCATCCTCACCGCGCGCGGCAATTGGCAGGACAAGGTCGAAGGACTGGCCGCCGGCGCTGACGACTATGTCGTCAAACCCTTCCAGTTCGAGGAGCTGGAGGCGCGGCTCAACGCGTTGCTGCGGCGCTCGTCCGGCTTTACCCAGGCAAGTATCGAGGCCGGTCCGCTCAAGCTCGACCTCAACCGCAAGCAGGCGCTGGTCGATGACGAGCCGCTGCCTCTGACTGCGTTCGAATATCGCATCCTGGAATACCTGATGCGTCACCAGCAGCAGGTTGTGGCCAAGGAACGCCTGATGGAGCAGCTCTACCCGGACGACAACGAGCGCGACGCCAACGTCATCGAAGTGCTGGTCGGACGTTTACGGCGCAAGCTGGAGGCCCACGGCGGGCTGAAACCCATCGATACCGTTCGCGGCCTGGGTTATCTGTTCACCGAGCGCTGCCGATGAGTCTTCGTTGGCGACGCTGGCGCGTAATGGCTCGGACCGCCCGTAATGGCAACCTGTCGCTGCGCCTGCGCCTGATGCTGGGCGCCACCTGTCTTGCCATCCTGTTCATGCTTGCCCTGCTGCCGGTGCTGCAGGCTGCGTTCAGCCTCGCCTTCGAAAGGGTCATCGAAGAGCGTTTGGCTGCCGATGCCAATACGTTGATCACCGCATCGCGTATCCAAGCTGGCCAGCTGCTGATGCCGGAGCGTCTGCCCGACGAAGAATTCGACCTGCCCGATGCCAGGCTGCTGGGCTACATCTACGACCCGCAAGGCAAACGGCTCTGGCAGTCGCGCTCGGCTGAAGATGAGTCCATCGACTACCAGCCGCGCCTGCGGGGCGATGTCACCGAATTCCTGCGCGTTCGCGATGCTGAAGGCGCCGAATATTTCGTCTACGACGTCGAGCTGCGGCTGAACAACGACCAGCGCCAGGCGTTCAGCTTTGTCACCATGCAACCCACCAGTGAATACCGCAGCCTGTTCGAGGAATTTCGCAGGCAGCTCTATCTCTGGCTTGGCGGCGGCCTGCTGGTGTTGCTGACGCTGCTCTGGCTGGGCCTGACCTGGGGCTTTCGCTCGCTCAAGCGCCTGAGCCACGAGCTGGATCAGGTTGAGGCCGGTCGGCTGGACCGCCTCAGCGACCAGCACCCACGAGAACTGCTGCGCCTGACCCGCTCACTGAACCGCTTGCTCGATGGCGAGCGGCGACAGCGTGAGCAATACCGCAACTCGCTCGGGGATCTGGCGCACAGCCTGAAAACACCCCTGACGGTGCTGCAGAGCGTTGGCGAAGTCATCAGTAGCCAACCCCACAACCGTGACCAGTCTCGAGTCATGCGGGACCAGATCGAGCGCATGAGCCAGCAGATCGGTTATCAGCTGCAACGCGCCAGTCTCGGCCAGAGCGGCCTGGTTCGCCACCGGGTTGCGCTGCAACCTTTGCTGGTGCGCTTGTGCAGTACGCTGGACAAGGTCTATCAGGACAAGCGCGTGCAGGTCGAGCTGCAACTTCCGGCCAACGCCACCCTGCCGCTGGAACAGGGCGCACTGATGGAACTGCTCGGCAACCTGCTGGAAAACGCCTACCGGCTCTGCCTCCATCAGGTGCGCATCAGCCTGCAGCAGGTCGACGAACAGCTGATCCTGAGTGTCGAGGACGACGGGCCTGGTGTACCGGCTGACCAGCGTGCACGTATCTTGCGTCGCGGTGAGCGGCTGGACGCCCAGCATCCTGGCCAGGGCATCGGCCTGGCGGTGGTGAAGGACATCATCGACAGCTACGGCGGAGAACTCAGGCTGGATGATTCGGATCTGGGCGGCGCGGCGTTCCGGCTACACCTGCCGCTCGACTGACCCGACGAAGGGCTCTGAGGATGGATGCCAGCGGCTGGTACTGGCTGCTACAGTTCCAGGCCAAGTCACCTACCGGATGCGACAGATGTCACTGGACGACAACAAACGGCTGGTCCGTCAGCACATCGACCTGAGCTGGAACCGCGGACACCTGGCCCTCGCCGAGAAGCTGCACAGCAAGGATTTCCTCTACAAGAGCTCCTTCGTTGGCCACGCGATGGCCAGTCCCGCCTTTGCCGCGATGGTCACACAGATCCGCACTGCCATGCCTGACCTTGAGGTGGTCGTCGAAGACTGCGTTGCCGAAGGCGACAAGGTGGTTACCTGGAGCACCCTGATTGGCACCATCGAAACACCCGCGCTCGGCTATCCGCCCAGCGACAAGGTCTTGAGCATTTCGGCCATGGCGTTCTGGACCCTGACGCCCGGACAGCAGATCCGCGAAATCTGCACCATGTTCGACATGGAAAGCTTCCGCGCCCAGCTTGGGCTGGCGACCCGCACCTACGCTGAGAAAGCCCTGCCCTGACGGCAACTACCTGCCAGGAGGGGACCGTTCGGTTATTCGCAGCAGTCATCGCCCCGGTTTCGCGGTCCATTGCACAGGCCCCGATTCTGAAAAGGCAGGTTGAATGCACCGCCCGCTGTTGCTCAAAACCCTGGTTTGTCTCGTAGTACTGGCCTTGATGGTGTCCGCGATCGATCCGCATGACCGCACCACCTGGCTGCTGGAAGTCTTACCGGTGGCCATCTTGCTGCCGGCGCTGGTCTACAACCACCATCGATTTCCGCTTTCGTCCCTGCTGTATCTGTTACTGGCTGTCCAGGCGCTGGGACTGATTGCGGGCGGGCATTACACCTTCGCCCGCGTGCCGGTGGGCTTCTGGCTACAGGACTGGCTGGACCTCAGCCGCAACCACTACGACCGTGTTGGGCATTTCTTCCAGGGCGTTGTGCCTGCGCTGATCGCGCGGGAACTGCTGGTGCGCAAGGACCGGGTTCATGGCAAGCACCTGTTGCCGTTTGTATGCGTGAGCATGGCCATGATGCTCAGCGCCGTTTACGAACTGGTCGAATGGGCGGCGGCCCTGGCGCTTGGTCAGGGGGCCAAAGCCTTTCTCGGCATGCAGGGTGATCAGTGGGACACCCAGGCGGACATGTTCTGCGCATTGCTCGGCAGCCTCACCGCCATGACGCTGCTGGTGCGTTTACACGACCGCAGCATGGCCGCCATCGGCAGGCCTCAACCGGTACGCTCAGCCATCCAGGGCGAAACCGCGAGATAAATGACGGCTGCTCGCTATCGATCTAAGAATAAAAGAACTGGCTGAGTGAATCAGTAAAACGCTGTTTCCGGGTTATCACATACGTCGATTTGTACTATTGATACGCTCACGTTTGTCCCGTTCGTCCTCGCTCGTAGCATAGGCCCCGTACCCCTACTACCGAGGACACTCTCATGAAAAAGCTACTTGCAAGTGTGATTCTGGCCAGCGTCGCGTCCACTGCCTTGGCAATCCCGCCAAGCCATCCTCAACCTATCCTGGGCGAAGCGCAGGGCGCCGAAACCGTGCAGAAGCACGTCATCACCGATCGCAGCGTTTCAGAAAACGGCTTTGATCGCACCCCGCTTAGCGAACAGTTTGCAGAAGACGGCTTTGACTTCACGCCACAAGCGGAGCAGCTCGCCGAAGATGGCTTTGATCACACGCCGATCAGTGAGCGGGTTGTAGATGATGGTTTCGACCGTACTCCACTCGGACAGCTGGTCGCCGAAGACGGCAGCGACCGCACCGGACTCGGTACGGTCTGACGTTAACGCTTCAAATCAAGGCGCCGTTGGCGCCTTTTTTATAGCCCGACACAACGCCAACGCTTCTTTTACGTATATCAGGCCAGATGCCTTATTGCCCTCTGTACCCTTTACGGCCAACTGAAGCGCAATCCGCACTGTGATAGCACGATCAGTCGGAAGCCGATCACCCTAAAAACCACGCCGAGCCAGCCTGTACGAGACCTGTACACCCCGCTACCAAAGTACAGTGTTGATAATATCTAAACGCCATCATACTGCCCGCACAGTCAGTTCATGGACGAGCCTCACACTATGCGAGCACGTCATGAACCTAACCGTAAAACTAAAGCTCGGCCTGAGCTTTGCAGCGCTTACCCTTATCGTCCTGCTGGTCTCCGCCCTGGCCATCGTTGAGCTGGCGAAATTCAACCGCGCGTTTTCCGACTACGTCGAGGGCGTCAATGCTCGCGAGGAGCTGGCCTCCGCGCTGCTCATTGCGGCTCAGCGCCGCGCTGTCGCGGCCCGTAACCTGGTGCTGGTCACCTCTGAAGCAGACCTGAAGCTCGAACATGCGGCCGTGCTAGACGCACACCGTGATGTTCAGACCCATCTCAGTGACCTCAAAACGGCCGTAGCTCGATCAACGAGCGCCGACGCCAACGAGGAAAAACAGCTGTTTGCAGAGATTGCTCGCGTAGAAAGCCTCTACGGTCCAGTGGCGCTGGATATTGTTGAGCGCGCCGTAGCCGGGCAGCGTGAAGAAGCCATCGTGCGGATCAACCAGGATTGCATACCCCTGCTCCGTCAGCTGCTTGCAGCAGGTGAAGCCTATATGCATCACAGCCGTGAGGCGGCAAACGCCGAAGTGGAGGCCGAGCGCACCACGTATGAAACCCAGCGCAACCTGATGATCGGCGTCTGCGTGATTGCCGTATTGCTCGCGCTGGGTCTGGGCATCGGCATCGTGCGGAGCCTGCTGCGCACGCTCGGTGCCGAGCCACTTGACCTTTCCGCCGCAGCCCGCCGAGTAGCATCTGGCGACATGCGCAACATGCCGGGTATAGAGCAGGCGCCTGCTGGCAGCGTCATGGCATCCCTTGGCGAGATGCAGCGCAGTCTTGGTGAGCTGATCGGACAGGTACGTCGCTCTGCTGAAACCATATCATCCGCCGCAGAGGAGCTGTCTCAGTCAACTGAGCAAGCGAGCGCAGGCGTGATATCGCAAAAGCTAGAAGTCGATCAGGTGGCCACCGCGATTCACCAGATGGCTGCAACGGTACTTGAGGTCGCGCGTAATTCCGAGGAAGCCGCCAGCGCCGCAATTTCGGCCGATCAACAGGCTCAGACCGGCGAAGCCACGGCGCGCCAGGCGGTCGTGCAGATCAAGCAGCTTGCCGATGAGGTGGATAAATCATCTGCGGCGATGGCACGCCTGAAAAACGAGAGTGAGCGGATCGGTGGCGTGCTGGATGTCATCAAATCGGTGGCCGACCAGACCAACCTGCTGGCGCTGAATGCTGCGATCGAAGCGGCCCGAGCAGGCGATGCTGGACGAGGCTTCGCTGTGGTCGCCGACGAGGTGCGTACGCTGGCACGCCGCACCCAGGACGCGACGGTCGAAATTCAGTCACTGATCGAGGGGCTGCAGCGGATTGCCGAGGAATCCGCCAATACCATGCAGGGCTGCAGCGAGCTGACAGCGCGCACGGTGGCCGGGGTCAACGACACAGGCACTGCGGTGGCGGACATAACCCTCACGATCGCCGCCATCCAGCAGATGATGCAGCAGATCGCCACGGCGGCCGAAGAGCAAAGCGCCGTCGCTGAAGAAATCAGCCGCAGCGTGACCCGAGTGCGCGATATCGCTGACGAGTCCGCCACCTCAACCGAGCAGACGGCCGCTTCCAGCGTGGAGCTCGCGCGGCTCGGCAGCACGCTAAGCCAGCAAGTTCGGCGCTTCGAGGTCTGACCCAAAGCTTGATCAAATCAACTACTGCAGCTGTGAGGCCGGAGCAATTCGGCCCTTACTTAGGCTGGGTTGCAGGGTAAGGCGCCACAGTAGCCTGTCACCACAACCACCCCAACCACAGCAAAGCGGCCAGCAGCCAGGCGCTCATGGTCAGTGCGCTGGTGTTCCAGAAGCGGTTCCAGCGGCGCTCCCGTTGGCGCCAGCGCGGGGCATCGGGCTGGACGGTTGGTACGGGCATTGGAGGCCGTAGGGTCAGACGTCGCAGTCGCAGCGACAGCGTCAGCGCCGGGTTAGGCAAATTGGCCAGGCGTGTCGGAACCGTCCAACCACGCTTGAGCGCAACGCCAGCCACGCCCAGCGCCAGCAGCAGCGGCCACAGCGCCGCCCAGATGCCACCCGGATAGAGCCCATGCAACATCGGCTCGCGCAGGGCGGGCCATAGCCAGGGCAATAACAGCGCACAACCGCTGAGCAGCGCCCAGGGCAGTAGTTGGGTTAACGGCGGGCGGTTCGCCGGGGCGTCGCGAGCATCCCGACGTAACAGCCACAGCGCGCGGATCAGCAGCAGGGAGGTAGTCAGGCTGCTGAGGCTCAGCCAAATCAGCCAGCCGTCGAATTCACCAGCATGCCAGACGTCTTTCAGAGCCGTTTTGACTGCCCCGCCGCTGGTCAGCGGCAGCCCCACAATCGCCAGTGCCAGCAGCGCCAACAGCACCCAGCCGATACGAGAGAGACGACCGGCGTGAATCAACCCTGCGGCTAAAAACAGTGCCCCCTTGGCCAAGCCATGATGGACGCCGTAGAGCATCAGCACGACGGTCATTGCCGTCAATTGCTCGGGATGCCGCCACGCCAGCGCCAGCAGCATTACCAGATAACCCATCTGACTGACCGACGAATAGGCCAGCACCGCCTTGGCCTCTCTCGTAACGAGCCCGAGCAGGGCCGGATAGACGGCACCAAAGATCCCCATGGCAAGCAACACGTCCGCCCAGTTCGACAGCAGCGGATCACTTTCCGGCAGGCAACGCCAGATGCCCAGCAGCCCGGCCTTGAGCATTGCGCCGGACAACACCGCACTGGCCGGCGCTGGCGCGGCCGGGTGCGCCAGGGGCAACCAGACATGCAGCGGCCAGAACCCTGCTTTCAAGCCCAGACCGATCAGCAACAAGATCAGCGTCAGGCCGTCCATGGGCAGCGCTTGCCAGGAGGCGAACGAGAAATCGCCGTCTGCGGCATGGCTGCGCAGCATCAGCCCGGCCAGCAAAGCCATCTCGCCAGTGATTGCCAGTTGCAGATACAACCGCCCGGCACGCCGCGGTCTGGGTCCGCCCTGATGGACGATCAACCCGTAGGCGGCGAGGCTCATGGCACTGAAGCCGAGATAGAAGCTCAAGGCGTCAGTAGCGATGATCAACAACAGATTGCCAGCCAGCGCCAACAGCCAGAACGTCCAGAAGCGCAGCCGCTTCGGGTCGTCTTTCTGGCTGCTGCTGGCGAAGATGCCTGCGCAGCCCCAGAGCACGGCGGTGAACCCCAGCCAGGCGCGGCTGAGGTCGTCACTCGCGCCCCAGCGCACGCCCTCCCATAACATCGGTAGATCCAGCAGCGCCACTGGCTGGACGACCATCGTCAGCGCCGGCAAGCAGGCCAGCCACAGCCAGCCGATGGCGCGCTCGCGCCAGATCGCCAGGCTGGCCGCCGCCATGAGCGGCGCCAGCGGCACCAATAACCAGAGCCAGGCGCCACTCATAGCGCGAACTCTCGGTTGACGATCAGTTGCGCCCAGCCCAGCGGGCTCAAAGCCGTACCTGCCAACACACCTACCAGCACCGACAGCATGGCCGTGAACAGCGCAGGCAAGAGCAGCATCCAGTGCGTTTCCCAGCGTTCCTCACGCCAGTTGTCATCGTGCCAGTCGGCGGGCGGAGAGAACCAGCCACGCCACAGCAATGGCAGAAAGTAGCCGGCGTTGAGCAGTGCCGAGCCCATCAGCACCAGCAGCACCCAGTCCTGGCCGACCTCCAGCGCGCCCATGCCCAACGCCCACTTGCTGACGAAGCCGGCAATCGGCGGGATGCCGATCATGCCTAGCGCACCGATGCTGAAAGCAGTCATGGTCAGCGGCATACGTCGGCCGACACCGTCCATTTCACGGATGCGATGAATGCCCAGGGTTTCGGCGAAGTTGCCGGCGCAATAGAACAAGGTGACCTTCATCAGGCCCTGGTGAACCAGGTGGGCCAGCCCGCCAACCGCCGCAATGGGGCCGAGTAACGCAACGCCCAAGGTGACATACGACACCTGGCTGATGGTCGA
Organism: Stutzerimonas stutzeri; assembly: GCF_002890895.1. Lineage (GTDB taxonomy): Bacteria > Pseudomonadota > Gammaproteobacteria > Pseudomonadales > Pseudomonadaceae > Stutzerimonas > Stutzerimonas stutzeri_AB. Next base: position 110,090 of record NZ_POUL01000011.1, read on the forward strand.
ATAGGCCAGGCGCTTTTTCAGCTCTTGTTGCTGCAAGGCGCGCACCGAGCCGTAAAGGATGGTTGCCGCGGCCAGCCAGAGCAGCGGTCCGGCCATGTCCAGTTGGTCCATCGCTTCGGCGCCATAGACGTCATAGATCACCCGGATAATCCCGAACGCACCGGCCTTGACCACCGCCACCGCATGCAACAGTGCACTCACCGGCGCCGGCGCCACCATCGCTTTCGGCAGCCAGCCGTGCAGGGGTATCAACGCGGCCTTTACGCCAAGCCCCGCCACCAACAGGACGAAGGCGACCCGCAAGGCCAGGTCGTGCTCGCCCACCGCTGGCAGCAGGTAGCCGCCCGGCTGGAAGTCCTGCCCGCCGACCAAGCCATGCAGCAATGCCACCCCCATCAACACCAACGCCCCACCGCCGACGGTATAGGCCAGGTAGACGCGCCCGGCGCGCAGCGCTTCGGCTGTACCGCGATGCACCACCAGCGGGAAGGTGGCCAGGGTCAGCATTTCATAGAACAACAGAAAGCTGACCAGATTGCCCGCCAGCGCGAGACCTACGGTGGCACTCACGCACAGGCTGAAATAGCCAAAGAAGCGCGATTGCAGCGGGGAGTGTTCCAGGTAGCCAATCGCATAGATGGTCGTGGCCAGCCACAGCACCGAAGACAGTGCGACGAACAGCAGTGAAAGCGCATCGCCCTGCAGCACCAGCGGCGCACCGGGCAGGAACGGCAGACTGAAGCGAAACTCCAGTCCGCGGCTGACGCCGTAGATCATTGCCGATACCAGCAACAGTTTGATTACCACCCCTGCGAGGTTGAGCGTGACCCGCAAGCGACGCTGCTCTTCGTGCAGGGTGAATATCAGAAGGCCCGGCACCAGCGAGCTGAGCACGATGGCCAGCGGCAACCAATGGGTCCAGTTCATCGCGCCACCCCGCCAATCCAGAGCAGCAGCGGTTCGCTGATCAGCGCCAAGCCGAGCACCAGCAGCGCTGGCAGCATCGCCAGCCATTGCGCGACCGAATCAGGTTTGATGCTGGGCGGATTGGGCCGCGCACGGTCGAACCCCAGCGCGACCACACGGAACACATAGGCCGCCGACATCAGCGTGCCGAGCAGCACACCGAAGGCCCACGGCCAGTGCTGCGGCTGCTCGAACAGCGGCTGCAGCAGCAACCACTTGGCGAGAAAGCCTCCGCTGGGCGGCAGACCGATCAGGCTGCCGCCCGCGACAGCAAAGGTCGCCATGGCCACCGGCATGTTCTGGCTGGCGCCTTTCAGCGCCCGCACCCGACGCGTACCCAACACCCGCTGCAGCTCGCCCGCGGCGAGGAACATCGACACCTTGGCCAAGCCGTGAGCAAGGATGAACAGCCACAGCGCCGCTTCCATTCGCGGTTCCTGCCAGTGCAGCAACAGGCCGAGCGCCAGCAGCGCATAGCCCAGCTGGGCAACTGTCGAATAGGCCACCAGCACCTTCAGCCGCGGCGCGCGCAGCGCCGACCAGCCACCGGATATCAGCGCGAGAATGCCGGCTCCGGCGAACAGAAACCCCGCCTGGCGTCCCAGCTCCGGTGGCGCGATCTCGCTCCAGATAAGCCAGAGGATGTAGATCGGCCCCTTGACCACCAGCGCCGAAAGCAAGGCGCTGACGGCGGTCGGGGCGCCCGAGTGCGCCGGTGGCAGCCACAGGTGCAGCGGCCACAATGCGGCCTTGAGCATCAGCCCGACACTCATCAGTAGCAGCGCCAGCCGGGTCGTCTTGTCGGCCTCGGCCAACTCGGCCAGCACCAGAACGTCCAGCACGCCGTAGCGGCCATAGAACAATGCGACACCAAACAGATAGGCGAGCGAGCCGGCCAGCGACAGCATCAGGTAATTGAAGGCCGGTCGATAAGCCTTGCGTCCGGCCAGCGCCACCAATGCCACGGCGCTGAGGCTGAGCAACTCGAGCGTCACATACAGGTTGAACAGGTCCGCCGACAGCCACAGTGCCGCCAGCGAGGCATGCAGCAGACAGGACAGTGGCCAGTAATCCTCGCTGCCGGTGGCGTGGGGGCTGCGTGCCGCGTACAAAGCCACCAGTAGATGCAGCCCTGCGGTGAATACCATCAGCAATGCAGTCAGCGGGGTCAGCTGGAAACGGATCGCCAGTGGCGTTTCCCAGCCGCCGATCTGCAACAGTTGTGGCCCGAGCTGCATCGTCTGCTGCAAGGCAAACGCTGCGGCGATCAGGCTGGCAGCACTCATCCCGATCACGCAGAGGCCACTGCGACCGGGCCGCAGCAACACCAGCAGCAGACCGGCCACCAGCGGTAATGACAGGCTCAGCAATGCCGCATTCATTGCCGCGGCTCCTGCTGTTGTTCCTGCGATTGAGGCTGGCTGCCATGCGCCACACTGGCCAACCGCAGCGCCAGGGCAGTCGCACTGATCGCCACCACCAGCCCGGTTACCACCAGCGCGACCAGCAGCGGATCGCTCGGCTGGCTGCGGGTGGCCAGGGCGATCATCACCAGGAACACACCACTGCCCATCAGGTTGAAAGCGATGATCCTGCGCAGCGCCTGGCGCAGGGTCAGCAGCCCGTGCAGCCCAAGCAACCACAGCGCGGCCCCGATGATCATCCAGAACAGGCTGCTGCTCATGAGGAGACTTCCTCCCCTTCGCCCACGACCAGCAGACTGAGGCTTGCCGCGATCGACAGCGTCGCGACCGTCTCGATCATCAGGATGATCTGTTTGGCCGCCCCGCCCGGGTACGCCAGCCAACCCTCACCCAGCCAGGCCGTCGCCACTGCAACACCGACGAACACCAGCAGGCCACCCAGGACCAGCAAGCGCAACGGCATGAACGACCAGCGCAAGCGGGGCAACAGACCCGATAACCGCAGCAGCACCACACCTGACGCCAACAGCGCACCGGCCTGAAAGGCGCCACCCGGCGCACTGGCGCCCCGCCAGAGAATGTAGCCGGCGGCCAGCACCAGCAGCGGCGCCAGCACCCGCGCCCAGGCCCGCAGCAGCGGCCAGGGTTCGGCCAGATCCAGCGGTCGCGGCCCGAGTTGCCGGGCGCCGAGCAGCGCCAGCAACAGGACGGCCAGTTCGAGCAAGGTGTCCCAGGCGCGGTAGTTCAGCAGCACCGCCGTCACCGGATGGCTGACGCCAGTTTCGTCCAGATGTCGAGTGATAAATGTTGGCAGACGCGGCTCGACCTCACTCAGCGGCGCGAGCCCTTGCACCAGCAGGATCAGCATCGGCAGCACCACAGCCGCCGCGCCGAGGCGCAATCGCGTGCCGGTGGCCTCCGGCAGATCTGCAGGCCCAGGCTGGCGCGACAGTGCGGTGAACAACAGAACGCCGGTAAGCCCCGCGCCGATGGCTGCTTCGGCCAGCGCCAGGTCCGCCGCGCCGAGACGCGCCCAGATCAACGCGAGCGCCAAGCCGAAGGCGATGAACAGCAACACGCTGGCGTAGAGATTGCGGCCATGCAGCGCGCCGAAGGCAAGGCCGAGCACCAGCAAGCCGAGTACCCCGTCGAACAGCCACTCAGTCATCGCGTGGCTCCTCGCCAGCCTGCCGCGCCAGCAATTGGCACGCCGTGGCGCTGGAGGCCAGCAACAACAGCCAGATCAGCAGCATCTGCCCGACCTCCCAGAGGCTGTCGGCACGCAGCGAGAGGCCGGCGATGACCAGCCCGAGGCCCAGGGTGTCGGCCTTGGTCAGGGCATGCAGGCGGCTCACCGTATCGGGAAAGCGCAGCAGACCGATGCTGCCTGCCACGAAGAACAGCAGGCCACCGATCAGCAGCAGCCAGCTGAGGCCATTCAATAACGGCTCAGTCATGCCGACTCCTGCGCAGCAACTGCACCAGCGCGGCGCTCGCGACTGCGGCGAGCAACCCCAGCAGCAGCGCCACATCACGCAACGCTGGCTGCTCTTGCCATTGCGCAAGCACCAGCAGCAAAGCCGTGCCGGTGGTGCCGAACAGTTGAATGGCCAGCAGCCGGTCTACCCGTGCCGGTCCCAGCACCACGCGCCCGAGCCCAATCATGATGGTCAGCAGCAACAAGGCGGAATACAGCGCCATCAAGGCCTGTCTCCGGGCGCAAGCAATCGCTCCAGTCGCCGTTCGAGGCTGTGCACGGTGGCCTCCCAGGGCTGCCGCTCATCGAGCACGTGCACGCGCATCCGATCGCCCTCTACCTGCGAGGCCAGAGTGCCCGGCAGCAGGCCCACCAGCGCCGAAAGCACCAGCCTTACCTGCGATGAAGAAGACGTGAGGGAGTAATCAAGCCAGGCCGGCTGCAGCGGCCGATTGGGATGCAGCGCGCGCAATGCCACATCCCAGGCGCCTGCGGCCATCTTGCCAAGAAAGAACCCGAGAAAACCCGGCAGCGCAGCCAGCGAGGGATGCCAAGGTCGCTGACCCAGCCAGAGCGACAGCCCGGCAGCGAGCAGGATGCTCGGTACGCCCAAGACCCAGCCGGCCCCTTCGGTGAACAACGCCCAGACCAACGCATACAGCGCCACCCAGCCCAGCCCGTCGAGCCAGCGGCGCTGCCCTCCGAGTTCGCCCATCGCTGTATCTCCTTGTTTGACCACGTTCTGTATTGAACGTGGCCGGCGCTGCGGCGTTCCGCTGTCCCGACGCTCAGGCTTGTTTCAATGCGTTGCCAACCGCTCAGCTCGGCGACTGGCAACGGATTTCAAGCGATTCGCCCGGCGCGAGCTCGCGCTTTCCTTCAGCGTAGTGCAACGGCACCGGGGCGACGTTGGCGGAATCGGCCCGTACCACCAGCGCGCCATTGGCCAGTTGCAGATGCAGGCGCGCCTGCCGAAACAGCAGGGACAGCGAGACCGGCGGCAGCGAAGCCGGCGGCGACGGGAACAGGTGCAGCCCATCGAGTTCCAGCCGAACGCCCAGGTAGTGACGCTGCAACACGTCCAGCGAGCCGCTCATGGCGCCGAGGTGCACGCCCTCTTGGGTGCCGCGATTGCCTGGCGAACCCAGGTCGGTGGCCAGTGCCTGCTGGTAGTAAGCCCAGGACGCCTCGAGGTCGATGTCGGCGAGCGCACCGGCACACACCACTTTGGACAGACTCGACTCATGGGTGATGCGCGCCAAGTGGTAGGCCAGGGTGCGCCGCGCGCTGGCGGCGTCATGGGGATAACCAAGACGCTGGAGAATCCCCTGCAGGGTCTGTTGAGGCACCAGGTAGTAGGCCATCAGCACATCGGCCTGCTTGGTCAGCTGGTAACGGTCGCAGCTGTCATGTCGCGCTTCGAGCATCCAGTCCAGCCGCGGACGATCGCCGTGCAACCATTCCTGCGGCGGTGGTTCCAGCCGGTCGAATCCCTCGAACTGACTGAGCAGCTGGTCATCGACAAACGGCAGGTAGAGGCCCTCGGCAACCGTCTGCCAATGCTCAGGCTCGTCCGGCTCCATCACCAGACGCTCCCGCAGAGCATCCGCATCCGCCTCGCTGAGCAAGGCCAGCACCTGCCGCGCACGGTCCAGCGTCCAGGCGGCCATCAGATTGGTGTAGGTGTTGTTGTTCAGGCCGGGCTCAGCCGCGTCCGGGTAGCCGTTGTGATACTCGTCGGGGCCGATCACGCCGCAAATCAGGTAGCGCTGTCGCGACGCATCGAACTGCGCAATGCTGGCCCAGAACCGCGCCACTTCGATGATCAGCTCGCCAACGGGGCCGGCCAACAGCGCCTCGTCAGCGGTTGCCAGGTAGAGTTGCCAGGCATCGTAGGCCACGGCGGACCCGATGTGCCGCTGCAGACGTGTGTGGTCGGCCATCCAGCGCCCCGACATCGGGTTGCACTGCCAGGGCGGCGTCTCCTCCTCGCCGGATTGGGCGCTGCGCCAGGGAAACATGGCGCCACGCAAACCGGCTCGGTGCGCCCGTTCGCGCGCCTTTTTGAGCCGAGCATAGCGGTAATCCAGCAGGCTTCTGGCCAGCTCCGGCCAATGGGTCGCGAGCACCGGAAAAGCGAACAGCTCATCCCAGAACACCTGACCGTAATAGCCTTCCATCCAGCCTCTCGGCGGAAAGCCAAGGTCGCGGCCGACACTGTGTGGCGAAACTGTTTGCAGCAGGTGAAAAGCATGAAAGTGCAAGGTTCGCTGAAGCTCTGGATCGTCCGAGGCGAGTGCGTGTCCCTGCCACAGGGTTCTCCAGGCCTCGGCGCTCGCCTGTTCCAGCTGCTCATACTCGCCGCCAGGCAACTGTCGCCATGCCTCGCTACGGGCATCCTTATCGGTAACCGGGCACTCCTCGTCGATCAGCACCACCACCCGCTTTTCCATGATCAACCGACCGTCGTCCGGCACCGCGCAGCGGGCGTCCTGAATCAGTCGCTGTTCGTAGGTGGTGCTACGCCATTGGAGCTGTCGCCCAGGCGTCCGGAGCTGCATCGCCATCGCCAGGCGCTGGCGATGATCATGCAATCGGGCGCTGAGGGTGGTGGTGCCGTTGTCGTCATGGTCGAACGCCAGGTGCTGCAGACGGCGCCCTTCATAGGCGCGGTTGCGCTCCACCCCGGCGTTAACTACGCCACCGTCGAGCACTGAGCGCAGGCGCACCTCGAGACCTGGCGGCAACTGCAGCTCCCAGCGCAACACGGCGAGATTGGGTGTCGCCATGCTAACCAGACGACGCTCCAGCAGCTCCACCCGATGCCCCGCCAGCTCGAAGCTGAGTTGCCGCTCGAGCGCGCCATCGTCCAGATTCAGCGCTTGCCGATAGCGCTGCAAATCGACCCCATCGAGGCTGAACCAGTCGCCATCCCCCAGCGCAAAGCTGAGACCGAACGGATCCGGCACGTTGACCAAGGCTGCCATGTGCACCGTATCGCCATTGACCTCGTGCGGCGCCTGGTCATACCAGCCAGCGCGGTAGAAGCCGGCGTAGTGCTTGCTGTCATCCGCATGGAGCCTTAGCGATGCTTCAGGGGCACTGGCCCGCCATGACAAGACGCCGTTGCCCAAGGCCAGCAAGGCTTCGCGACGACGCTCGTCATCGCGGTCGTAATGTTCGAAAACGATCTGGGACGCCGTGTTCGATTCAGCCATCAAGGACCCTCGCCTTGTCGAGCAGCGTCCGCGCCAGTTCGACCACCTGCTGCCGATCAGGATACGCAGGCTGCGAGCCGTAACCGGTGACGGCCAGATTCGCGGCGGCCACGCCCCACGCAGCGGCCTCGCGCGGCTCAAGGCCTTCGAGCAAGGCCACGCCGAACACGCCGGTAAAAGCATCACCCGCACCGGTGGTATCGACCGGCTCCACTTCACTCGGCGGGATGTGCAGGGTCAGCCCAGTTGTCGCCAACGCGCAACCGCCATCGCCCAGCTTGATACACACGATCCCCGGCCCGTCGCGTTGCAGCTGGCGAGCGGCATCGGCGAGTTTGTCCATAGAGTCGAGCGAGTGGCCGACCAGCCCCTCGGCTTCCGAGACGTTTGGTGTGATTGCATGCAGCTTGGGCAACAGCCCCTCGTCGACCCGGTCAGGGAAGGATGGATCGAGCACCGCCGGAATGTCCTTTCGAGCGGCCGCTTCCAGCGCCTTGTTTACCACTCGCGCCGGCACTTCATAGTCGAGCACCAAGCAGGCGGGCGTTTCACAGCCGTCGATCACGGCAATCATGGCGTCGATGGCAGCCTCGTCCCAACAATCGTTGGCATTCGTCGCCAGGACGATATTCTTCTTCGCATCCGGCGGCACCATGATCATCGACACGCCAGTGGACTGGCCGGCGGCGCGCCCGACGTGACAGACCTCGACGCCGGCCTGGCGCAGCGGGGCAAGCGCTTGTTCGGCCAGCTCATCGTCGCCGACGCGGCCAAGCAACAGGCTGCGATGACCGAAACGAGCGCCGATAAAAGCCGTATTGCTGGCCTTGCCGCCAGACAGGCGACACAGGTCATGGGCCAGCTGGGTTTCCCGACTGCCGGCAGGTTCATCGACCCGTACCTGAAAATCGGCGTTGATGCTGCCAAGCGACAGCAGGGTGAGGCGTTGCATAGGCATGCTCCGACGGCTCAGGCTAGTTCTTCAACGGACCTGAACCGGCGGCGAGGGTTCGCGTTTCGCTGAGTGCAAGGGTTCAGCAGAGCCGGAACCGCGCGGTGTTCTGCACCAGGCGGCGCGCGCCTTCGTCAAGCCGATCAGCCGAACCGTCTCTGGCCTGTGCGCCGTCCAACAGGTGCAGCGCGGCTTGATTGAGCGCCTCGACGAGACCGGACACGCTCATTCTCTGCGCACCCAACACAGGCAATGCCCCATCCTGGCGCAAGTCATTGGCACCGCGCTGCGCTGCGGCGGATTGAATGGCGCCTTTTTCATACCTCTGCTCGTTGCCCCGCTCAACGGTTAGCCTGCAGCGCGAAGTAATGCTGGAGCTTCTCTGCAAACGGAATAGAATTCGCATCCCCCAAGGCGCAGCCCACCATCCCGGCGCTGCGTTTGCCGAATGCCCTACCCGGGTGGCCGGCCTGATGCTGGAGATACACGATGTCTACCGAACCCGTCACCCTGATGGTGGCCCGCCGCGTGCGCGATGGCCGCTACCACGACCTCCTCGCCTGGCTGCATGAGGGCGAACAACTGGCCGCGGACTTTCCCGGCTACCTTGGCTCCGGCGTATTGGCGCCCCCGCCTGGCGACGATGAGTTTCAGATCGTCTTTCGCTTCGCCGACGAGCAAACCCTCGACTCGTGGGAGCATTCGGCTTCTCGTCGGGCCTGGCTGCAGCGTGGCAGTGAACTCTTCGGCCAGCCGCACGAGCAGCGCGCGCGTGGCATCGACGCCTGGTTTGGCGGCGCCGACAGCCCGCCGCCGCCGCGCTGGAAGCAGAGCATTGCGATTTGGCTGGCATTCTTCCCGGTCTCGCTGCTGTTCAACCTGATGTTTGGCGGCGTGCTCGCCGAGCTGAGCCTGGTGATGCGGATACTGCTCAGCACCCTGGCGCTGACGCCGCTGATGACTTACCTGTTCATCCCGCTATCCACGAGGCTGCTGGCACCCTGGCTGCAGAGTTCGCCACGCCCCCGGGTCATGCCCACTAAACAGCCGATCACCGCCCGCTGATCGGAACGGCTGCGGCAACATGACAAACTTGTTGCCGTCATTCGCCTGACGCCATTAAAGTGCCATCACCGCCTGTCGATAATATGACTGGGCGGTCGCGCCTGAGTGCGCCCGCCCCGGCGCACCGCAAAGCACGAAACCCAGTCGAGGCGACCCGCAACAATAGGGGTTACCGCGACGGTTCGATATGGACATGCCGCAGCGGATGGACAGCCTGATGAACAACCTGAAACCACTATTCCGAACCCCGGCCGTCCCGCTGGCCCTGGCCTGCGTGCTGTTTCCGTCGACCGCCCCGCAAGCGGCCCAGACCCTGAACTTGCTCAATTGGGAGGAATATCTCAGCGAAGCGGTAATCGAACGCTGGGAAGCCGAAACCGGCGTGAAGATCGAACAGGTGTACTTCGACAGCGGTGACAAACGCGACGAAGTCCTGGCCAAACCCGACCATTTGATCGACATCGCCCTGACCGAGCGGATCAGCGCCTCGCGGTTCGGCCAACGCGGGCTGCTTGATCGGGTCGATGAGCAAGCGCTGCCCAATCTCAAGCACAGTCCAAAGCGTTGGCGCGACAGCTGCGGCGCGCATGCTATTCCCTACCTCTGGGGCACACTGGGCATCGCCTATCGGGCTGACCGCCTGCCTGAGACGCCACAATCCTGGGCGGACCTGCTCGAGCCGGCCAACCGCAACGAGCCGCACATCATCATGATGGAGGACCACGAAGACATCCTCGCCGGTCCGCTGCTCTATCAACAACGCTCCATCAACACCTCAGACACTGACGAACTGAAGGCAGCCTTCAGGTTGCTGCAGGCACAATCGCCTGCGGTGTTGACCTACGAATACGTGATTACCTCGTTGCGCAGCCAGCGCTACCTCGACAAGGCCGACATGGCGCTGGCCTATAGCGGTGACCAGCAAGTGCTTAACGCAGTGGAAGGCATCGACGGCGAACCCTGGCAGTACATGGTGCCCAAGGAAGGCACACTGCTATGGGTGGATTGCCTGTCCGTTCCGGCCAAGGGCGCGCAGAAGGCATTGGCCTATCGCTTCCTGAATTACCTCAACAACCCGAAAGTTGCGGCGCTGAACAGCGCTGAGCTCGGCGTCGCCACCACCAACGCCGCCGCCTGGGCGCTGCTGCCTGAGGCGATACGCCAGGACCCGACCATCTATCCGCCCGAAGCGGTGCTGCAGAACAGCCAGGTGTACGAAACGCGGCCGCTGGAAGCGACGCAGACACGGCGACGCATCATCAGTGCTCTGATCAACGCTCATGACGCTCGGTAAGCGCGCACTGCTGGTGATCTTTCCGGTCATCCTGATCGTCCAGCTGCTGGCCGCCACGATGGCCTACATGACCCAGCGCGCATCGCTGCTGGGTCTCGAACAGGCACGCCTGGCGCAACGTCTGTCGGCCCTGAAATCGGCTTATCTGGATTACCAGGCGTTCAATCGCAGCGCGCTTTACTCGATCACCGATAGCGAAGCGCTGCTGGCATTCCTGCGGGAATCGGACATCGCCTACCGCAACGAAACCCTCGGCCTGCGCATTCAGCAGAGCATCCGCTCACTGTCCAGTGCGCGGCTATCGTTCGTCTCCTTTGCCATCGTCGAGCCGGACGGCGACGTCGCCTATTACTTCGAAAGCAGCCTGTCGCCGTTCGCCAGGATGAATGCCACCCAGCAGCGAATCGTGAGGGAGGCCAAGCAGGCCGCCGACACCGACGAAATGGTCTATGTAGAGAACGCTGAAGGCGGACCGCTGCTGCTGGCCACAGACTTCATCCTGCCGGCCTCGGCCACCCGCCCCTTGCCCAGCCAGCGCGAGGAAGCGTTTACCCTGCAACTGGCCGTGCGGCCGGAGCGGTTCATTGCCCTGAAGAACCAGCTCGAGGCCGACTACGATGCCGCGGTCGAGATCGCCCCGGCGCTGGATGCCGAGACGTCACGCCTATCGGCGGACGTCGAGCTGTCGGCATCAGTGCACGCACGCCTGACGCCTCCGCCGCACTACCTCGCCGAGCGCCTGCGCAGGCTCAGCCTCGCCTTTCTCATCGGCGGCTCGCTGATCTGCCTGATCACCAGCGGGTTGTTGCTGCTGCTGATCCGCCGCTACGTCACCGACCCCATCAGCCATCTGGACAAACAGCTCACCGACCTGCTGCTGTGCAAGCGGACGGCGCTCGACGAACCCACCGACGGCGGTGAAATCGGCCGTCTGACGCTGAACATGAAGACGCTCCACGAGCGCAACACAGAAGCACTGCAGCGCATCCAGGAAATCTCCTGGACCGACAGCCTGACCCACATCAGCAACCGCGCCCACTTCGGCATCTTGGCTGCGGCCATGCATGCGAAGTGCGAGCAAGGCGGACAGCATCTGGCTCTGCTGTTTCTCGACCTGGACAACTTCAAACAGGTCAACGATCAACACGGCCATGATGCCGGTGATGCGCTGCTGCGGATCTTTGCCCTGCGTGCACAGCGCGCGCTTGAACGGCATTGCGAATCCCGTCCGGAGACCGAAACGGCCTTCGCCCGGCTCTCCGGTGACGAGTTCGCCGTCCTGCTGTCGTCCCCGGCCGCCAACGACAGCCTGACCGAACTCACTGACGCCTTGCTTGGCTTGTGCCGCGGCGGCTTCCGGGTGGACGACCGCCTCTATCAGATCAGCGTCAGCATCGGCACCGCCCGCTACCCCGACGATGCCGCCTCGGTCACCCAGCTGCTGACGCGCGCCGACAGCGCGATGTATCAGGCCAAGGCCATGGGCAAGAACTTTGCCGTGGCGTTCTCGGCAGAGCTGGAGCAGCGCGATCAGCGCATCCGCCTGATCGAGGAACAGTTGCGCACCCTCAACGGCGACGACCAATTCCGTCTGGTGTACATGCCGGCAGTGGACCGTGAAGGCGCGGTGGTCAGCTGCGAGGCCTTGCTGCGCTGGCACTCGCCGCTACTGGGCACGGTCTCACCGGGCGAATTCATTCCCATCGCCGAGCGTGCAGGCCTGTTTCCGAAGATCGACAGCTGGGTGATCGACCACGCGTTGGCCGGTTACCCGCAACTGGTCAGCCTGTTCGGCGAGGGCGTCATCCTGGCGATCAATGTGTCGTCGGCGCAACTGGACGATGACCGCCTGTGCAGCTACCTGACTGAACGCGCCGCGCACCATGATATCTGCACCAGCCTCATCGAAATCGAGCTCACCGAAACCTTCGCCGCTGAACTCAGCAGCAACACGATGGCGGCGGTGAGTGCGATTCGGATGGCGGGATTCCGTGTCGCCATCGACGATTTCGGGGTCGGCTACACCTCGATCCAGCAATTGCTCGAATACCCGGCCGATACCATCAAGCTGGACATGGCGATCATCGAGCGACTGACCCGCCCGGAGATGCAGCAAAGCCTCACGGCGATCGTCGCGTTTTGTCAGGCCCAGGGCAAACGGGTCAATGCCGAGGGTGTCGACAGCCTGGAAAAACAATCCGCGCTGCTGCAGGCCGGCTGCGACCTGTTCCAAGGCTATCTGATCTCGCCGCCGCGTACGGTAGCGGCGCTGGCGGAATGGGTAGCGGTGCGTACTCGGTCGGAGACCGAGTTGCGTCTGGAACGGTTGCCGCCGCTCACGGCGGTGCAGCCCAGCTAATCAGTGCCTCGCCGCGAGCGACTCGTTTCGAGCGCTTGCGGGCGACTGCTCTCAGCCGGCGCATTGTTGCGTTCCAAAGGTCCCGGCACGGCTGCATCAGCCATTGTCGTCCTGCTCCTTTTCGCCCAGGCGGCGGTAGAGGGTGCGCCGGCCGATGCCGAGCAAGGCCGCAGCGCGGCGCTTGTTGCCCTCGACCCGCTCCAGCACGTGCTGGATGTAGCGCAATTCCAGCTCGTCGAGGGTCGGCAAGAGGGGGCCGTCGATCATCAAGCCGAGCAGTTCGTCAGCCTGGCGCTCTGGCGGGTTGTCCTGAAAATTGCCGATGCGTGCCGGCAGGTGCTCCAGTTCGATACTGCGGCCATGGCAGAAGGTCACCGCCCGCTCCATGGCGTTCTGCAGCTCGCGTACGTTGCCGGGAAAGGGATAGCGCCTGAGCTGCTCCAGCGCCGCGGGGGACAGGCCCCGCACCGGGCGACCGTCACGTGCGGCGAAATGCGCGACGAAGCCGGCGGCGAGCAGTTCGCGGTCTTCCTCGCGATCGCGAAGCGGCGGCACCTGCAGGATGAAGGTTTCCAGGCGAAAGAACAGGTCCTCGCGAAAGGACTCCCGGCCGGCGGCGGTTTCTAGCGGCCGGTTGCTGGCAGCGATGATGCGCACATCCACGTTCAATTCGCGCTCGCCACCCACCGGCCGGATGGTGCCCTCCTGTAGCACACGCAGCAGCTTGGCCTGCAGCGGCAGCGGCATCTCGCCAATCTCGTCGAGAAACAGAGTGCCGCCATCGGCCTGCTGGAACAGCCCCTTGTGGGCGCGGCTGGCTCCGGTGAAAGCACCTGCGGCATGACCAAAAAACTCGCTTTCCAGCAGTTCGGCCGGCAGCCCGGCGCAGTTGATCGCGAGGAACGGGCGCCCGGCCCTTTCACTTTCGGCGTGCACGGCGCGCGCCACCAGCTCTTTACCGGTGCCACTTTCGCCGATCACCAGGACCGGCCCGGCGGCACGGGCCAATTGGCGGATCTGATCGAACAGCCCGCGCATCACCCGGCTGCGCCCGAGCATGCCGTGGAAACGGTCGTCGCTGAGCAACTGCTGAAAGCGCCGCACCTCATCGCGTAGATGGCGTGTTTCCAAGGCGCGCGATACGGCGAGGCCGAGGTGGTCGAGGTCCAGCGGTTTGGTCAGGAATTCATCAGCGCCTTCTTTGAGCGCCGCCACCGCCTGCTGAATGCTGCCGAAGGCGGTGATCACCAGAAAGGCGGGCGCCGCCTGCATCGACTTGACCCGTCGCAGCAGCGCCATGCCATCGGCACCTGGCAGGCGCAGATCGCTGAGCACCAGATCCGGCTCCCAGCCTTCCAGCAACGGCACCGCCTCCTCGGCGCTGGGCACGGCTCTCACGCTGAGTTCACGATCCTCCAGCTCCTCGACCAGCAGCTGACGCAGGCCGTCGTCGTCTTCCACCACCAGCACCCGCTGCGGTGTGCTGTCATCCATTTGCATTGCCATCCTCCTCACCGGCCAGCGCCAACGAAATACGAAATGCCGCGCCACCGAGCGAGCTCTCGACCAGTTCGATCCGCCCGCCGCACTCAGCAACCACGCCGTGCGCCACAGCCAGGCCGAGCCCGCTGCCCTGACCCACCGGCTTGGTGGTGAAGAATGGCTCGAACAACGCCGCACGGTGCTGCTCGGCGACGCCAGGACCGTCATCCTCGACCTGGAACAACAGACAGCCCTCTTCCCGCCACCAGCGCAGCAATACCTGTCCGCCGGGGCTGGCCTGAGCGGCATTGCGCAGCAGATTGGTCAGCGCCTGCTCGAAACGAGGCGGATCGACCTCGCAGAACAACGGCTCGGGCGCTGCCTCCAACTGCAGGGTTACGTTCAGGACGGCCAGCTCGTCCGCCACCGCGGCAGCCGATGAGTGCGCCAGCACCTCGGCAGGCATGCGTCGAACAGGTCGCCCGGCGGCACGACCGAAGTCGAGAAGCTGGCGGACAATCTCGCTCAGGCGCTGTACCTGGCTGCGGATCTGCAGCAGCCCTTTGCGCTGGCCATCTTCCAGCGTCTCGCTGCGCAGCACCCGTTGCGCTTTGCCATCGATCACGCTGAGCGGGCTGCCCAGCTCATGGGCGACGCCTGCCGCCAGCCGCCCCACGGCGGCGAGTTGCTGGGAGCGCCGCAAGCGTGCTTCGAGCTCCGCCTCGCGCGTTTTCTGTTCGGCCATGCGCTGCTCGGAATCGGCGATGCTGTCGAGCATCTGATTCAGCGCCCGGCCGAGCACCGCGATTTCCTGCGGGCCGCTGCGCGGGGCGCGGTGCTTCCGATCACCGTCAGCGACACGGGCCATGCTCTGGGTCAGTTGCTGCAGATGGCGGCCAATGGCCGACCAGTGCCCGAGCAGCACGATGCAGACGGCCGCCAGCGCCAGCACCGCCGCCGATATGCCGGCGATGAACCTCAGCCTGCGGGTGTCACGCTCGAAGTCGTTCCAGCGGCGGGTCACCTGCAGCAGCCCGTTGATGCGACCACCGCTCTGCTCCAGCGGCAGAAAGTAGGAATACACCTCGCGTCCACGGATGCGCTGATAGCCGCCGCGGCGTTTGCCGTCGGCAGTGAGCTCCTGAATCGAAGTCTGGTCCTGGTCGGGCTCGATGGCGCCGGCGAAGGCCACCAGCTCGCCCTGATCGTCGTAGAGGTAGGCGCCGTAGACACGACCAACGCCGAGAACGGATTCCAGCACCTGCTGCGAGGTGCGTTCGTGTTTCTTCTCCAGACTGTCACTCAGCGGCAGCCGAACCGCCCGCGCCACCAGCTCGACCTCTTCCTGCAGACGCCGCTCGCTGTTGCGCTCGACCGTCCACAGCATCAGATAACTGAAGCCGAGCATGATCGCGACCAGGGGAATCACCACCTTCAACAGCAGCGCGCCGCGCAAGGTTGAAGTTCTTTGCCAAACTGCTACATGTGCCATTTTGGCACCATACAGAGCGCCCTTCAGCCCGTCGAGGCAAACGGGACGAGCGGTAAAACCATCGATTAATCAATAGGTTATAGATTTTTAAGTGAGCTGGCATGTCTGATGCTACGCCCTGATCGTCTTTTCAGAACCAGGATCAAGCCCATGACCATGCTCAAATCTCGCGTCGTTTCTGCCAGCCTTCTAGCCCTGTTCATGGCTGCAGGCAGCTCACAGGTGTTGGCGCAGCAGGCCAGCCAGCCGCAGGCCCCGCAGACCGCTCCGGCAATGCAGGCCTCGGACATCAGCGACAAGAAATTGGAGAAGTTCGCCGAGTCTCTCGATCAGATCATGGAGATCCGCCAGGACTTCACCGCCAAGCTGGAGAAAACCGGCGATCCGGCAGAAGCCCAACAGCTGCAGCAGCAGGCCAACGAGAAAATGCTGGAAACGGTGCAAAACAATGAGCTGAGCATCGAGGAATACAACGCTATCAACCAGGCGGTACAGAACAACCCGCAGCTGCGTGACAAGGTCATTTCGATGATCCAGAGCTAAGGCTCGTCAGCGTAACCAGAAGCCCCGCTCATCAAAGCGGGGCTTTTCCATGGGCGCTCGACAGGCGATCAGTTGGCCCGCTGCGCCAGCCCCTTGAGAAAGTTGCGCAGCAATTGGTCGCCACAGACACGGTAGTTGCTGTGGCCGACCTTGCGAAACAGCGCGTTGAGTTCCGGCTTGGACACGGGAAAGTCGACCGACTGGAGGATCGCATGCATGTCGTCTTCCTTCAGCTCGAACGCGACGCGCAGTTTTTTCAGCACCATGTTGTTGGTCACCGGCAGCTCGATAGGCGGCGTCGGCCGGCTTTCGTCCTTGCCGCGCTTGTAGATCACAAGGCCATCGAGGAAGTGCGCCATGATCCGATCAGGACAGGGTTTGAAGCCGTCCTCGTCTTCTTTCTTCAGGTAGGCCACCGCTTCGCTGTCGGGAATCTCGCAACCCGTAAGCCGAGTGATCTCGGCGATCTTGGCGTCGTTGACGTTGAGGATGTAGCGCACGCTGCGCATCACATCGTTATTGATCATGGGTCGCTCCGACTTCAGAACCTAAACAAGGCCCGCATGGTGAAGTTGGTTAACCAGAAAGGGAAGCGAAAAGCTCGCCGGCCAAATAACTGCCACACCCCGTCGGATCAGGCGAACACGGCCGGGCTTTGATCGACAAAATAGAAAGCAGTGAAAAAGCTGCAGCACCTGCGCCCCGAAACCATTGCGGCCGTGGTTACCAACAGCGGACGACATCGAATATTGCCAGGCCGGAGATGGCAGCGCAGATACCCGAGCCGAGGAGAATCGACATGAAAACAATCACCCCGTCATTGGCCACGCTATTGTTCTGCACCAGCGCGCTCGCCGTCACCCCTGGCACGCAGTGGGGCTACTCCGGCGAAAAAGGGCCGGAGAACTGGGCGACGCTCACCCCTGAATTCAACACCTGCGCCGGCAAAAATCAGTCGCCTGTCAATTTGCAGGGCTTCGTGGAAGCGGAGTTGAAACCCCTGGCAGTCGACTACAAGGCCGGCGCCAGCGAGGTCGCTAACAACGGCCATACAGTGCAAGTGGCCTACGAGCCGGGCAGCACGCTCACCCTGGATGGCGAGACGTTCCAGCTCATCCAGTTTCACTTTCACATGCCCAGTGAAAACCACATCAATGGCCAGTCGTATCCGCTGGAAGGCCATTTGGTGCATGCCGACGAAAACGGCACGCTGGCGGTCGTGGCGGTGATGTTCAAGGAGGGCCAGCAAAACGCTGTGCTCGCCAACCTCTGGAGCGCTCCGCCGACAGGCGGTACGAAACAGTCGGTGGCGAAACAGGTGAATATCCGCGACATGCTGCCAGCTGACCTGGATTACTACCGCTTCAATGGTTCGCTGACCACGCCGCCCTGCTCGGAAGGGGTTCGCTGGCTGGTGCTCAAGCAGCCCATCGTCGCCTCAAGCGCGCAAATCCAAGCCCTGACGGAGGCCGTTGGGCATGCCAACAACCGCCCACTGCAACCGGTGAACGCCCGGGTAATCCTGCAGTAATCCTCACTTAACCGACCGGCCATCGCGTCCGCGGCGGCCGGCGCGTCGCACTCGATCCTCGTTCATGACAGCCTGCCTCGCCGCAGCTAAACTGCGCGCCGCGCGAGCCACCCGGTTTCGCCGCGTCGCCACTTCACCTCTGCCGGGGCCACCGGCCCGGACCTGTCATGATTCGCATCAACGAACTGCAACTGCCGCTCGACCATCCCGCCGAGGCCCTTCGCCACGCCATTGTGGCGCGGCTGGGAATCAGCGATACCGAGCTGCTCGACTTCACGGTGTTCAAGCGCAGCTACGATGCGCGTAAGAAGAACAGCGAAATCACCTTTGTCTACATCATCGATGCCAGCGTGGCGGACGAGCCGAAGGTGCTGGCGCGCCTGGCCGATGACCGCAACATTCGTGTTTCGCCATACACCGGCTACTACCCGGTCGGCCAGGCGCCAGAAGGGCTGAGCGAGCGCCCGCTGGTGATCGGCTTCGGCCCCTGCGGCCTGTTCGCCGCGCTGACGCTGGCGCAGATGGGCTTCCGCCCGATCGTGCTGGAGCGCGGTCGTGATGTGCGCAGCCGCACCAAGGACACCTGGGCGCTGTGGCGCAAGAAGGTGCTGAGCCCCGAGTCCAACGTGCAGTTCGGGGAAGGCGGCGCGGGGCTGTTCTCCGACGGCAAGCTCTATAGCCAGATAAAGGACCCGAAGTTCTACGGTCGCAAGGTGATGCATGAATTCGTCCGCGCCGGCGCGCCGGAAGAGATCATGTTCGTCAGCAAGCCGCACATAGGCACCTTTCGTCTGACCGGCGTGGTTTCAACGATGCGCGAGGAGATCAAGGCGCTCGGCGGTGAGGTGCGATTCGACAGCCGTGTGGTCGACTTCATCATCGAGGACGGCCGCATCCAGGGCGTGCGCATGGCCGATGGCGAAGAGTTGCGTAGCCGCTACGTAGTACTCGCGCTGGGTCACAGCTCGCGCGACACCTTCCGCATGCTCCACGAGCGCGGCGTCTATATCGAGGCCAAGCCCTTCGCCGTGGGCTTTCGCATCGAGCACCCGCAGTCGCTGATCGACAACGCGCGGCTGGGCAAGTATGCCGGCCACCCGGAACTGGGCGCGGCCGACTATAAGCTGGTCTACCACGCCAAGAATGGCCGCGCGGTCTACAGCTTCTGCATGTGCCCGGGCGGCACGGTGGTGGCGGCAACCTCCGAGCCGGAGCGCGTGGTGACCAACGGCATGAGTCAGTACTCGCGCAACGAGCGCAACGCCAACGCCGGTATCGTCGTTGGCATCAACCCGGACGAGGATTTCCCCGGCGGCCCGCTGGCCGGCGTCGAGCTGCAGGAACAGCTCGAGGCACGCGCCTTCGAGCTGGGCGGTCGCGATTACTGCGCGCCGGGGCAGCTGGTGGGCGATTTCATTCGCGGCAAGCCGTCGAGCGAGTTTGGAGAGGTCGAGCCGTCCTACAAGCCCGGCGTAAAGCTGGGCGACCTGGCGCCCTCGCTGCCCGACTACGTGATCGAGGCCATCCGCGAAGCGTTGCCGGCCTTTGGCAAGCAGATCCGCGGCTTCGACCGCGCCGACGCCGTGCTCACCGGCATCGAGACGCGCACCTCTTCGCCGGTGCGGATCAAGCGCGACAACGAGTCCCTGCAGAGCATCAACACCCGCGGCCTGTATCCCGCCGGTGAAGGCGCTGGATATGCCGGGGGCATCCTCTCGGCGGGTGTCGACGGCATCAAGGTCGCCGAAGCGGTCGCCACGGCAATGCTGGCCGATCTGCAGGGCTGACCCTGTTTAGCACGGGCGACGGCGATGCCGTTCGTCCGTGTTCCTCCCTCTGTTGCCTGCCATCAAACCCTTTCGCTGCGTGCGGCGGGGGCGCAAATGGCTGCACGTCGAGAAACGGCACGGCAAATTTGCAGTGACCTTTTACGGCCCGTGCGAGGTCGACACCTTTACACAGCTGCTCCCGGTGCAGCTGACCCTCTCTCATGCGCGAGCGGATCGGATCAGGAGGCAAGGGTGGCGAAGGCAGCAAAAATCATTGGCATCGTGCTGGCGGCCTTGGTGCTGCTGGTAGTGATCGCAGCAGTGCTGGTACAAACCCAGTGGGCCCGCGAAAAGATCGAAGCCCAATTGAGCGAGCGCCTGGATGGTCGCGCCGTCGAGATCGGCAGCCTCGACGTCGATTGGGACTTCCCGCTGGGGATCAGCGTTGGCGATGTGCAGGTCGCCAATCCCGAGTGGGCCGAACACCCCTATATGCTCAAGCTTGACGCCATGCAGGCAGAAATCGATGTCGGCGCGCTGTTGACGGGTGACCTCAGTCTGCAACTGCTTGAGCTCGACAATCCCGAGGTACATCTCGCAAGGCAGGAAGACGGGCGCTCCAACTGGGCCGCCTTGACCGGCAGCGAAAGTGACAGCAGCGGGTCGCCCATCCAACCGGAGACGATCCGCATCCAGAACGGCCAACTGACCTATCGCGACGCCAAACTGGACGCCCAGGTCGACCTCGACATCGAGACGACCGATAACGGACCGGGGCAGCGCCAGCTGTCCATCGAAGGCAGCGGCAATGTACAAGGCAAGCCACTGACCCTGAGCCTGACGGGCGAGCCCCCATCCCAGGCGTTGGCCAGCGGTGCAGCCTATGCGGTATCGCTCGACGCGCAACTGGGCAAGATTCAGGCGAGCTTCAAGGGTGCAGCCAAGCAGCTTCCAGCGTTTGATGCCCTGCAGGGCAAACTGACGGTGAGCGCGCCGGACTCAGCCGAACTGATGAGCTTTGAGAGCCCGGCCATCGATGTGCCGGCCTTCGACCTCAGCGCCCGACTTAAGCGTGATGGGCAGCGTTGGGCGCTTCAGGACATGGACCTCAACACGGGCGAAAGTCACCTCACCGGCTCGCTCGTCCTGGAGCGTGGCGATACGCCCGAACTGACCGCAAAACTGCAAGGCAACAGACTCGACCTCAACCGTTGGGGCGTGATGCGCTTGCTCGACTCCGAACCGAACGGCGCACAGTCGCAAGCCAAGGACAACGAGCAGTCGCTGCAACAAAGCGCTCAAAACCTGCTGCAGCCTTTGCGTCGCTATCGCGGTGAGCTCGACCTCAACCTGGAGGAGCTCCTGTATGGCGATGCCGCACTGAGCGACATCGTGCTCAAGGCCGATCTGGCCGAGCAGCAGTTGAAGATCGAACGCCTGCACGCAGCCCAAGGCGAAGGGGCTGTTGATGCCAGCGGCTCGCTTGATCTGACCAAGAATTCGCTGAGCGGAACGGTCGACCTGACCGTTGAACAGCTGGACTTGGGCCGTGCCCTCGCCCCCTTGGGCTATCCCAGGCTCGGAACGCTGGACGGGGAACTGCACACCCGGCTGGCGCAGAACGCTGCCCGTCTCAGCGACACGCACCTGCGCTATGAAAACCCGACACGGGATCTGCGGGTCGAGGTCGACGCGACTTCCACCGACTCCGGCCTGCAACTGACGGGCGATGCCTGGCGCAACGACGTACCGCTGCAGTTCGAGATCGATGTCGGCGCGCTGGAGGAACTGTTCGTTGATCAACCCTACCCCGTCGAAGGCACGGTCAAGTCGCGCGAAAGTCGGCTGACCGTAAAGGGCACGGTCACCAATCCCTTGCAGTTGGAAGCGGCGGATCTCGCGATTTCGCTTGAGGGGCCGAACCCGGCCAACCTCAATCCTCTGACCGGGTGGAGCCTGCCGTCACTGGCCGGCTATCAGCTGAACGGTCAGCTGCTGTGGGAGAACCAGCAACTGCGCCTGCAGGATCTGCGCGCCAACTGGGGCGACAGCGACGTGAGCGGCGACGTTCGACTCAGCCTTAGTGGCCGCCCGATGCTCTGGGCCAACCTGCATTCGGACACCCTCGAGACCTCTGATTTGAAGGCGCCCGATACACCAACAGACCCGAATGACGGCCAGGTATTTTCCAGCGAGCCGTTGGGACTGGATGCCCTTCGCGACCGCGATGCCATCATTCGCTACGAGGCCGACCAGGTGCTGGCAGAAGCAATTCCGTTGAATGCTGTCGACTTCAAAGCCGAGCTGGACAACGGTGTCTTGGTCGCCGAACCCCTGACCCTATCGATAGGCAATGGCAAAGCCAATGGCCGGCTGCGACTGGACGTTCGTCCGCAGCAACCCACGGGCGAGCTGCACCTGGATATCACCAGCGTCAACCTCTCCCCGATTCTGCGCGAGGCCGACCTGTCCAAGGTCGCGCAAGACTCCGCAGGCACCATCGGTGGGCAGCTGGACGTCACGCTCGAGGGGCAGTCGCTGGGCGAGATGGCGGCCAACCTCGACGGCAAACTGGAACTCGCCATGTCCGGAGGCAAGCTCGACATGCTGGCCGTGGAGCTGCTTGGCCTGGATGCAGGCGAAGCGGCACTCGCTGCCCTAGCCGATTCGGATCAGGTGGATATGAACTGCACCTACCTGCGCTTCGACTCAACTGCCGGCACCGCCAAACTCGAGCAGTTCTTTATCAGCACGGCCGACAGCAACATCACCGGCGGCGGCACCATCAAGCTCGACAGTGAACGACTGAATCTTGCGTTCGAAGCTCGCGCCAAGGACTTCAGCCTGCTGTCCGGCAACTCACCCGTAGAACTGCAGGGCACCCTGAGCGACCCGCAGGTCAGCGTTGTGACCGGCGAGCTAGCCGCCCGTGCCATTGCCAGTGTGGTCGGCGCATTGGTCGCGCCGCCGTTGGCCATCTTACCGTGGCTGGAAGCGGGCCCCGGTGAGGGCTCCGGCATTGGCTGTCGCAAGGCGCTCAATGAATTCGAGCAGAGCGGTAACTGAACCCGCAGACGACAGGTAGCGACGGTCAACGCGAACCGCCCATGAGGCGAGCGAGCGTACCGTCTGCCTGCAGCGTTTCGAACGCGGCCTGCGTGCGCAGGACGGTGGCATCGTCGGTCTGACGGCTGAACGCCATATACAGCTGCGTCGAATTTCCGGGGGAGAGCGTGCGCTCGACCTCGCTAGGATCCAGGCCGGCCTCTTTGCACTGCGCAAGCATGTCTCGCTCGGGCATCGGTATCAGATCAACCTGACCATTGAGCAGGCGTTTGAAGTTGTCACTGTTGTGCGCCGTCACCACGATCTTCTTGAAACCGTTGGCCTTCAGATACTGATGGCGCACATCGTCGCGCAACACACCGACCCGATAGGCTTTCGCCGCCTCCAGGTCGGGCACCTTGATATCGTCTCGCTCACGTAATTTGTAGAAGTGATAGTCGATGCGCATGATCTCCCCCACCCAGCGGAACAACGCCTCGCGCTCCGAGGTGCGCGCGATGAGGTAGATCAGCACGCCTGGCTCCTGCAGCGCCATGTCGTAGGCACGCGCCCATGGATACAGACCGATCTGGTAGTCATCCAGCCCTGCACGCTGCAAGGTCGTCTCGACCACTTCGGTGGCCGCGCCACTGACCTTGCCCGCTTGCAGGTAGCTGTAGGCCGTCTCCTCGGTCACCACCCGCAACGGCCCGGCATGTGCGACCGCGCCAAGTAACCCCAGGGAAACAGCGATCCAGGCAATTGGGCGCATCATGCGGTCCTCGCGATCATCAGTCGGAAATACGGTTGCGGCCCTGCGTCTTGGCTCGATAGAGAGCCTCGTCGGCGCGGCGCAGCAGTTGTTCGAATTGGTCCATGCTGTCCGCGTCGAAGCCGGCGAGGCCAATACTCAGCGTGACATGGGGCGAAACGGCCGAGGCCTCATGTGGCAGCGCCCGCTCGGCCAGCCGCTGCTGCAGCCTTACGGCCGAACGATGCGCGGACTCGGCATCCACACCGGGCAGCAGTACGACGAATTCCTCGCCGCCGAGCCGCGCGACCACCTCGCCGGCACGGGCAAACACGTACCTGAGCGTATCGGCTACCCACTGCAAGCATTGGTCGCCCTGCGCATGGCCGTAGTGGTCGTTGTAACGCTTGAAAAAATCCACGTCGCACATCAGCACGGTCAGAGGCTGGCCGAGACGCATCGCGCGGCGGAATTCGACTTCCTTGATTTCGTCGAAATGCCGGCGATTGGCCAAGCCGGTCAGCGGGTCACTACGTGAAAGCTCTTCCAGCAGCACATTGGCAGCCCGCAATTCGGCAGTACGTTCCTCGACCAGCTCGGCGAGGCGGTCGCGGTGCGCGGCCAGTGCCAGCTCGTCCTGATGTTGCCGCTCGAGGTAAGCCGACAGTTTTAGCTGGACACTGTTGATGCCCGACTCCAGCAGGCTCAGCTCATCCTGGCGTTTTACCGACCGATCGAGGCGCAGGGTCTGGTCGAGATTTTCCGGAGTCAGGCGGGTTAGGTGCTGGGCGATCCGACGCACGTGCAGCGTGACCGTGCTGTTGAACATCCACATGATCAAACCGGCCAGCAGGAGCGACTGGATGACTTGGGTGATGATGATCTTGGTCACGTCGGCAACAAGCCGTTTCCAGAGCAGCCCTTCGTCGCCTTCGAGCCTGAGCTCGCCCACCGTCTCGCGGGCGCCAGCGTAGGCTTCGTAGGTCAGACGACGCTGCAGCACCGGCGCGCGGTGCTGAGGCTGCTGCTGCGGGCGTTGACGTTGGATGACTTCCGGTGCGCGACCGGCGCGGAAGATCCGCAGTTCGACGCGGCCAACCGGCTCAGCCATGGCCACGCTGTCCAGCTGCGTTTCCAGTGCATCGCTGTCCATTTCCCAGATGGCTTTGGCCAGATTGCTCTGAAATACCTGGTCGATCAGCACCAACTCGGCATTCATTGCCGAGCGGCCATCCTCCCAGGCCAGCCAGGTCCGCAAACCCACGGTCGCGGCGGTAAACAGCAGACAGAAGCCGAGCGTCGCCAGTACCAGACGACGCCCAAGCGAGCTACTGGGCCGCTGCGCGCTCGCTGAGGTGACGGAGGCCGATGTATTGACGTTCATTCCAACCAGCGTGCGGCGATAGTGTCATAGCGGCCATCGGCACGGACGCGCGAGAGCGCCTGGCGAAAGCGCTCGACCACCTCATCCGGCGTGTTGCGACTGAATGCCATGCACAAGCCGTTCGCGCCGCCGAGGTCGTCCAGATTCAGTTGAGGGACCGCAGTATCGCCAGGGCTGCCACTGGCCTGACGGACCAGATAATGAGCGTTCAGCTCGTTGGAAATCCACAGATTCACACGCCCAGCCTTGAGCTTTTCGTAGTTGTGCTCGTATTTGTTGCTCGACTGCAGATTGCGGCCGATGACGAACCCCTTATCGATAAGGTACTGCTCACCGACATCCTCTTTCACGGTGGCGATCTGGTACTGGCGGGCGTCGTCGAGACTCTTGAGGTTGAACTCAGTGCCAGGCAGCGAGAACAGGAACCAGCGCGTGGGCGCGATAACACCTACCCACTTGAACAGACTCTCGCGCTGCGGTGTGCGGGCAATGGAGTAGATAAGAACATTCTCCGAGTTCAGCGCGATGTCGTACGCGCGTGCCCACGGCATCGACTGGATACGCGCAGCCTCCCCCACTTCGTCCAGAACAGCCTGTACCACCTCGGTGGCCATGCCGGTGAGCTTGCCGTCGACCGTCATGTTGTAGGGTGGCAGTTCCTCCGTGACGACCGTGACACGG
Source organism: Stutzerimonas stutzeri (assembly GCF_002890895.1). GTDB lineage: Bacteria > Pseudomonadota > Gammaproteobacteria > Pseudomonadales > Pseudomonadaceae > Stutzerimonas > Stutzerimonas stutzeri_AB. Next base: position 135,523 of record NZ_POUL01000011.1, read on the forward strand.
TGTGCACAGGCGACCTGGACGCCGAATAGCGATGCGACTAACCACAAGGCTAGTGTCAGGCGGCGGAGCGAGGTTCGAAGCATCGGGCGACCTCCCGGACGACTAACGTCCGGCGAGCAACAGGAGAGGGCCATCATAATGGCATCATTCAAACGGCAGCTGAGCACTCTTTAGTCGGCACAAGCGGGGCTGACTTGAACGCTGGGACGCTTCTACTTCAAGCCCGGCGACGGGCGGGAGGTGTGATCGTTCGAACGATCAGGAAAGAGCGCCCCGAGGCGCTTCTGAACAACTTTACGGACTGCTCGGCCGGTCGCCTTTGCTTAACGCAATGTATGCCGTACCAACGTCACGATGGTCGGCATCCAGGCCCATCCGTCGTCGCAACGAAGTGGCAGCTTGGCTCAGCCTTCACACCCGTGAACGCACCTGCCGCGGACTGATGCCGAACTGCCGCTTGAAGGCTGTGGCAAAGTTGGCTGGGCTGTTGTAACCGGCGCGCCAAGCCGCTTCAGTGACCGTTGCGCCTTCTCGCTCCAGTGCCTCGCGTGCGCTATTCAGACGCCGCCCGCGCTGGTATTCGAATACCGTCATGCCCTTGAGCGAGCGGAACTGGCGCTGCAACGTCGTCGCGTTGACGCCCGTTTCGCGTGCGATGTGATCAAGGCTCCAACTGTCGGCTTCGCCGCTATCAAGCAGATCAACGAGGCGCTGCAGCCGGCGGTATTCCTGGGGCCGCAAACCGTGTTCTACCACGGTCGTCGCCTCGCCAAGGCTGGCAAGCGCTTCGCAGGCAATGTCCAGCGCCCGGCTTTCCAGATACAGGCTGGCCAGCAAGGCGTCGTAGCCCGGTGGGTTGAGCATCTGGTCAGCCAATGTCAGCAGGCGCGACGAGGGTTTCCAGACACGAGGCGTCAGGTGACTGCCCATGAAGCGTCGAATTGCTCCGTCTGTCGCACCCACGCCTTCGCCACGCCCTTCGAACCAGTCCGGCGTCAGGCTCACCACCAACTTTCGAATATGACTACCGCGGCGTGCCTGACGGCGGAACTGTACCGGCTCGTTCATCGAGACTGCGACCCCCTCGGGCGCACGCCGGCTTGAGGGATGACCGAGCGTCAGCGACAGGTCGCCATAGCTGACCTGACTCTGCCCCTGAAGAAAGAGCACAAAGGACACTCGCGGATCCACGGTGTTTTCGGTAACGAAGTCCTGTAGTTCCTCGCAATCGGACCAGTGCAGGGCAAGACCGTCACGCAGCTGGGCCCATTTCACCCGGCCATAGAACAGGCGGTCATCGCCGCCGTCTGGCAAGTGCAGACCAGCCCGGCTAGTCGCCGGCAGCTCATCGCCACGGATGATGTGATCGGGTTGGTTCATGCTGCGCTGCACCTCGCACGCGATTGCAAAGCAATTACTTGGTCGCGCAAAGGTTCGCGACCCGGACGCATGGCAGACTACGCCCCGACATCTTTTGATGCAAATCGTTATCATTAAGCGCCGCGAATCTTTGCCATTTACGCAATACCCGCGACAGGAGCCGACCTATGGACAGAACCCCTCGCACCCTCAGCCTCGGACAACGTTCGCGGCGCCTGCTGCTGGCCGGCTTGCTTGCGCCTTTCCCGTTAAGTGCGCTGGCGCAAAGCGTTTCCGTGCAGAACGAGCCGGTCGAATTGGAAAGCATCACGGTCGAGGGCAACCGCCTGTACGACATGCCGTCGTCGGAGCAGACCGGCGGCTACACGGTGCAAGCAGCGACGGTTGGCACAAAGACACCTGCCGAGCTGCGCGATATCCCGCAGTCGATCACCGTTTACACAGACGATTACATCAGGGATCGCCAGTTCGTGAACCTTGACGACCTGGCCAAGTACACCGCGGGCCTACGTACCCTGACCAACGACAGCGGTCGATCGTCGATCTATGCCCGCGGCTATGAGTACGATGAGTTCAATATCGACGGTCTCCCTGCACCCATGGCCAGCATCCACGGCACGGTTCCATCGCTTTCGCCGTTCGACCGGGTAGAGATCATGCGCGGTCCTTCGGGTCTGTTCAGCAGTACCAGCGAAATGGGCGGCGTCGTCAATATGGTACGCAAGCGCCCAACGCGCCAGTTCCAGGGCAGCCTGACTGGCCGCTACGGCAGTTGGGACCAGCACTATCTGGAAGCCGACCTCTCCGGTCCGCTCGATGAAGCGGGTCACATACGCGGACGCACAGTTGTCTCTCGCGCCGACAGCAATGGCGAGGTGGATTACAACGAGAACACCAGTGAGAGCTTCTACGGCGCACTGGACATAGACCTGAACGACACAACCTCGCTTTCGCTAGGACTGATTCACCAGACCAAGGACATCGCTCCCCACAACGGCTACCCCACCGATTCGGCCGGAAATTTGCTGAACTGGAGTCACTCGACCTACCTAGGCGCCGACTGGAACCACTTCAACGGTCGCACCACCGATGCAATCGCCGAGCTGACTCACCGTTTCGATACTGGCGGCTATGGCCGAGTGGCCGTGCGGGGCTCCACGCGTGACACAGACTATCTGTACGCCTATACCGGCAGCGCTGTGGCGGCCAACGGCAACACGCGGATGGTCGCCGCCGGGCGTGACTTTCAGCAGGACGCACTCGCCGTCGATGCCAGTTACAGCCAGCCGTTCGAGCTGCTGGGCCAGGTCAGCGAATTCGTGGTCGGCAGCGATTTCAAACGCTACGACAGCGACTATCGCAACGGCAGTGCTGTCCTCGGCACGGTCGATATCTTTGGCTATCAGCCCACGCGCTTCGCCAAACCGAACCTGAGCTATTCAACACGCGTCAGTAGCGACGATCAGGAAGCAGGTCTCTACGCCAAGCTGACGTTCCGGCCGATCGAAAGGCTGGCACTCATCGGTGGAGCTCGCGTCAGCTGGTATGAAGGCGACGCTACCTCAACGAATCTCAACACAGGCGTCGCTGCCTCGGATGAGCAGCATGAGAACGGCCACGTCACGCCTTACGGTGGCTTAGTATTCGACCTCGACGAACGGCATTCGCTGTACGCCAGCTATTCGCAGGTCTTCAAGCCTCAATCCGAGACCGACGCTAACGGTCAGCTCATCGACCCGCGCGAAGGCGAGCAATATGAAGTCGGCATCAAGGGCAGCTATTACGGCGGGGATCTGAACGCCCGTGTCACCGCCTTTCAACTGACCGACGAGAACCGCGCTACCGATGCCGACGGATTGTCCGGCACGGCCGATTACGCAGCGGCTGGCAAGGCGCGTATCCGCGGTGGTGAATTTGAGGTCAGCGGTTACCTGACGCCTCAGTGGGAGCTGATTGCGGGCTACACCTACATGGAGACTGAAAACCTTGCAGGTGACGAGAACGTTCTGTTTGTACTCATGCCCACACACCAGGCTTCTTTGTGGAGCAAGTACACCCTGGCGGTCGGACCGCTACGTGGATTAGGGCTGAGCGCAGGTATCAGCGCCATGAGCGACTTTTCCTACGAACGCCAAGGGATAACCGTTAGCGCACCGGGGTATGCCGTGGTCGACGCCAAGCTGTCGTACCCGGTCACCGAGCAGCTCACTGCGACTTTCGATGTAAACAACCTGCTCGATCGCGACTACGTTTCGCGCGTTGGCAGCACCTCGACCTTCAATTTTCAGGGTCCGTCGCGCAATTTCACCATCGGCGCGCGCTACGAGTTCTGATCTACTCGCCGCCGGCTTCGGGGTCGGCGGCGCTTAACGGAGACATTCATGCCCAAGTTTCATGCACGAGTCGCAACGCCACGCGCATCACGCAACATGACCCGCCTGTTCAAGCACTTTGCCCACAAAGGCGAAGTCCGACTCGATGAGCAACGAGCAGAGGTCGTTTTCGTCTTTGGTGAGTGCCGCATGTTTGCCGGACCGGAGCAGCTCTTGATCGATTGCCTGGCGGAGCCCGGTGAGGCAGAAAAACGCCTGCGTTTTGTAATCGCTGATCACCTCAACCGTTTTTCCGGTGACGAGGCGTTGCAGGTCGAATGGCAGGAGGGCCCCCTGCCGGATACGCCTGCCGAGCGGCCAGCATGAATGCCTTGATGGCGCTGCTGATTGCCAGCCTGGGACTCGGCTGTGCGTCGGCTCGAGCCGCTGAGGCGGGCGTGTGGAAGCCAGTGGTGCTACCGCAAGCTGAACAACGCGACATACATTCGCGCAACACCGGCGACGATTACAGGATCTTCATTTCCCAGCCTCAGCAGCCGGCGCCACCGGGTGGCTATCCGGTGCTCTACGTGCTTGATGGCAATGCGTTGTTTCCAATGCTGGCAGTTCAAGCCAATGCTCGTGAAAGCCGCCCGGATCCCTCAACACGCGCGTCGGTGGTAGTGGTGGGTATAGGCTATCCTGGCGACGCGCTGTATGACGTCGACAGACGAGCCAGAGACTACACTCCCCCAGCCCTAGCGGCGAACCATGAAAGTGACGATGCGCACTACGGTGGAGCCGACCAGTTTCTGGCTTTCGTGCAAACCGAACTGAAACCTCTAATCGAAGCCCGATACCCGATTGATCCTCATCGGCAGACTCTGTTTGGGCACTCTCACGGCGGACTATTCACGCTGTATACCCTGATGAGCGAGCCTGACGCTTTCCAGAATTACCTGGCGGCCAGTCCCTCGATCTGGTGGAACGATCGTCAGCTGCTAGAACAGAGCGGCCCTCCGCTCTCCGAGTAGAACCTACAATCAAAGCGTCTGTGGATGACTGTCGGGGAAGCTGAGGAACCAGAACCGTTACTGGGTAAAGTTGCTACATCCGAGCGTGAGCGACGCCTTGTTGCCCGACGGATGCGCAGCAACGTCCAGGGATTGTTCGAGCGCTGGGCATCACTGGAGGGCCATGGCCTGAAGCGCACCCTGACCATCCACCCAGGCGCCGGCCATGGCGAGAACGCTACGCTCACGGCAGCCGACGCGATCAATTTTGCACTGCAAGCTGACGCGCCTCTTCGCTAGGCGCGGTCTGCCGAACCTCCAATCGCTCCTCAGCTAGCTGCCGTTCGCCCTGAAGCTCTATAGAGCGCAATTCACGGGCTACCACCTCATAAGGCTCGATGAATTCGAACGCCATGACGTGCAGGATCGCAGCTCGCACAAGCCTCTCCACCACTTCGCAGCGGTCGTGGCGCTGGCCGTTAGGGATCGACAAACACCGGATGTGAGGTACAGCAAAGTGAGCGGCGTATCGCTGGCACGCTTGCTCGCCATCAAGCAGGTTTATTGCCGAAAGTCCTGGATCTTGGCGGTAACGACGCAAACTTGGGTGGCCAATACCGGTCCCATGTGGTGTTAGAGTCGCACCCCCCAACCATCCGTAGGAGAAACCATGCGCGCATTGTTTACCGCCGCCTTCCTGACATTGCCAATGACCGTTGCGTCGTTTTGCTTTGCCGCCGAATCGCCAGTCGGACGTTGGCAGACCATTGATGATGAAACCGGCAAGCCCAAGTCCATCGTCCAAATACAGCAGGCGGCTGATGGTTCGCTAAACGGAGAAGTGGCGGAGATTCTGCGCTCCGAGCAGAGCCCGAACCCGTTATGTACGGCCTGCGAAGGTGAGCGCAAAGACAAGCCAATCGCAGGAATGACTATCCTTTGGGGCCTGCAGCCGGATGGCGAGGGCGTCTGGAGCGGCGGCACTATCCTCGACCCAGCCAAAGGCAAGACCTATCGCGCCAAGGTCACCCTGCTTGAAGGTGGAGACAAGCTTGAGATGCGCGGTTACATCGGCATCGAAGCGTTGGGCCGCACCCAGACATGGGTACGTCAGTAGCTGGGGAGGCCTCGAGCCCAGCCGGTCATCCGGCATGGCCTGAACAGCTCAGCGGTGCTCCGCACGGCATAGCCGGTTCGCGGTCCAATTTGCATGCATTACTTCCCTATCGCCCCGAATCAGTGCCGGCAGGCGACGTATCGTGCTCTATGCATCCTATGCCTGCTCTGCATCGCTCCAACGTCCGTCGCAGACGGGAAGCTTGAAGCAATCGTCGATAATGCTGAACGCCTGGAGCAACTTGAGACGTTGATAGTGGCTCGTCATGGCGAGGTGTTGGCCGAGCGCGGTTACCGCGGCCACCGAACAAGCAATCCCACCAATATTAAGTCAGCGTCGAAGACGATACTCTCTGCCTTGGTTGGGATAGCCATTGATAAGGGTATTGTTTCAGGCACTGACCAGCCGATCGCTGATCTGATCGGAAGCGATTTCCCAGCGAAGCCGGACGCTCGACTGCTGCAGGTCACTGTAGGCAATCTCCTATCAATGCAGGCCGGCCTCGGCTCAACCTCTGGGCCTAATTATGGGTCATGGGTGGCGAGTCCGAACTGGGTACGCGCGGCACTGGCGCGACCGTTTGAGGCTGAACCTGGCGAGGCAATGATTTATTCCACCGGATCAAGCCACCTGCTGTCAGCAATTCTCACCCGCAGTACCGGAAAAGCCACACTACAGCTTGCGCGCGAGTGGCTGGCACCACTCGACGGCTTTGATATCAGCGCCTGGACACGAGATCCGCAAGGCATCTACCTGGGCGGTAACGAAATGGCGATGACCCCTCACTCGCTGTTGGTCTTTGCTGAGCTATATCGACGCGGAGGCATAACAGCATCTGGGGATAGGCTGCTGTCACAGGACTGGATCGAAGCATCCTGGAAGCCCCGCACCCGCTCGCGGTACACCGGTCATGGCTATGGTTATGGCTGGTTCATTACCGAGTTGGGCGGCGAAGATATCCGTTATGGTTGGGGCTTCGGCGGGCAGATGCTTTACGTGGTTCCGGGGCTCGATATGTCCGTCGTAATGACCTCTGATACCCGACCTTCCAGTGGCGCCTCAGGGCACCGCGACGCTCTGAATCAGCTTCTCGGCGACATTATTGAGGCGGTGCGCTCCGACAGTTAGAGCACCAGGGAACGGAAGGGTCGAGTTAGCTACAGCGCAACCAACGCCGTTGAACATAACTGTAAGGGCACTTGCATAAGACTTTGGGTGCTACGAGCAGCCCTTTGCAGGGCCGCCCTTTAACCAGCTCAATCCAATGCGTGCGCCAGCTGGCCGCGGGCCTTGCAGGAACCATGCTAATGGCAAAAATGAACTCATTTTTTAGCGCCCAAAGACAAACCCCCGATCCTCTTACGAAGATCGGGGGTTTGGTGTAGAAGCTTGACGATGACCTACTCTCACATGGGGAAGCCCCACACTACCATCGGCGATGCGTCGTTTCACTACTGAGTTCGG
>NZ_POUL01000012.1 GCF_002890895.1 Stutzerimonas stutzeri
TCCGGAAAACAAATCGTCTGTGCAGCGATGCGCAAGCTGCTGCACATCGCCTATGGGGTACTTAAATCGGGCCAGCGTTTCGACCCTCAACTGGCCCTTGCTCGGTAATGGGGAAGACGGTATCTACGCATTGCGACCAGGCGGTGTCAGGTAAGCCGCCGTTGCGCCACGATTGGCCTCGCTGGCCTTGAATTCCATCTTGGCGATGCTGCGCAGATGCACCTGATCTGGACCGTCAGCGAAGCGCAAGGCCCGCCCGCCGGTCCACATGTCCGCCAGCGGCGTGTCCGGCGTCAGGCCCATCGCGCCATAGACCTGCATGGCGCGGTCGGTAACGTTGGTCAGCATTCTCGGCACCAGTGCCTTGATCATTGAGATTTCCTTGCGCGCCGCCTTGGCGCCGACCTCGTCGATCATCCACGCGGTTTTCAGCACCAGCAGACGCGCCTGTTCGATCTCGATGCGCGACTCGGCGATCCAGTCGCCGATGTTCGAGTACTGCTGCAGATACTTGCCAAACGCCTTGCGCTCCTGACAGCGTTCGACCATCAGTTCCAGCGCCAGCTCCGCCATGCCGATGGATCGCATGCAATGGTGAATACGGCCCGGCCCGAGCCGCGCCTGCGCCATCATGAAACCGTCGCCCTCCTTGCCCAGCAGATTGCTCGCCGGCACTCGCACGTTACGCAGGACAAGTTCGCTGTGGCCTTCCGGCGCGAGGTGGTTCATCACTGGGATGTTGCGCACCAGCTCGACGCCCGGCGTGTTGAACGGCACCAGAATCATGCTCTGCTGCTGATGGGTCTCCGCGTCCGGGTCGGTCTTGCCCATGACGATCAGCAGCTTGCAGTTGGGATGCGAGGCGTTGGTGATGAACCACTTGCGTCCATTGATCACGTAGTCGTCGCCATCACGACGGATCAGCGTCTGGATATTGGTGGCATCGGAGGACGGCACGTCCGGTTCGGTCATGGCGAAGGCGGAGCGGATCTCGCCGTCAAGCAAGGGATTCAACCAGCGCTGGCGCTGCTCCGGCGTGGCGAACATGTGCAGCAGCTCCATATTTCCGGTGTCCGGCGCATTGCAGTTGAACACCTCCGACGCCCAATGCACGCGCCCCATGATCTCGGCCAGCGGCGCGTACTCCAGATTGCTCAGTCCCATGCCCGGCTCATCCTCGCCGAGCGATGGCAGGAACAGGTTCCACAGCCCTTCCGAGCGCGCCAGCGCCTTGAGATCCTCCATGAAGGAGACGGGGTAAGCGCCGGCCGCGACCTCCATATGCCAGGCGCCGATACGCGGCACGATGTATTGATCCATGAACGCGAGAAGCTGCTGACGCAGCGCTTCGACACGTGGGCTGTAGGCGAAATGCATCGGATACCTCGGCGGTCTGACGGGTCAGGAATGCAATCACCATAGGCGCGGTTAGTAGGAAAAAGAACGAGTCTAAAGCGGCTGAATCAGCCGCCAATCACGCCGGCTGATAGCGCGGCGGCATTGACCGAGGTCATCGTCTGCCAGGCGCCGATGCACTAGGGCCACGCTTACCAGTGCAGGTAGAACATCCCTTTGGCCAGCAGCACGATGCCCACCATCTGCGCGAAGATCGCCCAGTGGATGCGCCGATATCGAGCCGGCGTCATGCGCCCGCTGCGCAATAGCATGGCGACCATGCCAAAGGTGAAAAAGACACCCACCGCCAGCAGGATCTTCAGCGACAGCAAGGTCGCGAAGCTGCTGGCGAAGGGGTCGGCCAACACCTGGCGGTGATACCAGGCCAGACCGATACCGGCGCCGTAGACAAACAGCACGACCCAGTGCAGCACCACCCGTAGACGTGCGCCGACCGCCTTGTCGACCCTCTGCATCAGCTCCGGCTCGATCTGCTGCCGCACGCGGCTGAGCACCGCGACCTCGACGAACAAGGTGCCGATGAAGAAAATGGCCGCCAGCAGATGAATGACATGCAGCAGGGAATAGCTCATCACGGCTCCTTCGGTTGTGATGCCGGCCAGCCTAGCAAAGCCACTGGCAGAACAGGCTAGCGATTCAGTGCCGTCAGGTCGCCGCCCTCGCGTTGAACCTGCTGTCCGGCGAGCAGGTCATTGTTCGACGTCCGCAGCCGCGTCCGACTGCCATCGTCCTTCTCGATCACATAAAGGGTTTGCTCCAGCCCGGCCGCCTCCTGTACACCCTGCCCGGCCAGGTAGCCCAGGCCACCACCGATCAGCGCACCGATGGGTCCGCCAGCAGCTGCTCCCAGCATGAATCCGCTGAGCCCACCGAAACCACCACCGACGATGCGATCCTCACGCGCCGACACCACTTCATCGGCGCCAGCCAGCGAGCTGACCAGCAGGGTTGCGCAGGTAACCAAAGCGACTAGATTCTTCATGCAATGCTCCGTGATGTGTTGTGTCGTTCCCCTGTACACAGTCATGAAGCGTGCCGCTTTTAAAATCATTAGAATTCAATTACTTAACTATGTGTATGTATTTTTTACCCCGTCTTTATAGGTATAAACGACCATTACGCTAGGTACTTTTCACCACATACTCAGATACTCCTTATCAAGGAGGCCGACCGAGTGATCCACTGCAAACGCGCCTATGAGCCGCCTGCACCTGATGACGGCCATCGGGTGCTGGTCGATCGCCTATGGCCACGCAACCGGCGCAAGGAAACGCTGGCGCTGGATGACTGGAGCAAGACGCTGGCGCCCTCGAACGAACTGAGACGCGCCTTCAAGGCTGGCGAACTGACGTTCGAGAGTTTTCGGGAAGCGTACCGGCGGGAACTGGCGAGCCACCCGGAGCACTGGTGGCCGCTGTTGGACATCGCAGCCAGAGGTCCACTGACGCTGGTCTACGCCGCGCGCGATGAACAGCACAACAACGCGCAGGTGCTCGCCGAGTGGCTGGAAGATGAGTTGGAGCGACGTGGCGCGCCCACATTGCCCACGTGCTATGCCGGCGAGCCGATGGCCTGATTGCCCGAAAGTCTGTCGCGCCGTCATCGGGCGCCCCGGGGCGTGGGCAGCGCAGCGATACACGCAACGAACGACATGCGACTGCCTGCCTGCGACCCGCGCCCGTGCTCACTGACGCTGGTCGCTACGGCTATGTGGTTCAATGCATCAACAGCGTGCCGCCAGGAGCCCCCGCATGCAGGTCGAGTTGCTCGAAATACGCGACCATCTGAGTCGCTTCGCCCCCTTCGACGGTCTGCCGGACGACACGCTCGACGAAATCGCACGACAGGTCGAGGTCGGCTATTTCAAGGCCGGCAGCGACATTCTTCGCTACGGCGAGACGATCTCGGAGCTGCATTACATCCGCAGCGGTGCCGTGGAGGTCTACCGGCGCAACGGCGAACTGTACAACCGCCTGTCCGAAGGCGAAGTGTTCGGTCAGTTCGGCCTGTTGCGCGGTCACAAGGTGCGTCTGCCGGCACGGGCGATCGAAGACAGCCTGATCTACTTCGTTCCCGGCCTGTTGTTCGAGCAGCTGTGTGAGGCCAATGACCCTTTCGCCGACTTTGTCGAAGCCGAAGGCCAGTCGCGCCTGAAGGTGGAAGAGCCGCAGGGCAAGGCGAGCGAGCTGATGAAGATCAAAGTCCGCAAGCTGGTCACCCGGCGCACCGTCAGCGTGCCGCTGGGCACCAGCGTGCAAGAGGCCGCGCAGGTGATGACCGAGCATGGCGTGTCCTCGCTGGTGATTCTCGGCCCGTCGGCGAACGCCGCCGAGGCGTCCAGCCTCCAGGTCATGACCGGCATCACCACCGACCGCGACCTGCGCACGCGGGTGCTGGCCGAAGGACTGCCGCTGGATACGCCGGTCGATCAGGTGATGTCACCCAACCCGATCACCATCCAGGCCGACGACTCGGTGTTCGAGGCCATGCTCAGCATGCTGCGCAACAACATCCATCACCTGCCGGTGATGTATCGCCAGCGCCCGGTCGGGGTGATCAACCTGTCGGACATCATCAAATACGAATCGCAAAGCAGCCTGTATCTGGTCAACAGCATCTTCAACAAACAGTCGGTCGCCGAGCTGCAGGGCCTGGTGCCGGACCTGCGCGCCACCTTCCTGCGCATGGTCAACGAAGAAGCCACGGCACACATGATCGGCAGCGCCATGTCAGGCATCGGTCGCAGCCTTACCCATCGCCTGCTGGAGCTGGCCGAACAGCGGCTCGGACCGCCACCGGTGCCCTACTGCTACATGGTGTTGGGGTCGATGGCGCGCGATGAGCAACTGATCGTCACCGACCAAGACAACGCCTTGGTCCTCGACAACCGTTTCGATCCACGCATCCATGACGAGTATTTCCTGCAGCTGGCGAGCTTCGTCAGCGACGGCCTGGCCGCCTGCGGCTACAGCTACTGCAAGGGCGGCATCATGGGGAGCAACGCCAAGTGGCGCCAACCCCTGCGGGTCTGGAGGGGCTACTTCACCCAGTGGATCGAGCAGCCCAATCCCGAAACGCTGCTCAACAGCTCGATCTTCTTCGACCTCAGCAGCGTCTACGGAGAGGCCGGACTCGTGGAAAGCCTCAAGGATCTGATCGCGCAAAAGGCCAGCAGCAACCCGCTGTTTCTCGCCGCCCTTGCACGCAACGCGCTCAACCGCACGCCACCGCTAGGGTTCTTCCGCACCTTCGTGATGGAAAAAGACGGCCAGCAGAACAACATCATCAACCTCAAGGGGCGCGGCACCGCGCCGCTGACCGACCTGATCCGGGTGCATGCTCTGGCGGTCGGTTCCAAAGCGCAGAATTCCCAGGACCGTCTGGAGGCCATTGCGGCCACCAAGCTGTTGACCGAAGACGCCATCACCCAGCTGCGCAATGCCCTGGAATTCCTCTCCATCGTGCGCATCCGTCATCAGGCCATGGACTTGCTGGAGGGACGCGAGCCGGATAACTACATCGAGCCGGAACAGATTGACGCCAACGAACGACACAACCTCAAGTCGGCCTTCCAGGTGCTCAGCAATGCGCAGCAGTTTTTGCGCTTCCGCTATCCGGGCCAACTTCCAAGCCGGCCGCTATGAAGCGTAGCGGATCTCGTACGGCCCCCGACTGGCCAGCCGTGTTTGCCCAGCTCGCGCGCACGGCCCGCGACCCGCGCCTGGTCCGTTTCTACGAGGCCGGTACGGTCAGTGCCGACACGCCACTGGAGCAGGTGCCCTTGCTCGCCCTGGACGTCGAGACCACCGGCCTGGACAGCCAGCGCGACTCCATCGTCAGCCTTGGCCTGATGCCCTTCGACCTGCAGCGGATCCGCTGCCGCGAGGCCAGCTATTGGGTCGTCAAGCCGGTATGCGAACTGAGCAGTCAATCGATCACCTTTCATCACATCACGCACTCGGATGTCAGCAACGCACCGAGGCTGGCCCACGTGCTCGACGAACTGCTGGAGAAAATGGCTGGCAGGATCATGGTGGTGCATTACCGCAGCATCGAGCGGCGCTTTCTCGACCAGGCCGTACACCACCTCCTTGGCGAAGGCCTGCAGTTTCCGGTGATCGATACGATGCAGCTGGAAGCACGACTGCACCCGCGCCGACGTGGCTGGCTGCGCCGAGTGCTCAGCACCAAGCGGCCCGTATCGATCCGCCTGGCCGACAGCCGCCTGCGCTATAACCTGCCGCTGTACCAGGCCCACCATGCCCTGACCGATGCCCTGGCTACCGCCGAGCTGTTGCAGGCGCAGTCGGCCCTTCATTACCCACCGACCACTGCGGTAGGCGATCTATGGAATTGAAAAGGCGCGACCGCTACTAACGGTCGCGCCTTTTCGGATCGCCTGCCAGGCGGCCGGGCCGCCTGGACATAAGGCCTAAGCCACTACCGAGGCTCGCTCATCAGTCCCTTGACGATGGACACGCAGCCAACCAGCAGAACGACGGTGAATGGCAGGCCGGTGGACACCGCCATGGCCTGCAAGGCGACCAGACCGCCGCCGAGCAACAGTGAAGCAGCCACTCCACCCTGCAACACAGCCCAGAATGCCCGCTGCGGTACCGGCGCGTTAATCTTGCCACCCGCTGTGATGGTATCGATCACCAACGACCCCGAGTCAGACGAGGTGATGAAGAACACCACCACCAGCACAATACCGACAAAGGAGCTGATTTCCGCCAGCGGCAATTGCCCGAGCATGACGAACAGTTTCAGCTCAAGCGCTGCATCCTGGACGCCGGTAAAGCCCTCGTTAACAAACTGACCCAACGCGGTGCCACCGAACGAGGTCATCCACAGTACCGATACCAGCGATGGCACCAGCAGGACGGCGATCAGGAATTCACGTACCGAGCGGCCACGGCTGACCCGGGCGATGAACATACCAACGAACGGCGACCAGCTGATCCACCAAGCCCAGTAGAACGCAGTCCAGCCTTGGCTGAAGTTGGCGTCAGCACGGCCTATCGGATTGGATAGCGCCGGCAGGTTGACCAGATAACTACCAAGGTTGCTGAAGAAGCCGGTGAAGATCGCCAAGGTCGGGCCGACGATGATGATGAACAGCAGCAGCAGCAGCGCCAGCACCATGTTGAATTCCGACAGGCGCTTGACCCCCTTGTCCAGTCCCGCCAGCACAGACATCAGCGCGAGGGCAGTGATACCCGCGACCAGCAGCACCTTGCTGGTATCTGTATTGGGCATACCGAACAGAGATTCGAGGCCGGCCGCCGCTTGCTGAGCCCCAATGCCCAATGATGTAGCAAGGCCAAACAGGGTGGCAAATACCGCAAGAATGTCGATTAAATGACCCGGCCAGCCCCAGACCCGCTCACCAAGCAGCGGGTAAAAGATCGAGCGAATGCTCAGCGGCAAACCTTTGTTGAACGAGAACAGCGCCAGAGCCAACGCGACGACGGCGTAGATCGCCCAAGGGTGCAGGCCCCAGTGGAAGATGGTGGCAGCCATACTCAGGCTAGCCGCAGCCTGTGCATCGCCAGCAGCGGCGCCCAGCGGTGCCCAGTCGGTACGTACGCCGTTCTCTACAGTGGTGCCGCCCATAGCCGTGGAGAAATGCGACATGGGTTCGGAAACGCCGTAGAACATCAGACCGATGCCCATGCCGGCGGCGAACAACATGGAGAACCACCCGATATAGGAATAGTCCGGCTTCGCATCCGTGCCGCCCAGGCGAACTTTACCCAGCGGTGAGAGGATGAGCCCCACGCACAACAGCACGAAAATGTTCGCCGACCCGATGAAGAACCACGCCAGATTGCCAGTCAGCCAGTCGCGCATGGCGGTAAACACCGGCTCGACTTCGCTGCGCAGGGCAAGGGTAACGATCACAAAGAAAACGATCGTCACTGCGGAGATACTGAAAACCTTGCTGTGGACATCGAAAAACTTGCGTTTGATATTGTCCTGACCGATGACGTAGTCGGTATCGATCAGGTTGGCCGCCCCGGTCGGTGCGGGAATGCTCTCCACGGACGTTGCCGGGGTCTTTCCAGGATTGGTCGCCACCTGCTGTTCTCCTTATTCTGGGTTGGCACATCGGAAACAAGCACAAAGACGGCACGCCCCTCTGCTGCACACGAGCTCAGGTACGCGCTTCGCAAGAATGCTAACAGCCGAAGGGTGGCGTTAAGCGGCCAAGACCGGCATCGACGATTCCATAACCGTCATCCGTCGGAGGCAAGCCTTGCCGTTGCCTGGCGGTTAAGGTAACGCCAGGTCGAAGTCCAATCGACTGGCAACTGCCCTGACAGCACGCCTGCGTGGCAGGCAGCCCGGCTGCCGAAGGGCTGGAAGCAATACCGTTTCGTCAGGAAGGCCGTCGCGCCAGCGGTAATAACAGTGCGGGATGGAACGAGGCCAGGTGAAGGAGTGACAAGCGCTCGCCGACTCTGGATGTCGGCGAGCCGAGTGGCTGAGGATCAGCGCTTGCGATTGACCGTCAATGCGGCGCGGATCACATCGGCGCCGATCTCGCTTTCGTAGGCCTGCCAGACCGGCATCATCTTTTCACGCCAGGCTTGGCGCTGCTCGGGCGTCAAGGCGATCAGCCTGCTGCTGCCGCTGGCGAGGATTCGGTCGCGGTCGCGCTGGTTCAGCGCGGCGGCCTCCTTATTCACCGCCTGGGTGACCTCGAGGATGATGCCTTCGAGCTCGGAGCGTACTGCAAAGGGCATGCTCATCCAGAACTTCGAGCTGGTCACCAGCATATAGTTGAGCACCCCGTGATTGCTCTCGGTGATGAACGGCTGAACCTTGTGCATGTTCTGGCTGGCGATGTTCGACCAGGGGTTCTCCGCGCCCTGGACCACACCGGCCTGCAGCGACTTGTAGACCTCGGCAAACGGCAGCACCACCGGCTTGGCCCCGACCGCATTGAACTGCGCTTCCAGTACCGCCGAGGGCTGTATGCGAAACGCCAGGCCAGCGGCGTCGCCCGGCAGTCGCAGCGCCTGCGTGGCAGAGAGCTGCTTCAGACCGTTGTTCCAGTAGGCCAGGCCATAGATCCCTGAGTCGGCCATGGAGCGCAGCAGATCACGGCTCGTCTCACGCGACTGGAAACGCTGGACGGCGGCCTCGTCGTCGAACAGAAACGGCAGGTCGAACACCTGCAGCTTCTTCGTGTACTTGCCAAACTTCGACAGGGACGGTGCGAGGATCTGCACCTCATTGTTCAGCAGCGCCTGCATCTCCTCGGCATCGCCGACCAGTGTCGAGTTCGGGTACACCTCGACCTTGACCTTGCCCGCCAGACGCTCGTGTACCAGCTTCTGGAACAGCAAGGCGCCCTTGCCCTTGGGCGTGTCGTCCGCCACCACGTGGGCGAACTTGATAACGAAAGGCTCCCCATCGGCCGCCATGACCGAGGCACTCAACCCACACAGGACCGCGACCAACGCAGCAACACAAGACTTGAACATCTGACCCCCAACGGGAATAGCCCGCATCGACGCCTTGTGAGCACCGTTCGAGCGGTTTATCGAATAACGACGGGACCTGACTCACACCGTGGCGTGGTCGGTCCATTCTTTGGTTTGAGTTAGCCAGATCATCTCGACTGCGGCGGTCGGCGCCTGCCCTTTATTGGAATGCGGGTGACGTCGAACCGGGTGCGGAACGACTGTGCCAACCGAGGCGGAAAGTCTTGGCCATCACCCTTGATGGCACAAGCACCAGAAAGTCCAACCAGCTCTCAAAACAGCACATCTCACTCATCGGAACGGCCGAACTTTCGATCCGCTGCCCCTTTCTACAGGCAACACCCTTAGCCATCCGATCAGCCATGAACGAACTTTCGACCCCCTCCTCGCAAAACCCCGCCGTGATCGACTGCCTGATAGTCGGTGGAGGGCCGGGCGGACTGACGGCGGCGCTCTATCTCGCGCGCTTCCGCCGCAGTTGCGTGGTCATCGATGCCGGCTCCAGCCGTGCCTCATGGATACCGCGATCGCATAACTACCCAGGCTTCCCGCCGGGCATCAACGGCAATGACCTGCTCGCCCGCCTGCGTGAACAGGCCAGGGGCTATGGCGCGCGCCTCGAGCACGGCCGGGTCGAGCGCATCGAGCCACATGCCGATGGCTTCAGCGTGCGCTATGGCGATGCCACCTGCGTGACGCGGCGGATCATCCTCGCCACCGGGATCGAGGACACCCTGCCGGACATGCCGGATGTCGAGCAGGCCATCGGTGAGGGCAAGGTGCGGCTGTGTGCGATCTGCGATGGTTATGAGGTCGACGGTGACAATGTCGCGGTCTACGGCGAAGCAGAAAATGCCATCAGCCATGCGGTATTCCTGCGTACCTTCACCGATCGCGTCACGGTGGTGGTGCATGGCGAGCCCAATGCCTGCGACCAGGCCATCGCGCTGGCCGAGCACTACGATATCCGCGTGATCAGCGACCGCGTCGAGTCACTACACCTCTGCGAGACCGGGATCGAACTGCTGACCTGCAGTGGCGAACGGCACCATTTCGACATCATCTACCCCAGCCTGGGCGCGCGGTTTCGCTCCGACCTGGCGCTGCAGCTGGGCGTCGACTGTGACGAGTGCGGCGGCATCTGGGTGGACGACCACCTGCAAACCACCATGCGCGGCCTTTATGCCATCGGCGATGTAACCATGGGCCTGAAGCAGATGAGTGTTGCCATCGGCCAGGCGGCGCAGGCGGCGACGGCCGTGCACAACAGCCTCGAAGCCAACCCTTGGGGCGGCACCGAGGCGACTCGTTGAAAAAGCGAGCGCAACGGCGACTTTTGCACCAGCCCGATGGCAGCGACGGTCTAGGCTGAATACAAGCCTGTTCGCTTCGGAGCCTTTCATGTCACTCAGCGTATTCGACCTGTTCAAGATCGGTATCGGCCCGTCCAGCTCGCATACGGTGGGGCCGATGCGCGCCGCGCTACGGTTTGCCGAGGGGCTCAAGCGTGACGACCTGTTGGCCGTCACCGAACACCTGAAGGTCGAGTTGTACGGCTCGCTCGGTGCCACCGGCAAGGGCCATGGCAGTGACAAGGCCGTTTTACTGGGCCTTGAAGGCGAGCGGCCCGAGGACGTCGATACCGACGCCATCTCCCCTCGCATGGCAGCGATGCGCGAATCCCACGAGCTGCGCCTGCTAGGCGAAAAACTCATTCGCTTCGAGACCGGCAATGACCTGCAATTCATCCGCAAGCCATTGGCATTCCACCCCAACGGCATGATCTTTCGCGCGTTCGACGCCGCCGGGCTGCAGTTGCGCAGCCGCGAATACTATTCGGTCGGCGGCGGCTTTGTTGTCGATGAGCAGGCTGCGGGCGATGACCGCATTGTCGAGGACACCACACCCCTGCCCTTCCCCTTCCACAGCGCAGACGAGCTGCTCGCGTTATGCGACGAGCATGGCTTATCCATCAGCGAGCTGATGCTGGCCAACGAGGCCGCCTGGCGTCCGGAAGCCGAAACACGGGCGGGGCTACTGAAGATCTGGCACGTGATGCAGGCTTGCGTAAAGGCCGGGTGCAACACCGAAGGGGTCATGCCCGGCGGGTTGAAAGTCGAGCGCCGCGCCGCCGGCCTCTACCGTCAGCTCAGCGAGCACCCCGAAGCCAACCTGCGTGACGCGCTCAGCGTACTCGACTGGGTCGACCTCTACGCGTTGGCCGTCAACGAGGAAAACGCCGCGGGCGGCCGTGTGGTGACGGCGCCCACCAACGGTGCGGCCGGGATAGTGCCTGCCCTGCTGCACTACTACATGCGCTTCATCCGAGGCGCCAACGAAGACGGCGTGGTGCATTTTCTTCTGACCGCGGCGGCCATCGGCATCCTCTACAAGGAAAACGCCTCGATCTCTGGTGCCGAAGTCGGCTGCCAGGGGGAAGTGGGCGTGGCCTGCTCCATGGCGGCCGGCGCCCTGTGCGAAGTGCTGGGGGGTACGCCACAGCAAGTCGAGAATGCGGCCGAGATTGGCATGGAGCACAACCTCGGGCTCACCTGCGACCCGGTCGGCGGGTTGGTTCAGGTGCCCTGCATCGAGCGCAACGCCATGGGCGCGGTCAAGGCGATCAACGCGGCACGCATGGCCTTGCGTGGCAACGGCAAACACTTCATCTCGCTGGACAAGGTGATCCGCACCATGCGCCAGACCGGCGCCGACATGAAAAGCAAATACAAGGAAACCGCTCGCGGCGGGCTGGCGGTGAACATCATCGAGTGCTGAAACACCCGCCGCCGCGAAACTCTGGCTCCGCGCAAGCAGCAATCGACATCACAAAGCCCTATCATCCGTTTGGCGGCGCCATGTCTGACGGATGAATCTCCTCACCCGGCTCGCTGTCTCCCACTATGACGACCGGGAACATTCGCATAAACGCCGAGGAAAACGATGAGTACCAGCCCTGAGCCGTCCACGCCCAAGAACATGCCATTGACCCGAAGCACACTTGAGTTTCCTGTGGTCGGCATCGGCGCCTCGGCGGGTGGCATTCAGGCCCTGATGACCTTCTTCGAGCACATGCCGAACGACTGCGGCATGGCATTCGTGGTGATCATGCACCTGTCACCCAAGCATGAGAGCAATATCGACAAGATCATTCAGAACGTCACCAAGATGCCGGTGCTACAGGTCACCCAGTCCGTAGCCATCGAGCGCAACCGTATCTACGTGATCCCGCCGGCGCTGGACCTGTCGATGAATGACGGCTATCTGCGCCTGCAGCAACCGGAGCGCGAGCGCGGCCCGCAGGTGGCCATCGACCTGTTCTTCCGCGCGCTGGCAGACGTCCATCACAGCCATGCGGTAGGCATTGTTCTCTCTGGCAGCGGCGCCGATGGCTCGGTGGGCCTGTCGCGCATCAAGGAACAAGGTGGCGTGACTCTGGCGCAGGCGCCGGAAGATGCCGAATACGAATCCATGCCCAGCAGCGCCATCGAGACCGGCATGGTCGACATCGTACTTCCCGTGGCCGAGATGCCGCAGCGACTGATCGAGCTGTCGCAGAACCTTCAGGCCTTACTCGCTCGGAAGGATCCGCTGCCAGCACTGAGTGAAATAGAGCAGCAGGACGCTGCTGATGGCGAGCTGGAATACGCCCAGGCGCTCACGCAATCCAAGCCCAACGAACTGGCGCTGCGCGAGATTCTAGCGGCCCTGCGGGCCCGCACCGGCCACGACTTCCGACACTACAAACAAGCCACGGTGTTGCGCCGTATCGAGCGGCGCATGCAGGTCAACGCCTTGCGCGACATGCCGAGCTATGCCCGCCATCTGCAAAGCCACCCGGAAGAAACCCCGGCGCTGCTGGCCGACATGCTGATCGGGGTGACCAACTTCTTCCGTGACCGCGAGGCGTTCGAGGCACTGGAGCGCGACATCATCCCAGCGTTGTTCGAACAGAAGCAGAACTCTGAGGAAAAGTCTCTGCGCGTCTGGTCGGCGGCATGCTCAACCGGGGAAGAAGCTTACTCACTGGGCATGCTGCTGGCCGACCAAGCTGAGGTCAGCGGTGTACGCGGCGATATTCAGCTGCAGGTATTTGCCACTGACATCGATGACCGCGCCTTGGAAACCGCTCGCGCCGGCATCTACCCGGAAGCCATCGTCACCGACGTAGCGCCCGCCAGGCTCCGACAGTATTTCGTCAAGGAACAGAACCATTTCCGCATGCAGAAGGAGCTGCGCGAGCGGATTCTGTTTGCCCGCCACAATATCCTGCGTGACCCGCCCTTCTCGCGGCTGGACCTGATCTCCTGCCGCAACCTGATGATCTACCTGGACAGGGACATCCAGGTCGAAGTGCTGCGCATGTTTCACTTCGCGCTCAACCCCGGCGGCTACCTGTTCCTCGGCAGCTCGGAAACCGCCGACGCCTGCAGCCAGCTGTTCACGCCGGTGGACAAGAAGAACCGTATCTATCGCGCCAAGGACGTGGGCTCTTCCCTGCGTCGCGCGCCAGCGGCGCCGTTTCAGGGCTTTGCCGTCAGCACTGCGCCTCGCCCGCCGCTCAGCGAGCCCTACAGGCGCAATAAGAAGTTCTCCTTCTCCGAGGTGCACCAGCGTGCCCTCGAGCAATATGCACCGCCCAGTGTGATCGTCAATCACGAAGGCGAGATCGTGCACATGTCCGACAAGGCGGGAACCTTCCTGCGCTATGTCGGCGGCGAGCCTTCACTGAACCTGACCACGCTGATTCATCCGCAGCTGCGCCTCGAATTGCGCACGGCGCTGTACCAGGCCACCCATACCGGCAAGAGCGTCGAGGCGCGGCGCGTTCGGCTGGAGCGTGACGGTCGCAACTTCTACGTGAACATGGTGGTGCGGCCGTTCCGCGATAACGAGGCCGGCAGCGAGTACATGCTAGTGCTGTTCGACGAGGTCGAAGCCTGCATGGACAGCAGCACGCTGGAGCACCCCGATACCAAGGACAGCGTCCTGACCCAGCTCGAGGCCGAGCTGCAGCAGACCAAAGAACAGCTGCAGATCACCATGGAGCATTCGGAGACCTCCACCGAAGAGCTGCGCGCTTCCAATGAAGAGCTGCAAGCCATCAACGAAGAATTGCGTTCGGCCACCGAAGAGCTGGAGACCAGCAAGGAAGAGCTGCAGTCGATCAACGAAGAGCTCACTACGGTCAACTTCGAACTGAAGACCAAGGTCGACGAAACCAGCAAGATCAACGATGACCTGCAAAACCTGATCTCCTCGACCGACATCGCCACGGTCTTCGTGGATCCCAAGATGCGCATCAAGTGGTTCACCCCGCGGGCGCGCGACATCTTCAACGTGATTGGTAATGACGCCGGCCGGTCACTGTTGGATATCACCCATCGCCTCGATTATCCGCTGCTTCACCAGGACGCTGCCGAGGCATTCGATGAGCTGCACCTGGTCGAGCGCGAGGTCCACAACCGCAATAACGACCGCTGGTATCTGGCGCGCTTCCTGCCCTACCGCACCCTGGACGATCGCATCCAGGGCGCCGTGCTGACCTTTATCGACATCACCGACAGGCGCCGCGCCGAAGCGCAACTCGAGGCCGGCGAAGCACACATGCGGCAACTGGCACAAAGCACAAAGGGTTACGCCATCATCACGCTGGATTGCGAAGGTGTTATCACCACCTGGAATCGCGGCGCGGAAGCCATCTTTGGCTATACGGAAATGGAAGCAATCGGCCAGACCGTCGACATGCTGTATACCGAGACGGACCGCAAGGCTGGTGTGCCGGAAGCCGAACGCGAGCGAGCCCTGAAGCAGGGGCAGGCCTCCGATGAGCGCTGGCACCTACGCCGGGATGGTTCGCAGTGCTTCTTCAGCGGCCTGGTCAACCCGTTGGTGGATAACGATGGCACCGTGACCGGCTTCGCCAAGATCGCCCGCGACCTCACCGAAGAGCGACAGCAGAACGCCAATCAGCAGAGCGAACTGGAAAGCATCCAGGCCGCCAATCTGCAGAAGGACCAGTTCTTCGCGGTGCTCTCACATGAACTCAAACACCCGCTGAATCTGATTCAACTCAACACCGACCTGCTGGCCCGCTCCCAGGCCGCCAGGAACTCCCCGAGCCTGCGCAAGGCGACCCAGTCGATCCAGAATGCGGTGCGCAGTCAATCGCGGATCATCGATGACCTGATGGACGTGTCGCGCATCCGCACCGGAAAGCTCAAGCTGCAATTCTCAACCCTGCTTTACCAAAACGTGCTGCACGGCATCGAAGCGGTATTCGCCCCGCTGGCACAGGCGGAAAGCGTCACCTTCGAGGTGTTGAAGCCCAGCCAGCCGATCTACGTCCACGCCGATCCGACGCGCCTGGACCAGATCATCTGGAACCTGCTGAACAATGCCTGGAAGTTCACCAAGGGCGGCGAACGCATCTGCATGCAACTGGAGCGCGATGGCAACCTGGCGCGCCTCGACGTGATCGACACTGGCGAAGGCATCTCCGCAGACTTCCTGCCAAAGGTCTTCGACATGTTCGGCCAGGCGGAAATGCAACATTCGCAGCGCTCCAAACATGGCCTGGGGATCGGCCTGGCGCTGGTCAAACAGCTGGTGGAAGCGCACGGCGGCCGTATCGAAGCCTTCTCCGAAGGCCTCGGCCGAGGTACACGGTTCAGTGTCTGGCTGCCGGTGCACCTGCAAGCCGAACTGGAGCTCAGCGAACTGGGCAACGATGCTGAGATCGGTAGCCTGGCGGGCATCCGTATTCTGCTGGTCGATGACTCGGCGGATATTCTCGAAACCCTGTGCGAACTGCTGGAAAGCGAAGGCGCCAAAGTCACCACAGCCGACGGCGGCGCGCAGGGTATCGAGCTGGCTGAACAAAGCCTGTTCGATGTGATCGTCTCCGACATCGGCATGCCGGAGATCGACGGCCACAAGATGATGACCACGATCCGCGGCGGCACGACCAATGCCGACACGCCCAGCATCGCCCTGACCGGTTACGGCACCCTGCGCGACGTGGAAAAGGCCAAGGCCGCCGGCTTTACCCTGCACCTGCGCAAACCGATCGACCTGCAAGCCCTGATCGACGCGGTGACCCAGGCGGCGCACTAGCCCGGGCGCGCGACGGCTCGCTGCTCTTCACAGCAGTGAGCCCGTGCACCACACAGGGGGTCAACTGCGCACGAGTGGCTTTGCGTAGGAGCGAGGGGGACGCCGAGTCCTTGCTCGCGAACCGCGACGACGACGCAGCGCCGATGCTTCGGCCGATCTCCGCTTCGCCAGCAAGCTGGCTCCTACAGACAGGTGCTGCGCCGCAACGGCGATCAGCCTTCCTTGCCAATCCCGTAGCCCCGCAGCTTGTTGGCCACGGTGGTGTGCGAAACGCCAAGGCGTTTGCCCAGCAGCCGGCTGCTCGGATGGCGTTGATACAACTCCTGCAGCACGGCCTTTTCGAAGCGGCCGACAATGCTGTCCAGATCGCCGTCCAGCGAGAAGTCACCCAACGGTTGCGGTGAACCGTAATCCGGCAGGCGAATGTGTTCGGGTTTGATCACCCCGCCCTCGCACAGCGAAACCGCCTGGAACAGCGTGTTCTCCAGCTGCCGCACGTTACCTGG
Source organism: Stutzerimonas stutzeri (assembly GCF_002890895.1). GTDB lineage: Bacteria > Pseudomonadota > Gammaproteobacteria > Pseudomonadales > Pseudomonadaceae > Stutzerimonas > Stutzerimonas stutzeri_AB. The sequence goes on from NZ_POUL01000012.1 coordinate 16,532, forward strand.
CCAGTGATAGCCGGCCAGCCGCTCCAGCGCCTTCGGTGACAGGCTCGGCAAGGCGCAGCCGATCTGCCGGCTGGCCTGATCGAGAAAATGCAGCACCAGCGGTTCCAGCCCATCCACGCATTCGCGCAGCGGCGGAATGTGCAGCGAGAGGACGTTGAGCCGGTGATACAGGTCCTGGCGAAACTCGCCCTTGGCACAGAGTTCGGACAGATCCAGTTGCGTGGCGCAGATCACCCGCACGTCGAGATAAACCTCCTCATCACTGCCCACCCGTCGAAAGCAGCCGTCCTGCAGGAAGCGCACGAGCTTGGCCTGCAAACGTGTGCTCATTTCGCCAACCCCGTCGAGGAACAGGGTGCCGCCGGTGGTCAGCTCCAGCAGACCGAGTTTGCCTTCCGGGCGTGCCCCTTCAAAGGCGCCAGGGCCGTAGCCGAACAGCTCGGTCTCGGCCATGGATTCCGGCAGGCCGGCGCAATTGAGCGCCATGAACGGCGACTGCCCCCGCGGGCTGGACAGGTGACAGGCGCGCGCCAGCAGCTCCTTGCCGGTGCCGGTTTCGCCTTCGATCAGCAACGGCGCATCCAGCGGCGCCATGCGGCGTGCTTCACGGACCACGGCGGCCATCACTTTGGAGCTCTGGAAAATACTGTCGAAGCCGCGCAGTTCCTGCTTGCGCACGTTATAGATGCGTTCACCGACGCGGTCAGCACGGTGCAGCGTGAGCACGGCGCCTGCCAGGGCTTCATTGTCATCGTGCTCCGACTGCAACGGCGCGATGTCGGCGAGAAACACATCGCCCTTGATGGTGACGCGCAGGCCGTTGATGCGTGCCTTGTTCGCTCGCACCAGCTCCGGCAGGTCGAAATCCTCGGCGTAGCGCGACAGGCTCATGCCCGGCACCTCATCCACGCGAACCCCGAGCAGCTGCGCCGCGGCACGGTTGGCGGCGACGATGGCACCGGCCATGTCGATGGAGAGCACTGGAAACTCCAGCGCGCCGAGCAGCGCATTGAGTTCCAGCGAGTGCCGCTCGCTGGGCATCAGGCCGACCTTGCGCACCTCGAACACGCCTTGCAGCGCCTCGATCTTCGGTCGCAGCGCCTGTAGCTGCAGGTTCATCAGGTTGGGGCAATGCAGGTAAACGGCGTTACCGTGCTCGCCCCCCACTTCGCCGCGCGCCACGTTGATCCCGTAGTCGACCAGCAGTTCGAGCATGTCACGGAGGATGCCAATGCGGTTCTGACAATGAATCTTGATACGCATGCAAGGGTGCCTTTGGGCTTGTTGTTATAAGCGGGATCAGATTTTCTGCTGATCACCGTTGATTTTCGTCAAGATTATTTGACAGATGCGCCCGCGAGCAAGGGGATGTTTGCCTCAATACATCCGATTGTAATCATTTCGTTACGAACACAAGTGCCGCCTCGTGCCTCTTACTGCGTTAATGGACTCGCCAGAGCGGTGGCAGCGCGTTCAGATGGAGCCATTCCATAACAACAAAGACTCAGGCGGCCGCCCCGCTCAGGAGGTCAGATGAAAGCCACTCAATACGTTGCCCGCGAACCGGATGCGCAAGGCCACATCCACTATCCGGACAGCGAACACGCGGTTTGGCAAACCCTGATTGAACGTCAGCTGAAACTGCTCGATGGCCGCGCTTGCCAGGAGTATCTGGACGGCATCGAACAGCTCGCACTGCCCCATGACCGCATCCCTCAACTGGGCGAAATCAACCGCGTGCTGGAGGCGACCACCGGCTGGCAGGTCGCCCGGGTGCCGGCGCTGATACCCTTTCAGACCTTTTTCGAGCTGCTGGCCAGCAAGCGCTTTCCGGTCGCCACCTTCATCCGCACCCCGCAAGAGCTGGATTACCTGCAGGAGCCTGACGTCTTTCACGAGATCTTTGGCCATTGCCCGCTGCTGACCAACCCCTGGTTCGCCGAATTCACTCACACCTACGGCCAGCTCGGCCTCAAGGCGACCAAGGAAGAGCGCGTCTACCTGGCGCGGCTGTATTGGATGACCATCGAGTTCGGCCTGGTGGAGACTTCAGCTGGCCAACGTATCTACGGCGGAGGCATCCTCTCCTCGCCGAAGGAAACGCTCTACAGTCTTTCCGGCGAGCCCGAGCACCAAGTGTTTGATGTAGTCGAAGCCATGCGTACGCCGTACCGCATCGACATCCTGCAGCCGGTGTACTTCGTCTTGCCGGAGCTCAAGCGACTGTTCGATGTGGCCCATGAAGACATCATGGCGCACGTACGCAACGCCATGCAGCTGGGCCTGCACCGGCCGAAGTTTCCACCAAAAGCGGCGTAGGGTGGAAAACTGCAAAGCATTTTCCACGCGTCCGTTTCGTTCCCAACGACGTCTCCCGGCGGCGCCGGTCGTTCTGACCAATTGGTGGATGAGCCTCTGGGCGCCATCCACCCTACGGTTGCTCGGCAATGCGGCGGACAGGCCCCACGCGTGGACAAGCCTGCGGCGTTGTCCACCCTACGCTGCTTAACTCTCATCAACCCCATCACGTAGGGTGGGCTTTAGCCCACCGATCCAATCAACCAACCGATTACCACAAGGACCCAACCATGACCGCCCTCACCCAAGCCCACTGCGAAGCCTGCCGCGCCGACGCACCCAAGGTATCCGATGACGAATTGGCCGAGCTGATCAAGCAGATCCCGGACTGGAACATCGAAACCCGCGACGGCCACATGGAGCTGGAGAAGGTCTTCTTGTTCAAGAACTTCAAGCACGCTCTGGCTTTTACCAACGCCGTCGGCGAGATTGCCGAAGCCGAGGGCCACCACCCCGGCCTGCTCACCGAATGGGGCAAGGTCACCGTGACCTGGTGGAGCCACTCGATCAAAGGTCTGCATCGCAACGACTTCATCATGGCCGCGCGCACCGACGAGGTCGCGAAAAACGCCGAGGGTCGCAAGTGAAGCAGTTCGCTGACGTGGCGCGGGTACCTGGCGACCCGATTCTCGGTCTGCTCGATGCCTATCGCGCCGATCCCAACCCGGCCAAGCTCGACCTCGGTGTCGGCGTCTACAAGGATGCCCTCGGCCTGACGCCGATCCCCAAGGCCGTAAAGCTGGCCGAGCAGCGGCTGATCGACAGCGAACAGACCAAAAGCTACATCGGCGGCCACGGTGATCCGCTGTTCGGCGAGCAGCTGTTGCAGCTGGTGCTCGGTGAAGGCTCACCGGCGCTGGTCGAACACCGCGCAGGCTGCACCCAGACACCCGGCGGTACCGGCGCGCTGCGGCTGGTGGGCGATTTCATCGCCAAGTGCCTGCCGGGCCGCAGCCTCTGGCTCAGCGACCCGACCTGGCCGATCCACGAAACCCTGTTCGCCGCGGCCCGCTTGAAGGTCGAGCATTATCCCTACGTCGACGCGCAGAACAGGCTGGACGTGCCGGCCATGCTCGCCGCGCTGGAGCAGATCCCCAGCGGTGACGTGGTACTGCTGCACGCCTGCTGTCACAACCCCACCGGCTACGATCTGAGCCGGGACGACTGGCGCCAGGTACTCGAGATCGTGCGCCGCCGCGAGCTGTTGCCGCTGTTCGATTTCGCCTATCAGGGTTTTGGCGACGGCCTGGATGAAGATGCCTGGGCTGTCCGCCTGTTTGTCGAAGCGTTGCCCGAGGTGCTGATCACCAGTTCCTGCTCGAAGAATTTCGGTCTGTACCGCGAACGCACCGGTGCGCTGATCGTGGTCGCCGCTGACGGCGAGTCGCTGATCGATGTGCGCAGCCAGTTCGCCTCGGTGGCGCGCAACCTCTGGTCGACACCGCCTTCTCACGGCGCTGCTGTAGTGGCGACGATTCTCTCCAACCCCGAATTGCGTCAGCTCTGGCAGCAGGAAGTCGCCGCCAAACGCGAGCGCATCGCCGGTTTGCGCCAGGGGCTGGTGGAAGCGCTTGCGCCCTATGGGTTGGCCGAGCGCTTTGCGCATATCGCGCAACAACGCGGGATGTTCTCCTACACCGGCCTCACCGCCGAGCAGGTGCTGCGCCTGCGGCGAGAGGATGCGGTGTATCTGGTCGAAAGCGGGCGGGCGAATATCGCCGGACTGGACGCTGCACGGCTTGATCAATTGGCGGCGGCCATCGCCCGCGTTACCGGCTGATCACACGCCACTCGCTCGAAGCCCGGAGACCGGCCGACACGGCCGATCTCTGCGTTTTCCGGCTCGGTTCAACATCAACGCCCTCCCCGCGCGTCAAGCGAACCGCCAACCGAGCGCGCCCGTCTCGCCCCATCCACCCGCCCGTAAAGCACCTTTCTGAAGGTCTGGAACTCAGACGCCGCTTTTATGTCGTAGCATTTGGCCATCATGCTGAGTCGATTCTGGCCTACCATATAGCCCTGCTATCTATTCCGGTGTGACTGACCGGTCCGGTGACGAACGGGCTCTAGCGAAAGCCAGGGTAGCCGCTATCTTCAGCAATAGGTTTCGAACGAGCTCGCCCATGATTCATAGCAACACCGCCGGTAACCCTGCTCCGCACCAATACGCCTGCCATTCAGCCAGCGAGCATGGGGCCTGCCCCAGCTGCGCGAGTGGCGAGCGTCTCGGCTTTCGCTTCAGCTACGCCTACCAACCGATCGTGGACATTGCCAAGCGCGAGATCTTCGCTCACGAAGCCCTTGTACGAGGCGTGAACGGCGAACCGGCTCCCAGCGTGCTGGCACAGGTGACCGAGGACAACCGCTTCCGCTTCGATCAGGCTTGCCGGGTCAAGGCTATCAAGACCGCAGCCAAGCTCCAGATGCAGAGCAAGCTGTCGATCAACTTCATGCCCAACGCCATCTATCGCCCGGAACTGTGCATCCGCTCGACGCTGGAAGCTGCCCGTGCGCACAACTTCCCCATCGAGCAGATCATTTTCGAGACGGTCGAAGGCGAGCGCATCAGTGACGCCAAGTGGCTGACCGAGGTCTTCCGTGAATACCAGCGCATCGGCTTTCTAACCGCCATCGACGATTTCGGCGCAGGGTTCGCAGGGCTGAACCTGCTGGCGGACTTCCAGCCGGACATCATCAAGCTGGACATGGACCTGATACGCGGCATCGACCAGAGTCGCGCCCGCCAGGCCATTGTTCGCGGCACGGTGGGCATGTGCGCAGAATTGGGCATCAAGGTCATCGCCGAAGGTGTAGAAACCTCCGACGAGTGCAGCGCCCTGCAGGATCTGGGCATCAGCCTGTTACAGGGTTATCTGTTCAGCAAACCGCTGTTCGAAACCTGCAGCAATGCCGATTCCCTGACCTGGCCAGCTGAACGACCTTAGCGGGACTCAAGCAGCTTGAGCAATTCCCGAGCGGCTTCTTCCGAGGACGCCGGGTTCTGGCCTGTAACGAGCAGGCCATCGACCAGCACATAGGACGACCAGTCCGGCCCCTTGCTGTAGTCGCCGCCAATTTCCTTCAGTTTGTCTTCCAGCAGGAAGGGCACCACGTCGGTGAGCTGCACCCCCTCCTCCTCGGTGTTGGTAAAGCCGGTGACGCGCTTGCCTTTGACCAGATACTCGCCGTCCACGCCGCGCACCTGCACCAGCGCCGCTGGCGCATGGCAGACCGCCGCCACTGGCTTGCGCGCCTGGATGAAGGATTCGATCAGGGCGATGGAGGTCGCGTTGCCGGTCAAATCCCACAACGGTCCATGGCCACCGGGGTAAAACACCGTATCAAAGTCCGCTGCCGAGACCTCGTCCAGCTTGCGGGTGTTGGCCAGCAGCGCCTGGGATTCGGCATCGTTCTTGAAACGCTGGGTCATCTCGGTCTGAGCATCCGGCGCATCGCTCTTCGGATCCAGCGGCGGCTGGCCACCCTTGGGTGAGGCCAATACGATCTCGGCGCCGGCATCCTTGAACACGTAGTAAGGGGCGGCGAATTCTTCGAGCCAGAAGCCGGTCGGCTTGCCGGTGTCGCCGAGTTTGTCGTGGGATGTGAGGACGATGAGAACTTTCATGGGGTCTCCTTTTAACCGGGCCCGAATGCGGGCCATGGTTCATCTCGACCATGGCGGTGGGGAATGGGTCAATGCCGTGCTTGCAAAGTCTCGTGTCTTAGGCCGGACTATCCGTAGTCACGTCTCGTAGGAGCGAAGGGCCGTCTAATCTTTGTCCCCCCAGAGGCGTCGCGGGCGCATGCATTTGCGTACAACGCCGCTCTCTCCTCGGCTGGAACTACAGGTTGCGCCTCGCACGGCGCGTCACTTTTTCTTGTGTGGCCAAGAAAAAGTAACCAAAAAGAAGGCCACCCCTACATCCGGGTTTTGCTACGCAAAACTTCCCTCCCTCCGGCGCTGCTCCGGGGGTCGTCGCGAAGGGACATCCATGTCCCATCACTCCTCGCTCGGCATCCATGCCTCGCGTCCCCCTGCGCAGCACCTACGCTCGGCCTCCTGAAGGGGAATCGGGACCGAGTCGTCTGGAAGTTCTGGAACAGCGACTGCAACAAAGCGCGTCAACCTTCGGTTGGCTTCGTAGGGTGGAAAACTGCGAAGCATTTTCTACCGCGATCGACGTAGCGACTAATCTCGAACATTGCACTCAAAAATCGGTGGGTAAGCTTGGCGTTACCACCCTTCTATCGTCTAAAACGCTCGCACAACCGCTTCGTTGCACGGCCTATCAGACACCACCGAATCGCCCCTTTCAGGAGGCCGAGCGCAGGTGGCGTGGAAGGGGTTGAGCGGCATGGATGCCGCGAGAGCCGCGATGGGCCAGGGATGGCCCTTCGCGGCGGGCCCCTGGAACGTCGCCGGAGCGAGGGAACCCCGGCGCAGCCGGGGCCGGATGCAGGGGCAAGCGTTTTTGGTTACTTTTTCCGCGTTTGGAAAAAGTGACTCGCCCAGCAGGGCGAAACCAATGCCCAAAACAACCCAATCAATCGGCTAACCACGCGGGCCCGCAGCACAAAAATTCGCACCAGGGACTCGGTGTCCCCAACGCCCGCGGCAACGCAAACTCGTCAAAACAAAAAGGGCGCCGAAGCGCCCTTTTCATCAACCCCGGATCAGATCCGGAAACTCCCCACCAACTGCTTCAACCGCGCCGCCTGCTGCTCAAGATCACCACAGGCCCGCAGCGTAGACTGCAGGTTCTCCACGCCTTCCTGGTTCAGCGTGTTGATCTCGGTGATGTCCATGTTCAGCGACTCGATCACCGAGGTCTGCTCTTCGGTCGCGGTGGCGACCGACTGGTTCATCGCGTCGATCTCACCGATGCTGAGTGTCACGCTGCCCAGGCGCTCACCGGCCTGGTTGGCTATGCCGACGCTGGCCTCGCTCTGGCGCTGACTCTCGGTCATGGTGCTCACCGAATCGCGGGCACCAACCTGCAGCTTCTCGATCATGCCGTGGATCTCCTGCGCCGAGGTCTGGGTGCGATGCGCGAGGCTGCGCACTTCATCTGCAACAACCGCAAAACCACGTCCGGCTTCACCGGCGCGCGCCGCTTCGATGGCGGCGTTCAGCGCCAGTAGGTTGGTCTGTTCGGAGATGCCCTTGATCACATCAAGGATCTGCCCGATGCCAACGGTCTGACTATTGAGGGCCTCGATCTGCTGGCAGGAGGCGCTGATGTTGTTCGACAGCTGCTTCATCGCCTCGATGTTTCGCTCGACCACCTTGCGCCCGTCTTCGGCCTGGTGGCTGGCACCGCTGGCCTGCTGCGAAGCGTCGGCGGCATTGCGGGCGATCTCTTGCGCGGCGGCGCCGAGTTGATTGATCGCGGCGGCCACACTGTTGGTGCGGCTGGACTGTTCGTCGGAGTTGATCATTGAAGAGTTCGAGGCGGCCAGCACTCGCTGCGCCACCTCGTTGACCTGCTCGGTCGCGGACGACACCTCCCGGATGGAGCCGTGAATACGCTCTACGAAACGGTTGAAGGCCATTGCCAGCACACCAAACTCGTCCTGCGATTGCACGGTCAGGCGGCGGGTCAGGTCCCCCTCGCCTTCGGCAATGTTGGCCATGGCGCGGCCCATGTCGGTCAGCGGCCGCATCAGCACACGGATCAGCATGCCCAGCAGGATCATGATGAACACCACAGCGATGACAGTGGCGACGAGCGCCGAGGTACGGAAGCTCGACAGCGCCTCATAAGCCTTTTCCTTTTCCACGGAGATGCCGACGTACCAGGTCACCGAAGGCAGGCCGGGGACCGGGCTGAAGCTGAGGATGCGTGCCTGGCCATCGAGCTCGGATTCGCTGAGATCGCCGGTTACCGAAGGTGTGTTCTGCGGATACAGCTCAGCCAGCGTTTTCATCACTTTGCTTTTGTCCGGGTGGACCAGCACCTTGCCGTCACCGCTGACCAGAAACGCGTACCCCATGCCGTCGAAGTTCAGCGCGTTGATGATGTCGACCAGCGCCTTCAAACCCAGGTCGCCGCCCACCACGCCAACCGTCTGGCTGCCGCTGCCCGCGGGGGTGGCGATCGTGATGATCAGCTCGCCCGTGGCCGCGTCGACATAGGGTTCGGTAAGGGTCGTTCCGCCAGCAGCCACCGCGTCCTTGTACCAAGGGCGGGTGCGCGGATCGTACCCGGCGGGCATTTCGTCTTCCGGACGCATAGTGAAGCGGCCGCTCTGCTCGCCCAGATAGGTAAAGCCGAAGGTTGAGGCAAACGCCTTCTGTTCGAGCAGAGCAACCACGCGCTGATCGGAGCTGTCGTTGGCGATGGACTGCGCAGCGCTTTCCACCAACAGGATCCGACCGGACAGCCAGTTCTGAATGTTGTGAGCGGTGACTTCACCCATCTCATCCAGATAGCTATCGAGATTGTCTCGGATGGCGTTGCGCTGAAGGTAATCGTTGAACAGCGTGAACAGGGCGAACGTCGCGATCACGACGAGTGACGCAGCCAACAGAATCTTGTGGCTGAATTTGAGACGGCTAGGCATGGCGCGTGTCCGGATAGGTCTGGATCGAATCGGCAATCCTTTCCTTATGTAGCGTCCACTGCTTGATCGTATGTCGGCCGCAGGGACTCAAGCTTTAGGCAAATCGCCTGATCAAGATGGGCTACAACCCGCGCCAGCCGGGGGTTTCAAAGCAACTCACGACGGCTTCAGACGAGCGGCATGGCGTTTTGACAGCGCCTTTTTGAATAGCCTGCAAACAAAAACGGCATGCCTTGCAGACATGCCGTTCTGTCAATCCAGCAAGAACGCTGCCGAAGTCAGCGCCCTGCCAAAGCCGGCATGACCCGCGGGCGCAACCCCTCACCGAGGATGGCCAGCACAGCCACGGCCCCGACAATCCAGTACCAGCGCACCAGCGGGTCGAAGCCCAGCCAGCCGAGGGCGTGCAGGAAGACCATCGTAATCAGCACCGGGCAGACGTAGCGCACCATGAACAGCCAGAGCGCATAACCCAGCGGCGGCAGATCCAACTCTTCACGCATGATCTCGCTGCGCAGCGCATAGCCGGCAAAGATCACGATGAAGATCCCGCCCAACGGCATCATCCAGCGCGAGGTCAGGTAGTCGAGCCAGTCGAAGAAGTTCTTGCCCATTGGTGTCCAGCCGGCCATCAGGTTGAATGAGAGCATCGCCAGCAGGCTGATCACCAGCAGCACCGCACCCGCGCCCATGGCGGCCTTGAGGCGGCTGATGCCATGCTTCTCGTTGAGGTAGGCCACCGTGGCTTCGATCATCGAGATCGCCGAGGTCAGCGCGGCAATCGACACCATGGCGAAGAACAGCACGCCGAACAGCGTGCCGAACGGCATCTGCTGGAAGGCCAGCGGCAGGCTCATGAAGATCAGCCCGGGCCCCGCGGTCGGGTCCATGCCGTTGGCAAAGATGATCGGGAAGATCGCCAGCCCTGCCAGCAACGCCACCGCCGTGTCGGCAATCGCGACCATGAAGGTGGTCCGCGCGATGGACTGGCCATCCGGGATGTAGGATCCGTAGGTGAGGATGGCGCCGGACGCCAGGCTCAGGGTAAAGAAGGCATGGCCGAGCGCGGCCAGCAGCGCTTCACCGGTGAGCTTGGAGGTGTCGAAGCTGAACAGGAACGCGAAGCCTTGATCGAAGCCGCCGCTGGTAAAGGCGTAGCCCACCAGAATCAGCAGCATCACCGCGAGGCCCGGCATCATCCAGCGCACCGCGCGCTCGATGCCCGCCTGCACGCCCTTGGCGACGATCCACAGCGTCAACAGCGCTACGAGGAGACTCCAGCCACCCAACTGCAGGGCATTGGCGTTGTGCGCCTCGAACACCTGCGCCAGGCCGTCCACGGAACCCGCCGCGAGCGAGCCGTCGAGCATCTTCACCGTATAGGCAAAGGCCCAGCCGGCGACCACCACGTAGAAACAGAGAATCAGGAAGCCGGCCGCCATGGCCATGCCGCCGACACCTTTCCACAACGGGCTGCTGCCGTTTTCGCGTGCCGCCCGACCAATCGCGTCGATGGGGCTGCCGCGGCCGCGACGGCCAATGGCGATCTCGGTCATCATCACCGGAATACCGATGGCAAGGATGCACGCCAGGTACATCAGCACGAACGCGCCGCCGCCGTACTCGCCGGTTATGTAGGGAAATTTCCAGATGTTGCCCAAGCCGACGGCGGAGCCGGTCGCGGCCAGGATAAAGCCCCAACGGGAGAGCCAAAGGTTCTTCGGTTTTTCACGGGTCATGCGTCACCTGTTTGTTGTTATCTGTGACGGAATCGAACCCGCCGCGCTTGTGGCACGACGGAGTGCAAGGCGGATGAACCTATTGAGCGTCGGGCTGCACCTCCGGAGCTGCGTTGGCAAAGGCTTCGAGGGATTCGCACTGCTCGGTCATCTGCAAAATGCGCGGGTACGCACTGAGGTCACAGGAAAAACGGCGCGCATTGTATACCTGCGGCACCAGGCATGCCTCCAGATAGCCCGGCCGTTTGCCGAGTGAGAGTTTGCCATCGAAGGCAGCCAGCCCCTGCTCGACACCGGCGAGGCCCGTGAGAATCCAGTGCTGTATCCACTGCTGCTTCGCCTCGTCCGCAATGCCCAGCGGGCCGCTGAGGTACTGCAACACACGCAGGTTGTTCAGGGGATGCAGGTCACAGGCGATATGAAGCGCCAGCGAGCGCACCCGAGCCCGGTCGGCCGGGTCATCCGGCAGCAAAGCCGGAAGCGGAAAGACCTCCTCCAGGTATTCAAGAATCGCTAGCGACTGGCTGATGCGCTCGTCGCCATCGACCAACAAGGGCACCAGCCCCTGCGGATTGAGCCCCTTGTAGTCGGCCGAGCGTTGCTGGCCGCCGTCTTTGACCAGATGCACCGGCAAGTTTTCGAAGGCGAGGCCTTTCAGGTTCAACGCAATGCGTACGCGATAGGCGGCGCTGGAACGCCAGTAGCCGTAGAGCTTCAGCGTGGGCGACGAACCGGCCGTTGTGGTTGTTTCACTGCTCATAACGCTCCCAGTACGTGGTTCTCTGTGGCGGGCAACATCCTTTGACCATCCCGGTTGCCCTGCTGATCACCCAGCAAGGTCGAAGGATTGGCTTGGCCGCCGCCATAACAAACCACCCGGACCAGCCGCACAAGCCCGCCGGTAGCAGGGCTGGCGACTTCGGGATGCTCAGCCTGGAAGGATTTCGTTACGGCCCTTTGCGAGCGCAGGGCTACGAGGTTGCGTCATTTGCTGCGTAACGAAAACCTGACGGCTCGGTGCGACAGCTCGCCGCACCACGCCTTTTTTAATTCCGGTTCCGACGCACCCGGCTCAGCGCAAGAGCTTCCTAGATCAGCCCGCTGAGGTTGAGGAACACCAGGACGATTGCCAGCGGGGTGCCGAAGCGCAGCAGCACCCACCAGGCGCGGAACAGTCCGCCGTCCCGAATTCCAATGGCGTCGCGTACCGTTTGTTCCTTCATTACCCAGCCGGTGAACAGCACAGTCATAAGACCGCCCAAGGGCATCAGCCAGTTGGTCGTCAGATAATCGAGGCTGTCAAAGAAGGTCTTGCCGAACAGCTGGTAGTCCGCCCAGAGATTGAAGGAGAACACGCTGCCCAAGCTCAGCAGCCAGAGCAGGCCGCCACTGATCAGCACCGCCTTAGTACGGCTCATGCGGAAGCGCTCGGTCATCCAGGCAATGCTCGGTTCGCTCAGGGAAATGGCCGAGGTCAGTGCGGCGATCACCAGCATGACAAAGAACAGCCCACCGACCACCTGGCCCAGCGGCATCTGGCCGAAGGCGATTGGCAGGGTGACAAAGATCAGCCCGGGGCCGGCGCCCGGCTCCAGACCATTACCGAACACCAGCGGGAAGATCGCCATACCGGCCAGCAGCGCAACGACGGTGTCAGCCAGCGCCACCAACACGGAGGTCTTGGCAATCGAGGTGCCCTCGGGCAGATAGGAGCCATAGACCATCATCGCCCCCGCACCGAGACTGAGCGTGAAGAAGGCATGGCCCAGCGCGATCAACACGCTGGTGGCGGTCAGCGCGGAGAAGTCCGGCACAAACAGAAACTCCAGCGCCTGCAGGAATTCGCCCGTCACGGCGGCATAGCCGACCAGCCCGAGCAACAGTACGAACAGACCGGGCATGAGGAACCGCAGCGAGCGCTCCAGCCCGCCGCGCACACCAAAGCCGACAATCAGCATGGTCGCTGCCAGCACCAGCGTGCCGCAGACGATCAGCCGCATCGGGCTGGCCAACAGGCCATTGAACATCTCACCACTGGTGTCACCGCTCACACCACCGAAAGCGCCGCTGAGCGTGGTCGGCACATAGGACAGCGCCCAACCAGCCACCACCAGGTAGAAGCTGAGAATGAGGAAACCGGTCAATCCACCGAGCCAACCGGCAATGCGCCACCGGGTACTGGCGCCGGCCTCACGGGCCAGTCGCGCCACCGCGTCATCGGGGTTCTGCCGACCACGACGGCCGATCATCACTTCAGCCATCAGCAAGGGAATGCCGATCAGCAGAATGCAGCCGAGGTACACCAGCACAAAGGCGCCGCCGCCGTTCTCACCGGTGATGTAGGGGAATTTCCAGATATTGCCCAGGCCGACCGCCGAGCCAGTGGCGGCCAGGAAGAACACCCAGCGTGAGGACCAGAGCCCACGCGCCGCGCTTTGCTGAGTATGAACGCCACCGAGAGAGCCGGCGGCAATGCTGCTTTTGTCAGTCATTGCGGATTCCTGCTTGTTGTTTTTGTCAGGGATTTGCACATGCTCGGCAGAACAACTCGGGCTGCCGAAAACAAAACGGGCGGCCCTGGGCCGCCCTCATGCTCGTTACGCCTGCAGGCGCTGTGGGTGCTTCTGCACCGCGTGCTGGCCGCCGAGGCGCTCCTGGGCCAGCCGATCGGCGACGACCGACGTGGACTCACCACTGCTGGCGGCGCGCTCGAAGATCTCGCGCAGGGTTTCAGCGATGCCTCGAACGTGCGCGTCCGTCTGTGCCGGGCTGCCGCCGATGCGCTGGTAATAGACGTCGATGATGCCGCCGGCATTGATGGCGTAGTCCGGCGCGTAGAGATGATTGCGACGCTGCAGTTCGACGCCTATTTCCGGGCTCGCCAGCTGGTTGTTCGCCGCCCCGGCGATCACCGGGGCACGCAGGCTCTGCAAGGTTTCGGCGTTGAGAATGCCGCCCATGGCGCAGGGCGCGAACACATCTACGTCCAGGCCATAGATGTCGTGTGGCCGCACCGCGTTGGCGCCCAGCTCTTCGACGGATTGCTGCACGTTGGCATCGAAAATGTCGCAGACCCACAGCTCGGCGCCGGCGTCCTTCAGATGACGAGCCAACCCGAGCCCGACATGCCCGACGCCCTGGATGGCGACCTTCAGGCCAGTCAGGTCGTCCCGACCGAGGCGCTGACGCACTGCTTCGCGCAGGCCGACAAACACACCGAGTGCCGTGGACGGCGACGGGTCGCCGCTGGCGATAGTGCCATCGAGCGTGGTGCGCGGTGTGGCGCCGATAACGTGGCGGGTGCGCTGGGCGAAGGCCTGCATTTCCGGCTCACCGGTGCCCGAGTCGGCCGCCGTGATGTAGCGTCCGCCGAGGCTGTCGACGAAATCACCCATGGCGTGGAGCAATGCCTGGCTCTTGCCGGCGTGCGGGTCGCCGATGATCACCGCCTTGCCGCCGCCAAGCTTGAGCCCGGCCAGCGAGGATTTCAGGGTCATGCCACGAGACAGACGCAGCACGTCACGCACCGCGTCGTCGTCACTGGCATAGGGAAACATCCGGCAACCGCCCAGCGCCGGGCCGAGCGTGGTGTCATGGATGGCGATGATCGCGCGCAGGCCCGACGCCTTGTCATGGCAGAAAACCACCTGCTCGTGGTGATCGAAATCGGGATGGGTGAAAACGGACATTGCGGATTCCTCTTTGTTGTTCTGTTTGAGAGCCCTGCTATCCAGGTCCCTTCGAATCTTCTGTGCGACCTATCCGGCGCACTTCGCGGAGAGCTTTCGACGCTTACGCCATCAATCAATGGTGGGCTGAAGCCCACCCTACGAGTGCGTCTTCATCGCCGCGGGCGGTTTTGTAGGGTGGGCTTTAGCCCACCGAACAACTCTGGCCCACTCGACGAGCGCCCAGCCGGGGCGGTCAGGCCGCCGGTTCGAACAGCCGCACGGTCTGCACCTCGTCGCCGCGGTTCAGCTGCTCCTTGAGCACCTTTTCCTGCTGGCGTGCCTTGGCAATGGAGCGCTCTTTCACCGGGCCGTAGCCACGGATCAGTTCCGGTAGCGCAGCGATGGCCACAGCGGTGCGGTAGTTGCTCGGCTTGAGTTGCGCCAGGAGGCCGTCGAGGTTGCGCTCGTATTCGCTGATCAACTCGCGTTCGACGCGGCGGTCATGGCCGTAGCCGAACACGTCCAACGGCGTCCCGCGCAGGAACTTCAGCTTCGCCAGCACGTTGAAGGCGTTTAGCACCCAAGGGCCGAGTTCGCGCTTGCGCGGCTCGCCGGTGGTGCTGTCACGCTTGGCCAGCCAGGCCGGCGCCAGATGGAACTGCAGCTTGTAGTCGCCTTCAAACTGCGCTTCGAGCTGCTGGCGGAATTCCGGCTCGCTGTACAGCCGCGCGACTTCGTACTCGTCCTTGTAGGCGAGCAGTTTGAAGTAATAACGCGCCACGGCTTTGGACAGCGCCAGATCATCGGCGGTATCCAGCGCCCGCACCTGCTCCACCTTGGCGCGATACCGCTTGGCATAGGCGGCGTTCTGGTAACGAGTGAGGAAATCCACACGCCAGTCGACGATCTCTTCCAGGGTCTGGCAGATGGGCTCGGCCGTTTCAGCCGGACGCGCCAGTTTCTCCACCGCTTCGCGTTCCAGCGATGCGCGGCGGCCCCAGCGAAAGGCCTGCTGGTTCAACTCGGCAGCGACTCCGTTGATGCTGATAGCCTTCTCCATGGCTTCGGCAGACAGCGGCAACAGCCCTTGCTGATAGGCAAATCCCAGCAGGAAGAGGTTGGTCGCGATGCTATCGCCGAGCAGTCGGGTGGCCAGGTAAGTCGCATCGATGAAGTGAGTCTTTTCGGCACCCACCGCATCGACCAGCGCTTCGCGCATGGCCTTGCCCGGCACCTGGGCATCGGGGTTGCGGGTGAATTCGGCGGTCGCCGATTCGTGGCTGTTGATCACCGCATGGCTGATCTGATCATTGAGGCGGGTGAGCGAATCGTCACCGGCGGCGACCACCAGATCGCAGCCCAGCAGCAGATCGGTTTCACCGGCTGCAATGCGCACTGCATAGATATCGTCCTGCTTGGCGGCGATGCGGATATGCGTGACCACCGGGCCGAACTTCTGCGCCAGCCCGGCCTGATCGAGCACGGTGCAGCCCTTGCCTTCCAGATGCGCGGCCATGCCCAGCAGCGCGCCGAGGGTGGTCACACCGCTGCCGCCCACGCCTGGAATCAGTATGTTCCACGGACGATCCAGCGCCGGGTGCTGTGGCTCGGGCAATGTTGCCGCCTCGATACCGCCAGCCATGGCCTCGGGCTTGCGCAGCCCGCCGCCGTGCACGGTGACAAAGCTCGGGCAGAAGCCTTCGACGCATGAAAAGTCCTTGTTGCAAGCGTTCTGGTCGATCTCGCGCTTGCGGCCCAACTCGGTTTCCAGCGGCATCACCGCCAGGCAGTTGGACTTCTCGCCACAGTCACCGCAGCCTTCGCACACGGCCGGGTTGATAAAGGCGCGCTTGGCCGGGTCTTCCAGCTTGCCGCGCTTGCGCCGACGGCGCTTTTCGGTGGCACAGGTCTGGTCGTAGATGATCACCGACACGCCCTTGAACTCGCGAAGCTCGCGCTGGATGGCGTCCAGATCGCGGCGATGGTGGAAGCTGGTGATCGGCGCGAAGGTTTCGCGGGTCGGGTATTTTTCCGGCTCGTCGCTGACCAGGGCGATACGTTTGACGCCTTCGTCGGCGACCTGCCGGCTGAGCTGGTCGACGCGCAACTCGCCGTCAATGGGCTGGCCACCGGTCATGGCCACAGCATCGTTGTAGAGAATCTTGAAGGTGATGTTCACACCGGCCGCCACCGCGGCGCGTACTGCCAAGCTGCCGGAGTGGAAATAGGTGCCGTCGCCGAGGTTCTGGAACATGTGAGGCGTGTCGGTGAACGGCGCCTGGCCGATCCAGTTGACGCCCTCCCCGCCCATCTGGGTAAAGGTCTCGGTGCGCCGGTCCATCCACTGCACCATGTAGTGACAGCCGATGCCGGCCGAGGCGCGGCTGCCCTCGGGCACTTTGGTCGAGGTGTTATGTGGGCAACCGGAGCAGTAATGCGGGGTACGCACGGTGTCGTAGTTGCGTGCCGCCAGGGCCTTTTCCTTGGCGGCGAGAAAGGCCAGGCGCGCCTGGATGCTGTCGCTGGTGTAGATCGGCGCGAGGCGCTTGGCGATCACCCGGGCGATCATCGCCGGGGTCAGCTCGCTGAGGTTCGGCAGCAGCGAGGTGCCGTGCTCGTCGAACTCGCCGACCACCCGTGGGCGCTTGTCCAGCGGCCAGTTGTAGAGCTGACCGGTGAGCTGGTCTTCGAGAATGCTGCGCTTTTCCTCGACCACCAGGATCTCGTCCAGGCCCTGGGCAAATTCATGCACCGAAACCGGCTCCAGCGGCCAGCTCATGCCGACCTTGAGCACCCGCAGGCCCACTTGGGCGCACAGCGCTTCGTCCAGACCGAGGTCATCCAGCGCCTGGCGCACGTCGAGATAGGACTTGCCGGTGGTGATGATCCCCAGGCGCGGGTTCGGCGAGTCGAGCATCACCTGGTTGAGGTTGTTGGCCCGAGCAAACGCGCGTGCGGCGTAGATCTTGTAGAGGTTGAGGCGTTTTTCCTGCGCCAACGGCGGGTCCGGCCAGCGAATGTGCACGCCGCCTTCAGGCAGTTCGAAGTCATCAGGAATGCGCGTCTTCACCCGCAGCGGATCGACTTCCACCACGGCGGAGGAATCGACGTTCTCGGCAATGGTCTTGAGCGCCACCCAGCAGCCGGAATAGCGCGACAGCTCCCAGCCGATGATGCCGTAGTCGAGAATCTCCTGAACGTTGGCCGGGTTCAGCACCGGGATCGAGGCAGCGATAAAGGCATGCTCGCTCTGGTGCGGCAGCGTCGAGGATTTGCAGCCGTGGTCGTCACCGGCCAGCAGCAGCACGCCGCCATGGGGCGAGACGCCCGCGGCATTGCCGTGCTTGAAGACGTCGCCGGAGCGGTCGACGCCCGGGCCCTTGCCGTACCACATGGCAAACACGCCGTCGTATTTGGCGCCGGGAAACAGGTTGGTCTGCTGGCTGCCCCAGACCGCCGTCGCCGCCAGTTCCTCGTTGAGGCCCGGCTGGAAATGGATGGCGTTCTGCTTGAGGAAATCGCGCGCGTCCCAGAGGCTCTTGTCCAGCATGCCCAATGGCGAGCCGCGGTAGCCGGAGATGAAGCAACCGGTATTCAGGTTCTGAGCCTGGTCGCGCTGATGCTGCAGCATGGGCAGGCGAGTCAGCGCCTGGGTGCCGGTGAGGTACAGATGTCCGGTTGCGAGCCGGTACTTGTCATCCAGGCGGATCTCGGCCAGTGACATGTGGCGCTCCTGTTTGTTTTTATCGGAGTCTGGACGACGCTTTACGTCGTCCGCCTAACAAGGTCGTGGGTAGCTGCACGGTAAGCCGTCCCACGCCAGCGACCGGCAGGGGATCACCCCACCGTTGCGCGTTGGATAAATTCTGGCTGTGACAAGGAGAGATTTTCTTTCTACTTTTGCGGTGTAAGCGCTATCGCGTGCATGATCCATTCACTAACAACAACAAAATGAGAACAACCATGCAGACGCCTCTGAGCAGCATCGACCGCAAGATTTTGCTGCTGCTGCAACACAACGCTGACCTCTCCGCCGCCGAGGTCGCGGAAAAGGTCGAGCTGTCGCAATCACCCTGCTGGCGACGCATCCACCGCATGCAGGAAGAAGGGCTGATCGAGCGCAAGGTCGCCCTCCTCAACCCCAAGAAGCTCGGGCTGAACATGACGGTGTTCGTCAATATCAAGCTGTCCGCTCACGGACGCAGCAACCTCGACGAATTCGAGCGCGCCGTGGTGGGTTATCCCGAAGTGCTGGAATGCCACACCATGGCCGGCGAATCGGATTACCTGCTCAAGGTGGTGGCCAAGGACATCGACAGCTACGAGCGCTTCCTGCGCGACCAACTCCTGCAGCGCCCGCATGTGCAGGAAGCGCACTCGCATATCGCCATGAGTGAGGTGAAGCGGACCACGGAATTGCCGCTGGATTGATGGCAGTCACGGCGGAACAATCGGTGGATAAGGCAGAGCCGTTTTCCACCCTACAGCCGCAGCGCCGGCCTAACGTAGGGTGGAAAACGGCCACAGCCTTTTCCACCAGCATTCAACCGCAACAGAGGCGTCACGCCGTATCACAGCGCGAACGGCTACTCGCCCGGTATCCCGCGCAACTGCTCGCCAACCTCGATCCCGTTGCGTTCGAACCATCCCTGATTCACCTCCAGCGCATAGCGCGCTGGCTCGCTTGAACAGCGAATCGCCTTACTCAACGGCTCCAGATCGATCACATCGACGATGCGTCCCTGCTCGTCCATGAACGCCGCTGACAGCGGTAGCGGTGTGTTCTTCATCCACAGGCAGTGACGACGAAAGTCATCGAAGCGAAACAGCATGCCGTGATCGGCAGACATCTCGGTGCGCTCCATCAAGCCGCGTTCACGCTCGGCGGGAGAGCGGGCGTACTCGGCCTCGACCCTGGCGTCACCAACCTGCACTTCTAGCAATGGCTCGCTGGCATGGACGATGGCTGGACCGACCATGGCAACGAGAAATGGCAGTAACACAATACGCATCGATGATCGGCCTCTGATGGTTAAGCGCAGCGTGGTGAGAAGCATACAACGCCGGGTCTTCATTCCTTGTCAGCCGGCGCTTCGACCGCAACCTGATCGCTGTCGCCGTAGCGTTTCTGGCAACGCTCGCAAAAGAAGCTTCGCCGTTTGCTGCGGCCAAGCGATTTGGCCCGAATGAAGGGAATCTTGCAGCGCGGGCAGGTGGTTTTGGTGTGCGCGAGCCAGTGCGCTTTAAGCGCGCCCTCGCGCTTCCACTGCAGGAATTCAAAGCTGTAGGTGCGAACCTCACGCGTCAGCTCCCTGAGCTTGGGCGCTGGCAGAGCGCCGATCAGCGACAACGGATGGATGCGGGTACGAAACAGCACCTCGTTCTTGATGATGTTGCCAGAGCCGGAAAACAGCGTTTGATCCAGCAGCGCATCGCAGGCCAGCATCTGCGGCCGTTTGCGCAGTTTCTTCAGCGTTGTGCGGTTGTCCCAGGCGTCGCTCATAACGTCCGCACCCCAGTCGTACGCTTCGTCCAGCGAGCCTTCGATGAATTGCACCGAGCAGCCGTAGAAATTCAATTCACCGTTCGGGAAACCCAGGCTCAGACGAGGCGCCGACTCCTTGCGCTCATTGATCCGATAACTGCCGAACAACAGCAGATGAATGCGCAGCGAGACGCCATCCAGCTCGATCAGGAAGTGCTTGCCCCAGCTGCGAAACGACCGCACCGTCTGCCCCACCAGCCGCGCCTTGTCGATTTTGGCGCTGCCCTCGGCTCGCTCGATGGGTTTGCCTGTAAATGCAGAGACTTCTTCTCGCAAGATGACGATCGATGGACCTTCAGGCATGGCGATATCGCTTCGGCTGGGGCGTTAACGATATCGACTAGGGGCGGCTGAGATGGTGCCAGCCACCCGTTCGAGGATGGTGCAGGGACCGTCGAGACCTGCTGCGCTCAGGCGGCGGCAAGACACCTCCAGCTGTGCGAGATAGAGTCCAATCCTTTCGGAGCCTGATCGCTGGCGAAGCTTCTGCGATGGTGTCCCACAGATTCGCGAGCAAGCTCGCGCCCACAAACAGGCCCATGCCGCCTATCGTAGGCTAGCGGAACGGTTTACCAATCCAGCTGCAAGCGGCTCTCGAAACAACGCGGTTCACCGGTCAGGGGATCTCGAAATTCCAGGCCACGCGCCAGCAGTTTGAGCGGGTTGGTGTAGTCATCCTGATCGCGGCGACCGCGTTCCAGCAGCTCGGGGTAGAAGGGGTCGTTGCAGATGCCCGCGCCCAGCGAGGCCATCTGCAGGCGCAGCTGATGCTTGCGTCCGGTGACGGGATACAGCGCATAACGCCAAAGCTCGCCGTGCTTTTCGAGCACCTCGATGCGGGTCTCGCTGTTGGGCTCGCCGTGGCCGCGCTTCATCAGGAAGAAGGGTTCACCGTCGACCATGTGCAGTCGTTCGCACCGTGGGAATTCGAGGTCGGGCAGCGCCGGACAGATCGCTTCGTAGCGTTTTTCGATTTTGCGTTCACGGAACAGCGCCTGGTAGCGGCCGCGACTTTCGGGATTGGTGGAGAACAGCACCAGCCCCGCCGTCAGTCGGTCGATGCGGTGGATCGGCACCAGATTTGAATTGCCCACGCGCTTGCTCAGGCGCGCCAGCAGAGTTTCGTTGACGTACTCCCCGGCCGGCATGACCGGCAGGAAATGCGGCTTGTCCGCCACCAGCAGGTGCTCGTCGAGGTGCAGGATCTGCTCTTCGAAGGGAATCGGCTTCTCGTCCGGCACCTCGCGAAAATAGTAGACCTTCAAGCCGACCTGATAAGGATGCGTCGCCTCCAGCGGCTGCCCGTCAGCGCCGAGTACGCGGCCTCGCGCGAAGCGATCGGCCCAGGTTTCGCGATCAATTGCCGGAAAATGCGCGCACAGGCAGTCGAGCACCGTCGCCCAGTTGCCTTGGGGGAGATGCAGTGTGCTGCGAGCGTCTGGGGCGGGCATGGGCATGGCGACCGTCTGAGCGGAGAGGCGCAATGATACTTCAACAGCGCAGCCGAGCCGCGACAGAGCCCCTTTCGTCGTAATCCTGGTCGGCATCGACTTAGGTTGTCGAAGCGAGCAGTCGCGATTCGACCATCAGTGACAGCTCGTAAATGAGTGTCCCATCGCAAGGAGACCGAAGATGACTCATCGAATCGTTTCCCGTCAGGAGTGGCTCGCGGCACACGCGGCGCACCTCGTTCACGAAAAGCAGGTAACCCGTCAGCGCGACGCGCTTGCCGCCGCCCGTCGTGAGCTGCCCTGGACAAAGGTGGACAAGGATTATCTGTTCCATGAGGCACGAGGACCGGTCCGGCTGGCGGACCTGTTCGAAGGTCGCAGCCAGTTGATCATCAAGCATTTCATGTTTGGCCCGGACTGGACCGAAGGCTGTGTCGGCTGCTCATTCGAGATGGATCACGTAGAGGGTGCGCTGCAGCACCTCACCCATCACGATGTCAGCTTTGCTGCTGTTTCACGGGCGCCGCTCAATATGCTCGAGGCCTACCGCCAAAGAATGGGCTGGCATTTCCGCTGGCTGTCCTCGGCTGGAAGCGATTTCAACCGCGACTTTCACGTGTCCTTCGAACCGCAGGACATCGTCGACAACCAGGTCTTTCACAATTACGCGTGGCAGCCGTACGTCTGTGAGGAGCTGTCGGGGTTCAGCGTGTTCTACCGGGATGAGGATGGCAGCGTCTTTCACACCTTTTCTGCCTACGGCCGTGGCGCCGAGGAGCTGCTCGGTAGCTACGTGCTGCTCGACATGACACCCAAGGGGCGCAACGAGAACGGGCCTCGGCACAACCTGACCGACTGGGTGCGCCACCATGATCGCTACGGCAGTGGTGACAGCGTCGATGCAACCGGGCGCGCCGTTGCAGCCGAGCCGGCCTCACCGACGCAGTGCTGCCACCCCGAGTGAAGGCTCGCTCGTCTATCAAGCGAACTTAAGGGAAACCCTCGCAGCCCCCTCCGGTCGAGAACTAGGACAGCCAGGCATTCGGGTTGCGACGCCGCTTCGTTGCGCGCTACAGCAGCGCGAAGTTCCAGCCCCTTGTGTCTGAACGCTCACGCCCAGACCAAGCGAGGTTTCCATGGCAATGACAGTCGGTGACTACGTAATCGAACGCCTCTACCAATGGGGTGTGCGGCGCATTTATGGCTACCCCGGCGACGGCATCAACGGTGTGTTCGGCGCGCTGAATCGTGCCAACGAAAAGATCCGTTTCATTCAAGCCCGGCATGAGGAAATGGCCGCGTTCATGGCCTCGGCCGACGCCAAGTTCAATGGCGGCCTCGGCGTCTGCATCGCCACCTCCGGCCCGGGCGCGGCGCATCTGATCACCGGCCTCTACGACGCGCGACTGGATCACATGCCGGTGCTGGCAATCACCGGCCAGAAATCGCGAACCGCATTGGGCAGCCACTACCAGCAGGAAATCGACCTACCGGCGTTGTTCAAGGACGTGTCCGGCGCGTTTGTCGAGCAGGCCAGCGCACCGGCTCAGGTTAGGCACCTGATCGACCGGGCGATTCGTACCGCCGTCGGCGAGCGCAAGGTCGCCACCGTCATCCTGCCCAGCGACCTGCAAGACGCCGAGTACAGCGAGCCGCCGCGCGCCCACGGGGCTGTGCACTCCGGTATCGGCTACACCCGGCCGAAGATGGTGCCCTACGAAGCTGATCTGCAGCGTGCCGCCGAGGTGCTCAACTCAGGCGAAAAGGTGGCCATTCTGGTGGGCGCCGGTGCCTTGAATGCCACCGATGAGGTCATTGCCGTGGCCGAAAAACTCGGGGCTGGGGTTGCCAAGGCGCTGCTCGGAAAGGCCGCCGTACCGGACGATCTGCCGTGGGTCACCGGCTCTACCGGATTGCTGGGCACGGAACCGAGCTACAAGTTGATGACAGAATGCGACACGCTACTGATGATCGGTTCGGGCTTCCCCTATTCCGAATTCCTGCCTGAAGAAGGTCAGGCCCGCGGCGTGCAGATCGACCTCAAGGCCGACATGCTCAGCATCCGATATCCCATGGAGGTGAATCTTCAGGGAGACTCGGCTGAAACCCTGCGCGCGCTGCTGCCCATGCTGCAGGAGAAGACCGAGCGCAAATGGCGCAAGCGCGTCGAGGAGTGGCGCATGGACTGGGAGCGCGTGCTGGAGAAGCGCGCCTTGGTCGAAGCCAATCCGATCAACCCGCAGCGCGTCGCCTTCGAGCTGTCGCCACGGCTGCCGGATTACTCGATTGTCACCAGCGACTCGGGCTCCTGTGCCAACTGGTATGCCCGCGATGTGAAGATGCGCCGCGGCATGATGGGCTCGCTGTCCGGCGGGCTGGCTTCGATGGGTGCGGCGGTGCCCTATGCCATTGCCGCGAAATTCTCTCACCCGGATCGCCCGGTAGCGGCGATGGTCGGCGATGGCGCCATGCAGATGAACAACATGGCCGAGCTGATCACGGTCGCCAAGTACTGGAAGGAATGGCAGAACCCGCAGTGGATCTGCTGCGTGTTCAACAACGGGGACCTCAATCAGGTCACCTGGGAACAGCGCGTGATGGAGGGCGACCCGAAATTCGAGGCGTCGCAGGACATACCCAATGTGCCCTACCACCGCTTTGCCGAATCCATTGGGCTGATCGGTATCTACGTCGACCGTGGGGATCAGGTTGCGGCAGCTTGGGACCGGGCGTTCGCAGCGGATCGGCCAGTGGTGATCGAATTCAAGACCGACCCGGACGTACCGCCGCTGCCACCGCACATCAAGCTGGAACAGGCAAAGCAGTATGCCTCCGCCCTGCTGCATGGCGATCCCGACCAGGCCGGCATCATCAAGCAATCGGCCAAGCAGGTGCTGAGCAAGCTGCTGCCGGGGCATAAGTCGGGCAAGGGCAAAGACCGGGAATGACTGCGAGGCCGGCGGCCAGACCGGGCTGGGCTACACCTATGCCGACGCATCGCTGGTGCGGCTGATCGCCGCTCACTTTAGCGACCTGCTCGACGGTGCGGATGTGCTCGCCATGGGCCAGCTCAACGAGCGACCCTGGGCAGGCGTGCGCAACTTGGGCCGTTCGGGCCTGGCAGCCTGCGCCATATCAGCGCTCTGGGACCTCAAGGCGAGGCTGCTGGAGCTGCCGCTGGCGCAACTGCTGGGCATGCGTCGTGAGTACGTCGCCGTCTATGGCCGCGCGGTTTTACCCGCTACGACTATGGGCGCCTGCGCACGCAGCTCAGTCGCTAGAGGTCGGCTGCCGCTGGGTGATGTCGCAGCAGGGGAATATGCCTACACGCCGGACGACTTTCGGTAGGGCTGAAGATCGTCGGCGACGATACTGCCGCAGGCGCGAAACAAGGTCACCCTAGCGTATGAAAAAGATCAGTACCGGGCTGCCGATTGCCCGCGTCAGCTGGTCGATGGGCGGCAACGGTCAGCGTCTGGTCGAGCATGCCGTAGTCTTCACGCGTCGTGCCCTCGACGGCATGAGCGCGCGCAATATCTGGAGCGAAGCGGACGGCGCTGCACATTTCATGGGCACCGCACGCATGGGTTTCGATCCGTCCACGTGCGTGGTGGACGGCGACTGCCGCAGCTGGGATATCCGTAACCTGTGGGTCTGTGACGGTTCGGTATTTCCCACCTCCGGTGGTGTCAACCCGTCGTTGACCATCCAGGCCATCGACTGCCGCGCCGCAGACCGCATCAGGGAACTGGCGGTCCGCGGTGAACTGTAGCGAGCCGAGCGTCAATCTTCTTCGTCGACGGTGATCTTGCCGGTCGTGCCTTCCATCTGGAATTCGTACTTCTTGCCGTCGGCTTTCAGGCCTTTGCCTTCCCAACTCTTGTCGTCGACCTCGAGGCTATGCAGCTCGGTATAACCGGCAGCCTTGGCCTTTTCCATGGCCTGCTCGAAGGTAATCCAGTCAGCGCCTGGCTCATCCGCCAGCGCAACGCCGCTCGCGGAACCCAGTACGGCAATGGCGAGCGCGGCGGTCAGTTTCTTGTGATACATGGTCGATCCTCTCTGATGAATGAGCGTTGGGCATATGACAGCCCTGTTACATACGAGCGAAATCATTCATCAAGGGTTCACCCCATTTGGTCTGGAATGCACCTTTCACGGTTTCTCGATGGACACCAGAGCCGCTTCGTCCCCCTCACTCTGGAAGCTGATGCGGACCTGGTCACCGGTTGAGAGACCCTCCAGCTGCTCGCGCCGAGCCTGGAAATCCATGGTCGCGGCAGGCCACTTCAATGCGGGAATCGGACCGTGAACGATGGACACCACACCCCGCTCACGATCCAGGGCTTCGATGGTGCCCGTTGCGTGGATCACCGGCTCGGAAACCATCTCGGTGGCGGGGCCGCCGTTGATCTCCGGCGAACCCGTGGGCCCCGCAGGCTTGAGCAGATCCTGGGCCAGCGCAGGCGGGGCAAGCAATATCAAACTGAGCGTGACGCAATGGAATGTGTTCATGGCAGACCTCCCGCAATAGGTGGACGTACGCGATGTTGGACAATGCCAGGGCGACGATTACTGCCGCCCCGCGTTCCTGGCTTGCAACGCCCCGTTCAGTTTCGCGTAAGCCGCGCCTCGTAACCTGTGAATCGTCGAAACCCACACAGGAAAACGAAACCATGAAAACACTCACTACTCTGATCACTGCAGCCACCCTCGCCCTTGGTGCCAACCTGGCCATGGCCCGCGACCTGGGGCCGGACGAAGCATTGAAACTGCGCGATGCGGGCACCATTCAATCCTTTGAGAAACTAAACGAAGCCGCCCTTTCCAAGCACCCTGGCGCCACCATCGATGATACCGAACTGGAAGAAGAGTACGGTCGCCACATCTATCAGGTTGAATTGCGTGACGACAAAGGTGTGGAATGGGATGTAGAGCTCGACGCCAAGACCGGCGAAGTCCTCAAGGACCATCAGGACGACTAATGCGACCCGCCATTCTTTTCACCCTTCCGCTGGCCCTGCTGCTCGCTGCCACCCCGGCGGCGAGCCGCGACCTCGATCAGGATGAAGCCCTGCGGCTGCGTCACGAGGGTTTGATCCTGCCGTTGGAAAGTTTGTTGCGTCAGGCAATGGAGCGTCATCCCGGCGCTCGCTTGCTGGAAGCCGAACTGGAAGAAGAGGATGGCATCTTTGTTTACGAAATCGAATTACTGACTGCAGACGGCGTTGCCCGCGAGCTGGAACTGGACGCGCGTGACGGGCGGCTGCTCAAGGATGAAGAAGACTGATGCGTCTGTTATTGGTCGAAGACAATGTGCCGCTGGCCGACGAATTGATCGCAACCCTCACACGCCAGGGCTACGCCACTGACTGGCTGGCCGATGGTCGCGATGCCGATTATCAGGGCAGCAGCGAACCCTATGACCTGATCGTTCTGGACCTTGGCCTGCCCGGTAAGCCGGGGCTGGAAGTGCTACGCGCCTGGCGAGGGCGTGGCCTGGGGACGCCGGTGCTGATTCTGACGGCCCGTGACTCATGGGCCGAGCGCATCGAAGGACTCAAAGCCGGGGCCGACGATTACCTGACCAAACCTTTCCATCCCGAAGAACTGCTGCTGCGAATTCAGGCGCTGTTGCGGCGCGCCCATGGCGTGGCCAACCAGCCCCTGCTGCAAGCAGGCGGGGTCGCGCTGGACGAAGCCCGCCAGCGCTGCCACAAGGACGGCCATGACATCGAACTGACCGCCGGCGAATTTCGCCTGCTGCGGTATTTCATGTTGCACCCCGGTCAGCTGGTGTCGAAAACCCAGCTGGCCGAGCATCTTTACGACGGTGAAACCGAGCGCGACTCCAATGTGATCGAGGTGCACGTCAATCGGCTGCGCGGCAAACTCGGTCGCGAGCTGATCGAAACCCGCCGCGGACAGGGTTACCGCTTCGGCGGCGCGGCTTGACGTCGATTCAGCGCAGCCTCAGTGTCGGACTGATCTCGGTGCTGCTGCTGGTCGGCCTGTTGCTGGTCCAGAGCAGCCTCTGGTTGTTCGAATCCGGCCTGCGGCGCAACCTGGCCACCGATCTAAGGGAAGAAACCGAAGGCCTGTTGATGGCCGTGGTTCAGGGGCCGGAGGGGTTTGTGCTCGATTCGAGCCGGCTGAACCCTCGCTATCAGCGAGCATTTTCCGGACACTATTTCCGCATCGACTTGCCGGCCCGCAGCTGGCGATCCCGCTCACTGTGGGACGCCGAACCAACCTGGCCGGCTGGCAACGGCATGGCCGAGGAACTGCTGGACGGACCGCAGGATCAGCGGCTGTTGGCTTATCGAGCGACCTATCGGCGCGACGGACAAACCATCACCATCAACGTGGCCCAGGATTACACGCCCACCCTCAAAAGCTTCGCCCAGGTCAGGCTCAGTGGTTTGGGACTGGTCAGCCTGGCGCTGCTGGTGTTGCTGTTGCTGCAACGCTATGCGGTCAAGCTCGCCATGCGCCCGCTGGAACGCGCGCGCCAGCAGATTGCGCAGCTTCAGCAGGGGCAACGTCAGCAATTGGACGTCCAGGCGCCGGTCGAACTGCAACCGCTCGTGGAACAGATCAATCATCTGCTGGCACACACCGACGACACCCTGAAACGCTCACGTCATGCGCTGGGCAATCTCGGTCACGCGCTGAAAACGCCACTGGCGGTGCTGGGCAGCCTGGTCAGACACGAGGAGCTGGCAGCGCATCCGGACCTGCAGCGCAACCTTGAGCAACAGCTAGAACAGATTCAGCAGCGGGTCAGCCGGGAACTGGGGCGCGCCCGCCTGGCCGGTGAGGTCCTGCCTGGCAGTTACTTCGATTGCGCCAAAGAGCTTGCGCCGCTGTTCGAAACACTGAGGATGATCCATCGCCGAGACCTCGAGCTGCGCTGGCATATCCACGAAAACTGCCGGCTACCGTGGGACCGCGAGGACATGCTCGAACTGCTCGGCAACCTGCTGGACAACGCCTGCAAGTTCGCCCGATCCGAGGTGCGGCTGCAGATCGAGCAGCTGGATGACGGCTATCTCATTACGGTCGATGACGACGGGCCGGGCATCCCTGAAGCGCGTCGAGAAGCCGTGCTGGAACGCGGAACTCGCCTCGATGAACATGCCGAAGGGCACGGTCTCGGACTTGGCATCGTGCGCGATATTCTGGCCGCCTGGCGGGGTGAACTGTCACTTGAGCAGAGCGAGCTTGGAGGGCTGTGCGTACGCATCCGGCTTGGGGTATACAGCCAAAGATCGTAGCGGTGACGCGAGGTGGGTTACTGGACGCGCGCCAGTTCGTTGCGCATGTCTTCCAGGATGGTCTCGACCAGCAGACCGTTCTGGACATGCCGGCCTGCCATCACCCGAGTGGCCTCGGTGCCGTTGAGCGGATACCCGACACGGACCACCAGGTAACCGTCTTCTTGCGGTTCTACGCGGGTCTTGTAATCAGCCGGAAAGTTTTCGGCGAGGTGACGGGACAGGGTTTTCATGGGGGCCTCGTGCGCTGGGTCTGAAACAAAGACCCTGCTTTACACTCGGGATTCCAACCACTCATCGGATGACCGTTCACCGACTACAAAATTGTAAACACCTTCACTTCCGTTCGTTGGCACCGTAGGCCAGCCAAGCTAGAACGCCCATCCCTGCAAAGGCAGTGAGCGAAAAAATCAGCGCATTCAGTAACAGGCTCATGGGCGTTCCTCTATCTGCTCGCTTGAAGTACGCCCTGAATATATGTAGCGTCGCACGACACGTCGAGTCACCCGATAGTCGCACGTAAACTTTTTCAACAGATGGGGCGCGCATGAAACGCAAGCAATCGATCAGTCAGGTTCGCTGGGATCTGGCACTGCGTTACCGGCTGATCGAGACGATTGCCTGGTGGGAAGGCCGCCTGACAACCGGCCATCTGATGCAGAGCTTTGGCATCAGCCGGCAGCAGGCCTCCAAGGACATCAACACCTACCTGAACGAGCATGCGCCGAAAAACCTTACATATGACCGTCATCTGAAGGGTTACAAGCCGAGCCCGCAGTTCGAGCCGCTGTTCATTGACGGCAGTGCCAGTGCCTATCTGCACCTGCTCGACCAGAACCGCGACCGCGCCCCGCACATTGAAGGCCTCGCCCTGGCCTACGCCCACACTGAAGTGCTGCACATGCCCGACCGCAGCATCCGACCCGAGGTGCTGCGCCCGATTCTCAAGGCCTGTCGTGAAGGGCTGCGGCTGGAAATCGAGTACGTTTCCCTCGCCCATCCGGACGTCGAGATCAGGGTGATGGCGCCGCACACGCTGGTATTCACTGGCACCCGTTGGCATGTGCGCGCCTATTGCGAGAAGAACCGGGGCTTCCGCGATTTCGTCCTCAGCCGTTTTCGCGGCGAGCCGGATCTGATGGATCCAAGCGAGAACAGCGCCGAGCAGGATGAGGCCTGGAACACGCAGGTGGATGTGGTCATCGAGCCGGATGTGCGACTGAGCGCTGAGCAGAAGGCAATCATCGAAACCGACTACGGGATGCAGGACGGTGAGCTGCGCATCGCCACGCGTGGGGCGCTGGTGCAGTACGTGTTGCAGCGGTATCAGATCGATCCGAATACGGTGTTGGCCAATGCGGCGGCGCAGCAGATTCAGGTGAGGAATCTGCAGGGGTTGAAGGCGTGGTTGTATTGATGGGGTTGGCGACTCATACCGCTTTTCGTAGGAGCGAGCTTGCTCGCGATCAGGCGCAGACGCAGAACTGCGCGTACAACGCAGCGCTTTTCTCAGACCGACCTGCAGGTTGCTCCTTGCACGGTTTGACCACTTGTAGGAGCGAGCTTGGTCGCGATCAGCAGCAGGCGCAGAACTGCGCGTACGACGTAGCGCCCTTCTCAGCCCGACCGGCAGGTTGCGCCTTGCACGGCGCCTCGCTGGCTTTCGCTCCGTGCTCACACTCGATTGGCCCGGCTGGCCGAAGCATTGGTTTCGCCCTGCTGGGCGAGTCACTTTTTCCAAACGCCCGGATGGCCGGCCCCTCAAAAGTAACCAAAAACGCTTGCCCCTGCACCGGACTAGGCGTCCCCGGTTCGCTTCGCTCGACTTCCCTCATTCCATCGCTACTCCGAGGGTCACCGCGCAAGGGCCATCCCTGCCGACGGCGGCCCCGACCCTTCACGGCTCTCGCGGCATCCATGCCGCTCGCCCCTCTGCGCAGCGATTCCAGTCGGCCTCCTGAAAGGGGCGTTCGGCGGCGTCTGGTAGGTCGTGCGATGGAAAAGCAGAAAGGTGTATCAACTCAGGGCTGCGTAACCAACGGCTTTGAAAACTCCGTAGGGTGGAAAACTGCGAAGCATTTTCCACCGCAATCGACGCAGCGTTTGGTATCGAACTTTGCCGACGAAAAACGGTGGGTAAGCTTCGCGTTACCCACCGTACGATTTGAGAGAGGCGCCGGGCGGCGTCTTGCAACTTCCTCGTCAGCAAACAAGCAAAGCTCTTTTGTTTCGCTGTTTACGCTCTTTCAGGCGGCTCGGACCCGATTCCCCTTCAGAAGGCCGAACGCAGGTGCTGCGCAGGGGGACGCGAGGCATGGATGCCGAGCGAGGAGTGATGGGACATGGATGTCCCTTCGCGACGCCCCCCGGAGCGGCGCCGGAGCGAGGGGAGTTTTGCAAAGCAGAACCCGGATGCAGGGGTGGCTTTCTTTTTGGTTACTTTTTCTTGGCCACACAAGAAAAAGTGACTCGCCCAGCAGGGCGAAACCCATGCTTCAGCAAACCTCGACAACAGACCCGAGTATCCCAGGCCAAAGACCTTCGCGAGCAAGCTCGCTCCTACAAAAACCCACCCAGAAGCATTGCAAGACCTTTGCGTCTGGAGGGCTGAATCCAACCGAGCTTAACCGCCAATCCACCGTAAGAAGGCCGTGCGCATGCGCCTGATCCACACCTCTGACTGGCACCTCGGCCAGACCCTTCATGGCCAGGACCGCGACTACGAACACACCCAGTTCCTCGCCTGGCTGCTCGACCAGCTCGTCCAGCACCAGCCTGATGCGCTGCTCATCGCCGGCGACATCTTCGACACGGTAAACCCGCCGCTCAAAGCCCAGGAGCGGCTCTACGACTTCATCGTGCGTGCCCATGAAAAGCTGCCGCAGCTGGACATCGTGATGATCGCCGGCAATCACGACTCGGGCGGGCGTATCGAGCTGCCCGGACCGCTGATGCGACGTCTCAATGCCCACGCCATCGGCCGTATCAGCTGGATCGCCGAAAACCAGCTCGACCACAATCGTCTGCTGGTGCCGCTGCACAACGCCAAGGGCCAGGTGGCCGGCTGGTGCCTCGCCCTGCCCTTCCTGCGCCCGGCCGAAGTCACCGGGGGCGATGCAGGGGGTGACTACATGCTCGGCATCCGACACGTTCACCAACACCTGATCGCCGCCGCCGAGGCGCAGCGCCAGCCTGGCCAGGTGTTGATCGCAATGAGCCACTCGCACATGGCTGGCGGAGCAGTCTCGGAAGACTCTGAACGCAACATTGTCATCGGCAATGCCGAAGCGCTGCCGGCAAGCCTATTCACGGACCCCATCGCCTACGTTGCCCTTGGCCACCTGCACAAACCGCAAAAGGTCGCCGGCCAGGAGCGCATTCGTTACAGCGGCTCACCGCTGCCGCTATCCTTCGGTGAGATCAATTACCCACATCAGGTCCTGCTGGTGGAGTTCGACGGCGATCAGCTCGCCAGCGTCGAGCCGCTGCCCGTTCCCCGCGCCGTGGAGATGATCCGTATTGGCCGCGCCCCGCTGGCCGAAGTGATCAGCCAGCTTGAAGCGTTGCCGCCGCTGGGCCTGTTCGCTGAGAACCTGCCCTGGCTGGAAGTACGGGTGCAGCTCGACGAGCCGTTGCCGGACCTGCGCCAGCGCATCGAAACCGCCATCACGGGCAAGGCCTGCCGGCTGGTCCGCATCGCCAGCGAATACCGAGGAACACGGGGCGAGACTGAATCCGAAGTGCTGCTCGGCCTTGACCAGATCACCCCGCACGAGCTCTTCGCCCGCGCCTGGGAGGAACAGTTCGGCAATCCGCCCGACGATCAGGCGCAGGAGGATTTCGCCAGCCTGCTCCAAGGCGTCGAGTTTGCCGGTGAAGGAGACACGCGATGAAAATCCTCGCCATCCGCCTGAAGAACCTCGCCTCGCTGGCCGGTGAGCAGGTCATCGATTTCACCGCCGAGCCGCTTGCCAGCGCCGGTCTGTTCGCCATCACCGGGCCCACCGGCGCAGGCAAGAGCACGATTCTCGATGCCTTGTGTCTGGCGCTGTTTGGCAGTACGCCGCGGCTCGACGGCGCTTCCCTGTTGAGCAAGGTGCCGGACGGCAAGGACGAAATAGGCAGCGGCGATGAACGCAACCTGCTGCGCCGCGGTTGCGCCAATGGCTATGCCGAAGTGGATTTCATTGGCGTCGACGGCCACCGCTACCGTGCCCGCTGGGAGGTCAAGCGCGCACGGGAAAAGATCGACGGCAAGTTGCAGGCAAGCAGCCAGAGCCTGCTCGACCTGGACCGCGACCAGTTGCTGGCCAGCGGCAAGAAACGGGAGTTCAAAGAGCTGCTCGAAGCCAAACTCGGGCTCACCCTGGCGCAATTCACCCGTGCCGTGCTGCTGGCGCAGAGCGAGTTTTCCGCCTTCCTCAAGGCCGATGACAACGACCGCGGCACGCTGCTGGAAAAGCTCACCGACACCGGCCTTTACAGCCGCCTGGGCCAAGCCGCGTTCGAAGCAGCCAAACGCGCCCGCGAAGCGCTCGCCGCCTTGCAGCAACAGGCCGGCGGCGTACAGCCAATGGACGCCGAGGCGCGTCAGGCGCTCGAAGTACAGGCTCAGGAGCAACAAGCCGAGCTTCGAGACCTGCAGCAAGGTCTCGAAGCGCTCAAACAGCAGCGCCAGTGGCTGCAGGATCTGGCCCGACTGCAACAAGAGCGTGACGCTGCCCAGCGGCAACTCAGCGAGGCTGAGGTGGAACAGGAAAATCTGGCAGACGCGCGGCGCATCCTCGGGCTGTTCGAGCAGCTGGCGCCGCAACGCCATCGATTCATCCGTGAGCGCGAACTGGCTCCATTGATAGCCAAGGTCGAGGCAACCCTTGCTCGTCACGCCCGGGAGCACGCCGCCGTACAACAACGCCTCGAAACGCTGGAACAGGCCTGCCGGGCTTCTACCGAGGCGCTGAAAGCCGCCGAGCATGGGTTGAAAGCAGCCGAACCGCGACTGACTGCAGCGCGCCGTGAAGAGGAGCGTCTCAGCCATCTTCGCACCGATCTGCGCGACGCCCAGAAACAGGCCGAACAGGTCGAAACAGCCAGCAGAACGGGTGAACTCACGCTCGCCCAGCTACGCCAACATCAGGAACAAGCCGCCCAGCAACTCGCCACCCTGACCGACCAACTTGCCACCAGTGCCGAACTGCAACCGCTTTGCGCGGCCTGGAGCGGCTACCGGCCGCGCCTGCAACAGGCCGTACAGATCGCCGCTCGACTACAGCAAGGCCGACGAGAACTGCCCGCACTGGAAGCATCTGCCAAAACCGCCGAAGCGGCGCAGACCAAGGCAAAAGCTGCTCTGGACGCGCTGCAGAAGCAGATCGGTGGTGAAACCAGCCTTGGCGAGCAACTGGCGCAACTGACGGCGAACCTTGGAGCGCTTCGGGAAGCAGAGCGTGGGTTCGAGAGCCTGCACGGCCTCTGGTCCCGCCAGCAGCAGTTAACCGGCCAGCAACGCACGCTACAGAGCGAACAGAGCCGTCAGCAAGACGAGCTGAACAGGCTCACCGACGCGGGCAAGCTCGCCCGTGTCGAGCGTGACGATGCAGAAAAAGCATTGAAGGTGGTGCAGGCGTTACTGGATCGGCAGCGTCTGGCCCGTAGCGCAAACGTCGAGGCCCTACGTGCCGCGCTGATAACGGGCGAGCCATGCAGCGTTTGCGGCAGCACCGAGCACCCCTGGCACGACGGCGAGGCGCTGATTGCCGCGCTCGATCAACAGGACGAGCGTGAAGTCGAGCAAGCGCAACTGCAACTCAAGGCCCAGGACGAAAAGCTGCAAGCCCTGCGTGACCAGCACATTGCGCTCACCACCGGCATCAAGCAGAACGGACAACGGCAAGCGGAACTCACCGGCGACCTGGCCAAGCTCAACGCTCAACTGGCGGAACTGTCCGTCTACGTAGAACTGCAACACCAGGCGGAAGGAGAACAGCAAGCCTGGCTCGACAGCCGCATAGCTTCGCTTAGGTCCGACATCGCAGAGGCAAATAACCGGCAGCGCGAGCTGCTGGAGTTGCAACAGCAAACCGAGACTCTGCAGAGTGCCTGGCAGAGTGCACGTGACACCTGTGTGCAGGCCACACAGATTCTCGCCGCACAGCGCGACGCCATCGTCCGCGATGACGCACGGCTCGAGGAAGAGCTGGCCGAGTTTGCTGAGGTTTTGCCGACAGCCATGCTCGAACGCTGGCGGGAAAAACCGGCCGAGACCTTTGTGCAGCTGGACGGCAAGGTTGAAGCCCGGCGCCAGCAAGTCGATCAGCAATCGGAATTGGCCGAGGATCAGCAGCAGCGCCAGACCGCACTGGAGCGCGAGCAGCTGCAACAACAGCATCGACTGGAGCAGCACAGGGCCTGCACCGACCGGCTCATGGAACTGCAAAACCGCGAGCAAACCTGTCGGCTCGCGCTCAACGACAGTCTTGGCGAGCAACCCAGCGCCCAGGCCTGGCAACAGCACCTCGACAGCGCAATCCAGACTGCTCGCCAGCAACAAGCCGAGGTCGACCAGCAGTTGAACGAGGCGCGAGTTGAACTGACCCGCCTAGCTGGGGAGCAGCACAACTGCAGCCAGCGCCGCGACGAATTGCGGGCCGAACGCAGCGTTTTGAGTGAGGAGCTTGCTGCCTGGCGTGCTGCGCACCCTGACCTGGACGATGCGACCCTGGAGCAATTACTGCAGCTGGACGACACCCTGCTCACCGAAGCTCGGGAGCGCCTGCGCGCCAACACCGAACAGCTTGCCCGTGGCCGCGAGCGACTTGACGGGTGCGAGCAGCGGTTGAAGACGCATCAAGCTGGGCAGCCGAGCCCACCGGACGCCGACGCCCTGGAAGTACTGTTCAGCGCTCAGCAAGCCAGCTGCGAGAGTGCCGAGCAACGCAGCACCGAAACCCGCGCCGCGCTGCTCGACGATGATCGGCGGCGCAACCAGAGCCAGGCCTTGCTCCAGCAAATCGCCGACGCCACCGCCGAGAGCCAGCGCTGGGGCCGCATCGCCGCGCTGATCGGCTCCAGCGACGGTGGTGCGTTCCGCAAAATCGCCCAGGCCTACAACCTCGACTTACTCGTGCAGCACGCCAATGTGCAGCTGCGCCAGCTGGCCCGCCGTTATCGGCTCAAGCGCGGCGGCAGTCCGCTGGGGTTGCTGGTGATGGACACGGAGATGGGTGATGAACTGCGCTCGGTACATTCACTGTCGGGCGGCGAGACCTTTCTCGTCTCTCTGGCCCTGGCGCTGGGCCTGGCCTCGATGGCGTCGAGCAAGTTGAAGATCGAATCGCTGTTCATCGACGAAGGCTTCGGCAGCCTCGATCCGGAGTCGCTGCAGATCGCCATGGACGCGCTGGATTCGTTGCAGGCTCAGGGCCGGAAGGTGGCTGTGATTTCCCATGTGGCCGAAATGCATGAGCGCATCCCGGTGCAGATCCAGGTGCAACGGCAGGGCAACGGCCAGAGCGGATTGAAGATCGTCGGCGGAGCGGGCGTCTAGGACTAGGCAAATCGGGTGGAAAAGGTGCAATGCGCCTTGCTTGCCCTTAGCCAGCAGCGCTTGTGAACGCCCTTAGCACGCGCTGGCCGAAGCACATGTCGACACTGGAGCAGCATCGCCGCCGCCGTGAGCAGGCTGAAAGCGAACCCGGCAGACGCCGCTTGTGGCTGCGCGCCGAGGTTCGCACGAGAAGGGATGAAACGGGCTCACCGCTTGTGGCCGTGCGCCTGCTGTGACGACAGGTCGTCACAGACGCAGGCAGCTTACGAACCCAAGCTTTCAACAAGCTGTCGACAGTTCTGAACGTCACGGAATCCGGACACCATGCCAGGCACCAGCCGCACCATCGAGCAGTTGCAGGCCATGCACGAGCAAGGTTTCGTGTTGCTGCGTGGCATCGTAACGCCGCAACAGGTCGAAGCGGTACGCGCGGCCATTGATCGCCTCGAGCCAATCCACTGGGACTATCAGGGGCTGGTCGATGACCATTACAAATGCGTGTTCAACCGCGACCCGTTCTGGCTGCCCTTGCTGGATCTTCCCGGGGTGATCGAACTGGCGGAAGCCTGTCTCGGCGAGGATTGCCATGTCATCGGGCAGACAGGCTGGCGCAGCCATCCAGGGTTTGTCGGCGGTGAATTGCATGCCGATTACCTCGCCATGGAGCTACCCGAGCACGTGGTGCAAGCCCCTGACTTCGACCTGCCGATGCAAGTCTGCACGGCACACCTCTATCTCGACCGGATCGATGCCGACCTTTGCCCTACCCTGGTGATACCCGGCAGCCACCGGGCCGGTCGCAAGCCTCGCCCGGGGGAAACGCACTGGAAAGGTCGCGAAGCACAGCCGGTACTCTGCGAAGCCGGTGACGTGCTGCTGTTTCGCAGCGAGCTATGGCACGCCGGCAGCCGCAATCGCACGACTGACCGCAGCCGCTATCTGCTGCAGATGCATTACGGGAGGCGGATGGTGGCGCAGAAGTTCTCGCCCTATCTGCAGTGGCGATTCAACCCGGAAGTGCTCGCCGCGGCCACACCGAGGCAGCGTCGCCTGCTCGGTGAGCATGAGCCGTCGGAGTACGATTGAGCCGGTTCGCGGCGCTTGCCCCAGGGTCGACCGCAGCCAGCTCCGTCTCCGACTGGCACAGCCTCTGCATCGAACTGGGCGCTCAGCCGCAACATGCGGCTCGCCCAATCAAGTCGATGAGGATCGCGCAATGATTTCCTGCCGTAGCCAAGTGACCCAGATGATCGTTTCCGCCAAGGTGCGCAAGAAGCTGAAATGGGCCCAGATAGCCGAGTCCATCGGCATGTCCAAGGAGTGGACCACGGCTGGTTGCCTTGGCCAGATGGCCTTCGACAAGGCCCAGGCGGAAACCCTGGGCAAGTTGTTCGAGCTGTCGGATGAAGCCATCGCTTGGCTACAGATCGTGCCCTATAAAGGGTCACTGCCGACCTCGGTGCCCACCGACCCGCTGATCTACCGCTGGTATGAGCTGGTCAACGTGTATGGCAGCACCATCAAAGAGCTGATCCATGAAGAGTTCGGCGACGGCATCATGAGCGCCATCGACTTCTCTATGGACATCCAGCGCCAACCCGATCCGAAGGGAGACCGCGTCAATGTCGTCCTGTCTGGCAAATTCCTGCCCTACAAGAGCTACTGACCGGCGCGTAGGAAATCTCGCAAGCGGCGCGCCAGACTCTCGACTCGGAGAGCGGCAAGTCCGGCACCGCGAGCTGTCAACGGAGGCGTTGCGTACAGCCCTAGTGTGCAACCACTCCGAGCAGCTGCGCGCTGGCCTGCTGCTCCTGCTGCTCGCTCAGTTGCAGCTGCGTCAGATAAGCGGCCAGCGCCTCTATGTCCGCCTCGGACAGCTGGCCAGCGATGCCGATCATGACTGAACCGGCTCGGCTCGGATCATTGCTGCGGAAACGGCCCAGCGCCTTGCGAATGTACTCATCAGACTGCCCGGCCAGGCGTGGCATGGTCTCCTTGCCTTGTGCATGGCTGCCGTGGCAGGCGGTGCAGGTGCGCTGAAACATTGCCTCGCCACGCTGGACCAGCGCCGCATCCGGCGCAACGGTGGCAGGCTCGACCTTCTGCTGACTGAAATAGACGGCTATGTTGACCCGGTCCTCCAAGGTCAAGCTTTTCGCCAGTTTCGTCATCACGAAATCGACGCGCTCGCCTTTGGCAAACTTCTCGAACGAATGGAACAGATAGACAGGATTTTGCGAGGCCAGATTGGGGATGTGCGGGCGCTTGCTGTTGCCGGTTTCGCCATGGCAATAGCCACAAAAAAGAGCACGTTCCTGACCGGCCTCATACGCCTGCTGACGTCGTGCCGCATCGTCCATCAGATAGTTGAAGCGCTCCATCGCCTCTTCGCTGGCGTGGGCAAACGGAACGAGGCAGCTGAGCAGAAGGAGGCTGAATAAACGCATGGCTAGTCCGGCACTGATGGGTGGTGAGGCGTGTATGGCAGCCACTGGACTATAGGGAGAAAAACAGGCGCGATACTGGCGCAGGTCAATAAAGCCTCACACACACGCTGCACCTCGCCAGACCCGAGCACCGGTTCGCAATATTCATCCGCTGCACGGAGCGCAGTGCAGCGAGCTCGGCCCTAGCGACCTTGCAGTCGACGATGAACAGCCGGCGACACACCACTACGACCTGCGCGCTATTGCCACATTGACCACCCGAAAAAAAACAGCGGACGACGCGGATTTCTGGGCCACAGCCGTCTCGCATTCGACTAAAGTAGCAGCCCTTTTTGCCAGCACGAGCCGCGCACCATGCTTGATGGACATGCCGAACTGACCATGACCGTACTGATGACCCCGGACAAGGCCAACTTTTCCGGCAACGTACATGGCGGCACGCTGCTGAAATACCTGGACGAAGTGGCCTACGCCTGTGCCAGCCGCTATGCAGGTCAGTACGTTGTAACGCTGTCGGTCGATCAGGTGAATTTCCGCCAACCCGTGCATGTTGGCGAGCTTGTGACCTTTCTCGCCTCGGTCAACTATGTCGGCAACACTTCGATGGAGATCGGCATCAAGGTGATCACCGAAGACATCCGGCAGAAAACCGTGCGGCACACCAATAGCTGCTTCTTCACAATGGTGGCGGTAGGTGAAGATGGTCGCCCTGCCACTGTGCCGTCACTGGAGCCGAAAACGCCTGACCAGAAGCGTCGCTTCGCCCAAGCCCAGCAGCGCCGGCAGATCCGCCGGGAACTGGAGGAGCGTTACCGCGCACTCAAGGACGATTACTGAGCCTTGCTTGCTGCCATCCTCCGGCGGCACTCGGGTGGCGAGGACGGCACTTCTGTTGAGTACGCAAGCCTCCACGCCCTGGCAGGCAGCCCGCAAGCCGATAAAACCCTATACAATCCGCGGCTTTTCGCACTGCCAACGAGGATCCGCCGTGAGCGCTTTGCCAGCCTGCCCCCAATGCAATTCCGAATACACCTATGAAGATGGCCAGCTGCTGGTCTGCCCGGAGTGCGCCCACGAATGGTCGGCCAACGCTGCAGAGTCCTTCGGTGAAGACGAAAAGCTGATCAAGGATTCGGTCGGCAACACCCTGCAGGACGGCGACACCATAACCGTGATCAAGGACCTCAAGGTCAAGGGCTCGTCGCTGGTGGTCAAGGTGGGCACCAAGGTGAAGAACATCCGTCTGGTCGACGGCGACCACGACATCGACTGCAAGATCGACGGCATCGGTGCGATGAAGCTGAAATCTGAGTTTGTCAGAAAGGTTTGAAGCGAAAAGCTTCGCGCCGGGGCGGCCTTCCCACATAAGCAAAAAACCACACCGCGCGCTCTGGTGGGAGGCGCGCCCCGCGGCGAATGCAGCCCTGTAGGGTGGATCGCGCCTCATCGATCCACCGAGCAGAGCCACGGTGGATGTAAAAGGCGACATCTACCCTACGGTCCTGGTCAGAAATCGTACGGTGGATCAGGCCTCACCGTTCCACCGCGCCCGGTTACGGTGGAGCTGAAATCGACCCACCCTACGCGACTCAAGCAAGCCGGTCGCGGCCTACGCAGGATGACTGTAAACCCATTGTCAGCGGTGATGGGTTGCGCGTTCTACGACTGGCGGCATCCGTCTACGCATCTTCAAGGCGTGAGATACGACGAACGCGTCAGCCCCAGCCGCAACGCATCGATGTACTGGGTGCGCTCCTTGGCGCTGAGCCGCGCGCTGGACACCTTGTCACGGTAGTAGGTCATCAGCTCCTCGGGCGAGAGGTGCACGTAGCGCAGCATGTCTTCGATGGTGTCGTGGGTCTCGATACCGGCGTGGTAGAAGCTGCCATCCTCACGCTGATAGACGTTGACCGAATCGGTGTCGCCAAACAGGTTGTGCATGTCGCCGAGAATTTCCTGGTAGGCCCCTACCAGGAACACCCCGAGGAAGTACTCCTCTCCCGCCTGGATTTCATGCACCGGCATGCTGTTTTCGATGCTCTGCTCATCCACGTAATGCTTGATCTTGCCGTCGGAGTCGCAGGTCAGATCTTGCAACACGGCGCGGCGCACCGGTTCCTCACTCAGGCGCTGCAACGGAACGATCGGTAGGATCTGATCGATAGCCCAGGTGTCCGGCAGGCTCTGGAACACCGAGAAGTTGCAGATGTACTTATCGGCCAGCTTGTCATTCAACTCGTCGAGCACCGCACGGTGGGACCGCTGACGTGCCTTGAGCTGGTTGTACAGCCGGCGGCAAATGGCGAAATAGCTTTGTTCGGCCAACGCTTTCTGCGCAAGTGACAACTTGCCAGAGGCATATTGTGCCGCAGCCTCGCTCATGTAGTGCGTCGCGCGCCAATAGGTCTCGGTGACCATCTCGGGATCGGTCGGGCCGAGCAGATCGGCCAGTGCCTGGACGATTTCTGGCAGCTCGTCGTAGTTCTCGATGGTCGGCGCTTCATCGTTGTGGCGCTCGAAGTCGGTCACCTGCATCACCAGCACTGCGTGGTGCGCAGTCATGGCCCGGCCGCTTTCGGAGAAGATATGCGGGTGCGGCAGTTCCTGCCGATCGCAGAACTCCTTGAGCATCCCGACTACTGTGCCGGCGTACTCATCGATGTCGTAGTTAATCGAACTGGCATTGCGCGAATGGGTGCCATCGTAGTCGACGCCGAGGCCGCCGCCCACATCGATATGGTCGACCGGCAACCCGAGCGCGCGGAGCTCGGCGTAATAACGAATGGCT
The DNA here is from genome assembly GCF_002890895.1 of Stutzerimonas stutzeri. Classification (GTDB taxonomy): domain Bacteria; phylum Pseudomonadota; class Gammaproteobacteria; order Pseudomonadales; family Pseudomonadaceae; genus Stutzerimonas; species Stutzerimonas stutzeri_AB. The sequence goes on from NZ_POUL01000012.1 coordinate 57,918, forward strand.
TCACGGAAGCCATCACGGTAGTCCGCCAGGTTGGCAATCTGCGAGCCCATGTGGAAGTGCAGCAAGCGCACGCCCTGATCGACGCCAGCCGCGCGAAAGCGCTCGATGACAGTCAGCAACTGCGCAGCGGACAGACCGAACTTTGACTTTTCACCACCGGTGTCGGCCCACTTGCTCGAAGCCAGTGAGGACAACCGTACGCGCAAGCCAACCTGCGGGATGATCTTCAGCTCCGCCGCTTCCTCGATCACCATGCCCACTTCGGACATCTTTTCGATGACGATGAACACGTTGTGGCCGAGCTTCTGCCCCATCAGCGCCAAGCGGATGAATTCGCGATCCTTGTAGCCGTTGCAGACGATGGTGCCGCCCTTCGGTGCCAGCGCCAGCACCGCCATCAGCTCAGGCTTCGAGCCTGCTTCCAGGCCGATCGATACATTCTGTGTAGCGATGATGTTCTCGATCACCGCTTCCTGTTGGTTGACCTTGATCGGGTACAGCGCGGTGTATCTGCTCTGGTATTCGAGGCGCTCGATATTGGCATCGAAGGCACCGGTCAAATGACGTACCCGGTCCTGCAAAATGTCAGGGAAGCGCACCAGCAGCGGCAAGGTCAGCCCGGCATCGCGCAGCTGCTCGATCAGGCCGGTGAATTCAACGGCCGCGCCATTGGGTCCTTGTGGGCGCACTTCGACGTGACCGTCATCACTGATCGAAAAGTAGCCTGCACCCCAGTGGCGAATGCCATAGACGCTACGGCTGTCCGCTGCGGTCCACTGACTGCCGTCATCTTTACGTGTGCGTCGTACGGGCATCTAGGCCTCCTGAGAATAGGGATGAGTCTGTCGAGCTTAGCGCGACAGCGGGGCAATCCGGTTTGGACAGCCGACGCGCCCGGAAATAAGCGCACGCGCCTGAATGAGTCAGATCGGACGTTCAACCGCCCGATTTCTTGGCCTTGAATCCGCGCTTGATCAGTTCGTCGATGAGCAACTGAACATGGTCACCCTGGATTTCGATCACGCCTTCCTTGAGTGCGCCACCAGTACCGCAACGACGCTTGAGCGCACTGGCCAACTCCTTGAGCTCGACCTCCGCAAGCGGCACACCGGTTACCGTGGTGACTGTCTTGCCGCCGCGACCTTTGCTCTCCCGGCGCACGCGCGCGATGCCATCACCCTCAGGTATCAGCGCTTGCTTGCAGACGCAGGCATCCAGCGGCTGACCGCAATCCGGGCAGTGGCGCCCCGCATCGGTGGAGAAGACCAGACCACCTAGTCCGGAAAGGGATGTGGTTTTCTTGGCCACACGCAACCTCATGAGTGTAAGAAATCGGCGCGGCAAGGCTCTGCGCCACAAAGCTGGATAATTTAACAGCAAAACCGGCACACCCGAAGGGCTGCACAGCGCTTTGCCACAAACACCGCCGGATAGCACCGCAGCTACGCACTGACCATTGAAATGCTGCACCCAGACTACCGAAAGGCCAGTGGCTTTGCCGCGAGAGCGAGCGCCTCACACCCAGTGATAGATGACGTGTGAAGCGCAGCGTGCGCCTATGTACAACCGGGGAAGGTTTCGATGCGACGAGCGCACAACGAAACGCCTCCCTTGAACATCGAAACCAGCTAGTCGCAGGGCTGGCACGCATGGCACGCACCAGCCGTGGGCAATGTCACAACCGACCCGCAGGGGCGTAAGGCTCGGGATCGATGCACGGCGACCGATCCAGCATCAGATCGGCCAACAGCTGACATGAAGCCGGTGCAAGCACTAGTCCGTTTCGGAAGTGCCCGCAGTTGAGCCAAAGCCCATCATGCTCCGGCACCGGACCAATATACGGAATGCCGTCCGGCGAAGCAGGACGCAGACCCGCCCAATGCTTGACCACCTCAGCATCGGCTAGCCCAGGCAGCAAATCGACAGCGGTCGCCTTGAGACTTTCCAGCGCATCTTCGGTCGGCGTCTTGTCGAACCCAACGTCCTCCAACGTACTGCCCACCAGAATGTGGCCATCACGCCGCGGAATCGCATAGCGGCGCTTGGCCAACACCATGCTCGGCAGGAAGTCCTCAACGCACTTGAACAGAATCATCTGCCCCTTCATGGGCTTGACCGGCAGCTCCAGCCCCAGCGTTGCCAGCAGATTCCCACTCCAGGCACCCGCAGCCACTACAACCTGATCCGCCCGCATCTCACCCTGCGCCGTCTGCACGCCTACGATACGCGTACCTTCACGAACGAAACCGCTAACAGGGCAATGCTCGATGATCGTGACATTGGGCAGCTTCGCCAAAGCTGCACGCAGCGACTGCAGCAAACGGGGATTACGGACGTTGGCGACGCCTGGCATGTACACCGCCTTTGAGAAACCCTCCCCAAGCGATGGCACCGCAGCACGCACCTGCTCCATAGCCACTCGATGCAGCGGTCGATTATGTCGGTGCGCCCAGGCTAGCGCCTGATCCTCGTCTTCCAGGTCGAGCCAGTAGAGCCCAGTCTCGTGAACTTCAGGGTCGATCCCGCTCTGCTGCTGCAACGACTCGCCAAGCTTCGGATAGAAGTCCTGCGACCAGTGCGCTAGCGCCGTTATCGCTGGGCTGTAACGCCAAGGATAAAGAGGAGAAACGATACCTCCGCCTGCCCAGGAGGCTTCCTGGCCAACCGCCGCTTGATCGATTACCTCAACCTTCCAACCAGCCTGTGCTAGCAATAAAGCAAACTGGAGCCCTATCGCTCCAGCTCCGATAACCAAGACATCCATAAACCGTTACTCACCTATGTCAAATGGCGAGGATATAAAACACTTCAGTTAACGTCACCAGCATGCGTCCAGCGGCATCGGGTTCTGAATACCTGTCTGATCAAGCGTCTGGTTGTTGGCTTGGTCAATCTGATATTCGCCGCAGAGGTCTCCAGCCATGCTTCCAGCACGGGTAGCCCTCAAAACGTAGTTTGAGCGAGTCGGAGTCCCTTCCGCAGCTATGGTGTAATTTGCGTTTCCGCTTTGCGGGGATTGGGTAGGGAATACTGCAGCCAGCCCAGAACCATCTGCGTTCAGATACGTGCTGTTTAGCGAGTAGTGCCGCTCGAGCGCTTGCGCTGCCTCAAGGAGCGTTGCCTTAACCTCTGCACGCTTTCCTTTACGCACATACTCCTGATATGCGGGCAAGGCAATCGCAGCAAGGATACCCATTATGACGATCACAATCATAAGTTCGATGAGGGTGAACCCAAATTGCCTGATAGCGCAGTGAGGTGTTCCTGTCATTGCAACTGTCTCCAGGATTGCCGGCCAGTGGCGGCGGTGCCTGCGTCCTCCAGCGTCACGCCAATGTTGCCGCTGGAGCCGGAGGTGTATTTGTACTCGACTTCACCACCCGAGATGATCCCTGGGTTGCGGATCAGCTCCTCAAAGCCCTTGCCGCCAACGCTGCCTTGATTTTCGCCATCATCACCCCACTCGGCGAAATCGTCGTCATTTATCACGCCGTCGTTGTTCACATCGAACACCGAGCCTTCGAGGCGACCACCGGACATTGCGTCGACCTCCATCAGCCAACTGTTTCCTCCATAGGCGCACGCGTCGCCGGAGGGAACACTCGTGGCAAAGATGATTTTGCCACCGCGCAATGTTGCGGCAGACGTGACCCGCTCGCCGTCTCCCGTGGTTCCGGTGGGGTACACCAGATTCAAATACCAACCTTGCTTGCGGCTGCCATTAGTGCCGTATTCAAACGTGGAGTCAGACATGACACGCACCGCAAAATCAGCAGCTGAACCAGAGCGGGTTGTGGCCGACGAGGACTCGTAGACGATCGTCTGCTGCTGCAAGTCGCTAAGTGCAACGAGCTGGGTCTTTCTGTTCATGTTGACCGAGGTGTGCACATCGCTGTCCCACACACCGTAGAACGACTGGACCGGCGGTTCGTCGCCGACGATCCGGTCGGTGTCACCCAGGTAGCGGCCCGTACCGAAATAGAGCATCACACCACCGCTGGGGTGATTGCCGGCGACGAGTCGAGTAGTGATCGGCTGATTGGCCTGGGTTGTAAAGATCGGTTTGCCGGACAGCCCAGCCGCCCACGAGGTCTGAGTTGATCCGTTGAGGTCGAATCGCCAGACGTTCCCCTTCATGTCACCCGCGTAAACATAATCCGTGATTCCATCAGCATTCAGGTCGGCCGGAAACACCGCCGACAAGCCGTTGTCCCCAGCTACACCGACGGGGATTCGTTTGAGCAGCTCACCGGAATTAAGATCGACGATGAACAAAGCAGCCTGGCCACTCTGGCTGTTATAGCCATTGCCGAAGATGGCGACCCATTTGTCATTCGCGGCGAGACGAGCGATGGTCGGCTGGGTGATGCCCTGCCCGACCTCTACACTGTCCGCTTCGGGAGTATCGGCATTCGGAAACTCCCACAAGACCTTGTTCGGCCCGAAGTTATCAGGATCGGTTACATCCAGGGCGAACACCGAACGCCCGCCAGCTCCCAGGCTGCCCAACAGCACGGTGGCCCAGCCGGCACCGCTTCCGGTGCCAAGGTAGGCATCGACCACCCGTGCCGAACCATCCACATAGTAGCGATGCTGGTAGGCGGGATCAGCTAACTGGCTGAGCCCGTTGGCAAGGGCGCCAGGTATGTAAGCAAGAATTTCCTGCCCCGGGCTCGCGCTGCCGCAGCCTCCTGCGCAGAATCCATGCAACATGCCGTCGTTGGCGCCTGCATAGACCATCGCCTTGCGACTGATGCCAGATTTGAAGGTGCGATAGGGGTTACTGTCGGCCGTCGGCCGCTCCGGCTCACCGATTGGCAGGCGGCTGAAACCGTAGTCCTGGTTGCCAACGAATACCGGGTCTGAGTTAACGATGTCACCCAGCAAGCCGGAAGGACGGTCACGGAAGCTGCCGCCGTTGCGCTCCTCTCCCTCGGTGTCGCCACGCAGATAGTTGATCAATGCCTCGCTACCCACCGCAGTCTGATAAGGCTCGCTAAGTTCGCCCCATTCGAATTCCACAGCCTCTTCGGCGGCGTGGTCCCAGGTTGCGATCGTCCGGTCGTTTTCGGCCGGAATCAGCTCGGAGGCTTCCCAGGCGGTCGAGCCAATAGACCCATTGGCGTTGACGTTGAGCGCACGCAGCTCACCGGACCAGAACTCGCTGTTGAAGCGCGCCTGGAAAATCTGAGTTCCGGTATCCAATCGCGTAGAGTTGGTCGCAACCGCTGAAGCCGAAGATGTCTGGATGAGGATATTGTTGAAGGCGCTGGTCAGTTGATCACGCAGACCTAGCGCGTTAGTAACCAGGTAATAGTTGTCTGGATCGGGATCGGACTCGCCGGCGGCGGCACTCGTCCACTCCTCACGCAGATCCGGAATGCCGTTGCCGTTACGGTCCTTAAAGCCACCCCACTTGGCCGCGTACCACAGCGGGCCCTTGAGGAGCGAGGCCGTGCTGGCACCACTCGAGGTATTAACCGTGAAAGTGCGAGTCGCCTGCAAGGGCAGCTCGTCCGCACCCCGCAGATCGGACGGCGTCGCGCGGCTCGGAGGTGTATCCAGCGTATAGGCAACGCTGACGTCGTTGGCAGCGGGAGTGTCCTCGTCGCGTACTTCGAGGTAAACCCCATCCGCGGTCGTACCTGAAATGACGTAACCCATATGCTGTACCACGCTACCGGCCGCGTACTCGGATGTCAGCTCCAGCCGTAACTGGCTGTCGCCGATCACCTCGTACTCATAGCGCACGATCGCATCCATGTCGTGGTCGTTGCCCTGTTCGACGTCCTCGAAGTTGATGCGGAAGGTACCGCTACGTCCATCCTCGGCGATGTCCTCGACATAGAAATCAACAATGGTATTGGTCGGGTGATACGCACTGTATGGCGTCGACCCACTGCCAACGGACTTGCCGAAAGGTACCAGCGTGATGAAGTGGTCGCCTACAGGAATACGGAACTGCGGAAGGGGGGAGGCAAGCGCCACGACGTAACTGCTCAACTTCTGGTCGCCTGTGGCAGCGCTAAGGTCGTTGCGCAAACCGTAATAAGCCAAACTGGCCGAGTAGTAACCGCCCATCTTGGTCGGTTCGGCCGGAGCGAGGCCACGAATATTGCCGAACGAAGTCACGGTTTTTGCCGTTGGAGCGCCGTCGCTGACCGCAGCCGACTGGCCAATGAAATGCTGACGGCTGAAACCCGAGCCAAACTCACCGTTCCAGATCGTTTGCCCCTCGTTCGCCACATTGAGTGACGACAAACGTGAAGGCGATGCTGTCACCCCATCGCCGAACGCCGTGCCAGGGAGGTCATCTGTGTCATAGGAGGGATTAATGTCGCTGATGATCGTCTGGACCGGCGCAGCGCAGCTATACGCGCCCTGACCAACGTAGGGGTTGTCCCAGGTCGCCAACGGCAGCCCGAGCCCGGTTTCGTAACCGTTAGAGCTGACATTGCTGGAATAATCCGACGTCGCCGAACTCGCCCCAGCAAAATAGCGCAGGGTTTCGTACATCATTTCGGCGACTGGGTTGCCCCACATGTTGCACTGATTGTTGCTGATTGCCCCATTGGTGATCAGGCCACAGCCGCCGCTGTTGCCGTTCGAACCATGCTGGGATCCGTTGTAGCCCATGAACCCCAAGCGATCGATGGTTTCAATGACGCCGATGACGTCGTCGTCAAACACACCCGTTTCAAGATTAAGCTCGTCGCTGATGTCACCGACCGTGCGCCGCAGCACGCCACCTCTAAGGTTGTTGCGATAACTCCCGGTAAGCAGGCCAAATTTCATGCGCGCCACCGAGGTTTCGTCAGTGGCGGTGCCAAACTCCTGCAAGAGGCCTACCGGCTTGTGGGTGACGTAGCTAGTGCCGTCATCAACACGTGTGTAGCTTTGGCAGTTGTCTTCCAGCAGCCCGGTTGCGCAGACCTGAACCCGCACGACGTAGTCGGGATCGTCTCGCGTAGAGGCCGGTACGGTACGGCCATATACCCAGAGTTTGAGGTTTTCGAACCAGGATGCGGGCACCACTTCCCAGGCCGTTCCATTCCGCCAGCCAAGGCTATAGCTATCGCCACCGCCGACCTCCTCATGGCGAAACTCGATAGTGTGATCACCGGCCGTCAGCGTGATTGATCCCGCGTGGTCGGCAAAGTTGCCCGCACCGTGGCCGCCATACCAACCAACGACTAATTGGCCATCAATCAGCACCTCGACGGCATCATCGCCGTTGACGGCGAACTGGTACGGTCCGCTGGTCGGTATCCTGATGGTGCCCTTCAACACGGAGACGTAGTTATCAGCTTGTCCTGCGGTCGTCCCGCTGTCCGCAAGCGCTCCCGCTCCGTTTGCTGTCTTGTTAATACGGGTGCGGGCAACCCCGTCAATGAGTACATTGCCCTCCATCCGTTTGATCAGATCCGCAAATTCAAGGCTGGAACTCGGATGGCTCGTATCCACCCCGGCGACATACACACAGGTTGGCCCGTTACTGCCATGCTCGCAGCGATCACCGGCCACCGGGGCTTCGATGGAAACCCACTCCCAGATGCGAAAACGCGAGTTGCGCAGGACGCGCAGGAGAGGCGCATTGCCGCTGGTTGCAGGTGAAGCCCCGATGGTCACGTTGGCGAAAAGATGACGCGTACCAGCCTGAGGGACGGGCAGCGGCGTGTAGTTTGAGATGTCATACCCATCGACCGCGACGCTGGTGTACTCCTTGCCCCAACTATGTCCGTCTTGCGGAATCGCGCTGCGTTCGAGCACAGTCACGCCCGCACCGGTGCTCGTGTGAGTATCAATGACGCGCTTGCCGCCATAAAGCACCTTACGCAGCGCATCGATGCGAGACATGGTCACGTAATTGAGGAAGTTACCACTCCAATTACCGCTGCAACTGCCATCGAACCGGCTGTTGCTGGTGGCGCCAACCGGCTCGAAACGGCTATCGCCTTCGACATACTGGTAACACTTGGCCGAGTCGAAATAGCCGTAGTAGTCAATGTCGTCCGGCTTGAAGCGGGTATCGAGAAGCCCATCGCCATCAAGGTCCGAAGCGTCGTTATAGGCTTCGTAATAGAGCGTATGGTCACGCCCCATCACCAGCATGTTCAGCGGCGGCACCGCTGCATTGATAAAAAGTGGTGTCTGGGCGATATCGATCGCGGCTTGTACCGAGCCGCTAACGACCATTAGCGCAGCTACGAACACGCCAAGACGAACTTTACTTTTGCTGGTTACCGGCATTTTCCGCTCCCTGCCAAGCCGTTATCTACGGTAGGTTGATTGCAACACGACGCGAGCGTCGGGACTGGCCCCGTAGCCACGGCTGGTTACTCGATAGGAAGAGATGGACTCCTCCGGTTCATCCGCGCCCAAGCCGAACATACCTGTCTGGGTGACTTCCTCGATGATGTACTGGGGCTGGCTGTCGACACCGGCAAGGGTGTCGGCCGGCAAAGCGAGCCAGTTGGTGCTGCCGCTCATGGCCCAACTCGGCACGGAGCCACTACCGGCCGTAAACAAACCACTGGCATTGGTCTCGAAGGGACCGACCACGGCACCCTGCAGGTAACGCTCGGCCGTCCGCAGCCCGGCCTCCGCCGCCTGGAAGGCGACTTCGCGGTCGCGGTTGTTACCCGCCATCCGCTCCTGAAGGATCGAATCTTGGATCGAACTGATGCCGATCATGGTTAGCAACAGAAGAAACACGAGGCTGACCAGCAGGGCCGAACCACGCTGAGATTTCGATACACACATGATTGATCCGGCCATGACTAGGGAACCCGGTTGCGCACGGTGACCACGGAGCTGAACACCTGCCTGAGGAATCCATCCGCGGCAACCGCGCTGCCGTTATAGGTGAGAATCTGGCTTGCCTCGCCAGACGCGGGAGCAACATTCTCCTCGGTGCTGCGCATCAGCAGATTCATCCGGATGCTGACCACGCGCGACCAGTCGGCGACTTCATCGGCGGGCCTGTATTCGTTGGCAGCCCGATTGCCGGAGGTGTCGACACCGTACTCGAGTTGCATATCCTCGACCCCCTCGATGAGCTCCTGCACTTCGGTAGTCGCTCCGCTCCCTGCACGCATCGTCTCTACATAAAGTGACGGAATGGCGGTGCCATTTGGCGTCGTACGGCCTGTATTGCGAACGAAGAAGACGCTGTATTCGAACGCCAGCACTTGGGCGTCTGCGCCGTACGGCTTACTCAGCCGATTGTCGATATTTATGTCGTTTGCATGTGCGATGTTGATTGTCGAACCGCCGCCATTTGAAACAGTAGTGGCTCGAAAAAGATCGGCAGTCGTGCAGTCGGTGATAAACAGCGCATCGCCGGCATCGAAACCGGGCGCATTGTTGGTCACGTGAATTTGCGCGTTGTCGGCGCTCATGTTGCCGGTCAGCGTCACGCCGGTACTGGCCGCACGCCGGATCTCAATCACATCGGTTCCAACCTTGGCGCCCCAGTCATTGACGGCGGCAACCGCATCGTGCCCTTCAATTACGGCCTCCTGGCTGATGTCGAAGTCGAACCCAGCCGGCACATCGGCCGGATCGATAATGTCATTCACGGTGATGCTGCCAAGATTGCCGCATCCCATATACCCAGCCATACGGATATCGTTCGCCATGTAGCCCACAGCGAATCGGCCGTTCTCCTGCACGCGGGCCATCGCCTCCTGCATCCGGTACGTCGTGCGACTTGTAAGAAATACCTGCATTACGGCGGCGCTGATGATCAGGCCCAACGCAAGGGCAATCAGCAGCTCTATCAGGCCAATGCCTCGCGAACGGTGAAAGGTAGGTCCACTCATAACTGCGTCTCGAACACGAACTGCTGGGTTTCGCTTTCGCCGATGCGGCCTTCGCTCCACTGCACCGTAATCGAGATCACGTTGCCGCTGCGCTCGATGGCCCCGGCCCCGGCCGGAAGCTGGGTACCCAGCGCGGCTTTCCACTGCCGCAGATCAGTTGCAGTGATGTTCGCGCCCGCCGGAGCGGCGTCATCGAGGTCCGTGTCGTAGGAGCCACCTCGAGCGTCCGCTCGGTTGGCACGCAGACGGTCCGACATGTCGTAGGCTAGAAATGTAGCCTGAGTGCGAACTGCCGCCGTCTGATTGAACTTCATCGAATTGAGCTGCAGCGCGGCCATACCCAGAATACCGATGCCCAACACCAGCATCGAGACAAGCACCTCGATCAGGCTGAAGCCAGCAGCTCGCCGATGCATTCCCTTACTAGTCATCATCACAATCCTTGCGAGCGGTGGACACGCGCCCTATATGGTTGATCTGCATATCGCGTGCGAGCGGGCAGAAGTCGTCGCCCATGCTGAACGCAAAAAAGAGGCCCTGTCCTGGCAGTACGCCCTGCTGCAACCCTTGTGCGTTGAAGCGAAACTGTTCGGCGGCGCTGCCCGGCGTCACGACACCGCCGACGGTTGTGTAGCTCCTGCCCTTAAGGGAAACGCCATTTCCACCCAGCGCGCCAAACGCGCGAATCAGCTCGGCCGCCGCATAAATGCCGTTACTGTTGGCGTCGTGCCAGACACGCCAACCAGCCTCCCACGTATCGCCGTCAATCAGCGCGGTTACGTAGACGTTGCCGCCGCGCTTGATGGCCTCGCTACGGGCAAGCGCCACCGTTCGGGTGATTTCGGAACTTTGGCTATGGGCCCGGTAGGATCGCAGCAGATCAGTGAAACCTGGCACGGCAATGCCTAACGCAATTCCTAGAATTGCGATCGCGATCATTAATTCGAGCAGGGTGAATCCTCTCAGGAACTTCATTCCGATATCCTTCATCGACGGCTTAAGCCTAACCGCCGCCGATTAGCATGACACTAGCAAGGGGACGAGATGGCCTCTTGGGGCGATGGCTGGCAGCTTAGCGGGCCAGCAACATGAGCATCTGAGAACCGAATCACAAGGCAGGAAGCCATATGAAACAACAGGGATATACGCTCATTGAGTGCATGGTAACGCTCGTTCTGATTTCGATTGTGCTTGGCGTGGGTGTACCAAGCTTCAGCCAGATGCTGCGCAAACAGGCGCTCGATGCGGCTCGAATGAAATTAGTAAGCGCGATACAGATGACCCGGCAGGAAGCGGTGTACCGCAACCGCGCGGTCACGCTGTTACAGCGCAACGGTAATTGGACCAATGGCTGGACGATCATGGTTGACCTTAATGGCAATGGTGCGATGGATGGCACAGACGTAGTCATCCGGCAACAGGCAGGGCCGGACGGAGACGTTACCCTTAGCGGTAATTCGCCGATCAGCCAATACATCCGCTATATGCCCGACGGCACCGCCCGGTTGTACAGCGGAGCGTTCCAGGCGGGAACGCTGACGCTTTGTCACGCAACTGGTGATTTGAAGGGGATCAAGCTGGTGCTGAGCAGTGGCGGCCGGCTACGGCAGGAAACAACCAGCTGCAGCTAGTGAAAAAACCCCAGCACTGTCACACCGCCTTTAACCGCAACTCCTTAGGCATCGCAAACGTGACGTTCTCGGGCCGACCATCCAACTCGTCCATTCCTGTCGCGCCCCATAACCTGAGCTGATCGATAACGCCGCGCACTAGCACTTCAGGTGCTGATGCGCCGGCGGTGATGCCGACTCGCGCAACGTTCTCAAACCACTCCTGCTTGAGATCTTCTGCCCCGTCGATCAGATACGCTGGTGTATCCATGCGCTCCGCCAGTTCACGAAGACGATTGGAGTTCGAGCTGTTCGGGCTGCCCACTACTAGTACCAGATCGCATTCGGCCGCGAGCTGCTTGACTGCATCCTGACGGTTCTGCGTCGCGTAGCAAATGTCATCCTTCCGCGGACCGCCAATGCTTGGAAACTTGCTGCGCAGCGCGTCGATGACGCGACTGGTGTCATCCATGGAAAGCGTGGTCTGGGTGACGAAGGCCAGCGCCTCGGGGTCGCGCACCTCTAGCTTTGCCACATCGTCTTCGTCTTCGACCAGATAGATCGAGCCACCACTGGCGGTGTCGTACTGGCCCATGGTGCCTTCAACTTCGGGGTGCCCAGCGTGTCCTATGAGAATGCACTCACGCCCTTCACGGCTATATTTGGTCACTTCCAGATGAACCTTGGTCACCAATGGGCAGGTGGCGTCAAATACCTTGAGGCCGCGCCTTTCCCCCTCCATCCGCACAGCCTGGGATACGCCGTGCGCACTGAAGATAACGATGAAGCCGTCCGGCACCTGATCAAGCTCATCGACGAAAACAGCGCCCCGCTCGCGGAGATCCTCTACGACAAATTTGTTATGCACAACTTCGTGGCGCACATAGATCGGCGGACCGAAGACTTCCAGCGCGCGATTAACGATCTCGATGGCGCGGTCTACACCGGCACAAAAGCCACGCGGATTGGCGAGTTTGATTTGCATATGAATTCTCGTCGCTCGGGGCGGGTGGGTTGTGGATCAAGTGAAGCTTGATGCTTTATCAGCGTGACGGCCGGACTCACGATAGCGTACGTGGGTCGGGTCGCCCAAAGGGACTGGGCGTGCCCTGCCTCCTACACGAGCAGTGCGCATGAGAGGCTATCTCTTCAGACAGGTTTGACGTCGAATATTTCCACATCGAACGTCAATGCCTTGCCGGCCAATGGATGATTGAAGTCCACGGTTACCTGACGATCATCGAAAGCCTTGACCACCCCTGGCAGCTCCGTCTTGGCAGCATCGTTGAAGATCACCAGCAGCCCTTCGGAGAGTTCCATGCCTTCGAACTGGCTCCGCGGCATGGTTTGCACATTCTGCGGGTTGTGCTGGCCGAAGCCCTGCTCGGGCGCGATCTGAAAAGTGCGCTTGTCACCGGCCTTGAGGCCGAATAACTGCTGCTCGAAACCGGGCAGCAAATTGCCATCGCCAACCTTGAACGTCGCCGGCTGCTTGTCGAAGGTGCTGTCGACTTGCTCGCCATTTTCCAGACTAAGGGAGAAATGCAGGGTGACCTGCATGTCGGGCCCGATACGCTGCTCACTCATTTACCGTTTCTCCCGTTTTACTGCTACGGAACATATCCAACGCCAGCATGACGGCACCGATTGTGATGGCGCTGTCTGCGATATTGAACGCCGGGAAATACCAGCGATTCTGCCAATGCACCAGGATGAAATCGACGACGTGTCCGAGCACCACGCGATCATAGAGATTGCCGACGGCGCCCCCTAAGACCAGTGCCAGGGCCACCGCAAGCCAGGTCTCACCGGGCTTCAAGCGTTTCATCCAGACTACTAGTACGACACTTACGCCAATGGCGATCAATGCGAACAGCCAACGCTGCCAGCCGGAATGGTCGGCGAGAAAGCTGAAAGCAGCGCCTGTGTTGTAGGCCAGCGTCCAGGCGAAGTAGTCGGGAATGACCTCGACTTTCTGATAAAGGCTGAAGTTGGCCTCGAAGTAATGCTTGGTCGCCTGATCTAGCACAATGACCAGCACGCTTAGCCACAGCCAGGTGAGCTTACCGAAGCGCGAGGTCATGCCGACACCCTCGAAAGCGCGTGCCGAGTCTCAGCCGCGCAACCGTACCGCATGCCGTCACGCATGGTGGCGAACCTCACCTGCACCTTCGATGTTCTCAATGCAGCGACCGCAGATCTCAGGATGACCTGAGTGCGTGCCGACGTCAGGCAGGTGATGCCAGCAACGGCCGCACTTGGCGTGACCGGTTTTGCTGATCTGCAGCTTGAGGCCAGGCATTTCGCTCTGCACGGCTTCGGCTGGCGCTTTGGCAAGCGGCGCTACTGTCACCGCAGACGTAATCAGTACGAAGCGCAATTCGCTTCCCAGCTTCGCCAGGTCGGAAACCAGCGTGTCTTCAGCGTACAGGGTGACCTCAGCCTGCAGGTTGCCGCCGATGGTCTTGGCCGCGCGCTGGGTTTCCAGCTCTTTGTTCACCGCAGCCTTGACCGCCATGACCTTTTCCCAGAACTCGCGACCCAGTTCGACGCTGGCAGGCAGCTCAGCAAGTCCCTCGTACCAGGTGTTGAGCATCACCGATTCGTTGCGCTCACCCGGCAGGTACTGCCAGATTTCATCAGCCGTGAACGACAGGATCGGCGCAATCCAACGCACCAGCGCCTCGGCGATGTGATACAGCGCGGTCTGACAGGAGCGGCGCGGCAGGCTGTCGGCACCGGTCGTGTACTGACGGTCCTTGATGATGTCGAGGTAGAAACCACCCAGCTCCTGAACACAGAAGTTATGCACTTTCTGATAGACGTTCCAAAACTTGTAGGTACCATAAGCCTCTTCGATTTCCCGCTGCAACAGCAAGGCGCGGTCGATGGCCCAACGGTCGAGCGCGATCAGCTGATCGACTGGAACCTGATGCTGCGCTGGATCGAAGCCGTCGAGATTACTCAAGAGGAAACGCGCGGTGTTGCGAATGCGGCGATAGGAGTCTGCACTGCGCTGCAGGATGACCTTGGACACAGCCATCTCGCCGGAGTAATCGGTTGAGGCCACCCAAAGACGGAGGATGTCTGCGCCCAGGCTGTCAGTGACTTCTTGCGGCGCGACGACATTGCCCAGCGACTTGGACATCTTGCGGCCGTTTTCATCAACCACGAAACCGTGGGTCAGCAACCCTTTGTAGGGTGCGTGGCCGTCAATCGCCGAGCCGGTCAGCAGCGACGAATGGAACCAGCCGCGGTGCTGGTCCGAGCCTTCCAGATACAGGTCCGCACGCGGGCCGTTGTCATGCCCCATCGGGTGCGAACCGCGCATCACATGCCAATGGGTGGTACCGGAGTCGAACCAGACGTCCAGCGTGTCACTGATCTTCTCGTATTGCGCGGCTTCATCGCCCAGCAGCTCGGCTGCATCCAGCTTCGACCAGGCCTCGATGCCGCCCTGCTCGACATCTTGAGCGACGGCTTCCATCAGCTCGACGGTGCGTGGATGCAGCTCGCCGCTTTCCTTGTGCAGGAAGAACGGGATCGGCACGCCCCAGGTGCGCTGACGCGAGATGCACCAATCCGGACGGCCGGCGATCATGCCGTGCAGCCGCGCCTGGCCCCAAGCGGGAACGAACTCGGTCTGTTCGATAGCGTCCAGCGCGCGACGACGCAGGGAGCTGCCGTCGTGAGCGACTTTGTCCATGCCAACGAACCACTGCGCCGTGGCGCGGTAGATCAGCGGCGTCTTGTGTCGCCAGCAATGCATGTAGCTGTGCTGGATGGATTCATGCTTGAGCAGCGCGCCAACTTCACGCAGCTTCTCGACGATGGCCGGATTGGCCTTCCAGATGAACTGGCCGCCGAAGAATGGCAGATCCGGCACATAGACGCCGTGGCTCTGCACCGGGCTGAGAATGTCATCGTTCTCCATGCCGTAGTGCTTGCAGGAACGGAAGTCGTCTTCGCCGTAAGCGGGCGCCGAATGAACGATGCCGGTACCAGCGCCAGTTTCAACGTAATCGGCCAGGTAGACAGGGGCGAAGCGCTCGTAGAAGGGATGGCGGAAGCGGATGAGCTCCAGCGCCTTGCCCTCGCAGCGGGCGATAATTTCGCCCTGCAGTTCGTAGCGCTGCAGGCAGGATTCGACCAGCTCCTCGGCAAGCACCAGCAGCCGGTCGCCAGTGTCGACCAGGGCGTAGACGAAGTCGGGATGGACGTTCAGCGCCTGGTTGGCCGGGATGGTCCAGGGCGTGGTGGTCCAGATCACGATACTGGCCGGCTTGCCAAAGGCAGCGACGCCGAAGGCCGTCGCCAGCTTATCCGAGTCTTCGACCTGGAAGGCCACGTCGATAGCATCGGACTTCTTGTCCTGATATTCGACTTCCGCCTCGGCCAGCGCCGAACTGCAATCGAAGCACCAGTTCACGGGCTTCAGCCCTTTGAAAACGAAGCCACCCTCGACCATCTTCGCCAGCGCTCGAATTTCACCGGCCTCGTTGGCGAAATCCATCGTACGGTACGGGTTATCCCACTCACCCAACACGCCGAGACGGATGAAGTCGGCTTTCTGCCCCTCGATCTGCTCTGCGGCATAGGCACGGCAGCGCTCGCGAGTCAGATCAGCGGGCTGATTTTTGCCATAGGTGATTTCGACCTTGTGCTCGATCGGCAAGCCATGGCAGTCCCAACCCGGGACATAGGGAGCATCGAAACCGGACAGTGTCTTCGAACGAACAATGAAGTCTTTGATGACCTTGTTCACTGCATGACCGATATGAATGCTGCCGTTGGCATACGGAGGGCCATCATGCAGGACAAATTTCGGGCGATTTTCACCAATCTGCCGCAGCTTCCCGTACAGGTCGATACTGTTCCAGCGCTGCAGGGTCTCCGGCTCGCGCTGTGGCAGACCGGCCTTCATCGGGAATGCCGTGGACGGCAGATTGAGAGTCGCTTTGTAATCGGTCATTTCAGTCCTGACTCGTGGTAAAGGGTGAAGCCCGCCAGTATTCGCGAGCCGCAGCAATATCTGCTTCGATTGCCGTCTTGAGCGCCTCAAGCGAGGCAAAGCGCTGCTCGTCACGCAGTTTGCGGTGAAAGGTCACGCGCAGCAGACGCCCATAGAGGTCGCCTTGATAATTGAGCAAATGCACTTCCAGATGCGGTTGGCCGTCGCTTTTAACCGAGGGTCGCATGCCGATGTTGGCGACCGCCGGCTGAGTGAGACCGTCAACCTCGGTGCTCACCATGAACACTCCGCTAAGCGGCGTATTTTTGCGTTTGAGCTGGATATTGGCGGTCGGCGCACCCAACTGTCGACCTAGCGCCTGACCATGCATCACTCGGCCGGTAATGCTGAACGGCCGACCGAGCAGCTTTTGCGCCAGATCCAGGTCGCCGTCAGCGAGCACCTGACGCAAGCGCGTGCTACTGACGCGCTCGCCCTCGACTTCTATGGTAGTGGCAGCCTCGACGGTGAAGCCTTCGGCAGCACCGGCCTTCAGCAAAAAATTGAAATCCCCGGCACGGTCGCAGCCAAACCGGAAGTCGTCGCCCACTTCCAAGTGCCGCACGCCAAGGCCATCAACCAGCGTCGCGTGAACGAACTCTGCAGCACTCAACTCCCGCAAACGACGGTTGAACGCCAGGCACAGCACCAAATCGACACCCTGCTCACTCAGCAGCTGCAATTTCTCGCGCAGGCGGGTCAAGCGAGCGGGCGCCTGATCTGGTGCGAAGTACTCGCGCGGCTGCGGCTCGAAAATCACCACGCAGCTGGGCAAGCTAAGCTCGGAAGCACGTTCGCGCAGGCGCTCCAGGATGGCTTGATGCCCCCGGTGAACCCCGTCGAAATTGCCGATGGTGGCGACGCAACCCCGATGCCGGGGTCGCAGGTTATGAAGACCTCGAACCAGCTGCATACCGCACTTCTTGCTTGAAAAGTCGCCGATTATACGCATGAGGCTGCGGTCACGGACAGGTTTGCCACCCGCGCAAGGTACGGATCAATGACGGAGATGCCGAGGACGCAAACCAAGCACTACCAGGCCCGCCGCGAAAGCACCCAACCCGGCCACGACGAGCAGCCCCAACTGCAGCGCTCGCTGCTGCCAGCCCCAAGCGAACCATTCGACCGACGGCGCATTGAGCCACCAGACCATCGCCACCATTGCAGCACAGCCGCCGACCAACCGAAGGAGGAACAACCCCCATCCGGGCGTAAACCGGAACACGCCTGTCTTGTACAGCCCCCAGAACAGCAGGCCTGCATTGAGCATCGACGACAACGAGGTCGCCAATGCCAGCCCCACATGCTGGAGTGGCCAGATCAGCATCAGGTTCAGTGCCATGTTGGCGATCATGCAAATGATTGCAACGCGCACTGGCGTCTTCAAATCCTGGCGAGCGAAGAAACCTGGCGCCAGCACCTTGATCAACATGAACGCCAGCACGCCCAGCGAATAGGCCTCTAGCGCATTGGCGGATTGCACTACGGCCTCCTCGCTCATTGCACCGTAAAAAAACAGACTGGCAATCAGCGGCTCAGCGAGGATGCCCAGCGCAAGCGCCGCTGGAATCCCCACCAGGAGAACCATTCTCAGCGCCCAGTTGAGGGTATCGGAAAACGCCTTGGGATCCTCCCCAGCATGCTGACGCGACAGGCTGGGCAAAATCACCGTACCGATGGCGATACCGAATGCTCCAAGCGGCAATTCCGAAAGGCGGTCAGCGTAATAGAGCCAGGACACGCTACCGGTCTGCAGAAACGACGCGAGAACCGTATCGAGCAAGAGGTTGATCTGACTGACCGACACACCGAACAAGGCCGGAACCATCAGCAGCATGATTCGCCGTACGCCCTCGTCTCCGAATCTCACCCGCGGCCTGGGCAACAACCCCAGCTTGGCGACGTAAGGGAGCTGAAACGCCAGCTGGGCGAAGCCGGCAATGAATACCCCCCAAGCCAGGGCCATGATCGGTTGATCGAAGTAAGGCGTCAGGAAAACAGCCGAGCTGATCATGCAAACATTCAGCAGCACCGGCGTGAAGCCCGGCACCGCGAAATGCCCGTAGGTATTGAGCACGCCGGAGGTGAAAGCCGTTAGCGAAATCAGCAGCAAGTAGGGAAAAGTGATGCGCAGCAGCTCGCCAGCGAGCTGCATTTTGGCTGGGTCGTCATGAAAGCCGGGCGCAAAGAGCATGACCACGTATGGCGAAGCCAACACGCCAACCGCCGTAATGCCCGTCAGGATCAGCCCAAGCATGCCGGCAGTACGATCTACCAGCAGCTTAACCTCCGTCAGAGTTTTTTTTGTCCGGTATTCCGACAGCACCGGAACGAAAGCCTGTGCAAACGCGCCTTCTGCAAACAGACGGCGTAAAAAGTTGGGAATCTTGAAAGCGATGAAGAAGGCATCAGCAGCAGCGCCAGAGCCGAAGTAGCTGGCCACCACCATATCGCGTACCATGCCCAGCACCCGGGATAGCAGCGTCATCACGCTGACTACCGCACTGGACCGCAGCAATCCACCTTTGCCGGATGTATCGGACATTTGTCTTCCTAGAGTTGCAGCAGGAGGGGTTCTGGCCAGGGCACTGAGCATCGACTCGATGACCAGTTTCGACAGTTAACAGAGTGCGCGAGTTTAGCGACCCCCCTTCTGTCCGGCCAGTGTCTCGATTAGTTCAACCGGGGTTGACAAGGGCCAGCCGCATCGGCATGATTCGCGGCCTTATTTGCTTTGTAATCCCACGTTTTCGAGGAGTTCGACGGTGGCCAACAGCCCTTCCGCCAAAAAACGCGCAATTCAGGCTGAGAAGCGTCGCAGCCACAACGCCAGCCTGCGCTCCATGGTTCGTACCTACATCAAGAATGTGGTCAAAGCCATTGATGCAAAAGATCTGGATAAAGCTCGTACTGCTTACACTGCAGCCGTGCCTGTAATCGACCGTATGGCCGACAAGGGCATCATCCACAAGAACAAAGCAGCTCGGCATAAAAGCCGCCTGAACGGCCACATCAAGGCCCTCGGCGAAGCTGCTGCAGCCTAAGCTGTACGCTCTTATGAAAAAACCGGCCTCGAGCCGGTTTTTTTATGCCTGCGATTCAGCCATCACAACAACCAACTGAACCACATACCGCTTACGGCTGAGCCCAAGGCAGTATTGGAATCGCAGTCACCGCGTTCTGCGGGCTTCCTTCGATAACCCGATCGCTGTACACCAGATAGACCAGCGTATTGCGAGCCTCATCGAAAAAGCGGACCACCTGCATTGCCTTGAACACCAAAGACGTTCGCTCCTTGAAGACCACTTCGCCATCTTTGAGCTTCTCGCTCATGCGGATGGGCCCCACCTGCCTGCAAGCGATCGACGCCTCGGCGCGATCCTCAGCCAACCCGAGCCCGCCCTTTATGCCGCCAGTCTTTGCACGCGATAGATAGCAGGTCACACCCTCAACCTTCGGGTCATCAAACGCCTCAACCACAATCTTGTGGTTCGGCCCCAGCCATTTAAAGACCGTGTCGACCTCGCCCACTTCGCGCGCCATACCAACCACTGGCCACATCAACAAAACCACTAACGTTTTTGCCAGGCGCATCGAACCACCTCAGACCAAGATCATATTGTCGCGGTGAATTAGCTCGGGCTCATCGACATAACCGAGCAGCTTTTCGATTTCATCCGACGGACGCCCAAGGATTCGCTGCGTTTCAGCCACGCTGTAGTTGGCCAGACCGCGCGCAACCTCACGACCGTCCAGACCGACACACACGACCATCTCACCACGACGGAAACCACCTTGCGCCGCCCTGACCCCGACCGGCAACAAGCTGCGATTACCCTGCTTCAGCGCATGCACAGCACCGTCATCAAGGACGACCGTACCACGCATCTGCAGATGCCCCGCCAACCACTGCTTTCGCGCGGCATGACGATTACACTCTGGCGCCAACAGTGTGCCGAGCGACTCCCCCGCCTTCAGCCGCGCCAGCACCTGCTCGATTCGACCACCAATGATCACGGTATAGGCACCAGAGCGCGCAGCCAAACGCGCCGCGCGCAGCTTTGTCTGCATGCCGCCCCGCCCGAGCGCACCACCCGTAGCACCCGCCACTGCGTCCAACGCAGGGTCATCGGCGCGCGCTTCACTGATCAAGCTGGCATCAGGATTATTGCGCGGATCAGCATCGAACATGCCGTCGCGGTCAGTAAGGATCACCAGGAGATCCGCTTCGACCAGATTCGCCACCAACGCAGCGAGCGTGTCGTTGTCGCCGAAGCGGATCTCGTCAGTGACAACCGTATCGTTTTCATTGATAACCGGCACCACACCCAGATCAATCAGCGTACGAAGCGTACTGCGAGCATTGAGATAGCGCTTACGGTCCGAGAGATCATCATGGGTTACGAGAACCTGCGCAGTTTGTTGTTCGCAACGCGCAAAACTGGCTTCCCAGGCCCGGATCAACCCCATCTGCCCAACGGCTGCCGCAGCCTGCAGCTCATGGACGGCCTTTGGCCTGGCAGCCCAACCGAGACGACTCATACCGGCAGCGACAGCGCCGGAGGACACCAGAACCAGCTCGACACCCGCCTCGCGCAGCGCGACCATTTGATCAACCCAGACAGCCATAGCCGCCTGATCCAGCCCGCGACCATCAGCCGTCAGCAAGGCGCTGCCAATCTTCACTACCCAGCGCCGCGCACCGCTCACCTTGTCCCGCATCGATCCTGCCTTCCAATCGGTACCTGGCCAAACCACTCGGCGGGCG
Source organism: Stutzerimonas stutzeri (assembly GCF_002890895.1). GTDB lineage: Bacteria > Pseudomonadota > Gammaproteobacteria > Pseudomonadales > Pseudomonadaceae > Stutzerimonas > Stutzerimonas stutzeri_AB. The sequence goes on from NZ_POUL01000012.1 coordinate 79,131, forward strand.
ACAGACGAGCCAGCCCGCAACCATTCGCTAGTGACGCTCGCAACGATGCAAACATGCGCCATCAACGCACGTAGAAGATCTCAGCACCACCTTCATCGTCGTCATCATCATCGAAGTCGTCTTCATCGACCTCATCGACAGATTTCACGCCCGCACGACGCAAGGCGCGCTGATCATCCAGCTCCTGAAGGCGAGCACGCGCCTCGTCCTCGATCTGCCGATCCAGCTCAGCAAGCGCCTCCGCATATGCTGGCTCCTCGGCGATACGCACCAAGCGCTCATCCAGGTAACGCATGATGGCCTGACTTAACGCCTCGGTACCCTCGCGCTCAAGGGCAGAGATGACGAAGACAGGACCGTCCCAGTCAAGGCGCTCGACCACCTGCTGAACACGCTCGTCGCGGTCCTCTTCGAGCAGCTGGTCAGCCTTGTTCAACACCAGCCAACGGTCACGTTGCGCCAGCGCCGGACTGAACTTCTCCAACTCACTGACGATAACTTCAGCCGCATCGGCCGGATCACTTTCATCCAGCGGCGCCATGTCCACCAGATGCAGCAACAGCCGCGTCCGCGCAAGGTGCTTGAGGAACCGAATGCCCAGCCCTGCACCTTCCGAAGCGCCTTCAATCAGACCCGGAATGTCAGCCACCACGAAGCTCTTGTAGCGACCAACGCTCACCACCCCGAGGTTCGGCACTAGCGTGGTGAACGGATAGTCGGCAACCTTCGGCTTGGCAGCCGACACCGAGCGAATGAACGTACTCTTACCAGCGTTCGGCAACCCCAGCAGCCCAACATCCGCCAGTACCTTCAACTCAAGTTTCAGGTCGCGAGCATCACCTGGCTTGCCTGGCGTGGTCTGGCGAGGAGCACGATTGGTGCTGGACTTGAAGCGGGTGTTACCCAGCCCGTGCCAGCCACCCTGAGCGACCAGCAGGCGCTGACCGGCCTTCGTCAGGTCGCCAATGACGTCCTGAGTAGCCGCATCAATTACCGTAGTCCCAACCGGGACTGGCAAGACAAGGTCGTCGCCCTTGGCGCCGGTACATTCGGTACTGCCGCCTTTCTGGCCATTCGGCGCATTGAAGCGACGGGTATAGCGGTAGTCGACAAGGGTATTAAGGTTCTCGTCAGCCTGCAGATAAACGGAGCCACCGTCACCGCCGTCACCCCCGTTGGGGCCGCCTTTTTCGATGAACTTCTCGCGACGGAAGCTCATCATGCCGTTACCGCCGTCGCCAGCCTTTACAAAAATCGATACTTCATCGACGAATTTCATGGGAACGCCTCCCGCCGCCAGGACGGGCTAGAAAACAGGAACATAAGGGTCTTGCAAAACCCAGCGATAATTAGAGCACAGCAGCGTTTTGCAAGAGCCCTACAGAGGATACAGAAACAAAAAAGCCCCGTCGCATGACAGGGCTTTTCCAGCAACGCCGCGATTAGGCCGCGACGACGCTCACGTAGCGACGACCAAACTGGCCCTTCACTTCGAATTTGATCACGCCTTCCACCTTGGCGAACAAGGTGTGATCCTTGCCCATGCCAACGCCGTAACCGGCATGGAACTGGGTGCCGCGCTGACGCACGATGATGTTACCGGCCTTGATGACCTGGCCGCCATACATCTTCACGCCAAGACGTTTGGCTTCTGAGTCGCGACCGTTGCGGGTAGAACCGCCAGCTTTTTTGTGTGCCATGAGTTCAATACTCCTATAAGGGGATTCAGGCCCGATTAGCCCTGAATGCCGGTGATTTTGACCTCAGTGAACCACTGACGGTGGCCCTGACGCTTCATGTGATGCTTACGACGGCGGAATTTGATGATAGTGACCTTGTCATGACGGCCCTGAGCGATCACTTCAGCAGTGACCTTGGCACCATCGACCACCGGAGCGCCGATCTTTACATCATCGCCGTTGCCAATCAGCAGAACGCGGTCAAAAGTGACGGCTTCGCCAGTGGCAACTTCGAGTTTTTCAATCTTGAGGCATTCGCCTTCGGCGACCTTGTATTGCTTGCCGCCAGTAACGATAACTGCGTACATCTGTGTATCTCCGTTGATCCTGCTCACCCAGCGCTTAAGTGAAATAGTTGGAGGCTGGCATGGCTGCTCGGGGCCGGATAGGACGCCCTTGCAATTGCGTAAGGCAGGGAAATGCCCAGGGGGAAAGTTCAGGGTCCGCGATTGTACGCATCCACCTGAGCCTGCGCAATAGCTGCCGGACCTTGCCTTGACACTGCCTGACCCGCCCCATAGCATGCCGCGCAATCTCCGAGGAGTACTCGTCCCCGATGCAACCCCAGGCCTTTTACCAAGTAGTGGCTGAAGATTTCGCCGATGTTGACGGCATCATCCGCAACCAGTTGACGTCCCGCGTACCGCTGGTGGAAAAGATCGGGGATTACATCACCTCGGCCGGCGGCAAGCGCCTGCGTCCTCTGCTGGTCCTGCTCAGCGGCAATGCGCTGGGACTCAAGGGTGAGCAGCTGCGCCTGCTGGCAGCGATCATCGAATTCCTGCATACCTCGACGCTGCTACATGATGACGTCGTCGATATGTCCGGCATGCGCCGCGGTCGCTCAACCGCCAATGCCCTGTGGGGCAATGCGCCCAGTGTACTGGTCGGTGACTTCCTCTATGCGCGTTCTTTCGAAATGATGGTCGAGCTGGGCTCGATGGAAGTCATGCGAATCATCTCGCAGGCTACTCGCGTCATCGCCGAAGGCGAAGTGCTGCAACTGTCCAAGGTGCGCGACGCCAGCACCACCGAAGAAATCTACATGGAAGTCATACGCGGCAAGACCGCCATGCTTTTCGAAGCCTCCACGCACAGCGCCGCCACTCTGGCGGGTGCCAGCGAAGAGCAGCGCGAGGCACTGCGCAGCTTCGGCGACTACCTCGGCATTGCATTCCAACTCGTCGATGACCTGCTCGACTATCAGGGCGATGCCGAAGCGCTGGGCAAGAATGTTGGCGATGATCTTGCCGAAGGCAAGCCGACATTGCCGCTGATCTACACGATGCGCGAAGGCACGCCGGAACAGGCCGCCCTGGTGCGCCAGGCCATTCAGAAAGGCGGCATCGAGGATCTGGAAAGCATTCGCCGTGCGGTAGAAGCAGCCGGCGCACTGGATTATACGGCCCGCCTGGCTCGTGACTATGCTGATCGCGCCATAGCCTGCCTCGAGCTGATCCCTGCCAACAGTTATCGTGATGCCCTGGTCGAGCTGAGCCGTTTCGCAGTCGCACGCACCCACTGAGCACAGAACAGTGGAGGGTGCGAACTGAGCGCTCTTCACCCCTCCCTAAACACCCTACTCTGCGCATCAGCAAATGCCTCAGAGATTCTTAGCGCTTGCATATCTGCAAATAACAATTATTCTCATTAACAGAGATTAATTGGAGGTGCGCATGACTTATCTGATCGATGCCTGGCTGGACCGCCCGCAACCTTACCTGCGGATACTCGACCGCAGCACCGGTGCTGTGTGCATTACCTTAGAGGGAGACGCCCTGGACGAGCTTCGCGACCAGGGCGACTTGGATCTGCAGGAACTGAGCACCAGCGAACCCTGCGTGCTCAAGGAACAGGTGCGAAACCTGTTCCTGTTCTCCTATGCCAGGGCGTTGCGCCCCTAGCGGCAGCGGCTTTAAAGAACAGCCAGCAACTCGACATCGAACACCAGTACGCTGTGTGGCGGGATACTGCCAACGCCTTGCGCACCATAAGCGAGCTCGCTTGGCACATAAAGGCGCCATTTGCTGCCCACGCCCATAAGTTGCAGCGCTTCGGTCCAGCCGGCGATCACGCCACCCACCGGAAACTCGGCCGGCTGGCCACGCTGGTAGGAGCTGTCGAATACCGTGCCGTCAATCAGTGTGCCGTGGTAATGGGTACGCACTTGATCCTCAGCGCTGGGCTTGTTGCCCTCGCCGGCGGTCAGCACTTCGTATTGCAGGCCTGACGGAAGCGTAGTCACTCCGTCACGCTGGCCGTTTTTTGCCAGAAACGCTTTGCCTTCACCGGCAGCGGCTTCGGCCTTTTGCTGAGCCTCGGCTTGCATGCGCTCACGAATGACGGCAAAGCTGGCGTTGAGTGCTTCCGGAGCAACCTGGCTGGCTGCACCCGAAAAGGCGTCTCGAATACCTGCGATCACTGCATCCAGGCTGATCCCCGGCGGCGGGTTCTCGCGCAGCTGATCACCCAGTTGACGGCCGATACCGTAGCTCACGCGCGTTTCGTCGGTTGATAGATTCAGGTCAGTCATGCATCGGCTCCGCCGGAAAAAAGGCCGCACAGCCTAGCACAGCGACTAGCATCGCCCACCCTAGACTGTTCTATAGAACAGCATAGAGGCGCTAGGTAAACGGAATGCTCACCAGGCAGAACGCAGGCTGATCGGCACCCGCAGCGGCTCTCGAACACCCTCGGCCAAGCCGCACATTTCATCGTACGCAGAACTGTGAACCAGAAAGAAAGGGACCGTGGGCATCTCACTGAGGAGATCACGCGCATGCTCAACGGATCGCAGATGAATCACTTTGGCCTGCTCATCACATAGCACATGTGACTTGCCGTGGGCGTGGACACTCAACAAGTAGAAGCCGCCCTCAAGAGACACCAGATCCAGCGCCTCGACATCATGCGCTTGCGCGCCTTCCAGCAATGCCTGCAGATTCATGCGCACCACCCTGTACAAAATTCTACCTTTGTACAATATCAGGGGAGCCAATCACAACCAATCAACCTTTCACGACTTCGGCGCGAAAAAAACCATCAGTGCTTGGTGAGCTTATCCAGATACCCCATGGCGAAAGCTGAAAAGACGAACGTGAGATGGATAATGACGTACCACATCAATTGATCGCTCTCGAGCTGCTGCGCGTCCATGAACATGCGCAACAGGTGAATCGACGAGATTGCCACAATTGAAGCAGCGACCTTCATCTTCAAGGAGCCGGAATCCATTTTTCCGAGCCAGTCGAGCTTTTCCTTGCCCTCGTCCACGTCCAGCTGCGAAACGAAGTTCTCGTAGCCAGAAAGCATCACCATCACCAGCAAACCGCCAACCAGCGCCATATCGATCAGCGAGAGTAGCTTGAGGATCAGATCGCCTTCACTCAGAGAAAGCACGGCAGGAAGGATGTGCCAGATTTCCTGAAAGAATTTAATCGCCAGGGCCAGCAGGGCAAAGGCAAGACCAAAGTAAATAGGCGCCAACAACCAACGGGCGGCGTACATGGTGTTTTCGATCAAGCGTTCCATCTGTTCTCACTGCGCGGGGCGGGGTTCGGCAAGCGAGTATACGCAGCGCGGCGGAGTCTTCAAGACGGTGCTATAGCGGCATGTTTCTGCTGTGGATAAGAATTTGCCAAGACCTTTGCCAGCCCCAATAACCGGGACCGCGCCGGCATCCCTTGGCCGGTGCGCTCAGGATTTAGCGCCCCATCCGCTCAGATAGCGCGACTGGTTGGCGTTGACCTTGCGTAACTCTGCCTGCATGTGCAGTTGCCAGATCGATGGCGATTCCGATTCCGCATAGCCTTGCCCATAGAGATTCTCGGCAATCGCCTTCAGTACCGATTCGGCCTCGCGAGGCCCGCGAAATGGGCCTTGCGCTTTGATTGCAGTAGGCTGCCCAGCATCGATTCCAGCCGCACACAGCAACGTCCACAAACCATTGCCTCCGGACAGGGGCCGGATGATGCATTCGATACGGGTCACCAGACCCAGGCACTCGCGGTTCAAACAGAGTGTTTGCGACATGACGGCGATCCTCGCGCTCGGTTGCGCGCCCTCATCTGGGAGGATAGGGCCGCAAATCCGTTATCCACAGATGCTGTGGATAACCATGTGGATAGAGAGTGGAAACTCTCTTCCATTGCAGACCCGCCGCGTGCCGTATCGTTCCGTCCACTACTCTGCGTTTGAACCGATTACCCTTGCTCGGCCCCTTTTACCTGGGCTGCGGCCAGCACCTCCTCGGGGGACGCTGCATCGCTTCGATGATCGTCTTCCAGTTCGATCTCGGCGATGTCGCGCAAACGCTCCACGACCCGCGCATTGACGCTGCCCTTGGGGAACTGCCCGTCCTTGTCCGCCGCGCCTACCGGCTCACCCACCAACAGCGAAAGCGCTTCATCGACATGACGCACCGCGTAGATATGAAAACGCTCCTGGCGCACGGCTTCCAGCACGCGCTCGTCGAGCATCAGCGTCGTAACGTTGGCGAAAGGAATGATCGCACCCTGGTCTCCGGTCAAACCGCGTGCTTCGCACAAGCGGAAGAAGCCCTCGATCTTTTCGTTCACACCACCGACCGCCTGCACCTCGCCGAACTGGTTGATCGAGCCGGTAATAGCAAAGCATTGCTTTAGCGGCGTGCGCGAAATAGCCGAAATCAGCGCACAGCATTCGCCCAATGACGCACTGTCGCCGTCGACATAACCATAAGACTGCTCAAGCGCGATGCTGGCGGAGATCTCCAGCGGAAACTCCTGGGCATAGCGGCTGCCGAGAAAGCCGGTGAGGATCATCACGCCCTTAGAGTGAATCGGCTGGCCGAGATTGACCTCGCGCTCGATATCGACGATTCCCGAGCCGCCCGGATAGACAGTGGCGGAGATACGCGCCGGCATGCCGAACGCCGAGTCACCCACCTCCAGGACGGTCAGGCCATTGCACTTGCCAATGGCCGCCCCCTCGCTGTCGATCAGTATCACGCCGGCGAGGATGTCTTCGAGAATGCGCGCCGAAACACGCCCGGTACGAGTGGCCTTTGCCTTCAACGCGCGTTCAATATGGCCGACGTCGGTCACCTCATTCTTGGCCAGCTGACGGATGAAATCCGCCTCGCTGACCAGCTGGAACAGATCACCGATCCGGGCCGACAAGCGCCCCTGGTGCTCGGCCAAACGGGCGCTATAGGTTGCCAGACGCGCAACTGCGGCGGCCGTCAACGGCGCCATACCCTCTTCCGAGGTGCGCGTTTTCATCAACTGTGCGAATTGCTCTAGGCTGTCCTCGGCCAGCGGGATTTCTTCATCGAAGTCCACCAGCACGCGAAACATCTCCTGAAAGTCCGGATCCAGATCCTGCAGGGTGTAATAGAGCTGGCGGGAGCCGATGATCACCACTTTGACATTGAGCGGGATCACTTCCGGATTCAACGTCACCGTAGCCAATCGACCCAGCTCGGCCAGCGGCGACTCCATCTTCAGCTTGCGCGACTGCAAGGCACGCTTCAGCGCTTCCCAGACAAAGGGTTCGCTGAGCATCTTTTCCGCTTCGAGCATCAGGAAGCCACCATTGGCACGGTGCAGCGCGCCGGGTCGCAGCTGGCGGTAGCTGGTGTAGAGCGCGCCCTGATCCGTACTGTACTCGATGCGACCAAACAGGTTGTCGTAGGTCGGGTGCGGCTCGAACACCACTGGCGCGCCGCCATCAAGCGGATGGCCGACAACCAGGCTTGGGCTGTACTGTTCTTCAAGCAGTTGCCGGGTCTGAGCATCGGGACGGTTTTCATCCACCAGCTGCTCCACGACGGTTTTCAGCAGATTGACCTGCACGGCCTGCAGGTAAGCCTCAATGCCGGCGTTTTCGCCATACTTCTCCGACAGCGGGGTCAGCAGCGGCTGCAACGCCTGGCTGATGGTTTCATCGTTGAGTTGGCGCAGCTGGTTGCTGGACTCGCGCTTCCATTGCGGCAGGCTGGCAAGCCCCTCGTTCAGGTTGACTTCGAGCGCGGAGATGTCTTCGTGGTAACGCTCGCGCTCCGCTTCCGGCAACTGGGCAAATTCCGCCTCGTCCATCGACTTGCCGTCCTTCATGGGCGTGAAGGCAATGTTGCTGCTGTCCCGATACAGCGCGATTTCTTTTTCGAGGGCCAGCTTTTCGATGACATCCAGCGCCTTGTCGTAGCGCTGGTTGAAGGCGCGGTCGATGGCGCTCTTCTTCTGCTGGAAGCTCGGGTGCTCGAACACAGCCGGGAACGTGGCCATCAGATTGTCGATCAGCTGCCCAATATCGGCGATGAACTCACCCGCACCGCCCTGCGGAAGCTCAACCACGCGAGGCTCGCGAGGCTCGTCGAAGTTGTTCACATAGAGCCAGTCCGACGGTGTATCCAGTCGCTTGCCTTCAGCCTTGAGGTAGCGGCGCACGAACGAGAAGCGTCCGGTCCCCGGCTCGCCCATCACATAGACGTTGTAGCCAGGGCGCGGCATCGCCACCCCGAACTGCAGCGCCTCGACGGCCCGCTCCTGTCCGAGCACGCCAAGAAAAGGCTCCAGCTCATCGGTGGTCTTGAAGGCGAACTGGCTGGGTTCAAAGGGACGGGTCAGCGCATCAGGCGCCAGGCGCAGGCCGGCAGCGACGGTTTCGGGCATTGGAAATCCTTGCAGGAATGGCCTGGTGGCCACGATTGATGCTGCCATTCTGGCGATGCCTCCCGCTGGCCGCAAGGTCCAGCAAGGCGCAGCTCGAAGGTTTGCCGAACGGGGCAAGTTTGCGTTCGGGCAAGGCAACCCCTGCGACACACGAGCCGGCGGCGAAAGCCTCCGCCTTGATTCAGATCAACCTAGCGCCTTCGCGAGTAGCGCCTCATGGAGCGGCCAACGTAGAAAAAGGACTCCGTGATGCGCTCCCCTATCCCCGTCATGATCAGCGGATTGATGCTGATCTCGAACATCGCCCATGCCGACGAACTGCGCGAACGCGCCAACGAAATTTTCAAGCCGATCCCGGCCAAGGTGGCAGAACTCCGCGGGAAAGCCGTCAGTCCGGATCAGGCACAACTCGGTCACAAACTCTGGTTCGACCCCCGCCTGTCGCGCAGCCACGTCATCAGCTGTAATACCTGTCACAACCTCAGCCTAGGTGGCGGCGACAATGTCACCACCTCGATCGGCCATGGCTGGCAGAAAGGGCCACGCAACTCCCCCACCGTTCTTAACGCCGTGTTCAACGCCGCCCAGTTCTGGGATGGACGCGCCGAGGATCTGCAGGCCCAGGCCAAGGGCCCGGTACAGGCCGGAGTGGAGATGAACAACACGCCCGATCGCGTCGTCGCGACCCTGAAGAGCATCCCCGAGTACGCCAGCGAGTTTAAAAAGGCGTTTCCTAGTGACAAGGATCCGGTCAGCTTCGACAACATGGCTTACGCACTGGAAGCGTTCGAAGTCAGCCTGATTACTCCGGACGCCCCGTTCGACCGCTATCTCAAGGGCGATGACCAGGCACTCGACGCCAAGCAGAAGCAGGGCCTGGCGCTGTTCATGGACGCGGGCTGCACCGCTTGCCACAGCGGCGTCAACGTCGGCGGTCAGGGCTACTTTCCGTTTGGCGTGATCAAGAAGCCTGGTGCTGAAATCCTGCCCGCTGGCGACAAGGGCCGCTTTACCGTGACCAACACGGCCACCGATGAATATGTCTTCCGCGCCGCGCCGCTGCGCAACGTAGCGCTAACGCCGCCCTACTTTCACAGCGGTGAGGTCTGGGAGCTGGAGCAGGCAGTGGCAATCATGGGCGACAGCCAGCTAGGTCGCACACTCAAGGAAGACGAGGTCGGCGCCATTGCGGCCTTCCTGCGCAGCCTGACGGGCGAGCAACCTCGGGTTGCCTACCCCGTCCTCCCCCCCAGCTCGGTCGATACGCCAAAGCCGGAGTGACCCTTCTCAGCTCCCGACACCCCCGTCGGGAGCTGAGTTGTTGAAGCCTGCTATATCCGGATCACGATCGATTCTGCTCACGTAACGCGTCGCGAATCTCTGTCAGCAGCTGCTCCTCCTTGCTCGGGGCCGGCGGAGCTGACGGCGCTTCAGCTTCTTTGCGCTTGAGATGGTTGATCGCCCTAACGGCGAGGAAGATCGCAAACGCCACAATGGTGAAGTCGAACACCGTCTGGAGGAAGCGGCCATAGCTCAGGGTAACCGCCGGCGCATCGCCAACGGCCTGCTTGAGCACGATAGCCAAGTTCGAGAAATCCACGCCCCCAATCAGCATGCCCAGCGGCGGGGTAACCACGTCAGCAACGAACGACGAGACAATCTTGGTGAAAGCGGCGCCGATGATGATGCCGACTGCCATATCGATCACATTACCTCTGACTGCAAAGGCTTTGAATTCACTGAGCATGCCCATTTGCCTGTTCCTCTGATGCTGATAGGGAGTGGTCGACGCGACCGCCGTGCCGCTTCGACCATCGGCAGCATAGGTTGGGTTCAATACTCAGGCCAGACAGCCCGTGCGACAGACGGGTTTAACGCAGTCGGTTTGGCTTGATCGCCGTCAAAAAGAATTGCGAAAGGCGGGGCTAAGGTACAGCTCCTCATATCCACCCGGAGCGGCACCATGCACGTTGAACACCATCCCCTGATGAAGGACTTCCCGGAAAAGCTCGAGCAGCTTCATCAGCTGCGTCAGCAGGATCCAAAGTTCGCCCGCAAGGCTGAAACCTACGAGGCGCTGGACAAGCAGATCTGTCGCGTGGAAGACGGCGTCGAACTGCTCGATGACGAAGCGCTAAACGCGCTGAAAATTGAACGTGTTTCCCTCAAGGATGACATCGCTCGCGACCTCAAACGCGCCAGCGGTAGCTGCTGCGGTGGCTGCTGCGGCTGATCTGCTTCAAGCCGCGTCCCGTGTCCATACGCCAGCCATGTGGCGTATGGATGGCGGAAGTTCCACTCTCTGCCCTGCCCTCTACCGTCTTTTGGCGGCTATCGCTAAACGTCCGACTCGCCAGCCTGCCCACTCCGAGCAAAACGTTTTTAAGCTCATCCCTGCAACAATCCACCGAACCTGAAGCCGGACCCCACCCAGACAAAGGCTACCGCCGTCAGCGTGATCAGGACGATATGCACGCCCAGCTGGGGCAAGCGCTGGGCATCAAGTTTCGGGATTATCGCTAACCGGGCATGTACACCCAGCACCGCCGTAAAACCCAGAAGCACCAGCTTGGCCTGGACCAGATGAGCGATGGACGTACCACCTAACCACTGCGCGTGCGGCAGCCACTGCCCGGCCAGCCATATGCCAGTCGCTATCTGCAGCAGCAAGGCCGGTATCCCGACCCGTTCGTAGAGCTGTTCAAAGGCACGCACGGGCTGCACGTCACGGCAGCGCAAGGCGCCCGGCAGCACACTGAACAGCAGCACCAGATGGCCGCCCACCCAGACGCTGGCACCTAGCAAGTGCAGAAACAACAAATGGCGCATGGATTCACTCCTGTTCGATTTGTTTACAGTCTGGCGGCTGATGTGGCGCTTGTGGCTGATGGCGATCAAGTCAGCCGCTATCATGCGGCTCCACTCATCCGACGCGGAGTTCCCATGGCCAAGGCTAAGCGCATGTATGGCTGCACCGAATGCGGCTCAACCTTTCCCAAATGGGCCGGCCAGTGCGGTGACTGCGGCGCCTGGAACACCCTGGTGGAGACCATTATCGATGGCGCCGCGCCCCCGTCCGGGCGGGCCGGCTGGGCTGGCGATCAGGCCAACATCAAAACCCTCGCTGAAGTCAGCGTTGAGCAAGTGCCGCGATTTTCCACTGCGTCCGGCGAGCTGGACCGCGTGCTCGGCGGCGGTCTGGTCGATGGCTCGGTAGTGCTGATCGGCGGCGATCCCGGGATCGGCAAGTCGACCATCCTTCTACAGACCCTGTGCAACGTCGCCCGCCAGTTTCCTGCGCTCTACGTGACCGGCGAAGAATCTCAGCAGCAGGTCGCCATGCGTGCCCGACGTCTGGATCTGCCGCAGGACAAGCTCAAGGTAATGACTGAAACCTGCATCGAAACCATCATCGCCACCGCTCGGCTGGAAAAGCCCAAGGTCATGGTGATCGACTCGATCCAGACCATCTTCACCGAGCAACTGCAGTCCGCCCCCGGCGGGGTCGCCCAGGTTCGCGAGAGCGCCGCGCTGCTGGTGCGCTTTGCCAAGCAGAGCGGCACGGCGATCTTTCTCGTTGGCCACGTGACCAAGGAAGGCGCACTGGCGGGGCCGAGGGTGCTCGAGCACATGGTCGACACGGTGCTTTATTTCGAGGGTGAATCGGATGGGCGCCTGCGCCTGCTGAGAGCGGTGAAGAACCGCTTCGGCGCGATCAACGAGCTGGGCGTGTTCGGCATGACCGACAAAGGGCTCAAGGAAGTGACCAACCCCTCCGCGATCTTCCTCACCCGCGCCCAGGAAGCCGTGCCAGGCAGTGTGGTGATGGCAACCTGGGAAGGCACCCGACCCATGCTGGTGGAAGTGCAGGCGCTGGTGGACACCAGTCACATGGCCAACCCGCGCCGCGTCACGCTCGGCCTGGATCAGAACCGCCTGGCCATGCTGCTGGCCGTCCTGCATCGCCACGGCGGCATTCCGACTTACGATCAGGACGTGTTCATCAACGTGGTAGGCGGCGTAAAGGTGCTGGAGACGGCCTCAGACCTGGCGCTGATGGCGGCAGTGATTTCCAGCTTGCGCAACCGACCGCTGGACACCGATCTGCTGGTGTTTGGCGAGGTCGGTCTGTCCGGCGAGATCCGGCCAGTGCCGAGCGGGCAGGAGCGGTTGAAGGAAGCCGCCAAGCATGGGTTCAAGCGCGCCATCGTACCGAAGGGCAACGCGCCCAAGGAGGCGCCCGCCGGGCTACAGGTGATCGCCGTGACGCGCCTCGAACAGGCGCTGGACGCGCTGTTCGAGTGATCGCGGTTTTACCGGGGCTCGCCGAGTGCTGCCAGCTCACGCTCGAGCAGCGCTTCGTCGCCGAGGTTAAGCTCGACCAGCCGCCGCAGATGGCTGATGGAGTCCACATCGATGTGCCGACAGACTATACCGACCAAGTCACCATCGCCGCGGGTCATCTCGACCTGCATGCGCACTTCGGCGTCATCCGAAAGCCGGATGCGCGCTTCGAACGGCTGAGCGGGATCGGCGTCCCACTCAGCTGGGCGGTGAACCAGCAGCCCCTTAAGCGAGAGATCGTGTAGCTGGACCGGCCAGCAACGCTCGCCTTGCCTCAGCTCCGTTTCGGCGTCGAATTCGAAGCGCTGAAAGCGCCGGCGGTCACTGTTTGTCTCGGTCATCGTATCCACTCCCCTCGGACTTCTTGTTCAACTATAGGCGACGTCAACGTCGGCCCGCTCAGAGCCAGCGCCGTACGCGCCGACGGTATATTCGGTAATCGTCGCCGAACAACCGCAGCAGCAAATGCTCTTCATGAATGATCACGGTGCGCTGCATGCACACAATCAACAAAGGCAGCAGCAGCCAGGGCCAGACACTGTTCAGCAACAACCCGACACCGCAATAGACAAAGGTGTCAGCCAGATAGATCGGGTTGCGCGAGAAACGAAACGGCCCGCTCTGCAACAAACTGCTCGGCTTGCCATAGGGGTTGATGGTGGTGCGATAGCGAAACATTTCCAGCGCTGACCAGAGCATCAGTGCGATGCCGACGGCTACCACCACCCAGCCCGCATAGAACGTCAACTCGTATTCAGGCAGATCGAGAGGCACCGCTCTCGACAGCCCCCATGCACACCCCATGAAAGCCAGGTAGACCAAGGGCGGTGGCGGAATCAATCTGGCAGAGGCATGGCTCATGGCGCGTCCCGGTGTATTGGATAAACCTATCCTACAGAAGCCGGCAGTTAACACCGCCAGCTTTTAGTTGGACTTCCCAAGAAACCTAAACAAGCGCGTAAGTTAATGCTGCCCTGGTAGCCAGCCATGCACCATGGCGTGTTTCATCAGGTCCGCCGGTCGATCGATATCCAGCTTGCGGCGAATGCTCAGTCGATGGGTTTCCACCGTCCGTACGCTGATCTGAAGTTCGCGCGCCATGGTTTTGTTGTTGTGCCCTTGTGCCAGCATCAACAGCACTTCGCGCTCACGCGGGGTGAGTTCGCGCTCCTCGGCACTGCGACTGGCCAGCTTTTCAGCGATGCCCTCGCTGTAGTAGGTGCCCCCCGCAGCAATCGCCTGAATCGCGACGATGATTTCCCGTGACGGCGCGTCTTTCAGCACATAGCCGCTGGCGCCAACCTTGACCGAGGTGTTCACGTATTCCTGATTGTCGTACATGCTCAGAATCAGCACCCGCACGTCCGGAAACTGCTGGCGCAGCGATTGGGTCAGCTCGAGACCGTTTACATCCTTTAGGCCAATGTCCATCAGCACCACATCGGCCGTGGCGCGACTCAGCAGCTCAATGGCCTCGGCGCCGCTGCCAGCCTCACCGACCACATCCAGTTCGGGCACGGCCATCAGCAAGGCGCGGATGCCGTCCCGAACCAGGGCATGGTCGTCGATCAGAGCCACCTTGATACAGGCTTGCGGGTTCATCGAGCGGGCCTCTTGTATTGAAATTCGATATTCAGCCGGCCCGTGCCGGCAAGGTGACATCCAGTTCCGTGCCGCCGGACTCAGACAACAGGCTGAAACGTCCACCGAAGTGCTCCACCCGTTCGCGGATGTTACGCAAACCGATGCCGCCTCCCTTGATGCTGTCGAGATGGCGCGGGTTGAAGCCGACGCCATCGTCCCGCACCCGCAAGCGTACCGACGCATCATCGCCGTCCAGACTGATGTGCACTGACTGCGCGGCGGCGTGTCGCTCGATGTTGGCCAGCGCTTCCTGCAACACGCGGAACAGCGCAACAGCCACCGAATCGTCAGGATCGCTCTCACCGAGGCCGTTGCTGTATAGCATTTTCAGGCTGCTGCGCTGTTCGAACTCTGCCACAAGCTGGCCAACCGCTGCCGACAAGCCCAAGGTGTCGAGCAGCGACGGATGCAGATCATGGGAGATGCGCCGCACCTCGCCAATCGCCCCGGCCAGCCGCTCGGTGCCGCGATCCAGCGTTGCCTGCGCATTGGGATTTCCGCTGGCGAGTTCATGACTGGCCAGTTCGAACTGAAACTTGATCGACACCAGCAGCTGACTGATGCCGTCATGCAACTCTCGGGAAACGCGTGAACGTTCTTCTTCCTGCAAGCTGACGATGCGCTGGGTCAGCAACTGCAGCTTGCGGTCGGCCAGGCGCCGCTCGCTGACGTTGAGCGTCAGGCCGCTGGCGAAGACCAGCAACACCGCGACGAGCGCGACGCCGGCGATGGCCAGCATGGTGGTGTAGATACCGCTGGCGACCTCTCCGCGCACCTGCAGGATCGCCTGATCCACATCCTCAAGATAAATGCCGGTCCCCAGCATCCAGCCCCAGCGCTCCAGCATCACCACATAGGCCAGCTTCGCGGCGAACTGTCCGGTCGAGGGTTTTTGCCAGGCGTAGCGTTGGAATCCCGTGCCCGTCTCGGCGCTCTGCATGAGCGCCTGGATCACCTTGAGACCGTTAGGGTCGGTCATATTCCAGAGATCCTTGCCGACCAGCTCCTGCTGGCGCGGGTGCATCAAGTTGCGTCCGCTGCGGTCGTAGACGAAGAAATAGCCATCGCTGCCGAAACTGAAGCGTCCCAGCGCGGCCAGCACCTTCTGTTTGGTCTCTTCATCATCCAGCTTGCTGTCGTAGAGCGGCGCAATGGTGCTCAAGGCCATTTCGACGTAGTTCTTCAGCTCGGCCTGCTTGCTCGCCAGGATGCTGCTCTCGATCAGCTTCGCCTGCTGCTCGCCGAGACGCTGGTTCTGGAACAGCACCAGTGCGCAGACCACCGCCACGGCCAGGAGCAGTGGCAGGATGCTGAGCGCGGCGATTTTGTGCTTGAGCTGCATCGACCCTCTCCGATGACCTGAACCTGGGCGAAACGTAGCGAAACTTAACCCAGACGGTAGGCCAGGCACAGTACCAGATGGCACTTGGCCTTGACGCTCGGTAACTCGGCCCTTTCTCGCTGAAACGAAAAAGCCCGGCAAAGGCCGGGCTTTCGATACCGCATGAAGCGTCTTACTTACCGTAAACCGGGAACTTGGCGCAGACCGCTTCGACCTTGCCACGCACTGCTTCGATAACCGACTCGTCGCCCATCTTGTCGAGGATGTCGCAGATCCAGCCTGCCAGGTCACGGCACTCGGTCTCGCCGAAGCCACGGGTGGTCACGGCCGGGGTACCAATGCGCAGTCCGGACGTCACGAACGGCGAACGCGGGTCGTTCGGCACGCTGTTCTTGTTCACGGTGATGTGCGCGTTGCCCAGCGCGGCATCGGCGTCCTTACCCGTGATGTCCTGCTTGATCAGGCTGAGCAGGAACAGATGGTTCTGGGTGCCACCGGACACCACGTCGAAGCCGCGCTGAATGAACACCTCGGCCATGGCCTGGGCATTCTTTACCACCTGCTGCTGGTAGGCCTTGAATTCAGGCTGCAGCGCTTCCTTGAAGCACACTGCCTTGGCCGCGATGACGTGCTCCAGCGGGCCGCCCTGGGCGCCAGGGAATACAGCAGAGTTCAACTTCTTCTCGATCTCGGCATTGGCGCGGGCCAGGATCAGGCCACCGCGCGGGCCGCGCAGGGTTTTGTGAGTGGTAGTGGTAACGACGTCGGCGAACGGCACCGGGTTCGGATAGACACCAGCGGCAACCAGACCGGCCACGTGGGCCATGTCGACGAACAGGTAGGCGCCTACCTTGTCGGCGATTTCGCGGAAGCGAGCAAAATCCAGCTTCTGCGAATAGGCAGAGAAACCGGCGACGACCATCTTTGGCTTGTGCTCGAGGGCCAGGCGCTCGACTTCGTCGTAGTCAATCAGGCCCTGGTCGTTGATGCCGTACTGCACGGCGTTGTACAGCTTGCCAGAGGACGACACGCTGGCGCCGTGGGTCAGGTGACCGCCGTGGGCCAGGCTCATGCCGAGAATGGTGTCACCGGCGCTCAGCAGGGCCAGATAGACGGCGCTGTTGGCTTGCGAACCGGCATGCGGCTGGACGTTGGCGTAATCGGCGCCAAACAGCTCTTTGGCGCGGTCGATGGCCAGCTGTTCGACCACGTCGACGTACTCGCACCCACCGTAGTAGCGCTTGCCCGGATAGCCTTCGGCGTACTTGTTGGTCAGCACCGAACCCTGGGCTTCCATCACCGCCGGGCTGGTGTAGTTCTCCGAGGCGATCAGCTCGATGTGGTCTTCCTGACGCTTGGCTTCCTGCTCCATGGCAGCGAAGAGATCGGCGTCGAAACGGGCGAGGGTCAAATCACGGCTGAACATGGCAGTCCTCTGAGAATCAGCTGGCGGTAATAAAGAGGCGCGGATTCTACCCTATCCACCGAGGTGCGGGTATGAGCCGTGGTCATCTGCAACATGAGACAAGCTGCAAGCAAATCGAAGTTGCGGCTCGCCGCACCGCTACAACACGGGCCTTGGTTCGAGCTGACCACAGGCAGCCTGCAGCCGGCAGTTTGAAACCGATTCTTTCAACATCGCCGCTGAAACTGGCCGCCCCAGATAGAAACCCTGCACTTCGTCACAGCCATGGTCGCGAAGAAAATCCAGCTGGGCCTGATTTTCGACGCCCTCGGCAATCACCGACAACCCGAGACTGTGCGCCATGGCAATGATCGCTCGGGCTATCTGCCCGTCCTGCTCGCCTTCGGGAAGGCCATCAACGAAGCTGCGGTCGATTTTCAGCACATCGATGGGAAATTGCTTGAGGTAATTCAATGAAGAGTAACCCGTGCCGAAATCGTCAATGGCAATCGATGGACCGAGCTGCTTGAGCGCATCGAGCATCCGCAGCGCGCCGCCGACATCCTGCATCAGTATGCTTTCGGTCAGCTCCAGCTCCAGTCGGCTCGGTTCAATTCCGCTGGCCGCGAGGATTCCGGCGATGCGCTGGCCCAGCTGCCCATCGGCAAACTGGCGGGCCGAAAGGTTCACCGACACCTTTGGCACCACCACGCCCTGCCGCTCCCAGCTGCCGATCTGCCGACAGGCTTCGTCGATGACCCAGTCACCTACCTCGACAATCAGCCCCAGCTCTTCCAGCGCAGGGATGAACTCACCGGGCGGCACCAGCCCTCGGGATGGGTGCTGCCAGCGCAGCAACGCTTCGACGCCAGTCAGCGTGTGGCCGTCGGCAAGGTACTGTGGCTGGTAGTGCAGCACGAACTGTTGCTGTTCGAGGGCGTGGCGCAGATCGCTTTCCAGCTCCAGACGTTCCAGTGCGCTGGCATTCATCTCGGCCTGGTAAAACTGGAAGTTGTTTTTGCCTCGTTCTTTGGCGTGGTACATCGCGGTATCGGCATTCTTCATCAGCTGACTGATGTCGTTGCCGTCCTGTGGGCTCAGGGCGATGCCAATACTCGCAGTGACAAAGAACTCGCGGCCAGAGAGCACGAAGGGGTCGGCAAGACTGGCCAGGATTCGTTCAGCCACGTGAATGGCCCTGCTCAGTGCTTCATCGCGATCTCCGCCAGGGTGCAGCAGAAAAGTGAACTCATCGCCGCCCATGCGCGCCACGGTATCGTCTTCATCCACACAAGAGGCCAGACGGACCGCGACATCCTTGAGCATGCGGTCACCGGCGGCATGGCCGAGCGAGTCGTTGATCGGCTTGAAGCGATCCAGATCGAGAAACATCAGCACGACCCAGCCACGGCGACGGGCGGCCAATTGAAGGCTGCTGTGCAAACGGTCCTGAAACAGGGTGCGATTGGGCAACTGAGTCAGCCCGTCGTAATAGGCAAGGCGGTGGATCCGCTTTTCGCTGGCTTTACGCTCACTCATGTCGCTGAAAAAACAGACATAGCTGACCAGCTCATTCTCATCATCGCGAACGGCGGTAATGCCAATCCAGCACGGGTAAGTCTCGCCACCCTTGCGCTTGAGCCAGAACTCCCCTTCCCAGCTACCGGTCTGGAGGACCTGGCTGTGCACGTAATCCATCTGGTTGGCCTGCTGCCTATCGGCGCTGAGCACCATTGGCAGCTCGCCTTTTACCTCGTCGCCGCTGAAGCCGGTGATCCGGACGAACGCCGCATTGACCTGAGCGATCTTGCCCGCGGGGTCGGTGACGACGATGGCCGCGGTGGAATGGTCGAATACGGTTGCGGCGCGGCGCAATGCCGTATCGGCCTGACGCTGTTCGCTGACATCCCGGCCGATGCACAGGGTCCCATCGAACCGGTTGCTCTCGTCGGAAATCAGCATGATCCGCAGTTCGATTGCAACGGGCCGGCCATCAGCCGCGAGGCAATCGAAATACAGCGTTTGCGTCTGTAAATCCTGCCCCAGCTTGGCCAGTTCAGCCGGGCTGGCCGACGCATCGCGCACCCGCCGCATCAGATCATAGAAGCGCGCCGCCTGACGCGGCTTGGTCACTACCCGCGCCAGCCCATGACGTGCCGCCCACTCCGGGCTGTAGCCAAGCACGGTCTGGATTGAAGGGCTGATGTAATCAATGCGCAGCGAACTGTCGGTGGTGAAGATCACATCGCGCAGGCTGCCAGCGAGCATCCGGTAGCGGCGCTCGCTGTCACGCAGCGAGTGGCTGTGGTCCATGTTCGCGGTAACGTCTCGTGCCACGCCGATCAAGCGTCGCACCCGCCCCTGGTCATCACGGGTCAGGACCTGTTCCGTCACATTGAACCAATGCCATTTGCCGTCACGGTGGCGCCAGCGCAACAACGACTCCTGAGCCACGCCGTCAATCATCGAACCGCGCAGGGCCAGCAGCCTCCAGATATATTCTTGATCGTCTGGGTGGCTGATGCGCTGCCAGAACAGATCGCTGTCCTCGCCGCGTTCCTCTTCGCTGTAGCCCAGTCGCGCGGCCAGATTGCTGTTGCTGAAGAGCAACTTGCCGGCCTCCAGATCCTGCACGTAAAGCGTGTCGGGTACCGCGCGCAGCACCTCTGACCAGAAGCGCTCACGCTCAACCAGCGCGGCCTGCGCCGCCCGCTCACGGGTGATATCACGCATGACCCAGACAAAGCCGGACGGCTCCACCTCACCCGCCAGCCGCAAAGCCCGACGCGTGATCGAAAAGAGATGGCTTTCGCCCTCTTGGAGCAGTCGCACCGCCTCAAGGCACAGGTCAACGGTCGAATTGGCCGCATCGAACGCCAGGGGATCCAGAGTCGGCAGCAGCTCCTGCAAACGATAACGCGGCGCCTCTCGGCTATTCAGGCCGAACATTGCCTTGGCCTGGCTGTTGAGAAATTGCAGGCGACCACTGAAGTCGCTGATCAGGATCCGCTCTTCAATCGCTCCGAGAGCCGTCGCCGAATAACGCAACAGCTGCCAGTGGACGCGCAGGCGTCGTGGCACCAGAAGTCGCGCACACGCGGTGGCGATTCCCCGTGCAAGCCTTTCAAGGCGGGCTGACGCTGATGGAAGTCGATCGACCAAACGTTGAGAGTCCCAAGTGGCATGGCAATGAGCGCTGGGCCGAACCAGCGCCTGAACGGGGCCAAGAATGCCTTGAGAGCCATCAAAGCGCCAGCATCGGATCGACGTCCCGGTTTGCCCTGCCAGGTGCATTACGGTAGCTTTGCCAGTTCGGTTCGACCCGTCCACGGCGGCGGGATTCGCCTCACTTTTTCCTTCGTCACGGGCACTCGTCTCCATGGCTCAATACGTCTACACCATGCATCGGCTCGGCAAAGTCGTTCCGCCGAAGCGTGAAATCCTCAAGAACATTTCCCTGTCATTCTTCCCGGGCGCCAAGATCGGCGTGCTCGGCCTCAACGGCTCGGGCAAGTCCACCCTGTTGAAGATCATGGCCGGGGTCGACAAGGAGTTCGACGGCGAAGCGCGAGCGATGCCCGAGCTGAATGTCGGCTACCTGCCGCAGGAGCCGGAGCTGGACCCGAACAAGACGGTTCGCGAAGTCGTCGAGGAAGCTGTCAGCAGCATCAAGGATGCCCAGGCGCGCCTAGACGAGGTCTACGCCGCCTACGCCGAGCCCGATGCCGATTTCGACAAACTGGCCGCCGAGCAGGCCAAGCTCGAAGCGATCCTGCAGGCCAGCGATGGCCACAATCTCGAGCGCCAGCTGGAAGTCGCCGCCGACGCCCTGCGTTTGCCGCCGTGGGACGCCAAGGTCGAGCACCTGTCCGGTGGTGAGAAGCGCCGCGTAGCGCTGTGCCGTCTGCTGCTGTCGGCTCCCGACATGCTGCTGCTGGATGAGCCGACCAACCACCTGGACGCCGACTCGGTCGCCTGGCTGGAGCACTTCCTCCACGACTTCACCGGCACTGTCGTCGCGATCACCCACGACCGCTACTTCCTCGACAACGTGGCCGGCTGGATTCTCGAGCTCGACCGCGGCCAGGGCATCCCCTATGAGGGCAACTACTCCGGCTGGCTGGAAGCGAAATCCAACCGTCTGGCGCAGGAATCCAAGCAGCAGTCGGCCCACGAAAAAGCCATGAAGGAAGAACTGGAGTGGGTGCGCAAGGGCGCCAAGGCCCGCCAGGCGAAATCCAAGGCCCGCCTGCAGCGCTTCGAAGAACTGCAGTCGCAGGAATTCCAGAAGCGCAGCGAGACCAACGAAATCTACATCCCTGCCGGCCCGCGTCTGGGTGACAAGGTCATCGATTTCCACAATGTGACCAAGGGCTACGGCGACCGTGTACTGATCGACGACCTTTCGTTCAGCATGCCCAAGGGCGCCATCGTCGGCGTGATCGGCGGCAACGGCGCAGGCAAGTCGACATTGTTCCGCATGATCATGGGCAAGGAGCAGCCGGATTCAGGCAGCATCGAGATCGGCGACACGGTGCAGGTCGCCTGCGTCGACCAGAGCCGCGATGATCTCGATGGCAGCAAGTCCGTGTGGGAAGCGGTGTCCGATGGCGCCGACATGATCCGCATCGGCAACTATGAGGTGCCCTCGCGCACCTACGTGGGGCGCTTCAACTTCAAAGGCGGCGACCAGCAGAAGTTCGTCAAAGACCTTTCCGGCGGTGAGCGTGGTCGCTTGCACCTGGCATTGACGCTGAAGGAAGGCGCCAACGTGCTGCTGCTCGACGAACCCTCCAACGACCTCGACGTGGAAACCCTGCGTTCGCTGGAAGAGGCCTTGCTGGACTTCCCTGGCGCGGCCATCGTGATCTCCCACGATCGCTGGTTCCTCGACCGTGTCGCCACGCACATCCTCTCCTATGAGGATGACGGCAGCATCGTATTCTTCGAAGGCAACTACACCGAGTACGAAGCCGATCGCAAGAAGCGCCTCGGCGATGCAGCTTCTCAGCCGCATCGGGTGAAATACAAGAAACTTGCCCAGTAGCAAACCATAGCGGAGCCGAAAGGCTCCGTTTTTGTGTGGCGAAGCGCCTCTGGTGGCAACTGGCCCAATACCGGATAATCGCGCTTTTTCGGCGCCGGGCACGACACTTTTGTGTCAGAGTCAGCAGCAATCACAATGGAAGGTCAAGGTCACCATGGCAGCACTGGGATTACGCGGCAAATCACTGCTGGCGTTGCTATTGACCTTCCTGCTGGCAATCGGCGTGGCTGTACTGGTCGGCCGTGAAGCGTTGCAAGGCGTGCAGAACCGTTTTGGCGAAGCCTATGCGCGCAATGTAGTTCAGCTCAACCGTGAACGATTGTTTGCACCGGTCACGCGAGAACTAGCGCTGGCGCAGCGGCTGGCGGAATCGCAGATCACTCGCGCCTGGCTGCTCGATGAGAGCGATCCGGCCAAGCGTGAGCTGTTCTTCCGCGAAGCGGCCGGTTATCAGCGCGCGCTGAGTGACCATTCCTACTTTGCGGCGTCCGCAGCGAGCAACCGTTACTACTCCAACGGCGACCAGCAACCTCCCAGCGAGGCGCCCCGCTATGAGATGAAGCCCGACGCGCCAGAAGACGAGTGGTTCTACGTCACCCTGCGTTCGGACGCGCCCTACCATCTCAACGTCGACCGCTCGGCCGTGACTGGCGACCTGAAAATCTGGTTCAACATCCTGGTCCGGGATGGCAGCCGCCCGCTCGGCATCGTCGGCTCCGGGATCAGCCTGAACGCGTTCGTCACCCAGTTCATCGAAGAAGACAAGACGGGCGTCGAGTCGATGGTGCTGGATAGCTTCGGCTCGATCCTGGTCCACCCCAACCAAAACCTGGTGACGCTGAACGCCGACACCTCGCAAGGTCGTTCGCTGTCCACCAGCCTGCTCGGCCTGCTCGACGATATCGACCAGGCAAAGGCACTGCGACAAGCGATGCGCTACAGCCGCGAACACCCTGGCGAGACGGCCACATTGGAGGCAAGCCTCGATGGTGAGCCCCGCCTGCTGGCGCTGACCTGGATTCCCGAACTGCAGTGGTTCGTCGCCAGCGCCGTGGATCTACGAACCGCGCAAGTCATCGAGCTGAGACCCCTGCTGCCCGCTCTCGGTGCTGTGTTGTTGCTACTGCTATTGCTGATCGCGGCCGGTGCCTGGCTGGTCGACCGTCGCGTACTTAGCCCGTTGCGGCAACTGCGCAAGAGCGCTCAGGCCATCGCTGCCGGACACTACAACGCGCCGCTACCGACCGATCGGGACGACGAGATCGGCGAGCTCAGCGCAGCCTTCCGCAGCATGGCGCTTAAAATCCGTAGCCATACCAGCGAACTGGAAAGCCGCGTCGACGAACGCACGCGTGAACTGCAGCAGGCCAACCGGGACATGGCCGCCGCACACAAGAAAATAGAGGACTCGATCGATTACGCCAGCCTTATCCAGCACGCCATCCTGCCCAAGCGCCAACTGGTGGCCGACCTCGATGAGCGCCACGCGGTGCTCTGGCATCCTCGCGACGTGGTGGGTGGCGACTTCTATGTCTATCGCGCCACCGAACAAGGCTGTCTGCTCGGCGTGGTCGACTGCGCCGGCCACGGGGTGCCCGGCGCCCTGATGACCATGCTCGCCCACGCTGCCATCGAACAGGCCATCGCCGATGCGGGCCTGCACGACCCGGCGGCTATTCTTGCGCGCACTGACGGCATCGTGCGCAGGATGCTGCGCGACGACACGACCCAACAGGCACTCGCCACCAACATGGACGTCGGCCTCGCCTACGTCGATTTCGAACGCCGCCTGGTGGTCTACGCTGGCGCCAAGGTTGCGCTCTACTACAGTGATGGCGAAAGCCTCGAGGAGCTGCCGGCCGGACGCCGCGCCATTGGCGACCGACGCGTTGGCGAGTACGGGAATGCCGAAGTCGGGCTGAAGCCAGGCCGCACATTCTATCTGGCCACCGATGGCTTCCTTGATCAGGCAGGTGGCGAGCTCGGTTATGGTTTCGGCAATAGCCGCTTCGCCGATATGATTCTGCGTCATGCCCGCCTGCCCATGAACGAACAGGGGGCGGCGTTCAAAGCCACCCTGGACGAATACCAGGGCGATTACCCCCAGCGTGACGACATCACGATGTTGTGTTTCCGTTTCGATTGAGCGCCATTCACCGGAGTCGAGTTGCCCCATGGAAACCCTTGACCTGTTCGCCATGCGCGAAAGCTACAACCGACAGCAGATCATGCTGTGCTTCAACGGCCCGATTTCGCGCAGCCTGATCGAGGAAATCGGCAACGCGCTGCGTAACTACCTCGCGGCTGATCATGCCAACCCGTCGTCGGCGATGGATGTGTTTGCCGTGTACATCGAGATGACCCAGAACATTCGCCATTACGCCAAGGTGCGTAACTGGGCGGATCAGGAGGCCGGCGCGACAGTCGTGGTCGCCCGCAACGATGCCGACGGGCGCTATGTGGTATCCGCCGGCAACCTGATCGAGACCGCGGACGGCGAAGCGCTGATCGCCAGCATCGAAGAGCTGGCCCGCCTGGACAAGACGCAGCTCAAGGCTCGTTACAAAGAACAATTGCGCAAGCCACGCGAAGACAACAGTGTCAGCGGCGCAGGACTCGGCCTGATCGACATCGCCCGCAAATCCAGCGAACCGCTGAAAGCCTCGCTGCAAACCGTCGCCAACGGCCGCTCGTTCATCAGCCTGAGCGCGGTCATCTGACTTACAAGAGCCAACTGCACATGAATGATTTCTCCATTGCCGGCAGCCAGTCATCGCCCGCCATTCAGTCCGACTGGGAAAACGGCGTGCTCGCCATGCAAGGCGACTCCTACCCGGAAAACTCCTATGAGCTTTTCCATCAGGTCATCGAGTGGATCGAACGTTACCTGGCCGAAGCCGGCCGCCCGCTGCGCCTGGAACTGCACCTGCTCTACCTGAACACCAGCAGCATCAAAGCCGTGATGGACATCTTCGACCTGCTCGAAGCGGCCCATCAGGATGGCAAAGGAGTGGCCGTCAACTGGCACTACGACCGGCGCAACGAACGTGTGGTAGAGCTGGCCGAAGAGTTCAAGGAAGACTGCACCTTTCCATTCATGATCCTCAGCCACGATTAGAAGGTCCTTATGCGCGGGCAGAATCCGCTGGAAAGTCAGGTTTTGGAGTCGCTGTCCGACCCCGAGAACCAAGGCCATCCACTGCATGAAACGCTGGGTCAGCTGTGGGAGGCACACCACAGCCTGCTCAACCGCATCGAGCGAATCGCCCGGGTCTCCGACGGCTACCAGAGCATCGTCCGCGACCGCGAGATGACACTTTCGGCCCGTTTCGACAAGCAGCTGCGACAGCTGGAAAAGGTCGCACGCATTTCAGATCGTTATCAGACAATGCTGCGTGACCTGAACGTCGCACTGAAAGAAGCCTCCACCCATGACGCCCTCACCGGCATCGCCAACCGCCGCTTGCTTACCGAGCGACTACGCGAAGAAACCGAACGGGCGAAACGTTATTCACGGCCCCTGTGCGTGGTCATGGTCGACATCGACCGTTTCAAGGCCATCAATGACGACCATGGCCATGAGGTTGGTGACAATGTGCTGATGGAAGTGGTGCGGGTGATGGAAGCCGAGATCCGCGAGCATGACCTCTGCGGCCGCTGGGGTGGCGAAGAATTCCTCCTGCTGATGCCGGAGACCTCGACCGAAAGCGCAGTGCGGATAATGGAGCGGTTGCGTCAAGCCGTCGCCAAGCTGCGGGTACGGGTCAATGACGACTCGCTGTCGGTAACGGTGAGCCTGGGCATGGCACAGCTGCGACACGATGAGAACTACTCCAGCGCCATCAACCGAGCCGATGTGGCACTGCTGCGCGCCAAGCGCAACGGCAGGGACCGCTACGAGCTGGCGGACTGACCGTACAAATCCTTGCATCGTCAGCGCTCAGTCGCTGAAAACGCCGGTTTTGCGCTCGACCCGGCGTTCCCCATCGCCCAGCGCAATACCGCTGGCGACCTTCTGTTCACATCGGTGCGATGAATCTCATCGCACCCAGCAAGTACTGGTAACGCACCCGCCTGCAAGCGGGCGCGTCACCGGATGACGCCGGCGCTTAGTCGTTGATCTGCTTCAGGTAGCTCGCAGGCTCAGCGCCGAGGTTGTTCAGCATGCGCTCGCTGTACCAGTCGATGAAGTTGACCACACCGAACTCATAGGTCTTCGAGTAAGGGCCGGGCTGATAGGCCGTCGAGTTGATCCCGCGCTGGTTCTCTTCGGCGAGGCGACGGTCCTGATCGTTGGTCGCGTCCCACACCTGACGCAGGCGCGCCACATCGTAGTCGACACCTTCGACCGCATCCTTGTGAACGATCCACTTGGTGGTAACCATGGTCTCCTGCGCGCTGATCGGCCACACGGTAAAGACGATCACGTGATCGCCCATGCAGTGGTTCCAGGAGTGCGGCAGATGGAGGATACGCATGGAGCCGAGCTCGGGGTTCTGGATGCGGCCCATGAGCTTCTTGCTACCCTGCTTGCCGTCCATGGTCATCGAGACCGTGCCCTTGAGCAACGGCATGCGCACGATGCGGTTACGCAAACCAAAGCTGGCGTGGGCATAGGGAATCTTCTCCGCCTCCCACTTGGCGGCGGAATCGGCAACGTGATCCTTGAACGCCTGGCTGGCCCGTGGATCGGTGACGTCGTCCCACTCCAGCAAGGTATTGAGCAATTCCGGATGCGCGCCGTTGCAGTGGTAGCACTCGCGGTTGTTTTCCAGCACCAGCTTCCAGTTGGCCTTTTCCACCAGGGTGCTCTGCACCGCCACCTTGGTGTTCTCCATGTCGTACGGTTCCATGTAATGCGACAGGGTGGCCAGGAAGTCGTCGATCGCTGGCGGGTTCTCGGCCAGGGAGATGAAGATGTAGCCGCCAGCCGTCTTGCACTGCACCGGCTTCAACCCGTACTGGTTGAGATCGAAGTCAGCGCCCATCTCGGTGCCGGCGAACAGCAGCCGACCGTCCAGCTCGTAGGTCCACTGATGGTAGGGGCAGACCAGCTTGGCAACCTTGCCCTTGTCGCTGGTGCACAGCCGTGAACCACGATGGCGACAGACGTTATGGAAGGCATGGACCGCACCTTCCGCACCGCGGATAACCAGAATCGGGTTAGTGCCGATCTGTAAAGTCAGGAAATTGCCCTTGGCGGGTATTTCGCAGGTCATGCCGGCGATCAACCATTCTTTATGGAAGATCTCCTGCATGTCGATCTGGAACAGCCGTTCATCGCTATAGAACGGCTGCGCCAGAGAAAAATTCGGCTCGCGTGCCTGCAACATCTCGGCCGTGGCTTTGCGCGCGGCTTCGAGTGGATCGCCCAGGCTCAGGTTGGAAGTGACATCCATCGGTTGCTCCTCAAGCCGGCCGCGCCTTGCAGGCGTCTGTGGCTGGCGACAAAAGTGGCTATTCGGTTACGACGCAAGGCGGCGAGCCGGACGGCATCAGCGCCGTCAAATAGAGAAGCGGCTCCAGCGAATCACCCCCTGCTCGGCTGGGACCGAGTGTGTCGCGGCGCAACAGGCAAACCTTATCCACGGGCGACAGGCGCGCATCCGTTTCCGACGCGCAAACGCCCATGACATCGACCTGGTCGCGATAAGCATGCCGATGTCGCGGGTAGGTAAGTGACGCCGCGGCGTGTTACGCACAATTCTGTGCCATAAGGGCTATGCGGCGTGGAGTCGCAGTCCCGGAAAAGGGGCCCAACGGGTCGATGTAGCAGCGCGCAATCGAGGTGAGCATGTCCAGTAATTTCCTCAATCCGGTCAATACCCAGACATGGACCAACGGCCGCCATCTGGTGCGCTGCGTGAAGGTGATCCAGGAAACCTGGGATGTCCGCACCTTCTGTTTCATGTCCGATCAACCCATCATGTACTTTTTCAAGCCGGGCCAGTTCGTGACCCTCGAGCTTGAAATCGAAGGGCAGCAGGTGATGCGTTCCTACACCATCGCCAGCTCACCCTCGGTGCCTTACAGCTTCTCGGTGACGATCAAGCGCATCCCCGGCGGCAAGGTATCCAACTGGCTGCACGACAACCTCAGTGAGGGTGACCAGCTACCGGTGCACGGCCCGGTCGGGCTGTTCAACGCCATCGACTTTCCTACAGAGAGAGCCCTGTTTCTGTCCGGTGGCGTCGGTATCACACCGGTCATGTCGATGGCCCGCTGGTACTTCGACACCAACGCCAACGTCGACATGGTGTTCGTCCACAGCGCCCGCTCGCCAAAGGACATCATCTTTCACCGCGAGTTGGAGCACATGGCCTCGCGGGTCAACAACTTCAGCCTGCACATCATTTGCGAGAAACACGGCATGGGCGAGGCCTGGGCCGGTTATCGCGGCTACCTCGACCAGCGCATGCTGGAGCTGATCGCGCCGGACTTCGCCGACCGGGAAATCTTCTGCTGCGGCCCGACCCCGTACATGAACGCGGTCAAGCGACTGCTGCAGGCTAATGGCTTTGACATGCAGCACTATCACGAGGAGTCTTTCGGTGCGACGCCGGCAGACGTGCGCGAAGACGTCAAGGAACTGGCCGAACAGGCAGCCGAGGCGCCCGACGTACCGCTAGCCGACCTGAATCAGGTGGAGTTCACCGCGACCGGCAAGAGCATTCGCGTCGGCCCGCGCGACACCGTCCACTCGGCTGCCGCACAGCTCGGCCTGCACATTCCCAAGGCCTGTGGTATGGGCATCTGCGGTACCTGCAAGGTATTGAAGACCTCCGGCGAGGTGGTCATGGAGCACAACGGCGGCATCACCGATGAAGACGTGGCCGAGGGCTACATCCTGTCGTGCTGCAGCGTGCCACAGGGCGACGTGGTCATCGACTACTGAGCCAGGGCTGCACGGGCGGAGCCAGTCCCCCGTGCAGCATCCCCAGCGCCACCTGCGTCGGGCGCTACGCCGCAATTCACAGGCCGCGTAGCGCCGGCTCATCTCGCATGTCGACTAACTGAGAAGCGACCTGCTCGACTGGCTGATTTGCCAGCCACAGCCAGCGCATCACCTCGCAACCGGCCCCTCCGACATCTCATCATCGCCCCGTCGCGACCCTTGTCGCCCCTGCTTTACTTCATTCTGCCCAACGCGCAAGCGACTTCTGCGCTGCGCAATCGGCGTGCGCAAACGGCCAGCCGGCGCGCGCGACCGATTACTTGCGCGAGATTTCCGAGAGCGACGACAGCATGTCGCAAACGAACTCCCGCAAGACGCAGGCAGGCATCTTCCCACCAAGGCCCAGCCCTACCATCGCATCCAGACACACCAAGGCCTTCACCGAGGCGAATGGCGCCGTTGCGCCTTTAGGAGATCCGCGATGTTCAGCAAGCAAGACAAAATCCAGGGCTATGACGACGTACTTCTGGCGGCGATGGATGCCGAGGAAGAGCGTCAGGAACATCACATCGAACTGATCGCCTCGGAGAACTACACCAGCAAGCGCGTGATGCAGGCCCAGGGCAGCGGGCTGACCAACAAGTACGCCGAAGGCTATCCGGGCAAGCGTTACTACGGTGGTTGCGAGCACGTCGACAAGGTCGAGCAGCTGGCCATCGATCGCGCCAAAGAGCTGTTCGGCGCCGATTTCGCCAACGTCCAGCCGCATTCGGGCTCCTCGGCCAACAGCGCCGTCTACCTGGCGCTGCTCAACGCAGGCGACACCATTCTCGGCATGAGCCTGGCTCATGGCGGCCACCTGACGCACGGCGCCAAGGTCAGCTCGTCCGGCAAGCTGTACAACGCCGTTCAGTACGGCATCGACACCGATACCGGCCTGATCGATTACGACGAGGTCGAGCGCCTGGCGGTCGAGAGCAAGCCGAAGATGATCGTTGCCGGCTTCTCTGCCTACTCGAAGACTCTGGATTTCCCACGTTTCCGCGCCATCGCCGACAAGGTCGGGGCGCTGCTGTTCGTCGACATGGCGCACGTGGCGGGCCTGGTCGCGGCCGGCCTGTACCCGAACCCGATTCCGTTCGCCGACGTGGTCACCACCACCACGCACAAGACCCTGCGAGGCCCACGTGGCGGCCTGATCCTGGCCAAGTCCAACCCGGTCATCGAGAAGAAGCTCAACGCCGCGGTCTTCCCGGGCGCCCAGGGCGGTCCGCTGATGCACGTCATCGCAGCCAAGGCCGTGTGCTTCAAGGAAGCCCTGGAGCCTGAGTTCAAGGAATACCAGCAGCAGGTGATCAACAACGCCAAGGCCATGGCCAAGGTGTTCATCGAGCGCGGCTACGACGTGGTCTCGGGCGGCACCGACAACCACCTGTTCCTGGTCAGCCTGATCAAGCAGGGCATCACCGGTAAGGATGCGGACGCGGCACTCGGGCGCACCGGCATCACCGTCAACAAGAACGCCGTACCCAACGACCCGCAATCACCCTTCGTCACATCCGGGCTGCGGATCGGCACACCAGCCATCACCACCCGCGGACTCAAGGAAGACCAGAGCGTCGAGCTCGCGGGCTGGATCTGCGACATCCTCGATCACCTCGGTGATGACGATGTCGAGGCCCAGGTGGCTCGCCAGGTCGCAGGGCTGTGCGCCGACTACCCGGTGTATCGCTGATTCGAAAGGTGGAAGGCGCTGCTGCCTTCCACCGCCAGTTGTTGGTGGATCGCTGAGGGGGTGACCCCGCTACGAGTCGCAAAACCGCTTCGAGGCGGTCGTTTTTCCAGGAGCATTCGACATGCAACGTTATTCCGGCTTCGGCCTGCTCAAGCACTCATTCAGCCATCACGAAAACTGGCAGCGCATGTGGCGCAACCCCAAGCCCAAGCCAGTCTACGATGTGGTCATCGTCGGCGGTGGCGGCCATGGTCTGGCCACGGCGTACTACCTGGCGAAGCAGTTCGGCGTAAAGAACGTCGCCGTCATCGAGAAAGGCTGGTTGGGCGGTGGCAACACCGCGCGCAACACCACCATCGTTCGTTCCAACTACCTGTGGGACGAATCGGCACGTCTCTATGAACACGCGATGAAGCTGTGGGAAGGCCTGTCCCAGGACATCAACTACAACGTGATGTTTTCCCAGCGCGGCGTGTTCAACCTCGGTCACACCCTGCAGGACATGCGCGACATCGAGCGCCGGGTCAGCGCCAACCGCCTCAACGGCATCGACGGTGAAGTGGTCGATTCCCGTCAGGTGGCGGAGATGATCCCTTACCTGGACTGCTCGAAGAACACCCGTTATCCGATCCTCGGCGCCTCGCTGCAGCGCCGCGGCGGCGTCGCCCGTCACGACGCAGTGGCCTGGGGTTATGCCCGCGCCGCCGACGCCCTGGGCGTCGACCTGATCCAGCAGACCGAAGTGATCGGCTTCCGCAAGGAAAACGGCGTGTGCATCGGCGTGGAAACCAACAAGGGCTTTATCGGCGGCAAGCGCGTCGGCGTGGTCACGGCCGGTAACTCCGGGCACATGGCCAAGCTGGCCGGCTTCCGCCTGCCGCTCGAGTCGCACCCGCTGCAGGCGCTGGTCTCCGAGCCGATCAAGCCGATCATCGATACCGTGATCATGTCCAACGCCGTGCATGGCTACATCAGCCAGTCGGACAAGGGCGACCTGGTCATCGGCGCCGGCATCGACAGCTACGTCGGCTACGGCCAGCGGGGCTCCTACCCCACCATCGAGCACACCCTGCAGGCGATCGTCGAGATGTTCCCGATCCTCTCGCGGGTGCGCATGAACCGCCAGTGGGGCGGCATCGTCGACACCACTCCGGACGCCTGCCCGATCATCGCCAAGACACCGGTCAAGAACCTGTTCTTCAACTGCGGTTGGGGTACCGGCGGCTTCAAGGCCACGCCGGGCTCGGGTCACGTCTTTGCCGCCAGCCTGGCCAAGGGCGAGATGCACCCGCTGGCCAAGGCGTTTTCGATCGAGCGTTTCTACAACGGCGCGCTGATCGACGAACACGGCGCGGCTGGGGTCGCACACTGATTTTGTGCCCCTCCGCCGACGGCGGAGGGATGTAGGTTTTCTGGAGGTACCCGACCATGCTGCATATTTTCTGCCCTCACTGTGGCGAATTGCGCTCCGAAGAAGAGTTCCACGCGGGCGGCCAGGCCCACATCCCCCGCCCGCTGGACCCGAACGCCTGCACCGATGAGGAATGGGGCGAGTACCTGTTCTTCCGCGACAACCCGCGCGGCATCCACCACGAGCTGTGGATCCACGCGGCCGGTTGCCGCCAATACTTCAACGTCACCCGTCACACGGTGAGCTACGCAATTCTCGAGACTTACAAGATCGGCGAACAGCCCAGCGTCACCGAGGCATCGCTCGCCTCGAAGAAGGCTGCCGAGCAAGGAGTAAAGGCATGAGCCAGGTCAATCGTCTTTCCCAGGGCGGCCGCATCGACCGTAACCGGCCCCTGACCTTCACCTTCAATGGCGAGACCTATCAGGGCTACGCCGGTGACAGCCTGGCCGCCGCGTTGCTGGCCAACGGTGTCGACGTGGTCGGCCGCAGCTTCAAGTACTCGCGTCCGCGCGGCATCGTTGCCGCCGGTTCCGAAGAGCCTAATGCCGTGCTGCAGATCGGTAGCACCGAAGCGGCGCAGATCCCGAACATCCGTGCCACGCAGCAGGCGCTGTACCCAGGTCTGACCGCCAGCAGCGTGAACGGCTGGCCGAGCGTCAACACCGACCTGATGGGCATTCTCGGCAAGGTCGGCGGCGGAATGATGCCGCCCGGGTTCTACTACAAGACCTTCATGTACCCGCAGAACCTCTGGCTGACCTACGAGAAGTACATTCGTAAAGCCGCTGGTCTGGGCCGCGCGCCCACGGAAAACGATCCTGACCGCTACGATCACCTCAACCAGCATTGCGATGTTTTGGTAGTCGGTGCTGGCCCGGCTGGACTGGCAGCCGCGTTGGCCGCCGGTCGCAGTGGCGCCCGCGTGATCCTGGCCGACGAACAGGAAGAGTTCGGCGGCAGCCTGCTCGCCACCCGCGAGACCCTGGACGGCAAGCCAGCCGCTGAATGGGCTGCCGGCGTGATTGCTGAACTGGAAAAAATGCCGGAAGTGACGCTGCTTCCCCGCTCCACCGTGAACGGCTATCACGACCACAACTTCCTGACCATTCATCAGCGTTTGACCGACCACCTCGGTGAAGTCGCGCCCAAGGGTGCCTTGGGCCAACGGATGATTCGTCAGCGCATGCACCGCGTTAGAGCCAAGCGCGTCGTGCTGGCCACGGGAGCTCATGAGCGTCCGTTGGTGTATTCGAACAACGATGTGCCCGGCAACATGCTCGCCGATGCAGTCTCCACCTATGTGCGCCGCTACGGCGTGATCCCCGGCCGCCAGCTGGTACTGTCGACCAACAACGACTACGCCTACCGGGCAGTGCTCGACTGGCTGGACGCAGGCCAACAAGTGGCTGCGGTGGCCGATGCACGCAGCAATCCAAAGGGTGCCTGGGTCGAGGAAGCACGTCGTCGTGGCGTTCGCATTCTTGCCGGCAGCGCGGTGGTCGAAGCGCGCGGCAGCAAGCGGGTCACCGGGGCGCGCATCTGCGCCATCGACCTGGCCAGCCACAAGGTCGTCAGCCAGGGCGAAGTGATCGATTGCGATCTGATCGCCAGCTCCGGCGGCTACAGTCCGGTGGTCCACCTGGCCTCGCACCTTGGCGGTCGTCCGGTCTGGCGTGAAGACCTCCTGGCCTTCGTGCCCGGCGAGGGCTTCCAGCAGCGCACCTGCGCTGGCGCAGTGAATGGCGTGTTCGCCCTTGGCGATGCGCTCGCCGACGGCTTCGAAGCGGGCGCCACAGCGGCTGCCGAGACCGGCTTCAAGGCAGTCAGCGGCAGCGTGCCGCAGGCCGAACAACGCGTCGAGGAAGCCAGCGTCGCGCTGTTCCAGGTCCCGCACGACAAATCTACCGAGCGTGCGCCCAAGCAGTTCGTCGACCTGCAGAACGATGTCACCGCGGCCGGTATCAAGATCGCTACCCGCGAAGGCTTCGAGTCGGTCGAGCACGTCAAGCGCTACACCGCACTGGGCTTCGGTACTGACCAGGGCAAGCTCGGCAACATCAATGGTCTGGCCATTGCCGCCCATTCGATGGGCATCAGCATCGCCGAGATGGGCACCACGATGTTCCGGCCGAACTACACGCCGATTACCTTCGGTGCGGTCGCCGGTCCTCACACCTACGAGCTGTTCGAGCCCAAGCGTTACACCGCCATGCAGGCCTGGCACCTCAAGAATGGCGCCGAGTTTGAAGACGTCGGTCAGTGGAAGCGCCCCTGGTATTTCCCCAAGAAGGGCGAAGACCTGCATGCCGCCGTGGCCCGCGAATGCCTGGCCGTGCGTAACGCGGTGGGCATCCTCGACGCCTCGACCCTTGGCAAGATCGACATCCAGGGTCCGGACGCACGCGAGTTCCTCAACCGCGTCTATACCAACGCCTGGACCAAGCTGGATGTGGGCAAGGCCCGTTACGGCCTGATGTGCAAAGAAGACGGCATGGTCTTCGACGACGGCGTGACCGCTTGTCTGGCCGACAACCACTTCGTGATGACCACCACCACCGGCGGTGCGGCACGGGTGATGGAATGGCTGGAGATCTACCACCAGACCGAGTGGCCTGAGCTGAAGGTGTACTTCACTTCAGTCACTGACCACTGGGCGACCATGACCCTGACCGGCCCCAACAGCCGCAAGCTGCTGGCCGAGGTCACCGACATCGACCTGGACAAGGACGCGTTCCCGTTCATGACCTGGAAGGAAGGCAAGGTAGGCGGCGTGCCAGCACGGGTCTTCCGCATCTCCTTCACCGGTGAGCTGAGCTACGAAGTCAACGTCCAGGCCGACTATGCGCTGGATGTGTGGGAGCAGGTCATCGAGGCAGGCAAGAAACACGGCCTGACGCCTTACGGCACCGAGACCATGCACGTCCTGCGCGCCGAGAAGGGCTTCATCATCGTCGGTCAGGACACCGATGGCTCGGTGACCCCGGACGACCTGAACATGGGCTGGTGTGTAGGCCGTACCAAGCCATTCTCCTGGATCGGCTGGCGTGGCATGAACCGTGAGGATTGCCTCAAGGAAAACCGCAAGCAGCTGGTCGGTCTGAAGCCGCTTGATCCGAAGAAGGTACTGCCCGAGGGCGCGCAGCTGGTATTCGATCCCAAGCAGCCCATCCCGATGACCATGGTGGGCCACGTGACCTCCAGCTACATGAGCGCGGCCATGGGTTATTCCTTCGCCATGGCCCTGGTCAAGGGCGGCCTCAAGCGCATCGGCGAGCGAGTCTACGCACCGCTGGTCGATGGCAGCGTGATCGAAGCGGAGATCGTCAGCTCGGTGTTCTACGACCCGAAAGGCGAGCGGCAGAACGTGTGAGGTGAACGTGAGGCTGGCGCGCCAGCCTCACGCTCGGTACACCCGGAATTCTACGGCGCCGCACGGCGCCAGGCAGGTAAACCATGACTGCAGTGAACGTGTACAAACAACGCCCGGACAACATCCAGGGGCAATCGCCGTTGCACCACGCCGGCCTGAAAGAGCTGGTCGGCAAGGGCCGTGCTGGCGCCGGCATTCGCCTGCGGGAAAAGAAGCTGCGCGGGCACCTGACCTTGCGCGGCGACGCCCACGACCCGGCCTTCGTCAAAGGCGTTAACCAGGCGCTCGGAATGGAACTGCCGGTCGCACTGACGCTGGTGGCCAACGGCGAGACCTCGCTGCAGTGGATGGGCCCGGACGAGTGGCTGCTGATCGTTCCGCAGGGCGAGGAATTCGCCACCGAACAGCGCCTGCGCGACGCGCTGGCCGGCCAGCACATCCAGGTGGTCAATGTCAGCGGCGGGCAAACCCTGATCGAGCTCTCCGGGGAAAAGGCCCGCGAGCTGCTGATGAAGTCGACACCCTACGACGTGCACCCGAGCAACTTCCCGGTGGGCAAGGCCGTGGGCACCCATTTCGCCAAGAGCCAGCTGGTGATCCGGCGTACCGGTGAGGAAGTCTGGGAACTGCTGGTGCGCCGCAGCTTCGCCGACTACATCTGGCTCTGGTTGCAGGATGCCAGCGCCGAGTACGGGATGGCGATCGAGGCGTGATGTCGCCGGGGTGGCCGACGCGCTCGTCCACCCCGGCCAACCAGAAAGGGACGGCTGACGCGTGAGCCACACGCCCACCGATGCCCGCCCCGCTTGGGAGATAACCATGAGCCGCACGCCCGACACCTGGATCCTTACCGCACACAGTCCGAGCCTGCTCGGCACGGTCGATGTGGTGACCCGCTACCTCTTCGAACAGGGCTGCTACGTCACCGAGCACCACAGTTTCGATGATCGTCTGGTCAGCCGATTCTTCATCCGCGTCGAATTTCGCGCGCCGGAGGGATTCGACGAGTCGCAGTTCCGCGCCGGGCTGGTCGAGCGTGTCACGCCCTTCGGGATGCACACCGAGCTGACACCGCCGGGCTACCGGGCCAAGGTGGTGATCATGGTGTCCAAGTCCGATCACTGCCTGAACGATCTGCTCTACCGCCAGCGCATCGGCCAGCTGCCGATGGAGATCGCTGCAGTTGTCTCCAACCACCCGGATCTCGAGCCCCTGGCGCGCTGGCATGGCATTCCCTATCACCACTTCCCGCTCGATCCGCGCGACAAGCAGGCGCAGGAGCGTCAGGTGCTGCAGGTGATCGAGGATAGCGGCGCGGAGCTTGTAGTGCTCGCCCGCTACATGCAGGTGCTCTCCCCCGAGTTGTGCCGCACGCTCGATGGCCGCGCCATCAACATTCACCACTCGTTGCTGCCCGGTTTCAAGGGCGCCAAGCCCTACCATCAGGCCTACCAGAAAGGCGTCAAGCTGGTCGGCGCCACTGCGCACTTCATCAACAACGACCTCGACGAAGGGCCGATCATCGCCCAGGGCGTCGAGCCGGTGGACCACACTCACTATCCCGAAGACCTGATCGCCAAGGGCCGCGACATCGAATGCCTGACCCTGGCCAAGGCGGTCGGCTATTTCCTCGAACGCCGGGTATTCCTGCACGCCAACCGAACGGTGGTGCTGTAGGTCCCGGTCGCAATTTCATAGCTCCACTACAAGCCCGCGTGACCTCCCGTCGCGCCTTGTATTCACAAAAACAAAGGAGAAAGGCAGATGGCTGACAATCGTGGCGTCGTTTACCTCGGCGCAGGCAAGGTCGAAGTCCAGAAAATCGACTATCCGAAGATGCAGGACCCCCGCGGGCGCAAGATCGAGCACGGAGTGATCCTGCGCGTCGTTTCCACCAACATTTGCGGCTCGGACCAGCACATGGTGCGCGGCCGCACTACCGCCCAGGTCGGCCTGGTGCTCGGTCACGAGATCACCGGGGAAGTCATCGAGAAAGGCAGCGATGTCGAGCACCTGCAGATCGGCGACCTGGTCTCGGTTCCGTTCAACGTTGCCTGCGGCCGTTGCCGTTCCTGTAAGGAACAGCACACCGGCGTCTGCCTGACCGTGAACCCGGCGCGTGCCGGCGGTGCTTACGGCTATGTCGACATGGGTGACTGGACCGGCGGCCAGGCCGAATACGTGCTGGTCCCCTACGCCGACTTCAACCTGCTCAAGCTGCCCAATCGCGACAAAGCGATGGAAAAGATCCGCGACCTGACCTGCCTGTCGGACATCCTGCCCACTGGCTACCACGGCGCGGTTACCGCCGGCGTCGGCCCAGGCAGCTCGGTGTACATCGCTGGCGCCGGCCCGGTCGGTCTGGCGGCTGCCGCTTCGGCGCGCCTGCTGGGCGCTGCAGTGGTCATCGTCGGTGACCTCAACGCAGCCCGTCTGGCTCACGCCAAGGCGCAGGGTTTCGAGATCGCCGACCTGTCGCTGGATACTCCGCTGCACGAGCAGATCGCCGCCCTGCTGGGCGAGCCGGAAGTCGACTGCGCGGTTGACTGCGTAGGCTTCGAAGCGCGTGGCCATGGCCATGAAGGCGCCAAGCACGAGGCTCCGGCCACTGTGCTCAACTCGCTGATGGGTGTGGTTCGCGTTGCGGGCAAGATCGGTATTCCCGGTCTGTACGTCACCGAAGATCCGGGCGCCGTGGACGCCGCAGCCAAGATGGGCGCACTGAGCATCCGTTTCGGTCTCGGCTGGGCCAAGTCGCATAGCTTCCACACTGGCCAGACTCCGGTCATGAAATACAACCGCGCCCTGATGCAGGCAATCATGTGGGACCGCATCAACATCGCCGAAGTGGTAGGCGTGCAGGTAATCAGCCTGGACCAGGCGCCTCAGGGCTACGGCGAGTTCGATGCCGGCGTGCCGAAGAAATTCGTCATCGACCCGCACAAGATGTTCAGCGCCGCCTGATCCGTCGTCAGCAGTTGTTTCGTCTTGCGGGTCGGCCGCAGGACTCTGATGTTGAGCACTTTGGGGAGCCTTTGGCTCCCCCTTTTTTGGTGAGCATTTCGCCAGCGTTTCAGCGCGGCCGAGGCATAGGTGCCGCTGCACGCCTGATCGCCCTCTTCCGCCCTCAGCCAGGCAAGCCGATGATCCGACCGATGTGAACGGGCTTAGGCAAGTCCTGCTGCGCCTCATGCAACGCCTGCACCTGCGCCAGCACCGCCTCGTCGAACGGCGCCGAGCGGCCTGCCTGTCGATCGATGTTGATCAGCATCTGCTCGTTGGCTGCCAGCAGGCTGTTCTCACCAGCCCGATAAAGACCGTGGTAGACCTGCAGCCGCTTGCGGTCATGATTCAGCAGCTGCGTACGCACCTCTACCTCCGCCCCAAGCTTGACCTCGGCCACGTAGTTCAGATGGCACTCGAGGGTATACAGCGTGTGCCCGCTGCGCTCGCGCCCGGCCTGGTCGAGGCCGATCCGATCCATCAGCGCATCCGTGGCAAAGCTGAAGATCAGCAGGTAGAAGGCGTCGCGCAGGTGATTGTTGTAATCGACCCACTCGGGCCGGATTGGGGTGCGATAGGTCGTGAGCATCCGAGGGTGTCCTTTGTTGAGTCGGTGTATTCCGAGCGCGACCAATGTGCCGAAAATGGCCTGCCGGCCGCGCTGTAGCCGATAGCCGGTCGCCGCGGCGTGCGCCGGGATCAGCACTATGGCTGCCCCAGCGGCCTGGTTATCGCGTGTTGACGTTTTGAGCAATACCCCAGTCGTTTTTGCATCGGGACGACATCCCCCCCAGGGATAAGCTGCCGCCAAGCATCGACAAACGATTCGATGAGCCGCACTGGGGAGTTACCTGATGAACCCAACCGAACTGCACGCTGACAGCATCGTCATTGACGGCCTGATCATCGCCAAATGGAACCGCGAACTGTTCGAGGACATGCGCAAGGGTGGTTTGACGGCCGCCAACTGCACCGTCTCGGTATGGGAAGGGTTCCAGGCCACAGTCAACAACATCGCCGCCAGCCAGAAGCTGATCCGCGAAAACAGCGACCTGGTGATGCCGGTGCGCACCACCGCCGACATCCGCAAAGCCAAGGAACTGGGCAAGACAGGCATCCTGTTCGGCTTCCAGAACGCCCACGCCTTCGAGGACCAGCTCGGCTACGTCGAAGTGTTCAAGCAGCTCGGCGTCGGCATCGTGCAGATGTGCTACAACACCCAGAACCTGGTCGGCACCGGCTGCTACGAGCGCGACGGCGGGCTGTCCGGGTTCGGGCATGAAGTCGTCGCCGAGATGAACCGCGTCGGCATCATGTGCGACCTCTCCCACGTCGGCAGCAAGACCAGCGAGGAAGTCATCCTCGCATCGGAAAAACCGGTCTGCTACTCGCACTGCCTGCCATCCGGCCTGAAAGAGCACCCGCGCAACAAGTCCGACGAAGAGCTGAAGTTCATCGCCGACCACGGCGGTTTCGTCGGCGTGACCATGTTCGCGCCCTTCCTGGCCAAGGGCATCGACTCGACCATCGACGACTATGCCGAAGCCATCGAGTACGTGATGAACATCGTTGGCGAAGACGCCATCGGCATCGGCACCGACTTCACCCAGGGCCACGACCAGAACTTCTTCGAGTGGCTGACCCATGACAAGGGTTATGCACGCCGCCTGACGCGCTTCGGCAAGATCGTCAACCCGCTGGGCATCCGCACCGTGGGCGAATTCCCCAACCTCACCGAGACCCTGCTCAAGCGCGGCATGCCCGAGCGCACCGTGCGCAAGGTGATGGGCGAAAACTGGGTACGGGTCCTCAAGGACGTCTGGGGCGAATGACGAATACCGGAGCCCGCCGCGCGCACCAATAGCGGCATCGCCCTCAGCGGTCTCGCCAAGGCTCATCAGCACTGTTCAAACAAGCAAGACAACGAATTCTGGAGCTCAAACACATGTCCACCCACGCACCCGAAATGCCCATCCAGGTCGACGA
Source organism: Stutzerimonas stutzeri (assembly GCF_002890895.1). Lineage (GTDB taxonomy): Bacteria > Pseudomonadota > Gammaproteobacteria > Pseudomonadales > Pseudomonadaceae > Stutzerimonas > Stutzerimonas stutzeri_AB. The sequence goes on from NZ_POUL01000012.1 coordinate 119,708, forward strand.
CGAAACCGGCGTCTGGACCACCGACGCCCTGCCGATGCTCTACGTGCCGCGGCATTTCTTCGTCAACAACCACATCGGCATCGAGGAGGTGCTCGGCGCCGAGAAGTACGCCGAGATCCTCTACAAGGCTGGCTACAAGTCGGCCTGGCACTGGTGCGAGAAGGAAGCCGAATGCCACGGGCTGGTCGGCGTGGAAGTCTTCGAGCATTACATGAAGCGCCTGTCGCAGCGCGGCTGGGGCCTGTTCAAGATCGAATCAATCGACCTGGACGCCGGCACCTGCGAGGTCCGCCTGGATCACTCGGCATTCGTCTACGTCTACGGCAAATGCGGGCGTCCGGTGGATTACATGTTCACAGGCTGGTTCGCCGGCGCCATGGATCAGATTCTCCAGGCGCAGGGCAGCAGCATCCGCACCGTCGCCGAACAGGTCTACGGCGCCTCGCAGGAAGGCCACGACCACGGTCTTTTCCGCGTCAAACCACTCTAAAAAAAGGTATGTGAGAGGGGCTTCGTGGCGACAGCATCGCCGCGCAAGCCCCCCCACAAAGAAAACGCTAGGCTGCTTTTCCGTGAGGGTGCCGCAATGGCTTTCGAAGCAATGTTCCAGCCGATCCAGATCGGCAAACTGACCATCCGCAACCGCGTGATCAGCACCGCCCACGCCGAGGTCTATGCCACCGACGGCGGTATGACCACCGAGCGTTATGTGAAGTATTACGAAGAGAAAGCCAAGGGCGGCATCGGCCTGGCGATCTGCGGCGGCTCCTCGGTCGTCGCCATCGACAGCCCGCAGGAATGGTGGTCTTCGGTGAACCTGGCCACCGACCGCATCATCCCTCACTTCCAGAACCTGGCTGACGCCATGCACAAGCATGGCGCCAAGATCATGATCCAGATTACCCACATGGGCCGTCGCTCGCGCTGGGACGGCTTCAACTGGCCAACCCTGATGTCGCCGTCGGGTATTCGCGAACCCGTACACCGCGCCACCTGCAAGACCATCGAGCCGGAAGAGATCTGGCGCATCATCGGCAACTACGCTCAGGCCGCACGCCGCGCCAAGGAAGGCGGCCTGGACGGCGTCGAACTGTCGGCCGTGCACCAGCACCTGATCGACCAGTTCTGGTCGCCGCGGGTGAACAAGCGTACCGACGAATGGGGCGGCACCTTCGAGGGCCGCATGAAGTTCGGCCTGGAAGTGCTCAAGGCCGTGCGCGCCGAGGTCGGTGACGACTTCTGCGTCGGCATGCGCATCACCGGTGACGAGTTCCACCCGGACGGCCTCACTCACGAAGACATGAAAGAGATCGCCAAGTACTACGATGCCACCGGCATGGTCGACTTCTTCGGCGTGATCGGCTCGGGTTGCGATACGCACAACACCCTGGCCAACGTCATTCCGAACATGAGCTATCCGCCGGAGCCGTTCCTGCACCTGGCCGCCGGCATCAAGGAAGTGGTCAACGTCCCGGTCCTGCATGCGCAGAACATCAAGGACCCGAATCAGGCCCAGCGCATCCTCGAGGGCGGCTACGTGGACATGGTCGGCATGACCCGCGCCCACATCGCCGACCCGCACCTGATTGCCAAGATCAAGATGGGCCAGGTGGACCAGATCAAACAGTGCGTCGGCGCCAACTACTGCATCGACCGCCAGTATCAGGGCCTGGACGTTCTCTGTATCCAGAACGCGGCCACCAGCCGGGAATACATGGGCCTGCCGCACATCATCGAGAAGTCCACCGGGCCCAAGCGCAAAGTGGTGATCGTTGGCGGTGGTCCGGCCGGTATGGAGGCCGCACGTGTCGCTGCCGAACGCGGCCATGACGTCACCCTGTTCGAGAAAAAGGACAGCCTCGGCGGGCAGATCAACCTCGCCGCCAAGGCACCGCAACGTGATCAGATGGCGGGCATCACCCGCTGGTTCCAGCTGGAAATCGCACGCCTCGGCGTCGACCTTCGCCTGGGTACCGGTGCGGATTCGGAGACCATTCTCGATCTGCGTCCGGACATCGTGGTACTGGCCAACGGCGGTCACCCGTTCATCGAGCAGAACGAGCACTGGGGCGCGGAAGAAGGCCTGGTTGTCAGCAGCTGGGACATCCTCGACGGCAAGGTGGCGCCCGGCAACAACGTGCTGGTCTACGACACCATCTGCGAGTTCACCGGCATGTCGGTGGCCGACTTCATCGCCGAGAAAGGTGCCAAGGTGGAAATCGTCACCGATGACATCAAGCCCGGCGTGGCGATTGGCGGCACCAGCTTCCCGACCTACTACCGCAGCCTGTACCCGAAGGAAGTGATCATGACCGGCGACCTGATGCTGGAAAAGGTCTACCGCGAGGGCGACAAGCTGGTGGCAGTGCTGGAGAACGAATACACCGGCGCGCAGGAAGAGCGGGTGGTCGACCAGGTGGTGGTGGAGAACGGTGTGCGTCCTGACGAGCGCCTGTACTACGCCCTCAAGGAAGGCTCGCGCAACAAGGGCCAGATCGACGTCGAGGCATTGTTCGCGATCCAGCCGCAGCCCTGCCTTTCGCAGAGCGGCGAAGGCTACCTGCTGTTCCGCATCGGCGACTGCGTCGCGCAGCGCAACACCCACGCGGCGATCTATGACGCGCTACGGCTGTGCAAGGACTTTTAAGTCCAGCGCAACGTTGACGGTCTGACCCGGTCTGGCTCCCTCTCCCTTTTTGGGGAGAGGGCTGGGGTGAGGGTCGGTCCCGCGGACCAACTGCTCACCCTGACCCTCTTTCCGGAGGGGCGAAGGACTGAAACGCATCATCCCCTGACATTGGCGGTGGGAGCCTCACATGTTGAATACCATTCTTCCCATTCTCCTGTTCGCCGCCCTCGCGCTTGCCGTACTCGGCGCAGGCAGGCGCTTCGCCATGTGGCGCCGTGGTCGGCCGACCAAAGTCGACTGGATCGGTGGCCTGATGGCCATGCCACGGCGCTACCTGGTCGATCTGCACCATGTGGTCGAACGCGACAAGTACATGTCCAAGACTCACGTGGCCACGGCTGGCGGCTTTGTCCTGGCGGCTGTCCTGGCGATCATCGTGCACGGCTTCGGTCTGCAGAGCCGGATTCTCGGCTTTGCCCTGCTCGCTGCCTGCGTGCTGATGTTTGTCGGCGCGCTGTTTGTTGCCAAACGCCGCCGCAACCCGCCGGCACGGCTGTCGAAAGGCCCCTGGATGCGCCTTCCGAAGAGCTTGCTGATGTTCTCGTTCAGCTTCTTCATCGCCACCCTGCCGGTAGCTGGCATCCTGCCGGCCGATTTCGGCGGTTGGATCCTCGCGGCCGTGCTGGCGCTCGGCGTGGCCTGGGGTGTGTCGGAGATGTTCTTCGGCATGACCTGGGGCGGGCCGATGAAGCATGCCTTCGCCGGTGCCCTGCACCTGGCCTGGCACCGCCGTCCTGAGCGTTTCCGCACTCCGCACAACGCCAGCGCGGCCCGTTCCAGCGGCCTCAAGGCCCTGGATCTGACCGATCCAAACGCACCGTTAGGTGTGGAAAAACCCAAGGACTTCACCTGGAACCAGCTGCTCGGCTTCGATGCCTGCGTGCAGTGCGGTCGTTGCGAGGCAGCGTGCCCGGCCTTCGCCGCCGGCCAGCCGCTGAACCCGAAGAAGCTGATTCAGGACATGGTCGTCGGCCTCGCCGGTGGCAGCGACAAGGGTTACTTCGGCAGCCCCTATCCCGGCATCCCGGTGGGCGAGCACGGTGGCAACCCGCATCAGCCCATCGTCTTTGCCGAAGGCAAGGGCCTGGTCGAGGCGGAAACACTGTGGTCCTGCACCACCTGCCGCGCCTGTGTCGAGGAATGCCCGATGATGATCGAGCACGTCGATGCCATCGTCGACATGCGCCGCCACCTCACCCTGGAAAAGGGTGCGACGCCAAACAAGGGCGCCGAGGTGCTGGACAACCTGATCGCCACCGATAACCCCGGCGGCTTCGCCCCCGGCGGCCGCCTCAACTGGGCCGCCGACCTCAACCTGCCGCTGATGAGCGAGAAGAAGCAGGTCGACGTGCTGTTCTGGGTCGGCGACGGCGCCTTCGACATGCGCAACCAGCGCACCCTGCGCGCCTTCGTCAAGGTACTCAAGGCCGCCGACGTCGACTTCGCCGTCCTCGGTCTGGAGGAGCGTGATAGCGGTGACGTGGCACGCCGTCTGGGTGACGAAGCGACCTTCCAGTCGCTGGCCAGACGCAACATCGAGACCCTGGCCAAGTACCGCTTCAACAAGATCGTCAGCTGCGACCCCCACAGCTTCCATGTGCTGAAGAACGAATACGGCGCACTGGGTGGCGAATATCAGGTACTGCACCACAGCACCTATATGGAAGAGCTGATCCGCGGGCAGAAACTCAGCCTGGGTCAGCACAAGGGCGGCAGCGTGACCTATCACGACCCCTGCTACCTGGGCCGCTACAACGGCGAGTACGAAGCACCGCGCAGCGTGCTCAAGGCTATCGGCATCGAGGTCAAGGAAATGGAGCGTTCCGGCTTCCGTTCCCGCTGCTGCGGCGGCGGTGGCGGCGCGCCGATCACCGATATTCCCGGCAAGCAGCGGATTCCCGACATGCGCATGGTGGACATCAAGGAGACCGGCGCCGAACTGGTGGCCGTGGGCTGCCCGCAGTGCACCGCGATGCTCGAAGGTGTTGTCGAGCCTCGGCCGCAGATCAAAGACATCGCCGAACTGGTCGCCGACGTATTGCTGGAGAAACCTGCCCCGGCAAAAAAGCCCGCAGCGGCCAAGCCTGAATCCCTGGAGGTGCACTGATGAGCGACATCATCCGCCGCGACCCTCGCGCCGAGTGGATCGCCCGTAACCGTCTGCATCCGCTGCACGCTGCCATGGCCTCGGCCGCAGCGGGCGGCGAAACCAGCTGGGCTGGCCCCAACGGCCTTCTACGCAAGAATCCCCACGCGGTCGGCTTCATCGGCCCCAATGGCCTCAAGCGCATCGACCGCAGCGGCGCCCAGCAAGGCGGCAGTGCCAAGCGCAGTGCGGCCAATGTGGTGGTGCAATTGCCGCTGCACGTGGTCGAGCAGCCGGCCTTCCATATCGCGGTGGTGCCGGACATGGTCGGCGGTCGTCTCACCAGTCACGACAAGGATCTGCTCGGCCTGGCCAACAAACTGGCCGGTGATACCGGCGCCGTGGTCGCCGTGGTCTTTGGCGAGTACAAGGAAACCGCCTTCGATACCGCCGGCGTCGACCGTCTGGTGCACATCGAGGGCGAGGCCTTCGACGGCTACGCGCCGGAAGCGCGGGTGCTGGCCCTCAGTGCAGTGGAAAGCCAGCTGGCGCCACGCCACTGGTTGCTGCCAGACAGCCGCACCGGCGGTGGCGAACTGGGTCGCCGCCTCGGTGCCAAGCTCGGCGAGCGTGCGGCTACCCGCGTCTGGCAGGTCGCCGACAGCCAGTGCATCGGCCGCGCCGGAGCTGGCCAGCAGGACCTGGTACGCCAGGCGCCACGCCTGATTCTAGCCGCCGTCGAGTGTGCCGATCCGGTCAGCGACACCCGCCACGAAGCGCGTGCCCTGCCCCTCGAGCATCCGATCACCCGCTGCCTGCCACGCATCGAAGACCTCGGTGCGGTAGCGGTCGACCCGGCCTTGATCCCCATGGCCGAAGCCGAGTTCATTCTCTCCGGCGGCAACGGCGTCAAGGACTGGGACCAATTCCATCAGGCCGCCGAGGCGCTTGGTGCCACAGAAGGCGCCTCCCGCGTGGCAGTCGACGACGGCTTCATGCCGCGCAACCGCCAGGTCGGCGCGACCGGCACCTGGGTCACCGCGCGGGTCTACCTGGCCATCGGCATTTCCGGCGCCATTCAGCACCTGCAGGGCATCAGCGCCTGCGACAAGGTCGTGGCGATAAACATGGATCCTGGCTGCGACATGATCAAGCGTGCCGACCTGTCGGTCATCGGGGACTCCAGGGAGATCCTCGCTGCGCTGGTCGAACTGGTCACTGAATACCGCCAAGGAGGCGCCCGCGATGCGGCATGAACAGCGAGCTCACGAAAAACCCGTAGGGTGGATGACGCTTTACCCATCCGCAGGGAACGACGGCACATTGATGGTGGAAGAAGACAGCGTCTTCCACCCTACGGAGTCGCGCCATGACTGACCTGAACGTCATCACCCTGGTCTCGGTCGGCGCTCATCCGACCTCGGGCCGCCCCCGCCGTGCCGAGCAGGATGCCCGCGCAGTTGAGCTTGGCCTGCGACTAGTGGGCGACCAGCTGCAGCTGCTGCATGCCGGCAATCCGCAAGAGGAGGCACTGCGCGCTTACCTGGGCATGGGCCTGAGCGAAATGACCGTGCTCGAACAGCCCAGCCATTGCGACGCCCTGCCGCTGCTGAACAACTACCTGCTGGATGCCGGGGTTCATCTGGTGCTGACCGGCAGCCAGGCAGAAAACGGCGAAGGCTCCGGCCTCCTGCCCTACCTGCTGGCCGAACGCCTGGGCTGGCCCTTGGTGGTCGGCCTGGCCGAGGTAGAAAAAGTCGAAAACGGTGTAGCGCAAGTCCTGCAGGCCTTGCCCCGCGGTCAGCGGCGCCGGTTGAAGGTACGCCTGCCGTTCGTTGCCTGCGTCGACAATGCTGCCCCGGCGGCGCGCCAGAATGCCTTCGGCCCGGCTCGCCGTGGCGAGCTGCACGCCGAGGATGTGGCTGTCATCGAAGACAGCATGCTGGACGAGGCGCAGCTACAGCCGGCGCGCCCGCGCCCCAAACGGCTCAAGGTGATCAAGGCCAAGACTGGCGCCGAACGGATGAAAGCGGCCACCGCCAAGACCTCCGGCGGTGCAGGACAGGTACTCAAGGATGTGTCGCCGCAGGTCGGCGCCGAAGCCATATTCAAATTGTTGCGCGAAGAAGGCGTGCTGCGCTGAGCCAGCCGCCTCGCCTATCGAAGCCAAAGGAGCAAGAACGATGATGCATGCCGATCTGATCGACCAGGACGACTTTCGAGACCGCCTGGTGGCACTGGGCTTTGAGATTCCCTGTGGGTTCTCGGCTGAACAAGCCTGTGAGCGCGCCATTGTCGGCCTGTCCCGGGAACGCGCGCAGGCGCTACGTCGCCTCGTCGAGGAACTGCTGGGCGGCTCTGCCACCCTGCTACCGTCGGTTCGCGAGGCCATCTGCCGCAATCTGCTTCCCGCACTGGTGCGCGCCAACTAGACCGTGCGGATCACCTGTGACGTGGCATGGCAGCGTCACAGGTGCGCCATGGCCACAGCTCGAACAAGCAGTTCCGAAGCCGGCAGTGTCGTCACAAAACAGCACGCAGCCTCTACCCAAATAAAACTGCAAAAAAAAGGTGGATGACATCGTCACCCACCTTTATCAACCAGAGCGTGCGCTACGTCAGATGCGCACGCTGGCGAATGTCGACTCTCCCTGAGCACGCTGCAACGCGGCGACAGTGGCGGGATTTCTGCTGGCCTCGCCGGGACGAGGTATCAGCGCAACAACCTGCGCCGACTGCTGGCCCGAGCGTTCGTCACGCGGTGGAATGCCGAAGAACTCGCGGTAGCACTTGGAGAAGTGCGGGGTCGAAACGAAGCCACAGACCGAAGCCACTTCGATGATCGACATCGGCGTCTGCTTGAGCAGCTGGCGCGCACGAATAAGCCGCAGCTTGAGGTAATAGCGCGACGGCGAGCAGTGCAGGTATTTCTGGAACAGTCGCTCGAGCTGGCGCCGCGACACGCTCACGTAGCAGGCCAGTTCATCCAGGTCGATCAGCTCTTCGAGGTTGGCCTCCATCAGGGCCACGATCTCCAGCAGTTTCGGCTGGTTGGTGCCCAGCATGTGCTTGAGGGGCACGCGCTGAAGATCCTGTTCACTGCGGATGCGCTCGTACATGAACATGTCGGAGATGGCCGCGGCCAGTTCGCGCCCGTGCCGTGCACCAATCAGTTGCAGCATCAGGTCCATGGGCGCGGTGCCGCCGGAGGCGGTGTGGCGATTGCGGTCGATGGAGAACAGCCGAGGGGTGACGGAGGTACGCGGGAAGGCTTCCTGCATTGCGGCCAGGCATTCCCAGTGCACGCTGCAGTCAAAACCATCGAGCAAGCCGGCCTTGGCCAGCGCCCAACTGCCGGTGCACACCGCGCCAAGCTGACGGCCATGACGCGCTTGTGTCTGCAGCCAGTGCAGATGCTCGCGCGTCACGCTGTGCTGAATATCCACACCGCCGCAAACGATGACGCTGTCCAGGCTGGGCGAGGTCTCGAAGCTGGCGTCCGGCGTGATCTGCAGGCCGTCGCTGGCGCTGACGGGCTGTCCCGACTGGGTCACGGTGAACCAGCGGTACAGCTCTTTGCCGGACAGCTGATTGGCCATCCGCAGCGGTTCCACGGCCGAGGCCAGGGAAATCAGAGTGAAGTTGTCCAGCAGCAGAAAGCCGATGGTCTGTGGGAGCCGGTTCGGGGGCTGTGACCCTGGGTTGATCTGTGACATGACGGACCCTCACGGTAGGCAATTATCACGAGCCTTCGAAGAGGCTCTTTTTCTTGTAGTGTGCAGCGCTGGCTAGCGCCTGGTTTTGCTTATAAAGAAGGCAAACAGCGTGCCTACTTTGAATGCGCGTTCAATTAAAAGTTAGCACCTTCTGAAACGCCCCCGTCATGCGCCTCGCGTGACGCAGATAGAACAGTGTAAAGGTCGGGGGTTATCTGCCTGTGAGCACTTTGGTAGCAGTGTGGGGCGCCTTTTGGCGCGATCCGCACACTGTCGCTCTCAGGTAACAGGGCTGGGTAACAGTCGGGGTGCAGGTGACTGAGTTCGAGCGCCCGCGCTGGGCGAAGAATGCACCGCAAACGGGCCGTCACGAAGGGCCCGATGCACCCGTTCGACTCAGCACTCGATGGCATTGACCGCCAGGCCGCCACGGGACGTTTCTTTGTACTTGTCGTGCATGTCGGCACCCGTATCACGCATCGTGCGGATGACACGGTCGAGCGAGATGAAATGCTCGCCGTCGCCACGCATCGCCATCTGCGCCGCATTGATCGCCTTCATCGCCGCAATCGCGTTGCGTTCGATACACGGCACCTGAACCAGCCCGCCGACGGGGTCGCAAGTAAGTCCAAGGTTGTGCTCGAGACCGATTTCTGCCGCGTTCTCCAACTGCTCGGGTGTCGCGCCGAGCAGTTCGGCCAGGCCGGCCGCGGCCATGGCGCAGGCGGAACCCACCTCACCCTGGCAACCCACTTCAGCGCCGGAAATGGAGGCGTTCTTCTTGCACAGAATGCCAATCGACGCCGCGGCGAGCAGGTAGTCGACCACGTCGTTATCGGACGCTTCCGGATGGAATTTCATGTAGTAGTGCAGCACAGCCGGAATGATGCCGGCCGCGCCGTTGGTAGGCGCCGTAACCATGCGCCCGCCCGCTGCGTTTTCCTCGTTGACCGCCAGGGCGAACAGGTTCACCCACTCCATGGCGCTCATGGTCGTGCCGATCACGTTCGGCTTGCCCAGCTCCAACAGGTTCTGGTGCAGCCTGGCGGCACGCCGCCGGACCTTCAGCCCGCCGGGCAGTATGCCTTCATGGCGCAAGCCATTGATGACACACAGCTTCATCGCCTCCCACAGGCGCAACAGCCCCTGGCGAATCTCCGCCTCGCTGCGCCAGGCCATCTCGTTGGCCATCATCAGTTCACTGACGCGCATGCCGTGGCGCTTGCACAGCACCAGCAGTTCGACAGCATTGGAAAAATCATAGGGCAGTACGGTGTGGTCCTGATCCAGCAGCCCGGCAGCGGCCTGCTCGGCGTTTACCACGAATCCACCGCCGACGGAGTAGTAGGTGTCCTCGTGCAGCACACCGGAATGTCCGTACGCGACGAAGGTGACGGCATTGGGGTGATACGGCAGATTTTCCTCGAGCAGGAGCAGGTCTTTGGACCAGTCGAACGCGATCGGCCACTGCCCGTCGAGCCGTAGCTGGCCGCAGGATCGAAGTGCGGCGATGCGCGGGGCGATCTGCTCTGGATCGATAACGTCCGGTCGCTCGCCCATCAGGCCCATGATCACGGCGTTGTCGGTGCCATGCCCGACCCCGGTGGCCGACAGCGAGCCATACAGGCGCACTTCGACTCGACATACCCGCTCGAGCATTTGGCGCTCGCGCAAGGCATCGACAAAAAGCGCCCCGGCGAGCATCGGTCCGACGGTATGGGAACTGGAAGGCCCGATGCCGATTTTGAAAAGGTCGAATACGCTGATCGCCACGCTAAACGCTCCACTGGAAGCCCTGAAGACAGGCGCCATCATGGTGGTTTTGCGAACACATAGAAGTCTGGCACCGACGTGGTCATGCCCAATTCCGTCAGGTTGCCCAGTTTATGACCAGCCGGTCTTGCCCGGTGCAACGGCTATTCAAGGTGCCATCAGCCAAGCTGCAACCACCTTGGACGCGCATGAACGGGGAAGCACGGCCACCGCCACCAGCCGGTCGCTGATTACGAGAGCGTTAGCCATAGATAAACGAAGGGCCGCGCCTTTAGCTGCCATCTGACTCAGGTCGCTGCGGCGGCGCTTGCCCCGTTCCGCATTGCGCGGCCACGTCAAGGGCCATGGATGCAGAGCAGATCCCATATGCTCCGAGCTATGGGAAACAAGCCGAGCCCACAACATGACCTACGCTCATATTGCCGTCACGCCAGCGCCTCTTTTACTGGCCGAATGCGCCGTGATGGTTCACTTCGTAGCAAACAGCCGGAAATCTGCACCATCATCGTGATGAATATTTTTCGCTCATGAATAAAAAAGGACGCATGTCGCCGTTCAGTATGTAGGCGTCGTAACTCGACAATTGTCGTGCCCAAAGCGGCCTATCGTTGAGTCATGTTCCACAGCCGGCGCCTGGTGCGGCGGTGATGGGAGGCCTTGCACGACGTAGCTTCAGCCGTCCCCAACGGCTGAGCAGATAACAATAATGGGTACCGGTTCCGCTCCGCAGGGGGCGTACGAACCACGATGAACTTACTAGCACTGCCAAGGGTAGAAGCGGTCACGACACAGCGGTGAAACGCCACGACGCCGAGCCTGCAGACGCGCGAGATGAGTCGCTCATTTCGCCTGGCGACTGCTGCCCGTCGAGCGACCGCAAGATCGCTTCAGCCCGGTACATGACTACCGATTACGCCATTAAGCAGTTGGCAACAGCCGTCGAGCGCTGCGTGCGCTGGCGGCCTCCGTTTAGCTGAGCTGGATGTCTACTGAGGGAACCGTCCCATGCAGTCTGGAAAGATCGTCGTCGAGAACCTGTACAAGGTCTTCGGCCCACACGAACAAGAAGCCATCACCTTGCTCAAGCAAGGCTGGAGCAAGGACAAGATTCTCGCCGAGCGTAACGCGGTCATCGGCGTTAGCGATGTGTCGTTCAGCGTCGAGGAAGGCGAAATCTTCGTCCTGATGGGCCTGTCCGGCTCCGGCAAATCCACGCTGATACGCCTGATCAACCGCCTGATCGAGCCCAGCGCCGGAGACGTCTTCATCGATGGGCAGAACGTCGCCAAATTGCCCCACTCGCAACTCATCGACCTGCGTCGACGTGACATGAGCATGGTCTTCCAGTCGTTCGCCCTGATGCCCTCGCGCTCGGTGCTGGACAACGCCGCCTTCGGCCTCGAGGTCGCCGGCGTCGGGCGCAAGGAGCGCGAGCAGCGCGCCATGACGGTGCTCAAGCAGGTCGGTCTCGACACCTTCGCGCACAAGTTTCCGCACGAACTCTCCGGTGGCATGCAACAGCGCGTCGGCCTGGCCCGTGCCTTGGCGGTCAACCCTTCGATGATCATCATGGACGAGGCTTTTTCCGCGCTCGACCCGCTCAAGCGCCGGGAAATGCAGGACGTCCTGCTGGAACTGCAGAAGACCCACCGACGCACGATCATCTTTGTCTCCCATGACATCGAGGAGGCCATGCGCATCGGTAACCGCATCGGCATCATGGAAGGCGGCAAGCTGATTCAGGTCGGTACGCCGCAGGAGCTGGTCGACAATCCCGCCAGCAGCTACGTGCGCAACTTCTTCGAGACCGTCAACACTAGCCGTTACCTCACCGCCGGCCAGCTCAAGGCCGACAGCGTCCCGCTCTACGTGCACAACGGCAAGGCCCCGGACGCGCTGAAGGTCTGCCAGGACCTGCAGGCGCTGGACAAGCACTACGCCTTCGTCGTCGATGAAGAAAAACGCTTCCGCGGCTCGATCAGCCTGGAACGCTTGGCACTGCTGGTCGAGAACGGCCGGACCTGTGCCCTCGAAGCCAACCTGTTGAAGCAGATCGCCCCGCTCACCGAAGACCAGCCGCTGGATCAGATCATCGGACGCCTGGTGGATAACGAGGGACCCATGCCCGTGGTGGACAGCCAGGGGTTCTATGCGGGCGCCATCAGTAAAGGCCGCCTTCTGACTCGCCTGCAGGAGGAATGATCATGAGCAAAGAACTCGATCTCGGAAGCTGGGTCAACGACGTCGTCCAGCACCTGCTGGAAAACTACAGCGGCGCCTTCGACAGCCTCGGAGGTGTCGTCAGCGGATTTTCCGAAGGCATCGAAGCGTTGCTGATGCTGCCGCCGGCCTGGCTGCTGATCGCCCTCTTCGTTGGCCTCGGGTTGTGGCGCATCGGCGCCCGGTTCGCCGCCTTCACCGCTGTGTCCTTCGTACTCATCGTGCTCACCGGCTTCTGGGAGCAGACCGTGGTGACCCTCGGCTTGACCTTCTCCGCCACGCTCATCAGCCTGCTGCTCGGCATCCCGCTGGGCATCTGGTCGGCACGCAGCGAACGCGTGGCGATGATCACCCGCCCGATCCTGGACTTCATGCAGACCATGCCGGCGTTCGTCTACCTGATTCCGGCGGCGATGCTGTTCGGCCTCGGCCGCGTGCCCGGCATCATCGCCACGGTGATCTTCGCCATGCCGCCGGCCGTGCGCCTGACCAACCTGGGCATCCGCCAGGTCAACAAGGAGATCGTCGAAGCTGGGCAATCGTTCGGCTGCAACGGCCGGCAGCTGCTGTTCAAGGTGCAGCTGCCAAACGCCATGCCATCGATCATGGCCGGGGTGAACCAGACCATCATGATGGCGCTGTCGATGGTGATCATCGCCTCGATGGTGGGTGCCGGAGGCTTGGGCAATGACGTGCTGGCGAGCATTCAGCGACTGGACATCGGCCTCGGCTTCGAAAGCGGCATGGCGGTGGTTCTGCTGGCGATCATCCTGGACCGGATCACCGAAAGCTTTGGCACCGCCAAGCGGGCCACGCAGAAAGCCACTTGGTACACATGGGTGACGACCAAGCTCAGACCGCAGGGCCAGTAATCGCAACGACCCCATTCGGAAAAAGGAAATCAGAATGACCACGTTCAAGACGATAACGGGTATCGGCCTGCTCGCCTGCACTCTGCTGCAAAGCGCTTGGGCACAGGAACCCGCAAGCTGCGAAAAGGTGCGTTTCGCCGAGATCGGCTGGGCCGACATCGCCGCGACCACAGGGGTTGCGATGGTCCTGACCGAAGGCCTGGGCTATGACCCGAGCAAGGTGATGGCCTCGGTACCGATTGCCTTTACCGGGGTGAAAAACAAGCAGATCGATGCATTTCTCGGCTATTGGTCTCCCTCCATGGACGCGGTCATCGAGCCGTTCACCAAGGACGGTGGCGTCAAGGTGCTCGAGTCGCCCAACCTCGTGGGCGCCAAATACACCCTGGCGGTGCCTACCTATGCGGCGGAGGCGGGTCTGAAAAGCTTCCAGGATATTGCCAAGTTCAAGGACCAACTCGGCGGCCGGATCTACGCGATCGAGCCGGGCAACGACGGCAACCTGCTGATCGAGAAGATGATCAAGAACGATCAGTTCGGCCTCGGCGACTTCCGCATGGTCGAGTCCAGCGAAGCCGGCATGCTGGTTCAGGTGCAACGTGCCATTCGGAAGAAGGAGCCGGTGGTCTTCCTCGGCTGGGCGCCCCACCCGATGAACTCCCAGTACGACCTGACCTACCTCGCCGGTGGCGACGAGGTGTTCGGGCCTGACTTCGGTGCCGCCAAGGTGTTTACCGTGGTGCCGCAAGGCTATCTGGAGCGCTGCTCGAACGTCGGGAAGCTGCTGCAGAACCTGCAGTTCAGCGTGCCGATGGAAAGCGAGCTGATGCAGATGGCCCTTGAGCGTGACGATCCGCAGACCGTTGCCAAGCAATGGATCAATGACAACCCGGACGCCCTCGACCAGTGGCTGGCCGGAGTGACCACCCGGGACGGTCAGGACGGCGTTGCGGCCGTGAAGAAATTCGTCGGTCTCTGACCGGAACCTAGCCAGCCAGGACGCCTCGGCAGACACGCCAGGCTCCTGACCGGCTGGCGCCAATCCAACCCCTTTCCCTATCGGTGCGCAGGTCGCGCATCGGAACCGCGCGTGGGGCCCCACTTTGCAAGTGAGGCGCCAGCAACAACCTTGAGCCCTGGTATGGGCCCCGGTCGGCATCACTGCCACTTTTCCTGACATGGAGCTAACACGCATGAGTCTGATCAAGCATCTCCTTTGCGGTCTCGGCGCCGCCAGCATGGCGCTCGGCATGGCAGCCAGCATGGCGGCGGACAAGCCCGCGCTGAAAATCGGCTACGTCAACGGTTGGGACGACAGCGTCGCCGCCACCCACGTGGCGGGCGAAATTCTGCAAAGCAAGCTGGGCTACACCGTCAAGCTGCAACCGGTCGAACCGGCCATCATGTGGCAGGGCGTGGCGCGCGGTGACCTCGACGCCACCCTCTCCGCCTGGCTGCCGGCCACCCACGGCGAGTACTTCGAGAAACTGAAGGACAAGATCGTGGTGCTCGGCACCAACTACGAAGGCGCCAAGATCGGTCTGATCGTGCCGGACTACGTGGAGGCGAAAAGCATCGAGGACCTCAACCAGTACAGCGAGGCATTCGACGGCAAGATCACCGGGATCGATGCCGGGGCTGGTGTCATGCGGCGGACCGAGGACGCGATCAAGCAGTACGACCTGGACCTACGCCTGATGCCCAGCTCGGGCCCAGCCATGACCACCGCACTGACCCGTGCGGAAAAGGCCAAGGAACCGATTGTCGTCACCGGCTGGATCCCACACTGGATGTTCGCTAAGTGGGATCTGCGCTTCCTGGAAGACCCGAAGAAGGTCTTCGGTGACGACGAGCACGTCGATACGGTCGCCAACCCAGGGCTCGCCAGCAAGGCTCCCGAAGCCGAGGCCTTCCTGAAGAAATTCAGCTGGGGCGCCGAGGAAGTTGGCGAAGTCATGCTGGCGATCCGCGACGGCGCCAAGCCTGAAGCTGCCGCCCGCGAGTGGGTGGAAAAGCATCCGGAGCGCGTCGCCGAGTGGCTCGAATAACCGCCCCGCTCTTTACCCATCACGAGCGCCGCCCTTGGCGGGCGGCGCTCGACACCCTGCGGTCGTATACGGGCACGCAGTCAGATGGGGTATGGCGCTATCAATAACTCTCTTGCGGCATGCGCTACGCCATGGCGCGCGGGTTCGCTGGTGGCATCGGCCGCGCAGCTGTCCACCGCACTCGATGCGCGACACGAATATGCCGAATATCGACAACAGCTCTTTTATTGATTGAGCGTTCAATAAAAAGACCCTAGTCTGGTCGCCAGTCTAAACCTGACCGGATTCTCAAAAAATGCCCAAGCTTGGTATGCAGCCTATAAGGCGCAAGCAGCTGATACACGCGACTCTCGAGGCGGTGGACCAGGTCGGCATGAGCGACGCCAGCATCTCCATGATTGCGCGCCTGGCAGGAGTGTCGAACGGCATCATCGCGCACTACTTCCAGGACAAGAACGGCCTGCTCGAAGCAACCATGCGGCACCTGATGAAGGCGCTCAACCAGGCCGTTCGCACGCGCCGCGAGCAGCTTGCCGACGACAGTCCTCGCGCACATCTGAAAGCCATCATCGAAGGCAACTTCGACGACAGCCAGGTCAATGGCCCAGCGATGAAGACCTGGCTGGCGTTCTGGGCGTTCAGCATGCACCAGCCCTCCCTGCACCGCTTGCAGCGAATCAACGACCACCGCCTGTATTCGAACCTCTGCTGCGAGTTCCGCCGTGTCCTGCCCCAAGAAAAGGCACGCTCGGCCGCGCGTGGCATGGCAGCACTGATCGACGGCCTCTGGTTGCGCGGTGCGCTGGCCGGCGATGACTTCGACATCGAGCAGGCGCTGCAACTGGCCGACGACTACCTGGATCAGCTCCTGGCTAACCGCTGAGCTGCTCCCCACCTCTCCACACGCACCGCGCGAGGATGACCATGCCCCGTTTCGAGCAGCAGCAACTCTATATCGATGGCCGTTACGTCGACGCCACCAGCGGCGCGACCTTCGAGACGGTCAACCCGGCGACCGGCGAAGTACTCGCCGAATTGCAGCGAGCCTCGCGTGATGACGTCGACAAGGCGGTCGCCAGCGCCGCTGCCGGACAAAAGGTCTGGGCCGCCATGACCGCCATGCAGCGCTCACGCATCCTGCGCCGTGCGGTGGACATCCTGCGCGAACGCAACGACGAGCTGGCCGAACTGGAAACACTCGACACTGGCAAGCCGCTGACTGAAACCCGCGCCGTAGACATCGTTACCGGCGCTGATGTGCTGGAGTATTACGCCGGCCTGGTTCCGGCCATCGAAGGCGAGCAGATCCCGTTGCGCGACACCAGTTTCGTCTACACCCGCCGCGAGCCGCTGGGTGTGGTGGCGGGCATCGGTGCCTGGAACTACCCGATCCAGATCGCGCTGTGGAAGTCCGCGCCGGCACTGGCTGCCGGCAACGCCATGATTTTCAAACCCAGCGAAATGACCTCTCTGACCACGCTGAAGCTGGCCGAGATCTATACCGAGGCAGGCCTGCCGGACGGCGTGTTCAACGTCCTCACCGGCAGCGGCCCGGAAGTCGGCACCTGGCTCACCGAGCACCCGGGCATCGAGAAGATCTCCTTCACCGGCGGCACCCGCACCGGCAAGCAGGTCATGGCCAGCGCCTCCAGCTCGTCACTCAAGGACGTGACCATGGAGCTGGGCGGCAAGTCGCCGCTGATCATCTTCGAAGACGCCAATCTCAACCGTGCGGCAGACATTGCCGTCATGGCCAACTTCTTTAGCTCCGGCCAGGTGTGCACCAACGGCACCCGCGTGTTCATCCCACGTTCGCTGCAGGCGCGGTTCGAAGCCAAGGTGCTCGAGCGGGTCAAGCGTATCCGCCTGGGTGATCCGCTGGACGAGCGAACCAACTTCGGCCCGCTGGTGGGCTACGCACACATGGACAGCGTGCTCGATTACATCGAGTCGGGCCGTGCCGAGGGCGCACGCGTGCTCTGCGGCGGGACGCGGGTGACCGAAGGCGAATACGCCAAGGGCGCCTATGTCGCGCCGACCGTGTTCAGTGACTGCCGGGATGAGATGCGCATCGTGCGTGAGGAAATCTTCGGCCCGGTGATGAGCATCCTGATCTTTGACGACGAAGCGGAAGTGATCCGCCGTGCCAACGACACCGACTACGGCCTCGCCGCAGGAATCGTCACCCAGGATCTGGCACGTGCGCATCGCGTCATTCATCAGCTCGAAGCGGGCATCTGCTGGATCAATACCTGGGGCGAATCGCCTGCCGAAATGCCCGTAGGCGGCTACAAGCAATCCGGCGTAGGCCGCGAGAACGGCCTGACGACCCTGGCGCACTACACGCGCACCAAGTCGATCCAGGTCGAGCTGGGCGAATTCGTCTCGGCGTTCTGACCGGTGACGTAAGCAAGGGCCGCGCTTTCGTGCCTGCTGATGGCGCGAAACTGGCGGTCTCCATTCGGGAGGATGCTGCTTTGAAGGAATACGACTACATCATCATCGGTGCCGGCTCGGCCGGTAACGTGCTGGCCACCCGGCTGACCGAAGACGCGGATGTCAGCGTGCTGCTGCTCGAAGCCGGAGGGCCGGACTACCGGATGGACTTTCGTACCCAGATGCCCGCCGCGCTCGCCTTTCCGCTACAGGGCCGGCGCTATAACTGGGCCTACGAGACCGATCCCGAACCGCACATGAACAACCGCCGCATGGAATGTGGTCGCGGCAAGGGCCTGGGCGGCTCCTCGCTGATCAACGGCATGTGTTACATCCGCGGCAACGCCATGGACTACGATGGCTGGGCCAAGGCGCCCGGCCTGGAAGACTGGAGTTACCTCGACTGCCTGCCCTACTTCCGCAAGGCCGAAACCCGCGACATCGGCCCCAACGACTACCACGGCGGTGACGGTCCGGTGAGCGTGACCACGCCCAAGCCCGGCAACAATCCCCTGTTCCGCGCCATGATCGAGGCCGGCGTGCAGGCCGGTTATCCGGAAACCGAAGACCTCAACGGCTATCGCCAGGAAGGCTTCGGCCCGATGGACCGCACGGTCACCCCCAACGGCCGTCGCGCCAGCACCGCGCGCGGCTATCTGGACATGGCCCGTGGCCGGCCGAACCTGACCATCGTGACCCACGCACTGACCGATCGCATCCTGTTCAGCGGCAAGCGGGCCATCGGCGCGGCCTACCTGCACGGCACCAGCGACACACCGGTGACCGTCCACGCCAGGCGTGAAGTGCTGCTCTGCAGCGGCGCCATCGCCTCGCCGCAGATCCTGCAACGCTCGGGCGTGGGCCCGGGCGCGTTGCTGCGCGAACTCTGCATCCCGATCGTTCACGAGCTTCCGGGCGTCGGCACCAACCTGCAGGATCACCTGGAGATGTACCTGCAGTACGCCTGCAAACAGCCGGTCTCGCTCTACCCCGCGCTGCAGATGCACAACCAGCCGCTGATCGGCGCCGAATGGCTGTTCCTCGGCAAAGGCATCGGCGCCAGCAATCAGTTCGAGGCCGGCGGCTTCATTCGCTCACGTGCCGAGTTCGAATGGCCGAACATCCAGTACCACTTCCTGCCGGTGGCGATTAACTACAACGGCAGCAATGCGGTAAAGGAGCACGGCTTCCAGGCCCACGTCGGCTCCATGCGCTCGCCCAGCCGCGGGCGCGTACATGCTCGGTCAAGGGACCCGCGCCAGCACCCGAGCATTCTGTTCAATTACATGTCCTGCGAGCAGGACTGGCAGGAATTCCGCGACGGCATCCGAATCACCCGGGAAATCATGGCGCAGTCGGCGCTGGACCCTTATCGCGGTCGCGAGCTGAGCCCCGGCGCGGATGTCCAGAGCGATGCCGAACTGGATGAGTTTGTCCGGCAGCAAGCCGAAACCGCCTTCCATCCCTCCTGCTCCTGCAAGATGGGGGAGGACGACATGGCCGTGGTCGACGGTCAGGGCCGCGTACACGGCCTCGACGGGCTCCGGGTGATCGACGCTTCGATCATGCCGCTGATCACCACCGGCAACCTCAACGCACCCACCATCATGATGGCCGAGAAGCTCGCCGACAGGATTCGTGGTCGTGCGCCATTGCCGCGCAGTTCCGCGCCCTACTACGTCGCCGCAAACGCCCCGGCGCGCAGCGTACCGCAGCCACAACCGGCGGCCGCACTCAGGGCGGCAAGCCTCTAAGCGCCGGACTCGCCGCAGTGGATGTTGAGAGATTGCGTTCAACAACCACTGCGATGGCGGCTCAGGTATTGATGGGGAACGCTTAGCGGTGTTCGAAAGATGATGGGCGCGCACGGAGGAGGATGCCAAGTGCCCCGCGCGCATCAGGAATCAGGCAACGCTTAACCAGGCGTCCATAACGTAGATACCGTCTTCCCCATTACCGAGCAAGGGCCAGTTGAGGGTCGAAACGCTGGCCCGATTTAAGTACCCCATAGGCGATGTGCAGCAGCTTGCGCATCGCTGCACAGACGATTTGTTTTCCGGA
>NZ_POUL01000013.1 GCF_002890895.1 Stutzerimonas stutzeri
GGCCGCAGCGCTATCTACGTCGCAGGCTCAAAGCCTAAGGGTGGATACGGCTTCCTGGCCTTCCCCCGATGATCAGTCGGGAACTATCACCCCAACATAGCGTGGTAGTCGAGATACAAGGGTGGATGTCGCTTTCTACATCCACCGCCACGTCGCATCGAGCTCGATCAATGCATGGATCGCGTGATCCACCCTACCGCTTCAGCGCTGCCATCAGCGTTTCAAGGTTGTGCTCGAACATGCCGAGATAGGTGCTGGCCGGCCCTTCGCTGGCCAGCGCATCGGAGTAAAGGGTGCCGCCGACGTTGGCGCCGGCCTCTTCGGCGATTTGCTCGATCAAGCGCGGATCACGGATATTCTCGACGAACACCGCTCGCACACCTTCGTTGCGTAGTTGACGGATCAACGCCGCCACCTCGGCCGCCGAAGGTTCGTCGTGGGTCGACAGTCCCTGCGGCGCGATGAAATCCAGCTGCCAGGCTTGGCCTAGGTAGCCGAACGCATCATGACTGGTCACGACCTTGCGCTGACTGGCCGGCAAGCTCGCGATCTGCGCATCGGCCCTCTTCAGCAAGGCATGCAGCCGGCCCAGGTAGGCGTCACGTCGCGCTTCATAGCCTTCACGATGATCCGGGTCGAGTTGCACGAGCGCCTTGGTGATGTTGCGCACGTAGATCTCGGCGTTAATCAGGCTCTGCCACGCATGCGGATCCGGTACCTGTTCGCCGTCTTCCTCCAGCATCAACGGAACAACGCCCGCACTGGCATTGATGCGCTTTCCCGCAGGATCGCTACTGGCCAGCAGCCGCTCCAACCAAGGTTCGAAACCCAGACCGTTGGCGACGATCAGGTCAGCCCGCAGCAGTGCCTTGGCGTCATCCGGGCTGGGCTCATAAACATGCGCATCGGCATCCGCGTCGACCAGATTGGTCAGTTCAATCCGATCACCACCGACTTGCTGGGCAAGGTCAGCGAGAATGCTGAAGCTGGTGACGACATTGAGCTTTTCCTCGGCATGCAGTGAAAGCGGCAGCCACAGCGTGAGCACAAAAAACAGGTATCGCATGGTGAAACCTCAGACGGTGATGGGAAAAGCGCGCGAGCGCAGCAGGCCTTGAACAGGCCCAGCCACGACCGAAAACAGATAGAAGGCGCCGGCTAGCAGCACGATGCACGGCCCACTGGGCAGGCTGGCATGGAAGGAGAGCAGCAGCCCCAGCCATACGCACACGGCCCCAATCAGCGCGGCCAGCGGCAGCAGCACCGGCAACCGTCTGCTCCAGAAGCGCGCCGCAGCGGCAGGCAACATCATCAGCCCAACCACCATCAGCGCGCCGATGGCCTGGAAGCCAATAACCAGATTGAGCACGACCAGCGTGAGAAAGGCCGCGTGTGCCAACGGCCCGAAGCGGCTGACGCTACGCAGAAACAGTGGATCAAGGCTATCCAGCGCCAGAGCGCGGTAAGTCAGTGCAAGTACCAGTAGGCTGAACACAGCCGTGCCGAGCATGCCCACCAGTGTGGTCATGTCGACCGCCAGTGCCGAGCCAAACAACAGGTGCAACAGGTCCAGCTTGCGACCCGCCAGTCCGAGCAGCAACACGCCACTGGCGAGCGAAATGGGATAGAGCGCGGCCAGACTGGCGTCTTCACGTAGGCCAGTTCGCCGACTGACCCAGGCCGCCGCTCCCGCCATTCCCAGCCCGGCCACGAGGCCGCCGAGGGTCAGCGCCGGCAGACTCAAACCAAACAACCAGAACGCCAATGCCGCGCCGGGCAAGATGCCGTGGGCGATGGCATCTCCGATCAGGCTCATCCGCCTGAGGATGAGAAACACACCCAGTGGTCCGGCACTGCAGGCCAGCGCCACGCCACCAAACAAGGCGCGACGCATAAAGGCGAACTCAGCAAATGGCGACCACAGTAGATCGAGCGTCACGCGACCTGCCCAAGCCGTTGACGGTCGGCCATGAACTGCTGGATGGGCGCGGCGATGCACCCGTTGCGCGCGATCAGCAAGCCGCCGCAGCGCTTTTCGCTAAGACCTGCAAGGTTGTGGCTGACGAGGACCAGAGTCCTTCCCTGCTGCCGCCAGCGCTCAATATGCTGCCAGAGCAAACGCAGCCCCACGTCATCCAGCGCCGCCTCTGGCTCATCCAGCAACAGCACCTGGGCGTCAGTCAGACTCAGACGCGCCAACAGCGCCCGCTGCAATTCCCCGCCGGACAAAGCGTGCAGGCCCTGGCTCTGCAAATCCAATAGGCCCCAATCCGTCAACGCTTGTTTCAAGCGTGTCTGGCGCTCGGCACGCCCGAGACGGCTACGCCAGAAACCGCCGCTGACCAGTTCGGCCAGGCGAATCGGAAATTGCCGGTCGACATGCTGCTGTTGAGGCAAATAAGACACCCCACCCAGAAGTGGAACGCCAATATCGACCCGACCCGCAACTGGACGATCAAGGCCGGCGATGACCTTGAGCAGACTGCTCTTACCGGAACCATTGCTCCCGATCACGGCCGTCAGGCTTCCAGCCTCCAGCGCCAGATCCAGCGGCGGTGTCAGCGCTCGCCCACCCGCGCCCCATTGCAAACCCTGGAATTGAATCATCATCACCTCGGATATTTCGGCACCCGCAACACACCGTTCGACCGTACAAGCGGAAGCGCCTAATGTACTGGTTATAACATAACATTATGCGCATCGAGATCGTCCCGCACAACGGCGATATGCACCGCTAGGGATTGAGGCGCAGCGCGGCGAGCCAGGCGGCACTAGGTACGAGTTGGAAAACGGATAGCGGGCCGACCAGCACCGTATGCAGCCTCAAACGAACGAGACAGAAATTGGTGGGCTTTTTTGACTTAACGCTGGATGGCGGGACGTTTAGCGAAGCGCTGTCCGAAGGAGATAGAGCTCAGTGCAGAGCTGATAGAAAGGTGAGCGCGGACGCGAGAGCGGCGCCTTCAGCGGCTCGGCCGTCAGAGACGCACCGAGCCAATTCCATTTGAAGCTGGAAGAACGCTAGCGGGCTGTACGCGGCTTTTTCTTGGCCAGGGCCAGATGCGAAAACACCGCATGGAGATCATCCGACGCGCTGTCTTCATCGAGGTTGAGCTTGCTGTCGATGTGATCCATGTGATGCATCATCAGGCGCACCGCCTTTTCGCTGTCTCGAGCGGCGATGGCGTCGATCAGCTCGTTGTGCTCATCGAACGAGCAATGCGAGCGGTTGCCGCTTTCGTACTGCGCGATGATCAGCGAGGTCTGCGACACCAGGCTGCGCTGGAAGCTCACCAGCGGCGCGTTCTTCGCCGCCTCGGCCAGCTTCAGATGAAACTCCCCGGAAAGACGGATTCCAGCGCCACGATCGCCGCGGGCGAAACAGTCCTGCTCGTCGGTCACCATTTGCCGCAGCTCGCTCAGCTGCTCAGCGCTGGCATGTTGCACGGCCAGCTCGGTAATCGCGCGTTCCACCATGCGCCGGGCAAAGAAGATCTGCCGCGCTTCATCGACGCTCGGGCTGGCAACTACCGCGCCGCGATTGGGCCGCAGCAGCACCACGCCTTCATGGGCAAGCCGTGACAAGGCGCGACGAATGATGGTGCGACTCACGCCGAAAATCTCGCCCAACGCCTCTTCGCTGAGCTTGGTGCCCGGCGCCAGGCGCTGTTCAAGGATTGCATCAAAGATGTGGGCGTAAACGATGTCGTCCTGTGTCCCGGTACGGGCCTTGCCGCTTCGTGTCGGCTTTTTCAGAGGCTGCAACTGTTCGTTCATGGTGACTCGCGTCGGAATTGTCGGCAGATCGAACTTTACTGCCTTTCGTTACGCAGCTGGGAGTCGCCAACAGCGAAACAAGGAAATAAAGCGCTTTTTATTGTGCACAATCAGTGAATCCAGAAATATTCCAGAATGTCGAGAAGACGCCCTACTTCGTGCTCTTTCACCTCAACATTGCTTAGCGGGAACAGCGAATACGCCATAGTCACCGAAATGCCTGTTGCATTTCTTGTATACAAAAGCATAATCGCGTCAAGCCTTTCTGACCTTTCGGTCAACAAACCGAATGAAAGCGCCCCACCATCACCTGCCCTCGAGAGCCACTGCTCTAGGTGATAGACAACAAGAACGATGAGGAACACCTTGTGGAAACCACCAAGCAGGAACAGCCGGCCCTCGGCCTGCAGCCGAAAAACCCCGGCTTGCTCGACCGATTCTTCAAACTCAGTGCTCACCGAACCACTATCAAGACAGAGTTGCTAGCCGGCCTGACGACCTTCGTCACCATGGCTTACATCATCTTCGTCAACCCGAACATCATGGCCGATGCGGGTATCGACCACGGCGCCGCATTCGTCGCCACCTGCATCGGGGCGGCCCTCGGCTGCCTCCTGATGGGCCTGTACGCCAACTGGCCGGTGGGCCTGGCACCGGGCATGGGCCTCAACGCGTTCTTCACCTATACCGTGGTCGGTGAGATGGGCTACAGCTGGGAGATCGCCCTTGGCGCGGTGTTCATCTCCGGCATCCTGTTCATGATCATGAGCCTGTCCCGCCTGCGCGAATGGTTGCTCAACAGCATTCCAATGAGTCTGCGCTTCGCCATGGGCGCCGGGGTCGGGTTGTTTCTAGGGCTGATTGGCCTCAAGACCGCAGGCATCGTTGTCGACAGCCCGGCCACCCTGCTGACCATGGGTTCGTTCGGCGAGCCCACTGCCCTGCTCGCGGCGGTGTGCTTCCTGATGATCGCCGTGCTCAGCCACCGCAACGTCTTCGGTGCCATCCTGCTGAGCATGCTGGTGGTGACCGGCATCGGCTGGGCAATGGGTCTGGTCGAGTACAACGGCGTGGTGTCGATGCCGCCCAGCCTGGCGCCGACCTGGCTGGCGATGGATATCGCCGGCGCGCTGAATGTCGCGATGGTCAGCGTGATCCTCGCGTTCCTCTTCGTGAACATGTTCGATACCGCCGGCACCCTGATGGGCGTCGCGCACCGTGCGCACCTGGTGGATGAGGACGGCAAGATCCAGAACCTCTCCCGCGCGCTGAAAGCCGACAGCACGTCCAGCGTCGTGGGTGCCTTCGTAGGCTGTCCGCCGGTGACCAGCTATGTGGAAAGCGCTTCAGGCGTTGCCGCGGGCGGACGCACCGGCTTGACTGCGGTGACCGTCGGCGCACTGTTCCTTATCGCGATGTTCTTCGCGCCGCTGGCCGGCATGATCCCTGCCTATGCAACTGCGGGGGCGTTGATTTACGTCGCGATGCTGATGATGAGCGGTCTGGCCAATATCGACTGGAAGGATCACACCGACACCATTCCGGCTATCGTCACCGTGGTGATGATGCCGCTGACCTTCTCCATCGCCAATGGCATCGCGCTGGGGTTCCTGACCTATGCGACGCTCAAGCTGCTGACCGGACAGCGCGACAAGGTTTCGATCAGCCTGTACGTGTTGTGTGTGATCTTCATCGCCAAGTTCGCCTTTCTTTAATCAGGCGAACCAGTGGCCCCACCGTTCCGGCGGTGGGGCTTTTTGACGTTTTGAAGCCTGCGGATTGCGGTTGGAAGAACTGTAATGATGCAACCTGATCCACCCCCGCAGCCGCGTGGTAGCCCAATCCACGCTACCTACATTTTCTAATTGCTACCGAGGAGTGCCGAAATGAGCCTGGAAACCTGGTTGTTGTTTGCGAGCGCGGCGCTGGTGGTCATCCTGATCCCCGGCCCGCTGTCGCTGCTGATGATCAGCAACAGTCTCAACTACGGACTCCGCCGTTCCTGGCCGGCCTTCGTCGGCGGGGTTAGCGCCTCGATCTGCCTGCTCTGCGCCTCGGCGTTGGGCCTTGGGGCGCTGCTGCTGGCGTCGGAGCAGGTATTCAGCGTTCTGAAAATCATCGGCGCCTTCTACTTGTTTTATCTGGCCTGGCAGAGCTGGCAGGAATCGCGCCGCCCCGCCAACGCGCCCAGTGTGGCGACCGCTGAGGTCAGCCCGCGCTTTCGCCAGCTGTTCTGGCGCGCGTTTGGCCTGGGCGCCAGCAACCCGAAGGACATCCTGTTCTTTGCGGCCTTCCTGCCGCAATTCCTCAGTGCGGATCGGCCCTTCATGCCGCAGCTACTGGTGATGATCCTGACCTGGGCGGTGCTGGACCTCTGCTGCAAGCTGGCGTACGGGCTGGGGGCGCATGGCGCGGCGCGCTACCTGCGCACCGGGAAGGGGCAGGTTTGGTTCAACCGAACCAGCGCTGCGCTGTTTGGAAGCGCGGGAGCGGCTTCCTTGATGAGTCGGTGAGGGTTCCATGAAGCGGTGGGTAGGCTTCGCGCTAGCCACCCTACCGGCCTGCGCCAACAGCGGTCAGACACCACCGAACGCCACCTCAAAAAAAACCCGCCATAGAGGCGGGTCGGGGACTCAGGGGAGTCAAGGTTTCACGCATGGGAGAGGTAACCGCCGTACCGATAACGGCACGGCAGGTGCCATCAGCTGCCTCGATAGGTCGAGTAGCTGTACGGCGAAATCAGTAGCGGCACGTGGTAATGATCCTGCTCGGCGCTGATGCCGAAGCGCAGTACCACCACATCGAGAAAAGCCGGCTCGGGCAGCGTTACGCCGCGTCCGCGGTAATAGTCGCCCGCCGAGAACTGCAGCTGATAGACGCCGGAACGATAGTCGTCACCGTCCAGCAGAGGTGAGTCGCAGCGGCCATCGCTGTTGGTCTGGCGCGTGGTCACCAGCTCCAGGCGTTCGCCTTCAACGCGATAGAGTTCAATGCGGATATTGCTGCCTGGGCAGCCGTGAGCGGCATCCAGTACATGAGTAGTCAAACGTCCCATAGATTCCAGCATCAGCGATTGGCCGCCAATGCCCGCCTCCTCTTGGTGTGTGAGTGGTGGAGTGAGTCGAGCATAGCATCCCGCAAGAAAAAACAAAGACAGTTTCTGCAAAAATTGTACACAATTTATAAATCCTCACCTTGGCTCAGTTCCTGCTGGTCAGCATCGGATGGCAAGGCTCTGGCCGGCAGAATATGCAATGAACGCTATGAGGTGAATGCCAAGACCCCAGGTTCAGACGGTCGGCTTGTCGAGATTTTTGATTTACAAACTGCAAAACGTTTTGTATACAATTGAGCCATGACGGTTGCCTGCACTTTACAGCGGCAACCCGCGGATCAAACAAGGAATAACAACAGTGAGCGCAGACTACCCTCGCGACCTCATCGGCTATGCCGAGAATCCACCCCATCCGCAATGGCCGGGCAATGCCCGTATCGCCCTGTCGTTCGTGCTCAACTACGAAGAAGGCGGCGAGCGTTGCGTGCTGCATGGCGACAAGGAATCCGAAGCCTTCCTGTCCGAGATGGTTTCAGCCCAGCCCCTGCAGGGCGTGCGCAACATGAGCATGGAGTCGCTCTACGAATACGGAAGCCGTGCCGGGGTGTGGCGCCTGCTCAAGCTGTTCCGCAAGAACGACATTCCGCTCACGATCTTCGCCGTAGCGATGGCCGCGCAGCGTCACCCGGACGTAATCAAGGCCATGGCCGCCGACGGGCACGAGATCTGCAGTCATGGCTATCGCTGGATCGACTACCAGTACATGGATGAAGCGCAAGAGCGCGAGCACATGCAGGAAGCCATCCGCATCCTTACCGACATCACTGGCGAGCGTCCGCTGGGCTGGTACACCGGCCGCACCGGGCCGAATACTCGCCGGCTGGTGCGCGAGGAAGGCGGCTTCCTCTATGACTCCGATACTTATGACGACGACCTGCCCTACTGGGACCCGGAATCGACGCCCGACAAGCCACACCTGGTGATCCCCTACACGCTGGACACCAACGACATGCGTTTCACCCAAGTGCAGGGCTTCAATACCGGTGACGACTTCTTCAATTACCTGAAGGATGCGTTCGACGTGCTCTATGCCGAAGGCTGTGAAGGCGCGCCGAAAATGCTGTCCATTGGCATGCACTGCCGCTTGCTGGGCCGTCCCGCACGTCTTGCCGCGCTGCAGCGCTTCATCGAGTACGCCAAGGGCCACGAGCAGGTGTGGTTCGCCCGCCGTGTCGACATAGCCCGCCACTGGCACTCGACTCACCCGCTTACTCAGGAACGCAGCCTATGACCCCGTTCAAGACCATCAAGCCGTCCACCCTGGACCGCGACGCCTTTATCTCGACCTTCGCTGATGTCTACGAGCACTCGCCGTGGGTCGCCGACACTGTTTATCAGGCCGGTGTGGACGAGACGCTGGACTACGTGGAGGTGATGCACACCCGCATGTCGCAGGCCATGTTGTCGGCTCACCACGACACCCAGCTGGCACTGATCAACGCTCACCCGGACCTTGCCGGCAAGGCTGCCGTACGCGGCGAGCTGACCGCATCGAGCACCGCCGAGCAGGCCGGTGCCGGGATTCATGAATGCACGGCCGAAGAGTTCGCCCGCTTTACCGAGCTGAACGATGCCTACAAGGCCAAGTTCGGCTTCATCTTCATCATGGCGGTCAAGGGCAGTAACCGGCACCAGATCCTTGCAGCCTTCGAGGAGCGCATGAATAACTCGCAAGAGCAGGAATTCGCCCGCGCCCTGGCCGAAATCAACAAGATCGCCCTGTTCCGTCTGCAGGCGATGTAAGCAAGCACCATCAGACGACACGAAGAGAAGAACAACGTATGAAAAGCTACGCCGTACCTTTCGAAAAATACGTCAACCTGGCCGACGCCCGTCTGGGCACCAAGGCCATCTCCGTCACCGACGACTGGTTCGCCGACGTCAACCGGCTGTTCCAGCCGACGCCGGCCGTATGGAAGGAGGGCGTTTTCGATGACAACGGCAAGTGGATGGACGGCTGGGAGTCGCGCCGCAAGCGCTTCGAAGGCTACGACCACGCGGTCGTTCGCCTCGGCGTGCCCGGCTCGATCAAGGGCGTCGACATCGACACCAGCTTCTTCACCGGCAACTTCCCGCCCTCCGCCTCACTGGAAGCCTGCTTCCTCGCCGAAGGCGACCCGGACGACAACACCCAGTGGACTGAAATCCTTCCCGCGGTAGAGCTGCAAGGCAACAGCCACCATTACCACGAGATCGCGTTCGACAAGCCGGTCAGCCACCTACGCTTCAACATCTACCCGGATGGTGGTGTCGCCCGTCTGCGCGTGCACGGCATTCCGTACCGCGACTGGAGCACGGTTGGTGACAACGAGCAGCTCGACCTGGCCTCGGCGCTCAACGGCGGCCGCGCACTGGCCTGCTCCGATGAGCATTTCGGTCGCATGAGCAACATTCTCAACCCGGGTCGCGGCATCAACATGGGCGACGGCTGGGAAACCGCCCGCCGCCGCACGCCGGGCAACGATTGGGTCATCGTCGCGCTGGGCACCCCTGGCGAAATCGAGCGCATCGTCGTCGACACCCTGCACTTCAAAGGCAACTACCCGGACAGCTGCAACATCCAGGCGGCCTTTGTTAAAGGCGGCACCGACAGCCAGATCGAGACCCAGAGCCTGTTCTGGCGTGAACTGTTGCCGAGCCAGAAGCTGGAAATGCACGCCGAACACGAGTTCAGCGAGCAGATCGCCAAGCTTGGTCCGATCACCCACGTGCGCCTGAACATCTTCCCCGACGGTGGCGTCAGCCGTCTGCGGTTGTTCGGCAAGGCAGTGAAGTAAAAACTCCTGTAGGAGCGAGCTTGCTCGCAAGCTCGCTCCTACATAAACACCAAACAGAGCAGTCCCTATGCGCACACTCAAGATCGAACCGCTGACCAAGGAAGCCTTTGCCCCCTTCGGTGATGTCATCGAAACCGAAGGCAGCGACTACTTCATGATCAATAACGGTTCCACCCGCCGCTATCACAAGCTGGCGTCGGTCGAGACCGCGCAGCCGGACGACAGGGCCATCATCAGCATCTTCGCCGCCGACGCGCTGGAAATGCCGCTGGTCATTCGCATGCTCGAAAGACACCCGCAGGGCAGCCAGGCTTTCATTCCGCTGCTCGGCAACCCCTTTCTGGTCGTGGTCGCGCCACCTGGCGATGCACCTGTACCGGGTAACGTCCGCGCCTTCCGCAGCAACGGCAGGCAGGGCGTCAATTACCACCGCGGCGTCTGGCACCACCCGGTGCTGACGATCGAAAAGCGGGATGAATTCCTGGTGGTCGATCGCAGCGGTTCTGGCAACAACTGCGACGAGCATTTTTTCACCGAGGACGAGCAGCTTCTCCTCGACCCCCACCGGGACTCCGGCCAGGCAACCGATTGATCAGCGCGGGCATGACCGGCGCGGCTGTGGACTAGCCGACACCAGACATGCGTGCTTCAGAACAAGCGGAACACTTGCGACGAGTCGAATAAGAAGAAACAACGGTTGGCGTGCCAGCCGTGCAAGAGGTAATTATCGTGGAAGCACATCTGACCGAATGGCTGAACCTTACTGTTCGCTGGATACACATGATCGTCGGCATCGCCTGGATCGGTGCGTCGTTCTACTTCGTCTGGCTGGAAAACAACCTTAACCGCGCCAACCCCCGCGACGGCCTGTCGGGCGATCTCTGGGCGATTCACGGCGGCGGTATCTACCACCTGGAAAAGTACAAGCTGGCACCGCCACAGATGCCGGACAACCTGCACTGGTTCAAGTGGGAGGCCTACACCACCTGGCTGTCGGGCGTGACCCTGCTGATGGTGGTCTACTACCTCAACCCTTCGCTCTACCTGATCGCGCCTGGCAGTGATCTGGCGCCGGCCATGGCCATTGCCATCGGTTTCGGCTCGCTGATCGTCGGCTGGTTCGTCTATGACGTGCTCTGTGACTCGCCGCTTGGCAAGAAGCCCGCACTGCTCGGCCTGATCCTGTTTGTCCTGGTGATCTTCGCTGCCTGGGCCTATTCGCAGGTCTTCAGCGGACGTGCGGCGTACATCCACACCGGCGCGCTGATCGGAACCATCATGGTCGGCAACGTGTTCCGCATCATCATGCCGGCACAACGTGCGCTGGTCGCTGCCATCGAGCAGAACCGCACGCCGGACCCATTGCTGCCCGCCAAGGGCCTGCTGCGCTCGCGCCACAACAACTACTTCACCCTGCCGGTGCTGTTCATCATGATCAGCAACCACTTCCCGAGCACCTACGGCAGCCAGTACAACTGGCTGATCCTGGCCGGTATCTCGGTACTCGCGGTGCTGGTGCGTCACTACTTCAACACCCGTCATGACAGCAATCGCTTCGCCTGGACACTGCCTGCTGCTGCGGTTGGCATGATCTGTCTGGCGTTCGTCACTGCGCCGAACCGCCAGGGTGGCGTACCCAATGCGGTGCCAACCAGTCCGCGTGAGCAAAGCCTCGAAGCCCAGCAGGCCGCTGCCGCAGCACCGGCCGCGCAAGCCGGCAACAGCGAGTTTGCCGCGGTTCATCGGGTGATCAACGAGCGCTGCACCGTTTGCCACGCCGCGCAGCCAAGCAGCCCGCTGTTCAGCGCAGCGCCCGCAGGCGTGATGTTTGATACGCCCGAGCAGATCCGCCTGCAGGCTGCGAAGATTCATGCGCAAGCCGTGGCCAGTCAGATCATGCCGCTGGGCAACATGACCAACATGACTCAGGACGAGCGCGACCTGCTCGGAGCCTGGATCGACAAGGGCGCGCCGATCGACTGATCGCCGCTCACCAGCCGCGCTTTCGAGCGCGGCTTTTTTTCACCTCTTCAACGCTCAAGCCGCGCTGCACCAGGCGAGGCCTCAGCTCAACCCGAGATCAAGCCCAGCGGACGGCGACAGCCGCAACCCCGAGCACCCTTATACCCGGCCCCGCTCGTTCGGCGGGGCCACCGCGACCATCCAATAACAAAAGCGTCCGAGGTGTTTTTGCATGAACGATGTGACCGAGCGAGAGACCGCACCCGCCACAGAGAAGCGGCTGCCCTTGCTGCAGATGCTGCTGGTGAGTTTCCAGCACGTGCTGCTGATGTATGGCGGCGCGGTTGCCGTCCCGCTGATCGTGGGCCAGGCAGCAGGGCTGTCTCGTGAGGAGATCGCCTTCCTGATCAACGCCGATCTTCTGGTGGCCGGCATCGCCACGGTCGTGCAATCGATGGGCATCGGGCCGGTGGGCATCCGCATGCCGGTGATGATGGGCGCCAGCTTCGCGGCGGTCAGCAGCATGGTAGTGATGGCCGGCATGCCCGGCGTGGGCATGACCGGAATTTTCGGCGCGACTATCGCAGCCGGCTTCTTCGGCCTATTGATTGCGCCGTTCGTGTGCAAGATCGTCCGCCTGTTTCCCCCGCTGGTAACGGGCACCGTGATTACCGCCATCGGCCTTTCGCTGTTCCCGGTCGCAGTGAACTGGGCGGGTGGTGGCAGCGGCACCGGTCAGTTCGGCGCCCTGCCCTACCTAGGCGTGGCGGCAGCCGTGCTGGCGGTGATTCTGCTGATCAACCAGTTCATGCGCGGCTTCTGGGTCAACGTCTCGGTCTTGATCGGCATGGCGCTGGGCTACGTACTCGCCGGCAGCCTGGGCATGGTCGACTTGTCCGGCATCAACGCCGCGCCGGCATTCCAGGTGGTCACGCCGAATCACTTCGGGGCGCCGCAGTTCCTGCTCGCACCGATCCTGTCGATGTGCCTCGTGGTGGTGATCATCTTTGTCGAATCAGCCGGCATGTTTCTCGCGCTGGGCAAGATCACCGGGCAGGAGGTCGACCCGAAGCAGCTGCGCCGTGGCCTGCTGTGCGATGCCGGCGCGACCTTCCTGGCCGGGTTCATGAACACCTTTACCCACTCCTCTTTCGCGCAGAACATCGGCCTGGTGCAGATGACCGGCGTACGTAGCCGCTTCGTCACGGCGATTGCCGGGCTGTTCCTGATCAGCCTGAGCCTGCTGCCCAAGGCCGCATTCATGGTGGCTTCGATTCCGGCGGCGGTGCTGGGCGGCGCCGGCATCGCCATGTTCGGCATGGTCGCGGCCACTGGTATCAAGATTCTTCAGGAAGCTGACATCGGTGACCGTCGAAACCAGCTGCTGGTGGCGGTGAGCATCGGCCTCGGGATGGTGCCGGTAGTCCGCCCTGAGTTCTTTGCGCATCTGCCGCATTGGATGGAGCCGATCACCCACAGCGGTATCGCGGTGGCGACGCTCAGCGCGGTGACCCTCAACCTGCTGTTCAACGTGCTCGGTGGCGCCGAACGCCAGGCGCTCACAGGCGCTGCGCATCACTGACAATACCGTCCCAAATAAGCCCCCAGGCCCGCCATGTGCGGGCCTTATTTTTTCTGCCTTGCTTTATTCTCCAGCCGCCCGACACTCGACAAGCACCGCACCACCGTTAAAATGCCCCGCCGTCCTATCCCCGCCCGCCCGAACGAGAAGGTCTGACCCATGATCGAAGCAACCTGGATCGCCTTCGCATTCATCCTCGGCCTTGCGACACGCTCGATCGGGCTGCCACCCCTGATTGGTTATCTGGCTGCCGGCTTTGCCCTCGCCGCCTTTGGCGAACATTTCGGGGTCGGCCCGACCGACAGTGTGATTCTCGAGCACCTCGCGCACCTGGGCGTGCTGCTGCTGCTGTTCACGGTCGGTCTCAAGCTCAAGCTGAGCAACCTGGTGCGCCGCGAAGTCATCGGCGGCAGCCTGCTCCACTTCGGCATATCCAGCCTGGTGGTAATGCCGGCGATTCTGCTGTTTCTCGACACCAGCTGGCGCGACAGTCTGTTGCTGGCGATCGCCTTGTCGTTCTCCAGTACCGTACTGGCCGCGAAAGTGCTTGAAGGCAAACGCGAACTGCGCGCCTTTCATGGCCGTGTCGCCATTGGAGTCCTGATCATTCAGGACCTGATCGCTCTGGTGGTGATGAGCATCGCCAGCGGCAAGGTGCCGTCAGCCTGGGCGCTGCTGGTGTTCGGCTTACCATTACTGCGCCCGCTGCTGTTCCGCCTGCTCGATCACAGCGGCCACGAGGAACTGATGGTGTTGCTGGGGCTGATGCTGGCGCTGGTCGCCGGCGGTCTCGGCTTTGAATATGTGGGCCTGAGCTCCGAGCTGGGCGCGCTGGCCTTCGGTGCGATGCTGGCCAAACACAAGCGCGCCACCGAGCTTTCCAATTCACTCTGGGCGATCAAGGAAGTCTTCCTGGTCGGGTTCTTTCTGCAGATCGGCATCGGTGGCCTGCCGGACATGAACGCCATGCTCTTCGCCGGCGCAGTAGCACTGCTGTTGCCGCTCAAGGGCGCGCTGTTCTTTTTCCTGTTCCTGCTGTTCCGCCTGCGCGCGCGCAGTGCCTTTCTCAGCGCTGCAAGCCTAACCAACTACAGTGAGTTCGGCCTGATTGTCGCCAGCGTGGTGCTGCCGCAATGGCTTACCCCACTGGCCATCACCGTGGCCCTGTCGTTTGTTGTCTCTGCTCAGCTCAACCGGATTTCACACCCGCTCTACGACCGCTTTGCCAGACGCCTGATCCCTCTGGAGCGCAACACACGCCACCCAGACGAACAGCCGGTGTCGCTGGGCGACGCGCAGATCCTGATCATGGGTATGGGCCGCACCGGACGTGCCGCCTACGATCATCTGCAGAATCAGGGCTGGCGATTGATCAGTCTCGATTCCGACCCGGTAACCGTGGAAAAAAGCAGCGAAAAAGGCCGCCACGTACTGTTCGCTGACGCCGAAGACCAGATGTTCTGGGAGAGCCTGGAGATGAACAAGGTCGAGGCGGTGATCCTGGCGATGAACGATGCGGAAGCGAAGATCATCTCCACGCGCAAACTGCGTGGCAAAGGTTTCGATGGGCTGATCGTCTCCCACGCGATGTACGAAGACATCGCCCAGCAGATCGAGGAGGCCGGCGCGGATCGCACTTACCTGACCATGAGCGAAGCCGGTGCGGGCCTGGCGGAGAACGTCGCGCGGGAACTGCAGCCAAACCGCTGACTGACATTGAATCAAGCCCACCCAGCGGACAATCACTGCCCTGCCAGCGCAATTGTGCACAATCGTTAAATTAATTGTTTCAACAGCTGTTCACAGGTTGTTATAGTCGAGCCCAACCTGACCGAACGAACAGCTTTTCGACGGTCAGTCTACGAGGTCCGTGCAGCCTCGGAAGCCCATGACCGAACAATAACGAATGGCAGGCTTGACTCATGACCGCAACCGAATCCAGGAGCGGTGACGCTCCCAACCAGGACCTGATCTATCAGCTCGAAGATCGCCCGGGTCCGATCCCCGCTACGTTCGCCGCGATACAGCACGTACTCGCCAGCTTCGTCGGCGTCATCACACCGACCCTGATCATCGGCAGCGTGCTGGGGTTGGGCGACTATGTCCCCTACCTCGTGAGCATGGCGCTGTTCGTCTCGGGCCTCGGCACCTTTATCCAGGCCAAGCGGATCGGCCCGATCGGCGCCGGCATGCTTTGTCTGCAGGGCACCAGCTTCGGCTTTCTCAGCGTGATTCTGGCGGCCGGCTTTATCGTGAAGAATCGGGGTGGCAGCCCTGAAGACATCCTAGCCACGCTGTTCGGCGTCGGCTTCTGCGCGGCCTTCGTCGAAATCGCTGTCAGCCGCTATATCGATAAACTGCGCCGAATCATCACGCCGGTGGTCACCGGCACCATCATCAGCCTGATGGGTCTGTCGCTGATCAAGGTCTCGATGACCGACATCGCCGGCGGCTACGGCGCAGAAAACCCAGGCGCCTTGCCGAATCTGGCGCTGGCCGGTCTGGTCCTCGGCACCATCATCGTCCTCAACCGCTTTGGCCTCCCCTTGCTGCGCTTGTCGGCGGTAATCGTGGCGCTGGTGGTGGGCTACGCGGCCGCTTGGATGATGGGCATGGTGGATTTTTCCAGCCTGGCCGCCTTGCCGGCAGTCAGCGTGCCGCAACCGTTCAAGTTCGGCTTTGCCTTCGATTGGATGGCCTTCATCCCCATCGCGGTGATCTTTCTGATTACGCCGCTGGAGACAGCCGGTGATCTGACCGCTAACTCGATGATCTCGCGTGAGCCGGTCAAGGGCCCGCTGTACATGAAGCGCATCAAGGGCGGCATTCTCGGCGACGGTTGCAGCTCGCTGCTGGCCGCGACCTTCAACAGCCTGCCGATGACCACCTTCAGCCAGAACAACGGCGTGATACAGCTGACCGGCGTCGCCAGTCGCCATGTGGGTCTGTATATCGCCGGCATCCTGATCTTGCTGGCGCTGTTCCCGGTGGTCGGTGGCGTGTTGCAGCTGATGCCCAAGCCGGTGCTCGGCGGCGCCACGCTGATCATGTTCGGCACAGTCGCGATCGCAGGCATCAAGATCCTCGCCGAAGCCGGCCTCAACCGTCGCAACATGCTGATCGTGGCAATCTCGCTGGGCCTGGGCCTGGGCGTAGCCGCCGTACCGGATGTGCTGACCAACCTGCCCGACGTCCTGAAGAATATCTTCGGCTCACCCATCACCATCGGTGCGTTCAGCGCGATCCTGCTCAACTTCTTCCTTCCGCGCGAGCCGGAAGAGATGGATGACTACGATCCGGACAACCTGATCGAGGACACGGTTGGCACCAACACCCTGGCCGTCAATATCCCCGATTACTCCAAGGTCCATCCGAAAGCCACCACCACCGACCCATCGGCCCAGCTGACGCCTACGGGCTGACGGCTCCGGCGCCCGGCCTGCGCGCCGGGCGCCTCACCTGCATTCATCACAACAACAAAACCAAAGGGTATCAACATGACCTTCAAGCGCACTTCACTGTCGCTGGCGATGGCCGGCTGCCTGCTGTCCGCCCCGGCCTTTGCCGATGGCATGCTTCACTGGCAGAACAACAGCCTCAGCTATCTCTATGGCCAGAATTTCAAGGTCGACGCCGGCGAGATCCAGCAAACCGTGACCTTCGAGCACGCCAGCGGCTGGAGCTGGGGCGACATGTTCCTGTTCGTCGATAACAAGTGGTACAACGGCCTGTCAGGCGAGGAAGGACACACCTACTACGGCGAATTCAGCCCGCGCCTGTCGCTCGGCAAACTGAGCGGCCAGGACGTGAGCTTCGGCCCGGTCAAGGATGTGTTGCTGGCAGCCACCTACGAGCGCGGCGAAAGCAGCGCCGGCCGCCCCAATCAGACCTATCTGCTAGGCCCGGCTGTCGATCTCAATGTGCCCGGCTTCGATCGTCTGGCCATCAACGTGTACTACCGCAAGCCCGACGGCACCACCCGCCGCGCCTCCGGCCAGTGGCAGGTCACGCCGACCTGGGCGATGACCTTCCCGGTCGGCAAGTCAGACATCCTGTTCGACGGATTCATCGACTGGGTGGTCAACGACGCCGGCTCGGAAAGCAGCGGTGATTTCATGTCGAAGAACCTGCACATCAACCCGCAGATCAAGTACGACCTGGGCAAGGCGCTGGACGGCGAGCCAGGCAAACTCTACGTCGGTATCGAATACGACTACTGGTCTGACAAATACGGCATCGAAGACGGTGGCTTTGTCAGCGATCTGGTCGGCGGCACCAACCAGAACACCGCCAGTCTGCTGGTCAAAGCGCACTTCTAAGCCAGCCGGCGCAGAGGTGTGGAACAAAAAAGCAGCCGAAAAGGCTGCTTTTCTACTGGTCACGTTTTTCAAGCTGCGTCGTTATGGCGTGTCCGGGTAGTGCGCTGAGTCGCGCACGGTTCGATAGCGAGCCCACCCTTAGAACGATCGGCGAGCGAATCGCTGAAGCATTACCGCAATACAGCGCGCCACCGCCCAGTGAACGGGGCGCGTCGCTCAGGTCACAGCTTGAAGCTGCCCATCTGCCGGCTCAGATCGTCTGCCAGGCGGCTCAGCTCATGACAATCTTCTCGACAGCCCTGCACATCACTGGCGGTGGCCTGGGCCAGGTCGGCGATGCCCTGTACGTTGCGGGTGATCTCCTCGGTCACGCTGCTCTGCTCTTCGGTCGCTGCCGCCACCTGTGTGTTCATGTCGCTGATCGCTTCGACTTGCTCGGTGATTGCACTGAGTGACTGCCCGGTGCGCTGACTCGCTTGCACCCCGGTGCCGGTCGCAGCCTGTCCTGCATGCATGGAATTGACTGCGTTTTCAGCACCGCTCTTGAGACCCTGAATCATCTGCTGGATCTCGTCGGTGGACGTCTGGGTCCGGCTGGCCAGGGTCCGTACTTCGTCGGCAACCACCGCAAAACCACGGCCCATCTCCCCGGCGCGCGCGGCCTCGATGGCCGCGTTCAAGGCCAGCAGGTTGGTCTGTTCGGAAATGCTGCGGATCACCGCCAGCACCTTGTCGATGGATGCCACCTGCTGCGCCAGATCGGTAACCGACTCCGCGGCGTGGCCGATATCACCCGACATCTTTTCGATGTGCGCAATCGAATCGCCGACGACTTTCCGCGCGGTGATCGCCTCGCTACGTGCCCCTTGCGAAGCCTGTGCGGCGTTGCTGGCGTTGCGCGCGATCTCCTGCACGGTCAGACCCATCTCGTGCACGGCGGTGGCGACCATGTCGGTCATTTCATGCTGGCGGCCCGCACGGGTCGCGGTGTTGTCCACCACCTGGGCGACCTGTCCCACAGAGCTGCGCAGTTGCTCGCTGGTGCTCAGCACATCACCGATCAACCCGCGCAGGCTACCGATGAAGCGGTTAAAGCCACGGGCCAGATCACCCAGCTCATCAGCCCGACTTTCATCCAGACGACGGGTGAGGTCACCACCACCGCCACCGATTTCAACAAGTGCATTGGTCACCTGACGAATAGGCTTCACCAGCCCGCGCGCCAGCAACACCACGAGACCGAGGAAGAACAGCGCGATACAGGCGCCGATCAGGCTGATGGTCCACAAGGTGCGGCGTGCCTCGGCGAAGATTTCCGCTTCCGGCACTTCACTGACCAACACCCAGCCCAGGCTTTCCAATGGCTGAGCGACCGCCAGAAACGCCTCGCCATCGCGTTCGAAGCGCACCGCGTCGGTTGCGCCGTCGAGGAGCTTCTGCGCCGCTTCACTACCGGTCAGTGCGGCAAGCTCGATCTGATCGTTGTTCTCGGTTTTCGGATGCACCTTGACGCGACCGCCGCCGCTGATCAGATATACCTCTCCACGCTCGCCGAAGCGAAAGTTGCTGATCAGTTCGGACATGCTCTTCAAGCTGAAGCCAAGCCCAGCCACCCCCAGGGTCCTACCGCCCGCCTCGATGCGCTGGTTGATGAACAGGGTGGGCTGGCGAGAGGCCTTGTCGATGTCGATCTCGAAGCGCCGTTTGGTGCCGCTGTCGATCAGGCTGTAAAACCAGCCGTCGCCAGGGGCATTGCGATTGAGGGTGCGTGAGAGCCCTGCTTCCGAATAGTAATTACCGCTATCGAGCACGGCGATGGAAGTCGTCAGCGCATTCTGCTGAGCCTTGACGCCCTCCAGGTATCGGCCCATCGCCTGCGCCTGGTCGGTGCTTTCACCGTACTGCAGCCAGTCCTGAACCAGCGTATTGCCGGCAATCCCGGCCGTGGCGGTGATCGGCGCCGCCAGAGTGCGCTCGATGTCATTGCGGATTGCGGAAATGTTGGCAGGCAGCGCCTGCCCCACCAGATAGCGCTCGGCCAGGCGGTTGACCGCCGACGAATAGACCAGAATGACAATCAGAATACTGGCAAGCAGAGCCGCCCCCATGCTGACGATCAATTGCCATTGAATACTGCGTTGCATGAAAGGCATGTGTGTGACCTCGGTTGTTTTTTAGTAAACGTACACAACCTTGATATCAATGTGTATACATAAATTATGTTTGACGCCAATATCCTATCGGTCAAAACGACCAAGGCTTGATGACCGTTTGGCGGACTGCTGTAGCCAGATCGATTTCCAGTGCTGCGAACGGGCGTGCTGGGCTATGACGTGTGCAGGCGCGACCCCTGACCAGACAGCCGCGCGTTACAACCCAGCGCTCTGGCTCCCCTCGCATCAAGCCCGCCTCTTGCCTTGAGGCTGTTCGGAAGCCGGTGCTAGGATGCGGCGGCAGGCCACCAGGCTGGGTGGTCATGAATCGAACAGGCCCTATGTCCAGTATCCGCGAGCGCAATAAAGAACTGATCCTTCGTGCTGCCAGCGAAGAATTCGCCGAGAAGGGCTTCGCCGCCAGCAAGACCAGCGACATTGCCGACCGCGCCGGACTGCCCAAGCCCAACGTCTACTACTACTTCAAGAGCAAGGAAAACCTCTATCGCGAGGTGCTGGACAGTATCGTCGAGCCTTTGCTGCAGGCATCTGCTCCGTTCAATCAGCCCGGCGAACCGGCAGACGTGTTGCGAGCCTATATCCGCACCAAAATTCGCATTTCCAGGGAGCACGCTTGCGCGTCCAAGGTGTTTGCCAGCGAGATCATGCATGGCGCACCCCATCTGCCGGCCGAGCGTGCCGCACAGCTCAATGCCCAGGCCGCCCACAATGTGGCCTGCATTCAGGGCTGGATTGACAAGGGATTGATGGCCGCCGTCGACCCCCATCACCTGATGTTCAGCATCTGGGCAGCGACCCAGACCTACGCCGATTTCGATTGGCAGATCTCCACCGTAACAGGCAAGACTGCGCTCGATGATGCCGACTATGAAGCCGCGGCCGAAACGATCACACGGATGGTCATCAAAGGCTGCGAGGTAAAGGAAGCGAATCCTGTTGGCTAACGCTGCAATCAAACCGCAATGGGACCTGTGGCATAGCCCTGCGGCGTCGTTTTCCGCTTCAATCAGGATTCGATCAAGGGGGCGGCAGGACACCCGCCAATCTGATACGTTCTGCTTCGCGCCCGCAGCCCGCGTCTTTGACGCATCACACACGACAACCAATACTTGCGCTGGCCACCGGCTCGGAAGAAGGAAATTCTATTGACCGCATTGCGCAACAGTCTGTCCAGAACACTGCTCCGTATCGTCCTGCTGTCCGCGCTTGCCGTTGGCCTGGTACTCAGCTGCGCGCAGATCATCTTCGATGCCTACACGACCCGCCAGCTGATCGATGCCGAAGCTCAGCGAATCCTGCGCATGACCCGCGACCCGTCCACTCAGGCGATCTATAGCCTGGACCGGGAAATGGGTGCCCAGGTCATGGAAGGCCTGTTCCAGCACGAGTCGATTCGCAAAGCCTCGATTGGCCTTCCCGGCGAAGCACCGCTGGCGGCCAAGTCCCGCCCGCTCATGTCGCACTCCTCGCGCTGGTTGACCGACCCGATACTCGGCCGCGATCAGGAGTTCTCGATCCCATTGATCGGCCGCCCGCCTTACAACGAATACTACGGCGATCTGCGCATCACGCTCGATACCGCCCCCTATGGAGACGCCTTCCTCAGGAGCTCGGTGGTGCTCTTCGTCGTCGGCATCCTTCGCGCGCTGGTGCTGGGTTTTCTGCTGTACCTGATCTATGAGTGGCTGCTCACGCGACCGCTGACCAAGCTCATCGAACACATGTCGCGCATCAACCCGGGCCGCCCCGGCGAGCACTCGCTGCCAATGCCAAAAGGGCATGAGCGCAATGAACTGGGCCTCTGGGTCGAGACGGCCAATGGTCTGCTCGCCTCCATTCAGCACAACATGCAGTTGCGTCATGCGGCCGAAAGCAACCTGCAACGCATGACCCGGTATGACTCGCTCACCAACCTGCCAAACCGCCAGCAGCTGCAGCAGCAACTGGACAACATCCTGAGCGAGGCCGCCAGGTTGCAACGCCGCGTGGCTATACTTTGCCTCGGACTCGATGATTTCAAGGGCATGAACGAGCAGTTCAGCTACCAGAACGGCGACCGGCTGCTGGTGGCGCTTGCCGATCGGTTGCGCAGTCAGAGCGGGCGCGTCGGGGCGTTGGCACGGCTGGGCGGTGATCAATTCGTCCTGGTGCTGGTCGGCTTCGAACAGCCCTACGAGGCGGCCGAACTGGCGCAGAAGGTGCTTGACGACCTTGAGCGTCCCGTCACCCTCGATGAGCAACACATACGTTTGCGCGCCACCATCGGTATCACCCTGTATCCCGAAGACGGTGACAGCACTGAAAAGCTGCTGCAGAAAGCCGAACAGACCATGACACTGGCCAAGAGCCGCTCACGCAATCGCTACCAGTTTTATGTAGCCAGCAT
The DNA here is from genome assembly GCF_002890895.1 of Stutzerimonas stutzeri. Lineage (GTDB taxonomy): Bacteria > Pseudomonadota > Gammaproteobacteria > Pseudomonadales > Pseudomonadaceae > Stutzerimonas > Stutzerimonas stutzeri_AB. Next base: position 22,093 of record NZ_POUL01000013.1, read on the forward strand.
CGACAGCGAAATGAGAACGCGTCGGGAGCTGCAGAATGATCTGGCCGAAGCCCTTCCCCGGGGCGAGTTTCACTTGGTCTATCAACCACAGATCGATTACCGCCTCAAACGCATCACCGGGGTCGAAGCCTTGCTGCGCTGGTCCCACCCGAGCGGCAAGATGGTTCCGCCCGACACCTTCATTCCCCTCGCCGAACAGAACGGCAGCATCATCGCCATAGGCGAGTGGGTGCTCGACCAGGCCTGCCGACAGCTGAGCGAATGGCATCAGCAAGGCTTCAGCGACCTGCGCATGGCGGTCAACCTGTCCACCGTACAACTTCACCACGCCGGACTGCCGGAGATGATCAGCAACCTGCTCAGCAGTCACAAGTTGCCACCCGAGACGCTGGAGCTGGAGGTGACTGAGACGGGTCTGATGGAAGACATCGCCGCAGCCACCCATAACCTGCACTGCCTGCGTCGCTCCGGTGCATTGATCGCCATCGACGACTTTGGCACCGGTTATTCATCGCTGAGCTACCTGAAAAGCCTGCCGCTCGACAAGATCAAGATCGACAAGAGCTTCGTTCGCGACATGGCGGCTGTCGAGGGCGACACGACCATCGTTCGAGCCATCATCCAGCTGGGCAAGAGCCTGGGCATGCTGGTGATCGCCGAAGGGGTGGAAACTGCCGAGCAGGAGCGCTACCTGATCGACGAAGGCTGCAACGAAGGCCAGGGCTACTACTACAGCAAACCCATTCCCGCAGCGGAACTGACCGCTTTGCTCAGCCAGTCGCTGCGGTTCGAGCGCCGACTCAACTCCGAACACCTGTAAATGCTGTTTGCCGTACCGCGCTTCAACCGCGCCCCTCCAATTTCAACCCAAGAGCGTCACCGATGAAGCGTTTTGTACTGATCGACACCGCCGAGATACCGGATGGCGGCGGTGCCCTGTGCCTGTTCGAATACGGTGACGATTTCGTCATCAAGATTCAGGGCGGCAACGGTAACCAGCTGATGAACACCCGCACGCACGGGTCCGAAGACGCGCTGGCAGAAATACCCTGCCGAAAGATCGCGCATCGGCCACAACCGCGTGTATTGATCGGCGGCCTGGGCATGGGCTTCACACTCGCCTCGGCGCTCAGGCATCTGGGCAAGGATGCCGAGGTTCAGGTCGCCGAGTTGGTGCCCGGCGTGATCGACTGGAATCGTGGCCCGTTGGGCGAGAAATCCGGCATGCCGATCAACGACCCACGTACCCGCGTGCTGCGCAAGGATGTCGCCGAGGTTCTGAAGAGCGAGCCGCACGGCTATGACGCCATCATGCTCGATGTGGACAACGGTCCCGAGGGGCTGACCCGCAAGAGCAACAGCTGGCTGTACTCCTCAACCGGGCTTGACGCCTGCGCCAGAGCGCTGCGTTCCAAGGGCTTGCTTGCCGTCTGGTCGGCCAGCGCCGATCAGGCGTTCTCCCAACGCCTCGCCAGATCAGGGTTCATCGCCGAGGAGGTCCAGGTGTTCGCTCACGGGAATCGCGGCACTCGACACACCATCTGGATTGCCGAAAAACGTAGCTGAAAGCCAAACCGTGGGCGGTAATGGCTTATCGCCATTCATGCCGCTATCGGCTTCAAAGGAGCTCCACTACACTCAAGGCTGACCACACCGATACGTCCCTATACCGCGCAGTAACCAAATTGGTACGTACGATGAAAACCGAATCTCGTCCTTCTCTGGAAACTGTTCTGGATCTCATGCTCGATGCGGTCTGCGTCGTCGATGCCGAGGGCCATTTCGTGTACGTCAGTGCGGCATGCGAAAGCATATTCGGCTATACGCAGGAGGAGATGATTGGTCGCCAGATGATGGAGCTGGTAGCGCCTGAAGACCGCGAACGCACCCAGCTGGCGGCACAGCAGGTGATGTCAGGCCAGCCTAGCCTGCACTTCGAGAATCGCTACATCCGCAGGGACGGAAAACGGGTGGACATCATGTGGTCGGCCCGCTGGTCCGAAGGTGATCAGCTGCGTGTCGGCGTAGCGCGCGACGTCACCGGCCGCAAGCGGTCTGAATCGCTGCAAGAGACGGTCTATGCAATATCCGAGGCGGCCCACAACACCGCGGATCTGACTTCACTGTTCGAACAGGTCCATCAGATCACCGGCCGACTTATCCCGGCGCCGACCTGTTTTGTAGCCTTGAACGCCCCGGATCGGGGCCGTCCGACATTTCCTTACTGCAGAACCGGTGGCGATCCGGCACGGCTTCCCCTTGAGCCGGCGGCGGCGCTGTGTGCGGAGGTTACTCGGACCGGGCGAGCGCTACTACTGACAGCGAATAGCGAGGGGGTCTGCGACAACCTCAGGGCATTGGCCGCCACGGACAGCTTCTGCTGGTTGGCAGCCCCCCTCGCCACCGCTCAGGGCTGCATCGGAGCGCTGCTGCTCAACGATACGGCAGAAAACGCGACCTATTGCGAGCAGGACATAGACCTGCTGCAGTTCATCGCTAACCAGGTCGCCACCGCCATCGAACGCAAACAACTGCAGGCTCGCCTTGAGCGGATGGCGCAGTACGATGAACTTACCGGCCTGCCCAACCGCGCGTTCCTCTTCGACCGACTTAAAACCGCCCTGGCACGGGCGCGGCGCAACGATGAGCGCTTAGCGGTGTTGTATCTGGATCTCGACGGATTCAAACAGGTCAACGATGGTTATGGCCACAGCGTCGGCGACCTGCTGCTGCAGGCCTTCGCCCAACGGCTGACGCAACACATCCGCGAAACCGACACGGTTGCGCGGATGGGCGGCGACGAGTTCGTCATGTTGCTGGAAGGCAGTCCCACAGCAGCCGATACGGCGGTGGTGGTCACGCACATCCTTGCCGCGATGCACGCGCCCATAGACCTCGCCGGCTTGGCGCTGGCGATTCAGCCGAGCATTGGCGTGGCCTACTTTCCCGAGCACGGAACTGACGAAGCCTCGCTGCTCAGACGAGCCGATGAGGCGATGTACCAGGCAAAGTCAGCAAGCGCCCGGCAGCGCTGCAGCAGCTCTCTGGCCGTCGATACCTTGCTCGATAAAGATCAGCGCTAAGCGAAACGCGGAGGACTCACTGGATGTCGCTGCGACTCAACCCGCTACCCGAGCCGCCAGCAAAGCCGCACCGAACAAACATAGCATCGCGCCGCCAGCCGCTTGCCAGCGATAGCGCCTGACGAGCACTTCTTCGCCATGACTGGACAGCACAAACGGCAAGCCCTCGCCAGGGCGCACCAGTTGGTGCAGTGCTTGTCGGCTACTGGCCAGCCGGTGGCGCCGCTGTGCTTCGAGGTCGGCGGCAAGGCGCACACGGTTCCACTCCACCTGGTCGAGCTGGCCGTCTCGATTGTTGTCGAATCGCTGCAACAGCCCTGCGTAGTCTTCTTTCCATTCCCGCACCACCTGGCCCTGGGCGGTCGGTAGGTCGAGGCCCTGCCGACCGCCGCCGGAGGTACGAAAATCACCGATCGCGTACAGCGGCTCATCGGCATGCAACCGCTCTTCGGTGTAGCGGTACTGCCGATGGCCAGTCAGCCAGGCCAGTACGCCACCGGGCGGCGCACTTCTAGGGCGGCGCTGGTTACCGGTCCAACGATCACGCCGCGCGGGAAGCACTTCCGCGCCTCGCGGATCGATCAGACAGTCTCCGGTCGCATCGAACAGCCGCAACAGCTCCTCGCTGCTGCCCTGCTCAAGCACTTTCCAGCTGCCGCGCTTGCCACCGGATTGATACTCCTCGATACGGTAGCGCCACCAGAGGCAGGGTGTGGCCGTCAACGGCGCCATCAACGGCGGCATGTCAGGGAGGCCTCGCAGTACACCGGCCAGCTCGACGTAGCCTTGCGCAGCCGAGCGGATCCGCGACGTCGGCGTATCCAGCAGGTGACGCAATTTTGACCAGCGAGTGATCCACAGCCAGCCGCCAACCAGACACATCGCCACGCCTGCAGCGCTAAGCAGCATTCCGCCCCCGCTCAACCGAACAGCGGTTTGAGGTCGAGATCGGCTTTCTCCGCCTCACTGAATTGCAGCAAGGCTGCCTCTCGAAACCCGAACGTAAGAGCCAGCAACACATCGGGAAACTGCTCGACGCGCACGTTATTGAGATTGACCGATTCGTTGTAAAGCTCACGGCGATCGGCGATGCCGCTTTCCAGCCCGCTGATGCGTTGCTGCAGATGACGAAAGCTCTCGTTCGCGCGCAGTTCCGGGTAGCTCTCAGCCAAGGCGAACAAACGCCCCAGCCCTGCACGAAGCCCGGTTTCCGCCTGGCCAAGTGCGCCGACATCGCCCTGCTCGCGGGCATCGGACACCGCAGTGCGCGCTCTGATCACCTGTTCCAGGGTGCTGCGTTCGTGCTGCATGTACTGCTTGCAGGTTTCCACCAGCTTGGGCAATTCATCGTGACGCTGGCGCAACAACACGTCGATGTTCGACCAGGCCTTGCTTACACCGTGCTTGAGTCGCACCAGGCCGTTGTAGAGAACCACGGCATAAGCCGCGGCGAGAAACAGCAGGACACATGCAACGGCGGCACTCAGGCTCATCAGGGCGACTCCATAAGATGACCAGACTTCAGAGGGGGCATTCTAGCTGCGCCGGCGGAGGCGATACGCGACCTGTCGCACGCATTTTCTTTGCACAAAATGCAAATCTTTCGCATTATGTTCTGCATCCGTTTGTCGCAGCCCTGCTGCCGACTCACTCACACCACCCTGCAAGCAAAGGAACCCGCCATGCTACGCACTCCCGTCTGGGCTACCGCCAGCCTTCTGGCTGTCGCCATTTCACTCGCTGGTTGCGGCGAAGACAAAGCTCCGGCCGAACAGGCCGCTGCCCCGCAAGCCGCCACCACCCAGAGCGAACCGGCACCGGCTGCCCAAGAGACCGTGAACAGCGAAGCCGCGCAGGCCGTGGTCAAGCACTACGCCGATATCGCCCATGCTGTGTTCAGCGATGCGCACACTGCCGCTCTGAAGCTGCAGGATGCCGTTGACGCTCTCCTGGCCAATCCGACCGAAGAAACCCTGCAAGCGGCCAAAGCGGCCTGGATCGCCGCCCGCGTTCCGTATATGCAGAGCGAAGTATTCCGCTTCGGCAACCCGGTCGTCGACGACTGGGAAGGTCAGCTCAATGCCTGGCCGCTGGACGAGGGCATGATCGACTATGTCAAAGGTGACTATCAGCACGCCCTCGGCAACCCTGGCGCCACGGCCAACATCATTGCCAACAAAGAATTGCAGATTGGCGAAGACAAGATCGACGTCAGCGAGATCACCGGCGAGAAGCTGGCCAGCCTGAACGAACTGGCCGGCTCCGAAGCCAACGTTGCCACCGGCTACCACGCCATTGAATTCCTCCTTTGGGGCCAGGACCTGAACGGCACCAATGCGGGCGCCGGCGAACGCCCGGTGAGCGACTTCATCGAAGGCGAAGGCTGCACCGGCGACAATTGTGACCGCCGTCGCGCCTTCCTCAAGGCCGCCACCGAGTTGCTGGTCAGCGACCTCGAGGAAATGGTCGGCGAGTGGAAAGCCGGTGTCGCCGATAACTATCGCGCCAGCCTGGAAAAAGAGTCGGCCGAAAATGGCCTGCGCAAGATGTTCTTCGGCATGGGCAGCCTGTCGTTGGGCGAGCTGGCTGGTGAGCGCATGAAGGTCGCGTTGGAAGCCAACTCGCCGGAAGACGAGCACGACTGCTTCAGCGACAACACGCACAACTCGCACTACTACAACGCCAAGGGCATCCGTAACGTCTATCTGGGCGAGTACGAGCGCATCGACGGCACCAAGATGACCGGCCCAAGCCTGGCATCGCTGGTGGAAGGCACTGCGCCTGAGGTCAACAGCACACTGAAGACCGACCTGGAAACCACCGAAGCCAAACTGCGCGTGCTGGTCGAAAGCGCCGAAAATGGCGAGGCCTTTGATCAGTTGATTGGCCCGGACAACAGTGAAGGTCAGGAAAAGGTTCGTGCCGCCATCGGCGTGCTGGTCCAGCAGACCGGCTCGATCGAAAAGGCAGCTGCCGCTCTGGGCATCAGCGACCTGAACCCGGACACCGCTGACCACGAGTTCTGATACACCCGCCTGGGGAGCGGCGCAATGCCGCTCCCTCCGGCACCGATGCACCCTCCCCCCGAGCTTCATTGCTCGATTGGCCAATCGGCCTACCGCCAAATGCAAATTGCTCTTATTCAACCACCCGTAGCCTGCTAAGATTGCCGACCTTTGAAAGGCTCTGGGCTACCGATGCGTCCGTTCTACTTCCCTGTCGTTGCACTGCTGCTGGCCATGGGCCTGACCGCTTGCGACGAAAACCCGCCGCGCTTTGAACAGGCAGAACCGGGCGAGGCGCTTTCCGGTGGCAGCACCACGGTCATCAAGTCCGACCAGAATGCCTTCTCGATGCCCTCTGCCAACCTGTCACCGGTGCGCCGACTGGACTTCAGCGTCGGCAACAGTTTCTTTCGCAACCCCTGGGTTATCGCCCCCTCGTCGACGACCGCACGCGACGGCCTTGGCCCACTGATCAACACCAACGGCTGCCAGAACTGCCACATCAAGGATGGCCGTGGTCGTCCGGCGGAAGCCGAGCGAGGCAACGCCGTGTCAATGCTGGTGCGCCTGTCGATTCCGGCAGGCGAAGAGCACGCCGAAGTGGTCCATCAGCGAGGCATCGCGCCTGAACCCACTTATGGCGGCCAACTGCAGGACATGGCGATTCCCGGCGTTGCGCCGGAGGGCAAAGTACGCCTTGGCTACAGCACCCATACCGAACGCTTCGCAGACGGCTTCGAAGTAGAGCTGCGTACGCCGCAACTGAAAATTACCGACCTGGGCTACGGCCCAATGCATCCCGACACGCTGTTCTCGGTCCGCGTGGCCCCGGCAATGGTCGGGCTCGGCTTGCTGGAAGCGATTCCGGAGGCGGCGATACTCGCCAACGCCGATCCGGACGACAGCAGCGGTGATGGCATCTCCGGGCGCCCGAACCGGGTGTTCGATCAGGTTACCCGCGAAACCACATTGGGCCGCTTCGGCTGGAAAGCCGGACAGCCGAACCTGAACCAGCAGAACGCTGACGCTTTTTTCAACGACATGGGCCTGACGACCAGCCTGCTGTCCGGCAGCAGCTGCACGCAAGCGCAGACCGAGTGCCTGGCGATGCCCGACGGCGGCGAGCCCGAAGTCAGCGACCATATCCTGTCGCTGGTGCTGTTCTATTCGCGCAACCTTGGCGTGCCGGCTCGGCGCAACGTGGACGATCCACAGGTCCTGGCGGGCAAGACGCTGTTCCATCGCGCAGGGTGCCAGAGCTGTCACATCCCGAAATTCACCACCGGCGAGGCCGCCGAACCGGAACTCGCGAACCAGGTGATCCGCCCCTACACCGACCTGCTGCTGCATGACATGGGCGCAGGGCTCGCCGATCACCGCCCGGAATTCGAGGCCAGTGGCCGTGAATGGCGTACTCCGCCGCTGTGGGGCCTCGGCATGACCGAGGCTGTCAGCGGCCACACCCAGCTGCTGCATGACGGTCGCGCCCGCAATCCGCTCGAAGCCATACTTTGGCACGGCGGCGAAGCGGAGCGTGCCAAGCAGGCCGTGCTTGGCTTTGACAATAACGAGCGCAGCGCCCTGCTGGCCTTTCTCGGGTCCCTTTAAATGCCCAACCATACGCACCCTTGCCCAGTCCTGAGGAGCAACATGTACCGCAACCAGATTTTTCGCGCCGTCACGGCCACTGCACTGGGTCTGCTTTTAGGCGCCTGTACGCCATCCGACCCGTATCAGGAAACAAGCCAGGCACTGACCGACGAGGTTCTGCTACCGGCCTATACCGACTGGGCTGAAGCCAACCGCCGTATGGCAGCCAGCGGCATCGCCTTCTGTGCAGGCAATGAAGATATTAACGATGCGCGCCAGGCGTTCCTGCAGGCGCAGCTTGCCTGGGCGGGATTGCAGCCGCTGCTGATCGGACCGATGGGTGAAGGCAACCGGGCCTGGCAAGTACAGTTCTGGCCTGACAAGAAGAATCTTGTCGGTCGGCAGGTCACCGCACTGCTGAAAAGGAAGCCACAGCTGACCCAGGCCGATCTGGAGAACGGCAGTGTCGTCCTGCAGGGCCTGTCTGCTTACGAGTACGTGCTCTATGACAAAGCCGTCGACCTGAGCGAAAGTGCGACCAAGGCGCGTTATTGCCCGCTGCTGATAGCCATCGGTGAGCATCAGCAAAAGCTCGCAGCCGACATGCTGCAAGCCTGGAAGGCAAAGGACGGCATGGCCACCCAGTTGAGCGAGTTCCCCAACGAGCGCTATGCCGAATCGACCGAAGCGATCGCCGATTTGCTTCGCGTTCAGGTCACCGCCCTGGACGGTCTGAAGAAAAAGCTTGGCGCACCGCTCGGTCGCCAGAGCAAAGGCTATCCTCAGCCCTTCCAGGCCGAAGCCTGGCGCAGCGACGCTACGCTTCCCAGCATCGATGCCGCACTCGCTGGCGCCCAGCGGCTCTGGCTTGGTACCGATGGAAACGGCTTGAAGGCGCTGGTCCCGGCCGAACAGGCTGATCTGGCCAAGCGCATCGACGTTGCCTACGAAACCGCACGTCAGCATCTGGTGGACATCATGCTGCCCTTCAGCGAGCTGATCGCTGACGAAGCCGGCCGAGCACGACTTGACGCGCTGTATCAGGACATCGACGCCTTGCACCGGCTGCACCAGACCGAACTGGCGCGCGCTCTTGGGGTGCAGATCGGTTTCAACGCCCACGACGGAGACTGATCATGAAACGTCGTGCTTTCCTGGGCCTGGGCAGCGCACTGGTGGCCGCTTCAGCCGTCGGCGGCTGGACGTTGACGCATCACACCGAACAACCCTTGCTGCTGTCGGCACGTAACGATGCCGATGGTGGCCACTATGCGGTTGGCTATCGCCTCGACGGCAGCCAGGTTTTCGCCACGCCCGTCGCCGAGCGCTGTCACGATGTCTACGCGCACCCGCACCTGCCGCTCGCCGTCTTCGTCGGACGCCGCCCGAGCCGTGAAAGCTATCTGATCGACAGCCGTGACGGAACGCTGCTTCAGGTACTGGCGTCACCGCCGGACCGCCACTTCTATGGGCACGGCGTCTTCCACGCCAGTGGCGACTGGTTCTACACCACCGAGAACGATACCGCCGAGGCCGGCCGCGGCGTTCTCGGGGTCTATCGTGTCGAGGGTCGTCAGCTGGTGCGCAGTGGTGAGGACTCCACCCACGGCATCGGCCCGCATCAGCTGCTGTGGATGCCGGATGGCGAGACACTGGTGATCGCCAATGGTGGCATCCGCACCGAGGCCGACAGCCGGGAGATGATGAATCTGCAAGCCATGGAACCCAGCCTTGTGATGCTGCGCCGTGACGGCACGCTGCTCAGCAAGGAGCAGCTGCCCGAGCAGATGAACAGCGTGCGTCACCTGGCGGTGGCGGCTGACGGCACGGTGGTGTCGGGCCAGCAGTATGAAGGCGACCCGATGGATCAGGTGCCATTGCTGGCCATCAAGCGCCCCGGCCAAGCCTTCGAAGCCTTCCCGCTAGGCGAAGCGCAGCGCCAGACGATGAACCAGTACACCGCCAGCCTGGCGATCAACGATGCCCTTCGCCTGCTGGCCGTGACGGCTCCGCGCGGCAACAAGGTATTCATCTGGGACCTGGACACAACGGCACTGCGCGAGGAAATCCACCTGCCGGACTGTGCCGGCGTCGCGGCAGTCAAAGAAGGCTTTGTCGTCAGCTCCGGCCAGGGCCGCTGCCGCCTCGTCGACTGCACGGGCAGAGCGTTCGTCAGCACCCCGCTACAGCTGCCCGCGGGGCTTTGGGACAATCACCTGCGACTCGTCTGAAAGCGTTCAAGTATCGAAGCGCCAGGCCGAAAAACCGGCGACGAGCAGTCAGCCCGACTACTCGTTGCAGGCTTGTTTATGCAAGCGCATCCCCTTCGATACGAGAACGCCCAGATGTTCCTGAAAAAATCCCTGCGTGGACAGTTGCTCGCGCTGATCGGCGGCAGCTTGCTGTTGATGCTTACTATCGCGCTCGCCAGTTTTTCGTTTCTCTCCGATGAAATCACGGCCTACCAGCGTCTTCTCAAGGGACCGATCGAAGCCTCGCGCCTCATCGACCAGTCCAACCTCGAGTTCAAGGTGCAAGTTCAGGAGTGGAAGAACGTATTGCTACGCGGTAAATCTCAGGAAAATCTGACCAAATACTGGCGGAGTTTCGAAGAGCAGGAGCGCGAAGTGCAGGCGCTGCTGGGCACGCTCATACAGGCCAGCCAGAACGACCCCGCGCTGGCCAGTCAGATCAAAAGTCTGCGTGACGAACACCTGAAGCTTGGCACGGCCTATCGCGTGGGCCGCGACGCGTTCATCGCGGCTGGCGGTGACCCGGTTGTCGGCGACGCGGCCGTCAAAGGCATCGACCGCGCCACCAGTGAGCAGCTCAGCGCCTTGGTGGTGCAGCTACGCGAGTCCGCGCTTGCCAATTCGGCGACCATCAGCAGGGCCGCAGACCGAACCATTATCGTCGGCTCGCTGATCATGCTTGCCGCTGGCGTGTTGATTGGCCTGTTCAGTGCCTGGCTGGTCAACCGCAACCTGCTCAATCCGATCCGCCACCTGATAAACCATGTTGCGAACCTCAGCCAAGGCAATTTCAAAGAACGTGTCGATACCAGCCGCGCTGACGAGCTGGGCCGCCTGGCGGTAGCGGCCAATGTGCTGCGCGATTTCCTAGCCGACACCTTTACCCGCCTGCAGCGCAGCACATCGGATCTCGACACCGCCAGCGGGGAGCTCAACGCCATTGCGGCCCTGATGGGCCAAGGCACCCGCGAGCAGTTTTCCCGTACCGATCAGGTCGCCACGGCGATGCATGAGATGTCTGCCACCGCGCAAGAGGTCGCGCGTCATGCAGCGGACGCTGCACATGCCGCAGACGCCGCCGACCAGTCGGCGCAACAAGGCGAAGCCATGATGCGCTCGACGATCGAAACGATCACCCACATGCGCGGCGAGATCAGTAACACCGCCAGCGTGATCCGCCGGCTGGAGGCCGACAGCGGCCGTATCGGCAAGGTGCTGGAAGTGATTCGCGGCATTGCCGACCAGACCAACCTGCTCGCGCTGAACGCTGCCATCGAGGCCGCCCGCGCCGGCGACGCTGGGCGCGGCTTTGCCGTGGTGGCGGACGAGGTGCGCACGCTGGCCAAACGTACGGCGGATTCCACGGCGGAAATTCATCAGATCATCGACACGGTACAGACGGGGGCGGTGGATGCGGTACGGGCCATCGAAAACGGCCAGGCCCGTAGCGACGTCGGCGTCGAGCAGGTCACTGAAGCGGGCGGCATGCTCCAGCGCATCACTCTGGAAGTAGAAGCCATTCGTGACATGAATCGCCAGATCGCGACCGCCGCGGAAGAACAGACATCTGTTGCAGAGGACATCTCACGCAACCTGATCGAGATTACCGCCATCGCCACCACCAATCAGGACAATGTAGAGCGCACCGAGAAGGCCAGTCACAATCTGCACGGGCTGTCCGCTCAGCTCAGCGAAGTCACTCACCGCCTGGCGGGCTGACCTCAAACCAAATGCAAGGCCCTGCCCGCGCGGGGCCGTAAGCGCATTCGACACAGCGGCCTGGCGCGCGAAGCGCGCTGTTGACGCCCTCTTCCTGATCCTCAGGCAGCGCCTGATATCCCGCTTTACTTGCACTCGGTTCGCAGCTAACGTCCATTCTCCCTCTCCTACAGGGCCGAATCACGACGCCATGGTTGGTGCATAACTGCGCTGGTCGTGGCTTGCGCATTCGATACGGCTGCGTCGTTGCATAGCCATGGTCAGCCGGCTCATTACTCCAAGGAATACGGAAAATGTTGCGCCGCATGCTGCTGATGCTTGGCGCGGTGATCGTCGTGGTATTGATCCTTGCCGCCCTCAAGTTCAACTCGATCTACACACAGATTCAGCAATTCAAGGCACCAAAGCCGCCGATCAACGTGGAGGTTGTCGCCTCCAGTCAGGAGCCATGGCAAAGCCGGCTTCCGGCGGTTGGCACGCTCACCGCCTCGCAGGGCATCGACCTTTCGGTAGAGATCGCCGGCACCATCAGCGATGTGCAGTTCCGCTCGGGTGAAAAAGTGCAGAAGGGTCAGCCCATCGTTCTGCTGGACAGCGAGATCGAACAGGCGAGCCTGGCAGCCGCGGAAGCGGACCTGCATCTGGCCAAGGTGGAATTCCAACGAGCACGCAGCCTGATCGAGGGAAAGGCCATTTCTCGCAGCGAGTTCGATCGGCTCAACGCCCAGTCACAAAAAGCCGACGCCACCGTCGCCCAGCTGAAGGCCAGCCTGGCGAAAAAGCGCATTCTCGCCCCCTTCTCCGGAACCATCGGGATCCGTCAGGTAGATGTCGGTGACTTCGTCGCTGCCGGCACACCGATTGCCACGCTGCAGGACCTGTCGACGCTGTTCGTCGATTTCTACCTGGCTGAACAGCAAGTGCCTCTGCTCGCCATCGATCAGCCCGTACGTGTGCAGGTAGCCGCTTTCCCCGGTGAGCAGTTCGAGGGCCGCATCGTCGCCTTGAACCCCAAGGTTGAGGTCACCACCCGCAACGTGCAGGTCCGCGCAGAGCTCGCCAACCCTGGCGAGCGCCTGCTGCCCGGCATGTTCGCCAATCTGCAGGTGCTGCTGCCCAGCGAGCAATCCAGGATCGTGGTACCGGAAACCGCGATCACCTACACCCTGTATGGCAATTCGGTACTGGTGGTGAAGGAGGGTCAGCCTCCCGAACCCGAGGAAGGCACCGCGGCGACCGAGACCGACGAACCCTACCTGGTTGTCGAGCGGCGCTTCGTCAAAACCGGCGAGCGGCGCGACGGACGCGTGGTAGTTCTCGAGGGACTCGAAGCCGGCGAGCAGGTGGTCGTTGCGGGGCAGCTCAAGCTGGACAGCGGCGCCCACGTCGCGATTGCCGAAAAGCGCACCCTCGAGCTCAAGCCCGAAGCCCGCTGAGACGCCTATTGAAGGGACATAGACCCCATGGCTTTTACCGATCCATTCATTCGCCGTCCGGTGCTGGCCAGCGTGATCAGCTTGCTGCTGGTGTTGCTTGGCTTCCAGGCCTTCAACAGCCTGGTGATCCGCCAGTATCCGCAAATGGAAAGCGCGCTGATCACGGTGACCACCGCTTATCCCGGCGCCAACGCAGAAACGATCCAGGGCTATATCACCCAGCCCCTGCAGCAGAGCCTGGCCAGCGCCGAAGGCGTGGACTACATGACGTCGGTCAGTCAGCAGAACGTTTCGGTCATCTCGGTCTATGCGCGTATCGGGGCTGACACGGATCGCCTCTATACCGAGTTGCTCAGCCAAGCCAACTCGGTCAAGAACCAGCTGCCTCAAAACGCAGAAGACCCGGTACTGAACAAGCAGGCGGCCGACTCCACGGCGCTCATGTACATAAGCTTCTATAGCGAGCAGCTGAGCAATTCGCAGATCACCGATTACTTGTCGAGGGTCATCCAGCCAAAGCTGGCCACCCTGCCCGGCATGGCCGAGGCTGAGATTCTCGGCAATCAGGTGTTCGCCATGCGCCTCTGGTTGGATCCGGTCAAGCTCGCCGCCTACGGACTCTCGGCCGGCGATGTGAACGAGGCCGTGCGCAAGTACAACTTCCTGTCCGCCGCCGGTGAGGTGAAGGGTCAGTACGTTGTCACCAGCATCAACGCCGATACCGAGCTGAAAACCCCCGAGGCTTTTGCCGCCATCCCCCTGAAGACTCAGGGCGACAGCCGTGTGCTGCTGGGTGATGTGGCGCGCGTCGAGATGGGCGCAGAAAGCTACAACGCGATCAGCTCGTTCGACGGGATCCCGTCGGTCTATATCGGCGTCAAGGGCACGCCGAGCGCCAACCCGCTGGATGTCATCAGCGAAGTGCGAGCAGTGATGCCCCAGATCGAATCGCAATTGCCGCCCGGCCTCAAGGTCACCATCGCCTATGACGCGACGCGGTTCATCCAGGCCTCCATCGATGAGGTAGTCAAGACCCTCGCTGAGGCGGTGGTGATCGTCATAGTCGTGGTCTTCCTGTTCCTCGGCTCAGTGCGCTCAGTACTGATCCCGGTGGTGACCATCCCGCTCTCGATGATCGGCGTGTTGTTCTTCATGCAGACCATGGGGTATTCGATCAACCTGCTGACGTTGCTGGCGATGGTGCTGGCGATCGGCCTGGTCGTGGATGACGCCATCGTCGTGGTAGAGAATATCCACCGGCATATCGAGGACGGCAAAACGCCCTTTCAGGCAGCGATAGACGGCGCCCGAGAAATCGCGATGCCTGTCGTCACCATGACCGTCACCCTCGCCGCGGTCTATGCACCGATCGGCTTTCTGCAAGGCCTGACGGGCGCACTGTTTCAGGAGTTCGCCCTGACCCTGGCCGGCGCTGTGCTGATTTCCGGCGTGGTCGCGCTGACCTTGTCGCCGATGATGTGCTCGCGCCTGCTACGTCACGAAGAGAACCCGAGTGGCCTGGCACACCGCCTGGACCAGCTCTTCGACCGGTTGAAGGCGCGTTACCAGCGCGCCTTGCACGGCACCCTGAACACGCGGCCGGTTGTACTGGTATTCGCATTAATCGTACTCGGGCTGATTCCGCTGCTGCTCAAGTTCACCGAAAGCGAACTGGCTCCAGAGGAAGACCAGGGCATCATTTTCATGATGGCAAGTGCTCCGCAAACGGCGAACCTCGATTATCTGAATGCCTACACCGATCAGTTTCTGGAGATCTTCAAGTCGTTCCCCGAGTACTACTCCTGGTTCCAAATCAATGGCTTCAACGGCGTACAGAGCGGGATTGGCGGCTTTCTGATGAAACCCTGGGATGAACGGGAGCGCACCCAGATGGAGGTTCTCCCCGAGGTGCAGGCCAAGATCGATCAGATCCCGGGCCTGCAGGTCTTTGGCTTCAACCTGCCCTCGCTGCCCGGAACCGGCGAAGGCCTGCCGTTCCAATTCGTCATCAATACCGCCAACGACTACGAGTCGCTGTTACAGATTACCGAGCGAATCAAGGAAAAGGCCCAGGCTTCCGGCAAGTTTGCGTTTCTCGATGTAGACCTGGCGTTCGACAAACCGGAAATCGTCGTCGAGATCGACCGGGAAAAAGCAGCCCAAATGGGCGTCACCATGGAAGACCTCGGCCTGACCCTGGCCACCTTGCTCGGCGAAAGCGAGATCAACCGCTTCACCATTGAAGGACGCAGCTACAAGGTCATCGCCCAGGTCGAGCAGGCCTACCGGGATAATCCAGGCTGGCTGAACAACTACTACGTCAAAAACGAGCAGGGCGACATGCTGCCGCTGTCGACCCTGATCAGGGTTCATGACCGCGCCCGACCGACCCAGTTGTCCCAGTTCCAGCAGCTTAATGCAGCGACCATCCAGGGCTTCCCGATCGTCAGCATGGGCGAAGCCATCGAGACACTGCGCAGCATTGCGTTGGAGGAGGCGCCGCAGGGTTACACCTTCGATTACGCAGGCGCATCGCGCCAGTACATCCAGGAGGGCAATGCGCTGTACACGACCTTTGCGCTCGCGTTGGCGATCATCTTTCTCGTGCTAGCGGCACAGTTCGAGAGTTTCCGCGATCCGCTGGTGATCCTGGTAACGGTGCCGCTTTCGGTCTGTGGTGCGCTGGTCCCCCTGTTCCTCGGCCTGTCGAGCATGAACATCTACACCCAGGTGGGGCTGGTGACGCTGATCGGGTTGATCAGTAAGCACGGCATCATGATCGTCGAGTTCGCTAATCAGTTACGTCGAGATCAGGGGTTGAACCGTCGTGAAGCGGTCGAGGAAGCCGCTGCGATCCGACTCAGACCTGTCTTGATGACAACCGCGGCGACGGTATTCGGCATGGTTCCGTTGATCCTGGCCAGCGGTGCGGGAGCGGTCAGTCGCTTCGATATCGGTCTGGTGATCGCCACAGGCATGACCGTGGGCACACTGTTCACCCTGTTCGTACTACCGGCTGTGTACACGGTGCTGGCAACCCCGGACCAGGCGACAGCAGTGGCCACAAGCGCGCGGCCGTCAGAGGGCCATTGAGCAGAGCTTGGAATACGAGAAAGTTGCTCAGCTGCGCCCTACCAGGCTCTGGGAAAGCCCGTACATGAGCAACAGCAAGTCCTGATCGGGGCGCGCCTCTGAAACAGAGGCGCGGGCAATACGCGGCACCGCGCAATGGCTGCTGAAATCGCTCCTCGCAACCACCTTCGCGTCAGGCTCACTCCATGCCGCCGCACACAGCGACGCAACACCCAGTGAACCGACAAGAAACAATCCTCGAGCGATTTCAAGTTTCATTGCGCAAGCCCTTGTTATTTGGCGATTCGAGAAAATCACCATAGTCGAGCAATTCACCCGGCGCCGAGAAATATGACCGATGGTCGATTTGAGCCCGGAGCGAGTTCATGCGCGCTTCGGCTTTTCGACCCATGACAGCGCGACGCGCAAAAAAAAGCCCCGCACTAGGCGGGGCTTTTTTTAGCAGGACAGGCTGGCTTACATCATGCCGCCCATGCCACCCATACCGCCCATGCCACCCATATCAGGCATGGCTGGAGCAGCCTTGTCGTCGATGCTCTCTGCAACCATAGCTTCGGTAGTTACCATCAGACCGCCGATGGAGGCCGCAGCCTGCAGAGCGGAACGGGTTACCTTGGCCGGATCCAGAATACCCATCTCGATCATGTCGCCGTAGGTGTCGGAAGCGGCGTTGAAGCCGTAGTTGCCTTCACCCTGCTTGACCTTGTCGACCACGACGCTCGGCTCGCCACCAGCGTTGGCAACGATCTGACGCAGCGGCGCTTCAACGGCACGACGCAGCAGCGCGATACCGACGTTCTGGTCTTCGTTCTCGCCCTTGAGCTCGGAGATGGCCTGCAGAGCGCGTACCAGGGCAACACCGCCGCCAGGTACCACGCCTTCTTCAACGGCTGCACGAGTGGCGTGCAGGGCGTCTTCGACGCGGGCCTTCTTCTCTTTCATCTCGACTTCGGTGCCGGCACCGACCTTGATCACGGCAACACCGCCAGCCAGCTTGGCCAGACGCTCTTGCAGCTTCTCTTTGTCGTAGTCGGAAGTAGTGTCTTCAACCTGCTTGCGGATCTGCGCAACGCGGGCTTCGATGTCAACCTGCTGACCAGCACCGTCGATGATGGTGGTGTTTTCCTTGTTCAGCACGACGCGCTTGGCGTTACCCAGATGCTCCAGAGTAGCGGTTTCCAGGCTCAGGCCGACTTCTTCGGAAATCACGGTACCACCGGTCAGGATCGCGATGTCCTGCAGCATGGCCTTGCGGCGGTCGCCGAAGCCAGGCGCCTTGACGGCCGCGACCTTGACGATGCCGCGCATGTTGTTGACGACCAGAGTAGCCAGGGCTTCGCCTTCAACGTCTTCAGCGACGATCAGCAGCGGACGGCCCGCCTTGGCAACGGCTTCTAGAACCGGCAGCAGCTCACGAATGTTGGAGATCTTCTTGTCAACCAGCAGCAGCAGCGGGCTGTCCAGCTCGGCCACCATGGTGTCCGGCTTGTTGATGAAGTACGGAGACAGGTAACCACGATCGAACTGCATGCCTTCAACGACGGACAGTTCGTTTTCCAGGCCCGAGCCTTCTTCAACGGTGATGACGCCTTCCTTGCCGACTTTTTCCATCGCTTCGGCAATGATCGCGCCGATGGAGCTGTCGGAGTTGGCGGAAATGGTGCCGACCTGGGCGATGGCCTTGAAGTCGGTGCACGGCTTGGCCAGGTTCTTCAGCTCGGCGACAACGGCGATGGTCGCCTTGTCGATGCCGCGCTTGAGGTCCATCGGGTTCATGCCAGCCGCAACGGCCTTCAGGCCTTCGTTGACAATGGCCTGGGCCAGAACGGTTGCAGTGGTGGTGCCGTCACCGGCTTCGTCGTTAGCCTTGGACGCTACGTCTTTGACCAGCTGCGCGCCCATGTTTTCGAAACGGTCCTTCAGCTCGATTTCCTTGGCAACGGAAACGCCGTCCTTGGTGATGGTCGGAGCGCCGAAGCTCTTTTCCAGAACCACGTTGCGGCCTTTCGGGCCGAGGGTCGCTTTTACCGCGTCAGCCAGGACGTTGACGCCTGCCAGCATTTTCTTGCGGGCGGAATCGCCGAATTTAACTTCTTTAGCAGCCATTTTGATTCTTCCTCAAATTCTGTTGATGGAACGCTGTTCGCTATAAGCGAGCGCTGATCAGGCTTCTACGACGGCGAGGATTTCGTTCTCGCTCATCACCAGCAGGTCTTCGCCGTCGACCTTGACGGTGTTGCTGCCGGAGTAAGGGCCGAATACGACCTGGTCGCCAACCTTGACGGCCAGCTGACGGACTTCGCCGTTGTCCAGAACGCGACCAGTGCCAACAGCGACGATCTCGCCCCGGTTAGGCTTCTCAGCAGCGGAGCCCGGCAGAACGATGCCACCGGCAGTCTTGGTTTCTTCTTCGCTGCGACGGATCACGACGCGGTCATGTAGAGGACGAAGCTTCATTGTCGATCTCTCCTAGTACAGTGGTTTCCATGCCGATGCATTTCATCGGCGGGTTGGGCAAATCCGGCGGTGCCGGTTGCGGCCCGCAATGCGAGCCGCAGAAGACGGACTGTCAAATCGCGACAGCGACCTTGCGGTGACCGCTACATGCGGGCGCGGAAAATGATTTCAAGGGCGACGGCGAGGATTTTTTGCATTTGACGACAATAAAAAAGGCATGCCGAGACATGCCTTCGCGACAGGAGCGGTGATTATTTGTCGCGACGCTCCCACTCGCCTTCGATCACATTGGGACGTTGCGGTCCACGCTGATCTTCCTGCTGCTGACGCAGGTCATCGGCAAAGGCTCGCCGCCGCTGTGCCTGAGCTTCTACACGACGCCCGACAAACCCGAGGAAGAGTTTGCGGGTCGGCGGAAAGAGCACCAGCAGCGCGATGACGTCGCTGAGAAATCCGGGCAGGAACAACAGTCCCCCGGCAACAGCCATCATCAAGCCTTGAAGCATTTCCCGTTCCGGCAATTCGCCGCGGGCCAGGCGCTCGCGTGCACGCCACGCTGTGGCGAAACCCGCCAAGCGCATCAACAGGATGCCGGCCATGCCACCGATGACCAGCAGCAGGATGGTCGGCAGCACGCCGATGGAGCCGCCGACCTTGATCAGCAACGCCAGCTCGGCCAGCGGGAACAGGAGAAACAGCAGTAAGAAAATTCGCATCGATAATCCTTGGCGGAAGTACGGCTTCCGATTTTGTGTAGATGACGGCGGGCTGCAGCGAATTCAACCCATCCGCCAAACAGGCTGTAACCGGATTATTCTCCGCTGCGCTTACGCGGGCATTAATTCAGTGCCGCGCCATCGCCACCAAGGCCTGGCGCACGGCGCCTGGGCTGGTACAGGTATCCGGAAACGCCAACCAGTGAATGGCCTGACCGATGCTCAGGTGAAAGCCTTCGCTGTCGATGCCGACCATGCGCGCCGCCGGAGCAGACGGCAGGCCTGCCTGCTGTACGTAGTGAGCAATCGCCGAGCTGTGGTCCTGATTCATATGCTCAAGCATGTCGACCTCGCCCCCGCTTGTAGGTGCAAAGGGGTTGGCCAATGCCACCTGATCGAGCCAATGAATCGCGCCGAAGCCGCCGATATAGCGCCAGCGTACTGGCTGCAACACCCAGAAGTCGAAGTCATGAACGCGGTGGTAGTCGCGCGATTCCGGGAAATAACGGTAGTAGCGCTCGGCCGCAGCCTCGACTGCTGCTTCGTCCGTGAGAGGCACCGCCTCGGCCAGCACTGTCAGTCGGCCGGTTGCCTGTACATCCTCGGCACCACGTTCGGCGACCAGCAACGAGCAGCGCGGATCTGCCTGTAGATTCTTCGTGTGCTGGGCGATCCGACTGATCAGGATCAGCGGCCAGCCCTCCTCACTCAGGCAGTAAGGGACCGCTGAGCCAAAGGGGAATCCGGGCATGGCTTTGGAGTGAGTCGAGAGCACGCCGCGGTATTCCTTGAGCAGGAGTTGTCGGGCATGCTTGGCGGCTTGAACGCTCACGGGAGTTCCTCAAAAGGGGCGATTCGGCAGGGCATCAGCATAACGGTTTCGTCAGCGGACGTCGTTTCTCGACGTTGACAGCTATAGATAGGAGATGGGCATGCAGCTGAAAGACAAGGTCATCATCATTACTGGCGGTGGCCAAGGACTCGGACGCGCAATGGGCGAATACCTCGCCAGCAAGGGTGCGCGACTGGCGCTGGTCGACCTTAACCAGGAGCGACTGGACGAAGCGGTGGCAGCCTGCAAGAGCGCCGGCGGTGATGCGCGAGCCTACCTGTGCAATGTTGCCAATGAAGAGCAGGTCAGTCACATGGTAAGCCAGGTCAGCGACGATTTTGGTGGTCTGGACGGCTTGGTCAACAACGCCGGCATTCTCCGCGACGGGCTGACCATCAAACTCAAGGACGGCGAACTGTCGAAGATGAGCCTGGCGCAATGGCAGGCGGTAATCGACGTCAACCTCACCGGCGTGTTTCTCTGCACCCGCGAGGTCGCGGCGAAGATGATCGAGCTGAAGCGGCAGGGCGCGATCGTCAATATTTCCTCGATATCCCGTGCCGGCAACATGGGCCAGGCGAACTACTCGGCTGCCAAGGCGGGCGTCGCAGCAGACACCGTGGTCTGGGCGAAAGAGCTGGCGCGCTACGGCATTCGCGTCGCCGGTGTTGCACCCGGTTTCATCGAGACCGAGATGGTCGCCAGCATGAAACCCGAAGCGCTGGAAAAAATGACGGCAGGAATTCCGCTCAAGCGTCTGGGCAAACCCCAGGAGATCGCCCATTCGGTGGCGTACATATTCGAAAACGATTACTACACCGGGCGCATCCTGGAGCTCGATGGCGGCTTGCGCCTGTAGAACACCAGAAACGAAGCCGGGCGCACTGAGGCGCCCGGTCAATCACGCTATAAGCCTTACCAGCCCACACCGAATCCGATGCTGTAACGGGTTTCGTCAAGATCGCTCTCTGCGCCGCTGACGATGTCTTTTTCGGCTTTCATATTGAGCGACGCCCAGTCGGTCACCTTGTAACGCAGCCCCATTTCGGCGTCCAACTGATAGTCGGCGACGTTTTCCAGCGGTTTGCCAATCTCACCGTTGCTGAATATCTCGAAAGTCTTGCCCACCAGATAACGGTTGTAATTCCACTTCATCGCCAACGAGTAGAACTCTTCCGTGTTGCCGCTGGCGAACTCATAGTCGCTGCGGTTGGCCAGTGACGCCAGCGAGAAGGCGCCCAGCTCGTTGTCCCAGAACTGGTAACCCGGACCGGTACCGATGGTGCGCTGGCGCCGTACGTCCTCGATCTTGTCACGCTTGTATTCCAGGCGACCCTGCCAGAACCAGTGCTCGTCGAGGAAGCGGTCCAGCGCATATTCGGCTTCCCAGTTGTCGGTGGCCGTCACGCCGTCGCGGTACTCACGGTTGTAGCCGCCGGAACCGTTATGACGCCAGAGGCCATGCCGCGCCGAAGTCTTGAATGAAATGTCGTAGTCGTCGGTATCGGTTTCGGCGCGCTTGTAGTCCAGCGCCATATCGACGTTGCCCTTCCAGGTCAGGTCCTGAATGATTGGCTTCGGGTGGATGATCTGTGTGATCGACTTCAACGGGACCGTACGCGGAGCGCCGCCGTTGCTGAGCGTGACCATGCCATCACTGGCCGCCTGTAGTGATTTCGCAACCTCGCCAGACGCAGCGTCTACCTTGACCAGCAACTGCTGATTGCTTTCCAGCGTTGCGACCTGGCTCCATTTCACCGGAATGGAACCGCCATACTCGGTTTCGATGAGCAGCTTGCCGCCATCGAGCACGCTGATTTTGCCGGTCAGGCGATCACCGTTTTTCAGCCACACGGTATCGGCAAATATCGGCAGCGAGCACGTCGAAAGGGTTACGCAAAGCAAGGTTCGTGAAAGCGGACGGGAGAACATAGGCAAGTGGGTGTCTGTGGGGTAAATGAGAAAGGCAGGCATTATCCTTATGCGACCGAAGACAACAAGCGCTGGCCGCTAAACGGAGCCTCGAATCGTGGCAAACCTCATCGCTAATGGAGCCCTTCCATGACAAGCCAGCCGGCTGACACACCACACAGCGATCCCCGCACCGGAGATGCCGAAACTCGCCGAGCCGCGCTCTATCTGGCGCTGGCTCAGATCCCCGAAGGCAAGGTCATCAGCTACGGGGAGCTCGCCGCCGTAGCGGGGCTTGGTCGCGCAGCACGCTGGGTCGGTCGGATTTTGTCGCAATTGCCGGACGATACCCGCCTGCCCTGGCACAGGGTGATGGCTGCAGGCGGTCGCCTCAGCCTGGCCTCCGGCACCGTATCCGGGGAGGAGCAACGTGCCCGACTTCGCGCTGAAGGTGTGCAGGTGATCAACGACCGCGTCGACATACGTCGGCACGGCTGGCATTCGGCGGAGCACAGCGGGTAGAGTGCGCGCTTCATATTCAGCCCCTGATCTGCCTTTATGTCCCGTGAAACCTGGCGCGCCGCGCTAGCCGCCTACGCCAGTCCGGCCTCGCTGACTCTGCTGATTCTTGGCTTCGCTGCCGGGCTTCCAGCGATCCTGGTGTTTTCCACGCTCTCTGTATGGCTGCGCGAGGCTGGCGTGTCTCGCGAGACCATCGGTTTCGCCAGCTGGATCAGCCTCGCGTATGCCTTCAAATGGGTCTGGTCGCCGATGCTCGACCAGTGGCGGCTGCCCTGGATTGGCGGGCTGGGCCGCCGACGTTCATGGCTGGTTCTGTCGCAGGCAGTGATTGCGATCGGCCTGATCGGCATGGCCTTGTGTAACCCGCAGCAGAACCTGACGATGCTGATCGCACTTGCCGTGGCAGTGGCTTTCGCCTCGGCCACGCAGGACATCGCCATCGATGCCTATCGGCTGGAAATCGCCGAGGACAAATTGCAGGCCACGCTGGCGGCGAGCTACATGACCGGCTACCGCATCGCCATGCTGCTGGCCAGCGCCGGCGCGCTGTTTCTGGCCGAATGGCTGGGCTCCAGCAACGTCGAATACAACCAGGCCGCTTGGGCCACGACCTATATCGCCTTCGCCCTCCTCATCCTTCCGGGCCTCGTGACCAGCCTGTTGATCCCCGAGCCACAAGGCGCCTCGCCACTGCCGCACGAGCCGTCCAGGTTCAGTTTCAATCATCAGATGGCGGCGGTCGGCCTGCTGTTGGTACTGCTGATTTCCGTCCCGGCAATGATCAACGCACTGATTGCCCAGGCCTGGCCACGGGCAACGCTGTACCTGCTGTTCATCATCGGTTCGCTATCACCCTGGGGGCGGTCGCTGATGATTCCGGTGCGCCAGATGCTCCAGCAAGCCGGTCAACGTCAGCGCCCGGCACGCTTCGATTTCGTCCACCAGGCCGTTTCGGTGATTGTCCTGATCATCCTCATGGTATCGACCACAGGCATGTTCCAATCCTACTGGGGCGGCTACTGGCCACGCGGCACCATGTATCTGCTGATCTGTTGGGGCTGTCTCTCAGGTCCGGGCCGAATTCTGATGGGCCCGGTGCTGACACCCATCACCGACTTCATCCTGCGCTACCGCTGGCAGGCGCTGTTGCTGCTGGGGCTGATCGCCACCTATCGGATGTCGGACACGGTAATGGGGGTCATGGCCAACGTGTTCTACATCGACCAGGGATTCAGCAAGGATCAGATCGCCAGCGTCAGCAAGCTCTTTGGCTTGATCATGACATTGCTAGGCGCCGCGTTTGGCGGTTTGCTGATCGTGCGCTTCAGCATCCTGCCCATCCTGTTCATCGGTGGCGCTGCATCGGCGGCGACCAACCTGATGTTCATGTTGCTGGTGGAAATGGGCGCCAACCTCAATATGCTGATCGTCACGATCTCCTGCGACAACTTCAGCGGCGGACTGGCCTCGACCGCATTCGTTGCTTATCTTTCGAGCCTGACCAATCTGAAATTCTCCGCTACCCAGTACGCCCTGCTCAGCTCATTGATGCTGTTGCTGCCCAGGCTGTTGGGCGGCTACTCCGGCGTCATGGTTGAGCAGCTGGGTTACAGCAACTTCTTCCTTGTGACTGCGTTGCTTGGCATACCGACACTGGTCCTGATTGTCTGGCAGTGGACGCGTAGCCGCCAGCAACCCAGCAGCGCCGAACCGATGTCCTCGACCGAGCACAGCTAATAAAAAAGCCGGCATCAGCCGGCTTTACTTTTCGCGTCGCAGATCAGCGCTGTACCAGATGCACGGTACGCTGCGGGAACGGAATACCGATCCCTGCGGCGTCGAAGCGCTCCTTGACCAGTTCAGTGAAGCCGAAGGTCACTGGCCAGAAGTCGCCGGTGGCGACCCATACCCGCAGCGACAGATTCACCGAACTGTCGGCCAGCCCGACCACATGAACCACCGGCTCAGGATCGCGTAGCACACGCTCGTCCTCGGCGATCTCCAGCAGGATCTTGCGCGCCAGCTTGATATCGGCGCTGTAATCGATACCGATATTGATGTCCGCGCGACGTCGGGGCTCGCGGGAATAGTTGGTGATATGGCCGTTCGAAAGGCTGCCGTTGGGCACCACGATGGTTTTGTTGTCAGCAGACTTGAGGACGGTGTGGAAGATCTGGATCGAATGCACGGTGCCGGACACGCCCTGAGCTTCAATCCATTCGCCAACCCGGATGGGGCGGAAGATCAGGATCAGCACGCCTCCGGCGAAGTTGCCCAGGCTGCCCTGCAAAGCCAGACCGATCGCGAGACCGGCTGCACCTATCACGGCGATGAAGGATGTGGTCTCGACGCCGATCATCGACGCGACACTGATCAGTAACAGGACCTTGAGGATGATGCTTGCCAGGCTTTCGATGAAGCCATGCAGCGAAGCGTCTACCTGGCGGCGATTCAATACCGTACCCACTTTGCCGACGAGCTTGTTGATCAGCCACCAGCCGATGAGAAAAGTAAGAAGAGCCAGGGTGACTTGCGCGCCGTATTGAATGACAACAGGCAACCAGGCCTCGGAAAGCTCGACCAGGTAATCGACACTGAAATCCATTGAAAAGGGTCTCCATGGGGCACCGAGCGTCCCGGTTAGAGGCGCTCGGCTAATGCGGGAAGTGGCACGAAAACGTGCGCGGGGTGATCAATCGCGGAAGTTGTTGAATTGCAGGGGCATCCCGAAGTCCTTGGCGCGCAATAAGGCGATTGCTTCCTGCAGGTCGTCGCGCTTCTTGCCGGTCACACGCACCTGTTCGCCCTGAATAGCCGCTTGCACCTTGAGCTTGGCTTCCTTGATGTACGCGACGATCTTCTTGGCCAGCTCCTTGTCGATACCCTCGCGCAGCACCACTTCCTGCTTGACGGTCTTGCCGGACGGATAAGGATCCTTCAGTTCCAGACACTGGATATCGATCTTGCGTTTGACCAGGCTCAACTTGAGGATTTCCAGCATCTGCTCCAATTGGAAATCCGCGTCGGCGGTCAGATTGATGGTCAGTTCCTTGAATTCGAAACTGCCTTTGCCACGCAGGTCATAGCGACGGTCGAGCTCCTTGACCGCGTTATCAACCGCATTGGTTACCTCGTGTTTGTCCAGTTCGGACACCACGTCGAACGAGGGCATGGGCTTCCTCCTTTGGAAACGGCGCAAGGGTGTGACCCAGCGCGCTTAGCTTGACGGTTCAAATGCGCCATCATTATAACTGTTCGCGCTGCTCTGGCCCTTCCCTTCCCAGTGACAGCCCTCTCCTTCTCCGAGTCCCTGAATGCCCAACCCCCAACTCAGCATCCTGGTGGTCGACGACGCCAAATTTTCCAGCGTCATGATAGGTCGCGCGCTGACCAAGGCCGGATACGAAGACATTCGTTTCGCTAACAGTGCCAGCGCGGCGTTGGAGCTGATCGAACAACGCCCTGCCAATGTTTTGCTGGCCGACTGGCTGATGCCGGAGATGGATGGCCTGGAGCTCACGGCCCAGGTCCGCCAGCAGGATGAGATGTCCGATCATTACACCTACATCATTCTCCTGACCGGCCGCGACGGCCAGGATGTGCTGAGCAAGGCCTTCGATCACGGCGTGGATGACTTTATCGGCAAGTCGGTGATGAACGACCAGCTCGTGCCCCGGGTGTATGCCGCCGATCGACTGTGCGGCTCACTGCAGCGGCTGATGCGGGAAAACCGCCTGTTGACCGAAAACATCGCCAGCCTGGAGAAGCGCAACCTGATCGACCCGATCACGGGGCTTGGAAACAGCCGTTACCTCCATCAGCGCCTTGGCGACAGCCTGCGCCAGGTCGAGAGCCGCGGCGGTGCGCTGTGCTATCTGCTGATAGGCTTACCGGAGATCCCCAGCCAACGGGAACGCTACGGTGAGCACTTTCATCAGGAACTGCTGCGCGGTGTCGCGCGACGTCTTCAGCAGCTAGTACGTCCGCTCGACGTGCTCACACGCCTGGATGATCGCCATTTCGGCGTGCTGACGCTGATCGACGACCTGCGCGGCTGCTCACCAAGCAGTTTCAAGCGACTCCACGAAGGACTTAACCTCAAAGCGTTCAAGACCGGTGAGGGCTTTATCTCGATCAAGGCCGGTATCGCCATGGTCAGCCTTGATGCGAGTGCGCTGCCGGTGGATCCCAAGCAGGTTATTGCGCAGGCTGAAACATTATTACCTGACGCATACGCCACGGGACGTATCGTGCCCCTGCGCTACAAGCAGCCCGTGTCATGACAGGAGTTTGGCATGTGCTCGGCGCCGGCAGTCTGGGCGGGCTATGGGCTACGCGATTGTTCCGCGCTGGCGTGCCGCTGCATCTGATTCTGCGTAATCCAAAACGGCTTGCCGAATACCACGCCGCGGGTGGTCTTGAGCTGCTCGAGAACGGTACGAGCCGTCTCTATCCAATACCTGCGGAGCTACCAGAAGCCACCACGCCGATAGAACGGCTGCTGGTCGCCTGCAAAGCCTACGATGCGGAAGCCGCTGTCGCCGAGGTTGCACCGCGACTTACCAAACATTCGGAGATCTTGCTCCTGCAGAACGGTCTGGGCAGCCAGCAGGCCATTGCGGAACGGTGGCCGGAGAGCCGCTGCATCTTCATTTCCAGCACCGAAGGGGCCTACCGCCAAGCCGGCTTTCAAATCGTGCATGCCGGTCGGGGGCAGAACTGGCTCGGCGACCCGGTCAACCGCCAACCGCCGCTGTGGCTTGCTGAACTGAACCTGGCAGACATTCCATATAGCTGGTCCGAAGACATCATGGCCAAGCTCTGGCGCAAGCTGGCGATCAACTGCGCCATCAACCCTCTTAGCGTGCTGAACGATTGCCGAAACGGCGAGCTATTGAATCACCCTGAGCAGCTGCACAGGCTCTGCTGCGAGCTCAGCGAAGTGCTGCGAGCATGCGACCAGGTGGACGCAGCCGATGGGCTCGAAGCTGAAGTGCTGCGCATCATCCAGGCGACCGCTCAGAATTTTTCATCGATGCATCAGGACGTGCAGAACGGGCGCCGGACTGAAGTCAGCTTTCTGCTGGGCCAGGCTTGTCGCGCCGCACATCAGCATGGGGTGGTGACACCCGAGCTGCGCGAATTGCTTGATCGGCTCCAGGCGCTCCTTCGCCGTCACGGATTGCCCGACGACTGAGCCACCGCTACCCTGCAGGAACACCCTTCGCCCGTACCTGCCATGACCCTGCGCCAGCGCCTCGAAAATCTCCCGGTCGGCCGCAAGCTACTGATCGCCCTGCTCGTGCTGTTGGCTACCTTGCTGCTGGTATCCAACCTCACTTTCATCAGCGCGGCCTACTGGATTTCACGCCAGAGCGTCGCGCCCCAGGCGATGCATACGCTCGGTGCGCTGTTCGCCACACCCGAACTGAGTAATCGAGCGCTGGAATCCAAAGCCGCCGCTGATGAGCTGCTAGGCAAGCTGAACGAATATGCGCCGCTGCGGGCCGCCGTTGTTTATGACCGCACCGGACGCCGCCTGGCTGAGTTTTATCGTGGCGATCCGCTGGACTTGCCGCACCAGGTGAGCGACCTGCCGGATTGGCAGAAGAGCGAGATGCGCGCCAATCTGCTGATCGAGCTGCCGCAAGCCGCCGGGCCACCTGGCCATTTATTGATGGTCGCCAGCAGCGAGCTGCCAGGCGCGTTCTACACCGGCACCTTTACCGCCAGCCTCGCGATCCTCCTTGCCAGCCTGCTGCTATGGGCGTTGGTGGCCCGACAGATTCGCCGTCTGATCACCCGCCCCATCCGCGACCTGGAAGCTCTATCCCGGCAGGTGACGCGAGACGAGGACTACTCCCTGAGGGCAACACCGAAAAACCGGGACGAAATCGGCCATCTGGCCGATGCCTTCAACACCATGCTGTCGCGCATGGAGGCCCGCGAGCAGCAGCTCAAACGCGCTCGCGACGAGGCCCAGGAAGCCTTTGATCACGCCCAGGGCCTGGCGGAGGAGACCCGCCATTCCAACCGCAAACTGGAATTGGAAGTACAGGTTCGCAGCAAAATCGAAAAGAAACTCACCGGCTTCCAGAATTACCTGAACAGCATCATCGACTCGATGCCTTCGGTGCTTATCGCGCTAGACGAGCAACTCTACGTGACTCAGTGGAATCAACAGGCCAGTGCGCTATCCGGAACGTCCATCGACGACGCCCTGAACCAACCGGTGTTTATTGCCTTCGAGCCGCTGCGCCCGTTCCTCACTCAGATCCGCCGGACATCCGAACATCATCAGGTCGAAAAGATTGAACGGGTCACCTGGGCGTTCAACGACGAGCCTCGGCACTACGCCTTGACGCTGTATCCCTTGATGGGGGGTGGCGGGCGCGGCGTGGTGATCCGCATCGACGACATTACCGAGCGGATCAATATGGAAGAGATCATGGTGCAGTCGGAGAAAATGCTCTCGGTCGGCAGCCTCGCGGCGGGGATGGCGCACGAGATCAACAACCCGCTCGGGGCCATCCTGCACAATGCACAGAACATCCGCCGACGCCTCTCACCCGACCTGGAGCGCAACCGAGAAGCTGCCGACGAAACCGGTGTTTTGCTGGAGGCGGTGAACCAGTACCTGCAACGACGCGAAATACCGCAGCTGCTCGATGGCATTCAACAGGCAGGCTCACGTGCAGCCAAGATCGTCAGCCATATGCTCAGCTTTACCCGGCTCAGCAACCGTCAGCTGGCCGAATGTCAGCTGGGGGTGCTGATCGACCAGGCACTGGAAATCGCCGGTAATGACTTCGCGCTGATCGAAGGCTTCGATTTCCGTGCTATCGAAATCGTCCGTGATTTCGATCCTCAGATTGATCGAGTGCCCTGCATCGGTAACGAGCTGGAGCAGGTACTGCTGAATCTGCTGAAAAACGCGGCGCAGGCCATCCACCAAAAGCCCGAGCGAGTCCGCGGACAGATCACTTTGCGCACACGCCTGAATCCACCCTGGGCTGAAATCCAGGTCGAAGACAACGGCAGCGGCATTCCGGAACACATCCGCAAGCGGATCTTCGAGCCGTTTTTCACCACCAAAGAGGTGGGTCAGGGAACCGGGCTGGGACTTTCCGTTTCGTATTTCATCATCACCAACAATCACAAGGGTCAGATGGAAGTGCAATCCAGGCCGGACCAGGGCACCTGCTTTACCCTACGCCTGCCGCTGGTCTCGCCTAGTGAACCCACCAACAGCTGAACCAAAGGAATCCAGATGGGCAACCGACTCTCGAAGATCTATACCCGCACCGGTGATGCCGGAGAAACCGGCCTGGCCGACGGCCGCCGAGTGCCCAAGGATCACCCTCGAATCGAGGCGATGGGGGAAATCGACACCCTCAATAGCCAACTGGGCCAGTTATTGGCAGAGCTTGCCGAAGGCCAGGCCCGCTGGCCACAACTGGCCGAGCTGATTGAAGTATTGAGCCCATGCCAGCATCGCCTGTTCGACCTGGGTGGCGAGCTGGCTATGCCCGAGTATCAGGCCTTGACGGAGGTCG
Organism: Stutzerimonas stutzeri; assembly: GCF_002890895.1. Taxonomy (GTDB): domain Bacteria; phylum Pseudomonadota; class Gammaproteobacteria; order Pseudomonadales; family Pseudomonadaceae; genus Stutzerimonas; species Stutzerimonas stutzeri_AB. Next base: position 52,265 of record NZ_POUL01000013.1, read on the forward strand.
AGGTGGAGCGTCTGGAAGCTGCAATCGACCACTGGAATCAAGAGCTAGGCCCGCTGGAAGATTTCATCATGCCGGGCGGCTCACGCCTGATTGCCCTGGCCCATCTGTGCCGGAGCATGGCGCGGACCAGCGAGCGCCGTTGCCAGCAGCTCAATGCGATCGAGCCGCTGCGCGCAGTTGGTCTGGCTTATCTCAACCGACTTTCCGATCTCTTTTTCGTGGTGGCCCGGCTGATCGCTCGGCGTCAGGGTTGCCCGGAAATCCTCTGGCATGCTGCCGACGCACCCGCCAATGCAGATGCCTGAGCCAACGCGGCGGCGCGAGCGCGTCATCGACGGGATGCATGCGGCGTGGGAAGTCCTGATCGTCTTGCTGGTGTGTATCAACCTTGGCTTGATCCTGTTCGATAGCCTGTTCATCTTGCAGCCGATCAACGACGCACTGGCCGAATGGGCGCCTGTCCTGCATCAACGCTACGACACGCTGATTCACCAGAACTTCCAGCACATCGACCTCGCCTTTGTCGCGATCTTCATCTTCGACGTGCTGCTGGGCTGGACCGTTGCGCTGTTCGAGCGCCGCTACGCCCGCTGGTACTACTACCCCTTCGCTCACTGGTATGACGTGCTCGGCTGCATTCCGTTGAGCGGCTTCCGCTGGTTGCGGGTGCTGCGCGTCGGCAGTCTGCTGATTCGCCTGCAACGGCTGGGTCTGATCGACATGCGTCGCTGGGCGGTGTTTGGCCTGCTCAATCGCTACTACCTGCTGTTGCTCGAGGAACTGTCCGATCGTGTCATGGTTCGCCTGTTCAGCCGCATGCAACAGGAAATCGGCGCCAGTGACGACCTTTCACGGCGCCTGCTGCAAGAAGTGGTCAGGCCGCGCAAAGAGCGCCTGCTCAACGACCTTTCACGCCGCATGCACAGCATGCTGGAGAGCGGTTACCGGGATAATCGCGGCGCCATCGAAGGTTATGTGGGCGGACTGATCCACCAGGCGCTGCTGAACAACCCTGAGGTGATCCGGTTACGTCGTCTGCCCATGGGGGGACGGGTCGCCGACACCCTGGATGAAGCGCTCGCCGACATTGCAGCGCAACTCCTTCAAGGCGCTGCGGAAGGACTCCAGAGCCCGCAATTTCGTCGACTTGCACGAAACCTGGCGGACGAATTTTTCGAGGCTTGGGTTTATCAGGACGAAAACACCGACCTGGCGCTCGAAGAGCTGCTGGTGGACGTCATAGAAGTGCTCAAGCAGCAAGTGTTGGATCGCCGCTGGAGCCGGTTCGTCGGCCCCATCCAGCCACCTTCGCCGCCAGGCTAGTTCCGGTTGGCGGCGGCTAGACCTTCCTGCTGATCGAGTCGAGCCCCGACCACCATCTCGGTCGCCCAATTGACAAGGATGTCGGTGTAGGCTTTCTGGCAGCAGTCGCTTGTCAGCGCATGATCAGCGCCGAGAATGATCCGGTGCGTCAGCGAGTGCGTCTGATGGAAGGCGGCGCGATAGCTCATGATGGTGCTGTGTGGGACCAGATGATCGTGCTCGGACTCGACGATGAGCACGTCGCCGCGGAACGCGGCACAAGCCGCCAGTGCACGATTCTCTTCAGGCACAACCCGTCTGCCGCGCAACTGATTGAGCAGATCGCGATTTAACTGACGCTTGGGCACCATCCAGTCATCGTCGCCGTACAGCGCCGGAACCCGCATGGCCAGCCACTTCACCGGCCGCATAGTTGTCAGCAACGCCGCCAGGTAGCCGCCATAGCTGGTTCCCACCACAGCGATGGCGGACGGATCGATATGAGGATGCTGCGCCAGCAGATCGTAGGCGGCCAACAGGTCATTCAGATTCTGCTCACGGGTGACGGTCTGCTGTTGCGCCAGCGTCAGGGCATGCCCCCGCAGGTCGAAGGACAAGCAGATGCAGCCCAGGCCCGCGATGCCGCGGGCACGCGTCAGGTCGCGCTCCTGGCTACCCCCCCAGCCATGCACGAACAGCACCCCCGGCAGCTTGGTGGGCGGTGAGAGGAACGTACCGGCGATATGTTCATCATCAACCAGGATGTCTACGCATTCACTCTGAGTTGCCATAATCCTCCACCACTACGTATTTGGTAATGAAACCTACGTCGGCGTCTTCGTCGCGGAACAGGACGGTCGCTCCAGGCGGAACGGATTGCGACTCACCATAGACCTCTACGGTGGACGCCCGTACTGCTCCGCGCTCGCCCTTGATGAATGTTTCAAGCGCAGCGATTTCAGCACCACTTGCGCCCCCGATTCGCCAGGACTGCTCCAGCACACCAGAGCAAGCACGACCACGGCCATCAACGCCCTGCGCAATATCGTAGTTACGACGGGACGCAAAGAAACCACGGAAACACGCCGACGCGGCATCGTCATAGACCTGCGCTTGCATTACGGCCAGTCGAGCCTTCTCCGGCAAATCGAGCTTCAGCAACGCCTCAAAATCACCGTCCGAGACAACCAGATCCGATCCGCCGTAGACCGTCTCGCCAGAATTATCAGGCGTCAGCCGCTGGGTGCCGTAGTAGCTGAGTGTTCTTCCCGCCACCCGGATCTGCCCAACGCTGAACGTCGTTACATGCTCCAGATTGGCCTCGAGTACCAGCCCATACTGGGCCATTTCCTTGGCATCAACGTGTTCCAGAGCATCATCCAGCTGCTGCTCGGTATTGATTCTTTCCTGACCTCGCCCGCCAGTGGCCCGCACCGGCTTGAGCCTCAGCGAACCTTCGTGCAGCAGCCGTCGCCCTGCTTCGCGAGCATCGTCGAGTGAAAAGACGCTATAGCCAGGCAGCACGCTGCCGCTGACACGAGCCGCGAAGTCACGGGACCAGCCCCTCGGCGCATCCGCATCAGGCCGCACAAGCGGATGTGTGATGGCCTTGGTTTCTATGAACCCCTGAGGCACCACGCCACCGAACAGGTCTTCCTCATCATCAAGGCCCAGTTCACGGGCTGCATCGGTACCGATGATGGTGCCCGAAGGCACGAAATACAGTGGGTGCGAATACTCGATGGCCTGGTCGTACTCACCTAGAAAGGTCAGGCCCTTAACTGCAGCAAGACGCTTGGCCAGATGCTCGTGCACGGCCTTTTCATGTTTGGGATCTCTGGCTCTGTTGGCCAGAGTCACTACTGCCCCGCGGGGCATGTGCGGCGCATCCGCATTGATCATCTGAGGGCTCGCTCCATGGACTGCTGGTACATGCACGGCGAGCGGTCAAAAGCCGCCCGTTTCGCTCGTTATCACCCGAGCCAAAGCGGATCCGGTGTAATGAAGTAGACCTTGGATATCGGCTATCTATCCTTCGAGTCGGTCGCGGACTCATCTCGACCGTCCGCAGCCACAAACAAAAAAGGGGAGCAGACCTAAGCCTGCCCCCCTTTCTTTTCTACCCGGACGCTCAGTCTTCGACTGAACTGCGAATCAGATGATCGAAGGCACTCAGCGAGGCTTTCGCGCCTTCGCCAACGGCGATGACGATCTGCTTGTATGGCACCGTGGTGACATCACCTGCGGCGAAGATGCCCGGCAGCGATGTCTCGCCGCGCGCATCGACAATGATCTCGCCGCGTGAGGTCAGCTCTACCGTACCTTTCAGCCAATCGGAGTTGGGCAGCAGTCCTATCTGCACGAAGATGCCTTCCAGTTCCAGCTCATGGAATTCACTGGAGTTGCGATCCTTGTAGGTCAGGCCGATAACCTTCTTGCCGTCGCCGATGACTTCACTGGTCAGCGCACTGGTGATCACGGTGACATTGGGCAGGCTGTGCAGCTTCTTCTGCAGCACCGCATCGGCACGCAGCTGGCTGTCGAACTCGAGCAAGGTGACCTGAGCGACGATACCCGCCAAGTCGATCGCCGCTTCCACGCCCGAGTTACCGCCGCCAATCACCGCGACGCGCTTGCCCTTGAACAGCGGGCCGTCGCAGTGCGGGCAGTAGGCCACGCCACGGCCACGGTATTCCTGCTCGCCCGGCACGTTCATTTCACGCCAGCGTGCGCCGGTGGCCAGGATCAACGTCTTGGCTTTCAGCGAGCCACCGTTCTCCAGCTTAATCTCGTGCACGCCGCCCTCGCTTGAAGCGGGGATCAACTGGGTGGCACGCTGCAGATTCATGATGTCGACGTCGTACTCGCGAACGTGGTTTTCCAGTGCACGAGCCAGTTTTGGACCTTCGGTTTCGTTGACCGAGATGAAGTTCTCGATGGCCATGGTGTCCAGCACCTGACCGCCAAAGCGCTCGGCGGCAACACCGGTACGGATGCCCTTACGCGCCGCGTAGATGGCCGCTGCAGCGCCGGCCGGGCCACCGCCGACCACGAGCACGTCGAACGCGTCCTTGGCGCTGAGCTTTTCGGCATCGCGCGCCGAAGCGCCGGTGTCGAGCTTGGCAAGAATCTCTTCTTCGCCCATGCGGCCCTGACCGAACAGCTCACCGTTGAGGTAGATGCTGGGCACGGACATCACCTGGCGAATGGTGACTTCTTCCTGGAACAGGGCACCGTCGATGGCGACGTGACGGATATTCGGGTTGAGCACAGCCATCAGGTTCAGCGCCTGAACCACATCGGGGCAATTCTGGCAGGACAGCGAGAAATAGGTTTCGAAGTTGTATTCGCCGTCGAGGTTCTTGATCTGCTCGATGACGTCAGGCGCGGTCTTGGACGGGTGACCGCCCACCTGGAGCAGGGCCAGTACCAAGGATGTGAATTCGTGGCCCATCGGAATGCCGGCGAAACGCAGGCTGATGTCGCCACCGATGCGGTTGAGCGCAAATGATGGCCGGCGAACGTCGTCACCGTCGGTACGCAGGGTGATCTTGTCGCTCAAGCTGGTGATGTCTTCCAGCAGGCTGAGCATTTCCTGGGACTTGGCGCCGTCACCGAGGGACGCAACGATCTCGAACGGCTGGGTGACCTTTTCCAGATAGGTTTTCAGTTGCGTTTTGAGATTGGAGTCCAACATGAGCAGCGATCCCCTTCTTAAAGAATTCAGGTAATAAAACGCCCGGACGGTTCACGCCCAGGCGTTGGAGCTCGGACAGATGAATCGTCCGAAAAACAGCAGCTTGGACGCTGCGCCGAGCGCAGCGCCTCTCGGCTGTTTAGATCTTGCCGACCAGATCCAGAGACGGGGCCAGAGTGGCTTCGCCTTCTTTCCACTTGGCTGGGCAAACTTCGCCTGGATGCGCCGCGGTGTATTGAGCAGCCTTCAGCTTGCGCAGAGTCTCGGAAACGTCGCGAGCGATTTCGTTGGAGTGAATCTCAACGGTCTTGATCACGCCTTCCGGGTTGATCAGGAAAGTACCGCGCAGGGCAAGACCTTCTTCAGCAATGTGAACGCCGAAAGCGTTGGTCAGCTGGTGAGTCGGGTCACCGATCAGCGGGAACTGAGCTTTACCTACAGCAGGGGAAGTCTCGTGCCAGACCTTGTGAGAGAAGTGGGTATCGGTGGTAACGATGTACACCTCGGTACCGGCCTTCTGGAATTCGGCATAGCTGTTGGCAGCGTCTTCGATCTCTGTCGGGCAGTTGAAGGTAAAGGCTGCCGGCATGAAGATCAGCACCGACCACTTGCCCTTGAGGGACTCTTCGGTGACTTCGATGAACTTGCCATTGTGGAAAGCGTTAACTTTGAACGGCTGGACTTGGGTGTTGATCAGAGACATCTACTAACTCCTTTTGGGATTCAGAATTTAACGCCGCCTAAGATAGCGCAGGCAGCGAGATATGGTTAATTGATTAAGGAAATTAACCCAATAGACCAAAGCTATCGGAGCCCTCCTCCTCGGCGTCGGCAGCTATGACACTTGGTGGCGGCGACAATTCGAACTTGCTGAACCGACTTCGCTCTGTTGCCGCTATGGCCAGAAAGCGCTAATGCCTGCTACGCCCTGCGCGCCGATCTGCGAAGCCCTTGCCATATCGCTTGGACCAAGGCCGCCCAGCAGGTATGCCGGCTGTGCAAAGCCTAGCAGCAGATCAGCGGCGCACTGCCACCCCATGGGGGTCGCCTCTGGGTGCGAGGCCGTAGCAAGTATCGGCGAGAGCACGATGAAATCAACCCCCATCTGCTTTGCCAGTTCCAGCTCCGCCCTGTCGTGGCATGACGCAGCAAGCCATCGCCCCGGCTCGATCGGCCTTCCGGCGCCGGCGTGCCTAACCAACTGCGAGGCCGTCAGATGCCAGCCGGCGTCCGGAAAATCATCGGCCCACTCCAATGGCCCTTTAAGCATCACCTGCGCGCGCCCGGCGCTCATTTCCAGTACTTGAGACGCCAGCGCCAGATACTCGGCATCAGGTAGAGAGGGGCAGCGTAACTGCAGCAGCCGAGTCCCCGCATCAAGCGCAAGCGCCAATCCGCTTAGCAATTGCTGTGGCGCCAAGCGGTCCGGGGTAATCAGATACGACTTCGGCAAACGAGCCGAAGCGATGATTGGCCGGTTCGCCGCCGGAAAGTCATAACGCGGCAAATCCTCTGCCGCGACCCAAGCCAGAGGCTGCCCTTCTGCGCCGTGCGCCTCGCCGACAAACTCAAGCACTTCCCAGACGTCGAGCAACACCTGCTTGTCCGGATAATCGTGGCGTACCTGTATCAGGGGCCTCGCGGCAGTTACGGCAATCCCCAGCTCTTCGGCCAGCTCCCGAGCAAGTGCGGACTCCGCACTCTCGCCCTCTTCCACCTTGCCACCAGGAAATTCCCAGAGGCCGCCCTGGTGCTTGTCCATGGGGCGCTTGGCGATCAGCACATGACCGTTAGCGCCACGGATCACGCCCGCGGCGACGTGGAGCCGTTTCATCTACGAATACCAAGCGGCGATCTGAGCGCCCCTGGGACCTGCCGCAGCGGTTTGCGCACGCTGGTCACTGCCAGCGGATCAGGTGCGGTATTCGGCATTGATCCGTACGTACTCGTGAGAGAGGTCTGTGGTCCAGATCGTCTCGCTGCAATCACCGCGACCGAGTTCGATACGAATTTCGATCTCTTCCTCAGCCATTACCGCGGCGCCCTGCTCTTCCGTGTAGCTCGGCGAACGACCGCCTTGGCTGGCGATGCACACGCCCCCCAGATAGACATCGATCTTGCTCACATCCAGATCGGGAACACCTGCACGACCAACCGCGGCCAGAATACGTCCCCAGTTAGGGTCGGAGGCGAACAGTGCCGTCTTGATCAGCGGCGAATGCGCGACGGCATAGCCGACGTCCAGACACTCCTGATGGTTACCACCACCGTTGACCTGAACGGTGACGAATTTGGTCGCGCCTTCGCCATCACGAACAATGGATTGCGCCACCTCCATGCTGACTTCAAAAACCGCCTGCTTGAGCTTGGTGAACAGCTCTCCGCTAGCCTCAGTAATCTCCACGACGTCAGCCTTGCCGGTAGCGATCAGCATGCAGCAGTCGTTGGTCGAGGTGTCTCCGTCGATGGTGATACGGTTGAACGACTTGTTGGCTGCGTCCCGCAGAAGATCCTGCAAAACCGACTGAGCGACCTTCGCATCGGTAGCGATGTAACCCAGCATGGTCGCCATGTTGGGACGGATCATGCCGGCGCCTTTGGAGATGCCGGTGACTGTGACCGTCACGCCTTCATGCTCGAATTGACGGCTCGCACCCTTGGGCAGCGTATCTGTGGTCATGATGCCGGTGGCGGCTTCGGCCCAGTGGTTTTCATCCAGGTCGGCCAACGCGGCAGGAAGCGCCGCCTCAATCTTCTCAACGGGCAGCAGCTCACCGATGACGCCAGTTGAAAACGGCAGGATTGCTTCGGCTTCGACACCGGCTAGGGCGGCCAAACTGGCACAACTGCGGATTGCAGCCTGCATGCCGGGCTCGCCGGTGCCGGCGTTCGCGTTTCCGGTATTGGTTAGCAGGTAACGTACGGCTCCCTGAGCTCGCTGCTTCGCAAGAATTACCGGCGCGGCGCAAAAGGCATTGAGGGTAAACACACCCGCAACCGTTGAGCCTTCGGCGCAACGCATCACCACGACGTCCTTGCGTCCAGGTCGCTTGATACCCGCCGAAGCAATACCAAGCTCGAATCCGGCAACCGGGTGCAGTGTAGGTAGGGGACCAAGACCGACAGCCATCGATGCGCTCCTTAAGAAGGAATGGATGGCCTTCGGCCACCGAAAATCAGGGAGAAAAACGCCGCGAGCGGCTAGAGCCGGTCGCGGCGCGGGTCAACACAGACGGATCCGCTTACTGGACCTGTCCATGGCAATGCTTGTACTTCTTACCTGACCCGCAGGGGCAGGGTTCGTTGCGCCCGATCTTCTGCTCGGTACGCGCCGGGGCCACAGCGGCTGCTACATCGCCTTCAGCCTCGGGTTCCTCCTGGTCGGCTTCCAGCGCCGAAACCTCGGCATGCTGAAATTGCATACGCTGCGCCAGCTCCTCAGCCTCGCGGCGCAAACGCTGCTCCTCCTCGGCGGGGTCTTCGCGACGCACCTGCACGTGGGACAGAACCCGAATGCTGTCGCGCTTGATGGACTCAAGCAGCTCCTGGAACAGCGTAAAGGACTCGCGCTTGTATTCCTGCTTCGGGTTTTTCTGGGCGTAGCCTCGCAGATGGATACCGTGACGCAGATGGTCCATCGTCGACAGGTGGTCCTTCCACAAGTCGTCCAGCACACGAAGCACAATCTGCTTCTCGAAGGTACGCAGCGCCTCGGCGCCAGCCAATTCTTCCTTCTCGTTGTAGGCCGCTATCAATGCTTCGAGGATGCGCTCGCGCAGCGTCTCCTCATACAGTTTCTCGTCTTCGTCAAGCCACTGCTGGACCGGCAGCCGCACGCCGAAATCGCTGTAGAGCACCGCTTCCAGACCACTGATGTCCCATTGTTCGGGCAGCGACTGCGGAGGGATGTGCTGGTTGATGGCGTAATCGAGTGCCTCGCGGCGGAATTCGGCTATGGTTTCGCCGATTTCTTCGGCCGCCAGCAAGCTGTTGCGCATGTGATAAATCACCTTGCGCTGCTCGTTCGCGACATCGTCATATTCGAGCAGTTGCTTACGCATATCGAAGTTGCGGCCTTCGACCTTGCGCTGGGCCTTTTCGATGGCGTTGGTCACCATGCGATGCTCAATCGCCTCACCGGACTCCATGCCCAGCGCCTTCATGAAGTTCTTCACCCGGTCAGAGGCGAAGATGCGCATCAGACTGTCTTCCAGCGACAGGTAGAAACGGCTCGAGCCGGCATCCCCCTGACGTCCGGCGCGACCACGCAGCTGGTTGTCGATACGACGTGACTCGTGGCGTTCAGACGCGATCACATGCAAACCACCCGCCTCGAGTACCGCCTGATGACGCTTCTGCCAGTCGGATTTGATTTGTGCGACCTGATCGTCCGAGGGGCTATCGAGCGCCGCAACTTCAACTTCCCAGTTGCCGCCGAGCAGGATGTCGGTACCTCGGCCGGCCATGTTGGTCGCGATCGTAACCGCACCTGGGCGTCCTGCCTGAGCAATGATCTCGGCCTCCTTGTCGTGATGCTTGGCATTGAGCACCTTGTGCTCGATGCCTTCGCTGACCAGCAAGCGCGAAACATATTCCGAGGTTTCAATGGTTGCGGTGCCCACTAGCACAGGGCGGCCGTTGTTCTGGCAATCCTTGATGTCCGCAATGATGGCAGCGAATTTCTCTTCCTGGGTCAGGTAGACCAGGTCGTTGTAGTCCTTGCGTGCCAGCGGCTTGTTGGTCGGAATCACCATCACCGGCAGGTTGTAGATCTGCATGAATTCGAATGCTTCGGTGTCTGCAGTACCGGTCATGCCCGACAGCTTTTTGTACAGACGGAAGTAGTTCTGAAAGGTAGTCGACGCAAGGGTCTGGCTTTCCGGCTGGATCGGCAGCCCTTCCTTTGCCTCGATGGCCTGATGCAGACCCTCAGAGAGGCGACGCCCTGGCATGGTCCGACCGGTGTGTTCGTCAATCAACAACACCTGATTGTTCTGGACGATGTACTCAACGTTGCGGTGGAACAGCTTGTGCGCGCGCAGGCTGGAATACACGTGGGTCAGCAAGCCGAGGTTGTGTGCCGAATACAGGCTCTCGCCTTCGGCAAGTAGCCCTGCCTTGGTCAGCATTTCCTCGACAAACTGGTGGCCAGACTCGTTCAGTTCGACCTGACGTGTCTTCTCGTCGATTGAGAAGTGACCTTCCTGAGTAACGACGCCCTCTTCCTCTTCAATGTGCTGTTTGAGCAGAGGAATCAACTGGTTGATCTGCTGATAGAGCTTGGAGCTATCTTCGGCCTGGCCGGAGATGATCAGTGGAGTGCGGGCTTCGTCGATGAGGATCGAGTCGACCTCGTCGATAACCGCGAAATTGAGTTCGCGCTGGTTCTTTTCTTCCAGGCTGAATGCCATGTTGTCGCGCAGGTAGTCGAAGCCGAACTCGTTGTTCGTACCGTATGTGATATCAGCCGCGTACGCTGCGCGCTTCTCTTCCGGCGGCTGGAAAGGTGTGACGATACCCACTGTCAAACCCAGGAATTCATACAGCGGACGCATCCAGTTGGCATCGCGACGCGCCAGGTAATCGTTCACCGTAACAACATGAACTCCTTTGCCGGCGAGTGCGTTGAGGTATACGGCCAAGGTCGCAACCAACGTCTTGCCTTCACCGGTACGCATTTCGGCAATTTTGCCTTCGTGAAGCGTCATGCCGCCGATCAGCTGCACGTCGAAGTGCCGCATCCCCATAACGCGTTTGCCGGCTTCGCGGCAGACGGCAAAGGCTTCGGGAAGAATTTGATCAAGGGTCTCGCCTTGGCCGAGGCGGGCCTTGAACTCTTCGGTCTTGCTCCGCAACTGCTCGTCGGAGAGAGACAGCATCTGCTCTTCGAGCGCATTGACGGATTGAACCGCCTTGAGCATGCGCTTGACCTCACGCTCATTCTTGCTACCAAAGAGCTTCTTCATTAAAGGCGCAAACATATCGACAAAGACTTCCATGCTGGGGATGGAGGCACGGCCGCAGGGCCACCACGGCTTCGTGCAAAGGGGGCATTCTACTCGGAAACGTTCGAGAGGAAAGGTGCCTACTGCGCAGGCGAGCCAGCCAATGGCGCCAGGAATCAGACGATTCGGTCGCAGGTTTAGCCAGTGATGCCTCGATCAGAAGGTATATGCATGCTTCTGCTAACATGTCGGCTCTTAAGCTACGAGCGTTAGCCATGTCGTTTCGCCCTTTGCCGGCCCGAGCGTCCGCGGCGCTACTGCGCGAGGCCAAACCACTGAAAGCGCTGTTTGGCGAGGCGAGGCGGCTGGATCGCCTGCAACAACTGGTCGACAGCCAACTGCAGCCCGCTGCACGGGAGTTTTGCCGTGTCGCCTCATGGCGCGAAGGTACCCTGCTATTGATCGTTACCGACGGCCACTGGGCAACGCGACTGCGCTATCAGCAGAGACGCTTACAACGTCAGCTGCAATGCATGGACGAGTTCAGCGGCTTGAGCCGTATTCAGTTCAAGGTTCAGCCCCCGGAAACACCGCGGCATAAGCCCGGACCGGCGCCAGAACTGTCGGTGCGAGCAGCAGACAATATTCAGGAAACCGCTCGTGGCATAACAGATCCCAAGCTCAGGGCCGCGCTTGAGCGACTCGCCAGCCACGCCCGCCCCGACAAGGATTCCTGACGTGCGTCCACCAACACGACCACAGGCCGACATCTGAAAGTCGCACCCTGTGCGAGCCGGCGTTAGGATGTTTGCCGGATCACGCTGAAAAAGAGGTTTCAATGGCTAACCATTCACGCGCCCGCTCATCATGCTGATCGGCGCGTTTCTAGTCGCAGCCTGGCTGATCTTACTGATTCGGTATCCACTTCGAGCGGTGCCGATTTCTTTGGGAGCGCTGCTCGGCCTTGGTGTCGTTGCCGCTTGGGTGATCTGGCAAGAGCAACGTGAAGAACATCTGCTTGGTCAGCTCGAGCTGCGGATGTCGTATTCACCGACTAGCTGCCCAGCCGGACAGCCGCTGCGCATCATTCTGGACAACCATAGTCCGAAGCCAATGCGCAGCCTGAGCTGGGAAGTAGCCGCCTACTCGCCCGGCTCAAGCCTCAACTTGGTAACCTCCAATTACGATGCGCCACAATACCGCGGCCCGGGCGACCTGCAACCCGGTCAACGCTGGCACTCCTGCGCCCCGCTACCACCCTTGCGCGCGGGCTACCGCAGCCGCAATCTCGACTTTCGCGCCGAGCGGCTTCGAGGGCACTTCGCTGACTGAGCTGACCAGCTGTCACGCAGACGTCACACGGAGGCTTTTCAATCAGCGCCAGCCAGCATATGCTGTATGGATAAACAGTATTTTTATCAATTGAGCCGGGGTGTTAGATGGCCGTCGAAGTTGTGTACCGCAGCAGCCGGGACCTGGAGCGCTTGTTCATGGATAAAGCCGAAGCCGATCGTCACGACAAAATGCTCGAGCTTGCCGAAGCCTTGGCTGCGGCACTGCAGAAAGCCACACCGTCACTTAGCGAACAGCAGGCTGAAGACATTGGCATCTTCATGGCCCGACACCGTGACCTCTTTGCCAAGGCCTTTAAAAACAATCCGGAAGTACTGCAGGAGCTGCCGGCTTCCTCCGAACCGGCCTGACAGTGCCGGAGCGCTATGCTTAGCCCAGGCCGCTAGTGCTTCCTTTTGCCACAGAGCAACACGCTCAGCGGGCGAAACTAGTTAAACAGCATCAGGTCCATTGGGGGCAGTCATCCAATCAGGAACCGGCATGGACAGTCCATTCAAGAAAATCAGTGATGTGTTTCAGCCAGACTACAACGTCAATTTCAGTATTCAGAAACCCGACGGAAGTATTCTGCTGACGCTGACCGACACGATGGGCGTGGCGGTAAAGCGCTTCATCAGTTCCAGCCAATGGCGGGACCAGCAGCAGCTGGAGCGCCTGATCACCAGTCTCCAGTTCAGCCTCGCCATCGAACGAGGCGGGCAGAACACCTCTTATCGCCTGACCAAGCATTCGCATTCAGCAGCACAGTAAAGGTCAACTTTGTTGCCGGTAGGCTCTGCGCTGCCGATCTTCTGACACAGCTGAAAAATGCCAATTTCTCTGCCGGCGCAGCGGCAGGCAGCGCCCCTCGTTACAACACGCGCTTATCTAGGTCTGCCACTGCTGATCAGACTAAAGCCAGGCCAAAGCCTTAGCGCGCGCCACCGCTTGCGTACGTCTGGCCACCCCGAGTTTGGTGTTGATTCGCCGCGCGTGGGTCTTGACCGTGTGCAGCGAAATAAATAACTGCTCGGCGATTTCTTGATTCGAGCATCCCTGGGCGATGAGACGCAGGACCGTGAGTTCGCGGTTGCTCAGGATGATTTCATCGGCTGAAGCAGCGCTCTCTTCTGGTTCTCGCTCGAATTGCAACAATCGATCACGCAGGCTTTCCCCCTTGCCAGTAGGCAACATGCTAGCAAGCCATTGCGGCTGACGATGCTGCAATTCGTACAGCGGCTTGACCAGATGCTGCCTCGCAGCCTCAGCGAGGGCTTTGCGTAACTCCAGTTCTGCTTCGTCATGCTGGCCATCCACTTGGAGCGCTTCGGCCAGCGTAAAACGACACTCACAGGCCAGGCCCAACCGTTGAGAACGGAGGTTTTGGTCGATCAGTTCGCGCAGCGTGTCGATAGCCAGCGAGCCACGGCCGGACAGTATGTCGATAACCGCAAGATAGCGATGAACTCGTGGAAGTAACTCGTAAAACCCGGACGGTGCGATATAGGTGTGGCCTTCGTAGAGTTCCAGCACCTGTACGAATATAGTCCTGGCCTTCTTCAGCTGCCCTTGATGCAGCCAGGTCACGCCGGTAATCAATGGCAGAATGCCCCGGAAACGCGCTTCCGGCACATGCCGCCACTGGGCCAACCGCTCGGCCTCTCGCAACCAATGGTAAGCCGAAGGGAATTCCTGGCTGCGAGCTGCAAGCTCTGCCAACCCTGCATAGCCGAAGAATACGTACGAATCGCCGCAGGTCTCAGTCTCGGCTCGACCTTGCTGATACGCTTCGCGGGCCGGCTCATCGAGCCCCTGATAGGCGAGCAGATGGCCTCGTAGCAGCTTTAGCCGACCAATAATCGGGCTGTGGCCGACACCGTCGCGTAGCACCATCAATGACTCTTCGAGAACCCCAACGGCTCGCTCGAACTCGCCGGTAATTTCAAGCAGCTGAATTCGATCGACGCTCAGCATCGCTTCATACAGTACGCTGCCCTTGAGCCGGGCAAGCTTCATGCCTTCGCTGTTGTAATGCTGGGCCAACTCGAGTTGGCTTTCGGCTATCGCCTGTTGAGATAACGCCTGATAACAAAGCACCCGTTGTGCCCAAGCGTGATCAGAAAGGACTTCCAGGGCCTGAAGGCAGTAATCCCTAGCCTCCGGCTCACCTCGTAAACGGGCTAGAAAACCCCGCAAAGCTTGCCACTGAGCAAGTAGCTGCGCCTGGCGCCTTGCATCGGGCTGAGGAAAAAACTTCGCCAGATCGGCGAGGCAATCATCCACTTCATCCAAGCGAGCAGAGATGATCAAAGCCCAGCCATGCAGCACGATCAACCGGGTCGTACTGTTGAACAAGTCTTGCGGCAGCTCACTGCGCCACTTCATGAAATGCGAAACGTTGTCACCGATGAGCAATTGCTCCTGTCCGTAGCGCTGCAGGAAGTTGGCTGCGACTTCTGGCTGCCCCGCCCACAGCGCATGCTCCACCGCCTCGCGCATTTCACCGCGGTTGGCAAACCATTGGCAGGCACGCAGGTGCGTCTGGGTGGGCGATGCTACCCCGGGCATGCGTCGCAACATCAACGCCAGCGGCCGCCACAGGCGATACCATTCACCACAATTGTCGGTCTGGCGAATAAACAGCTGGGATGTTTTGAGCACATCGAGAAGATCGCTTCCTATGCCGTCGAGGACATGCTCACACAACTGCGATGAAAAGCGCGGCATGCGCGCCAACGCGAAAAGCGCACGGCAAACATCCTCGGTCTGCCCCTCAAGTACTTCGCGCTGCACGTAATCTCGTAACAGTGAAGTACCGGCAATCAATCGCTCACGAACCGCCTGCTCATCAGCATTCAATAACAGCAAGCTGACTCCGGCCAGCCACCCCTCGCTGCCCGACATCAATTGCTTGAAGGTGTCATCGGCGAGCTCTAGGCGGTGCGCTTTGAGCAATAACCGGAGCTCACTCGCAGTCAGCGCCAGCGCTTCAGCCTCCAGCTCGAACAAGTCACCCTGCAACAATAGCCTAGGCAGCTTCCAAGCGGGCTGCCGACGGCTGCTTACCCACCAGCTGACGGATTCGGGGCCCCTCTCGATAAGCAAGTCGAGGCAGGCGTCGAAGGGCGCTGTTACCTCCCGCGGATAGTCATCCAACATTATCCAAAGCGGTCGCGGAAAATCATTCAGCAGATTAATGAGGTCTTGCTGAACGTCACCGCCCTCCTCAGTCGTGCTGTTCAATACCCGACGAAGTTGGGAATACAGAGCTTCCGCAGAGAACCCTCTACCGCCTAGATCAAGCCAGACCAGATGCGTATCGGCAGGTACCAGCCGCGCGCATTCGTTCATCAGCACGCTCTTGCCGAAACCGGCAGGTGCGCAGATCAAACGCAGTCGGCAGTGGGCTTCTAATAAAGCATCGACGAGTCGAGGCCTTGGTACATGCAACGGCGGGAGCCGAGGGATAGTCGCAATTTGAACCTGCGCGGCGGCTTCTGTGCTGAGGGCACCAGGGTTGAAGCGTACGGACATAGCGAGGTTTCTCTTATTCGTATCAATCCATTGAGGAACGCGTTGAGCGCTGCTGTCAGCACCCACTCCTGGGCAGTCGACGTCTTTCAATCGATGCGCATGCGCCGTAATAACCTGCACGATTGCGGATCTTTTGTCGACTCACCCTACGAGCATACCGCTCTGAATGGATGGGTACCGAGCTCTCTAGTGGCTGAAAAGTATCACTCGCGGCTGACCGACAAATAAAAAAGGCGGCCAACTGGCCGCCTTATTCACCTTACAGATGCTATCTGATTAGCGCACCCCGGCATTACGTAATGCAGCTGGCGTAAAGTCACGGGCCGACGCTTTGTAACCAAACTCATGCGGCTTTTCCTCATTACTCATCCCATTCGCAATGTACCTTCCTGAAATGAGATCGTACAAAGCTTCGAAGGCAAACGCGGGGATCTTGTGCTGGTAGTACTGAACCATATGCGCCTCACCTACCCGCCAAAGCTGACCACGGCCGTCGTATAGCTCTGATTGCACAATGGTCCAGCTATCCTCATCCAAGAAAAAGCGGCGCTTCGCATAGATATTGCGCTCGCCCTCTTTAAGGTTCGCCTCGATCTCCCATACGCGGTGCAGCTCGTAGCGGGCAAGATCCTGATTTACGTGGCCGGCACGAATAATGTCGGAATACGTGAGCTCGCTCGAGTTGATCTCATAGCTGTTATAAGGAATGTAGATCTCTTTTTTGCCCACTAACTTCCAGTCGTAACGGTCCGGCGCGCCACTAAACATGTCGAAGTTATCGGTAGTACGCATGCCATCGGAAGCAGTACCGGGGCCGTCATAGGCAACCTGAGGCGCACGCCGAACACGACGCTGACCAGCATTGTAGATCCAAGCTTGACGCGGTTCTTTGACCTGATCCAGCGAGTCGTGCACCAGCAAAACGTTACCGGCGAGTCGTGATGGAGCCGTTACCCGCTGTTTGAAAAACAGCAATGCGTTCTGTGCGCGTTCAGGGTCAAGATCTGGCATGTAACTGGGGTATGCCGCCTCGTCTTCAAAGTGAACGAGGTTAAAACTGCCATCAGTCTGCGGCGTCGCTTGTACAATATTGCGCCGACCGTTCTGGCCGCGATAGCGTGTTATATGGTTCCATACAACTTCTAACCCATCCTTGGGAATCGGAAACGCATAAAAACGGCTGTCTGCGAAATTGGCTAGACCATTGCCGCCGGATACCAATTCGGTATTCAGCGCGCTTTTCTTGGCCGCTTGATAAATTTCATCCGGTACTGCTGCTGAGCGATGAGTAGGAAAAACCCGAACCTTGTAGCTCTCGGGATATCGCTTGAACATGGCAAGCTGCCCTGCCGTTAGATTCTCTTTGTACTGATCTGCATTCTGCGCGGTGATGACGAATTTAGGCTGCTCGTTTGCGAATGGATTGGTTAGATGCCCATTTTTCAAAGGAGCCGCGTCGGTCGGCAGCCCACCGGTCCATTCTGGAATAGTCCCGTCAGCGTTGCCCGCTTTTTCAGCACCGAGCGGAGTCAATGTAGCGCCGAGTTTTGCGGCTTCCTCAGGGGAGACTGCAGCCATCACACTGCTTGCTAGCAGCGAGAAAGCCAAGACACTGAATAATTTTTTTGTTGTTTTCATACGCTTCCAGTTCCTCTTGATCTTGTTGTGGCCGGAGGCCTTATATGTAGACTGGCGCGTAGCGGAGCTCTCGAAAGAGCTCCGTACGGCGTTACTGAAACAGTCTCCTTAGAAGTTCACACCCATGCTGAGGGCAAGAAAGTCGCGATCAACCAGCGTGTTGTAGTCGCCACCGAAGAAATCGGTATAGGAAAGGCTGGCCGTATAACGGTTCTGATAGACCGCATCGACGCCAACACTCACCGCCTTTGAACCTTCATTGAACAGACCGTTCGGGCCGTAGCCGTCCACGTCATGAGAGAAGGACACGTTTGGCGTTAGGTTTACGCCAGCGAACACGTTGCTATAGTCCGCCAGGGCGCGCAGACGGTACCCCCAAGAGTTAGCAGTAACGAATCCGTCGTCGCCGTAATCGGCTAACTGAGCAGGGTTGAGCACTGAACCATAAATGGCGTCACGCCCATAGCGAAGCTCACTGGTACTTTCGAGACCTCCGACATGTGCGAACCCAACTTCACCAATTACCGTAACGCGGCCCGCGCCTAAAACCTGATCAAAGAAATGCGTGAAGGTTGTTTGAACCTGAGTAATTTCTTTCCTGTTGTATCCACGGTTGTCTGCCCCCTCAGCTGAAGCTATTGGCGAGACCGCCGGCTGACCAAACGCACCGACGAGAGGATTGACGACCGCCAAGGTTACGTCTTGGGTATTAAGCTGTACTGGGGCGTTCGGGCGATAGCTGATTTCGCCAGACCAGGCCGTGCCAGTAGGCAAAGAGGTCGAAAAACTAAGTCCGAACAACCGAATATCTTCAGGGTATTCTAGATAGTAACGGGAGTTTCCTAGCGTAGCACTCTGCAGCAAACCTCCTGCATTAGTCGTAACAGCAGCACCAAGCTGTTGGCGTAAAGCGAGGGGCAGCGCTGCATTCTGAGTACAACCTGCACTTCGCCCTGCCAGACCGCAAACCGTCGCTTCCACCCCCGCGTTAACCCTACCCGCAGCACCTAACACTCCGCTAGCCGTTTGAGTACCAACAAACGGAGAACGGCTGTGGTAATTCATAAAGTATGCGCCGTACTCTGTCGCATCGCCGAGCCACCGCAGTGCTAGTCCAAACTGGCCTGAATCTCGAGCATCCCTATCACCACCACGCGGAAGAACTACTCCTTCCTGCGTATAATCAAATCCGATCCCGTTCGCGGCAGCAATTGGCTCTAACGGAGCGATTGCAGGGCTTCCCACATGGTAGTTGTTATCGCACCCATCCTGCGCAACATCCACCGCAAAGAATGTGCCGCAGTTATCGGCAACGCTTTGGTCCCATTCAAGCTGGTAAAACGCCTCCATGCTCAAGCGGTCAGTGATGCCTTGAGAAACATAAAGCATATTTACTGGAATCAAACCTTCTTTGATTTCGGCACCAGGACGACGGAAAGCAGCCGCATCAAGTGGGTTGATGGAGTTAATTGAATTTCCAATAAACGTACTTTCGCCCCAGCTCACAACTTGTTTACCGAAGCGGACGGTGCCGGGTAAATCGCCTAGGTAGTAGTTGTGGTACAGAAAGGCGTCAAGTATCTGCGCACCCGAGGACTGAGCCGCTTCCTTGCGATTGCTGTCGCTAATATCTTTAAATAAGCGGTCCTCGTCCTTCAGCTCGAAGTCGTACCAGTACTTACCTCGGATAAACGCGCCACTGTCGCGATAACGCAGTTCAAGATCGTGCACACCTTTGAATATCTTTGAGAAGGTTTCCCCTTTCTTGAAGTTTAGGCGTCCATCGTCTCCCGTATGCGTATAACCAGTGCCGCCATTGTTCGTACCGACAAGATCCATGTCTCGATCTGCCATCGACCAGCTGGCACCTATGGACATGGACGAATCGAACTGCCCCTCAATCTCGCCGATATTAAAATTGACCGCATAAGCGGGTGACGCAATGCCCAACGCGACCGCGAGGGCCAGGGTTTTGGGCTGGAAGATTCCTTGCCTTGTTGTTTTTGTCATGAGGCGCTCCTGGTTGGTTCGAAGTACGTTCACCCTACCCACACGGAGGTTGAGGGTTAAGCGCACTAAGGTTTGATTTGCTCTGTAATCCTTAAGTATGAACAGCCTTGCCAGCATTGGTGTTCAGCCGCATATAGGGCTGCCCGCAGCGCAGGCGCTTGTGAGGCTATCCGAGAGCTTAGCCGCCAGCAATACAGACGCAAGCCTCTAAATAGAGCAGTTGCGACGCCTTTCGCGAGAAATTTGCCAGAGCGGCACGCAATTAGCCGCTGCGTGCTCGATAGCCGAGCCTCAGGCGGGCGCGCGTGCAATACAGTCTCAGCATTCGGGCATAGAGTGATGCACAGGAGCGTTACCAAAGCGCAACGCGTGAGGCGAAACGAAACAGATGGCGCGCGTAATTTGACGCGCAGGCATTCGAGGAGCTAATAGGAGAAAGCGCACGGGCCGGCGACGTTGCCCGTGCGATAACGCTATTACTTACATGCCTTTAACAGCGTAGATGCCAGGAGCGTTTCGCCAGTAACCCTTGTAGTCCATACCGTAGCCAAACACATAGCGATCAACACAGCTTAGCCCCACGTAATCTGCTTTCAGATCTGGACGAGCCTTGCGCTGATGGTCCTTATCGACCAGCACCGCGGTGTGCACAGCAGCCGCGCCGGCATGCCTGCAGAAATCGATGATCGCGCCAAGCGTATGCCCCTCGTCGAGGATATCGTCGATGATTAGCACATCTCGATCCATGAACGAGATTTCCGGCTTCGCCTTCCAGAACAGCTCCCCACCGCTCGTTTCGTTGCGATAACGTGTCGCATGTAGATAGGAAAGCTCAAGCGGGAAATTCAGCTTGGTCACCAGCTTGCCGGAGAAGACCAGCCCCCCGTTCATCACACAGAACACCACAGGGTTGCGGTCAGCCAGCTCAGCATTGATTTTCGCGGCCATCGCATTGATCGCCGCTTCAACCTCGGCGTCGGGGTACAGACAGTCGGCTTCAGCCATGATCTGGCGGATGTGTGCTAGATCGACGGACATGGCGATGCTCCAGGACAGTTAGAAGATGAAGCAGCCCGGCCGACTGCCCCTAAATTAAGGGGCGCGACGATACCGATGCGGCCACGCACAGGGCAAGCCCTCTCCTACACATCAATAGCCGGTAACACGTCGATGCATTAATCTACGCCGGTTTATTCGACCGCCGGAGCCAGCCATGACCATTCGAGAGATTCGCCACCCGCTTATTCGCCACAAACTTGGGCTGATGCGCCGTGCCGATATCAGTACCAAGAATTTCCGCGAGTTGGCACAGGAAGTGGGCTCGATTCTGACGTACGAAGCGACTCGGGACCTGCCGCTGGAAAACTACAGCATTGATGGCTGGTGCGGTCCAGTTCAGGTCGAAAAGATTTCCGGCAAGAAAATCACCGTCGTACCGATTCTTCGTGCCGGCATCGGCATGCTAGACGGTGTACTCAGCTTGATTCCAGGCGCCAAAGTCAGCGCGGTCGGCATTGCTCGCAATGAGGAAACCTTGCAGGCACACACCTACCTGGAGCGCCTGGTTGATGACCTTGATCAGCGCCTGGCGATGATCATCGATCCGATGCTCGCGACCGGCGGATCGATGGTTGCTGCCATCGATATGCTGAAAAAGGCAGGCTGCAAGGAAATCCGCGCACTGGTTCTGGTCGCCGCACCGGAAGGCATTGAGGCCGTCGAAAAGGCACATCCGGACGTCACCATTTACACCGCCTCAATTGATGACCGTCTGGACGAGAACGGCTACATCATGCCCGGCCTGGGCGATGCGGGAGACAAGATCTTCGGCACCAAGCAGAAGGACATCTGAGCATGTCGCAACCCTTGGAAGAACCGCTCGCGCGCCAGGTATTAGCCGGCGCCCAGATGCTGTTTGTCGCATTTGGCGCGTTGGTGCTGATGCCGCTGATCACCGGGATGGACCCCAACGTTGCGCTGTTCACCGCCGGTATCGGCACCCTGTTGTTTCAATTGGTCACCAAACGCCAGGTTCCGGTATTCCTGGCGTCGAGTTTCGCCTTCATCGCCCCCATCATCGCGGCCAAGGGAGACTTCGGTCTACCCGCCGTGCTTGGCGGCGTGGTGGCGGCCGGTATTGTCTACATGTTCCTTGGCTTTGCGGTTCGCCTGAAAGGACCTGGGTTCATCGACCGCCTGCTGCCACCGGTTGTGATCGCTCCGGTGATCATTTCCATTGGCCTCGCCCTATCACCTGTCGCGGTCAATATGGCGATGGGCAAGGCCGGTGACGGCAGCGCTCAGCTGGTCCCTTATGCGACAGCAATGATGATTTCGATGCCTGCACTGCTCACCACCCTGCTGGTGGCGGTGCTAGGTAAAGGCCTGTTTCGACTCGTGCCAATCCTCGCCGGCGTCTCGGTGGGCTACGGCCTGTCGTTCATGTTTGGTGTCGTGGATACAGCAGGGATTGCGGCAGCACCTTGGCTGGCTGTTCCGAACTTCGTCGCGCCGGAATTTCACTGGGGCGCCATTCTGTTCATGGTCCCGGTCGCATTGGCACCCGCCATCGAACACATTGGCGGTGTCGTGGCCATCGGTGGCGTGACAGGCAACAACTTCATCAAGAAGCCTGGCCTGCACCGCACATTGCTCGGCGACGGCCTGGCAACCTCGGCCGCAGGCCTGTTCGGCGGCCCGCCTAACACCACCTACGCGGAAGTGACCGGCGCGGTGATGCTGACCAAGAACTACAACCCAAAAATCATGACCTGGGCGGCAGTCTTCGCCATCGTCCTGGCATTTATCGGCAAGTTCGGGGCTGGACTGCTTAGCATCCCAGTTCCGGTCATGGGCGGCATCCTTTGCCTACTGTTCGGCTCGATTGCAGTGGTTGGCTTGAGCACCCTGATTCGCCATCAGGTGGATCTGGCGGAAGCACGCAATCTCATCATTGTTTCCGTCACGCTGGTGTTCGGTATTGGCGGCATGGCGTTCGGTTACGGCGAGTTCAGCCTGTCCGGAATCTCGCTGTGCGCCATCATCGCGCTGCTGCTCAATCTGGTGCTACCCGGCGGTGAGGGCTGGAAAAACAAGCAAATCGAAGAAAATATCTAGTCTGCTAGGCCAGCACGTCCGTGCTGGCTTTTTCCCTTTTCGCGGCGCTCCTGGCTTGCAGCTATCCCGCCGCAAGACGCGTAGACTGCCGCGATGACTCAATCTGCCATTCCCCACCGCCAATTGACTGACGACACAATCAGCTGCAGCAGCTGCGCCGCGTGCTGCTGCCGCCTTGAAGTCATGCTGCTGACCGACACCGGCGTCCCGGAACGCTTCATCGATGAAGATGATTGGGGTGGCCAGGTCATGCGCCGGCTGGACGACGGTTGGTGCGCGGCGCTGGACCGGGACAGCATGCGCTGCACTATCTACAGCCGGCGCCCGCTTATCTGTCGAGAGTTCGAGCTGGGCTCGGATGACTGCCTCGAAGAGCGCAAAGGCTCAGCAAGAGCCTATCTGGACGGCTGACGGCTTACTCCATCAGCTTCAGTATCGAGTTGTCAGAACGAGGCTCGATAGTGCAGCGCGTAAGTTTCGATGCCGTCGTTGGGGTCCTTGATGCCAGCGTTGGAATAGTGAATAGCCCGTAAGCCTATCTCCTGTCCGCCAGCGAAACGCAGGCCGGCACCGAACCGATCCTCGAACTGAAAGGAGGACCCAAGATCATTGTTTTCTATTTCGGTGTTTTCGAAAGCCGCGATGCCGATGCCCGCTTCTAGGTAAGGTTTTACCGATCCAGCGCTGAACTCGTACACGAACACTGGCGCAAGTGAAATGCTGTGATTGCTCGAGGTCTCGTCACCTTCCCAGTAGGTGTAGCCCGCATCCCAATACCCGGTCAGCCGGCCCACGCCCGTCTCGAACCAGCTACGATTGAAATCCATCTGCGCTCCCAGTCGATAAGTCATCGTCGACTCGCCGGTACGCCCAACCGCAGCGGTCAGGTCAAGAGCATGGGCGGCAGCTACCTGGCCCAGCGAAATTGCCGCAACCGCAGCGAAGGAGATCAATTTGTTCATGCGAAATTTCCTTATCGAAAGTGGCCAAGCTTTTCGTTTTTTCAATATTGCTTAAGTACAGAGGGCTAGCGCAGCGGGGAGTTCCTAAGCAGAACAGTAGGAAACTGTACCGTTTTCACCCCAAAGTACTGGAAGAACGCCAGCCAATCGCAGAGGATCGCCGCTGCTCCAAAAGTGCACCACGGCCTCGCATTCGCTTTGCTGTCCGTTGGCTGCCAGCAGGGTTTCGAGATGCCGCGCGACCGCAGCTCCGGTATCGACCAGAGCGACCGTTGCGGGAAGAATCTCGCGCAATAGAGGCTTCACAAACGGATAGTGGGTGCAGCCGAGAATCAGCGTATCGCACCCTTGCTCGATCAGAGGCTGAACCAGGCTCTCCAACAGCATGCGGGTGCCTGGCGTAGCAAGTTCGCCTGCCTCGATGCGTTCGACAAGACCTGGACATGGCTGCGTAATCACACGCACGTCACTGGCAAAACGATCAAGCAACGCTGCAAATTTAGCGCTCTTCAGCGTGCCGGTCGTTGCCAGCACCCCAACTACTCCACTGCGAGTGGCCCGAGCGGCAGGTTTGACCGCAGGCTCCATCCCAACCACGGGAAGCTCTGGATACTGCTCTCGCAAGTCAGCCACGCCGGCCGCCGTCGCGGTGTTGCAGGCCAGCACCAGCGCTTTGGCGCCCTGCTCAACCAGGAAAGCAGCGATGGCCCGGCAGCGTTCGCGGATAAATTCCGGACTTTTCTCGCCATAGGGAACGTGACCACTGTCCGCCACATACAACAACGACTCATGGGGCAGGCGCGCACGGATCTCCCGAAGCACCGACAGCCCACCCACACCGGAATCGAAAACCCCTATCGGCCGGCTGTCAGTCACGGCTGTGGCCACAGACGGTGCAAGCCGGGTCGCGCTTGACCTTGAGCTCGCGGAATCGACTGGAAAGCGCATCTACCAGCAGCAACCGGCCAACCAAAGGTTCACCGAAGCCGGCCAGCAACTTGATCGCTTCAAGCGCCTGCAAACTGCCGATCATTCCAACGACTGGGCCAAGAACACCGGCTTCGCTGCAGGTCAGCTCGGCCTCGGAGCCATGGCCGTAAAGGCAGTGATAGCAGGGGCTGGTCTCGACTCTAGGGTCGAACACCGACAGCTGCCCCTCAAGCCGAATAGCCGCGCCGCTCACCAGTGGTTTCACCGCGGCCACACAGGCAGCATTTACCGCTTCACGAACAGCAAAATTGTCCGTGCAGTCCAGCACCAGGTCTACCGCTGAGACAGCCGCCTCCAGCGTATCGGCATCCATCGCGGCGCGGTGCGGTACCAGTTTGATCAAAGGGTTAAGGGCAGATAGTCGAGCCATTGCCGAATCCACTTTGTGCAAACCGACCGATGCGGTGTCGTGAGCAATCTGCCGCTGCAGATTGGTCAGGTCCAGCCGGTCGAAATCCGCCAGATGCAACTCTCCAACCCCGGCCGCAGCCAGATATAGCGCCACCGGTGAGCCGAGTCCGCCAAGCCCGACGATCAGAACACGGCTCTGCCTAAGCTTGAGCTGACCCTCGATATCGACCTGTCGCAGCAAGATCTGCCGGCTGTAACGCAGCAGCTCGTCGTCGCTCAGCATGCACATTTCCTCTCTTGATTCATGGCAGCCGCCCGAGGCTGACACGCTCGTGGCCACCGAAGTCCCTGCAGCTGGCGACATCAACGAAACCACCGGCGCTCAACAGGCTCCGCACCGCTGACACCTGATCGTAACCGTGCTCAAGTACCAACCAGCCGGATGAGCTCAGGTGATCGGGCGCCTGCTCAATGATTAGGCGAATGTCGTCCAGGCCATCAACACCCGACACCAGCGCACTGCTCGGTTCGAAACGCACATCACCCTGCGACAGATGGGGATCACTGGCGGGGATGTACGGCGGATTGGAGACGATCAACTCAAAACGCTGGCCCGTAAGTGACGAAAACCAGTGGCTCTCGAGAAAGGCTGCATTGCCGAGCCCGAGCCGTTGGGCATTACGAGCCGCCAGCGCAACGGCCTCGGTGACGCGGTCCACACCGGTGATCTGCCAGGCCGGACGTTCACTGGCAAGCGCCAGGGCAATCGCACCGGTTCCCGTACCCAGATCGAGCACGCTCGCCGCACCACCGGCAGGCAGCATCTTCATCGCTGTCTCTACCAGCAGCTCAGTGTCCGGTCGTGGAATTAAGGTATGCGGCGCCACTTCGAGCTCAAGGCTCCAGAAGCCCTGGCGACCCAGGATGTAGGCTACCGGCTCGCCAAGGCGACGACGTTCAAGATGGGCGACAAAGCGGGCCTCGTCCTCAGGCAGCACTTCGCGCTCAGGCCAGGTGCGCAGATAGCTCGGCGACTTGCCCAGCACGGCGGCAAGCAGCCACTCGGCATCGAGCTTGGCGCTCGGCGAGTAGGGTAACTGGGCGGCACGCAGCAGGGAGTCGATTGTCGCCATGCTCGAGGTTTCCAGGATTCAGTTGTACCGCAGTCAGCGAACCTAACCGGTCCGCCGATAAAATGAGCAGTCAATCACCCAGCGCGGCGAGCTGATCGGCTTGATATTCCTGCAACAGTGGTTCGATCACCTGCTCCACGGCACCGCCGACCACTTCGTTGAGGGAGTACAGCGTCAAATTGATACGGTGGTCCGTAACGCGCCCCTGCGGGAAGTTGTAGGTCCGAATACGTTCGGAACGATCGCCCGAGCCCACCAGCAGCTTGCGCGTATCGGAAATTTCCTTGTGCGCCGCGCTGTCCTGCACGTCTTGCAGCTTGGCTGCCAGCCAGGACATGGCCCGCGCACGGTTCTTATGCTGCGAGCGCTCTTCCTGACATTCGACGACGATACCGCTCGGCATGTGAGTGATGCGCACCGCCGAGTCAGTCTTGTTGATGTGCTGTCCGCCGGCACCCGAGGCACGGTAGGTATCGACGCGCAGGTCGGCCGGGTTGATTTCGATCGCGATTTGCTCGTCTGGCTCGGGCAGAACCGCCACGGTGCAGGCCGAGGTATGAATACGCCCCTGAGACTCGGTTTCAGGAACGCGCTGGACCCGGTGCGCGCCTGACTCGAACTTGAGTTTGGCAAAGACGTTATCGCCCTCGACCCGCGAGATCACTTCTTTGTAGCCGCCGTGTTCGCCCGGGCTTTCAGACAGAATCTCGACGCGCCAGCCTTGCCGTTCGGCGTAGCGGGAATACATACGAAACAGATCCCCAGAGAAGATCGCGGCTTCATCGCCACCGGTGCCAGCCCGAATTTCGAGGAACACGTTACGCCCATCCTTGGGATCCTTCGGCAGG
This sequence comes from Stutzerimonas stutzeri, assembly GCF_002890895.1. Classification (GTDB taxonomy): domain Bacteria; phylum Pseudomonadota; class Gammaproteobacteria; order Pseudomonadales; family Pseudomonadaceae; genus Stutzerimonas; species Stutzerimonas stutzeri_AB. Next base: position 79,124 of record NZ_POUL01000013.1, read on the forward strand.
AGCATACGCTGCAGCCGAGCCTCAATCGCTTCGAGCTTGCCGCGCGCCTCGGCAACCTCTTCTTCGGCCATCTCACGCACGTCTGGATCATTGTCCTTGAGCAGTGCCTGAGCCCCCTCAAGGTCGGACTGCATCTTGAGAAATTCGCGGTAAGCGGCGATAACCGGTTCGACCTCGGCGTACTCGCGCGAATAGGCGCGAAAACGGGTCTGATCGCTGATCACTTCAGCGTCACCCAGTAACGCTGTCAGCTCTTCGAAGCGGTCCTGCAGGGTATCGAGTTTGTTGAGCAGCGACGCTTTCATGGTTTGTCCGTGCTGTCTTGCAGGGCGAAGAGGTCCTGGACGATGCTCAGTGCCTCCACCCGCCCTTCGGCAGAAAGTTTTTTCAGCTGTACGCTAGGCGCGTGCAGTAGCTTGTTGGTCAATCCCCGCGCCAGCTGCGCCAGCGCATCCTCGGCTGTGCCGCCATTGGCCAGCAACCGCTGGGCGCGCAGCAACTCCTCATCACGAAGGCGCTCAGCGTGCTGCCGATAGGCCTTGAGCACATCCACGGCGGCCAGCTCACGCAGCCGCGCCATGAAATCGTCAGTTCCGACCGCAACCAGCTCTTCGGCAGCCTGGGCTGCGCCTTGGCGGCTCTTGAGATTCTCTGCGACCACCTCATGAAGATCATCGACGGTGTAGAGATAGACGTCATCCAGATCGGCGACCTGCGCTTCTATATCGCGCGGCACCGCGATATCCACCATGAACATCGGTTTGTGCTTGCGTTTCTTCAACGCCTGCTCGACCGCCCCCTTGCCTAGAATTGGTAGCTGGCTGGCAGTCGAACTGATGACGATATCGCTGTTGTAGAGTTCCTGCGGGATGTCGGCAAGCAAGATGGCATGGGCACCGAACTGCTCGGCCAGCGCGCTTGCGCGTTCGAGGGTACGGTTGGCAACCACGATGCGCTTGACGCCCTGCTCGTGCAGGTGCCGAGCAACCAGAGTGATGGTTTCGCCAGCGCCGATCAGCAATGCCTGGCTGCGATCGAGGTTGGCGAAGATTTGCTTGGCCAGGCTGACCGCAGCGAAAGCGACCGAAACCGGGTTTTCACCAATGGCAGTGTCAGTACGTACGGTCTTGGCGGTACTAAAGGTCGCCTGGAACAGACGCCCCAGCAGCGGGCCGACGCTACCGGCCTCGCGCGCCACAGCATAAGCGGACTTCATCTGCCCGAGAATCTGCGGCTCGCCCAGCACCATCGAATCCAGACCGGAGGCCACACGCATCATGTGCCGCACGGCCTGGTCGTCGGTGTGCACATAGGCACAGGCTTTGAGGTCCTCGAGACTCAAGCGATGGTAGTTGGCCAACCAGGCCAACACCGTCTCGGCCTCGAGCTGCTCCTGCTCCAGGTAAAGCTCGCTGCGATTGCAGGTCGACAGAATAGCGGCTTCACGCGTAGGCGTGACACGACACAGCTGCTGCAGCGCCTCCACCATCTGTTCGGGCGTGAACGCCACACGCTCGCGCACGTCCACCGATGCGGTCTTGTGATTAATGCCAAGCGCGATGAAAGCCATGCAGGATCGCTGATTCGAAAACGGAGCGCGCGATTCTCCTACTTCGCCTGCCTCAGAACAACCATTGCCAGACATTGTCTGTTACGGACCAAACCCACAAAACGCTGGGCCCAAGCCGAGCCGTGTGCTTGCCTAGCGGCTTGTGTCATCATGCCGCGACCGCAGATCAGCCTAAGTTTCCTATGAAAAAACTCCTCGCCCTCAGCGCCGCTCTATTACTCGGTGGCTGCCAAAGCTTCATGCAGAGCCCCCCTGACAGCAGCCCGCCAATCGAGGAAGCTACGGCGGAGCCTGCGGCAAAAAGCCCAAGCGAGTACGGCTCGTTCAGCGGCGATACTCTCTATGCATTGCTGGTGGCAGAGCTGGCCGGCCAGCGCAACCGCTTCGACATCGCCTTGGGCAGCTATGTCCAACAGGCCAACGCGACCCAGGATGCCGGCGTTGCAGAGCGCGGATTCCGTATCGCCGAATACCTCGGCGCCGACCAGGCTGCGCTGGATACGGCGATTATCTGGGCGAACAATGCACCGGACAATCTTGACGCCCAGCGAGCGGCAGCCATTCAGTTGGCACGCGCAGGGCGCTATGAGGAGTCGTTATCCTTCATGGAAAAGGTGCTCAGGGGTCAGGGCGACACGCATTTCGACTTCCTCGCGCTATCCGCCGCTGAAACCGATCCGGACACGCGCAGCGGCCTGCTGAAGAGCTTCGACCAGTTGCTGGCCAAGCATCCCGACAATCCTCAACTGAAATTCGGTAAGGCCGTCCTGCTGCAGCAGGACGCTCGCCCTGAAGATGCACTCGCGCTGCTTGAGGAGCAACCGTCCAACGAGCAGGAGATTCCGTCGATTTTGCTCCAGGCACGCCTGTTACAGATTCTCGAGCGTGGCAACGAGGCGATGCCACTTCTGGAAAACAGCCTCCGCCTGCATCCCGAAGATAAGCGCTTGCGCTTGACCTATGCGCGCCTTTTGGTGGAGCAGGATCGGTTCGAGGACGCAATGGGCGAATTCGCCACGCTGGTTCAGCAGCACCCTAGCGACGATGACTTGCGCTTCTCGCTGGCGCTGGTATGCCTTGAAGCGCAGGCCTGGCGTGAGGCGATCGTCTATCTGGAAGAGCTGATCGACCGCGGGAGCCATCTGGACGCCGCTCATTTTAACCTGGGCCGCGCTTACCGTGAGCTAGGCAAAAATGAGCAGGCATTGACCGCGTTCGCCAAGGTCGGGCCTGGCAATGAATACCTGCCGGCAAAACTGATGCAGGCGGAGCTGCTGTTTGCCCTCGGCCGCAACCAGGAAGCGTCGAGGCTGCTGGCAAGCGCTCGTGTAGAGCAGCCTGACTACGCTATTCAGCTATACCTCATTGAGCTGGAAGCACTGTCCGGGCAGCAACAGATAGAAGCGGCATGGGAACTGGCAGAACAGGGGCTGAATGAATTTCCCGACGACCTGAACCTGCTCTACACCCGGGCCATGATTGCGGAGAAGCGTGGCGACCTGGCTCAGCTGGAGCGAGACCTGCGCTACATCATCGAGCGTGAGCCCGACAATGCAATGGCTATCAATGCGCTCGGCTACACCCTGGCTGACCGCACCGACCGATACCAGGAAGCACTTGATCTGATCGAACAGGCTTATCGTATCAACCCTGACGATGCCGCAATTCTCGACTCGCTTGGCTGGGTCAACTATCGACTGGGCAATCTGCAGGAAGCAGAAGCCCAGCTGCGCAAGGCGCTTGAGCGCTTTCCCGACCATGAAGTCGCCGCTCATCTTGGCGAAGTACTGTGGTCTGCTGGCAAGCAGCGCGAAGCGCGCGCCATCTGGGCAAAAGCGCTGAAGGACAATTCGGACAGCGAAGTGCTGCGCGAAACCATCAAACGCCTGACAGGCTCGGAGAAACCCTGACCCATGAAGCTGATGCGTAACCTGCTGATCTCCACCTTTGCCCTGCTGCTGGCTGGTTGCGCCGGTCTTGGTCCGCAGGAATCAGTGGAGGGACCCGGTAATGCCGAGGACTGGAAAGCCCATAAGGCTCACATTAGCGAGATCGATGGCTGGCAGATCAGCGGTAAGATCGGCATCCAGGCCCCACAGGATTCAGGCAGCGGTACCTTGTTCTGGCTGCAGCGCCAGGGCTACTTCGACATCCGCCTTTCTGGTCCACTGGGGCGTGGCGCCACGCGCCTGACAGGCCGCCCTGATGCGGTGGCACTGGAAGTCGCCGGCCAGGGACGCTTCGAGGCCGATTCGCCAGAAGCATTGGTTGAAAGCCAGCTGGGATGGCAACTGCCTGTTTCCCACCTGCTCTATTGGGTACGCGGCCTTCCCGCTCCGGATAGCCGCAGCCGCATTTCTCTTGATTCCAACGGGCGGCTGGCCAGCCTGCAGCAGGATGGATGGGACGTTCAGTACCTGAGCTACACCGAGGAGGACGGGTACACACTGCCAAACCGCATCAAACTGGCAGGCCGGGACCTCAAGATCACACTGGTTGTGAAGGACTGGCAACCGCGCCAGCTCGGACACTGATGCGCGCGCTGACACTTCCCGCCCCAGCCAAACTCAACCTCATGCTGCATATCCTCGGCCGTCGCGCCGACGGCTACCATGAGCTGCAAACGCTGTTTCAATTCCTTGACCACGGTGACGAGCTGACCTTTACAGCTCGAACCGATGGACAGATTCGATTGCACACGGACCTTCCCGGCGTCGGCCACGACAGTAACCTGATCGTCCGCGCTGCACGCCTGCTCCAGACCCACAGCGCCTGCACCCTCGGCGCCGACATAGAACTGATCAAGCGCCTGCCCATGGGCGGCGGCATCGGCGGCGGAAGCTCCGACGCGGCCACTACCCTGCTGGGCCTGGATTACCTCTGGCAGACTCGCCTTGGCGTAGATCGACTGGCGGCTATCGGCCTGACCCTGGGCGCCGACGTGCCAGTGTTTGTCAGAGGCCGCGCGGCCTTTGCAGAAGGGGTCGGTGAACGCCTGCAACCGGTCGAATTGAGCGAACCCTGGTACCTTGTCGTCGCTCCGCAAGTCTCTGTTAGTACAGCGGAAATATTTTCCGACCCAGAGTTGACACGCAATACCCCGGCCATTACAGTTCGCAGCCTTCTTGCAGGGGGCGGTCATAACGACTGTCAGCCGGTAGTCGAGAGGCGTTACCCAGAAGTTCGTAACGCTTTGAGCTTGTTGAACAAATTTGTTCCAGCAAGAATGACCGGCACTGGAGCTTGTGTGTTTGGGAGCTTCCCAAACAAAGGTGAGGCTGATAAAGTTTGCCGCCAACTTCCAGCCGATTTACCAGCATTTACGGCTCAAGGCCGCAACATTTCGATGCTGCACCGAAAGCTCGCAAAGCTGGCACAGGAAGCAAGTGGTTAGAGGTTGTACGTTACAGGGGCGTCGCCAAGCGGTAAGGCACCAGGTTTTGATCCTGGCATGCGTTGGTTCGAATCCAGCCGCCCCTGCCATAACCTTTCGGGGTTAGTACAGCCGGACAAGCACTTTTCAGGGTTACATCTACAGGGGCGTCGCCAAGCGGTAAGGCACCAGGTTTTGATCCTGGCATGCGTTGGTTCGAATCCAGCCGCCCCTGCCAAACATCACGAGAGCTGTTCAAAACGCCTGGCCTTTTGAACAGCTTTTTGTTTCATCGGATCCACCCTCAGGCAGGTACTGCGCGTGTCCAAGATGATGGTCTTCACGGGGAATGCCAACCCCGACCTGGCCCGGCGTGTTGTACGTCAGCTGCATATCCCTCTCGGTGACGCCTACGTCGGTAAATTCTCCGACGGCGAAATCAGTGTCGAGATCAATGAGAACGTTCGCGGTAAGGACGTCTTCCTGATTCAGCCGACCTGTGCTCCCACCAACGACAATCTGATGGAACTGGTTGTGATGGCAGACGCCTTCCGCCGGTCCTCCGCCACTCGCATCACAGCCGTCATCCCCTACTTTGGTTACGCCCGTCAGGATCGCCGTCCGCGCTCCGCACGTGTGCCGATCAGTGCCAAGGTCGTGGCCGACATGCTCGATGTGGTAGGCGTTAACCGCGTCCTCACGGTCGACCTACACGCCGATCAGATTCAGGGCTTCTTCGACATGCCCGTGGATAACATCTACGGCTCGCCGGTCCTGGTTGATGACATCCAGGCTCAGCGCTTCGAGAATCTGATGATCGTCTCCCCCGATATTGGTGGCGTGGTGCGTGCTCGTGCCGTCGCCAAGTCGCTGGGTGTGGATCTGGCGATCATCGACAAGCGTCGCCCGAAGGCTAACCAGTCTGAGGTGATGCACATCATTGGTGATATCGAAGGTCGTACCTGCATCCTCGTCGATGACATGGTCGATACCGCCGGCACGCTGTGCCACGCCGCTACTGCTCTGAAAGATCATGGCGCTGCCAAGGTCTTTGCGTATTGCACACACCCGATTCTGTCCGGTCGCGCCATCGAGAACATCGAAGGCTCGGTTCTCGACGAACTGGTCGTGACCAATACCATTCCGCTGTCCGCAGCGGCGCAAGCCTGTACCCGTATTCGCCAGCTGGACATCGCGCCAATGGTGGCTGAAGCGGTTCGCCGCATCAGCAATGCTGAATCGATCAGCGCGATGTTCCGCTAAGCCCAACGCTTAGCCCTTTGCGCAGAACGAAAATGTGCCCCGCCTCGTGCGGGGTTTTTTGCCCAACCGCCCGGTAGCGCTGGTCGCGAGCGTTTCGGGTGCGTTGTTATCCTGGAGAAACACAATGACTGATTTCACTCTGAATGCCCAAGTGCGTTCCGACCTGGGGAAAGGTGCGAGCCGCCGCCTGCGTCGTAACGCCAGCCTCGTCCCGGCCGTAATCTACGGTGGTGACAAAGCCCCGCAGTCCATCAGCCTGCTGGCCAAAGACCTGGCCAAGATGCTGGAAAACGAAGCCTCCTTCAGCCACGTGCTGACCCTGAATGTCGATGGCCAGAACGAATCCGTTCTGATCAAGGCACTGCAGCGTCATCCGGCCAAGAGCTTCGTCCTGCACGCTGACTTCGTCCGTGTCGTCGAAGGTCACAAGCTGACCGCTACCGTTCCGCTGCACTTCATCAACCAGGAAACCTCGGTTGGCGTGAAGCAGCAGGGTGGCGAAATCCTGCACAACATCAACGAAGTCGAAGTGTCCTGCATGCCGCAAGACCTGCCGGAGTTCATCGAGGTCGACATGGCCAAGGTTGAAGTCGGCCAGGTTCTGCACATGACCGACCTGACTCTGCCGAAAGGCGTTCAGCTGGTCGCCCTGGCACACGGCAGTGACCTGCCAGTTGCCAACGTTCACGCCCCTCGCGTGAGCAAGGAAGACACTCCGAAAGAAGAAGGCGCTGCCGAGTAATCCACTCGTCATTACCTGAGGAAGGGCCTCTGTCGTGACTGCCGTTAAACTGATCGTCGGCCTGGGTAATCCAGGCCCTGAATACGACCAGACCCGGCATAACGCAGGGGCCCTTTTCGTTGAGCGTCTGGCTGCCCACAAGGGCGTCAACCTCAGCGCCGATCGCAAGTATTTCGGCCTGGTCGGCAAGTTTCGCCATCAGGACGAAGATGTCCGCCTGTTGATCCCCACCACCTTCATGAACCGCAGCGGTCAAGCGGTGGCTGCACTGGCTGGATTTTTCCGTATTCCCCCCGAGTCTATCCTGGTTGCCCACGATGAACTCGACATGCCCCCCGGCATTGTCAAGCTCAAACAGGGCGGCGGCCATGGCGGGCATAACGGGCTTCGCGACATCATTGCCAAGCTCGGCAATCAGAACAATTTCTACCGCCTGCGTCTGGGCATCGGTCATCCAGGCCACAGCAGTCTGGTAACCGGTTATGTATTGGGCCGGGCGCCCCAGGCCGAGCGCGAAAAGCTCAACGCCAGCATCGACTTCACGTTCGACGTCCTACCCGAGATTCTTGCCGGTGACTGGACGCGTGCGATGCAGCGTCTGCACAGCCAGAAGGCCTGATCGAACTCGACGCGGGACCGTAAGACAAGGCAACGGCTGAGCGGAAAGCTTGCACTGCAGCGCATCACGAAGCCGTTTAACGCAGTTTGGCAACGCCGGTAGCGCATCCGCTGCCAGCCAGTACCGAGGCAAGACACCATGGGATTCAATTGCGGCATCGTCGGCCTGCCCAACGTCGGCAAGTCCACCCTGTTCAACGCGCTGACCAAGTCCGGCATCGCTGCGGAAAACTTCCCCTTCTGCACCATCGAGCCGAACAGCGGCATCGTACCGATGCCCGATCCGCGCCTGCAGGCCCTGGCCGACATCGTCAAGCCCGAGCGAATCCTGCCGACTACCATGGAGTTCGTCGACATCGCCGGCCTCGTTGAAGGCGCTTCCAAAGGCGAAGGTCTGGGCAACAAGTTTCTAGCCAACATCCGCGAAACCGATGCCATTGCCCACGTGGTGCGCTGCTTTGAAGACGAGAACGTCATTCACGTCTCCAACTCGGTCGACCCCAAGCGCGACATCGAAATCATCGAACTGGAACTGATCTTTGCTGACCTCGACAGCTGCGAAAAGCAACTGCAGCGCGTCACACGCAACGCCAAGGGCGGCGACAAGGAAGCCGTCGCACAGAAAGCGCTGCTGGAAAAGCTGATCCCGCACTTCACCGAAGGCAAGCCGGCCCGCACGCTGCTGAAGAAGCTGGGTGAGGACGAGATGCAGCTGGCCAAGGGTTTCCACCTGCTGACCAGCAAGCCGGTAATGTATATCGCCAACGTTGCCGAAGACGGTTTCGAGAACAACCCGCATCTGGACGTGGTAAACGCCATCGCAGCCGAAGAAGGTGCCATCGTGGTGCCGGTGTGCAACAAGATCGAAGCGGAAATTGCCGAACTGGACGATGGCGAGGAAAAGGACATGTTCCTCGAATCGCTCGGCCTCGAAGAGCCTGGTTTGAACCGCGTGATTCGTGCCGGCTATGAACTGCTCAACCTGCAGACCTACTTCACCGCTGGCGTGAAGGAAGTCCGCGCCTGGACCGTGAAGATCGGCGCCACCGCCCCCCAGGGTGCCGGCGTGATCCACACCGATTTCGAGAAAGGCTTCATCCGCGCCGAAGTGGTCGCCTATAACGACTTCATTCAGTACAAAGGCGAAGCCGGCGCCAAGGAAGCCGGCAAATGGCGCCTGGAAGGCAAGGAATACATCATCAAGGACGGCGACGTGATGCACTTCCGCTTCAACGTGTAAGCGAAATCGCCAGCTCGGCATGCGCTTGATGCAACTCTCAAAAAGCCTCGCTCACGCGGGGCTTTTTGCATCCCGAGCCGCAAACTCGTCCTGCTGAACAGTCGGGAAAAGCGTCTGCTCCAAGCATCTGACTGACGACCGGTACGGAATCTGACCATCATCCGCGGAATATTCGCCCCGCTTGCGCGGTCGGAACAGGCAGACCTGCCGAAGCCGGAGCCCAGATGAACAGCCTCACCGAACCACCGCTGCAGCACCTCGACGACGCCTTTTTCGACCGGGACGCGCAAGTCGTCGCTCAGGCATTGCTTGGAACCGTCATTCGCCACTGCGTAGACGGGCTGTGGTTGTCGGCGCGCATCATCGAGACTGAGGCCTACTACATCGAAGAGAAAGCCAGTCATTCATCGCTCGGCCAAAGCCCCTCGCGGCGCGCCATGTTCATGCCAGCCGGCCATCTCTATCTTTATTATTCACGCGGCGGGGACTCGCTCAACTTCAGCGTGCAAGGGAACGGCAACGCCGTCTGCATCAAGGCTGGATATCCATGGGTCGACTCGCTGTCATGTGAGGAATCCATCGAACGCATGCGCACCAACAGCCCCTCGGCCGCAGGCGGCCCACGTCCCCTGACCCGGCTCTGCTCCGGCCAGACACTGTTATGCAAGGCCCTGGGGCTGAAGGTTGCAGAGTGGAATGCCCAGCGCATGGACCCTGCCAGACTGCGCGTGGACGACATTGGCGCACGTCCGGACATCATCCAGACAACACGCCTGGGCATCCCGGCCGGCCGCGACGAGCATCTGCCCTACCGCTTCGTGGATGCGGGTTTTGCCGCGCACTGCACACGCAATCCGCTACGCCGCGGGCAACAAGAAGGCCAGGATTACGCGCTGCTGCGCCGCGAGTCATTGGCGAGCTAGTTTCTGACTCAAACAGCCCTGACCAAACGAATTCTCGTGATCTCCGACGGCGCACCAAAGCGCAGCGGCGGCCCCCAATAACCCGTGCCACGGCTGATATAGATCTGCATCTCACCGACGCGCTGCAACCCTGCCACCCATGGTTGCTGCCAGCGCACGAGATGCATCCAGGGCCAGAACTGCCCGCCGTGCGTATGCCCCGACAACTGCAGATCGCAGCCCACCTCCGACGCGGCCTTGGCCGAACGGGGCTGGTGCGCCAGCAGGAGTCGCGGCACGTCATCGGGCGCACCGGCAAATGCTGCGACCGGATCGCTGCGATGGCTGGGACGAAACAGCTCGGCCGAATAATCGGCGATGCCTGCCAACACCATACGTGCGTCGCCGTGTTCGAGCTGAACATGACGATTGAGCAGCACGGCCATACCCAGCCGCTCGAACTCGGAAATCCAGCTGTCCGCACCGGAGTAGTACTCGTGATTGCCGGTCACCACATACGTACCATGCCGCGCGCTTAATTGCGCCAACGGGGCAATATCATCGGCCAGATCGGCAACGCTGCCATCTACCAGATCACCGGTAATCACGATGAGGTCCGGCGACAGCCCGTTGACCCGCCTGACGATCGCATCGATGTAGTCCTGCTTGATCGTCGGCCCCACGTGGATGTCGCTGAGCTGCACGATGCTGAAGCCCTCCAGCTCAGGCGGAAGATCTCGCAGCGCGATGCTGCGTTCAACCACACGAGCCGTGCGCCGTGCATTGAGCACACCGAACAGGGTGACCGCTGCGACCGCAACGATCACCGCCAACGCTGAGCCTCGCCCAATAGCAGCCGACTCCCAACCGAGCAGCGAGGCCACCACCAAAACAAAGGCGCGCAGCAATGCGAAAATCGCCAGGCTGGAAAAGATGCCCATCGCCAACAACCCGGACCACGCCAGCAGCGCACTCCCGGCGCCGCGCACCAGCACGCCGAAACGCATCAGCACAGCCGAGAGCAAGAGATAACCCCACGCCAATACGCTACCGAACATCCCGAGGGACAGATCTGGAATCAGCGTGACACCGACGAACACATGCAAGCCAATCAGCAGCGCAACAACTAGCAACCGCCTGTTCATGCGTTAACGTCTCTAAAGCAAGGGTGGAGTATTGTTACGCACCCTGGCGGCAGGCGGCGTAACGGAATCGAAAAGAACTTGTACCACGCTTATGCCTAGGATCCCCGTCCGTAATGCCCAAGCACGGAAAAGCGCGGTGTCTCAGGCACAAGTCATGAGTGTATGGCCAGCGCCATCAGTGACAGACGTTGACCGAAACTACTCACCCGTTCAATTTCGATCCGTTGAGGGGCTGGATTGACTGGGTGCCAGCTCAACTAAAGTCGCGGGCAGTCGCCAGCCGTAAGCGACTGATCTGTCGCGCAGAAGCGGCGCGGTGACCCTCACACCTGGATACAGAGCCGGAGCGCGCTAGCCTCACAGCTGCAAACCGCCGGCACGCCTATCGATAAGCACAACCTAACCGCTACATAACGCCGGGATCAGGCATCGGGTCCGGAGGTGGCGGCTCTTTTTCCAGCTGCTCGAGTACTTCGTCCGGTAGAACACCGCCATCGTCCAGTTCAGTGTCACTCTCGGCGTCGTCGAGGTCGTTCATCGGCGATTCGTCCGCCTGCCAGGGATGGAGCGGTGGATCGCTTGGAAAGGTAATGCTGAGCATGATCGATCTCCTAGCATATGTGCCTGAGGGATTAGGCAGGTCTGGCGATGCATCGTTCGGACCGGTCATCTGTGACCCGTCCAGGCATGTTCACCCTGGAACTCGCTCAGGGCACTATGGAAACAGGTGATCCTCGCAGCCAACGTGGTATTGCGGCTGTAAACCGCGTCGGCCGGCTGAAACACCCTGACTTTCGCCTCGACTAGCACAAGCGCGAACACCTCGCTGCCAGCCTCTAGCGCAGGTGCTGCGAATGACAACGAGCAGAAGCATCAGATCGCCGCGCCCGACTGCAGCGAGCGCCTGGCCACCCTCGTATTCCCGCCAAAATGGACTTGATCGACAGCGCACCGACGACGGTCGGACCGGTGGCATAAGCATTTGAAAAAGCAGGTAGAAAAAGCACACCCTGAGGGTTGACACGCAACCGCTCGGCGCGAATAATGCGCGCCACTTGGCTACGTAGCTCAGTTGGTTAGAGCATAGCATTCATAATGCTGGGGTCCGGGGTTCAAGTCCCTGCGTAGCCACCAAATTCAAGAAAGGGTTCAGCGAAAGCTGGACCCTTTTTTTGTGCTTGCCGTTTAGCCAGCCGCATCGAGAGCGCACCATGAGAGACGACTTCGACAACATCCGCGCCGAGCGCGAAACGCCCTATCGCACCGTTGCCGCCCCTACCAACCAACATGCCGGTCTCTGGAAACAGATCGCGATCGGCATCGTGGTTGGGCATCTGTCGTTGGGGTTGATCGGTGCTGTGGTCTGGATGGTGGCGGCGCAGCTGCTTATTGCGGATGTGCACATCGTTGCGCCGTGGGCAGCACAGCCTCAGGGATGAATGGGATTGCTTTGACTGAAACAGGCTGTCCCTAGCAAATGAAACTGAAATCTATCCCTTCCTCATTGCCGGCCGCAGCGCATGCCGCGGAGCAGGCATTCCATGACCCTGTCTGCGCCCGAGATCAAACGTGTAACGCAGGCCGCTCTTGCTAATCTGGCACTCGGCAGCCACATCGACGAGCAACAACTCGGTCGTCGCATTCGGCAGACAGCGTAGCTGAAGCAATAGATGCCGGGCAGAGCTCTGCTGCCAGATCCAGAGTAGCAACGAGTGCCAAGAGCATCTGCTTCAGTGCCTCCGGTTTCATCTCGCTCCGTTCATGGAACAGCACCAACAGCACGCCGCTTAGCAACCAGTCGACGATCAATTTTCCAAAGCCCGGGTGAAAGCCGCGTCCATGGAACAGCCGCAGACGTCATCGGCCACAATGGTCTGGGCGGCGGACAGATGGCCTTGCAAGAAATGAGAGGCTTGAGAGTCATACACGAACATCGCCGGTAGCGTTGCCGCACATTACAAACGCTGCCGCCGCCGGTTCACGCCTCAGATATCCAGACAGATCTTGCCGAAGTGCTGGTTGGTTTCCTGGTAGCGGAACGCCTCGACGATATCGTCCACTGCGAAATGCTTGTCGATCACCGGGCGAATGCCATTGGCATCGATGGCGCGGATCATCTCCTGCTGCTGTGTGCGGCTGCCGACCAGTACGCCCTGCAGACGCAACTGGCGCACCAGCGCCGGCACCAGCGGCAGCTCGCCGGCAACACCGGTGAGAATACCGATGACCGAGATGTGCCCGCCGATGCGCGCGGCCACCATGGACTGCTCCAGCGTTGCCGGGCCGCCCACTTCGATCACATGGTCGACGCCACGGCCGTCGGTGAGCTGACGCACCGTCTCGCCCCAGGCCGGCGTGCTGCAATAGTTGATCAGATGATCGGCTCCCATCTCGCGCAGGCGCTCAAGCTTCGCATCGCTGGACGAGGTGGCAATGACCGTGGCACCAGCCATCTTGGCAAATTGCAGGGCGAAGATGGAAACACCGCCGGTGCCCTGGATCAGCACACTGTCGCCGGGCTTCAGCTTGCCGTCAGCCATTAGCGCACGCCAGGCGGTGAGACCGGCGGTGGTCAGGGTCGCCGCCTCGGCATGGCTGTAGCCCTTGGGTGCATGGGTGAACGAGGTGGCACGAGCGGTGACCATCTCACGGGCATAGCCATCGATGCCATCGCCAGGCACCGTGGCGAAGCCTTCGATCAGCGGTTCACCGGCCAACCAGTCGGGGAAGAAGGTGCTAACCACCGCATCACCAACTACGAATTCACTCACGCCCGTACCCACCGCGACTACCTCACCAGCACCATCGGCCATGGGTATGCGCGGTTCGCTCGGCCCCCACATACCGCTCACGACCGCGAAATCGTGATAGTTGAGTGAGTTGGCGCGCAGCCGCACGGTGATTTCACCGGCCCCTGGCGTGGCCGCCTCGCTGGTGCCGACGACGACCCGGTCGTAGCCGCCCCCGGGCTGTACGAATATCGCTTTATGGCTCATGGATCGCTCCTCTGCTAACGGGATGATTTAAATGATAATCGCCGGCACCGGCATCGTTCTGCGCGCCGAAGTCTGCTGCCAATCGCTGCACGAGCATCGCTTGAATTCGCGACAGCATAGCCAATGCGCCATCGGCGATGCGGGCGCAGACCAACCTCCTGCGACATCGTCGAAAGCGCGTTCGCCAATAATCCATGGCGCGCCCAAAGACCGCCTGCTGCTGCACGTATGCGCTTCGCGTGAACAGTCCCGACGCGCAACGGGCCAATTACAACGTCAGACCGCTCTTCTGGTTGCAGGATGAACACGACACTTCCCACACCAACAGTGGCAGGAATGATCAGCCTTATGACAAAGCCTGCTGCGCGACGGCGATCGATGCGCGCCGACGCCACCTACGAATACCTGCCCGACCTCATGCCTGCCGAAGCCAACATCAAGGCACTGGTGCACCAGCCCTACCCACTGCACAACTGGAGCATCGCCTTCGATATCGCCGCTGAAAAAGCCTCGCCGGCGGAACAGCCGGTCAGCGAGTAGAGCCCTGGCGCCGTTCACACCGGCGCTTCGATACCCAGCACGCGCATGCGCCGGTACACCGTCGGCCGCGACACGCCAAGCTCCCGTGCCACCGCGCTGACGTTCCAGCGGTGTCGACGCAGCTGGTCGCGCAGTGCCGACGCCGACTCAGGTTCGGAGGGGGCTGCCGACTGACGGCAGCGCGCCAGAATCGGTGGCAGGCATTCGTCCGGCAGGTCCTGCACCGTAATTTCATCATCCTCACAGGTCGCCAGCGCATACTGCAGCACGTTGCGCAGCTCGCGGATGTTGCCCGGCCAGGGATAAGCCAGCAGCGCACTCATGGCATCGCCGCGCAGATGCGGGTTACCCGGGCGGCCCTCGGCGAGTTCGGCGAACACTCGCTCGATGAGGAAGCCCTTGTCGGCGCGTTCGCGCAGCGGTGGCAGTTTCAACGCCGCGCCGTTCAGGCGGTAGAACAGGTCCTCGCGAAACGCCCCACTTTCAACCATCTGCCGCAGGTCGCGGTGGCTGGCGGCAACCACGCGGATATCCACCTTCACCGGTTTCTCGGCACCCAGTGGCATCACTTCCTGTTCGGCCAGCACCCGCAACAGCCGGGTCTGCAAGTGCAGCGGCATGTCGCCAATTTCGTCGAGGAACAGCGTGCCGCCGTCGGCCTGCTGGATCAGCCCGCGCATGCCCTTGCTACGGGCACCGGTAAAGGTGCCCGAGGCATAACCGAACAGTTCGCTTTCGATCAGCGATTCGGGCATCGCGCCGCAGTTGATCGCCACGAAAGGTTTGCTGCGCCGGCAACCGCTTTCGTGCAGCGCCTTGGCCAAGCGTTCCTTGCCGGTGCCGGTCTCGCCATTGAGCAGCACGTTCAGCGGCTCGCTGCATAGACGTTTGGCGCGGGCTAGCATCTTGCGCATCACCGGGTCATCGTCGGCCAGGGCATCGAGCGCGGCATGCCCACCGGGCACGCTGCGTTCGGCCGGCTCCGGTGCACGGCGACGCGGCTCCATCAAGGCGGCGAAGAACAGCTGGTGGCGATGGGTGCGAAAGGCGCGAACTTGGTCGTGACTGGCGTAGGGGATACTCAGCACGTCGCTCAACTCGCAATCGAACAGCTGATCGATGCGCGCCTGCGGCAGAGTGCCGAAGGGGCCCGGCATCATCAGCCCGTGCTCGGCCAGCAGACCGCGGGCGGCTGTGTTGCCGGCGAGCAACTCGCCATCGTCACCCAGGGCCAGCAGGTAGCGCCGGTTGATCAGGACAAATTCGCGGGAACCGTCGAAACAGAGAATCGGCCGCTCGCGGTAAACGCGCATGAAGTAGGCGTCCTCGATCATTCGCGCGTACTGCTTGACCAGCTGCAGGGCAAAGGTCTGGGAATCCTTCGTCGGAGGCGAACGCAGCGCAGAGATATCCAGCACGGCTAGCAACTGCCCGTGCGGGTTGAACATGGGCACGGCGGTACAGGTGAGGTTGGTGTGCCAGACGCTGAAATGATCCTGCTGGTGACAGGTCAGCGCCTGCTGCTCCTTGATACAGGTACCGACTGCACAGGTGCCGGCGTGGTCTTCGCCCCAGTCCGAACCAAGGAACAGGCCGGTCTTGCGATGCGCCTTCTCGTCGGCCGGATCGCCGAGAAACTGCACGGCGATGCCTCGGTTGTCGGTTAGGAGGATGACGTAACCCAGCTCTGCGATCTGCCGGTACAGCTGCTCGACCCCGGCGCGGGCAACGTTGATCAGCTCGTCGGCCTGATCCTGATGTTCGCGCAGCACCTGCCGCGGCACGAAACGGGCCTCAGCCGGGTGCGCCGGGTCCAGGCCATAGTCATGCACGCAGCGACGCCATGATCGCGCGATGATCGGGTCGCGATCACCGGGCAGATGCGGTGCATTGGCCAACGACAGCACTGCATCAACATGATTGACAGGACCGGATAGCAGGTTCATGCCTCCTCCTTGAAGCGCTCGCGCCAGATCTGACGCGGGCGACTCCAGCGATACATTTTATTGTTGTGCGATAAGCAGAGGATAAACCATTGAGCCGAACAGACCATCCTGAACTTTAGAAGCACTTTATCTATTCATGTTATTTGCCGCTGCACTGTAAACCGCTTTACAGCGCTTTACAGGTGTAACGCCTGAATTGCTTTACACATTGAAGGCTGCAACACCACGAAATTATTGAAAACGCCTATAAATCAGCACCTTAAGTTAATTAAATGTCTTTAACTAAAGTTGGCATGACACCTGCTTTTACTGTTTTGCGGAACACACTCTTCGCATAACAAGATCGCCAGCATTCCGATCAGCACGGAACTGCCGGTAATAATCAGGAGCTATGTCATGCACGATTCAACTCGCCCGCACGGCACGCTAAACCGGCGACGTTTTCTGTCCCTTTCAAGCCAGTCGATGCTGGCACTCAGCCTGTCGCAACTGATCCCGGTGAACCTGCTCGCCGATGAGCGGCTGCCAGCCCTACCCGATGGCTTATTGCGCATGGGCCGTGACGTCTTCCCCCACGCGTTCATCAGCGACCACCACTATGTGCTGCCCTTGCTCGGTCTGGTGGGCGAGCAGCCAGCCCTGGTCGCTCGCGGCCTGGACGAACTGCAGCAACAGGCGCGCAAAGCCTACGACTCGCCATTCGAACAGCTTGACGAGGCCGAGCGCGTGGCGCTGCTGACCGACATCGAAACCACCCCGTTTTTCAAGGCCGTGCGCAGCAGTCTGATGTTCGGCCTGTATGACAACAAGGCGCTGTTTCCGCTGTTCGGCTACGAGGGTTCGTCCTGGGAGTACGGCGGTTACGTCAACCGTGGCTTCGACGACCTGAACTGGCTCTGAACGCCCCGTGCACACGGGATAACAACAAGAACAAGATGAGGAACACCCCATGGCAACTTTTGCCCAGGACGACGATGGCGTCGTGGTGATCATCGGCTCCGGTGCGGGCGGCGGGACGCTCGCCAACGCGCTGGCCAAACAGAAAATTCGCAGCGTGGTACTCGAAGCTGGCAAGCGTTTCAGCCTCGACGATATCGAGAACGACGAGTGGGCGATGTTCAAGAAGATCTCCTGGCTCGACAAACGCCAGGCCGCCGGCGGCTGGCACCTCGCCGAGAATAATCCAACCCTGCCCGCGTGGATCGTCAAGGCGGTCGGCGGCAGCACGGTGCACTGGGCCGGCATTGCCCTGCGCTTCCGCGACTTCGAATTCAAGATGCAGAGCATCAACGGCGACATCGCCGGCGCCAACCTGCTCGACTGGCCGGTGACGCTGGACGAGATGGCGCCCTGGTACGAGAAGGCCGAGAAGCACATGGGCGTGACCGGGCCGAGCACCGGCATGGACTATCACCCCTGGCACAACTCCTTCAAGGTGCTGGCCACCGGTGCCAAGCGGGTCGGCTACAAGGAGATCCTCTCCGGGCCGATGGCAATCAACACTGAGCCCTACGACGATCGCGCCGCCTGCCAGCAGCTCGGTTTCTGCATGCAGGGCTGCAAGATGGGCGCGAAGTGGTCGACGCTCTACACCGACATTCCCCGCGCCGAAGCCAGCGGCTACTGCGAGGTGCGGCCGCAGTCGATGGTGCTGCGCATCGAACATGACGCCAAGGGCCGCGCCAATGCCGTGGTCTACGCCGATGCCAGCGGCACCATCCAGCGGCAGAGGGCCCGCGTGGTCTGCGTGGCAGGCAACTCCATCGAGTCGCCGCGGCTGTTGCTCAACTCCGCCTCGGCGATGTTCCCCGACGGGCTGGCCAACTCCTCCGGCCAGGTCGGCAGGAACTACATGACCCACACCACCGCCGGCATCTTCGCCGTGATGCCCAAGCCGGTGAACATGCACCGCGGCACCACCTGCGCCGGGGTCATTTCCGACGAGTCCTACAACGATCCGTCGCGCGGTTTCGTCGGCGGTTACCGCCTGGAAATCCTTGCTCTCGGCCTGCCCTTCCTCTCCGCCTTCCTTGACCCCACGCCCCAGGGTTGGGGCCGCCAGTTCACTTCGCGGATGGAGAAGTACAACCACATGTCCGGGGTCTGGCTGTGTGGCGAGGACCTGCCGCTGGAGAACAACCGCATCACCCTGCATGACAGCGAAAAGGACCAGTACGGCCTGCCGATCCCGGTAGTGACCAAGAGCGACCACCCGATGGACGCCGCCATGCGCAAGCACGGCGTCGCCGCTACCGCCAAGTGCTACGAGGCCGCCGGCGCCACCGACATCATCGAGCTGCCGCCCTACCCGGCCAGCCACAACATGGGCACCAACCGCATGAGCGCCAAGGCGCGTGACGGCGTGGTGAACAAGTGGGGCCAGAGCCATGACATCCCCAACCTGTTCGTCTCCGATGGCAGCCAGTTCACCACCAGCGGCGGCCAGAACCCCACCCTCACCATCGTCGCGCTGGCCCTGCGCCAGGCCGAGCAGATCGGCCGTCTGCTCAACGAACGCGCGATTTGACACGTCACTACAAGGGAGTCCACCCATGACCCAGCCCAACAACTCGCAGCGCCTGTGGATGTACGAGCAGATGCTGACCAGCCGCTACATGGAGGAATCCATCGAGCGCATCTACATGGAAGGCAAGACACCGGTATTCAACATGGCCAAGGGGCCGATCCCCGGCGAGATGCACCTTTCCAACGGCCAGGAACCCTGCGCCGTGGGCGTCTGCGCCCACCTCGAGGCTGCGGACATCGTCACCGCCACCCACCGCCCGCACCACATCGCCGTGGCCAAGGGCGTGGACCTCAACGAGATGATGGCCGAGATCTTCGGCAAGGCCACCGGCCTGTCTGGCGGGCGCGGCGGGCACATGCACCTGTTCGATGGCCGGGTGAATTTCTCCTGCTCGGGGATCATCGCCGAAGGCATGGGCCCTGCGGTCGGCGCGGCGCTGTCGCGGCAGATGCAGGGCAAGCCCGGTGTGGCCGTTTCCTTCATCGGCGAGGGCGCAGCCAACCAGGGCGCCTTCCACGAAACGCTGAACCTCGCGGCGCTGTGGAAGCTGCCAGTGGTGTTCGTCATCGAGGACAACGCCTGGGGCATTTCGGTGGCCAAGGCCAGCGCCACCTGCATCGCGCAGCACCACGTGCGCGCCGCGGCCTACGGCATGCCCGGTGTGTTCGTCGAGAACAACGACCCGGACGGCGTGTTCCGCGCCGCCGGTGAAGCCATCGAGCGCGCCCGTGCCGGTGGCGGCCCGACCCTGATCGAGATCGAGACCTATCGCCTGGCCGGCCACTTCATGGGCGACGGCGAAACCTACCGCCCCGAAGGCGAGAAGGACGGCCTGATGAAGAAGGATCCGATCCCCGGTTACCGCCAACGCCTGATCGACGAAGGCGTGATGAGCGAAGCCCAGGCCGAGGACATCGCGGCTCGTGCCCGCGGGCGCATCGACGAAGCCGTGCAGTTCGCCCGCGAAAGCCCCTACCCGCGCCCGGAAGAGGCGCTGGAGAAGGTCTTCGTGTAGCGCAGGTCAGTCCTGAAGACCGCAGAAGCGAGCCTGCTCGCGAAACGCGGACACCAGCAGAACAACAAGAGGAACACCACCATGAACAGCCAAGCCACCATGACCGCCGCCGTCTGGCACGGTCGCAAGGACATCCGCCTGGAACAGGTGCCACTGCCCGGTGCGCCACAACCGGGCTGGGTGCAGATTCGCGTGCACTGGTGCGGAATCTGTGGCTCCGACCTGCACGAATACCTCGCCGGCCCGGTGTTCATTCCGGTGGATGCGCCGCACCCGCTCACCGGCATCAAGGGCCAGTGCATCCTCGGCCACGAGTTCTGCGGCGAGATCGTCGCCACCGGTGAAGGCGTCGAAGGCTACGCGCCGGGCGACAAGGTCGCCGCCGACGCCTGCCAGCATTGCGGTCAGTGCCGTTTCTGCAAGACCGGCCAGTACAACCTCTGCGAACAGCTGGCCTTCACCGGGTTGATGAACAACGGCGCCTTCGCCGAGTTGGTCAACGTGCCGGCCGAACTGCTCTACCGCCTGCCCGAAGGCTTTCCGCTGGAAGCCGGCGCGCTGATCGAGCCGCTGGCAGTCGGCATGCACGCGGTGAAAAAGGCCGGCAGCCTACTCGGCGAAACCGTGGTGGTGGTCGGCGCCGGCACCATCGGCCTGTGCACCATCATGTGCGCCAAGGCCGCCGGTGCCGGCCAGGTGATCGCCCTGGAAATGTCCGCCGCGCGCAAGGCCAAGGCGCTGGAAGTCGGTGCCAACCGGGTCATCGACCCCAGCGAGTGCGACGCCATCGCCGAAATCAAGGCGCTCACCGGCAGCTACGGTGCTGCCGTGTCCTTCGAATGCATCGGCCATAAATCCACGGCAAAGCTCGCCATCGACGTGATCCGCAAGGCCGGGCGCTGCGTGATGGTCGGCATCTTCGAGGAACCCTCGGAATTCAACTTCTTCGAGATCGTCGCTACTGAGAAACAGGTGATCGGCTCGCTCGCCTACGCCGGCGAATTCGCCGATGTCATCGCCCTGATCACCGACGGCCGCATCGACGTCACCCCGCTGATCACCGGTCGCATCGGCCTGGACGACATCCTCGAACAGGGCTTCGAGGAGCTGGCCAACCACAAGGACCGCAACGTCAAGATCATCGTCAGCCCCGGCGCATTGGCCGGCTGAGCAGGAGAACCCCATGACCACAGCAGCGAAAGAAAGAAAGCTCAGCATCGCCCGCGCCATGGCCGAAGCCGTGGCCCAGGAGATGCGCCTGGACCCGAAGGTGTTCGTGATGGGCGAGGACATCGGCCAGCTCGGCGGCGTATTCGGCAACACCCGCGGGCTGTATGACGAGTTCGGCAAGACACGCATCCGCGACACGCCGATCTCCGAAACCGCCTTTATCGGTGCCGCCGTGGGCGCCGCCTCGGACGGCATGCGGCCGATCGTCGAGCTGATGTTCGTCGACTTCTTCGGCGTCTGCATGGACGCCATCTACAACCTGATGGCCAAGAACACCTACTTCTCCGGCGGCAAGGTGCCGGTGCCGATGGTGCTGATGGCCTCCACCGGCGCCGGCTACTCGGACGCCGCCCAGCATTCGCAGTGCCTGTACGGCACCTTCGCCCATCTGCCGGGCATGAAGGTGGTGGTGCCGAGCAACGCCTACGACGCCAAGGGCCTGATGACCGCGGCGATCCGCGACGACAACCCGGTGGTCTACCTCTTCCACAAGTCGCTGCAGGGCATGGGCTGGCTGGGCACCGAGAAAGGCGCCACGGTGCCGGTGCCAGACGAGCCCTACATCGTCGAAATCGGTAAAGCGAAGACCGTGCGCGAGGGCCGCGACGTCAGTCTGGTCAGCCTCGGCGCCGGCGTACACCACGCCCTGCGCGCTGCCGCGCAGCTGGAGAAGGACGGCGTCAGCGCCGAGGTCATCGACCTGCGCAGTCTGGTGCCGCTGGACCGCGAGCACGTCATCGCTTCGGTACGCAAAACCGGCCGGCTGATCGTCATCGACGAGGACTACCACAGCTTCGGCGTCAGCGGCGAAATCATCGCCAGCGTCGTCGAGCACGACATCGGCATGCTCAAGGCGCGCCCGCAGCGGGTGGCCTTCCCCGACATCCCTATCCCCTTCACCCCGGTCATGGAGCAATGGGCCCTGCCCAACGCCGACAAGATCGTGGCCGCCTACCACGCCATGCATAAGGAATGACGTTTATGAGTACCCCCATCGTGATTGCAGACGACCTCTGGGAAGGCGACGCCGAAGCGGTGATCACCTCCTGGCTGGTCAGCGAAGGCGCCGAAGTGGCCGCCGGTGACCTGGTCGCCGAGGTCATGTCGGAAAAGGCCCAGTTCGAGATCGAAGCGCCGGCTGCCGGCGTACTGAAAATCATCGAAGAAGAAGACGCGGTGATCGCCAAGGGCGCGATCATCGGCCAGGTGCAATAGCCATGACTCAACTGGAGAATCTGCCCGAGCGCGCGCCCGAACGGGTGCCGCTCAAGGGCATGCGCAAGATGATCGCGGCGAAAATGCACGAAAGCCTGCAGACCACCGCGCAGCTGACCCACCACAGCGAATGCCGGCTGGATGCGCTGAAAACCCACCGCGCCGAGCTGAAGGCCGCGGGCAGCGCGGTGTCCGTGCAAGACCTGTTGCTGCTCAAGGTGATCGAGACGCTGCAGGCCCATCCCGGGCTCAATGCCACGCTGGAGGATGAGGTGATCCACCAGCACGTGGCGGTGCATCTGGGCCTCGCCATCCCGCTGCCAGGCGATCTGCTGGTCGCCCCGGCGCTGTTCGACGCCGAACAGCTGGACGGCGAAAGCCTGTGCCTGGCGCGCAAGGCGCTGGTAGACAAAGCCCTGGCCGGCAAGCTGTCGGTCAAGGAGCTGACCGGCGCCACCTTCACCGTCTCCAACCTGGGGCTGTCGCGGGTGCACCACTTCACGCCGATCCTCAATCCACCGCAGGTGGCGATCCTGGGTGTCGGCGGCATTCAGCGGCGGCTGGAGCTCGGGCCCAGCGGCGAACTGGTGGAAGTCGAGTGGATGGGCCTGTCGCTGACCTTCGATCACCGCGCCGTCAACGGCTCGCCCGCCGCAGAGTTTCTCGATGACCTCTGCCAGCGTATCGAGGAGTATGCGGCATGAACGGCATCGCCCGGTTCAGCGTGGGCGCCGGCCTGAATGCCGAGCGGGCTTTGCTGCAGCGCGTCTGTGACGGCCTGTTCGACTGCCAGCTGCTGCTCTGGCGCCCCACAGGCCAGGCGCTGGTGATGCCCGGCAGCTTCGAGCGCCGGCCCGGTTTCGCCCTGGCCAGCCAGCGCTGCGCGGCGCAGGGCTGGCCGATCCTGCTGCGCGACACCGGCGGCGAGCCGGTGCCGCAATCATCTGCCGTGCTCAACATTGCCCTGGCCTGTGCGCTGCCTAGCGGCGACGAGCCCGGCAACCGCATCGACATCGCCTACCAGCGGCTACTCGAGCCCCTGGCGCTGTGGCTGGCGGAGAACGGCCTCAAGGCCGGTGTGGGCGCGGTGCCGGGCGCATTCTGCGACGGCCGCTTCAACCTCACGCTGGAGGGCCGCAAGCTGGCCGGCACCGCCCAACGCTGGCGGCGCAGCCGCGATGGACGCCCCGTGGTGCTGGCGCACGCCGCGCTGCTGATTGAGGACTGGCGCGAACCCATGGCTGACGTGGTGAACCGCTTCTACCACGCCTGCGCCAGCGACCTGCGCTGCCAGGCCGAAAGCCATCTGGCGCTCGCCGAGCGACTGGCCGATGCCTGGGCCACCGCCACATCCCTGCCCGAGTGCTACCAGCGCGTACTCGCCTGGCAGGGCCTGGAACTCGGCGCCCGCGCCAGCACTTATCCGCCCGAAGGCCTCGCCGCCGGACGGCACTCCCCCTTGCTTTGAATAAAAACAACACGGCAGGCCATCCAGGCCGGCCATGCATCGGAGGAAACACCATGAGCCACCCCACCCCTTACCCGCTCCAACGCAGCAACACCCTGCTAGGACGATGTACTGCGACTCTCTGCGGAGCGTTACCGCAGCGACGCTACCGTCATTAGCGCTGGCAACCCAAACGCAACCAAACCGGATTTCTAGTTATAGAAGTTTAAATAACTAATCCAAAAGCAGTGATATACGCACACCCATGTTGCTCGCCATTACAGCGCGCATCAGTGGAAGCCGCTTTGCCAATAAAACAAATATCAGAAGAGTTTTAGCAGCGGACGCTCGTTTAAGGAATGCCTGAAACGAGAAAAAACCCCATACAAGGAAATAATAAAAATGAAATTCAAACAGTCGAGTTTAAGGGTACAGATAATCATGGCGGCCTCGCTTCTTGCGGTCACGCCACTGCACGCATCAGACAGAGTCATTACCGACAAGGAATTGTCTGACGAGTCGAACACCAGCGATTGGCTGGCTTACGGGCGGACACACTCTGAACAGCGATTCAGCCCGCTCAAAGACATCAATGTAAACAATGTCAGCGGGCTCAAGCCTGAGTGGTATGCGCCACTGCCGGATCGATCCGATATCGTCGGAACACCTTTGGTTGTCGATGGCGTCATGTATTACGTCGGTGAAATGAACAGGACACGTGCATTCGATGCACGCACGGGCAAGATGCTTTGGGAATATGACCCACAAGTTTCCAAAGAGATCATCGACAACAACATGAAGAAGGTCTTCTGGAAGCATAACCGCGGCCTTTCAACCTATGGTGACAAACTTTTCATCGCCACTTGGGACGGCCGTCTGATTGCGATCAACAGAAAAGACGGCAAGGAAGTCTGGCAGACCCGAACCTTCGATCACGACCAGCCGTTGAATATCACAGGCCATCCCAAGGCCTTCGACGGCAAAGTATTTGTAGGCAATGGCGGAACAGAACTTGGCCCGATGCGCGGTTATGTGACCGCCTATGATGCCGAAACCGGCAAACAGGTCTGGCGTTTTCATATCGTGCCTGGCAACCCTGCCGATGGATTCGAGGATGCTGCTCAGGAGATGGCTGCCAAGACCTGGACTGGCCGGTGGTGGGAAAACGGTGGGGGCGGAAATGCCTGGCATGGCTGGACTTACGACGAGAAATACAACCAGCTCATCTTCGGTACAGGTAACGGTGGGCCATGGAATATCAAGGTGCGTAGTCCAGAGGGTGGCGATAACTTGTTCCTGTGCTCTCTCGTGGCTGTAGATGCGGATACAGGCGAATACAAATGGCATGTTCAGACTGCACCCGGTGACACCTGGGACTACAACTCAAACATGGACATCGTGCTGGCCGATCTGAAGATCGATGGCAAGGATGTTGATGCTCTATTGCATGCGCCGAAGAACGGCTTTTTCTATACGATTGACCGCTCGAACGGTAAAGTCCTGTCCGCTGAAAAGTTCGTAGACGCTAACTGGTCTACCAAGTATGACTTGAAAGAACAGCGCCATATTGTTGCGGAAGACGCCAGGTATCCTGATGGGGAAAAGAATATCTATCCTTCGGCATTCGGCGCTCACTCATGGCATGCGATGTCTTATAACCCTGAGTTGAATCTTGCCTTTATACCCACCAACCATTTAGGCAACACCTTCAAGGACGACGGCAAGGATACGAAGCCTGGCCACAAGATGGCGAGCCACAAACTCTATCTGGGCCTGACCGGATGGGAATTGACCAAGGACCCGCATGAATCTCGTGGTTCCTTGCAGGCCTGGGATCCAGTCAAGAATGAGCGTGTGTGGCAAGTAAACCAGAAGAGCCCGTGGGGTGGCGGAACCCTGACCACGGCCGGCAACCTGGTTTTCCAGGGCCAGCCTGACGGCATGTTGAAAGCCTACGATGCGCGCACCGGCGACGAACTTTGGTCTTATGACGTGGGCCTTGGTATCTCTGCACCACCGATTACCTACAAGCTGGATGGCAAGCAGATGGTTTCCCTGCTGGTGGGTCCTGGTGGTGCATTGGCCTCCAACTTCGGCGGCTCCGGTGAACTGGGCTTTGAAAGCCATGGCTGGAAATACGGTATGCACGAGCGCCGCATCATGACGTTCTCGCTCGACGGAAAAGCGGTCGTTCCCGAACAGCCTGCACCGCAACTTACCAAGCCAATCATCGACGAGAAGTTCAAGGTCGACGCCAAGAAAGCGGAAGCCGGCGCAGGTGCTTTTGCGGAAAACCTCTGTGTTGGCTGCCATGGCGCCGGAGCGGTCGCGGGGATGAAAGCACCCGATCTGCGGGAGTCGCCAATCCTGCTATCAGGCAACGAAAAAGCCTTTGAGCATGTGGTGCGCGGTGGCGCGTTGCTAGCCAATGGCATGCCCAAGTTCCCGGATTTGACGGATGCCGAGCTGGAAAGCATTCGTCACTTCGTTCGCCGGCAAGCGCACGACGGTGTGAAGTCGGGGGGAGGGCATTAGTCCTTCAACGCCAAACCGATCACCTATCCGGTAATCCCGAAAAGCGATTGAGTTTGGATAAGCCCGAATCCAAGTGATGGAACGAGCATGCCACAGCGTTCACTCGCGACCGGTTCGGGCTTTTCAAAACGGTAAACACCGACAACGCAGCCAGCGTTACCGAGCCACAGGTAATGACCCATGAGCACAAGCGCTTGCGAATACCGTTCATGCCATAGGCCTTCCAGCTAACGATATTCGCGACGCTCCGCATCGTCACATCCGAAGGATCAGAACAATGACAACAAGCCTGCGCTTCGGCAGCGGCATTCTCGCCGCCTGCCTGATCACTTCTGCCCACGCGGCCGAGTATTCCCCCGATCAGTTCCTCTTCGGCGACTGGAACGGCAGCCGCACCCGCCTGCATGAATCCGGCGTCGACCTGCAGATCACCTACGTCAACGAGCTGGCCTGGAATACCCAGGGCGGCGATGACCATACCGGTACCTACTCCGATCAGCTGATGTTCGATGCCGCGCTGGACCTGGACAAATTGCTCGGCTGGTCCGGCGCCGGATTCCGCTTCACGGTGGTCAACCGCAACGGCGAGAACCTCAACGCCGAGGCCGATCTCGGCGTCCTGCTGCAACCCCAGGAAATCCATGGCTACGGCAGCGTCACCCGGCTGGTGCAGTTCTATTACCAGCAGGCGCTGCTGGACGACCGCCTGCTGGTCAAGCTCGGCCGTTTGCCCATGAGCGGCGAGATCTACCCCTTCGCCTGCCCGTTCCAGAACCTCGGCTTTTGCGGCACGGTGCCCGGCTATGTCACGCCGAACTGGTTCACCTGGCCGATCAGCCAGTGGGGCGCCACCGCGCGTTACCAGCTGGATCAAGAGTGGTCGCTGCAGACCGCGCTTTATCAGGTCAATCCGCGTTTCACCGAGCGCGAGCAGGGCCTGAATTTCGGCAGCCCGTCGGGCACCACCGGCTACCACGCGGTTGCCGAACTGGGCTGGACGCCGACCTTCTCCGGCCAACCCGGCGCCTACCGTCTGGGCCTCTGGCGCAATACCGGCGATTTCGAGGACATCTACCGTGACGCTGCCGGCCGGCCGATGGCGCTGTCCGGCGCGCCAGCCGCCGAACACGACAAGGCCACTGGCGGCTATCTGATGGCCGAACAACAGCTCTGGCAGAGCAGCGCGGTGGCCGAACGACGCTTGAAGCTGTTCGCCAACTTCATCCAGTCCGACCCGGACGTGACCTATATCGAGCGCATCTGGCAGGTTGGCGGCATCCTCTCCGCCCCCTTCGCCTCGCGCCCGCATGACGAGCTCGGCCTGGGCCCCGGCCGCCTGGAGATCAACGACGACGCCGGCAAGCGTCGGCGTGAACAGGGCGAGCCGGTGCCGCACGTGGAATACCCCGCGGAACTCTACTACCGCGTCGCCCTGACGCCCGCGCTCTCGCTGACGCCGAACGTCCAATACTTCCACCAGCCCGGCGGCTTCGAAGAGGCGCAGGACGTGGTAGTCATGGGTCTGAAGACGGTGGTCAGCTTCTGAACCCATAGCGCGAACGGCGACCCGCGCTATCGGGTCGCCTGTGCAGTCAGCGCTGCTGCAGGGTCAGGGCTTGGGCAGATAGCCCGGCAACGCTTCCAATCGCTTCATCCAGTCCGCCACGTGGCTATACGGCGTGAGATCCACATCGCCCTCCGGTGCCAGCACCACATAGGGGTAAACCGCACAATCGGCGATGGTGGGCCGGTCGAGCGCCAGCCAGTCGTTGTGCTGCAGATGGTCGTCCAGTTGTTGGAGCACTTCCGGTGCCTTCGCCAGCGCCGCGGCCTTGTCCAGTGGATAACCGAACTTCTGCACCAGCCGCGCTGCATTCAGGCTGTGCTGGATCTCGTTGGCGGTGAAGGACAGCCATTGCACGATCTCCGCCTGCCCGCGGGGATTGTCCGGCCACCACGCCAGGCCGCCATAAGCGCCCGCGAGATAAACCAGAATGGCCTGCGAGTCGCGAACGACATGCCCGGCGTCATCCAGAATGGGTAATTGCCTCAGCGGGTTCAGTTCGGAAAGTGGCGGCCTCTTGTGTTCGCCATTGAGAAAATCGACGGCTATCAGCTCCAAATCGATGTCTGCCAGCGCTGCGAACAGCCGCACCTTGTAGCAATTGCCGGACGGACCCAGGTCGTACAGTTTCATTGCGCACCTCCTCTGATGAGCTGATTGAATTCAAGAACGTTGCCGTCGGGGTCGCGAATGAACAGCGCGATCCGTCGCGGGCCGATTGGATGCGGCCCCTCGGTAATGACGATGCCCTGCTGGTCCAGCCAGCCCTGAAGAGCCTCCAGATCATCGACGATAAAGGCAGGATGAGTCATGCCGGGCCGCTTGACCGGCGCATCCAGCAGCACGTTGTGCGAGTCCTGAGCACGCGCACCGTTGAAGATCAGGTTGATGCGCACGCCATCCGGGCTGAGCATTTCATTCGCCTCGAACAGCGGAAAGCTCGCGCTTTCGACGAAGCCCAGCGCCTGGTAGAAGGCCATCGCGCGCGGCCTGTCGCTGACACGAATGCCGATGTGGTCATAGGCGACAATGCGAGCGGGACTGGCTGACTGATTCATGTGCGAAACTCCAAAGACCTCAGTCCCTGCAGTCTCAACCGGAAAGCGGTTTTCTCCTATGCTGCCACCCTGACAACATCTATGCAGCAATCGCACTAATCGAAGGTGGCAATGGACAAGCTCAAGGCGATGGCCAATTTCGTGAGGATCGTCGACAACGGCAGTTTGAGCTCGGCGGCTGAGGCGACCGGGCAGTCGGTGGCATCAGTGGTGCGCTCGCTGGCCGCGCTGGAGCGCCAGCTGGGCGTACGACTGTTGAACCGCAGCACACGGCGCATGGCGCTTACTGACGAAGGCACGGAATATCTCGCCTGGAGCCGTCGCATGCTGGCGGACTTCGCCGACATGGAGCAGCGCCTGGAGGCCAGCGATGGCGCCGTGCGCGGCCTGCTGCGTATCACCGCGCCGATGGAGTTCGGTCAGCGTTACGTCGCACCGCTGGTGAACGAATTTCTCAAGGAACATGCAGAGATTCGAGTCGAGCTGAACCTGAGCGACCAGATCGTCCCGCTGCTCGACGAGCGCCTCGACCTCGCGCTGCGCATCGGCCACCTGCCCGACTCAGCCATGGTCGCCCGGCAGATCGGCAGCACCCGCCTGGTCACCTGTGCCAGCCCTGAATACCTGAGCGCCGCCCCGCCCATCGACACACCGGCCGCCCTCGAGGACCACGCCTGCATCGCCTTCGCCGGCCAGGGCCGCCACTGGTACTACCGCCACGGTGAAAAGGAACAGGCCGAAGAGATCACCCCACGTCTGACCTGCAACCAGATCCGCGCTGCCAGCCTGGCCTGTGTGCAGGGCGTGGGCATCACGCGCCTGATGCACTATCAGGTCGCCGATAAACTGGCTGACGGTCGTCTGGTGAGGCTTCTTCGGGATTACGAACCTGAGGACCTGCCGATCCAACTGGTCTACCCCCACGCCTTGCAGCTGTCGCCTAGGGTGCGGGCCTTCGTCGAATGGGCGTGCCCGCGATTGGAGCGCTTGATGCCGGGGCCGGATGAGAGATAAAGGGTGCGTTCAGCCGGTTAGCTGCAGTGGACTCCTCTCACAGCGAGCCCTGCTATTCATGCGTACTCACTAAGCGCCAGACAAACCTGATTGCGCCCTTGCGCTTTCGCTCGGTACAAGGCCTCGTCGGCAGCTTTGGCGTAGGTTAGCGGGCTGTCGCCCGTCGTGGGAATCCAGGCAGCGACGCCGATGCTGACCGAAAAGCGAATAGAACTGGCAGGCAGTTCAAGCTCCAGCTCGGCCACAGCGACCCGAATCTTTTCGGCAATGGCCTCAGCACTAGCTGCACTCATGCCGTAGAAAATTACCGCAAACTCCTCTCCGCCAAGACGAGCCGCAAACTCGTTATCGCGTCGGCTGAATGTCGCAAGCGTAGCGCCCAGCACAGCGAGACATTCGTCCCCCACACCATGACCGTACTGGTCATTGATACGCTTGAAGTGGTCGATGTCGAGCATCAGGAAGGCGAGACACTGGCCTTCCGCACGGCCCCGCTCGATCGAAGCGCTCACCCGTTCCTCGAAGCCGCGCCGATTGCTGACGCCAGTGAGCGGATCGGTGCTGCTCAACCGACGAAGCTCCTGATTAGCTTGCTCCAACTGGTGCGTTCTCGAAGCGACTCGGTCTTCGAGCAGTGCATTGGCTTGCTCCTGCGCGACCAACAGCGCTTTCTGGGCGCGCAAACGGGAGGCTTTTTCTCGGTTGATGCGATCGGCCAACGCGATGGATAGAAGCAGGAATTCCAGTACGAAGCCCATCAGTTGAGCGGAACGCACGTAGCTGCTCATGGGAATCAAGCCTGCCATTGCCAACGTGAGGCACAGCGTGGTCGCAACCAACCCTGACCACGCGACGAGGAAGAAACCTGCAGAGGCATTACCCCGCAACCAGACGAGGAAAGCGATGGATAAGGCCAGTACACAGGTAATGAAGCCGCCGTGCTCGATATAGAGGTAGCCCATGGCCCAAGGGTTAACGACAGATACCAGCGCGGCGACACCCCAGTAAGCAATCACCAGATTGCTCAGACGCAGAACCCAGCCGCCTTCACCCTTGAGGTTCAGAAACTGCCGTTCGAAAAGACCTGCTGCGAGGAATGCCAAGCTGACGGAGAGGAAGTTCGAGCGTTGGGCGAACCATTGCCAGTCTGACCAAAGGAAGTACGGACCGTAGCCATACTCGCTTGCGACATAGAACGCGGCCGACGCCAGATACCAGCAGTAGGAGATATACGACCGGTCTCTGGTGAATATAAAAAGCGAGGCGTTGTACAGCATCATGACCAGCATAGCGCCAAAGAAAGCGCCCATACGCAGGTTCTCGTTACGCTCTTCCAGATTGAACGCGGCCAGGTCGATGAGCCGAATGGGAAGAACCATAGGCTGCGTAGCCTGCAAACGCAGGTAAACCTCAGCTGCACCGGGCGGCAGCGTGAGAGGCAAAACCAGTACTGGACTCTTGAAAGCCCGTTCTGACGGGGTGACAGTACTGCCGGTGCTGACCACCTCCGACCAGCCACCACTGGCATGGCCCAGCACTCGCGCTTCGACTCTTTCAAAGCTCCAGTCGATGAGGAGCAAGCGCCTCACCGCGTCCGGGCTGGGATTGACGAGGTGAAAACGCACCCATGCCCCCGCTGGCTGGTAGCCGATGTTGAGGGTCGGTTTTTCGTTTGATTGCCATGCACCCGCATAGGCGGCGCCGGCTACTGCGCTGAATGTCTCGGAATCAGGCGCAATCAGATACTCGAGGTTGATATCCCGGTTGTCGAAAGACTGCGCGGTTGAAAGGTCGGTTATGGGTAACGCATAGGAATTGGCGCTACCCCACCCCAAGACTGACAGGGCAAACACGCATACAAGGCAAACCAGAAGTCGCTGCATGTTGGCTGACGCGCTCGGAAAATGGAGGATGCGAGTGGTGGCTCATGCGATACGACCTCTCGGTCTGATATCGACCGATCGCCGCGCAGCTTGATAGCTGCGAACGCACCCACAGCGCATCGCCCCAAGATTCAGGCCATTAGTTGAAGGTCAGCTTCGCCCCCGCATAAATCGTCCGCCCTGGAGCAGGCTCGTAGTAGCGGCCGAAGTTATCGTTGATACGCAGGTTGTCGTAGTAGTCGCGGTCCAGAAGGTTGTCGATGCCGATGTAGGGCTCCCATCGCTGATCGCCCCACACCATCCGCCAACCCAAGCGGGCGTTGGTTACCGCGTAGCCGGCCACGCGGTCGCGGTTGGCGTTGTCCGCGTACTGATGGTCGTAGGCATTGACGTTGACTCGTGCATACCAGTCGTCACGGTCATAGCTGACTTCGGCGAACAGGCTCTGCCTCGGAATCCCCGGGATGCGGTTGCCGTCGTAGCCCTGGAATTGGTCGAAACGGTAACGGTTGTAACTCCATGCACCGGTCAATCGCCAGTAGTGTCCCAGCAACCAATCCCCGCTGAGTTCGACACCGTCGCGGCTTGAACGCCCCGCGTTGGTGTAGAAGGTGCGTCCGTCGACTTCCGGCACCAACTCATCTTCGATACGCATGCTGTAGAGCACCGCTTCGTAGCGCAATCCCGGATACTCACCTTTGAAGCCTATCTCGCGGTTGACCGCCTGCGCTGGGCCAAGCGATGGGTTGAAACCGCCCCCGGTTGGGTTGGCCATTTCGTTGATGGTCGGCGTCTCGAACGATGTCGCGTAACGCATGTAGGCCACATGATGGGCGTCCAGTTGCCGGCTCAGCCCCAGACTGTAGTTCCAGTCATCCAGGTTGCGCTCGCCCGAGGCATCGCCGTCGCTCAGGTAGCGGTCCTTGGCTTCGAGCCGCACGCTGTCATAGCGCACGCCGGCGGTGAGCAGCCAGGCGTCGCCCAGGCTCAGCTGATCTTCGATAAACACACCCCGGCTGTCCGCTGTTTCGCGCTGGCGCTGAGTCAGGGCGCCGGTGATGCCGCCGGGCAGGTTGTCGTTGCGCGAGCGCTCGTCCCGCTGGCTTTCCAGGTCCATCCCAACGGTCAACTGATGTGGCAGGCCCGCCAGTTCCCGGTTAAAGGTGCGCTGGGCACCCACTCCGGCAAACCAGCGGTCGTAGGCTGTCTGGCCGTTGTTCTGCAACGGGAGGCGGTTGCTGAACTCGCGCTGGCCGTAATAACTGCGCAACTGGTAGGTATCGCCGCCTGCGGCCTGGCCATCCCAGACCAGCGAGAGGCGCTGCTGCTCGACAGTTTCGTCAGCATCGAACTGAAGGCTCTGCGGCCGCGCCTGGGAACGCTCCGCCCGGACCTGGTCCAGGTTCAGCCCACCGGGATCTTCGGCTCGGTTGTCGATCGCATGCAGGGTGAGGCCGAGCGTGCCGCCCTCCCCTTGCCAGCGCAGCTTGCCGGTGAGGTGGTTGGTTTCAGCGGTACCGTGCGTGCGATAGCCGTCGAGCTGTGTGGCGTTGACGGCGAGCAAGGCGCCCAGTGATCCGGCGCTGCCACTGGTTTCCGCGCGCATGCGGCGATAGCCCAGCTCGCCGCCGGTCACCTCGACCTGCGTGAACGGCGTATCCCCTGGCTGTCGCGTCTGGATCGCCAGTACGCCACCGGCAGCATTGCCGTAAATGGTCGACGAGGGTCCGCGGATCACCTCGATGCGCTCCACCAACGAGGTATCCAGCCCATCCATTTCGGTCTGCCCGTCAGGCATGGTCAGGGGCACCCCGTCGACCAGCACCCGCACGCCACGAACGCCAAAACTGGAACGGGAACCAAAGCCGCGAATGGACAAGCGCATGCCCTGGGCCAGGTTGTAGCGGCTCTGCGAAAGCGCGCCCGGCACAGGCCCGAGCAGGCTGTCGAGGGTGAGCAGCTGCTCACCCGGATGATCCTGCGCCGACACGGCGGATACCGCCATCGGCAAGGTAAACCAGTCGGACTCGGCTCGGGGCGAGCTCACCAACAGGGGATCGAGGGTGAGCGGTTCGCTCGTCTGCGCGAGCAATGGTCCGGTAGGCAACAAGAGCGATCCGGCAAGTAAGAGTCGATACATGGTTGAACCTTGTTGTTATGGGGTGACGTGGCTGTCGCCAACCGCTGTTGCCAGGCAAACCACTGAATTGCCCTGGCCAAGAGGACGCGATTGGGCAGCCTCGGGAACAGGCGCACCGGAACGCGCGTTCAAAGTACAGAAACCACCCGATGCGGAAAACCCTGCAGAGGCCTGTGCGTCTTTAACGCAACGCACATGCCAAGCAAGCCTGAAGACGTCACTCGTTGCCGTTTACGCCTCCGCAACGGCTTGCCAGCCGGCAGTCCTGCTGCCTCGGCAGGCCATTCTCAATCGCCGCCTCTGCATCCAGTCTGCGGATAACAGGCTGGGAGGCGCGCGCCTTTGTCGCAGCCGCGCGACAGTTGTCGCAGCCGCGCAACGGTTTGGTTGCGACAAGCCGCGTAAG
Organism: Stutzerimonas stutzeri; assembly: GCF_002890895.1. Taxonomy (GTDB): domain Bacteria; phylum Pseudomonadota; class Gammaproteobacteria; order Pseudomonadales; family Pseudomonadaceae; genus Stutzerimonas; species Stutzerimonas stutzeri_AB. The sequence goes on from NZ_POUL01000013.1 coordinate 113,493, forward strand.
CCGCGGCGACCGCGACCCGCGCCAGCCAGCGCCATAGCTGGCTTTGCTGCCAAATCGAAACGGCTGGCACAGCGGTTGCTCTCCCTGAAAGACCTGCCCCACGGGGCGGCCAGACCAATAACAAGAGAGAGCCTGCGATGAAGCACCTAGATCCCTACCTGGGCCGACGGCCCACCACACTGCTTGGCGCCAGCCTTGCCGCCCTGCTGTCCCTGCCGCTGCACGCCGCCGAAGTCGACGGTAAACGCATCGCCAATGCCGACGCGGAGCCCGGCAACTGGATGAGCCACGGCCGTGACTATGGCGAGCAGCGCTTCAGCCCGCTGAAGAAGATCACCGACGCCAACGTCGACGATCTCGGGCTGGCCTGGAGCTACAAGCTCGACATCGACCGCGGCGTGGAAGCCACGCCCATCGTGGTCGACGGCGTGATGTACACCACCGGGCCGTTCTCCATCGTCTACGCACTGGATGCACGCACCGGCAAGGAAATCTGGAAGTACGACCCCAAGTCCGACCGCGCCCGCGCGGGTGAGGCCTGCTGCGATGCGATCAACCGCGGCGTGGCCGTGTGGAAAGGCAAAGTCTACGTCGGCGTGCTCGACGGTCGCCTCGAAGCCATCGACGCCAAGACCGGAGAGCGCGTCTGGTCGGTCGACACCCGCTTCGACAAGGACCGCAGCTACTCCATCACCGGCGCGCCACGCGTCGTCAACGGCAAGGTAGTGATCGGCAACGGCGGCGCCGAATTCGGCGTGCGCGGCTACGTCACCGCCTATGACGCCGAGACCGGTGATCAGGCCTGGCGCTTCTTTACCGTACCGGGTGACCCGGACAAGCCCGCCGAAGGCAAGGGCATGGAGATCGCCAAGAAGACCTGGCACGGCCGCGCCTTTGTCGAACAAGGCGGCGGTGGTACGGCCTGGGACTCCTTCGCCTATGACCCGGAGCTGAACCTGCTCTATATCGGTGTCGGCAACGGCTCGCTGTGGGACCCGATCTGGCGCAGTGAGGGTAAGGGCGACAACCTGTTCCTGTCCTCCATCGTTGCGGTCAACGCCGACACCGGCGAGTACGTCTGGCACTACCAGACCACGCCGGGCGATGCCTGGGACTACACCGCCACCCAGCACATGATCCTGGCTGACCTCGAGATCAAGGGAAAACAGCGCAAAGTGCTGATGCAGGCGCCAAAGAACGGCTTCTTCTACGTCATCGATCGCGCCACCGGCGAGCTGCTGTCGGCCGAAAACATCGTGCCGATCAATTGGGCCAAGGGCGTCGATCTGAAGACTGGCCGGCCCATCGTCGACGACGAAGCCGCCGCTTACTGGAAAGGTGAGAAGAAGGCGAAGCTGGTCCAGCCGGGCTTCTGGGGCGCGCATGACTGGCACCCCATGTCCTATAACCCGAACACCGGGCTGGTCTACATCCCGGCGCACATCATGTCGGCGTGGTACGAGCACGTGCCGGATGCGCCGGCGCGCAACAAATTCAAGAGCATGTACCAGCTGGGTCTGAAGACCGGAATGATGCCCGAGGACCCGGAAGGCCTGGGCAAGTACGCCGACACCTGGTCCGGCAAGCTGATCGCCTGGGACCCGGTCAAGCAAGAGCAGGCCTGGGAAGTGCCCTACGTCACCATCTTCAACGGCGGCACCCTGAGCACCGCCGGCAATCTGGTGTTCGAAGGCAGCGCCGACGGTCGCGTCATCGCCTATGCCGCCGACACTGGAGAGAAGCTCTGGGAGCAGCCGGCCGCCAGCGGGGTAATGGCCGCGCCCATCACCTACAGCGTGGACGGCGAGCAGTACGTGACCTTCATGGCGGGCTGGGGCGGCGCCTTCTCCACCTTTGCCGGCGCCCTCTCGCTGCGCGCCGGGGTGCAGCCCTATGCCCAGGTGCTGACCTACAAGCTCGGCGGTACGGCCGAACTGCAGGAACCGGCACCGCGTGAAGATGCGCCCAAGCCACCGACGCTAACCGCCGATGCCGCCACCGTCGAGGCCGGCGCCAAGCTTTATGACGGCTACTGCTCGCAATGCCACGGCATCCACGCAGTCAGCGGCGGCGTGTTGCCGGACCTGCGCATGCTCACTCCGGAAAAACATGAGCAGTTCCTCGGCATCCTCCACGGCGCACGCATCCCCGATGGCATGCCCTCCTTCGCCGAGGCGTTTGATCGCGAGCAGATGGAGCAGATCCATCAATACCTGATCAAGCGCGCCCACGACCGAATCGAGCACGGCCCGAACGACCTGCCCCAGCCGACTCAGAAAACGGCCAGCAACTGACCCTCAGGAGAGTGACATGACTGACGCAACGACCTACCAGAACTACATCGACGGCGCCTTTGTCGCCTGCGACAACCTCATCGAGGTACGCAACCCGGCCACAGGCGCGGTGCTGTCCCGCGTGCCGGAATCCGACGCCGCCACCGCCGAACGCGCCATCGCCGCCGCCCGCGCTGCGCAGAAAGCCTGGAGCCAGAAGCCCGCCGTCGAACGCGCGGGTTACCTGCGCGCCATCGCCAGCAAGATCCGCCAGAACGCCGAGCGCCTGGCCCGGGTCATCACCGAGGAAGGCGGCAAGATCCAGAGCCTGGCGCTTGTCGAAGTCAACTTTACCGCCGATTACCTCGACTACATGGCCGAGTGGGCGCGCCGCATCGAAGGCGAGATCATCACCAGCGACCGGCCGGGCGAAAACATCTTCCTGTTCCGCAAACCGCTGGGCGTGGTGGCCGGCATCCTGCCATGGAATTTCCCCTTCTTCCTGATCGCCCGGAAGATGGCACCAGCATTGGTCACCGGTAACACCATCGTCATCAAGCCCAGCGAGGAGACGCCGAACAACTGCTTCGAGTTCGCCAAACTGGTGGCCGAGACCGACCTGCCCAAAGGCGTGTTCAACGTGGTCTGCGGCAGCGGCGCGGGCGTCGGCAGCGCGCTGACCACCAGCGACAAGATCGACATGATCAGTTTCACCGGCAGCGTCGGCACCGGCCAGCGGATCATGGCCGCTGCGGCGCAGAACGTCACTAAGCTCAACCTGGAGCTGGGCGGCAAGGCCCCGGCAATCGTGATGAACGACGCGGACCTGGACCTCGCCGTCACCGCCATCCGCGCGTCACGGATCATCAACACCGGGCAGGTCTGCAACTGCGCCGAGCGGGTCTACGTGCAGCGCGGTGTCGCGGACCAGTTCATCGAGCGCATTGCCGGTGCGCTGGCCGAAACGCGCTATGGCGACCCGATAGCCCAGGCGGACGTGGAGATGGGCCCGCTGATCAACGAGGCCGGGTTGCGCAAGGTCGAGCAGATGGTGCGCACTGCGCAGAGTCAGGGCGCGCAGCTGATTACAGGCGGCGCCGTGGCGGACCTGGGCAAGGGCTTCCACTACCAGCCGACGCTGCTCGCCAACTGTTCGCACGACATGGAGATCATGCGTAAGGAAGTCTTCGGCCCGGTGCTGCCGGTGCAAATCATCGACGACCTGGACGAAGCCATCGCCCTGGCCAACGACTGCGAGTACGGCCTCACATCCTCGATCTACACCCGCGATCTCTCCACCGCGATGAAGGCGGCCGCAGGCCTGGACTTCGGTGAAACCTATATCAATCGCGAGAACTTTGAGGCGATGCAGGGCTTCCACGCCGGGGTGCGCAAGTCCGGCATCGGCGGCGCCGATGGCAAGCACGGGCTGTACGAGTACACCCATACCCATGCGGTGTACATACAGAGCTGAGTGACCTGAGGTGACCAAGAACCCCGCCCCGGCGGGGTTCTTGCTATTCGGCCGAGCAATCGGCCAGCCCACCGAAACTACCGAGTCGCCAGCGCAGCTTCACCTGCGCGGCGCGGTGAGTCCGTGACGGTGGAGCTTGCGATACAGCGTGGCGCGGTTGATGCCAAGGGAACGCGCCGCCGACGTGACGTTGCCGCCGTGCTGCTCAAGTGTCGCTTGTAGATGGGCCGCTTCGGCAGCGTCTCGGGTCGTCTCCAGCAACTGCGCAACGCACGACCGCTCCATGGGCAGCGACATGATCTCTGGTGGCAGGCAATCGAGACTGATCACCCCGTCGTCCGCCAGCGCGACGGCACAGCGCAGCACATTGATCAGCTGGCGCACGTTGCCAGGCCACCCGTAAACGACCAGACGATCCATCGCCTCGGCAGTCAGCTCGACCTGTTCATCACCGGCCTCGCGTCCTAGAACGCGACGGATTAGTCCGGCGCGATCCGCCCGGTCGCGCAAAGCGGGCAGCCTGACCGTCAAGCCGTTGAGTCGGTAATACAGGTCCTCACGGAATTCGCCTGCGGCCACCATGGCGGGCAGGTCACGGTGCGTCGCGCAGACCAACTGCACATCCAGCGCGACCGGCGTGGCGGCGCCCAGCGGCACCAGCTCCCGCTCGGCCAGCACGCGCAGCAGGCGCGTCTGCAGGTGCGCAGGCATGTCGCCAATCTCATCGAGAAACAGCGTCCCGCCATTGGCCTGCTCCAGCTTGCCCTTCATCCCCTGCCGGCTGGCGCCGGTAAAGGTCCCGGCGCGATAGCCGAACAGCTCGCTCTCGATCAGCGACTCCGGAATCGCCGCGCAGTTGAGCGCCACGAAGGGCCCCCTGGCGCGCACGCTGCTCTGATGGATCGCCCGCGCAAAGGCTTCCTTGCCGGTGCCGGTCTCGCCGGTCAGCAACAATGAAATATCCCGATCGAGCACGCGCCGCAGCTTTTGGACGGAGCGTTGCAGGCCTGGGTCCTCCCCGGCCAAGTCTTCAAGCGTAGGCTCTACCGGAATGACGTTCAGGCCGCGCTCGCTTCTGGCGCGCGGCGCGGGGGGCAACGGCATACGTAGCGTGACCTCCGCGGACCCGCCGGCCAGCCGTAACGATGCGCTGCGCTGGCCGCCGTGCGTCAGGGTGATCAGCTCATCCAGTGACATGGACAGAACATCCTGAACCGCCTCCCCCAACAGCGTGTTCCCTGGGCCCGCGGCCATGAAGGCGGCGCGATTGGCGCCGAGGATCCGGCCTGCCGCATCGAGCGCCAGCAAGCGCTCATTACCCAGGTCACCAGCATCGCCGCCCAGAGTCAGCATGGCGCAAGTGGCATAGCGCTGGTGGAAACTGGCGTTTTCGATGAGCCGGGCGTACAGGCTCACCAACTGCAGCGTCAGGTACTGCGCCTGCTTCGGCCCGCCACTGTTGAGGCACGAGGCATTGAGACAGCCCAGCAACGCACCCTGTGGATCGAACAGCGGCGCCACCGAGCAACTCAACATGGCGTTGCTGCTGAGAAAGTGCTCGTCCCGATGGATGATCAGCGGCTGGCCCGCTGCCAGCCCCGTACCGATGCCGTTGGTCCCTACCAGCGACTCGTCCCAGCAACTGCCGACCACCAGCCCAGAATCGGCATAGGGGCTGTACTGCCCGGACAGCCGCGCGTCGAGCGTGATACCGCGGCGGTCACTGAGCAGCACCGCGAACCCGGCAGGATTCAGACGCCGCGACAGCCCTTCCATGCCCTGGCTCGCGATGGCCAGAAAGTCATGATGCTCTTCCTGATGCAGACGGATCTCGTGATGCTCAAGCTGAACGTGGGCGGCAGGTTGAGCCGGGTCAAGTCCGTGCTCGTGGACACTGCGGTACCAGGATTCGGCAATCAGCCGATCCGGGTTGGATCCTCGGTCGGCAAAGTGCGTGGCAACGAATGCAGAGAGTTCGGTTGGAAGCTCTGATGGCGGACGCGCGATCATGCGGGACTCCAGACAAGGCGCCGAGTCGGGCCTTGCGTAATTGTTCGTATCGACTTGAGAACAGCCAAAACCAAGCCTAGCACGGCCACTTCAGGCCGGGCTGCCGCCAGCCGGATTGCGGTCTTTAAGGTGGCCGTTTCGTGATTGAGCTTCGAGGCTGAGAGGCTTGCGTGTTGACGCTGGGGAGCAGCAGATATCGGCCTAGAAGTGGACAGTCAGCCCAAGAAATATCTCTTTCACCTTTTGGTTGCGCGAAGCGCTTACGCAGAACGACCTCGGCAGTAAGCAGTGCTGAGTTGCTGCCATATCCAAGAGCAGCACGTCGAAAAATGTCAACGAAACTGGGCCTAATCAGGGGGCACGAATATTGGCGTCACATTCTCAATTGACATTTGAGACGATCGGTCTAATATCGTCGCCATGACTATAGCTAAGACTCATGCCCGCCGAGGTCGTCCGCCTAATGCCCAAAGAGAGCATGGGGACACTCGCGAGCTGCTATTGCGTTGCGGCATGGAAATATTCGCCGAACAGGGCTTTGCAGCTACGGGCATCGACTCAGTGCTGAAGCGGGTTAGCGTGCCCAAAGGCTCGTTCTATCATTACTTTGATAGTAAGGAAGCCTTCGGGCAGGCAGTGTTGCAACGCTATGCGGATTATTTTGGTCGCAAACTGGATCGTTGGTTGCTGGACGAGACGGAGCTCCCGCTTCGCCGCATACGCCATTTTGTCGACGACGCCAAGGAGGGCATGAAGAAGCACGAATTCCGCCGAGGCTGTCTGGTCGGCAATCTCGGTCAAGAGGTCATTGTTCTACCTGAGAGTTTCCGCAACGAGCTGGAGAATATTCTGCTCGACTGGCAAAGGCGTCTGGCGGATTGCTTACGTCAGGCGGCGACCCAGCGGCAAATATGCCTAAACAGTAACTGCGATGATCTCTCTGCATACTTCTGGATTGGTTGGGAAGGTGCCGTAATGCGCGCCAGGCTGGTACGGGATGCGGCGCCGCTGGAGGTCTTCGCCGCTGGGTTTCTCGCTGGTATCACTAGGTAAATTTTTTTTGACAATTAATAGACGATCGGTCTAAATGAGGAACTGATGATGTTCAAGGCAATTCTTATTGAAAAAGATGCAGAGGCTTATCGGGCTCGCTTGACTGACCTTGATGAAGCGCAGCTCCCTGAAGGTGATGTAACCGTTCGGGTGGCCTACAGCACGCTGAATTACAAGGATGGGCTAGCCATCAGCGGTGGCAGTCCAGTTGTGCGTCAGTTTCCGATGGTGCCCGGTATTGATCTGGCCGGAACCGTGGAAGCCAGCAGCAACCCTCACTACAAGATCGGCGACCGGGTCCTGCTCAACGGCTGGGGTGTGGGCGAAGGGCACTGGGGTGGGTTGGCCCAGAAGGCCAAGCTACGAGCTGAATGGCTGATCCCGTTGCCCGAGACATTGAGCGAACGCCAGGCAATGGCAATCGGAACCGCAGGCTACACAGCAATGCTTTGCCTGTTAGCGCTGGAACGCCAAGGTGTCACGCCGGAGCGTGGTGAAGTGCTGGTTACAGGCGCCAATGGAGGAGTTGGCAGCTTTGCCATCGCGCTGTTAGCGCGTAAAGGTTATTCGGTCATTGCAGCTACGGGGCGTCCGGCCGAAGCGGATTACCTGAAGCGCTTGGGCGCAACAACCATCATTGATCGCAATGAATTGTCCAATCCCGGGCGTGCTTTGGCAAAAGAGCGTTGGGCTGCGGCTATCGACTCAGTAGGCAGCCACACGCTGGCCAACGTATGCGCAGGCACACGCGCAGACGGGGTGGTCGCTGCGTGCGGTTTGGCCCAAGGCATGGACTTCCCAGCGACCGTGGCGCCCTTCATTCTGCGTGGGGTTAGCCTGATTGGTATCAATAGCGTCACTCGTCCCTACAACGAACGTGTGGAGGCCTGGGGCCGCCTGTGCACCGACCTGGACCTATCGATATTGGATGAAATAACCCATGAAATTGGCCTGAGTGAAGCCATACCGGTTGCACACGAGTTACTCGAAGGCAGAGTTCGGGGGCGTGTGGTGGTTGATGTAAACCGGTGAGCACCAGATAACTGCCCTCACCATTACAGATCGCATTTTTATAACGGAGCCGCCATCTTCTAGCTGCGCCAAGAGTTGACTGCCATGGATGTGCAGCGCTCTTGCCAGCGATTCGTTCCTGCTGGCGGTCTCGCGGCGCGAGCCCAAGCGGGATGACGACCCACCTCCGCCGAGGGCAGCAAATCCAGCCGCTCGGACTGAATTCGCTTGGCTTGGAACGTTGCCGAGAAAGACGTCCCAAGCCAGCCAACAACCGGGCGCGCACAGCGGACCAAAGCGGGATCAACCCGAGCCGCTGTTGTCGCTCAGAACCTCGTTGACGTCCCGCTTCATGCCGGTGCTACATTGCTCGTCCACAGCCGCACAACCAACCCCACTTAGCGAGGGACTCATGCTCAACCATGTAATGGTCGGTTCGAATGATATTGAACGGTCGAAGCGGTTCTACGACGCCGTGCTCGGCCTACTCGGCGCAGGCGAGCCGATCCGTAACACTGGGCCTACCGGGCACACCCGCCTCTTCTACCGACACGATGGCAGCCTCTTCGGTGTTACCGAACCCATCAACGGTAAAGAAGCGACGGTTGCCAATGGCGGCACGATTGGCTTCAAGTGCAACTCGCCCGAGCAGGTCCAGGCGTTCCACGACATCGGTGTGGCACATGGCGGCACAACTTGCGAAGATCCACCGGGGCTGCGCGAAAGCAGCCTAGGCGCGATGCATCTGGGCTATGTGCGCGACCCTGATGGCAACAAGCTGTGCGCCATCTACCGCGCGCCATAATCTGCACTGCACCGCACAACCAAGAGCGGCGCCACCGTTGAACGTCTGTGCGCTGCACCCTGGCTGCGGCGCATGAACGCTAACAAGACGGGTGCGTTCCGGGGCCCTCCATCCAAACGCACGAGCGCCCTGATAAGCCTTAAAACGAGCCCGCTAGCGCGGGTTTTGTTTCGCCTGACTTAAGAGCGGGCTACCTGCTCTGACCTGAGTCGCCAGCAGCAACCCGGCAAAAATCAGTCCGCCGCCAATCCAGTGGAACAGCTGCAAGCCTTCTCCCAGCAGCAGCCAGCCGAGAATCGCGGTGAAAACCGGCATCAGATAAGTCGCCATTGCCGCTTTGGCTGCGCCAACGGTTTTGACGCCGTGGTTCCAGGACAGATACGCAATCAGCGAGGCGAAGACCGCTGTGTAGGCGATGACGCTGAGGTTGGTCAGGCTCGGTGTGAAACCGCCGACCTGGCTGTATTCGAACAGGTAGAACGGCAGGATCAGCGGCGTACCGATTGCCATCAACACGCCTAGCAACGTCAAGGGCGGAACCTGAAGAAAGCTGCTCCAGCGTCGCAGCGACAGGGTGTACAGCGCCCATACCAGCACGGCCACGAGCATGATGAGATCGCCAGCCTTGAACGCCAGGTTTGCAAACGCATCCCAGCTGCCACGGCTGATCAGATAGACCAATCCGCAGGCGGCGATGGCCATGCCGAACCAGGCGCGACGGGCGGGCCACTCACCCAGCAACAGGCCACCGCCAATAAAGGTGAACAACGGCAGACAGGTGTTGACCAGGGTGAGGTTGATGGCTTCGGTGCTTTGCGCAGCAGAGTACAGCAGCGAGTTGTAGCTGCTGATGCCGAGCGCCGCGACCACCAGCAAGCGCCAGCCGGCTGCGCGAAGCGTGGCGCGATGCGTCCAGATGGAGCGCACCACGAATGGCAGCAACAGACAGGTGGCCAGCGTCCAGCGCCAGAACGCGAGGGTCAGCGGTGGGATCGCCTCATGAAAGGCGCGCGCCACCAGAGCGTTTCCGCTCCAGCAGAGCACGGCGAGCAACAGCCCAGCGAAGGCCCATCCCTGACGCGACGCCATCAGACGGGCTGACGCGTGCGAAGGCGGTACTGCGGCGGCAGCTGGTCAAGACCGCTGATGGTGACGTTGAGGTTCTTCCAGATACCGTCCCTGATGCCGTAGATGCAGCCGTGCACGGACAGCGGCTGACCGCGGTGCCAGGCGTTCTGGACGATGTTGGTGTGGCTGACATTGGCGACCTGCTGGATGACGTTGAGCTCGCAGAGGCGATCCACCTGCGCTTCTTCAGTCGGGAAGCTGGCGATGTGCTCGCGGTGCTCGTAATAGAGATCGCGGATGGTGCGCAGCCAGCCGTCGATCAGCCCGAGCTGGTCGTCACGCATCGAGGCGCGAACACCGCCGCAACCGTAATGGCCGGTGACAAGGATATGCCGCACCTTGAGCACGTCCACCGCGTACTGGATCACCGACAGACAATTGAGGTCGGTGTGCAGGACGACATTGGCGACGTTGCGGTGAACGAACAGATCGCCGGGCAGCAGGCCGACAATCTCGTTGGCCGGTACGCGCGCATCCGAACAGCCGATCCAGAGGTATTCCGGCACCTGCTGCTTGGCCAGTTTGGTGAAAAAGGTCGGGTCTTCCTCGATGATCGCTTCAGCCCAGCGCGCATTGTTCTCGAATAACTGTTGAAGCTCGTTGCTCATCGCCTGCCCCTTCCATTCCGACACGCACGTTACGAACCGGTCGGCGTTTTGACAAGCACGCAGACCGGTACGTCACAGCATTAGACGGTGAACAGCGGATTCGCCTGGACTTCGGCTCGTGGGCGGGAAGAAAAGGCGCGCAAGTCCCGCAGGAAATTGTCGCGCCAGGCATCCAGATCAGCGGCACGTATCGCCCGCATCATGTGCTCGTAGCGATCCTTTCGCTCGGTCAGCGACATGCGCATCGCGCGGTCCAGCGCCTCGGCCATGCCGATGCAATCGTAGGGGTTGATGATCAGCGCCGAGGTCAGCTCCCGCGCGGCGCCGGCAAAGCGTGATAACACCAGTACACCGGGGTCTTCCGGGTCCTGGGAGGCGACGAATTCTTTGGCAACCAGGTTCATGCCATCGCGCAGCGGTGTGACGAAGCCGATGTCGGACTGGCGAAACAGGCCCATCAGGGCGCGACGGTCGTGGCTTTTGTTGAGATAATGCAGCGGCGTCCAGTCCAGATCGGAGAGCCAACCGTTGATGTGTCCGGCCTGGCTTTCCAGCTGCTGCCTGATCGCCTGATAAGTCTTCACATCCGAGCGAGATGTTGGCGCGATCTGAATGAACTCCACCGCACGCCGATGCTCCGGGTAGCGCTCAAGGAACGCCTGGTAGGCCATGAAACGCTCCACCAGCCCCTTGGAGTAATCCAGCCGGTCAACGCTGACGATCTTCTTGCGATCCACATCCGTGGTGCGCCGCATGGGCTTGGTGCGACCCTTGTAGGACTCGGCAAGATCCTGAATCTCATCCGGCACCACGCCGATGGGATAGACCCCTGCGCGGAAGTTCTGACCATAAGCCGTCAAGCTGCCATCCGACTCAAGAATGCCGCGCACCTCACGGGTCATGTAGTCCTGAAACGCCAGCCGATCGGTCTCGGTCTGGAAGCCGATAAGGTCATAGAAGCAGAGCGTCTTGAGCAGCTCGTTGTGCGGCGGAATGACGGTGAGAATTTCCGGTGGCGGAAACGGAATGTGGAGAAAGAAGCCGATGCGATTGCGAATGCCCAGCTGGCGGCAGGCTTCGGCGAAAGGAATCAGGTGGTAGTCATGGATCCAGATGATGTCGTCAGGCTTGAGATGGGGCTTGAGCTTTTCCGCCAACATGGCGTTGACCCGCCTGTAGCCCTCGTACTCCTGCCGGTTGTAGCGCGCCAGGTCGATCCGGTAGTGGAAGATCGGCCACAGCGTGGCATTGGAAAACCCACGGTAATACTGATCGTAGTCCTGCTTGGTCAGGCCCAGCGTGACGTAGGTGATGTTACCGACGGTCTCGGTGCTGGTTTGCGGGGAGCTGCTCACGTCCCCGCTCCAGCCAAACCAGATACCCCCGGCCTGGCGCAACGCGTCATGCACACCCACTGCAAGCCCGCCAGCAGCGACCTTCCCCGCCTTGATCGGCGCTACGCGGTTAGAAACCACTACTAGTCGGCTCATGCTAGTTCTCGCTTCAATCTGGTTTTATTGGATGTTATTGCGGCTCCAGCAGCGTGCTTTGCAACCGGTCCAGCCAGGCGGCAACGGCTTCTACCGATTCCAGCCGCTGCGTGGCTTCGGTCGCTCCGCTGCCCACCTTGATCGAGACCCCGCCCAGCTCATTAACCACCGTGAAGCCAGCTTCATCGGTCAAATCATCACCAATGAAGACCGGCGTCCGCCCGGCAAATGGCGCCTCTTGCATGAAGGTACGGATGACTTCGCCCTTGCTGGCGCCGCGAGGCTTGAGCTCGAATACGCACTTGCCAGGCTGAAGCGCCAGCACCTCACCATAACGGGAGACGAAATCTTCGGCCACGTGACGCGCTGTCTCTTCCAACTCAGGGGCCAGACGGAAATGCAGAGCAAAGGCGACGCCCTTGTTCTCAAGCGACAGGCCAGGATGCTCGGCACATGCCTGCGCCAGCTCGCGCTGAATGGCATCGAGCACCTCGTTATCGAGGGCCAGGTTTTGCAGCTCCCCGGCTGCGGTACGACGCTCGGCGCCGTGCACACCGGCTGCAGGCAGCTGCAGGGGAGTGAGCAGCGCATCGAGCTGACTGATTGGCCGGCCTGACACGACCGCAACAGGAATGCCGTTGGCGCTCAGCTGTTCGAGCGCGGCCAGCGAACGAGGCGGGATGAAAACGAGTTCTGGACGCGGCTGGATATCAGCGAGCGTGCCATCGACATCGAAGAAAAAAGCGCAGCGCCGAGTCTCTAGCTCGGGTTGATCATCTTGTTTACTCATGTAGCTGGGACCCCCGATCAACGGTGGTGGTTCGCGTTTTTTTATCGCGGCCGGCGCCTGCAATTCAACAAGCACAGCCACTGCAGCTTGGTTCATAAAGCCGGAACCGGCCAGCGGCCGGCCTGAATCTTCACATCGCCGCCGGGTCACAACCTGCAAGACCAGAGTTCTAGCAGGAGGTTGTCATGAACGATTCCAAGCCCTACACCCCCAAGGAAATCGACACTACCGAGGACCGCATGGGCTCCATCGAGCAGCTCGATTTCGATCAGCATCGGGACGATCGTAAAGGCCGCATTGGAGATGAAGTGCCTGCCGAAGAACTCGAGGACGAGTTTCCGCCAGAGCGCGTAGCCGAAGCCGGGATGACGACTGGCGAAGTACCTGGCGGGCAGACCACCATGGACGACATGGCGCCAGAGACGCTGATTCCTGACGATGGCTCTCGCTCGCCACACGAGCGTGGTCATGGCGGGCCGGCGGATCAGGAGCTGAGTGAAGTTTCGGAGCATCGCATCGGTGCCGATGTCGACCTGGACGAGGCCGAAGCGGGCCGCTCCGACCCGCTGGACGGCAAGCCGTGGGACGGCCCGGCAGAGGGTGACCCGGACACAGGTCTTGGCGGCGGCGACGCCGTGCTGCATGAAAATGACGATGTGATGGACGACGACGAACTCGGCGGCGACGCCCCGCTGGATTCTGGCCGGGACAAGGCCCCGGGGCAGTAGCGTCTACAAAGCTGCCTGCCATACGCAATGGATGCATGGCGGTAAAAGAAGGCCCGACTCTTTTGGAGTCGGGCCTTCTTGCCTCAGACCTTCGCTGCTCAGTCGATCAACGTACAGGCCATCACCAGAGCATCCTCGCGGCCCTCGGCGGACGGGTAGTAACCACGGCGCCGCCCGACCTCGTTGAAGCCATAACGCTCGTACAGACGGTAAGCCGAAGTATTGCTCGCGCGCACCTCAAGGAAGCACTCGCGCCCGCCACGCTCGTGAGCCCGTTGCATCAGATGTTCCAGAAGCCGCAAGCCAAGTCCGTGGCCCTGACTCTGTGGCTTGACCGTGATGTTGAGCAGATGTGCTTCGTCGAGAATGACGTTGATCACGCCATGACCGACCTGCTGCTCGCCCTCGAACATCACCCAGCATTCATAGGCGGTGAGCGCATCGGTGAAGATGCCGCGGGTCCAGGGATGGCTGAAGGCCGCGTATTCGATTTTCAGCACGGTTTCGATATCCGCCGCAGTCATCGGGCGGAAGCTCACTGCATCACTCATGAACACTACTCGTGGACCCACTCAAACCAGTCACCCAGCGCGGCATGCTGCGGCGCATGGCTTTCCACAGCTGCGCCTTGCTGCCAGGCTGCTCCATCAACTGTTCCAGCCCCGGTATGGTCAACGCAACGCCCAGGCCTTCAATGGTCAACTCGCGGTAGCAGGCGTCCGCCTCGACTTCGCCAGCAAACCGCAGCGCGGGCGAACCGACCAACCAGAGGCAGGCACACCCCATACCCTCGAGCTCAGCCGCAACCACGCCTTGCACATAGTCGCGCGCGGCCTCTGCACCTTGATCAAGGCTGCCGCGATGGAGCAGCGGCCAGCGAATCGGCTCACCGTCACCGACCTGCTGCGGGCTGTCCGGCAGCCTGGCGGCGCGCAACAAGTCCTTGAGCAGGATGTAAGCCGGATCGCGGCTCTGGAAGGATTCCCCGGTGGGCAGCTCGACCAAGAGCAAGACATTGCCCGCACGCAACAACTGCAAGGCGAAGCGAGGTGGCGGTACGGCAACTTTCTGCTCGGCGGCGACCGCTTGCGCCTCGCCAGTCTTGGCGGCTGACTTTTTTGGCTCAGGCATGGCGACCCGCGACATGACCGAGCGAACCGCATCAGCAGCCGGACTCGCCGAAGCCGCCGCTACCGGCGCTATTGCCTCAGGTGCCGCAACGGTTGGCTGTGCCGCCGAGCGAGGCTCGACGACTGGCGCGGCCTCGTCTTCCGCCTCGAAGAACTGCAACAGTTCCGGCCGCGAAGGGGCGGCAAACGGCAGCTCGGCGCGCGGCAGCCAGGTGGTGATCTGCATGGCATCGAGAAAGGCCCGACGCCGACTTTCGGTAATCAAACCCCGGCCACCTGCGGATGAGCCTTGGCGCCAACCTGCATCAGATTCAGCGCATTGAGGTAAGCCTTGGCCGAGGCGACGACGATATCGGTGTCGGCACCGTTGCCATTGACGATGCGTCCACCCTTCTCCAGCCGCACCGTGACCTCGCCTTGCGAGTCGGTGCCCTTGGTGATGGCGTTGACCGAATACAGCTGAAGCGTCGCGCCCGAATTGGCTATCGACTCGATGGCCTTGAAGGTCGCATCGACCGGTCCCGAACCCTGTCCGGACGCGGCCTGCTCATTGCCGTCCACACTCAGTACGAGCTTGGCGTCTGGCACCTCGCCGGTCTTGCTCGCCACCTCCAGGGTGACGAGTTTGAAATGCTCCTGCACGTCCTCGGCCAGCGTGTCGGACACCAGCGCCTGCAAGTCCTCATCAAAGATCTCGTGCTTCTTGTCCGCCAACTCCTTGAAGCGCGCAAAAGCCGCGTTCAGCTCGCCCTCGCCCGGCAGGACGATGCCCAGCTCCTCGAGCCGCGAACGGAACGCAGCGCGCCCCGAGTGCTTGCCCATCACCATCTTGTTGGCATTCCAGCCCACCGATTGCGCGGACATGATTTCGTAGGTTTCGCGGTGTTTGAGCACGCCATCCTGATGAATGCCGGACTCATGGGCAAAGGCATTGGCACCCACGATGGCCTTGTTCGGCTGCACCGGAAAGCCGGTGATTCCGGAGACCAGACGCGAGGCGCTGAGGATGTGTTCGGTCTCGATCCGGGTGTGCACGTCGAGCAGGTCCTGGCGGGTCTTGATCGCCATGACGATTTCTTCCAGGGCGGCATTGCCGGCGCGCTCGCCAAGCCCGTTGATGGTGCACTCGACTTGCCGAGCACCGGCGACTACCGCGGCAAGCGAGTTGGCGACTGCCAGACCCAGGTCGTTGTGGCAATGCACGGAGAAAACAGCTTTATCCGCGTTGGGAATGCGCTCAAGTAGCTGGCGAATCATGTCGGCATACTGATGCGGAATGGCGTAGCCGACAGTGTCCGGGATATTGATCGTACGTGCGCCGGCGTCGATGGCCGCCTCGATGATGCGGCACAGGAAATCGATTTCCGACCGCCCGGCGTCCTCACAGGAGAACTCCACATCGGCGCAGAGGTTGCGCGCTTTGGTCACCGCCCGAACGGCCTGCTCGACCACTTGGTCCGGCTGCATGCGCAACTTGTACTGCATATGAATCGGGCTGGTGGCGATAAAGGTATGGATGCGTCCGGAGTTGGCCCCAGCGAGTGCTTCGGCAGCGCGTTCGATATCGGCATCGACGGCGCGGGCCAAGCTACAGACGGTGCTGTCCTTGATATGGTCGGCCACGGCTTTGACGGCGGCGAAATCGCCCGGACTGGCGATGGCGAAGCCGGCCTCGATCACGTCCACTTTCAGCCGCTCGAGGGCCTTGGCGATGCGCAGCTTTTCTTCGCCCGTCATGGAGGCGCCGGGGCTCTGCTCACCGTCACGCAGAGTGGTGTCGAAGATGATGACGCGATCATTGCTGCTCATAGGAAGGTCCTCACGGCTGCCAAGCGCCTCTCATGGGGCGCTGTTGTCCGCGGATTGTCGCGTGAAATGAACGGGGCGGGAAGGCGCAGCTGCGTTCGTAGAGGAGATGTCGCTTTTACTTCACCACGAAACATGTGTGGTGCTGGCACTGGCGCGTGTGCCATCAACGGCCAAAAACGTCTGTGGAAAACGCTTCGCGGTTTTCCACCCTACGAATGCCAGACCCCACGTTGATACGTAGGGTGGATGTCGCGTTTTACATCCACCGCCGCGTCGCGGACAAAGTTAAAGGCCCCGCTGCCAGAGCAGCGGGGCCTTTCGTTCTTTCGTGCAACTTGTCGCTGGCTTAATGATCCCAGGCCCGGTCGCCGCGCTCGTCCTTGATCCGAGTCGGCAGGCCCATCGCGTCGAGCAACTTGAGGAATGGCTGCGCCGGCAATTGCTCGACGTTTACCATGCGCTGCGCATCCCACTCTCCACGCGCCACCAGCAGCGCGGCGGCGACTGGCGGTACGCCAGCGGTGTAGGAAATGCCCTGGCTGTCCGTCTCGGCGTAAGCCTCTTCATGATCGGCCACGTTGTAGATGAACAACTCGCGCGGCTGGCCGTCCTTCGTGCCTTTGATGAGGTCGCCGATGCAGGTCTTGCCCGTGTAGCCAGGCGCCAGCGAAGCGGGATCAGGCAGCACTGCTTTCACCACCTTGAGTGGCACCACTTCCAGGCCTTCTGCTGTACGTACCGGCTGCTCCGAAAGCAAGCCGAGTTTGTTCAGCACGGTGAAGACATTGATGTAATGGTCACCAAAACTCATCCAGAAGCGGACGTTGGGAACTTCGAGGTGCTTGGAGAGCGAATGCACCTCGTCATGCCCGGTCAGGTAGAGGCTCTGCTCGCCCACGACTGGCAGGTTGTCGGTGCGTTTGACCTCGAACATGCGGTTGGTCGTCCACTGGCTGTTCTGCCAGCTGTAGACCTGACCGGTGAATTCTCGGAAGTTGATTTCCGGGTCGAAATTGGTCGCGAAATATTTGCCGTGCGAACCGGCGTTGACGTCCAGAATATCGATCGACTCGATCTTGTCGAAGTATTCCTGCTGCGCCAGGGCGGCGTATGCATTAACCACGCCCGGGTCGAAGCCAGCGCCCAGAATGGCGGTGACGCCCTTTTCCTGACACTCGGCCAGATGCTTCCACTCGTAGTTGCCGTACCACGGCGGCGTTTCGCAAATCTTGTTCGGCTCTTCGTGAATAGCCGTATCGAGATAAGCTGCGCCAGTGTCGATGCAGGCGCGAAGAACGGACATATTGAGGAAAGCCGAACCGACGTTGATGACGATCTGTGATTCGGTTTCGCGAATCAGTGCCTTGGTCGCTTCAACATCCAGTGCATCCAGCGCATAAGCCTTGATTTCGCCGGGCTGCTTCAGGCCGCCCTTGCCCTCTACGCTGTCGATGATGGCCTGGCATTTGGAGATGCTGCGCGACGCGATGGCAATACGACCGAGTTCGTCGTTGTGCTGCGCGCATTTGTGGGCCACCACCTTGGCGACACCTCCTGCCCCAATGATAAGAACGTTCTTCTTCAATTTCTTTTGATACCCCTTTTTAGCTGCCGGCCTCAGGAAAGGCTGGACAGGTAATCGTCAAAGTTGAATTCGCGAACCACCTCGACGCTGCCGTCGAGCTGCTTTACAACGATGGACGGCATTTTCAGGCCGTTGAACCAGTTTTTCTTGACCATTGTGTAACCCGCTGCGTCGATAAACGACAGCCGATCGCCGATGGTCAGCGGACGATCAAATTGGTACTCGCCGAAGATATCGCCGGCCAGACAGGATTTGCCGCACACCATGTAGCTGTGCTCGCCGTCGTTGGGCGCCATCTTGGCGTTGAGGCGGTAGATCAGGAGATCGAGCATATGCGCCTCGATCGAGCTGTCGACTACCGCAAGATTCTTGCCGTTGTACAGGGTGTCGAGCACTGTCACTTCAAGCGAGGAGCTATGGGTGATCGCCGCTTCGCCCGGCTCCAGGTAAACCTGCACACCATACTTCTCGGAGAAAGTTTTCAGGCGGGCGCAGAAGGCATCGAGTGGGTAGTCTTCCCCGGTGAAGTGGATACCGCCACCGAGGCTGACCCATTCGACTTGTTCGAGCAGATGGCCGAAGCGCTCCTCGATGGTGCCGAGCATCTTGTCGAACAGCTCGAAGCTACTGTTCTCACAGTTGTTGTGGAACATGAAGCCGGAAATCTTGCCCATGACCGAGGCTATTTTCTCCGGGTCCCACTCGCCGAGACGACTGAACGGGCGCGCCGGATCGGCGAGCAGATAGTCGGAGCTGCTGACCTGAGGGTTTACGCGCAAACCACGAATGGTGCCTTCGGTGGCGGCCTCGAAACGCTCAAGTTGGCCAATGGAGTTGAAGATGATCTTGTCGCAATTGGCGACCATCTCTTCAATTTCATCATCCGCCCAGGCCACGCTGTAAGCATGGGCTTCTCCTGCGAACTTCTGCCGGCCAAGCTTGAGCTCGTACAGTGAAGACGAAGTAGTACCGTCCATGTACTGCTGCATCAGGTCGAAAACCGACCAGGTGGCGAAGCATTTGAGCGCCAGCAGCGCCTTGGCGCCGGACCGCTCGCGTACATAGGCAATCTTTTCCAGATTGCCCAGCAGCTTCTGTTTGTCGATGAGGTAATACGGCGTCTTGATCATGTGTGCGTGCCCCGAAAAGGTCGCCGACAGGAAGCCGACCGCTTCCCGTTTGGAAAAAGGGCGAATTGTGCCGGTAACCAACGCATATCGAAATAGCATTTCGACACTTCATCGACTTTCATGATGTTCGGTCGCCACGAAATTGCTGGGCTGCAAGGATGCGCGGCAGACTAAACCGCAAACGATGACGACCGGATGAACCGTCGCACTTGCTTACAGGAGTGCCGATCAGGACGCATCCGATCGTCTCCGCCTGCCATTAAGCCTGCGGGGATGCAGTACAATTTGCGCCTTTTTTCATGGCTGGATTGGCGCCTCGATGATCGAACCCAAGCGCGTACTGCGCGCACTCGCCGAACACTGGACATTGCTCGAGCCACTGTGCGAGCGCTTCGACGCTGGCACCCTGAGCCTGATCGAACTTCGTCACCAGCTCGCTGCGCAACTGCCGGAAGGAACGCCCACCGACATCACGGCCCTGCTCGATCAATGGATCCGTCTGGACATCCTGGTGCCGGTGGCGAAAAGCCCGAATCGCTTCGAGCTAAACGCTCAGATCCATGACTTTTTGGCCTACCTGCGTCGCGAACATCGCCTGGGCCTGTGCCTGGAAATCGAAGCCTATCTGCGTCACCTCGAACGCCTGGCGGGCCACATCCAGGACGCCTTCGAGATCCGCGACGGTCAGGACCTGGCCCGCCAGCTGCGCCTGCTCGACATGCGCGTGCGCGATGTACTGAAGAAGCTCGCAAATGATGAACAGGCGTTGATTGGCGTGGCTGATCGGGCAAAGACCAGCGATCGGCAGATCCCGTTGCGCCAGCGTTACGCCGAGGTACTGGCGACCTGGGATGAATATGTCGAGCCAATGATTCAGCTGGTCGCGGCTGACGGTGCCTTCGAGCAAGGCGTCTACCGCGTCGAACAGGTGCTGATGAAGCTGCTCGGCGAGCAACAGCGGCTCGGCCAACTGGTCGACGACGATCTGCTGTTACGCACGCATGCGCGGATTCTGGAAATGCAGAGCACCGCCCAGCTGACCCTCCGTCATGCTCGCGAGCTGCTGCTGCCCTTGCGTGAGGAGGCGCGTCGACACAATGCGGTGACCCGTGGTGCCGCGCTGGCGCTGTCGGCCATCCGCAAGAAAGGCCTCGATGCCGTGCCACAGGCCTCGCTGCCGCTGTTCACCCGGCCGCAGAGTACCTTCCTCGGCTCAGCCAGCCAGGTCGAAGCCTACGTCTATGCCTTGGCCCGCTTCGAGCCGAAGCCGGCACAGTTTCCGCGGGCAGGCGGCAAGCGCAAGACTGACGCACCGCGGTCGCCGCTGACGGCGCGTGAGATGCTTGATCGTTGCGAGCAGGCGCTGCCGCTGCCTGACCTGATGCAATGGCTGCTGGAGCAGGAACCGGAGGGCGCTACCGATGAGCTGCTCTACTGGTTCTCGCGCTTATCCCGCGATGCGCGTTTCCAGCGCGACCGCCTGGAGCGGCGCGAGTACCTGACACGCGAGCATCAGGTCAGCCTCAGCTCATTCGCGCTGCTGGCCAATGCCGATGGTTGAGTCTTGTACTGCACGGTCAACCTGCCGCCTGTCCCGATTACCCATTTTCGTGAAAAGCGCTTCGCGGTTTCACACGATGATTGCCTGAGTTGTGTATGAACATCGACCTGAAAGAAATGACCCAGCTGGCGCCGATCTTCCGCGAGCTGTTCAAGGGCTATCACCTGTCGCGCAGCGAGCCCGAGTGCTACGCCCAGCTGTCCAACATGCAGGACCAGTACCGCGCGCTGTTCAAGGCGCTCGGCTTCGAACTGGTCTGCGATCCGCGCGGTTTCTACTACTTCGTCCCTGAGCAGATGGGCGCACAGGTCAACAAGACGGCTCAGCGCCTGGCGTTGTTCACCTTCATCCTTGTCGAACATTTGGCTGATCAGGGTCGCGATCCGCTCGCGGTGCTGGACGGCGGCACCCTCGGCCGTGATGAGCTGCCGGCGCTGCTCGATAAGTACCGCGACCTGTTTCTGCAGGCGGAAGTCACCACGCAGGACGAATTGGAGGAAAAGGTAATCCGCCGCCTGACGCAGCTGGGCTTCGCCGAAGACAGCAACGGCATCTACCGTTTCCTGCCGCCCATGCACCGCTTCCTAGATGTTTGCCTGTCCGTTCAGCAAGACCGCGACCTGGCTGCGAGCCTGCACAGCAATGACCTGTCGCTGCCCGCACCGCAGCTTATCGCCGATGAAGAAGAGGAGGACGACATCATTCTTCTCGACCGTGGCCCGGACGAATCCGAAGAAGATGCCCTTGCGCGTGCCATCGCCGAAGAAAAGGAGCTTGAAGCATGAGCCAGGAACGCTACGGCATTCGCCGCTTTGCCCTGCTGAACACCGCAGGCTACAGCCTCGGTATCTTTCCACTGGAAACGCCCCTGTCTGTATACGGCGCCAACAACCTCGGCAAGTCCGCATCGATCAACGCGCTGCAGTTTCCGATTTTGGCGCGCATGTCGGACATGAGTTTCGGCAAGTACAGCCTGGAACAGTCACGCAAGTTCTACTTCGCCAGCGACACCAGCTACATCCTCGTCGAAGTCGCCCTGCCTCATGGCCCGCACGTGATCGGTGTGGCCGGGCGGGGACCGGGTGGTGGCTTCGGCCATCAATTCTTCGTCTATCAGGGCTCGCTGGACCTGGACCACTATCAGCAGAACGGCACCTGCCTGCGCCAACGTGAGCTGTTCGCCAACCTGGAGCGCGCCGGCATCAAGGCCTACGAGGCCAAACCGGATGAACTGCGCCGGCTGCTGGTCGGTGGCCATACCGCGATTCCGTTGGACATGACGCTGATCCCGTTGCGCTCGACCAGCGAGCAGAGCCTGAAGACCTTCCGTGCGCTGTTCATCAACCTGCTGCATATGCGCGAGATCACCGCTGCCAAGCTCAAGCAGCTGTTCCTGGACGCCTTCGAGCACAGCCTGCGCTCGGGCAGCGTCGACTATATCGCTGCCACCGAAGAAGCCTTCCGCGACGTTCGCCGGATGGAGCAGGACTATCAAGCACTGGTCGCAGCTGGCCCGCTGGTCGAAGCGCTTGCCGCCGGCGTCGCGCAGCGTGAGTTGTTACGTGGCAAGTTGCATCGTCTGTCCCCCTTGCTCGACTCGCTCCTCGGCACCTGGCAGGACTATGCCGGCGCCCGCAAGGAAGAGCTGGTCATCCAGGCCGAACATTATCGCCGCGAACAAGACGGTTTGCAGAATGAACAGCGTGGCGGTACTGCTGAGCTAATGCGCCTAGAGCGTGAGATCAGCGAGATTCAGCGCTGGCTAGGTGAGCTCTCGGCGTTGATGAACCGCTTTGCGCTGGTCGAGGATGCCCGCGTACTCGAGCAGCAACTTCTCGCCGCCAAGGATGCTCACGATGAACTTGCTGGCGCGCTCTCCCAAGCGCGCCAGTTCTCCAGCGAAGACCTCGACGAGCGTCTGCGCGACCTGGAAAAGCGCCTCAAGTCGGTCCGGCAGCAACTGGACCATGCAGACAACAACAGCTATTCGCGCCTGCGCGAAGAGTTCTCCCAGGCCGATGTCGATCGTCTGATGCGCCTGTTCAATAGCCAACTGTTCAGCCTGCCCTTGGGTGACAAAGGCATCGCCATGGACGACGGCGATACCTGGGTCAAGTCGCTCGAAGCGGTGCTCGACGGCTTCAAGGGTGAACACTTTGAAGCGCCTGGGCTCTCCATCGACCTGTCCCATATCGAGCCACCTGCCCTGCAGGCGCTGGCCGACCGCACTGCGCTGCGTGATCAGAAGGATCGGTTGGAGCGCGAGTTGAAACAACTCAAGGCCCAGCATTCGGTGGCGGTCGACCGGGCCGCGAGCAAGGCGCAGGCCGAGCAGCTGTATCAACAGGTACTAGACGCTCAGAAAGCGCTGGAAGACTTCCGCCGTTGCCAGACCCTCTCAGCAGAAGAAGACAGCAAGCTCGAGCAGCTGGCCCAGGCGGAGGCGGCGCAGGACGAACTCAAGCGGACCAGCGATGCGTTTACCGAGCGGGTACAACACCTCTCGGCGAAGCTGCAGCTGGTTGGCCGGCAGTTGGCTGATCTCGAAGCCAAGGAACGCACGCTGGAAGACGCACTACGTCGCCGTCAGCTGCTTCCGGCCGACCTGCCTTTCGGCACGCCGTTCATGGACCCAGTGGATGACTCGCTGGATAACCTCCAACCGCTGCTCAACGACTATCAGGACAGCTGGCAGGCGTTGCAGCGCGTCGATGGTCAGATCGAAGCGCTCTACGCCCAGGTACGCCTCAAGGGCGTCGCCAAGTTTGATAGCGAAGAAGACCCCGAGCGTCGGCTTCAACTATTGGTGAACGCGTACGCGCATCGTCAGGATGAAGCCCTGACGCTGGCCAAGGCGCGTAGGGCGGCAGTTACCGACATTGCCCGTACCCTGCGCAACATTCGAAGCGACTACGACAGCCTCGAACATCAGCTGGCGTTGTTCAATCGCGAGATCAACAAGCGCCAGGTGTCGAACCTTGAGAGCTTCCGCATCGTCCTGGCACCGAACAAGGATGCGCTCAAGCATATCGACCAGATCATCCACAGCGCCGGACAATACGAGCAGGGCGAGACGCTGTCGGTGTTCGATCTGCAACAAAGCAGCGAACAGGACAGCAAGAACGAGGAAGCCAAGGAGTATCTGGCGCGCCTGGTTGCCGCAAACAACAACCAGCTGGGGCTGAAGGACCTGTTTGAGCTCGCCTTTGAAATCACCAAAGTTGGAGGTCAGCCGGTAATTCATACCGACATCGACGGCGCGGCATCCAACGGCACGACGATGACCATCAAGGCACTGACCAACATGTACCTGTTGCTGCACCTGATGGATCGCGAACAGGCCGGACGCATACGTCTACCCTACTATCTTGACGAAGCTGCGGACATCGACGAGCGAAACCAGCAAGCGCTGATCGAAACCAGTTTGCAACTAGGCTTCGTCCCGATTCTGGCATCGGTCAAACCTCAGGTGTCGGCCCATGTAGCCATCGACCTGGAAGGCGGCAGCGGTCCGACTGGCATCTACATAGACGAAGCGGATTGGAAATACATCAAGCGGCGCGAGCAGGCTGGGCAACCGGATGTAGCAGCTGAGCGAAACGCGGTACGAGAAGCCGAACCGATCAGCTGAAAGCTGGGTGGCGAGCCAGTCTACCGGTGGGATGGGCTGGCTCATTGGACACGGGCGTCTTTCCTGGCGTTCGTAGCCCAGTCCGCGCTGCCTGTCTCTTGTCCGCTAACTGGGCAGGCTGGGCATTCTCGCAAACGAGGTCAGAGTAGCTACGCTATGGTTGCTGGCGACTGGACCGCCCGATACTTTCGCTTCCTTAGTTCGCTTTGGAGCACGCACTTAGTCTTCCCGATAATGTGGCGCTACAGCTCCGCACAGTGGATCGTCCACGGTGATCTTAACCTCCTTGTCATCGGCACTTGGGTACAGCGTACTACTGCGCTTAGCCTTGCTCCTCTAAGTGCGCGCCAGCCACTTGGAGTCTATATTCGGGCCTTTCCATACCCCTACGGTTGCGCCTGAAATCATCTGCCCGGTCTGGCCAAACCCACCAGCGAGAACTTGGCCAAATGGATCTGGCATGAACTGATGCCGCGACTGCCGGAACTATCGAGAATTCGACTCCACGAAACCTGCACAAGTGGTTGCGAGTACCGAGGCGATTGACGCTCGCCTAGGCAGCGCGCTCTGCGCGACACGTTGCAGCTAGCAGGGGCTAGTGCCTTCGAGACCGCCCCCTGCTGATCCTCGCTGGCCATGAGCCATGCTCGTATTACTTGCCACGCATTCCGTTGAAGGTCTGACGACGCTCACGCTTGCATCTCGTGATGCGTATCACCGCGCCAAGCCGACAGACCATGGGTTTTCACTCCCAGGCCTCATTTGATGATGCACCCTTGGCTTGTTCGGCCCATAGCGTTCGGGCCGGCCTTTCTAAGCGCACCAAACACGTCATCACTACTCGGGCTCATTAGCGGTTTCGTCGCTCGTCTCCGCTTGTGATGCAATGTTACTGCCTCTCGTGCGGCCTCCGCATGCTCGCGTAAGCATTGACCCTTTGTGCCTGCAGTCAGTGCGTCTCTGCGAGTAGTTGCCCGACCGCTTGTGTAACGGGGTTTAAGCCCCGGCGATGGATACCCAAATTTTTAGCGCCCAAAGACAAACCCCCGATCCTCTTACGAAGATCGGGGGTTTGGTGTAGAAGCTTGACGATGACCTACTCTCACATGGGGAAGCCCCACACTACCATCGGCGATGCGTCGTTTCACTACTGAGTTCGG
>NZ_POUL01000014.1 GCF_002890895.1 Stutzerimonas stutzeri
GGCCGCAGCGCTATCTACGTCGCAGGCTCAAAGCCTAAGGGTGGATACGGCTTCCTGGCCTTCCCCCGATGATCAGTCGGGAACTATCACCCCAACATAGCGTGGTAGTCGAGATACAAGGGTGGATGACGCTCTTTTCATCCACCTCTGCCACCGCCCGGTGGATCGGTGAAGCGTGATCCACCCTGCGAAACTGCTCTTGCCCTGGTATGGATGAAACGCTTCGCGGTGCTTATCCAAGCTCCCGCGTACGTCGAGTAATCAGGCAACGCTTAACCAAGCGTCCATAACGTAGGGTGGATGACGCTCTTTTCATCCACCTCCGCCACCGCCTGGTGGATCGGTGATGCGTGACCCACCCTACGAAGCTGACGGTGCCGGGACGGCCACATCAGATGCCGAGCCCCGCTTGCCCGCCTTACGCATCCGACCAGCACGCAGCACACCTCAGAGCGAGGCTTTCACTGCGGCCAATCCGTCTTCACCCTCTCGGGTCGTGACGCCTTGCAGCCAGCCTTCGAGCACCTCGGGATGAGCCTTGACCCAGGCCTTCACCGCCGCTTCGTTGCTGGCGTTTCTGGCCAGCACCTCATCCATGATGGCGTTCTCCATCTCTTGGGTGAATTTGAGGTTGCTCAGCAGTTTGCCGACGTTCGGGCACTGTGCGGCATAGCCCTTGCGCACCAGCGTATTGACCGTGCCGCTCTCACCGAAATAAGCCTCGCCACCCTTGAGGTACTTGATGTCGTACTGAACGTTCATCGGGTGCGGCGTCCAGCCGAGAAAGACCACGCCCTTGTCGCGCTTCACCGCGCGGCCGACCTGCACCAGCATCGCCTGCTCGCTGGATTCAACCAGCCGCCAGTCACCCAGCCCGAACTCGTCTTGCTCGATCATCTTCTGGATCGACAGATTCGCCGGCGCACCGGCAGCGATCCCGTAGATCGTCTTGTCGAACAGCTCGGCGTGCGTGTCCAGGTCCTCGAAACGTTTTACTCCCTCGTTCCACACCGAAGTCGGTACCGCCAGGGTGTATTCGGTACCGGTCAGGTTGACGCTGTGCTCGTCGATCTCACCGCTGGCCACGAACTTGTCGTAGTTGTCCTGCTGCGCCGGCATCCAGTTGCCCAGGAAGACATCGAGCTGATCCTTGGTCAGCCCGGCGAAGATGATCGGCACGCCGAGGGTCATGACCTTCGGCTTGTAACCGAGGCCCTCGAGCAGCAGGCTGGCGATGCCATTGGTGACGGCAATATCACTCCAGCCCGGATCGCCCAGACGCACCGTGGCGCATTGTTTGTCTTCCTGCGCTTGAAGCCCCGTGGCGGCCAACATCACGCTGCCGGCAATGACTGCACTTATCGTTTTTCTCATGTCCTTCTGCCTTCTCTCTGATCGAAAGGGTTCCGTATCGCGCGGCCTGAGGGCAGCGGCGCTGTATATCAGGGTCTAGGGTAGCGAGCCTGACGCTCGAGATCGTCCAGGTCGATGTGGTTACGCATGTATTGCTGGCTGGCATCGACCCAGGGCTGGTGATCCCAGCTGGTCAGTTTGCCCAGGCTCAGCGCTTCGCTGACCAGACGCCGCCGGCGCTGGCTGGCGAGCACCTGGTCATGGATGGCCGGGATATCCCAGCGCTGCCGCGCCTCGGCCAGAAAGGCGTCGGCGAGCGCCTGGTGATCGGCGGAGTTCATCAGGTTCTCGCGCTCCTGTGGGTCGTTGAACAGATCGAACAACAGGCAGGGATCCTGCTCCGAATAGATGAATTTGTAGGCGCCGCGCCGGATCATCATCAGCGGGCTGAGAGTGCCTTCGGCCATGTATTCGCCGAACACCTCGTCATGGCCCTCGTGGCCGGTCAGGTGCGGCAGCAGCGAGCGACCATCGAGCGGCAGGTTGGCCTCCAGCGTGCCGCCCGCCAGCTCAACCAGGGTCGGCAACAGGTCGGCGGTCGACACCGAGGCGCCGATCCGTGCCGGATCGATTCCCGGGGCACGGATGATCAGCGGCACGCGAGCGGCCATCTCGAACCAGTGCATCTTGTACCAGAGGCCCCGCTCGCCCAACTGGTCACCATGGTCACCGGAGAACACCACGATGGTGTCCTCGGCCAGGCCGCACGCCTCGAGCGTTTTCAGCAGCTTGCCAACGTTGTCGTCGATGTAGCTGCAGGCGCCGAAGTAAGCGCGGCGGGCGTCCTTGATCTTCTGTTCGGGCAGCGATTTGCCCCATAGATCGATGACCTTGAGCAGGCGCTGCGAGTGCGGGTCCTGCTCGTCCTGTGCGATGTTCTGGCGCGGCAGCGGGATGTCCTCTTCCCGGTAGCGGTTCCAGTACTCCTCGGGAATTGTGTAGGGATCGTGAGGGTGCGTCATCGAGACCGTCAGGCAGAACGGCTGGTGGCTATCGGAGCGAACGAAGTCGTAGAGGTACTGCTGCGCCTTGAACACCACCTCTTCGTCGAAATCCATCTGGTTGGTACGCACGCTGGGGCCGGCCTGCAGCACCGACGACATGTTGTGGTACCAGCTCAGGCGTACCTCTGGCTCGTCCCAGTTCACCGCCCAACCATAGTCGGCCGGATAGATGTCGCTGGTCAGCCGTTCCTCGTAGCCGTGCAGCTGGTCAGGACCGCAGAAGTGCATCTTGCCGGATAGCGCCGTGTGATAACCGAGCCGCCGCAGGTAGTGCGCGTAGGTCGGCACGTCGGCAGGAAAATCGGCGGCATTGTCGTAAGCGCCGATATTGCTGGGCAGTTGGCCACTGACCAGGGTGAAGCGCGAGGGCGCGCAGAGCGGGCTGTTGCAATAGGCCGAATCGAACACCACGCCGCTGGCGGCCAGTTGCGAGAGATGCGGCAGTTTGATCGGCGACGCCGGGTCATGCATCGGCAGGATGGGAGCGGCCATCTGGTCGGCCATGATGAATAGGATGTTGGGGCGCTTCATAGTGCGAACGGTCCATGCCTTGTTTTTATGCGAGATTGCGTCATACAGAGTCTGGACCCTTAAACTCTGCGGTAAACCCGGCCACGCGCTATGACTAGGATAAGCAAAGCTTATGCGTAACCGTCTCGACCACATCGCCCTGGACACGCTGCGGGTATTCGAATCCGCTGCACGTCAACAGAGCTTTACCGCCGCCGCGTTGGAGCTGGGCAGCACACAGCCGGCGATCAGTCAGCAGATCAAGCGTCTGGAACAGCAGCTGGCGGTTCGCCTGTTCGACCGCGTCTATCGCGGCATCGTCCTTACCGAGGCCGGCGAGCTGCTGCTGAGCTATGTACAGCAGGGTCTGGGCACGCTGGACGCTGGCCTTGCCGCGGTCACCGCGCAGCAGCAGCATGAGGTGCTCCAGGTCGCGACCGACTTCGCCTTCGCCGCGTATTGGCTGATGCCGCGCTTGGAGCGTTTTCACCAGTTGCATCCGGAGGTGGACGTCAGCCTGGTGACCAGCGAGCGTGGGCTGGGCGTGCTGCCTTCGGAAACCGACGTAGCCATCGTCTTCGGCGACGGCCGCTCCAGGCATGGCGAGGCGCATCTGCTGTTTCACGAGGAGGTCTATCCCGTCTGCAGCCCGCTGCTGCTGAAAAATGAGACCACGCCTCTGGCGCCGACGGCGCTTTCGCGGCTGCCGCTGCTGCACCTGCGACCGGAAAGCCGCTCACGCTGGCTCGACTGGAGCAACCTTTTTCGCGCGCTCGGGATCACCGGGAACCCAGGTTCGGGCATGTTGCGCTTCGACAATTACACCCTGTTGATTCAGGCGGCGATCGCTGGCCAGGGCGTCGCCATCGGCTGGCGTCATCTGGTCGATGAACTCCTGGCGCAGGGTCTGCTTTGCCGCGTCTGCAGCGAAAGCGTGCGAACCGAGTTCGGCTATTACGTCGTGCTGCCCGAGCGCAAACGGCGCCAGCGCCTGATCAGCAGCTTCGTGACCTGGCTACAGGCCGAACTGATCGAAGACGGACCCGAGCGTTGATCCCGCCGGCCTGTCACCAGTAATTCTCCACCGCCACCTGACCCGGCCGCCGGGTCAGACTCAGGTTGAGGTCGCGTGTTTTGAGCAGGGTGCGGGTGTCCTCAATCATCTGCGGGTTACCACAGAGCATGATCCGCGAGTGCTCCGGCTCCAGCTTCAGATCGGCGGCCCGTTCCAGCTCGCCGCTCTCGATCAGCGTGGTGACGCGACCGTGCTGCGCGCCAGGCACCTGCTCGCGGGTCACCACAGGTAGGTAGGTCAGCTTCGAGCCGAGCCCTTCCAGGTAATCGCGCTGAGGCAGGTCGCGTATCAGCTGTTGATACGCCAGTTCCGATGCCGTGCGCGCGCTGTAGACCAGAATGATCCGCTCGAACCGCTGCCAGACTTCGAAGTCCTGCAGGATCGAAAGAAACGGCGCGATGCCGGTACCGGTGCCGAGTAGCCACAGGTCGCGGCCGTCGATGAAGCGGTCGAGGGTCAAAAAGCCGAACGCCTGCTTGTCCACCAGCAACTCGTCGCCGGGTTCGAGGCGGCTCAGCTCGCTGGTGAATTCGCCGCCCGGCACCACGATGGAGAAGAAATCGAGAAACTCATCGTGCGGCGCGGAGACCATCGAGTAGGCGCGCCAGACAATGCTGCCGCTCGGCTTACGGACGCCCAGGCGCGCGAATTGCCCGGCGTTGAAGCGAAAGCCGGGATCGCGGGTGGTACGTAAGGTGAACAGATTGGGCGTCAGCGTCTGCACCTCGAGCAGACGCTGGCGGGTGAACTTCTCTTCGCTGGCGGTCATACTTCACTCCTTCCGAACTTGGGCGAACCACGTGCCCAGGCCGTGGAAAAACGTAGACGAGGCAGGCAAGACAAGGCAGAAACAGCCGAAGAAGCGGAGTTTAGTTTTTCTAAATGAGCATTCTGAGGCTGGTTCTAACGCAGTATTGCCAACGCAGTTAGTTTTTCCGCGGCCTGGGACCTTGATACTCCATTCCGACGCCTATAAACACCGCCAGTTCTTATGCCTATTCTCGAAACGCCATACGCCCGCCTCGACCTGGTCCGCCAGCCCGAACAGCCCAACGAACCCTTGCAGGCGTTCGATGCGGCTGACGAATACCTGTTGGCGCAGCTGCACGAGCAAGGCTTGGCTGCGACAACGCGGGTGCTGATCCTCAACGACAGCTTCGGCGCCCTGGCCTGTGCGCTGGCGCAGCATGTACAGGTCACCAGCAGCGGCGATTCGCACCTGGCACACCTGGCGCTGGAAAAGAACCTGCAGCGCAACGCGCTGGCCGACGACGCCGTGACGTTCGTTCCAGCCAGTGAAGTGGCGCAGGGTCCGTTCGACCGCGTATTGATCCGCGTGCCGAAGACCCTTGCCTTGCTGGAGGAACAGCTGATCCGGCTGCACGGCCAGCTGGCGCCAGGTGCTCAGGTGATCGCCGCCGCAATGATCAAGCATCTGCCGCGCGCAGCCGGCGACCTGCTGGAGAAATACATCGGCCCGGTGCAGGCCTCGCTGGCGGTCAAGAAAGCGCGTCTGCTGATTGCAACGCCCGAAGACAAGCCCGTACCGCACTCGCCCTACCCGACCCGTTACCGCCTCGATCAGCCAGCCCTCGAGCTGCTCAACCACGCCAACCTGTTCTGCCGCGAAGACCTCGATATCGGCACTCGGGCTTTTCTTCCGCATCTGCCCAAGGCGCTCGGCAACCTGCGCGTGGCGGACCTCGGCTGTGGCAACGGTGTGCTCGGCATCGTCTACGCGCTGGGCAATCCGCAAGCACAGATGACGCTGGTGGACGAGAGCTACATGGCGGTGCAGTCGGCGCGGGAAAACTGGCAGGCCATCCACGGCGACCGCCCCGCCGACATCCGTGCCGGCGATGGGTTGGCCGAGCAGCCGATGGATTCGCTGGATCTGGTGCTGTGCAATCCCCCTTTCCATCAGCAGCAGGTGGTCGGCGACTTTCTCGCCTGGCGCATGTTCACCCAGGCCAAAACGGCACTGTGCAAAGGCGGCGAGCTATGGATCGTCGGCAACCGCCACCTCGGTTATCACCTCAAGCTCAAGCGGCTGTTTGGCAAGGTCGAGCAGGTCGCGGCGACGCCGAAATTCGTGATCCTGCGGGCGATCAAGCCATGACAGACGCACCGGTTCGGATGAGTGTGCAGCAGTTTGCCGCTCAAACCGGCCTTTCCGCCCACACCCTGCGTTACTACGAAAAGATCGGCCTGCTGCGGCATATCGCTCGGGACGCCAGCGGCTGCCGGGTGTACGGCCCGCGCGATCTGGAATGGGTCGGTTTCATATTGCGTCTGAAAGAAACGAACATGGCGCTGGACGACATCATCCGCTACGCCGGTCTGCGCGAGCTTGGCGATTCCACGCTTGAGGCGCGTCAGGCATTGCTCGAAGCCCACGCCGCGAAGCTGCAGGAACGTCTCCAGCGCGACCGTGAGCACCTTGATGCGCTGCAGAAAAAGATCGAGTTGTATCGCCAGCAAACAACCGCTTGACTTAGAGTCGACTCCAACCTGCAGGCTTTCCTCTCACCCAACCGAGAGGACTGATTCATGCCTGCATCGATCCGCTATACCGAAGGCCTGGCCAAGCTCGAGCAGGTCGACGGCGAAGCCGGCCGCAAGGTCATTGACAGCCTGCAAGCCATCGCCCCTGATCTGGCCCGTTACGTCATTGAATTCCCCTTCGGCGATATCTACCAGCGCCCCGGCCTCGACCTGCCCCAGCGTGAGCTCGCCACGGTCGCAGCACTGACCGCGCTCGGCCATTGCCAACCGCAGCTGGCCGTACACATCCACGGCGCGCTGAATGTCGGCTGCACCCCGGAGCAGGTCGTCGAGGTGATCATTCAAATGGCCGTCTATGCCGGATTCCCTGCCGCGCTTAATGGCATGGCGACCGCCAAGGCGGTGTTTGCAGAGCGCGGGTTGTTGCCTGAATGAAGCCCGACGCCTGAATTGCATGCGCATTGGTGAACCCAGTCCGCCACGGACACCAAAACTCGTCTACGGTGGGCTAAAGCCCACCGTACGGCGGAAATTCGACGACTATTCTTCTAAGTAGGGTGGGCTTCAGCTCACCAGAGCAACCTGTCTCGACTGCTGACGGGCCAAAGCAAAACCCCGTTCGTCCTCACTGCGCGGCTTTCAACAGGCAGATTCCCTCAAAGCGCCACCGCGACTGAATGCTAATCTGCGCCACTGCCCACCTTGCGCCTCGACCTGATGTCCATACACGCCAAACTCCTGCTGCGCCACCAACGCCCCTTCATCAAGTTCTGGTTTGCTCGCGTGTTCACCGCCAGCGGCTTCCAGATGCTGGCCGTGGCCATTGGCTGGCACATGTACGAGCTGACCGGGAGCGTGCTGGATCTCGGGTTGGTTGGGCTGGCCGAGTTCTTTCCCCGCCTGCTGTTCATCCTCTGGACCGGTCACGTCGCCGACCGCTTCGACCGCCGCCGTGTCGCGGCACTGTGTCAGGCCCTGCAGGGCCTGATTGCGTTGGCCTTGGTGCTCGGTGCCGGTGGGCTCGGAGTCACCCGCGAGATGATCTTCGTGCTGGCCTTTCTGCTGGGCAGCGCGCGCGCTTTTGAAGGACCCGCCACCCAGGCGCTGTTACCCAGCCTGGTGCCCACCCAACTGTTTCCCGCTGCCGTGGCCGCCTCATCCTCGGCCATGCAAACGGCGACCATCGTCGCGCCGGCACTGGGCGGCCTGCTCTTCGCCATCGGTCCGCTGTGGGTCTATGGCCCGGTCGCGCTGCTGTTCGCCCTCGCCTGCAGCCTGATGCTGAGCCTGCCGAAACGCCCGGCCCCACCGAAGCAAACCGGCCCGGCCATGGACAACCTGCTCGCGGGGATGCGTTTCATCCGTAGCCGACCGGACATCTTCGGCGCCATCTCGCTGGACATGTTCGCCGTGCTGCTGGGTGGCGCCACTGCGCTGTTGCCGGTGTTCGCCAAGGACATCCTGCTCACCGGCCCCTGGGGACTCGGGCTGCTGCGCTCGGCACCCGCGGTGGGCGCGCTGTTGATGTCCTTGTGGCTGGCGCGCTACCCGATCAACAAGCGCGTCGGTCGAGTGATGTTCGCCGCTGTCGGAGTGTTCGGCCTGGCCACCATCGCCTTCGGCCTGTCGACCTCGTTCTGGCTCTCGATGGGCGTGCTCGCCGTTCTCGGCGCGGCGGACATGATCAGCATGGTGATCCGCGGGGCGTTCGTGCAGCTGGAAACGCCGGACGCGATGCGCGGCCGGGTGAGTGCAGTCAATGGGCTATTCATTGGCGCGTCCAACCAGCTCGGTGAATTCGAGTCCGGCCTGACGGCGCACTGGTTCGGCACGGTGCCGGCAGTAGTGCTCGGTGGCGTTGGCACACTGCTTATCACCGGCACCTGGATGAAGCTGTTCCCGACGCTGGCCAACCGCGACCAGCTACATCGGGATCTGGATTAGCGGTTTCGGTGGAAGACGCTTCGCGGTCTTCCACCCTACAGCCGTTGCCTGCCAACCGTAGGGTGGAAAACGGCGCAGCCTTTTCCACGTGGCTGGCCGGTTACAACACTTTGTCCATAGTGATCGGCAGATCGCGGACCCGCTTACCGGTGGCGTGGAAGATGGCGTTGCCCACCGCCGCCGCCACACCGACGATGCCGATTTCGCCGACGCCCTTGGAGCCCAGCGCGTTGACGATTTCGTCCTTCTCCTCGACGAAAAACACGTCGATATCGTTGATATCGGCATTGATCGGGACATGGTACTCGGACAGGTTGTGGTTCATGTAACGACCGAGGTTGTGGTCGATCATGGTTTCCTCATGCAGCGCCTGGCCGATACCCCACACCACACCGCCGGTGATCTGGTTGCCCGCTGTCTTCGGATTGACCACGCGCCCGGCCGCTACCGCACTGACCACGCGACTCACTTTCACCGTGCCCAATGATTCATCCACACGCACCTCAACAAAGATCGCCGAATGCGTAGAGATCGAGTATTCACTGCGTTTTTCGCCCGGCTTGGCGCTGACTTCCGCCTCGATCACGCCGTTGGCAGCGATGATCTCCGCCAACTCGACCCAATGTTCTGGCGAGGCCCTCAAGCGCATCTGACCGTCGACGAACTCGACATCCTCAAGCTTGGCCCCGGTAAAAGGCGATACCGGCGCCTGCTGCGCTGCGTCGAGCAATTTCGCCTGCAGCCCTTCACACGCCTGCTGCACGGCTGTGCCAACGGACGACACCGTGAAGGAGCCGCCTTCCAGCGGCGCCTGCGACAGGTTCGAATCACCCAGGCGAAACTCGACCTGCTCCATCGGCAGGCCCATCGCCGCGGCGGCAATCTGCGTCATCACGGTGTAGGTGCCAGTACCGATGTCGGAGGTGGCGCTGCTGACCACCAGCCGACCGTCGGGCTCCATGCACGCCTTAGCGGCGGCTGGCATCTGCATGGCCTCCCACACCCCGGTAGCCATGCCCCAGCCGATCAGCTGGTTGCCATCGCGCATGGAGCGCGGCGCCATCGAGCGGCGTGACCAGCCGAAGCGCTCGGCGCCCTGCTCGTAGCACTGGCGCAGCTCCTTGCTGGAATACGGCTTGTCCTCGTTGGCATTGCGCTCGGAGTAGTTGGTCAGGCGCAACTGCAGCGGGTCGATGTTCGCTGCGTAGGCCAGTTCATCCATGGCGCTTTCCAGGGCGTAGACGCCAATGGTCGCGCCCGGCGCACGCATATCCAGCGGCGTGTAGACGTCCAGTGGCACCAGTTGATAGTCGAGCCTGGCGTTCGGGCACTTGTAGAGCATCCCGGACCACTCGACCTCATGCTCGGTGAAATCCTCGAAGCTGGACGTCTGACCTATCGCCTGGTGGGTGATGGCCTGCAGTTCTCCGCTGGCGTTTGCGCCAATCGACAGCCGCTGCACGGTGCGCGGACGATAGCCAAAGGTGAACATCTGCTGGCGTTTGAGCGTGACACGCACCGAACGCTTGAGCTTGAGCGCCGCCATAACCGCCAGCGTCAGCTGGTACTGAGGACGCAAGCCGGAACCGAAGGCGCCGCCAACGAACGGCGAGAGGATGCGGATCTTGCCCTCCATGTCGAACACGCCTTCCAGATAGCGCATGCAGTTCTGCACGCCCTGGGTCTTGTCGTAGATCTCCAGGTTGCCTTCGGGAAAGTAGTGAACCGTGGAGGCATGCGGCTCCATCGGATTGTGGTGCTCGACCGGCGTCGTGTACTGCACATCCACCTTGAACTGCGCGCTGGCCAGGGCGCTGTCCACATCACCGCGCGGCTCCGGCAGGTCAGCCGGTGCCTTGTGCATGGTTTCCAGTTCGCTGAGCAGGTCGGTGTGATGGGGCCCGCGCTCGTACTCGACGCGCACCAGGCTGCCGGCGTAACGGGCCAGCTCGAGATTTTCCGCCACGACCAGCGCAATCGGCTGGCCGCTGTAGAGAATACGGTCGTTGAACAGCGGTCGGAACGGCGAGCCATCGGCAGCATCGTCGTCCTCGTAAGGGTCGTCGTAGCTCGCAATGGGCGGACGGTTCTGGTGGGTCAACACCAGCGCCACGCCTGGCACCGCTTCGGCCGCGCTGGCGTCGATGCTGACGACCCGACCACGCGCGATACTGCTGTTGACCACGCTGCCATAGAGCAGGCCGGGCACATCGAACTCACCGGCGTAATGCGCCTGGCCCGTGACTTTCAGCGGGCCATCGACGCGGTTGAGCGGCTGCCCGAACGGGGAATTGGCTGGTTTCATTGGGCGGCTCCTTTGGCGGCGTCGGTCAGGGCGCGGACGATGGCGCGGTGGCCCAGTTCGATCTTGAAGGCGTTGTGTTCGAAACCGCTGGCACCCTCGAGCAGAATGTCGGCAGCGGCGCTGAACGCGGCCGCGTCAGCCGTCTTGCCAACCAGCGCCGCCTCCGCTTCCGCCTTGCGCCAAGGCTTGTGCGCCACGCCGCCCATGGCGATGCGGGCACTGCGAATGCTGTCGCCGTCCATCTCCAGTGCAGCAGCGACCGAAACCAGGGCAAACGCATAGGAGGCACGATCACGCAGCTTGAGGTAGCTGCTGTGCGCGGAGAAGTCCTGTGGCGGCAACTCGACCGCGGTGATCAGCTCGCCATCGACCAGGGTGTTGTCCTGCTCGGGTGTATGGCCTGGCAAGCGGTGGAAGTCGGCCATGGGAATGCGCCGTTCGCCGCGCTGCCCTTGCACATGCACCACTGCCTCCAGTGCCGCCATCGCCACGCACATGTCGGAGGGATGCACGGCGATGCAGGCGTCGCTGTGGCCGAGAATCGCGTGGATGCGATTGAGCCCGTCGCGCGCCGAGCAGCCGGTACCGGGCTCGCGCTTGTTGCACGGTGTGGTGGCATCGTAGAAGTAGTAGCACCGGGTGCGCTGCAGCAGGTTGCCGCCGGTGGTGGCCATGTTGCGCAACTGCGGCGAGGCGCCCGCCAGGATCGCCTGTGACAGCAGCGGATAGCGGGCTTCCACCAGCGGATGCCAGGCCAGATCCGCATTGCTGACCAGCGCACCGATGCGCAGACCGCCCTCGGGCGTCTCTTCAATATCCGCCAGGGGTAGCTGGGTGATATCGATCAGCTGCGACGGACGGGTGACGTTTTCCTTCATCAGATCGAGCAGGTTGGTGCCGCCGGCGATGTAACGGCTGTCCGGCCGGAACTGCCCGATGGCTTCTTCGACGCTGCTTGGGCGTGCATAGCTGAAGGGATTCATGGCGTCACCTCCTTCGCACCGGCAAGCCGCTCGCGTGTCTCTTCGGTCGCATCCTCGATGGCTGCGACGATGTTCGGATAGGCGCCACAGCGGCAGACGTTGCCGCTCATCTGCTCACGCAGGTCATCGCGCGATTGCACCCGTCCTTCGGCCACCATGCCCACCGCCGAGCAGATCTGCCCGGGCGTGCAATAGCCGCACTGAAAGGCGTCGTGTTTGACGAAGGCGGCTTGCATCGGGTGCAGCGCCTCGCCCTCAGCCAGCCCTTCGATGGTGGTCAGCTGGGCGCCGTCATGCATCACGGCCAGGGTCAGGCAGCTGTTGATGCGCTTGCCGTTGAGCAGCACGGTGCAGGCGCCGCACTGGCCGTGGTCACAGCCCTTCTTCGTGCCGGTCAGGTGCAGTTGTTCGCGCAGCAGATCAAGCAGTGTGGTCCAGGGATAGACCTCGACTTCGCGGCGCTGGCCGTTCAGTTGGAGGGTAATGGAACAGGCGGAAATCCCACCTGCAGCGGTAGATGTTTCGCTCATGGCAGCCTCACGGTTTGGGAGTCTTCGGCTGCCTGTTCTATGCAGGATCGCCGAAAACTTCAGGCATTAGGTGCGCTGTCCGTGCGCTTAGGGGTACGACTGCCACGTCGGAAAAAACGTTCAGCTGATGGGCCGGAAGGAACCGGAAGGGGCCGACAGGTTTGTGCTGGGCCCTCCAACCGCAGCCCGCGAGGCACCGACCGCTGATCGGCACCACGCCGGCCTCAGGCGTCTCGGCGATCCTCCGGTCGGTCGATGTCCTGCAGCACACCAACATCATCAACCTCGACTTCGGTGACTGGGCCCGCGCTGAACAAGGCTTGCGCGCCGCGATCGCCGTCGAGTGCCATTACCTGAGAGCGGTAGCAGCTACCGATGCCTCGCGGATGACCAAGCTGCCCGACATGGCGCGGCACCACCAGCCGCTCCTGGCGGATTTCAGCGGCAATGCCACGGATGGTTTCGCGGCGGATATAAGGCATGTCGCCAAGCGCAACCAGCCAGCCCTGCTCGGCCGGATACTGCGCAATGGCCTGCGCCAGGCTGTGGCCCAGGCCGTTGCTGCGCACCGTAAAGACCTCGGCACCGAACGATCCGGCCCGCTGATCAAGCCACGCGCGCAGCGCAAGATTATCCTCGCGGGTGACCACCACCAGTCGCTCCGTGACCCCTGCCAGCGACTCGAGCGTCGAGGCCAGCACGCCGGGTGCAGCAGGCGTATCACGACTGGGCACGAGCAACTTGTCTTGATCGACAAGCTCGCGGTAACGGCTGCCCTGCCCGGCTGCCAACACCAGCGTGCACAGCCCCATGATCGGCTCAGGCATAGACAGGCTCCTTTGCGGTGGTTCCGCTCCAGCCGCGGCCTCGACTACCTGGCTGCCTGAACTCTTGGCTGCATCTTTTGAACATCTCACCCTCGAAAACCGCAGCGTAGACACAGGCGCGTGATGCACCCGTTGGCTCTTTGGACAGGCGCCAGCCTTAGAGGTGGCAGAGCCCAACGAAGCAGAACTGACGGGTCACTCTAATCACATTCAACCGGCTGGAACGACGGTGTAAGATGCGCCGCTTTTGCGAGCATCGCCCGGATAAGCTTTGCTGTAACGAGCAAGTCGTCCAGAGAGACAACCCCAACGCATCATCGACCGGCAAGAAGAGGAATCAAAATGCTGGAGAAGCTGTTCCAACTCAAGGCGCACAACACCACGCTGCGCACAGAGATCCTCGCCGGTCTCACCACCTTCCTGACGATGGCCTACATCCTCTTCGTCAACCCGAGCATCCTCGCCGAAACCGGCATGGATCACGGCGCGGTATTCGTCGCCACCTGCCTGGCCGCGGCCATCGGCTCGGCGATCATGGGCCTGGTCGCCAACTACCCGATCGCCCTGGCGCCGGGCATGGGCCTGAATGCCTTCTTTACCTACACCGTGGTACTGACCATGGGCTACACCTGGCAGACCGCGCTGGGTGCGGTGTTCCTGTCCGGTGCGATCTTCTTTCTGCTGTCGATCTTCAAGATCCGCGAGTGGATCATCCACAGCATTCCGCTGGCGCTGCGTTCGGGCATCGCGGCGGGTATCGGCCTGTTCCTGGCGATCATCGCGCTGAAGAACGCTGGCATCGTCGTCGACAATCCGGCCACGCTGGTCGGCCTGGGTGACCTGACTGCCGGCGGCCCGCTGCTGGCCTGCCTGGGCTTCTTCCTGATTGCCGCCCTGGCCTACCGCAAGGTCACCGGCGCGGTGATGATCGGCATCCTGGTGGTCACCGTGCTGTCGATCGTCCTCGGCCTCTCCGAGCTCAACGGCGTCGTGTCGATGCCGCCTTCGCTGGTGCCGACCTTCATGCAACTGGACATCATGGGCGCGCTGGACATTGGCCTGATCAGCGTGATCTTTGCCTTCCTCTTCGTCGATCTGTTCGACACCTCCGGCACGCTCATTGGCGTGGCGCAGAAGGCCAATCTGCTGGACAAGGACGGTCGCATGCCTCGCCTGGGCCGCGCCCTCCTGGCTGACAGCACCGCGACCATGGCCGGCGCAGCCCTGGGCACATCAACCACCACCAGCTACATCGAATCCGCCGCCGGCATCAGCGCCGGTGGCCGCACCGGCCTGACCGCGTGCGTGGTCGCCCTGCTGTTCCTGCTCAGCCTGTTCTTCGCCCCGCTGGCCGGCGCCGTTCCGGCTTACGCCACCGCACCGGCACTGTTGTTTGTTGCTGTGTTGATGATGAGCAGCCTGGTCAACATCGACTGGGAAGACCTCACCGTCGCCGCACCGGTGGCCATTGCCGCCCTGGCCATGCCGCTGACCTTCTCCATCGCCAACGGCATCGCCTTCGGCTTTATCGCCTGGACCGCGATCAAGCTGCTGGCCGGCCGCTGGCGCGACCTGAGCCCGGCGATGTGGATCCTGTCGATCCTGTTCGTGATCAAGCTGGGCTGGTTCGCCGGCTGACAGCCGCGTCCTGCCGTTGCAGCGGAACCCCGTCCGGCCGGTGCCTGCGTTCGGGACGACTTAGGGTGGGCCGGGCGGCGCTCCGCTTCGGCCCACCAAAGCAGCCCCGAGCAGGACCCGAGCGGTCCTGACAACCCGAGCTGACGACCGTACAATCCGCGCCCTCCGGTTGCGTGGGTGGATGACGCTTTTTTCATCCACCTTTCATGCGGCGACGGTGGATGGATAAAGCGCCAGCTGCGCGCCCCGGTCCACCCTACGATTTACTTACCACTCCAAGGGTCCTCATGAGCGCTCCGCAGTTCGATCCCGCCACTTACGACGCCCAACTCGCCGAGAAAGCCGCGCGGCTGGTGGAACTGCTGGCGCCCTTCGACGCACCCGCGCCGGACGTCTTCGACTCACCGCGCGAGCACTATCGCCTGCGCACCGAGTTCCGCCTGTGGCGCGAAGACGGCCAGCGTCACTACGCGATGTTCGAGCAGGGCGACAAGCACACGCCAATCCTGATCGATAGCTTCCCTATCGCCAGTCGCCGCATCAATGAGCTGATGCCGCAGCTCAAGGCCGCCTGGCAAGCCAGTGAAACGCTGAGCTTCAAGCTGTTCCAGGTCGAGTTTCTGACCACCCTGTCCGGCGACGCGCTGATCACCCTCGCCTATCACCGCCCGCTGGACGACGCCTGGCAGACCGAAGCTGAACAGCTCGCTGAGAAGCTTGGCGTGAGTATCGTCGGCCGCTCCAAGGGCAAGCGCATCGTCATTGGCCGCGACTATGTCACCGAGCAATTGACCGTGGCCGGACGCACCTTCAGCTATCGACAACCCGAAGGCGCCTTTACCCAGCCCAACGGCGATGTATGCCAGAAGATGCTGAACTGGGCGTTTGAGGCGCTAGGCGAACGCAGCGACGACTTGCTCGAGCTGTATTGCGGCAACGGCAATTTCACCCTGCCGCTGGCGACCCGGGTGCCCAAGGTGCTCGCCACCGAAATCAGCAAGTCTTCGGTGAACGCCGCGTTGGCCAACCTCGATGACAATGGCATCGACAACGTCAGCCTGGTTCGCCTGTCGGCCGAGGAACTGACCCAGGCGCTGAACGAAGTACGCCCGTTCCGCCGCCTAGCCGGCATCGACCTGAAGAGTTACGCCTTCGGCAGCGTGTTCGTCGATCCGCCCCGCGCCGGTATGGACCCGGACACCTGCGAACTCACGCGCCGCTTCGAGCGCATCCTCTACATCTCCTGCAACCCGGAAACCCTCGCGGCGAACATCGCCCAGCTGCACGACACCCACCGCATCGAGCGCTGCGCCCTGTTCGACCAGTTCCCCTACACCCACCACATGGAATCGGGTGTGTTGTTGGTTCGCAAATGACCACCGGGTAAACGCCGGCAACTCGTCGGCGTTCTACTTCTGTCACCATCCGGCCGTTACGGAGATGCATAGGTGCTGATGCTCGAGCCGATCGGCAGCCCCGGCCCGACGCGCGA
The DNA here is from genome assembly GCF_002890895.1 of Stutzerimonas stutzeri. Classification (GTDB taxonomy): domain Bacteria; phylum Pseudomonadota; class Gammaproteobacteria; order Pseudomonadales; family Pseudomonadaceae; genus Stutzerimonas; species Stutzerimonas stutzeri_AB. Next base: position 16,227 of record NZ_POUL01000014.1, read on the forward strand.
AAAAGGCCTGCGCATCGTCTATGACATCGAGACCCGGCTCGTGGACAGCCTGGCAGCCACACGAGCTGCCGATGACGGAGCGTTGACCCCGCCTCGCCACACCGCGCCGCAGGGTGGCGAGCGACCAGCGATTTCCGCGCCGCCAGGCCGCGGCATGGTCTTGGCCTTTGCGGCCGGCCAAGTGGACAAGGCTGAGGCGTAACCCGCCTTAGGACTCGCAGATCCGCTCGTCAGTACTCAACCTGCAGTTCGGCGCTCCTCGGTTCGGCCTGGCAAGCCAGCGCCCAACCCTGATGTACTTCCTGCTCGCTCAACACCTGATTGCTGCGCATCCTTACGCTGCCTTCCACCACCCGGCATTTGCATACGGCGCAGACGCCCGAGCGGCAGGCATTCGGTGGTTGCAGGCCAGCCTGTTCCATCGCCTCCAGCAGCACCTCACCGCGCCGTACATCCAGCTCATAATGACGGCCGTCGAGCGCCACCTTCAGGCGACTCCGCCGTGCGCCCGGCGCGGCGGCCGACACAGCAGTACCAAAACGCTCCAGATGGATGCGAGCGGCCTCCACGCCCAGTTCACTCAGCGCGGCGCTGGCGGCGTTCATGAACGGTTGCGGCCCGCAGACAAAGGCGTCGGCGGCAGCCCAACCGGCAATCATCGCGGCAATGGCCGGGCCGCTAGGCACGCCCTGTTCTGCATCCAGCCAGATGCAAAGCTGTAGGCGCTCGGGATATCGCGCGGACCATTCAGCCAGCTCCTCGGCAAAGATCAGCGAAGCGGCATCGCGGCTGGCGCAGAACAGGCACACCCGCCCGCTACCCTCGACCAGCGCCGCCTGCAGGATCGCCATCAGCGGCGTGATACCGCTGCCTGCACCGAGCAGCAGCAGATCGTCATCCAGGTTGCGCGGCACAAACAGGCCGGCCGGCGGCAGCGCCTCGATACAGTCGCCCGCCTGCAGGGTATCCAGCAGCCAGTTCGATGCGCGCCCGCCAGGCACGCGCTTGACGGTGATGCGCAGCGCGCCATCACCCTGCGGCCGCTGCGACAGCGAATAGCAGCGCAGCAGCGGCATCTCGCCACAGGGCACCTTCAGCGTGAGGAACTGCCCCGGCTGCGCGGTAAAGCCTACGCGCTGGGCGACCGGCACCTGCAGTATGAACGAGCAGCTGTCGGCAGTTTCGGCCTGGCATGAGGCGATGCGCAGGCGGGTGAACTCCCCTGATACGGGGGCGGGGGCAGACAACGTCGTGCTCGGGCTCTGCGCCGGTCCTGCCGAGGACGGGCCGCGCAGCATCGGCCACACCATCTTGCGGCGAAACAGCAGCACGTAACCGACATGCAGGCCGATCAGCCACAGTCCCAGGTTGGCGAATAATTCGTGCATTTCGTCGGGTTCATCCAGCCAGACGATGAAGTCGATGTCGCTGGCGGCGCCGAACACCTCCGCGCCGACGCCGGGCAATGCGCCAAGCACGTCGCCGTTATCGACCATCCCCAACCCAATCAGGCTGGCCAACGCAAAGCTCGCCAGCGCGCCGACCGTCAGCCACTTGCCGATTGCCGACAGGCCGGGCTTACGGCGCTGCCCCTTCGGCGGCAGCAGCTTTGGAAAACCGCGCAGGCGCAGCGGCACAATCAATAGGCGCCACATCAGCAATGCCACCAGGCCATAGCCCAGCCAGATATGCAGCAGCTCTGCGTCGTCGCCGCTCAGATAGACGCCAAGAAAGAAACCGGCCAGTAACCAGTGAAACAAGCGAAAGCGGTTGAAGGCAGCCACGGCGGCAATCCTCGGTATAGGGAATGCCTCCCTTGTATGCCCCGCAGCTGAAGCCAAGCTGAATGCCATCACCTGGCTAGATTCAGCTTGGCGTAAGGCGGGGCGCCTAGGCTGCGCTCATCCATCCTGGAGGACCGCACCATGAAAGCCCACCTCATCGCGCTCGCCTGCTGCCTGAGCCTGCCAGCGCTAGCTGGTTCCGAACATCCTCTGCTGGCCGGCTACGCCGCGCAAGCCCGTCAGCAGGATTCGAACTTCAACGGCTTTTCCACCGAGCGCGGCAAGGCGCTGTACTTCGCCGAGGAGCAGCGCAACGGCAAGACCATGAGCTGCACCACCTGCCACACTGCCGACCCGCGCCAACCCGGCAAGACGCCCGCTCACCGCAAGGTCGATCCGCTGGCGCCGGCCGCCAATCCCGAGCGCTTCACCGACCTGAAGAAAGTTGAAAAGTGGTTCCGCCGCAACTGCGACGACGTTTTCGCCCGCGAATGCACGGCGCAAGAAAAAGGCGACTTCATCAGCTGGATCGACAGCATCAAATAGGAGCGCGCCATGAAGATCGCATCCATCGTGGCCGTCGCCGGGCTGACGTCCGCCCTGGCACTGACCGGTTTCAGCCTTGCCGATGACAACGACCATGATCACCAGAGCTACAAGCGCCCCAAGCGCCTGGCGGTGCCGAGCGACGCATCACTGGTATGGAAGGAGGAATGCGCCGCCTGTCACATGCTCTACCCGCCGGGCCTGCTGCCGGCCGAGGCCTGGCGCCAGCAAATGCAGACGCTTGATGAGCATTACGGCAGCAATGCCACGCTTGACCCCGAACAGGAGCGCGAGATCCTCGACTTCCTGCTGCGTGCGTCGGAGAGCAACCGCTTGCCGGTGGAACGCTCGTCGACTGCTGGCGAGCCGCCACGCATCAGCCAGACCCGCTGGTTCGAACGCAAGCACGACGAGGTCAGCGAAGCCAAGTTCGCACGGGAGTCCGTTGGCGGTCGCGCCAACTGCGTGGCCTGCCACCGCGACGCCGAGCGCGGCGACTTCGATGACGACAAGGTGAAGATCCCGCGTTGAGCGCCACCCCCTTTTCCATAAAGCCAAGCCGTAAGTCGTTTGTCACCGGAACATCGGCTCAGCCTTCGGTCGCCTGGCGCACCAGGATCGGCGGCCTGGACGACTCTGCCGGCACCACCGCTCTGGCCAGCGGAACACCGCCGGGCACTGCCCCGCGCTCACGATCCGCGCTGCGATTGCCCAGCAGACTGGCCGTCGCAGTCTGCAGGTAGGCTTCCAGTTGGCGCTGCAACTGTGCCGTATCGCTATCCGGCGCAAGACGCTCGCCGTGCGGGTTGGCGCCCAGACGATAGCGATAGAGTCGCGCCGATTGTTCCTTCGGCTGCACCAGCACGCGGTCGCCGCGAATCATCGCCACCGTCTGGTCGCTGCCCGAGGGTTTAATGATGCCGAAGCCGGGGTCGTTCGCCGCCAGGCTGAGCAGATCGCGCCCCCAGCACTGGTGCCGGACCTCGCCACCAAGCCGGCCCATGATGGTCGGCACCACGTCGACCTGCGTCCCGACCACATCACGACGGCTGCCGAAACGCTCGGTAATGCCCGGCGCAATCAACAGCAGCGGCACGTTGAAGCGGAACAGGTCCATCTCGGTCACCTCCTCCGGCACCCCGAAGCCGTGGTCGCCGACCACCACGAACAGCGTCTGTGCGTACCAGGGCTCGCCACGCACCCTGTCGAAGAATTGCCCCAGCGCCCAGTCCGAATAGCGCATCGCGGTCAGGTGCTGATCCAGATTGCCATGCCCCTGTACCGGAGCGACCGGCAGCTGTTCCGGCAGCGCATAGGGCGTGTGGTTGGACAGTGTCTGCAGCAGCGCATAGAACGGTTTGCCGCGGTCCAGCTGACCCAGCTCCTCGGCCGCGCGGGCGAACATGTCCTGATCGGAGACGCCCCAGGTCGGATCCGCGACGACCGGATCGACGTAGTCTCCACGGCCGATGAAGCGGGTCATGCCCTGATTGCTGAAGAAGCCGGACTGGTTGTCCCAGGCGAAATCGCCGTTGTAGACATAGACGTCGTTGAACTGCCGCGCGCTGAGCAGTTGCGGCAAGCCGGAGAAACGGTTGCCGCCCTCAGGCGTCTGCATCAGGTACTCGAAGCCCGGCAGGTTGGGGAAGCAGGCCATGCTGGCGAACATGCCCTGGTGAGTGTGCGTCCCGTTGGCGAAGAAGCGGCTGAATAGCAGACCATCCTCAGCAAGCCGGTCGAAATTGGGTGTGATGCCTTCCCCGCTGCCCAGCGCGCCGACGAAGCGCCCGGCGAAGCTTTCCATCAGGATCACCACCACATTGCGCACCGGCAGCTGCCCGTCCACTGGCGGCCGGAAATCGCGGCGTACCGGCGCCAGCTCGGCATCCACCAGTTGGTCGTTGTCGGTCAGCAACAGCTCACGGGTGATCGACTGCGCCTGATCGCTCGGAAGCGTCGCCTTCCAGCTGTTGTCGCGGTGGCTGGACAAGCGGTTCCTGGCGGCATCATAGAGCGACAGTGTCGCATTCAGACCGAGGTGATTGGCGAACATCGATTCGGTAGTGAAGGCATCGCCCCAGCGCAGCGGCGGCCCCTGGCGCAACGTCCCGCGCGCGGCCACCACGCAGACCAGCACCAGCAGGGTGAAGACTGCCGTGCGGGTATACCAAGCCGCGCCGCCGCGGCTCGCGCTGGTCGAATGAAGCACCGGCGCACCTCGGGTCAGCCGCTCCAGCCACCGGAACAGGGCGAACATCGCTGCGCTCACCACGCCCCAGGCCGCCAGCAGCTGCAGCACCGGGAAGCCGTGCCAAAGCATGCTCAGCACGGTGGCCGGATCTTCCTGCAGGTACTGGAATACCAGGCTATTGAGGCGCTGATGAAACTCGCGATAGAAGTTCAGCTCGATCAACCCGAGTAGGATAGCCAGGCTGGCGCACACACTGACCCACAGCCGCAGCAGCCCGCGGGCGGCCATCACGCGCACGCTCAGCACGCCGAGCAGCAGCGGTAGCAGGATGTATACCGTCACCCGCAGGTCGAAGCGCAGGCCGTTGCCGAATGCCTCGAAAAAACTGCCCAGCGGTGTGCTGCCGATCAGCTCGCGGTTGAACAGCAGCAGCCCCAGGCGCAACAGAGCAAACAACGCCAGCAAGGCCAGCGCACTGGCAGACGTGAACCGCAGGTGCGCAGCCAAGCCATAGAAACCGGGCAGCGGGCGCTGTCGACCGGGTCGCCGCATTGAGGAAAGCATGGGGTACGTCCTTCAGGGAATCAGAATCACGGCCCAGACCAGGCCGATCAGGCACAGCGCCAGCAGTTGCGCGGCGCTGCCCATATCCTTGGCCTGTTTGGAAAGCGGGTGCAGTTCGAGGGAGATGCGATCGACCGTCGCCTCGATGGCCGAGTTGAGCAGTTCGATGATAAGGCCGAGAAATACCACGGCGATCAGCACCGCACGTTCGACGCGGCTGACATCGAACAGAAACGCCAAAGGAATCAGCAGCAGATTCAGCAGCACCAGCTGGCGGAATGCCGCTTCGCCCATATAAGCGGCCTTGAGACCTGCCGCCGAATAGCCGGAGGCGTACCAGATCCGCGCCAGTCCGCTGCGACCCTTCAGCGCCGCACCGTCAACTGGCACGTCAACGCCGCTTATGGCATCGGTAACCACGCAAGTCGGCTCAGACATCGCAGTGCAACTCGCTGAAGGTGCGGTGGGCGGCCAGCAATCGTTGCCAGTCCAGTTCAGGCATGGCCTGGCGATGACGTCTGAGCTGGCGCAGGTCATGCCGTGCCGCGGCGCTGCGACGAAGCCGGCGACGGCTCTTCTCCAGATCGAGCAGGGCAACCTCGACTCCAGCCGCGTCACCTTCGCCGTGAACCTTGACGAAAATGTGCTTGGGATAGCAGCAACCATGCTGCCAATGCGCCTGATGGATGCACCCGAGGCTAATGCCGACCGCAGCCAGCATGCGTTCCTGTACCGCCGTACCAAAGCGCTCGCCCAGGCCCTGTTGATACCAGTCTTCCAGGCTGATGAAGCCTTCCAGTTCCGCCGTCACCAGCAGCGCCTGCCACTGGCCGGCCAGTTGCCGGGTGCCGCAGTAGACAACTTCGGGTACCCGCACGCCGAGTCGGCCGATGGCCTGTAGCGCCTGAAGTTCACGCAGCACCGTGGGCCTGCCGAACGGATGCAGCCACGAGCGATACAGATGGCCGATCTGGCGTTTGCAGTACAGCAGTGGCTGCTGCGGATCGCGCAGCCGTATCCGTTGCACACCGCTTTCGCCGGCGCGGCGCTGATTGGGCTCCTCGACCCATTCGCCCTGGGTGTTCCACCAGCGTTGAAAGGTGCTGGTGCTCGCTTCACGAGCCGGCAATACGAGTGGTCGGCTCATGCTCACCCCCGCTTGCGCAGCACGTAGACCCGCCACATGGCGTAGCCCGGAAGGAAGTCACTGCGATCGAGGATATCGAAGCCGGCCTCGGCGAATTCCGCCTCGATCACTGAACGCTCGACAACGAAGCGGTTCTGGTTGTCCTTCGCCGGCCGACGACGCTCCAGGCGCTTGCGCTTCCAGGCCTTGTAGTTGCCATCGACCCACAGCGAGACGATCAGCGTGTCGCGTGTGACGCGGTGGAATTCGCGCAGCATCGCCAGCCGGTGCGCCGGATCGGCGATGTGGTGCAGCAGGCGCATGCAGAAGATGCTGTCTACCGCGTTGTCGCCCATGTCGATGGCGAAGGCCGAGGTCTGAAAGCTCTCGACCCGATAAAGGATCTCGCGCGGCTGCGCAGCCTCGGCAATCGCCAGCATGTCAGCCGAGTTGTCGGCGGCAAAGATCATCCGGCTCGGGTGCTCGGCCAGCAGCGGCCAGAAGCGCCCGGCGCCGCACGGCAGGTCGAGTACCAGATCGGGGTCGCCGGCGATCTTCAGCGCGCGCCGCGCCATCTGCTCATCACGCCAGTGCGACAGGCGCCGGGCAGGGCCGTCATGGTGTTTATGCAGGTATTCGTAGGCGTGCTGGCGGTCGTACTTGCGCGAGAACTCCAGTTCGATGGGGCTCGATGTCGTCATGGCGGGCATTCCGATAGGTAACGAAACACCACGCTATCGAGACGCGCATCAAGGCTCTGTCAAATGGATGTGAAAAAAACGTCAAACGCCATCGCTTTTCAGACGCACCTGGAAGCAGCTGCCCTTGGGCTCGCAAGGGGCTACACCCACTGACCACCCCTGATGTGTGCAGATACGCTTGACCAGCGACAGCCCTAACCCCAGGCCCTCCCCCCGGCTGTCGGCGCCGCGCACGAAGGGCTGGAACATGCGTTCCTGCTGCTCCAGCGGAATGCCCATGCCAGTGTCTTCGACGCGAAAGCCGGCGTTTTCGAGAATCAGCCGCACCGAGCCGCTGTCGGTGTAATGCAGGGCATTGCGCAGCAGATTGGACATCACCGAGCCAAGCAGCGTGAGGTTGTATTCGCCGCTGTCCTCGCCTTCGCTGACCACATTGAACGTCAGCCCCTTTTCAAGAAACAGCGGCGCCCAGCGCTCGCTCTGCTCCTGCGCCACGCTGCGCAGGCTGGCGGTGCCGGCAAAGGCGGTCTGCTCCGGCCGGGTCCGCGCCAGCATCAGGAACGTCTGCACCAGCTCGTGCATTTCCTGCGCGGCGCGCTCGATGCGCTGGGCCTGGGTACGCGACTTTTCCGGTAGCTCGGTCTGATCGAGCAGTTCGCAGGCGCCGAGGATGACCATCAGAGGGGTGCGCAGCTCATGGCTGACATCGCTGGTGAACAGCCGCTCGCGCTCCAGGCTCTGGCGCAGTTGGCCAAGGGTACTGTCGAACGCCGCCGCCACATGGCCGACCTCGTCGTCCGGATATTGCAACGCCAGTGGTGGCGCCAGCGGATGCAGCTGATCGCGATGACGAACCTGCTGCGCCAGGCGTGACAGCGGGGCCATGACTTTCCTCGCCATCAACCAGCCAAGCCCCCAGGCACCAAGGATGCTCAGCACGAATCCGGCCAGCACCACCATGAACAATGCGTTCTCGCGCGCCTCGAATTCATGCTGTTCCTCGACCAGCAGATACTTGGCGCCGTCGATTTCGCGTTGATAGACGTAGTAGGCATCCTCGTTACGGACCAGCTCGGTGAACCCATCGGCGAGTCCCCTGAACGCCTCGGGAATGGCGTAGCCAGGCAGGTTCGAGGCGAAGAATCGGGTGACCGCGTCGAGCCGTGGTGCGTCCCCGTGCACCAGGACGTCATTGAGCACACTGTCCAATTCGTGCCCCAGCTCCTGGGTCACCAGATGCTCCTCGATGAAATGCACGACCGCGACGATTCCGAGGGAAAAGGTCCCGCTGACCACCAGCGTCATCAGCGTGAAGGCGATGACGATGCGTCGCGCGAAGGGTTGCTTAGCCAGCATGCTCAGGCTCCGCGAGACGGAAACCGACGCCATGCACGGTGTGCAGCAGTGGTGCCGCGAACGGCTTGTCGAGTACCTGGCGTAGCTGGTGAATATGGCTGCGCAGGCTGTCGCTGTCGGGAACATCATTGCCCCAGAGCGCTTCCTCCAACTGCTCGCGCCGTACCACCGCCGGGCTTTTCTGCATGAGGATCGCCAGCAGTTTGTGGCCGATGGGATTCAATCGCAGCGGCTGCCCGGCGCGGGTTGCCTGGAGGGTATCGAGGTCATAGTGCAGATCACCGACATGCAGTTTGTGTTTGCGCGAGCCCTGGCTGCGCCGCAGGATCGCCTCGATACGGGCGACCAGCTCCGACAGCGCGAACGGCTTGATCAGGTAGTCGTCGGCGCCGGCACCCAGCCCTTGCAGCCGATCATTAAGCGCATCACGGGCCGTTAGCATGATGATCGGGGTGTCCCGCCCGGCATCGTCCCGCAGCCGTTTGCAGACCTGCAGCCCATCGATGCCAGGCAACATGATGTCCAGCACGATCAGGTCGTAGTGCTCGGTGGCAGCCAGATGCAGGCCGCTTAGTCCGTCCTGAGCGCAATCGACCACATAGCCTTTGAGCTCCAGGTAGTCCAGGACGTTAGCCAGGATGTCGCGGTTGTCTTCGATGACCAGAATGCGCATATCGGTTCGCTAGCAGGCAAATGACGGAATTTTCACGCCCTCTTTACGAAGGGCTCACAGGCGGGTGCGCAGACTTCGGCGCGTTCAATCTTGCCTGTGGATCATACGATGACACTCCTGCGCCATGCTCAACTTCGTTATCTGTCCCTGCTGCTCGGCCTCTGGCTGGGCATCTTCCTGATCACCCGTAGCGCCCTGCTTTTTGCCCACTGGCAGGAAGCCGCCAGCGGCCCCATCGGACTATTGCGCGTCTATGGCCTCGGTATGGTCTACGACCTCACTTACCTGGCATTTGCCGCGCTTCCCCTTGGGATTTATCTGCTGCTGTGCCCAAAACGGGTCTGGGCCAGCCGCTGGCACCGCCGTTGGCTGACGGTGCTGATGGGCCTGAGCCTGTACGCCATGCTGTTCACCGCCGTGGCCGAATGGCTGTTCTGGGACGAGTTCGGTGTGCGCTTCAACTTCATCGCGGTGGACTATCTGGTCTACTCCGATGAGGTGGTGAACAACATCCTCGAGTCGTACCCGGTCTACGCGTTGCTCGCTTTGATCGGGCTGGTGGCATTGATCGCCACTGCCGCGTTGCAGCGCCCACTTAGTCGCGCACTGGAGTCACCGAGCCTACCCTGGCGCGGACGCGCGACGGCATTCGCCGGACTGCTGGCGACGGCCCTGGGCGCGGGATTGCTCGTGGGTCAGGACTTTCCGCGCGGCACTGGCGGTAATCCGTATCAGCGCGAGCTGGCGAGCAACGGCCCGTTCCAGTTCTTCGCCGCGTTTCGCAACAATGAGCTGGATTACCAGCAGTTCTACTCGACGTTGCCCGAGGTCGACGTTGCCGCAAGCTTGCGCGCTGAGGTGAGCGAGCCCAACGCCCGCTTCATCGGTCAGGACCCGTTGGACATCCGCCGCGTGATCGACAACCCCGGCCAGCTGCGCAAGCTCAACGTGGTGCTGATCACCGTTGAAAGCCTCAGCGCAAAATACCTCGGCAGCTTTGGCGACACGCGCGGGCTGACGCCCAACCTCGACCGGCTGCGCCAACAGAGCCTGTTCTTCAACAAGTTCTACGCCACCGGCACCCGCACCGACCGCGGCCTTGAAGCCATCACCCTGTCGGTGCCGCCCACGCCCGGTCGCTCCATCGTCAAGCGCATCGGCCGTGAAAGCGGTTTCGCCAGCCTCGGCCAACAGCTGCGGGCGCAGGGCTACGACAGCGTGTTTCTTTACGGCGGGCGCGGTTACTTCGACAACATGAGCGCTTTCTTCAGCGGTAACGGCTATCGCGTAGTGGACCAGAGCAGCGCGGACGAAGCCGACATCCACTTCAAGAACGCCTGGGGCATGGCCGACGAGGACCTCTATCAGCTGGCGATTCGCGAGGCGGATGCCGATTACGCCGTCGGCAAGCCTTTTCTCCTGCAGATGATGACTACCTCCAACCACCGGCCCTACACCTACCCGGACGGTCGCATCGATATTCCGTCCGGCGAGGGCCGTGAAGGCGCGGTGAAATACACCGACGCGACCATCGGCGAGTTCCTGCGCAACGCCCAGAGCAAGCCCTGGTTCAAGGACACCCTGTTCATCATCGTCGCCGACCACACGGCAGGCAGCGCGGGCTCGCAGGATCTGCCGGTCGCCAACTACCACATTCCTCTGTTCATCTACGGGCCGGAACTGGTCGAGCCTCGCGAAATCAACACCCTTGCCAGTCAGATCGACATCGCGCCAACGCTGCTCGGGCTGCTGAATTTGGACTATGCATCGACCTTTTTCGGCCGCAACCTGCTGCGGGACGACGCCAAACCGGGACGGGCGTTGATCGGGAACTACCAGCACCTTGGCCTGTTCGATGGCAAGGACCTGGCCATCCTCAGCCCCCGCCGCTGCGTACGCCGCCACGACGACGCGCTGCAGGCGAGCAACGAGTCCTCTGCCACGCCGGACGACCCGCTGGTGCGCCGCGACATCGCCTACTACCAGGGCGCCAGTTACGACTACGGCCACGCCCTGCTCGGTTGGAAACGCCCACAAACCACCGCCACCCAACTCAGCCAGCGCTGAACCTGTCGGCGCCCTTCGCGGCGCCTCTGGAGTAAAGATGTCCGTCGCGCCGAACACGCCTGCCGCGAGCCGCCCGTTCAACTTCGCCCTTGGCTTCGGCTTGCCGGGATTGTTGATGGTAGCGCTGCTGGTGGGCGAGCCGAGCAACCTCGACTTTGCCCTGTCGCACCTGTTCTATCAGCCCGGCGTCGGTTTCGTCGGGCGCCACAGCTGGCTGCTCGAAGACGTCCTGCATGACCGGATCAAGCAAGCGGTCATCGCGCTTGGCGTACTCGCCATCGCTGGTTTCCTGCTCAGTCTGCTGCCGACGCGGCTGGCCCCGTGGCGCCGGCCGCTGGGCTATCTGGTGCTGGCGTTGGGCCTGTCGACCAGCATCGTCACACCGCTCAAGGCGCTCACAGGCGTGCATTGCCCGTGGAGCCTGGTGGAATTCGGTGGTGCTGAAACCTTCACGCCGCTGCTCAGCGAGCGCGCGCCGACGCTCAAGCCGGGGCGCTGCTGGCCCGGCGGCCACGCCTCGGCAGGCTTTTCGCTGCTGGCGTTGTTTTTCATGCTGCGCGACCGCAGCCCGCGTGCCGCCCGGATCGCCCTGGCGACGGCGCTGGGGTTGGGAACGGTGCTGTCGATTGGGCGGGTGATGCAGGGCGCGCATTTCTTCTCGCACAACCTGTGGACGCTGCTGTTCGACTGGACGATCTGCCTGGCCTGTTACCGGCTGGTGCTGTATCGAGCGACACCGGTCGAGCGGCCGCTGCTCGCGGCCGAACCCGCGGGCTAGTCACCCGCGGCTGGCCTTGAGGCGCACCGGCTTGGTTTCGTGCGCCTTCCATGGACCACGAATGCGCTCAGCGGTGAAAAGCTTCTGCCTTGGCCTGATCCACATGGTGGCGCCATGCCCGGTCGCGATCACGTTCCAGCGCATTGCTGCGCCAGGCTGTCAGCCCACCGGTGTCAATTTGCATCGCCTGGCATTGGCGATAGCCGTCATTCCAACCCTCGGCGTACAACGGCTGGTCCATGTAGCGCGGGACGTCCTTGCGAAACTGAGCCAGCGCGCCGGCAGCCTGGCGGCCGCTGCCGCACCCGGCACGAAAGCCATCGGCATATGCGGGCGGGTATTCGTCGGCGACCAGCAGCTCCGATGCGTTCTGGCAACCGGTCAGGGAGAGTCCGGCGAGCATCATGGTTAGCAGTGCCCGACGGTGAGGTGAAGAACTGTTACGCCGATTACTGGCGCGTTGTGGACGCAAATGGCGAGAAGACATGAGATCACTCGGGCATGAGAAAACGAAGCCCTCGGCAAGCGCCAAGGGCCACCACGGCACGCTTCGAAGTCTGATCTGCGTGCTGTCAGGGTTTCGTCAAGCGGGCGTGAACGAAGTGTGAAAGCGCTGTCCGGCGTTAGCCCCCAGTACGACGGAAGCTGTAGAACAGATTGGGCTCGCTGACGACGAACAGCGTGCCATCGTTATCAAGGGTGACGCCCTCGGGATGCGGCGCAGAATGCCGCAGACCACCGAACCAGCGATTGAGGCTGCGATAGCTGAGCATGCGCCCGCTGTCGCTGAGTTCCATGAGCAAGCGCGACTCGTCGCTGAGCAGGATCAGGTGACCGGTAACGGCATCGAAGTGAATGTCTGACAGATCGGTGGCGAACACCTGGTCCGCGATCCAGTCGCTGCGGTCGCGAATGGTCAGCTGCAGCGGCCCCTCGAGGCTGGCAGCGACTCCACCGACCTCGTACAGCTGCCGAGGGTCGCGTTCCTTGACGATAAACAGCCGGTCGCCCGCTGCATCGTACGTCAGCCCTTCGAAGCCCTTGTTGCCGTTTAGGTTGATCCCGAGCGAGAAGAACTGCGCCTCGGACGCATCAATGGGTCGTGGCTGCGTCGGCAAGCGGAAGATGCTGATCTGTTGCGCTCGCTCATCGGACACGGCCACGCGACCGTGCCCCATGTAGGTCACGCCTTCGATGTCGCCGAAACCCTGCAGCGGATAGCGCTCGAGCAGCTCGCCGCTCTTGCTCAGCGCCACCAACTCAGTCGGCCCGCCGTTCACCACCGCTAGCAGGCGATCCAGATCCGCGTCATAACTGACCGCCGAGAGGTTCCGGCTGATGCCTTCTACCGGCTTGCCATCGATGGATACCGCATAGCCAGGCAACCAGCGGTTCGCCAGATCATGTTGAGTGACGTTCATCTGCCGGGTCAGGTTGAAGTACCAGCGCTCGTTCCAGTGCAGCGCTATTGCTGTGGCACCGAATGCGAACAATAGAGCCGTCAGGCCGACCCAGCGGTAGCGACGGCGGACCATCGCGCCCAGGCGTTGTCGGGTGTAAGAGCCTGCTTGCATCATCTCGGTTCTTTCCTCATCGCTAGCGCTGCCGCCTGTTCTGCACAAAGGAGCAATCGAATGTTCAGCCTGTCTCGCCTCACGTCGCGCCTGCAGCGCTGGGCACGCCAGCTCAAACGTGACGTCATGACGCTCTGGTGCTGTGCTCGCCACCCGGATACGCCCTGGTGGTTGCGGGGGTTACTGGTCTGTGTGGTCGCCTATGCCCTGAGCCCGATCGACCTGATTCCGGACTTCATCCCAGTGCTCGGCTACCTCGACGATCTGCTGCTGTTGCCCCTGGGCATCTGGCTGGCCATACGCCTGATGCCTCCCACCATCCTCAGCGAGTGCCGCGCTCAGGCACTTGACTGGGAAAACACGCCACGCCCGAACAGCCGGGCGGGCGCTGCAGCAGTCGTGCTCATCTGGGTGTTAGCCGCCAGCGCCCTGGCCTACTGGCTGAGCGAGGCGTGATCCACGCGGCCGAGCATAGCCAGGCACATGTGAAAAAATCGTCGTCAGCACGGATCGTTGCACCACGGCAACCGGCTTAAGGCTGCCTTAAGTTTGCGACCCAACAATCGCCCCAGGCTTCTAACCGAGGTTCCCCGATGGAACTGCCCTGGGTTGATCAAACTGACGTACTGGCGCGTATCGGCCGTGAGCCATCACTGACGCTGCAACTGGCGCAGGCCGATGCAGGCGAGCGGCGAACGGCCCTCGAACACTTCATCCGCCAACGCTTCGCCGAGCACTATCAGGCGCAGGTGCGGCACTTCATGCCCTGCCTGCTCGGCCTGCATGGCGACAATGGCGAGGTGCAGGGCGCGGTTGGCCTGCGCAGCGCCCGGCGCCGGCCGCTGTTTCTCGAACGCTATCTGGACGAGCCCATCGAGCAGGCCGTGAGCCAGCGGCATGGGCGTACGGTGCCGCGCGAGGAGATCGTCGAGGTCGGCAACCTCGCCGCCTTCGGCAATGCCTCGGCGCGCCTGCTGATCGTCGCGCTGACCGATCTGCTGGTTGCTCAGGGCTTTCGCTGGGTGGTGTTCACCGGCACGCCGGCACTGCTTAACAGCTTCCAGCGCATGGCGCTCGATCCGCTGCCGCTGGGTCTGGCCGATCCGGCGCGGATGGGCGAGGAGCTGGCCGACTGGGGCAGCTACTACGCCTGCCGGCCGCAGCTGATGGCCGGCGAGATCCTGCCCGGCCACCAGCGCCTGCTGCAGCTCGGCCTCTATGCGCGGCTCGGCTATCAGCCGCTGTTCAATGCCACGGAGGCGCCCCATGCAGCCTGCAGCTGAACGCTTCTGGACGACACTCGACCAGCACGCCGGCATTGCGCTGAGCGAATGGCCGCGCCAACTGAGCTACGCCGAACTGCGCCATGAAGTGGCCGCGCGCGCCAGCCATCTGCAAAGGCTCGGCGTGCAGCGCGTCGCCTTGGCGCTGGATAACGGTCTGGAGTGGGCATTGTGGGATCTGGCCCTGCTGCGCGCCGGGCTGGTCTGCGTGCCGCTGCCGGGATTCTTTTCCCCGGCGCAGCAGGAGCATGTACTGAACCACGCCGGCATCGACTGCCTGATCGGTGCCGTCAGCCCACTCAGCGACCGCTGCGGCTTTCGTCAGAGCGTCGGCGGACTGCTACTGCGCCAGCCGGATGCCGTCACGCCGGTGCCCGACGGCACCCTGAAGATCACCTATACCTCCGGCACCACTGGCCAGCCCAAGGGCGTCTGCCTGGATGCCGAAGCGCAGCTGGCGGTGGCCGAGAGCCTGCGGCAGGCCAGCCTGCCGTGCGACGTGCGACAGCACCTGTGCATGCTGCCGCTGGCGACGCTGCTGGAGAACATCGCTGGGCTCTATGCGCCGCTGCTGGCGGGCGCGCGGGTCGAACTGCGGCCGCTGGCCGAGATCGGCTTCAGCGGCGCGGCGGGCTTCGAGCTGCCGCGCCTGCTCGCCACGCTGAACGCGAGCCAGCCGCACAGCCTGATCCTGTTGCCTCAACTGCTGCTGGCGCTGGTCAGCGCCGCTGAGCAAGGCGTGCCATTACCCGCATCGCTGCGCTTTATCGCGGTGGGTGGCGGTCGCGTGGCGCCGCAACTGCTGGAGCGCGCCGAACGCCTCGGGCTGCCGGTGTTCGAGGGCTACGGCTTGTCCGAATGCGCCTCGGTGGTCTGCCTGAACACACCCGAGGCGCGGCGCATCGGCACGGTCGGCCGGCCGCTGCCACACGTCGAGCTGCGCTTGGCCGACGATGGCGAGGTACTGGTGCGCGGCCCGCACATGCTCGGCTATCTCGGCGAACCGCCGTTGACCGGCGAGTGGCTGGCCACCGGCGACCTAGGCCATTTCGAGGATGGCTTCCTGATCCTGCACGGACGCAAGAAGCATCAGTTCGTCACCGCCTACGGACGCAACGTCAATCCCGAGTGGGTGGAGGCAGAACTGGTACAGCAGGCAGCCATCGCTCAGGCCTGGCTGCATGGCGAGGCGCTGTCGCAGAACGTCGCCGTGCTGGTACCTCGCCGCCCCGAGCTGAGCGATGCCGAGCTGCAGACGGCAGTCGAGCGGGTCAACGCCGGCTTGCCGGACTACGCCCGCGTGCACCACTGGCTGCGCGCCGCCGAGCCCTTCACCGCCGGCAACGGCCTGGCCACCGCCAACGGCCGGCTGCGTCGCAACGCCCTCTTCAACCATTACCAATCGGCGATCAACGCCCTTCTGTCCTGACTTTCGAGGCTCATCATGGATTTCTTCGACCAGCTGCAACACCAGACCAATGCCGAGCGCGAATACCTGCTCCGCGCGCCGATCATCCACGCCGCGCTCGCCGGCACCGCGACCCGCGCGCAGTACATCGCCTTCCTGACTCAGGCCTACCACCACGTCAAGCACACCGTGCCGCTGTTGATGGCCTGCGGCGCACGCCTGCCGGAGCGCCTGGAGTGGCTGCGCGAGGCGATCGCCGAATACATCGAGGAAGAAATTGGCCATCAGGAATGGATCCTCAACGACATCCGCGCCTGTGGCGGCGATGCCGAGGCGGTGCGCCACGGTCAGCCGGCGCTGCCCACCGAGCTGATGGTCGCCTACGTCTACGACCGCATCGCGCGGCACAATCCGGCGAGTTTCTTCGGCATGGTCAACGTGCTGGAGGGCACCAGCATCGCGCTGGCGACCCAAGCCGCCGGCGTGCTGCAGGACAAACTTCAGCTGCCGGCCAAGGCGTTCAGCTACCTGACCTCGCATGGCAGCCTGGACCTGGAGCACATCGAATTCTTCAAGAGGCTGATGAACCGCCTCGACGACGAGGACGACAAGGCCGCGGTGGTGCACACCGCCCGCGTGGTCTATCGCCTCTACGGCGATATCTTCCGCAGCCTGACAGCACAGGAGCACGATCATGCAACTGCGTGACGCGCGCATCCTGCTGACCGGCGCCAGCGGCGGCATCGGCCAGGTGCTGGTGGAGCAGCTTTGCGCGGGCGGCGCCCGGCTGCTGCTGGTCGGTCGCGACAGCCTTGCCCTGGAGGCGCTGACGCGCCGCTATCCGGCGCAGGTCAGCCTGGTCTGCGCCGACCTCACCCAGCGCAGTGGCCGGCATACGGTGCTGGATGCCGCGCGGCGTTTCGGCGGCCTCAACGGCGTGATCAACGCCGCCGGGATCAACCAGTTCAGCCTGCTCGAACAGCAGGACGAGGACGCCATCGCCCGGCTGATCGGCGTCAACGTCACTGCCACGCTGCAGCTGACTCACCTGCTGCTGTCGCTGCTGCGCCAGCAACCGCAGGCGCTGCTGGTCAATCTCGGTTCAACCTTCGGCTCCATCGGCTACCCGGGTTTCGCCGCCTACTGCGCGAGCAAGTTCGCCCTGCGCGGTTTCTCCGAGGCGCTGCGCCGCGAGCTGGCCGACAGTCACGTCAAGGTGCTCTACATCGCCCCGCGCGCCACCCGCACGGCAATGAACAGCGCCGACGTATTGGCGATGAACGATGCGCTGAAGGTCTGCATGGACGACCCGCAGGCCGTCGCGCGGCAGATCGTCCACGCCATCGTCACCGAACGCGAAGAGCTGTACCTCGGCTGGCCGGAAAAACTCTTCGTGCGCCTCAACGGCCTCTTGCCACGGCTGGTCGACCAGGCTCTGCGCAAGCAGCTGCCGGTGATCAAGCGCTTCGCCCGTGCCGACCAGTCGCGGCCGCCCTCGTCCCAACCCACCTCTACCGGAGAACACCCATGAAGCGTCTGCTCGGCCTCTGCGCCCTGATACTGGCCCTGGCCAGCCAACCCTCCTTCGCGCTCAGCCCGGCCGGCGAGTCATCGCTGCGCCAGATCCAGACACGCTGGGCGGAGATCAACTACCAGCTACCCGCGACACAGCGCCAGGCGGCCTTCGCCAGGCTCGCCTCGGAGGCCGAAAGCGCGGTGGCCGGCGAACCCCAGGCTGCCGAGTTGCACATCTGGCACGGCATCGTGCTCAGCACCTGGGCCGGCGCCAAGGGCGGGCTCGGCGCCCTGGGGCTGGTCAAACAGGCCAAGGCCGAACTGGAAACAGCCATCGAACTTGAGCCACAGGCGCTGAATGGCTCGGCCTACACCAGCCTCGCCAGCCTCTACTACCAGGTGCCCGGCTGGCCGATCGGCTTCGGTGACGAGGACAAGGCCGAAGCGCTGTTCAAGCAGGCGCTGGCGCTGAACCCGAACGGCATCGACCCAAACTACTTCCACGGTGATTTCCTCTTGCGTCAGAAACGCTATGACGAAGCGCGCACCGCACTGGAGAAGGCCCTTGCCGCCCCCGCCCGCCCTGGTCGCGAAACTGCCGATGCTGGCCGTCGCGACGAAGCCCAGGCCCTGCTGGCGAAGGTCAAGGAAAAGCTGGAATAACCGCGCTCGGCAGCGTTGAATGCAGAGCAACCCAGGACGACAGGAACGACATGCGCATTCTGCTGGTGGAAGACGATCGTGCCCTCGGTGAGGGCATCCGCACCGCGCTCAAGCCCGAGGGCTACACGGTGGACTGGCTGCAGGACGGCGCCAGCGCGCTGCACGCATTGAGCCACGAGAGCTTCGAGCTGGCCATCCTCGACCTTGGCCTGCCGCGGATGGACGGGCTGGAAGTGCTCAAGCGTCTGCGCGCCAGCGCCAACCCGATCCCGGTGCTGGTGCTCACCGCGCGCGATGCTACCAGTGACCGCATTGCCGGGCTGGACGCCGGCGCCGACGATTATCTGGTCAAGCCCTTCGATGTCGCCGAGCTCAAGGCGCGCCTGCGCGCCCTGCTCCGGCGCAGCTTCAATCGCCCGGAACCGGTGCTGGAGTACCGCGGCATCCTGCTCGACCCGGTCAATCAGCAGGTCAGCTACCAGGGCACCCCAATCAACCTGCCGCGCAAGGAGTTCGTCCTGCTGCATGAGCTGATCGCCCAGCCCGGTCGCGTGCTGACCCGTGATCGGCTGCAGCAGGTGCTCTACGGCTGGGACGAGGAAGTCGAGAGCAACGCGCTGGAGGTGCACATCCACCACCTGCGCAAGAAGTTCTTTCCCGAGCTGATCCGCACCGTGCGCGGGGTCGGCTATCTGGTGGACAAATGCTGAGGCGTTCCATCCGCAACCGCACCCTGGTGCTGGTACTTGGCATCCTGCTGCTGTCGCTGAGCCTGATCTCCTGGCGCAGTTACCGCGACGCTCGCCACGAAATCGAAGAGCTGTTCGACGCTCAGCTGGCACAGAGTGCGCGGCTGGTACAGGGGCTGGTGATGCATGAGATGGAGCCGTCAGCGCGCCAGGCACTGCAGAGCGCTTTGGACGCAGCGGTGAACGCGCGGCGTGACCAAGGGGCGCCCGGGCACGATTACGAAACCAAACTCGGCTTTCAGGTCTATGCCGCAGACGGCATCAGCGTGCTGCAGTCCGCCGGTGCGCCGAACGGCGCCTTGCAGGAGCTGGCCAAGACGGATTCGGCGCCGCCCTTCAGCGGCCTGAGTGGCGGTTATCACGACGTGCAGCTCGATGGGCATGCCTGGCGCCTGTTCCTGCTGCAAGACCGTGAAGACGATCTGTGGATTCTGGTCAGTGAGCGCGACGACGTGCGCGGCGAGCTGGTCGGCAAGATCGCCGGGCGCAGCCTGCTGCCCGACCTGATCGGTCTGCCGCTGTTGGCGCTGCTGATCTGGCTGGCGGTGGGCTTGGGCTTGCGCCCTCTGGCACATATGGCGCAACTGCTGAAGAGTCGCGATCCGGACAACCTCGCGCCACTGCTGCTGGCACCGCTGCCGCAGGAACTGGAGCCGGTGGCCGCCTCGCTCAACCGCCTGCTGCAGCAGGTCAATCAACTGGTCGAGCGGGAAAAACGCTTCATCGCTGACGCGGCACACGAGCTGCGCACGCCGCTGGCAGTACTCCGGGTTCATGCTCAGAACGCGCTGCAGGCCGGCAGCGACGCCGAGCGTGACGAGTCGATCAAGCAGCTGCTTGCCGGCGTCGACCGTACAACACGTGTAGTCACGCAGCTGCTGACCCTCGCCCGGCTTGAGCCCAGCGCTCAGCAGCTGCGCCTGGCGCCGCTGGACCTGTGCAGGCTGACACGCGACACCCTCGCCGAGTTGACGCCATTGTCGATCGCCCGCGAACAGGAGCTCGCGCTGGAAGTTGATGAGCACGCCGACTGCACGCTGACCGGCGATGCCGCGAGCCTGGCGACGCTGTTGCAGAATCTGGTCGGCAACGCGCTGACCTACACGCCCACAGGCGGGCGGGTCGAGGTACAGCTGCGTAGCACCGCCGAGCACTTGACCCTTGAGGTTGCGGACAGCGGGCCCGGCATTGCGCCCGAGCTGCGCGCGCAACTGTTCGAGCGCTTCGTTCGCCTCGGCGACGGCCAGGGCGCGGGGCTCGGCTTGTCGATTGTCGCGCGCATCGCCGAGCTGCACGGCGCGACTGTCGAACTGCTCGATTCGGCATTGGGCGGACTGCGCGTGGTTGTGCGTATCCCCCGTACCTGAGCCTGCCCTCAATCCAAGGCCATCCCCTTCGCGCAGCGCTGGCATACCAACGACGCGACCCGTATCAGCCGCCGCGACCGTGCCTTGAAGCAGGCTAGGCAGCGGCACCGCGTCGAATCGTCGCGACGCTTGCCCGGATAAGATTCGCTTAAGTTTCGAGGCCTAGACTCGCGGCAAGTATCCACACGCGGAGCAGGTGAAATGAACGAGAAACTGATGCCAAGACGCTACGGACGGCTGTCCATTGGCCTGCACTGGCTGATGGTGCTGCTGATTGCAGCGGTCTACGCAACGATTGAACTGAAGGGTAATTTCGCCAAGGGCAGCGAGCCGCGCGAGTTGCTTAAGCAGTGGCACTTCATGCTCGGTTTGTCGGTGTTCATGCTGGTCTGGCTGCGTTTGCTGGCCAGATGGCTGCGCCCGGCGCCGCTCGCCATTGCCAGCGCAGCCTGGGAGCAACGGCTGGCCAAGCTGGCGCACCTGGCGTTGTACGGCCTGATGATCGGACTGCCGCTGCTGGGCTGGCTGACACTGAGTGCTGCGGGCAAGCCGATTCCCTTCTTTGGCCTGGAGCTGCCGGCCCTGCTCTCACCGGACAAGAACCTGGCCGGCGATATCAAGGAAATTCACGAAACCGTGGCCGAGCTCGGTTACTGGCTGATTGGTCTGCATGCCGCAGCCGCGCTGTTTCACCATTATGTTCGCCGCGACGACGTTCTGCGGCGGATGCTGCCGCAGCGACAAAGCTGACCCAGGCACGAAGACGCCCGGCCGACTCCTCAACGACCGGGCGTTTTCGTGTGTCAGCCGAGCAACTCGCTGAACGGCAGGTACTCCACCACTTCACCCGCTTCCAACGTGCGGTTGCGTTCGACGAGGGCCAGACCTTCGGCCCAGCTGGCCGAGGTCAGCATCGCCGAGCCCTGCCGCGGGTGCAGGCATACGCGCATCTCGCCGTCGACCTGCTCCAACCGAGCGCGCAGATACTGGCGGCGGTTGTTCGGCTTGCGCCAGGCGAAGCCAGCGGTCAGGCGCAGCGGCTTGGGCAGCACCTCGGTGCAACCCTGAGCACTGAGCAGGAACGGCCGCGCCACCACCAGCGAGGTGATCAGCGCTGCAGCCGGGTTGCCTGGCAGACCGATCCACGGTTTGCCATTGACCTCGCCAAACGCCAGCGGCTTGCCCGGCTGGATCGCCAGCCGCCACATGTGCAGCTCGCCCAGTTCGCGGATCGCCTGTTTGAGGTGATCCTCCTCGCCGACCGAGACGCCACCGGAGGTGATCAACATGTCCCATTCGGAGGCTGCCAGCGCCAGGGCGTCACGGCTGGCGGCCAGCTCATCGACGAGAATTTCGTAGTCGTGAACCTCCATCCCGAGGCTGCGCAGCACGCTGAGCAGACAGTAGCGGTTGGAGTTGTAGATCTGTCCCGGCGCCAGCGGCTCGCCGGGCTCACGCAGTTCGTTGCCGCTGGACAGCAAGCCGATGCGCAGCCGCCGATAGACCGCGACGCGGGCCACGCCGAAGCTCGCCAGTAATCCGATTTCCTGCGGTCGCAAGCGCTTGCCGGCTTGCAGCACCGCCTCGCCGGTCTTCACCTCTTCGCCTTGCCGACGCACATGGGCGCCTGGGGTAACCCCAGGCAGATGCACGCGGTCCGCCTCGACCTGACAGTCTTCCTGCGCCACCACGGTGTCGGCACCCGGCGGCAGCGGCGCGCCGGTAAAGATGCGCACGGCGTGGCCAGCAGGCAGTTGCTGGTCGGCCGCATCACCGGCGGCGATGCGCCCGGCCAGTGGCAGCCAACCGCCGTCGGCCGACAGGTCGGCCGCGCGCAGGGCGTAGCCGTCCATTGCACTGTTGTCCCAGGCCGGCACCGGGAAAGGTGCGTCGAGCGATTCGGCCAGCACCCGGCCAAGGGCATCGGCCAGCGCCACATGCTCCACCGGCGGCAGCGCCGGCACCCGCGCCAGCAGTTCGGCGATGGCCTCGTCGACCGGCTTCAGGCCGCTGGTGTCGCAGCCACCGGCGCTCATGAGCGTGGCCCGCAGTATTCGACCGCGGAAGCCTTGAGGTGCGGAACGAAGTTGCAGGGCTTGGTGCGGCTGTCCAGCTGCTCGACGAGGATCTTGTTCCAGGCGGTACGGCAGGCGTTGGTCGAGCCCGGCATGCAGCAAACCAGCGTGCCGTTGCTCATACCGGCCAGCGCGCGGGATTGCACGGTGGAGGTGCCGATCTCGCCCAGCGAAACGTAGCGGAACAGCTCGCCGAAGCCATCGACGTCCTTGTCCAGCAGCGGCTGTACCGCCTGTGGAGTGTTGTCGCGGGCGGTGAAGCCGGTACCACCGGTCACCAGCACGACCTGAACGTTGTCGCTGGCGATCCAGCTGCAGACGCGGGCGCGGATCTGCCAGATGTCGTCCTTGACGATAGCCCGTTCGGCCAAGGTATGGCCGGCGCTCTGCAGGCCGTCGATCAGCGCCTGACCGGAGGTGTCGGAATCGATGTTGCGGGTGTCGCTCACCGTAAGCACCGCGATGCTCAGGGCCTGAAATTCGGTGTTGGACAGATGAGCCATGGCTCGAAACTCCTTTGAAGATGTGTGCACAGGCTGCACCCGTGCCGTATGCGAACCCATTCCCCTTTGGAGGTATGCGCGCGCTGAGTGGTGCCGTGAGCGTTGCAGGCGATGGCACCAGCGGTTTCGGCCACAAGCTCCGATCGCGGCAGCTGGGCATGTGGGTCAAACCGGCAATGGCGGCCGATGGTAGCGAATTAAGCGGTCGGCTCGTAGCCTATGGGTCGTTGGCTCAACCGCCGCTGACGTTCATGAAACGCAATACCTGGACCTCCCCGCCACTGGAGAATTCGTGGCGCAAGGGCTTGCGCTGCAATGCGGCGTGAATCGCATCGATCGCCGGCTGATCACAGGTCGGGTGGCGACGCAGCAAGGCACGCAGGTCAATGGCGTTCTCGTGGCCCAGGCACAGCAGCAGGCGCCCTTCCACTGTCAGCCGCACGCGGTTGCAGGTGGCGCAGAAATTGTGTGAATGCGGCGAGATGAAGCCGATGCGCGTCTGCGGATGCTCCGGCAGGCGCACGTAACGTGCCGGGCCGCCGCTCTGCTCGGCCGAGTCGATCAGCGTGTGCCTTTCGGCGATCAGCGCCTTTACCTCGTCACTGGAGCAGAAACGCTCGCCGCGCGAACGACCGACGTCACCCAGCGGCATTTCCTCGATGAAGCTCAGGTCCAGCCCACCGGCGATGGCGAAGTCCACCAGGTCTGCGACTTCCTCGGCGTTGCGGCCCTTCATCACCACAGCATTTAGCTTTATCCGCTGAAAGCCGGCATCGCGCGCCGCCTCGATGCCGTCGAGCACCTGCTGCAGCTGACCGGTGCGGGTGATGGCGTGAAATTTGGCTGCATCCAGACTATCCAGGCTGATGTTCAGCCGCTTGACCCCGGCGCGTGCCAAGGGTGCAGCGAGCTTGACCAGTTGTGAGCCGTTGGTGGTCATCACCAGTTCGCGCAGACCGGGCAGTGCCGCGATGCGCTCGCAGAGGCCGACGATGCCCTGGCGCACCAGCGGTTCGCCGCCGGTGAGGCGAATCTTCTTGACCCCCAGGCCGACGAAGATCCGCGCGATGCGTTCCAGCTCCTCCAGGCCGAGCACCTGCTGGCGCGGCAGGAAAGTCATGTCCTCGGCCATGCAGTAGACGCAGCGGAAGTCGCAGCGGTCGGTCACCGACATGCGCAGGTAATCGATCTGGCGGCCGTGGGCATCGCGTAGTTCAGTCATCGAGAACACCTCTGAAACCTCGTAGGGTGGATGACGCTTTTTTCATCCACCATTGGCCCCGCCCGGTGGCGCGACCCGGTGGGGTGGTGCGAGTGCCGCCGCTTCCATCCACCGCCAGCCCGCAAAGGTGGATGGGTGAAGCGTCATCCACCCTACGTCTCCGTTACTGCATCAGTGGCGTGTCCGCGCCCTGCATCTGGATGCCATCGATGTGCGCCGCACCCACCAGGTTCTGCAGGTACTGGCTGACGCCGATCTGCCAGACCCGCTGGTTGAGCTCGGCGCGGATCGAACCGGCGACGACCTCGTAGGGCAGCTGTTCGCCTTCTATGCGCTGGTCGACGGCCACAAGGTGATAGCCGTAGCGGCTCTCCAGCGGTTGCTGGCAGAGGCCGACCGGCAGACGGAACAGCTGACGCTCGAACTCCGGCACCGTCTGGCCCTTGCTGATCTGCCCCAGCGCGCCGCCCTGTGCCTTCGACGGGCAGGCCGAGTGCTGCAGCGCCAGTTCAGCGAAGCGTTGCGGGGCGGCCTGCAGCTGCCTGATCAATTCCAAGGCCAGTTCACGCGCCAGACTGCGGGCCTCGGCATCGTCCGCCGGACAGGCCAGCAGAATATGCCGTGCGGCCAGCAAGGGTGCGCTGAAGAAGCGCTGCTGGTTGCCGTGGTAGTACTGCCGGCAGGCGGCCTCATCAGCCAGCGGCAGCGGCACTTCCTGCTCGATCAGGGTGCGGGTGGCCGCCTCTTCCTCGCTCTCGCCGGACTCGGCTCGCACCACCAGCCCCAGCTCGCCGATGCGCTGCTGCAACAGCTCGCGCAACACCAGCGCCTGGGTCGCCAGGTAGACGGCCTCATCACGGCTTTCGGCCGGGTGATATTGCAGTTCCTGGGCGATGGCCTGAGAGGCGATCGCCACGCCGTTGACGTGGACCCGCGGCCACTCCTGTTCACTGCTGGCGATCAGCGAGGGTTCGCCGGGCGCCTGTTCAGCCGCAGTATGGGTTTGAACTTCGTTCGCCAGCGCCTCGAACAGCGGGGCATCGACCGGCACTTCGATCTCCAGGCGCGCGCCGCCACCGCAGCCGCCTCCGCCTGTGCTTCCACCACATCCACAACCCATGATGATCACCTCGCTAAAGCCGTATGAAGGTTTGGTCGATTCAGCCAGAACGGCTGACGCAAAGTGCGCCAGCCGCCGAGTCATCACGCCGGGGTTTTGCTCTTCGCCGTGGCGTAACCGGGTACAGCCGTAGGCGCGGACGTTTCGCGGGCCGGCGCTTCATAGGTACGCGGACGCTGCGGGCGTGGCATGGCCGGTTTGACGCCCTTCTGCCGAACGATCTGGTAGCGCCGTCCCAGGTACCACACCGGCGCGCTGACGATGTGCACCAGACGGGTGAAGGGGAACAGCACGAACAGGGTCACGCCGAGGAACACGTGCAGCTTGTAAATGATGCCGACCGACTCGATGGCGCCCGCAGCCTTGACTGGCTGCAGGGTGACCAGGCTCTGCGCCCAGGTGCCCAGCAGCACCATCACCGAACCGTCCAGATGGCCGGTGGAGGCGACGATGGTCAGCAGACCCAGTACCAGCTGCGCCAGCAGCACGAAGAGAATCATGATGTCGCTGGAACTGGAGGTGGCCCGCACGCGGGCGTCGGTCAGGCGGCGACGGATCAGCATCGATAAACCGATCAGGCAGAGAATGCCGAAGAAGCCACCGGACACCATCGCCACAACCTGCTTCTGGCCGCTGCTGATGAAGTGGTGGTACAGCGCCTCGGGCATCAGCAGGCCGACGAAGTGGCCGGCCAGGATGAAGAGGATGCCGACGTGGAACAGGTTGCTCGCCAGGCGCATGCGGTTGTTCGACAGCATCTGACTGGAGCCAGCCTTCCAGCTGTATTGCGACAGGTCGAAGCGCGCCCAGCTACCGATCAGGCAGATGGCCAGGGCGATGTAGGGGTAGGCCCCGAACAGTAGGAAATTGAAGTTAGACATTGCGCACCTCCTGGGCGAGCGCGGCGGCCTGCCCGTCATGCTTGAAATCGGTCCAGTGCAGCGGCACCGGGCTTTCCTCGCGGGCCTTGCCCGGCCCGCTCGGCATGGATGGGCAGCGATCCTGCTGCTCGGCCTTCAGGAAATCGACCTGTTCCTCCTCCCAGATCCTGTCCAGCGCTTCCAGCGAGTCGTCACGCTCCTCGGCGGCGACCTGCTCCTGCAGGCCGGCCAGGGTTTCCTGTACCGGCTCGCCGGCGATCTGCAGCAGTGCGCTGAAGCACGCGGCATGCGGGCTTTCGCGCTCCTGCAGACGCGCCGCCAGCAGCGCCAGCAGGTGCGACACGTCGGCCAGCCCTTCGCGTGCTTCGAGGTCCTCGCGGGTGGCGAGGTATTCGAGGTACAGCGGGATGTAGTCCGGCAACTCGCGGACGCCGATGTCGAAACCGGCCTCGGTGTATTGCGCCATCAGGTCGACCATGGCCTGACCGCGGTCACGGGATTCGCCGTGCACGTGCTCGAACAACAGCAGTGACAGGGCGCGGCCGCGGTCGAACAGGTCGGTGTAGCGTTCCTGCACGTCCATCAGGTCGCCCTCGGTCAGCTCGTCGAGCAGGCGCCGCAGCGCGATGCGCTGCGCAGGGCTGATCTCGCGGGCCGCGCCGATGGCCTGGGCCAGCTCCGCATGGCCGTCGCGCAAGTGCTGGTCGGGGTAGTCGAGCAGCAGGGATATCACTTTAAGGATGCGCATGGCTCAGTCCTCCCACAGCTGGACGGTCTGGATGATGTCGCGGCGGTTGGCCTTCTTGGCGCCGAACATGTTGGTGTCCGAGGCGCCCGAGCAACCGCTGCCGAAGCTGAAGCCGCAACCGGAACGCTCGGCGAAGGCGTCGCTCATGGCCTCTTCGCGGTGCGCGGTCGGGATCACATAGCGGTCCTCGTAGTTGGCGATGGCGAGATAGCGGTACATGTCCTCGACCTGGGCCACCGACAGCCCGACGCTGTCCAGTACCTCAAGGTCCTGCACGCCATCGACCTGCTCGGCGCGCTTGTAGGCACGCATGGCGAGCATGCGCTTGAGGGCAAGCTTGACCGGCTCCTCGTCGCCCGCGGTGAGCAGGTTGGCCAGGTAGCGCAGCGGAATGCGCAGGCTGTCGACGTCTGGCAGCACGCCGTCCATGCTGACGTGTCCGGCCGCCGCGGCGTTCTGGATTGGCGACAGCGGCGGCACGTACCACACCATCGGCAGCGTGCGGTATTCAGGGTGCAGCGGCAGGGCCAGCTTCCAGTCGACGGCCATCTTGTATACCGGCGACTTCTGCGCGGCTTCGATCACCGACATCGGTACGCCATCCTTGAGCGCCTGCTCGATGACCTTCGGATCGGACGGGTCGAGGAAGATCTCCAGCTGCTTCTTGTAGAGGTCCTGCTCGTTGACCGTGCTGGCTACTTCATGGATGCGGTCGGCGTCGTACAACAGTACGCCGAGGTAGCGGATGCGGCCGACGCAGGTCTCGGCGCAGACGGTCGGCATGCCAGCCTCGATGCGCGGGAAGCAGAAGATGCACTTCTCGGATTTGCCACTCTTCCAGTTGAAGTAGATCTTCTTGTACGGGCAGCCGCTGATGCACATGCGCCAGCCGCGGCACTTCTCCTGGTCGATGAGAACGATGCCGTCCTCCTCGCGCTTGTAGATCGCCCCGCTCGGGCAGGACGCGGCGCAGGTCGGGTTCAGGCAGTGCTCGCACAGGCGCGGCAGGTACATCATGAAGGTGTTTTCGTACTGCCCGTAGATGTCGGCCTGGACCTTGTCGAAGTTCTTGTCCTTGCGCCGCTTGGCGAACTCGGTACCGAGGATTTCCTCCCAGTTCGGACCCCACTCGATCTTCTCCATGCGCTGACCGGAGATCAGCGAGCGCGGCCGGGCCACTGGCTGATGCTCGGAGATCGGCGCGGTGTGCAGGTTCTGGTAGTCGAAGTCGAACGGCTCGTAGTAGTCGTCGATGGTCGGCAGGTCCGGGTTGGCGAAGATGTTCGCCAACACCCGGAACTTGCCACCGATGCGCGGGTTGATGGTGCCGTCGCCATTGCGCACCCAGCCACCCTTCCACTTGTCCTGGTTTTCCCACTCTTTCGGGTAGCCGATGCCGGGCTTGGTCTCGACGTTGTTGAACCAGGCGTATTCCATGCCTTCGCGGCTGGTCCAGACGTTCTTGCAGGTGATCGAGCAGGTGTGGCAGCCGATGCACTTGTCCAGGTTCAGGACCATGCCCACTTGTGAACGAATTTTCATTGTGCAGCCTCCACAACCGGCGCCTTGATCTTCAGAGCGGGCATGGTCCGGGGACCATGCGCTGCCACCTCGGGTGAACGAATCTTCATGGCCTATTCCTCAGATGTCTTGCGGCAGGGGTTGCGGCAGGTCATTGCCGTTCGGGCCGTCGAGCCAGTCGACCTTGGCCATCTTGCGTACCACGACGAATTCGTCGCGGTTGCAACCCACGGTGCCGTAGTAGTTGAAGCCGTACGCCTGCTGGGCGTAGCCACCAATCATGTGGGTGGGCTTGAGCACCACGCGGGTCACCGAGTTGTGGTGGCCGCCGCGGGTCTTGGTGGTCTCGCTGCCGGGCACGTTCACGATGCGTTCCTGGGCGTGGTACATCATCACCATGCCTTCCATCACGCGCTGGCTGACCACCGCACGGGCCGTCAGGGCGCCGTTGGCGTTGAAGCACTCGATCCAGTCGTTGTCCTCGATGCCGGCCTTCTTGGCGTCGATTTCGCTCATCCACACGATCGGGCCGCCACGGCTCAGGGTGAGCATGATCAGGTTGTCCGAGTAGGTGCTGTGGATGCCCCACTTCTGGTGCGGAGTGATCCAGTTGAGGACGATCTCGGTATGGCCGTTGCTCTTCTTGCCCTTCACGTAATCGATGGTGCGGGTGTTGATCGGCGGCCGGTAGCTCATCAGCTGCTCACCGAAGGCCTGCATCCAGGGGTGATCCTGGAAGAACTGCTGGCGGCCGGTGATGGTGCGCCACGGGATGAACTCGTGGACGTTGGTGTAGCCGGCGTTGTACGACACATGCTCGTCTTCCAGGCCTGACCAGGTCGGGCTGGAGATGATCTTGCGCGGCTGCGCCTGGATGTCACGGAAGCGGATCGCCTCATGCTCCTTGGGCAGCGCCAGGTGGCTGTGGTCGCGGCCGGTGAATTCCGACAGCGCGGCCCAGGCCTTCACCGCCACGTGGCCGTTGGTTTCCGGCGCCAGACTGAGGATGACCTCGGCCGCGTCGATGGCCGACTCGATCTGCGGACGCCCCTGGCTGACGCCCTCGTCGCGCACCTTGTAGTTCAGCTCGCCGAGGAAATCGACCTCAGCCTGGGTGTTCCAGTTGATGCCCTTGCCGCCGTTGCCGAGCTTGTCGAGCAGCGGGCCGAGGGAGGTGAATTTCTTGTAGGTGGCCGGATAGTCGCGCTCGACCACTGCCATGTTCGGACAGTTCTTGCCCGGCTGCGGATCGACGCCAGCGGTTTTCCAGTCGGTGCCGCCAAACGGCTGAGCCAGTTCGCCGGGGCTGTCGTGCAGCAGCGGTACGGTGACCAGATCCTTCTCCACCCCCAGGTGACCTTCGGCCATCTTCGAGAAGGCCTTGGCGATGCCCTTGTAGATCTCCCAGTCCGAACGCGCTTCCCACGCCGGGTCGATGGCAGCCGACAGCGGGTGGATGAAGGGGTGCATGTCCGACGTGTTCATGTCGTCCTTCTCGTACCAGGTCGCAGTCGGCAGGACGATGTCGGAGTACACGCAGGTCGAGGACATGCGGAAGTCGAGGGTGGTGACTAGGTCGAGCTTGCCAATGGCGCCGTCGTCCTGCCATTCGGCTTCGAGCGGCTTGAAGCCGTCGCGCTTGCCGAGGTCCTCGTTCATCACGCCGTTCTTGGTGCCCAGCAGGTACTTGAGCATGTACTCGTGGCCCTTGCCCGAGCTGCCCAGCAGGTTGGAGCGCCAGATGAACATGTTGCGCGGGAAGTTTTCCGGGCTGTCCGGCTGCTCGCAGGAGAAGCGCAGCGAGCCGTCCTTGAGCGACTGGGTGACGTAGTCCACCGGCGACAGGCCGGCCGCTTCGGCATCACGGCAGATCTGCAGCGGGTTGCGGTTGAGCTGCGGCGCGCTGGGCAGCCAGCCGGCGCGTTCGGCACGGATGTTGTAATCGAGCATGTGCTCGGGGAACTGCGATTTGTCGGCCAGCGGCGAGAGCACTTCGTGAATGCTCATCTTCTCGTGGCGCCACTGCGAGCTGTGGTTGTAGAAGAAGCTGGTGCCGTTCATCTGCCGCGGCGGACGGCTCCAGTCGAGGCCGAACGCCAGCGGCAGCCAGCCGCACTGCGGACGCAGTTTTTCCTGGCCGACGTAGTGGGCCCAGCCGCCACCGGTCTGGCCGACGCAGCCGCACAACATCAGCATGTTGATCAGGCCGCGGTAGTTCATGTCCATGTGGTACCAGTGGTTCATCGCCGCACCGACGATGATCATGGAACGGCCATGGGTCTTGTCGGCGTTATCGGCAAATTCGCGGGCGATCTGGATCGCCTTCTCACGCGCCACACCGGTGATGACTTCCTGCCAGGCCGGGGTGCCCGGCACGCTGGCATCGTCGTAGCTCTTGGCGACATTGCCGCCCCCCAAACCACGGTCGATCCCCAGGTTGGCGGCCATCAGGTCGAACACGGTGGCGACCTTGGTGGTGCTGCCGTCGGCCAGGGTGATGCTGCGCACCGGCACGCGGCGCAACTGGATGCTTTCGCCTTCGGCGTGCTGGAAGTGCTCGTGGAGGATGCCGCCGAAGTACGGGAAGGCGACCTCGGCCGTCTCGCCGCCCTCGATCTGGGTCAGGGCGAGGTCAACGTCGCGGCCGTCCTTGCCTTCGCGGGCTTCGATGTTCCACTTGCCCTTCTCGCCCCAGCGGTAGCCGATGGAGCCCAGCGGCGAGACCAGCTCGCCGGTGCTGCCGTCGACGGCGATGGTCTTCCACTCGGGGTTGTTGTCCTGCCCGAGGTTGTCGGCGAGGTCCGAGGCGCGCAGGAAACGGTCGGCGATGTAGCTGCCGTCCTTCTCGTTCAGGCGCACCAGCACCGGCATGTCGGTGTAGCGCTTGGCGTAGTCGCGGAAGTACGCGCTCGGCGTTTCGAGGTGGAATTCCTTGAAGATGACGTGGGCGAACGCCTGGGCCAGGGCGGCATCGGTGCCCTGTTTGGGGTTGAGCCAGAGGTCGGTGAGCTTGGCGACTTCGGCGTAGTCCGGGGTGATGGCGACGGTCTTGGTGCCCTTGTAACGGACTTCGGTAAAGAAGTGCGCGTCCGGGGTACGGGTCTGCGGGACGTTGGAGCCCCAGGCGATGATGTAGTTGGAGTTGTACCAGTCGGCCGACTCCGGCACGTCGGTCTGCTCGCCCCACACCTGTGGCGAGGCGGGCGGCAGGTCGCAGTACCAGTCGTAGAAGCTCAGGCACACACCACCGATCAGCGACAGGTAACGGCTACCGGCCGCGTAGGAAACCATCGACATGGCCGGGATTGGCGAAAAGCCGATGACGCGGTCCGGGCCGTACTGCTTGACGGTATAGACGTTGGCGGCGGCGATGATCTCGTTGACCTCTTCCCAGCTGGAACGGATGAAACCGCCCATGCCGCGCTTGCTCTTGTAGGACTCAGCTTTGGCCTTGTCCTCGACGATGCTCGCCCAGGCGTCGACCGGGGTCATGCTGCGCCGCGCCTCACGCCACAGTTTGAGCAGCGGTTTGCGCACCTTGGGGTATTTCAGGCGGTTGGCGCTGTAGATGTACCAGCTGTAACTGGCGCCGCGCGGGCAGCCGCGCGGCTCGTGGTTGGGCAGGTCGTTGCGGGTGCGTGGGTAGTCGGTCTGCTGGGTTTCCCAGGTGATCAGGCCGTTCTTCACGTAGATCTTCCAGGAGCACGAACCGGTGCAGTTCACCCCATGGGTGGAGCGCACGATCTTGTCGTACTGCCAGCGCGAGCGGTAGACGTTCTCCCAGTCGCGGGATTCGATGCGGGTTTCGCCATGACCGTCGGCGAACTCGCCTTGCTTCCTGTTGAAGAAGCGCAGTTGATCGAGCAAGTGGCTCATTGGTTATTTCTCCTCACTCCGGTTGCGAACCACGGGCCCGACCGGTCGGCTTATCAATCTCGGCTGGCCGATCTCTGGGACCGGCGCATCAGGGGTAGAAACGTCAGGACGCAAGCTTCTGGCGGGCCTCCAGTTCGCGGTCCACGCTGGACACGTAGTACTCGTCGGAGAACGCACCCTCGGGCTCCTTCAGCCAAAGCAGGCAGAGCCCGAAGCTGACGAACGCACCGGCGGCAATCACCATGAAGAACTGCGAGGGGGTCACGAAGGTGTAGAGGGTCAGGTAGCAGACGGCGCCAACGTTGCCGTAGGCCCCGGCCATGCCGGAGATCTGCCCGGTAACCCGGCGCTTAATCGAGGGGATGATTCCGAAGGTCGCGCCCTCGGCGCCCTGGACGAACATCGAGCAGGCCACGGTGATGGCGACGGCGACGATCAGCGGCCAGGACGCGTTCATCAGCCCCATCAGGAAGAACCCGACGGCGATGCCGAGCATGTAGGCGAGCATGACGAAGCGGCGGTTGCCGAAGCGGTCGGAGACCAGCCCGCCCATGGGCCGCGCCACCAGGTTCACGAAGGCGAAGGAGGCAGCAATGATGCCCGCCGTGGTCGGGGTCAGGCCCCAGGTCAGCTCGAAGAACATCGGCAGCATCGACACCACCGCCAGCTCCGCACCAAAGTTGGCGAAGTAGGTGGAGTTCAGCGCGGCCACGGTGTTGAAGGGGTACTTGTCGTCTTCCGGCACACCCTTCTTCAGGATCGGTATGTTGACCCGCAGGATCTGCACCACCTGGAAGATCACCACCAGCGCGATCACCGAGTAGCAGATCGCCGCGCCGGTCGCCCCCAGGTAACCCAGCCCCTCGATGCGCCAGACCAGGATCCCCAGCACGCCGACCATAGGGATGGTCCAGACGATCAGCTTGATCATGTCGGCCCAGGTGCTGACTTCCAGCGCGCTGGCCTTGTGCGGCTTGCGGTGGATGGTGCCGACCGGGCCGTCGGTGAGCGCGAACCAGTAGTACACGCCGTAGACGGCCATGATGATCGCCGAGCTGGCGATCGCCCAGCGCCAGCCTTCCGGGCCACCGAAGGCATGGATGGCGATGGCCGGCAGGCTCATGGCGGCAGCGGCTGAACCGAAGTTGCCCCAGCCGGCGTAGAAGCCTTCGGCGAAACCGATGTCCTTTGGCTTGAACCACATGGCGGTCATATGGATGCCAACCACGAAGCTGGCGCCGATGGAGCCGAGGATCAGCCGCGACACCAGCAGCTGGGTGCGGCTGTCACCAAAGGCGAAGAACAGCGCGGGCGCCGCCATCGTCACCAGCAGCACCGAGAACACCCGGCGCGGCCCCCAGTGGTCGAGCGCCATGCCGACCAGGATGCGCGCCGGGATGGTCAGCGCCACGTTGGCGATGGCGAACAGCTTGAGGTCTTCGGGCGTGAGCCAGTTCACGCTTTTCAGCATGCTGGAGGCCAGCGGCGCCATGCCGAACCAGACGAAGAAACAGATGTAGAAGGCAATCCAGGTCAGGTGCAGGGCCCGGATCTCGGGGCGCTTCCATTCGAACAGCGTAGAAACTCTCATGTTGAGCTCCTCACTCAGGGGCAGGCTTGAATCAGGACCGGGCAAGGCGCCCGGCGGGCCAGGAAGGCGCTGACGCTGCCGAAGGTCATGTAGTCGAGCTCGTCGACCAGCAGATTCAGCGAGCGGGAGATGAAGCCGCCGTCCGGTTCGTTGGAATGCCGCGCGATGACCAGCAGGTCGGGCTTCTTGTGCTCGGCGGCCTTGAGAATCATCTTGCGGGCGTCCCCTTCGGCCAGCATCACGTCGACGTCCAGGCCGAAAGCACTGACCTTGGCCGCCGCCTCCTGCAGGAAGGCCTGAAATTCGCGGCGTTCACGCTCGTAGAGCTCGGCCGCCGAATCGCTGGTATCGCGGGTGTCTTCCACCACCCCGATCAGCATGATCAGGGGGTTGAGCGGACCGAACATCTCGAGGGTGGCGTCCAGGGCTTTCCTGGCGTTACGCGAGTTGTCGTAGGCAAGCATGATGTTCATGGCGGCTCTCCGGACTCAGGGGTTCTTCACGTAGGCGTTGGGGCGCAGGTAGAAGCACCAGTTGAGGATCAGGCACAGCGCGTAGAACACCGCGAAGCCGTACATAGCCACTTCCGGGGTGCCCGCCTTGACCTGTTCGCCGATCACAATCGGGGCGACGAAGGAGCCGTAGGCGGCGACCGCGGAGGTCCAGCCGAGTACCGGGCCGGCCTTCTCGCGGTCGTAGATGACGCCAATGGTGCGAAAGGTCGAGCCGTTGCCGATGCCGCTGGCGGCGAACAGCACCAGGAACAGCACCAGGAACAGGAAGAAGTACTCTTCAGGCTGGGCCGAGCCGTAGGCCTGCTGCATCACGTAGCCGGCCGCGACCGAGGCGCCAACCATGACCACCGAGATCACCTGGGTGACGATGGAGCCGCCGACCTTGTCGGAAATCCAGCCGCCCAGCGGGCGGATCAGGGCGCCAATGAACGGCCCGATCCAGGCGTAGGTCAGCGCACTCGGTGCGTTGGGGTTGGCGACGCGGGTCACCACGCCATCAGCGCCGACCTCATTCATGAACCCAAAGATCACCGTGATCGACAGCGGCAGCGCCATGGAGAAGCCGATGAACGAGCCGAAGGTCAGGATGTAGAGAACGCTCATCGACCAGGTGTGCTTGTCGCGGAAGATCGCAAACTGGCGCTTGATGTTCGGGCTGATGCTGCCCGGCAGCAGGCGCAGCATGCCGAGCGTCGCGCCGATGGTCAGCAGCATCACGCCCCACATATTCAGCACGCCGAGGCCAGTCGGCGCAGGCAGGTAGAGGTACAGGCCGACGGCGGCGGCGAAAAAGGCCACGGCGTAGAGACCAAGAATCTTGCCGAAGGCGTTCAGCGGGTAACCCGGCGTCGGCGAGATCACCAGCAGGTTGTTCATGCCGAACCAGCCGGCGAAAGCCAGCGGCACCAGGAACAGCAGCCAGACCCAACCGCCATTCTGAATCCAGGTATCGGTTCCGGCAGGAATGCCGCCGATCAAGGTGCCGCTGTCCTTGACCAGTGTCATCGGGTCGCCGGCGATAAAGCCGAACACACCGGCAGTCATCACCAGAGGGATCAGGATCTGCATGGTGGTGACACCGAAGTTACCGAGGCCGGCGTTGAGGCCCAGGGCCAAACCCTGCTGGTTCTTCGGGAAGAAGGTGCTGATGTTGCTCATCGAGCAGGCGAAGTTGCCGCCACCGATACCGGAGAGGAAGGCCAGCAGCTGAAAGACCCACAGCGGCGTGTCCTGGCTCTGCAGGGCAATGCCCGCGCCGGCGGCAGGAATCATCAGCAGCGCAGTGGTCAGGAAGATGGTGTTGCGCCCGCCAGCGATGCGGATCATGAACGACGCTGGAATGCGCAAGGTGGCGCCGGTGAGGCCGGCGATGGCGGTCAGGGTGAAAAGCTCGGCGGGCGCGAAGGGAAAGCCCAGGTTGAGCATCTGCACCGTGACGATGCCCCACATCAGCCAGATGGCGAAGCCCATCAGCAGGCTCGGAATGGAAATCCACAGATTGCGATTGGCGACCCGCTTGCCAGTGGTGTCCCAGAAGATCTGGTCCTCCACGTCCCACTTTTCGATATTGCTCATTGGTCGATCCTCTTGGCGCCAAGACACCCGGCCGGCAAACGCAGCGGGTTCAGGAATGGCTTGCACGCTAAGCGGGGGGGATCGATCCGAATTTGACTGTGGTCAACACAGGGTGAATGGCGATTTGCCACACACCCTCTAACTACCTCTTGCGAGGTATCCCTATCTCAACAATAAAAATGTCATTGAATCAGCAGGTTAGGTAGTGGCGCCGGCCAGCGGTGGCGCCTCAGAGGAGGGTTCAAAAGCATTGGAGGTACGCTCTCACCCGTGGTCAGCGCAACCGACCAGGCGCAGAATGGGGCATCGCCTGACCGTCGAGCCGAACATGTCTTCAACCGAAAGCGAGCCGCTCTCCACCCGTCACTCGATCGTGTTCAATACGCTGGTGGCCTTCGTGGTGATCATCGGTGTCTCGCTGGTCAGCATGCTTGCCAGCCTCTACCTGGCGGACGCCCTGGAAGGCGATGCCGAGGCGATCAATCAGGCTGGCAGTCTGCGCATGCAGGCCTACCGCCTGGCTTTCACGGCCGAACACGGCTCGCAAGCCCTGCTCTATGAGCGCATTGAAACCCTGCAGCAGACGTTGCGTTCTCCTTCGTTGCGCTCGGCCTTGCACCGCCACGACGGTACCCGTCTGCCGGTTTTGCACGCCGCGGTGTCGCAGCACTGGGAGCAAGGCATGCGCTCCCTGCTCGATGCGCAACCGGCGCGGCTGGAGGAGTACCGTCGGGAGGCGCCAGCGTTCGTCAACGAGCTGGACACCTTCGTTCGCACGCTGCAGGAGGCCTCGGAAGGCAAGCTCAGCGTTATCCGCGCACTGCAGGCCGGTACGCTGTTCGTCATCGTGGTGATCGCCTTTGTGCTGATCTACGGATTGCACAACAACCTGGCCACGCCGCTGCGCAGCCTGACCCGGATGGCGCGCGATATCGGCAAGGGCGATTTCAGCGGCCAGGTGCAGATTCCCGGCGATACCGAGCTGAGCCTATTGGCCCGCACGCTCAACCAGATGAGCCAGGAATTGGCCGGCCTCTACGCGGACATGGAACAGAAGGTCGATGACAAGACCGCTGCCCTGACTCGCAGCAACGCCACGCTGCAGCTGCTGTTCGACAGTGCCCGGATGCTCTACAGCAAGCCGGATGACCCCACCCAGATGATGGGCGCGCAACTCAGCAAGGTGCAGCAGATCCTCGACACCGGCCCGATTTCGCTGTGCCTGAACCGATCCGCCGAAGCGGGCAGCCACACGGCGATGACCTCCCACAATCTGCAGCCGCCGGAATACTGCCAGCTGCCTCAGTGCGAGGCCTGCCCGGTGAACCAGACCGGCCGGCTGCCGACTGGCGAAGAACTGCTGACGTTCGAGCTGCGCTCAGGACCGGACGAGCTGGGCTCGCTGCGGGTGGCCAGTCGCACAGGCGAGCCACTGCGGCCCTGGCAAACGCTACCGCTGACGACCTTGGCCGATCTCTTCGCCGCATCGCTGAGTCTGGCCAGACTCGGCCAGAAACAGGCGCGCCTGGCCTTGATGGAGGAGCGCGCGGTGATTGCCCGTGAGCTGCACGATTCACTGGCCCAGGCGCTAGCCGCGCAGAAACTGCAACTGGCACGCCTCAAGCGGCTGATGCAGAAGCAGAGCGACCAGGCACAACTGGACGACAGCGTGCAGCAGATCGAGCAGGGGCTGAATTCAGCGTATCGCCAGCTGCGCGAATTACTCACGACGTTTCGCATCAAGGTCAACGAACCCGGGCTCAAACCGGCGCTCTACGCCACGGTTCAGGAGTTCAGCGCCAACTCGGGGTTGCAGGTCGAGAGTGACTACCAACTCGATCACTGCCCGCTCACGCCCAACGAAGAAGTGCACTGCCTGCAGATCGTCCGCGAAGCGCTTAGCAACGTGGTCAAGCATGCCGAGGCGGAGCACTGCTGGCTGAGCCTGACCCAGGACAGCGTCGGCACCATTCACGTCAAGATCGAGGACGACGGCATCGGCATCCGCCTTGAAGAGCAGCGTGCCGGCCACTATGGCCTGATCATCCTGCGCGAGCGAGCCAACAGCCTCAACGGCACCATCAACATCGGTCGGCGCCCTGCGGGAGGCACTTTGGTATACCTGCGGTTCCCGCCCGCCTACCGCCACATCTCCCCTGAAACAGGAACGGGTCACGCATGAACGAAGGGACTACTGCACGAATCCTGCTGGTCGACGACCACCCCATGATGCGTCGGGGTCTGCGTGACCTGCTGGAACTGGAAAATGACCTTGAGGTGGTCGGTGAGGCGGGCAACGGCGAAGACGCCATCGCGCTTGCGCAACAGACCGAGCCGGACCTCATCCTGATGGACCTCAACATGCCGGGTATCGACGGGCTGGAAACCACCCGCCGCATGCGCGACGTGGACATCGACGCACGCATCGTGATGTTTACCGTTTCCGATGAGCAGGGCCATGTACTCGAAGCCCTGCGCAACGGTGCTGACGGCTATCTGCTCAAGGACATGGACGCCGAACAGCTGATCGAACAGATCCGCCTGGCGGCGACCGGCCGTATGGCCTTGAGTCCTGAACTGACCCAGGTGCTCGCCGAAGCGATCCGGGTGCGGCCCAAGCCCACCGGGCAGATGCCGTTCTCCGGCCTGACCAAGCGCGAGAAAGAGGTCCTGCGCCAGATTGCCAAAGGCCAGAGCAACAAGATGATCGCGCGCAAACTCGGTATTACCGAAGGCACGGTCAAGGTCCACGTTAAAAATCTGCTGCACAAGCTGGGCCTGCGTTCGCGGGTGGAAGCGGCGGTCTGGGTCCTGGAGCACGAGGCCAAAGGCTGAGCCAGAAGCGCCCGCTCTGCACCGCGTTTGTGTGCGCCACGCCTCAGGCTGAAGCAGCGCTCCGGCGCCCTTGATAATCATCAATGCCGTTAGCGCGCAGCGCTCTATCGTCTCGCCCACGTCGACTGACCGATCGGTCAGCATCGCGCCCGCCCGGACGTCAGGAGCGCTCCATGTTTAAAATTTCGCTAATCACCACGCTGCTACTCGGTCTGCTGTCCGGCAGCCTGCCCTGTCAGGCCGGCATCAGGGACGCAGAAGCAGTCAACCGCGCCGGCATGCAGCGTATGCTCAGCCAACGCATCGCCAAGACCTATTTGATGATCGGCACCGACACCCGTGTCGACCTCGCCGCAAGTCAGCTCGACAACAGCATTGCCAGCGTCGAGGAGAACGCTCAGTGGCTCGATGAATACGCCGCTGACGGGGATATCCGCAAAGCATTGAACGAAGCAACTGACACCTGGCACCAGTATCGTCAGTTGGCTTTGACCCGCCCGGACCGCAGCCAATCCGCCGAACTCCTGCGCCTGGCTGACCGCTTCCTCAGCCAGAGCGAAGCGCTGGTCGGAAAGATCGAGCGTCACAGCGGCAGTCAGGCCGCCCGGCTGGTAAACCGCAGCGGGCGCCAACGCATGCTCAGTCAGCGCATCACCATGCTTTACCTGGCCATGAGCTGGAAGCTGCCAGAGCAGCGCTTGCGCAGCGATTTCGATGCTGCAGTCAATGAGTTCGAACAGGGGTTGAATGAGCTGAAAACGGCGCCGCAGAACACCGCGCAAATCGTTAGTCAGCTCGAGAAGATCGATACCCAATGGCGTTTCGCCCGGGCCGGCTTCACCTTGGCGGAGGACTCACGCTTCGTGCCGACCGTGATCGTCACCACCAGCGACTCGCTGCTGCGCAAGCTTGAACAACTGACCTTGGATTACGAACGCCTGGCCGGAAGCGGCCGATGAGTGCATCAGGCTGAAGAGACTCATCCGGCAAATCCGAGCAGCGGAAAATCGTCAGGCGGATACCTGACAGACCTGGGCCACCCGAACTCAGATCAGGCGACAGGATCTCCGCGACGGAACGGCTGAGGTGAAGGCTCACCTGGACCAGGCTCTGCGTGCGGTGGGGTGTCACCCAACTTGAATGGCATCGGTGACTCGCTGACGAGCCGATGGGTAGCAAGCTCGACGCGCTCCGACTCTGGCTCCGGAAGCTCGCGCACGGCGCGCCAGGCGAGGCCAGCAAGTACTACAGCCAGTATGCGGTAGAGCATCGAGGCCAGATCGAAGCCGACCAGCTCACCGCCGTCCACCCAGAGCGACACCAGCCTTCCCAGCACCAGCGCGGCCATGGTCATTACCAGCATGATCAAGGCTGGGCGAGCTCGCTCCGGTGCGCGCGCGCTCCAGATCAGGAACAGCGCCAGCCCCAACTGCAAGCCGCCGTAGTAGACGCGCATATGGCTGACCGATGCAGTCTCCATCAACAGCATGCCGTTCAGATTGGCCATCTCGTGAGGCCGCAGCCAGTAGGCCAGACTGAGGCAGGCCATCACCAACGCCTGCGCGAGCAGAACGAAACGGGCAAAACGCATCGAAAACTCTCCTGACAGCGGCTCCGCACCATGATGGACATCCGACCGGATCACCCCGTTTTGGTTCGCCGCCCTCCCCGCGTCCGCCTCCTGTGACATTCACTCACATGACTCGGCTTGGGCGCCCACGAGCATGCGGATATGCTGCGCACTTTCACGCCGGAGTGATCTTCATGCGCCGTTTACTGCTCGTCACCGCTCTGTTCGCCAGCCTCGCTCAGGCCGCCGACCCCATTGCCATCGAGGTGCACCGCGACGCCAATTGCGGTTGCTGCAAGGCATGGATAGAGCACCTGGAAGCCAACGGCTTTGAGGTCGACGATCACGTCGAAACCGACATGGCCGCAGTCAAGACCCGTCTCGGCGTGCCCCATAGCCTGGGTTCCTGCCATACCGGCGTGATCGACGGAAAATTCGTCGAGGGCCACGTCCCGGCTGCCGACATCCTCAAGCTCCGAGCACAACCCAATCTGATCGGTGCGGCGGTGCCTGGCATGCCCATGGGCTCGCCCGGTATGGAGATGGGCGAACATAAAGACGCATTCAAGGTGATCGCCGTGGGCAACAAGGGTGAGCAGTCGGTGCTGGCCGAGTACCCGGCAGACTGACGAAACAGACGAAACGCCTACGAGTCGCTGAATTTGCAGTCCCTGAGGCCGGTCTGACCAGAATCAGCAACCGGCAGAAGGATTCAGGCATGCGCTGGAGAAAGGCTCGTCGCAGTGACAATGTGGTGGACGCTCGCGGCCGAAGCGGAGGCATCGGTGGCGGGCGCCTGACTCTGGCGGGCGTCGCTATCGTGGTGGTGATCGGTTTGTTGTCCGGCCAGGATCCGATGCAGATCCTCGGTCAGCTGGCTGATCAGTCCGGTCCTACACCAACCCAGCAGTCCAGCGCCCCGGCCAACGGCGACGACCCGCAGGTTGCTTTCGTTCAGTCAATCCTGGGCGACACCGAGGACACCTGGCGCGCTCTGTTTCAGCAGTCCGGTCAGCAGTACCGAGACCCTACCCTGGTGCTTTTTCGTGGTGGCGTGAACTCAGCCTGTGGCTTCGCCAATTCGGCAGTCGGCCCCTTCTACTGTCCGGGCGACCAACAGGTGTATCTCGACCTGCAGTTCTTCGATGAGATGGCCTCGCGCTTTTCGGTCGCGGGCGACTTCGCTCAGGCCTACGTGATCGCCCATGAGGTCGGCCACCATGTGCAAACGCTGCTGGGCGTATCGCAACAGATGCAGGCTGCCCGTCAGCGCGGCGCGCGTATGGAGGGTGACAACGGCTTGCTGGTTCGCCAGGAGCTGCAGGCGGATTGCTTTGCCGGGGTCTGGGCCAACCACGCCCAGCAGCGTCATGACTGGCTCGAGGAAGGGGATCTTGAGGAA
Organism: Stutzerimonas stutzeri; assembly: GCF_002890895.1. Lineage (GTDB taxonomy): Bacteria > Pseudomonadota > Gammaproteobacteria > Pseudomonadales > Pseudomonadaceae > Stutzerimonas > Stutzerimonas stutzeri_AB. The sequence continues at coordinate 58,006 of NZ_POUL01000014.1, forward strand.
GCGTTGAACGCGGCGAACGCCATCGGCGACGACCGTTTGCAGCAGCAAAGTCAGGGCCGGGTCGTTCCGGATGCCTTCACCCATGGCACCTCTGCGCAACGGGTGAGGTGGTTTCGTATCGGCTTCGACAGTGGCGACCCGACACGCTGCGATACCTTCCAGACCCAACGTCTTTAATTCGGAACGCCGGTTGAGCCGTTCAGTCGATCCAGCGGTAGACCGGCGCATCCGCACCGCTATCCACCTTGACCTGCGCGCAGTGGCGCAACCGCACCAGCAGGCGCTTGCCCATCTGAGCGCTACCGGCCAGCGCCTGCAGCTCCGCTAACAGCTGCGGCCCGTCCATGCGCTGCGCCGCACGCAACAACCGTTGCGCCTCGTGCCAATGGGGATCAGCCGTCGGCTTGTCGGCCGGTTGCACCGGGGCGGTCTCGGCCTGAGCGGCGGGCATCTGACGCGCCAGCTGAGCCCAGTCGTGGTCGTCCATTTCAATACTGAGGTCCACCGGCAGCTCGCCGACATGGCCGCGAATTCGAATCATCGCCACTCTCCTGAAGACATTGGGTCGCATGCTCCCACGAGACGTTGAGACTGGCCAGCGGCTGCAAACATTTGTTATAACGTAACCACTAATTGATATGGAGTCTGCCATGCGCCGTCTGCTGCTTGCCCTGCCTTTCGCGTTACTGCCCGGTTTTGTTCTGGCTGCCGAGCACGATCATGACCATGATCATGCGCACCACGACAGTCTCGGCGCCCACGAGCATGGCGCAGCGGAACTGGACGCGGCGTTGGACGGTTCCACGCTGGAAGTCGAATTGCGCAGCCCGGCGATGAATCTGGTGGGTTTCGAGCACGCGCCTAGCAGCGAGGCGGATAAGCGCAAGGTCGCCAATGCACGCAAACAGCTGGAACAGCCGAACGGGCTGTTCGGCCTGCCTGCAGCAGCAGGCTGCACCCTGGCCGAATCCGAGCTGGAGAGCCCGCTATTCGAAGGCGAGGGCCATGACCATGACGACGAGCACGAGCACGAGCACGATGAAGATCATGAAGGCCAGCACAGCGAAATCCACGCGCATTACCACTTCAATTGCGCCACGCCCGAAGCGCTAAAGGCGTTCGATCTGCAAGGCTTGTTCAAAGCGTTCCCCGGTATGCAGAAGATCCAGGCTCAGCTGATCGGTCCGAAGGGTCAACAGGGCGTGCAACTCACCGCGGACCAGCCACGCGCAGCCTTCTGATCTGATCCTGTCTGCCGCCTGGCTCGACGCAGTAAACTCCCGGCTCGCCCGACACGGATCATCTCGATGACCGCATCACTGCTTGAACTGCACCAATTGGGTTTCGCCTGGCCGGGCCAGGCGGAGCTGCTCGACATTCCCAGCTTCACGCTGGCACCCAACCAGAGCCTGTTCCTCAAGGGGCCGTCGGGCAGCGGCAAGACCACCCTGTTGGGCCTGATTGGTGGCGTGCAGAAAGCGCAGCGCGGAACGGTTCAGCTGCTTGGCACCGATCTCGCAGCGCTTTCGGCCGGTGCGCGGGATCGTTTCCGGGTCGATCACACTGGCTATATCTTTCAGCAGTTCAACCTGCTGCCCTTCCTTTCGGTGGCTGAAAACGTCGGCTTGCCCTGTCATTTTTCCAAGACGCGAGCCGAACGCGCACGACAGCGACACGGCAGTGTTGCGCAGGCAGCGGCAAGCCTGCTCCAGCATCTCGGCCTACCGAAGAGCCTGCTTGAGCGACGGGCCGAAGCACTGTCGATCGGTCAGCAACAACGCGTCGCCGCGGCGCGTGCACTGATCGGTCAGCCGGAACTGGTAATTGCCGACGAGCCCACTTCGGCGCTCGACGCCGACAGCCGCGAAGCCTTCCTGCAACTGCTGTTTGCCGAGTGTCGAGAAGCCGGTTCAAGCCTGTTGTTCGTCAGCCACGACCAGAGCCTGGCGCCACTTTTCGACCGTAGCCTTTCACTGGCGGATCTCAATCACGCCGCACGCGCCCCGGAGTTGTAGGCCATGTACCTGTTGCGCCTGGCCTTGGCGAGCCTGAATAACCGCCGTTTCACTGCTCTGCTCACCGTTTTCGCCATCGCGCTATCGGTATGCCTGCTGCTCGCCGTGGAGCGCGTGCGCACCGAGGCTCGAGCCAGTTTCGCCAGCACCATCAGTGGCACCGACCTGATCGTCGGCGCCCGCTCCGGCTCGGTGAACCTGCTGCTTTATTCGGTGTTCCGTATCGGCAACGCCACCAACAATATTCGCTGGGAGAGCTTCGAGCACTTCGCCGAGCACCCCCGAGTCAGCTGGGCTATCCCTATTTCCTTGGGTGACTCTCACCGCGGTTATCGCGTGATGGGCACCAGCAGCGCCTATTTCGAGCACTACCGTTACGGCCGCAAGCAGCCCCTGCAACTGGCGCAAGGCCGGCCATTCGCCGACGATCCGTTCGAAGTGGTGCTGGGCGCCGAAGTAGCTGAGGCACTGAAATACAAGCTGGACGACCAACTGGTGCTGGCGCATGGCGTCGCCACGGTCAGCCTGGTCAAACATGACGACAAGCCTTTTCACGTAGTCGGAATCCTCAAACGCACCGGCACGCCGGTGGACCGCACGCTGCATATCAACCTTGCGGGCATGGAAGCGCTGCATATCGACTGGCAGAACGGCATGCCAGCCCGCGGCGCGGCGCGCATCGATGCCGAAGAGGCGCGCCAGATGGATCTGCAGCCCAAACAGATCACCGCATTCATGTTGGGCCTCAACAGCAAGATCGCCACCTTCACACTGCAACGTGAAATCAACCAGTTCCGCGGCGAGCCGCTGCTGGCAATTCTGCCCGGGGTGGCGCTGCAGGAGCTCTGGAGCCTGATGGGCACCGCTGAACAGGCCCTGTTCGTGGTGTCGTTGTTTGTCGTGCTGACCGGATTGATCGGCATGCTCACGGCGATCCTCACCAGCCTCAACGAGCGGCGCCGGGAAATGGCGATACTGCGTTCGGTGGGCGCACGCCCCTGGCATATCGCCGGCCTGCTGGTGGTCGAAGCCCTCAGTCTGGCACTCGCGGGCGCGCTGCTCGGGCTCCTGCTGTTGTACATCGCCATTGCGGTGGCGCAAGGGCCGCTGCAAAGTCACTACGGTCTCTACCTGCCGCTGGCACTGCCAAGCGCCTATGAGTGGTCATTGCTGGCGGGCATACTGCTGGCTGGCCTGCTGATGGGCTGTGTGCCGGCGTGGCGCGCTTACCGGCAGTCACTGGCCGACGGCCTGTCGATCAGACTATGAGGATTTCCATGTCTCGCCTGCTTTTTGCCACCCTGCTCGCCCTGGCGGCGCCCTTCGCTGCTGCCGATGTTCGAGAGCTGCAATGGTCGGACCTGATCCCAGCGGACGCTCCGCCGCCGCCAGCGCCGGTAGCGATCCACGATATGTCGCAATTGGCCGATGCGCTGGCTGCGGAAGCGGGCCCGGCTGCGGCTCAGCAATCGCCCGCCGAGCCGGTCGTCAAAGAACTAGATGGCGTTCAGGTCAAGCTGCCTGGCTATATCGTGCCGCTGGACATGGGCGAGGACGGACGAGTGACCGAGTTTTTGCTGGTGCCCTATTTCGGCGCCTGCATTCACGTGCCGCCACCGCCGTCCAACCAGATCGTGCATGCCACCAGCGAGCTCGGCGTGAAAGTGGACGAGCTGTACCAGCCCTTCTGGATTGAAGGTCCGCTAAAGGTCGAACACGCCACCAGCGAACTGGCCGATGCGGGCTATCGCATGGAAGCGCAGAAGATCTATCTCTACGAGCTTGAATAAAGGCAGCGCTGCGACGCCGTTATCAACTAGCTGAACGGCGTCATTGAGCGATACCAATCGATGTCGTCTTGCAAGCTGGCAGCAGGTAACAGCGCATATCGTGGACGCACGGTAATAACTGAGCCTCGCACATCACAGCGGGCGAACTCGCCCTTCGCTAACCAGCATCCGCATATCACCACGCAGAAAAGCGAAACCCCGCGTCGGTGCGGGGTTTCTGTTTGCCTCTACTACGCAGCGTGCGCAGCGCTCGTTCAGGACATCTCAGCGCTGCCTGAAAGCGCCCTCTCAGTTCGCCCCATCACCGTCAGCGAGTGCTGGCGACCTGACGCTGACGCTCGAAGCTCAGCTCGCCTTCGGCCCACTCCCGCCAGGAACGAACCTTGCGCCGCTCGGCACCCGCGCGTTCGGCCTGTTTCAACGCATCAAGACCGGCCTGCCAATGGGCTTGTTCCAGCTCCAACTGTGCGACGTTCAGCCAGAACTTGGCGCTGCCCGATTGCGCCGCGAGATCGCGGTAGATCTGCGCCGCTTCCGAACGCTCGCGGGCCTGCCACCAGAGCATGCCCAGACGCTCGCGTCGTTTGGCATCGCTGGCTAGAAGGCGCGACTGGAGCATGCCCTGAAGCAGCTTCGCACCTTGCCAGGGCTGGCCCGCAGCGCCGGCAAGCAACACCAGATTGTCCAGCTCGGCTTCGCTGAAGCGCAAACCCTTGGCATGAGCCGCACGCAGGGTTGCCAGCGCCTTGTCCTCATCCCCGGCCATCTGCTGCAAGCCCGCCAACTGCCGCCAGCTCTTGGCTTGATCTGGATGACGAGCGAGTAGCCGGCTCTGCCAACGCTCTGCCGTCTCGTAACGTTTCAGCTCGGCATTGCCGCCTACCAGAAACTGCAACCAGGTGTCCGCAGCGTTGGGGTTGGCTTGCACGTAACGCTCAGCCAGTGGCAATGCCTTGGCATGCTGCCCGAGCCCCTGATACGCCTGAACCAGCATCTTCAGGACGTCTTCACTTGCCTTGGCGGGCGACCCCAACAGGCTGATGACCTTGGCATAGCGGCGTTCGATCAGGTTGAGTTTCGCCAGGTTGAGCCGCTCGTTCGGCAGAATTGCCTCGTCCAGCTTGCCACTGGCGATCGCCTTGTCGAGCAGCTCCAGTGCTTGACGATTGTTGCCTTCAGCCCAGGCCAGATACGCCCGGCTGCGCCATAACAAGGCTTCCTCTGCACTGCCTGGCTTTGCCTCGGCCTGTTTCAGCGCGCGATGCGCAGCGCCATAGTCGCCCTTCTCCTGCGCACTCTGGGCTCGCTCCAATGCTTTGAACACCGAAGGATCAACGCTCTGGGCAGCCTGAGCCGATACAGCGAACAACAACGAGATCAACAACAGCAAACGGGGCATGTCAGCGTTCTCCTTGCAGGCGGAAATGCAGGGTTTTTACGGCTTCACGCGAGACGGCCGAACCGTTTTCGGTGCGCGGGGCGAAACGCCAGCGGGCCGCGGCACGGCGGGCCTCGCGATCGAACACATTCGACGGCGAAGCCTCCAGTACGCGGATGTTTTCGACCTTACCGGCGGCAGTGATGGTGAATGCGAGTTTGATATGGCCTTCGATACCGCGCTGACGCGCCCGATAAGGGTATTCGGGACGAACATCATTGAGCGGCATGACTTCCTGCTCGGGACCGGACTGTCCTGCCGTCTCGTCTGCCGAAGGAGCGGCTGGCGCAGGAGGTGCTGCCGGAGCGGACGCGGCTGTCAGCCCGGCGAGACTGGGCGCCGGCGCGCTGGCGACCGATACACCGGTATCGATGTTCGGCAGGGGCAAATCGAGCTTCGGCAGATTGGCGCTCGGAGTGGCCATGCTCGGGGTCGGCGGCGTGGGCGTTTGGGGTGTCTTTGGTTGAGGCGGTTGCGGTGCCTGCTGCCGCGAGCGGGTGGAAGTGCTTTCGTTGCTGTTGTCCATCCGCACGAAATTGGCAATGGCCACCGGGTCGTCGGTCACCTCGCTACGGGGCGGGTTGACCATGCTCAACATCAGCGCAAACAACAGCAACGCCACCACGCAGGCAGCAATGAAGGACAACCCGACGCGGGTCAGCCCACGAACCATCACTGCGCTCCAGAACTGGCGGCCAGGGCCACGTCCTGAACCCCGGCGAGACGTGCCTGATCCATCACCTGAACCACAAGTCCCGTGCGCGCATCCTGATCGGCCTGCACCACGACGGCACCTTCCGGCTGGTCGACGCGCATGCGCTCGACGTGGGCCCTGACGCTGCGTACGTCCACGGCCTGCTTGTCGATCCAGACCTGACCATCCGCCGTCACCGCAATCAGGATATTGCCCTTGTCCTGCGCGCTGGCGGTGTCGGCCTGCGGCCGCTGAACCTCGACACCGGATTCCTTGATAAAGGAGCTGGTGACGATGAAAAAAATCAGCATGATGAAAACCACGTCGAGCATCGGCGTCAGGTCGATGCCGGTGTCTTCTTCCTGCTGGTAGTGGTGACGACGCATACGCATCCGTTAATCCTCAATCGTGACGCAGCTGGTCGGCCAGCCGGTCGAGAGCCTGGCGCGAAATACGTTCGAGACGCGCCAGGCTAAACAGTCCAGTGATGGCCAGCACCATGCCGGCCATGGTCGGCAGTGTCGCCTGCCAGACGCCCGCGGCCATGCCGCGCGGGTTGCCGGTACCGTTAAGCGCCAGCACATCGAATACCGCAATCATTCCGCTGACGGTGCCCAGCAATCCAAGCAGCGGGTACATCGCCACCAGCGTCTTGCTCATGCGCAAGGGTCCGGCCAGTTGCTGCTGGGCCTGCGCCAGCCAGGCGCTACGCACGGCGCGTTGCCAGCTACCGGAATCATTGCCCAGGCGTGACCAGGCCTCGCGGCGGGCTTCCACCCAGCGCGGAAACACCCGGCGCATGAACCACAACCGCTCGAAGACCAGCGTCCAATACAGCACGCACAAGGCGGCCAGCGCCCACATCACCGCGCCACCCGCCGCCATGAAGTCGAGCAGCGCATAACCGCTGTCGACCAGACGCAGCCATTGGCCATGCAGATCAGTCACGACGCGGAGTCCCCGACAGATGCAGGGCGATCAGGCCGGCGCTTTGCTGCTCGAGCAGTTGGATCAGCGCCTTACTGCGGCTGGCCAGCAGGCTGTGTAGGAACAACAGCGGTATCGCCACCACCAGGCCCAGCACCGTAGTAACCAACGCCTGGGAAATACCGTCGGCCATTAGCCGAGAATCCCCGCCGCCACTCTGTGTAATTGCCTGGAAGGTCACGATCATCCCGGTCACCGTGCCCAGCAGGCCGAGTAGCGGCGCGACGGCGCTGAGTAGCTTAAGCAGCGGCTGGCCGCGCTCGAGTGGTGGTGTTTCCTGGAGGATCGCCTCGTCGAGCTTCAGCTCAAGCGTCTCGAGGTCTGACAGTTGGGGCTTCGGCCCCAGCACACCGATGATGCGGCCCAATGGATTATCGTCACGCGGCTGATTGAGTTCGCGCGTTTGCCGGTTTACCGCTCGTCCAACCCGAGCCAGATAGACCATGCGCCATACCGCCAGGATCAGGCCGATGGCACCCAGGACGAGAATGACCCAGCCGACCAGACCACCTTGCTGGACACGGTCCCACAATTGGGGCTGGCGCTGCAGCTGAGCCAGCAACGATCCGCGGCTCGGGTCGATCGGCAGCGTGGCCAACGCCTCGCTGCTATTCATATAGTCTTTGACCGTTCCCATGCCGGAAGGCTGACGGCTCGGCGTCAGCAACTCGCGAGCGTCGCTGTCGTAGCGCAGGAAATTATCATCGGTGAATGCCGAGAAGTTACCGACCCGCAGAACCGGCTGGGTGCTGCGCTGCCCATCGACGCCGACTACCGGCAGCTCTACACGCTCCACCTGACCACTGGCCGTAAGGTCCTCAAGCAGCGTCATCCAGAAGCTGTCGAGATCGTCGGCCGACGGCAGCGTGCGGCTTTCCGCCAACGCCCGCAGGCGCTGCAAACGCTCCGGATACTGGGCATTGAGCAGACTGTCCTGCCATTGCCCGGCGATGTCACCAGCGCTCTGCCTGACCACACCAAACAGTTCACCGAGATGACCGACGCGCTGAGCCAGCAGCTTTTCCTGCTCGGCCAACTCGGCTTCCTGACGGTCGAATTCAGTTTTCAGGCGCTCGGCTTCGGCTTTCTGTTTTTCAAGCGCAGCATTGGCTCGCGCCAGCAGTTGCGCTTGCTCGCTGCGATTCTGAATGAAGGCCTGCTCGCGCGCTTGCATGGCGTCGACTTCCGCGGCGCGCTCGCTGCGAATACGCTGGAGCAACTGGTCGGGGCTCAGGGGCTCGGCAGCCTGAACCATTGCCGGCAACAGTCCGATGAGCAATAACGTCAACAAGCGGCTCATTGCGCAGCCTCCTTGGCCAGGGTCTTGATGGGCAGTTCGAGCCAGGTCGGGGCTTGCTGTTGACGAGCAATAGCTATCGCCTTGGTGATTGGCCGACGCGCGCTGCCATCGAGTATTTCCCAGGCGCGGGTCTTCGGGTTCCACCAACCGCTCTCGTGTGCATCGAGTGTCTGGTAATAAAGCATCGTCCGACCCAGACGCAGGAATTCGACGCTGCGACTGCCGCCTTCGACCGGCAGCTCGCCGCGCCAGGCTTCCAGGGTCCGGCCGTAGTCACTCTCGATCTGGTAGGCCTCGAGGATGCGGCGATATTTCTCAGCAAGACTGACGTCAGCGCGCGCCTGCATGTCCTGCAGGCTGGCGAGGCGATCGGCGCGCTCGTCGGGGAGGAACGGAAGGTCTGCCGCGATGAACTCCTCAAGCACTTCGATCATCCGCCCCATCTGCGGCGCAACGGCTTCCTGGGTACGCTCGATGCTGTCCAGCTGACGCTGAAACCCGTCCAGTTCCTTGCGCTGCGCAGCGGTCAGCTCGACCAACTGCTCGTTGTAGGCCTTCAGGGCCTCCGCCTGCTGAACGGCATTGCGGTACTCGGCGAGCATCTGCCGCGTCGCGTCATCGAGTTGCTCGATACGCGCCTGCGAGGCCTTGGCTTCGGCAGCCAGTTGCTGGCTTTCTTCTAGCGCAGCGTCCAGCGGAGCCGCGTTAAGCGGCAGGCATAACGACAACAGCACGCCTGCGAACAAGCGAGTTGGGTACTGATTCATGCGGAGCGGATCCTCGGTTCACGGCAGCCTAAAAAGTTATGTTATAACAAATGACAATAGTCGCGCAGCTCATCTTTAAACCACGACGCATATCCGGCCACTGCGGTTCAGAAAAGAGAAACATTATCATCTAGATCCGCAAAAGAAGGCAACCCGGGCATTACGTCGCAGCCGGGGCAAAGCGGAACGTTTCGTTGAGCTGGATCAAAGTCGCCAGGTCCGCACGCCCTACCATGGCCACCAGTCGCAACACACCATGTCTCGATGGAGTTTCCATTATGCGCAAGACCCTGTTTACCGCGTCCGTGCTGGCCGTAGCTCTCGCCTCCCCCTTCGCCCAGGCTTTCCAGGCTGGTGATGTGATTGTCCGTGCTGGCGCGATCACAGTTGATCCGCGCGAGGATAGTGGCAGTGTATCCACCGCAGCTACCGGCTCGCTTGCCGGCAGCAAAGCCACTTTGGACAGCGACACTCAACTGGGCCTTAACTTCGCCTACATGGTTACCGATAAGGTTGGCATCGAGCTGCTAGCTGCAACGCCTTTCGAGCATTCCGTAGGCTTAAGTGGCATGCCGCTTGGTCTCGACGGCGACTTTGCTGACATTAAGCACCTTCCGCCAACCCTTAGCCTGGTCTACTACCCTCTGGACACCAAGTCAGTGTTTCAGCCCTACGTCGGCCTAGGCGTGAATTACACGATTTTCTTCGACGAGGAACTGAACAGCCGCCGTGAAGGGGAGCAATTCAGCAATCTGGAGCTGGACGACTCATGGGGCTTGGCCGCGCAGGTAGGTATGGATTTCATGCTGACCGACCAGCTCATGCTGAACGCACAGATCCGTTACATTGATATCAATACCGAGGCGACCGCTGATTCCGCCTTCGGTAAAGTAAAAGTCGATGTAGACGTCGATCCGATGGTCTACATGGTTGGTCTCGGCTACAAGTTCTGAAGACGTCGGCATTGCCGAATCTCAGACAAGACAAAGGCGCCACTCGGCGCCTTTTCTATGCCCGCGGTATAACGCTACAAACCTAGCAACTTGGCCAGACCTTCACGCATTCCGGTAGCAGGCTCTGGTAAGCGATAGCGCTGCTGCAGCCGCGTATTGTTAGCACGCGAATGCCGGATGTCCCCCTGCCGCGCCGCCTGGTATGTCACCTCGGGCAACCCGCCCAACACATTATCCACAGCACCAAGCAGTTGGTTCAGCGACGTCGCCTGGTTCAGCCCGACATTCACAGCGCCCTCCTGGACCTCGAACGACTCCAGTGCCTGCACGAGAAGCTCGACGAGATCGCCGACATACACGAAGTCTCGCGTCTGCTCGCCATCGCCAAAAACGGCGATAGGCAAGCCCTTCTGGGCACGCTCGGTAAAGATGCTGATCACGCCCGAATAGGGCGAGGACGGATCCTGGCGTGGGCCGTAGATATTGAAGAAACGGAAGACTACCGGTTCAAGTCCATGCTGACGCCGGTAGAAATCCAGATAGTGCTCGCTGGCCAGCTTGTCTGCAGCATATGGCGTCAGTGGCGCTTTCGGCGTGTCTTCGCCTATGGGCTCGCCCTCTCCGTTATTGCCGTATACCGCCGCACTCGATGCAAAAAGAACCCGGCGTATACCGGCTTCGCGCATCGCCTCACAGAGATTCAGCGTTCCTACTAGATTGCTCTGATGCGTACCAACCGGATCATCGACCGAGGCCTGTACCGATGCCACAGCCGCAAGGTGCACAACGGCGCGACATCCCCGAACGGCATCGCATACGGCTTGTGCATCCGCGACGTCGCCAACGATCAGCTCAACGCCCGCATCATCCGGCAAATTGCTGCGCTTGCCGGTAGACAGATTGTCCAATACCCGAACGGCGTAGCCTCGAGCAACAAGTGCATCAACCAGGTTAGAGCCGATGAACCCGGCCCCTCCGGTAACCAGAACAGGCAGTTCAGCCATGACGGTAATAACGCTCCAGTAAGCTCGGCAGCCCTGTGCGCCAGGCACGCGGCTTGATGCCAAAGGTGTTGAATATTTTCTTGCAGGCCAACACGCCGTGCTGTGGCTCGTCTGCTGCATCTGAGCAAGCCGCATGAGCGATGGGGGTCAGGCTTTCAACCGCCAGCGGGCGATAACTGGCCGCCTCGGTCAGGAGCGCCTGACCAACCACCAGTGGGGTTGACGCCTCATGCCCACCATAGTGATAGGTTCCCCAAAGTGGCGCCTGACAATCCAATTGCTTCAGCACAGCCAGGATGACCCGCGCCGCATCTTCCACCGGCGTAGGATTGCCACGACGGTCATCGGCGAGACAAAGCTCCTCGCTCTGCTCAAGACGCTGGAGGAAACGCCCTAGCAAGCCGTCCGAACTGTCGTCCAGCAACCAGCCAAAGCGCAGCAAAACGTGCCGAGGGCAGAGCGCACGCACGCTCTGCTCCATACGCCATAGCGCACAGCTACGCGCGTCCAGCGGCGCCACTTCGTCTTTTTCGCTGTAAGAAGTCGTTCGGGCCCCATCAAAAACACGGTAGCTGGACGGCTGCATCAATACGAACTGATGATGCTGCCCCAGCTCGGCCAGACGCTCTACGGCGCGCTCCTGCTTGGTCAGCGCCGTTTCATCGACCCGCCCGCTCTGGAACCAGTCGAAGTAATAGGCGAGGTTGATCACGATATCCGGACGGTTATCGTCGAGCAAAGTGGTCAGACTTGGCGCATCCCAGCCCTGACTGGGCGGGCGCGGCGCGAGGAAGCCAATGTCTTCCTCGGCACCCAGGCGGATAAGCGCCTGACCCAGGGCATTACCGCCGCCCAACAGCATCAGGCGCATTCGCATGGAGTGAACTCTAGAACGGGATATCGTCGTCGAAGCTGTCGTAGTCCGGCGCAGGCTGCTGAGCGGGTTGTGGCTGAGACTGCGGGCGCGACTGCTGCTGCGGTTGGGATTCACGCTGCGGGCGCGGCTGGGATTGACGCGGCGCATCGTCGGAGCTGCCACCACGGCCACCAAGCAACTGCATGGTCCCGCCCATGTCCACAACCACCTCGGTGGTGTAGCGTTTAACGCCGTCCTTTTCCCACTCACGGGTCTGCAGGCGGCCTTCGATGTAGCACTGCGAGCCCTTGCGCAGGTATTCGCCAGCAATCTCGGCAACCTTGCCGAACAGCACGACGCGGTGCCACTCGGTGCGTTCCTGCTGCTGGCCGGTTTGCTTGTCCTTCCAGCTGTCGGTAGTGGCCAGCGTGATGTTGGTCACCGCATTGCCATTGGGCATGTAGCGGGTTTCCGGGTCGCCGCCGACATTGCCGATCAAGATGACTTTGTTCACCCCTCTGGCCATGGGTAACTCCTTTGCTCAAACATGAAGGTGGTTGGCTCGAATCCGCATCCGGGAAACAGCCAATGACCGGCAATCTTACCCTACCGCCCGAAGTGGGCCAACCGGCGCGACCGGACGAAGGCCAAAGCCAAACCTACATACCGAAAATCTGGCGCCTTTCCTTCAGGCCACCAGGTGATCCAGCGCAGCTCGATCCAGCACCTTCATGTCCACCTTCACATAAGCAGCGGCCTCCTCAACGATCACCACCGCGTCGGATACGCCCGGGATCGCCATCATCTGCTCCGTAAGTGCCGGATTACGCGCCGCACCGGCGGACAGCGGCAGACGCAGCCCCGTGACGTACGGCGGCTCTCGCATGCTCCAGGTCACAACAAACCAGAGCGCGCACAGCGCTGCACACCCCGCGAACACCGTCCCTAGACCTCCAAGCTGATAAAGCCAGCCGCCGAGCACGCCGCCCAGGCCGGAACCAAGGAACTGACTCGTTGAATAGATCCCCATCGCCGTTCCCTTGCCACCAGCCGGGGCGACCTTGCTGATCAGCGAGGGCAACGAAGCTTCCAGCAAGTTGAAAGCGATGAAGAAGACGATCATGCCGCCGACCAACGACCAGAGCCGATCGCCGAACAACCAGAGGAACAACTCGGAAAGTACCAGCACCGCGACCGCACCCAGGACGATGCGCCTCATCTGACGCTTCTTTTCACCATAGATAATGAAAGGCACCATACCGAAGAAACCTACTACCAGCGCGGTAAGGTACACCCACCAGTGCTCCTCCTTGGGCAGGGCGGCTTCATTCACCAGCGCCAGCGGTAACGCGACGAAGCTGGCCATGAGAACGGCATGCAGCGCGAAAATACTGAAATCAAGCCGCAACAGATCGGAATGGCGGAGCGTTGCACCCAGCGCCTGCCGGGCGACTCCGGATTCCCGGTGCCGGATATGTGCTGGCGCGCGCGGAAGTACGGCTACGACCAGCATGCCTAGCGCTGCCATACCAGCCGTCACCCAAAACAGCCCGGAAAGTCCGAATGCACTCGTCAGCAGCGGGCCGACAACCATCGCCACCGCGAACGACACCCCGATACTCATGCCGATCATCGCCATTGCCTTGGTGCGATGCTGCTCACGGGTCAGATCGGACAACAGGGCCATTACCGCGGCCGAGATCGCACCCGCCCCCTGCAGAACACGACCGGCGATGACCCCCCAGATGGTGTCGGCCGTTGCGGCAAACACAGCGCCAGCAGCAAAGATCAACAGCCCGAAATAGATCACCGGAAGACGGCCAATTCGATCGGAAATGATTCCGAACGGAATTTGCAGCACCGCCTGGGTCAAACCATAAGCACCAATGGCGAGACCAATGAGTGCCGGCGTTGCACCCTGCAGATCCATACCATAGGTTGCTAGCACCGGCAGCACCATGAACATGCCGAGCATGCGAAACGCGAAAACCAAGGCTAAGCCGGAGGCTGCGCGGGTTTCGCTAGCGCTCATGCGCTCGCTGTAAGGATCCTGCATGTGGGGTCTCGCTTGAATTAACCGGCGGCGATTCTAGCAGTCATCCCCTGCTCGGCACAGGTTCGCTACTTTGCCGCGATGTCGCCCCTGGCCTTATACTTTCGGGTTTTCGCCCGCCATGCGAGGCTGCTTTGGACAAGATTCTGATTCGCGGGGCTCGGACCCACAACCTGAAAAACATCGACCTGACCTTGCCACGCGACAAACTGATCGTGATCACAGGCCTGTCTGGTTCGGGCAAGTCCTCGCTGGCCTTCGACACGCTTTATGCCGAGGGCCAGCGCCGCTACGTCGAATCTCTGTCGGCATATGCCCGGCAGTTTCTCTCGATGATGGAAAAGCCCGACGTCGATACCATCGAAGGGCTCTCCCCGGCCATATCCATCGAGCAGAAGTCGACCTCCCACAACCCACGTTCCACCGTCGGCACTATCACCGAGATTTACGACTACCTGCGACTGCTCTATGCACGTGCGGGCACGCCACGCTGCCCTGACCATGACGCCCCGCTGGAAGCCCAAACGGTCAGCCAGATGGTCGACCAGGTCCTCGCGCTTCCTGAAGGTCGCAAGCTGATGCTTCTTGCGCCGGTCATCCGCGAGCGCAAGGGCGAGCATCTTGCGGTATTCGATGAATTACGCGCGCAGGGTTTTGTACGCGCGCGGGTCAACGGTCGACTCTACGAGCTCGATGAACTGCCGAAGCTGGACAAGCAGAAGAAGCACTCCATCGACGTTGTGGTGGACCGTTTCAAGGTCCGCAACGACCTGCAGCAGCGCCTCGCCGAATCGTTCGAAACGGCGCTGAAACTGGCCGACGGCATCGCCTTGGTCGCGCCGATGGAAGAAGAGGATGAGAGCGAAGAGATGATTTTCTCTGCTCGCTTCGCCTGCCCCGTCTGTGGACATTCGATCAGTGAGCTGGAGCCAAAGCTCTTCTCTTTCAACAATCCAGCTGGGGCCTGTCCAACCTGTGATGGCCTTGGCGTCAAACAATTTTTCGACGCCAAGCGCCTGGTCAATGGCGAGTTGACACTGGCTGAAGGCGCTATCCGCGGCTGGGATCGGCGCAATGTTTATTACTTCCAGATGCTCGGCTCACTCGCCTCGCATTACGGGTTCAGCCTCGACGAGCCATTTGACGCTCTACCCGCCGAGCAGCAGAAATATGTTCTGCGTGGCAGCGGCAAGGAAAATGTCGACTTCCGCTATCTGAACGACCGCGGCGACATCGTAAAGCGATCGCACCCTTTCGAAGGCATCATCCCCAACCTCGAACGCCGCTACCGCGAAACCGAATCCAACTCGGTACGTGAAGAACTCGCCAAGTATCTCAGCACCCAGCCCTGCCCGGAGTGCCGTGGTACTCGGCTGCGCCGCGAAGCTCGCCATGTCTGGGTCGGGGACAAGACGCTACCGGCAGTGACCGGGCTGCCGATTGGCGACGCCACAGAATATTTCGCTGGACTCACGCTACCGGGCCGTCGCGGCGAAATTGCAGACAAGATTCTCAAGGAGATCTGCGAGCGACTGCAATTCCTGGTGAACGTGGGTCTAGACTACCTGACCCTGGACCGCAGCGCTGACACGCTGTCCGGCGGTGAAGCCCAGCGTATCCGCCTGGCGAGCCAGATCGGTGCCGGCCTGGTCGGCGTGATGTACATCCTCGACGAGCCTTCTATTGGCCTACACCAGCGAGACAACGAACGCTTGCTGGGCACGCTTCGCCACCTCCGCGACATAGGCAACACAGTGATTGTCGTCGAGCACGATGAGGACGCCATACGCCTGGCAGACTACGTCGTCGACATTGGTCCAGGCGCCGGCGTGCACGGCGGGCAAATCGTCGCAGAAGGCACGCCCGATGAAGTGATGTCCAACCCTGCTTCGCTGACCGGCGGGTATTTATCCGGCCGGGTGAAAATTCTGTATCCAGCCGAACGAACACCGCGCGATCCAGACAAGCTGCTCAAACTCAAGGGTGCGCGGGGCAACAATCTGCGCAATGTGGATCTGGAGATCCCTGTCGGGCTGCTTACCTGCATCACTGGCGTTTCGGGTTCGGGTAAGTCGACGCTGATCAACAATACGCTTTTCCCGATCACCGCCACAGCCTTGAACGGCGCTACAACACTGGAAGTGGCAGCACACGACTC
Source organism: Stutzerimonas stutzeri (assembly GCF_002890895.1). Taxonomy (GTDB): domain Bacteria; phylum Pseudomonadota; class Gammaproteobacteria; order Pseudomonadales; family Pseudomonadaceae; genus Stutzerimonas; species Stutzerimonas stutzeri_AB. Next base: position 74,021 of record NZ_POUL01000014.1, read on the forward strand.
GTTCGACGGCCTCCAGCACCTGGACAAGGTCGTGGACATCGATCAGAGCCCAATTGGAAGGACGCCTCGCTCTAACCCGGCCACCTACACCGGCCTCTTCACCCCCATTCGCGAACTGTTTGCCGGGGTACCGGAAGCACGATCGCGGGGCTACGGACCGGGGCGCTTCTCCTTCAACGTGAAGGGCGGGCGCTGCGAAGCCTGCCAAGGCGATGGCGTGATCAAGGTAGAAATGCATTTTCTGCCCGACATCTATGTGCCCTGTGATGTGTGCAAAGGCAAGCGGTACAACCGCGAAACGCTCGAGGTGAAGTACAAGGGCAAAAGCATTACCGAAGTGCTGGGCATGACCATTGAGGAAGCCAGGGAGTTCTTCGATCCCGTGCCTGCGGTGGCGCGTAAGCTGCAAACGCTAATGGACGTAGGGCTGTCTTATATAAAGCTGGGACAGAGTGCGACCACGCTGTCCGGCGGCGAAGCTCAGCGCGTCAAGCTATCCCGAGAGCTTTCCAAGCGCGACACGGGCAAAACCCTGTACATCCTCGACGAGCCAACCACTGGCCTGCACTTCGCGGATATCCAGCAACTCCTTGACGTACTTCACCGTCTTCGCGACCACGGCAATACTGTTGTGGTAATCGAACACAACCTTGACGTCATCAAGACTGCTGACTGGCTCGTGGATCTAGGGCCGGAAGGAGGCTCGAAGGGCGGACAGGTCATCGCAACCGGCACCCCTGAACAAGTCGCGTCGATGACCCAGTCACATACCGGTCATTTCCTGAAGCCTTTATTGGAGCGCGACAAGGCCTGACAGCAATAAAAAAGCCGGGCATAACGCCCGGCTTTACATCGGCTATTCAGCGACTCCGAAGGAATAGTCCCCGCCCCAGACAACGCCCAACCATATGCCGAATCAGCAGTCCCGATACGGCCAACGTAACTCGACGCGCTCATCCGGCCCTAGAGCAGCTCACCCTATCTGCAGCCAGCGACGCACTACTGCTTACCGTCATGACCGGTAACACCCGCATGCATGACTGAGAAAGCGAATACCTTAATCGGCCATGCTTCACTCAGGTCATCTTAAGCGATCGCCGATTCGGCTGGAATGGCGCATGTAAAGATCCATACGCATAAAAAAACCGAGCATGCGCTCGGTTTTTTTTAAGCAAGCAACGCTTACTCAGCAGCTTCCACTTCACCGGTGACCGGACGGTCAACCAGCTCAACGTAAGCCATCGGTGCATTATCTCCAGCGCGGAAACCGCACTTGAGAATACGCAGGTAACCACCTTGACGGGTGGCGTAACGCGGGCCGAGATCGTTGAAAAGCTTACCAACGATAGCCTTGGAACGAGTACGGTCGAAAGCCAGACGACGATTAGCGACGCTGTCTTCCTTAGCCAGAGTGATGAGCGGCTCGGCTACGCGACGCAGTTCCTTGGCCTTAGGCAGGGTAGTCTTGATCAGTTCGTGCTCGAACAGCGACACCGCCATGTTCTGAAACATGGCTTTGCGGTGAGCGCTTGTGCGGCTGAGATGACGGCCACTTTTACGATGACGCATGATTGAAATTCCTTACCAAACGATCAGTTCGGTGACTATGGTCGATCAGGCCGTAGCCTTATCGTCCTTCTTGAGACTGGCCGGCGGCCAATTGTCGAGGCGCATGCCGAGGGACAGACCACGAGAAGCCAGAACATCTTTGATTTCGGTCAGAGATTTCTTGCCCAGGTTCGGCGTCTTCAACAGCTCGACTTCGGTGCGCTGGATCAGATCACCGATGTAGTAGATGTTTTCTGCTTTGAGGCAGTTCGCCGAACGCACGGTCAGTTCCAGGTCGTCAACTGGACGCAACAGGATCGGATCGATCTCGTCTTCTTGCTCGACCACGACCGGCTCGCTGTCACCCTTGAGGTCGACGAACGCGGCCAACTGCTGCTGCAGAATGGTCGCGGCACGACGGATCGCTTCTTCAGGATCCAGGGTTCCGTTGGTTTCCAGGTCGATAACCAGCTTGTCCAAGTTGGTACGCTGCTCAACACGAGCATTTTCGACAACATAAGCTACGCGACGGACCGGACTGAAGGTTGCGTCGAGCTGAAGACGGCCAATGCTACGGCTCTCATCTTCATCACTCTGACGCGCATCAGCCGGCTCGTAGCCACGGCCGCGAGCGACCTTGAGCTTCATGTTGATCGAGCCATTAGCCGCCAGGTTGGCGATCAAGTGATCGCCATTGACGATTTCGACATCGTGATCCAGCTGGATATCGGCAGCGGTAACAGCGCCCGCGCCCTTCTTCACCAGGCTCAAGGTCACTTCATCACGGCCGTGCAGCTTGATGGCGATACCTTTGAGGTTCAGCAGGATTTCGATGACATCTTCCTGCACGCCCTCGATAGCGCTGTACTCGTGAAGCACACCGTCGATCTCAGCCTCGACCACAGCGCAGCCGGGCATGGAGGACAACAGAATACGACGCAGCGCGTTGCCCAGGGTATGGCCAAAACCGCGCTCGAGGGGCTCGAGAGTGATCTTGGCACGGGTCGGACTGACCACCTGCACATCGATATGGCGGGGGGTCAGGAACTCATTTACCGAAATCTGCATGGATACACCTATTTTCTAGCCCTTACTTGGAGTAGAGCTCGACAATCAGGTTTTCGTTGATGTCGGCTGACAGATCACTGCGCGCCGGAACATTCTTGAAAACACCGGATTTCTTGTCGGCATCTACTTCGACCCATTCAACGCGACCGCGCTGTACGCACAGTTCAAGGGCTTGGGCGATACGCAGCTGGTTGCGGCACTTTTCACGAACGGCCACCACGTCGCCAGCTTTAACCTGGTAAGACGGAACATTCACTGTCTGACCATTTACGCTAATCGACTTGTGCGAGACCAGCTGACGTGATTCGGCACGAGTAGAGCCAAAGCCCATGCGATACACGACGTTATCCAAACGGCACTCGAGCAGTTGCAGAAGGTTTTCACCGGTAGCGCCCTTGCGGCTGGCAGCTTCCTTGTAATAACCGCTGAACTGGCGCTCGAGAACACCATAAATGCGGCGGACTTTCTGCTTCTCACGCAGCTGGGTGCCGTAGTCGGACAAACGACCACGACGCTGACCGTGAACACCCGGTGGGGTTTCGATGTTGCACTTTGATTCGAGCGCGCGCGCACCACTCTTCAAGAAGAGATCGGTGCCTTCACGACGAGACAGTTTGCACTTGGGACCAATATAACGAGCCATTTCTCACTGTCTCCTGATTACACGCGGCGCTTCTTCGGCGGACGGCACCCGTTGTGCGGGATCGGCGTCACGTCGGTGATGCTGGCGATTTTATAACCACAGCCGTTCAATGCACGAACAGCAGATTCACGGCCCGGACCAGGACCCTTGACATTGACGTCGAGGTTCTTGAGGCCATATTCCAGTGCCGCTTGACCAGCACGCTCGGCAGCCACCTGGGCAGCGAACGGGGTGCTCTTACGGGAGCCGCGGAAACCGGAACCACCAGACGTCGCCCAGGACAACGCATTGCCTTGGCGATCGGTGATAGTGATGATGGTGTTGTTAAAAGAAGCGTGGATATGGGCGATGCCATCAACCACCGTCTTTTTTACTTTTTTACGAGGACGAGCAGCAGGTTTTGCCATGATTAGATTCCTGTCGATGCGCTAATGCGATTACTTGCGGATCGGCTTACGCGGACCCTTACGGGTACGAGCGTTGGTCTTGGTACGCTGACCGCGGACCGGCAGACCACGACGATGACGCAGGCCGCGGTAGCAACCCAGGTCCATCAAGCGCTTGATCTTCATGTTGACTTCGCGACGCAGGTCACCTTCAACGATGAACTTGCCCACTTCGCCACGAAGCAGCTCAACCTGCTCGTCAGTGAGATCCTTGATTTTTGCTGCCGGATTTACACCGGTAGCAGCACAGATTGTCTGTGCGCGAGTGCGACCAACACCATAGATGTAGGTCAGCGAGATAACAGTGTGCTTGTTATCCGGAATGTTTACGCCTGCAATACGGGCCATTCAGTGAAACTCCAATTGACAGCTACCCAACGCCCCGGAAGCCAAGAAAAGGGCGCGAGATACTAACGCTGTAATAACAAATAATCAACCCGGCAGCGCACTAGCTGCCGGGCCCGAGCCTTAGCTCACAATCAGCCTTGGCGCTGTTTGTGCCGCGGTTCTGCGCTGCAGATCACACGAACGACGCCTTCGCGACGAACGATCTTGCAGTTGCGGCACAGTTTTTTGACCGATGCGCGAACTTTCATGACCAACTCCTAGAACCTTACGAGCCGACTTCAGCGAAGCATTCCGCTGCCGTAGCCCTTCAGGTTGGCTTTTTTCATCAGGGAATCGTACTGGTGGGACATCAGGTGTGACTGCACTTGAGACATGAAGTCCATTACAACCACGACCACAATCAGCAACGAGGTCCCGCCAAGGTAGAACGGCACATTTGCGGCAACCACAAGAAACTGAGGAAGCAAACAAACAGCCGTCATGTACAGGGCACCGAACAAGGTCAAGCGGGTCAGCACACCATCGATATAGCGCGCCGACTGCTCACCAGGACGAATCCCTGGAATAAACGCACCGGACTTCTTCAAGTTTTCTGCAACGTCTTTAGGGTTGAACATCAACGCCGTATAGAAGAAGCAGAAGAAGATGATTCCGGCACTGAACAACAGGATATTCAATGGCTGACCGGGAGCAATCGCCTGCGAGATATCAGCCAGCCAGCTCATGCTTTCGGACTGACCAAACCACTGACCCAACGACGCCGGGAACAATAGAATGCTGCTCGCAAAGATTGCTGGAATCACGCCAGCCATATTGACTTTCAAGGGCAAGTGGCTTGTTTGTGCAGCGAAGACCTTACGACCCTGCTGACGCTTGGCGTAATGAACGGCGATTCGCCGCTGACCACGCTCAATGAAGACCACAAAACCAATGATCGCAACAGCCAGAAGCCCCACGGCCAACAGCGCAATGATATTGACATCACCTTGGCGAGCTGACTCGAAGGACTGCCCTAGGGCGCCCGGCAAACCAGCAACGATACCGGCAAAGATCAACATCGAAATGCCGTTACCGACGCCACGTTCAGTGATCTGCTCACCCAGCCACATCATGAACATCGCACCCGCCACAAACGTGGTGATGGCGACGAAGTAGAAGCCGAAGTCACTGCTGAATGCGACACCTTGCCCGGCCAGACCGACGGACATACCGATGGCCTGCACGATAGCCAGCACCAGCGCCAGATAGCGCGTGTACTGACTGATCTTGCGGCGACCGGCCTCGCCTTCCTTCTTCAACTGCTCAAGCTGCGGGCTGACGGCTGTCATAAGCTGCATGATGATCGATGCCGAGATGTACGGCATGATCCCCAGTGCAAAGATGCTCATGCGCTCCAGCGCACCACCCGAAAACATGTTGAACAGACTAAGGATGGTCCCTTCGTTCTGACGGAACAGCTCGGCCAACCTGTCGGGATTGATCCCCGGCACCGGGATGTGCGCCCCTACTCGATAGACGATGATCGCCATCAGCAAAAAGCGCAGACGAGCCCAGAGTTCAGACAGCCCGCCATTACTCAGCGCGGAGAGAGCACCTTGCTTAGCCATTTATTCCTCGAACTTGCCGCCAGCTGCTTCGATAGCCGCACGCGCACCTTTGGTGGCGGCGATGCCTTTCAGGGTCACAGCGCGACCAACCTCACCGGACAGCATAACTTTCACACGCTGCACGTTCTGGTTGATGACGTTGGCATCCTTGAGGCTCTGCACGGAGACAACATCGCCTTCGACCTTGGCCAGCTCGGATGTGCGCACTTCTGCACGATCCATGGCCTTGAGCGATACGAAGCCGAACTTCGGCAGACGACGATGCAACGGCTGCTGACCACCCTCGAACCCAGGAGCAATCTTGCCACCGGAACGGGAAGTCTGACCCTTGTGACCACGGCCACCGGTCTTACCCAGACCGCTACCGATACCACGGCCAGGACGAAGCTTTTCGCGACGGGCACCCGGCGCAGAACGCAGATCGTTCAGTTGCATGGCTTAGCCCTCCACACGGAGCATGTAATAAGCCTTGTTGATCATGCCGCGATTCTCAGGAGTGTCCTGAACCTCGACAGTGTGACCAATGCGACGAAGGCCGAGGCCCTTTACGCACAGCTTGTGATTGGGGATACGACCGCTGACGCTTTTAATCAGCGTGACCTTGACGGTATTAGCCATGATCAGGAAATCTCCTCGACGCTCTTGCCACGCTTGGCAGCGATCGACTCAGGCGACTGCATGGCCTTCAACCCCTTGAAAGTGGCATGAACCACGTTCACCGGATTGGTCGAGCCGTAGCACTTAGCCAGGACGTTCTGCACACCAGCCACTTCAAGGATGGCGCGCATCGCGCCTCCGGCGATAACACCGGTACCTTCAGAAGCAGGCTGCATGTAGACCTTGGAAGCGCCATGCGCCGCCTTGGTAGCGTACTGCAGCGTGGTGCCGTTCAGATCAACCTGGATCATGTTGCGGCGAGCCGCCTCCATGGCCTTCTGAATAGCAGCAGGTACTTCACGGGACTTGCCGCGACCGAAACCTACACGACCCTTACCATCACCCACCACGGTCAACGCGGTGAAGGTGAAGATACGACCACCCTTTACAGTCTTGGCGACGCGGTTAACTTGAACCAGCTTCTCAATGTAGCCTTCGTCGCGCTTTTGCTCGTTATATGCCATAACTTAGAACTCCAGCCCGCCTTCACGAGCAGCATCAGCCAGTGCCTTGACACGACCGTGGTACTTGAAGCCAGAACGGTCGAACGCCACCTGGGTGACACCTGCGGCTTTAGCACGCTCAGCGACCAGCTGACCAACTTTCTTGGCAGCGTCGACGTTGCCAGTGGCACCGCCGCGCAGTTCTTTGTCCAGAGTCGAGGCGCTGGCCAGGACCTTGCCGCCGTCGGCCGAAAGGACCTGGGCGTAGATGTGCTGGGAAGAGCGGTACACACACAGGCGTACGGTTTCCAGCTCGCGCATCTTCAGGCGTGCCTTGCGAGCGCGACGCAGACGAGTAACTTTCTTTACGCTCATTTGCTATGCCCTACTTCTTCTTAGCTTCTTTACGACGGACCACTTCGTCCGAGTAACGTACGCCTTTGCCTTTGTAAGGCTCAGGACGACGGAAATCGCGGATTTCAGCAGCCACCTGACCGACCAGTTGCTTATCGACACCCTTGATCAGGATATCGGTCTGGCTGGGGGTCTCAGCGGTAACGCCTTGCGGCAGTTCATATTCCACCGGGTGCGAGAAGCCGAGAGCCAGGGACAGCACTTGACCTTTGGCTTGCGCCTTGTAACCAACGCCAACCAGCTGAAGCTTGCGCTCGAAGCCTTGGCTGACGCCGATGACCATATTGTTAACCAGCGCACGGGTGGTACCGGCCATGGCGCGATTCTGCTGATCGCCATTGCGAGCAGCGAAACGCAACTCACCAGCCTCGTGAATCACTTCCACGGACGAGTGCACATTCAGCTCCAGAGCACCCTTGGCACCCTTTACCGAAAGCTGCTGGCCGGACATGTTGAATTCAACACCAGCGGGCAGCTTGACGGGGTTCTTAGCAACGCGAGACATGCTTATCCCCCCTTAGAACACTGTGCAGAGCACTTCGCCGCCAACGCCAGCAGCGCGAGCAGCCCGATCAGTCATCACACCCTTGTTGGTGGACACGATCGAAACACCCAGACCGCCGCGAACCTTCGGCAACTGATCAACGGATTTGTACTGGCGAAGGCCAGGACGGCTTACGCGCTTCAGCTCCTCGATGACCGGACGGCCCTCGAAATACTTAAGCTCGATAGACAGCTGCGGCTTGGCGTCGCTGCTGACGTTGTATCCTGCTATATAGCCTTCACCCTGAAGAACGTTGGCTACAGCCACCTTCAGAGTGGAAGACGGCATGCTTACGACGGACTTTTCGGCCATCTGGGCATTACGGATACGAGTTAGCATGTCCGCTAACGGGTCCTGCATACTCATGGGCTCTTGGCTCCTAATACAAAAAAATAAGCCTGGAAGGGCTCGTGTCGCCTGCTAGATGAGCGAACGCCGAAGGCGTGGCTCGGGCGAGCCGGACATTCTAGAGATAATCCAGAAACGAATCAAGCCCCATAGGGGCTTGATTTGGAAACAGCCAGCTCGACAGGAGCGCCGAGCTACCGTTCTTACCAGCTGGCTTTAACCAGACCCGGTACGTCGCCACGCATGGCGGCCTGACGCAGCATGTTACGCGCAAGACCGAACTTGCGATAAACACCGTGCGGACGACCGGTCAGACGGCAGCGGTTACGCAAGCGCGAAGCGCTTGCGTCACGAGGCTGCTTTTGCAGAGCCACCTGAGCCTCCCAACGCGCTTCCGGAGTGGACTCCGGGTTAGCGATGGTTGCCTTCAGCGCGGCACGCTTCTGGGCGTACTTGGCAACCGTTTGCTGACGCTTCAGCTCACGGTTCTTCATGCTTTGCTTAGCCATGTGCCTACTCCAATCAGTTACGGAACGGGAAGTTGAAGGCACGCAGCAGTGCGCGACCCTCTTCATCCGTCCGAGCAGTAGTGGTCAGAGTGATGTCCAGACCACGCAGGGCATCGATCTTGTCGTAATCGATTTCCGGAAAAATGATCTGCTCTTTCACACCCATGCTGTAATTGCCACGGCCGTCAAACGACTTGGCATTCAGGCCGCGGAAGTCGCGAACCCGAGGCAGGGAGATCGACAACAGACGATCCAGGAACTCGTACATACGATCACTGCGCAATGTCACCTTGACACCGATCGGCCAGCCCTCGCGGACCTTGAAGCCAGCGATAGACTTGCGAGCGTGAGTCACGACGACCTTCTGGCCGGTGATTTTTTCAAGATCGGCAACCGCGTTATCGATGATTTTCTTATCACCGATGGCCTCGCCAATACCCATGTTCAGGGTGATCTTGGTAATGCGCGGAACTTCCATCACGTTACCAAGCTGAAGCTCTTCTTTCAGCTTGGGAGCGATTTGCTTCCGATAAACTTCTTTTAGTCGTGCCATGGTTATCTACCTAGCAGTCTCAAGCTTCAACCGGCTTTTGGGTCGACTTGAAGACACGAATTTTCTTGCCGTCTTCAACCTTGAACCCAACGCGGTCAGCCTTGTTGGTTTCGCCATTGAAAATAGCGACGTTAGAGGCGTGCAGTGGCGCCTCCTTCTCGACGATACCGCCCTGAACGCCCGACATCGGGTTCGGCTTGGTATGGCGCTTCACCAGGTTGATACCACCGACAACCAGACGGTCGTCAGCGAGAACCCGGAGCACCTTACCGCGCTTGCCCTTGTCTTTGCCGGCGATGACGATGATCTCGTCGTTGCGACGAATCTTTTGCATGCGGCTTCTCCTTACAGCACTTCAGGCGCGAGCGAGACGATCTTCATGAACTTCTCGGAACGAAGCTCACGCGTCACCGGCCCGAAAATACGGGTGCCAATAGGCTCCTGCTTGTTGTTCAGCAGAACAGCAGCGTTGCCATCGAAGCGAATGATGGAGCCGTCAGGACGACGAACACCGTGACGGGTACGGACCACAACAGCGGTCATTACCTGGCCTTTCTTGACCTTGCCACGAGGAATCGCTTCCTTGACGGTAACCTTGATGATGTCGCCGATGCCGGCGTAACGGCGGTGCGAACCGCCGAGAACCTTGATACACATGACGCGACGGGCGCCACTGTTATCAGCCACATCGAGCATTGATTGAGTCTGAATCATATAATTTCTCCGACCCTTAGCCCTTAGACTTCGACGGCACGTTCGACGACATCAACCAACATCCAGCACTTGGTCTTCGCCATAGGACGAGTCTCGCGAATCGTGACCTTGTCACCGATACGGCACTGGTTGGTTTCGTCGTGGGCGTGCAGTTTGGTCGAACGCTTCACGTATTTACCGTAGATCGGGTGCTTGACGCGACGCTCGATCAGTACGGTGATGCTTTTGTCCATCTTGTCGCTGACGACGCGGCCAGTCAGCGTACGGACAGTTTTTTCAACTTCAGCCATGATCACTTACCTGCCTGCTGGTTGAGCACAGTCTTGACACGAGCGATATCGCGCTTGACTTGCGAGAGCAGGTGAGACTGCCCCAACTGGCCAGTTGCTTTCTGCATACGCAGATTGAACTGGTCGCGCAGCAGCTCGAGCAACTGCTCGTTCAGCTGCTGAGCGGATTTTTCACGAAGCTCATTCGCTTTCATCACATCACCGTCCGCTTAACAAAGGAGGTGGCGAGAGGCAGCTTTGCAGCAGCCAGGGCGAATGCCTCACGCGCCAGCTCTTCGGAAACACCCTCGATCTCGTAAAGCACCTTGCCCGGCTGAATCTGGGCAACCCAGTACTCGACGTTACCCTTACCTTTACCCATCCGCACTTCAAGCGGCTTCTTGGAAATAGGTTTGTCGGGGAAAACGCGGATCCAGATCTTGCCGCCACGCTTAACGTGACGAGTCAACGCACGACGTGCAGACTCGATCTGACGCGCAGTAAGACGACCACGGGCGACAGACTTCAGAGCGAATTCGCCGAAGCTGACTTTGCTACCGCGCTGAGCCAGGCCACGGTTGTGACCCGTCATCTGCTTGCGGAATTTTGTACGCTTTGGTTGCAACATTTGGCGTACTCCTTACTTGGCAGCTTTTTTACGAGGCGCAGGCGCTTGCGGCTTGAGCTCTTCATGGCGACCACCAATCACTTCGCCTTTGAAGATCCAAACCTTGACGCCAATCACACCGTAAGTGGTGTGTGCTTCGTAGGTGTTGTAGTCGATATCGGCACGCAGGGTGTGCAACGGCACACGACCTTCCCGATACCATTCTGTACGGGCAATTTCAGCCCCACCCAGACGACCGCTCACCTGGATCTTGATGCCCTTGGCACCAATGCGGATCGCGTTCTGTACGGCGCGCTTCATAGCGCGGCGGAACATTACGCGACGCTCCAGCTGCTGAGCGACGTTCTGTGCTACCAGCATTGCATCGAGCTCCGGCTTGCGGATTTCTTCGATGTTGATGTGCACAGGCACACCCATTCTCTTGGTCAGGTCCTGACGCAGCTTCTCAACATCTTCACCTTTCTTTCCGATCACGATGCCGGGACGAGCGGTGTGGATGGTGATGCGTGCGGTTTGAGCCGGACGATGGATGTCGATACGGCTTACGGACGCGCTTTTTAATTTGTCTTGGAGGTATTCACGCACGTTCAGATCTGCAAGCAGATAATCGGCGTACGTACGACCGTCTGCATACCAGACGGAAGTGTGCTCCTTGACGATTCCCAGGCGAATGCCAGTGGGATGTACTTTCTGACCCATCTGATCGACTCCGTTACTTGTCCGCAACCTTGACAGTGATATGGCAAGACCGCTTGACGATGCGATCAGCGCGGCCTTTGGCACGCGGCATGATGCGCTTAAGCGAACGCCCCTCGTTGACGAAGACAGTGGAGACCTTGAGGTCGTCCACGTCAGCGCCTTCGTTGTGCTCGGCGTTGGCTACAGCCGACTCCAGCACTTTTTTCATGATCTCGGCGGCTTTCTTACTGCTGAAAGCCAGCAGGTTGAGCGCTTCGCCCACCTTCTTCCCGCGGATCTGGTCGGCGACCAGGCGGGCTTTCTGGGCGGAGATGCGAGCGCCCGACAACTTAGCGGCTACTTCCATCTTTCCTTACCCCTTAGCGCTTGCCTTTCTTGTCCGCTACGTGCCCGCGATAAGTGCGGGTACCAGCGAACTCGCCGAGTTTGTGACCGACCATGTCTTCGCTCACGAGAACGGGGACATGTTGACGGCCGTTATGCACAGCGATGGTCAGACCGACCATTTGCGGCAGGATCATCGAACGACGCGACCAGGTTTTAACCGGCTTGCGATCATTCTTTTCCATCGCCACTTCGACCTTCTTCAATAGGTGAAGATCGATAAAAGGACCTTTTTTCAGAGAACGCGGCACTGTCGTATCCCTCTAGTTACTTGCGACGACGGACGATCATGTTATCGGTGCGCTTGTTAGAGCGAGTCTTCGCGCCCTTGGTCGGGAAGCCCCATGGCGACACCGGATGACGACCACCGGAGGTACGACCCTCACCACCACCGTGGGGGTGATCGACCGGGTTCATTGCCACACCGCGAACGGTCGGGCGAACACCGCGCCAGCGCTTGGCACCCGCTTTACCCAGCGAACGCAGGCTGTGCTCGGAGTTCGAGACCTCGCCCAGGGTCGCACGGCATTCAGCAAGCACTTTGCGCATTTCGCCGGAGCGAAGACGCAGCGTCACATAAGCACCTTCACGCGCGACCAGCTGCGCCGAAGCACCAGCGGAACGAGCAATCTGAGCGCCCTTACCCGGCTTGAGCTCAACACCGTGAACAGTGGAACCCAGCGGAATGTTGCGCAGCGGCAGACTGTTACCAGCCTTGATCGGCGCATTAACGCCGGAAAGAAGCTGATCTCCAGCACTCACACCCTTGGGAGCGATGATGTAGCGACGCTCACCATCCGCGTACTTGAGCAACGCGATGTGCGCAGTACGGTTCGGGTCATATTCAACGCGCTCAACGACGGCTGGAATGCCATCCTTGTTACGACGAAAATCAACCAGACGGTAATGCTGCTTGTGACCACCACCAATGTGACGAGTAGTGATTCGACCGTTGTTGTTACGACCGCCAGACTTCGACTTCTTCTCGAGCAGCGGAGCATAAGGAGCGCCTTTGTGCAGCTCCTGACCGACCACTTTGACCACAAAACGGCGGCCCGCGGAAGTCGGTTTGCATTTAACGATTGCCATGATGCACCCCTTCCTTACTCAGCGTTGCTGGAGAAATCGAGATCCTGGCCCGGCTGAAGTGCGATGTACGCCTTCTTCCAGTCATTGCGCTTGCCCAGACCGCGAGCGGTGCGCTTGGTCTTACCCTGAACATTCAGAGTGCTGACCTTGGCGACCTTCACGTTGAACAGGCTTTCGACGGCCTTCTTGATTTCCAGCTTGGTTGCATCAGTAGCAACCTTGAAAACGAATTGGCTTTTGCTATCAGCCAACATGGTTGCCTTCTCGGAGACGTGCGGACCAAGCAGGACTTTGAATACGCGTTCCTGGTTCATCCCAGCAGCTCCTCGAATTTCTTCACAGCCGACACGGTGATCAAGACCTTGTCATAGGCGATCAGGCTGACGGGATCGGAACCCTGAACGTCACGAACATCGACGTGCGGCAGGTTGCGGGCCGCCAGATACAGGTTCTGATCGACAGCATCGGAAACGATCAGTACGTCATTCAGACCCATACCGGTGAGCTTGTTAGCAAGCAGCTTGGTCTTGGGGCTGTCTACGGCGAAATCTTCAACGACGACCAGACGCTCGGAACGAACCAGTTCAGAAAGAATGGAACGCAGCGCTGCGCGGTACATCTTCTTGTTGAGCTTCTGCTCATGGTTTTGCGGGCGAGCAGCGAAAGTCACACCACCGCCACGCCAGATCGGACCACGCGAGGTACCTGCACGAGCACGGCCGGTACCCTTTTGACGCCAGGGACGCTTGCCGCCACCGGATACGTCAGAACGGGTCTTCTGCTGCTTGCTACCCTGACGACCGCCAGCCATGTAGGCGACGACTGCCTGGTGCACCAGCGTTTCGTTGAACTCACCGCCAAAGGTTTGCTCGGAGACTTCGATGGCTTGTGCGCCATTAACATTCAATTGCATGTGAACTCCCCCTTACCCGCGAGCCTTGGCAGCCGGACGCACGACAACGTCACCACCAGTGGCACCGGGCACTGCACCCTTGACCAACAGCAGATTACGTTCGGCATCGACACGCACGATTTCCAGGGACTGCACGGTTACGCGCTCGGCGCCCATGTGCCCGGACATCTTCTTGCCCTTGAAAACACGGCCTGGAGTCTGGCATTGGCCAATAGAGCCCGGGACGCGGTGGGATACGGAGTTACCGTGAGTATTGTCCTGACCACGGAAATTCCAGCGCTTGATGGTACCGGCAAAGCCTTTACCCTTGGACTGACCGGTGACATCCACCATCTGCCCAGCCTGGAAGATCTCGGCCTTGATCTGGTCGCCGACCTGGAACTCCTCGCCATCAAGGCGGAATTCCCAGACACCACGACCGGCAGCTACATTCGCCTTGGCGAAGTGACCAGCCTGAGCCTTGGTAACGCGGGACGCGCGACGCTCGCCGACAGTAACCTGCACAGCGCGATAGCCATCGCTCTCTTCATTTTTGAACTGAGTGACGCGATTCGGCTCGATCTCAATGACCGTAACCGGAATAGAGACACCATCTTCGGTGAAAACGCGGGTCATGCCGCATTTACGACCGACTACACCAATAGTCATGTTGTAACCTCTTGAGTGTACGGGGCTTTCACCCGCTATGGCCGCCCATTTCAGAGCGTTACACGACTAAAACTCCAGGTTTTAGCCGAGGCTGATCTGCACTTCCACGCCAGCCGCAAGATCAAGCTTCATCAGCGCATCGACAGTCTTGTCGGTCGGCTGGACAATATCCAGCACACGCTTATGAGTACGGATCTCGTACTGGTCGCGCGCGTCCTTGTTGACGTGCGGAGAAACCAGAACAGTGAACCGCTCTTTGCGGGTCGGCAGTGGAATCGGACCACGCACCTGAGCACCAGTACGTTTCGCGGTTTCCACGATTTCCTGGGTTGATTGATCGATCAGGCGATGGTCAAAAGCCTTCAACCGAATACGGATTTGTTGGTTTTGCATTTTGACCTCAGACTCCAATTAGCCATCCCTACCAAACGCAATACGCCCGGTAAAAGGAGGCGCAATTGTACGGATGCGTCCAGGGGGTGTCAACAAATGATCAGCAATAGAAAAAAGGGCCCCGAAGGGCCCTTTTCGACACCGAGCGGTTACTCGATGATCTTGGCAACCACGCCGGCACCAACGGTACGGCCGCCTTCGCGAATCGCGAAGCGCAGACCATCTTCCATGGCGATCGGAGCGATCAGGGTGACAACCATCTTGATGTTGTCGCCCGGCATTACCATCTCAACGCCTTCTGGCAGTTCGCAGTTACCGGTCACGTCAGTAGTACGGAAGTAGAACTGCGGACGGTAGCCCTTGAAGAACGGAGTGTGACGGCCGCCTTCTTCCTTGCTCAGTACGTAGACTTCGCCTTCGAACTTGGTGTGCGGCTTGATGGTGCCCGGCTTGGCCAGAACCTGACCACGCTCGACGTCATCACGCTTAGTACCACGCAGCAGAACACCGACGTTCTCACCTGCACGACCTTCGTCGAGCAGCTTACGGAACATCTCAACACCGGTGCAGGTAGTCTTGGTCGTGGCACGGATACCAACGATTTCGATTTCTTCCTGAACCTTGACGATACCGCGCTCAACACGACCAGTCACAACGGTACCGCGACCGGAGATCGAGAACACGTCTTCGATTGGCATCAGGAACGGCTTGTCGATGGCACGCTCAGGCTCTGGGATGTAGCTGTCCAGAGTTTCGACCAGCTTACGCACGGCCGATACGCCCATTTCGTTGTCGTCCTGACCATTCAGCGCCATCAGCGCAGAACCGATAATGATCGGAGTGTCGTCACCCGGGAAGTCGTAGGTCGACAGCAGGTCACGCACTTCCATCTCAACCAGCTCAAGCAGCTCAGCGTCATCCACCATGTCCGCCTTGTTCAGGAAGACAACGATGTAAGGAACGCCAACCTGACGAGACAGCAGGATGTGCTCACGCGTCTGCGGCATGGGGCCGTCAGCTGCCGAGCAAACCAGGATCGCGCCGTCCATCTGCGCAGCACCGGTGATCATGTTCTTCACATAGTCAGCGTGGCCTGGGCAGTCAACGTGGGCGTAGTGACGGATCGAGGAATCATATTCAACGTGGGAGGTGTTGATGGTGATACCACGAGCCTTCTCTTCCGGCGCGTTGTCGATCTGCGAGAAGTCACGCGCAGAGCCGCCCCAAGTTTCAGCACAGACCTTGGTCAGCGCTGCGGTGAGCGTGGTTTTGCCATGGTCGACGTGACCAATGGTACCGACGTTCAGATGCGGTTTGTTACGTTCGAATTTTTCTTTAGCCACGACAGTAAACCTCTTACTTAAAGGGCTGAATCAACCTTGTTTTTTAACGATAGCTTCGACGATGTTCGACGGAGCCTCGGAGTATTTCGAGAATTCCATGGAGTAGCTGGCGCGACCCTGAGACATGGAGCGGACGTCGGTTGCATAACCGAACATCTCACCCAGCGGAACCTCGGCACGAATGACCTTGCCGGAGACCGTATCTTCCATACCCTGGATCAGACCGCGACGACGGTTAAGGTCGCCCATCACGTCACCCATGTAGTCCTCAGGCGTTACCACCTCGACCTTCATGATCGGCTCAAGCACTACGGCGCCGCCCTTTTGGGACAGCTGCTTGGTCGCCATGGAAGCCGCAACCTTGAACGCCATCTCGTTGGAGTCGACGTCATGGTAGGAGCCATCGAACACAGTCGCCTTCAGGCCGATCAGCGGATAGCCGGCGACGACGCCGTTCTTCATCTGCTCTTCGATGCCCTTTTGAATAGCAGGGATGTATTCCTTCGGAATAACACCACCAACTACCTCATTGACGAACTGCAGGCCTTCTTGACCCTCATCTGCCGGCGCAAAGCGCACCCAGCAGTGACCGAACTGACCGCGACCGCCAGACTGGCGAACGAACTTGCCTTCGATCTCACAGGACTTCGTGATCTTCTCACGATAAGAAACCTGCGGCTTACCGATGTTGGCTTCGACGTTGAACTCACGACGCATACGGTCGACAAGAATATCGAGGTGCAACTCACCCATACCCGAGATAATGGTCTGACCGGTCTCTTCATCAGTCTTGACGCGGAACGAGGGATCTTCTTGGGCAAGCTTGCCCAGCGCGATACCCATCTTCTCCTGGTCATCCTTGGTCTTCGGCTCAACCGCCACCGAAATAACCGGCTCAGGGAAGTCCATACGCACCAGAATGATCGGCTTATCCAAAGCGCAGAGCGTGTCACCAGTAGTGACATCCTTCATGCCGATCAGGGCAGCGATGTCACCGGCGCGAACTTCCTTGATCTCTTCGCGGCTGTTCGCATGCATCTGCACCATACGACCGACACGCTCTTTTTTGCCTTTCACCGAGTTCAGAACACCGTCACCGGAGTTCAGGACACCCGAATAAACGCGAGCGAAGGTCAGCGTACCAACAAAGGGGTCGGTCGCGATCTTGAACGCCAGCGCAGAGAACGGCTCAGCGTCATCAGCGTGACGCTCCATCTCGATGGTTTCATCATCGATATCGGTACCCTTGATCGCCGGAATATCAGCTGGCGCAGGGAGATAATCGATAACCGCATCGAGAACCAGAGGAACACCCTTGTTCTTGAACGACGAACCACAGACAGCGAGAACGATTTCACCAGCGATTGTGCGCTGACGCAGAGCAGACTTGATTTCCTCGGTGGTGAGCTCTTCACCTTCGAGGTATTTGTTCATCAGCTCCTCGGTCGCTTCGGCAGCAGCCTCGACCATGTTGCTGCGCCACTCATCAGCCAGATCTTGAAGCTCGGCAGGGATCTCCTCCTCACGGAAGGTCATGCCCTTGTCGTCATCGTTCCAGTAGATAGCTTTCATCTTGACCAGATCAATCTGGCCCTGGAAGTTATCTTCTGCACCAATGGCGAGCTGAATCGGAACGGGAGTATGGCCCAGACGCTGCTTTATCTGCGCAACCACACGCAAGAAATTGGCGCCTGCACGGTCCATCTTGTTGACATAGACCAAGCGCGGAACACCGTACTTATTAGCCTGACGCCAAACGGTTTCCGACTGCGGCTCAACACCTGAAGTACCACAGAACACAACGACCGCACCATCGAGTACGCGCAGCGAGCGCTCAACTTCGATGGTGAAGTCAACGTGACCGGGAGTGTCGATGATATTGAAACGATGCTTGTCGAACTGCTTCTCGGAACCAGCCCAGAAAGCGGTAGTGGCAGCAGAGGTGATGGTGATACCACGCTCCTGCTCCTGCACCATCCAATCCATGGTCGCGGCGCCGTCATGCACCTCGCCCATTTTATGGTTTACGCCGGTGTAAAAAAGGACGCGCTCAGTGGTGGTGGTTTTACCAGCATCCACGTGAGCGACGATACCAATGTTACGGTAGCGGTTAATCGGGGTAGTACGAGCCATAAAGCCCTCGCAAGTTGATGACGCTGAAAATTAGAAGCGGTAGTGCGAGAAGGCCTTGTTGGCTTCAGCCATACGGTGCACGTCTTCACGCTTCTTCACAGCAGCGCCTTTACCTTCAAATGCATCCGACAGCTCACCCGCCAAGCGCAGGGCCATGGATTTCTCACCACGCTTACGCGCAGCGTCTACCAGCCAGCGCATGGCCAGCGCATTACGACGGGACGGACGAACTTCGACCGGAACCTGGTAAGTCGCACCACCTACGCGGCGGGACTTCACTTCGACCAGCGGAGCGATGGCGTCGAGTGCTTTTTCGAAGATTTCCAGGGGATCGCTGTTCTTGCGTTCCTTGACCTTTTCCAAGGCCCCATAAACGATACGCTCAGCTACGGCCTTCTTGCCGCTTTCCATCACGTGGTTCATGAACTTGGCGAGGATCAGACTTCCGTACTTCGGATCGTCAAGGATCTCGCGCTTGGCTGCTACACGACGTCTTGGCATTGATAAGCCCTCAAACGGTCTTCAGGTTAGCCCGGGACGATAACGACGAGGTTACGCCCGACCTTACTCTTATCGACTCAAATAAATAAAAATACTGATTACTTCGGACGCTTGGTGCCGTACTTGGAACGGCCCTGCTTACGATCCTTGACACCGGAGGTATCCAGCGAACCGCGCACGGTGTGGTAGCGAACACCGGGAAGGTCTTTTACACGACCGCCACGGATCAGCACGACGCTGTGCTCTTGCAGGTTATGACCTTCACCACCGATGTAGGAGGCGACTTCAAAACCGTTGGTCAGACGAACACGGCATACTTTACGCAGTGCAGAGTTCGGTTTCTTTGGCGTGGTGGTGTACACACGAGTGCACACGCCACGGCGTTGCGGGCAGTTCTGCAGCGCAGGGACGTCGCTTTTCTCGACGACGCGCTTGCGCGGCTGGCGTACCAGCTGGTTGATCGTTGCCATCTACTAGCTCCACTGTTGTCTTTCGACACAAACGAAAATGGCAGAGCGCAAGGCCCCGCCAAATTAGGGGTACAAGAGTCTAAAGAGCTTCCTGTCCACCGTCAAGGCGCGCCCCGACTTATGCCGGGGCAGACCGCCAATCAGCTACCGCTCGAATTGAGCGCCTCGGTCAGCGCCGCTTCTACTTCATCGGCACTCACGCGAACCGGCTTTTCAGCATCACGCTTGCGCTTGCGCTCGCTGTGATACTGAAGACCGGTACCGGCCGGGATCAGGCGACCCACGACCACGTTCTCTTTCAGCCCGCGCAGATAATCGCGCTTGCCAGTCACCGCAGCCTCGGTGAGGACGCGGGTGGTTTCCTGGAAGGATGCCGCCGAAATGAACGACTCGGTAGACAGCGAGGCCTTGGTGATGCCAAGGAGTACACGGATGTACTTCGAGCCGAACTTGTCATCCGCAGAGAGACGCTCGTTCTCCTCCAGCACCTGGGTGAGTTCCATCTGATCACCCTTGATGAAGCTCGAATCACCGGACTCCGCTACTTCGACCTTGCGCAGCATCTGACGCAGGATGGTCTCGATGTGCTTGTCGTTGATTTTAACGCCCTGCAGGCGGTACACGTCCTGGATCTCGTTGACGATGTACTTGGCTAGCGCACTTACGCCCAGCAGACGAAGAATATCGTGCGGGTTGCTCGGGCCGTCCGAGATAACCTCACCCTTGTTCACCTGTTCACCTTCGAACACGTTGAGGTGACGCCATTTAGGAATCAGCTCTTCGTACGGATCGGTACCATCGGTCGGCGTGATAACCAGGCGACGCTTGCCCTTGGTTTCCTTACCGAAGGAGATGGTGCCGCTGATTTCAGCCAGGATCGACGGCTCTTTCGGACGACGCGCCTCGAAGAGGTCGGCGACGCGCGGCAGACCACCGGTGATGTCACGGGTCTTCGAGGTTTCCTGCGGGATACGTGCAATAACGTCACCCACATTGATCTCGGCACCGTCAGCCACACCGACCAAAGCGTTGGCTGGCAGGAAATACTGAGCGGGAACATCTGTTCCTGGCAGCAGCAGCTCCTTGCCGTTCGCGTCCACCATCTTGATCGCAGGACGAATATCCTTGCCGGAGGCTGGGCGATCCTTCGGATCCATCACTTCAATGTTGGTCAGGCCGGTGAGCTCATCGGTCTGACGCTTGATGGTGAT
Organism: Stutzerimonas stutzeri; assembly: GCF_002890895.1. Taxonomy (GTDB): domain Bacteria; phylum Pseudomonadota; class Gammaproteobacteria; order Pseudomonadales; family Pseudomonadaceae; genus Stutzerimonas; species Stutzerimonas stutzeri_AB. The sequence continues at coordinate 94,544 of NZ_POUL01000014.1, forward strand.
GTTTTCTTCCATCCCAACGAAGGTCACGACACCCTTCATCTCGGTGACGATCGGGTGAGTGTGCGGATCCCACTTGGCCACAACCGCGCCCGCGTCAACCTTGTCGCCTTCCTTGATGGAGATAACGGCGCCGTAAGGCAGCTTGTAACGCTCGCGCTCACGACCGAAGTCGTCGGCAACCGCCAGCTCACCGGAACGGGACACCGCAATCAGCGCGCCGTCAGCACGCTCGACGTGCTTCAGGTTATGCAGGCGGATGGTCCCGCCATTCTTGACCATGACGTTGTCGACGGCAGAGGTCCGGCTGGCTGCACCACCGATGTGAAAGGTACGCATCGTCAGCTGAGTACCCGGCTCACCGATCGACTGCGCAGCGATAACGCCCACTGCCTCACCGATGTTCACCTGATGCCCGCGAGCAAGATCGCGGCCGTAACACTTGGCGCAAATGCCATAGCGTGTTTCACAGCTGATCGGTGAGCGAACCACAACTTCGTCAATGCTGTTGAGCTCAATGAAGTCAACCCACTGCTCGTCAACCAATGTTCCAGCTGGAACCAGTACTTCTTCGCTGCCTGGCTTGAGTACATCACGCGCAATGACACGACCCAGCACGCGCTCGCCCAGCGGCTCGACCACGTCGCCGCCCTCGATGTGCGGCGTCATGAACAGACCCTGCTCGGTACCGCAGTCGACCTCGGTAACTACCAGATCCTGCGCCACGTCAACCAGACGACGGGTCAGGTAACCGGAGTTAGCGGTCTTCAGAGCGGTATCCGCCAGACCTTTACGAGCACCGTGAGTGGAGATGAAGTACTGGAGTACGTTCAGACCTTCACGGAAGTTCGCGGTGATCGGCGTCTCGATGATAGAGCCGTCCGGCTTGGCCATCAGACCACGCATACCGGCCAGCTGGCGGATCTGGGCAGCAGAACCCCGCGCTCCAGAGTCGGCCATCATGTACATCGAGTTGAACGAATCCTGCTCGGCCTCGTTACCGTCACGATCGATGACCTTCTCTTTCGAGAGGTTGGCCATCATCGCCTTGGAGACTTCGTCGTTGGCTTTCGACCAGAGGTCGATAACCTTGTTGTACTTCTCGCCCTGGGTTACCAGGCCGGAGGCGTACTGCGATTCGATTTCCTTCACTTCCTCGGTAGCAGCATCGATGATGCGTGCCTTCTCGTCAGGGATTACGAAATCGTTCACGCCGATGGAGACACCGGAAATGGTCGAGTAGGCGAAACCGGTATACATCAGCTGGTCGGCAAAGATGACGGTGTCCTTCAGGCCGACCGTGCGGTAGCACAGGTTGATCAGCTTGGAGATCGCCTTCTTCTTCATCGGCTGGTTGACCACGTCGAATGCCAGGCCGGCCGGAACCACCTGGAACAGCAACGCGCGGCCGACAGTGGTGTCGACGATGCGAGTGTTCTTGGTGATCGAGCCGTCGCGATCCTTGATGGTCTCGTTGATACGAACCTTGACGCGGGCATGCAGGGACGCCTCGCCGGCGCGGAACACGCGGTCGACTTCCTGCAGGTCAGCGAATACCCGCCCTTCGCCTTTGGCATTGATGGCTTCACGGGTCATGTAGTACAGACCCAGAACCACGTCCTGCGACGGCACGATGATCGGCTCACCGTTGGCCGGCGACAGGATGTTATTGGTCGACATCATCAGCGCGCGCGCTTCGAGCTGAGCTTCCAGCGTCAGCGGCACGTGAACGGCCATCTGGTCACCGTCGAAGTCGGCGTTGTAAGCGGCGCAGACCAACGGGTGCAGCTGGATGGCTTTACCTTCGATCAGGACCGGCTCGAACGCCTGGATACCCAAGCGGTGCAGCGTCGGTGCACGGTTGAGCAACACGGGATGTTCACGGATAACTTCGGCCAGAACGTCCCAGACTTCAGGCAGTTCGCGCTCGACCATCTTCTTGGCAGCCTTGATGGTGGTCGCCATGCCACGCATTTCCAGCTTGCCGAAAATGAACGGCTTGAACAGCTCGAGGGCCATCTTCTTCGGCAGACCGCACTGATGCAGGCGCAGGGTCGGGCCAACGGTAATAACCGAACGACCGGAGTAGTCCACACGCTTGCCGAGCAGGTTCTGACGGAAACGACCCTGCTTGCCCTTGATCATATCGGCCAAGGACTTTAGCGGACGCTTGTTCGAGCCAGTGATGGCGCGACCACGACGACCATTGTCCAGCAGCGCGTCAACGGCTTCCTGCAGCATGCGCTTTTCGTTGCGCACGATGATGTCGGGCGCCGACAGATCGAGCAGGCGCTTGAGACGGTTGTTACGGTTGATCACCCGGCGATACAGATCGTTTAGATCCGAAGTCGCGAAGCGGCCACCATCCAGCGGAACCAGCGGGCGCAGATCCGGCGGCAATACCGGCAGAACGGTAAGCACCATCCACTCCGGCAGGTTGCCCGATCCATGGAAGGCCTCCATCAGCTTCAGACGCTTGGACAGCTTTTTGATCTTGGTTTCCGAGTTGGTCTGCGGAATCTCTTCGCGCAGGCGACCGATCTCGTGTTCCAGGTCGATTTCGTGCAGCAGCTCGCGCACAGCCTCGGCACCCATACGGGCGTCGAAATCGTCACCGAATTCTTCGAGCGCTTCAAAGTACTGCTCGTCATTGAGCAGCTGGCCCTTCTCAAGCGTGGTCATGCCAGGATCAATCACCACGTAGCTCTCGAAATAGAGCACGCGCTCGATGTCACGCAGGGTCATGTCCAGCAGCAGGCCGATACGGCTCGGCAGCGACTTCAGGAACCAGATATGAGCAACTGGGGAAGCCAGTTCGATGTGCGCCATGCGCTCACGACGAACCTTCGCCAAAGCGACTTCCACACCGCACTTCTCGCAGATCACGCCACGATGCTTGAGGCGCTTGTACTTTCCGCACAGGCACTCGTAATCCTTGACCGGGCCAAAGATCTTGGCGCAGAACAGGCCATCACGCTCGGGCTTGAACGTACGGTAGTTGATGGTCTCTGGCTTCTTGACCTCACCAAAGGACCAGGAACGGATCATCTCGGGCGAAGCCAATGCAATCTTGATGGCATCGAACTCTTCGATTTGACCCTGGTTTTTCAACAGATTCAGCAAGTCTTTCAAGGCCTTTCCTCCTCACGGACCGGCGGCACCCGGCTGATACCGGGCGTCGCTTAGGCGGTGCGTGGTTATTCGGTTTCCAGATCGATGTCGATACCGAGCGAGCGGATCTCTTTGATCAACACGTTGAAGGATTCCGGCATGCCGGGCTCCATACGGTGATCGCCGTCCACGATGTTCTTGTACATCTTGGTCCGTCCGTTCACGTCGTCCGACTTGACCGTGAGCATTTCCTGCAGGGTGTAGGCGGCACCGTACGCCTCCAGGGCCCAGACCTCCATCTCCCCGAAACGCTGACCACCGAACTGCGCTTTACCACCCAGCGGCTGCTGGGTGACCAGGCTATAGGAACCAGTGGAGCGCGCGTGCATCTTGTCGTCGACCAGGTGGTTCAGCTTGAGCATGTACATGTAACCGACGGTGGTCGTACGCTCGAACTTGTTCCCCGTCCGACCATCGAACAGCTGCATCTGGCCGCTTTCCGGTAGATCCGCCAGCTTCAGCATGGCCTTGATCTCACGCTCCTTGGCACCATCGAATACTGGGGTTGCCATCGGCACGCCACCGCGCAGGTTCTTGGCCAGATCCAGCACTTCCTGGTCGCTGAACTCGTCCAGATTTTCCTGACGGCCACCGATCTCGTTGTAGATCTCGGTCAGGAACTTGCGCAGCTCCGCGACCTTGCGCTGCTCTTCCAGCATGCGGTTGATCTTCTCGCCCAGACCCTTGGCGGCAAGGCCCAGGTGGGTTTCGAGAATCTGACCGACGTTCATACGCGAAGGTACGCCCAGCGGGTTCAATACGATGTCTACAGGTGTGCCGTTGGCATCGTGAGGCATGTCTTCAACCGGCATGATGACCGAGACGACACCTTTGTTACCGTGACGACCCGCCATCTTGTCACCCGGCTGGATGCGACGCTTGATCGCCAGGTAAACCTTGACGATCTTCAGTACGCCTGGCGCCAGGTCATCGCCCTGCTGCAGTTTGCGCTTCTTGTCTTCGAATTTATCGTCAAGCAGCTGACGGCGGTCGGAAATATAGGCCTGCGCCTTTTCCAGCTGCTCGTTCAGTGCGTCTTCGGCCATGCGCAGCTTGAACCACTGCCCATGCTCAAGACCGTCGAGCATCTCGTCAGTGATGACGGCGCCCTTCTTGAGACCGGCACCACCCTCGACAGTCGCGCCAACAAGAGCGGAGCGCAGGCGCTCAAATGTCGCACCTTCGACGATACGGAACTCTTCGTTGAGGTCCTTGCGGATCTCGTCTAGCTGCATCTTCTCGATGGCCAGCGCACGGGAGTCACGCTCAACACCGTCACGAATGAACACCTGGACGTCGATGACAGTACCCTTAGTGCCGGTCGGCACGCGTAGAGAGGTGTCCTTAACGTCAGAAGCCTTCTCACCGAAGATCGCACGCAGCAGCTTTTCTTCTGGCGTCAGCTGGGTTTCGCCTTTCGGCGTGACTTTGCCTACCAGAATGTCGCCAGCGCCTACTTCAGCACCAACGTAAACGATGCCCGCCTCGTCCAGCTTGTTCAGCGCAGCTTCGCCCACGTTCGGAATGTCCGCCGTGATCTCTTCTGGGCCGAGCTTGGTATCACGAGAAACGCAAGTCAGCTCCTGAATGTGGATGGTGGTGAAACGGTCTTCTTGAACCACACGCTCCGACAGGAGGATGGAGTCTTCGAAGTTGTAGCCGTTCCAGGGCATGAACGCGACGCGCATGTTCTGCCCGAGCGCCAACTCGCCCATGTCAGTGGATGGGCCGTCTGCCATGATGTCGCCGCGCTCGACCACATCACCCTTGCTCACCAGCGGACGCTGGTTGATGCAGGTGTTCTGGTTGGAGCGGGTGTACTTGGTGAGGTTGTAGATGTCGACACCGGCTTCACCGGTTTCAACTTCCGCATCATGCACACGCACAACCACACGGCTTGCGTCGACCGAATCGATCACGCCGCCACGACGAGCAACAACGCAAACGCCGGAGTCACGGGCTACGTTGCGCTCCATCCCGGTGCCGACCAGCGGCTTGTCCGAACGCAGCGTCGGTACAGCCTGACGCTGCATGTTCGAGCCCATCAACGCGCGGTTGGCGTCGTCGTGCTCGAGGAATGGAATCAACGAAGCAGCAACGGAAACGACCTGCTTTGGCGAAACGTCCATCAGGGTCACGTCTTCCGGTGCCTTAACCGTAAATTCGTTCTGATGACGAACAGCAACCAGCTCGTCGACCAACTTGCGGCCGTCCAGCTTGGCGCTGGCCTGCGCGATCACATGGTCCGCTTCTTCGATCGCCGACAGGAACACGATTTCGTCGGTGACTTCGCCTTCCTTTACAACGCGGTACGGGCTTTCCAGGAAGCCGTACTGATTGGTACGGGCATACGCCGCCAACGAGTTGATCAGGCCGATGTTCGGACCTTCAGGGGTCTCGATCGGACACACTCGGCCGTAATGGGTCGGGTGTACGTCGCGCACTTCAAAGCCTGCGCGCTCACGGGTCAGACCGCCCGGGCCGAGCGCGGAGACACGACGCTTGTGCGTGATCTCCGACAGCGGGTTGTTCTGATCCATGAACTGTGACAGCTGGCTAGAGCCGAAGAATTCCTTCACCGCCGCCGCAACCGGCTTGGCGTTGATCAGATCCTGCGGCATCAAGCCTTCGCTTTCGGCCATCGACAGACGTTCCTTGACTGCACGCTCTACGCGCACCAGACCGACACGGAACTGGTTCTCAGCCATCTCGCCAACACAGCGGACGCGACGGTTGCCCAGGTGGTCGATATCGTCGACTACACCTTTGCCGTTACGAATGTCGACCAGCGTCTTCAATACTGCAACGATGTCTTCGCGACTGAGAACGCCCGAACCTTCGATCTCGGTACGACCGATACGGCGGTTGAACTTCATCCGGCCCACGGCCGACAGATCGTAGCGTTCTGATGCGAAGAACAGATTGTTGAACAGCGTCTCGGCAGCGTCCTTGGTTGGCGGCTCGCCAGGACGCATCATGCGATAGATCTCGACCAGCGCTTCGAGCTGGTTGGTTGTCGAATCGATTTTCAGCGTGTCGGAAATGAACGGACCACAATCGATGTCGTTGGTATACAAGGTCTCGAACCGAACAACTTGTGCCTTGACCAATTTAGCCAACACTTCTACGGTCAGCTCGGTGTTGCATTCGGCAATGATTTCTCCAGTCGCCGGATGCACGATAGCCTTCGCCGTGGTGCGCCCCAGGACGTAGTCCATAGGCATGTCGAGCGCTTTGATACCGGACTTGTCGAGCTGATTGATATGGCGCGCGGTAATGCGGCGACCCTGCTCAACGATCACTTTGCCGTTCTCGTCGGTGATATCGAACGAGGCGATTTCGCCGCGCAGACGCTGTGGAACCAGCTCAAGGCTTAGCGTTTCGCCCTTAACGTGGAACACGTTGGTGTCGTAGAACGCATCGAGGATTTCTTCGGTGCCGTAATTCAACGCTCGCAGAAGCACCGAAGCAGGCAGCTTGCGGCGACGATCGATACGCACGAAAACAGCGTCCTTCGGATCGAACTCGAAGTCTAGCCACGAGCCACGATACGGAATGATACGCGCGGAATACAGCAACTTGCCGGAGCTGTGGGTCTTGCCACGATCGTGATCGAAGAAGACACCTGGAGAACGGTGCAACTGAGACACGATAACGCGCTCGGTACCGTTGATGATGAAGGTACCGTTCTCGGTCATCAGGGGGATTTCCCCCATGTAGACTTCTTGTTCCTTGATGTCCTTGATCGCCTTGCTGGACGATTCTTTATCAAAGATGATCAGGCGAACCTTTACCCGCAGCGGTACGGCAAAAGTCACGCCGCGCAACACGCATTCCTTTACGTCAAAGGCCGGGTCGCCCAGGCGATAGCCGACATACTCCAGCGCCGCATTGCCGGAATAGCTGATTATCGGAAAAACGGATTTGAAGGCTGCATGCAAGCCAATATCGCGGAATTGATCCTTGGTCGCTCCCGCCTGCAGGAATTCGCGGTACGAATCCAGCTGGATGGCCAAAAGATACGGCACGTCCATCACGTGCGGTAACTTGCTAAAGTCCTTGCGGATTCGTTTTTTCTCAGTGTATGAGTAAGCCATCAGCGTTCCCCAGCTTGGTCACCTGCTTGTTTGGCTTCTCCCGACGGGAGCAGCCAGAAAATCTTGCGAATCCTGTGATTCGCACCGCCCACCGGAGCGGTTGTCTTCCGTTCAAACTGCCGAATACTCGACAGGCAGCTATAACGGAAAAAGGCCGGTGGCAAAAGCCACCAGCCATCAGCCTTACGCGAGTTGCTTCGGCTGTAGACGCAAGGTCGCGCTTACTTGAGCTCGACTTTAGCGCCTGCTTCTTCCAGGGCTTTCTTAGCAGCTTCGGCTTCGTCCTTGGAAACGCCTTCCTTGACCACGCCTGGGGCGCCATCAACGACTGCCTTGGCTTCTTTCAGGCCCAGACCGGTCAGCTCGCGAACTGCCTTGATCACGTTTACTTTCTTTTCGCCAGCTTCCAGCAGCATGACGTTGAATTCAGTCTGCTCTTCAGCAGCGGCAGCAGCCGGGCCGGCAGCAGCGACGGTAGCAGCTGCAGCGGTAACACCGAACTTCTCTTCCATTGCCTTGATCAGTTCAACAACCTGCATCACGGACATGTCAGAAACGGCGTTGATGATGTCTTCGTTGGTCAGAGCCATGACTCTAAATTCCTGTATATAGTTGACGGCCTGCGGCCATCTAATTCAAAAGAAAATCGAAAAATGCTGCGCGCGCGTTAGGCCGCGGCTGCTTCTTTCTGGTCGCGAACGGCCGCCAATGTACGAGCCAGCTTGCTGGTAGCGCCTTGCATCACGCTCATCAGCTGGGAAATCGCCTCATCATAGGTCGGCAGAGTTGCCAAAGCGTCGATCTGGTTGGCTGCTATGAGCTGACCTTCAAATGCGGCTGCCTTGATCTCGAACTTATCCTGACCCTTGGCAAACTCCTTGAAGATGCGAGCAGCAGCGCCCGGATGTTCATTGGAGAAAGCAATAAGGGTCGGGCCTTTGAACACGTCATTGAGCACATCGTACTGAGTGCCTTCAACAGCGCGGCGCAGCAGGGTATTACGTACTACACGCACATATACACCAGCCTCGCGGGCCTCTTTACGGAGTCCGGTCATGGCCGACACAGTCACGCCACGGGCATCGGCCACGACAGCGGACAGGGCAGCTTTGGCAGCCTCGTTGACTTCAGCGACGATGGCTTTCTTGTCTTCGAGTTTGATTGCCACGGGTTCTTACTCCTGGATGTTACCGGTTCGCCCAATCGAAACTGGACGGGTTTTGGTGTCTGATTCGGTACGAATCGGGAGCACCTCTGCGTAGGCTTGAAAAAGCAGAGCTTCTACTGTTTAAGACTTCCGTCGCCTACGGTCTTGGATAGCCCCCGCCAGGCAGGGACCCCAATAAGTCGCGCCCTGCCAAGCAGGGCGCAATATGCTTTACGCCTCGAGCGACGCCTGATCGATGATCAAGCCTGGACCCATGGTGGTGCTCAGGGTGACGCGCTTGACATAGATACCCTTGGAAGTGGACGGCTTCAGACGCTTGAGGTCCGAGAGCAGCGCTTCGACGTTCTGCTTCAACTGACCAGCTTCGAAACCAACTTTGCCGACCGATGTATGAATGATACCGTTCTTGTCAGTACGGAAGCGCACCTGACCGGCCTTCGCGTTCTTTACGGCAGTCGCAACATCTGGCGTCACGGTACCGACCTTCGGGTTTGGCATCAGGCCGCGAGGACCGAGGATCTGACCCAGCTGGCCAACTACGCGCATGGCATCCGGCGAAGCGATAACGACGTCATAGTTCAGGTCGCCGCCTTTCATTTCGGCAGCCAGTTCATCCATACCAACGCGATCAGCACCTGCAGCCAGAGCAGCCTCTGCGGCCGGCCCTTGCGTGAAGACGGCGACGCGAACGGTCTTGCCGGTGCCGTTAGGCAGAACGGTAGCGCCGCGCACAACCTGGTCGGATTTACGCGGATCAACACCGAGATTGATAGCGATATCAAAGGACTCGGTGAACTTTACTGCGGACAGCTGAGCCAACAAAGTGGCGGCATCCTCGAACGAGTACTGCTTGCCCGCTTCGATTTTTTCAGCAAAAGTCTTCTGGCGCTTGGTCAGCTTAGCCATTACACACCCTCCACGTTCAGGCCCATGCTGCGGGCAGAGCCGGCAATGGTGCGCACAGCCGCATCCAGATCAGCAGCGGTCAAATCGGCATTCTTGGTCTTCGCAATCTCTTCAAGTTGAGCACGGGTAACAGTGCCGACTTTCTGAGTATTCGGGCGAGCAGAACCACTGCTGATGCCAGCAGCCTTCTTCAGCAGAACTGCAGCTGGCGTACTCTTGGTCTCGAAGGTGAAGCTGCGATCGCTGTACACGGTAATTATTACCGGTGTTGGCAGACCTGGCTCCTGGCCTTGAGTACGAGCGTTGAACGCCTTACAGAATTCCATGATGTTGACACCATGCTGACCCAATGCCGGGCCAACTGGCGGCGACGGGTTGGCCTGACCGGCCTTTACCTGAAGCTTGATATAAGCTTGAATCTTCTTAGCCATAAATACTCCATTCTGGGTGCTAACGCCTTTCGGCTCCCCTGCTCACTTGAATATCCCAGTGACAACAAAACCCCGCAGCCATCAGCTGCGGGGTACGGGATTCTATTTCAGCTAGACCTTTTCGACCTGACTGAACTCCAACTCTACCGGCGTTGAACGACCAAAGATGAGCACCGCAACTTGGATGCGACTCTTCTCGTAGTTGACTTCTTCGACAACACCATTGAAATCAGCAAACGGACCATCAGCAACACGCACGACCTCGCCGGGCTCAAACAGCGTCTTCGGCTTCGGCTTATCGCTACCGTCTGCAACGCGACGCAAAATAGCCTCTGCTTCCTTGTCAGTGATCGGCGCGGGCTTGTCAGCGGTACCACCAATGAAGCCCATCACTCTCGGCGTATCCTTTACCAGGTGCCAAGCGCCTTCTGCCATATCCATCTGAACAAGAACGTAACCCGGAAAGAACTTGCGCTCACTCTTGCGCTTCTGACCGTTACGCATCTCGACCACTTCTTCAGTGGGAACAAGAATCTCGCCGAAATGATCCTCCATGCCGGCAAGCTTGATGCGCTCGATCAGCGAGCGCATCACGTGCTTCTCGTAACCCGAGTAAGCATGAACGACGTACCAACGCTTAGCCACGGGACACCCTTAACCTACAATCATGGAAACCAGCCAACCGAGCAGGGAATCGAGCCCCCACAACAGCAGCGCCATCACCAGCACGACCGCAACAACAATAAGTGTGGTCTGAGTGGTTTCTTGACGGGTCGGCCAGACGACTTTTCGGATCTCGACTCGCGCTTCTTTCAAAAGAATGAAGAAAGAACGACCTTTAGACGTCTGCAGCGCCAAAAACGCAGCGACAACAGCAAACACGAGCAGAGCAAGAACTCTGTACAGAATAGGCTCGGCGGCATAATACTGATTACCCACCACAGCCACGACCACCAAAGCAGCCACAACAAGCCACTTCACCAGATCGAAGCGCGAGTCTTTGGCTTCTGCTTTGACATTCATCTGCTAGAACCCTGTAAATACTGCCAAACTCGATATTGAATTTGGCAGGCCAGGAGGGAATCGAACCCCCAACCTGCGGTTTTGGAGACCGCCGCTCTGCCAATTGAGCTACTGGCCTAACAAGAGTCAGGCCGACTATTATGCCGGCCCGAATAGATCAGATCAATCGATTATTCGATGATCTTGGCAACCACGCCGGCACCAACGGTACGGCCGCCTTCGCGAATCGCGAAGCGCAGGCCATCTTCCATGGCGATCGGAGCGATCAGGGTGACAACCATCTTGATATTGTCGCCCGGCATTACCATCTCAACGCCTTCTGGCAGTTCGCAGTTACCGGTCACGTCAGTAGTACGGAAGTAGAACTGCGGACGGTAGCCTTTGAAGAACGGAGTGTGACGGCCGCCTTCTTCCTTGCTCAGTACGTAGACTTCGCCTTCGAACTTGGTGTGCGGCTTGATGGTGCCCGGCTTGGCCAGAACCTGACCACGCTCGACGTCATCACGCTTGGTACCACGCAGCAGCACGCCGACGTTCTCACCTGCACGACCTTCGTCGAGCAGCTTACGGAACATCTCAACACCGGTGCAGGTAGTCTTGGTCGTGGCACGGATACCAACGATTTCGATTTCTTCCTGAACCTTGACGATACCGCGCTCAACACGACCAGTCACAACGGTACCGCGACCGGAGATCGAGAACACGTCTTCGATTGGCATCAGGAACGGCTTGTCGATGGCACGCTCAGGCTCTGGGATGTAGCTGTCCAGAGTTTCGACCAGCTTACGCACGGCCGATACACCCATTTCGTTGTCGTCCTGACCATTCAGCGCCATCAGCGCAGAACCGATAATGATCGGAGTGTCGTCACCCGGGAAGTCGTAGGTCGACAGCAGGTCACGCACTTCCATCTCAACCAGTTCAAGCAGCTCAGCGTCATCCACCATGTCCGCCTTGTTCAGGAAGACAACGATGTAAGGAACGCCAACCTGACGGGACAGCAGGATGTGCTCACGCGTCTGCGGCATGGGGCCGTCAGCAGCCGAGCAAACCAGGATCGCGCCATCCATCTGCGCAGCACCGGTGATCATGTTCTTCACATAGTCAGCGTGGCCTGGGCAGTCAACGTGGGCGTAGTGACGGATCGAGGAATCATATTCAACGTGGGAGGTGTTGATGGTGATACCACGAGCCTTCTCTTCCGGCGCGTTGTCGATCTGCGAGAAGTCACGCGCAGAGCCGCCCCAAGTTTCAGCACAGACCTTGGTCAGCGCTGCGGTGAGCGTGGTTTTGCCATGGTCGACGTGACCAATGGTACCGACGTTCAGGTGCGGTTTGTTACGTTCGAATTTTTCTTTAGCCATCGAGACCGTCTCCCATCGTTGAATTGAGCTAGTCACGCCACCATTAAAACAAAGGCAGATATATACATATCTGCCTTTGAGATTGGAGCTCATGAGCGGATTTGAACCGCTGACCTCACCCTTACCAAGGGTGTGCTCTACCAGCTGAGCTACATGAGCGCATCATGTTGCGCGATACAAACTTGGAGCGGGTAGCGGGAATCGAACCCGCATCATCAGCTTGGAAGGCTGAGGTTCTACCACTAAACTATACCCGCGCTAGCCTGAGCCGACGCTGAAAACTGGTGGAGGGGGAAGGATTCGAACCTTCGAAGTCGATGACGTCAGATTTACAGTCTGATCCCTTTGGCCGCTCGGGAACCCCTCCAAAACGAGGGCGCATTTTCAATGCCCCCTCCTGCACTGTCAAGCTTTTTCTCAATAAAATCCTGAGCTTAGCTCGTACCACAGCCGCCCCACCACTAGCCATAAAGGCTCAGCTGCGGAGCGGGCGCCATTCTATGAGAACTATTCTAAGTTTGCAATGCTTGAGCAGCGCATTTGTTGATGCTCAAGTTCAGGAAAATCTCTCATGAGATCGCGAAGCAACGGCTCGCCAAGAAGATGCTGTCGCGCTCCTACCACCTGCACCCAATAGCTACGATGGGTTCTCGGCAGCTCGCGGATCGACGCAGCATAATCAATCCCCTGAAGACGGCTTACAACGCTTTCAGCCGAGTCTCTGCGGGAGAATATCCCCAAGGAAATCCCGTTAGAAAGATCACCTACCGTGATTATATAGCTGTCTATATTGCGGGACTGTAGCTCTCTCAACTGACGGAGAGATGCCTGCAGGGATACCAGTGGCGGCAAATATACCCAGTAATCGATGCCCGCAGCCTCATCGACAGACTTGACGCGAGAATCGATGTCCCGGCTCAGTAAACGCTGCTCAATGGCCAGCGCCATCGACTCCTGGTCGAAACCACCGAGAAATAGACAGCCAGCGTCTTCGTCATTTGAAGACACACGGGGCGCTAGTGACTTAGTTTCGCTAAGCAGCTTTAGATCCGCCCCAGAAGAAGCACGAGCCGTCTTTACCTCCTCCTCAACGAGCGGAGATCGCTGGTTAAGGTTATAGAGGTAAAACAGGAGATTCAGCACTACCAGCAGCATTAAAAGCCAGCGCATAGATACCTCTTTAGGGGCACGCTATCGCAAGCCCCCTGAAAACCAGATCCGGCACACATCTCACCCCAGGAAGGTCTGCAACCAGCGCTGCGTCTCCCCCGGTAACATAGATGGTGAAGTCTTTTCCTAATTGATCTTCAGCTAGGCCAATCTGACTGGCGACATAGCTTCGCAACATGATCAAACAACCCCGCTCGACACCTTCAGCAGTGCTTCTACCTGGTGTAATGGCACCCAACGCAACGGAAGTCTCAGCAGGCTCGTACTGGATGCGACGTGTATGCGCAACCAGCTGACCACGTAAAAGCGCGATGCCTGGCGCTATATAACCACCAAGGTGAACACCCCCACAGGCCACCAAATCTACGGTGACGGCAGTACCTAAGTCGATGATCAGGCACGGCCCTTGGCACATGCCATACGCAGCGATGATTGCCAACCAACGGTCCAGCCCCAAGCGGCCCTGGTCCCGATAACCATTTGTAACCCCAGCGACGTCCTTGGCCGGGCACACCCTCAACACCTCCACTCCCAATGCACTAGATAGAACATCTACCAGCGCACAGGTTTCCTCTTCGCTCCTGACACTGACCAAGCGGCAGCGAGTAATTTTTCCAACACCATGGACCAGCAACTCCTGCGCCAGGTCAGCCGCTTGGCTCGTGACACTGGAGGCTAGCAACGACCCATCTGCAGCCGATATCACGCGCCACTTAATTAGGCTGTTGCCACAATCCAGTTCAAGAATCATGATCGAGCCTCAAGCTTAATTCCCCACCACTAAAGCACTGCTCTCCGCGCCCTTCGATCCAAAGGCGCAGCGCCCCCTGCTCATCAATACCATTCATTACACCTTTAACCTGCTGGGCGCCGGTACTTAAGACACAGCTCTTACCGTACCAGATATTGTTTGCTTCCCACTCCTCTCGCAAGGAGGAGAAGCCTTCACGGGAGTGCCTGTCTATATAGTGATACATGGACTCACTGAGAAACTGCGACAGGTCAGCGCGACTCTCCAAGCGCCCCGTCTGTTCGCGCACAGTCGTCCAAGGCTGGCCGATGCTCAGGGATCCTGGCCTCATGTTTACATTCACCCCAATCCCAATAATCACATGACATGCGTCTGCCGGATCACCATTTAACTCAATCAGAATGCCAGCGATCTTCCTACCGTCCGCATATACATCGTTCGGCCACTTTAACCCCACACCTTCAACACCTAAGCGGCGAAGAGCACGTAGTACAGCCAGACCAACGACCAGGCTCAATCCAGATAGGCCCTGAATACCGTTTGAAACCTTCAACGCTAAGCTGTAATAAATATTCTGAGCATGAGGACTCGCCCATTCGCGCCCTCTACGGCCGCGCCCTGAAGTCTGCCCCTCAGCCATTACCACAAAAGGCGCTGGCACGCCTGACTGTAGCAACCTTAACGCCTCAGCATTAGTAGAGTCGGTAGTCTCGAGCAGATAGAGCCGCCAGCCAAGGCGATCCACTACAGCGAAACTGTCTTCGTAATTTAATAGCGAAAGCGGCTCTGCTAAGCGATAACCCTTCCCGGGCACTTTGAATAGCTCAAGGCCGCAGTCACTCTCGAATCGCTGCAGATATTTCCAGACTGCACTCCGACTTACACCAAGTGCAAGCCCTAGCTCTTCGCCGGAATGGAAGCGACCGTCACTGAGTAACCGTAGCAAGTTATTCATAACCCCTCCTGCACGCGGTAGCATTAAGATCGCCAGCGCCAAGGTACATCGATTTTCTTGCACTCAAAGACAAACCCCCGATCCTCTTACGAAGATCGGGGGTTTGGTGTAGAAGCTTGACGATGACCTACTCTCACATGGGGAAGCCCCACACTACCATCGGCGATGCGTCGTTTCACTACTGAGTTCGG
>NZ_POUL01000015.1 GCF_002890895.1 Stutzerimonas stutzeri
GCGGCAAGCAGATTGTCTGCGCCGCCATGCGAAAGCTGTTGAGCATCGCTTATGGCGTGCTCAAGTCAGGGCAACCTTTCGACCCCAGACTCGCCATTGCGCACTAAGGGGCAAGACGGTATCTACATGGCGTGCACACCTATTTTTGTAGGAGCTAGTCAGTCGGTACTTGCCGGGTGACCAGCACCCGGCGAAAACGCGGAGCTTTATCAGGTCCGCAGTTCAGGCGGAACGGTGCCGCCATGTTCGGCGAGCTTGTGCATAACGGTGCGGTGCAGCCAGGTATTCATCTGGGCTGAATCGCCCATCTTGTCCTGCGGGCAACCCAGTTCAGTGGCGAGTTCTTTGCGCGACTCCAGGCTGCTGTCCAGACCCAACAGCTTGAGCAGATCGACGATGGAGGTGCGCCAGTTCAGCTGTTCCGGATGATTGGCGGCCATGGCGTCGAGCTTTGCTGGAACGTCCACTGCGCTGGTTGAGGAACCCGCTGAGTGAGCCACGCCTTCGGGGCTGGGCGCCGCACCGGGCGGCGTGGTGGTGGCGTTGTGTGCAGCGGTAGGCCGCTCCGAATCAACAACCGTATCCGGCGCATGCTGGTTCGGTGTGTTGTTCCGATCGACCGGCTTGTGTGCTTCGTTGCTCACGCCGCCCATGCCGAGTTTGTCTTTGATCTTGTCGAACAGGCCCATTTCATTTCCTCAGGTCGTTATGTGGTGATTTTTGGACCATCACGCCCGGTTGAGGATTCGTCGCCGTAGGTCGGGAAAGGCGCTGTTCCGCGGCTTAGCGATTCGAGGTCGTGTCCCGCTGCGTTGGACCGGTTGGTGCTGACGGAGCACGGGTTCCGCCGCCCAGCGCGATGTACAGGCTCACCAGATTCTGCACCTGAGCACGCTTGACCTCTACGAACGCCTGTTCGGCGTCGAACAGGTTGCGCTCGGCATCGAGTACCTGCAGGTAGTTCACCACGCCTTCGGCATAGCGTTCACGTGCGAGATCGGCAATGCGTCGCAGCGTGGCGACGTTTTCGGCCTGCGCGGCGACCTGTTCGGCCAGATAGCGGCGGCCGGCGAGGGCATCAGCCACTTCCCTGAAGGCGGTTTCGATGGTGCTTTCGTATTCGGCTACAGCCACGTTCTCACGGGCCTCAGCGACGGTCAGGTTGCCGCGGTTGCGGCCGAAGTCGAACAGTGGCAGGTAGAGACTGGGCCCGATGCTCCAGGTGCGGTTGTCACGGCTGACCAGATTGTCCAACTCGTTGGAGATATAGCCGAAGCTGCCGGTCAGCGAGATCTGCGGGAAAAACGCAGCCCTCGCCACGCCGATGTTGGCGCGCGCCGCACGCAGGTCCAGCTCGGCACCTAGAATGTCCGGCCTTACCAGAAGCAGTTCAGATGGCAGCCCGGCATCCAGCCGCAGCGGTTCAATCTGTTCGGCCAGCGGTAGCGGCGCCGGCAATGGCTGCTGCAGCGGCCCGCCTAGCAGCTGGGTGAGATAGTTACTCTGCTCGGCACGAATCAGGTGCAGGCTGGCCAGCTCGGTCTTGGCCTGGGTCAGCAACGCCTGCGCCTGGTTCAGATCCAGCGCCGAGGTGATCCCCGCCTCAAAGCGCACGCGAGCGATACGCAGGCCATCGCGGCGACTCTGCAGCGTCGCTTCGGCCAGATCGATGCGCGCCTCAGCGCCGCGGACGGCGAGGTAGGTCGAGGCCACATCTGCAATCAATGACAACCGGAAGGCGCGTTGCGCCTCGACCGTCGCGAGGTATTGAGTACGCGCAGCCTCGGTGAGGTTGCGTACCCGCCCCCAGAAGTCGAGTTCGAACGCGGAGATGCCCAGCCCTACCGAGAATTGCTCGGTGATCTGGCTGCTCGAACTACCGGCGGCTCTCGAGGAAGCGCCGCCTGCCGCACCAGCGCTGCCGATGGGAAAGCGGCCGCGGCTGGCATCGGCCGTTGCAGCCAGCGTCGGGTAGCGGTCGGCACCTTGCACGCCGAACTGGCCGCGGGCTTCTTCGATTCGGGCCACGGCGATCTGCAGGTCGCGATTCCGCTGCAGGGCCGTTTCGATGTACAGCTCAAGGCGTGGATCTTCCAGGAACTCGCGCCAGCCGATCTCGCTGGCTAGCACCTCACCGTCCATCGGTCGGTATTCAGCCGGATACTGCGCAGCGTTGGGGGAGGGCGGCTGTTCATGGGGCGGCGCGAGCTGGCAGCCAGCAAGCAAACCGGCCATGAGTAGGGGCGCAGATTTCAACCGCGGGTCAGGCATTGTCCGGCGCCTCCTTTTCCTCGACTGGGTGCGCCTTGTCTTCAGCACTCGGTGGTCGACGCTTGGTCAGCCAGCGACGCACAGACAGATAAAACAGAGGGATGTAGAACAACCCGAGCAGGGTGGCGACGATCATGCCACCCATCACGCCGGTACCCACCGCAACCCGACCCGCCGCGCCGGCGCCGGTCGACAGGACCAGCGGCAGCATGCCGAGAATGAAGGTCAGCGAAGTCATCAGGATTGGACGGAAACGCAGGCGCACTGCGTTCATCACAGCATCGGTCAGGTTCTTGCCGTGCCCTTCTTCTTCGATGGCGAACTCCACGATGAGAATCGCGTTCTTCGCCGACAGGCCGATGATGGTCACCAGGCCGACGTTGAAGTAGACATCCGCCGGCAGGTCGCGAATCATCGCAAACAGCACGGCGCCCAGCGCGCCGAATGGCACCACCAGCAACACCGCGATGGGCACCGTCCAGCTTTCATACAGCGCGGCCAGGACCATCAGCACCACCAGCAGCGACAGCCCCAGCAACAGACCGACCTGCCCGGAGGCCTGCTGTTCCTCCAGCGATGCGCCGGTCCACTCATAGCTGAAGCTGCCTGGCAGCTCGGATGCCAGCCGCTCCATCTCGGTCATCGCTTCACCGGTAGTCGACCCGGGCGCGGCGCTGCCGGACAGGGTCAGTGCCGGGTAGCCGTTGTAACGCTGCAACTGGGTCGGCCCTTCGGTCCAGTCCACCGTAGTGAAGGCGCCAAATGGCACGCTCTCGCCCTGATCGTTGATCACTTTCAGATCGAGCACATCCTGTGGCGTCATGCGATAGGGCGCCTCGGCCTGCAATAGCACCTGCAGGACGCGACCGTCACGGTTGAAGTCGTTGGCATAGGCACTGCCGAAGGCGATCGCCAGCGTTGCATTGACCTCATTGATCGAAAGCCCCAGCGCCCGTGCCTTGATGCGGTCGATGTTGACCCGCAGGCGCGGCGCGTCATCGGCGCCTTCAGGTCGCACGTTCTGGAGCACAGGGCTTTCGCTGGCCTTGCCCAGTAACTGATTGCGGGCGTTGAGCAGCGCCTGGTAACCCGCGCCGCCACGGTCTTCGAGCTTGAAGGTAAAGCCACCGGCCACACCCAGTCCGGGGATCGAGGGGGGATTCAGGGCGAACACCCGGGCTTCCTTGATCTGCGAGAAGCGCCCCATGGCTTCGCGCACCAGCGCCTGGGCAGAGCTGCCGTCTTCGGTGCGCTGGTCCCAGGGGATCAGCCGTACAAAGGACATCGCGTGCGCCTGGCCCTGGCCGAAAAAGCTGAAGCCGTAGACCGTGATCGCGTCCTCGACCAATGGATGTTCGGCGTAGAACGCCTTGACCTGCTCGACGGCTTCCTCGGTGCGCTCGATCGTCGCGCCGGCTGGCGCTTGGATCACCGTCATCAAAGATCCCTGGTCTTCGTCGGGCAGGAAGGCGCTGGGCATCCGCAGGTAAAGAAAGGCCGTCAGCGCCAGCAAGCCGACAAATGCCAATAGAAACCAGAGGGGCCGGGCGAGCATGCCGCCGACTGCATGGTGGTAACGGTCGGTGGTGCGTTCCATCCAGCGGTTGAACGGACCGAAGATCCGCTGACTCAGACCGGGCTTGCCGTCATCCGGTTGGCTCGGTTTGAGCAGCGCTGCGCAGAGCGCAGGGGTCAGCACCAGCGCCAGCACCGTCGAGGTGGCCACGGCAATCGACAGCGTCACGGCGAACTGGCGGTAGATGCCGCCGGTTGAACCCGGAAAGAACGCCAGCGGCACAAACACGGCGATCAGCGCCAGGGTCGTGCCGATGATCGGCGCGGTGACCTGCTCCATGGCTTTCACCGTGGCCTGATAGGGCGGCAGCTGCTCTTCGTCCATGAGCCGTTTGACGTTCTCCACCACCACGATGGCATCGTCCACCAGGGTGCCGATCGCCAAAACCATGCCGAACAGGCTCAGCAGGTTGATCGAAAATCCGGCTATCCAGAGTCCGAGGCAGGTGCCTGCCAGGGTGATTGGAATGACGATGGTGGGAATCACCGTGGTGCGCCAGTTCTGCAGGAACAGCAGCATCACCAGCACCACCAGCGCCATCGCCTGGAGCAGGGTGACCACCACCTGCTGGATCGAAGATGAGATGAACGGCGTCGAGTCGAATGGCACCGTCCAGGCGATGTCTTCGGGAAAGCCTTCGGCCAGTTCGCGCATCCGCTGTTTGACTGCTGCCGCCGTGTCCAGCGCGTTCGCGCCGGGGGACAGCTGCACGGCGAGCCCCGCGGCAGGCTGGCCATTGAGCTCGCTACGCGAGGTGTAGTTCTGTGCGCCGAGCTCGACCCGAGCCACATCTCGCAGCCGTATCGCCGAGCCGTCCGGCGTCGCGCGCAGGATGATCGAGGCAAACTCCTCCGGCGTACTGAAGCGACCACGGGTTTCCAGCGGTGCGTTGATCTCGATGCCTTCAGCCAGTGGCAGATCGCCGAGGGCGCCGCCGGCCGATTGGCTGTTCTGCTCCTGAACCGCAGCCAGCACGTCGGCGGCGGATAGGCCGAAGCTGGCGAGGCGGTCCGGATTGAGCCAGATGCGCATGGCATAGGCTGTGTAGAACTCGCGGATATCGCCGACGCCCTGCACGCGGCGCAATTCGTCGAGCACGCGGGTGGTGGCGAAGTGGCCCAGCTCCAGCGTGCTCATGGTGCCGTTCTCGGAGAACAGCGAGATGATAAGCAGGAAGTCCCGCGATGCCTGGAACACCTGGATACCCTGCCGGCGAACCTCCTCCGGCAGGCGCTGCTCGACCCGGCTCAGGCGGTTCTGCACTTCCATCTGGGCGATATCGATGTCGGTGCCGGCCTCGAACGTCAGCTCGATCGAGGCGCTACCGTTGGAGCGGCTCGAGGAATCCATGTAGAGGAAACCCTCGACGCCGTTCAGCTCTTGTTCGATCACCTGGGTCACGTTGGTTTCGAGCACCGACGCGTCAGCACCGGGATAGGTAACGCCGATGCGCAGCGCTGGTGGCGCGATGCTCGGGTACTGCTCGACGGGCAGCGAACGCAGGGCCAGCACACCGCCTAGCAAGATTCCCAGCGCGATGACCCAGGCAAATACCGGCCGACGGATGAAGAACGCAGGCGTCATCGTGCGGACTCTGAGGTGGTCGACGGCTCGGTTGGTTCCGGCGGCTCCTCACGTTGGAAGGGGGTGGTTCGCACAGCTGCGCCCTTGCGGACGCTGCCACCGCCTTCGACGATCACTGTGTCTCCAGCCTTGAGGCCATCACGAATGACCCAGTCGCTGCCCTGCAGCTCGCCCAGTTCGACTTCGCGCGAGGCGACCTTGTCGTCCTCACCCACCAGCAGCACCCGCGCCGCCTGGTCATTGACCATGACGGCGCGCTGCGGAATCAGTACGCCGTTCGGACGGGTGCCGGCATTCATCCGGGCCCGGACGAACTGACCGGGCAGGAGCAGGCGGTCCGGGTTAGGAAATTCGGCACGCACGGCCACGGTGCCGGTGGTTTCGTCGATGCTCATGGCGTAGAAGTTGACGTAACCGGGATGCGGGTATTCGGCGCCATTTTCGAGGATC
Source organism: Stutzerimonas stutzeri (assembly GCF_002890895.1). Classification (GTDB taxonomy): domain Bacteria; phylum Pseudomonadota; class Gammaproteobacteria; order Pseudomonadales; family Pseudomonadaceae; genus Stutzerimonas; species Stutzerimonas stutzeri_AB. Next base: position 5,882 of record NZ_POUL01000015.1, read on the forward strand.
AGCTTTACCTCGACACGGCCGTCGTCAGGCAGCTTCAGCGCGCCGGAGGCAAGCCGTGCACGAATCTGCAGCAGATCGGAGCTGGACTGGGCAAAGTTCACATACACCGGATCGAACTGCTCCACGGTGGTCAGCAGGGTGCCCTCGCTGGCGCTGACTAGCGCGCCTTCGGTGACCTGGGCGCGGCCTGCCCGGCCTTCAATGGGGGACTCGACCGTGGTGTATTCCAGATCGAGCTCAGCCGACTGGACGTTAGCCTCGGCTTGAGACACGTCCGCCTTGGCGGTGCGCAAGGTGGCCTGCGCGGTGTCATATTCCTGCTGGCTGATGGCCTGCTTGGCGACCAGGCCTTTGTAGCGCCTGACATCCTGAGCGGCGTTCAGGGCTGTTGCTTCAGCGCGCTCCAACGCGGCTTTGGCGGCCTTCAAACTGGCGCGCATTTCTCGCGGATCGATCTGGAACAGCGGCGTGCCGACCTCGACGTCGGTGCCTTCCTCATACAACCGCTTCTGGATGATGCCGTTGACCCGGGCGCGGATCTCAGCAATGCGCACAGCCTGGACCCGCCCTGGAAGCTCGATGATGTTGGGGATCGGCCGAGGGTCGACCGTCATGACTTCCACCTCGGGCGGTGGTGGTGCCGGTTGTTGGCCTTGTTCGTCATCGGAGCAGGCCGCCAGTAACAGCGACAGGGCGCCTACCAGCACCGCGTTTTGCAGGAACTGCCTCATTCAGTTTGACCTTTTGGCTCGTGCACCGTCTGCGCCGCGGTATAGCGCGCCGACCTACACTCGACCGCGGTTAGCTGATGCGGTTCCGGTTCATCGCCCGTTTCGGTTCGTGCCTGTAACGAAATCAGGTCTTGGCGGCGCTCGGGAGCGCGAGCGCCTGGGGCTGCGCCTGCCATGTCTTCAAGCGGTTATGCAGCAGCGCTCGACGGCACGAGGAGCCGCGATCAGCTTTTCGGCGTATGTACCACGATGTGCTGCCTCGCCTGATCTGGCAACGTGATTCCCGCGTTGAGCAGCTCTGCGACCAGGGCCTTGCGTACCTCCGAGGCGGTGGTCACGAAATCCGAGCGGCGCGAGTCGCACCAGAACAGCACATCGAAGACCAGCTGGCTGTCGCCCAGATCGATCAGCAGGACTTCGGCGTGCGGAGTCGCCAGTACACCGGGCGTCTGCTGGGCGGCGTCACGCATCACGGCGCTGATGGCTTCGATGTCGATGCCGTAATACAGCTTGCAGACCACCTTTCCGCGGCGGACTGGCGCCGCCGTGTTGTTGGTGACACGCGAGGTGAAGGTCTCGGCGTTGGGGACCAGTACGCGGCGTCCGTCATAGGTGCGGATCTGGGTGGCGCGCAGCTCGATGCGCTCCACGCTGCCCTCGGTCTCGCCGATGATGATCTGATCGCCCAGCTGGAACGGCCGCAGCGTCAGGATCAGCAGCCCACTGACGAAGTTGGAGAGAATGTCCTTGAGCGCAAAACCCAGCGCCAGACTGGTCAGGCCAAGGCCGGTGGCCAGGGTGCTGGGCTCCAGGCCAAAAGCACTCGCTGCGACGATGATGCCGAGCACCCAGACCGCGTAGTAGCTCACCTGCCGGACTAAATTCTCGACGGTCAGATCATTCGCCAGGCGACGCACGATTTTCTTCATCAGCGCGCGTACGCCGGTGGCCAGCCCCCAGAACAACAGCAGGACCAGCAGGGCGGCCAGTACCCGCGGAATGATATTGACCGCGGATTCGACCAGGCGCGCAAAGGCGTTTTCGACGCTCGACTGCACCGAGGTCAAGAACCGCCCACGGTCTGAATCACGGCGTTTGGCAGCCGTTGCCAGAGCCCGGTCGAATATCGCTGCCCAGTCGCGGGCCAGTCGGTCGAGCGGCTGGCCGTTGGCTTCGGCATCGGCCGGCGAGACCACCATCAGCGGTCGTCCGGCTACGCTGATCTGCAGCCCCTCATCCTCCTCGGATTCAGTTGGCTCGATACGCGCCCGGGTGATGCCTTTGGGCGTTTCCAGCACGGCTGCCAGTTGCCGTTCGATTTGCCGTGCCCGTGGTCGCGCTTCGAGTTCTTCGCTGGGGCCGATACGGAACAGCGCGCGGCCATCCAGGCGCACCGTCGCCACGCCCTCCTGCGCCCATACGTGCATCGTCGGCAGCATGGACATGCAGAGCAGCATCAGCAGGGCGAGCGGACGTAGCAGGGCAGGAAACGAGTTAGCGAGGCGAGAAGACATGGCGATCATCAGCATTCGAAGGGCAGAGGCCGGATACGAACAGGCCGCCGTGTGACGGCGGCCTGTCAGTGAATCTTGCAACGTGCCGTTGTGCGTACCGAGGCACCGTGGTTGCAATGCAATCGTCTTTCGTTGGCGTTAGAAAATCAGCGCGAACAAGCCGATCACGACCAACAGACCGATCAGAAAGATGATGCCTACTGTGCTGCCCAGAAACTTCAGCATGAGGATGACTCCTTTGCAGTGGGTTCACTAAATCCGACTGGGCAGTGGTGCGAACGTTCAGAAAACCGGGCGGCCGGTCGTGCCTGGTGCGCGTTTCAGAGGCTTTTGTAGATCAACTGCAACCCGGCCAGGAGCATCCCAAGGCGGGCGATCCGGTAGAACAATTTGTGGTCGATGCGCTTGTGCAGCCAGAGTCCGGCCCAGACGCCGAACGGCACCACCGGCGCCAGCGTCAAGCTAAGCAGCAGGTTTTCGCGGCTGAACTGGCCGAGCGCGGCGTAGGGGATCAGCTTGATCGCATTGGTCATCAGGAAGAACAGGTTGATGGTTGCCACGTAGCGCAGCTTGTCCAGCTGCTGCGGCAGCAGGTGCATCATGATCGGCGGCCCGCCAGCGTGTGCGACGAAACTGGTGAAGCCGGCAATAGAGGAAAGCAGCGTGCCGCGACCGCGTTGCAGCGGTCGCGGCTTGTCGTTATTGGTGACCAGCCCCAGCAGTACGAAGCCAACAGCGATTGCGCCCATCATCAGGCCGATCATGCGCTCGTCGAGCATGCCGAAGGTCAGCGAGCCCAGCGCAATGCCGATCAACGCGCCCGGCATCATCACCTTCAGATTCGCCTTGTCCCAGTGGCCGACGTAAGCCTTGAGGCCCACTACATCTGCCAGACAGAGAATCGGCAGCATTACTGCGGCAGCTTGTTTCGGCGATATCGCCAGCGCCAGCAGCGGTACGGCGATGCCGCCCAGGGCGCCACCGAAGCCACCTTTGGACAGGCCGGTTAGGAAGATCGCCGGCAGGGCAAACAGCAGGAAATCAGAAAGGGTCATGAGTGTGGTCAGGGGGGCGGGTCGGGGTTGGGCAGCGCTGTGCATCATCGCATCTTCGCCGCCTGGTTGTGGTCTTAGACGACCTTACAAGTTTGGCGGTGTGCCGGAGCGGATCGCCCGCGACGGATCGTGGTCAGCATCTTTAATCGCAGACAGACAGGTGACCCATGACCCCGCTTATCAAGACTCCAACCACATCCTCAGCAGGCGGTGCGCCAACCCGTGTGGCGGCTGGCGCCCTGCTGATCCTGGCAACGAGCCTGGCGTGTCAGGCGCATGCGCAGGAATCCGACCCCTTGATCGGCTTGATCAATGAATTTCGCGAGGCCAAGGAAGCCTGCGGAAGTGGCGAAGCCCAGGCGGTCGGGCCACTGGCGCCCAATGCTGCACTGGCCGTGGCACCCGCCACCAGCGGGGCGCAGTTGCAGCAAGCGTTGCAGGATGGCGGTTATAGGCCATCCAAACTGCAAGCCATCTCGGTCTCGGGGCCGGGCGATGCACAAAGCGCCATGCAAGCCCTCAAGCAGCGATATTGCGCACCCCTGCGTAGCCATGAGTTCGCCGAAATCGGGGTGTCGCGCCAGGGCAACACCTGGCAGGTGCTGCTGGCCAAGCCACTGCTTTCGCCCGACCTTGGCGACTGGCAACAGGTTGGCAAGAACATTCTGCAGAGGGTCAATGAAGCGAGGGCGCAGCCGCGCAACTGCGGTAGTCGGGCCTTCGAGGCGGCACCGGCGTTGAGCTGGAACGGCGAGCTGGCCGATGCTGCCCTGGCGCACAGCCGCGATATGGCCAAACAGAACTTCTTCAGCCATCGGGCGCCGGATGGCAGCATGGTCAGTGACCGCGCCAACCGTGCCGGGTACAGCTGGGAGCGTATCGGCGAGAACATCGCGGCGGGGCAGGGGGCGGCAGATCAGGTCATGGCCGGTTGGTTGGCCAGCCCCGGGCATTGCAGCAACATCATGAATCCGGATTTCACCGAGATGGGCGCGGCCTACGCTATCGACAAGTCCAGCGCCGCCGGCAGCTACTGGACCCAGGTGTTTGGTACGCCTCGCTAGCGGGCTGTCGGGAAAGCGTGGTCAGTTCTGGCTCTCCAGCCAGTTATGCGCTTCGGTGTTCTGGTTCTCGTCGAAGGCCTTAATGGCCAGGCCGGGGAACAGCGCACCCTCGATCTCGCTGGCCCTGCGCAGCCAGTCTTTGTTGGACACCACCGCGCAGCGATCGAAGCGGCGGATGAAGCGAAACAGCTGGGGGATTCGCGCCAGTTCGACACCCATCGCGCCCAGGGTCGGTATATCGAAATCACCAATGCGATAGAGCATTTGGCCGTGGCTGATGCCCTCTGATTTTCGCATCAGCTCGTCGAGTGCGAAGCGCATCTCGCTGCTGTCGAGTTTGCCGGAGAAATCCACGTCGATGCGATTGTCACCAATGCGGGTTACATGAAACATGACGAGTCCTCAATGAAGAAAATGGGTGCCAGACAAGTCGCCCTGCCATTACCTGACCATAGTCGTTATACGGCGTTCGGTCGGCCAAAAATGTGTCTATTTGAAGCTGTTTAATTGATCTGGATCAGTGCGTGGGGACTTGTCTCATGAGTGTCCTGAAATGGATCAAACGCCCGTATGACGGGACTTTCAGAAAGGTGATCGACGGCTATCAAGTTGCCTCTGTTACAGCCGAGAAGTGGGTAACTGCGACGCCGTCGAGTGATGGCAGCGCTTTACCTTCCCTGTAGTTGGATACACCTATGACCAGCACTTTGGCGAACGTCATCCAGTCTGTATTGCGCGGATTGGGTCTGCGTACCATCAACCACCAGTTCTTCTTTTCCTACAGCCTGATCTTTCTTTGCGCGGCCCTGACCGCTGGGGTGCTGTTCATGTCCAGCAAGGACGCCAGCCAGATCGACATGGCCGGCGCCCAGCGCATGCTCAGCCAGAAGATGATGAAAGAGGCGTTGTTGGCTTCCCAAGGCATCGGTGGGCCTGCAGAGGTGGAGAAGACCATTCAGCGTTTCGAACAGTCGCACCGTCTGCTGCTCAACGGCGATGGCAACCAGGGCGTTGCCCCGGTAGAACTGGCCAGTGCCAAGCCGCATCTGCAGCGCGTTGACCAGATATGGCAACGCTATCGTCCCGCCGTGCAGGCGCTGGCGGCCGGCCAGAGCGCTGATCTGAAAGCCGTCGCCGCAGATGCCAACGAAATTCTCGCAGCCTCCAACGAGGTGGTTTCGCTGATTTCCGCCGAGGCCAATCGCAGTGCTTCACAGCAACTTTGGGTCGCCATGGCCTCGACGCTGTGCATCCTGTTTCTGGTAGTTCTCGGAAGGATCGCCGGCATGAACTGGCTGATGCTGCAGGTCGATGAGCTCCGCAGTCGGTTGGAAAAAGTCAGTCAGGGTGACTTCTCCGCGCCGCTGCAGGTGCGCCATGCTGACGACGAAATTGGCATGATCACCCTTGCGTATAACCGCCTGCTGGTGCAGGTCGGCGAGATGATTCGTGGGGTGCGTCAGGCCGCCGATGAAGCCGATGGACAGTGCGTGCGTATGGCAAATCTGGCAGGCGACAGTGCGCGCAACGTCGAGGCGCAGCAGGCCGAGATTGATCAGGTCGCCACCGCCATGAACGAGATGCTCGCCACCTCGCAGGAAGTGGCGCGAAGCACCGTCGAAGCGGCCAGTGCGGCGGATCTCGCCGAGCAGGAAACCAGCGCTGGTAATGCGGTGATGAACGAATCGGTCACTGCTATCCGCGCCTTGACCGGCCATGTCGACGGGTTGGCCGGTGTGATGCAGCAGCTGGTGAAGGACAGTCACGAGATCGGCAAGGTGCTCAACGTGATCAGCGGCATCGCCGAGCAGACCAATCTGCTGGCGCTCAACGCCGCCATCGAAGCAGCGCGGGCAGGCGAACAGGGCCGCGGCTTTGCCGTGGTTGCAGACGAGGTACGCAGCCTGGCCAGTCGCACTCAGGATTCGGCCAAGGAGGTCAGTGTGCTGGTCGAGCGTCTGCAGAGCCAGGCCACCCGTGCCGGCGATGCTATGGATGCTTCACGCCAGAGCAGCTCGACGACGCTTACCCAGATCGAAGCGGCGCAACATGCTTTGGGCGAGATCGTTGGTGCGGTGCAGACCATTCGCGGCATGACCAACCAGATCGCGACGGCGGCCGAGGAGCAGTCACAGGTTGCCGAGGACATGAACCAGTCGCTGACCCGTATCGCTCAGGTAGCCGATCAGGCGGCCAGCGCCACCCACGACACTGCGGCTTCAGGCAACACCATCATGCAGAGCATGAACGGACTCAAAGCTCTGACTGGGCGTTTCCGTCTGGAGGCGTGATCAGACTCACGATGAAGCGGGGAGGTACGGCTTGGAAGAGGGGCGCTCGGCGCATCGATGGCTGAGCGGCCTGGACGTCCCCGCGCAAGATGCGCGGGGACAGCAGGATCAGTCCTGGCGGCTGGTCACTTCCAGCAGGTGATAACCGAACTGGGTCTTCACCGGACCTTGCACCTGGTTCAGCGGGGCGCTGAACACAACAGTGTCGAATTCCTTGACCATCTGGCCAGGACCGAACGAACCCAGGTCACCGCCCTGGCGGCTCGACGGGCAGGTGGAATTGTCCTTGGCAACCTGAGCGAAATCGGCGCCACCTTCGATGGCAGCTTTCAGCTCGTTGCACTTTTCTTCAGTGGGAACCAGGATGTGGCGGGCAGTGGCTCGGGCCATGGGGTGTTACTCCGTCTTGAGAAGTCGCTGAGCCTACCGCAATCGGCGGCGATCCGAAACGTCGCGGCCATCAGGCCGCGTCTACGTCGGTCGTCCTGCTCACTTGCGTTTGCAGATAGTGCTGCAGGCGGGTCAGTTCATCCGCGGTGAATGCCAGGCCAAGTTTGCTCCGGCGCCAGAGGATATCGTCGACCTGAGTGGCCCACTCTTCGCGGCGCAAATAATCAACTTCCTGTGCATATAGATGCTGGCCGAAGTTCTCTCCTAGCGCATCGAGCGAGCGGGCATCGCCGAGCATGCGCCAAACCCGATTGCCATAGAGGGTCGCCCAGCGTTTGGCGAGCGGTCGATCAATGCCTCTGATCTCGGCCATCAGCTCTGCAGCGAGCGCCTCGGCCGTGCTCATGCCTTCGCCGCCGGGCAGCGGGGCACTGGCTGTCCAACTTTCGCCCATGCGGGGGAAGTAGGGCTTGAGTTGAGCCATCGCCGACTCGGCCAGCTTGCGGTAGGTGGTCAGTTTGCCGCCGAACACCGAAAGCAGCGGCGCCTGCTTTTCTTCTGCCGACAGCGACAATGTGTAGTCACGGGTGACGGCGGAGGGGTTGTCCGATTCGTCATCGCACAGGGGCCTGACCCCTGCAAAACTGTGCAGGATGTCCTTGGCCTCGAGCTGCTTGCGAAAGTGCGTATTGGCGACACCCAGCAAGTAGGCGATTTCCTCTTCGCTGATGCTGACTGTGGCCGGGTCGCCACGGTACTCGCGGTCGGTCGTGCCGATCATGGTGTAACGGTCGAGATACGGGATGGCAAAGACGATGCGCCGATCCTCGTTCTGCATGATGTACGCCTGCTCGCCTTCGTACAGTTTGGGCACGATGATGTGGCTGCCCTGAATCAGCCGAATGCCGTAGGGCGAACGCTGCTGCAGCTTGTCACCGATGAACTGCGCTACCCAGGGGCCTGCCGCATTGACCAGCGCCTTGGCGCGCAAGGAGAAACGTGTGCCGTCCTGTCGCTGCAACTCGACGTGCCAGATGCCGGCGGCACGCTTGGCGCTCAGGCACTGGGTCCGGGTGTGGATGTGTGCGCCTTTCTCGCGCGCGGCCATGGCGTTGAGCACCACCAGTCGCGCATCGTCGACCCAGCAATCGGAATATTCGAAACCGCGCTTGATCTCGGGCTTAAGCGGGCTCTCCGAGCCAAAGCGCAACCCCCTCGAGGCCGGAAGCTTTTCGCGCTTGCCCAGGTTGTCGTACAGGAACAGTCCGGCCCGGATCATCCAGGCCGGGCGCAGGTGTTGGCGATGCGGCAGTACGAAGCGCATCGGTTTGACGATGTGGGGCGCTTTGGCCAGGAGCACTTCGCGTTCGGCGAGTGCCTCACGAACCAGGCGAAATTCATAATGCTCAAGGTAGCGCAGGCCGCCGTGGATGAGCTTGCTGCTGGCTGAGGACGTATGACTGGCCAGGTCGTCGCGCTCGCAGAGGAACACCGACAAGCCCCGACCGGCTGCATCCGCAGCGATACCCACACCATTTATCCCACCGCCTATCACGGCAATGTCGTACAGCTCGGAGACGGTCTCGCTCACGGCATCCTCCTCAAGAACGAACATTTATTTTCGAATATGAACATCCTAACGCAGAAGGGCTTGCGTCTCTACAGCGGATGTTCATTTATTATATCAAAAGAAAATAATCGAACCTATACGAACTGCTAATTGGTGCTGGCATTCCATCATTGACCGGCAGTTTCAGCTGGCATGAGCCCCTTTGACCGCAGCGACTGCGGGAGGTGATTGTGATTCACGAAGGTAGGGTGGGCTTCAGCCCACCCTGACGGAGCCGCTGTTTGAAAGTGTTGGCTAATGCCCAGCGTTAGGAGAAATTGGCGTCTGGCTCGGGGGTGCGGGGCGCAGGCGAGGCGTGAACACTCCTGACCGGGGGCTCGGCGGGTTTCGGTATTGCACCGGCCCGCCCTTGGAGAGTGGCTCAGTTAGTGACTTCCAGCTTTACATCATGCTGCGCCAGCAAGGCCAGAAAGGCTTCCGGTGGTTGGGCCTCGGTAAACAACATATCGATCTGTTCAAGCGAGCCGAGGCGGGTCATGGCGCTGCGGCCGAACTTGCTCGAATCTGCAGCGAGAAAGACCTTTCGTGCGTTGTGAATGATGGCTTGTGAGACCCGGACCTCCTGGTAATCGAAGTCCAGCAGGGTGCCGTCTTCATCGATCCCGCTGATGCCGATCAACGCATAGTCGACCTTGAACTGCCCGATGAAATCCGCGGTGGCCTGACCGACCACGCCGCCGTCGCTGCGCACGTTGCCGCCGGCGATCAGCACGTCGAAGTCTTCCTTGGGGCTGAGAATGCTCGCCACGTGCAGGTTGTTGGTGATTACCTTGAGGTCGCGGTGGTTGAGCAGGGCGTGAGCGATGGCTTCGGTGGTGGTGCCGATGTTGATGAACAGCGACGCCTGGTCAGGGATGTGTGCGGCCATGGCATCGGCGATGCGCCGTTTCTCGTCGCGCATCTGCCGGGCTCGCTGGGTATAGGCGGTGTTCTGTACGCTGGAATCGTGAGCGGCACCACCGTGGTAGCGGCGTAGCAGGCCGGCTTCGCCGAGCTGGTTGATGTCACGGCGGATGGTCTGGGGCGTCACCGCAAACTGTTGCGCCAGCTCTTCGATGCTGACGTAGCCGCGCTCGCGGACCAGGTCGAGAATGCTCTGCTGTCGTGGGGCCAGACTCATGGAGGCTTCCTTCTTATCGATATGCCGTGAAGGATGCCGCAGTCTGGGATTTGATTAAAGAATTGTTCGTTTGCGAATAAGCGCGCCCGGCGCGGTTCAGGACCGGGCCGGGCGCGATGACAGGGGTGCTTGCGCGTTGGGGTTTATTCCTCTTCCCAGTCGCGGGTGCGTCCCACCGCCTTCTTCCAGCCCTTGTAGAGGGCCTCACGCTTCTCGTCGTCGCAGGCGGGTTCGAACACGCGCTCGATTGTGGCCTTGCTGCGCAACTCATCCAGGCTGCTCCAGAATCCGGTCGCCAGACCCGCCAGGTAGGCGGCACCAAGGGCGGTGGTTTCCTTCATTTCCGGGCGCTCGACCTGAGTGCCGAGCAGGTCGGCCTGAAACTGCATGAGGAAGTTGTTCGCCACTGCGCCGCCATCCACGCGCAGTGAGCGCAGGCGCTCGCCGGCATCCTGCTGCATGGCATCGAGTACATCGCGGGTCTGGTAGGCGATGGATTCGAGCGCGGCGCGGATGATGTGGTCGACCTTTACACCCCGCGTCAGACCGAACAGTGCCCCACGGGCGCGTGGGTCCCAGTAGGGCGCGCCAAGGCCGGTGAACGCCGGTACGAGGTAGACGCCATTGCTGTCCTGAACCTTGGTGGCGAAGTATTCCGAATCCAGCGAATCGTTGATCACCTTCAACTCGTCGCGCAGCCATTGCACGGTGGAACCGCCGTTGAAGATGGCGCCTTCCAGTGCATAGTTCACTTCGCCTTTCGGTCCGCAGGCAATGGTGGTGAGCAAGCCATGTTCGGACTGCACGGCCTTGGTCCCGGTGTTCATCAGCAGGAAGCAGCCGGTGCCGTAGGTATTCTTCGCCTGGCCCGGCTCGACGCACATCTGGCCGAACAGCGCCGCTTGCTGGTCGCCTGCGATGCCGGCAATGGGGATGCCGGTGCTTTGGCCGGAACCGAGATAGGCGTGGCCATAGACCTCGGACGAGGACCGCACCTCCGGCAGCATTTCACGCGGGATATCCAGCGTCTCCAGCATCACCGGGTCCCAGTCCAGCTTGTGGATGTCGTAGAGCATGGTGCGCGAAGCGTTGGTGTAATCGGTTACGTGCGCCTTGCCCTGGGTCATCTTCCAGATCAGCCAGCAGTCCACGGTGCCGAACAAGAGTTCACCACGGCGGGCGCGCTCACGGCTGCCCTCGACGTGGTCGAGGATCCACTTGATCTTGGTGCCGGAGAAGTAAGGGTCGATGACCAGGCCGGTCGTCTTGCGGATGTGATCCTGCATGCCGTCACGCTTGAGCTGGTCGCAGATAGGCGTGCTCTGGCGGCTCTGCCAGACGATGGCGTTGTAGATCGGCCGGCCTGTGATCTTGTCCCAGACGATGGTGGTTTCGCGCTGGTTAGTGATGCCGATCGCGGCAACCTGTTCATTGGTGATCCCGGCTTGCGCCAGCGCCTCGACGAACACGCCGCTCTGGGTCGCCCAGATTTCCATGGGGTCATGCTCGACCCAGCTCGGTTGCGGGTAGATCTGCGCAAATTCACGCTGGGCAATGGTCACCACGTTGGCGTTGCGGTCGAGCACGATGGCGCGGGAGCTGGTGGTGCCCTGGTCAAGGGCGACGATGAATTGCTTGTTGTTCTGATTGCTCATGGTGTCGATTCCTTAACGAGCTTCGTGGGCAGTGACATCGTGTTTGGTGAAGGGCTCGGCCTCGGGCTTAGTCTCAGGGACGGCGCACGCAGCGCCTCCCAGCCCTGGCAAATGTTTGCAGATCAGCGCCTTGTAACCGGCCGCACCAATGCAGGCACCCAGCACCGGGGCGAGCAGCGGGACCAGGAAATACGGAATGTCGCGTCCGCCAGTAAATGCGACTTCGCCCCAACCGGCGAAATATGTCATCAGCTTCGGTCCGAAATCCCGCGCTGGATTCATCGCAAAACCGGTCAGCGGACCCATCGCACCGCCAATCACGGCAATCAGCAGACCGATCAGCAGGGGCGCCAGGGGGCCGCGGGGCAGGCCGTTACCGTCATCGGTCAGCGCCATGATCATCCCCAGCAGGATAGCGGTAATCACCACTTCCACCAGAAACGCCTGGCCGATGGACAGCGATGGGTGCGGGTAGGTGGAAAACACCGATGCGAGCTGCAGGCTGGCGACACTGCCACGGGTTATGTGCTGCGCCTGTTCGAAATCGAAAAACAGGCTGCTGTAAAGACCATAAACCAACGCAGCGGCGCAGAAGGCGCCCGCCGTCTGCGCAAGGATGTAGGCGGGGACCTTGTTACGTTCGAAGGTGCCGAACAGCCAGAGTGCAATGGAGACTGCAGGGTTCAGATGCGCACCTGATACACCGGCGGCAAGGTACACACCCATGCTGACGCCGACACCCCAAATAATGCTTATTTCCCAGAGACCTAGGTCTGCACCGCCGAGCTTGAGCGCAGCTACGCAGCCGGTACCGAAGAAGATCAAAAGAGCGGTGCCGAGAAACTCGGCGATGCATTGCCCCCGAAGCGTCGGGGTGGACGGGTTACTCATGCACTGAACCTCTTTGTAGGGCTGTTGTTTTTATGATCCGAATACTGCGCGGGGTTCGGAAATGTTCGGAATCGAAAACTTAAAGTCAAAATCTCGGGCTGTCAAAGTAAAAAGCTGAACATTTCAGCGGAAAACTGACAAAAGCACGCCGAACCTGTCATGAGTGGCAGGATTCTGGCGGGTGATGGACTTGGCGGCGCCCTGGCCGATTAGAGCGCGCTGGCAGGTGGCGCCTCGCAGCCAATGCATCGCGCGGTCATCGATGCCGTTGGCTCGCAACAAACTGGGAGGCTGGCGGTGACGCCGGTTGGAGGGGTTAGCTGATCAGTGGCTCCTCGACCTGCGCTGCGCCACGGTCGGTTTTTTGCGGCATGGCTTCGAAACTGTCGGCTTGGGCCATGCTCCAGATTCTGGCGAAGAACTCGCTGTCGATCTTTTTCGCCAGCAGCGCACCGGGCTGAACGAAATAGTAGAGCTGCGAGAACAGCTTGATTTCGGTCGTGCTGATTCGCCGGATCAGGTGGTGCGGGCCCAGTTCACCCGGGTGTGAGAGGCCGGCCGCTGCCAGCAGTTCGGCCAGGGCGTGCACGGTGTTGCGGTGAAAACTGAACACCCGTTCAGCCTTGTCGGGTACGACAAGCGCGCGTTGGCGCAGCGGGTCCTGGGTGGCGACACCGGTGGGGCACCGATTGGTGTGGCAGTGCTGTGACTGGATGCAGCCAATCGCGAACATAAACCCGCGGGCAGAGTTAACCCAGTCGGCGCCCATCGCCAGGACGCTGGTGATGTCGAAAGCGCTGACGATCTTGCCGCTAGCACCGATGCGGATGTGCTCGCGCAGATTGCAGCCGACCAGCACGTTGTGCACGAACAACAGGCTTTCGCGCAGCGGCATACCGATATGGTTGGTGAACTCTACCGGCGCCGCGCCCGTACCGCCTTCCTTGCCGTCAACCACGATGAAATCCGGATAGATACCGCTCTGTAGCATCGCCTTGACGATACCGACGAACTCCCATGGGTGACCGATGCACAGCTTGAAACCGACTGGCTTGCCACCGGACAGCTCGCGCAGGCGGGAGATGAAATCCATCAGCTCCAAGGGAGTGCCGAAGGCGCTATGGCTCGCGGGGGAGATGCAATCAATGCCTTCCGGCACGCCGCGAGTGGAGGCGATTTCAGCATTGACCTTGCGCCCTGGCAGGATGCCGCCATGCCCGGGCTTAGCACCTTGGCTAAGCTTGATCTCTATCATCTTGACCTGCGGGTCCCGTGCCTGAACGGCAAAGCGTTCCGGATCGAATGCGCCGCTCTCGGTGCGGCAGCCGAAATATCCGCTGCCCAGTTCCCAGACCAGATCACCGCCGTGCTGGCGGTGACAGGTGCTGATGCTGCCTTCGCCCGTGTCGTGATAGAAGCCGCCGAGCTTGGCACCACGGTTCAGCGCCTGAATGGCATTGCCGCTGAGCGAGCCGAAGCTCATCGCTGAAATATTGAACACCGATGCGGAGTAGGGCTGCTTGCACTGTGGCCCGCCGATGGACACGCGAAAGGTTTCGGGGTCGCTGACCGCTGCGGTGCGGATCGAATGGCCGATGCATTCGTATCCCGGTTCATAAACATCGATAAGGGTACCGAAGGGCTTGTCATCCACCTGATTCTTCGCCCGCGCATAGACCAGCGAGCGCTGTGCGCGGGAAAACGGTACGCGTTCCTGATCGCTCTCGAGCAAATACTGACGAATCTCCGGACGGATGCCTTCGACCATGTAGCGGATGTTGCCGAGGATCGGGTAGTTGCGCCGCACCGCATGTTCGCACTGGCGCAGATCACGGACGCCAATGAGCGAGAGCAGTGCGGTGACGATGAACAACGGCCATACCCAGGGATGATTCAGAAAGGGCAGGCAAAACACGGCAGTGGCGACGCAGAGGACAAGAAAAGCGTAACGGCTGAACAGCGAGAGATTCATCTGGGCACCTGTTTGAGGGCGGAGGATCTGCCAGAAAGGGGGAAGCCTACCGCACTGGCTGCGCTCCATCTAACGACGCCTGGTCTTCGCGCGTGCTCAATGGTGCAGACGCGACAGCGTGGCTGGGTCGGGATCGGCCGCGAAGAAAGCGTCGAGCACCGCCTGGAATACGGTTCGCTCAGGCGCGACGGCGGCGAACAGCGACATGCTCGAGCGCAGCTTCATATCATCAGGCGAGCCGAGAATCTGCCGTGCCGGCCGCTCCGCATGGGCGAGCAGCGCTTCTGCGCATTCTTCCAGGCGAGGCCCGAGCAGCGGGTGCTGTGCATAAGCCGTGGCTTCGTTCGCATCCTTGATCGCGTAGCGACGCGCCATGTCGCTGTGCCCGAGGCCCGCAATCTGCGGAAAGATGAACCACATCCAGTGGCTTTGTTTGTGGCCGGCCTTCAGTTCCGCCAGCGCGCGATCGTAAACCGATTGCTGGGCGTCGACGAATCGTTGCAGATCGTGTGGGTCGCTCATGGTGCCTCCCGATTGCTCAGACTGTATAAATCAGAGCCGGGATGGCGTGGTTGATTCCCGAGAAGATCGAGACCGAGGGAGCCGGGCTCGGCGATAACCGAACGGGTGAGTCAGCGTGGGCAGGTCCAGATTCGTTGGGTCTACAGGATGACCGTGATGCTCAGCTCGTTGTGGTGAAAGGCGAGCACCGCTGGTTCTACCGGCGCAGGCCTGTTCGGCGCTGCGCCATTCTCAGCTGGCGTCTCCCAGCCCTGCGAGGCGGGCATCGGCGATGTAGAACAGCTCGCCGCCGCGCACTGAGACGTCATTGCCCGGGTTGATGATTGGTTGGGTCTGGTCCTTGGCGCGATAGCCGATCAGCGTCGCGTTGTGACGGTCTTTCAATTGCTTGTAGAGCGCGCCGACGGTGCTTTCGAAACTCTCGGGTAGCAGCAGCCGATACTGGGTCGCGCCCTGGCCGACGCTCAGCAACTCGTTGATGATCACCGAGGAGCCCGGGTCCTGCGACGAACGCACCAGCATTTCGATGGCCATGCTGGAGGTGCACTCCAGTTTCGGCGCGTAGCTGCGGGCAAGTCGCGCCGTCTCGCTGCTGCTGAAATGCGCGACCACATGGCCGATCGGATTGAGCTGATTGATGGTCAGCACCACGGCCAGCGTCAGGTCGTCCGAGCCGGTGCGCACCAGCGTGCGTTCGGCCCCTTTCACCCCGGCGCGCTGTAACAGCGCCAGGGACGACAGGCTCTCGCCGTGGATGAACTCGGTCTTGCCAGGCATCGGGTTTTCTTCGAGCTGGGTGTCGCAGATGACGATCAGGTGGTCATTCGAGGTTTCGTCTTCGTGCAGCAGCTCGACGACGCGCTCGCTGATTTCGCCTTCCCAACCGATCACCACGGTATGGCCCGTGCAGGTGGCGAACGTCCCTTTGCCTTTCATGCCTTTCCTCCAGACTGCGATTATGGAATTGGTGGTTTTGCCGATGATGGCGGTCAGCAATGCGATGCCGCCGATCATCAACCAGGTGGAAACAAAGATGCGTCCGCCAGCGGTTTGCGGCGAAAAGTCACCGTAACCGACGGTCAGTGCCGTGGTGAGATAGAAATAGACAAAGGTCTTCAACTCGGTGAGCGGCGCTTCGGCGAACAGGCGCAAACCGAGATAGGACACGCCGGCGTGCACCAAGAGTGCAAGTAATAGTGCGGCCCAGCCAAATTTGCTGGTGGCCGCGGCCAGTTGCCTGCGCAACTGAAGGATGATCGACATCGGCCCTGACTCCATGGCTTGCGGTAATCGCTGTCGTAACGAGGCGCTGAAGAGCCCGGTCACGCTATAGACTGCGGCATCCTAAGGGCCGAAATCGCTGCTGGCCAGCCTCGATGCCCGCAATGGGCAAGCATCGAGACGTGAGGAGGGCGCTGAGTTGCCGTGCCGCCGTGCTCCACGAACCGCTTAGCGCTGCTCGCGAAAGCAGCTCTGACACAGCCTGAATTTGCGTGCAGCCATCGGCATGGCTTTGCCACAGCCTTTGCAATTGCGGTTGTCGCCCGATACACGGCGGCGATCCGAACTGCGCGGCTTGCGCTGGCGCGACAGCTCGCGGGTGATCGCGCCGTTGAGCAGGCTGCGGTGCTCTTCGGCCTGCTCCAGCGACGGGAAGTGCGCTGACAGGGTGCGCGCCAGGTGCAGGTAGGTTTCGATGACGTGCAGCGAACTCTCCAGGGTGGCAAGGTCTGCATCAATGATCAGCCGCGGTAGCGGTACTTCCTTGTCCTGCGCGACCTTTTTCAGCCATTGCTGCGCGAAGACGGCGGCCGGACTGTCGAGACCGCCGCGGATTGGCGTGCAAGCAAATATCCAGCGCAGTGGCAGATCGATGGTCGGGTCGTCGATCAACTTGATCCACTCCGCCAGTTCGTCGGGCAAGATCGAAATGAATTCGTCGCCGTAGTTGATGTTGCGGTTAAAGGTCAACCAGGCCCGTAGCAGGCTAGGTTCGTTCATCAGCTCGGAGATGGCCTGCAAGTGTTCGATGGACGGCCGCACCTGGAATTGCGACAGGTCGACCGGTTGGTCGGCGCTGTGGAACAGCTGCTTGATCGACTGCAGCGTTTGCCCGTCGAGGGCGGTGATGACCCCGCTGGCGTGATGGCCGAAGCGTCCGGCGCGGCCGCCGATCTGCTTGACCTCCTGGACCTTGAGCTGACGATTCTGGACGCCGTCGTACTTTTCATCGGTGTAGAAACACAGCGTATGTGCTGGCATGTTCAGACCCATGCCCACGGCATCGGTCGCGACCATGATGTCCGCCTCGCCTTCGCGAAAGCGGCGCGCCTGCTCGCGGCGGACTTCAGGCGACAACGCACCGTAGACCACCGAGACGCTTTTGCCGGTCATCTCCAGCATCGCCTTGAGTTCCAGCACGGTCCTGCGGCTGAACGCGACCAGCATCGAGCCGGCGTCCAGCTGCTTGAGGTTGGTCGCGCGGCGCGCCACATCGACCGGCGAGAGGCGTTTGGTGCGCTTGACCACCAATTGGTCTTCGCACAGGTCGCACAGGGTCTTCAGCGACGGCTGGATCAGCGCCGGACCGGTCATGATCAGGTCCTGGGTGTAAGCACTGACCAGCGCATCGACCCAGGCCCAGCCGCGCTGCGAGTCGGCCATCATCTGTACTTCGTCGATCACCACCACGTCCCATGACTCGTGCCGGAAGCGGGCGAATTCCTCGACCGTGCAGCAGTAGTGGGTGGCGCCCTCGCGGATGATCTCTTCCTCGCCGGTGACCAGCGAGCAGGGCACGCCCATGGATTCGATGCGTTCCTGGTTTTCCAACGCCATCAGCCGCAGTGGTGACAGGTAGATGGCGTGGGTCACGCCGGTCATGGCCTGGATCGCCTGATAGGTCTTGCCGCTGTTGGTGGGGCCGAGCAGGGCGGTCCAGGTGCGGGTGATTCGCCTGGCAGCGTAGAGCTTGTGGTAATGGACGAAGCGCGGGTTGTTCTCCAGCAGCACCGCAAAGGCCATCTTCTCGCGGTTGTCCTCGCGGGCGAAGCGGATGGTTCGGCGCAGCTTTTTCGGCTCCATCATGAAGACTTCGGTCAGGCGCTTCTCACCGAGGAGCTGCAGGTCGAAGTCCTGCGCCTCCTCAATCATCATCTCGAACTTGGCGTTCATGGCCGCGCGGTCTTCATCCTTGAGTGCGACTACCTCCCGCTCACTGAGCACATGGCCCTGGCCGCCCGGAATGCGCCGCTGCATGTCCAGCGCAACCTCGCCGTGGCGCAACTCGACGACATAGCGCAACTCATGCTTGACCTCGTTGACGATGTCGACGGCGCGCGCCGCGAAATCATCCAGGCGTGCCAGCCGGACGGGCAGGCGCTCCAGGCATTGCGCCTTCTGTTCGTCGCTGAGCTCAGCGAAGGGCTTTTCCAGCACATGCAGGCGATCTCGGACCAGGGCCTCCACTGCGGCACAGACATGGCGTTCAAACTCATCGACAGAGCGGCTTTCGTCGATGCGCAACGCGAACTCGGGCTCCAGCAGGTTCTGCACTGGGCCGCAATCCAGCGTTTTTTCAACGCCGAAAATATCCACCGTACAGCTGAAGTCATTCACGTCCCGGTTCAGCAGGCGTCCGATCAGGCTGGCTGGTTCAGCGCTTTCAAGATTCGCCTCAACGGTTGTTTGGTCCAGCCCCAGCCAATACAACCGCGCCGCGCGGCCAATCTCCGGCGGTTGGTGGCCGAGGTAAGTGCTGAACCACTTTTCCTGATGATTTTTCTTCGGTGTGAAGTCGGGATGACGTTCCGTAGCCCAGCTAAGGAAGCGTTGCAGCCTTTCAAGGCTGGAGCTGTGGCGGTGTTTGGCTTCGGCCTTGCGCATGATCGACGCCTCTCTGATCAGGTGTGCTGCAAGTTTGGACAATCGAGCCGCGCAATACGAGCGCTACGGAAGAGTGCCATGTGTCGGGCGCACAGGTGCAGCGCTTCGGGTTCTGGCATTTGCATGGTGCGGTCGCTATAGCAACGGATCGTAAGGGCGCACTGCGTGGTCTTTTCAAGAGACCGTCGTTTCACAGAAAGGCCAGCCTATGGCAATCAGCAGTCCCATTTTGCTTGGCACCGCCGGCTGTAGTTTGCCGCGCGAACAATGGCCGGCGTTTCCGGCAGGGGGAACACATCTAGAGCGTTACGCGGGTCGTTTGCCCGGCGTGGAGCTCAATAGTTCGTTCTATCGCTCCCACCGACCCGCGACCTATGCCAAGTGGGCCGAAAGCGTGCCGAACGGGTTTCGTTTCTGCGTCAAGGTCCCCAAGCAGATCACCCATGAACGGCGTCTGCTTGAGTGCGAAGGCTTGCTCGAACAGTTTCTGCACGAGTGCGGCCACCTGGGTGAGAAACTTGGCTGCCTGCTGGTGCAATTGCCGCCGTCGCTGGATTACGAACCGGCCAGTGCCGCTGCGTTTATCGACGCTCTGAGAAAGAATTATGCGGGGCCGGTGGCAATCGAGCCTCGCCATCCGAGCTGGATCGATGCCGAGCCGCTGCTACACGAGGCACGGATAGCTAGGGTCGCGGCCGATCCGGCGCCCTTTGCGCAAGCAGCTGAACCGGGCGGCTGGCAGGGTTTCCGTTATTACCGCCTGCATGGCTCGCCGCGCATGTACTACTCGTCCTATGGCGATGACTGGCTCGACCGCTTGGCCGTGCGTCTGGAGACGCAGGCAAGTACGACTAACTGGTGCATTTTCGATAACACCGCCAGCGGTGCGGCGATTGCTAATGCTCTGGCGCTGCAGGGTCGGCTCTCCCCCAGCCAGGAATCTGTTCCGCCAACGTGATCCGGCGTTGCGGTCAGCCTTGCCAGGTCAGCGCGGTGCTTGGAAAGGATGAGGCTGACCCGCGCATTGCCGCTCCGCTCTCAGCGCGGCACGATCCGGACCCGTCCGGCCGTGTTGTCGCGCCGTCCGGCCTTGTCGTTTTCCGCGCGGCCGGGAATCGAGCCGTTTGCGGCGCCACGATCTCCGCTGGCCGTCCCGTCCACTTCGCGTTCATCGACGCTGAGGGATGTGGCGTCGGGGTAGCCGGTGGTCAGAGTTTCGGTGCTGGCAGTGACTGGAGTCGCTTCTTCTTCACCCCAGTTGGCGCTGCGCTCGTCGATATCGATGGCGCCGTTTCGCTCCATCAGGTCCTCAACCATGGCGACCTCGGCATCGGTATCCAGCGTGACAGTCACGACTGTCGAGCCACGCCGGGCAGCTTCCGGATAGCGGCCAGCGTGCTTGCTGGAATCGTCACCAAAAATCTTGTGGAAGAAACTTCCCAGCTTCTCGGCAGCCGTGGCGTCATCGCCCGGCTCTTCGCCCACCACTTCCACGCGGCTGCTGTCGACGCTATCCGGGTTGAAGGAGGCTGAAATCTGGATGGCGTCGCCGGCGATACCTTTGCTCAGGAGTTCGGTCTTGACTTGCTCGGCTTCGGCGTAGCGGTCGAACGCCGCGAGAAGGATCTGGGGCATGACTTCACCTTAGTGTGCAGCTCTGGCTGCGGTTCGTGATTGTGGCGTGCGGCTCGACCGGTGCGGTGATCGCGTACCGTTCTGCATTGGGCGGGCGAAGCGGGAGGATGGTTCCGTTGCAGGTCATTACCCGATGCTTCGGATGGCCGCAGCCTGCGCCGGCCGCGATGAAAGCGCGGCGCGGCGCAATGGGCAGATCGAGAATCAGCTCAGCCGTTCAGCACCTTGCCACCATTGATATGGATAGTCTGGCCACTGACATAGGACGAGTCTTCGCACGCCAGGTACACGTACGCCGGACCCAGCTCAGAGGGTTGGCCGCAGCGACCCATGGGCATCTGACTGCCGAAGTCCTCAAGCAACTCGGGGTCGTGCTTGCCGAGGGTGGCGGGTTGCAGTGGTGTCCAGATCGGACCGGGCGCGATCTGGTTCACGCGGATGTCGCGCTCGATCAGTTGCTGCGAAAGGGCGCGGGTGAAGCCGTCGATGGCGCCCTTGGTCGAGGTGTAGTCCACCAGCATCGGGTTGCCGATAAAGGAGTTGATCGAGGTGGTGTTGATGATCGCCGCACCGGCTTTCAGGTGCGCCAGTGCAGCACGGGTTAGGTAGAAGTAGCTGTGGATGTTGGTGGCAAAGGTCTTTTCCCACTGCTCATCGGTGATGTCTTCGAGCCGTGTCTGCACTTCCTGACGGCCGGCATTGTTTACCAGCACGTCCAGCTGGCCGAATGTCTTCACCGTCTGTTCGACCGCATCAGTGCAGTGGCTGCTATCGCGGATGTCGCCGGGCAACAGCAGGCAACGCTGACCTTCGGTTTCGATCATGCGTTTGGCATCTTGGGCGTCTTCATGCTCGTCGAGGTACATGATCGCCACATCGGCACCTTCACGGGCAAAGTGCACCGCTGCCGCGCGACCGATGCCGCTGTCACCACCGCTGACCAAGGCTACCTTTCCGGCCAGCTTCCCGCTGCCCTTGTAGCTGTCGCGGATGAACTCTGCCGGCGGTTGCATCTCGCTTTCCAGCCCTGGCAAGCGGTCTTGTTTCTGCGCGTGAATCTTCGGGTAAGCCATACATGCTCCAGACGTGAAAATGGGGGTCTGTAAGTACGGCTGATGCCTGGCCTGAAAGTTTCGGCGGATTGCCGAGTGGTGCTTCGAGGTGACCGGTGATTGGAAAAGACTCTGCCCCGGTAGATGGCGCAGGCCTACTTCGCTAAGTGATAACGCACCGAGACGAGTTCAGGCCAGAAAGTAACCTGAGGTGCCGGGAATTCCCGTCTCCCGCCGGCTGTCGGCCGCTTGATGGGAGGCGGGCGGTACTCAAGCGAAGGACCGGGGGCGCAGGGACCACGCTGCGCATCCCGGTCTTCTATCCGAAGCGATTAATTCAATTCGTTGGCGAAGCGCCCGACTGCGCTGACGACCTGCTTGGCCCCGTCCTGAATCTCGACGATCACGGCGCCGGCCTGGTTGGCCAGGGACAGGCCTTGTGCTGCCTGCTCGCGGCTGTTGGCCATCTCTCGTACCGCTTCATCCACCAGTGCCTGGTTCTTTTGCACCACGCTGACGATTTCTTCGGTGGCGGCGCTGGTGCGGCCGGCCAGCTGGCGAACTTCATCGGCGACCACGGCAAAACCGCGTCCCTGTTCACCGGCGCGTGCCGCTTCGATGGCGGCGTTGAGTGCCAGCAGGTTGGTTTGTGCAGCGATGCCGCCAATGGTCTGGACGATGGAGCTGATCAGATGCGATTGCTGACCTAGCGCCTCGATACCTTGAGTCGCCGACTCGACCTCCTCGGCGATGCGCTGCATGGTTGCCACCGTATCCTTGACCACCACGGCGCCGCGCTCGGCGCTGGTGTCGGTCTTGCGGGACACGTCATAAGCGATGCTCGCGGCCTCGCGCACCTCCTCTTCACGGGCAACCTGGTCGCTGACCACACTGGCGAACTTGACGACTTTGCACAGCTTGCCTTCGGTGTCATACACGGGGTTGTAGGTCGCTTCCAACCAGACGTCCCGGCCCATGCTGTCGATGCGCTTGAAGCGGTTCGCAACGAACTCGCCACGGTTAAGCGTCTGCCAGAAGGTCTTGTACTGCTGGGAAGACGCTTCTTCCGGAGTGCAGAACATGCTGTGGTGCTTGCCCACGATCTGCTTGAGCGAATAGCCCATGCCTTGCAGGAACTGGTCGTTGGCCGAAACTACAGTGCCGTCCAGATTGAACTGGATGACCGCGGTAGAACGCAGCAGTGCGTTGATAAACGCTTCGTTCTCCTTGGCGAGCTGCAGCTCTTTGGTCACTTCCCGGGCGTAGCCGCTCATGTGAAGCAGCTTGCCGTGAGCATCCAGGATCGGATACCAGTCGATGTGCAGCCAGGCGAGGCTGCCATCGGTGCGCAGAAACCGATAGTCGTCGCTGACGGGTGCAAGCTGGGACACGGCGGCTCGAAAATTGTGAAAGCAGGGCAGGTTTTTTACATAGGCCGGCACGATGTCCGCCATAAGGCGGCCCTGCAGTTGCTCGACGTTGTAGCCGAGCGTCTTGGCGAACTTCTGATTGACTGACACCATCCGAAACTCGGTGTCGAGGGTGATCGACAGCATCGTGGCACCCATCTGATCACGGAGCTGTCTTAGCAGAGACAGTTCTGCAGCCTGTTCTTCGAGTTGTTTTTTTAGTTGGCCGTTGAACATGAAAGCACCAGATGGTGAATGGACGTACCTCTCTATCGGCACGCCGCTTTCATACTTGATGCTCAATAATTGGTCGGGGCGTGCAGATCAGTCGACCTGCTCCAGGCGCACTCGGATCACGCCGGCGCGGGTGCTGGCGATGCGTTCAAAGGCTGCTTTGGACAGGTCGATGATTCGCCCTCGCACGAACGGCCCGCGGTCGTTTATGCGTACCACCACGCTTTTGCCGTTGCGGGTGTTGATCACCCGAACCTTGGTGCCGAAGGGCAGGGTGCGGTGCGCCGCTGTCAGCGCATTCTGGTCGAAACGTTCGCCGCTGGCGGTCAGTTTGTTGTGGTGCTGGTTACCGTAATACGAGGCTTTGCCCGAGCCGATCTGCTCCCCGGAAACGGGCGCTGGCGGCTGGTCTGTAGTCGGTTCCTTCGGTGGGGCTGTCGTACAGCCAGCAACAGAGGCGAACAAAAGCAGTGCAGCGATCCAATTGACTGGCCTGTTGAGCATCCTTCGATCCTTGTCTTCACGCTGAGGCTTTACGCCCCTCGTGGGGGCAAGAGCGCGGTGCCATTTAGGAGTGTCCATTCGCCAGTAAGTTTGCTGAGGCAATGAATTTCGACAGCTGCGTCCAACCAGCCACTGTTGCCCGGTGCGCAACTTCCAGGTGCGGCTTTATCGTTTACGGTGTAACGCAGGGGCTGGTTATCGGCGCCAGCCGGACGCCGAGATGGCATCCGTTGGGCCTGGGACTCATGTCAGGCGTGGGGCTTGCTGCGGATCGTTTTCATCAGATCAGCCGGGGTAATGTGGCCGACTACACCGCTGCCGCTGCCGCTGCCGCTGCCTGGCTGCGGCAGGCTGAGGATGTTGTCCTTGATCTTGCCGATCACATGCATCTCGCATGGTTTGCAATCGAATTTCAGGGTCAGCACTTCGTCGCCATGTACCAGCTGCATCGGGGCGACCTTGGTGCGCACGCCGGTCACGCCTTTGGCCTGTTTCGGACAGAGGTTGAAGGAGAAGCGCAGGCAGTGTTTGGTGATCATCACCGGCACTTCGCCGGTTTCCTCGTGGGCCTCGTAGGCTGCGTCGATCAGCTGCACGCCGTAACGGTGGTAGAAGGCGCGGGCTTTCTCGTTGTAGACGTTGTAGAGGAAGGACAGGTGCGCTTCCGGGTAAACCGGCGGCGGCACGCTGACGGCCTTGCGGCTGCCCAGCGGACGAATCGCTTCGCGGGCTTCGGTCAGCGCCTCAATCGCCTCGCGGCGCAGCGCCTTCAACTGCGAGTTGGGGATAAAGAAGGCCTGCGGCGCGTCCACGTCCACTTCTTCGGCGTGGTAGATGGTCGTGCCCAGCTGGCTCAGCAGGTCCGTAATCTGGCTGGGCACCTGCTCCGGCTTCTTCGCTTCGCCAAACGGGCCGGCCAGCGAAACCGTGGCGTAAGCGCCTTCTTCGCTGGTGACGTGCAGCTCCAGCGCGTCCGCCCGCAGCTTGGCCAGCCAGCGCACGCCAATACGGCGCTCGGCGGAAGTTTTGAGCAGCGCGTTCTGCCAGTTGTGGTCCAGGTTGCGGTTCAGCGGATGGTTCGGCCGCAGCTGGCGTATCGCCGCGGGCATTTCGTTGGGCTCGACGCGGTACTCCCAAAACTGCTGACCGTATTCTTCGAATTGCTTGAGCTGTTCGACCACGCTGGCGCGGAAACCCACTACCTCGCGCTTGATCAGCACGTTCAGGCCATCGCCGTTGGACAGCGGCTCGCGGGTCTGCACGGTCAGGTCGTACTTGCCGACCTTGAGCACTTCGCCTACAGCGAGGCCGGTGAAGGTCGGTGAATCGAAGGCACCAATGTCGATCTTGCGGTCGGTGACAAAATAGTCGGTGCTGCCGCGGTGAAAGGTCTTGTCCGGGTCCGGCACGAAGAAATGGTCGGTACGGCCGCTGGAAGCGCGCGCCAGATCGGGGCGGTCCAAGAGGATTTCGTCGAGGCGCTGGCGGTAGTAAGCGGTGATGTTCTTCACATAGCTCACATCCTTGTAGCGCCCTTCGATCTTGAACGAACGCACGCCGGCATCGACCAGCGCGCGCAGGTTGGCGCTCTGGTTGTTGTCCTTCATCGATAACAGGTGCTTGTCGAAGGCGACCACTCGGCCCTGATCATCTTTCAGGGTGTAGGGCAGGCGGCAGGCCTGGGAGCAGTCGCCGCGATTGGCACTGCGGCCGTTCTGCGCGTGGGAGATGTTGCACTGCCCGGAAAACGCCACGCATAGGGCACCGTGGATGAAAAACTCGATGGCGGCATCCGTCTCGTCGCTGATCGCGCGGATTTCCTGCAGGTTTAGTTCGCGGGCCAACACCAGCTGCGAGAAGCCAGCCTGATCCAGAAACTTGGCGCGCTCCAGGGTGCGGATATCGGTCTGGGTACTGGCGTGCAACTCGATCGGTGGGATGTCCATTTCCATCACACCCATATCCTGCACGATCAGCGCATCCACGCCGATTTCGTAGAGCTGCCAGATCAGCGCCCGGGCCGCTTCCAGCTCGTCGTCATGCAGGATGGTGTTGATGGTGACGAACACCCGCGCATGGAACAGATGGGCAAATTTCACCAGCTCGGCAATGTCCGCCACGCTGTTCTCGGCGTTGTGCCGCGCCCCGAAACTCGGCCCGCCGATGTACACCGCATCGGCGCCATGCAGGATGGCCTCGCGGGCAATGGTGGTGTCCCGAGCAGGGGACAGCAGTTCGAGATGGTGCTTGGGCAAGGACATGGACGCGGACCGGGTTTGAATCGAAAGTCGCGCATTGTAATGGCTTAAGGGGCTTTTGGGATTGGCCGCTGGGCGAGTAGGGCGCGCCGATGAAGTCCGGCGGCTTGGTCGTTCGTTCCATGAGGGGACTTTCGGCAATCCTGATACGAACATATAATGCGAAAGATTCTCATAATCGATCACATTACATGGAAGCCAGAGATGTCGACCACCACGTTTGCCCAGCTCGACCCCGCCGCTGGACGCTCTAAGCTCGCCCTGAAGCCGCTCACGCTGGTAGCTCACCTACTCGCTGTTGGGGCGCTCCTTCCCGCCATGCCTGTTTACGCGCAGTCAACCGCTGCAACTGAGGCAGACGAGGCAACCACCCTCGAAGCGGTCACCATCACCGGTGAGGCGGTACAAGACGTGACGGAAGGAACGGGCTCCTACACGACGGGCGCTGCACGCACGTCCACCCCGCTCAGCATGTCCCTTCGCGAAACGCCGCAGTCGGTCAGCGTGATAACGCAGCAGCGCATTGAAGATCAGGACATGCAGACCATTCTCGATGTGGTGAATAACACCACCGGTGTTTCGGTCAACCGCTACGAAACCGATCGAGCTCAGTTCAACGCGCGCGGGTTCGAGATCAACTCGCTGATGATCGACGGTGTGCCGACGATATGGGAGCAGCCTTGGAGCTCGGGTGAGATGTTCAGCAGCCTGGCGATGTATGACCGCGTGGAAGTGGTCCGAGGCGCCAACGGTCTGATGGCGGGGGCGGGGGAGCCATCCGCTTCGCTCAACCTGGTCCGCAAACGTGCCAGCAGCCGGGACCTGACCGGTTCGGTCGAGGTGAGCGCTGGAAGCTGGGACACCTATGGCACGCTGGGCGATCTGTCCTTTGCCCTGAACGAAGCCGGCACGGTGCGTGCGAGGCTGGTTGGCGAATACAACGAGGGCGATAGCTGGATCGATTTGAAGTCCACGGAGCGCGAAACTTTCTACGGCACCATGGACGTCGACCTGACGCCCGACACTACGCTTTGGTTCGGACTGAGCCGCCAGGAAAACAACTCGGACGCGCCGATGTGGGGCGGGTTGCCGATCTGGTATGCCGACGGCAGCCGCGCGGACTGGAATCGCTCCAAGACAACGTCGGCAGAGTGGAGCAAGTGGGACAGCACCTACGAGACCTACTTCGTCAACCTGGACCACTTCTTCGCCAATGATTGGCAGGTCAATCTGAGCTACAACCGCGGTGAGCGCACCTCCGATTCTTATCTGCTGTACCTATCCGGCAATCCTGGTCGGGACGGTAGCGCACCCATGTCTTCATTCCCCGGCTCGTATGAAACCGAGACCGTGCAGGACGACTACAGCATCCGTTTCAGCGGTCCGTTTGCGCTGCTAGGCCGCGAGCATGAAGCGGCTATTGGCTACATCTACAGCAACCAGGATTTCGATGCGGATACGCACCTTGCCCAGACCGGCTTTCAGGGTGTTCCGAATTTCGACGCCTACAGTGGCGATTTCGCTGCCCCTGTATGGGGCTCACTGACTGAATACGGTTACGGTGAGGTAACCCAAAAAGGCCTCTACGGTGTCACGCGGTTGAACGTGACCGATTCGCTCAAGCTGATTGTTGGTGCCCGCGACAGCAACTACGAAAAGACCAGTGGCGATATCTACTCCGAAGAGTCACATATCGATGTGAATCACGAGCTGACGCCATACGGTGGTGTCGTCTATGACCTCTCCGAGACTCTTTCGGCCTACGCCAGCTATACCGAAATCTTCCTTCCGCAGTCCGAGCGAGACATCAGCGGTCAGCAGATGGAGCCGATCGTTGGTGAGAGCTACGAAACTGGCTTGAAAGCAGAGTTCTTCGAGGGGCGTCTCAACGCCTCGGCAGCGATTTTCCAGATCAAGCAGGACAATCTCGCACAAAGCACCGGCATCGTCATTCCGGGAACCCTGGCCGAGTTCGCCTATGAGGCAACCGAAGGGGCAACCAGCAAGGGCTTTGAGCTGGAGGTGTCGGGCGAAGTGGCGGAGGGTTGGAACGTCGCGGCAGGCTATACCCAATTCAATGTCCGCGATGCCGATGGTGAGGACGTCAATACCCGCTACCCGACCAAGCTGCTGCGTACCTTCACAACCTATCGTCTACCAGGTGCGTTCAATAAGCTGACCATTGGCGGGGGCGTGAACTGGCAGGACAGCATCTACACCTATGCCACCAATCCAGCCGGCAATCGCGAGAAAATCGAACAGGAAGCATATGCCCTGGTGAACCTGATGGCGCGCTATGAAGTGACCGACAATCTCACTGCTCAGTTGAACGTGGACAATCTGACCGACGAAGAATACTTCGATATGTTCGAAGCCTATGGTGCGCTGACATACGGTGCGCCGCGCAGCGTCACTGCATCCGCGAAGTATCGCTTCTGACGGATGCGCTTGGCTGAACGGTGTCCCCTAAAGGCTCACGTAAAGCTGTAATCAAAAGCCCCGACCGCAAGGCCGGGGCTTTTTCGTTATCAATGCGCGGGCGTTCTGCAAATTAAGAGCTGCGGCGCGGATAGGGCAGACCCCTGAGTTCTGGGGCTAAAGAATAGCTCCGCTCGACATGTGTTCGTGCCGCCGATTTGTAGCGTGGACGCCTATGAACAAGCTGTGCCGCACTGGCCAGAACACTTTGTGCGCGAGCTTATGCGGTCAGCCGCTTCATGCCCTACAGCAACGCCACTACCACCCAAATCGATGCGCCTAGCATAGGCAACGATGTCGCCACGCGCGGCGCATAGGGGATCAACATCAACAACGCAAAGCCCGCCAGCGAGATCAGGCCGAACCAACCAACCACGGCCATGCCGCCCGGCCAGACCTGGCAGGACGCATACACGGCGAGCCCGAGCAGAACACTACCGACCGGTACACATACGCGACGAAGTTTGGTCGGTACGCGCGGATTGACCAGCTGCTTCCAGTGGCGCTCCTTGTTCAGGCAGAAACCCAGCATGCCGGCGTAGGCCAGTACAAGGCTGGCGAATAGGGCTGAATCGTTCATGACGATGCTCCGTGAACTGGGCGGTTCGGGCGAGGCGAGCGGGCGTTTCGGGCGGCGATGACCGACGGTATTTTCCACACGGTCCAGCCCAATAGCAGTCCCATCGAAGCCACGCTCGCCAGCAGGGACAGCCGCAGGCTGTCTTGAGTGATAGGTGCAGTCCACAGGTCCAGCAACGGCAGGGTGAAGGCCATCAGTGCTGTGGCTGATAGCTGTTCGCGCCAGGCCGCCAGCGGATTGCGCAGCCAGCCGTGCAGCCAGCTCAGCGCCCAGACGCCGAAGAACACGCGCAGCTCCCAGTCCTGACGGTCAGCCAGCGCGGCCGGCAGCAGCCGGTTACTCCACAGCAGCGTCGTACAGGCCAGCAAAAGCCCGGCAACGATTGCCACGTTGAGGCTCTCCACCACGCGCAGAAAGTGTGGGTTGGCCTTGGCCTGTTTGCGTTGTTTGACGGCATAGAGCACCAGTCCCGTACCGATCATGGCGCAGCTGATCAGGCCGCAGATGAAATACAGCCAACGCATCGGATAGCCGCCGAACTGCGCGAAGTGCAGGCCCGCCATCACCCGTTGGGTCAGCTGGCTGGTGCGTGACGGCTCGGGCGCCTGAGTCAGCTCGCCAGTGACGCCGTTGAAGACCATGCCTTCGCCCTTGGTCAGCTCGATTCGGTTGCCCAGTACCGGTCGGGCCGTGACCTGGGCGTTAGTCTTGCCAGGGTTGCTGACGGCCAGACCGCCGATCATGCCCTCGCCATAGTGCGCTTCGGCGCGGCTGACGATTTGACCCAATGCCAGCATAGGTGCAGCTGGTGCCGCGACGGGCTTGCTGCCGCGTCCCTCGCCGCGTGGCGCCTGCTCGACAGCGCGCCCTGACTGCGCATCGCGAAAATAGGCCTGGCGGTCGCCGTCATAAAGGGCATCCACCGCTGCCGGCATGTAGAGCAGAAAAAAGATGGCCAGCCCGGTGTAGGTGATCATCAAGTGAAACGGCAGCAGCAGGACGGCACTGGCGTTATGGGCGTCCAGCCAGGAGCGCTGCCCTTTGGCGGGCCGAAAGGTGAAGAACTCCTTGAAGATCTTCTTGTGGATGATGATGCCGCTGATCAGCGCCACCAGCATCGCCATGGCCGCAAACCCCACCACCCATACCCCCAGCGTGCGCGGCAGATGCAGCGTGTAGTGAAAATGGAAGAAGAAGTTGCCGCCGATGGTTTCGCGCGGCTCGATGGTCGCCCCGGAAACCGGATCCAGCTGAGTGCTCACCGCACCGCGGCGACGTTCGCCGACCGATACGCTGAGAGCGGGCGTGCGCTCAGTCGGCAGGCTGATGTTCCAGTTCGATTGGTCTGCATGGTTGTCCATCAACCAGCGCTGCGCCACATTGGCCGCAGCGGCTGGTGACTGCGCCCTATCGACCAGCCCCGGCTGCATCCACCAATTGATCTCCTTGTCGAACACCGCGAGGGTGCCGGTGAGAAAAATGGCGAACAGCATCCAGCCGAGCAGCAGCCCGCACCAGGTATGCAGCCAGGACATCGATTGCGTCAGGCTGCCTCTCATTGCCACATCTCCAGCAACTGAGGCCAGAAGCCGATGACTGCCAAGGGAATTGCGAGCCCGGCACCGATCAGTACCCGCCGCAGCGATGCTGCCGCGAAGGTCCAGAGCACGAACGTCAGGTACACCACGAACGACAGCAACGACGACGCGGTAACCGCGTCGACCGGATCGAGCGGCAGCCACTGTGCGAGCGCGGCAGTGAAGGCGTAGGTGAAGGCATAACCGCCCAGGAGGGCCAGCATGGTACGGGCCGCGATGGCAGGCCAGGCACTTCTCGATTGAGTGGCAGAACGGGTCACGACGTGCTTCTCAGTGAGAGTCTTACGTAAAATGCCCAACCGTCGTAAACGCCGGCTGGGCATCGGTCTTGTGATGAACCGGGAGGGAGACGTCCATGCGCCCCGTCCAAACTGATGATCGCTACCCCAGTCTTTCGGATCGAAGCGAGACGCCAGTTGGCAAAGACGTCTCCCTCACGACACCTCAGAACGAAGCGCTCACCCCCAGCGTGTAGCGACGCCCGTCGAGCACGGTTTCGTAACTGTCGTAGTCGATCTGCTCGTTGAAGACGTTGTACACACCCGCCAGCAGCTTGACGTTTCGGTTCAGCGCATAGGTGCCGCCAAGGTCGACCAGGGTGTACGCCGGGGTGCTCTCCGCCATGCTGGTGCGCGACAGGTATTCCGAGGTTTCGCTGCGGTAATTGAGCCGTGCCCAGGTGCCGAGGTGGTCGCTGGCCTGCCAATCCAGCATGGTGTTGAACATGTGCTTGGGCATCTTGTTCAGTGGCTCGCCGCGGAAGTCACCGCTGCGCTGCTCCGAGTCGGTGTAGGTGTAGTTGGCACCCAGGGAGAGGGTCTCGGTGATCGCCCAGTCGAAGGTCGCCTCAACACCGCGCATGCGCGCTTCATCGACGTTCACTCGATCACTGATGAAACGGTACGCCTCACCATTGACCACGCACTGGCCGGAGGCATTGCCGGTGGTATCCGTGCAGCGGCGAAGCTCGGTGATCTTGTCTTCGAAGTCGGTGTTAAACAGGGTCAAGCCCGCCGAGACACCGTTCAGGCTGTCCCACAACACGCCGATTTCCTGGCTCAGGCTTTCCTCGGGTTTGAGTGCCGAGTTGCCGACAATGACCGCGGGATCGCCCCGTCCGCCGCCGGTTATCTGTCCCCAGTTATCCACGGCCGCACGAATGTCCGGCGAGCGGTAGCCACTGGAGACGCCGCCCTTGACCGTCCATTGCTCGGCTGCCTGCCACACGCCGTAAACCCGCGGAGACCAGTGGGTGCCGTAGTTCTCATCGCGATCCATACGCAGGCCGGTGGTCAGCGCGAAGCTGTCGGTCAGGCTCCACTCGTCTTCGGCGAAGAGCGCCCAGGACCAGCGCGTCAGGCGGGTCAGGTCCTCAGCACCGGCCAGCTGGTTACCCTTGTCCGAAAGATCCTCGTATTTGTACTGACCGCCGAGCGTGGTGATGTGGTCACCCAGAAACAGCGAGCTCTGCGTGTTGAACACACTGTTCTCCAGCTCCATCTCACGCCCGGGGTTTTCGATGCGCTCCTGCTGCAGATAGGTTTCCGACTGGCCCGAAGTCCAGCGGCCGGTGTGGCTGATGGAGTAATGCGTGCGGTCGTAGTCGGACAGCGAATCGCTGTTGCCCGTGCCGGAACGGCCTACGCTGGAGTTGCGTTCCTGCTCGGTCTTACCCGCTTCCAGCACGATGTCATTGGACTCGTCTGGCGTGAACGACAACTTGGCCGTTCCGCTGTCGGTCTTTTGCTCATTGAATCCGCGAGGGATGTCGTCCTCGTCTCGTCGAGCTGTCTGTCCGTATACCTGCAGCCCCAGAAGGCCGCCGACCATTGGCCCGGAGAGGTAGCCGTTCAACGTATGGTAGTCACCGGAGTCGGAGCGGTCCTGGAAGGTCTTTTCGGTGCGTAGCCCACCGTGCCAGGTATCAGCCACCTTGCGCGTGATGATATTGATCACACCGCCCATGGCATCGGAGCCGTAAAGCGAGGACATCGGGCCGCGCACGACTTCGATGCGTTCGATGGCTTCCAGCGGCGGCGTCCAGCCTTGCTCGATGCCCGGGCCGTCGCTGTTGGGGCGCGTCGCGCGCGACTCCATGCGCTTGCCGTCGATGAGGATGAGGGTGTACTTGGAGGCCATGCCGCGAATGCTGATATCGCTGGAACTGGCGCCGCCGGTGACCACGACGCCCGGGATGTCACGCAGGGCATCGGTGACATCACGGTAGGATTTGTTTTCCAGCTCCTCGCGAGTGACCACGGAGATGGAGGCGGGGGCCTGCTTGATCTGCTGCTCGAATCCCGACGCGGTCACGACGACGTTCTTTAGTTCGACCGGCTCTGCGGCACTGACCGGCGTGCTCATCCAGGTTGCTACAGCGATTGCGCAAGCCAGCCGATGTCGATTGAAAGTCACCATGTACTGCCATCTCCCTGAGAAAACCTACGTATGCAGCCATGAACGATATGGCGCATGCATGTGAGCTGCGGTGCGATCCGCTAGTCGCTCGCAATGCTAAGTATTCTCATTTGAGAGTAAAGCGCATTTACAATCTATACACTTCGCAGGCGGATGATCATGCGTAACCCGGACGCTCCGTTCTCGGCCCAGATCGCGCCGCCCTGCATCACCACCATGCTGCGGGCGATGGCCAGGCCCAAACCGAAGCCGTCGCCACCGGGTCGGGCTGCGCTGAGCCGAGCGAAAGGCCTGAAGATCACCGGCAGTTTCGCCTCCGGTACACCGGGGCCCTGGTCCTCGATGCGCAGCTGCCAGCTGTCACTGTCTCGATTGGCCGTGAGCCATACCACGCCTTGCGCCGGGGAGTAGCGAATGGCATTGCGCAGGATATTTTCCATGGCCTGCGCCAGCGCGTTGAGATTGCCGAGCACCTGACAGCCTTCCGGTATCTGCGCCTGTATGCGTTCACGCGGCCAGCCGGCCTCGAAACAGGCGTTTTCGCAAAGCAGGTCCCAGAGCGCCGCAACGTCCACCGGCTCGCATTCGAAGCGGGGCTGTTCACTGTCCAGCCAGGCGAACTCCAGGGTGTTATCGACCAGTTGCTGCATGCTGGTGATTTCGCGCTCGGTGCGGCTGCGCATGTCTTCGGCGCCCAGTTCGCTCTCGCAGGCGACCCGCAGTCTGCTCAGCGGCGTGCGCAGCTCGTGGGAGAGATCGCGCAACAGCTGTTGCTGCTGGGCGACGGAGTCGCGCAGGCGTTGCGTCAGGTATTCGAGCGAGCGGCCCAGTTCGCCCAGCTCATCGTTGCGTCGCGCGATGGAGGGGGGCAGCAGGGAGTCGAGGCGGTTGCCGCGTAAGGCGTTTGCCTGTCGGCGCAGGCGGTCCAGCGGTGAAACCAGCATCCGGTAGAGAAGCCAGCAGAACAGCAATGACAGCAGCACCAACGGCAGATAGACGCCGCCCGCAGTAAGCAGCGCATGGTGGCGCCATGGCCGGAAGCGTTCCGGCAACTGGATGATCAACTTGGCGGCGCTGCCCTCCAGCGGTACCGAAACCAGTGGCAGGCCGTCATAGCGCCTGCTCATGGGCCAGTCGTAATGCCGCACGAAGGTGAGCTTTTGCCGTTCCTCGTCGCTCAGCGTTTGCCCGCCCAGCGGTTGCAGCTGTTCGTCCACGACCACCAGCCAGCCCGGCTCACGTTCCTTCATTGCCATCAGCCACTGCGCCATCGCCTCTGGGCCCTCCTGTAGCGCAGCCTGGGCTTCGCCCGCATAGCCACTGAGGGTGTTGCGCGCCTGTTCAGACAGAAACGAGCTGGTCCTGTCGATATAGCGGCCCACATAGCCGCTGGCCCAGATCATCGACAGGCAGAATCCGGCCACCAGCACCACCAGGCGCCAGAACAACGAATGACGATTGGGCATCAGCTCGCCTGCAGTTCCAGCACATAGCCTTTGCCCCATACCGACTCCAGGCGCAGGGTCAGCACCTGTTCGCGCGCCAACTTGCGCCGGATGTTGCTGACGTGCATGTCCAGGCTGCGATCATGCTGGGAAAAGCCACGGCGCAGTGCCTGCTGGTAGAGAAACGGTTTGCTCAGCACTTCTCCGGCTGCCTCGTACAACACTTTCATCAGTCGGTATTCGGTGGCGGTCAGGCCGACCCAGCGCCCCTCATAACGCAGGTCGCAGCGCTGGTCGTCGAAGTGCACCGCATCCTCGTTCGCCGCTGGCGTTACGCTTCGCTCGTAGGCCACGCGCCGCAGGATGGCGGCGATGCGCACCTGCAATTCCTCGATACTGAAGGGCTTGGGCAGGTAGTCGTCGGCCCCGCTGTCGAAGCCCTGGATCCGATGCGCCTCGTTACCCAGCGCGGACATCATCAGCACCGGCGTGCGGCGTTGCTCGCGCAACCGGGTCAACAGCTCCATGCCGCTGAGTTCCGGCAGCATCACATCCAGCAAGATCAGGTCGTACGTCGCTTCGCTGGCCAACGCGAGGCCGGTCGGGCCGTCATTGGCGAGGGTGACGTTGAAGCCGCGATGCTCCAGGGAGGTTTTCAGGTGAGGGCCGAGGATCGGATCGTCCTCAATGGCCAGTATCTGGCGAGTTGCGCAGGTGGACATGCAGAGTTCCGGTGCAAATAAGAACGATTATAGATTGCCGTCAGGGCAAAACAGCAAGCGCGACCAGCTGTTTCAGCAGCGTGAGTCGCCGCTCGGGCTCGACTTTCCAGGTGCACCAAGTGCATCTTCAGCGTCCGCGATCCGTGCTATCTGGAGATGTCCATGCGCCTGCCTTGTTTCTCATTTCTGCTCATGACGCTGCTGAGCGGTAGCCCTGTCGCTATGGCGACCAGCGCAGGAGAGGAGGGGCAATTGATCGAGACGATCAACGCCTATCGCAGCGAAGTGCAGCGCTGCGAAGAGCGGGCGAGCGAAGAGCTGACGGCGCTGGCAACGGACTCGCGCCTGGTGTTGCCCGCAACCGGCGCCGGTGATCTGCAGGGCTCGCTGGGCCGCAACGGTTATCCGATGGCCAATGTGCAGGCCATCAGCCTGTCCGGACCACGCGATGCGCAAGCCGCCATGCAGGCGCTGCGCGAAAGCTTTTGTCGCGTGGTGCTTGACCCGCAGTACGCCGATATCGGCGTAAGCCGCGAAGGGCGCGACTGGCGCATCGTGCTGGCACGGCCAATGCTCGGTGGGCACCTGAAAGACTCCCAGACTGAAGGCCAGGCGCTGCTTGATGAGCTCAACCGTGTGCGAGCCAGCGCGCGCCAATGTGCCGGAAAACCCTTCGCCGCGACCGCTCCGCTGAACTGGAACGCAACGCTTGCCGGTCTCGCCGAAGCCCACAGTCGAGCCATGGCTAATGACAACTTCTTCAGCCATCTGGATCGTGACGGACGAACGCCGGGCGACAGGGCCGAGCTGGCAGGCTATCCCGGTGCTCCAGTTGGCCAGAACATCGCCGCCGCGCTGGATCGACCGCGACAGATTGTCGAAGGCTGGCTGGCGAATCCAGGGCATTGCGCCAATCTGATGAACCCGCAATTCACTGAAGCGGGCGCCGCCTATGCGGTGGACCCGCAGAGCGATGCCGGTATCCATTGGGTCGCATTCTTCGGCGAGCAATAGAGGCTGCTGGGACGAATCCTCTATTGGTCAAGAACGGCAAACGTTCGTTTTCCGATCGGGCTTGGTCGCCAGCGAACATTTGGTGGGTCGGTGCGTTCGAACAAGGAACCGCTCAATCTTGCCGGCAACAGACCAGGAGCCAACAACATGACCGACCCTAAAGACCCGCTCAAGGATGGCCTGACCCCACCGGACTACGACGAATACGGCGACGTGCCTGAGTCGGGTGAAAACGAGCAGGAAGAACAGGTTGATCCCAACGACGAGCCGAACGCCGGAGAAAGCCCGCTCGGCTAAACGGCAGTAACTGCTCTTTTGCCGGCAGGGGCCTTTCGCCAGGCGCCATGCTGGACAATTCGATCCGCCCAGCTTAAAAGGACGCGCGTCGTGCTCGGTAGCGCAAAGGTGCTAGCTGGCAGTCGTGTGTTATCCCAAAGGCAGGTAGATCGTGAGAAAGAAGAAGCCAGTAGACCCTGTTCGCCAAGCAGAAAAGAACCGCGCCCATCGGATCGGCTGGGTAATCGCCGCTGCCGGCATCGTGGTGGGCTTCATCCTGATAATGATGCAGCCATAGCCGCCTGTTCAGGTTAGTTCGTCAACGGGCGGTACGACCGGCAGGCCTTTCCGTCATCATCAGCAGCAAGGGCATCGCCCCGGCGGGTTTGGCTTTCGCCTCCTGACTTTGCTTACCGGGCGTCCCAGCTATGATGCTGGCCACCGTTAACAGCAGTAGCAATACCAGCATGTGCAGCGGGACTCGCCGAGCGCTCGTTAGGAGGGCGGCCCAACCTTGGACTCCAGCCGGTATTGGACCATCTGTTCGCTCCGGTTGGCTGCCTGTATCGTTCTGCACCTGCTTAAGCCCAACAGACATGTTCAATCCTCTAAAAGAACCCGCCGCCATCGAGCTTGTATAAGTCTCGTCCTAATCCGTGGCAGGCGGAGCCGACTGTATAGGGGCGCCACATGGCCATCAATCGCCTTAACGATGGATGTTACGGTCAGGATTAAGCATTCGATGTGTTGTTGTATCGCTATGGGTGCTATTTAGCGCGCATCGCCTGATGCCGCCGACCCTCTACCCCAAGTACTGGCCCACTTGCATGCATCGACGACATGCATCAGCTGAGTATCGAGCAGTACAGTGATTGGTGCATTGGCCATGGGAAGACCTGGCCAAGGTTAGGGCCGCGCACGTTAGAGGGGGCTACGCCGGCTATGGTATGGGGTCGGCACCTTGATGCTCATCTGCGCTGTAAGCCGCATGCGGTTGTCGTCTATCCAGCCACTGCACCTGTGCGGCAGGTCGGCCTAGCTGATGAAGACAATGCGGTTCAGCATGGTTTACGCGCCGCTCCAAACCCGGGGCCGGAACGTGTGTTGTTGCCCTTGGCCAAGCGGTCGTAAAGCACCACGTTGACCGTCGCGGCGAGGTTCATGCAACCGTTGGTGGGGATGTAGACCACGTCCTCGCACCAGTCACGGATCTCTTTGCTCAGCGAGCCATCTTCTGCGCCGAAGATGTACAGCGCGCGATCCGGATGGGTGTATTCAGGAAGGGCTCGCGCACCTTCGACCAATTCCACGGCGACCGGCACGCAGCCGAGCGGCAGGATCTTGCGCAGATCATCGATGTTGATCAGCGGAATGTCCTGATGGACTTTCTTGGTGTCGGTGATGAAATCCTTGGCTCGGTCGTAGCGAGTGCCGGTGTAGAACACCGACGCCGCGCCATAGCAGCCTGCTGCTCGCATGATTGCGCCGACATTGGAAGGCGACTTCGGATTGCTCAAGCCGATGCAGGCGTAACGTTTGTTGCTCACTGGAAAAGACTCGCGCGGAAAACGCGCGAGTATACGGGACAGTCTCGTCTCCAGCCGGTTGCCTTGTCGCGATCAGGGAATGAGCTTGCTCGCACGCAGTTTGGCAAAAACCTCGTAGAAGGCATCGTCACTCGCCTGGTAATCCAGAAAGCCAAGCTTTCGACTCTTCGACATGTCTGTCACCACCTCGATAGGCCGACCCAGGTCGGCATCGGTGTGCCACGGCGAAATCAGTTTGCCTATGTCCGCTTCGGCCAGGTCGAACTGTTTGGCCATCTCAGCCCATACCGGTGCATCGCCCGCCATCTGCTGTTCCAGCGGAGCGGGCTGGCCATCGAATGGCGCCGCTTCGATGCCAAACCACTCGGCAATGCGAGACCACATCCACTTCCAGCGGAACACGTCACCGTTGACGATGTTGAAGGCCTGGTTGGCGGCGGCCGGTGTAGTCGAAGCCCAGTGCAGGTGCCGGGCCAGCTGGCCCGCATCGGTCATATCGGTCAGGCTGTTCCACTGGACTTCCGAGCCCGGAAAGCGGAAGGGCCGACCGGTCTGACGGCAGATCGAGGCGTACACGGCCAGCGTCGTTGCCATGTTCATTGCGTTGCCGACTGCGATTCCGGTGACGGTGTGGGGGCGGTGAACGCTCCAACTGAAGCCATCGCGTTCGGCCGCCGCAAATACTTCGTCTTCCTGGGCGTAGTAGAAATTCTCGACGTCGAGCCGCCCTTGTTCTTCACGAAACGGCGTCTGCGGCAGCGAGCCTTTGCCGTAGGCTTCGAACGGGCCAAGGTAGTGCTTGAGGCCGGTGACCAGCGCGACGTGGCGAACCGAGTGGGAGCTGCGGACGGCTTCGAGTACGTTTCGAATCATCTGCGCATTCACGCGTATGTTCTCCGCCTCGGTGGCCTGGCGAGCCCAGGTGGTCAGAAAGAGGTGAGTGGGCGAAACGTCGGCCAGCGCCGAAGACAGGGCCGCCGGATCCAGCAGGTTTGCGCTGATCGGAGAAACCCCGGATTCCTGACTCGGCCGACGCGCGAGCCCGGCGACCGCCCAGCCTTCTTTGGCCAGCAGGCGAGACACCGCGCTACCCACGATTCCACTCGCGCCGACCACCAGTGCTTGATTTGTCATCTTCAGACCCCAAAAACGAAACAGGCCTGCACCTTACCCACTCGAAAATGCCGATCCAAGTCGGCACCAAATGGTAACCATCCCCCATGCAACCCGGCTCTGACGAAGAACAATGGCGCGAAGACTGCGCCCCAAGACGCGTGCTCGAGATCTTCTCGACCAAGTGGACCAGCATGATTCTGCACACCCTGCATGCTCGCCACGACGGCACCGCGCGCAGCGGCGCGTTGCATCGAAGTCTGCCGGGTATATCCAAGAAAATGCTGATCCAGACGCTGCGTGAGCTGGAGGGCAGCGGGCTGATCGAACGACATACGCTCGATACAGTACCGCCTGCCGTGAGCTATGCACTCTCGCCACTGGGCAAGCTTATGGTCCAACCCATCGAGATGATCTACGACTGGGCGAGGCAGAACTCAGGCG
Source organism: Stutzerimonas stutzeri (assembly GCF_002890895.1). Lineage (GTDB taxonomy): Bacteria > Pseudomonadota > Gammaproteobacteria > Pseudomonadales > Pseudomonadaceae > Stutzerimonas > Stutzerimonas stutzeri_AB. Next base: position 45,329 of record NZ_POUL01000015.1, read on the forward strand.
CGCTGGACCAGCTGCGGCCACGAAGCACGTCGCGCCGGCGGGGGGAGTGAAGCTGAGACCTGAATAGCGGACAGCTTGACGCTGCCTTGCTGGCGTTTGCCGAGCGATAGGGTGAAAGCCGGCTCCACCTTTATCCGCGCGCGCGCGCAAAACCTCCCAGTAGGGTGTGCGACTTCACACTTCCATCACTCCACGCCGCCGCTTTTGACCTTTGCAAGGTTAGAGAAAGGTAGCGCGAATCCAATAGCGCCCTGAGCGGTGCATCAACGCGATTATTCGCGGCCAGACTCAGGCGCTGACCGTGCAAGTGGCCTGCGCTCATCTTCAAAGCCAGAAAGGATTTACCGTGTTGATCAAGAAATCTCTGCGCGCGCTGCTATTGGGTTGCAGTCTGCTGAGTGCGACGTGCTGGGCGGATATAGCACCTTTGGAAATCATGAACATGGCCGGTCTGCAGCGCAGCCTGGGGCAGATCGTCGCCAAGGATTACCTCATGATCGGAGCCGGCGTGAAAGTGGACGAAGCCACTAAACAACGTGCCGCAAGCCTGGCCTTGTTCGAAGATCACCATGCCCAGCTCAAGGCAGCTGCGCCGAGTGACGCCATTCGCGTTGCGTTGAACGACGTGGAGCGCACCTGGGCCGATTACCGCGCTCTGGCGGCCAGTACGCCGGACAAGGCCCAGGCTCCGCTCGTACTGGCGAAGGCCGAAGAGCTGGTTCGCCAGACGCAGCAAGTCACCGACCTGTTCGAACAACACAATGGCGACGTCGCCTCGCATTCAATCAACCGCAGTGGTTGGAACCGCGTACTGACGCAGCGCACCGCCATGTTCTACATGGCCCGTGCCTGGGGAGTGCAGGACCCGGCCCTGGAAAAAGACTTTGCTACTTCGGTGGAGGAGTTCGGCGCCATCATGGCCGAGCTGCAAGCCAGCGACGCACCTAACCAGGAAATCGCTGAAGCCCTGCGCAAGACAGACGCCCGTTGGAAGTTCGCGAGCAAGGCCTTCACCTCCAAGCAGTTCGTGCCCACCATCGTCGCTGTGAATGCTGAGTCGATGTTCCGTCAGCTCAACGAGATGACCCGCCTCTACGCCGGCTTGCACGACGACCGACTGTAACCACGCGCTCGTGCATCTATCGGACAGGTGTACGGGCTCTCAAGCAGTTCAAACAAGCGATGTTGCCTTGGTACGTATTGCTGATCTCGTCGCCGGTCATCGTCGATCCCAGGTATGAGTTCGACAGTGACGCTGCGAGTGGCTCGGAATTCGCCAGCCGCAGCAGCGTGCTGCATCCGGCTGGCGTGGCATCACGCTAGCCGGATGTGCTCAGTCGAGGACCACAGCGTGGCCTTCCAACGGGTTGATATCGCCTTTGATCAGGGCTTCGGCAAGCGTTTGTGCCGCTTCGAGACCGGCGTGTTCGTTGACCTGCATCCAGGGCTGCTGCGCATCGCTTACCCGGGCAATAAACGCCAGCTGTGCCTCGTTGAAGCGACGGGTCACCTCGGCGGCGCCCCAGTCAGCGTTGCGCTTCTTGATCTGATAGGGCGCGAAATAGGGCTGTGGTTGCGGGCCGGCCAGCGCCTGATCAGGCTCGCTGTATTCATGGTTCTGGGCTGAGCCGGCGTAGCAGTCGTACACCAGAGCGTCTTTGAAATGGCTATGGATCTGCTGGCGAAGACTGGCGCTGCCGGAAAAGTCGACGTAGAGGGTGGGCACGCCGGGGTCCAGCGAAGCGAGCTGGTCGTAGCCAACGGCTTGGCGATAGCAGCCCAGCTGCTGCACGAAGCGGGTATTGCCCGAGGATGTCAGGCCAATGACTTGCACGGCCGGGTTGTCCTGCAGGCAGAACGCGGTGCCATACGCCGTCTTGCTTGAAGCGCTGGACATCACGATCTGACGCGCACCAAAAAAGGCGTTGTCGTCGAGGAAGTCGGCCAGCATGAACGACGTGATGAACAGCGGGCGCAACAGCATCTGGTAGTTTTCGCTCTCTGCGCGATACGCGTCGTCGCTGCTGATGCGCTGGTACTGATTGTAAGCAGAGGTCAGTTCGAGCCGGTGTTCGGCGCCGTCATAGAAGCCCCGATCAGTGACCCGCACCGGCTGCATGACCAGATGGCTGGCGATTGGCCAGAAGCCATAGAAGCGCTCGCCCTTCGCCAAGCCTTCGGCAGTGCTCTCCACGACCTCGGCGAAGCCCCAGGCCGGCATGTGAAACCACTCGGCATCGCCAGTCGGAAAGAAGTCCCAGTAACGCAGGTGAGGGGTTTCGCCAAAGGCTGCATAGGTGACGTTATTGGTGGTCAGCGCCAGTCGGCTGATCCGCAGCAGGGCTTCGCCGGGTTTCAGCTCCGGCATCGGCTCGGTCTGTATGCGGCTCTGCTCCATGTCTTTCTTGTTGTTTTGCAACTGGCGAATGACGCTCATCAATGGCACCTTGAGTTCGTAAATGGACGGCATTGACTGTAGCCCTTTCGTTTAACCGCCGGGTTCGGATTCCATGAAGACACCATCGCCGAGCGCCAAGCCGCTCAAACGGCCTACCCAGGAGCGGGCCAAGGTCACCGTTCAGGCGATTTTCGACAGCTATGTTCGGATATGGCAGCGCGATGGCTGGTCTCGATTGACGACTCGCGCGGTCGCTCTGGAAGCCGGCGTGGCCATTGGAACCCTGTACGACTACTTCCCCAGCAAGCACGCGTTGCACTCGGGCTATGTGCGCTATTGCGTCGAGCAGATGCTCGAGACCATCGATGCGCAAGCGGTAGCGCCCATGGCGCTTGCCTGGCCCGAGCGAATTCGGCGGCTGGTACGTACACTGGCCGGCGTCGAGCCACAGCTGCCCTGGTTTCACCCGGACATGCTTGAATTGGAAACCCTGGTGGCCGAGCCCAAGCATCAGCGCCGGGTTTATGAGGACTTATTGGGCGCTTGGCACCGAGTCATCGACGCCGCGACCGACCTGCCGTTGCGCCCTTCGGCTGCGGCCCTGGAAGCGCTTCATCTTTCGGTATGGGGCGGACGTCGCTACGCGATGCTGGTGCAGCTCGAAGCGGATCGAATGACCGAGTGGGCTGAGTGCATGGAGCAGCTGTGCCTACGCACGCTTGAGGGCTCGCGCGGCTCAGTTGGTCATGACTGACAGTGGCTATGACGTTTGCTGTGGCTCGATCCCAAACCTGGGCCAAAGCAAGTGTGATTGCCCTTGAGCAAGCGATGCACCACGTTCACGGCATTGCTCGATGCTCATGCAGCCAGCGCTGGGTACGTCGCGCACGGTCGCGAATTCCAGACTCAGCGAGTCTTCTGCAGGCCTGAAGGCAGCAGCGCAGGCACGATGACGTTCGCTTGGAATCACTGCTCTCATCCAAACGAATCAGGGCCGCAGCAGTACCCGAAGATACCGCCGCGGCCCCGATGAGCGAGAGGCTGATTAGCCCTTGGTTGGCGTGGTCAGGTTCTGCAGGATGTCAGCCAAGGTCGACACGTTGTCGTGGATGACCACGTGGAAACGGTCGGACTCGAGATAGCTGCGCCAGTCGGCATCGGACATCATCAGAGGTTGATCAATGTCCTTCGACAGCTTCTCCAGGCGATCTCGCGCCTGCTTGAACTGCTTCGGATCGGCTGTCCAGCCATAGTTATTACCCGCTCGCTCCATGGAGTTGAGCAGATCATTGGTGGTCTCGCGCAGGTCGCGCAGCTGCTCCAGCACGTTATTGCCGGTCAGCACCTGAATGCCCTTGGTTTGCCAGTTCTCAGCGAGAATGCTGGAGACCTGCTCAAGGTGAGCGCCCAGGCTCTTGACCTGCTTGGTGACCGTCACGCTGTACTCTGGGCCACCCATCCAGTCCAGCCATTCCTGGTCCGTGGCTTCCGCTTTTTCGTCCAGCACAGTTTCCATCTGCTGTAGCTGTTCTTCGATTTTCGAAAGCCGCTTTTCCTGCTGCTCCCAGTTGCCCAGGCCCAGACCTTCTTCTGCCATAAGCAGCGCGCCAACGAAGTCAACCGCGGTTTCGCGGACATCATCCACCGCATCTACCACGTTATGACCGACGGAGATGGTTTGCATACCAGCGCCGGCCTTTTGGCCTGCTTGAGCCGTCTGGTTTGCCTGCTGGGCGACCGCCGCGGTGGGCAGTCCCATGGCGAGGGATGCGGCCAATACTGCTGCCGATAGGGAAGTCGATTGCTTGAAGTTCATCTATGTCTCCTCCGCTTGCGATTTCGGGGAAACGAACTGCATTTCGCTTGAAACTATCCAGCTCGCTTACAAGTTTGGGCGTGCGGTGGACTTGGGAGTTCCTCAAAAAGCTCGTCGATCTACCCGCCGGTCGTTTCATCTTGCATGCGGGCATTGTTCGACCGCTTGCGCGCCCATCCAAGCGTCGATGAGGAATCTGCTGTTTTGCATCAGCGGTGTTTCGGATGCTTACAAGCGGCTACGGGGAGAGGCCTGCTGTCGACATTTGTTGACGCTCGCCAGGCTAAAGTCTTCATGCTGCTGGCTGCCGTCATCGACAGCGTCACGCCCGGCGCGACGCCGGTTTCAACTGGCGATATGATGCGCGCCCGCCAACGCTCCACGCCTACCTCATCCAGGTCATCATGCCCGGCACCGCCATCTATACCGACCTGTCGGATTACTACGATCTCATGTGCGCCGATATCGACTACCGTGCGCAAAGCCACTGTGTCCAGCGTCTGCAAAAGCTGCTCGGCAATGGCGGCAGCCGGCACCTGGATCTCGCCTGTGGCACCGGTCCTCATGTGCGGTATTTCATCGACGCGGGATTTGAAAGCGCCGGGCTCGACATCAACCAGCCGATGCTGGACAGGGCAACTATTCGCTGTCCGGAAGCTCGCTTCTCCCGGCAAGACATGTGTGGCTTCGCAGTCAGCCAGCCGGTCGATCTGATCACCTGCTTCCTGTATTCCATCCACTACAGCGGCCAACTCGCACGATTGAAGGCCTGCATTGCCAGCGTGCACGACGCATTGACGACCGGTGGGCTGTTCTGCTTCAACGCCGTCGACAAACATGCCATCGACAATGATTCATTCGTATCGCACGACGCGAGTCACCCCGATGGCATATTCAACTTCAGCTCTGGCTGGTACTACCCGGGCACGGGTGATCAGCAACTGTTGAGGCTGCGAATTCAAAAACAGACAGCAGGGCACAGTCAGCGATGGAACGACGAACATCCCATGGTGGCAGTAGGTTTCGCCGAATTGAGCGAGCTGTTGCGACCGTACTTCGAGGTCAACGTCCTTGAGCACGATTACGAAAAGATCCTGCCCTGGAACGGGACGTCCGGGAACGCAATCTTTGCTTGTGTGAAGTTGTGAGGCATGCGGCCGCGTGAGGAGTAGGCGGTCAATGCAGCCGATTGGCCGTCGAGGACGTCTGCGTCAGATGAAGTGCCTGTTGAGCCAGCTCATCGAGTAGCTGGTCGCGACTTTTTTCCGCGTCGCTCATGGCTTGCGAGCCGTGTTGTTTGACCAGGTAGCTATGAATCTGGCGAACTTCCTGTGACTTGAAGATGGGCTCCAGGTCCTGCACTGCCACCAGGCCGCTGGACGCCTGGCTTCGGGTGTTCATGACGACCTGAGGGCCGCGAGCCGCCAATGGCTGAAAGCCCAGCGATTGAAAATACGGCACCTTGCTGGCCACGCACGCCACTTCCCCATGCGGATAGCGCGCCAGCATCGCTTCGACCATGGCGCGCCCTGTGCCCTGCCGGCGATGGCTGGCCTGCACCGCCAGATAGAGCAACGCACAGGCATCGGGATCGTCCACGTAAGGCAGATACAGGGCAAAACCGAGCAGGCGTGCCGGGTCTTCGGCGTCCAGCGCCATGATCAGCTCCGGCTTGCCGTTCTGTGCGCCGTCCATGCTGTCCAGGTAGCGGTGTACCTCGAAACCCACAACGTACTGATACAGCTGGTACAGCGGGTTGCTGGGCGCAAGCGATACAGGGCTGACGTCGCTGAGATAGTCCACCACCATCTGCAACAGCTGGCTCTCCATCGATTCCGGCGGTGGGGAATCCAGGTGCGCGAGGGTGAACATTGGCAGGGCTCCAAGTAGGTCAATCGCTGCATTGTACCGGGCGGTAGACGCGAGCGACGCAGAAGAAGACTTCCCGCTTACACGCGCTAGGAGAGGGTGAGCCTATCGTGGCGATAGGCAAATTTGCTGTTCAGCGCTTTGCATGCCGTTGGCGTACGGAAAACTGCTTTATGGCGAAGTTTTAGCGGGGATTTGCCGACGTTGGCGACAAACTGCCGCTAGATGGGGAGCTCAGGCAGTCTCGGGCCGAGTGCTAAGTTCTATTCAGCGGCGCGTCAACGCGTCAACGACAACCCTAAGGAGCAGAATATGAACGCTGAAACTGGAGAAAACGCGGGCGGTGGATGCCCGTTCGGCCACGGCGCGGGTGCACCGCGCAAGCGTCCGAGTAATAAAGACTGGTGGCCCGAGGCGCTGAGCCTCACTTCACTTAACCAGCACTCGCCGCGCTCCAATCCATACGGCGGTGATTTCGACTATGCCGCTGCGTTTGGATCTCTTGATCTCGACGCGGTCATCGCCGACTTGCACGCCCTGATGACCGATTCCCAGGACTGGTGGCCGGCCGACTTCGGCCACTACGGCGGCCTGTTCATCCGGCTCGCCTGGCACAGCGCCGGGACCTACCGAATCACCGATGGCCGTGGCGGCGCCGGCGGCGGTCAGCAGCGCTTCGCTCCTCTCAACAGCTGGCCGGACAACGCCTCGCTGGACAAGGCCCGCCGTCTGCTGTGGCCGATCAAGCAGAAATACGGGCGCAACCTCTCGTGGGCCGACCTCTATGTGCTCACCGGCAACGTGGCGCTGGAGTCCATGGGCTTCAAAACCTTCGGCTTCGCTGGCGGGCGTGCCGACACCTGGGAACCGGAAGAACTGTTCTGGGGCCCTGAAGGCACGTGGCTGGGTGATGAGCGCTACAGTGGCGAACGCCAGCTGCACCCCGGCCTCGGCGCCGTGCAGATGGGCCTGATCTATGTAAACCCGGAAGGCCCGAACGGCAACCCGGACCCGAAAGCCTCCGCCATCGACATTCGTGAAACCTTCGCCCGCATGGCGATGGATGACTACGAAACCGTGGCGCTGATCGCCGGCGGCCACACCTTCGGCAAGACTCACGGTGCAGGCGATCCCTCGCTGCTGGGCCCTGACCCGGAAGGCGCCGTGATCGAAGATCAAGGCCTGGGCTGGCGCAGCCGGTTCCAGACCGGAGCGGGCGCGGACGCCATCACCTCCGGCCTCGAAGTCATCTGGAGCCAGACGCCGACCCAGTGGTCCAACTACTTCTTCGAAAACCTGTTCAACTTCGAGTGGGAGCTGACCAAGAGCCCGGCCGGAGCGCACCAATGGGTCGCCAAGGACGCGCCGGAGGTCATGCCGGATCCCTTCGATCCAGGCAAGAAGCGCAAGCCGACCATGCTCACTTCTGACCTGGCGCTGCGCTTCGACCCGATCTACGAACCGATCTCACGGCGCTTCCTGGAGAACCCGGACGAGTTCGCCGATGCGTTCGCGAAAGCCTGGTTCAAGCTGACCCACCGCGACATGGGGCCTGTTGGTCGTTACCTCGGGCCGCTGGTGCCGCAGGAAACGCAGATCTGGCAGGACCCGATCCCCGAGTGTGACCATCCGTTGATCGATGAGGCTGATATCTCCGCGCTGAAGCAGAAGATTCTGGGCCTGGGCTTTTCCGTGTCCGAGTTGGTGTCAGTGGCCTGGGCTTCGGCTTCGACCTATCGCGGTTCGGACAAGCGCGGCGGTGCCAACGGTGCACGCATTCGCTTCGCGCCGCAGAAGGATTGGGAAACCAACAATCCGGCGCTGCTGGCTCGCGTGCTGGAAAAACTGACCGAGATCCAGACCGAATTCAACGCCTCGGCCACCGGCGGCAAGAAGGTCTCCATGGCCGACCTGATCGTCCTGGCCGGCTGTGCCGCGGTCGAGAAGGCGGCGCAGGAAGGTGGGGTCACGGTTACCGTGCCCTTCACGCCGGGCCGGATGGACGCCGAGGAAGAGTGGACCGATGTGCAATCCTTCGAGGCGCTGCGGCCGGTCGCTGATGGCTTCCGCAATTACTACCACGAGTCGCACTTCATGGCGCCCGAGGAAGCGCTGGTCGACAAGGCGCATCTGCTTCGGCTCAGCGCGCCGGAAATGACCGTGCTGGTGGGTGGTATGCGCGTGCTGGGCACCAACGCGGACGGCGGCCAGGACGGCGTCTTCACCAAGCGCGTGGGCACCTTGTCGAACGACTTCTTCGTCAACCTGCTGAGCATGCAGAACGAGTGGGTCGCGACCGAGCACAAGAACCGCTACCAGGGGCTTGACCGCAAGACCCGCCAGCCCACCTGGACCGCCACCCGTGTGGACCTGATCTTCGGTGCGCAATCGGAGCTGCGTGCCCAAGCCGAGGTCTACGGCATGGCAGACGGCAACGAGAAGTTCGTCCAGGACTTCGTCAAAGCCTGGGACAAGGTGATGAACGCGGATCGGCTCGATATCGGCAAACCGGCCGATAATTTCAGCCAGAAGCTTTCCGCTTGAGCCTCGCGGCGGCGCCTCTGGGCGCCGCCGACGCTTTCATGCACCGCGACGCAGAGCGGGCGGCCATAACGGTTGCCAGCGGCAAGCGGCTTCGTTTAATCCTTCCGGCGGTCCAGTGCTGGCCCGCCCATCATGTATCGACGGAAGCCTCAGCTGTTCGGCCGACGCTGCCGTAGCACCGATTCGACGCGCGTTCTGCGCACTCAGGCAAACACGAAGTACTTGCGGACGGTCTCGACGACTTCCCAGGTGCCGGTCATGCCGGGTTCCACCACGAAGATGTCACCCGCCTTGAGGTGGATGGGCGCCATGCCGTCGGGCGTGATGATGCAGTAGCCTTCCTGGAAGTGGCAGTACTCCCATTTGACGTATTCGACGCGCCATTTGCCGGGCGTGCAGATCCAGGTCCCCATGATCTTGCTGCCGTCATCGGAGGTGTAGGCGTTGAGGTTGACGGTGTGCGGCTCGCCTTCGATTCGCTCCCATTTGCAGGCATCGACGACAGGCATGGGCTGGGTATCGCGCAGTACGGTGATCGGTGGGTTGGACATGGGCGCTCCGGTTAAGACGTGATCGGGCGCTTACCATAGGGCGCTGCTGCCTTGGCCAATTGTCTGGGGTCGACGCCGGGATGCCCATCAGCGCAAGGAGCGCCCTTGAGCACGCGGTCGTCGTCCGCGAACGCTTAACCCAGTCTCAGCCGAGCGGGGCAGCCCCGAAGGGCTGGCCGCTGCAAACGTTACTGCGTCCGGAAGCGCCCGACCAACTGCCGGAGTGCGCTGCTGAGTTGCCGCTGCTCCTGAGAGTAGCTTTCGACTTCCGAGGCCTGGCTCGACACCTGGGCAACCGCGTCGCTGATGGCCACCACGTTGCGGTTGATGTCCTCGGTAACCAGATGCTGTTCCTCAGTGGCAGTGGCGACCTGGGTGGTCATGTCACGGATCATCTGGACAGCATTCTCGATCTCTTCGAACGCTCCCATGACCTCACCGGACAGCTCGATGGCTTTGCTCGATTCGGTCAGGCTGCGATCCATGCTCGCGGTCACCTCGCTGATGCGGCTGACCAGCAGGTTGAGGATCTTGTTGATCTCGCCGGTTGAATCCTGGGTGCGCCTGGCCAGATTGCGCACCTCATCGGCCACCACGGCGAAGCCGCGTCCTTGTTCGCCAGCACGTGCCGCTTCGATGGCCGCGTTGAGCGCCAGCAGGTTGGTCTGTTCGGCGATCTGCTGGATGCTCGACAGGATGGTGTTGATGCTCACCGTTTCGCGTTCGAGTTCTCGAATCACCTTGCTCGAACCCTGGATGCTGGCGCCAAGATCGTTCACCCCTGCGGTACTGCGGGCGATCACCTCCTTGCCAACGCGTGTCGCTTCCAGACCCTGTGCGGAGACTTCCGCCGTCCTGACGCAGTTGTGCGCCACCTCGTTGGCCGCCGAGGCCATCTCGGTGACAGCGGTGACGATCTGCTCCACCGCGCTCGACTGGCGCTGCAGGCTGTCCGACATGGCGGTGGTGCGCTCGTTGGTCTGGCTCGAGACGCTGTCGATGCTGACGGCGTTGTCCTTAATGACGGTGATCATCGACTGCGTCGACTCGATGAACTGGTTGAACCACTTGGCCAGTTCGCCGGTTTCATCCCGGGCCAGCACGGGGAGGCGATGGGTCAGGTCACCCTCGCCCTGGGCAATCGTGCGCAGCCCGTCCTTGACCAGATTGATCGGGGTGACGATGCGGTTGGCAAATATGACCCCGGCGATACCGAACAGCACCACCAGCACTGCGCAGGCGACCAGCGTCATCCACGCCAGCCTGTGTGCGCCAGCCAGGATTTCGTCGACCTGCATGAAGCCGATGAACTTCCAGCCCAGAGTCGGCGAGGTGAAGACGTTGGCCAGATAGTCGACGCCATCGATGTTTACCTCGATCAGGCCGTTCTCAGTGTTGGCGATGTTCGCGACGTAATCGCCCGGCAGCTCGCTGAGCTTCTTGAAGTTGTTTTCGGGTTGGTGGCCGTCAACCAGCAAGGTTCCGCTGTTCTCGACCAGCATGAAGAAACCGGTCTCGCCGAAGCGGGTTTTCTGGACCATGTCGGTCAGCGCCTTGAGCGACACGTCAGTCGCCACCACCCCGGCGAAGTTGCCGGCCTGGTCCTTGAAGGCTTTGATCACCGACACGTAGACGGCATCGTCCGGTTCCCAGTAATAGCCATCCAGGCGCGTCAGCTGGAAATTGGCGTCTTTGCCCAGGGTAAACCAGGGGCGCCCACGCGGGTCCCAGTCGCCGTAATCTCCGGTGCCCGGCCACTCCACGTAGCCGCCCTGGGCATCGCCCATGTAGACGTAACCGAAGTTCGGGTTGTTGTTACCGATACCCGAGAAGTAATCGAAGATCTGTTTCTCGCGACCCCCATTGGCCGTGGCGGTGGCGCCGGGTTTGCTGGGCGCCCCGAAGTAGGTGGTCAGCTCGCCAGCCTCGGTATCCCGGACGGCGGCAAAGTCGGCCATCGCCGACACGGTATGGCTGACCGAATCGAACAGGGTCACAAAGGTGTTGTTCACCAGCTGAACATCCAGGCTGCTGCTTTCCTGAAACTGGACCTTGGCCTCCTCGGTTACGTTGCGGATGGTGAACAGGGCCACGACAAGGACGGGAACAAGCGTCGCGACCAGAAAGCTTGCTAGCAGTTTGTGTTTTATTTTCATTGTTCAACGGCCTCTGGCCAGTTCATCAAGACGTCCACGCCGACCTGCGCTTCGTTCTGCGGGGAACCCTCGCGCAATCCAGTGCGCTTCGCGGCCGCGAAGCGCCCGATTCCTCAATCGAATCGATCGCTGGCGAGTCGCGGCCGGCAAGACGTTATCGGCACGGGTCTGTCAAGCCTTGAGGTGGCCCAGTATTTTTCCGACCAATGCACTTTATGGCGCAAGGACGGGGCTTACAGGGACACCGGGTGTTTCGATGCACGTCACCTCACGGGCGATCAGCCACGCGCCGTTGGCAGTTCGCCAGGGGCGGTATCGGTCTGTGAAGTGTTTACTCGCTGCCTTCGCTGTTAAGCCTGACGCGCTTCGGCGCTTATCTCGCGGCTGATCCGCGGCCGCAGCGACTTAAAGGAGGCTCCCGGCGCTTATGGCGTCTCCCTTGCGATTCACTTGTCTGCCACCAGACAGGGTTTCGCGCCGGGGCCGGACGGGCCGTGCGATGCGGGGCGCCGACGCAGGCTCAGTCCGGCGTGAACCACCAGTGTCGCGATGACCAGCGCGCCGCCATAAAGCGTTGACGTTGCGGGTGTCTCGTTCAGGAAATACCAGGCCCACAGCGACCCCAGCACGCTTTCCAATAGATAGAAGAGCGCGACTTCCGCAGAGGGCAGATAGCGGGTCGCGTTATTGATCAACAACGTGGCCAGCGGCATCTGGATCAGGCCCATGATTGCCAGTGCCCAGTAGCTCGTCATCTCCAGGCCCAACGGCTCGGCCTTGGGCCAGGCAATCAGCGCAGCCGCCAGGCCGCCGAGCGCGATGAGGGGCATCCGATCGATAGCAGGGTGGCGGCGCAGCAGGGTGAGATTGGCGCCCACCGCTGCCGAGGACAACAGCGCATAACCGTTGCCAGCCAGATCGGTGGGGGTGAAGGCTCCGGCGAAGACCACCATGATCCCCAGCGCCGCCACACCGATGGCCAGCCAGGTGTGCAACGCCACCGACTCGCCCAGGAAAAAGCGTGTGAACAGGGCGGCGAACAGGGGCGCCGTGCTGAGCACGACCACCACGTTGGCCACCGTGGTATGGATGACCGCGAGCACGAAAAAGATCGAAGTGAAGGCCAACAGCAAGGCCGAGGCGGCGCTGATCAGCGGTTGTGCCTTGAGACTCGCACGGCTTTTCGCAGACAGCGAGAACGCACCCAGCGCCAGGAACATCAACAGCCCCCGCCAGAACACGATGCTCCAGCCATCGGCCTGTGCCAGGCGCACCAACAGGCCATCGAAACTAAGTACGACGATGCCGCTGCTTACCAGAAGCAGGCCGCGCGCTGAATCGTTCAATCGTGGGTCCTCCGTTACCGCTGCCGGCGCCTGTCGTTGCCCTGGCGCGGCCTCGCTCTAAGCCGCGTCCGGACGCTGCGGCCATGATGGCGGCTTTGTTCGCCAAGCACCTGCCCAGAAGCGGCCCGGCGCACTGCAGTTCGCGACTTCAGGGGCTGCTAATGCTTGCCTCGCGGCGTGGCAGCTGATCCATAAGCGGCCGTATTGGCCGGAGCATGTCACGCCGTCAGATCTCTCCCACAAGCGCCTCGAAGGCGAAGTTATCCGTTTTTGCGGCTGATAAAGATTCGCATATACGAGCCGTTTCGCATGGCCCTATAATCCGCGACTTCTTTTTTGAGGCGGCCAGACATGGGCGTTCTTGAATCCCTCCATCACTACCTTGCCGAACCGCTGATCGAGCAGTTTCTCGGCGTTTTCGACCTGAACGGCCGCCTTGGCGTGCTGTTTCTTGCCATCTCCTACGCCACCGCTTATGGCCTGTTTCGCTACCGATCACGCCGCGGCCTGACTGACGCACCCTCGTTCTGGCAGTTCATCGGTGGAAATAGGGTGCACCTGCACCGTTCGGCCTTGCTCGATTTCCGCTATTACTTCGTGCGTGGAGTCATCAAAGTGTTGCTGGTGGTGCCCATCGTGGGCCTGGTCGACCCCTATATCCTCCGCTCGGGCGACTACATCAGCTTCTTCACCAACCTGTGGGGCGAGCGGCCACAGGTCGGGCACAACCTGACGCTGGCGCTGCTGTATGGGCTCGGCGTATTCCTGATCAGCGACTTCACCCACTACTGGGTTCATCGCGCCTTTCATTGCAGTTGGCTGTGGGAGTTTCACAAGGTCCATCACTCGGCGCCGGTGATGGTTCCGCTGACGGCGAGCCGCGTCCATTTTCTGGAAAAAGTAGTCGGCAGGCCCGTCGATCTGGTTTTCCTCGGCGCCTATGCCGGTGCGTTCTGGTATGCCTGCGGCGGGGAGATCAGCCGCTACACCCTGTTCGGCGTGACCTATCTGGTATTCATCTTCAATGGCCTGGCCTCGAACCTGCGGCACAGTCATGTGTGGCTGTCATTCGGGCCGCGCCTCGAGCACATCTTCAACAGCCCAGCCCAGCATCAGATTCACCACAGCGATGCGCCGCGGCATTTCCACAAGAACTTCAGCACCAACCTGTCGTTGTGGGACTGGATTTTCGGCACCCTTTACGTCACCAGCTCGGTGCCGGAACGCATCGAATTCGGCACCGCCGAACGCGACTCGCACCGCTACCTGACGCTCTACAGCCTGATCGTGATGCCCTTTGTGGATACAGCACGCAAGCTCGTATCCAGCCGCCGTCCCTTCACCACGCCAGACAGCGCACCCGACGCCTGAGACTGGCGTTTGCTTCTGTCCATGGCGGGGCGAACGGCGCGGCTGGGTGGCTAGACGGATTCGACCTGCCTCTGCTGATGTGAGCTCACCGGCGCCCTGGCAAGCGACGCTTGCAGCCTCGCCACTCTCGCACCTTCACCTGGTAATTCGATAGCTGGCGCGAGGCCAGCTAGATTCAACCGTTCGGTTTATGGTTGGCGGAGAAGCCGCGGGCTATGTTTCGCATGCCGCGCCGCAACAGGTCCGTATTCCCCAGTCCTCGGCGGATTGGTTGTGGGAAAAGGATGTGAACCACTATCCCGAATGGAGCTACACAATGTTCAATAAAAAGACCCTTCTCGCGCTTCTTATCTCTGCCGCTGCTGCTAATGCCATGGCCGCGTCCAGCGAAGCCTACGTAGGCCAGGATGGCAACAATCAACAGGCTACCGTGACTCAGGAGGGCGGCGATCAGTTCGCTCTGGTCTTCCAGGACGGTGAAGGCAACATCGGTACTACCTATCAAGCTGGCTCCGACAACCGTTCCGGTGTCTACCAGTCGGGAAATTTGAACACGGCTGCTGTTTCACAAAACAGCGTGAACTCGGACTCTACGGTTGCTCAATCTGGCATCAAGAACAATGCCGAGATCAAACAGGTTGCGGCTAATAACGCGTCGCTCGTTTTCCAAGCCGGCGAAGCCAACAACGCCGAGGTTACTCACGGTGGCGGCGGCGGCCACTACTCATGGGTGACTCAGAACGGCTTCAGCAACGATGCCACCCTGAAGCAAGGTGGCAATGCAAACTGGTCATTTATCACCCAATCCGGTAATGACAACGAGGCCAATGTCGGGCAGTACGGTAATAACAACCTGTCAGACGTATCTCAGAACGGTAACGACAACGTCGCTACTGTCAGCCAGAAAGATACTGGTATCGTCATTGCCGACCAGATCGGAACAGGCAACGAGTTGCTCGTTACCCAAGGCGATCTGGCTGTCGCAGAAATTGTCCAGACGGGTAACTACAACGACGTTGAGATTGAACAGAAAGGCAGCGGCAACTACGCCAACGTCGATCAGGACGGTCAGTCGAACGACGCTGATATCACCCAATCCGGCACCGTCAACGACGCTTATATCGTTCAAAGCGGCGTGAGCAACATGGCCGTCGCTATGCAGTCTGGCATGGGCGATCTGGCATCTATCATCCAGACCGGTTCGGGCAACATGGCTACCGTTACTCAGAAGTAAAAGTGACTGCAGTGACACCAAGCCCGGCGAATGCCGGGCTTCTTGCTATTAGCCGACGTAGAATTGCAGCGGCTATCGAACCGGTTTGGCGCGCTATCTTCGGCGCAGTGCCAAACAGCTCTCGCCGAGCACGCGGCGTTTCAGCAGGCTGGCCGGCAGCGTGCGGCCCCCCGTCTGGATTAGTCTGCAAAGGCTGGAATCGGATAACGCTTGCTCCTGCTCCGCAGCTTGCGCTCAGCTAGCCTCAGCCTGTCGTTCCTCGGCCACGCTCAGACGAGCAGTCTCTAGCTTCGCCTGAAGCTCTGCCACCAGGGCATCCACCTGACCTAACGCTTCAGCCACCGAGGCCGCCAGCACCTCGCCCCCGGTTTCCTGCCCTTCAATCGCGATCTGATGGATGCGGGTGATGCCGATGAAGTTGAGCGCCGTCACCAGGTTCGGCTCCAGGTGGTTCATCTGCGCCATCTCGCCACCAGGACCGTAGCCGATGCCCCCGCGGGCGGTGAGGATAACGGCATGCCGTGGCCGGTCGGCCAGCAGCGGTACGTAGGGTTCGGGTAGTTTGGTTTCGTCGATCTCAATCGTCCTTCCTGGGCGCACGATGAGGTCGACCCACGCCTTGAGCGCGGCGGGCATGCCGAAATTGTAGAAAGGCGTCCCGATGATCAGCACATCCGCCGCGATCAGCTCATCGACCAGCCGGTCGCTCTCGGCCAATGTCTCCTTCATCCATGCTTCACGACGATCTTCAGGCGTGAAGGAGGAGGCGATCCAGTCGTGGCTGATGAAAGAGGGCGGGTTCTGGCCGATGTCCCGATAGGTCACGCTGTCCTGCGCGCGATGAGCGCGCCATTGGCTGACGAAGCGGTGGCTGAGATGACGGCTGTGGGAGCCGTGCTCATCCCTTCCGGCAAGACCGGGGCGGGCACTGGCGTCGAGGTGCAGAAGGTGCGTCATGGTGGGTCTCCTGTGTGACTTAATTCATCTGTCATTCGCGGTAGACCCAGACTAGGTTTAGCCTCTGTGGGCGACAAACGACCATTTCTTCCAGTTACAGATGAGGAAAACTCAGCCATGGCGCACCGCTGGTTACCTTCGCTATCCGCCTTGCGTGCCTTTGAAGCGGCCGCCCGCCATGAGAGCGCCAAGCAGGCTGCCGAGGAATTGAACGTTACCGCTACGGCCATCAGCCACCAGATTCGCTCGCTTGAAGAATCCCTCGGCGTGGCGCTGTTTCTACGCAAACCCAGGCAGCTGGAATTGACCGCTCAGGGGCGTGAGCTGCAACAGACGCTGGAGACCGCGTTCGACAGCATCAGCGCCACGGTCGACCGCCTCAGCGCCGGGCCCTGCCGACAGGCGATCACCCTCAGCACCACGCCGGCCATCGCCGTGCGCTGGCTGGTGCCCTGGGTCTGCCTGTTGCGCGAATCCCATCCCGATATCGACCTGCGCTTCCATACCTCGCACGAGCCGGTGGCGCTGGATGGCGTGACGGCGGATATGGCCATCCGCTACGGTGACGGCCGCTGGCCGGGGCTGATGGCGGAGAAGTTGATCGACAACACCTTCGTCCCGGTCTGCAGCCCATTGCTCGGCCTGAGTGACGCCGCCGACTTGCCCAACCATCCGCTGATCCACTTCCAGGCACGGGGCGCCGCCTCGGCTCCGATTCATTGGGCGGCGTGGCAAAAGCTCGCCAAGGTGCCGGGGCTGGACGTCAGCGCCGGGCTGGTTTTCTCCGACGAAACCCACGCCATCTCCGCCGCCATCGGTGCCCAAGGCGTAGCTTTGATGAGCCGGCAGTTGGTCGAGGATGAAGTGATAGCAGGGCGGTTGGTGCAGCCGTTCGGTCCGGAGATGGCGGGCAAGCCGTTTCATCTGGTTTATCCGGAGAGCCGTCGGGATGATCCGACGGTTCTGGCGGTAAGGGAGTGGGTGATGAAGGTGCCTGGTGGGTTGTGTGAAGTAGGGCGCTGATACCGGCAAAGCCGAGCCGCGCTACCCGAGGCTCGACCGTAGGGTGGAATATGGCGAAGCCTTTTCCACGCGTATCTTTCAGGCTACTTGCTAGCTGCCCACCTTCCTCCTCGCTAACGGCCAACGAGGTGGAGGAAGACGCGGCGCGGTGTTATCGCGCCTTCACGACCGTTGGGCGCGGTACCCTGAGCTCGCTCCGCAGGCCGATGACGATGCTGACGCACATCAGCAGCAGGACGAAGGTGAACGGGAAGCCGGTCGTTACCACCATGGATTGCAAGGCCTTGAGACCACCCCCCAACAGCAGGGCGATGGCGACCAGCCCTTCAAAAATGCACCAGAACACGCGCTGAGGGATGGGGCCGTCGTCCTTGCCGCCGGACGTGATGGTATCGATGACCAATGAGCCGCTGTCCGATGAGGTGATGAAGAACACCGCCACCAGAACGATGCCCAACAGGGACATCGCCTGAGTGAATGGCATCACGTCGAACATCGCGAACAGCTTGACCTCCAGCGCCGCATCCGCCACAGCTCGATAGCCGTCATTGATGTACTGGTCGAACGCGACGCCAGAAAAGATCGACATCCAGAGAATGCAGACGGCTGACGGGACGATCAGCACGCAGATCATGAATTCGCGCACCGTGCGGCCGCGACTGACCCGGGCAATGAACATCCCCACGAAGGGCGACCACGACACCCACCACGCCCAGTAGAACGAGGACCAGCCTTGTGCGTAGTTCTCGTCTTCACGGCCGAAGGGCTGCGACAGCGCCGGCAGATAGGCGAAATAGCTGACCACTGAGTCCGCGACCCGCTCCACGATAGCGCCAGTTGGGCCAAATACGCACACAGCGATCAGCAGTACGAACGCCATGATCATGTTTATTTCGGAAGCCTTCTTGACGCCCCCCTCAAGCCCGCGCAGAACAGAAACGGTCGCGATGCCCGTAATCAGCGTGATCAACACGATCTTCGTCGTGGCGGACACAGGTACGCCGTAAAGGAAGAACAGGCCAGCATTGATCTGTTCGGCGCCAAGCCCAAGCGAGGTCGCAAGACCGAAGAGGGTCGCCAGCACCGCCAGTATGTCGATGGCATGGCCGACCCAGCCCCAGACCCGCTCTTTGAAGATGGGATAGAACGTAGACCTAATCGCCAGCGGCAGGCCTTTATTGAAGGCAAAGAGCGCCAGCGCTAGTCCGACGACTGCATAGATCGCCCACGCCTGGAGCCCCCAGTGATAGAGCGTGGCGGCAAGGCCGAGCCTGGCCGAGCCCTCGACATCGCCGGGCAATCCCCCGAGCGGTGCCCAGCTGTCAGGGCTCCCGGCATCCGGCGCGACCGAGCTTACAAAGTGCGTCATCGGCTCACCGACGCTCCAGAACAGCAGCCCGATGCCCATGCCAGCCGCAAACAGCATGCAGATCCATGCCAACAGCGAAAAGTCCGGTTTCGAATCAGGCCCACCGAGCCTGACTTTGCCATAGGGCGAGAGCGCAATAGCGACGGCGAATACCAGAAAAATGTTGGAGGCCAGGATGAAAAGCCAGTCGAAGCGGACCGTTACCCAGCTCATCGCAGCGGTGAATATGCCGGTTGCGAGTTCCGGGAACGCCAGCGTGAAGATGACGAACACAATCGTCATCAGTCCGGAGATCGCAAAAACAGGGTTATGGATGTCGACCTCAATGGGGCCGATGGTCGTGACCAGATTGTCTTGGCCAATCTGGTAGTCGGTATCAATCAGGTTCCCGCCTGCCGCCGGGCTTTCACTGCTATCGGCCATGCTTTACCTCCACTGATGATCACAGCTGTCCATGCGCGCTTTTTATCCCTCGGGCTGCCTCTTACTGCTGCGGCCCGGATTGACGAGGCGGCGACTGTCGAGACCAAAGGATAGTCACGATTCTGGCGATTCGTGGTTTCGCCTGCTGCGCCAACCCCCCGTTTCCTCGAGCTCAAGCCATCCTATGGCTGTGCCGTCTTAACATCCGGCATTTGGGGTGAGGGAATAATGGTTTCGATTCGATAGTCCTTGAGCGGTAGGATCGTTGCTTTGCCGTCGAGATAAAGCGCTATGCGCTCGTTTGACGAGTCAATGACGAAGCCCCTAGCTATTTCAATCTGACTGTCTAGTAGACGCACGCAATAGTCCTGACGACGGTCGGCTTTTTCACAGCCGAGTGCATATATGGGGGCATTTCTATCTATTGTCATTTGCGCAGCTTTGTAGCCCGTAAGTCCTGGAGTAATGAGGAGTAAGTTGGCTACTAGCGGCAGTAGAAGCAAAGTCAAGGTAGTGCCGCCCGCCATGGCAAAGATAGCCAACGGGATGCTCAAAAATTTTCTTTTATTTATTGTCGAGCCTGCGCTTTGGAAAAGCCTAGTACGGGGCAGCCAAGCAAGCGCAGCTATTTCAATTGTAAAAAGTGCAGCAACTCCTAAGGTAGATAAAGCAATCCAAGTGTCAGTTAGTACGCTGAGCCAATTGCTGCAGATTGTTATTAAGGCTACGTATGCATAGATTAAATAGTCGGTGGTCGATTTCTCAAAAAAGCTGGAGTCAATACCGAAGTGATTCACCCAGGCTTGATGATAAGTCACGCCAACTAGATAAATGGTGGAGTAACCGAGCAAGCCAAATAAAGGCGTGAAAATAATCCAAAGTGTTTTTACAAAAAATGGTTCTTTGTCGATGTTTTTGGGTTGGTTGTCTGCTTCTTCCATGATTTAGCTCTACATTGTGTTTCTCACAGTTTGCTGATTTATTTCCGAACCCTCAAGCACAGGGTCGAGCAAACTGGCAGGCGACGCGGTTTCCCAAATCCCGTCAGGAGTACGAGTGGAGGTGCGTGGAAAGGGGTGGAACGATAGGCCAGGGGTGGTCCATCGGGACGACCCTCGGAACAGCGACGGAGCGAGGGGAGTTAAGCGCAGCGAACCTCGGATGTCGGGCGCGCTTTTTCTCTTTGGTTACTTTCTCTAGTCCAGGCAAGAGAAAGTAATTCGCCGTGCTAGGCGAAACCTGTCGGTCGGGCGAGGAAAGCGTGGCGGGGATGTAGAGCGGTGAGCTGGCAGCCGGAAAATAAATCTGTCCCCTTTTTCCGCATTGCTAAGGCTCTACATCAAAACGGAATATCGTCGTCGGGCTCGGTATCAACGCTTGGGTTTCCAGAGAAAGCCAAGATTTTACTGCTTTGATCAAATAACTGCTGGCGGTTATCTAAATAGTCCTCGTGCGCGCTCGCCTTGTCTCGCCACAAGTTTTGCTGAGAGGACATGATCGTATGGTTTTTGAGGCCATAGAAACAAAAAACTCCTTTTAAATGTCTACCGTCGCCAACAACTTCTAACAGGTAGTTGTTTATTCCAAGTCTTTGGCGATCCTCGTGCTTGAGGAATAGGCTGACGAACCTGTCTTCAATGCGACCCTCTATTGAGAAGGAGCGGATATCCTCATAAGAAGCATTAGGTTTCCGACTTTTGGTATGAAACTGGGCTTTACCATGAATTACGTTGGCGCTCTGCGTTAAATCAAACGTAATCTCCTGTGCCATTGTGCAGTCTGCGCAATACCACTTTCCAGACAGGTCCACCCCAGAATAGCGGAGTTTTGTTATCCACGGGCCAACCACCTTTTGAGTGAATAAAGCGCAAAAATACAGGATGATTGTCGTGACAATACCGCTAAAGACGCCGGTGAAGACGTTATCGAATGAGTTCAAGGTTTATTAGCCCTTTATAAGACTCACTACAAGGTCAATTTAATACTTTGGAGGTGCGTAGTTTAGATCATTGGACAGCGTTCCTAGGAGACCTCGCTTAACCTCAAGCATGGCGGAGTTGCCTGTCCCTGAAGGCGGAGTCGGGTGGTCTGCAATAAATCTACGCATTATTTCTTCAAAAAAACTTTGACTTAAATTCTTTGAGTCTCTTGCTTGTTCAATCAAACTATTCAGGGCTTGTATTACTCCGCCATAGCCGGAGGTCCTGAAAAAATAGCCGTCGGGATAATTGTGATTGCATTCTGCTAGCGCAACATTTAATGCATTAAACGCGTTAGAAATGATTTTCCTGAGCGCCCATTCTTCGTTGTTTTCGTAAAACCTTAAGGTCTGGCTATTTCTTGCGGTAAGAGACTTTATTAGTTGATCGATAAACGCGGCTTGAGAAAGAGTTTCAGTCTCCTCGACCTTTTTTCCGAGAATCTTGATCTTTCGATAAAACGGCGAGCTTTCATCGTTATTCAGTGATTTCACTATCTCGTGACAGGTTTTTTCGATGCTTCTCTGAGGGTTTAAAGAAAATAGGTCGTAGATAAGGGATTTGGATACTTGTTTTTGGTTGCTATTGATTGTCGCAAATATAGTGGCTTCGGAATATATGTCAATTTCAAATACGAAAACAATTAGTAAGTCGACTAGTTGTATTTTTTCTGGTGCGGTGCGTTGGAGTTCTCTCAAGCCAAGCACACGGTGCTGTCCATCCAATATATGTCCAATGGATTCAGCACTAAAGTCAATCTTGAGCTGGTTGTCTTCAATAAAAACCGCACTTTTTGATGCGGATACGATGATCGGTGTTGGAATAATGGCTTCGGGTTTTTGAAGGTAGTCTTCTATATCTTTAATTCTTTTTTTGTCTTCGTCGCGTTGAATTCCAAGCTCCGAGTTGTCGCTTCTCCTTCGAACCTCAAGGCGATTTATAACCTCTGACGCTTTCATTGTGCATGCGTAAAAGCTTCCGCCCGGCTGGTTGTATTGTATGTAGCTGTAAGTTTTCATTAAATAAATCCTTAGAGCGTATAGCCGTCAGATGTACTGGTTTTCTGGGCGGAGTCGTGGGTAAGTTGTTCAGTGTTTTCGTTGATCTCATTTATAACGACAATTCCTGATTCTTCTTCTTCAAGCCTCCAAAAACTAATTGAAGTCAGGATTGATGCTAGAAAAGCGAGCCAGTGAAATGCTTCCTGAGCACAGCTCACGAATACAGGGTTTTGGATCAATTTTAATGCAATCACCGAATCGATCAGGCCTAAAGCCGCTGCGACTAGTAGTAGCTTTAGCTTTCTGTGCTTGTTGGAGATTTGGTTCTTTTGAGCGTAGTCGCGTATTAGGAAGTATGCAGAAGTAGCAAGTAGGGAAGTGGCGAAGATTATAAAGTTCCCCTGCCTTGCCTGTCTGTTTAACTCACTGAGGGCGTCCTTTCCATCCCACCAGGCGTTGAAAATAGATAAGATAGGGCCTAGCTGCCCAAGTAAAACTGCAATAAACAGAAACCAGCCCAGACTTAATAGGCTTTTAGAAGATAATGCACTCTTTATTCTTTGTAGCATGCTTCAGTCCGTTGTAAAAAACCCTGCTAATGCAGGGCTTTACTTTTGCAGTATCGTCAGGCAAGCCATGTCAATCGGCGGTTCTTCTGCCTATCTGTCAGTTTTAGTCCGACATCAATCCCAACTCAAAGCCCCACCCGTCTGATACTCAATCACCCGCGTCTCAAAGAAGTTCTTCTCCTTCTTCAAGTCCATGATTTCGCTCATCCACGGGAACGGGTTGGTGGTGCCTGGGTACTCTTCCTTCAGACCAATCTGGGTCAGACGGCGGTTGGCGATGAACTTGAGGTAGTCCTCCATCATCGAGGCGTTCATGCCGAGGACGCCACGGGGCATGGTGTCGCGGGCGTATTCGATTTCCAGCTGCGTACCCTGAAGGATCATCTGGGTCGCTTCGTCCTTCATGGCGGCGTCCCACAGGTGTGGGTTTTCGATCTTGATCTGGTTGATCACGTCGATGCCGAAGTTCAGGTGCATAGACTCGTCGCGCAGGATGTATTGGAACTGCTCGGCGGTGCCGGTCATCTTGTTGCGGCGGCCCATGGAGAGGATCTGGGTAAAGCCGCAGTAGAAGAAGATGCCTTCGAGTACGCAGTAGTAAGCGATGAGGTTGCGCAGGAACTCTTTGTCCGTCTCGACGGTGCCGGTCTGGAAGGTCGGGTCGGAGATGGAGCGGGTGTACTTGAGGCCCCAGGAGGCTTTCTTCGCGACGCTCGGGATCTCGTGATACATGTTGAAGATCTCGCCTTCATCCATGCCCAGCGATTCGATGCAGTACTGGTAGGCGTGGGTGTGGATCGCCTCTTCGAAGGCCTGGCGCAGGATGTACTGCCGGCACTCGGGGTTGGTGATCAGGCGGTACACGGCCAGCACGAGGTTGTTGGCGACCAGGCTGTCGGCGGTGGAGAAGAAGCCGAGGTTGCGCTTGACGATGCGGCGCTCGTCCTCGGAGAGGCCGTCGGGGCTCTTCCACAGGGCGATGTCGGCGTTCATGTTCACTTCCTGCGGCATCCAGTGGTTGGCGCAACCATCCAGATACTTCTGCCAGGCCCAGTCGTACTTGAAGGGTACGAGCTGGTTGAGGTCGGCGCGGGCGTTGATCATCTGCTTGTCGCCGACGTGAACGCGGGCGGATTCGCCTTCCAGTTCATCCAGGCCTTCCTGGATGTCGAGGTCGTCCAGGGCCTTCTTGGCGCGGGCAACGGCAGCGGAGTCGTCAGAGGCAACGGCGCGGGCTTCTTCGACGGAGCCGGCGGCGTCCTTGTCGAGCTTGGCCGGTGCGTCGTTTGCGGCGGCGGCTTGCGGGGCAGCCGGCGTAGCGACGCCCGGCGCGGCGGTGGTGGTTTCTTCTTCGTCGAATTCGTCCCAGCTCAGCATGGCGGTTTTTCCTGATTGGGGACCGGCGCGGCCGGTCGGGAATGTTTTGGGCTTTTGTGTGTGCACGCAAAAGCAGAAATTGGTGGGCGGTAGGGCCCGATGTCACCGTATTTCCGAGAGGTCGGAGCGGGAGCGGATCGCGAGCAAGGACTAGGCGTCCCCCTCGCTCCTACAGCGTCCGTGTTGCCCTCAAACCTCAGAGCAGCGCTTTTCAGCAGCAGCTCGGTGTGAGCGGTTTCCAGAGCGAGGCAGCGCTAGGCGCCTGGCATGTCGGAGCCCCTGAGCGTACGCATGTACGTGATGGGGGCCGACCTGCCGGGCAACAACGCGCGGTCCGCTCTGGGGACCGCGACTTTCAACTACTTATTGGCAGGCTTCGCAGTCTGGTTCATCAATCGCACACGCCTTCGGCACCGGTGCCGGACCGGCTGCCATTTCTGGTGCTGGCGCAGCTTTGGCTGGAGCAGCGCTGGCGCCGCTGTTGCCACCGCTGGACACGGCGTTGAGCTTGCCGGTGTTGACGGTGGACTTCTCGGTGCTGGTCGCGGCCAGGGCACGGAGGTAGTAGGTGGTTTTCAGGCCACGGTACCAGGCCATGCGGTAGGTCACGTCCAGCTTCTTGCCGCTGGCGCCGGCGATGTAGAGATTCAGCGACTGGGCCTGGTCGATCCACTTCTGGCGGCGGCTGGCGGCGTCGACGATCCACTTGGTTTCCACTTCGAAAGCGGTCGCGTAGAGGTCTTTCAACTCCTGCGGGATGCGCTCGATCTGCTGTACCGAACCGTCGTAGTACTTGAGGTCGTTGATCATGACCGCGTCCCACAGGCCGCGCGCCTTGAGGTCGCGAACCAGGTAGGGGTTGATCACGGTGAATTCGCCCGAGAGGTTCGATTTCACGTACAGGTTCTGGTAGGTCGGCTCGATGGACTGCGACACGCCGGTGATGTTGGCGATGGTCGCGGTCGGCGCGATGGCCATGATGTTCGAGTTACGGATGCCGTTCTTGACGCGGGCACGTACCGGGGCCCAATCCAGGGACTCGGTCAGGTCGACGTCGATGTACTTCTGGCCACGCGCTTCGATGAGGATCTGCTGCGAGTCCAGCGGCAGGATGCCCTGGCTCCACAGCGAGCCCTGGAAGGTTTCGTAGGCGCCACGCTCGTCGGCCAGGTCACAGGAGGCCTGGATGGCGTAGTAGCTGACCGCTTCCATGGACTTGTCGGCGAAGTCGATGGCGGCGTCGGAGCCATAGGGGATGTGCTGCAGGTACAGCGCGTCCTGGAAGCCCATGATGCCCAGGCCCACCGGACGGTGCTTGAAGTTGGAGTTCTTCGCCTGCGGCACGGAGTAGTAGTTGATGTCGATGACGTTATCGAGCATCCGCACGGCGGTGCGCACGGTGCGCTCCAGCTTGGCGGTGTCCAGCTTGCCGTCGACGATGTGGCGCGGCAGGTTGATCGAGCCCAGGTTGCAGACGGCGATTTCGTCCTTGTTGGTGTTCAGCGTGATTTCGGTGCAGAGGTTGGAGCTGTGCACTACGCCGACGTGCTGCTGCGGGCTGCGCAGGTTGCACGGGTCCTTGAAGGTCAGCCATGGGTGGCCGGTTTCGAACAGCATGGAGAGCATCTTGCGCCACAGGTCTTTGGCCTGCAGGGTCTTGTAGTTCTTGATCTTGCCGTATTCGATCAGGGCTTCGTAGTACTCGTAGCGCTCCTCGAAGGCCTTGCCGGTGAGGTCGTGCAGGTCGGGTACTTCGCTCGGCGAGAACAGGGTCCACTTGCCGTCGTCGAAGACGCGCTTCATGAACAGGTCCGGAATCCAGTTGGCGGTGTTCATGTCGTGGGTGCGGCGACGGTCGTCACCGGTGTTCTTGCGCAGCTCGAGGAATTCTTCGATGTCCAGGTGCCAGGTTTCCAGGTAGGCGCAGACCGCGCCCTTGCGCTTGCCGCCCTGGTTGACTGCCACCGCGGTGTCGTTGACCACTTTCAGGAAGGGCACGACGCCCTGGGATTTGCCGTTGGTGCCCTTGATGTAGGCGCCCAGTGCACGCACCGGGGTCCAGTCGTTGCCCAGGCCGCCGGCGAACTTGGAGAGCAGGGCGTTATCGCGGATGGCGTCGTAGATGCCTCCAAGGTCGTCCGGCACGGTGGTCAGGTAGCAGGAGGACAGCTGCGGACGCAGGGTGCCGGCGTTGAACAGGGTCGGCGTGGAGGCCATGTAGTCGAAGGACGACAGCAGGTTGTAGAACTCGATGGCGCGGGCTTCGCGGTTTTCTTCCTCGATGGCCAGGCCCATGGCGACGCGCATGAAGAAGATCTGCGGCAGTTCGAAACGCACGCCGTCCTTGTGGATGAAGTAGCGGTCGTAAAGGGTCTGCAGGCCGAGGTAGGTGAACTGCTGGTCCTGCTCGTGGTTGATCGCCGCGCCCAGCTTGGCCAGGTCGTATTCCTTCAGCCGCGGGTCGAGCAGTTCGAACTGCACGCCTTTTTCCACGTAGGCCGGCAGGGCCTTGGCGTAGAAGTCAGCCATCTCGTGATGGGTGGCGGACTCGGCGACTTCGAGGAAGCTCAGGGCTTCAGCGCGCAGGGTGTCCATCAGCAGGCGAGCGGTGACGTAGGAGTAGTTCGGCTCACGCTCGACCAGGGTCCGGGCGGTCATCACCAGGGCGGTGTTGACGTCGGTCTGCTCGACACCGTCATACAGGTTTTTCAGGGTTTCTTTCTGGATCAGCGCGCCATCGGCTTCTTCGAGGCCTTCGCAGGCTTCGGTGATGATGGTGTTCAGGCGGCCCAGGTCCAACGGCGAGAGGCTACCGTCGGCACGCTTGATGCGGATGCTCGGATGGGCTTCGACCGGTGCGTCGATGGCGCCGCGCTTGCGCTCCTGGCTGCGAGATTCACGGTAGATCACGTAGTCGCGGGCCACTTTCTGCTCGCCGGAACGCATCAGGGCCAGTTCGACCTGGTCCTGGATCTCTTCGATGTGGATGGTGCCGCCGGAAGGCATGCGACGCTTGAAAGTGGCGGTGACCTGTTCGGTCAGGCGGGCGACGGTGTCATGGATGCGCGACGAGGCGGAGGCGCTGTTGCCTTCCACTGCGAGAAACGCCTTGGTGATGGCGACGGTGATCTTGTCGTCGGTGTAGGGGACGACTGTACCGTTGCGCTTGATCACGCGCAGCTGGCCCGGCGCGGTAGCGGCCAGGTCCAGCGAGCTGTTGTCGGCGTGCGGGTTCTCGCGAGTGGACTCGTTCTGCATGGGGTC
Organism: Stutzerimonas stutzeri; assembly: GCF_002890895.1. Lineage (GTDB taxonomy): Bacteria > Pseudomonadota > Gammaproteobacteria > Pseudomonadales > Pseudomonadaceae > Stutzerimonas > Stutzerimonas stutzeri_AB. The sequence goes on from NZ_POUL01000015.1 coordinate 72,576, forward strand.
TCCGGATTCTCTCTGTCTCGGTAGCACGTTAGGTGTCAGGCCTGCTTTGTGGGCGGCCTTGATCGGGTCTTGCGTATCTCGTATTGCATGAACCATGCCCCGGCGAACCGGCCCATGGGTGACTCAAAACTGGAAACGATCCGGCACCGGGGGTGGCGAATCGAATGTGCCGAAGCATAGTCAGGCGTTGTGAAGATCACAACCTCAAAACACAACATGTAGTGTGACGCGCTTGGCGCATGCGCTACTGCTGGGCTTGAGCAAAATCAACGTTGGGCTGTGCAGGATCGCGGTCTGCGGCGACGATCTATCGCGCCCGTGGGGGCGCGAGCCGGGTAAAAATCAGAGCGAATTTATTTTGCTTGCTTTTTTCGGCGTTTGTGTCTGTTTGGCCTAGGACACCCAATATGTGGGGTAAAAGGCGCTTGGAGCGACACGATAGTGGGGGTTCAGGCCCAGTGCAAGGCACCTGAAATGAACAACCTGTGGATAACATGTGGGTGAGCTGTGCGCGATAAGGGCGCAGCCCGCGCCGTTTCCGGCGTGCAAAGGCTTCGGATGAAATGCGGGCTCATACAGCGCTTTCAGACGCCCGGAGGTGCCTTGGGTAAAACACTATATGTGGTGTTTTGTCAAAGGCGGATTTATCGCCGTTTAGGCTCAGCGAGACGGTGATTTGACGGAGCGGGCTGCGCTGATGGCCTTTTGCCTGGCTCAGGGCCGGCGCGGCGCTGTGGCGGTTCTGCGAAGCGGGCATCAAGGGCGTCGCTTCCACCGGTCATCCAGGCCGCTCCGTCGTGGAGGTGCATGTCAACCGCTGCCATCTGGCGGTGCCCTGGCGCTACAATGCCGGCCGGTGTATCGGGAGGGCGCGTGGTGGATCAAGAGTCTTGGAACATCCTGATTGTCGAAGATGACCAGCGGTTGGCCGAACTGACCCGCGAGTATCTTGAAGGCAATGGCATGCAGGTCTCGATTGAGGCGGACGGCGCCCAGGCGGCCGAACGCATCATCAACGAGCGTCCCGATCTGGTGGTGCTCGATCTGATGCTGCCCGGCGAAGACGGATTGTCGATCTGCCGCAAGGTGCGTGATCGATATGACGGGCCGATCCTGATGCTGACCGCGCGTGCCGACGACCTCGATCAGGTGCTGGGCCTGGAGATCGGTGCCGATGACTATGTGTGCAAACCGGTGCGGCCGCGGTTGCTGCTGGCCCGCATTCGCGCCTTGCTGCGGCGCCGGGAAGGGCCAGAGGCGGCAGCGATTGCAGGCGGCAAGCGCGTCCAGTACGGCCCGCTGGTGGTCGACAACGCGTTGCGCGAGGCCTGGTTGCGCGGTGAGGGCATCGAGCTGACCGGCGCAGAGTTCGACCTGCTATGGCTGCTGACCTCCAATCCGGGACGGATCATGTCCCGCGAACAGATCTTCTCTGAATTGCGCGGTATCGAATACGACGGCCAGGATCGCTCCATCGATGTGCGTATTTCGCGCATCCGCCCCAAGATAGGTGACGACCCCGACCACCCGCGCCTGATCAAGACGGTGCGTGGCAAGGGCTACCTGTTCGTCTCCGAAGCGGCTGAAGCGCTGCAGTGAATTCGATCTTCCTGCGCATCTACGGCGGCATGCTTGCCGTACTGGTGCTGGTTGGACTGCTGGGCGTGGGCGGTCTGCATCTGCTCAACCAGGTACGGGCCGATCAGCATCGCGAAGCGCTGGCGGCCGGTACCTTTCGCCTGATGGCGCACAACATGAGCAACATGACGCCCATCGAACGGCGTCAGGCGGCGAACCTCTGGGGGCGGCTGCTGGGGATTCCGTTGCGGGTGCGCACGCTGGAAGACATCCGGCTGGAAAGCGGCCTGGAGACACGACTGCTGCGCGGCCAGGTCTTGGTGGAGCAGATTCGCCCCGGCAGCGTGACGATTTATTCCCTAGTCAGCGCCGACGACCGGCTGGCCCTGACCGGCGAGGTCGAGCAACTCAGCGAACAGCTGGCACGCGCCACTATCTATCTGCTGATCGACGAGCTGATCCGCTATCCCGAAGCCGAACAACCCCAGCGTCTGGCCGAACTGAAGACGGCGCGTGGTTTTGGCTATCCGCTGGAGCTGCTGACCCGCGACAGCGCCAGCCTCGACGACGATCAGCGGCGCCGGCTGGATGAAGGCGACACGGTGATGGCGCTGGTCAACGGCGGCGAGGCCATCCGGGTGTTCGCCGCGATTGCCGGAACCCCGTGGATCATGTCGCTGGGGCCGTTGCGTCAGCTCAATCCCTATCCGCCCGAGCTGCTGACCCTCATCGGTGTATTGGGTCTGTCGCTGATCGGGCTGACGGTGTATCTGCTGGTACGCCAGCTGGAGCGGCGTCTAAGGAGCGTCGGGCGCGCCGCCACGCGCATTGCGAACGGCCAGCTGGAAGCGCGCGTGCCGGATGCCGGAACCGATTCGGTCGGGCGATTGGCCAAGGCCTTCAATGGCATGGCCACTCATCTGCAGCGCTTGCTGGCGGTGCAGCGGGAAATGGTCAGCGCCGTGGCCCACGAGCTGCGAACGCCGGTCGCGCGGTTACGTTTCGGCCTGGAAATGGCCGGCTCGGCGCAGACAGCGGAAGCACGCAATCGCTATCTGGAGGACATGGATGGCGATATCGACGACCTGGATCGCCTGGTGGACGAGATGTTGGTCTATACGCGCCTCGAACGGGGTTCGCCAGAGCTGACGTTCCAGGCGGTGGATCTCGGCGCGCTGGTCGATCAGGTCATCGGTGAGCTGGCGCCATTGCGGCCAACGGTACAGGTCGAGCGCGGGCCCTGTAAGCCGGCCGCTGACGGCAGCAGCGTGGTCGATGCTGAGCCGCACTATCTGCGTCGCGCCTTGAGCAATCTGATCAGCAACGCCATGCGCCATGCCGAAACGCGGGTTCAGGTCAGCTTCGTCATCGATGGCGAGCGAGCGCAGCTGGTGGTCGACGATGACGGGCCGGGCGTTCCCGAGGAGGCGTGGGAGAAGGTCTTTGCCCCCTTCCTGCGCCTGGACGACAGCCGCACCCGTGCCTCCGGGGGGCATGGTCTGGGCCTGTCTATCGTGCGGCGAATTACCTACTGGCACGGCGGCCGTTCGCAGATTGGGCATAGCGACCTGGGCGGCGCGCGCTTCAGCCTGGTCTGGCCGCGCAAGCGGGCGAAGTAGACGCTGGGGCGCCACCTTGCGGTTACTGAAAGGTTTGTTGTCGGCGAGGGCCCCGCGCCGGGCTGTGCGATTCAGGCCGGAATGCTCACCAGACTCAGCAGGTAGTCATCGAACTGCACGAACTGCCCTTCCAGTTCAGCGCCAGCCGTCCATTCTTCCGATAAATCATTGAGCAGACGCAGGCGGACGTAACCGCTGCTGTCGTGGTGAATCAGCTCGGCTTCCTGAAAATAGAAGCGCTTGTTCACCAGCGGATACAGCGCCTTGAACAAGCTTTCCTTGATGGAAAAGGTCAGGGTGACGCGCAGCGCGCGCTGGGTCTCGTCGAGTGCGGAGTAACCTTCCAGTTCGCGCGGCGTGAGGATTTCAGCGACCAGGCGGTCGGCCCGTGTGGTAGGTATCTGCTTCTCCACATCCAGCCCGAGACCGCGCCATTGCTCGCGACGCGCCACCACGGTCGCCGCCCAGCCAGTGCCATGGGTGATGGAGCCGACCACCCCGGCAGGCCAGTTGGGCGAGCGGTCCTCGTTCACGGCCGGGATGCACGGCACGCCCGTCACCCTGCGCAAGGCCTCGTGCGCACAGAGGCGGCCGGCAAGAAACTCGGTCTGGCGCTTGCTCACGGCGCTCATGCCCGGCACGCCGCAGCGGGTGAAGTCCTCGGGGTCGAGCAGGGCGGGGTCGAAGCGGGTGCTGATCAACTGCACACCGGGCAAGGCGAGCGGCAGCGGCCAGTGATCGCTCAAAGGCGAGCAGCAGGCCGGGTGATAAAGAATGGAAGTCATGGGCGTTAGTGTGCCTCAGTGCCAGCCCGAGCGCAGTCCCGGTGATGCGCTTGGCGTGGACATGGGATTCTTCGCGAGCAAGCTCGCGCCTACGTAGCCCGGGTTGGCCCCTGTAGTAGAAAGCCCGCTTTCCCTTGAGCCGGACGCACGGGCGGGGCGGCCATCGATTTGAGCCCTGTCCTGATCTCGCATCTTATTGCTCTTGCAGAAGCGAGCTGGCTCGCGGACCACAAAAGCAGGCGGACACTCTTTTCAGCAGGCTTCCTCAGGTCGCGCAAGGATCTTCGGCGCAGCTTCGATGATCTGGCGCGACAGACTTTCCATGCGCGGCGACTGCACCTTCCAAGTGTGCCAGTACAGCGAGATGTCCAGCGGCGCGTCTGCGGCCAGGTCGACCACGATGCCCCCGGCCAATGCATCCTGCAGCAACGGCTGCGGCACCATGCCATAGCCCAGCCCGTAGCGGATCGCGTTGAAGCGAGGCTCGGCGCCGGGCACGTAGTGGCAAGGGTAGGCGCCCTCGGGCAGGCCCAGCCGCCGAAGCAGGAACGAAGAGGTGAGGCGGTCCTTGTTGGTGTAGGCGACCACCGGCGCCTTGCGCGCGGCATTGCGGTTCAGACCGTTGGGAAAGTACTGCTGCCGAAAGGCGGCGGACGCTACCAGGCGATAGCGCATGCTTCCCAGCGGGCTGGCCGTGCAGCCGCGCATGGGCTTGGGTTCGGTGCTGATGCAGCCGATTGCCAGACCGGTTTCCAGCAGGCTGTAGGTGTGGTCCTGGTCCTCGACCGTCAGATCGAGCAGCACGCGTTCCTTGATCAGCACGTCGGCCAGCGCCGGAAAGAACCAGGTGCCCAGGCTGTCGGCATTGAGCGCGGCGACCACCACCAGCGGCGCGTCGCTGCGCTCGGCCAGGTCGGCCATCAGGTCGGCTTCAAGCAAGGTGGCCCGCTTGAGGTACTGCAGCAGCCGCTGGCCTATTTCGGTAGGGCGACAGGGGCGGCTGCGCACCACCAGAGCATTGCCCAAGGCGCTTTCCAGCGCTCGCACCCGCTGCGAAATAGCAGGTGGCGTCAGATGCAGGCGCAGGGCAGCTTGCTCAAAACTGCCTGTTTTGATGACCGCACGGAAGGCTTCAGTCTGTTTGGGATCAAGATTCAAGCCCTGCGTCCTCAGATTAAATAAATGTTTGTATAGCCTAATTTTGCTAAGTCACATCGATTGAATAGCAGTGTGCCCCATAATGGCGCCGTTTTCCCGCCTGCCTGTTCTGGAGTTCCGCTGTGACGCTGTTGCACATCATCTATCTGATCGCCATTACGGCCGAAGCCATGTCCGGCGCCATCATGGGCATGCGCCGCGGCATGGACCTGTTCGGTATCTGCATGCTCGGCACGGTGACGGCGCTGGGCGGCGGCACGGCGCGCGATGTGCTGCTGGGGCATTACCCGATCGGCTGGATCGCCCACCCCGAGTACCTTGGTTTCACCGTGGGCGCGGCCATCGTCACCGCCCTGGTCGCGCGGCACATGCATCACCTGCGGCAGGTGTTTCTGCTGGTCGACGGCCTGGGTCTGGTGGCCTTTACCGTGATCGGTTGCGGCGTGGCCATGGACATGGGCGCGCACCTTTCAATCGTTGTGCTGGCGGGGGTCATCACCGGCGTGTTTGGCGGATTGCTGCGCGACATTCTCTGCAACCGTGTGCCGATGGTGTTGCGGCGCGAGCTCTATGCCACGGTGGCGCTGTTCACTGGCGTGCTCTACGTAACGCTGCTCTGGCTCGGGATCGACACGTCCATCGCCTCGCTGGCCACGCTGTGTGCGGGCTTCCTGTTCCGGGTGCTGGCAATGACCTTCCAGTGGCAGCTGCCGCACTTCCAGGAGCGCGACGTCCGCGGGCTGGACTGAATTCGCAACCGCCAGGCGCCCAATCAAAACGCGCCTGGTTCTGCCTGACGTGCATTTGTCTTGCAACGCAGATTCCCGCCCTTCGAGCCGCTACACTAGCGCACTGGCCACCAGGGGAATGGAACCGTGCTGAGAGACCTAGGAATAAAGAGTCGGGTGCTGGTGTTGATCTTGTTGCCCAGCACGGTGCTAGCCGTAGCGCTTGGCATCTATTTCACCTGGATGCAGCTGTCGGAGATGCGCCATCAGCTCGATGCGCGCGGCCAGTTGATCGCCCAGCAGCTGGCGCCGCTGGCGGCTCCGGCCATGGCGCAGGGCTACGGCAAGCGGCTGCAGCGCATTCTCAATCAGGTGCTGGATCAGCCTGATGTGCGTGCAGTCTCCATCCTCGATGCCGAGCGCAATCTGCAGGCCCATGCCGGGCCGAACATGATCACCCCGTCGCCGCCAACCGATCCCGAAGCGCTGACTCAGGTCAGCAGCGTCGACACCACGCGCATCCTCCTGCCGGTGCTAGGCAAGCATCTGAATCTCGCTGAAGACAATCCCGACAACGACCTCCGCCTGATTGGCTGGCTGGAGTTGGAGCTGTCGCACCAGGGCACGCTGCTGCGCGGTTACCGCAGCCTGTTTGCCAGCCTGTTGCTGATTGGCGCCGGGCTGATCATCACTGCACTGCTGGCGCTGCGCATGAGTACCTCAATCAGCAAGCCGCTGCACAGGGTCAAGGTGGCTGTGGCGCAGCTCAAGGACGGTCACCTGGAGACTCGTTTGCCAGCGCTCGGCAGCCATGAAATGGACGAAGTGGCAGCGGGCATCAACCGTATGGCTGAAGCCTTGCTGGCCGCTCGTGAAGAATTGCAGCAGAGCATCGATCAGGCCACCGAAGACGTGCAGCAGAACCTCGAGACCATCGAGATCCAGAACATCGAGCTGGACCTGGCACGTAAGGAAGCGCTGGAGGCCAGTCGGATCAAGTCCGAATTCCTGGCCAACATGAGCCACGAGATCCGCACGCCGCTCAACGGCATTCTCGGCTTTACCCACCTGCTGCAGAAAAGCGACCTGACGCCACGCCAGCAGGACTACTTGTCGACCATCGAAAAATCCGCTGACAGTCTGCTCGGGATCATCAACGAGATCCTCGACTTCTCGAAGATCGAGGCCGGCAAGCTGGTCCTCGACAACATCCCGTTCAATTTGCGCGATCTCATCGAGGACACCCTGACGATTCTCGGCCCGGCGGCGCACCAGAAGCATCTGGAGCTGGTCAGCCTGGTCTACCGCGACACGCCGCTATCCCTGGTCGGTGACCCGCTGCGACTCAAGCAGGTGCTGACCAATCTGGTCAGCAATGCCATCAAGTTCACCAATGAAGGCACCGTCATCGTCCGGGCGATGGTCGAAGACGAGCGCTCCGACCGCGCTCAGCTGCGCATCAGCGTGCAGGACACCGGCATCGGTCTGACTGATCAGGATCTGCGTGCGCTGTTCCAGGCGTTCAGTCAGGCGGACAATTCGCTCTCGCGCCAGCCGGGCGGTACGGGGCTCGGGCTGGTGATCTCCAAACGACTGATCGAGCAGATGGGCGGCGAAATCGGGGTCGACAGCATTCCGGAAGAGGGCTCCGAATTTTGGATCAGTCTGAGCCTGCCCAAGGCGCGTGACGACATCGAGGACCTGCCGCGGGCGGCGCTGCTCGGACGCAAGGTCGGCTTGCTCGAGCAGCATCCGCTGACACGCCAGGCGTTGCAGTATCAGCTGGAAAGCTGCGGCATGGAGGTGCTGCCGTTTGACAGCCTGGATCAGTTGCAGGCGGCGGTGTTCGAAGCGCATACCAGCGACACACCGATCGAGGTGGCCGTGCTCGGTGTGACCCATCGAGAAATCGCGCCGCAACAGCTGTGCCTGCGGCTCTGGGAGTTCGAAGGGTTGGGTTGCAAATGCATCGTGCCCTGCCCGACCAGCGAACAGGCGCAATACCACGAGGCGCTGCCCGAATCGCACACCCATGCCCAGCTGCAGAGCAAGCCGGCCTGTACGCGCAAGCTGCAGCGGGTGCTACTCGATCTGTTGCGGCCGCCACAGGCGATGATCGAGAGCATCGCCGTGTCGGAAACCCGACCGCCACGGGTACTGTGCGTCGATGACAACCCGGCCAATCTGCTGCTGCTGGAAACCCTGCTGACCGACATGGGCGGTGAAGTCGAGGCGGTGAGCAGCGGCGCCGAGGCGCTGGAAGCAGTCAAGCACAAGTCCTTCGATCTGGTGTTCATGGACGTGCAGATGCCGGGCATGGACGGGCGCCAGACCACCGAGGCGATTCGTCGCTGGGAAGATGACAGTGCGCAGCCACCGATGCCGATCGTTGCGCTCACGGCTCACGCGCTGTCCAACGAAAAGCGCTCGCTATTGCAGAGTGGGCTCGACGATTACCTGACTAAGCCGATCAGCGAGCGCCAGCTGGCCCAGGTGATCCTGAAGTGGACCGGCCTGCCGCTGGCCCGCAGCTTTGTTGCAGCGCTGCCTGAGACGGCGACGCCAGAAAACAATCTCAAGGTGCTCGATGCGGAAGAAGGGTTGCGCCTGGCCGCCGGTAAAGCTGATCTCGCAGCGGACATGCTGAGCATGCTGTTGGCCTCGCTGGAGGATGACCGTCAGGTGATCCGCGAGGCGCGATTGATAAATGATCGTCAGGCAATGATCGACCGCGTGCACCGGTTGCACGGCGCGACCCGCTATTGCGGCGTTCCGCAGCTGCGGGCGGCCTGCGAGCGCAGTGAAACCTTGCTCAAACAGAACCATCCAAGCGCCGCCCAGGCGCTGGATGAGCTGGACAGCGCCATCGAACGCCTGGAGAACGAAGCGCGAGTCGTCTAGCGAATCCGGCCGACGTCAACGTATTCATGTTGACGTCGGGCCGATACCGGAAACATCCGGCACTTGCTCTGGGCGTGGCGCGCGCCCTGCGACGACGCAAGTCGCCGGGTTGCCTGTAGTTCCGGTGGCCGGTGCGGCGTCACTCGCCCATGACTACACCTTCGCGGCGCGGATCAGCGCCGCCGAACCAACCGCTGTCGCTACGCTGAATGGCCTGCAGCCCACTGGTCATCTCCGTCTCGTTGACCTCGTGACCACGCGCTTTCAGCCCCTGTACGGTGCTGGCCGGGAAGCGTCCTGCTTCAAGCACTGTGGGACCGTTGAAACTGCCGAAGTTGGGCAGGTCGATGGCGCGCTGGGCATCGAGTCCCCAGTCGTACATGCCCAGCAGGGTCTTCGCCGTGAAGTGGATGATTGCCGCGCCGCCCGGCGAGCCGAGGCTCGCCAGGAACTGTTCACCCGTGACGTCGAACACCAGCGTCGGGCTCATGCTTGAGCGGGGACGCTTGTTCGGTTCGACCCGATTGGCCACTTGCCGACCCATCGCGTCGTAGGGTTCGAAGGCAAAGTCCGTCAGCTCGTTATTCAGCAGATAGCCGCCGGCGAGGCCGGTGCCGCCATCGTTGAGCAGGCGCGAGCCGAAGGCCTGCTCGATGGTGGTGGTCATCGCCAGTGCATTGCCCTCGGCGTCGACGATGCTGATGTGGCTGGTGCCGTATTCCGCCTGTGCCGCCTGCGGGGCGAACGAGACAGGCATCTCACCGGGTTCTCCCGCTTCGGCGGTGCCCATGCTGCGCGGACCAATCAGCGCGGCGCGTTGTTTAAGGTAGCTCGGTGCAAGCATGCTGTTCCAGGTGCGGCCGGGTACCGGCACGAAATCAGGGTCGGCCAGGTATTTGGCGCGGTCTGCATAGGCCAGGCGTGCGGCCTCGGTGTAGCGGTGCAGGAATTCGACGGAAGGCACCCCCTGATCGAGAGGCTGAACCGGCGGCAGCTGTTCCAGCATGCCGAGGATCTGCATCTGAGTTATGTGGCCCGATGACGGTGGCGGGAAGCCGCAAACCTGATAACGCTTCTGCCAGAGGGTGCAAATGGCGTCGCGCTGGCGCGGTTGATAGCCTTCCAGGTCATTCAGACTGATGCGGCCTGGGTTGGTCGGATGAGTGTTTACCTGCAGGACCAGTGAGCGGGCATTGGCCCCTGTATAGAACGCCTCGCTGCCGCGCTCTGCGATGTCTTTGAGCAACGCCGCGAGGGCGGGATTGCGCAAGCGATGGCCGACCGGTAGAGGCTCGCCATCTTTCTGGTAGTAGAACACCGCCGCACGCGGGTCTTTGCGCAAGGCCGGGTCGCTGGCCAGCAGGCCACGGAGGCGTGGGCTGATCTCGAAACCGTCTTCGGCAAGTTCGATGGCCGGCTTGAACAAGGCGCTCCAGGGCAACTTGCCGTACTGGTCGTGAGCGCGTTCGAGCATCCTGACCACACCGGGCACACCCACCGACCGGCCGCCCACCACGGCGTCGAGAAACGCCATCGGCTTGCCGTCAGCCGTCAGGAAGAGTCGCTCGTCCACCGCTGCCGGCGCGGTCTCGCGCCCATCCAGTGCCGCGATATGTTCGCCATCCCAGTGCAACAGAAAGGCACCGCCGCCCAGCCCGCTGGATTGCGGCTCGACCAGGCTCAGCACCATCTGAACCGCCACGGCGGCGTCCATCGCGCTGCCGCCAGCTTTA
>NZ_POUL01000016.1 GCF_002890895.1 Stutzerimonas stutzeri
GGCTGGAGCACTATCTACGTTACAGGCTCGAGGCCTTGGAGCGAGCTCGGCTTCCTGACCTTCCCCCGATGATCAGTCGGGGACTATTGCCCACAATGAGGCAGCAGTCGAGATACAAGGAGCGAGCGTGCTCGAAAACGAGGCGGTGCATACGCCAGGCAAGCGCCTGGCGTATGCATTTCTGCCGTTGGGTGAGCAAGGCGACGCGTCCCTTCAGCCTACGGGGCAACGTGCCGTCGTAGGTGTGCAAATGCCGAACGAGATCACGTCTCGCCGACCTGCACCACCAGCTTTCCGAAATTCTTGCCTTCGAGGAGACCGATAAATGCCTCGGGCGCATTTTCCAGCCCCTGGACGATCTGCTCGCGGTATTTGATCTTGCCTTCCGCATACCAGGCGCTCATATCGCGGGCGAATTCGTCGTAGCGGTGGCCGTAGTCGTTGAAGATGATGAAGCCCTGCATGCGCATGCGCTTCTTCAGAAGGGTGTCGAGCAGCAATGGCAAGCGATCCGGCCCATCCGGCAGGTCGGTGCTGTTGTACTGCGCGACCACTCCGCAGACCGGCACCCGTGCGCTGGTATTGAGCAGCGGCAGCACGGCATCGAATACCTTGCCGCCGACGTTCTCGAAATAGACGTCAATACCGTCCGGGCAATGTTGGGCCAGTTGTTGTGGGAAGTCGCTGGCCCGGTGATCGATACAGGCATCGAAGCCAAGCGTTTCGACCGCATGCCGACATTTTTCAGCGCCGCCAGCGATACCGACCACGCGGCAGCCTTTCAGCTTGCCGATCTGCCCGACCGTTGCCCCAACGGGCCCGGTGGCTGCTGCGACCACCAGGGTTTCCCCAGCCTTGGGCTGGCCGATATCGAGCAGGCCCATGTAAGCGGTGAAGCCCGGCATGCCCAGTACACCAAGGGCGTGAGAAGGATGCGCCATATCAGGGGCGAGCTTGATCAGCCCTTGTCCATCGGACAACGCATAGTCCTGCCAGCCATTGCCACTGAGTACCCAGTCACCTTCCTGGTAGTCGGGATGACGTGACTCGGCGACCCGGCAAACCGTGCCGCCAACCATCACATCGCCTACTTCCATAGGGGGCGCATAGGAAGGCCCGGCACTCATGCGGCCGCGCATATAGGGATCGAGCGAGAGATAGACCGTACGCAGCAACAGCTGCCCGTTGTCAGGGCTCGGTACCGTGCCGGATTCCATACGGAAATTGTCCGACGTGGGGGCACCGTGCGGGCGCGAAGCGAGGCGAATGCTGCGGTTGTGTTGCGATTGTTGAGTCATTGAAGTTCTCCCGTTGATCGATCAGCAGATCAAAATGGGAGCCTGTTGCGCGCTGGACGTTCAATCGTTAGCCGAGCCGAGCCGAGCCGAGCCGCCCGCTCTCTCGCGAGAGGTGGGATGGGGGTTTGGTGCAGCCGCCCCGAGAGAGAGCGGCTACACCACGATGGAGGCTCGAACAACGATGTCAGAGGTCGAGCCAGCCTTCGTTGTCAGAATCATCGCGGAACCGGTTGTACTCATCTTCGTTCCAGTCGCCGCTCTTGTCGCGGTCGTAGGTGTTGTAGACGCCTTGACCGTACTCGTCATTGGTCAGGACTCCATCTCTGTCCGAGTCCCAGCGTGAAAACATGCCATCGTTGTCGAAGCGGGAGCCCCATTCGTTGTAGTCCACAGAGCCTGATTTGTTGGCATCCCAGGTGTTGTAGTCCATCTCCGCGGCGTAGGTCATGGCCGAGCCGCCCGCAAGGGCCGCCGCTACAACGAGACCGCCGATCGTTTTGTGCCAGTTGGTGTTCATGCTGCTTCTCCTCTGCAAATTTCTGGGTAGTCATCACCAGAGGATGGCGCTGACATTAATTTCGTAACCAGTGAGCAGACAGAGTTCTGGAAAAGCGCCGGTTACCGACACACGGCTGTGCCGGGGTGAGGGGGGGCGTTCAGCGCTGTTGCTGCACGCCGCGGCAGAAAGAGAAGGGGTGGTAATGCCAGGACGCTCAGCGGACAACTAGCTAAACGATCATGTGATTGCAGCGCGGGACGCTTCTCGGGTTGGGCCGGGTGGTTGGACCACCCGGCGCGGTGCCGCGGTATTGGCGAGATCGGTAGGCCGCAGCGAACAGCGTGTCCAGACCTAGGACGCTATTCGATTTCTCCCGGTGTGGCGGAGTAGTGCGCCGGGTCCTCTGTCACGGTTTCCTGCTCGGTGCGATGCATGTTGCGGTTAGGCACGCTGTCATTCTCCGGCAGACCCTTAACGACACGGCCATCCTCGGTCACGATCTGTCCCTGCTCATTGCGGTGAGTTTCGAGCTTCTCCATCGGCGCGGGCGTGCCCATTGGGCTCGGACGTGAACCGGTATCGTCCTTCGGCGTGCCGGCTGGCCACTGCGCCAGGGCTGGCTGGGCGGCGCTTGCCAGTAATGCGGTCAACGCCAGTGACATCAAATGGGATCTGTTCATAGCGGTCTCCTGATCTGCATCTTCGGAAGGTTGGCGGTGGTGGCGCCCATTCCGGCAGGCGGTCTGTGCTAGTGCGCGCTCAACGCACCTAGGCGCCCTCGGGCTGGCACACCAGCAACGCGATGGGGCCACCACTGGAATATTTGCCGGGCACCCTCGCCACGGCCTGTTCGTTTGGACTGATCGACATTGCCGGCGACGCCGTCATCACGGTTTCTTCGGGCAGAGCGTGGAACTGGCACGACGCGACTTCCCGGCTGTGGTTGGTCACCTTGATCGCTGGAACACCGCGCAAATCAACGTCATCCGAGGATGCCTGCGGCACTCCAAGCTCCTCGACTTCGAGGTTCATGCCGTTCAAACGGGTAACGACTAGAGGCTCCTGAGCGAGCGCAGGCAGAGCAAACGCCAAGCTGATCAGCGCTGATAGAGGTCTCTTCATTCTGCTTCTCCGTTTTAGTGACTTATTCATCTGAACCGGGTAGGCGCGGCGAGTTCGGGCCGCCAATCGACCTGTCGGACAGATCGTCAAATCAGTTCGTCATGGGCCGCTTCCATTGACCCGCCGATGATCTGGCTGAGCAACCGCGTGCTGTGCCCAGCGCCAGCAATGCCGGTGCATAGACGCGTCTTCCACAGCCTTCAACGTGCGCCGTATGGGTTGTCGTACAGCCGGCCATATCTTGTTGCAATTCACTGAACCCCGTTCGTCTTCCTGGGTCAGAGCTGAGCGTCGTGGCTCAAGGCTGCTACGCACCGCAGCTCACCCCTGCCAAGTTGTTACCCCCTACTCAAGTTGCTGAGCGCACCAATGGATAAGATTTACGCTGTCGTACTGTCTTATAAACGCAAGGATTTGCTTAAGCGTTGTCTGGATGGGATCGGTGCCCAGAGCCGCCCCTGCGACGCCATCATCGTGGTCGACAATGCCAGCAACGATGGGACCGAGGAGATGTTGCTCGCGTCGGACATCGCCAATCTCAAGGTCTATGTACTGTCCCGGAACACCGGTGCATCAGGAGGTTTCAGTGCCGGGTTTCGCATCGCGTATCAGCAAGGAGCTGACTTCGTCTGGATGATGGACGATGACGTGATTCCAGAGCCGGATGCGTTGGAACAATTGCTCGAGGCGGATCAGCGACTCTCGGAGCGCAAACAGGCGCGTGCTTTCCTGTTGTCGATGGCCTTTACCGAGGCGGGTCTGCTGACCAACGTGCCGCGGATCGATGAGCGTACCAACGCCATCGATTACGAAAACTGGCCCGCGCTGCTGGATATCGGAGTGGTGCCGGTGCGACCGGCCACCTACGTATCGATCCTGGTGCCGCGAGAAACACTGGCTCAGCATGGGGTGCCTTTGGCCCCCATGTTCATGTGGGGGGACGACACCGAGTTTACTCTGCGTATCAGCCAGAACACGCCGGGTTACCTTGTGGTCGCCAGCAAGGTACTGCACCTGCGACGCGTCAGTGGCGCGATCGACATCCTGCGCGAGCCTGACCCGAGCCGGATTGCGCTGCACCGGCACCTGGTTCGAAACGAGATCTTTGTCGCACGCCAATATTTCCGCAAACGACGCGTTTTGGGACTGTTCACCTCGCGGCTGAGCCTGGTTGCGGCAATGCTGCTGCGAGGACAGTTCGCCAAGGCACGCATCATTCTTTCCGGGCTGGTGGAAAGTGTCAGCTTCTCGCCTTCCCCTGAATCGGCCGATGCGCCGGTTGAGGCGCTGGGGGTGACCGTGCGTGAGCTGCTCCCAAAGCGGACAGACGTGCCAACTGAGGCAACTGAGCTAGCTGAGCAACGGCCGCCGGATGCCGCTGTCGCAGCTGTTCCCTGCACCGATAAGCCCGCTCATGACAGGCAGTCCAATCTGCGGATTCTGGTCTGCGGCGCTGAAGGGCAGGTGGGTTACTGCCTCATCAATCAGGCTGCGAGCTTTGGATTGGAAGCCATCGGCTTGTCTCGCCAAGCGTTGGACATTACCAACGCGGAGCAGGTGCGTGAGGCCATTGAGCGCCATGAGCCGGCGTTGATCATCAATGCCGCTGCATACACCAACCTGGACCATGCCGAGGCAGAGGTGGCGCAGGCGCAAGCGGTCAATCGCGACGGTGTAGCTAACCTGGCCGCCGCTGCCCGGCAGTTCAATATTCCCTTGTTCCACCTGTCGAGCGAATACGTCTTCTCCGGCGAAGCTGACAAACCCTACCGTGAAACCGACCAGCCGACACCCAACAGCGTCTACGGCTCCACGCGTCGTGCGGGCGAGATGGCGATCAGTCAGACGTTGGACCGCTTCCTCATTCTGCGAACCAGCTGGATTTATGGGGAGCGCGGAAACAATTTCGTGAAGACGATGCTCAACCTGAGCAACAAGACCGAGGAAGTGTCGGTCGTCAGTGATCAGGTCGGTTGCCCGACCCGTGCCCGTAGCGTTGCACGCGTCCTGATTGAATTGGCGCTGCGTTATTGCCGCGACGGTGATCTGGAATGGGGGCTGTATCACTACAGCGGTGCTTCACCGTGCAGCTGGGCCGAATTCGCCACTCAGATCTTCCAGGAAGCGGAATCGGCCGGGTTGATCGACACCGCGCCGCGTGTGCTGCCGGTACCTAGCTCGAGCCTCCCACGCGCAGCGATGCGACCTGCATGGTCGGTGCTCGACTGTGCGCTCATCGAGGAGACCTTCGGCATTCGACCCAAGCACTGGCGAGAGGAATTGCGGCATGTGATTCGTCGAATCAGCGATATGCCGGTCGTGCCGTTCGGGCCTTCGCCAAGCCGGGTTCCGTACAAAGCTTATCCGTTCTGCATCAAGGAACGACCTGCACAGCTGTCCTCGTCCAGACGCTCGGCCACCGGCGACTAGACTCGCATCACAAAAGAAAACTTTTTCTAAATATTACGGTCCGAGGGGCAGGACTTTTTCGAAGGGATGTCGCCATGACAGACGCAGCGATTAAAAGAGTAGGTGTTTCGGGTACAGGGATGATCTCGCACTGTTTCGTTCGTCTGATCATGCAGCACTACAGCGATCTGCGAATAAGCCGGGTTTTGACCCGCAGAAACGTCGGAACATTGAGCAGCTTCCCGTTGGCCGAGGTGCTGACGAACTCCATTGACGATCTGATTGCGAACTCGGATGTGATCGTTGAGTGTACGGGCGATGTGTTTTTCGGTACCGAAGTGATCGAGCGTGCCTTCGAGGCCGGGGTACCAGTCGTCACTATCAATGCCGAGCTTCAGGTCACCACTGGGTCCTACCTCTCGGGCAAGGGGTTCCTGACCGAAGCCGAAGGGGATCAGCCAGGCTCGCTCGCCGCACTGCGCGAAGAGGCCCTGCAGATGGGCTTTCTGCCGCTCGTGTACGGCAACATGAAAGGTTACCTGAACCACAATCCCAGCCCTGAGGACATGGCTTACTGGTCCAAGCGGCAGGGCATCAGCATTGAGCAGACCACGTCCTTCACCGACGGCACCAAGGTGCAGATCGAGCAGGTCGTGGTCGGCAACGGGTTTGGCGCGACCATCACCCGACGCGGCCTGGAAGGGCTCGCATCCACCGATCTCAATGTCAGTGGCAACGTACTTGGCCTGATTGCCGAGGGCGTCGGCCAGCCGATCGTCGATTATGTTCTGCCCAACGGTTACTCGGCCGGCGGCGTGTTCCTGGTATGCAGACACGATGAGATGCAGGCGCCAGCAATCGAATACTTCAAGCTGGGTCCCGGTCCTTACTACGTGCTGACACGACCGTTCCACCTGTGCTCGCTGGAAGTTGGCAAAACCGTTCGCCGGGTATTGGCTGGCGGCGGCGTGCTGCTGAACAATTCTGTCTCGCCCACCCTGGGTGTTGCGGCCATAGCCAAACGTCCAATGAAGCCGGGAGAGATGATCGTCCGAGGCATCGGCGGATTCGACGTTCGCGGCGAAGCGGTGAAGCTTGCCGACGAGCTTGACCACGTACCTATTGGTCTGTTGCGCAATACGGTTCTCAAACGACCGGTTGAGCCAGGGCAGTTGATCACCTTCGACGACATCGAGGTTCAGCCGAGTCGAGTGCTGGATATCATTTTCCAGCAGCAGCAGAAAATGCTGCAGCAGGTTAAAACAAAGGCTGAGCCAGCGATGTTGTGTCAGGCCCTGCCGTGAGAGCCCGGGACGAGGCAGAGGTGTGGGCTGACGGGTACGGCTTCATGGAGTTTCAGCGGACCGGGACCGGCCTCGTCCCATATCACCACGAATCTCGCGCTACAAATCTGCCTTTGCCAACCGCAGCGTCTGCGCCGTTGGCCGACGATAGGTCGGCCGGCGACGAAGATGGTTTCACCCTGCTGGCTTGATCGGCTGGCTTACACGGCTGAGTCTGGGCCCGGGCTGACCTCAGCGGTCGTATTGAGGGTGTTCCAAAGGTTGCACGCCAAGCGCACCACGGCACCCCCAAAGCCGATGGCCTCTGTTCGAGCATCCTGCTCGTTGTCGAATACCGTGAGCACGCTGCCATAGGAGTAAACAACTCCCCAGTGATTCATGCTTTCGTTATCTGCCTTGATGCAATCCATGGACGTCTCCTGATGTCACAGGGGTGTGACAAAAATACGTCGCATAGATAGCACGGCGTCATAACGCCGACAATTGCCATTCGGCGGAGGTGCAACTAACCGCCAGACGGCAGATTGATACCGATTTTTCAGCCAGTCACAAACTCAACGCCAATATGCGCTGGCGCCGGACTGCAGCAGCGAAAAGCTCAATGGCTGTATCGGGTGGCCGTTCGGCAATCGCACTCTTTCACGGAGCGCCACGGCGCTCGCCCGGATGCGTTTCGTGGCCCATCGGAGTGGTGTCCGGAAGGGTCACACCTGGCTCGGCGAAATCGGGGCTGTGCACTTCCGAGTCCAATGGCATGTGACTGTAGCGCTGCTTGTCAGGAGAGACCTGATGTGGCGGCTGCTCGGTTGCGGTCAGAATACGTTTTGCCTCGCATCGGCCGCTGATACCGCGAGCCAGAGCCATGCCGCCCATTGCGAGCTGCAGCAGGCCGGTCAAACCGCCGCGCCGCAAACCTCGGCCCAGCATCACCAGGCCGCCTGCCACCGAGGCACTGCGTTCCCAGCCATGCACGTTTTGCGGGGCGTTCTTGTCGAATAGATTCATAGTCATTCCTTTAATAGTGATCAGCCGTTGAGCGTGGTGCCCGTCGAGGGCGGAAACGGGTCCAGTGGCGGCAACGCTGCCCAAAAGGGGCTGCTCCAGCCTGACTAGCCTGTGTGATGCCGCTATGGCTCGTTTCGTTGGTCTTAGGTTCGGCAGCAACATAGGGGAAATCGTTCGGGACGGGAGATGAGTGGCGCGACACAAGGCTTGACAGTTGGGCATGGGTCCCGCAGATTTCGCTAAACGTAATCGAATTACGCAAAAAAATAATAGAGCGCTGCGCAGATGCGGCGCACCTTGTATGCAGCCATGGCAACGAATATGGATTCATCAGTTTTCTTCCGCTTCATCGAGTCCGCTCGTCCCCACACCGCTCAGGCGTCCACCCGCTCGGCGAGCCTGATCGCTTCGGTTGGCCGATTGGCGGTTGGCGATACGCGTCGGCCTACCCAGCCAAAGCGCAGCGCGCAGGGCAGGGTGGCAGTTAGGCTTGAAGCCTGGATGAGCCGTTGAAATGAAGATCTTGGGCTTTCGATTGACGCTGGGCGACCATCTGGGTCGCAGTGTCCGTGGGATTTCCTGTGCGCCACCGGGTTGACTCCACATAACGTCAACCTCCAAACGTACCGTTATTCCAAGGAGCCAATCATGGCCGACCTGTTTGAAAACCCAATGGGCCTCATGGGCTTCGAGTTCATCGAATTTGCCTCGCCCACCCCGAACGTCATCGAGCCCGTGTTGGAAAGCATGGGCTTTACCCATGTCGCCAATCATCGTTCGAAGGATGTGGCGCTTTACCGTCAGGGCGAAATCAACGCCATCGTCAATCGCGAGGCAACGGGTCTTCCGGCCTATTTTGCAGCTGAGCACGGACCGTCCGTGTGCGGCATGGCATTCCGCGTAAAGGACGCACAGAAGGCCTATTCACGTGCCCTCGAACTGGGTGCGCAGGCCATCGAGCTGCCGACTGGCCCGATGGAACTGCGTCTGCCGGCGATCAAGGGCATCGGCGGCGCGCCGCTGTATCTGATCGACCGCTTCGGTGAGGGCAGCTCGATTTACGACATCGATTTCGTGTTCCTCGAAGGTGTCGAGCGTCATCCAGTCGGAGCGGGCCTGAAGCTCATCGATCACCTGACCCACAACGTGTACCGCGGGCGCATGGCCTATTGGGCGGACTTCTACGAGAAGTTGTTCAACTTCCGTGAAATCCGCTACTTCGACATCAAGGGCGAGTACACCGGCCTGACGTCGAAGGCCATGACTGCGCCGGACGGCATGATCCGCATCCCCCTCAACGAGGAGTCGTCGAAGGGCGCCGGACAAATCGAGGAATTCCTCATGCAGTTCAACGGCGAGGGCATTCAGCACGTCGCCTTCCTGACCGACAACCTGATCGAGACCTGGGACAAGCTGAAGGCCGGCGGCACAGTCTTCATGACGGCACCGCCGGAAACCTATTACCAGATGCTTGAAGAGCGGCTGCCCAACCACGGTGAGCCCGTGGAAGAGCTCAAGTCACGGGGCATCCTGCTCGATGGCGCAGAGGAGAACGGCGAGCAGCGTCTGCTGCTGCAGATCTTCTCAGGCACGGTGCTGGGCCCGGTATTCTTCGAGTTCATCCAGCGCAAGGGTGACAGTGGCTTCGGCGAAGGCAACTTCAAGGCGCTGTTCGAATCCATCGAGCGTGACCAGATCCAACGCGGAGTGCTGAGCACCACCGAGTAACTGCCGAAACGGCAACCGGCTCCGGTTGCCGAACCGATCGGTCGGTTTGCTTGATGGCCGTTCGAGAGCACTCTAAGGGCACCAGCTGATGTTGGTGCCGATTTGGTCGAGTTGACTCCTCTCAGTATCGAAACGGCTCTGCAACGCGGACCTGTCATAGCGGCGAAGCCAGCTGAGACCCGGCGCGTGTCGCCCTCGAGCATGCACAGGCTTCGGGCACAGCTTGTGCGCTATCACCAGCGTGCGCCGCGACCGATTGTCTTATTGATCGCTTATGCGCTGCCGCTTAGGCTTAAGCCCATGACCGTTAACATGCGCTCCTTCCTTATCCTGCTACTGGCACTTACGCTTCCGATCAATGGGATGGCGCAACTGCTCATGCCGGCGGGATCGTCAGTGCATCACGCGATGGCTGATATAGAGCACATGGATGGAATGGTCGGCATGGAAGGTGCCGAGGATGATTGCCACACTGGGCGCGATCAAGAAGCAACCCTGTGTAAGACCGGACAGGAATGCAAAACCGCCAGCCTCCTTCAGATTGTTGCTGTGAAGGCGAATGTGATCCCGGCAGCCAAGCCCGTGTCCGCACCCTATAACGACCTGATGCCTTCCCGTCTTCTGGATGCCGTCTGGCACCCACCCCGCGTCTGATTCCGATCAAATTCTAGAAATCCGTCCGAATGTGAGCATTCGGGCCGACTGCCGCGTGCCCTTTGGCCCGCATGGAAGATCAGGAATACATTTCGATGAAATCCCTCATTTGCTGGGCGCCCCAACACGTGGCGGCCGTGATCATGGGCGCATTCTCGTTCCCCGGGTCTGTGCCAGCTCTGACGCTGGAAGAGGCCCTAAGTCTGGCCGAGCAACAGGCGCCTTCGTTGGTCGCGCAAGCCGCCAGCCTACAAGCTGCTCGCAGTGCCGCGATTCCGGCAGGCGAGCTTCCCGACCCAAAGCTCAAACTTGGGCTGCAAAACGTACCTGTCGAAGGCGACACACGCTGGCGGCTGGGCGAAGAGGCCATGACCATGCAAATGGTTGGGGTCATGCAGGATATACCGAATCGAGCGAAGCGGCAGGCCCGTGTCGAGGCTGCGCAGGCCGGCGTTGCGCTCGCAGGCGTCCAGCAAACTATGGAGCGTCTCAGCGTTCGGCAAGCGACCGCCGAGGCATGGATCGCTCGCTTCGCAGTCGAGCAAAAACTGAGTCTGTTCAAGCAGCTCTACGGCGAGAACAAGCTTTTTTCCAAAGCCGTTCAGGCGCGCATAGCAGGGGGCCGCGGCCAAATCGCGGACGGTGTGCTACCCAAACAGGAAGCTGCCTTGCTCGCAGAGCAGGAGGATGAACTGCTGCGCAACCAGGCCGTTGCCCGGGCCGATCTGCGCCGGTGGGTAGGCGCTTCGGCAGGCCAGCCGCTGACCGGTGACTGGCCGCGGTGGCATGCCGACGTCGAGCATTACCAGAACAACCTCAACAGCCACCCGACACTGCTCGCATTCGATCCGATGACGCGCGAGGCAGAGGCCAGGATCCGCCAGGCTGTTGCCGAGAAAACCCCGGACTGGAGCTGGGGCGTCGATTACCTGCGTCGTGGTCGGGAATACGGCGACATGGTCAATCTCAGCGTTAGCTTCGACCTGCCCGTGTTCGCCGGCTCGCGGCAGGACCCAAAAATCGCCGCCGAGCGGGCTCGGCTTGCGCAGGTCGAGGCTCAGCGGCAAGACACGCTGCGCATGCATGACCAGCAACTGACCACCGATCTGGCTGATTACCAGCGATTGACGCGGGTACTGGATCGCCTCGAGCAGACCCTGCAGCCGCTCGCTGAACAAAAGGTCCAGCTTGCCATGGCCGACTACCGCTCGGGGAAAGGCGAACTGACCGCCGTGATTGATGCGCGGCGCCAGCTTGTCGAGACCCGTCTGCGCCGCATCGACACGTCTCGAGACCTCGCGCTGAGCAACGCCCGCCTGCATTTCGCCTTTGGAGATACCCGACCATGAGCTTCCAGACAAAGCAGCTGGCCCTCGTCCTCAGCCTGGTGATCGGCGCGACTGCAATCACCTTGTCCGCCTTAGCCTCCGCGCAAGCCCCTGCTGACGAGGGCAAGGTGGTGCTCTACTGGTACGACCCGATGGTTCCCCAGCAGAAGTTCGATAAACCAGGCAAATCGCCTTTCATGGACATGGATTTGGTCCCGCGCTATGCCGATGAAGGCAGCAACGGGGCCTCGATAAACATCGACCCGAGCGTAACGCAGAATTTAGGCATCCGTCTGACGACCGCCGTGCGTGAGCCAATCAGCCAATCGCTTGAAGCCACAGGCGCGTTGACCTTTGACGAGCGCGACGTGGCGGTGGTGCAGGCGCGCGCCGGGGGCTTCGTCGAGCGCGTCTACGACCGTGCGCCGGAGGATGTCATTGAGAAAGGGGCGCCGCTGGCCGATCTGCTTATCCCGGAGTGGGCAGCGGCCCAGGAAGAGTATCTGGCGCTCAAAGACCTCGGCGAACCCCAGCTGCTGGCGGCGGCTCAGCAGCGGTTACGCCTTGCCGGCATGCCGGTAGATGTCATTGCTCAGCTGCAACGGAGCGGTAAGTCTCGTCCGGTCTGGACCGTCACCAGCCCGATCGGCGGCGTGTTAAGCAGCCTCGACGTTCGCGAAGGTATGACAGTACCTGCCGGCGCGCCCCTGGCGCGCGTGAATGGGCTGAGCAAGGTGTGGCTAGAGGTGGCAGTGCCCGAGGCGCAGGTCAGTCATCTAGCCCAGGGGCAGACGGTCACAGCGCGCCTGCCAGCCTTTGCCGGCGAAGATGTAAGCGGGCGGATCCAGGCCGTGTTGCCACAAGCCAACCTGGACAGCCGCACCGTGCGAGTTCGTGTCGAGCTGCCTAACCCGCAACAGCGACTCCGTCCCGGCATGACCGCTCAGGTGACCTTGAACCGCGACGCCGAGCAGGTCCTGGTCATTCCTTCCGAGGCGGTCATCCGCACCGGTCGACGCGCATTGGTCATGTTGGCGGAGGGCGAAGGCCGTTACCGTCCCGTTGAGGTGCGTATCGGCCGGGAGTTCGATGACAGAACCGAGGTGCTTGAAGGGCTGGAAGCCGGTCAGACGGTTGTCGCGTCCGGCCAATTCCTGCTCGACTCGGAGGCCAGTCTACGGGGCGTAACCGCTCAGAGCCTGGAGCAATCTGACGCTGATCCCGAACCTGTGTTGCACGAGTCCGAAGGCACTGTTGTCGGTCTCAAGGACCGCATGGTTGGCTTGGCGCATGGGCCATTCAAGACATTGAACATGCCGGGAATGACGATGGCTTTTCCGGTCGCCGATCCATCATTGCTGTCCGGCCTGCAGTCGGGCAACCGTGTCCGTGTCGGCGTGCGTGAAAGTGACGAAGGCCTGGTAATCGAGCGCATCGTGAAGCTCGGGGGCCAGCCATGATCGCAGCCTTAATCCGCTGGTCAGTCGCCAATCGATTTCTGATTCTCTTGGCCACATTGTTTGCGGTGGCCTGGGGCGTGTGGTCGGTCAAGAACACCGCTGTTGATGCGTTGCCTGACCTTTCCGACGTTCAGGTCATCATCCGCACCCCCTATCCGGGGCAAGCCCCTCAGATCGTCGAAAACCAGGTCACCTACCCACTGACGACGACGATGCTGTCGGTGCCGGGTGCGAAGACGGTTCGTGGTTACTCGTTCTTCGGGGACAGCTACGTGTACGTCCTGTTCGAAGACGGTACGGACCTCTATTGGGCCCGTTCGCGAGTGCTGGAATACCTGAGTCAGGTGCAAAGCCGGCTGCCTGCCGCCGCCAAGCCCGCCCTCGGCCCCGACGCCACGGGCGTTGGCTGGATCTACCAGTATGTGCTGGTGGATCGTACGGGCACGCATGATCTCTCGCAGCTGCGGTCACTGCAGGACTGGTTCCTGCGCTATGAGCTCAAGACACTGCCCAACGTGGCGGAAGTCGCCCCCATTGGCGGGATGGTCAAGCAGTACCAGGTAGTACTCGACCCGGTACGCATGGCCAGTCGAGGCGTGACACAGCAGCAGATCGCTCGGGCGATCGATGAGGCGAACCGTGAAACCGGCGGCAGTGTTCTGGAACTGGCGGAAACCGAATTCATGGTCCGTGCCACCGGCTATCTGCAGACGCTGGGGGATTTTCGAGCCATTCCTCTGCGTCTCGATGGCAGCGTGCCCGTGACCCTTGGCGAGGTTGCGCACGTCCAGCTCGGACCGGAGATGCGCCGTGGCATTGCCGAACTCGACGGTGAGGGTGAGGTCGTGGGCGGGGTCATCATTCTTCGCAGCGGCAAAAACGCTCGGGAAACCATCACTGCAGTCCAGACCAAGCTCGACGAGCTAAAGGCCAGCTTGCCGAAGGGTGTTGAAATCGTCACGACCTACGACCGCAGCAAACTGATCGACAGTGCCGTTGAAAACCTCACTAATAAGCTGATCGAGGAATTCATCGTCGTCGCGCTGGTTTGCGCAGTCTTCCTCTGGCATTTGCGCTCGTCGCTGGTGGCAATCGTTTCCTTGCCAATTGGCATCCTGATCGCCTTTGTGATCATGCAGCGGCAGGGCATCAACGCCAACATCATGTCCCTGGGGGGCATCGCCATTGCTATCGGGGCGATGGTCGATGCGGCAATCGTGATGATCGAAAATGCGCACAAGCACATCGAGGTCTGGCACAAGCGGAACCCGTCGTCAGATCTGAAAGGTCAGGAGCACTGGAAGGTCATCACCGAGGCGGCCGTTGAGGTGGGGCCGGCCTTGTTCTTCAGTCTGCTGATCATCACCCTGTCATTCATTCCAGTGTTCACGCTGGAGGCGCAGGAAGGCCGACTGTTCGGTCCGCTGGCATTCACCAAAACCTATGCAATGGCGGCGGCTGCTGGCCTATCTGTCACGCTGGTCCCGGTACTGATGGGGTACTGGATACGGGGCAGAATCCCTGATGAACACCGTAACCCACTTAACCGCGGGCTGATCTGGGCCTATAAGCCGGCCTTGGATGCGGTGCTGCGTTGGCCCAAAACGACATTGCTGATCGCTGTCCTGATCTTTCTGACCGGCCTGTGGCCTGCCACGCAACTGGGCGGTGAATTCCTGCCGCCGTTGGACGAAGGTGACCTGCTCTATATGCCCACTGCGCTTCCAGGCCTTTCAGCGCAGAAGGCTTCCCAGCTGTTGCAGCAGACGGACCGGCTCATCAAAACAGTTCCGGAGGTCGCTCGTGTATTCGGCAAGGCTGGGCGAGCCGACACTGCTACCGATCCCGCGCCGCTGGAAATGTTCGAGACGACCATCCAGTTCAAGCCAAAGGATCAGTGGCGCGCAGGAATGACGCCGGAAAAACTGGTGGAGGAGCTGGACCGCACGGTGCAGGTGCCCGGCCTGGCCAACCTGTGGATCCCGCCGATCCGTAACCGCATCGACATGCTGGCGACAGGTATCAAGAGCCCTATCGGCGTGAAGGTGTACGGTACTGAACTGGCGCAGATCGACGAGGCTACCCTGGCCATCGAGCAAATCGCCAAGACAGTGCCCGGAGTCAGCTCGGCGCTGGCCGAGCGACTGACCGGAGGGCGCTATATCGATGTGGATATCGACCGCGTCGCGGCGGCGCGCTACGGCTTGAATATCGCGGACGTGCAGTCGATCGTGGCCGGTGCCATCGGAGGCCAGACCATCGGTGAGACTGTCGAAGGGCTTGCGCGGTATCCAATCAACCTTCGCTACGGTCGAGAGTGGCGCGACTCGCTGACGGATCTGCGCGACCTGCCTATTTACACGCCGCAGGGTAGTCAGATCACCTTGGGAACGGTGGCCAAGGTCCAGGTGGCCGACGGCCCACCGATGCTCAAAAGCGAAAACGCCAGGCTGTCGGGCTGGGTTTATGTCGACGTACGCGGCCGCGACATGGCTGCTGTCGTGAGCGATCTGAGGCAAAAGGTCAGCGAGGGTGTTCAGCTCGAGTCAGGCATGAGCATCAGCTATTCGGGTCAGTTCGAGTTCATGGAACGAGCCAACGCCAAGCTGAAACTGGTAGTGCCGGCCACCTTGCTGATCATCTTCGTTCTGCTCTACCTGACGTTTTCCCGCTTTGGTGAGGCGATGTTGATCATGGCCACGTTGCCGTTCGCCCTGACCGGCGGAGTCTGGTTCTTGTATCTGCTGGGCTACAACCTTTCCGTCGCCACCGGTATCGGCTTCATTGCGCTTGCCGGGGTTTCCGCGGAGTTCGGCGTCATCATGCTGCTGTATCTGACGAATGCCTGGCGCGACCGTCTGAGCGCCGGCGCGCGAGGTGAGGGCGCCCTGCTCGAGGCGATTCGCGAAGGTGCTGTGCAGCGCGTGCGCCCAAAGGCCATGACCGTCGCCGTTATCATCGCCGGTCTATTGCCCATCCTGTTGGGTAGCGGAACCGGTAGCGAAATCATGAGCCGCATCGCCGCGCCCATGGTTGGCGGAATGATTACCGCACCTTTGCTTTCCCTGTTCGTCCTGCCCGCAGCCTACTTGCTGATGCGCCGCCGCCAGTCTCATGCCACCCCGCACCCATCATCTAACGTCGCTGGAGAACAGCCATGAACATCAAGCTCATTACCTTTGCGGCACTGCTGCTGATGCCAACGGCCTATGCCGCCGACCAGCAATCCACGAACGGCATGCCGATGAATCACAAGGGTATGGATGCGTTAGCGAGCCAGGAGATGGCCAGAAATACCGTGACGGCCAGCGGTACGGTCAAAAAGGTGATTCCGGAAAAGGGGCTGGTCACCATTGCTCATGGCCCGGTCGAAGCGCTCGGCTGGCCTTCTATGACGATGAGCTTCAGAGCAACCCCTGATCAGCTCCAGACGCTGGAAAAAGGCGATCAAGTGGCGTTCGACTTTTTCTCCGAAGGCATGGACTCCGTCATCACGCGGATGGAAAAACAGTAGGGTGGGTGGCAACCGCCGGCATCGTGGTGGCGATTCGCTAACGGTTTGCTGAGAATCGGCTTGCGGCGGAGCGGCAGCACACCTCGGTGCCGACGGAACGGTGTGCCACTGCCAGGCCGCCTCATCTGATGCCTCTGATGCCTCTGATGGCCAGGCGCGACGCCAGTTCATGGACGGCGTGTCTGGGGCGTCCCGTTGCGTAGCGACGGTTATGTCGGGTCGCCAGCGCTGGCCTCACAATCCCTTTCGTAGCGCTGGGTGTGCGGGAACAGCGGCAACCAATCCTCGCGACGAACCGTCCAGCACTCGTAGGTGGGCGCCAGTTGGTTGGGAGTATCAAGAGAGCCCAGATGCACTTCGATTTCGTTCGCAGTGCGCGCGAAAACGGACGAGCCGCAGCGGGGGCAGAAGAATCGACCGGCATAGCTTTGCGCTTCGCCACTGATCCTCACCGCATCCTGCGGAAACACCGCGGCGGCATAGAAGAGAGCGCCGTGATGCTTGCGACAGTCGAGACAATGACACAGGCCAACCCGGCTCGGGAGACCCGTCGCCACGAGGCGCAGGTTGCCGCAAAGACAACCACCAGTGAATCGCTCCATGCTGTGCTACCTCAGGCAGGCGGGCAAATTGGATCTGTATGAACAGTCATAGCCGAAATGTCGAGAAGCGACCGAGCGGCCGATCAATTGTCGACCGCGACTACGCATCAGTTCCTCTGCGACGCCCGCAGGCGACCGAACACTGAAACTCGCACTAGATCGATCACGACAAACGTCAGCCGCTTGTTAACGCTTCACGGCCGAGTGCTCGCTGTATCGGTCATCCGACCGAGGTGCGAAGAAACTGGGCGATTGCCTCGATCACCGTTTCAGGTTGCTCACGATGGGGAACGTGCTGACACCCGTCGAGCGGTAGCTTCTGAACGTTGCCGCTTCCCAGCGCGGCGACACGATGAAGATGATCCAGCGAACCGTATTCGTCTTCCCGGCCATGAATCGCTAGCAGTGGGCAGGCGAAGCTGGGAGCGCTTTCTTCTATCGTCCAGGTGGCGTAGCTGTTTGACAGCCAGGTGTTGATCCAGGCCCAGAGGATCCACTCAGCCTTATCCCCGTGGTATTTGCGTAGCCGTTCCAGCTGGCCCGGTTCGGCGAATGCTGCCTGGGTGTCACGAATGCCCTGCAGGGTTCGGTCTTCGACGAACGCGAGGGCGGCGATGGTGATCAGCGCGCGACAGTTGTTCGGGTGATGGGCGGCAAGGCTGGCGGCCATGATGCCGCCAACGCTGTGGCCGAGTGCAATGAAGTGCTCGATGTCGAGGGCGTGCCGCACCGGCGGGAAGAATTGCTCGGCTTCGTCACGTATGAAGCTGTTGGACCAGTCACCAGGATGCGCCGCGGAGCGACCGTAGCCAAGCCGGTCATAGGCAATGACGTCGTGACCGGTAGCCTCCGCCAGGCGCTGGGGAAGGTCGCGCCACAGTTCTACGCAACCAAGGGAATCGTGCATCAGGACGATGGGCGAATTGCGTGAATCACGGACGCGCCAGCGACGGGTGAACACGTCGCCGCGTGCCGTGGATAGGACGCGGTCTTCCGTCGAAACGATCATGAGAATCCTTGTAACGCCGGTTCTGGTTGGCATCGATCTGCGCGCCGGGCGTCAGCGTCATGCATGGCGGCCTCAGGCAGGCCGGCTCGTCGCTGAGTAAACCGCGTGCCGTTGCGAGCTTTAAGGCCCAGGCGGCGCCGGAAGTACTGATCAGCGGCCGCTTGTCGCGGCCATGCCCTGACGTGCGCGTCGGCGCTGGCTTCAGTTCGCCGCGGCCGCTGCCGCTGGCTGCTGTGCCGCCACTTCTCGGTCGCGCAGCAGGAACCGCTGGATTTTCCCGCTCGGGGTTTTCGGCAGTTCGCTGACGAATTCGATTTCGCGCGGGTAGGCATGGGCGGACAGACGCTGACGCACGTGCTGTTGCAACTCATCGGCCAGCGCATGGCCGGCCTGATGGCTTGCATGCAGCACGACAAAGGCTTTCACCAGTTCGGTTCGCTCCGGATCGGGCTTGCCGATTACCGCCGCTTCGATAACTGCAGGGTGTTCCACCAGGGCGCTCTCCACGTCAAAGGGGCCGACTCGGTAGCCCGAGGTGGTGATGACGTCATCGGCGCGGCCGACGAAACTGATGCTGCCGTCGGCGTTGAGTTCGACGGTGTCGCCGCTCAGGTAGTAGTGCCCAACGAAGGCCTTGGTGCGGCCGCCCGCATAACCATTGAACCAGAGCAACGGTGACTGATTGCGGTCCAGTGCGAGCATGCCGGGTTTGCCAGGCTCCAGCTCGCGTTGTTGATCGTCGATGACCACGACGCGGTGCCCGGGCATCGCGTAGCCCGCCGTGCCGATGCGCACGGTATGGCTCAGCGCATGGTGGTTGCACAGAACCATACCCAGTTCGGTCTGCCCGTAATGATCATGGATCGTGCAGCCAAGGCCGCTGCTGAACCAGCGGATGACCTCGGGAGTGAGTGGTTCGCCCGCGCTGCTCACGGCGCGCAGTTGCCCCTTGATCTTGCCTTCGACCTCATGCCGCGCGGCCAGCAGCAGGCGGAACGCGGTAGGTGAGCCGGCCATGTTGGTGATCTTGTATTCATTGACGACGCGGCAGGTGCTGTCGACAGTGAATCCGCCCTCATAAAACAACGTCGAATGGCCCATCGCGAGCGGTCCGGTAACGGCGTAGTACAGACCGTACGCCCAGCCCGGATCGGCAATGTTCCAGAAATTGTCTTCGGGCCGGAGATCGACCGCATCACGCATATAGGTGACGAACGCCACGATGGCCTTGAGCGGCACATGCAGCTGTTTTGCTGGCCCGGTAGTACCCGAGGTGAACATGGCAAGAAACGGCGCCTCGCCGTCCAGCAGCACCGGCTCGAATTCGCTCGGTTGTTGATTGACCTGTGACCAGAAGTCGCCAGCTCCGTCGCCGACCACCAGACGACGCGGCGCGTCTTCGATGGCGTCAAGCTTCTCGCTGTTGGCAGCATCGGTGACGACCATCTTCGCCCCGGATTCCTTGATCCGATGCTCGACCGCTTTGGGGCCGAAGGCGGTGAACAATGGTTGATAGATGGCTCCCGCGCGCCAGGTGCCGAGGATGGTGATCAATAACTCGGGCGTGCGCGGCAGCAGACCGGCAACAGTATCGCCCGGCTTGATGCCATAACTGTCCAGCAGGTTGGCGAAGCGCGCCGAAGCTTCCTTGAGCTGGGCGAAGGTCCATGTAGCGCGTTGACCCTCGCGACCTTCCCAGATGAGGGCGACCTTGTCTGAATCGGCGTGGCGGTCACAGCACTCGACACAGGCATTCATCGAGGTGAGATCGCCGCTGAGAATGGCCGAGACCGTTTGCTCGTAGTCGAATTCACTGGCCGCAGTGGCATGGTCGCGCATGGCTGGCTCCTGGATCTTGTTGTTATTGGGTTGTCCGGATATTGGCGCTGCAAGGAGTCCGCAACAATGGCAAAAGCCACCAAGGTGGCTGAGCGGTTTGGACAAATGCCAAGAGCCAGTAGGGGCGATGTTAAACGCCACCCGCCTGTAGACAGCAATGCAGACACCATCAGCCGTAGCATGGGCGACAACACCTGATGCCGCTGCCACCGCGCTGGCGTTTCATGCCTGGCGCAGAAAATGACCGGCGACGGCTGGGCTGATTGTTCTTGGGAAGCTGTTACATGCCCAGCCAAGTATTGCAGAGCCAACGACCTTGTCGGGATGTAGCTGGTCTCGGTCAGGAAAATCGATAAAAAGCATCTGTCATGGCTGCGCAGCACGAACCTCCGGTGGAGTATTGCCGCCCCAATGGGCGGTCTGCATGCCGCTTCTTGCTCTTTCCACGCGAGCGATATGCACATCGCTAGGGCGCGGTCCATGCAGGTCGAGCGCTTTTGCGAATGACTTGATACAAATCAGACCAGCCGTGGTGGTTATTGCGGCGATCGATGTGGATATGATCTGCCGCCCGTTTTGAGCTTCACGGGTCCTGACTGCCAACAACCTGAGATACCTGATGGAATCCCTCATCCAGCTGTTTTCCGAACCCACCACATGGGTGGCCGTGGCCACGCTGATCACCATGGAAGTGGTACTCGGCATCGATAATCTGATCTTCATATCGATCCTGACGAACAAGCTCCCAGAGCATCAGCGCGAACGAGCGAGGCGGATCGGGATTGGTCTCGCACTGATCATGCGTTTGGGTCTGCTGGGAACCGTGGCCTGGATCGTCCAACTCACCGAGCCCGTGATCGAGTTGTTCGGCAATGCGTTCTCCTGGAAGGACATGATCCTGATTGCCGGTGGTCTGTTTCTGTTATGGAAGGCAACGAAGGAGATTCACCACAGCATGGACCCAACGCCCGGAGGGGACATGTTCGAGGGCAAGCCGCTCGGAAACGCGGTTGCGATGGGCTTCGGTACTGCGATTGCGCAGATCCTGCTGCTGGATCTGGTGTTCTCGATCGACAGCATCATCACCGCCGTGGGGATGACGGAGCATGTCTCGATAATGGTTATTGCCGTGGTCGTCGCAGTGACCGTAATGCTCATGGCGGCCAACCCGCTAGCCAAGTTCATTAACGAAAACCCGACAGTGGTCATGCTCGCCCTGGGCTTTCTGCTGATGATTGGCATGACGCTGATCGCGGAAGGTTTCGGCGCTCATGTGCCCAAGGGCTACGTCTACGCAGCCATGGCATTCTCGGCGGGGATCGAGATGCTGAACATGCTTTCTCGACGTGCCAAGCGAAAGCAGCTCGACTCGACAGAGGCCCGTTAGAGCGAACGATAGCGGCCGTCTTAACGGGTGATGGCCGCTTCGCCATCGATCAGAACGAAGATGCGGGGAGGTGTCCTCATCGGGCCTGCCGCTCGGCGTGAATGATCTGATGGCTAACTCCTGAGTTTTGTCTTGTAGTTATTGCGGGTAAACAACGGCGAGTGGCCCGCGACCATCGCCAGGCCACTCAGGAGGCAAGTGATGCAGGAATGCGTTACTTGTCGATATGCGGCCCGCACCAATCTCCGCAGCCTGCATCGAACGTTGGAACCATCGACGTTCAATGCGAGGTGCTCCATGAGTATCGATCCGCTCGACAGACCCCACGACCAGCAGCCGGTGCCAGGGCAGGACCAGAACCCCAGCCATTCGCCTGAGCCTGATTTCATTACCGACAATCCTGATGTGCAGCCTGGTTCTGACCGTGGCAACGGTAGCCAACCCTCAGGCCCGACGAAGCGCCCGCCAGCTACCGACCCGAACGAGCCAGGGCTGGGCAATCCGCTGCCTTGAGTTCGTTAAGCTTCATAGCGACTGTACGGACGGAGCAGCCTTGCTCCCCTGAAGGGTGGCGAAGCCTAGGGGTCGGTTGCCCATAGGTTTTTCTTATCTAGGCCAACTCTTCGTCCTGGCACTGCTTCGTAAACGCGGCAGGTAACGGCGGTCCGAGTCCTTTTCGGAACGTTTGTGGCCAGTGCGCTGCTGATGTCAATCGAGCTTTTGGGGAAGAGTGACTCATCAGCAGCGGCTCTGAAAAGCCGGCGATGTCAGTGCGGGTTGTCCCCCGTCAAATACTTTGTAATTCATAGCCTTATGCTGGCGTCGTAGGTGGCGTCGTTGGCGCCACCGAGCGCATGTTTCAGCAATATTGGAAAAGCCGCGGCCGGCACTGGCCGCTTGGCTAGCGCTCATGCGTGCCGACTGGTCATTGTCAACGGAGCGGTAGTGTGAGCGTCCCAGTGAGTGTCTCCTACGTATTGATTGCCTATAACGAGCCCTGGCGCGCTGACGAGCTTGCCCGCCTGGTCGCAGCACTGCGTCCAGGAATCCGTACTGTTCAGGTCAATGATGGTCAGGCGGCACTCCGGGTCTGCCGCAAGCAACCGCCGAGCTTTTTGATAGCTGACGGTGAGCTGGCGCAATTGGATGCTCGAAATCTATTGCACGAGCTGCGCAATCACCAGGCGACGCGGCTGTTGCCCGCCATAGTCATCAGCGATCGGGTGGACGGTGCAAGTGTGCGTGCCGTGCGTCCGTTGTCGCCGAAGGCCTATCTGAAAAAGCCTTATAGCTTGGGGGACTTGCGGGTTCGCCTGAACTCACTCTTGCCCGGTCCCCGTACAGTTAGCACACCGGCCGCTAGCGCAACCGGGACGCTAAGCGACTTTCTAGAACGGATGCGCTCGAACAACGCCGGTGCGCCAGTTATGGAGTCGGTGCAGGTTGCTGTCGCAGCCTGCATGCAAACGGAAGACTGGGACCTTGCGGTGCTGGAATCGAAGCTATCGTCAGATCCTCAAATTACGGCTCGCCTGGTATCCATTGCCAATAGTGCTGGGCAGCACAGCGGTGCCGTGTGCAAGACGCTTGGCCAGGCTTTGCCGCGCCTAGGTGTGAAGCGAGCACTGAATCTAACCTTGCAGCTTGCGGTTCAGAATAATGCCACCTTGTCGGATCCTCGCTTGAAGCATCTGGCGGCTTCTAGCACCGATTATGCCCAGCGCGCCGCAGAGCTTGCTCACTGGCTGGCAGGCAAACTCAAGCTCGACACAGAGATCTCCTACACCGCAGGACTGCTGCATAACATCGGCGAGCTTGCTCTGCTCAGAAGTCTGCAGGAGTGGTTGGATAGCGGTGGTGAACTGACGGAGGACGAAATCCTCTGTGCCTTGCGCGAACGCTCCGCCAGCTTTGGATCAGCCCTGCGGGCGCAGTGGCGAATACCGTTGCGGTTACGCCAGCTAATCGCCGCGTTCTATTCCCTGGGCGCGGAGGTCTTCACCCGAGAAGCGCTGGTTCTCAATGTGACCGGCTCATTGCTGCGCTTACCACCGTCCAGTCCCATTGGCGAGCTACTGCAAGACCGGGCGGTTCGACTACTTCGACTTGATGAAGCGATCCTTGAGCGAGCGCCGCGCGAACGAGTCTGAACGCGAAGTCTGATCCATCGCCTCCGTTGCTTTGGGCGTGTGCAACTCGGCAAGCGTCAAATGAACCCGGAATAAGGCTGCATTATTCCGGCCGAGCGTAGGCAGACGTAGCCTCGACGTTAGCGGGCCAGTACCGGCCTGTATTCCTTCTGCTAGCCGTGCGCTGTCACCCTAAAATGTTTTTTGACGGTTTGACTAAGAGTGATAGCATTTTGACTCTACGGCTCTATGGTGCTGTCATTCGATAGCCCACAGGGGTTTCGCTGTCTGGATGGACGCGTACTTGCCTGACTGTATAGGCGCCGTTCTGGAGACTGAAAATTGTTGCGACATTGCTCTATCGAGGCCAAAGCCGGGCTCGTGGTTATCGTTGCGTTACTGGCAACACTGATACCCATGTGGGTCATTCTTAACGCGTGGCTCAAACATGAAAATGAGTTGGTAGAGAAAGCCGCGCGCAACGATGCGATGAACCTGGCGATAGCCTTTGAAGAGCATGTGCACAGTGTCGTCCGCTACGCCGACGCCTTGATACAGGACATGCGTGAAGAGCTGGTAGAGGACCCTGACGCGTTTCAGACGTTAGCCAAAACAAAACTTCCACGGTACGGCGCCCTGGTCGGCCAGCTCGCACTGATAGATGCAGAAGGATGGTTGGTTGGCACGTCTCTGGACTCGCTAGCCAAAAAAGTCGACCTGAGCGATCGCGAACATTTCCGCGTGCACCGAGACAATCTTGGGCAAGACCAGCTGTTTGTGAGTAAACCCATCCTCGGGCGCGTTTCGGGAATCTGGTCCATACAATTGACCAGACCGGTCATCAGGGACGGAAAGTTCACCGGTGTGCTCGTTCTTTCGATTCCGGTTGCCTTCTTCACCGATTTCTACAAACAGATCAACATCGGACAGCATGGTCTGATCGCTTTGGTCGGTCTGGACCGGGTGCCACGCGCAGCCGCCTCTTCGATTAACCTGGATGCGCGTCTGGACGGGATGGTGGTGCCTGAGGATCGCCCCTATTTCGATAGCACTAAACCTGACGAAGGCTTCTATCGGGGACCGAGCGCCATTGACCAGATTACTCGCCTGACCGCATACCGCCGTCTGGAGGATGTTGGACTGATTGTTGTCGTTCAGCTGTCACCCGCCGAATACCTGTCAGCTTCTCGTGAGCGTCGTCAGTTCCTGATTTTTTGTGCTGCTGCCATCTCGGCCTTATTACTGGCCTTTGCTTCATATCTGTACTTTGCGACACGGCGTCATCTGAAAAACACAGCGGCCCTCAAGCGAGCGCATGACTCGCTGCGGCAGATCGTTAACATTGACCTTCTGACTGGAGCACGAAGCCGGCGTGACTTTCTCGAGACCTTGGAAAACGAGCTAGGCCGTGCGTTGCGCCACAACGCGCCGCTCAGCCTGGTGCTGCTTGATATCGATTTTTTCAAACGAGTGAACGATACGTACGGGCATCCGATTGGCGACGTCGTTCTGCGAGAACTGTCGGCACGGTGTAGCGCTGTTCTGCGCGCACATGATGTGTTCGGGAGGCTTGGCGGTGAGGAGTTCGGTTTGATTCTTCCTCAGACAGACAAGGAGGGCGCGCTGCTCGTCGCAGAGAAACTGCGCCTGGCTGTTGAGAATGCGGTCATTTCAACAGAACGGGGCCCGGTGCAGATCACGATCAGCGCAGGCGTTGCGTGCGCCGAGTCGGCGGGAGAGGACTCAAGTCGTCTCGTTATCCGTGCAGACGATGCTCTCTACACCGCAAAGCAGACAGGTCGGAATCGAGTCTGTTTCGCGCCTGCTGCCGAAGGTTCTCCACCTCAACCTGAGACCGCAGGACCAGCAACAGTCTAGAGTTGCTCGGTACGCGCTTCGCTGGGCCGTTATGGTTGTACCGGTAAACGTGCCCTGACGGTGCGGTCCGGCCTAGTCGCCAACGCTTGGTGCACCCATTGGCGCGCTGATCTGGCGTGCAACCTCCCGCAGCCGCTTCGCTTTAGCCAGAAATCAAGTTTCGTTGAGTTCGTCGCGCGGCTGCGCCAGATGCGGCGTCGTCAGTTTGACCACGTCCAGTTGGCCCAAAGCGGCCAGCCCTACGAACAGCGCGGCTTAGCCCAGACCGAAGTGATACGAACCGTCCGGCTTTTAGTGTTTTCTATCACGTGGCGAGTACATCGGTGTTCGACCCTGACCGCCATGGCTACGCGTCTGCAGGGGGCGGCTCGGCAAAACAAAAAATCCCAGCGCGCCCCATCTTTTCTCTCGTTCTGCACGCGTCATATAGCCCGGCCAAGCTTCTTCCCTTAGGCTATATGAGAATTATTATCTTCTGGCGATGGGTGAGCTCACCCGACAGGGAGTCGAGATGGGGGCGTATCTGGCTGAACTATTGGTCATCGAGGACGATCAGGTACTGAGCGCGCAGTTGGGAGAGTTGCTTCGCCTGCAGGGGTACGCGGTGCGGTTGAGCCCGTTGGGCGAGAGTGGTCTGGCGATGGCACTGGCTAGCGCGCCGGACCTGGTTCTGCTGGACGTAATGTTGCCGGACGTGAGCGGCTTTTCGGTATTGCGTCGCTTGCGCGAGCAGCAACAAACTCCGGTGATCATGCTGACCGCGTGTGGTGCCGAGGAGGAACGTATCCGAGGCTTGCGTCACGGCGCGGATGACTACCTTGCCAAACCCTTCAACCTGACGGAATTGCAGCTGCGCATCGATGCCATATTGCGGCGCACACGCAGCGCCGATAGCAGGGCAGTCCAGCCCCCTTCGTTGAATATCGAAACGCTGGCGTTGGACAGACACACGCTACGCGCCCGCGTTGGTGAGCAGGATTTGGCGCTAACGCCCTTGCAGTTTCGGCTGCTCTGGCAACTGATGTTGCAACGCGGCGAAGTGCTGACCAAGCCGTATTTGTACCGGGTCGTGTTCGAGCGCGAGCACAGCGGCTACGACCGCAGCCTCGACATGCACATCAGCCGCATCCGCCGCCGACTGGCCGAAGCCGGGCTGGCCGCCGATCGCCTGCAGACGCTCCACGGCCGCGGTTACAGCTTCCAATGAACCGGCGGTTGTTCTGGAAACTATGCCTTGGCGTCGCCCTTGGGAGTGTGGCGCTGTTCTGGGTCATCGCGCGTCTGAGCGGTCAGGCAGAGGAGCAGATGAGCTTCATCGATGCCGAGCACCAGCGCACTTTGCGTGAGTACGGCGCGCAGGCTGAGGCCCTGTACCGCGCCGGCGATGAAAAGGCGCTGCAGCAATGGTTGCAGCGGCTTCAGCAGCAAGAGCAAACCTGGGCGGCGATCATCGATCCCCAGTTACGCGCGCTTGCCGGAAGTGAACTGTCCGAGCGCTTCATGCGGGAGTTCAGTCTTGGGAGGGATCCGTCCTGGAAGATTCATCTCTACTTTCAGGAAAACCCGATCATGGATGTGCCGTTCGCCGACGGGCAGCTGCGTTTCCTGATCCAGCTGCCGCAGCGCATGCGTCCGGGGCATTACTGGTATCCGGCTCGGCTGCTACTCGAGCTGGTGTTGCCGCTGGTGTTGTTGGTCTGCGGTTGCTTGTTGCTATATCGCCACTTGATGCAGCCGCTGCGAAGGCTGGAGCAGGCGACTCGCCAGTTCAGCGAAGGGGATTATTCAGCTCGTGCGGGAGCGCTGTTGGGCTCGCGGCGCGATGAATTGGCTGGGGTGGCCGAAACTTTCGACGCCATGGCTGAGCGCATCGGCGGTTTGATCATTGATCAGCGCCAGCGACTGGCTGAAATGTCCCATGAGCTTAGAACGCCGCTGGCACGCATCGAGATGGCGGTCAGCCTGGCGGAGCAGGGCGGCGACAGTGCTGCATTGCTGCCCCGCATTCGCCAGGATTGTTCGGCAATGCGTCGCTTGGTCGAAGATGCACTGACCCTCAGTTGGCTGGAGACGGAGCGGCCAATGCTGCGTGACGAAACGCTGGATCTGACGGACTTGCTGGACAGCATTCTTGACGATGCACGCTTCGAATATCCGGATCGCCAAATCGAAACGCAGCTACCCACCGATGCAGAGCTGGTTGGCAGCTGCCACCGCTCGCTTGGCCAAGCGGTCGAGAACATCGTGCGTAATGCACTCGATCACACCCCGCCGGGCAAAAAAGTGTGGGTTCAACTTCAGGCCGAAGCCGAAAGGTATCGGCTGGACATCATTGATCAGGGGCCGGGCGTACCACCGCCGTGGCTTGAGCGTATTTTTCAGCCGTTCGAGCGCGTCAGCGATGACCGCCCAGGTTTTGGTCTGGGGCTGGCTTTGGCCCAACGACAGATTGGTGCGATTGGCGGGCGTCTGGCAGCGACAAACCACGAGCAAGGCGGGTTGTGCATGACGATCTGGCTGCCTCGCACCGCGGACACAACGTAACAGTTGTAAAAGTGATACGCGCTGACGGTATTGTGGGTGAGAATCGTTAATACGAAACGTTCGCATTAATGGTCCGAGGTTCTTCATGCAACACTGTCCTATCCCGCTATCGCTTCTCGGTTCGCTGTCGTTTGCTGCGCTGATGGTCGCCATGCCCTGCCAGGCACAAGCGCAGACCAAGGAGCCGTTGGAACTGGGCGGCAGCGAGGTAACTGCACGCCACATACAAGGCGACAGCGTCGAAGCCGAACAGCTAGAGCATTATCAAGCGGCTGACCTACAGGATGTATTCGAGGCCAGCCCCGAGGTGTCTGTCGGCGGCGGCCCCGGTGTGGCTCAGAAGCTTTACCTGCGGGGTCTTGAAGATACGCTGTTGAACATCACCATCGACGGCGCCAACCAGCCGGGCCAGACCTTCCACCATACCGGTCGTATTGGAATAGAGCCGGAGCTGCTCAAGCGTGCCGAGGTCCAGCCCGGCACCGGCGACGCAACGGCAGGGCCGGGCGCCCTGGGCGGCTCGATCCGTTTCGTGACCAAAGACCCGGACGACCTGCTGCGTGCGGGGGAGCGCGTCGGCGCGTTAGTCAAAGGGACCTACTTCAGCAATGCCGAAGGCTACAAGACCAGCACCAGCCTGTTCGGTCGGTTCAACGATGCCTGGTCTGCCATGGCGGTCGCAACCTACCAGGACCAGAACGACTATGAGGACGGCAATGGTCAGGATGTGCTTGGTACCGGAGCGCGCCAGAAGCTGGGGTTCGCCAAGCTGGTAGGGCGACTGACAGATGAGCAGACGTTGCGCCTGTCCTATGAGCAACGTACCGATGAGGGCGAACGCAGCCAGCGTCCTCAGTGGATTCCAAGCGGCTTCAACCCGCTGTTCCCGCTGGAGACGGAGCGCGAAACCCTGACGTTGAATTACGGCTGGAACCCGCAGAACAACGACCTGCTCGATGTCGAAGTGACGACCTACCATACCTCTACTGAGCTCCAGCAAGACGGCCGCTATGGGTTGTACATCGGTGACACCACCAGCGCCGGCCTGGACGTGCGCAACACCAGCGAGCTGGACGCCCATCGTTTGACCTACGGGGTCGACTACCGAGATGACCGGACTCGGCTGGGGCCGGAGGGTGACCGAGATCTGGATGAGGAAACCGGCGATGTGCTGGGCTTCTATCTACAGGACAGCTATCAGGCTACCGAGAAGCTGCTGCTCGGCATGGGCGTGCGCTACGACCGCTACCGCCTCGACGACCGCGACGGCCAGGATTTTTCGGACGCCGGCTTCAGCCCCAACGTGGGCCTTCGTTATCAGCTGACTCCGGAACTGGCCCTGCTTGCCAGCCATGCGCAGGCGTTACGTGGGGTGCAGGTACGCGATGCGTTCAAGCTCGACGCCTCTGGCAACGATCCGGATCTGGACGCCGAAAAGGCTCGCACCAATGAGGTCGGATTCGAATATCGCCAGGGCGGGCTGGAGCTGTCCGGGCGGGTCTATGACACCCGCGTGCGTGATGCGATCTACGATCCGAGCGGCCGTCCCAACCTTTACGTCAATGGCGGGACGCTAGAGACTCAGGGTGTGCTGCTGCAGAGCGCCTACTACTGGCAGCAGCTGAGCGTCGGGCTGAGCTACCACCACAACGATACCGAGCTGGAGGGTGAGCCGCTGAATGTCTACGAGCACAATGGACTGGGCACGACACTGGACGACACCTGGACCGGTTTCGCCGATTACCGCGCGACGGACAGGTTGAGTTTCGGCTGGCAGGGCCGCTTTGTTACCGCTGTCGATTCGTTGCGTACGGGCGTAGGCACCGTTGATAAGGCCGGTTACGGTGTGCACGATCTCTATGCTCAGTGGGCGGCGTTGAGCGACGACCGGCTCGTCTTCAACCTGACGCTAAAGAACCTGTTCGACAAACAATACTTGGACCACGCCAGCAACGAAGACTTCGAGAATATCCCGGGTTATGAAGGTGTTCGAGGCAGTTACGAGCCAGGCCGTGAACTGCGACTGGGAGTCGCGCTGCGTATCTGAGAAGGGTTAAAACGAAGAAGGGAGTATTGCCGGCATCAGATGCCGGCAACTTTATCTGATTCCGTCAGCCTGCCCGGCGCTGGAGATGGTGGTCGTCAGGTAGCTGATGTGGCGCTGCCAAGCGCGACTCGAGTGTTTGAACAAAGGCTCGCGCCTCGGACTCATTGCGAAACGTCACCTTGTTTCGGTCCATGCGAACCTCCCAGCTGCTGCCTTCGAATGACGTAAGCGGTCGGACTTGGATATCCATGATGCCTCCGGGGTCTGGAAAAGACAGAGGAACGCTAGTCCTCAGTCCGCTACCCGTCAATTTGCATCATTGACGCAGCATCAGCCGCTTCGGGATCTCACTGGCGTCGCACGCTAGCCGCCCATCCGCGCGCTGATCTTGCGTGCAACTTCCCGCAGCCGCTTCGCCGCGTCGCCGTCCGCTCCAGCCATGAAGCCAGGCTCGCCGCCGACAATGGTGATGACGCCTGCCAATCGCTGATCGCCACTGAACAGCGGTGCTGAGAGTGCGTTAACGCCGGCCATCAACAGACCGTGCACAGGCTGGATGTGGGTGCGTTGCAGTTCGCTCATGGTGTGCAGCAGCGCATCAGGAGTGGGGGCCGAGGGAAGCTTTAGTTCCGCTTCGCGCAATTGTGCGGTTTCGGCATTGGGCATGAACGCGTTGAACACGAGCCCAGTGGAGGAGCCCAGCAGGGGTAGCACCGAGCCCACCTGTGTCACCAGCGTCACGGCACGCACCGCCTGCTCGACATGCACGACGGCCGGGCCGCGATTGCCCCATACCGCCAGAAAGCAGGTTTCGTTGAGTTCGTCGCGCAGCTGCGCCAGATGCGGCGTCGCCAGTTTGACCACGTCCAGTCGGCCCAAAGCGGCCAACCCTACGAACAGCGCGGCGCGGCCCAGCCCGTAGTGGTTGGTCAGCGGATCCTGTTCGGCGAAACCGCTGGCCATCAGTGCCTGCAAATAACGATGGACCTTGCTGGCGGGCATGCCGACATGCTCGGCCAGGCGCGACAAGGAGGTCGCCGGGGCCAATTCGGCCAGCGCCGTGAGGATGTCCGTGCCTACCTCGGCGGCCTGCACTTTCTGTCGACGTGGCGTCGTGTCCGCGTTGCTGTCTGCCATGGTTTCCAATGCCCGTTGTGCCGGCCTGCTTGAATAAGGCGCTGTTTATAGCTTGACGCCCCAGTGAGTTCAAATTACTTTTTGCGTAACCTCGTTACGCAAAATGAGAGACGGCTATGCAACCACAACAACAAATGGGCGAAACCTCTCGATACCTGTCCGGCTTCGGCAACGAATTCAGCAGCGAGGCCCTGCCGGGCGCACTGCCGGTCGGCCAGAATTCGCCGCAGACGGTGCCCTACGGCCTGTATACCGAGTTGCTCTCCGGCACTGCTTTTACCGTGGCACGCAGCGAAGCAAGGAGGACCTGGCTATACCGCATTCGGCCCTCGGCCAATCACGGGCAATACCAGCGCCTGGAGCGGCAGCTGAACAGCGAGTTGGGGCCGATCACACCCAACCGACTGCGTTGGAATCCTGAACCCTTTCCGGAAAGCGCGACTGATTTTCTCGACGGGCTGACGTGCGTAGTCGCCAACGCCGAGCCCAGTCAGCCTGCCGGGGCGAGCATCTACCGCTACGCAGCCAATCAGTCGATGGAACGAGTGTTCTTCAACGCCGACGGCGAGCTCTTGATAGTGCCGCAGCTGGGTGCGCTGAAACTGGTTACCGAACTGGGCGTGCTGGAGGTTGCACCGCTTGAGATCGCGGTGATCCCGCGCGGCATGCGCTTTCGGGTCGAGCTGCTGGACTCCACTGCGCGTGGCTATGTCTGCGAGAACCACGGATGTGCGCTGCGCCTGCCGGAGCTCGGACCGATTGGCAGCAATGGCCTGGCTAACCCGCGCGACTTCCTGACGCCGGTGGCGCACTTCGAAGAGCGCGACGAGCCGGTGCAGCTGGTACAGAAGTTTCTCGGCGAGCTCTGGTCGACTGAACTGGATCACTCACCATTGGATGTGGTCGCCTGGCATGGCAACAACGTGCCGTACAAGTATGACCTGCGCCGCTTCAACACCATCGGCACTGTCAGCTTCGATCATCCCGATCCGTCGATCTTCACCGTGCTGACCTCACCCAGCGCGGTTCACGGGATGGCCAATATCGATTTCGTGATTTTCCCGCCGCGCTGGATGGTGGCGGAGAACACCTTCCGTCCGCCGTGGTTCCACCGCAACCTGATGAACGAGTTCATGGGCCTGATCGATGGCGCCTACGACGCCAAGGCTGACGGCTTCCTGCCGAGTGGCGCCTCGTTGCACAACTGCATGAGCGCGCACGGCCCGGACCACCTGTCGACCGAGCAGGCGATCAAGACCGAACTCAAACCGCGCAAGATCGAAAACACCATGGCCTTCATGTTCGAGACCGGCCAGGTGCTTCGCCCCACACGCCAGGCGCTGGAAAGCTCTCTGCTGCAGACTGAGTACGACAGCTGCTGGGCCGGCCTGGCCAAAACTTTCGACAAGAACCAGAAATGACAGGACGGCACAGACCATGACCGTACAAAACGATCAACGCAGCTGGGTCGAGTCGGCCAATGGCCATTCGGACTTTTCCCTCGCCAACCTGCCGCTGGGCGTGTTCAGCCGTGACGGCGACCAGCCTCGCGGCGGCGTCGCCATTGGTGATTTCATCTTTGATCTGAGGGCAGCCTGCGAAGCGGGCCTATTCGATGGTCCAGCGCTGGAAGCGGCAAAGGCGGCCAGCGGCAACAGCCTCAATAGCTTCTTTGCGCTTGGAGCCCCAGCGCGCAAAGCGCTGCGCGGCGCGCTTAAGGACCTGCTGGGAGAGGGCAGTGCGCAGGGTGAGCGGCTGCAGGGCATGGGC
This sequence comes from Stutzerimonas stutzeri, assembly GCF_002890895.1. Lineage (GTDB taxonomy): Bacteria > Pseudomonadota > Gammaproteobacteria > Pseudomonadales > Pseudomonadaceae > Stutzerimonas > Stutzerimonas stutzeri_AB. The sequence goes on from NZ_POUL01000016.1 coordinate 32,664, forward strand.
GAGTCGCTGCTGCAGCCGATGGACCGTTGCCAGATGCATCTGCCAGCCAAGGTGGGCGACTACACCGACTTCTATGTCGGCATCCACCACGCCAACAACGTCGGCAAGCTGTTCCGGCCGGACAACCCCTTGCTACCAAACTACAAGTACGTGCCCATCGGCTATCACGGCCGCGCTTCGACTATTGAGGTGTCCGGTGCGACAGTCAAACGCCCCAATGGCCAGACCCTGCCGCCGGGTGCCAGCGAGCCGAGCTTCGGGCCCAGCAAGCGGCTCGATCACGAGCTGGAACTGGGCATCTGGATCGGGCCGGGCAATGCGCGTGGTGAGTCAATCCCGATCGGTGAAGCGAGCAGCCATGTCGCCGGTTTCTGCCTTCTCAACGACTGGTCTGCACGTGATCTGCAAGCCTGGGAATACCAGCCATTGGGCCCGTTCCTCTCGAAGAGCTTCGCCACCAGCATCTCGCCATGGGTGGTGACGCCTGAAGCACTTGAGCCTTTCCGTTGCGCGCAGCCGGCACGTGCCGAAGGCGATCCGCAGCCGTTGCCGTATCTTTTCGATGAGCAGGATCAGCAGCAGGGGGCGCTTGATATCGAACTTGAAGTGCTGTTGCTGACTGCGGCCATGCGCGACAAGGGTCAGCCTGCGCAGCGCATCGCCTTGAGCAGCACGAAGAACATGTACTGGACCGTGGCGCAGATGGTCGCGCACCACAGCGTCAACGGCTGCAGCCTGCAGCCAGGCGATCTGTTTGGCTCCGGCACCTTGTCCGGTAGCAGCCCTGAAAGCCTTGGCAGCCTGCTGGAGATCACCGCGGGCGGCAAGCAGCCGTTGGAACTGTCCAGTGGCGAAACCCGCACCTTCCTGGAAGACGGTGACGAGATCATTCTCAAGGCGCGTTGCCGTCGGGATGAGCTGTCGTCCATCGGTTTTGGCGAGTGTCGCGGGCGGGTGATGCCGGCCTGATACTGAGAGCAGTGAGCAAAAAGCCCGGGCATGTTCAAACAGCCCGGGCTTTTATATTTCTACACCCGCCAATCAGGGCACCTTGGCGGTTTCCAGGGACGGTGACGGCATAGGCGCGATTGCCGTGTCACGCATTTGTTCGGCCAAGGCTGCTGTGAAGTCATGAACAACGGACCAGCGCATGTGAACCGCGTCGACAAAGGAGGTGACCGGCGTGCTCCAGTCCTTGTCCGCGTTCCAGTAGGTCCCACCGGTGGCGCTGAGGGTGTCCATGATTCGCTTGTCGAAGTCGGCCATGAAGGTGCCGTCCGGATCGTATTTTTCCTTCCACTTTGGATGCAGCGGCGTGGAGACAACCATCAGCTCACGGCCTTCTTCGGCCAGGCGCGCGCTCATCCCTCGCAGTGCGTCGAAACAATTGGAGTCGAGCGGGTCCGGGCGGCCATAGAGCAGCTCGCGAGTATTGCCGGTGTCCAGCGGGCCGTCGCCGAAGCGATTGAACACCAGGGGGTCCCATTCAATCTCGCCCGCGCGCTGCGCTTTTACCGTCAAGGCATTGCGCGCCAACGACTTCGGCGAGAAATAACGCATGTAGTGCCCCCAGGGTGAGGCGTTTTCGTAGACGTAAGGGTCGACGTGCTCACGGTTGAACACTGCGGTAGGTACGCGCCAGCAACCGGCGAAATCCTGTGGGTCGGCAATCATCACCACGCTTTGGATGCTCGGCTGACGGTCGAGCAGCCAGTGCCCCACGTAAGTCGACTGGTTGGCGAACAGCCCACAGAATGCGCCGTTCATCGGTCGCACCTCTGGTAATGCCTCGGTCAGGACGTTGCCGTCCACATGGCGCCAGGCCACGGAGGAGCCGATGATCAGCAGATTCGGCGACTGAATCGGGTTGTCGCGCATGAAGTTGAGCTTTTCGTCGGCGCAGGAAATGTTGGAGAACGCGGGAGGCGGCAGGTTGCCGGTCCGATCCAGCGCCAACAGCGTCAGGCAGAACATCGCAAACGCACCGAACAGCCCGGCAAACAGCGACAGCAGATATCGCGAACGCACCCGGCCCGGCGCGCGGGCCGTGGTGCCTGCATCCTGCTCGGCAAGGCTCCCGTCCTTGGGGACATCTGCTGTCTGGATCATGATTTATTTTCCCTCCAGCTTGGCGCTGATGACCTGTGCGAAATGACCGACGTTGCGCAGCGACTCCAGCTCCGCCGTCCGAAACTTGATGCCGAAGCGCTGCTCGGCCGCGACCGTGAGCATGACGTGGGTCTGACTGTCCCAGCCCTCGATATCGTTGGCGGTCATTTCCGGGGCAAGCACAATGCTGTCGTCGTCGAACACATCGTGGAAAACCGGGGTGAGCTGCTTGAGTACTTCTGCTTCAGTCATGCCAATACCTCGATGAAATGGCGGGGTGTGCGGGGGGCGTTGAGTTCGTAACGCCAGAAGGTCGCGTCTGGCTCGCTTTCGGAAGGCGCCGGATGCTGAACGAAGCCCAGCCGGGGGAAATGCTCCGCGACCATGCCGTTACGTTCGGTCGGGCGGTACTCACCGATCAATGCGCGATAGCCGGCAGCGGTGGCCGCGGCAGCCAGCACGTCGAGCACAGCGTCTTCGACCTGACGACCCAGCACGCGGCAGCTCATCAGCCAGCTGTCGATCAGCAGTTCGTCACTGGCCCCGGCCGCATCCGGGCGTGCCAAGACAACGCTGATCAGACCGTTGTCGCCAAACTTGTCAGCCAGGCGGATTGCCAGTGCCACGGCCGCCGGGTTGCTGGCGATGCGCTCGACTTCGGCCTCGCTATAGCGGCGCGTGGTGAGGTTGAACTGGTTGGTCTTGTTGATCAGCTGCGTGCTGCGGGCCAGTTCGGCGGCGCCGATCGGGGTGGCGGTCAGCACCATCTCCAGTCCGCGCAAATAGCCTTCCATGTCGGTGGCCTGGGTCATTGCCGCTTTGCGCTCGGCATTCAAGGCATAGTTGCGCCCACGGGTGGCATCGTCGGAGGTAAAGGAGACGGCTTCGAAGTAGCCGGCGGCGGCAACGCGGGCAGGGTAGTCGGCTACGTCGTCCGGCAATTCCGGTACGGCGACTTCCGGCAGCTCGCGCCGCACGATGTCTCGCTCGGCCGGGTTGTCGTCGACGAACACCAGGCTGTCGAGGCCAATGTCCAGCATCGAGGCGATACGCCGCAGGTTGCCGGCCTTGTCTTCCCAGTTGGCGACAAAGGCGGCGATGTCACTGCGCTTGAGCGCCATTTCCGGGTGATTGAACGCTGCCTCGGCCACACTCAGATCATTCTTGCTGCACACCGCGAGGATGATGCCGCGGCGCGCCAGTTGTGCGGCATAGCGTTGAAAGGCGAGGAAAGCTTCGCCACTGGGCGAGCCCTGGCCGAGATGGATGCCGTCGACGCCATCGTCGCCGACCACGCCGCCCCACAGCGTGTTGTCCAGATCCAGCACCAGACACTTGCGCGACAGGCCGGCGCTGGCTGCGGCGATGCGCGCCAGCTGGTCGCCATACAGCGGCGCCAGGTTCGGGCTGACCAGTTGCTTGGCCTGGTGCCAACGCACCGGTTCGGCCAGACCGTCGCCGTAGCTGCCGCGAGCCGCTTCCCAGGCCAGATCCATCAGCAGCACGCCGTCTTCACGGGCCGCGGCGCGAATGGCAGCGTTGAGGCGCTCGATCAGCGCGTAGGGTGAGGCTGGGACCAGCGCTTCGAACGAGCCGAAGATCGGCGGGTCGGCAGGCACGATGGTCTGCTGAACGACCTGTGCGGCATAGCGCTCACGTGCCCGGCGCCAGAGCAGGCGCAACTCGTCGACACGCTCGGCCACTGCAGCATCAACGTCTTGCTGCGAGGCTTCGAGTGGCAGCTGCAAGGGTGCATCTCTGGCATCCAGGGCCAGGACGATCAACTGCGGAGCAAAGCTGGCGAGCTCAGGATCGTCCATCAACAAGGCCTGACGGTACATGCCATACGGCGCGACGTGCACCGAGAGCGCCAGCCGGCGTTGAAGGCCCGCGACGCGAATGGCCGGCACCAGATGATCCACGGTATGCGACGACAGCAGGGCGATGCGCAACGGCTGCAGCCCGCTGACCGAGGTTTCACCGTTTGCCAGTGCGCGCAGACCCTCGCTTACAAGCCGATCCAGCCGGGTGGTGAGGGTGAAGTCGCGGCGGTACCCAGCGAGCTGCGCGGCCAGACCCAGGCGAACCAAGGGGTCGGCTTCCCGTTTGGCCTCGCCGATGGCGGAGCCAAGATCCGGGTGCTGCGCTAACCAGAGAAGCTGATCCATTTAGCGTGTTACTCCTTTGTTATTGGACGGTTAGAACTGGAAGTAGAGAAACTCGGTAGGCGCCACGGAAAAGGCCACCGCCAGGGCAAAGAAGCCCAGCACGCCAATGGCCATACCGATGACCGGCGTTGGGCTCCACATGGCAATCGGGAACCAGCGCAGCAGCCAGTTCTCGCGCGGCTGGGCGTCCAGCGCGGTACGAAAGCCTGCCATCCACTGCTGCACGTTGGGCATGATCCAGACGAAGGCAAGCAGTATGGCGACGGTGAGGTAGTCGGACTTGTCGAAGTCGGTGTGCAACTCGCTCAAGCCAACCATCCCCGTCAACATGGCCATCGCCGCCGTCACGCTGTTGGCACGGAAGAACACCATGGCCACGACTACACAAAGGAAGGTCAGCAGCACGGCGCCGGCGTGGTGCCAGAACTTGTCGCTGTCCAAGGGCAGACCATGGCGCGCCTTGTAGGCCCGGAAACCGTGGGCGACGACCAGGTAGAAGCCGTGCAACAGTCCAAACGCCACGAACTGCCAGCCGGCGCCGTGCCACACGCCAGAGATGAACATGGTCAGCACGGTGGGGTAGGCGATCAGCACGACGAAGGTTCCGACACTCATCTTCCCTCGCCGTGGCAACGGCTTGCCGGTGGCCATCCGCTTGCGGGTGATCCGCATCACGATGGGGTTGTAGATATAGGCAGTGAGAAAGCGCGTCAGCGTCATATGCCAGCGCGACCAGTAATCGATCACGTTGTGCGCCTTGAACGGGCTGTTGAAATTCACCGGCAGGCGCAGGCCGAACAGCAAGCCCAGGCCGATCGCCATGTCGCTGTAACCGGAAAAATCGAAGTAGATCTGCAGCGTATAGCTGAGCGCGCCATACCAGGCGTCGTACAGCGAAGGCACGGTGCCGCTCGCGGCAACCGCGAAGACCGGCGAGGCGTTTTCCCCCAGCGGGTCGGCAAGGATCACTTTCTTGAACAGACCGAGCACGAAGACCGTGAGCCCCAGCGAGATATTGTCGATACGAGGGCGAAAGGTGCTGCTGTCATTGAACTGCTTGAGCATCTCGCCGTGGTGGGTGATGGGACCGGCGATCAACTGTGGGAAAAAACTGATGAACAGGCAGTAGTTGACGAAATCATGCTCGGCGACCTCGCCGTCGTGCGCGTCGACCAGATAGGCGATCTGCTGGAAGGTGAAGAACGAAATCGCCAGCGGCAGGATGATGTCGCCCACCGACCAACCGAGGTCGAAGGCGCTGTCGAGTGTGCCGAAGAGAAAGCCCGTGTATTTGTAATAAGCCAGCAGGGCGACGTTGGCGGCAACGCCTAGTATCAGCACAGCCTTCGAGGGCTGTCGCATCAGGTAACCACCGATCAGGTAGTTGACCACCATGCTGCCCACCAGCAGCGGCACATAGGCGGGGTTCCACCAGCCGTAAAACACCAGCGACGCCAGTGTCAGCCATATGGCGGCAAAGCGTTGTCTGCCGGAGCCCGCGAGAAGGATGAAGCCCAGTAAAACCACCGGAAGAAACCCGGCGATAAATACCATCGAATTGAAGAGCATTGTTCTTATTCCCTATCCCTGAACAAATAACAGCCGTTCTTCGGAACGGTGAACGTTGTGATGACCCATCACCTACCGAACTACGCTCGCTGGTGCGTTTCCGAAGTCACTCACACAAGCCTGAAGTGCCTCTTGTTGCGAACAGTTTTCAGCTGCACATAACCAATGCCTGGTCTGTTAACTGCGACACAGAGTTGTAAGGGAAAGTTGCGCCGCTCATCCCTTTGTCTAAACAGTCCAGACAAGCGGGCAAGCCAGTAAAATCAAGCGAAACGGCCGTTTTAGAGCCGTTGGCGAGAGATCGGGGAAAACGCAAAAAGAAGAGGCGGCAGGTTGCCGCATGCGTCAGGGGCGATATTCAAATCGAGGGGCTTTAGAAACGCTTTCTACGGTTCTCGTTTGGTGGCACTCCACGAGAATCGGAACGACAAGCCGACATTCAAAGCGGTACGCAAACAAATCCGGCGTACGGCTGTTTTGCGCCGAGTGTGCTGTTCGTCGGGCTACCGCGGAATCCGAATATAAGAGCGTCAAGTTGCCGCACGGTCAGCCGATGACTCACCGGTACTCATACATTCGGATGCCACACATGCGACTTACGCTGAAAACCAAAGTCCTCCTTCTTGCTTTGGTGCCTGTCACCCTATTTGCGCTAGTACTCAGTGGCGCTGCGGCAAAAATCCTGCACAGTCTCGCCGACAAAGAGTTGGGAACTACCCGTGAGCGTATGATCGACGATGCTCGGACTCGGCTCGAGGATTACATGCGAATCGGTGTGAGCAGTGTGGCTCACCTCTACGAGCCGGCCGCTCAAGGGGATTTGGCCAGCCGTGAGGAGGCCATCGCCATCCTCAAGAAGATCAAGTACGGAAAAGACGGTTACTTTTTCGGCCATGACTCCAATGTGGTTCGGCTGTTTCGCGGGGAAAGTCCGGTGGATGTCGGCTCCAATCTGAGCGACCGCCGCGACTCCAACGGCGTCTACATCAACCGTGAATTGGTGGCCGTGGCGAAAAACAACACCTACTTCGTGAATTACTCATCGCCGTTGCCCGGTAACGACAAGGTATCGGTGCCAAAACTTGCCTACAGCTATTACCTGCCGAAGTGGGACTTGGCGCTGGGTACGGCGGTCAATCTCGACAATATCGAATCGGCCCTGGACCGGGTAAGGACCGACATCGACGGCCGGGTCAACTCGATCCTAACCAGCATTCTGGTTATCGCTGGCGTGATGCTGGCAGCGCTGTGCATCGCCGGCGTGGTGATCAGCAACTCCATCGTCAAGCCGATCCAGGTGATTCGCGCTCAGCTCGATGACATTGCCGCTGGCGACGGTGACCTGACTCACCGCCTGCCGGAAGATCGCAGCGACGAACTGGGCCAGCTGGCCGGCTCGTTCAACCGCTTCGTTGGCAAGATCCACACCATGGTCAGCCAGGTTGCGGAGATGACCGGACAACTGACCGGCATGGTGGCCGAGGTCGCATCCCAGGCACAGCGCTCCGAAAAAGCCATGGAGACCCAGCGCCAGGAAACCGATCAGGTTGCTACGGCAATCAATGAGATGTCCGCTGCGGCGCAGGAAGTGGCACACAGCGCGCAAGGCGCCGCTGAAGCTGCTCAACAGACCGATCAGGAAGGTCAGCAGGCAAAAGCCGTAGTCGATTCAAGCATTCGCCAAATCCATTCACTGGTTGAAGAGATCCGCAGCAGCGGCACCTCGCTGGATGCTTTGCAGCAGGATGTGCATGCGATCGTGGGTGTGCTCGACGTGATCCGCTCGATTGCCGAACAGACCAACTTGCTAGCGTTGAACGCCGCCATCGAGGCAGCACGTGCCGGTGAGGCCGGACGTGGCTTCGCCGTCGTCGCCGACGAGGTTCGTGCACTGGCCAGTCGCACCCAGCAGAGCACCCAGGAAATCCAGGGAATGATTGACCGCTTGCAGAGCGGCGCCAAGCAGGCCGTAGCCGCTATGAGCCGTTCCAGCGAAGCGGGTGATGCCAGCAGTGCTCAGGCCAATCAGGCCGGCGCTTCGCTGGACGCCATTGCCCAGCTGATCGCCACCATCAACGGTATGAACGCACAGATCGCCAGCGCCGCTGAAGAGCAGACGGCGGTGGCAGAAGAGATCAACCGCAGCGTTCACCAGATCGCCACAGCAGTGGAAAACGTCGCCGAGGAAACCCAGCAGGGCGCCCAGACCGCGCGCAACCTGGCCAGCGTGGGTGAACGTCTGGGTGGATTGGTGCGCCAGTTCCGCATCTGACGCGGCCTGATCTGGTCAGATCGGGCTCAATTCAGCCTTAAAAAACAAAACCCCGCACATGCGGGGTTTTCCGTTTAGCGCAGGCCAGCTCTAAAAAAGCCGGTCTTGGCCCATCAGCCTAAGACGTAGCGGCGGCACCCTGGCGCACCCATCTCCGTGCTCACGTACGGTGGATCACGCTTCATTGATCCACCGGGTGGCGATCCATCGGATGGCGCCCCACCGAGCGATGCCATGTTGGATGTAACACGACATCCACCCTTGTATCTCGACTACCACGCTATGTTGGGGTGATAGTTCCCGACTGATCATCGGGGGAAGGCCAGGAAGCCGTATCCACCCTTAGGCTTTGAGCCTGCGACGTAGATAGCGCTGCGGCC
>NZ_POUL01000017.1 GCF_002890895.1 Stutzerimonas stutzeri
GGCCGCAGCGCTATCTACGTCGCAGGCTCAAAGCCTAAGGGTGGATACGGCTTCCTGGCCTTCCCCCGATGATCAGTCGGGAACTATCACCCCAACATAGCGTGGTAGTCGAGATACAAGGGTGGATGTCGCTTTTTACATCCACCGCTCTGCTTGGTTTGTACCAGTGTTGGTGGATCGGTGAAGCGTGATCCACGCTACGGCCCAGCCGTTACAGCATCAGCTTGACCGGTGAGATGTCCGGGTCCCGGGACTTCCCAGCGGCTGCAAGTGCCTCGAGGTAATCCGCCCATATCTGCTCTTGATTGGTTGCCAACCGATAGAGGTAGTCCCAGGTGTACAGGCCGCTGTCATGGCCATCGCTAAAGGTCAGCTTCAACGCGTATTGTCCGGCCGGCTCGATGCCATCGAGTGCAACGTTGATCTTGCCGGTCTGCAGGATTGGATTACCGTGGTCCTGGACTTCGGCAGACGGCGAGTGCACCCGCAAAAACTCCGCCGGCAGCACGTAGCGCTGCTCGGGTCCGTACTCCAGTTCCAGCGTTTTCGATGTCTTGTGTAGTTTGATCGCGGTGGGGATGCGCATCGAGTGCTCCAGACAAAGGCGCCGGGTCGCGTTCAGCGAGACCCGGCGCAATCGCTTGCGTTAGAGAATGTAGCGCGACAGGTCTTCGTCCTCGGCCAGCTCACCGAGGTGGCTGTTGACGTAGGCTGTGTCGATGCGGATCGGCTCGCCGTTCTGCTGTCCGGCCAGGTCGCCGGCGCTGAACGAGACCTCTTCCAACAGCCGCTCGAGCAGCGTGTGCAAGCGTCGAGCGCCGATGTTCTCGGTTTTCTCGTTGACCTGCCAGGCGATCTCCGCCAGGCGCTTGATACCGTCCGCGGCGAATTCGATCCCTAGTCCTTCGGTCTTCAGCAGCTCGCGGTATTGTTCGGTCAGCGAGGCGTGCGGTTCAGTGAGGATGCGCTCGAAGTCTTCCGGCGACAGCGCCTTGAGCTCGACGCGGATCGGCAGGCGACCCTGCAACTCGGGCACCAGATCACTGGGCTTGGACAGGTGGAACGCGCCCGAGGCGATGAACAGGATATGGTCGGTCTTGACCATGCCCAGCTTGGTGTTGACCGTGCTGCCTTCGATCAGTGGCAGCAGATCGCGCTGAACGCCCTCGCGGGAAACGTCGGCACCGCTGGTGTTGCCGCGCTTGGCGACCTTGTCGATCTCGTCGATGAAGACGATGCCGTGTTGCTCGACGGCTTCCAGGGCGCGGGCTTTGAGCTCTTCCTCATTGACCAGCCGCGCGGCTTCTTCATCGCGGACCAGTTTGAGCGCGTCCTTGATCTTCAGCTTGCGACTCTTCGTCTTGCCTTTGCCCATATTGGAGAAGAGGCTCTGTAGCTGATTGGTCATCTCCTCCATGCCCGGAGGGGCCATGATCTCGACGCCGGCCGGGCTCTCGGCTACATCGATGTCGATTTCCTTGTCGTCCAGCTGGCCTTCTCGCAGGCGCTTGCGAAATAGCTGGCGCGTATTGGAATCGGTGCTCTGCGCGGGCTGATCTTCGTTGAAGCCGGCCGGCCGGGCCTGGGGCAGCAGCGCGTCGAGGATTCGATCTTCGGCAGCATCCTCAGCCCGATGGCGCATTTTGACCACTTCCTGTTCGCGCAGCATTTTCAGAGCGGCATCGGCGAGATCGCGGATGATTGATTCGACATCCCGGCCTACATAGCCAACCTCGGTGAACTTGGTCGCTTCAACCTTGATGAATGGCGCGTTGGCGAGCTTGGCCAGGCGCCGAGCGATCTCGGTCTTGCCCACGCCGGTGGGGCCGATCATCAGGATGTTTTTCGGGGTGACTTCGGGACGCAGCTCGGCGGAGAGCTGCATCCGCCGCCAGCGGTTGCGCAGGGCAATGGCGACGGCACGCTTGGCGTCGTCCTGGCCGATGATATGGCGGTTGAGTTCGTGGACGATCTCGCGGGGCGTCATGGACATGGTGCGGTACTCCGGGGCTCGAGGGCGATCAGATCGCGCTGTCGAGCTCCTCGATGGTGAGATTCTGGTTGGTGAAGACACAGATGGTGCCGGCAATGTTCAACGCGGTTTCGGTGATGTCTTGCGCGGACATGCTCTGATCACCTTTCTGCATCAGCGCCATTGCGGCGGCCTGGGCGAACCCACCACCGGAGCCCATGGCGATCAGGTCGTTTTCCGGCTGCACCACGTCGCCGTTGCCGGTGATGATCAGCGAGGCGTCTTTGTTGGCCACTGCCAGCATGGCTTCCAGGCGGCTCAGCGAACGGTCGGTCCGCCAGTCCTTGGCCAGTTCAACGGCGGCGCGCACAAGATGGCCCTGGTGCTTCTCCAGCTGACCTTCGAATCGCTCGAACAGAGTGAAGGCGTCAGCGGTGGCACCCGCGAAGCCCGCCAGGACCTGGCCGTGGTAGAGGCGCCGGACCTTCTTGGCGTTGCCTTTCATGACGGTATTGCCGAGGGAAACCTGGCCGTCGCCGCCCATGACGACTTTGCCGTTGCGGCGTACTGAAACGATGGTGGTCAAAGGAAAAATCTCCACGCAGCGGGGCGATGAATGCCCGAATGCGCTTGATATGGGGGACGCTGCCGCGCATTTCAACCGATGCGAGGGAATCACGTCCCGCCCCCCTTATGAGCCCGTAGAGCGGCGCGAGGCAGCTTGCCGTGCAGGCAGAGCTGAGCGCGAGTGAGCGCCGAGCAACACACGCCTGGCGGGGCGGCGCTATTGCAATGCGAAATCCAGCTGTCGCCAAGCCTCGTAGACGGCGACGGCTACGGTGTTTGACAGGTTCAGGCTGCGGCTGTCGGGACGCATTGGCAAACGCAGGCGCTGCTCGTTGGGCAGTGCGTCGCGGATCTCCGGCGGCAAGCCGCGACTTTCCGGGCCGAACAGGAAGGCATCGCCGCGCTGGAATCTGACCTCATGAAACGGCTGCGAACCTTTGGTGGTGAAGGCAAACAGGCGAGGGTGGCCGAGGCTTTCGAGGCAGCTGTCGAGGTCGGCGTGTCGCTTGAGCGGCGCATACTCGTGATAATCCAGCCCGGCGCGGCGCAGCCGCTTGTCATCCAGTTCGAAGCCCAAAGGCTCGATCAGATGCAGGCTGCAACCGGCATTGGCGCAGAGCCTGATAATGTTGCCGGTATTCGGCGGAATTTCCGGTTGAAAAAGGATTACATGAAACATGCGCGGCACCGACTCTGAAAACGACCGGCATTCTACTGCGGCAGGCGGCCCTGCGGCTGACGACCCGCTACCGCGCATTCGCCGGCGCTTTTTTGGCTCGCTGGTGCTGCTCGGGCTGTTGTTCGGCTCGTTTCTCGGCCACGTCTTTCGGCCGGGACCGGTTGAGTTGTTGCGTATCGAGCCTGTCGCGAGGGGCTTGCAGTTATGGTTCAGCCGCGAGCCGGAGGTCTACAGCCAGGACGTTGATGGCGCGGTCGGAATGCTCTTCCAGTCCAAGGGCAATGCAGATGCCGGGCGTGTGGAAATCGAGGGCGGCAGTGCGGGGTGGCGCGTGCAATCAACCGAGAAGGGGTTGTTGCTGCATTTCGTGGCGACCCGACCGCTGATAGCCAGCTGGTCGGGTGAAAAAGCCGATGGCGAGTGGCGCTTGCTGATCGAGGTCAAACCGCGCTGAAGCGAACCCGCCTATCCGCCGTTGCCGACTCAGGCCTCGTCTCCCTCGTCCTCGTCAGCGCTGTCCCCGCCCATGCCCAGCTCCTTGATCTTGCGCGTCAGCGTATTTCGGCCCCAGCCCAGCAGCAGGGCCGCATCGCGGCGCCGACCGGCGGTGTGCTTGAGTGCTGTCTCGATCATGATGCGCTCGAATGCCGGTACCGCCTCGTCGAGCAGATTCGACTGGCCGCGAGCCAGCGCCAGGTCCGCCCAATGGCGCAGCGCCTGCTCCCAGTTGTTCGATGGCATGGCATCGGCCGGCTGATTGAGCAGCTCCGGGGGCAGGTCGTCGACATGCACCTCCCGCCCGGACGCCATTACTGTGATCCAGCGGCAGGTATTTTCCAGTTGGCGAACGTTGCCTGGCCACGGCAGATTCTGCAGGTATTCCTCGGTTTCCGGCTTGAGCAGCTTGGTTTCGACTGCCAGCTCGGTAGCGGCACTGGCGAGGAAGTGTGAGGCCAGCGTCGGGATGTCTTCGCGGCGGTCGGACAGCCGCGGGATATGGATGCGAATGACGTTCAGTCGATGGAACAGGTCTTCGCGAAATTTACCGGCCTGGACCAGGGTTTCCAGGTCCTGGTGGGTCGCGGCAATGATGCGCACATCGACTTTGACCGGTGTATGGCCGCCGACTCGATAGAACTCGCCGTCAGCCAGTACGCGCAAGAGTCGGGTCTGGGTGTCGGCGGGCATGTCGCCGATTTCGTCCAGGAACAGGGTGCCGCCATCGGCCTGCTCGAAGCGGCCGCGACGCTGGTTGGCGGCGCCGGTGAAGGCGCCTTTTTCGTGACCGAACAGCTCCGACTCCATCAGATCCTTGGGAATCGCGGCCATGTTCAGCGCGATAAACGGGGAGGCCGAACGCGGGCTGTGCCGGTGCAGGGCGTGAGCGACCAGTTCTTTACCGGTGCCGGACTCGCCATTGATCAGGACCGTGATGTTGGAGTGCGAGAGGCGCCCAATCGCGCGGAACACCTCCTGCATTGCCGGCGCTTCGCCGATGATTTCTGTCGTTTGGCGCTGGTCGGCAGGCGCTTTGAGCCCTTGTTGTTCTTTCGCGTGCTGATTGGCGCGCTTGACCAGGGACACAGCCTCATCGACGTCGAAGGGCTTGGGCAGGTATTCAAACGCACCGCCCTGGTAGGAAGCCACCGCGCTGTCGAGGTCCGAGTGCGCGGTCATGATGATCACCGGCAGGCGCGGATAGAGATCACGGATCTGTGCCAGCATGTCGAGACCGCTGACACCGGGCATGCGGATGTCGGAAATGATCACGTCCGGCTGCTGCCGCGCGAGCTTCGCCAGTACGCCATCGGCACTGTCGAAGCTTTGAGTCGTCATGCCCTCCTGCTGCAGGGCTTTCTCCAAAACCCAACGGATGGAGCGGTCATCGTCGACAATCCAGACAGTTTCGCTGCGGCTCATGCGGTTGGTGCTCCTTGTTCCAGCGGCAGGAAGATCGAGAACGCGGTATGCCCGGGATGGCTTTCGCATTCGATCAGACCCTGGTGCTGACTGATGATGTTCTGGGTAATGGCCAAGCCGAGCCCGGTGCCGTCTGGGCGACCGCTGACCATTGGGTAGAAAAGGGTGTTCTGGAGCTCGGCAGGGATGCCTGGCCCGTTGTCGATGATTTCGATCCGCGCCACGAGGCGATGGCGAATGTGGCCGATGGTGAATTGGCGCAGCGAACGAGTGCGTAGGGTCAACCGGCCCAGGCCCAATTCGGATTGCCCGGCGAGCGCCTGCATGGCATTGCGCATGATATTGAGCACGGCCTGAATCATCTGTGCGCGGTCCATCAGGACCTCGGGAATGCTTGGGTCGTAGTCGCGCACCAAAATGAGGCTGCCCTGGCACTCGGCTTCTATCAGGCTGGCGACATGCTCGAGAACCTCGTGAATGTTGGTCATCGCCAGCGAGGGGAGCTTGTTCGAACCGAGCATGCGGTCCACCAGGTTTCGCAGGCGGTCAGCCTCTTCGATGATGACCTCGGTGTAGTCCTTGAGGTGCTCCTCGGGCAACTCGCGAGCCAGCAGCTGAGCGGCACCGCGTATGCCACCGAGCGGATTCTTGATCTCATGGGCGAGGCCGCGAACCAGCATCTTGGTGGTTTCCTGCTTTGACAGCTGTGCCTCTTCCTTGGTGATGCGCAGCAGTCGGTCACGCGGTAGGACCTCCAGCAGCAGCATGGTCTCCTGCTTTGTCAGTACCGGCGTCACCGCGTAGTCCACGGTTAGCGTCTGTCCGCTGGCGGAGGTCAGCGTCGCTTCGCGCTTGGTGAAGGGGTGCGCTTCTTCCACAGCCAGCCGCAACGCAGCCAGGGCCTCGGAGGATTCAGTAAAGAGCTCGCTGATGAATTGCCCGTGACTGCGCTGGCCGCTGACTGCCAGCAGCATCTCGGCAGCCGGGTTCATATATTCCAGGCGCAACCGCGAATTCAGCAAAAGGGTGGCGGTGGTGAGATTCTCGATCAGCAGGCGCTGTAGGGCTTCGTTGATCATGGCAGTCTGCATCCGGGGTGTGAGTCAGGAAATGCAAGAAGCAAACCAATGCGCTCCTTTTCGGCGCGGCACCGCTGGCACTGGCGCTCCAGCGCGGGGCATCGCTCGAGAAGGGCGACGCTAAACCAGATGGCTGAATCAGTGCACCAGTAAGGTGCATAGAGTGGTCACAGAAAGGGCACGAATGGAATATCTTTCTTTTCCTTGGGCTTATCCTTCAGCGGACACTCCGGGCGGACACCGTAATCCGCCTTCCTGCATGGGTTGACCATTCGGCGTTGCGCAAGAGAGGTGCGCATCATGTGGAACGCGCGTGGCTCGCTGGACTGTACGCTTTCGCCCTGACTGTCGATCACTTCGACCACCAGCTGGTGGCTGCCTCGGTCGATATTCTGCAAAGTCAGAACAGGCCTCTCACCGGGTGCGCGTGCGGGCGCACCGTCGAGTAGCAAACGATACTGATGGCCCGGATGAAGAGGCGGCTGACTGGTTACGCTGACTGCCAGCTCGCCGGCGTTGTTGCGGATGGTGGCGTCGGGAGCTGGTTGCACGATATCGAGCAAGATATAGCTGGGCGCGGTGGCTTTGAGGACCTTAACCGCTTGCTTCGGGGGTGGTAGGGGCTGGGCGGCCATCGTATTGGCGGGTTTGGTCTCTACCTGTTCGACCGCACGACCGTCGGGGCGGTCGGTAAAGACCCGATTGCCTTCGGCGTCGATATAGCTGTAGATCGCCGCGCTCGCAGGTAGCGTACACGCCAGTAACAGTCCGACCAGTCCAAACCGCGAGAGGCGCATCATCGACGCGCAGGGCTGGAGGTGTGGACGCGCTGCACGGTGAATTGCTCTTCGGCTTGTTGCACGACCTGCCCACCGCTGAGCACCTGGACTTCCAGCAGATGAGTTCCGCGATCCACGTTTACCAGCTGAAGTGCGGTCGTGCTGCTAGGTTCTGCCTGGGGAACGCCATCGAGCAGGAAGCGGATCTGGTGTCCTTGCTTTAGCGGCGGATCGAGCTGGGCGTTGACGACAAAGGTGCCGCTGTTGGCGCGCAACGCCTGCTCATCCGGGATGCCGCCAATCGCGAGGCTTCGATAGGGCTGCTGTTGACCCTCGCTGCTTTGCTCGTTGGCTAGCGGCGGCGGGGCGTCGGGTGTCTTGATGTTCACGGTGTTGGCGGGTGGGAGATCGACAGCGTTTGCCTCGACGCCTTCCGGAGGTTGATTGGTGAAGACGGTGTTGCCCTTGTCGTCAGTGTATTTGTAGATCTGCGCCATGGCGGGAGCCATGAGGACGAGTAGCACGCTGAACAATGCAATGCGCATGGGAAGCTCCGCGGTAGGGATGACTGGAAGCCTTGCACCGCGCAGGCGGCTAGGCAAGTGCGACCGTTGGGATTTGAGATCGGCGCCACTTCGGTCGCTTGTCGCAACGTCGGTATCACAGGCTAGTGACATCGCAGAAACGAAAAAGCCTCCCGAAGGAGGCCTTTTCTGTCACGCGGACTGGCTTAGACGCTGTAGTACAGGTCGTATTCCAGCGGGTGAACGAAGGTACGGACCTTGATTTCTTCCTCGCTCTTCAGCTCGAGGTAGGCGTCGATGAAGTCATCGGAGAACACGCCGCCCTTGGTCAGGAACGCACGGCCCTTGTCGAGTTCTTCCAGGGCTTCCTTCAGGCTGCCGCAAACCTGCGGGATCAGCTTGCCTTCTTCCGGCGGCAGATCGTAGAGGTTCTTGTCAGCGGCATCGCCAGGGTGAATCTTGTTCTGGATGCCGTCCAGGCCAGCCATCAGCAGTGCGGCGAAGCACAGGTAAGGGTTGGCAGCCGGATCCGGGAAGCGCGCTTCGATACGGCGGGCTTTCGGGCTGGAAACGTACGGGATACGGATCGAGGCGGAACGGTTACGAGCCGAGTAGGCCAGCATGACCGGCGCTTCGAAGCCCGGAACCAGACGCTTGTACGAGTTGGTCGACGGGTTGGTGAAGCCGTTCAGAGCCTTACCATGCTTGATGATGCCGCCAATGAAGTACAGAGCGGTCTCGGACAGGCCGGCATAGCCTTCACCTGCGAAGGTGTTTTTGCCGTCTTTGGAGATCGACATGTGCACGTGCATGCCCGATCCGTTGTCGCCATACAGCGGCTTCGGCATGAAGGTAGCGGTCTTGCCGTAGACATCAGCCACGTTGTGCACGCAGTACTTCAGGGTCTGAACTTCGTCAGCCTTGTTGACCAGCGTGTTGAACTTGACGCCGATTTCGTTCTGACCAGCGGTCGCCACTTCGTGGTGATGCACTTCGACGACCAGGCCCATCTCTTCCATGGCGTTGCACATGGCAGTACGGATTTCGTGGTCGTGGTCGCACGGCGGAACGGGGAAGTAGCCACCCTTCACGGCCGGACGATGGCCCTTGTTGCCGCCTTCGACGTCCTGGTCGGTCATCCAGGAACCCTGTTCAGAGTAGATCTTGAACATGGAGCCCGAGATGTCGGACTTGAATTTGACCTGGTCGAAGATGAAGAACTCAGGCTCCGGGCCGACGAATACGGTGTCGCCGATGCCGGTGGACTTGAGGAACTCCTCGGCGCGCTTGGCGATGGAGCGCGGGTCGCGGTCGTAGCCCTGCATGGTGCTCGGCTCGACGATGTCGCAGACCAGAATCAGGGTCGGCTCTTCGGTGAACGGATCCAGTACAGCAGTTTCATCGACCGGCATCAGGATCATGTCGGAGGCTTCGATGCCCTTCCAGCCATGGATGGACGAGCCGTCGAACATCTTGCCGTGCTCGAAGAAGTCTTCATCGTGGGCGTCGCGCGCCGGAACGGTCACGTGATGCTGCTTGCCCTTGGTATCGGTGAAGCGCAGATCAATCCACTTCACATCGTAATCTTTGATCAGTTGAAGCGACTTCGACATGGTGCTCTCCAAGTGGTGGAAGCGTTGACAGATAAGCTTCCGGAATCTAGGGGGTGAAGCCGAGCGGGCGATACTCCGTCAAGGCGACCTGCCTCACAAGGGAGCAAATTGCATGCCAGTGCTCCGAGATGGTTCCGGGTGGGCTTGCAAGGGCCGTTTGACGTGCTTGTTGCCATTTGTCGGCGCTGCGCCCCGGTGTTTGTGCGCTAAATCAGTGCGGCTAAGTGCGGCTGTGGTCCATTTAGGTGCAAAGTCAGGCGATCCGATAAAACTGACTAAAGCTTGATCAAATTCCGATATACTCCGCCCCCCTCTTTTCGCGCCATGCTGGCGCTGCGCTGTTTTCCATGAAGCTGATCGTCAAGGTTTTCCCCGAAATCACCATTAAGAGCCCGCCGGTACGCAAGGGCTTCATTCGTCAATTGGCGAAGAACATCCGTACCGTGCTGCGCGACCTCGATCCCGAATTGCGGGTGGAAGGGGTGTGGGACAACGTTGAGGTGGAAACTGCGCTCAGCGACGCGAAAACCCTGCAGCAGATGATCGAGCGCCTGCGTTGTACGCCGGGCATCGCGCATTGCCTGGAGGTACATGAGTACCCGCTGGGCGATCTGGACGACATCCTCGCCAAGTGCAAAGCGCACTATGATGACCGTCTGCCGGGCAAGATCTTCGCCGTGCGCTGCAAGCGAGCTGGAAAGCACCCATTCAGCTCGATGGATGTGGAACGATATGTTGGCAGCGAGCTTCGCCAACAGTGCGACGCTGCGGGCATCTCGCTCAAAACACCGGAAGTCGAAGTGCGGATGGAAATCCGCGACCAGCGCCTGTTTGTCGTGCATGCTCAGCATGACGGCATTGGCGGCTACCCGCTGGGCGCGTTGGAGCAGACCCTAGTGCTGATGTCCGGCGGTTTCGATTCCACCGTAGCGGCCTATCAGATGATGCGCCGCGGGCTGATGACTCATTTCTGCTTCTTCAATCTGGGTGGCCGCGCCCATGAGCTGGGTGTGATGGAAGTTGCGCACTACTTATGGAAGAAGTACGGCAGTTCGCACCGGGTACTGTTTATCAGTGTGCCCTTCGAGGAAGTCGTCGGTGAGATCCTTGAGAAAGTCGACGATAGCCAAATGGGCGTCGTGCTCAAGCGTATGATGCTGCGGGTGTCGACCCAGATTGCTGAGCGGCTGCACATCGACGCCTTGGTCACCGGTGAGGCCATTTCCCAGGTTTCCAGCCAGACTCTGCCGAACTTGTCGGTGATCGATTCAGCCACCGACATGCTGGTGCTGCGGCCGCTGATCGCCAGCCACAAGCAGGACATTATCGACACCGCCTTCGAGATAGGCACCGCCGAGTTCGCCAAGAACATGCCCGAGTACTGTGGCGTGATTTCGAAGAATCCGACGACCAAGGCCAAGCGCTACCGCATCGAACATGAAGAAAAACAGTTCGACATGGCGGTGCTCGAGCGAGCCATGGCGAACACGCGCCAGGTGGCCATTGATCGAGTGATCGACGAGCTGGGCCAGGATTTGCAAGTTGAAGAAGTCATCGAGGCGAGCGCCGGGCAGGTAGTGCTAGACATCCGCCACCCTGACCTCGCCGAGGACGAACCTCTGCAACTGCAGGGCATCGAAGTGCATACGCTGCCGTTCTATGCGCTGAACAACCGCTTCAAGGAGCTGGATGAGAACCGCCAGTACCTGCTGTATTGCGATAAAGGTGTCATGAGCCGCCTGCATGCTCATCATTTGTTGAGCGAGGGGCATGTCAATGTGCGCGTTTATCGTCCGAGCTAAACAGCCCGGCCTGCTGGGCGGCAGTATCCGCCACCGCCCTCCCGACCCGCTTCGCGGCTGAATTGCTGCGACACGTCGTAACGAACCTTCATCTTCATCCATTTTTCGCGTTGGGCCGCTCGATGCATTTGCCGGGCAGCCCGACCCAACTACGAGACCACTACTGTGATCGATAATCTACGCAACATCGCCATCATTGCTCACGTTGACCATGGCAAAACTACCCTGGTCGACAAGCTCCTGCGCCAGTCCGGCACCCTGGAGCGCGGTGAGCTCAACGACGAGCGCGTGATGGACTCCAACGACCAGGAAAAGGAACGCGGCATCACCATCCTGGCCAAGAACACCGCTATCAAGTGGAACGACTACCGCATCAACATCGTCGACACCCCCGGCCACGCCGACTTCGGCGGTGAAGTCGAGCGCGTGATGTCGATGGTCGACTCCGTACTGCTGCTGGTCGACGCCCAGGACGGCCCGATGCCGCAAACCCGTTTCGTGACCAAGAAGGCCTTCGAAGCCGGCCTGCGCCCGATCGTCGTAATCAACAAGGTCGACCGTCCGGGCGCGCGTCCTGACTGGGTTCTGGACCAGATCTTCGACCTGTTCGACAACCTCGGCGCCACCGAAGAGCAGCTGGACTTCCAGGTTGTCTACGCGTCGGCCCTGAACGGCATCGCCGGTCTGGATCACACCGACATGGCCGAAGACATGACCCCGCTCTACCAGGCGATTGTTGACCACGTACCCGCTCCGAAGGTCGACATCGACGGCCCGTTCCAGATGCAGATTTCAGCTCTGGACTACAACAGCTTCCTCGGCATTATCGGCGTAGGCCGTATCGCCCGTGGTCGCGTCAAGCCCAACACCCCGGTTACCGCCATCGACATGCATGGCAAGAAGCGTAACGGCCGTATCCTCAAGCTCATGGGTCACCACGGTCTGCACCGTGTTGACGTCGAAGAAGCCACTGCCGGCGACATCGTTTGCATCAGCGGTATGGATGAACTGTTCATCTCCGACACCCTGTGCGACCAGAATAACGTCGAAGCGATGAAGCCGCTGACCGTTGACGAGCCGACCGTTTCCATGACCTTTCAGGTCAACGATTCGCCGTTCTGCGGCAAGGAAGGCAAGTTCGTCACCAGCCGTAACATCAAGGACCGTCTGGACAAAGAGCTGCTGTACAACGTGGCGCTGCGCGTTGAAGAAGGCGACTCGGCTGACAAGTTCAAGGTTTCCGGCCGTGGTGAATTGCACCTGTCGGTACTGATCGAGAACATGCGCCGTGAAGGCTTCGAGATGGGCGTAGGCCGTCCTGAAGTGATCATTCGTGAAGTCGACGGCGCCAAGCACGAGCCGTTCGAGAACGTCACCATCGACATTCCTGAAGAAGCGCAGGGCAAGGTCATGGAAGAGATGGGCCTGCGTAAGGGCGACCTGAGCAACATGGTGCCGGATGGCAAAGGCCGTGTTCGCCTGGAATACAACATCCCGGCCCGTGGTCTGATCGGTTTCCGTAACCAGTTCCTGACCATCACCAACGGCGCCGGCATCCTGACCTCGATCTTCGACCGTTACGACGTGATGAAGTCCGGCCACATGTCCGGCCGCCAGAACGGCGTACTGGTATCGATCGATACCGGCAAAGCGCTGACCTACTCCCTAGAAACCCTACAAGCGCGCGGCAAGCTGTTCGTCGAGCACGGCCAGGAAATCTACAACGGTCAGATCGTCGGCCTGAACAGCCGCGACAACGACATGGGCGTTAACCCAACCAAGGGCAAGAAGCTCGACAACATGCGCGCTTCGGGCAAGGACGAAACCATCGCCCTGGTTCCGCCAGTCCGCTTCACCCTCGAGCAGGCTCTGGAATTCATCCAGGACGACGAGCTGTGCGAAGTGACGCCGAAATCGATCCGTCTTCGCAAGAAGATCCTCGACGAAGGCGAGCGTAACCGCGCTGCGAAGAAAGCCAAGGCTTGATCTAGGCCTAGCTGACTAAAAGCCCCCGCCGGCGAGAGCCGACGGGGGCTTTTTCGTTGCCGCAACTCAGGCGCGCAGCCTGTTAGCCTTTCATCGGTTGATGCGGCGCGCATCGGTTATCTACAGGCTCAATCGCTTAGATATTCGTAGCAAGTCCACCGCGGGCTACGCTCGAACCCTGTCTCGACATTCGCTTGGTGTTTGGGCGCCAGCAGCAATTGCAGCCTCGCCGGCGATACGGCTGGCGGTGCCGACCAGCTTCAGCTAATCGATCACCCCGGCGCCGCCCTGGCGAGCCATATGGGTGCCGCTAAAGCTGCGGCTCTGGCTGTCGGCACCATCGATGGCCGCCACGCCCAGTTGCGGCAACACACACTGCTGAGCACGCCGCAAACGGGCGCCGGCGCTGTTGAAGTAGTTCTGCTCGATAGCGGTCAAACTCAGCCCCGCGTACCGGTCCACCAAGCGTCATCCCGCGGTACCCGCGCCGACTCGGCCGCGAGCAGGTCGTACCAGTGCGTCGGGCCGGCCAGGATTCGCTCGTAGCCTGGTATTAGTCGTTAGCCTGTTCCTGGGGCACCGGCCGGCAGGTTACGACCGGTCAGCTGCTCGGGCTTGTCGAGTGCTGCCTGTAACGCGGCCTGGCTGAGGTCGCTGGTCGCCGCATAGGCCTCCATCCCGGCGCCAGCGTCGTCACGGCTAACGCTACATGGCGACGCACCCGCTAGCGCTCGCTGGTTCCTGCACATGGCGCAGCGACTAGAATTCGGCTGTCGAGTGCGAGGCTGCGAAGCGGTGTTGCAGCCTTTTGCTGGAAGCGAACATCGGATCCTCTCTGGCTGGAGGCATAGATAGGAGTATGGATACAACGTTGGGAGCGGAGCAATCGTGGGTGAGTCTGGAATGCCAAGACTTCGTCGAAGCTGTTCTTGTCGATGGCGATCGGCTTGCGGTCTTCGATCTTGCGATCGTCAGGGCGCTGAGTGAAGTCGCCGAGCACCATCAATTTCAGCGGGAGCTCCAACTCTTCCTGAGCGCCGCCGGTCGAGGGCTTAAAGGCCTGTGCCTGCAGCGTCTGATCGAGCGATTCGAGCTGGGTTCTGGCCAGATCGTATTTTTTGGCCTGGAAGCACAAGCGGGCCAACGTCAGTTGCCAGAAGAAACGCTCACGCCCGCCTCGCGCCTGGTTAAGCCCGAGCTTCAGCTTTTGTACAGCGCTCTTGGGGCCGTCTTTGCGCAAATGCGGCAGAACGTGCTGCAGCGCTTCTTCCCAGGCGGGCGTCGCACCGCCCTGGTTATTGACTGCTTCGCTTGGGGCTTGTGCGGGCTGTACGAGCGGCATCACCCTAGCGCTGATCCAGGCGCGGGTTTCGGCATCGGCGAAAGGGGCGCCATCATGAAAGCGCAGTTCGTCGAGGCCCCGCATGCGTTGATAGGAATAGCGCGAGCTGGATCTCAACCTCCCGCATCGCCTTTTCTGCGTCGAGTTCGCTCAAGCATTCCCAGGCTAGGCGCTGGCCGTCGAGCCAGAACGGGGCCCGCGCTATGCTCGCCTCGAGATCTGCTAGCAGATCAGCATAGAGTCCTTGTGCGAAGCGCTCGCGATAGCTGGCAAACTTGTCTGCCGGGACGCCGCGTAGGGCGGTGATCTGCTCGGCGTTACGCTCCGGCAGGATGTCGATCGGCAGCCATAGCAGCGTCCGCGCCAGGCGAAGCGGCTTTAGGTCGGTAGCTTTCTGCTTAAGCCGCCAGCTGCACAGTGGGCGGGCCTGGTCTTGCAGGCTACGCAGGCTTTTGTGCGTGTCCTTTTCATGCTCGACTGGTGCAGTTGAGTTAAAGACCTGAGCAGCGGCTTGTTTGACCTGGGCTATGGCTGCGCCGACGGGCCCCGGGTGCGGATGGGCATTGCCGGCACGCTTAACCATTTCGTCGAGGCGTCGGCAGAGAGGCAGAAGCAAAGGGGCGTGTGTGCCTAGATGGCTAGCAAGGCAGCTCTCAAGGTTTCGTAGTTCAACTGCAACCTGTTCGAACAACGAAAACTGCTCGCCCCTCGGAACATGATCTGCCAGCACCTGCTCCAGGCGTGGCACCAGCCAGCTAACGACTGCTGCTCGGAGTGCGTGGTTTAAGAGGATGGATTTCGTTCCAGTGATCTCGGCACAGGCGGCCGACCATGGCGAGACCGGCATGGAGGCCAACGAACGAATCCTGCTGATACATGCTCCAGGTGAGCCAAGACGCTAGTTTTAGGTCTTTAGTCCTTGTTGCTAAGAGATGTTCGCTGCCATTACGAATGACTTCCCAATCTACAGCCCCGGCGACGTGAACAGAGGAAGCTTTGCCTAGCTCTTGCTCAAGTACTTCGTGCTCGGGCGCGTAGCGAGCGTCTTCGCCTGCGAAAGAAACTGCTGCTATGGGAGAGTTGGCTAGCTCAAGATAACGAGCTGCCAGCTGGGTAGAGAACACCATTCCATGACTCAACTGGTTCCAGCAGGCAGCTACGCTGCATTGCTGGGCGCTTCATGCGCGGTAATTACTGCGTATATGTGCGCCTTGAGGGGCGCATCTTAGGCGTAGCCTCTCGTGGTGACTGTGAAGTGGTTTCCAGCTAGCGGTGTGCTAGCCCTTCGGTCCGGCAATGGATGTCCAATATGTGTAGCAGTTAACTACTCAGCAGGCTTTTGCGGCGAACCTTAACCGCCAACGGTGGTTCGCCTTGCCTCTTCTAGCATCGCCATAACTCCATGTCGTATGCCTCTATATAATGATGGTTTCATAGGGGCTGAGTCAGAAATACGTGGACGGTGAAAAAACTAAAAACAACCGTTGACGCGAGAATCTGAGTGCCTATAATGCGCACCTTCTCCGGCGCAGGCCTTTGGCGAAACCTCTTGTAAATCAAGAAGTTAGCGAAAATAAAGGCTTGCACGGATGGCGAATTCGAGTAGAATGCGCCGGGCTGGCAGGGAGGTGGTTTGGCTCTGTTAGTGGCTTCGGTCAGGTTGATCGGGAGCGGTTGAAAGAGGTGGTTGACAGCGGTTTTGAACGCTGTATGATTCGCCTCCCGCTGACGAGAGACGCTAGGTTGATCGGAAGCGCAAGCGGTTGAGAAGAAAGAAAAACTTCTTCAAAAACAGCTTGACGAGAAACAAGGCTGCTGTAGAATG
>NZ_POUL01000018.1 GCF_002890895.1 Stutzerimonas stutzeri
TTTGAACGCTGTATGATTCGCCTCCCGCTGACGAGAGACGCTAGGTTGATCGGAAGCGCAAGCGGTTGAGAAGAAAGAAAAACTTCTTCAAAAACAGCTTGACGAGAAACAAGGCTGCTGTAGAATGCGCGGCCTCGGTTGAGACGAAAGGCTTGATCGAAACGCTCTTTAACAACTGAATCAAGCAATTCGTGTGGGTGCTTGTGAGGTAAGACTGGTAGTCAGCAAGATTATCAGCATCACAAATACTCAACGAGAAATCATTGAGTGCTCTTCTTTTAGGGGAAGAGATTTGCGATTGCTGAGCCAAGTTTAGGGTTTTTTCAAAACCCATGCAGTATTGAACTGAAGAGTTTGATCATGGCTCAGATTGAACGCTGGCGGCAGGCCTAACACATGCAAGTCGAGCGGATGAGTGGAGCTTGCTCCATGATTCAGCGGCGGACGGGTGAGTAATGCCTAGGAATCTGCCTGGTAGTGGGGGACAACGTTTCGAAAGGAACGCTAATACCGCATACGTCCTACGGGAGAAAGCAGGGGACCTTCGGGCCTTGCGCTATCAGATGAGCCTAGGTCGGATTAGCTAGTTGGTGAGGTAATGGCTCACCAAGGCGACGATCCGTAACTGGTCTGAGAGGATGATCAGTCACACTGGAACTGAGACACGGTCCAGACTCCTACGGGAGGCAGCAGTGGGGAATATTGGACAATGGGCGAAAGCCTGATCCAGCCATGCCGCGTGTGTGAAGAAGGTCTTCGGATTGTAAAGCACTTTAAGTTGGGAGGAAGGGCATTAACCTAATACGTTAGTGTTTTGACGTTACCGACAGAATAAGCACCGGCTAACTTCGTGCCAGCAGCCGCGGTAATACGAAGGGTGCAAGCGTTAATCGGAATTACTGGGCGTAAAGCGCGCGTAGGTGGTTTGTTAAGTTGAATGTGAAAGCCCCGGGCTCAACCTGGGAACTGCATCCAAAACTGGCAAGCTAGAGTATGGCAGAGGGTGGTGGAATTTCCTGTGTAGCGGTGAAATGCGTAGATATAGGAAGGAACACCAGTGGCGAAGGCGACCACCTGGGCTAATACTGACACTGAGGTGCGAAAGCGTGGGGAGCAAACAGGATTAGATACCCTGGTAGTCCACGCCGTAAACGATGTCGACTAGCCGTTGGGATCCTTGAGATCTTAGTGGCGCAGCTAACGCATTAAGTCGACCGCCTGGGGAGTACGGCCGCAAGGTTAAAACTCAAATGAATTGACGGGGGCCCGCACAAGCGGTGGAGCATGTGGTTTAATTCGAAGCAACGCGAAGAACCTTACCAGGCCTTGACATGCAGAGAACTTTCCAGAGATGGATTGGTGCCTTCGGGAACTCTGACACAGGTGCTGCATGGCTGTCGTCAGCTCGTGTCGTGAGATGTTGGGTTAAGTCCCGTAACGAGCGCAACCCTTGTCCTTAGTTACCAGCACGTAATGGTGGGCACTCTAAGGAGACTGCCGGTGACAAACCGGAGGAAGGTGGGGATGACGTCAAGTCATCATGGCCCTTACGGCCTGGGCTACACACGTGCTACAATGGTCGGTACAAAGGGTTGCCAAGCCGCGAGGTGGAGCTAATCCCATAAAACCGATCGTAGTCCGGATCGCAGTCTGCAACTCGACTGCGTGAAGTCGGAATCGCTAGTAATCGTGAATCAGAATGTCACGGTGAATACGTTCCCGGGCCTTGTACACACCGCCCGTCACACCATGGGAGTGGGTTGCTCCAGAAGTAGCTAGTCTAACCTTCGGGAGGACGGTTACCACGGAGTGATTCATGACTGGGGTGAAGTCGTAACAAGGTAGCCGTAGGGGAACCTGCGGCTGGATCACCTCCTTAATCGAAGACTTCAGCTTCTTCATAAGTTCCCACACGAATTGCTTGATTCACTAGCGAAAAGCGATTGGGTTTCGACCCGAGAGAGACGATTGGGTCTGTAGCTCAGTTGGTTAGAGCGCACCCCTGATAAGGGTGAGGTCGGCAGTTCGAATCTGCCCAGACCCACCAATTGTCATGGGATGTGGCCGATCTGTAGATGGGGCCATAGCTCAGCTGGGAGAGCGCCTGCTTTGCACGCAGGAGGTCAGCGGTTCGATCCCGCTTGGCTCCACCATTATTCTCGACAAATCGCTGAAAGCACAGAAATGAATAGACTCTAGTGAGTGTATTGATTTCTGGTCTTTGCGCCAGTAACTGTTCTTTAAAAATTTGGGTATGTGATAGAAGTAGATTTGAGTGGTCACTTTCACTGGTGATTATTCAAGTCAAGGTAAAATTTGCGAGTTGCTCGAGAGAGCAAATATGCGGATTTTCGGCGAATGTCGTCTTCACGTTATTAGACAGTAACCAGATTGCTTGGGGTTATATGGTCAAGTGAAGAAGCGCATACGGTGGATGCCTTGGCAGTCAGAGGCGATGAAAGACGTGGTAGCCTGCGAAAAGCTTCGGGGAGTCGGCAAACAGACTTTGATCCGGAGATGTCTGAATGGGGGAACCCAGCCATCATAAGATGGTTATCACACACTGAATACATAGGTGTGTGAGGCGAACCAGGGGAACTGAAACATCTAAGTACCCTGAGGAAAAGAAATCAACCGAGATTCCCTTAGTAGTGGCGAGCGAACGGGGACTAGCCCTTAAGCTTCTTTGATTTTAGCGGAACGCTCTGGAAAGTGCGGCCATAGTGGGTGATAGCCCTGTACGCGAAAGGATCTTAGAAGTGAAATCGAGTAGGACGGAGCACGAGAAACTTTGTCTGAATATGGGGGGACCATCCTCCAAGGCTAAATACTACTGACTGACCGATAGTGAACTAGTACCGTGAGGGAAAGGCGAAAAGAACCCCGGAGAGGGGAGTGAAATAGATCCTGAAACCGTATGCGTACAAGCAGTGGGAGCCTACTTTGTTAGGTGACTGCGTACCTTTTGTATAATGGGTCAGCGACTTATTTTCAGTGGCGAGCTTAACCGAATAGGGGAGGCGTAGCGAAAGCGAGTCTTAATAGGGCGTCTAGTCGCTGGGAATAGACCCGAAACCGGGCGATCTATCCATGGGCAGGTTGAAGGTTGGGTAACACTAACTGGAGGACCGAACCGACTACCGTTGAAAAGTTAGCGGATGACCTGTGGATCGGAGTGAAAGGCTAATCAAGCTCGGAGATAGCTGGTTCTCCTCGAAAGCTATTTAGGTAGCGCCTCGTGTATCACTGCTGGGGGTAGAGCACTGTTTCGGCTAGGGGGTCATCCCGACTTACCAAACCGATGCAAACTCCGAATACCAGCAAGTGTCAGCACGGGAGACACACGGCGGGTGCTAACGTCCGTCGTGAAAAGGGAAACAACCCAGACCGTCAGCTAAGGTCCCAAAATCCTGGTTAAGTGGGAAACGATGTGGGAAGGCTCAGACAGCTAGGAGGTTGGCTTAGAAGCAGCCACCCTTTAAAGAAAGCGTAATAGCTCACTAGTCGAGTCGGCCTGCGCGGAAGATGTAACGGGGCTCAAACCAGGTACCGAAGCTACGGGTTCATCGTAAGATGAGCGGTAGAGGAGCGTTCTGTAAGCCTGTGAAGGTGAGTTGAGAAGCTTGCTGGAGGTATCAGAAGTGCGAATGCTGACATGAGTAACGACAATGGGAGTGAAAAACTCCCACGCCGAAAGACCAAGGGTTCCTGCGCAACGTTAATCGACGCAGGGTGAGTCGGTCCCTAAGGCGAGGCTGAAGAGCGTAGTCGATGGGAAACGGGTTAATATTCCCGTACTTCTAGTTACTGCGATGGGGGGACGGAGAAGGCTAGGCCAGCTTGGCGTTGGTTGTCCAAGTTTAAGGTGGTAGGCAGAGATCTTAGGTAAATCCGGGATCTTAATGCCGAGAACTGATGACGATCCTTCTTTTAGAAGGAGAAGTGGTTGATGCCATGCTTCCAGGAAAAGCCTCTAAGCTTCAGGTAACTAGGAACCGTACCCCAAACCGACACAGGTGGTTGGGTAGAGAATACCAAGGCGCTTGAGAGAACTCGGGTGAAGGAACTAGGCAAAATGGCACCGTAACTTCGGGAGAAGGTGCGCCGGTGAGGGTGAAGCATTTACTGCGTAAGCTCATGCCGGTCGAAGATACCAGGCCGCTGCGACTGTTTATTAAAAACACAGCACTCTGCAAACACGAAAGTGGACGTATAGGGTGTGACGCCTGCCCGGTGCCGGAAGGTTAATTGATGGGGTTAGCGCAAGCGAAGCTCTTGATCGAAGCCCCGGTAAACGGCGGCCGTAACTATAACGGTCCTAAGGTAGCGAAATTCCTTGTCGGGTAAGTTCCGACCTGCACGAATGGCGTAACGATGGCGGCGCTGTCTCCACCCGAGACTCAGTGAAATTGAAATCGCTGTGAAGATGCAGTGTATCCGCGGCTAGACGGAAAGACCCCGTGAACCTTTACTATAGCTTTGCACTGGACTTTGAATTTGCTTGTGTAGGATAGGTGGGAGGCTTTGAAGCGTGGACGCCAGTTCGCGTGGAGCCATCCTTGAAATACCACCCTGGCAACTTTGAGGTTCTAACTCTGGTCCGTTATCCGGATCGAGGACAGTGTATGGTGGGTAGTTTGACTGGGGCGGTCTCCTCCTAAAGAGTAACGGAGGAGTACGAAGGTGCGCTCAGACCGGTCGGAAATCGGTCGTAGAGTATAAAGGCAAAAGCGCGCTTGACTGCGAGACAGACACGTCGAGCAGGTACGAAAGTAGGTCTTAGTGATCCGGTGGTTCTGTATGGAAGGGCCATCGCTCAACGGATAAAAGGTACTCCGGGGATAACAGGCTGATACCGCCCAAGAGTTCATATCGACGGCGGTGTTTGGCACCTCGATGTCGGCTCATCACATCCTGGGGCTGAAGCCGGTCCCAAGGGTATGGCTGTTCGCCATTTAAAGTGGTACGCGAGCTGGGTTTAGAACGTCGTGAGACAGTTCGGTCCCTATCTGCCGTGGACGTTTGAGATTTGAGAGGGGCTGCTCCTAGTACGAGAGGACCGGAGTGGACGAACCTCTGGTGTTCCGGTTGTCACGCCAGTGGCATTGCCGGGTAGCTATGTTCGGAAGAGATAACCGCTGAAAGCATCTAAGCGGGAAACTTGCCTCAAGATGAGATCTCACTGGAGCCTTGAGCTCCCTGAAGGGCCGTCGAAGACTACGACGTTGATAGGTTGGGTGTGTAAGCGCTGTGAGGCGTTGAGCTAACCAATACTAATTGCCCGTGAGGCTTGACCATATAACACCCAAACAATTTGATGTTTGCGTGTCAGACGGTTGAAGTCGACAAACAAACCGAAAAGACGCATCGCTCGCAAAGCAGACCAATACTGCAACACCATCACATACCCAATTAGGGGAAGCGACTCAACAGCGACTCCCCAACCGAATTGCTTGACGACCATAGAGCGTTGGAACCACCTGATCCCATCCCGAACTCAGTAGTGAAACGACGCATCGCCGATGGTAGTGTGGGGCTTCCCCATGTGAGAGTAGGTCATCGTCAAGCTTCTACACCAAACCCCCGATCTTCGTAAGAGGATCGGGGGTTTGTCTTTG
>NZ_POUL01000001.1 GCF_002890895.1 Stutzerimonas stutzeri
CATTCTACAGCAGCCTTGTTTCTCGTCAAGCTGTTTTTGAAGAAGTTTTTCTTTCTTCTCAACCGCTTGCGCTTCCGATCAACCTAGCGTCTCTCGTCAGCGGGAGGAGAATCATACAGCGTTCAAACCCGCTGTCAACCACCTCTTTCAACCGCCTCCGATCAACCTGACCGAAGCCACTAACAGAGCCAAACCACCACCCTGCCAGCCCGGCGCATTCTACTCGAATTCGCCATCCGTGCAAGCCTTTATTTTCGCTAACTTCTTGATTTACAAGAGGTTTCGCCAAAGGCCTGCGCCGGAGAAGGTGCGCATTATAGGCACTCAGATTCTCGCGTCAACGGTTGTTTTAGCTTTGATTGAATTAAGGAACCGAGGCTGTCTATGCTGCATATATATGTACCAACATCGGACCCACCTTGGATTCCTTCAAACTGAGTTCTACAGGCCTTACACTCATATCCTTATCCTCATCATCCGAAGATCGATATGCCGCGCATACCTGTAGAGCCGCTCGACCTGCTGTTACTTCCGACGTGGCTAGTCCCAGTCGAACCAGCTGGTGTTGTGCTGAAGAACCATGCGCTGGGAATCCGTGACGGGCGCATTGTGCTGATAGCTCCCCGTGAAGAGGCCGATCAGTATCTCGCTAATGAAACGCGTGACCTTTCCGGAATGCTTCTTGCGCCAGGGCTTGTAAATGCTCATGGCCACGCAGCGATGACCCTTTTCCGGGGACTGGCCGATGACCTGCCGCTGATGACGTGGCTACGCGAGCATGTTTGGCCAGCAGAAAGTCGGTGGGTCGATGAGGCGTTCATCAAAACAGGCACCGAGCTGGCTATCGCGGAACAGCTGCAAAGTGGCATCACCTGTTTCTCAGACATGTACTTCTTTCCAGAGGTTGTCAGCCAGCTCGCTCACAAGCACGGGATTCGCGCGCAGATAACGATTCCGGTGCTGAACTTCCCCATCCCGGGTGCCCGCGACGCCGATGAGGCTCTTCGTAAAGGCGTCGCGCTGTTCGACGACCTCAAACACCATCCGCGCTTGAGTATTGCCTTTGGTCCCCATGCTCCCTATTCAGTTGGCGACGATAAGCTGGAAAGCATCCGCACGCTGGTCGCGGAAATGGATATCGGCATTCATATGCACGTCCATGAAACTGCAAATGAAGTAGAAGAAGCGATTCGCGAGTATGGCGAGCGCCCGCTCGCCCGCTTGGCCCGCCTGCAGCTTCTAGGGCCGCGCTTTCAAGCAGTGCACATGACCCAGGTCAACGACGACGACATCGCACTGCTGGTGGAGCACAACTGCAGCGTGATCCATTGCCCTGAGTCCAATCTCAAGTTGGCCAGCGGCTTTTGTCCTGTGGAGCGTTTATGGGAAGCAGGCGTCAACGTGGCCATCGGTACCGATGGGGCAGCCAGCAACAACGACCTTGACCTACTGGGAGAAACCCGCACCGCGGCACTGGTTGCAAAAGCCGTGTCGGGCTCAGCGACCGCACTCAATGCCCATCGTGCGCTGCGTATGGCGACACTCAACGGTGCACGGGCGCTCGGGCTGGATGACCATACCGGATCCATCGAAGTCGGCAAATTTGCGGACCTGGTAGCCTTCGATCTATCGCGCCTAGCGCAGCAGCCTGTTTATGATCCCGTGTCTCAACTGATCTATTCCTGTAGCCGGGATTGCGTGCGACATGTGTGGGTCGCTGGCAAGCACCTGCTCGACGACCGTCAATTGACCCGCATGGACGAGGAACAGCTCATCGCCACCGCCCAGGAGTGGGGAAACAAGATCGGCTCTAAACACTGAGGCGAAGCTACCCTCAACCGATACTCCGCGACAAACTGACTTACACGATGCCTTCTATTGATGTCCTGCATCCGACCAAAGCTGGCAACATGGGCATTTGCAGCTCAAGCTTCCCCTTCAAGCTTCTAAATGGAACAAACCATGAGCAACGTCGACCACGCCGAAATCGCCAAATTCGAAGCCCTCGCCCATCGGTGGTGGGATCGCGAAAGCGAGTTCAAACCGCTCCACGAAATCAATCCGCTCAGGGTCAACTGGATTGATGAGCACGTTTCGCTGGCCGGCAAAAAGGTCTTGGACGTCGGCTGCGGTGGCGGAATTCTCAGCGAAGCAATGGCTCAGCGTGGCGCTACCGTGACAGGGATTGACATGGGCGAGGCGCCTCTGTCCGTTGCCCGCTTGCATTTGCTTGAGTCAGAACTGGAGATAGATTACCGGCAAATCACTGCCGAGGCGCTGGCCGAGGAAATGCCTGCGCAGTTCGATGTGGTGACCTGCCTCGAGATGCTCGAACATGTGCCGGATCCCGCTTCGGTCATTCGGGCTTGCTACAAGATGGTGAAGCCCGGCGGACAGGTATTCTTTTCGACGATCAACCGCAACCCGAAGGCCTATGCATTCGCCATTGTCGGCGCTGAATATGTGCTACAGCTGCTGCCGCGCGGTACGCATGATTACCGAAAGTTCATTCGCCCATCGGAGCTTGGCGCCTGGAGCCGCGAAGTCGGGCTACTGGTAAAGGACATCATCGGCCTGACCTACAACCCCCTGACAAAACACTACAAGCTGTCACCTGACGTGGACGTGAATTACATGATCCAGACACTGCGGGAGGCGTGATGCGTCTGCGCGCAGTTTTATTTGATATGGACGGTACGCTGCTCGACACCGCGCCTGACTTTATCGCCGTGGCGCAGGCCATGCGTCTGGCGCGCGGCCTCGAGCGCGTACCTGACCAGCATGTGCGTGACGTAGTATCCGGTGGTGCCCGGGCGATGGTCCTCAGCGCTTTTGATGTCGACCCGCTTTCCGATGAGTTCGAGTTACTACGGCTGGAGTTTCTGGAGCGCTATCAACAGCATTGTGCAGTCGAGAGCCAGCTATACGAAGGGATGGCAGAGTTGCTCACCGAGATCGAACAAGCCGATCTGATCTGGGGCGTGGTTACCAACAAGCCAGTGCGTTTCGCCGAGCCGATCATGCAGCAACTGGGGCTTTCTTCTCGCTCCGCCGTTCTGGTCTGCCCCGATCACGTCAGCAAAAGCAAACCCGATCCTGAGCCGATGCTGTTGGCCTGCAGCCAGTTGGACCTCGATCCTGCAACAGTCTTGTTCGTTGGAGACGATCTTCGGGATATCGAGTCCGGGCGTGCTGCAGGAAGCCGCACGGCTGCTGTGCGTTACGGCTATATCCATCCCGATGACAATCCAGATACCTGGGGCGCGGATGTGGTGGTAAATCACCCGCTTGAGCTGCGCAGGTTTCTCGGGTCGCCAAGGCTCGACTGACCGACAACGGTCATCACCACTTTCACGATAATTACCAATGGGCGATCGCCCTACTCTGTTTTCTACGAGGCTTCAGATGTTCGAGTACTCAGCCCGCCCCGACCTGCTCAAGGATCGGATCATCATGGTCACCGGAGCAGGCCGCGGAATTGGCGAAGCAGCCGCAAAAGCCTACGCAGCACATGGGGCGACCGTGCTCCTGCTGGGCAAAAACGAGGACAACCTCAACCGGGTCTACGATGAGATTGAAGCAGCCGGCTGGCCGCAACCAGTGGTAATACCGCTCAACCTCGAAACTGCCCTGCCACATCAATACGATGAACTGGCCGCGACCGTCGAGCGCGAGTTTGGGCGACTGGACGGGCTTCTACTCAACGCCAGTATCGTGGGCCCCCGCTCTCCGATCGAACAGTTGTCAGGCGATAACTTCATGCGCGTAATGCAGGTGAACGTGAACGCTACCTTCATGCTCGCCAGCACCTTACTGCCACTGCTGAAACTGGCGGATGGCGCTTCGGTGATTTTCACGTCGAGCAGCGTCGGCCGGAAAGGTCGAGCCTACTGGGGCGGATATGCCGTCTCCAAGTTCGCCACCGAAGGTTTGATGCAGGTACTGGCTGACGAGCTAGATGGCACCAGCTCCGTGCGCAGCAATAGCATCAACCCCGGCGCTACGCGGACAGACATGCGCGCCAAGGCCTATCCCGGTGAGAATCCTGCAGTCAACCCTTTGCCTGCTGAAATCATGCCTGCCTACTTGTATCTGATGGGTCCGGACAGTCGAGACGTCAACGGACAGTCACTCAACGCTCAGTAAGCACTCAGCAGGGGCGCCTGTTTTCCGGCGCAACGGCAGCGGCATACATGTCAAATTGGCATCAGGCTGCCGTTTCGCTGGCAACCTCTTGCCACTAGCTTTGTAGCGCCGGGCTAAGTACTTGTTTTTGTGGCAATTATTAAGTTGGCATCATATTCGCTATAGAACCTTTATCAACGCAGGCAGCGTTCTGAGGTTCACTCCCATGCTGGCAGACAAGCAGACCCCTTCTACAGTCGACATCGGCAGCGCCCGAATTCGACGCATGGACATCAGTTGCAGCGAGACGCTGTCGACAGGCCAATATGGCCTTTCCGAACGACTTAGACATCTGACGTTGCGCTTGCAAACCAGCCTTGAGCTCGACCGGCTACTGGAGTTCTTCTTCGAGGAGGTCCGCCATCTGGTTCCCCTGCGAGCCCTTTCGTACCGCCATTCGGGCACTGACTTCCAGCTTCAAATTGGCGAGACCAATGGCTTCGATGTCAGTTATTCGCTCTCCCATAGCGGGGACTGCCTCGGCGAGCTGCGCCTGTTCAGCCCGAAGTATGTGGCCGATCCGCTTCTGGATCAGCTCGAAGATGCCCTCGACTGCCTGCTATTCCCGTTGCGCAATGCGTTGCTTTACCGGCAAGCCGTTCAAGCCTCGCTCAGAGATCCGTTGACAGGTGCTGGCAATCGCGCAGCCATGGTCCAGTCTTTGACGCGCGAAACCGAATTGTCGCGCCGCCATTGCCAAGCCGTGTCAATCGTCATGCTGGACATGGACCATTTCAAACACCTTAACGATACCTACGGACATCAGGCGGGAGATGCTGCCCTGAAAGCCACCGCGCTGCTGCTTAGAGAACAGCTACGCAACGTCGACATGGTGTTCCGCTTTGGCGGCGAGGAGTTCGTTCTGGTGTTGTCAAACACGGGGCCGGAGGCTGCGGCTGTTGTGGCCGAACGGATCAGAGCCTCCATTCAGAACCTCTGCTTGCTGGTCGGGGACAAACAGGTCCGGCTATCAGCTAGCCTCGGCTGCGCTACCTACCAGCCCTGCGAGTCTCAGGATGATTTGCTGCGTCGCGCTGACCAGGCCCTGTACCAAGCCAAAAGAGATGGACGCAATCTGATCCGCGTTGCCTCGGCTTAGCAACAAAGGCTAGGTAGGCCAGCCAAACAAAAAGGGCGAGACCGTAATGGCCTCGCCCTTTCTATTTAGCTTTTCGCTACACCGTCAAGGCCGTTTGGAGCGATCACCACGCCCGAAACCCGGACGTTGCCCTTCGGTTGCTGCCGGGCCATTACGCTTGGCAGGCGCCGGCTTGCCACGCTCGCGGCCAACAGCACTTGGCCGCTCCGCCACGGGTGTGCCGCGGCTGGGTTTGCTGCGCTCATCAGTATCGCGCGGCTTGCGTGCTGGTTTATCACCGCGTGCGCCTCGGCCGCGTCCCGCATCTCCAGGCGCATCAGCTTCATGTGAAGAGCGCAGCACACGGGGGCGACGGTCGCCGCGACCGATAGGCTTGGCCACTTTACGCTGCATGCGATCAAGCTTGTCCTTGGCCTTGGCCTTCATACCTGGCAACGCCACTGACTTGAGGCCAACCTCTTCACTGAGGATATCGACTTCGCTTTGCGACATTTCACGCCAGCGCCCCATTGGAAGGTCTGAGGTCATGAACACAGGACCAAAACGCACACGCTTCAGACGACTGACCACCAAACCCTGCGACTCCCAGAGGCGCCGGACTTCGCGGTTACGGCCTTCCATCACCACGCAGTGATACCAATGGTTGAAGCCCTCACCGCCAGGCGCTTCCTGAATGTCAGTGAAACGGGCCGGGCCGTCTTCGAGCATGACGCCCGTCTTCAGGCGCTCGATCATTTCCTCGTCGACTTCGCCACGCACACGCACCGCGTACTCACGGTCCATTTCGTACGAGGGATGCATCAGACGGTTCGCCAGTTCGCCATCGGTGGTGAACAGCAGCAAGCCTGTCGTATTGATGTCGAGGCGACCAATGTTGATCCAGCGTCCCTCTTTTGGACGTGGCAACCGGTCGAATACCGTCGGACGACCTTCTGGATCGTCACGGGTGCAGATCTCGCCATCGGGCTTGTTGTAGATCAGCACGCGACGGACCGTTTCGGCCGCTTCTTCACGCTTGAGCAAGCGGCCATCGACGGCAATCGCATCGTGCAGATCGACACGCTGGCCGAGCGTCGCTACGGATCCGTTGACCTTGACTCGGCCAGCCGCGATCCAGTTTTCCACGTCTCGCCGCGAGGCAAGGCCAAGACGGGCCAGCACCTTCTGCAGTTTTTCGCCGTGGGCAATGTGAGGGGTTGTTTCTTCGTGTTCGGTCATCTGGGCACCTCCCGGTGTGGCAATTCCGATTGAAAGGCCGCGCACTATACGCGCAACGGTTTACCGAAGCACGAGAAGGTTAGCAGCCACAAAGGAGGCGCGCCTGGCACGCCTCGATCTGCCGTCAGCCTTTCGCCAAGGAGGCCAGAGCTTCAGCCGTGGCTTGCTGTATCGAAGCCCAATCCCCGTTCTTCAACGCGGCGCCATCAATCATCCAGGTTCCGCCGACGCACATGACATTAGGAAGCGACAGGTACTGAGCGGCATTGCCTGCATTGACGCCACCGGTGGGACAGAAACGGACGTCAGCGAACGGTCCTCCAAGCGCCTTGATCGCAGCGACCCCACCACACACTTCGGCCGGGAAGAGCTTGAAGCGCCGATACCCGAGCGCGTAGCCACGCATGATGTCGGAGGCATTGCTGATGCCGGCCAACAGCGGCACGGAGCAATTGACGCCTGCTTGCAACAGTTCATCGGTGCAACCCGGCGAGACGATGAACTGAGCACCCGCAGCCTCGACCTCGTCCATCATGCGCTTGTCCAGCACCGTACCGGCACCGACGCACAGGTTGGGCCGTTCCTGGCGCAGGCGGCGAATAGCAGTCAGCCCATGTGCCGAACGCAGGGTTATCTCAAGCGCCGTCAACCCACCAGCGGCGAGAGCGTCAGCCAACGGCAGGATTTGCTCCTCGCTGCCAATGGTGATCACCGGCAGGATGCGAGCTTCGGTACAGATCTTCTCGATCAGCGCGTTTTTCTGGTCCATGGTCATGGAAAAGTCCTCGGGCCTCACGGGCACCAGTAGATCTCTAGAGGTGAATGCAGAAATGCGCGAATCGGCATCTGCGAAGGTTCGAGCCGCATGGCCTGGCGCAGCGTTTCCAGCTTGGCGGAGCCCTGAATCGCCAGGCATTGAACGCGTGCCGATGCCAGCAGCGGGAAGGTCATGCTGATGCGCTGCTCGGGACTGACGGGCGCCAGCATTGGCAGGCAAAGGTCACTACCGCTTTCATCCAACCCTTTTGCCAGCAGCGGACTGTTCGGGAACAGCGATGCGGTGTGTCCATCGTTACCCATCCCAAGCACCAGCACATCGATCGGCTGAGCGAAGCCCAACAGCTTCTCACTGGCGAGCTCTGCCGCTTGCTCCAGGGTCTCAGCGGCTTGATACAGACCCACAAGCTGGGCGTCGGCCGCTGCATGTTGTAGAAGATGTCGACGGAGCAAGCCTTCATTACTGTCCGGGTCTTCAGGTTCAACCCAGCGCTCGTCAGCCAAGCTGACCTGAACCTTGGCCCAGGGCAACTCGCGCACGGACAGCGCTTCGAGAAACGCTATCGGGCTCCGGCCGCCCGATACCACCAGGCTTGCTCGGCCATGATTGGCGACGGCGTACTGCAACGCCCCCGCAACCCGATCGGCCAGCGCCTGCGCCAGCTGTTCCGGCCCAGGCAGACTGTGTGCCACGACGTCGGAGGGTAGATCGAGCTCAGAGATCGCCATACCAAGACCTCCCGTCACGAGTAATCAATGCAATAGAAGCCACAGGCCCCCATGAACCCGCCGGATAGGGCTTGGGGGAATCCCCGATGCGCGACCAACCGTCGATCAGCTGATCGCACCATTTCCAGGCATATTCAATTTCATCCTTGCGGACGAACAGGTTCTGGTTGCCCTGCATCACCTCGAGCAGCAAGCGCTCATAAGCATCCGGAATGCGCGAGCTTTTGTAGGTTTCGGAGAAGTTCAGCTGGAGCGGGCCGCTACGCAAATGCATGCCTTTGTCCAGGCCCTGCTCTTTGGTCATCACCTGCAAGGAAATGCCTTCGTCCGGCTGCAGGCGAATGATCAGACGATTGCTGATCAGCGACCGTTGCTCGGGCGCGAAGATATAGAAAGGCGGCTCTTTGAAATGGATGACGATCTGAGAGACCTTTTCACCCATGCGCTTGCCTGTACGCAGATAGAACGGCACTCCGGACCAGCGCCAGTTGCAGATATCGGCCCGTAGCGCAACGAAGGTCTCGGTGCTGCTTTCGGCGTTCGAGTTCTCTTCCTCGAGATAACCCGGCACCTGCTTGCCGCCGACCGAACCCCCAACATACTGGCCCCGCACAACGTGCCGAGACAGACGCTCGGGTGTGATCGGCGCCAGCGCCTTGAGTACCTTTACCTTTTCGTCACGGATGCTGTCGGCAGTCAGGTCGCTCGGCGGGTCCATGGCAATCAGACACAGCAACTGCAGCAGGTGATTCTGAATCATGTCGCGCAGCTGGCCGGCCTGATCGAAATAGCCCCAGCGTCCTTCAATACCAACCGTTTCGGCGACCGTGATCTCGACGTGGGAGATGTGGTGCTGATTCCACTGGGTTTCAAACAGGCTGTTGGCAAAGCGGAGCGCGATCAGGTTCTGGACCGTTTCCTTGCCGAGGTAGTGGTCGATCCGATAGATGCGCGTCTCGGGGAAGTACTGCGCAACGGCATCGTTGACCAGTCGCGACGAGTCGAAATCATGCCCGATCGGCTTCTCCAGAACGACTCGCGTCTGCTCGGCCAATCCGGCCGCTGCCAGGTTTTCGCAAATCGAGCCATACACAGCTGCAGGTGTGGCGAAATAAGCAATCAGCGGCATCTCGGGCGCGACCATTTCGGCCAGGGCCGCGTAGTCTTCCGCATTGCGAAAGTCCATGGTCAGATAGCCCAGCCGGTCTTGGAATCGGCTGAGAACGCTTTCGTCCAGCTGAGCAGCCGGCACATAGCGACGCAGCGCCTGGTCGATACGCTCGAGATGAGCCGCCGGCTCGCCCGGATCACGCGACAGAGCCAGGATGCGCGTGTCGTTGTTCAGCAGCCCCGCTCTATCGAGCTGATAAAGTGCCGGGAACAGCTTACGCAGCGCCAAATCCCCGAGGGCGCCAAACAAGGCGAAGGTAGTTGCGTCAACAGTTATAGCAGGCATGATTTTTATATTAACCAAATTAGTCTGCGCGAGAGGTTCAGATGCGCAGTTTAAGCACAATATGTTGTTATTAAAACAACATACACCGATTTTTTCGAACGCCGATTTCGCTACTATCCGTAGCCTTGGGCATGAGTCCCTGAAGGAAGAGACATGGATCGCATGAAAAATCTCTTGGAACAGATAAAGAATCGGCTCGATGAGCTGAACAAGGCAGAACGCAAGGTAGCCGAGGTCATTCTTCGCGACCCGCAAGAAGCAACGCGCTATAGCATCGCAGCGCTGGCGCAAGCAGCGAAGGTCAGCGAGCCAACGGTAAATCGCTTCTGTCGCTCATTTGGTGCGGCCGGCTATCCAGCCTTGAAAATCCAGCTGGCACAGAGCCTGGCCAGCGGCGCGGCCTATGTCAGCCGGGCCGTGGAAGCGAACGATGGACCGGAGGCGTACACGAGGAAGATATTTGGCAGCGCCATTGCGTCCCTGGACAGCGCCTGCCAGGCGATAGACCCTCAGGCGATCAGCCAAGCCGTCGATCTGATGATTCAGGCGCGGCAGATTCACTTCTTCGGGCTTGGGGCTTCGGCATCGGTGGCGCTGGACGCTCAGCACAAATTCTTCCGGTTCAACCTGCCGGTAACCGCACACAGTGACGTGCTGATGCAACGGATGCTGGCTTCGGTCGCGCATACCGGCGATCTATTCGTGATCATCTCCTACACCGGACGCACCCGTGAGCTGGTGGAAGCCGCGACTATCGCACGGGACAACGGTGCCT
Source organism: Stutzerimonas stutzeri (assembly GCF_002890895.1). Taxonomy (GTDB): domain Bacteria; phylum Pseudomonadota; class Gammaproteobacteria; order Pseudomonadales; family Pseudomonadaceae; genus Stutzerimonas; species Stutzerimonas stutzeri_AB. Next base: position 10,240 of record NZ_POUL01000001.1, read on the forward strand.
CTGTTCTAGGTCTAACGGCAGCAGACTCCCCTTTGGCAAAAGTCTCCACGTTGAGCCTGGATATTCCGCTGCCAGAAGATACTGATATCTACATGCCGATGACGTCTCGAATCATTCAGCTGACGGTACTCGACGCACTGGCTGCCGGCGTGACATTGAAGCGAGGTGTGGATTTCCAGCCACACCTGCGCAAGATCAAAGAAAGCCTGATGGCGACCCGCTATCCAAGCGAAGAGCACTGATCATTTCTTTTTCTTCTTTGCCTTGCCCAGCTGTTTGAGCCGCTGGGCGGCCATCTCATTGACCGCCTTGCGCTCCTTGTTCTTCATGCCCTTCCAGGCCTTCATCTCCTCCCGGCTGCGACCGCAGCCGATGCAGATGTCGTCCTTGAGCTTGCAGATACTGATGCAAGGGTTCTTCGCCTTGTCGCCCAAAACCACCTCCTGATCAGCCATGGCGCCTACGATCAGTAGAGGCCATGGCGGGTAGGAGGTTCTAAGCGAATTCGGCTATGGCGTCGATCAATCCCACCAGTATTCGACCTGCACGCCAAAGCTGGAACCGTGCTGCGCGGTGCCAAAGGCACCGGTCTCCGACAAGGCGCTACCAGCGGCCATCAGATTGGCGGCCTCCTGCGCAGCGTCGTTCCATTGGGCATAGGTGTAATACAGACGGAATTCGGGACGCGCCCAGAACCCAGGGCCTGCGGGTGACCAGGTCGGAGCGATGGTGAATTTGGTCAGCTTGCGGGTCCCGGCTTCTGCATCGATCTGATCGTGCCCCACCTCGGCCACCAGCTTGAACTCCTCGGTCAAGGCATAAACCGGGCGCACCCCCACCGAGATCCAATCCTGATCGCCGCCACCCTGGCGCTTGTCCTTCTGATAGACCACCTGGAACTGCCCACCGAAGCGCGGCGTGACCTGCCAATCGAAGAACTCCACCACCCGCCAGCTCTTGGCGCTTTCATCCAGCGTCACGTCTCCGGTGTAGCCAAGCCCGGTACCCGGGCCTTCACCATATTGAACAGCGAAAGTATTGCTGCCCCCCAGAAACCCAATCTGCTCATGCTGAGCCGTCACCGACCAGCCACTGCTGGAGTCGCCACGGTCCGGATCGGCGATGTAGCTGACGCCGAACTGCAGCTCACCGTCAGGGTTAGTGTCAAAGCCGCCGACGTTGAAATCGTGGCGATTGGTGTAGTTTTCCTGGAAGACGCTGTCCTTGCGCGAAAAGGCGTAGCTGTATTGCAGGCCGCCAATTTCAACGTTTTCAATACCGGCACCCGTAGCACTCTGGTTCCAGTAATAGAAGTCGGAGATGTGGATGTCATTCCGCTTGTAGAAGCGCCTACCGGCCCACAACGAGCCGTTGTTAAGCGCCGCGATGTTGCTCCATTCGGCGTAGGCCTGCACCAAGCGCGCAAAGCCATGGTCGCCGGTGAACTTGGGTGTGTGATCGTATTCGTTGTACAGCGCAGCCATGCCCTCAACGCTCAGGACTGACCCGTCGTCCATGGTGAACAGGTTCTGACGCAACCCCAGCTCGGCGTACTGCTCGCACTCGTTCCCCAGTCGGAACTTGGACGCTGCGCCCGGTAGCTGGAAGCAGGCCTGCGATTCGCTTGCCGTCGATTCGCCAACACCACTGCGCACATAGCCGTTGAAGTCCAATGCCTGCGCAGTAAACGGCAAAGCGAGACTGGCCAGCGAGACTGCGAGGCCTATGCGTGTCGTTTTCTTCATATCCACTCCAATTAGCTCTTATTGTTGTTACTGCTTTTGGATTGAGCCGGTATGGCTCTCCTTTCGATCCGCATCAGCGTCGCTGCCTGTCGCGGCTCGAGTTTTCGCCAGCAGCGACCATGGCCACTGCCTGCTAAAAAAGTCTGAAATATCAATAACATCTCAAAGCGCCTGGTGCCGGTACGCAAATACACGGCGACCCGGCCTTTTTCCCACTTCGCTTGGGATCAGCGATTTACCGCGCGACCAGCCGGGTGATGGTGCTATTGCGCCCGGAAGCTCCGTTGCCAGGCGTAACGCCCAACCGCTCACCCGTCTGCGCATCGAACAGCAGCACCTTGTCCGGCTCGAATTGCAACGTCAGGCTCTCGCCGGGATTCGGCGCGGCGTCCGGGCTCAGCCGGCAGCAAACCTTGGTCTGGTTGAGGCTGACGAAGATCATGGTGTCGGGCCCTGTCGGCTCGATGACCTGCACTTCGGCGCGCAGCGAAGGCAGATCTACCTCGGCACCTACGCTGATCTGCTCTGGACGTATGCCGAGGATCACCTCTCGGCCTTCCAGCGATTGCCCATCCGCCAGGTTCAACGGCAACTCGCAACGGTCCTGGCCGCTTTCCAGCAAAGCGCGCCAGCCACCGGCGTGACGGCTCAGGCGCAGCGGGATGAAGTTCATCGGCGGTGATCCGATAAAGCTTGCGACGAAGAGATTGGCGGGATCGTTGTAGATCTCCTTTGGTGTCCCGAACTGCTGGACGATGCCATCCTTCATCACGGCAACTTTATCGCCCAGAGTCATGGCTTCGATCTGGTCATGGGTGACATAGACCGTCGTGGTCTTCAGGCGCTGATGCATCAGCTTGATTTCGGTGCGCATCTCCACCCGCAATTTGGCATCGAGGTTGGAGAGCGGCTCATCGAACAGATAGATCTTCGGCCGGCGCGCCAATGCCCGGCCCATGGCAACGCGTTGCTGCTGACCACCGGAAAGCTGAGCCGGCTTGCGACCGAGCAGATGTTCGATCTGCAACAGCTTGGCGACACGAGAAACCTCTTCGTCGATCTTCGATGCCGGCACTTTGCGCATCTTCAAGCCGAAGGCGATGTTCTCCTGCACCGTCATGGTCGGGTACAGGGCGTAGGACTGAAACACCATGGCGATGTCGCGATCCTTTGGGCTGGCGCCGCTGATGTCTCCGCCGTCCAGGCGGATCTCTCCACCCGTGATCTCTTCCAGCCCAGCAATGCAGTTCATCAAGGTCGATTTGCCGCAACCGGAAGGCCCGACAAGGATCAGGAATTCGCCATCGTCAATTTTCAGATCGATGTCTTTCAGGGTGTCGTGGTTGCTTCCGGGATAGCTCTTGCGGACGTTGCAAAGTTCGAGTGCGGCCATGATTGTTCTCCTATCCCTTGACTGCGCCGGCGGTGAGCCCGCGCAGGAAATACTTGCCGGCGAGGATGTACACCAGCAGTGTTGGCAGCCCGGCGATCATCGCCGCAGCCATATCGACGTTGTATTCCTTGACCCCCGTGCTGGTGTTCACCAGGTTGTTCAGCGCCACGGTGATCGGCTGCGTATCGCCACTGGCGAACACCACACCGAAGAGGAAGTCGTTCCAGATCTGGGTGAACTGCCAGATCAGGCAGACCATGATCGTGGGGATCGACATCGGCAGCAGGATCCGCGCAAAGATGGTGAAGAATCCCGCACCGTCTAGGCGTGCTGCCCGAATCAACGCGTCCGGCACACTCACGTAGAAGTTGCGGAAGAACAGCGTGGTGAAGGCCAAGCCATAGACCAGATGCACCAGCACCAGGCCCGGCGTGGTATTGGCCAGCCCGAGTTGCCCGAGGGTGAAGGACGCTGGCAACAGAATCACTTGAAACGGCAGAAAGCAGCCGAACAACAACAGACCGAAGAACAGCTGCGAGCCGCGAAAACGCCACATGGCCAGCACGTAGCCGTTCAAGGCGCCGAGCAGTGTCGAGATGATGACGGCCGGAACGGTGATCTTGACCGAGTTCCAGAAGTAACCGCCGACGGCATCCCACGCCTTGACCCAGCCGATCACAGTCGTGACCTCCGGCCACGACAGCAGATTGCCGGTGCGGATGTCTGCGGGCGTCTTCAGGCTGGTCAGCAGCATGACCACCAGCGGTATGAGATAAACCGCAACGGCGACCAGCAGCGTTGTGTAGATCGCTACACGACTCAACGTCAGGCGCTTTTGCCCTGGATGGCTAGTCATGGCGCTTGTTCCTCAATTCCGAATACAGATAAGGCACGACGATCGCCATCACCGCGCCCAGCATGAGGATCGCGCTCGCTGCGCCAAGCCCCATCTGCCCACGGGTGAAGGTGTGCGTGTACATGAACATGGCCGGCAAGTCGGAGGCGTAGCCCGGGCCGCCTGCGGTCATGGCCGCCACCAGGTCGAAAGCCTTGATGGCGATATGCGCGAGGATCATCAGCGCGCTGAAAAACACCGGACGCAGGCTGGGCAGGATGATGCGCAGGTAGATGCTCGGCAGGCTGGCGCCATCAATCTGCGCGGCGCGCACGATGGACTGGTCGACGCCGCGCAAGCCGGCGAGGAACAGCGCCATGACAAAACCCGAGGCCTGCCATACGGCTGCAATCACCAGGCAATAGACCACGCGGTCCGGGTCCACCAGCCAGTCGAAACGAAAGCCTTCCCAGCCCCAGTCGCGCAGCATCTTGTCAATCCCCAGGCCGGGGTTCAGCAGCCACTTCCAGGCCGTGCCGGTGACAATCATCGACAGCGCCATCGGATAGAGGTAGACGGTACGAATGAAGCCCTCGCGGCGGATGCGCTGGTCCAGCAGCACCGCCAGCAACACGCCAATCGCGAGACTGATCGTGATGAACAGCCCGCCGAATACCAGCAGGTTCTTGCTTGCCACCCACCAGCGATCGTTGTTCCAGAGTCGCTCGTACTGCAGCAGCCCGACCCACTTGTAGCTCGGCATGAAGCTTGAGTTGGTGAACGAAAGCAGGAAGGTCCACAGGATGTAGCCGTAGAAGCCGACCAGAATGATCAGCATGCTGGGCGCCAGTACCAACTTGGGTAGCCAGTTCTGCAGCGCATCCAGCGGCGAAGCCTTGGTGAAAACGGCTGTTGAGCTCATGGTTGGCTCCGATTGTTTACAGGTTCCGTTACGGTCGTGATCAGAGCGCGCTGATATCGAGGCCCGTTACGAATTTCGAACAAGCCGTTCCCGTCGCGGCCGGCTGACAGCTCGGCCGCGGGGGAGTCAATGCTTGATCGGTGTTGAAATGGGGCGCGAGGGTCCGCGCCCCGTTGCGCTACTGGACCGCCTGAATCGCAGCTGCCAATTGCTGGGCAGCCTTTTTCGGGTCGGCGGACGAGTCGTTGAAGAAGTTCGTCACGACATCGAACACAGCGCCCTGAACGTAGCTCGACGCCGCCATGCCATGCGCCAGGCTGGGCACCAGACCCGGGCCCTGAGCCGCTTGCTTGAAGTCCGTCATCGATTGCTGGGCGCAGGCATCGAACTCACTCATGTCCTGATCCAGACGGACCGGGATCGAGCCCTTGTTCTGGTTGAAGAACTGCTGGAACTCAGGCTCCAGAACGATCCGGGCCAGATCCTGCTGGGCCTTGCGATTGTCATCGTTGTTCAGCTTGAACATCGCCAGTGAGTCGATGTTGTAGGCGAAGCTGCCCTGAGTGCCCGGGAACGGCACGCACTTGTAGTCATCGCCAGCGATTTTCTTGGCTGCGCTCCACTCGCTCTTGGCCCAGTCGCCCATGATCTGCATGCCAGCCTTGCCGTTCATGACCATGGCCGTTGCGCTGTTCCAGTCGCGGCCTGCGGCATTGTTGTCGACGTAGCTGCGCAGCTTCTTCAGGGCCTCGAAGGTCTTGACCATCTTGTCGCCGGTCAGCACGTCACGATCGAGCTCGACGAATGCCTTTCGGAAGTCCTCCGGGCCAAGAATGGCCAGGGCCAGATCTTCGAAGACGGTTCCGTCCTGCCAGGGCTGGCCACCGTGAGCCAGTGGCATGAAGCCCGCTTCTTTCAGCTTCTCGGCCACTGCGAAAAATTCATCGAGAGTTTTCGGCGGTTCAACGTCGGCTTTCTCGAACACGTCCGGGTTGATCCACAGCCAGTTCACACGGTGTACGTTGACCGGCACGGCGACGTAGTCACCGTCGTACTTCATCGCAGCCGATACCTGTTTGGGCAGCAGTTCGTCCCAATTGGCTTTTTCCGCCACCTCGTTAAGGTCAGTCAGCAGGCCCAACTCACCCCACTCCTGAATGTCAGGGCCTTTGATCTGAGCGGCTGCGGGTGCGTTGCCAGAAACGGCGCGGGTCTTGAGAACGGTCATGGCTGCTTCGCCACCGCCACCGGCAACGGCGAAATCCTTCCAGGTGTGGCCCTCTTCCTCGACCAGGCGCTGCAGGGTGTCAGCAGCGCGCTTTTCGCCTCCTGAGGTCCACCAGTGCAGCACTTCAACTTCCCCGGCGTGGGCGAAAGGAACGAGGGAAACAAGGGAAACAGCAGTAACCAGACGATGAATCGCGTTCATTGGGGTTCCTTTTCTTGTTGTTATCGATGCAAGTCTTTGCTTGCGCTGCACCGATTCTAGGCGCGCGAATCATCGCGCCGGGTAACGAAGGGATAGTGATTGGTCACCGTTTCGTTACAAAGCTCGGGACTTTGTAACGCGTTGAGGTGCCACGCCTGCGGAGGGGCTCAATCGGTCGTCCGCGGAAGGCTCAAGGTCACCCGTAGCCCCCCAGCAGGCAGATTGCGCAGACTGACCTCACCGCCATGGGCATGCGCGATGTTGCGCGCGATGCCGAGACCAAGTCCGTAACCGGGTTGCTTGGCGGCGAGGCGGAAGTTGGGTTCGAATACCTGCTTGAGCCAGGCTTCAGGCACCCCAGGCCCTTCATCATCAACATGCAGAACGAAGGTTCCGTTATCGTCTTCGATAAGCAGATGGGCACGTTCGCCATACTTCAACGCGTTGTCCAGCAGGTTGCCGATGCAGCGCTTGAGCGCCAGCGGCTTGCCGGCATAGGGGGCACTCGCCCTGCCCTGAACCGTGACGCGGCCGTTGCCTCCAGTCGCCAGATACGGCTCGGTGACGCAATCGAGCAGCAGATTGAGATCCAGCGGTTCGATGTTTTCGTGGATATCGGTGTCCTTGACGCACTGCAGTGCGCCTTTGACCAACAACTCCAGCTCATCCAGGTCACGGCTGAATTTGCGCTGCAAGGCTTCATCTTCCAGCAGCTCCACACGCAACCGCAGCCGCGTGATGGGCGTACGCAGATCATGCGAGATCGCACTGAACAACTGGCTACGTTCGGTGAGGTAACGCCCGATGCGCTCACGCATGCTGTTGAATGCGCGACTGACTTCCACCACCTCACTTCCCCCCGCCTCGGGCAACAGTTCCACTTCGCTGCCCAGCGACATCTCGCGCGCCGCCTGGGCCAGCTGCTTGAGCGGTCGGCTTTGCCAGTGCACCAGAATACCGATGAACAGCAGCAGAAAACTGCTGGTCAGAAAGATGAACCAGAGCTGCTGAGTGGGGACGCCTTCATTCTCGAGGCTGACATAGGGTGCCGGCATCAGCGAGGCGAGATACAGCCACTCGTTCGGCGCAATCTGAATCTGAGTGACCAGCACAGGCGGGTTCAGCGGCTCCAGGCTCAGTGCGTAATGCGCCCAGGACCGCGGCAACTCGTCCAGCTTCAGGCCGCCGTTGAAAATCCGCAGATCGTCAGGACTGACGAAGCTGACTGACATGTCGACATTCCTGCCGAGACGTTCGCGCAGCACCTCATCCACCTGCGCCAGCACCGCCTGCTTGCGCTCGGTTGGCGGCAGGATTCGCATCTCAAGCGGCTTGTCATTCAGCGATACGAAAAAGCGCGTGCCACCCATGCTGCGCAACTGGTCGAGCACCAGCGGCCGATACCCCAACGGCAACGAACGAAAGTAGCTGACGCTGGCAGCCATCGAATGCGCCAAGCTACGCGCACTGGTCAGCAGCCCTTCCATCTGGCTTGCGCGAAGCTGCGAGACCCAGATAAAGCTGGACAGCGCCTGCGCCATCAGCACCACTAGCAGCGTCAGGAAAAGCATGCGGCCGAGCAGTGAGCGTGGAACAGGCGACCAGCGGCGCTTAACCGAGCGCGTCATGATGCGGTGCGACCTGCGCGGCGAGCATGTATCCACTGCCCCGTACGGTTCGAATCAATCTTGGGCACTTTCCGGTGTCGCGCAGCCGCTGACGCAGGCGACTGACCGCCATGTCGACTATCCGCTCGAGCGGCATGACCTCGCGGCCGCGGGTGGCGTTGGCAATGGTGTCACGGTCGAGGATCTGTTGCGGATGGTCCAGAAACAGCTTGAGCAACGCAAAGTCGGCGCCGGACAGCAGCACCTCTTCACCGTCTTGATGAAACAACCGGTGACTGACCATATCCAGCCGCCATTCATCGAAGGCCTGTACGTCACTGCCGCGCTCCTGGCCAAAGTTGACCCGACGCAGCAACGCTTTGATCCGCGCCAGCAGCTCGCGCGGACTGAAAGGCTTGCCGAGGTAATCGTCGGCACCCAGCTCCAGACCAATCACTCGATCAGCCTCATCTGAACTGGCGGTCAGCATGATGATCGGCATTTGTGCCAGCCGCTGATGCCCTCTCACCCAACGGCAAAGGCTGAAACCGTCCTCATCGGGCAACATCACATCAAGAATGACGAGGTCTGCAGGGTCGTGGCTCATGGCTTCGCGAAACTGCGCACCGTCGGCAACGGTGCGCACCCGAAAGCCTGATCGGCTGAGGTAGGTGTCTAGCAGCTCGCGGATTTCCTGGTCATCGTCGACCAGCAGAATCGATCTTCCAACCTGGCTCACTGGCGTCCTTTCTCTTCTTATAGGGTGTTTCGAAACGGGTCAGTCCCCGCTGGGCAGGCCCTCCAGCAACTGCTGCAATGCCACGCCGGCGCCTTCCAGGCCAGGATACTTGGCAGTCACTACCCAGACCGGAATATTGTCAAAATACCGACTCATATTGCCCTTGTCGCGAAAACTCTGGCTGAAACCGCTGCGCCTGAAGAATTCGACGAAGCGCGGAACGATACCACCCGCGATATAAACGCCGCCTCGCGCACCCGTGGTCAACACGTTATCGCCGGCGATCCGACCCAGCCAGACGCAGAATTGTTCCAGCACCGCTGCCGCATAGGCATCACCGGTCAGCGCTGCCGCGGTCACCTCAGCTGGGCTGGCCAGTTTTACCGGCTCGTTATCCAGCGCGCAGCTGGTCCGATAGAGTTCCAGCAAACCGCCGCCACTCAGAATCGCTTCAGCATTCACGTGCCCTAACTTATCGTGCAACCGCGTCCACAGTGCAGCCTCTCGCGCGCTGCCGATAGGCAGGCAGACATGGCCACCCTCCCCTGGCAGCGCCCGCCAACTGCCGTCCTTGAGCGGCAGCAGTGTCGCGACGCCGAGGCCGGTCCCAGGGCCGATCACCAGGCGTGCGGCGCCGGGTTCAGACTGCCCCGAACAGACCTCGACCAGTTCGCCTTCGCGCAGCCGGGTCATGCCCAGCGCCATGGCGGTGAAGTCATTGATCAGCAACAGGTTGCTCAATCCCAGGTCCTGGCTGAACGCCTTGCGGCTGAGGCGCCAATGGTTGTTGGTGAAAGCGAATTCATCGCCTGAAACCGGCCCGGCACAGGCCAGACACACGGCCTGCAGCGCGTCGACAGCCAGTCCGACGCCTTGCAGGTAGGCACGAATCGCATCTTCCGGGCGTGGATAATCAACCGTCGGCAATACCCGCACCGACTCGATCTGCTGGTCTCGCCACAAGGCAAAGCGCGCATTGGTGCCGCCGATATCCCCTACGAGCGCCGTCACTTGAGCGCCCCCAACGCCTCGGTGAAGACGCTAGCGCCCTTTTCCGCCGGGCTGAACGCCGCGCGCAGAAAGCCGAACAGCTCACGTCCGCAGCCAATCCCCAGATCGCTCGGAGCCGAGATGGCGTCGCGGCTATCGAACTCGGCCTGATCAACCAGTACTCGAAGCTCACCCGTTTCGCCATCGACACGAATGACATCGCCGTCGCGCACACGGCACAGCGGACCGCCGTCGAGCGCTTCCGGACAGACGTGGATAGCCGCCGGTACCTTTCCGGAGGCGCCGGACATGCGGCCGTCAGTGACCAGCGCAACTTTGTAGCCGCGATCCTGCAGCACGCCGAGGAATGGGGTCAGCTTGTGCAGTTCAGGCATGCCATTGGCTTTCGGCCCCTGGAAACGCACCACGGCGACGAAATCCTTTTCCAGTTCACCGTTCTTGAATGCCAGTGCGAGCTCGCTCTGGTCATTGAACACGCGCGCCGGCGCCTCCACCACGCGGTGTTCCGGCGCGACCGCGGAGATCTTCGTGACGCCACGCCCAAGGTTCCCTTCGAGGACACGCAGTCCGCCCTCAGGCGAGAACGCGCGCTCGACCGGGCGCAGGATAGCCTCGTCCAGACTGTTTTCCGGGCCTTCGCGCCAGACGAGCTTGCCGTCGTCGAGGAAGGGTTCCTTGGTGTATTGGCTGAGGCCCTTGCCCAAGACGGTGTATACGTCATCGTGCAGCAAGCCGGCCTCAAGCAACGTACGCACCATGAACGGAACCCCACCGCAGGCGTGAAAATGGTTAACGTCCGCCTGCCCGTTCGGATAGACCTTGGCGAGCGTCGGCGTGACCGCCGAAATGTCGGCCATGTCCTGCCAGGTCAACTGGATGCCTGCCGCCTGGGCGAACGCCGGGATGTGCAGGGTGTGGTTGGTCGAACCGCCCGTGGCATTAAGCGCTACGATTGAGTTGATAACCGATTTTTCATCGACGATCTTGCACAGCGGCACGTAGTTACCCGACTGCGGCGTAAGGCGAGTGATCTGCCGCGCCGCCTCACGTGTGAGCTCGTCACGCAGTGGCGTATAGGGATTGACGAAGGACGAACCCGGCAGGTGCAGGCCCATGATCTCCATCACCACCTGGTTGGTGTTGGCGGTGCCATAGAACGTGCAGGTACCAGGGCTGTGATAAGACGCCATCTCCGATTCCAGCAGCTCCTCACGGCTGGCCTTGCCTTCTGCGTAGCGCTGGCGCACTTCCGCTTTCTGCTTGTTGGGAATCCCAGAGGTCATCGGGCCACCGGGCACGAACACTGACGGCAGGTGGCCGAAGCGCAGCGCGCCGATCATCAGTCCCGGAATGATCTTGTCGCAGATACCGAGGTAAAGGGCCCCGTCGAACATGTTGTGAGACAGCGCGACGGCCGTGGCCATGGCGATTACTTCGCGACTGGCCAGGCTCAGTTCCATACCCGCCTCGCCCTGAGTCACGCCGTCACACATTGCCGGCACACCACCAGCGAACTGCCCGATCGACCCCACTTCGCGCAGCGCTTCCTTTATCAGGTCGGGAAAGTACTGATACGGCTGATGCGCCGAGAGCATGTCGTTGTAGGCCGAGACGATGGCTACATTCGCCTCGTTCATCAGCCGCAAACGCTGCTTGTCATCGGCCGATCCACAACCGGCAACGCCGTGAGCGAAGTTGGCGCACTGCAGCTTGCCGCGCTGAGGCCCATCACTCGCCGCGCCGGCCATCTGCGCCAGATAGCGCTGTCGGGTCGGCCGGCTGCGTTCGATCAATCGCTCAGTCACTTCTTGAATCCGCGGGTGCATGCCATCACTCCTGCTCATGAATCTTTGGTTTTATCAACAAAACAACATGGATTTGGGCTTGATTTCTATTTTGACAGGAATAATCTTGTAATTCCTACAACAAATTCCGCCCAGGACCTCTTATGACTATTCGGATCGCCATTAACGGCTTCGGTCGTATCGGACGCAACGTCCTTCGTGCCCTGTACAGCCAGAGCTATCGCGAGCATTTGCAGGTCGTGGCCATCAACGACCTCGGCAGCCCGGCGATGAACGCCCACCTGTTGCAATTCGACAGCGTCCACGGCCATTTCGACGCAAAAGTCGAAGTGTCAGACGACCAGCTGCGGGTCAACGGTGACCCGATTGCCGTGACAGCTATTCGTAACCCCGCGGAGCTGCCGTGGCGCCAGCACAACGTCGATGTGGTCTTCGAGTGTACCGGCCTGTTCACCTCCCGTGAAAAAGCCAGCGCACACCTGCAGGCCGGTGCCGGCAAAGTCATCATTTCAGCCCCGGCCTCCGGCGTTGACGCCACCATCGTCTATGGCGTCAATCACGACACATTGCGTCAGTCGCACCAGATCATTTCCAACGCATCCTGTACGACCAACTGCCTGGCGCCCGTAGCGCAGGTCCTGTCACGCGAATACGGCATCGAACACGGCCTGATGACCACCATCCATGCCTACACCAATGACCAGAATCTGTCGGACGTCTATCACAGCGACCCGTTCCGAGCGCGCTCGGCCACCCAGTCGATGATCCCGACCAAGACCGGCGCCGCCGAAGCGGTGGGCCTGGTACTGCCAGAGCTGGCCGGCAAGCTGACCGGCATGGCCGTACGCGTTCCGGTGATCAACGTCTCGCTGGTCGACCTGACCCTCGAACTGAGTCGCGAGACAACCGCCGAGGAGGTCAACGCATTAATGCTCGACGCCAGTCAGCACTCGCCGATTCTGGCGTGCAACTCGCTGCCGCTGGTTTCCTGCGACTTCAACCACAACCCGATGTCGTCGATTTTCGACACCAACCACACCAAGGTTAGCGGACGCTTGCTGAAAGTGATGGCCTGGTATGACAACGAGTGGGGTTTTTCCAACCGGATGCTAGACACTTGCCGCGCTCTTCACGAAGCGTCATAAGATCAGCCGCCCATTCCTGCCCTCAAGGAAGAACATGAACCGCATCGATTTTGTGAGCGCGACACTCCCCGCCCGCAAACGTATCGCACTGGTCGCGCACGACCACTGCAAGGAGCGCCTTTTGGACTGGGCTGAGCGGCAGAAATCAAAACTGGAGCCACATGAGTTGCTGGCCACCGGGACCACGGGGTTGCTACTCGAGCGGCGCTTGAAGTTGCCGGTGGAGTGCATGATCAGCGGCCCCCTCGGAGGAGATCAGCAGATCGGCGCACGCATTGCCGAGCGCAGGATCGACATGCTGGTGTTCTTCTGGGACCCCTTCGAGCCACAGCCCCATGACCCTGACGTGAAGGCGCTGCTAAGGGTCGCCGCGGTGTGGAACATCCCGCTGGCGGCCAACGAAAGCAGTGCCGATTACCTGCTTTCCAGCCCGCTGCTGGACCAGGAACATTCACTGAGCATCCCGAACTACGCAAACTACCTGGCCGGCCGCCAGGTAACCGATCAATAGTCGCGACGGTCCTCTTCTGGTGTGGACTGACCTTCCTCAGGGTCAGTCTCGCCGCGCAGGTCATCAAAATCGGTCTTCAATCCGGTTTCCATACTGTCCAGCTCGGCCAGAAGACTGCGGAAGCTGGTTTGTTCACGCGGCGTCTCCGGCTCCCCTTCGAGATCGGCGCGCGCCTGCAGCGCCGCCGGCACCGGAGCCTCTTCGACGTCGACCAGCTGGGGTTCGGGCTCCATCTCGCGCAACACGGCCAGCGGGGGCAGCTCGTCGAGGTTCTTGAGGTTGAAATGATCGAGGAATTGCTTGGTAGTGGCGAACATGGCCGGTCGCCCTGGCACGTCGCGATGACCGACCACCCGCACCCACTCGCGCTCCAGTAGCGTCTTTACGATCTGGCTGTTGACCGCCACTCCGCGGATATCCTCGATCTCGCCACGGGTGATTGGCTGGCGGTACGCGATCAGTACCAGCGTCTCCAACAGGGCCCGCGAATAACGCTGTGGCCGCTCCTCCCATAGCCGGCCAACCCAGGGAGAAAAACGCTCGCGCACCTGCAGGCGGTAACCACTGGCCACTTCTTTCAGCTCGAACGCTCGTCCCTTGCATGACTTGTCCAGCACTTCTAGCGCCTTGCGCAACAAGCTGGGGGTTGGCCGCTCGATTTCGTCGAACAGCTCGGCCATTCGCTCAACCGACATCGGCTTGCCTGAGGCCAGCAAGAAGGCTTCAAGCAGCGAGGCAAGATCCTTGGGATCGGACAGATTCACAGGCTCGGTTCCATTGACTCTTCCAGTGGCAATGAGGACTCATCGCTGCGGGCCCTGACATGAATCGGTGCGAAGGGCTCGTTCTGCACCAGCTCGACCAGCGATTCCTTGATCAGCTCAAGCACTGCCATGAAGGTCACCACCACACCGAGCCGCCCTTCCTCGGCGGTAAACAGCGCAACAAAAGGTACAAAGCCGCCGCCCTTGAGCCGTTCGAGCACATCGCTCATGCGCTCGCGGGTCGACAGCGTCTCACGCGTGACCTGATGGCTTTCGAACATGTCAGCACGACGCAACACCTCAGCCATGGAGATCAACAGCTCCTCCAGACTGACCTGAGGCAGCAGCTTGCGTGCGCGAGCGTCAGGTGCGTCGAGTTTCGGCACGTGAAGGTCACGACCTACCCGCGGCAGCTGGTCGATATCTTCCGACGCCGCCTTGAACCGCTCGTACTCCTGAAGCCTACGGATCAACTCGGCACGCGGGTCGAGTTCGTCCTCCTCCACCTCGGCCGAGCGAGGCAGCAGCATGCGCGACTTGATCTCAGCCAACATGGCCGCCATTACCAGATACTCGGCCGCAAGCTCCAGGCGCACCGCCTTCATCAACTCGACATAGCCCATGTACTGACGAGTGATTTCCGCGACAGGGATATCGAGAATATCGATGTTCTGCTTGCGGATCAGATAGAGCAGCAAATCCAGCGGTCCCTCGAATGCCTCAAGGAAGACCTCGAGCGCATCTGGGGGGATATAGAGATCCTGCGGCAGGTTATTGAAAGCCTCGCCGTAGACAAGCGCCAGCCGCAGCTGCTCGCCGGGCGCCTTGAGGGTCGCCTCGGCCTGGGTGTCCTGCATTATCTCTCCGGAACGAACGAGTACTGGAAGCGGCGACAGCTTATGCCGGCGCCCGAATAGGCTCTAGCGATAATTCAGACCCATGGCCTGACGCACGACCACCAGGGTCTCGCGTGCTTCGTCGCGGGCCTGCTCAGCGCCTTCAGCGAGAATGCTGCGCACCAGATCCGCATTCGCCTCGTAGTCCTGAGCTCGTTCTTGCAGCGGTGCCAGCTCGAGCTTGATCGCATCGATAAGTGGCGCTTTGCATTCCAGGCAGCCGATGCCCGCGGTGCGACAGCCTTGCTCCGCCCACCTGCAGACGTCTTCTACAGAATGGGCCTGGTGCATTTGCCACACCGGACAACGTGTCGGCTCACCCGGGTCGTGGCGATGAACGCGTGCCGGATCGGTTGGCATGCGCTTGATCTTTTCCTCGATCTCAGACGGCGTGTCGCGCAGAAAGATGGAATTACTGGCCGACTTGGCCATTTTTCCGCCGTCCAGCCCAGACACCTTGGGGATATCGCTGAGCAACGCCTGCGGTTCGGGCAACAACAACCTGCCGCTTCCCTCGAGATACCCAAACAGGCGTTCCTGGTCGCCAATGGTAATGGTCTGCTGATCCTTGAGCAGCGCACGGGCGGTATTCAGCGCTTCGAGATCGCCTTGCTCCTGATAGCTCTTGCGCAGACTGGCGTATAGCTTGGAGCTTTTCTTGCCGAGCTTGCGTACCGCCGCTTCGGCCTTGACCTCGAAATCCTCTTCGCTGCCGTACAGATGGTTGAAGCGTCTGGCGACATCGCGAGCAAACTCGATATGCGGCAACTGATCGGCGCCAACAGGCACGACACCTGCGCGATAGGCGAGGATGTCAGCGGCCTGCAACAAGGGATAACCGAGAAAACCGTAGGTGCCGAGATCTTTGTTCTGCGAATCAAGCTGCAGCTCCTTGTAGGACGGCACGCGCTCCAGCCACGCCAAGGGGCAGATCATCGAAAGCAGCAGGTGCAGCTCGGCGTGTTCGGGCACCTGGGACTGGATGAACAACGTGGCAGAGCTCGGGCTGACACCGGCCGCCAGCCAATCGACTGCCATCTCCTGCACATTGCGTGCGACATCTGTGCCTGCAGCGTAGTCGGTGGTCAGTGCATGCCAGTCAACGATGCAGAAAAAGCATTGGTACTCATGCTGCATTCTGACCCAGCTCTTCAGCACGCCGTGATAGTGGCCGAGGTGGAGACGGCCGTTAGGCCGCATTCCGGAGACTACACGTCGCTGCGAATCCATGGCGCTCAAAAGGGTTTCCTTCGTAGATTTGAAAAAAGCGAACGGTTCAGCCAGCGAACGGCGCGGGATCGCCGCAGCCGACCCGTACCACTTCCGGATCGCCATCAACCAGGCTGATGACGGTCGACGCTTCGACGCCACCGTAACCGCCGTCGATGATCAGGTCTACCTGATGCTCCAGCGCATCCCGCATTTCGTAAGGGTCGCTCATCGGGTCGGTTTGACCAGGCAGGATCAGGCTGACGCTCATCAATGGCTCACCCAGCTCGGCGAGCAACGCCTGCGCAATCGGTTGAGCAGGCACGCGCAGGCCAATGGTACGACGCTTCGGATGCAACAGCATTCGCGGCACCTCCCGAGTGGCGCTGAGAATGATGGTGTAAGGCCCTGGCAGATGCGTCTTGAGCAGGCGGAAAGCGGCGGTATCCACCTTCGCGAACAATCCCAGCTGGGACAAGTCGCGACAGACCAGGGTGAAATTATGTTTATCGTCCAACTGGCGCAGGCGGCGAATGCGCTCGATGCCGGTTTTGTTTCCCATCGAGCAACCCACGGCATAGGAAGAGTCGGTGGGGTAAACCACCACGCCGCCGCTGCGAATGATCTCTACGGCCTGCTTGATCAGCCTGGCCTGTGGGTTGTCTGGGTGTATCTGAAAGAATTGGCTCATGGGAACTCCCTGTTCAGCGGCCAACAGACTCGCCGGGTTCATGATCAAAAGACTTCCACAGCGGTCGCAAATCGTCAGGGAGGGTTCTATACATACCTAGCTCCGACCAGTCGCCTGGCGCATGGAAATCACTGCCGATGCTGGCCATCAGCCCGAACTCCCGCGCCAGGATCGACAAGCCACCCACCTGCTCCAGCGGTTGCATACCATTGACCACTTCCAGCGCATGACCTCCTGCCTGGGCGAATTCGCTCACCAGTCGGCGTCGTTTACTGCGGGTGAAATCGTACTGCCAGGGATGCGCCAAACTGATCCAGGCGCCGGCGTCGCGCAAGGTACTCACGGTTCGCTCAAGCGTCGGCCAATGCTGCTTGACGTCCCCCAGCTTGCCGGAGCCGAGCCACTTGCGAAATGCCTCGGCGCGGTCGCGCACATGCCCTGCACGCACAAGGTAATCCGCAAAATGAGGGCGAGCCGGCGCGTTGCCGCTATCCCCCAGCTCCTGCTGAATTGCCCGCGCACCCTCCAGCGCACCAGGCATTCCCTTGGCCTCCAGGCGCTGAGCAATCGTCTCGGCACGCTGCCAGCGGCCGGCGTGCAACTCGCCAATAGCCTGTTGCAGCGCAATGGCATCACGGCGAAACGCGTAACCCAGCACATGGATGGTGGCGCCATTCCAGACACAGGACAGCTCGATGCCATTGACCAGCCGGACACCCAGCAAATCAGCAGCGGCGCGAGCATCATCGAGCCCTTCGAGGGTGTCGTGATCGGTCAGCGCAAGCAGTTCGATTCCACGCGCATGTGCTCGCTGCACCAGCGCGTCCGGCGCAAGCACGCCGTCAGAGGCGGTGCTATGGCAATGCAGATCAACAATCATTCGGGACAGATTCTCCAGGGGGCTTGGCAGCTCACAGCGTGTGACCGCCAGCGCCAGCGCTCGTGCCGTCGTCCAGTTTGCCAAAGCTTGCGCAATGTCTTGGAAACGGCAAGCGGACAGCGTTCCGCTAAAAGCGCGGTTTGTTATTATGCCGGGCACATCTGCCCTCTGGCTTGCCTCGTGAAACAAATCATCGACTTCGTTCCGCTGCTGCTGTTCTTCATCGCCTACAAAATCGAGCCTACAACGGTCGACATCGGAGTTTTTAGCCTGGGCGTTGGCGGCATATTCAGCGCAACAGCGGTGCTGGTCGTCAGCTCCGTCATCATCTACGGCGTTTTGTTCATCCATCAGCGACGACTTGAAAAAAGCCAGTGGCTGACATTGGCGGCTTGCTTGTTATTCGGCGGGCTGACCTTGGCGCTGCACAGCGAAGCGATTCTCAAGTGGAAAGCGCCCGTACTGAACTGGCTGTTCGCGCTGGCCTTCACCGGTAGCCACTTCATCGGCGACAAACCGCTAATCCAGCGGATGATGGGTCATGCCGTCAGCTTGCCGGTAGCCCAATGGGCCCAGCTCAATGTCGCCTGGATTCTGTTCTTTCTTGTCTGCGGCTTCGCCAATCTCTTCGTTGCCTTCGTCTACCCCGCGATCTGGGTAGACTTCAAAGTCTTTGGCAGCCTCGGCCTGACGCTGCTGTTCATGGCTGGCCAGGCCCTATATCTGGTGCGCCACATGCAACCCGAACCTGAACAATCATAGGAATCCAACATGCTCTACGCCATCATCGCCAGCGATGTACCCAACTCCCTGCAGGACCGTCTGGCCTCGCGCCCCGCTCACCTGGCGCGTCTCGACCAACTCAAAAGCGAGGGCCGGCTCGTGTTGGCTGGCCCACATCCGGCAGTGGACAGCAATGACCCAGGCGCAGCCGGCTTTACTGGCAGTCTGGTTGTCGCCGAATTCGACTCGCTGCAGGCAGCCGAACAGTGGGCTGCGGCCGACCCCTACAAAGCCGCAGGCGTTTATGGCGATGTCATCGTCAAACCTTTCAAGCAGGTTTACCCCTAAGTCGATCGGCTGACGCCGCCACCCTGCTGCAGAGCCGTCGCTTCGCCACGGCCCTGCAGAGAAACAACCGTTGAGGAAAAAGGAGTTCCGATGCGCCAAGGTCCGCTGTTTCTGCTGATTGCCCTAGGTCTCGCCACACCCTTGCTGCAGGCCGAAGAAGCCACCATCGAGCCGCCCGCCGAACAGCATGTCGAGCTGGAGCACCGCCTAAGCGACAATCAGCAGCAACGGGAGGCGATCAAGGAAAACCTCGACGTCGCCGTCAGTGCAGTGAGCCAGGCCCAGCTTTTAAGACTGCGCCAGGAGAACCAGCGTTTGCGCCTGCAGCTTGAACAAGAACAAGCGCAGACGCAGGTGCAGCCGCCACTGCTCAACGACCAGCAACAGTGGTTCGCCGTTGGGGGCGGCGTCGGCGTGCTGGGCTTTCTGCTTGGTGTCCTGACAACCCGCGGCCGCCGCCGCCGTCAATGGCTGAACTGAATCGACGCGAGCGAACCATGAGCGAATTGCTGCTGATAGATGATGACCAGGAGCTTTGCGAGCTGCTGGTCAGCTGGCTGGCCCAGGAAGGCTTCGTCGCCCGTGCCTGCCATGACGGCCAAAGCGCACGTGCAGCGCTGGCCGAACACCAACCCTCGGCAGTCGTGCTCGACGTCATGCTGCCTGACGGCAGTGGGTTGGAATTGCTCAAGCAGCTGCGTAGCGAATATCCCGACCTGCCAGTATTGATGCTTTCCGGGCGAGGCGAGCCACTTGACCGCATCCTGGGCCTGGAGCTGGGTGCCGACGACTACCTCGCCAAACCCTGTGATCCACGCGAACTCACCGCCCGCCTGAAGGCCGTTCTGCGCCGTAGCCAACCGGCCAGCACGCCGACCCAACTCGAGCTGGGTGATCTCTGGTACAGCCCCGCACGCGGCGTCGCCAGCGTTGGCGATCATGAGGTCACGCTCACCCTTTCCGAAGGGCGCATTCTCGAAGCACTCCTGGGCCAGCCCGGCGAACCTATGGAAAAGCAGGCGTTGGCGCAGCTGGCCCTGGGTCGCAAGCTCACCCTGTACGACCGCAGCCTGGACATGCACGTCAGCAACCTGCGCCGAAAACTCGGCCCCCATCCAGACGGCCGCCAGCGGATCGTCGCCTTGCGCAGCCGCGGCTACCTTTACGCATCCTGACCGGCCTTTACCCAGCCTTTACCCTGCACTGACTGCCGTTGACCTTGCGCATCCTAGACTGAGCTCATCCGGTCGAAGCCTGCTGAGGCGCCCTCGAAAGGCGCCCACTCGGTGACCGGTTTCCATATCAAGGAGAAACTCATGATGCGCAAAACCCTGATTGCCGTACTTTTCGCCTCCACCCTGCCCACCATTGCCATGGCAATGCCAGACGATGGCCAGCGCCATCATGGTGGCAACCACTCGCCTTTCGAGCAGCTCGACCTGACCAAAGAGCAGCGGAAAGAGATGCGCCAGCTGATGGGGCAGCAGATGAAAAGTCATCGCGAAATCACTCAACGGTACTTGAACAAGCTGCCCGAAGCCGATCGCAAAGCCATGCAGGAAGAATTAAAGGCCAACCAGGAAAAAACCCAAAAACAGGTGCGTGACCTGCTCAAGCCTGAACAGCAGGAGAAGTTCGACGAGCTGCACGAAAAGATGGCAGCCAAGCGCGCCGACCGCGCTGAATTCGAACAGTGGAAAGCCGAACGCGATCAAAAGAACTGATCTACAAATCCGCAAAACCGCCCGGCGCACCCCACCTTGAGCCAAGCGCGCCGGGCTTTCCTCTGGAGTACATGACCGGTGCGATCACTGTTCTGGCGCATCCTTGCGACGTTCTGGCTAGCCATTGCGCTGGTAGCAGGCTTGGCCATGCTCCTCGGTCATGCGCTCAACCAGGACACCTGGATTCTCAACCGTCACCCCGGCGTGAATGGCCTGGCCGAGATGTGGACCAAGGTCTACGAGCGACAGGGACCAATCACTGCACAGTTTCTTCTCGAACGGCATCGCAACCGCTTCGGCGTCGATGTGCAGGTTCTGGCCGAGAACGGCCAGCCAATCATCCGCGGTACCTTTCCGGCTCGCGCCGCCGCTTTCGAAGCGCGCCAGGAACACCGCGACGGTCGCCTGCCCTGGCGGCGGCTGACTGCTGATTACACCAGTCCCGAAACCGGCAATACCTACCTGTTTATCTACCGTATTCCGAATCAGGAGCTGCAAGCCTGGCACCGAGGCAGCCTGTTCTGGCCCCTGAGTGCGCTCGCCATCGCCTTGGTCGTTCTGACCGGGTTCAGTCTGCTGCTGACCCTTTCAATCACGCGTCCGCTCGACCGGCTTCGCGGCGCCGTGCACGACCTGGGGCAGACCACCTATCAGCAGAATTCGCTGGCGCGCCTGGCCAATCGACGCGACGAGCTGGGCGTGCTTGCCAAGGACTTCAACCGCATGGGAGCCCGACTGCAAAGCCTGATCGGCAGCCAGCGGCAATTGCTGCGTGACGTTTCCCACGAACTGCGTTCGCCGCTGGCCCGCCTGCGCATCGCACTGGCACTGGCAGAACGCGCCACGCCGGCCGAACGCGAAGCCATCTGGCCACGGCTGGCCAAGGAATGTGATCGCCTGGAGGCGCTGATCAGCGAGATCCTGGAGCTCGCCCGACTCGACGCCGACCCTGGCGCGCCGAACCCCATCAACTTGCAATCGATGTTCGACCAGCTTGAGGAAAACGCCCGCATTGTCTCGCCGAATCAACGCATTGACTGTCAGGTTGAAACCGAAGCCCAGTTGCAAGGCTGGCCGGACATGCTCGAGCGCGCCCTCGACAATCTGTTACGCAATGCCTTGCGTTTCAATCCCGAAGGCAAGCCCATCGAACTGCGAGCCAGCAGCGACACTCAACACCTGCTACTGAGTGTCCGTGACCATGGACCTGGCGTAGACGGAGCCCACCTCGAGCAACTGAGCGAACCCTTCTTTCGAGCACCCGGGCAGACCACAGCGGGACACGGGCTGGGGCTCGCAATCGCTCGCCGAGCCGCAGAACGTCATAACGGCGAGCTACTGCTGGGCAATCACCCGGACGGTGGCTTTATCGTTACGCTGAAGCTGCCGCTGAAACTGGCTATCGACGCTCCGCAGCACGCGTAGTGAGCTAGCGTGCACCGGACCACTCAGTGACGAACTGCCGCGGTTCCAGTTCCGGCGGGGTTCGCAGCGTACCCTCAGGGGTGCCGACGTAGATGAACCCCAGGATTTGCTCGTCACCGGTCAACCCCAGCGCCTTCGCCAGGTACGGATCGTAAGCAAAGTCGCCGGTCCGCCATACGGCGCCAAGGCCCTGAGCGTGCGCAGCCAGTAACAAACCGTGCGCAGCGCAGGACACTGCAAGCACTTGTTCGGAACCCGGCACCTTCGGGTGCGGCTGCACGCGTGCAATGACCACCACCAGCAGCGGCGCGCGCAACGGCATCTTGCGGGCTTTCAGTACGGCATCATCGCGCGCCTCAGGCGAGCGCATACGCAGCGATTCAGCCATCAACTTGCCCAACTGCTCGCGGGCTTCGCCTTGCACAGTCAAGAAACGCCACGGACGCAGCTGGCCATGATCCGGCGCGCGCAGGGCAGCACGAAACATCACGCCCAGCTGAGCCGGTGTTGGCGCAGGATCGGTAAGCCGCGTGACAGACACGCGGTTGAGCAACAGGTCGAGAGCTTCCATCCGACTACCTCCGAAAACGAATCGGACATTCTAGAGCCCAGAGCCGTTCGTTTGGCAGCACAGGTTGTAGCAAGCGCCGTATCGGCTGACCAATTGACGATCAGCGCCCCGAATGCCAACGCTGTCAGGCGACCCGATCAGGCGCAAGCTGCGGTTCCAGCGGGGGCATCAGCGGTGGAAGACCGTGGGCCGCGCGAGCCGTGTCGCAATGCGCGTTATGCTGACCGTCGACCCAGGACGCTTCGAATTCGCGACAGGTACTCGAGCGCTGCTCATACATGGTGCAACGCACGCCGCAGCCCACATCGCCCATCAGCCCTACACAACGCGCTGGATTGGATTGCGTCCCAAGCATAGCGACGTGAAATGGGCTGACCTGCACGGTTGCGCTGTCAGGAACTGCACCGCCGGACGAGGCACACTCGCCCCAAAAGAAAGACACACGAAAATACGCGCAGCAGGCGCCGCACGTGAGGCAGGGATTGTCGATGGACATGGAAGGTGAACACTCAGAAACCGGCAAAGGGCCGGCACCGGGCGGCTATTCTATTCATCGCAACGAACTTGGGAAGAGGCCCGCCAGGGGGGTTACAAAAGATTTTTCAACAGGCCGATAGCCGGTTTACTGCCACAGCGACAGGCGTAGAATGGCGGCCTCATTTTTCGAGCCGAGCAGCAATCACACATGGCCTTGCCGACCCTGCGCATCATCGGTTTCATTCTCGGCATTTTCCTGATCACACTCGCAGTCAGCATGGTCATTCCGATGGTCACGCTGTTCGCGTTTGACCGAACTGACGATCTTCAAGCGTTTCTGTGGTCCAGCCTGATTACTTTCGGCTGCGGTTTTGCGCTTGTTGCACCAGGTCGACCGGCCAATACCAACCTACGCCCGCGCGACATGTACTTCCTGACCACGGTCAGCTGGGTGATCGTGTGCTGCTTCGCCGCCCTGCCGCTCATGCTCATCCAACACATCAGCTATACCGATGCGTTCTTTGAAACCATGTCCGGTATCACCACCACCGGTGCGACGATACTCTCAGGACTCGATAGCGCATCACCAGGCCTGCTTATGTGGCGATCACTGCTGCATTGGCTCGGCGGTATCGGCTTCATCGGCATGGCAGTCGCCATTCTGCCGCTGCTACGCGTTGGTGGTATGCGACTGTTCCAGACCGAATCATCTGACTGGTCAGAAAAAGTCATGCCGCGTTCACACATGGCCGGCAAATACCTGATCGTTATCTATCTGGTCTTTACTCTGGCAGCGTTCATCGCGTTCTGGCTGGCAGGAATGAGCGGATTCGATGCGATCAACCATGCGATGTCCACCGTGGCGACTGGCGGCTATTCGACCTCCGACGCATCGCTCGGCAAGTTCGGTCCAGCCACGCATTGGGTTGCGATCTTCTTCATGATTTTAGGCAGCTTGCCGTTCACCCTGTACGTAGCCACCGCTCGCGGCGACCGTCGGGCACTTTTTGGGGATCAGCAGGTTCGCGGGTTTCTGGTGATGCTCACCGCAACAAGCCTGTTATTCAGCCTGTGGTATTGGTTCAACCATGAAGACAGCCTTCTCGACTCGCTGCGCATCGTGACATTCAGCGTTGTATCGGTCATCACGACCACAGGCTATGCCGTCAGCGATTACACCCAATGGGGTGGTTTCGCGGTCATGGTGTTCTTCTATCTCACCTTCCTCGGTGGTTGTTCCGGGTCTACGTCCGGCGGCTTGAAGATGTTTCGTTTTCAGGTCGCTTACACCCTGCTGCGCTCGAACCTCAAGCAACTGGTTCACCCAAGGGCAGTCATCCGCCAACAGTACAACGGGCATAATCTGGACGAAGAAATTGTCCGTTCGATCCTGACATTTTCATTCTTCTTCACCATGACCATTGGTGTGCTGGCCCTGTGTCTGGCACTGCTTGGGCTGGACCCGATCACAGCGCTCACAGGTGCCGCGTCAGCGGTGTGTAACGTAGGTCCGGGGCTCGGGCCGATCATCGGCCCGGCGGGCAATTTCTCAACGCTACCCGATGCCGCGAAGTGGTTGTTATCCGTCGGCATGCTGCTTGGCCGATTGGAAATCATCACCGTGCTGGTGATGTTGACCCCTTCTTTCTGGCGCCACTGACGGGCTCATGTCTCGCCGATATCCTCGTTCCACAGTTCGGGGCTGTCGGCGATGAAGCGACGCATCATCTCGACACAGCCCGGCTCCTGCAGCACCTCAACCTCAACGCCCCGACCGCGCAGCAGCAGTTCCTCGCCCATGAAGGTCTGGTTCTCGCCGATCACCACCTTCGGTATGCCATAGAGCAGAATCGCCCCGCTGCACATGGAACAGGGCGACAGCGTCGTATAGAGGGTGGAATCGGCGTAGACGCTGGCCGGTTGCCGACCGGCGTTTTCGAATGCGTCCATCTCTCCGTGCAGCACCGCGCTGCCTTGCTGAACCCGCCGGTTGTGACCGCGACCAATGATCCGACCCCGATGGACGATTACCGAACCAATCGGAATCCCCCCCTCGGACAGCCCCTTCTGCGCTTCGTCGATTGCGGCCTGCATGAATTCATCCATTCACGGTGCTCCTTCGCTCTTGCTGGATAGTGGGGTTCGCCATCAGGCGGTTTCGGATCGACGCTTGAACAGTCGCTTACCCAGCTCGACAGCTGCAAATACCAGGCCGCCAGCCAGTATCCCGAAAGCGGCGTCCAGCAGCGTCGGCAAGAGCCCGGCCAGAACAGTCCCGATGTACGGCAGCGCCAAGGTGTGCTCCGCGCTGTTCTCGATGAGGTGGTGAATAGCCTTGAAGCCGTGGGTCAGAATGCCGCCGCCGACCATGAACATGGCGGCCGTACCAATCACTGACAGAGACTTCATCAACCAGGGCGCGACCGAGAGAATGGCACTGCCGAGCGACTGCGCTGCGGAACTGGTGCGTTTGGTCAGCGCCAGGCCCGCATCGTCGAGTTTGACGATGCCCGCAACCAAACCGTAGACGCCGATGGTCATTATGATTGCTATGCCCGCCAGCACAGCGATCTGCTCGACAAAGGTGGCGGCAGCGACCGTACCCAGTGTGATGGCGATGATTTCGGCGGACAAAATGAAATCTGTGCGCACCGCCCCGCTGATTTTGTCGCGCTCGAACGCCACCATGTCGACGTTCTCGTCGGCCAACGCCTTGATCTGCTCCGCATGATGATCCTGATCGCGGTGCAGGAACCGGTGTGCCAGCTTCTCGAATCCTTCGAAGCAGAGAAACGCACCGCCCAGCATCAGCAACGGCGTGATGGCCCAGGGGATAAACGCGCTGATCAGCAACGCTGCCGGCACCAGAATCAGCTTGTTGCGCATGGAGCCCTTGGCCACGGCCCAGACCACCGGTAGCTCGCGGTCCGCATTGACGCCGGTGACCTGCTGAGCATTGAGCGCCAGATCGTCGCCGAGCACGCCGGCAGTTTTCTTTGCTGCCACCTTGGTCATCAGGGATACGTCGTCCAGGACCGAAGCGATATCGTCGATCAAGGCAAGAAGGCTACTGGCCAATGCGGGTCATCCTTTAGGTATCGGCAAAAAGCGGCACAGGTGCGCCGCGGTCATGTATACGCAAGCTATGGCTATGGCTATGGCAGCAAAGCACAAGTTCCGGCATGGGCGCTTCAACGCTGTGCGCGGTATTCGCCAGGTGTCATCGCGAACCAGCGCTTAAAGGCGCGGAAGAAATTGCTCGGATCGGCAAAGCCCAGCAGATAAGCCACTTCCAGCAAGGCGAGATCTGCACGCGCCAGATATTGCTCGGCAAGCGTGCGCCGGGTGTCGTCGAGCAACTGCTGGAAGCTCGTGCCCTCCTCGTCCAGTCGCCGCTGCAATGTACGCTCGGACAGTTGCAGCGACTGCGCTACTGTTTCGCGCCGCGGTTCGCCCTGAGGCAACAGACGGCAGATCACCTGCCGGGCCCGGTGCGTCACCCGGTTGTCCGAGAAGCGTGCCAGGTAGTCGCCGGCAAACCGGTCGTGCAACCGAGCCAGTTCGGCGTTCGCGGTAGGTAATGGAATATCCATATCAGCGTGGCGCATCAGCAAGCCGTGGCTGTCGGCATTGAAGCGTAGCGGTGCTTGAAACATGGCCTGGTACGGTTCGACATCCGCAGGTCGTGGGCCCTGGAAATAGACTTCTAGCGGGACCAGTGACTTGGCGGTCAGCCAGCGACAGAACGCAAGCGTACTGGCCAGGGAACCGTCTGCGCTCTGGCGGGCGGGTGGCAACTGATCACCATGAATCGCCAAGGTCAACAAAGCGCCGCGATCAGTTGGCCTGAACTGCAGGTCCGCACCTTCGGCAATGATGCGCTGGTACCGCACCAGACGCTGGAAGCTGTCCCTGAGCGTGCTACTGGACATCAGTGCATAGCCGACCACATGCATCGCGCCGGGGCGCATCACCTTTGCCAGATTCAAGCCGATCGCAGGGTTCCCGGTCATCTCCACTGCGCGTTGCCAGAGCCGCGTCATGCCATCCTGGGCAAACCGGGCGTCGGGATCGCTCAGTGCGCAATAGTCGAGCCCAAGCTCGCTGAACAGCGCCTGGCAGTCGAGGCCCTCGAGTTCAAGCGCCTGGACAATGCTCAAGGCCCAGCTCGAGGACGTGGTGCGTTCTGTCATTAATCGATTCGCTCATGGTCAGCTATTACTCAGCGCGCCGTCATAACAACGGCCAACGCAGTTTCAACCGCCGAGGGATGGCACACAAGGCTACTAAACTGGCACCTGGAGTCAGTGGCCTATATTGCCGGAGGTTCTAGACTCCAACGACCACAATGACAGGAGGTGCGGCATGAGCACGCAAACCGCCGAACGCTTTACCCGCTTTGCAGATTTCTACCCGTTCTACCTGGCCGAGCACAGCAACCTCACCTGCAGACGGTTGCACTACATTGGCAGCTTGCTGGTACTGGCAATCCTGGCGTACGCAGTGATCACCCAGCAGTGGCTATGGCTATTGGCGATGCCATTGGCCGGCTATGGGTTTGCCTGGGTCGGTCATTTCATTTTCGAGAAGAACCGTCCGGCGACATTTCAGTACCCGCTGTACAGCTTTCTCGGCGACTGGGTAATGCTCAAGGACATGCTGACTGGAAAGATTCGATTCTGATCCATGGATCGTGTGCCGGTGCTGCGCTGCACCGGCGCTCGGTCACGGAATGGACCGGCGGTTTGGCGCAGTGCTGGCGACTTGGTTATGATCTGCGAGCCAGCGCCGGTCGATGCGCTGCAGCCTCTCACGGGGCATTCCAGAGCGCCGGCATCTTTCAGGGATAGCAACCATCATGTCAACCGTGACCGGTGAACGACGTAACGGCCTCGCGACTCGTCCATTGCGCGAGTACTACGCACGAGTCTTCGCCTATCTGATCTGTGCCGCCACGCTCGCTGCCGGTGTTTATACCCAGCAGTTCGGGCTCGAGCTCTTGTGGATGGTGCCGTACACACTCCTGTATCCGCACTTCGCCTATCACCTCAGCTACCGCTTCAAACGCGACCATCCGGAAACCACCTCACAGACCCTGTTGTGCCTCGATGCCCTCAATGCAGGCGCCGGAATCGTGCTGCTCGGAGGCAGCCTCGTACCGAGCCTGATGTTCATGCTGACGCTGAGTTTCAGCGCGCTGGTGGTCGGTAGCCTGCGTCATCTGTTGATGACGCTGTTGATGGTCTGCATCGGCGCTGGACTGACCAGCCTACTGGTGCCTTTGCGCTTCGAAGGCGTCAGCTCGGTCTTGGTATCCACAGTCAGCATCCTGCTCACCACGCTCTACGTGTGCGTAACGGCTTACTACGTCCACCAGCAGGGCATCCGTCTGGCGCAGGCACGCAGCGAAGTGGAGGCCCAACAGGCTAAAGCGGCGCGACTGGCCCGAAGCCTGGCCAAATACCTGTCACCGCAGGTATGGGAATCGATCTTCTCCGGCAAGCGCACCGTGCGTCTTGAAACTCAACGCAAGAAGCTCACCGTCTTCTTCTCGGACATCAAAGGCTTCACTGAGCTCTCGGAAGAACTGGAAGCCGAAGCCCTCACCGATCTGCTCAACACCTACCTCAACGAGATGTCGAAAATCACGCTCAAGTACGGCGGCACCATCGACAAGTTCGTTGGCGACTGCGTGATGGTGTTTTTCGGCGACCCCACCAGCCAGGGCGCGAAAAAGGACGCCGTGGCAGCGGTTTCGATGGCTATTGCCATGCGCAAGCACATGAAAGTCCTTCGCCAGCAATGGCGCGCCCAGGGCATTACCAAGCCGATGGAAATCCGCATGGGCATCAACACGGGCTATTGCACAGTCGGCAACTTCGGCGCCGACACTCGAATGGACTACACCATCATCGGTCGCGAAGTGAATCTGGCGAGCCGCCTAGAAAGCTCCGCCGAAGCTGGCGAGATCCTCATTTCCCACGAAACCTATTCACTGGTCAAAGACGTCATCATGTGCCGCGACAAAGGCCAGATCACGGTCAAAGGCTTTACCCGCCCGGTACAGATCTATCAGGTCGTGGACTTCCGACGCGACCTCGGCGCCACAAACAGCTTCGTCGAGCACGAGTTGCCCGGCTTCTCGATGTACCTGGACACCAATGGCGTGCAGAACTTCGACAAGGAACGTGTTATCCAGGCGCTCAACCAGGCCGCCGAAAAACTGCGCGACAAAGTCATCATGTAACGACCGCACGGCACGGGTCCGATCGCCATCACTCATCAATACCGGCCGGCGCTCCGCAAGCAGTCGAGGTCTACCATGCCGCCCATCCTTTCCTTGCGTCATTACAACCGTGACCAGATCACCCATAGCCATGAGCACACGCAGCTGGTCTTCGGCCTGCGAGGACGGTTGGATTTCGAGGTTGATGGCCATGGCAGCCGCATCCAACAACAGCTTCTGGCCGTCGTGCCCAGTGACACACGGCATGCCTGCGACAGCGCCGAGGGCAGTCTGTGTCTGGTCCTCGACATCCCGGATGGTGACTGGCTACGGCGACAGCTCGGCCACCACGCCGATTCGGCGCAGCGGCTGCTCGAACGCCCTGCTGCCCTGCACCTGAGCCAGACGCAAAGCCAACTGGTGGGCTGGCTCGCTGCCAGCCCCATCAACGACCCGATCATCAGCGAGCAAGGCGCTGCCCTTTTGCTGGCGAGCCTCGCCGCCGGCTGCAAACCCATTGCTCGGCAACACCCGCTGCCGATCACGGCGTTGCAGGATTTCGTCGATCGGCATCTGTCACATCCACTCGAGGTAAAGGATCTTGCACGGTCGGTGGGCCTTTCGGTGCAGCGATTCCACGCACGCTTTGTCAGCGAAACGGGGCTCACGCCGCAGGCATTCATTCGACGTCGACGCCTGCATCAGGGCCGTGAGTTGCTGCTCAGCACCCCGCTCGCAGTAGGCGAGATTGCAGCGCGGGTAGGTTATGCCTCGCAAAGCGCCTTTACCGCAGCGCTTAGCCGCCAGTTCGGCATCACCCCACGTGAGGTCCGACGCGAGACGCTCGACAAACCGCAAGCGTGACGCGACAGACCATTCGCCTCGCACGGCCTACCATGAATCTTCACTGATGCAGATGCGTAAACGCATGCTATCGCGAGGCTTCATGACTCATTTCAGCTCATCCGCCCCCCACCTTCGGTCTGCTCCGCTGGACCTCATACCATGACCCATCGTAACGCCCTGTTGGCGATTCACCTCGGCGCACTGATGTTCGGGTTGTCCGGTGTATTCGGCAAGCTGGCGGCGAGTACGCCTTTGATCATCACCCTCGGCCGAGCCGGCTTCGCTGTCGTGGCGTTGCTACTGGCCGCACAGCTGCTCCCCAACAAAGGCACGCAGCCAACCGCACGCCAGCGGTTCGGACTGCTGCTCGGCGGGCTGCTACTCGGTGGACACTGGCTTACCTTTTTCCTGGCCGTAAAGGTGGCTGGAGTTGGCATCGCTACGCTGGGCTTCGCCAGTTTTCCCGCGTTTGCCATCCTGCTCGAGGGCGTGCTGTTTCGCGAGCGTACACGCCCCGCCGAGTTCGGCTTGGTCGCGCTGGTCTGCTTCGGTCTGCTGCTGGTGACCCCACAGTTCGATCTAGGAAGCCAGAGCACGCTGGGTCTGCTGTATGGGATCGTCTCCGGGTTGACGTTCGCCTTGCTTTCCCTACTCAACCGGGCAGTCACCCGCGACGTAGACCCGGTCCAGGCAGCGCTCTGGCAGAACGGCACCATCCTCCTGTGCCTTCTGCCCTTCACGTGGACGTCCCTGCCGGCCGTACCAGCCATGGACTGGCTGTGGCTGGGCTTGCTCGGCGTGTTTTGTACGGGCCTCGCACACAGCCTGTTCGTGGCGAGCCTGAAGGTATTGAAGGCCCGGACCACCGCGGTGATCTTCGCGCTGGAACCGGTCTATGGCATCACCATCGCCTGGTGGTTGTTCAATGAACAACCCACGGTAAGGATGCTCGTCGGCGGCGCCTTGATCATCCTCGCCTCGGTCATCGCCAGTCGATTGAAAACACCGGTAGTCACCAACGCCGCCACGCCCTTGGCAAAAGCAGCACAAGTACAAGAGCGGCGCTAAAACAATGTAGATGTCGCTGCAAGCGCTACGGCAGGCTCAGGGGCGGTCGTTATGCCCCAGATTTCGCTCTGGATCGATCTGGTCCCGCACCCGCTGTTTCAAGCTCTTGGCTTCGGGAAACCCGCCGTCCAGCTTGCGCTCCCAGATCTGCACTCCGTCACAGGTGATGTGAAAGGTTCCGCCCGTGGCAGGCACCAGCGACACCTTGCCGAGGTCATCCGAAAAGGTTGAGAGCAGTTCCTGGGCCAGCCAGGTAGCGCGCAACATCCACTGGCACTGGGTGCAATAGGTGATGACAATTTCAGGCTTGGTAGCGGCCATATCGAGGCGCTCGGGTAGCTGACGGGGCGCCTATAATAGCCGCCATTTTCACGTCAGTTTGCCCGGTGTGCCTTCATGTCTCGTCTGCTCTTTCTGCTGATACTGCTCGTCCCCCTGGCAGGCTATGCCGAAACCCAGCCACGCACAGGCCTGGTCCTTTCCGGCGGAGCCGCGAGGGGCCTTGCGCACATCGGTGTGCTGAAGGCGCTGGAAGAACAAGGCGTGCAGGTCGATGCGATTGCTGGCACCAGCATGGGTGCCGTGATCGGTGGCCTGTATGCTGCCGGCTACAGTGTCGATGAACTGGAAAAGCTGGCGCTCGAACTGGACTGGCAACAGGTACTCTCCGATGTCCCTCCGCGCGAGGACATCCCTTTCCGACGCAAGCAGGACGACCGAGATTTCCTGGTCAAACGCAAGCTGAGCTTTCGCGACGATGGCAGCCTCGGCCTGCCCCTCGGCGTTATTCAGGGTCAGAACCTGTCGCTGCTGCTCGAGCGCCTGTTGGTTCACGCCAGTGACACCCGTGACTTCGACCGACTACCCATCCCGTTTCGCGCAGTCGCAACGGATATCGCCAATGACAAGAAGGTGATCTTTCGCAGCGGCCACCTCCCTCAGGCCATTCGCGCCAGCATGTCGATCCCGGCAGTTTTCGCCCCGGTCGAACTCGACGGCCGGCTACTGGTCGACGGCGGCATGGTCGACAACATCCCCATGGACGTTGCACGGGACATGGGCGTAGACCGGCTGATCGTGGTGGACATCGGCACCCCTCTTCTACCTCGCGAGCAGCTGCTCACTGTCGTCGATGTGCTCAACCAATCGACCACCATGATGACGCGACGCAACTCAGAAGCGCAGTTGGCCACCCTGCGTCCAGAAGACCTGCTGGTGCAACCGATGCTGGCAGGGTTTGGGGCGACCGATTTCGCGAGAGCCGAGCAGCTGATCGATGCCGGTTATCGCGCCGCCGATGCCTTGGGTGCGCGGCTGGCTACCATGCGCAGCGAAAGCGGCGGCAACCTTTCGCTGAGCCTTGCCCGTTCGGCCGAGCCGCGCAACCCGCTGATCAGCGCCGTGCGCATCGAGAACGATTCCAAGGTCAGCGATGCGGTGGTACGCCGACACATCCGTCAGCAGACCGGTAAGCGACTGGATTTGCAGGGCCTGCAGAAGGACATGGGCACGCTGTACGGACTCGATTACTTCGAGCAGGTCGAGTACCGAGTGGTCCACGACAAGCTTGGCAATACCCTGGTCATCACGACCCGAGAGAAGCGCTCCGGCACCGATTATCTGCGCCTTGGGATCAACCTCTCGGATGATTTTCGAGGCGATAGCGCCTTCAACATTGGCGCAAGTTTTCGCAAGAATGGCATCAACCAACTCGGTGCCGAGTGGCTGACGCGCCTGCAACTGGGCGATCATCAGGAGTTCTTCAGTGAGTTCTACCAGCCGCTGGACGCCGGCTCGCGCTGGTTCGTGGCGCCCAACCTGTTTGCCGAGGCGCAAAACGTCGAAGCAATTCTGGATAACGACCCGATCGCCGAGTACCGCCTGCAACGTTATGGCTACGGGCTGAACCTGGGCCGGCAGATCGCCAATAACGGTGAAATCCGCTTCGGTGTAGGCCAGGCCTGGGGTGAGGCCGATGTCCGAGTCGGCGATCAGCAGCTGCCGGACTTCTCGTTCGAGGAAGGTTACTACCAGCTGAAATATTCATTCGACACGGTGGACGACGTCGACTTCCCTCGCGAGGGCGAGGACATTGGGCTCACCCTTCGCCAGTACGATCCAAGCCTGGGCTCCGATGGGCGCTATCGTCAGTGGGAATTCCGCCTGGACAAGGCCGTCAGCTTCGGCCTGGACACATTGGTATTTGGCGGCCGCTACGGGCGCACGCTGGACGATGCTGAGATCGTCACATCAAGCTTTCTGCTCGGTGGGGCGCGGCAGTTGTCGGGCTTCCGGCAAGACGCCCTGTCCGGGCAGAACATCAGCCTGGCGCGGATGATCTATTTCCGCCGAATGACGCCGCGCTCGTTCCTGCCGCTGGACTTTCCTTTGTACCTGGGCGCATCGCTCGAGCGAGGGCGCGCCTGGAACAACGACAATGCGTTCGATAGCGGCTATATCAACGCCGGCAGTGTGTTCGTTGGCTACGAAACACCTTTGGGCCCGCTGAACTTCAGCTACGGTCTGAATGACGAGGCCGAGCGGGCCATGTATCTGAATCTAGGACGCAGTTTCTGATTGCTGCGCCCGTTCAATACTTCAACGCCATCAGCCGATCATTGCCAGCAACTCGTTGACCTGCCGCCGCTGCGCTTCATCGCCCTCAGTCGCAAGGGTTTCGAGAATGCTGCACGCACGCTCCATATCACCCTGTTTGATATACGCAACTGCCTGGTTAAGACGAACCAGATGTTCAGGGTTTGGCTCTAGCTGGCGCAGCTCCTCTGCCGTGGGCTTCGACTCGACCGGTTCCACATTGCCGAGCAACGATGTCAGCTCGCCAAGCGTCAGCGCTTCATCGAAACCATCGATCAATGGTTGCGCGGGATAAGACTGCCTGACCTCTGCCGCTGAGCTTTGCAGGGCGGGAGCGGATGCAGCATCCAAAAAGTCCGCCGCCAATGATTCATCCAAAATAAAGGTAATGTCCGGATCCAGCAAAGCCTCAGGGTCCGGTTTTGCTGCAGCAACTGCCGAAGCCAGCGCGGGATGCAACGCGAGCAGCTGATCGAGCTGTGCGTCCGCACCGCCGGCCTGCAGATATGCTTCAGCTGCGGCGCTGTAGCCTTCGGCGTCACCGGCCTCAGCAAGAAGCCCGAGATGGCGAAATCGAATATCGAGTTGTGCCGGCGCTCGCTCGATGCCACGTGACAGCACGTCGATCGCTTCATCGCGGCGGCCATAGGTGATGTATATATTGGCCGCTTCGAGCACGTCGGTCTCGCTGACCGAGGCATGCGCGGGCTGACGAGGCATTTCCGGCGCAGCCGCGACAGCCACCGGTGGTACGCGCGCCGGCTGGGCTGCAACCAAGGGCGCTGCATCCGGGTATTTTGGTTCAGGCTTTTTACGGCGACTGAACCACAAGCCGCCCAGCAGCATGGAAATCAATACGCCCCCGCCCGGCAACGTCCAGTCCTGCCAGCGGAATGACGAAAAAGGCTCGGCTGGGGTCGACACAGCGGCTGGCTGCTTGATCGGCTGGCTCTGCGGCATGACCGCTGGCGCCGACGGTTGGCCAGTTAGCGAAGCGTTGGTTTGCGGAGCTCTTTGCTCGGCCAGTTGAGCAGTAACGGCTTCGAGCTGCAGCCGCATGTCGATGAGCATTTGCTTGAGCTGCTGATTCTCTTCACGACTCGCGGCCAGTTCTTCGAACAACTGCCGGCGCAACATCGCCACCTGATCATCGACAAGTGCCGGATCGGCAGGTACGGGCGCAGTGGGCTCGGCATCAGCTGCCAGCGGGCTCTGCACGATGGTCTCCGTCATTGGCGCTGGCGTAACGGGCTCGACGAGCTCTGCTGTGGTTTGTATGGCTGCGTCGGGCAGCAGCAGATCAGCACCCGCCTTGAGACGCGCCGCATCACCACCGGCGAACGCATCAGGGTTCAGCGCCAGAATGTCGCGCATCAACTGCGCCTGTGATGTCTGTGAGCCATCTGTGTAGGAGCCGGCGATGGTCCACAGGCTCTCGCCGCTCGCCACCCTGTGGCGCTGGCCCTGAGACGCTTGCGGCAACTCTGCAGACGGCACGAAACGCGATGGCTCGACGGGCGCCGGCGAAGCTACGGCTTGCGGATTATTCACGACGAAGCTGGTCGAGGTCTCGGGCGAGCTCGGCATCGGGTCGAGCAGAACCGTGTACTCACGGAGCATCCGGCTTTTTGCTCGGGTGATCTCGACCAGAAAATTCAGATAAGGCTCGCGGACGGGCTTGTTGGACGCAACGCGGATGCGACTGCGATTACTGTCGATCACTGGCGTGAAGCGCAGATCCTGCAGAAACGCCGGACGCTCGACGCCAACTCGCGCAAAGTCAGCGCTGGAAGCCAATACGACACGAATGTCATCAGCGCTCAGATCGCCTACGTCCAGCAGATCAATTTCGGCGCTCAGCGGCTGATTCAGTGCCGAATTGAGCGTGATGTCGCCCATACCCAGGGCGGAAACCATTCCCGAATAAATCAGTGAGCCAGAGGCCACTGTGAACAAGACTCGACGACCGAGTGCCATGAAACCTCCGCTGGTGGCGCTCGGCGTGTTTCGTCGCCGGTCCACGGTTCGATTACTGAACTGTGACGCGGTTATCGACTGATGCAGCAGAAAGTAGAGGCAGTTCGTCGGCTTGCGCGCGAAAGCATTGTGCCATCATTTGCAAACCATAGCCTAACGTCAAAGGACAAACGGCAGCGAGAGGCAGTGCCTGGAATTGGTCGCTCAAGTATTCGCTTCAAAACCGTCACGTTTTGCTTGCAAGCCTTCACCCACGAGGCAATCTTGCCAGCGGCGCTATCAACGTTTGGCTTTCACCAGGTTAGCCAGGATGCGTTCATGCACTTGCTGGCATTTGCGCAGATCCTCTTCATCAATGCCATCGAAGAGCTCCTGGCGAACCTGCGTGGAAATTGCCTCGATTCTCTGAATAAGAGGACGCGCCGGAGCACCGAGCGTGATCAGTTTGGCGCGACGATCACCGGGCGCCGGCTGGCGGTGGACGAGCCCTTGGGCTTCGAGACTGTCCAGCAACCGCGCCAATGTCGGACCCTCAACCGCAACGCTTTGCGCAAGCTCACGTTGTGTCGGGTCGTGATCGAACCGGGCCAGATGCAGCAGCACCAACCATCGAGCCTGAGAAAGATCGAGATCTGCCAGACGACGGTCCAGCTCGGCGCGCCAGCCACGCGAAAGTTGAGCCAACTGCATGGCGAAGCGGTGTTGGTCGGGATACATGGAGCGGTCTTTCCGGAAAAACTAATTATTAGTGAGCTAACCACAGCACCGGAAGACTGGCAAGGCTACCATCGACTCGGGTACGTAACCCAGTGTTGCGGTGCCCCGCGCTAGCCGACACGCCAAACAAGCGCAGCGGCAATACGCCGCACTGCACCCGTCGGGCGCTAGAGCTCGAACTCCGCCTGCAACGAGGCACGCACGCAGAACAGCACCGCTTCCGGGACGCGACCGGCGAACTGCTCGGCGACTGCCGCAACCGGAGGCAATTCTCCTTCGCCGTCGAGGAACGCCTCCTGAATCTCACCGAGCAGATCCTCTGGCAGGTCCAGCGCCTGCTCGAGGCTCAGCTGCTGTTGGCCTATGGCTTCTGCAAGCATGGCGTAGACGTTTTTTTCGCTGCAGTCGAGTTGCCGCGCGATCTGAGCCGGCGTCATTCCGGCACGTGCCAGGGTGATCAGCTCATGACGAACATCCGCGGGCGACTTGGCCACCGGCGCCGTACCCTGCAGGGCTTCAAGAAACGCTTCGCCATAACGCTCCAGTTTGCGTGCACCCACGCCGCTGATACGCGCCATATCGCTGAGCGTGCCGGGCTGGCTGCGCAGCATCTCAAGCAGGGTCGCATCCGGGAAGATGACGTAAGGTGGCACGCCATGCTCCTCGGCCAGCTTGCGCCGCAGTGCGCGCAACGCTTCCCAGGTCTCGCGTTCCTCGCTGCGCACCAACTGACTCGCCGCGCTGGCAGCCGACTTTGGCGCCTTGGTCGTCAGCTCTCGACGCAACTCCAGGGTAACCTCTCCCCTGAGCAAGCTACGGCAATTGTCGCTGAGTCGAAGGCCGCCGAAACCCTCAAGATCGACGTCAGCCAGCCCTCGGGCGACCAGCTGGCGAAACAGCGACCGCCACTCCCCTTCGGACAGCGCCTTGCCTACGCCGAAAACCGACAGATGCTGATGACCGAGACTGCGGATCTTCTCGTTGTCCCGTCCGATGAGGACGTCGACCAGATGGCCCACACCGTAGCGCTGGCCGCTACGGTAGATCGCCGACAAGGCTTGTCGTGCCGGCTCGGTGGCATCCCAGGTCTGCACGCCGTCGACACAATTGTCGCAATGGCCGCAAGGCTCCGGCATCTGCTCATCGAAATAGGCCAGTAACACCTGGCGACGACAGCGAGTTTCTTCACACAGCGAGAGCATCGCGTCGAGCTTGTGTTGCTCGATACGCTTATGCCGCTCGTCACCGTCGGAGTTGTTGAGCATCTGCTTCAGGAAAATTACGTCTTGCAGCCCGTACGCCATCCAGGCGTCTGCAGGCAGACCATCTCGACCTGCGCGGCCGGTTTCCTGGTAGTAGGCTTCCAGCGACTTCGGCAGGTCCAGGTGCGCAACGAAACGCACGTTGGGCTTGTCGATGCCCATGCCGAACGCAATGGTTGCCACCATGATCAGGCCTTCCTCATTGAGAAAGCGCTTCTGGTGAAAGGCCCGTAAATCGTTCGGCAAGCCGGCATGGTAAGGCAATGCCGGAAAGCCCTGCTCGGTGAGGAAGGCGGCAATGTCATCGACCTTCTTGCGCGACATGCAATAGATGATGCCGGCATCACCGCGCCGCTCAGCCAGGAATGCCATCAGCTGCTTGCGCGGCTGCTCCTTTGGCACAATGCGATAAAAGATGTTTGGCCGATCGAAACTCGACAGGAATCGCTCGGCGTTCCCCAGATGCAAGCGCTGGACGATTTCCTCCCGTGTGCGCTTGTCAGCCGTGGCAGTCAGCGCAAGGCGTGGGACATTGGGGAAAAACTCAGCCAGCTGACCGAGCTGCAGGTACTCGGGTCGAAAATCGTGCCCCCACTGCGACACGCAGTGCGCCTCGTCAATGGCGAACAGGCCGATCTGCAAGCGCTGCAGGAACGCCAGCATACGAGGCTGAACGAGCCGCTCCGGCGCCAGATAGAGCATCTTGATTTCGTTTCGGCGCAACCGCTCAGCGATATCGCGCTGCTGTTCGGCCGTCAGGGTAGAGTTGAGAGCCGCCGCCGCAACACCCAGCTCATCAAGCGTGGCCACCTGATCGTCCATCAACGCAATCAGCGGCGACACCACCACAGCCAGGCCGTCGCGAAGCAGCGCCGGCACCTGATAACAAAGCGACTTGCCGCCACCTGTCGGCATCAGCACCAAAGCATCGCCGCCGTCGGCCACGCGCTGGATGATCGCACCCTGGTTGCCACGAAACGCGTCGTAGCCGAATACATCTTTGAGAATGCGCTGTGCCTGATCGAGCATGCCGGTCTCCGAAACAAGACGCGCGAGTATACGCGACACAGCCGCCCGGTTCAGGCCGAACACTGCCCCGGCGCGATAGTCGGATGCCCCATGCTTTGCACAGCGGAACTCCGCGCGTTTTTTTCAATCAGTCGAAGCAATAGAGACTGGAAACGACCTCCGCCACCGCAGCGCCAAAGCGTGCGGTAGCCGGAGGCCTGCAGCTCGTCTAGAATCAGCGCTGTTTTCTCTCCAAGGTAGCCATCGATGTCCTTCGCCGAGCAACTCGCCCGCCTGCAAGTGTTTCTGGATGCAGATGATCTGCATGAAGAAGCGCTCGATTACATCGCCGCCCATGGCTATCTGACTGCCCTGTGCATCTGTTCCGAGCAAGTGTCCGAGCGCGAGTGGATTGATGCGCTATTTGCCGAACCGCCAAAATATGCGGACGACACCGAGCGCGAAGCCATCGAGGCGACGCTGATCCAGCTCAAGGCGCACATCGCGCGGCAGCTGGCCAGTGATGAAGACATGGAACTCCCCTGCGAGCTCGACATGGGCGACGAGCCTGACGAATCCGATCTGCGCGGCTGGTGCATCGGTTTCATGGAAGGCGTATTCATGCGCGAGTCGGTGTGGTTCGAAGATTCCGAAGAGGAAGTCAGCGAGCTGCTTCTGCCGATCATGGTCGGCTCAGGGCTGTTCGACGAGCAACCCGAGTTCAGTGATATCGCCACAGACAAGGACCTGGTAGCAGAGATGGTCGAGCAGATACCAGAGATCCTCACGGCGCTGTATCTGATCTGCCATGCACCTGAAGAGAAGCCCGCGCTTCTCAAACCGCGCAAGCACTGACGTCGGACAGCCCACTTGGCTCACCGCGATATTCCGACGTATCGCAACCCAGTAGCGCGTTACGTGCTACTGGTCATCGGTTGGCTTAGCGTCACGCTCGGCATCATCGGAATCTTTCTGCCGGTCCTGCCTACCACGCCCTTTCTCCTTCTCGCTGCCGCCTGCTTCGTTCGTAGTTCTCGTCGCTTCTATGACTGGCTGGTGACACACCCGCGACTCGGCCCCTGGTTCCGCGATTACCTGGAAGGCAACGGCATCCCCCTGAAAGGCAAGGTCTACGCCATCGCGACCATGTGGCTAAGCATTGGTATTTCCTGCTGGCTGGTTCCGATGTTCTGGGCGCGGATCGGTATGCTGACCAGCGCGACACTGGTCAGCATCTATATCCTTCGCATGAAAACCCTCGCCGCCCGCTGAGTTGCTCTCAGCCGTCATGGCCATGGTTGCGCTGGTAGGTTTCAATACCCATTGCGGCTATCTGAGCCTCGATCAAGGCTTCAAATGGCCGAAGCAACTGATCGAACCGTCCTCCGCCTTCCAGCATGTTCACTGCTGTGACGATCGCCTCGATCGTTGAAAGCGCACCTGGCACTGGTGCTTTTCGTAACCGATAGCGCGAGACGAGCCCCGCTGGCAGCGAGACGCGAGGCAGCGCCGCCAGCTCTGGATTGAGATGCAACAGCCTGCGCGCTTTCCGCCAGGTGCCGTCCGGAACAATCAATCGCAACGGTCGTGCGCCGCTCGCCAGACTTTCCAGCGGAGTGGCATCGACCCCAGGGAACAAGAGATAGTTGTCACGCTCATCGACCGGAAGCGTCACAACTTCCCCCACCCGCAACTGCGCATTGCGCAACCCCAAGGCCGCCAATCGAGCCGTATTGAGCGCATGTGCGGTTTCACTGGGGTGTTGCAGGATCAGCACCTCCGTGGAGCTGTCGAGTGAGGGAATCAGCGAACACAGGCAGTGACTGGATGGACGCTGACAACGGGGACATTGCGGACGGGACATGACTTCTCCTGTGATTGGCGAAGTCTGCCATATCGCGCGCAACGGCAGGCTATGCTGGTCCCACCCACCGAGACCAAGAAGGCAAGCGCCAATGATCACGCTCCACCATTTGGAACACTCCCGCTCGCAACGTGTGCTGTGGTTACTAGAGGAGTTGCAGCTACCCTACGAAATCAAGCGCTACACTCGGGACCCGCAGACTATGCTGGCGCCGCCCGAACTGAAACAAGTGCACCCGCTGGGCAAATCCCCAGTCATTACCGACGGCGACCTGACGCTCGCGGAGTCCGCAGCCATTCTGGAATATCTGGTGGAGCGCTACGGCGAAGGTCGGCTGGCGCCGGCTGCCGGAACGCCGGAATACCTCCGCTATCGCTACTGGATGCACTACGCGGAAGGGTCAGTGATGCCGCCGTTGCTGCTGCGGCTAGTCTTTGATCGTGTCGCCAATGAGCCAATGCCATTCTTCATCCGGCCCGTAGCGCGGGCAATTGCCAAAGGCGCTAACCAGGCGTTCATCGGCCCGCAGCTAAAACTGCATCTGGACTATATGGAGAACGAGCTATCCAAAACCCAGTGGTTCGCAGGGGAGAACTTCAGCTTGGCGGATATTCAGATGAGCTTCCCTTTGGAGGCAGCCCAATCTCGGGCCGGCCTGGACTCCAGTCGCCCAAACTTGACGGCATTTTTGCAGCGGATACGGGGACGGTCCGCCTATCAGCGCGCGGTTGAGAAAGGCGGTCCTGCAATGCCCGGGCGCTAACAACCGCGCCCGGCTCGCCGGAGCTAGCGACGTGTAGACGCTACCCTATCCCGTTGCGCACGTACTGGGATAGGCTGCAAACGAGGCGGTTCGATTAACCCAAGCGCCACTGCCAGGTTCCAGCACACACTATTGAGCCATGCTTTCATGGTCTAACCCCTCCTGCTTGATACGGGTCTTGGTGGAGCCGTGGGACTTCGAGATCAGCATAACCCAACAATCGCAACATCGCCCGTGGGCAGGTGTTGCAGAGTGTGCAGTAGCCGCGCCGTTCGTCCAGACTTATAGATAGCGACCCATACCTGCTAGAAGTGTTCGCTTCGCGCGACTAGCGGGCAGTCTGCTCCTTGCGACGATATGGAAAGACGTCGATCACCTTGCCGGCGCTGATCGCCTGCTGCAAGCCCTTCCAGTAATTGGCGTCGTAGAGCTCTCCGTGCAGCTTGGCGAAGAGCCGGCGCTGCTGGATATCAGCAAACAGAAAACGAGGAAATTCCTCGGGGAATACATCGTTGGGCCCAACGGAATACCAGGGCTCGGAGGCCATTTCGTCCTCAGGGTATCGGGGCTCGGGGATGTAGCGGAAATTGACTTCGGTGAGAAAGCAGATCTCGTCGTAATCGTAGAACACAACGCGGCCATGGCGGGTCACTCCGAAGTTCTTCAACAACATGTCCCCAGGGAAGATGTTAGCGGCAGCCAGTTGCTTGATGGCCAACCCGTAATCTTCCAGTGCCTCATGGACCTGCTGCTCGCTTGCGCTTTCCACGTACAGGTTCAATGGCGTCATCCGCCGCTCGGTCCAGCAGTGCCGCACCAGAACCGTATCGCCCTGGACTTCCACCGTAGAGGGCGCAACTTCCAGCAATTCAGCCAGGCACTCCGGCTCGAATTTGTTCTTGGGAAAGCGGAAGTCGGCGAATTCCTGCGTATCGGCCATGCGCCCTACCCGGTCGACGCTTTTGACTAACCGGTACTTCTCTATGACCGTCGCGCGGTTGACGTTCTTGGTATGGGAAAAACGATCCTTGATGATCTTGAACACGGTGTTGAAGCCCGGCAACGTGAACACGCTCATGACCATCCCTCGTACGCCCGGCGCCATGATGAAACGGTCGTCCGTGGTCGCCAGATGGTTGATCAACGCGCGGTAGAACTCAGACTTGCCGTGCTTGTAGAAGCCTATCGAGGTGTAGAGCTCAGCGATGTGCTTGCCTGGCATGATCCGCTTGAGGAAGCCGATGAACTCCGCCGGGATCGGGACTTCAACCATGAAGTACGAACGGGTGAACGAGAAAATGATCGACACTTCCGCTTCATCCGTAATCAGGGTATCGGCGACCAATCCGTCGCCTTCCCGGTGCAGCAGCGGGATAACCAGCGGCCATTGCTCGTCGCAAGTAAAGATGCGCCCGACCAGATAGGCGCCCTTGTTGCGATACAGCACCGAGGTGAACAGCTCGACGACAAGCTCCGGATCCTTGCAAACCCAATCCGGCAGGGACACCTCCAGCTGCGCCTCGAGTCGCTGCAGATCCCCCTCCCGATCGCCATACGGTACATCGAATGCGAAATCGCTGAGGATTTGCTCGAGCACGCCATGCAGGTCACCGCTGGGTTGGTAGCGCCGCGTCTGAGCCATCCGCTGGGCGCGATTAGCTGGCCGCGTGGTGTGGATGAACATGGTGCTGTCATTGATGCAGTCATGGCTGAACAAGGTACAAAAGATCGAGTTGTACCAAGTTTCCGAAAGCTCATCGTCAAAGCGCGGATTGATCAGGCCGATGTACTCGCCCTTGATCTGCGGCCAACGGTTCACGTCGAGCAGAACCTGCGGATCAACAGCCGAGCGCAAAACCGCCGCGGTTTCGCTGACCTTTTCTTCGTACAGGTTGATGCGCGCTGCCGATGCACGCTGCGCATCCTGCCACTGGGCTTGCTCGAAGCGCGCCCTGGCGCCCTCGGTGATAAGCCTGAAATGTTCGCGGTAATCATCGAACCCCAGAAGGATCTGTCGGGCGATCTCGAGGTCCGGCGAATGCTGCGCCATATCATTTTCTCGCTGCATGAAAACGTCGAGCTTATCCACGGACCCCGTTCAATGAAAGCCAGTCAGCTCAACGGGTGTTTGAAAGCGCGAGCCGAGTGCCAGGCACGCCTCACCAAAACTGACGACTGTCCGCCGGAGCGCTACTAAGACTTTTCGACAGGCTGCGCCTCCTCAGCCTTGCACTGTCTATAGCGCCAACTTTCTCTTCCTGCGCATCATCGCGCCGGTGCTT
Source organism: Stutzerimonas stutzeri (assembly GCF_002890895.1). Classification (GTDB taxonomy): domain Bacteria; phylum Pseudomonadota; class Gammaproteobacteria; order Pseudomonadales; family Pseudomonadaceae; genus Stutzerimonas; species Stutzerimonas stutzeri_AB. The sequence continues at coordinate 53,698 of NZ_POUL01000001.1, forward strand.
GGCACCTGCGCTGTGCGCCTAGGCGGTGCCAAGGACCCGCCGCGGCTAGGCGAAACCGGCACTCGTTATCGTTGATCACATCGACTACGGCGGGACTGCATACAGCCCCGCACAGCATCGATTATTGCTGCAGCTCCTGCTCGCCGAACATGTCGGAAAACAACATGGACGACAGGTAGCGCTCACCCGAGTCAGGCAGGATCACCACGATATTCTTGCCCTGCATTTCCGGCTTCTCGGCCAGGCGCACCGCCGCAGCCATCGCCGCACCGCACGAAATACCGCACAGAATGCCTTCCTCACGCATCAGGCGCAGCGCCATCGCTTTCGCCTCATCATCATCGACACGCTCGACCTGATCGACGATCGACAAGTCCAGATTCTTCGGCACGAAGCCCGCGCCGATGCCCTGAATCTTGTGCGGACTGGGTTTGACTTCTTCACCCGCCAGCGTCTGACTGATCACAGGCGAGCTGACCGGCTCCACCGCGACGCTCAGAATCTGCTTGCCCTTGGTGTTCTTGATATAGCGCGATACGCCCGTGATGGTCCCGCCCGTTCCCACACCAGCCACCAGCACGTCGATGTTGCCTTCAGTGTCGTTCCAGATTTCAGGCCCGGTGGTTTTTTCGTGAATGGCGGGGTTCGACGGGTTCTCGAACTGTTGCGGCATGAAATAGGTATCTGGCGCTGAAGCAGCAATCTCAGCAGCCTTCTCGATGGCCCCCTTCATACCTTTTGCGGGCTCGGTGAGAACCAGTTCAGCGCCGAGCGCTTTCAATACCTTGCGCCGCTCCAGGCTCATCGACGCAGGCATGGTCAACATCAGCTTGTAGCCCCGCGCCGCTGCGACGAAAGCCAGGCCAATACCCGTGTTGCCCGAGGTCGGCTCGACCAGCGTCATGCCCGGTTTCAATTGCCCGCTATCTTCGGCGTCCCAGATCATTGCGGCGCCGATACGGCACTTGACTGAATAGGCGGGATTACGACCTTCGATCTTGGCCATGATGCTGACGCCCTTGGGCCCCAGCCGGTTGATCATTACCAGTGGCGTGTTGCCGATGGTTTGCGCGTTGTCAGCGAAGATGCGGCTCATGACGGTGTCCCTGCGATGAAAAAACCAGACTAATGAGCCTAAGCGCAGTCAACGGAGTCGTCCAGCCGAACTCAGGGTCTTTGGGCACGGTCAATCCAGAAGCAGAGCCGCCCATGCTTCCACCTAACCAGGCCTCCGATGAAGACACGTTACCGACCCCTACTATGGACCTTGTTGTCGCTTGCACTGCTGTTGCTGGCGGTTCATCTAACGCTGCCCTACCTCGTCCTCAACTACCTGAACGGCAAGCTCGCCGATATGGGCGACTATCGCGGCCACATCGAAGACGTCGATCTGGCCTGGTGGCGTGGTGCCTATCGCCTGAACGATCTGGTGATAGAGAAAAAGAACGAGCAGGTCCAGGCGCCCTTGTTCACCACCCACGCCGTCGATATCGGCCTTAGCTGGACGGCGCTCTGGAGGGATCAAGCGCTGGTCGGGGAAATCATTCTTGCACAGCCGCACCTGAACTTCGTCGACGGTGAGAAAAAGGAAAGCTCGCAAACGGGCGATGGGGTCGATTGGCGTGATCGCCTCAATGAGCTGATGCCGTTCACGCTTAATGAACTGAAGGTTGTGAACGGGCAGGTCTCGTTTCGCAACTTTCAGGCAGACCCGCCCGTTCACGTCTATGCCAGTGCCATCAATGCCAGCCTCTTCAACCTGACCAATACTGCCAACCAGCAGCAGGGCCGCGTCGCACGCTTCGAAGGCACTGCTCAATTCTTCAACCAGGCCCCGATGGAAGCCAGCGCACAGTTCGATCCCTATACGGACTGGGAAGACTTCCAGTTCAGTTTGCGTGTGACAGGCGTCGAACTGACCAAATTGAATGATTTCAGCAACGCCTATGGAAGCTTTGACTTCGCTAGCGGTACCGGCGATCTGGTAATAGAAGCCGAGGCCAAGGACGCTCAGCTGGACGGTTATATCAAGCCGCTGCTGAGAAATGTCGAGGTATTCAATTTCAAGCAGGACGTTAGAAACGAAGACAAGGGATTCTTCCGTGGCATCTGGGAAGCGGTTGTCGGCGCCGGTGAGGAAGTGCTGCAGAACCAGCGCAAGGAGCAATTCGCTACGCGCGTTGAGCTGAATGGAAGTACTAAAAATGCCGATGTCAGCCCTTTCCAGGCCTTCGTTGCGATTCTCCGCAACGCCTTTGTCGAGGCCTTCTCAGCTCGTTTCGAGCGCTCACTTGGCGACGATGAGGGATAAGCGCGAACACCTATGGAACGGCTGCCCATTCAGTGACTGAATGATCCCCTCACGTTCACAGTCGCGCGTCCATCACTTATAGTCGGCCGTCTAACTAAACAGTAAGCGCCTGCGTGCCAGGCCCGATGCAAGGAAACTCCGATGAAGTTCGAAGGCACCCAGTCCTACGTCGCCACCGACGACCTGAAGCTTGCGGTGAACGCCGCCATTACACTGGAGCGTCCGCTTCTGGTGAAGGGCGAGCCGGGCACCGGGAAAACCATGCTGGCCGAGCAACTGGCGGAGTCATTTGGCGCGCAGTTGATCACCTGGCACATCAAATCCACCACCAAGGCGCATCAGGGCTTGTACGAATACGACGCGGTGAGCCGTCTGCGTGACTCGCAGCTGGACTCCGACCGCGTTCACGATGTACGCAACTACATCAAAAAGGGCAAGCTGTGGGAGGCATTCGAGTCAGAGCAGCGCGTCATCCTGCTGATCGACGAGATCGACAAGGCCGACATCGAGTTCCCTAACGACCTGCTGCAGGAACTCGACAAGATGGAGTTCTACGTTTACGAGACCAACGAAACCATCAAGGCCAAGCAGCGGCCCATCATCATCATTACCTCGAACAACGAGAAGGAACTGCCCGACGCCTTCCTGCGCCGCTGCTTCTTCCACTACATCGCTTTTCCCGATCGTGACACGCTGCAGCGGATCGTCGATGTGCACTACCCGAATATCAAGAAGGACCTGGTGGCCGAAGCGCTGGATGTGTTCTTTGATGTACGTAAGGTGCCAGGCTTGAAGAAGAAGCCGTCCACCAGCGAACTGGTCGACTGGCTGAAGCTGCTGATGGCCGACAACATTGGCGAGGCGGTCCTTCGCGAGCGCGATCCGACCAAGGCCATCCCGCCGCTAGCTGGGGCCCTGGTGAAAAACGAGCAGGATGTGCAGTTGCTTGAACGTCTGGCATTCATGAGTCGTCGCGCCAGCCGTTGACTGACGGCGTTCACACGAGCCGGACGCTTCACTTACTGGAGGAAGATCCATGCAAACGCATACCGGTAGTTGCCTCTGTGGCGTCGTTCGTTATCGCATCGATGCCCCGATCAACGAGCTGACCCATTGTCACTGCAAGATGTGTCGCAAAGCCCACGGTGCGGCTTTCGCCACTTATGCGAGCGTGCCGCTGGATGCGTTTCACTTTCTCTCCGGCAAGGATCAGCTGGGCGTTTATCACTCGTCCGACCATGTGACGCGGACGTTCTGCATTCGCTGCGGCTCCAACCTGCAATTCGTCGACAACCGCGAGCATGAGCTCGGCGTCGCAGCCGGCACGCTCGACTCGCCATTGCCCGCCCCGCCGCAGGCGCACATTTTCGTGCGCTCCAAGGCGGACTGGTATGAGATCCGAGACGGCCTGCCGACTCACGACGAAGATCTCTGAATCATTCATGAAAAGCTGCCGCCACGACCGGCAGCTCGAGGTTCTGCCATGTTGCTTGGCTTGTTCAATGAGATGCGCGCTGCAAAGGTTCCGGTATCGGTGCGCGAACTGCTCGATCTGATCAATGCGCTGAAACACAACGTCGTGTTCGCCGACATGGACGAGTTCTACTATCTGTCGCGTGCCATTCTGGTGAAGGACGAGCGACACTTCGACAAGTTCGATCGCGCCTTCGGCGCCTACTTCAAAGGTCTGGAAAATCTCGATCAACACATCGAAGCGTTGATTCCGGAAGAGTGGCTGCGCAAAGAGTTCGAGCGCTCGCTGAGCGATGAAGAGCGTGCCAAGATCGAGTCGCTAGGCGGCCTGGATAAGCTGATTGAGGAGTTCAAGAAGCGTCTCGAGGAGCAAAAAGGCAAACACGCGGGCGGCAACAAGTGGATCGGCACGGGCGGCACCAGCCCCTTCGGCTCCGGCGGTTACAACCCCGAGGGCATCCGGATTGGCGATGCGGGCAAGCGCCAGGGCAAGGCGGTCAAGGTGTGGGATCAGCGCGAGTACAAAAACCTCGACGACCAGGTCGAGCTGGGAACGCGCAACATCAAGGTTGCTCTGCGCCGTTTGCGCAAATTCGCCCGCCAAGGTGCGCAGGACGAACTGGACCTGGACGGCACCATCGACCACACCGCGAAGGACGGCGGCCTGCTGAACATCCAGATGCGCCCCGAGCGCCGCAATGCCGTAAAGCTGCTGATTCTGTTCGACATTGGCGGTTCGATGGATGCCCACGTGAAGGTTTGCGAGGAGCTATTTTCGGCCTGTAAGACCGAGTTCAAGCATCTCGAGTACTTCTACTTTCACAACTTCATCTACGAGTCAGTCTGGAAAAATAATTTCCGCCGCACCTCAGAACGCACCTCGACCCTCGATCTGCTGCACAAGTACGGCGCTGACTATAAGGTGGTGTTCGTCGGTGACGCGGCCATGGCACCTTACGAGATCACTCAGGCCGGAGGCAGTGTCGAACACTGGAACGAGGAAGCTGGCTACGTCTGGATGCAGCGCTTCATGGAGAAATACAAGAAGCTCATCTGGATCAATCCTTATCCGAAAGACACCTGGGGCTATACCTCATCGACCGGAATCGTCCGCGACTTAGTTGAAGACCGCATGTATCCGTTGACATTGAGCGGGCTGGAAGAAGGGATGAAGTTCCTGTCGAAATAGGCCGTTTCCGGTTAACTATTGCAAGGATGCAAGTAAATGAAACAGCGCTGGGCAATTGCCGCAGTAACCGGGTTTACGGCGCTCACCGCAGTTAGCGATCTCCGTTTGGTTATAGCGGTACTGCAGTCTGGCCACAACAGTTGGGCAGCCCCATCGCATGCATTCTTGCTAGGCAACGGAGGGATTCTTCCTGCCCTGTGGAAAATGTCGTTATCGATGACCGTGCTGGCGTGGTGGTTACGCGCCCTGCTGGTGCCAGCGCACCGCCCGTGGCTGCGAATTGCCAATGGGATTTTCGGCGGCTGGCAGCTCGCTCAAGTCACGCTGATATGGCTCGGGGTTATCGGAATCCTGCTGCATGTTGCAGAAATGCCCACGGCCCTTCGAAACGTGAAGCTGATTGTGAGAGATACCGACCTGCTGTGGATCATACCTCTGACGCTGTGCCTGCCTGCCGCTCAGCTCGGTCTAGGGGAGTGGGCGTACCGCGTTAGTAGGCGTGTCGAGTGAACTCAGGCGACCAATACTATCGCTTCGATGGAAGCGGGTTAGCCGTACGACGCCGGCATCGATTACGTTGTGGAAACAGCGCCTGGCGAAGCAGTACGAAGAGACTTTCGACGATCCAGGCGAGCAATAGCGCACAGCTCAGACCCCACGCGATCGCCTCAGGTGCCAATAACACCCGGAACCGATAGCCACTCCAGGCTTGCCGCCTGATCGCGCGGTCTGCGCCTATCAAAACGTGCCAAGCCTGCGCATACCAAGGCCCCTCCATGATCCGCCATTCGCGGTCGAGCAAACGCGCACGCTCGACCAACGCCGAAACACTGCGGGCGTCGCTCTGGATCACCGGATCTTCGCTGGCGCGGTAATGCTCGACCAGTGCGTTGAGGTCACCTTCGAAAAATTTCCCGGCGGTGTCCTGAAACCCTGCCAGGCCTTGGTGGGCCTCTAGGCGACGCGCCTCGACCTGATTAGCATAGGCCTCAATGAAGCCCGGTACCTGAACGCCGACGAGCAACCCGAGGGCGAACAAGGTAAGCCGCAAATAGCTTCGCAGCATCACTGCACCTGCCCGCGTGCGACGCACTCGCCCAACCGCCACAGCGTCCATTCGCCCGATTGATGGACGTCCCACTGTTCATTGTCGGTCAACGGCTCGGTCGCCAGCACGGTCACGACGTCGTTGGGCGTCGTCTCGGCGTTGAAATCCACCGTCAATTCGGCATCTTTCAGCTGAGCCGGGCCAAACGGCGCGCGACGGGTGATCTGCGCCAGCTTGGTTGAGCAGAAGCTGAACAACCATTCGCCGTTGCTGAGCAGACAGTTGAACACGCCCTTGGTCCGGTAACCGGCGCAGGCATCGAGCAGATGAGGGATCAGATCTTCCGCTGCGACTCGCTCGGGAAAGTCGCCGCGTATCTGATTGAGCAGGTCGCAAAATGCCGCTTCGCTGTCGGTATCCCCTACCGGCTGATAGAAGCCACGTGCTGGGCTGAAATCTGCTAGCTGCCCGTTGTGGGCAAAACACCAGTGCTGCCCCCATAGCTCACGCACGAAAGGATGCGTGTTGACCAGCGCGACCTTGCCCACATTGGCGTGGCGGATATGGCCGATCACCACATGACTTTTGATCAGATAGTGCTGGACCATCTTCGCCACTTCCGACTCGCAGCTCGCCACCGGATCCTGAAACAGCCGCAAACCGCGACCTTCATAAAACGCGATGCCCCAACCGTCCTTGTGTGGCCCAGTACGGCCACCGCGTTGCATCAGTCCGGTAAAACTGAAGTGGATGTCGGTCGGTACATTGGCGCTCATGCCGAGCAGTTCACACATGCGCTATCTCCCGATAGTTCCTGCTGCGCCTGGGGCGAGAAAGGTAGAGTCAGAGTCTGGGTTCGGTACGCGCCTGATAGCGGTTCGTTGGGCGGAGGTCCTCGTCATCGTCTTCCAGTCGCTCGCGCAGGGTACGAGGGTCCTCATGGCGCGATTGGCTCCCCTGCTGCTTCACTCGGCGTTCAAACAGCCAGCGTATGACCGCAAATATTGAGTAGATCGCGAATGCGACCAGTCCATAGAGCGCGAGGTCAGCCACGGCACGCCAGGCATTGCTGCCGACTTTGAAAAGCAGATCCAGCATGGTGATGGCGACCGCCGGGGCGAACAGCTCCTTGGCGGGGTCGACGATGGTCGGCGTCAGCAGCAGCACAGCAACAATCAGCCGCAACGGTTCGCGCAACCATCGCCACATAGGGCGAGTAATGCGCATCCAGACCAGCAGACAGCCCAGCGCGGCGACTCCGTAGGCAGACCAGGCGAGCAGATATTCATTGGCGAGTAGGAACATAACGATCTCTGTACAGACCGGAGGAAGCACCGGCATTAACGGCGGACATGATAACAGTGGTGAACCGCGGCACGGCTAGCCACCTGATGCGATGCACGCTGGCCATTACGCATCCAACGCCGTATAAACCCTGAAAAAAAACGCGTCGCAGCCCACACCGCGTGCCTAGAAGCCATACTTGTAGCAACCGACACTTCAGGAGATTCACCATGATCTACCAGCATATTCTGGTCGCCACCGACCTGAACGACGACTGTCACCCGGTGGTAGCGCGCGCCCAGGCGCTGGCGACAGCCAGCGGCGCGAAACTGGCGTTGGTCCATGTCATCGAGCCCATGGCCATGGCTTTCGGCGGAGATGTGCCGATGGATCTTTCAATGCTGCAACAGCAGCAGTTCGATCAGGCCCGCGAGCGCCTGGCCGTATTCGCTGACCGCTACCCTGAGCTTACCGCGGACCAACGCCACCTGGCTTACGGCCAGCCCCGCCAGGAGGTGCACCGGCTGGCCAAGGAGCAAGGGTGCGATCTGGTCGTGGTCGGCAGCCATGGCCGCCATGGCCTGGCTTTGCTGCTCGGCTCAACCTCCAATGACATCCTTCACGGTGCGCCCTGCGATGTGCTTGCCGTGCGCCTGAAAAAACCCGAGTGAGCCCTCGAAACGGCCTGAACCGAGATCCGATTCAGGCCGTTTCGACGTTCTCATTGGCGCTCATCACCAATGGTCGGATCTTCTGCAGCTGGGTTTCCAGTGAATAGGTCAGGCTCGATGCCATTGAAAAAAAGGTCAGAAAGGCCTTGAGATTGGAGTCACCATGGCAGGTGTCATGGATACGCTGCCAGAACGCTTGGTTGACCAGCTGCAACTGCTGAAATGAGCGCACCAGTCCGCGCAGTTCCCAGTCGGCATGCCGCCCCTCGCGCAGATTGAAATACTGTTGCGCCAGATACAGTGATACAGCACGCAACACGAACTCCTGGTTGCTGGCGAACGGCAAGTGCTGATGGGCCATCGGTTTGAGCCGGCCGAGCACCGGGCAGGCGCTGGTGGCCATGATGACGCCAAGTAACGCTCGCAGGCCCTCCTCCAATCCCACCAGTTTGTTGTATTCCCGCTCCGGCGTGCGAACGCGCACATGCGCCTTGCGGATGGCGGGCAGGCCCTGGAAGTCTTCGATTACCTGATGCAGGTCGACCGCAGCCGGGCAATGACTGTGCTGGTCGCGCTTCAGCGGACAGTTGTTGCACTGCTGATGATCCAAACGCGTCCACTTGGGCGCTTGTTTCGCGGCCTCGTGATCAAAGGCACGGTCCAGCTCGATCCGGTAACTGAATTCGTGCTCATCGTCGAGGATGATGCGGTATTCGATAGCCATCTATGCTCCGTCCAATGCTGCCAGATGTTCCGTTCAACTAGGTTCCGTCAATCAGCCGGACGTTTCATGCCGCATGCGCCGAGGCTGTACGCGGCTTTTTCCGGGCATGCCGAAGCAGAAGCCGCCCGGCGTTTCAGCCTTCCAGCTCAGCCCAACGCTCTAGCAACTCATCAAGCTCTCGTTGCATCGCCTCAAGCTTCGCTATCGTTTCGCCGGTACGCTCGGCGCTCTTCTGGTAGAAGGTCGGCTGCGCCATCTCCTCCTGCAGCCCGGCGATACTCTTTTCGGCAGCATCGATCTTTCCTGGTAGCGCCTCGAGTTCGCGCTGAACCTTGTAACTCAGTTTCTTCTTCGCCGGAACGGGTTCGGCAGGTCTGGGTGCAGCCGCCGTGGTCGCCTCGGATTTGCTTTCCTTACCGTCTTTCGCCTCACCGACGCCGAGCAGCTTTACCGAGCCGCCCTGGCGCAGCCAATCCTGATAGCCACCGACATACTCACGAACCACGCCGTTGCCTTCGAACACCAGTGTGCTGGTCACCACGTTATCGAGGAATGCCCGGTCGTGGCTGACCATCAATACCGTGCCCTGGAATCCCAGCAGGACTTCCTCAAGAAGCTCGAGCGTTTCCACATCCAGATCGTTAGTGGGTTCGTCCAGGACCAGCAGGTTGGCGGGTTTGCTGAACAACTTAGCCAGCAAGAGCCGTGCCCGCTCGCCGCCCGAGAGCGCCTTGACAGGCGTGCGAGCGCGCTGAGGGCTGAACAGGAAATCCCCGAGGTAACTCAGGACATGTCGGTTCTGGCCATCGATGGTGATGAAATCGCGCCCCTCGGCTACGTTGTCGACCACGGTCTTTTCCAGCTCCAGCTGGTGACGCAGTTGGTCGAAATATGCCACTTCCAGCTTGGTCCCGGCTTCTACCGTACCGCTGGTTGGCTGCAGATCACCCAGCAGAAGTTTCAGCAACGTGGTCTTGCCGGTGCCATTGGCGCCGAGCAAACCGATACGGTCACCGCGCTGCAGCACCATGGAGAAATCACGAATCAGCGACTCACCGCCAGGATGGGCAAAGCTCGCATGCTCCACGACGATGACCTGCTTGCCGGACTTTTCAGCCGCATCAATCTGGAGATTGGCTTTGCCCTGGTGTTCGCGACGTTCGCTGCGTTCAGCACGCAGCGCTTTCAGCGCGCGCACGCGGCCTTCGTTGCGGGTACGGCGCGCCTTGATACCCTGACGAATCCACACTTCTTCCTGGGCGAGCTTCTTGTCGAACAGCGCATTGGCGGTTTCTTCAGCTGCCAGTTGCTGCTCCTTGTGTACCAGAAAGCTCGCGTAGTCGCCGTTCCAGTCGATCATGTGTCCACGATCAAGCTCCAGAATTCGGGTTGCCAGGTTCTGCAGGAATGCCCGGTCGTGGGTGATGAACAATACTGCACCATTGAAGCCGGTGAGCGCCTCTTCCAACCACGCAATGGCGCCGATATCCAAGTGGTTGGTCGGCTCATCGAGCAGCAGCAGATCCGGCTCGGACACCAGCGCCTGTGCCAGCAGCACGCGCCGGCGCCATCCACCGGACAATTCGGCCAGGGTCTTATCAGCTGGCAGTTGCAAGCGGCTCAGGGTGCTGTCGACTAGCTGCTGCAAGCGCCAACCATCTTTGGCTTCGAGCTCCTGCTGGACGTGCATGAGCTTATCGAGGTCAGCCTCGTTCTGAATGTTCTGGCTCAGGTGATGATAATCAGCGAGCAGCTGCCCCACGCCCGCGAGCCCCTCGGCCACGACATCGAATACGGTGCGCTCATCGGCGACCGGCAGCTCCTGAGGCAGCTCGCCGATTTTCAGTCCTGGCGCACGCCAGATCTCGCCGTCGTCCGGCAGCTGGCTGCCCTTGACCAGGCTGAGCATGCTGGATTTTCCGGTGCCGTTACGGCCGATAATGCACACCCGCTCACCCCGCGCAATCTGCCAGGACACTCCATCGAGCAATGGATTGTTGCCGTAGGCGAGGGACACATCGGTCAACTTGAGCAGGGTCATGGCTATCTCCGGAAAACAGGGCGCGCATTCTAGCAGAAGGCAACGGTCCGTCGGGCTCTGACGAACGCCAATCAACCTGCTTGAGGACAGGTCATCGCCGACGTTTTCAGCCTCTATCAGAGGGGGTCGGGGCAGTCTGGAACGAACGATGGCATGACGCTCGTCGGAAGTTTCGCTTTGACGCTTTCCAGCGCTTAATCCTCATTTAACTGCTGGGCCGGCCAAGCTAAGCTAGCCCCAAGAAATCCCCCTCCGTACCCCCGTTTTCGGAAGTCTCATGCGCGGTCGACTCTCCAGTGTCTGTTTGTGCCTTTTCTTCACCGTCGTCACCCTCGAAACCACTCAAGCCGCGAGCCTGCAGCAGCAGCGTCAGTTCTACGACGAAGCCAAGCGGGCATTGGCCAAGGGCGATAGCGGGCCCTACCGGCGTTATGCCAACGCGCTGCGCGATTATCCGCTCGAGCCCTATCTGGCATATGACGAACTGACCGCACGGTTGAAAACCGCCAGCAACGACGAGGTGGAAAAATTTCTCGCCGAGCACGGAGATCTGCCACAGGCGAGCTGGATGAAGCTTCGCTGGCTGCGACTGCTGGCTGCACGTGGCGACTGGCGCCCCTTCGTCGCCTACTACGATCCAAAGATGAATTTCACCGAGCTCGACTGCCTGTATGGTCAGTACCAGCTCATCAGCGGGCAGAAAGAACAGGGCTATGCCACCGCCGAAAAGCTCTGGCTGGTCGGCAAGTCCCAGCACAACGCCTGCGATGCCTTGTTCGAGCGCTGGGAAGACGCGGGTCAGCTGACCGAGGACCTGCGCTGGAAGCGCGCCAAACTGGCGGTCGAGAGCGGCAACTATGGCCTGGCCAAGTTCCTGATCAAAAGTCTACCGACGCTGAAAGCGCAGGGAGAACTGCTGATCGATGTCGCGCAGAAGCCACAGCTGCTCAGCCAGCCCGAGCGCTTTTCACCGGCCACCGAAACCATGGGTGATATCGTCTCGATAGGCTTGCGCCGGCTGGCCCGTGCAAACCCGGAGCAAGCCCTTGGACTGCTCGACAGTTACGCCAGGCGGATGTCGTTCTCGGCGGAGGAGAAGGTCTCCATTGCGCGCCAGATTGGCCTTACGCTCGCCAAGCGTTTCGATCCCCGCGCGCTGAAAATCATGGCCGAGTACGACCCAGAACTGCGTGATGACACCGTCAGCGAATGGCGGGCTCGGCTGTTGCTGCGCCTGGGCCGCTGGGATGACGTCTATGCGCTGACTCAGCGGTTCCCCGAAGAACTCGCCAACAGCAATCGCTGGCGTTATTGGAAGGCACGCAGCCTAGAACTGGCAAAGCCTAACGAAAAGCAAGCCATCGAGCTCTACCAGCCGGTTGCCGGGGAGCGTGACTTTTACGGTTTCCTTTCGGCAGACCGCATCCAGGCGCCCTACAAGCTCAACCATCAACCGCTCGCACTCGACCCGAAACTGGTACAGAAGGTTCGCAATACCGCTGGTATTCGCCGCGCCATGGAATTCCATGCGCGAGGGCAGATCGTCGACGGACGCCGCGAGTGGTATCACGTAAGTCGCCTGTTCAGCCGCGATGAACTGGTCGCCCAGGCGAGACTGGCCTATGAATTGGAATGGTACTTCCCGGCCATCCGCACCATCAGCCAGGCGAAGTATTGGGACGACCTGGACATCCGTTTCCCCATGGCACATCGCAGCAGCCTGGTGAACGCCGCGAAGGCGCGTGAGATTCACCCGAGTTGGGTATTTGCGATCACTCGCCAGGAAAGCGCATTCATGGCCGATGCCCGCTCTCACGTAGGTGCCTCGGGCCTAATGCAGCTGATGCCGGCTACCGCGAAAGAAACCGCCAGGCGCTTTGGCATTCCGTTGGCGTCGCCCCAGCAAGTGCTCAACCCCAACGTCAATATCCAGCTAGGTGCTGCCTATCTCAGCCAGATCTATGGTCAGTTCAACGGGAATCGGGTGCTAGCCTCGGCTGCCTACAACGCCGGTCCTGGGCGCGTTCGACAGTGGCTGAAGAATGCTCAACATCTGCCGTTTGACGTCTGGGTCGAAAATATTCCGTTCGATGAAACCCGCCAGTACGTGCAAAACGTCCTGACCTATTCGGTCATCTACGGGCAGAAACTCAATTCGCCGCAACCGCTGGTTGAATGGCACGAGCGCTACTTCGACAGTCAGCGATAGGCTGCGGATCCGACTTGATGAGCTGCGGCATGCGCCGCAGCCTTCAAATCGCCCGTCTTAGCCGTAGCGCCATTTTTGAGAGATTAGCGTTGTTCTGGCTACGCCTGCTCGAGCACTTCAACGGGCATACCAACCTGCAACAAGCCAGTGCCTTCGGCGATCAGATTCTGACCGAAGAACACGCCACCCTCCCCCTTGCGGTAGCCCATCAGCGTAGCCAGCGGCTCGCGATCAGGGTTGCGCTCCCCGCTAAGGGGGTCGATGGTCGGAATGATGCAGCGCGAGCAGGGCTTGACCACGCGGAATGTCAGATAACCGATGCGGATGCGCCGCCAGCCATCTTCTGCGTAAGGCGCCGCCCCGGCAATCACCAGATTCGGCCGAAATCGGCGCGCGTCAAGCAACTGTCCGACTCGCGCCGATAGGTCGTCGAGTGACCGCTGGCCAATCAGAAGGAAGGGGAAACCATCACTGAACGCTGTGCGTTCACCTGGCCGTGCGTAGTCCTGATCGACCTGGATGCCACGCGAAGTCGGCAAATGCACCAGACGACAGGGATGACCAAGCAGCCGCGTCAGCCATCCAGCCGCAGCGTCACCCGCATCGGGTACCCGTACACTCTCGCGCCAGATCAGCACGCCACGCTCAACGCCGCCTTGCTCCGGAACCGCCACACGCAACGCATCCATCCCTGGCGCTGTCAACAGCAGCGCCGCATCGCCCTGCCAGCGGGCATCCAACAGGGCCATGCGTGGCAGCATTCGCTGGGTCAGGAATTTCCCGCTTGCAGCGTCCACTACCATCCAGCGCCGGTCACCGCACAAGCCAAGCTCGTCGCATCGTTCATGCTCCAGTAGCTCAGCCGAACCGGACTTGAGCGGAAAACGATACAGCGAGGCAAGGTGCATGCTGGGCCCTCTATTGGTCGATCAGGTCAGTGTTTTTCGTCCAGCAACAAACGTTCGCGGACGACGTCGACCAGTTTCTCCGGCTGAAACTTGGAAAGGAAGTTGTCGCAGCCGACTTTTTGCACCATAGCCAGGTTGAAGCTGCCAGAAAGCGACGTATGCAATACCACGTAGAGATCGCGCAGGCGAGGGTCGTTGCGGATCTCAGTGGTGAGACGGTAGCCGTCCATCTCCGGCATTTCGGCGTCGGTGAAGACCATGAGCAGTCGATCGGTGAGCACTTCACCGCTATCCGCCCAGGCCTTCAGCTTGTTCAAGCCCTTCATGCCGTCGCTGGCGGAATGAACCGTGATACCCAGCTGGCTCAGGGTTTCACGCAGTTGCGCCAAGGCCACAGTCGAATCGTCTACGCAGAGGACCTCACGCCCCCTGGCACGCTCAAGCACCGGATCGGTCAAACGCTCCGGTGCGATGCTGGTGTTGTACGGAACGATCTCGGCCAGGACCTTTTCCACGTCGATCACTTCGACCAGCTTATCCTCGACTTTGGTAATTGCAGTGAGATAGTGCTGCCGTCCCGCAGTAGTCGGCGGCGGTAGCACCTCCTCCCAGTTGAGGTTGAGGATGCGATCCACACCGCCGACCAGAAAGGCCTGAATCGAGCGGTTGTATTCGGTCACGATGATGGTACTGCTTTCATCCGGTACCAACGGCCGCAAGCCTATGGCTCGCGACAGGTCGATGACCGGCAAGGTCTGCCCGCGAAGGTTCACAACGCCGCACACCGAGCCGTGGCGGTGCGGCATCAGTGTCATCTTCGGCAGCTGCACAACCTCTTGCACCTTGAACACGTTGATCGCGAACTGTTGCCGTCCGGAAAGACGGAACATGAGAATTTCCAGACGGTTCTGCCCCACCAATCGGGTGCGTTGATCGACTGACTCTAGAATGCCGGCCATTGCGGGCTCCTTTGGCGAATAGGGACTAAGGAGCTATCGGCCGCAAACGTCCGGGCTTTATCCACCGGCAATAGAATTTATCTCCCGCCCGCATGCCCTGCTCGCATACGGAACCGCAAACGGTCAGGCGGATGGATGATCGTTCTCTATCAGCGGCTCGTCCCGCAGCAATGGGCTGTCCACAGGAAGGTGCAACCGCAGTGCTCGCCGTTTCACGGAAAAATGCATCTGCTTTGCCGCGATCGGCTCGCCATCAAGATTAATACTGATTTCTTCTGGCGCTTCTACCTCGAACCAGGGTGCACGGGCTTTGACCGAGACGGTGTCTATACCCAGCAGACCGCCACTCAGCAAGGTGCCGAGGGTCCCGACCGCATCAGCCGGAGCTGGAACGATGCAGATGTCGAGCAGTCCGTCATCGATCGAGGCCTGAGGACAAAGCTGCTGCCCACCACCGGACTGGCGGCCATTACCTATGCCCAGCGCCAGAAACTCCCCCTCCCAGGTGAAGTCAGGCGCCACGAAGCGGCCCCAGGTGGAGCGCAGCTCACTGAAGCGGGACAAGCCGGTCAGCAGATACGCACTGCCGCCGAGAACCCGCTTCAGTTCCGACGATGTGGTGGCGGTCACCTTGGAGCCAAAGCCACCTGTCGCCATATTTATGAACAGTTCGCCGTTCATTTCGCCGACGTCTACCCAAACTGGCTCTCGATTCAACAACGTGAGTGCATCGAACGGCGCGAGCGGAATTTCCGCCGCATGAGCAAAATCATTAGCGGTGCCGAGCGGTAACACCGCCAAGCTCGCGTCAGAGCCACTGTCGAGCAAAGCCTGCGCCATCTCACGCAGTGTTCCGTCACCGCCTCCCGAGACCAGCGTCCGATATCCCGCCGCCAGCGCTTCACTGACCAAGCGCGCGGTGTCGCCTGGTTCCCACGTCACCCGCACCGCAAGCTCATTGCCTAACTTGCGCCATTCGGTAACGGCCTCTCTGACTTCTTCGTTGAGCCCTTGCTTTCCGTGGAGGACGAGCAATGCCTTGGGTTCATTCATGCCAATCGTTCCAGTCATCCGTATCGGTATGCGCAGATAGACCTGTTTGCACCGCATAAAGTTGTGAAAAGGCAACCGCATACGGGGTTAAGCCGAGCAACCAAAACGTTGACCACCGGTCAGCGCAGAGCACTGAAAAAACGCTTAGATGCAACGCCATCATCAATTTAACCTTTGTATATCAAGCATTTGCGACATGCATTTAATTCTTTCGCAGCGATAGGCTCTTTGCATGGTTTCGGTGAACTCATTTCCTGCAGGGCGGTCGGAGCTGTTGTCCAGGTGAAGGTTGCGATAGCGGCCTGCCATCAGAACCGCGGATCGCGGCGATCAAAACGAGTATTGAGCTAGTAATAGCCATAGGAAGGAGCCTTGTATGCGCTTACAGTCCGTTGGAACCCTTGAGTACGCCCACCCCAGCTTCGTAGATTACTTTCTTGCCAGCATTCGTCTGATTCACGGGCTGACCTCAGTGCTGCCGGGCGTTCTGTTGTTGCTATTTCTGCCCCTAGACCTGCCCGCAGGCGGAGGCACATTCAGCACCTTCCTGATGTTTTTTGGCGTGATCAGCGTTGTCATCTTCCAGTCGGTTGGCATCTACCGTGAGGAAGTCTTCAGCACGCTGCTGCGCTTCCGCACCATGCTCGTCGCCTGGGCCGCGGCTTTCAGCCTGATGATCTTCATGCACCAGGGGCTGGGCATGTTTGGCTACCTTGAAGCCAAACATCTGACCTTCTGGTTCGTCACCAGTGGCATCCTGTTCGGTGCCGAACGATTGATGATGCTCGCTCTTTTTCGCCGGCTGATGGCAAAAGGCGTTTATCTGCAGAATGCCGTAATTTTGGGCGGCACTGACAATGGTGTGCGTGTTGCCGAGTATCTGGCTCACCACCGCGATATCCGCACTGGCGTGCTCGGCTTCATCGACGACCGCCTCGAGCGTCTTCCGGACACGCTGGCTGATCTGCCGCTGCTGGGCAATACCCGCGACCTAGAGCAGATGATTCGTGAAGAAAAGGTGACTCAAGTGCTGGTCGCCCTGCCCTGGTTTGCCGACAGCCGCATCGGCCAGCTGATCAACGAGTTGCGCAGACTTCCGGTCAACGTTCTGCTGGTACCGGACATGGTCGCCTTCCGTCATGCCAACAAGCGCATCACCGAAGTCGGGGGATTGCCGACGCTGATTGCCTCCGATCTGCCGCTGCGTGGCTGGTCGCCAATGTTCAAGCGCATCGAAGACATCATGCTGTCCAGCCTTGCCTTGCTGGCGGCCGCCCCGGTCATGCTGCTGCTCGCTCTGGCGATCAAGCTCGACTCTCCGGGGCCGGTGTTGTTCAAGCAGAAGCGCTACGGTTACAACAACCGACTGATCGAAGTCTTCAAGTTCCGCTCGATGTACCACGCCAAGTCGGACGCCAATGCCGAACGGCAAACGACGCGCAACGATGACCGCATCACCCGAGTGGGTCGCTTTATTCGCAAAACCAGCCTCGACGAGCTGCCGCAGCTGCTCAACGTGTTCCTGGGCAGCATGTCCATGGTCGGACCGCGCCCCCATGCGACCGCGACCAAGGCCGCAGGCGTGCTGTTTGAGGACGCCGTATCGGAATACTCCGCACGCCACCGCGTCAAACCCGGCATCACCGGCTGGGCGCAAATCAATGGCTACCGCGGCGAGACCGACACAGTCGAGAAAATCGAGAAGCGCGTGGAGTACGACCTCGATTACATCGAACGCTGGTCGGTCTGGTTCGACATCTACATCCTTGCCCGGACTGTCCCCGCCCTGCTGCTCAACAAGGACGTCTACTGACTGCCACACACATTGACCAGCCCCAAACTGGCAACACGCCACATTACATGCGCGAGCGCAGCAGGAAGATTGAACTAATGAAGCGAGCCAACATCAGATTTGCGTTCTGCAACAGGCAGACCTGTTCGCCCACTAATTCAGGGCTACGAGGCTGAGTAAATGTTCCAGAACATATTGATTGTCTGTGTGGGCAACATCTGCAGAAGCCCCGCAGCCGAAGCATTGCTAGCCCACAAACTCGAGGGCAAAGGCCTGACGATCAGCTCGGCAGGCATAGGTGCCTTAGTAGGCAACCCGATGGACAAGACGGCACATGAGGTGCTTAACGACCATGGAGTGGAACACACGGCTCACCGTGCGCGTCAGGTCGATAGCGAAATGCTTCACCGCGCAGACCTGATCCTTGTGATGGAGCAGAGCCACATCCAGCACATTCGTCAGATCGCACCCGAAGTACACGGCAAAACTTTTCTGCTGGGTAAATGGCTGGACGATACGGAAATCCCTGATCCCTACCGCCAGTCCAAGCCCGCATTCGAACATGTTCACAGCCTTCTGACCCAGTCCGTCGAAAGCTGGCTTCCTTACCTGAAATAGAAGAAGGAACTTCAATGACCACCATGCCCCGACCCATTTATGAAACAAAAGAGGACAAGGACATTGACCTGGCCCACCTCTTTGACACGTTTCTGAACAACCGAGCGCTGATTCTTACCATAACGGGGTTTTTCGCCGCGCTGGGGGTTGCCTATGCGCTGCTCGCGACACCGGTATATCTGGCCAGTGCAATGATCCAGATCCAGGCTAAGGGCGGCCTGCCGAGCCTCACCGACGTGGTCGGCACCGCTCCCGCCGTTTCGCCGGCGCAGACAGAGATCGCCCTGCTCAAATCACGCTCGGTCGTGGGTAGCGCAGTCGAAGATCTGAACCTCGATATCATCATCGAGCCTCACCACTTCCCGGTGTTCGGCGGTTATATCTTCCGTAGATTCGAGCCAACCGAGGAAGGTGAGCTGGGCTGGTATCCGGAAGGCTTCGAGTCCTATGCCTGGGGCGGCGAATCGCTGCGCGTCACCCAGCTGATCGTGCCAGACAAGATGCATGGCGAAGAACTGACACTGGAAGCGGCCGAAAACAACGGATTCATCCTGCGCGACACCGACGGCGAAGTGGTCGTCCAAGGCGTCGTTGGCGAGCCCATCGAGACCCCGGATTACGGCATCACCGTGGCGGAGCTTAATGCACGCCCGGGCACCACTTTTACCGTGGTCAAGAACCGCACCTACGCCACTACCGAGGACTATCAGAACCGCTTGAACGCTGGTGAGCGCGGCAAGCAGTCGGGCATCCTTAACGTGACACTGGAAGGGACCGATCCGGAAAAAGCGGTCAAGGTGCTGGAGGCGGTAGCCCAGCGCTACGTCGATCAAAATATTGCGCGCAATGCGGCCGAAGCGACCCAGAGCCTTGAATTCCTGAGCGAGCAGGTACCTGAGGTCCGCAAGAAGCTCGATGCCGCACAAACGGCGCTGAACGAATTCCAAACCGGCAACCGCTCGGTGGACATCTCTGCCGAAACCCAGTCGGTACTCGACCGCATTGTGGATCTGGAAAGTCAGATTTCCGAGCAGAACCTAAAGCGCACCGAGATGGAAAGCCGCTTCACTCGTCAGCATCCTAATTTCCAGGCGCTGATGAACCAGATCAATCAACTGCAAGCGCAGAAGGCCGAACTGGAGAAGCAGATAGGCACCCTGCCCTCTACACAGCAGGAATTGTTGCGCCTCAACCGCGATGTCGAGGTGTCCTCCGAGACCTACTCGATGCTGCTTAACAAGACGCAAGAGCTGGATATCATCCGTGCCGGGACCGTGGGCAACGTTCGCATCGTCGACCACGCTGCGGCGGATATCGACGAGCCGATCAAACCCAACAAGCCGTTGATCGTCATCGTCGCTACGCTACTTGGCGGCATTCTTGCTGTCGCCTTCGTCTATGTTCGTGAAGCTCTGAAGCGTGGCGTCGAAAATCCTGAAGAGATCGAGCGTGTAGGCATCCCGGTGTACGCAGCGATTCCGTTCAGCGAGAAACAAGGACTGCTGGAAAAACGCCTGGCCAATTTCAAGCGGGACAAGAGCAGCGCTTCGTATCTGCTTTCGACCAATGATCCAGCCGACCTGGCGACCGAAGCGATGCGCAGCCTGCGTACGAGCTTGCACTTCGCGATGATCGAAGCAAAAAACAACATCCTCATGATCACTGGGCCAAGCCCAGCAGTGGGCAAGTCATTCGTGACCAGCAACCTTGCCGCCGTCATCGCACAGTCTGGCAAGAAGGTGTTGCTGATCGACGCCGACATGCGCAAGGGTTATCTGCACAAAGTCATGCGTTGCCAGGGTGAAAAAGGCCTGTCCGACATTCTGTCCGGCCGAATCACACTGTTCGATGCCATTCAGAAAACTCAGTTGAACAATCTGCATGTGATTACTCACGGCCAGCTGCCTCCTAACCCATCGGAACTGCTGATGCATGAGAACTTCTCGCGCTTCGTCAAAGAGATCAGCAGCATGTACGACCTGGTCATTTTCGATACGCCACCAATTCTGGCCGTAACCGACGCTGCATTGGTCGGCAGTCAGGCCGGCACCACCCTGATGGTGACGCGCTACGGACTGAACGGAGTGAAAGAAATCGAGTTCGCCAAGCGCCGTCTTGAGCAGAACGGTCTCCTGGTCAAAGGCGTTATCTTCAACGCCGTAGTGCGCAAGGCATCAACTTATAGCGAGTACGGTTACTACCAGTACGAGTACCAGAGCAAGTAACCCTTCTGGCTTTTGGAGTCCTGCAAGTTATCAGGCTCTGCCGCCGCTGCCCCCATTGCTACTAACCGAACCGTTGGCCTTGCACAAGGAGAACGGTTCGCATTATGCAATCGACTGACCACAACAGAGCCGTCGAGTTGGTAGCGGCCCTTTGGAGATAAAGGTCATTATGGAACGTCGCCCCCTTTCTCTTTTATTCCGCACTGCAAGGTTAATAGCCGGCTTGTCTATTGCCGGGTGCATATCGGTCGCACAAGCGCAGCCCGACGATCACACAGGCATCGACTTGGTTGGCATCAACATGTCAGGCGCGAACTTCGCTCCTCACATCACACCCGGAAAAGTCGGCACCAATTATTTCTATCCGGAAGAAAAGTACTTCGAATACTACGCAAGCAAGAACATCCGCCTGATTCGGTTTCCGTTCATATGGGAACGCCTACAACATGACCTTTACAAAGGCGTCAACTTTGATCAGATGCGGTTGCTAAAGCGGACGCTGGACTTCGCGGCCAAACATAACCAGAAAGTCATTCTGGACATGCACAACTATGGGCGGTACAAGGGCAAGCTGATCGGTTCGCCACAGGTGCCCTACGAGGCCTACGCAACTGTCTGGCGCAAGCTTGCGCAAGAGTTCAAAGACCACCCCGCGTTGCTGGGCTACGACATTATGAACGAGCCCCATTCCACAGATGGCCTTTGGCGTGGGGCCGCCCAGGCAGCAGTCGATGCCATCCGCCAGGTAGACATGGACACCTTGATATTCGTCGAAGGCGACCGCTGGGCTAGCACCTTTCACTGGCGCTACGTCAACGAGGACTTTCTGATCAACGATCCGGCAGACAAGATCATTTACGAGGGACACCTGTACCTCGACAAAGATTTTTCCGGGCGTTATGCCAAGGACGAAGTGGTCGACCCAATGTTGGGGGTGGAACGCGTTCGGCCGTTCGTCGAGTGGCTGAAGGAAAACAAACTCAAGGGTTTCCTCGGCGAGTACGGTGTACCTGGGCATTCCGAATCGATGCTGATTGCCATGGACAATTTGCTTGGCTACCTCAACGAAAACTGCATGCCTAGCGCGTACTGGGCGGGCGGCCCGGGCTGGGGGGAATACGTGTTAGCTGTCGAGCCCATCGATGGCAAAGACAGACCTCAAATGGAGGTTTTGCAAAAGCACATTTCCAATAGCTGCACGGAATACGGCCCTAAGCAGCAGCCTTGACAGACGCGTTGTCGCCCTGCCTGTGGATGGCGGCATGCCCCGCAGCGAACAATGTGAAGCCGTTCAGAAAGATTTCGATGAAATCTGAAAGATCGACGCAACCCTGCTGCCACCCGCTTGTCCAAATTCGACCTTACATCGAGCGGCTTAATGCGAGGGGAACTCAAACACTCCTGCGGCTATCGAATCCAGTTGTTACTAGCTGACTGCCGGCAGCGAATTGACCGAGGCGCTTAAGCTATCAGCCAGACGTAGAGTGACGACGCACCGAAGGCATCAATGTGGAAATGCTAAAGCTTGAGTTTGTTGCGACGTAGTAAATCTGGAATGGAAATGCACCTAAGGACTCAGGTGATGACAAACATCAGCTCAAAATTTTTCTTTTTGCCGTTGACCGTGCTTGCGATCGTCTTGCACTTTTCGGTGTTTGGTGACAGTACGCACAACCCGATCGGCTTCAAGTTTCTGAACGAAGCCTATTTGGCCGTCTGTTTGGGATTGTCGCTACTGTTGATTCTTGCCAGCACCGAAGAGTCATCGAGAGAGTTCCGCATCCTGATGTATTACGCTTTCTACAGCGTTTTCGTATTCACCGTACTACCTGCAATCTTTTCGTTTTACTCCTTTGGCCAACCCATCACTTACGGTCTGATCGAAGAACGCCGAATTCTCTTTACATTCGGCTTCGTCCCGCTGCTATTGCTTGCCAAGCACATCAGTACGCGCCAATTCGAACATGCATTCATTTACGCCGCACTGATTGCAGTGGTCCTGTCCTGGTGTTTCAAGTTCGGGCTGGTTCCGGATCTGCGCGAGGAGCAAACGTCCTGGGATCGTCCGGACCGCTCATCCATCGGGCCCTTTTTGATCTGTTTCGCCTATTTCTATTGCATTCAGGTGTGGGCAAAAGGCAAATCGCCTATCAATGGTGAACAGCGACAGCGAAAACTGTATCTCATTCTTGCGGCAGTGCTGTTGCTGACCTTGGTCTTCGCCACGCAAACCCGTCAGCTAATTGTACTGTGCCTAGCATTCACGCTTTTCTCGTTGCGGGCCAAAGCAATCATTTGGGCTGCCTCGCTTTGCGTTCTGTTGTCCCCGCTGTTCTTTTATCCAGAGTTACTTGAAATTCTCGGTCTGAACGTGGAGTTCTACGAGAGCAGTTTGGACGGTGACGTGGAGGATGGTGTGAGGCCCCACACGATCGCATCCGTGTTCAGTCACTTGAACCTAGTTAACTGGTTGCCTAGCGGGTCCCTTTCGCTGATGTGGCAGGACGGTTTCATCCCCTACTTCGGCGAACACTTCTTTCTGTCAGACATCGGCATCATTGGCACACTGTTTCGCTTCGGTTTTCTAACGTTCCTGCTAGTGCCTCTGACCCTGTTCGTCTACCACCGTATTGCCCGCAGTATCAATTCCGAAATGGAGTTCACCTATGCAGTGATGCTGGCCTTCTTCGTGATATGGCCACTTAACGGTCTATTCGAATATACCCAACCAGTTATTTGCATGCTTTTCGTATTACATGCTCTACGGGCACGCCATCTTCGCAGCAAGGAACGAGTACATGAACGTCGCACTTATTCTCAACTACAAAGCTGCTACTGAAACGATCAGCTGCGCTGAAAGCCTGCTCGAACATTGCGCAACGATTGGCCATATCGTCATCATCGACAATGATTCGCAGGACGGCTCCGCCATCGCCCTTCAGAACTGGCTGGATGAAAAAGCCCATACGAACGTGACCCTGCTGTGTAACCCAGACAACAGCGGTTATGCGGGCGGCAACAACTACGGGTTGCGCTGGGCAATGGAGCATCTGCAGCCGGAGTATTTCTGGGTCATCAATAACGACACCTATGTAGACAGTGATGCCTTCTCACCGCTACTGGAGGCATTGCAGCGTAACGACCGTCAGTTTGTCGGCTCGCTCGTATTGAGCGCCGACACGGGTCGGCTTGAGTGCTATGGCGGCGGAAAGCTTTATCCGATCCTAGGCAAAGCCCGATTACTCGGGAAAGATCAGAGCATCGAAGCATCTCAAAAGCAGCAACCTCAGCACGCTCCAGACTACATTATGGGCTGCAGCCTAGCCTTTTCGGCAGCATTGACTGAAGAAGTCGGTTTGATGGATGAAGATTACTTCATGTATTTCGAAGAGGTTGATTGGCAGTACCGTGCCAGGAGCTTTGGTGTTTCAACGAGAGTGATCCCTGAAAGCCGCCTGTATCACTACGGTTCACTCAGCCTGGGTAGTCGATCAGCGTTCTATCACTACTATCGCAACCGTGCAGCCACCCGTTTCAACAAGCGCTTCTACGGCCCGGCATTCGCGATCGTTTCCGCGTTTCTGCTTTCGGCCGTTACAACTGTCAAGGAATACAAAAATCCCACCCTCGCCTGGTCAGGTATCAAGGGCGCCTTCAAGGGAGTAGCAATGAGTGTCGAGTGATACTAATGCGTTCGGAATAGACTTCTATTCCGGCAATAAGAAGACTTTATTGACCTGCATACGCGAGGGCGTCAAGCAACCCTATTCGTTTGTGGTGACGCCGAATGTCGACCATCTTGTTCAGTTGGAACATGACGAACAGCTGCGTGACGCTTATTTCAAAGCGCGCTGGAGAGTATGTGACAGCCGCATCCTGCTTTCGCTGTTGAGCCGTCTGGGCATACATCTGGATGAAGCTATTCCCGGCAGCGATTTGACACTCGACCTGCTCAAATGGGCGGACCGGGATCGGCTGCGCATTGTCCTGATTGGTTCAGCGACATCCGAAGCCGACAAACTCAGAGCGCTCTATCCAGGCATTTCTCTTTATCACTACAACCCGCCGATGGGCTTCATTAAAAAACCGGAAGAAGTGCAGCGTTGCTTGCAGTTCGTTCGCGAAAATCCATCGGAGTTGGTTCTTTACGCCGTGGGTACCCCACGCGGTGAAGTCCTGGCTGCAGCCACCCAGCCCTACGAGCGCACCGGTATGGGCTTCAGCATCGGCGCCTCCATTTCGTTTGCAACGGGAACCATCAAGCGAGCGCCGAAGTGGATGCGCGAATTCAAACTTGAATGGCTGCATCGCATGTGCATGGAGCCCCGCAGGCTAGCCAAACGCTACTGGGCGGACGCGGTGTATATCGTGCCGGCCTTCCTGAGGGAAAAAAACTCCAGGCAGAAAGGCAGCCCAGCAAAACAGGAGTCTTAATCGACGATTGAGGCCACCCTTCGGGCATACCGAGCACCGGTACGCGGTGATCGGCAGTCAGTGAAGCTTACCGATTGACTTCGCTGCCTTGCAGTGCCTCGTGCCAGGCAGGAGCGAAGCAAGAGCACATCAGAAAACCTATCCTCGAACAGGGAAGAACATGAAAGCGATTATTACGGGTATCACAGGACAAGACGGCGCCTACCTTGCAGAGCTCCTTTTGGAAAAAGGCTATACCGTCTATGGCACGTTCCGTCGCACCAGTTCGGTCAATTTCTGGCGGATCGAAGAGTTGGGCATCGACAAGCATCCCAATCTGAATCTTGTTGAGTACGACCTGACGGACCTGTCTTCCAGCATTCGATTACTTGAAAGCACCGGCGCGACTGAGGTGTACAACCTCGCCGCACAGAGCTTTGTGGGTGTTTCCTTCGAGCAACCGCTGACTACCCTTGACATCACCGGTGCAGGCGCCGTGAACCTGCTGGAAGCCATTCGTATCGTCAACCCGAAGATTCGCTTCTACCAAGCCTCGACTTCAGAAATGTTCGGTCAGGTACAGGCCATTCCACAGTCCGAAACCACACCCTTCTACCCCCGCAGCCCCTATGGCGTGGCCAAGCTTTATGCGCACTGGATGACAATCAATTACCGCGAGTCATACGGCATATTCGGCTGCAGCGGCATTTTGTTCAATCACGAGTCGCCGCTGCGCGGGCGTGAGTTTGTGACGCGGAAAATTACCGACTCTGTGGCCAAGATCAAACTGGGCAAGCTCGACGTGCTGGAGCTGGGCAACATTGACGCCAAACGTGATTGGGGCTTTGCCAAGGAATATGTCGAAGGGATGTGGCGCATGCTGCAGGCGGACGAGCCTGGCGTTTTTGTGCTGGCGACCAACCGTACCGAAACCGTGCGCGACTTTGTGACTTTGGCGTTCAAGGCGGTTGATGTCGAGCTCCAGTGGGAGGGCTCCGGCGAACAGGAACAAGCCACCGACGCGGCAACCGGCAAGGTCGTTGTGCGGGTAAATCCTAAGTTCTACCGCCCAGCGGAGGTGGACCTGCTGATCGGCGACCCTCAAAAAGCCAAGGACGTGTTGGGCTGGGAACCTAAAACTACGCTGGAGCAGCTGTGCCGCATGATGGTGGACGCCGACATGCGCCGTAATCAGCAGGGCTTTTCGTTCTAAGGGCAATCGACTGGCAACGGCCGTTCTGGTTCAGGCGCCTGCTGATATCCGAGCACCACTGAGGGTAGCCTTGTCGAAAGTCAGCCGGCGCTTTGATTTCAGTGCGGTCTGATGGTCGTTTCAGCAGTCGAGACAGACTCAACTGGTACACCGAGACAGCGCTGGCGTTACGGCACTGATCGTCATCTGGCGTCGACAGTAACCGCAACGCCATGCCTCTCGCCTATATCTGGGCCCTGCATCGGCTTTTGAAACTGGAAATTCATCCTATCGGGAAGATCATGCGTAAAGTGCTGATTACCGGGGCTACCGGTTTTACCGGGCGCTATATGGCAGAGGAACTCGCGGCCTGTGGCTACGAGGTTCATGGCCTCAGCTACCGCCAACCCGTCGGCGAACTGCCGGCGGCGGTCTCAGCCATCCATTGCTGCTCGTTGAACAATGCTGAGCCGCTACGCGCGCTTTTGATCGAAATTCGCCCAACCTACGTCGTGCACCTGGCCGCGGTCTCTTTCGTCGCACACAGCGATGCCGATGCTATTTACACAGCCAACCTGCTCGGCACTCGCCACCTGCTGGAAGCATTACGTACCTCAGCAACCGAGCTTGAAGGCGTGCTGCTAGCCAGCAGTGCAAACGTCTACGGAAACGCAACCGAAGGTGTACTGGATGAATCCGCGCCCTTTGCTCCGGCCAATGACTATGCTGTTAGCAAAGCAGCCATGGAGTTCCTTGCCCGGCTGTACCAGGATCGTTTGCCGCTGATAGTCAGTCGCCCGTTCAACTACACGGGCGTTGGTCAAGCGGAGCAATTTCTCATCCCGAAAATCGTGTCACATACGCGCCGTCGGGCCGCGGTAATCGAGTTAGGTAATCTGGATATTGCCCGTGATTTCTGCGATGTACGTCAGGTTGTCCATGCTTATCGACGCTTGCTTGAGACACCCGCCGCGGTCGGCCAGACAGTCAATATTTGCTCCGGATTCGCCTATACACTCGAGTACGTTCTCGAGCAGGCAGCTGCCATTTCCGGCCATCGCATGGAGGTCAGGGTCAATCCAGCGTTCGTGCGCAGCGCAGACGTGAAGAACCTGTTCGGTAGCCGAGCCAAACTGGATTCGCTGATTGGCGACATGTCCCGAATCGAACTGAAGGACACGCTGCGCTGGATGATCGAGCATTGCTCCGCGACAAAGACATGATCCAACCACTTTGCCGTCAGGAATGAGGCAGTCGATCTCAAGTGATGGCAACGCCCGCTTTCGCTGGCTCATGTCCGCTAATGTCCAGTCAGCCTAATAGCACGTTGACAGCCGCATTCAAGCGGTCACGGTTGCTGGCTACCCCGGCATTCGCTTGTCATCGGTCACCCTCCTCGCCTTGTACCGGCGAGCTTTGCATTACCAATTCATTTATGCACGTGGCCGTGAACCGCAGAGAAACGAAGCGGTCTATGGCTACTGTGAGCAACACGGCGTCGTTTTTCTACTAAGGAAGGACGCCAAACAACGATTGAGCGGAACCTGCCCGGTGGCTCAATCCGAACTGGCCTCACAGAGGTCTGGAGGTATATCCCTCAGAGCTTGCAGTAGCGACACCCGGAACAGCAGAGATTGAATGCGTCTGTAGCACCGCCGAAACACTTCGGCGACTGTCGATAGACAAGTCAGTGTTCGCTCGCTCCTTCAGCTAAAGGTGAATTGCGCTGTTTCACTTCGTAAAAACAACTATTCCGTCAAGGATGAAGAAACCATGAAACCATTATTTGCTCTCGCTTTCTCTTCCGTGCTGGTGCTGCAGGGATGCGTCTTCTCCCCCGGTCAGCATCTGGATCCCGATCAGTTCAAGGACGGCGCAGAAACGGAAGACGGCACTGTCCAGCTGATGCGCATCACCCCTGAAATGCTCAAGGGCGAACTCTCCTCCGACCAGGGCACGTCCAGCAAGCAAGAGCTGCTGAGCTTCAAGCCAGAGGCTTATCGCATCGGCGCCAATGACCTCCTCTATATAACCGTCTGGGACCATCCCGAGCTGACCGCTCCATCGGGACCACAACAACAGCTGGACGCCAATGGTCGTCTGGTTCGCCCCGACGGCACCCTGTTCTACCCTTATATCGGAAACATCGAAGCAGCCGGCAAAACGATCGAGCAGCTTCGCTCCGATATTTCCAAAAGGCTGGCCAATTACATCGACAGCCCTCAGGTAGATGTCAGTCTGCTGCGTTTCGGTAGCCAGCGCATTGTGCTCTCCGGTGCATTCAATACTGCTGGCGAGGTCGAGGTGACGACCGCTCCGATGACCATCATGCAGGCTATTGGTCAAGCCGGTGTCGATACCGATACGGCGGACCTGTCCGGGCTGATGCTCAAGCGTGACGGCCGCGAATACATGCTTGATCTTGACGACCTGAACCGTCCGGACTCCTGGCTCCATAAGGTGTATCTGAAAGACGGCGACCAACTCCATCTGCCGTATAACGACCAGAAGAAGATCTACGTGCTGGGTGAAGTGGTAAACCCGCAAGCCATGACCTTCAAGGCCACCAGCCTCAACTTGATGGATGCTATCGGCACCGCGGGCGGTATTCGTCAAGACACTGCCGATGGCGAAGCGGTCTACGTTATTCGTGGCGCTGAAAACATCGCTACTGAAAAAGCCACCGTGTTTCAGCTGAATGCCGAGTCGCCTGCGGCATTTGCCCTGGCTCAACACTTCCCTCTGCAACCGCAGGATGTGGTGTTCGTCGGACCGGCAGGAATCACTCGCTGGAACCGTTTCATCAGCCAGCTGCTGCCTTCGGCTAGCGTCATTGGCACCGGGGCTGCGTTCAACCGGTAACAACCGCAGTCATCAGGTCGAGATCGGCCTGATCAAAACCGCAGTCAGCTTTAGAGCGACTGCGGTTTTTTTGTGCTGCCGAACTCCTCGGGGCGCCTATGTACGCTTAATCACTAGGCCATTCAAGCGGCTGTACATCCGACCCCAATCAGCGCGTGGAACCTTGCCGTTATGGCTGCCCCTAGTACGCAGCCGTGCGGCGCCGCACGGCGGTCTCACGCACCAGGACCCTGCTCTCCTGATAAACTTGCCGGCCATTTTCCGAGGCGATCGGTTAAGCAACCGCCCCAGTCGCCTTCAACGCGCCCAGACAGTTGCTATATCGCCACAGCCAATCGGCATAAAGGTGTCGAAGCAATCGTAGCGCGCCCTAAACGCTCCGCCGGAAAGCCGCATGAACGCCAGCTACAAACCTGTCACTACGTCTCCGCAGCTGTCGCGCCGGTTTTCCGTCGCGCCGATGATGGACTGGACCGACCGGCACTGTCGGTATTTTCTGCGTCTGCTTTCACAGCATGCCCTGCTCTATACCGAGATGGTCACTACGGGCGCACTGATCAACGGCGATGCCAACCGTTTCCTGCGTCATGATGAGGCCGAGCATCCCTTGGCGTTGCAACTTGGCGGCAGTGTGCCAAGTGACCTCGCCGTCTGCGCAAAGATGGCCGAAGCGGCTGGTTACGATGAGGTGAATCTCAATGTGGGATGCCCCAGCGACCGCGTGCAGAACAACCTGATCGGCGCATGCCTGATGGGCCATCCAGCACTGGTGGCCGATTGCGTGAAAGCGATGCGTGATGCTGTGGGGATCGAAGTAACCGTCAAGCATCGCATCGGCATCAATGGGCGCGACAGCTATGCCGAACTCTGTGATTTCGTGGGGCAGGTCCAAGCGGCAGGCTGCCGCAGTTTCACCGTCCATGCGCGCATCGCCATTCTGGAGGGGCTTTCACCAAAGGAGAACCGAGAGGTTCCACCCCTTCGCTACGATGTTGCGCAACAATTGAAGCGCGACTTTCCAGATCTTGAGATTATCCTCAACGGCGGCATCAAAACGTTGGATCAATGCGAAGCCCACCTTGAGCAGTTCGATGGTGTGATGCTCGGGCGCGAGGCCTACCACAACCCTTACTTGCTCGCGCAGGTTGATAGCAGACTGTTTGGCAGCGAAGAACCTGTCATTACCCGAGCCGAGGCATTGAGGCGCATGCGCCCTTATATTCAGAATCATCTTGATAGCGGTGGCTCGATGCATCACGTTACCCGTCACGTGCTGGGGCTTGGCCAGGGTTTTCCAGGCGCTAGAAGGTTTCGCCAGCTGCTATCGGTCGACATCCATAAAACCAGAGAACCACTGGCGTTGCTTGAGCAAGCGACCGGATTGCTCGAGGGGCACTGATACCAGGAGGGAACACGCGGCCGCATTTTCAATCCAACAGCTGCAACACCCGGACCATCGGATACAGATGGCGCGATGGCCACGGAAATCGAGTCATGACTACCAAAGGATAGAGCGCCCTTATGACGTCAAAGCTGGAACAACTCAAACAATTCACCACCGTGGTTGCCGACACCGGCGATCTCGACGCCATCGCCCGTCTTCAACCGGTTGATGCCACCACCAATCCTTCGCTTCTGCTCAAAGCTGCTGCACTGCCGCGTTATGCAGAGCACCTCAAGGACGCTATGTCCCGCTGTGGCGGTGATATTGGCCTCGGCTGCGACCTGTTCGCGGTCGCGGTTGGGCAGGAGGTGCTCAAATTGATCCCGGGGCGGATCTCTACGGAGGTCGATGCGAGGCTTTCATTCGATACACAAGCTATGATCCAGCGGGGCGAGCGCCTGATCGGCCTATACGAGCAGGCCGGCGTATCCCGTGACCGCGTATTGATCAAGCTGGCCTCTACCTGGGAGGGCATCCGTGCGGCTGAGCAGCTGGAAAAATCGGGCATCCAGACCAACCTGACACTGTTATTTTCATTTACCCAAGCAGTGGCATGTGCCGAGGCCGGGGTGTTCCTGATCTCGCCTTTCGTCGGCCGTATCTATGATTGGTACAAAAAATCGGAAGGCCGCGACTATGTGGGCGACGAAGATCCTGGCGTGCAGTCCGTCAGCCGGATTTACGACTACTACAAGACGCACGGTTACAAGACCGTAGTAATGGGTGCGAGCTTCCGTAACGCGGGTCAGATCGAAGCGTTGGCAGGCTGCGATCGCCTGACGATCAGCCCTGAGTTGCTCAGCCAGCTGGCACAGGAAAAAGGCACGCTGGAGCGCAAACTCTCCCCCGGACGCGCCTCCGAGCCGCGCATCAGCATGGATGAAGGCAGCTTCCGCTGGGGATTGAACGAAGATCCGATGGCGACGGAGAAACTGGCCGAGGGAATTCGCCAGTTTGCGCGGGATCAGGAAAAGCTTGAAGCACTCCTGCCAACCAAGCTGTAGCTCAAGACCGCTCCAACGCTGTCACCAGGTCGCGAAACGCCTCGCGGTTCGATTCGTTGAGGCTCATCAGAATACGGTGAGCCTCCAGCACCTTGCCCTTTACGATCTCCTCGGACTGATCCTGGCTTGGCAAATCGGCCAGTTGCTCAGGCGACGGCAGCGGCTGATCAACGATATTAAACACCTGATCGAAACCCATAGATTGCAACAGACGTGTGATGTCTTCATGGGTGGTAACCAATGTCGGCAGCATGCCGACCTTCTGCCGCGAAAGAATCGAAAGTTTGGCGAGCAGACCGAGCGTGGTGCTGTCGATGCTACGGCTTTCAGTGAGATCGATAACGATCGATGAGAAATTGCGCGAAGAGAAGATCTTCTCGATCGTTGCATCCAGCGCCGAGCAAAGCGTCAGTCGGATCTCACCGACGAACTTGAGCACGAACGTGCCGTTCTGCTCAGCGAACTGGATCTTACCCGTGCTCATGCAAGGTTCCTGCTCAATACCAACAACGCGATGTCATCGGGCATATCCTCCAGATCGGCTAGGCCCAACACCCGCTGTAGCCCCACCAGCGTACCGCCTGCTTCGCGAATCAATCCGGGTAGCCCGGCCTCTTTATCTTTGAGGGTCTCGCCGGGCAAAAGGTCCAAAATGCCATCGGAAAGTAGCGTAAGACTGAAAGACTCAGGCAGTTCGATCTCGTAATTCTCGTAGGTGGCTTCGACGAACAAACCGACCGGCAAACCCTTTCCTTCGAGATATCTTGCAGCACCGTTGGCGTATAACACCGGCATTGGAAGGTGGCCGCCGATGCTGTAATGCAGCACGTTGCGCTCCTGATCAATCACCCCGCCCAGCATTGTGACGTGCTTGCCGAGCTTGCAGTTGATCAAGCCGCGGTTGATGTGATCGAGCACCTCGGACGGCTTAAAAGCGCGTAAAGCTCTGCCCCGTCGAGACTCGTAGAGCAACCGCGTGGTCATGAATTTGAGCAGCACGGTGACGAACGCTGAAGAGGCCCCGTGACCGGATACATCCGCCAGGTAGAAGCCGATGCGGTGCTCGTCCACTCGAAAGTAATCGACGAAATCACCCGAGAGGTAAAGAGAAGGAATTATCTGATGGGCGAACTGGAACTCGTCGAGGCTGCAGGGTGTGACCGGCAGCATATTCATCTGCACTTGTCGACCAGCATCCTGATCCTCCTGAAGAAGATGCAAGCTCGCCTGCAGATCGCGGTTGGCCGTCTCCAGCTGTTCCCGATAACGCCGGTTTTCCATGCGCAAGCGAGACCGATCAAGGGCACGACGGACCGAATGCTCAAGCATCGCCAGGTATTCAAGGGGCTTGATCAGGTAGTCGGCAGCGCCCAACCGCAGAGCTTCGACCGCATCACTCATCACACCGGCACCTGACACTACGATTACCGGCAGGTCAGCCTGACGCTCACTGATCAGTCGGATGAGCTCCAGGCCATCCATCTGCGGCATACGCAGGTCGCAAATCACTAGATCAGGGTGTTCCGCGTCGAACAGCTCCACCCCTCGCGGTCCGTTAGGCGCCTGCAACACCTTGAAACCACTGTCATCCAGATAGGCAGCCAGGCTGGCTCGCACCACATCGTCGTCATCTATGATCAGCAGCGTCGCGCTTGGGTTATGCATGTTCCTACCAGGCGGTATCGCCAGGATGATTGGCGAAAGCATCGGCCCTGCGCGAGCGCCGGGCATGGGATCGTTTCAAGGCGCAGACGGTACTCCCATACGATCGGCGTTTCAAGCCAGGCGCGGTCGCTCCGCCTGTCCTTTACAGGCCGAATTGACGGGCGTTATAAGAACTGGCGAAACAAGAACTCAGAGGACGAAACAATGACCCAGCGAGATCGGGACTACAGCGAAAAACGCGACTTCATTCGCATGAATATCGAGACAGCCATAACCCTGACTCAGGGTGACGACTGCTACGAGGCAACCTGCCTGGACCTTTCCAGCACAGGGATGCAGGTGGTCGCAGCGACGAGTTTGCAGATGGGTGACAAGGTCCAGGTGCACATTCCTTCCGAACACAGCGAACTGAAGGGACTGGATGCCGAAACAGAAGTGGTGCGGGTCGGTAAGCACGAAGACGGACGACAGAGCCTTGGGCTAGCGATCCTTTCAATGAAATGACTGTTGTTTAGGTAAAAACCACTTAGGAACAGCAAGGAGTTAGAAACAGGCGGACCGCATTGGCGTTGGCCAATGCGGTCCGCAGAGACCTATCAGAAATCGTCTTCGACCTGACCATCCTGCGTGCGGAATTCACGATTCTGCAGGTAGGCGTTGCGCACGAAGATGTACCTGTCGCCAGTAATCATTTTTTCCGCCGAGAGCAAACCGGCACGCATGTCCACCACATTGACGGCGCGGGTCACGTTGCGTGTCGGCACATGCTCGATATACGGATACGGCTGCAGGAAAGAGTCCGGCACGCGTCCAGCCGCATCGCGCACAGTGCTCGGCCCCAGCAGCGGCAACACGACATAAGGGCCACTGCCCAGGCCCCACGCGCCAAGCGTCTGCCCAAAGTCTTCATCGTTCTTCTGCAAGCCCATACGGGTTGCGACGTCGAAGAAACCCAGCACGCCGAAGGTGCTGTTGAACAGGATACGGCTGGTGTCGATGCCCGCGTCTCGAACCTTGCCCTGAAGCAAGTCATTGGTCAGCACCACAACATCGCCAAGATTGCTGAATACATTGCCGATGCCGTCTTCGACAAAATTTGGCGTGATCTTCTGATAACCCTGCGCAAGCGGCTTGAGCGTATAGGTATCGACTTTGTCGTTGAAGGTGAAGATCGCGCGATTCACGCCTTCCCAGGGGTCTTGCTCGGCGGCCTGGAGCGATGAAGCGCCAAACACGGCCAGCGCCGTCACCAGCGTTATTCTGAAGTAACCAACCCAATCCATGCCGATGACTTGCATCGCGGCCCTCTCCTATTTCGAATGGGGGCAATTGCCCAACAAAGCGCCGCAGTATAAAGGGATAACGGCCAGTTCCGGCAGCGGGCAGACACACGGAACCCCTACGGATTTTTGCGGACTCATTGAGACTCAAAAGCAAGGACAAGCCCAGCACGCTAGTTTACCCTGCTCACATCAAGCGCTGGCGACTTTGCCGTACGACAAACCAAGAGGGTAGCAACATGCCGGAACATGATCTGCAGTCGCAGCTAGCAGAGCTGCGTAGTCAACTGGCCCAGGACACACCGCTTACTGAAGAAGAGCGCGCGTCGCTGCAGGTGATTGCCCATGACATCGAACTGCGACTCGCCAACGAGGACGGAGTCGACCATCAGAACGACTCGCTGGTCGACGGCGTCAATCTGGCCGTCGAGCGTTTCGAGGTCAGCCATCCGAACACCGCGATGACGCTGCGCAACATCATGCAGACCCTGGCGAACATGGGCATCTGAGCGAAACCTGCTCAATCCATTAGAGCGTGAACGCGTCACGCTCTCCTATCGCAGCGGTTATTGCCGAACCAGCCGGCTATTGCCCGGCGATACGGGCTGGGTACTGCGGTAGGGATTGATATCCAGCCCGCCGCGGCGTACATAGCGAGCATGCACGCTGAGTCGCTCTGACTTCAGCACGCGCTGCAAGTCGAGAAAGATCCGCTCGACGCACTGTTCATGAAAGTCCGCGTGCTGGCGAAAACTCACCAGATAGGCAAGCAGGCTGCCGTGATTCAGCGCAGCGCCCCGGTACTCGATTACCACTGTGCCCCAGTCCGGTTGGCCGGTGACAGGACAGTTGGATTTCAGCAGATGGCTATAGATACGCTCATCCACCTGGCGCTCAGGGTTGCTGCTCAGCAGCTCTGGCCGCGGCGAATCGTATTGCCGGATCTCGATATCCAGATCATCGATACAGTATCCGTCTAGCGGCGCGATCCCCTCCTCGGCAGCTTCATCCAACGTGCGCAAGCGAACGCTGACGGGCTTACCCGCTGCGGCTGATAAGTCCCGCGTCATCACCTCCACAAGCGCTGCCCGACTCTCGAAGACCGATTGGTTCAGCGAGTTGAGATAAAGCTTGAATGACTTGGATTCGATGATATTTGGCGAGTCGGCGGGAATGCTGAACTCACCAATGGCCACCACCGGCTTGCCGGATGGCAACAGCCAGGACAGTTCATAGCAATTCCAAATGTCGACGCCGCCATAGGGCAAGGACTCGGCCGTCAGCCCAAGCTCGGCCCATTTGGGCGCACGCGGGATGGGAAAGAGCTGCTCGGGGCTGTAGGTCGCGACATAGGCGCTGGATTTGCCCAGCGGCGACAGTTCGGCGGGGTGCTGCATAGCGGAAACCTGTACGAAAAATGACCGCAAGTGTAGCGGTTCCCGTGTGGTTTATCACCGCGCCTGCTCATCGGGCCATTGACTGGTCGTCAGATCAAGCGCAGCAACGTTGCTAATGGAAGTGCCTGGCGCGATGACTACTGGCGCATGCCTCGGCCACTCTTCAGCAAATGAATGCACAACAGGTACATGAGTACTGCCGCCACGGCCATAAAACTGATCGCAATGCCGATACGGATGTCCGAAACCCCCAGAATGCCGTAACGGAACGCATTAACCATGTGCAGAATGGGGTTCGCCAGCGACAGCGTCTGCCAGAACGGCGACAGCAGGTTGATCGAATAGAACACGCCGCCCAGGTAGGTCAGCGGGGTCAGCACGAAGGTTGGAATGATTGAAATATCATCGAAGTTGCGGGCGTAAACCGCGTTGATGAAGCCGCCGAAGGCAAAGATCGTCGACGTCAATGTGATCACCAGAAGCGTCACGCCTAGATGATGTACCTGCAGATCGGTGAAGAACATCGACAACAGCGTCACGATAAACGCTACCGCCAGCCCGCGGGTAATACCGCCCAGAGCGAAGCCAATCAGGATCACATGAGGCGATACTGGCGAAACCAGCAGCTCTTCGATCGATCGCTGGAACTTGCTGCTGAAGAAGCTGGAAACCACGTTGCTGTAGGAGTTAGTGATCACCGACATCATGATCAAGCCGGGCACGATGTACTGCATGTAAGTGAAGCCATCCATCTCACCGATCCGCGCGCCGATCAGGTTTCCGAAGATGACGAAGTACAGCACCATGGTGATCGCTGGTGGCAGCAGTGTCTGCGGCCAGATGCGCGTATAGCGGCGAATTTCGCGGTGGACGATGGTCTGCAACGCGACCAGATTGGGCCGGAATTCTGCGTTCATTTGGCCACCTTGGGCAGGTTGTTTTCCACCATCGAAACGAAAAGCTCCTCCAGCCGATTGGTCTTGTTGCGCAAGCTCAGCACCTCGATGCCCTGGGCCGACAGCATACGAAACAGGTCGGTCACGCCCTGGCTCTTGTCCACTTGCACCTCGAGGGTGTGATGGTCAACCAGGCGCGCCGGATAGCTGCCAAGCTCTGGCGGGACCAGCTGCGACTCTTTCAGGTCGAGCAGGAAAGTCTCGACATGCAGTTGCTTGAGCAACTCGCGCATGCTGGTGTTCTTGACGATCTGGCCGTGGTCGATGATGCCGATGTTGCGGCACAGCTGCTCGGCCTCTTCCAGGTAGTGTGTCGTGAGGATGATGGTGATGCCCTCACGGTTGAGCTCGGTCAGGAACGACCACATCGAACGGCGCAGTTCGATGTCCACCCCCGCGGTGGGCTCGTCGAGAATCAGCAAGCGCGGTCGGTGGATCAGCGCTCGAGCAATCATCAGACGCCGCTTCATGCCGCCTGACAGCATGCGCGAGGACACGTCACGCTTGTCCCACAGCCCTAACTGGTTGAGGTACTGCTCGGCGCGTTCCTTGGCGACTTTTGCCGGAATACCGTAGTAGCCGGCCTGGGTGACAAGGATGTCGAAGGCCTTCTCGAACTGGTTGAAGTTGAACTCTTGGGGTACAACACCCAGGCAGCGTTTGAGGCCTGAAGGATCGCGATCAAGGTCGTGACCGAACACGTTGACCGTGCCGCCGGTCTTGTTCACCAGCGTGGAAAGGATACCGATGGTGGTGGATTTGCCGGCACCGTTGGGACCCAGCAACGCAAAGAAATCGCCTTCGGCAACGTCCAGGTCAATGCCCTTGAGGGCCTCGAAGCCGTTTCCGTAAACCTTGGTCAACTGCCGAATGGACAGAGCAGTAGTCATATAAGAACGCACACAACACAGAGAGATTCAAAGTAAATAAGGGCGCGCTGCGTCAATTGCAACGCCGAAATGCAAACCGCGGAGAACCACCAGGTCACACCAGGGTAGATAAACATGATGACCCGAAGCAGTCACTTCGAACTCGCTTGTGAAGGCTCGGTCATTATCTGATACCAAACGCGTCGTCCTGTCTCTTCACCCCGCTTGCTACAAACGCCTATGCTCAATTTGGACGCCATTCGCTCAACAAGGAAAACCATATGACCCTGCTCTGGCTGCTCGTATTACTCATCGGCATTGCCGTGATTGCCCATTTACGGGTTTCCCCCGTTCCGGCGTTGGCCATTGTTGCAGCGTATCTGGTCTTAATGGGCGCGGCCGACGAGACGCCGACCTGGTTGATGGTCATCCTCTGGCTCATGCTGATTGCGATCGCGGTGCCCTTGCTGGTCACCGACCTGCGCATCAAGTACTTCAGCGGCCCGATGTTCGACTGGTTCAAAAAAGTCCTGCCCCCTATCTCCGACACCGAACGTGATGCGATCGACGCCGGGACGGTCTGGTGGGATGGACAGTTGTTCAGCGGCAAACCTGACTGGGACGTCCTGCTCGGCTATCCAAAGGCCGTCCTGACCGAGGAAGAACAAGCTTTCGTCGATGGCCCGACAGAAACCTTATGCGCCATGGTCAACGACTGGGAAGTTGGCCAGCGCATGGACCTTCCACAAGAAGCGTGGGATTACATCAAGGCCGAAGGATTCTTCGCCTTGATCATCCCCAAGGAATACGGTGGCAAGGGCTTCTCGGCCTACGCCCACTCGCAGATCGTGATGAAACTGGCCACCCGCAGTGGGGACCTTGCGACGACCGTCATGGTGCCCAATTCCCTCGGCCCGGCTGAGCTGTTGATGCATTACGGCACCGATGAACAGCGCAATCACTACCTGCCGCGCTTGGCCAATGGCACCGACATTCCCTGCTTTGCCCTGACCGGTCCCTATGCGGGCTCCGACGCTGGCGCGATGAATGACAGCGGTGTCATCTGCCGCGGTGAATGGGAAGGCGAAGAAGTACTTGGCCTGCGCCTGAACTGGGAGAAGCGCTACATCACTCTCGGCCCAGTCGCCACGCTGCTCGGTGTCGCCTTCAAGACGTACGACCCTGAGCATCTGCTGGGCGATGAGGAAGAGCTGGGCATTAGTCTCGCGCTGATTCCAACCGATACTGCTGGGGTCGAGATCGGTCGCCGTCACCTGCCCCTTGGCGCTGCGTTCATGAATGGTCCGAACTGGGGCAAGGATGTGTTCGTGCCGCTCGAAGCCATCATCGGCGGACGAGACATGATCGGCAAAGGCTGGATGATGCTGATGAACTGCCTGTCAGTCGGGCGTTCGATTTCATTGCCAGCGACAGGCGCCAGCGCGGCCAAGACCTGCAGCTATGTCAGCGGCCGCTATGCGCAAATCCGCGAGCAGTTCAACGTGCCGCTGGCAGCCTTTGAAGGTATTCAGGAACCGCTTGCGCGCATCGGCGGCAATGCATGGTTGATGGACAGTGCACGAATCCTAACGGCCAACGCAGTCGACCTGGGAGAAAAACCTTCGGTATTGTCGGCGATTCTCAAATATCACCTGACCGAGCGCGGCCGCGAGTGCATCACCGACGCCATGGATATCCATGGCGGCAAAGGCATCATCATGGGCCCCAGTAACTACCTCGGCCGCATGTGGTTGTCTGCACCCATTTCGATTACGGTCGAAGGGGCGAACATCCTCTCGCGGAACCTGATGATCTTTGGCCAAGGCGCGATCCGCTGCCATCCGTTCGTACTGCGCGAGATGGAGCTGGTTCATGAGCCAGACCGCGACGCTGCAATCAAGAAGTTCGACGGGTTGCTGATGCAGCACATCGGTTTCGCCGTCAGCAACACCGCCAGCACCCTGGTGCTCGGGCTGACGTTCGGCCTGTTCGGCAAGGCGCCAGGCAACGACCTGACCCGCCCCTACTTCCGCGCGCTGGATCGGATCGCCGCCGCGTTCGCCATGCTCGCCGACCTGTCCATGATGTTGCTCGGCGGCGAACTCAAGCGTCGTGAACGCCTCTCCGCGCGGCTGGGCGATGTGCTCAGCCATCTGTATCTGGCATCCGCCGCGCTCAAGCATTATCACGACCTGGGCCACCCAATCGAGCAAGCACCGCTGCTGCGCTGGGCGATGGAAGACTGCCTCTGCAAGGCTGAGCAAGCCCTGGCCGATACGCTGGCGAACTTCCCCAACCGCTTGCTTGGCGGCGTGCTGAAGGTTCTAGTATTTCCATTCGGTGCCCGCCACAAGGGGCCGTCTGATGCGCTTGATGCCGAAATCGCCGCAATCCTCGGTCGCCCAGAAGGTGACTCGGCCTTGGAGCAGATTCTCGAGGGCGTCTACCGACCACAAGGGCGCGACGAAGCCTTGGGTGCATTGCGAGACGCGTTCGACACCCTGGCGGCATCGCAACCGCTGCAAAAGAAGCTGCACAAAGCGCTCAAGGCCGGTGATTTCCAACCTGCCGCCGGAGAGGACCCGATCAGCGCCGCACTCGCAGCAGGCGTACTCGATGCCGCCGAGGCAGAGCAGCTGACCGCTGCGGAAGCGGCGCGCCGCAAAGTCATCAGCGTAGATGATTTCGCCAAGGAGCCGCTTGAGCTACCCGAAGGCATGACTCGCTAGCCCTGCCTGCTACCCAGTCCACTTGTAGGCTCTGCCAGGCGCCGCGCTCACGCGCGATGCTTGGCGAGTCGCTCCTCTCGGCGTCGCGTGCCGTCATCGGCCAGCACCGACTCAGGCGACGTTTGCGTACACGAGCAAGCCAACGCTCACCTTGGCACCAAGGGCCTTTGCGCAGCTATCCGACGTCCGTACCGAACCCAGCACCACGACCCGAGTCAACTAGACACGCCCCAATTAATCCGCGCGCCTTTATAATCGCGCGCCCAATCGATTTAGGTGAACCATGGCCAACCCTTATCACGATCACAACCTGGCGCTTCTGGCCCATCTGCGTGGCATTCTGCTTGCCATGGGTGAAACCGAACAGGTTTCGGAAGAAAGCCATGCGCTGTTTCTCGAGCGGTTCGACGAACTGATCATGAACCTGCAGGACGTGCCGGAAGAGCGCCATATGGGTCAGGACCTGATCTGCCAGGTCTTTCACCGCTACCCGCAGATTGCCCATCTGGTTCCGCGCGACCTGCTCTGGTACTTCGGCGGTGATTGCCTGCACTTCATGCCGGACGAAGAGATCGAAATTTTCCAGCAGCTGGAAGAACGTCGCTATGAAGCAGAGCAGAACGACGAGCCGTTTGATTGGAACATGGAAAGACAGCTGATGAGCATGCCTGAAGAGAGCCCGCGCCACTGAGTCGCCGACCAACCTATACAGAAAACAGCGTCTACGACGAGGCGGATATCTTTGGTTGCGGTTGACCCGCGCTAAAGCTGGAATGGCTTCGCGCAGCACTTTAAGCACTACTCCGCCGACCTGAGCCCTGCCCGCCTTCTAGCGGATGACACCCCGTTTAGCCTGAGTCAGTGCTGTACCCAGCGTAATGCACAATGCGGACGTTGCTCTTTGCATCAACCGACGGGTTTAGCCCACAAGCGAAGCGCTCACCGGCTTTGTTCCGACACGTGCAGCAGTCAACAGCCGCGACCGTTTTACCATCCGCCAGCTTAAGTCAGCGCCACGGCTAGTATCTGTCCGATGTGGCTACACGGCATCAGCCTCGCCCGCCGCTGAAATTGGCAGCTCTTGGAAATCCGGCCCTAGATGTCTGGCCGATTAGATGGATGCTCGACATGGCCCTGAACGGATAGCGACGCGGGTGTCAGGACAAAACGGATTCCTTGAGCCAAGCTTGTAGCTCGACGGGACTCTCTGGCTGGCCTGAACGGAGAGCTGTCAACACTATTGCTCCAGCTCAAAGCTGAACGTTGCGCAGGGAATAAGCTCTTCGGGGAAAATCCGCTTCGTTTTGAATCCTCGGCCGAAAATGCTGCCCAAGCTGCATACGCAATGCGTCGACAATCAGATACTCAAGTGATTCAGTCACTTATGGATATAACGGCACGCCGCCCACTCTTGGCAGCCTGCCTTCACGGATAAATTGCTCAAGGTTGTTTTGCTATGACGTCGTTATTAGCCCCCATCAGCTCGCTGCTGGGTGGAGTTGCATTTCTCCTGCTCGGCCACGGATTGCTGAACACGCTGCTGACGCTGCGCGGCATTGAAGAAGGCTATTCCACCGGGCTGATCGGCCTGCTGATGTCCGGCTATTTCGCCGGCTTCCTCGTCGGCACCTGGCTGGCGCCTTCGCTGATCCGGCGCATTGGCCACATCCGCACCTTCGCTTTCTACGCCGCACTCGCCTCGGTCGCCGTGCTGCTGCACGTGCTGATCGTCAATCCATGGGTGTGGTTGGTGCTGCGGGTGATGTACGGCGTCGCCCTGGTCACGCTCTATATGGTGATCGAAAGCTGGCTCAATGCGCAGGTCAGCGGCGAAAAGCGCGGCCAGGTGTTCGCCCTGTACATGGCCGTCAACCTTGGCTCGCTGGCCGCGGCTCAGCAACTGCTGAGCCTAGACAGCCCGATGAATTTCACGCTGTTTGCGCTTGCCGCGATCCTGATCTGCGCTGCCCTGATGCCAATCACCCTGACACGTCAGGCACAACCCGCGCAGCCGGACATGCCGGCTACAGATCTCTTGCAGTTGGCGCGAATCGCCCCGCTACCCTTGATGGCTGCGGGAATTTCCGGCCTGACCCTCGGGGGCTTCTGGGGCCTCGCGCCAGTCTATGCCTCGCAAACCGGTTTCGACGCCTCGGGCGTCGGCCTGCTGATGAGTATCACCATTCTCGGAGGCGCCGTTCTGCAGTGGCCCATCGGGCTGTTCTCCGACAAGCATGACCGCCGTCTGGTCTTACTCTGGGTCGTGGCAATTGCCGCGGTGATCGGCGGTTTGATCACTCCCTTGACCTCCGGTCCGCTGCTGCTGGGAATGATGTTTCTCTGGGGTGGTTTGGCCTTCTCCATTTATTCGATCGCTGTCGCGCAGATGGTCGACCAGTTGCACCCCGACGAGATTCTGTCCGGTTCCAGCGGCCTGTTGCTGGCGAACGGTTTCGGCGCGGCCTTCGGCCCGGTTATAGCAGGCGGCCTGATGAGCTTTTTCGGGCCCAAAGCGCTGCCTGTCTTCTTCGCGGTCACCCTGGCGTTTCTGGCGCTGTATTCCTACTTCCGCGCGCGCCGCGTGTTCGATCTGGTGACCGAGCCGCACGGCCACTTCACGCCGATGCTACGCACCAGTCATACCGTGCTCGAGCTGATGCCGGATACGCCGGAGGGCGAGGTCGCCGAGGCGGACATCCTCGACCAAGGCCAGCAGCCCCTAGACGAAGAAGAAGTCGCCGAACCGCGCACCGGCACACATTCTTAAGCAACTGACGTGGGTCCGCTTGCGCCATGGATCGTGGCCCTTCGGCTCTGACCTGACACAGGGCCCGGTCAAACCGGCCCAGCCGCATCCTGTCCGCTGGCGGGGCCGTGCTGCTGACGAGCGTCAGAAATCCACTTTGCCGCGTCCGGCCTTGATCGCACCGCGCTTGGTCTTGCCTTCAAGGCGCCGCTTCTTGGACCCCAGCGTTGGGCGTGTCGGGCGGCGCGCTTTTTCCACTTTCGTCACGCTACGGATGAGTTCGGCCAGACGCTCCAGAGCATCGGAGCGGTTCTGCTCCTGAGTGCGATACTGCTGCGCCTTGATCACTATCACACCGTCGCCTGTAATGCGGCTGTCGCGCAGCGTCAGCAAGCGCTCCTTGTAGAACGCGGGCAATGAAGACGCGGTGATATCGAAGCGCAAGTGCAGCGCACTGGATACCTTGTTGACGTTCTGCCCGCCGGCACCCTGCGCTCGAATGGCCGTCAGTTCGATCTCGCTGTCGGCTAGTTGCACGTTGTTGGATATGTCGAGCATCGGTCCTACACCAGTTGGAATCAGAGGTCATTGTCCACAACAGAAGCCTCGCGGACATGTTTTTATATGATTTGGAGCCGCTACGGCGCAGCCGGTTCGGCTACCGTAGCGCACTCGGAAAAGACGGAATCGCGCATGGACTCGATAACCCAAGCCCTTCTCGGTGCCACTGTGCAGGCATCCCTGCTGGGCCGATGGCAAGGCCGCAAGGCGCTGCTCTACGGTGCAGTGCTCGGCACCCTACCTGATCTAGATGTGGTCATCGATTACGGCGATGCCATCGCCGACATGACCTATCACCGAGGCTTCAGCCATTCATTGTTCGTTCTCAGTTCACTGGCCGTTGCGCTGGCTTGGCTGGCGCGTCGAATAAGGCCTGATCCCAATTACAGCAGCATGCGGCTGTTTCTCACGATCTGGTTGGTGCTGGTGACCCATGTACTGCTCGACGCCTTCACCAGTTACGGCACCCAGCTGTTCTGGCCGCTGACCACGCCGCCGGTGGCATGGTCCAGCGTGTTCATCATCGACCCTCTGTACAGCCTCC
Organism: Stutzerimonas stutzeri; assembly: GCF_002890895.1. GTDB lineage: Bacteria > Pseudomonadota > Gammaproteobacteria > Pseudomonadales > Pseudomonadaceae > Stutzerimonas > Stutzerimonas stutzeri_AB. The sequence goes on from NZ_POUL01000001.1 coordinate 97,865, forward strand.
CGCTGTTGCTGGCCGTGCTGGTTGGCGTGATTGTCGGTGTGAAGGGCCGCAGCCCGCGCTGGGCTGCGAGCGCACTGCTGCTGTCGTCGCTCTACTTGGGCTTTACCCTTACTGGCAAGCAGATGGCCGAGCAGCGCGTGGAAGCGGCAATGAGCGCACAGGGTATACAGGCCAGCCAGCTGTTCAGTACGCCGACGCCGTTTAACAGCCTGCTGTGGCGAGTCATTGTCATTGAAGGTGATCAATACTACGAAGCGCTGGTGAGCTGGTTCGATGAACAACCACCTGAACTGGTGAGTATTCCTCGCGGCGGGCGGCTCGCCACAGCTCTTCGCGAATCGCCGCAGCATGCTCGCTTGCAATGGTTTACCGGCGACGTGCTCCGTTACGATGAGGTGGGAGGCCAGCTGCTGGTAACAGATCTGCGTCTCGGCATGACTGGTTTTCATCCATTCCGCTTTGCTCTCGCCGAGCGTAACGGCGCGGGCTGGGGGCTGATTCCCTACGTCGAGCGACTGCCCGCCGAACGCGGCGATCTGGACCGGCTCAAGCAGATCTGGCTGCGCATCTGGCAGCAACGGCCGGGCCTGCCACTGGCCGAGTGGGCAGCAGACCTTAACCGGCCCGGCTGACCGCTGGGAAGCTCGCTGGTAGTTTTCAGATCGCATAAAAAAGCCCCGGCAGACCGGGGGCTTTTTTTTCACGGGTGCAAGCTTCAGGTACGAAAACGCGCCACCAGCCCCTGCAGTTCAACGCCCAGGCGCGCCAGCTCGGCACTCGCTGCGGCGGTCTGCTCGCTACCGCTGGCGCTTTGCTCGCCAATGTCACGCACACGAGTCACGCTCTCGGAGATGTTTTCCGCCACAGCGCTCTGCTGCTCAGCTGCAGCGGCGATCTGCTGGTTCATCTGCTCGATGGTTGAGACCGATTCGGTAATGCGACCGAGCGCACTGCCCGCTTCGTTCGCGAGGCCAACGGTGCGCTGGGTCAGGTTTCGGCTGGTCTGCATTTGCTCGACAGCCTTATGTGCCACCCGCTGCAGGTTGGCGATCAGCCCTTCGATTTCCTCGGTGGAGTCGTGAGTGCGACGAGCCAGGGCGCGGACTTCGTCAGCCACAACAGCGAAACCGCGGCCCTGCTCACCGGCACGGGCAGCCTCGATTGCGGCATTGAGCGCAAGCAAATTGGTCTGCTCAGCCACCGCGCGAATCACCTCGAGTACGGTGCCGATGCGGCCGCTTTCGGTATTCAGCTCTTCGATGGCGTGAGCGGAGTGCTCGACTTCGCTGGACAGGCTGCCAATCTGGCCGATGGCCTCTTGCACGACCCGATCGCCCTGGCGCGCCTGCTGGTCAGCCTGTCGGGCGGCATGCGAGGCCTGCTCAGCGTTCTGCGCAACTTCCTGAACGGTGGCCGCCATTTCATGCATAGCCGTAGCAACTTGTTCGGTTTCAACCCGCTGCTTCTGCACGCCGGCGCTGGTTTGTGCTGTCACCGCCGAAAGCTGTTCCGCTGCGGTCGCTATCTGACCGACACCCCCACCGATGCGGCCGATCAGGGTGCGCAGACTGTCGGTCATGCCGTACATGGCCTGCTGCAGCTGACCGAGCTCGTCGCGACGGGTGACTTTCTGCGACTGGGTCAGATCGCCTTCGGCCACCCGCTGAGCCAGCTGTACGGTATAACGCAGCGGAACGACGATCATGCGAGAGATTGCCGCGGCGGCCATCAAGCCGATCACCACAGCCAGAACGCTGATAACTCCGAGCAGCATATAGGCGCTGCGGCGCTGGTCCTGCATCGCCTCGGTGGCGCCAGCCAGCGCCTTCTCGGCTGTATCCAGGATGCGTTGAGCCTGAGCCACCATCGCCTGTTCCAGCGCGACGCGCTCGATCCGGTTGCTGCGGAAGTCACCGAATGCCTGCTGGTAGGTTGCCAGTGCGGCGAGCGCACCATCCATGGTGGTCTTCTGCTCGTCGTTGAGCCAGGTTTTCAGACTGCTGCCGATGGTTGTCACGTCCTGATAGGACTCGTTCCAGCTATCCACCGCGGCTTGAGCGCTGTTAGCAATGAACATGCTCTCGAATGTACGCAGATCGAGGATGCGTTTTGTCAGGCCAGAAGCCGCTTCAGCGATGGTCAGCGGATCACTGCCTGTCAGACGGTCACCTTCAAGGCGCAACACACGCACCGCGTCGTACATATCCAGCTCGATGTACTCGAATTCCTCACGGCTTTTCTGCGCCGCCTCGGCCATGCGCTCCCGAAGCGCTATGCCCTCGTCGATCAACTGACCGTATTGGGTGAACTTGTCTGCATACTCTGCAGCATTACTGCGAATCTGCTGCAGCGCCTGCTGGTCTTCTTCGGGCACGCTTGCGGCAAGCTCGTCCAGTTCCTGATTGAGCTTGGCCAAGGTGCTGCGCAAGGCGGCAGCGGACGCGTCACTCCGAGTCAGCGCAAAGTCACGCTCCAGGCCACGGGCCTCAAGGACAGCGGCGTTGATCCGTAACAGCTGATTCATCTGATACGAACGGGTCAGAATCGAGTCCACAGCATAGAAGCCGGTTCCGGCGACTCCCAGCGTCAGCAACAGGACCATGGCAAAGCCGCCCAGCAGCTTCTTGCCTACGGAAAGGTTGGCGAATATATCGACGGACTGCATCTTAACTTCCTAGATAGATGAGATAGGCACAGCCATGAAGTCGGCAGGCTGCGACTAAAGTTGAACCCAAATTCTGATCATTTTAATCAGGCATTAATGGCACCGGGCCGGCCCGAAAGAGAAGCGGCGGAACGGAAGAACCGACCCGCTAGGCAAGCACAGCTTCAATGCTGCTGGAGATGCCCGTAAAGCTTGGCATAGAGCCCTCCGTCGGCGATCAGCTGCTGATGATCGCCCTGCTCCGCGATGCGCCCGCCATCGAAAACGAGCACCCGATCAGCCTGCTTCACCGCCGATAAACGGTGAGCGATGATCAGCGTCGTGCGACCTTGCAGGAAACGGTTGAGCCCCTGATGCAAGGCATATTCGGTGGCTGCATCCAGAGCCGATGTCGCCTCATCGAGAATGACCACCTTGGGCTCGGCCAGCACCATGCGCGCCACGGCCAGTCGTTGTCGCTGCCCGCCGGAAAGACGCACGCCCGAACGACCGACAATGCTGTCCAGCCCGGCTGGCAATTGGCGAATCGTATCAGCCAGCTGGGCAATTTCCAGCGCCCGCCAGCACGCCTGATCATCCCGTTCACGGCCCATCAGTAAGTTGGCGCGCACCGTGTCGTTGAACAGGGCCGGATGCTGCAGCACCACCGCGACGTTGTCGCGAACTGTGGCCAGACCAATGTCCTGCACCTCGACCCCGGCGAACCGGATATGCCCGGCCTGCGGCTGATAGAGCCCCAGCAGCAACTGCACCAGCGTGCTCTTGCCGCCGCCGCTGGCGCCGACGATGGCGACTTTCTCGCCAGCCGAGATGGTCAGATCAAGCCCTTCCAGCACTGGCTCATCCTGGTAGGAAAAGCAAAGACCCTGAACATCGATGTTAACGGTATCTCGCCCCGCGAACGGGTCCTGACCGCCGGCATACTGCGGTTCATCGGCACGCGCCAGCAGCTGGTTGATACGGCTCAGCGCACCGCCTGCCGCATAGAAGGCGTATTGCAGATTGAGCAGCTGCTCAACCGGACCAATCATGAACCATAGGTAGCTGAACACCGCGAGCATCTGCCCGATGGACAGATCGGAGAACAGCACCGTGAGCATGGCCGCGGCGCGAAAGATGTCTATACCGAACTGGAACAGCAGACCGCTGGCGCGGTTGGAGGCGTCGGTCTTCCATTGCGAAGCAACCGCGTGATCCCTGACCTCTCGGGCCTTCAGACCGAGGCGTCCAAGGAAGAAGCCCTGCCGGTTACCGGCGCGGACTTCCTGGATTGCATCCAGCGTCTCAGTGAGCGCCTGGGTGAACAGCGAAGTGCTGTCGTTTTCCAGCTTCTTCAGATGCTTGACCCGCTTGCCCAACTGCACCGTTGCGTAGATCACCAACGGATTGAACAGAAGGATCAACAGCGCCAGCTGCCAATGCATCCAGAGCAGGATCGCCGCCGTGCCGGCAATGGAAAGCACGGCAACCAACAAGCGGCTGAGCGTCTCGCCAATAAACTTGTCGATGGTCTCGAGATCGGTGACCAAGTGAGCAGCAACGGTTCCGCCACCCAGGCTTTCGTACTCGCTGAGGGCGATTCGCTTGAGTCTTTCGATCAAGCGCACTCGGATGCGATAGACCAAATCCTTCGACAGCCGAGCGAACAGCCGGGCCTGCAGCACGTTGAAGGCCAGCGCTGATGCGCGCAGCAGCAGCGTCACGCAAAGCATCCAGCCGATATAGCCGAGCGCCGTCTGCCACTCTGGCGGAAGAAAGTTGTTCATTATTTCGAGTGCTGCGTCGCCCTGCTTCAGCAGCACCTCATCAACCAGCAACGGCAGCAGCAAGGGGATCGGCACGCTACACAGCGTCGCCAACACCGCGACAAGGTTGGCCAGCACCAAGGCTTTACGATGGTGCAGCGCGAGGCGGCGGATTTCGGCCCAGCTGAGCTGATCAGGCATTTATGTTGTGGTCCAGCCAGCGCGCCAGTAATGGAGATAATGCCTCAAGCGGTTGAAATCCGTTGGTCACCAAGGCTAGCTGACCATCGTGCTCAGCCAGCAAGGTCGGGAAGCCGGCAATGCCGAGATTGCGGGACCATTCGAAATCAGCGACGGTGGCATCGCGGGCGGCCTGAGAATCGAAACGATCGGCGAACTCGATGCGCGGAACCCCGGCGGTTTCGGCCAGCTCAACCAGCTCCTGAGGCGGCGTGACATTGCGCCCTTCGACATAGAACGCGCGCTGAATCAGCCCGGCAAGACGCCAGGCTACCTGAGGATCAAGACTGCGCGCAGCGACCAGGGCGCGGCAAGCCGGCTCGGTGTCATAGACCAGCCCTTCTGGAAGACCCGCCTCGAAGTTGAAGGGCTGACCGCTCGCCTCGTGTACCGCGTGCCAATAAGAAGCCGTACGGTCGCGAGCGGTTTGATCCATCACGGTACGCTCCTGGCGCAATCCTCCGACGACGAGATCCGCACCTACCCCGCGGGCCTGCGCCTGTTCGATCAGAGCTTGCACGACCGGTGCGAAACCCCAGCACCATGAGCACATCGGGTCCATCACATAGATCAGTCGGCTGCTCATCGGCGCTCCGGTTCTATCAGGTTGAAGCGCGTCTAGCGCGCCTCGGGACTGTACGGTTAAACACCCGCCTTGCGATAGTTGTAGCCGATAGGGTGTGGCTGGTTGCGCTTGAGCGCCAGTTCGATCTGCTTCTGCCGCTCACGCGCACTGTGGCGCGTCTTTTCGCTGAGGTTATCCCAGCAGTGCGGGCAGCTGATGCCTGAAGCGTAGTGCTCGGATTGGCGGTCCTCCAGCGAAATCGGTGTGCGGCAGGCGTGGCACTGGTCGAAGTCGCCCTCGGTGAGGTCATGGCGGACGGTGACGCGGTTGTCGAACACGAAGCAGTCGCCGTGCCAACGGGTTTCTTCCTGCGGTACTTCTTCGAGGTATTTGAGGATGCCCCCCTTGAGGTGATAGACCTCCTCGAAGCCCTCACCGAGCATGTAGCTGGACGCCTTTTCGCAGCGGATACCGCCGGTGCAGAACATCGCGACCTTCTTGTGCTTGGCAGGATCGTAGTGAGCCTTTATGTACTCGGGAAACTCGCGAAACGACTTGGTTTTCGGGTCGATTGCGCCTTCGAACGTACCGATGGCCACTTCGTAGTCGTTGCGGGTATCGATCAGCAGCACTTCCGGATCTTCGATGAGCGCGTTCCAGTCCTTCGGATCGACATAGGTGCCGACGCGCTGGTTTGGATCAACGCCCTCCACACCGAGGGTGACGATTTCCTTCTTCAGCTTGACCTTGGTGCGGTAGAACGGCAGCTCGTCGCAGTAGGATTCCTTGTGATCGATATCGGCCAGGCGCGCATCGCTGCCAAACCAGGCGAGCAAGGCATCGATCCCTTCGCGGGTGCCGGACACGGTGCCGTTGATACCTTCTTCAGCCAGCAACAGCGTGCCTTTGATGCCATTGGCCTCAAGGGTTTCGAGCAGGGGTTCACGCAACGCGACGTAGTCCGGCAGGGAGACGAACTTGTACAGCGCCGCGACGACGATCTTCTGGGTCATGCGGGTATTTCCTCCAGTGGTCACCCACGCAAAGGGCGGACCGGGAATGCGAAAACGACAACGCCGGCGTGAGCCGGCGCGGCGCGCATTCTAGCAATAATTGCAGGACAGGCTTCAAGCCGCCCGGCAGCTGACTACTTATGTCCTCCGGCACAGACTGGGGACGCCGGTGCGACGCCCTGCTCGGCCCACTCTTGCGGGGTATAGGTGTGCAGGGCGAGTGCGTGAATCTGCGGCATCAGCTCGCCCATGGCAGCGTAGGCGCGCTGGTGGCGCTTGACCGCATTCAGACCGGCAAATTGTTCGCTGACGATCACCGCCTTGTAATGGGTTTCCTGACCACGGCTATGCATGTGGCTTTCATCCAGCACCTGCAGATGCTGAGGTTGCAGTGCGCTTTGCAGCGCGTCTTGGATAAGGTCGATCTTGGGCATGCCGGGCGTGCTCCGTCAGGGTTTTTTCTGGGTATCGAGTTCGGCCGTCATTTCTGCCAGCAGTTTGTTCACCTGAGGCACGGCGCTTTCCAGCTTGGCCTGGGTGACCTGCGCCGAGCGTGCATTCAGCTCCGGCAATTTGGTCAGCATTTTTTTGCCCAGCGCCGACTCGTAGAAGTCGTTCAACTGGGTCAGCTCCTGCTCGGTGAAGGTGTCGGTATAGAGCTTGATCAGATCGGGTTTGACTTTTTCCCAGCCGATCGCCTTGTCCAGTGCGGCATCCGCCTTGGACTGGTATTGCTCGAGAAGCGCGCGTTTGCTTTCCGGTGCCCGAGTCTGTTCAAAGCGTTGGGCGAACATCTGCTGCACCTGGCCGTAGACCGGCACCGACAGCCGATCGGCATTGACCAGTTCCAGAAAACGCTCAGCCTGAGTTGCGTGGCTGGCGCTGTCCGCGCTGGCCAGACCACTGAGCAGCGCGATCGACAGAGCGCTACAAAGGCCGAATGTACGAAGCATGTGCATGAGATGATCCTTGGCGATCGTTAGGTGAGCCTCAATGGACACATTCTGCGCGCTGAGTTCCCGTCGCTCAAGGCACACTGCAGGCCAGATTGAACCTGTGCCCGCTGCCAGCGACCTAACAGGGATACCTCATTAATGGAGTACGGCATGACACGCACCGAAACCGACAGCCTGGGACCTGTGGAAGTACCTGAGCAGGCTTATTGGGGCGCTCAGACACAACGTTCCCTGATCAATTTCGCTATCGGTGAGCAGCGCATGCCGCTCGCCGTCTGCCATGCGCTGGCGCTGATCAAGAAAGCTGCGGCGCGAGTAAACGACCGCATAGGCGACTTACCGCCGGACATCGCCCGCCTGATCGAACAGGCCGCGGACGAGATCCTTCATGGTCAACACGACGATCAGTTTCCGCTGGTGGTCTGGCAAACCGGCAGCGGCACCCAGAGCAACATGAACGTCAACGAGGTCATCGCCGGACGCGCCAACGAGCTGGCCGGTGGTGCGCGCGGGGGCAAGAGCCCGGTCCACCCCAACGACCACGTCAACCGTGCACAGAGCTCCAACGACTGTTTCCCTACCGCCATGCACATCGCCATTGCGCGGTCGATCCACGACGACCTCCTGCCGGCCATCGCCGAATTGTCGGGTGGTATCGCTGAACAGGCGGCACGTCACGGGCAGCTGGTGAAGACCGGGCGCACCCATATGATGGATGCGACGCCGGTGACCTTCGGCCAGGAGCTCTCGGCATTCGTCGCCCAGCTCGATATCGCTGAACATGCGATTAGACATGCCCAGCCCGCCGTCTACGAACTGGCCCAAGGCGGCACTGCAGTAGGCACCGGACTCAACGCCCCGCACGGCTTCGCCGAGGCGATTGCGGCTGAACTGGCCGCACTCTCCGGCCTTCCGTTTGTCTCCGCGCCGAATAAATTTGCCGCCCTCTCCGGCCATGAGCCGCTGGTCGCACTTTCCGGCGCCCTGAAAACGCTGGCCACCGCCCTGATGAAAATCGCCAATGACCTGCGCCTGCTGGGCTCGGGCCCCCGAGGTGGTTTTGCCGAGGTGCGTTTGCCAGCCAATGAGCCGGGCAGCTCAATCATGCCGGGAAAGGTCAATCCGACCCAGTGCGAGGCACTGTCCATGCTTGCCTGCCAGGTCATGGGCAACGACGTCACGGTTGGTTTCGCCGCGAGCCAGGGCCATCTGCAGCTAAACGTGTTCAAGCCGGTGATCGTGCACAACATGCTCGAATCGATCCGACTGCTGGCTGACGGTTGCCGCAACTTCAATACCCATTGCATCGTCGGCTTGGAGCCGGACGCCGGGCGGATGGCCGAGCATCTGGAGCGAGGGCTGATGCTGGTGACCGCGCTGAATCCCCACATCGGTTATGACAAGGCTGCCGAGATCGCCAAGAAAGCCTACGCCGAAGGCACTACCCTGCGTGAGGCGGCGCTGGCGCTTGGCTATTTGACCGACGAGGAGTTCGATCAGTGGGTCCGACCGGAAACCATGCTCGAATCCAGTCGCAGCTGAGCTGAGGCAGCGATCTGGCCGCGGGGTGATGGGCTGAAGCCCACCCTACAAGCCTCGGTGGCCAGACTGCGGTAACAAAAAACCCGCGCCAGGCGCGGGTTTCTATTTATCTGACTGCCTCAGCGCACGGCTTCAAACAACCCCGATGCGCCCATGCCGCCACCCACACACATGGTCACCACGCCGTAACGCTGATTGCGGCGCTGCAGCTCACGAATGAGATGGCCCGCAGTGCGTGAGCCGGTCATGCCAAAGGGGTGACCGATGGAGATCGAGCCGCCGTTGACGTTGAACTTCTCATTGTCGATGCCGAGCGTGTCGCGGCAATAGAGGCACTGAGAAGCGAAGGCTTCGTTAAGCTCCCAGAGATCAATGTCGCTGACCTGCAGGCCACGCGCCTGAAGCAGGCGCGGAACCGAGAACACCGGACCGATGCCCATTTCGTCCGGCTCGCAACCCGCGACGGTGAAACCACGGAAATAAGCACGCGGTTTCAGACCCAGCTCCAGCGCCTTGTCCAGGCTCATCACCAGCGTCATCGAGGCACCGTCGGACAACTGCGACGCGTTGCCGGCGGTGACGGAGCCGTCATCCGCGAACACGGGCTTGAGCGACGAGAGATTCTCCAGCGTCGTATCGGGACGGTTGCAGTCGTCGCGATCAACCACGCCTTCATGTTCGGTGCGCTCGCCAGTGGCCTTCTCTTCGGTGAAGTAGCGGACGTTCATCGGTACGATTTCGTCCTGAAACAGACCTTCAGCCTGGGCCCGCGCCGTGCGCTGCTGGCTCTGTAGCGAATACTGATCCTGCTGCTCGCGGGTCACGTTGTAGCGACGCGCAACCATTTCAGCGGTCTGGCCCATGCTGTGATACAGCCCAGGGACGCGCTCCTGCAGAATCGGGTTGAAGAGATTGTCACTGTTGCGGCTCTTGGCCGTCATGGTGATCGACTCAACGCCGCCAGCAACGATGATGTCGCTGCAACCCGAGGCGATCTGGTTGGCCGCAATGGCGATCGATTGCAGTCCGGACGAACAGAAGCGGTTGAGCGTCATGCCCGCGCACTGAATGCCCAGGTTCGAGAGGACCGCCACGTTACGGCCTATGTTGTAGCCCTGTGCGCCTTCGTTGGAACCGGCACCGACGATGCAGTCCTCGACCAGCTTGGGATCCAGGTCGTTGCGCGACAGCAGCGCATTGACGCAATGGGCCGCCATGTCATCGGGACGGGTCATGTTGAACTTGCCGCGGAAGGACTTGGCCAGGCCGGTCCGGACGCTGTCGACGATCACTACTTCACGCATGGCATACCTCGAATGGTTGGGCGGCCGCGACGGGGGCGACCAGCCTGTTGACGATGGGTCGAGCATAGTTCCGGCCCATCGCCAATGGCGACGACCATTCAGCAGGGATATGGCCGGCCATTGTCTGCCCTCCCTTTGCAACCTCAGCTGATCGCAGCGTCCAGCGCATCGTTGAGCGTTCGTAACACCTTGACCCGAGCGAAGCGCTTGTCATTGGCCTCCACCAGTGTCCAGGGCGCTATTTCGGTACTGGTGCGGTCGACCATGTCCGCTACCGCGTTACTGTAGTCGTCCCACTTTTCACGATTTCGCCAGTCTTCCTCGGTGATCTTGAAGCGCTTGTGCGGCGTGTCTTCGCGTTCCTTGAATCGCTCCAGTTGCGTCTGTTTGTCAATCGACAGCCAGAACTTCACCACCACCACGCCGGCATCGACCAGCTGTTCCTCGAACTCATTGATTTCGGTGTAGGCCCGCAGCCATTCATCCGGCGAGCAGAAGCCCTCGACCCGCTCGACCAGCACTCGGCCATACCAGGACCGATCAAAAATGGTGAACTGCCCGCGGGCCGGGACGTTGCGCCAGAAGCGCCACAGCCAGGGTTGCGCCAGTTCGTCCTCACTGGGCGCGGCGATCTGTATGGTGCGATACAGCCGGGGATCCAGCGCACCGGTAACCCGGCGAATAGCGCTGCCCTTGCCTGCCGCATCGTGGCCTTCGAACAGGGCCAGCACCCCGCGCTTGCGCAGTCGCGGGTCGCGCAGCAGCTGACTCAGCCTTGCCTGCTCCTGCCCCAGTTGCTCCTTGTAGTGGTCCTTGCTAAGCGACTGCCGCATGTCGAGACTGTCGAGCAGGCTTGCCTGGTCGAGGTTCAGCTCGACGGTTGCCGTGTGCGGCTGAGTGAAGGGTTGGTCGGCGGCGTCCAGCGCGGCATTCAGCCCTTCGAGCAACAGCCGCCCGGCGGTCAGGCTGCGGTATCGTTCGTCGCTTCCTTCAATCACGTACCAGGGCGCAAAATCCCGGCTGCTGCGACGCAGGATCAGTTCACCGTGCTTGACGAACCGGTCGTAGGTTTTCGACTGCTGCCAATCCAGCGGGCTGATACGCCAACTGTGCAGTGGGTCATCCTTGAGCGACTCAAGCCGCTGCTGCATGCGGTCCTTGGACAAGTGGAACCAGAACTTGAAGATCAGCATGCCCTCGGCACAGAGCATCCGCTCGAACCGTTGTGCGCGGTCGATGGCCAGCTGAAGATCGGTCTTCTTGATTCGACGATGAACGCGATCCTCAAGCATCTTGCTGTACCAGTTACCAAAGAAGATCCCGGTCTGGCCTTTGGGGGGAAGTCTTCTCCAGTAGCGCCACGCAGGCGGATGCGAGAGTTCTTCGTCGGTCGGCACGTCGAAGCTGTCGACACGGATCAGCCGCGGGTCCATCCACTCGCTGAGCAGCTTGATCGTTTCGCCTTTTCCCGCGCCCTCAATGCCATTGATGAGGATCAGCACCGGAAACCGTGCCTGCTCCCTGAGGCGGTACTGCGCCTGCAGCAGCGCTTCGCGCAAAACAGGCACTTCTTTGTTGTAAGTGTCCTTGTCGATGGTATGGCCGATTTCCGCAGACTCGAACATCGTGTACTCCAAGAAGGGGTGCTGTGATGAACCCTAGCAGGCCGAGACAACTGCAGTACTGATGTAGCACCGCCTGCTTGCGCTGGCGCGCAATCTTGCACGCCTATCGATGCGACAAAGCGCGCCCGCAGCAGGTTTCGCGCGGCTGCTAGAATCGCGGTCTTTTACCGCAGGAAACGTCGATGTCCGCCCCGCTCCACACCGGTTTTCAGCATGCCGAACTCGACTGGGACGAGAACGGCCAACCGCAATCCCGGCAGTATGGGGACGTGTACTTTTCCCGCGGCTCGGGCATGGCCGAAACCACCCACGTGTTTCTGCAACCCAATCGGCTGGCCGAACGTTTCGCTGCCCTTCGCGCTGGGGAGCGGCTGGTGATTGGCGAAACGGGCTTTGGCACCGGTCTCAGCTTCCTTTGCGCCTGGGCGCTTTTCGAGCGCACTGCGCCTGCCAATAGCGCCTTGCACTTTGTCAGTGTTGAAAAGCACCCCCTCACGCACGACGACCTGTGTCGTGCCCTGGCTCTGTGGCCCGAACTGCATGACCAGGCGCGGCAGTTGCTGGATCAGTATGTGGCGATCAACCCGGGGTTCCAGCAGTTTCGCTTCGGCCGGGTGACGCTGACGCTACTGGTAGGCGATGCGCTCGAGAGGCTCAAAGAGCTGGATGCGCGGATAAATGCCTGGTTTCTCGATGGCTTTGCACCGCCAAAAAACCCGGACATGTGGCAGCCTGAGCTGTTCGAGCAGGTAGCCCGGCTGTCGGCCCCAGGCGCAACGCTGGCAACCTTCAGCAGTGCCGGCAGCGTACGACGAGCACTCAAGCAGGCAGGCTTCGAGGTCAAGCGGATACCCGGCTTGGGCCATAAGTGGGAAAACCTGCAGGGCCAGCTTGTCACGCCGCCAGAAACCCGGGAGAACCCTTGGTTCGCGCGCCCGTCGCATCAACCGGCGCAGCGCAAGGCGCTGGTCATCGGCGCAGGCCTCGCAGGATGCGCCAGCGCCGCCAGCCTGGCGGCGCGCGGCTGGCAAGTGGCACTGCTGGAACGGCACGACGATATTGCCCAGGAGGGTTCTGGCAACCCGCAGGGCGTGCTCTATTTGAAGCTCTCAGCGCACGGAACCGCGCTCTCGCAGCTTGTGGCCAGCGGCTTTGGCTACACCCGCCGGCTATTGCACAACCTGCAGCGCGGGCAGGACTGGGATGCCTGCGGTGTGCTGCAGCTTGCCTTCGACAACAAGGAAAGCGTCCGCCAGGCGGCACTTTCCGACGCCTTCCCGCCCGGTCTCCTGCATGCGGTACCGCGCGAGGAAGCCGAGCGGTTGGCGGGCGTAGCGCTGGACCAGGGTGGGCTGTTCTATCCGGACGCCGGTTGGGCGCACCCACCAGCGCTGTGTCGCTGGCTGATCAAGCACCCGTCCATCGAGTTACATCGCCATCGGCACCCGCTCGAACTGCGTCGAAGCGGCGAGCAATGGCAGGCGCTGGCCGGCGATGAGCTGCTGGCCGAAGCGCCGGTCGTGATTCTGGCCGGCGCCGCCGATGCGAAGGGCTTCAGTCAAAGCGCCTGGCTGCCACTCAAGCGGATTCGCGGGCAGATCACCGCCCTGCCGGCGACCGAACAAAGCGCCGCATTGCGCACCGTGTTGTGTGCCAAGGGATATGTCGCTCCGCCACGTGAAGGTCAGCATACGCTGGGTGCGAGTTTCAATTTTGCCGAGGCCGATCCCGCGCCGAGCGCTGCAGAACATCATTCGAACCTGGACATGCTCAGGGAGATTTCCGGCGATCTGCATCAACGCCTGGACGCCGACAGCTGCGACACAGACCAGCTGCAAGGACGTGTCGCGTTCCGCTGCACCAGCCCCGACTATCTACCCATCGTTGGCGCGATGGCCGATCCGGAATGTTTCGCCGAGACCTATGCCGTGCTGGCAAAGGATGCCCGCCAGGTGCCCGACAAGCCATGCCCCTGGCTTGACGGGCTGTACGTGAACACCGCCCACGGCTCGCGCGGCCTGATTACCGCGCCCCTGGCCGGGGAATTGCTCGCAGCCTGGCTGAATGACGAACCCCTGCCAGTGCCGCGAGCCATTGCCGAAGCCTGCCATCCCAATCGATTCCTGCTGCGCAAACTCATTCGCCGGACCGACTGACTGACCGCGATCGCCTGGCGCTCGCACACCAGGCACGCGGCCTCGAACAGGCCGTAGCACTAGCATCGACGAAACGGCTCGTCCCAAAACGGACGGGAAGTTTCGGTTTCGATATCGGCCCGGCTCAAGCCGATGTCCTTGAGCATCTCGTCGCTCAATGCCGCGAGCTGCTGACGCTGACGATACAACGCATGCCAGCGGGTTAACTGCTGCCAGACCGTATGCAACGACCGGCCGAATGAGTAATGGGCCGTTGTGCTTCTGACGCAAGGTTGAACGAACTCAGCATGGCTTTTCATCTGGGATACCTCCGAGTGGATGGCGCCAGTGTCCTGCCGGGCTTATGATCAATCCAACGAATGTTTCTGATGGCGTACATCTCGGAGATTGATGGATGGCCAATTACCCCAGTATCGATGCAGAGCTGCTGCGCAGCTTTGTGGCAATTGCCGATCACGGCGGCTTTACCCGAGCGGCCGAAGCCGTCAATCGCACGCAGTCGGCGATCAGCATGCAGATGAAGCGCCTGGAAGAGGATGTGCTGCAACGGTCGGTATTCGAGCGCGATGGGCGTCAGGTCAAGCTCACCGCCGAGGGCCAGATCCTGCTCGGTTACGCACGGAGAATCCTCAAACTGCACGGCGAGGTGCTGACGACTCTACGCGAACCGCACATGGTAGGCTCGGTGCGCATCGGCACCCCGGACGACTATGTAATGCGCTTCCTGCCGGGCATCCTGTCGCGCTTCGCGCAGGCCTATCCGCTGGTACAGGTGGAGGTGCATTGCGAACCGTCTTATCAGTTACTGCAGCGTCGCGACCTGGATCTGTCCATCGTCACCCGCGAGCCGGGCACCGAGATCGGTCAGCTGCTGCGCCGAGAGCGTTTCGTCTGGGCCGAAGCGCCTGGCTTCAACACCCATGAACAACGGCCCATGCCACTGGCCATGTTCAATACCGACTGCTTCTGCCGGGCCTGGGCCTGCAACGCCCTGGACAGCCTGGAAGTACCCTACCGGGTCGCCTATACCAGCCCCAGCCTCTCGGCGCTGATGGCTGTGACCAACGCGGGACTTGCGGTGACCGCGCAGCTGCAGAGCCTGGTGACAGCGGATATGCGCGTACTGGGCGAAGCCGAGGGCATGCCGGAGCTGCCTTCGTGCAGCATTGTCCTGCTGCGCAACGATCGCAACCAGTCTCAGGTCAGCGAGACGCTAGCGGAGCATATCGTCGAAGGTTTTCGTCTGTAGCGGGTCGGTCGATCAGCGCGGCGGCGGTTAGTGTTCCGATCCGCATATCGACGCGGCGCGCAGTAGCGCCGCGGTAATCCCGTGCTGCTCCCACTCCGGCAACGCCGAGAATCGCGCAACGAACTCGGGCGGTAACAGCGAAGGCGCCTGCTGTTGCAGTGCGCGCCCCTCGTCAGTCAATAAAAGCCACTGACGACGGCGGTCCTGATCATCCCGTTGGCGCAACAGCAGTCCGCGCTCAGCAAGGCGGTCGAGTTGCCCGGACAGCGTCGCTGGCGTCAGGCTGACGCGCTTGCTCAAAGCGCTGGCGGTCAGCTGCCGTTCGCTGGCCAGCACCTGCAGAATCATCAGCTGCACCGGGCTCAGCCCACCGAAACGCGCCAGTCGCTTGGCATGCATCTCGGCGTCTTGCTGCAACCGGCGCAAGGCCTGAAACAGAGACAACTCAAGGTTGCTCTCTACCGCTTCAATAGTTTCAGATCGAATGTTTTTTTCGCTCATAGACAGTTAAATCGTGCCGAGTACGGTTTGACATGAAAGCACTATTTTTGTTTCCCTGTAAAACCTGACTGACGCAGCAGAGCGCGATTCAGGCCAGCTGAGGCGCCCCTTAACAAGCCCCTCAGCCACCGAGCCAGAGCGGTACACGCCCGTCTGAAATCCTGAACTTCGCGGTCCGAGCGTCAGTCACACTCCCCAACGGCAATACCGGTAAGGATCCTATGTGTGGCATAGCTGGCGAACTTCGCTTCGATAATCAACCGGCCGACCTGGCCGCGGTTGAACGCATCACCCAATCCCTGACGTCCCGTGGCCCGGACGCCTGCGGCTTCAACAGCCAAGGCCCTCTCGCTCTGGGTCACCGACGCCTGAAGATCATGGATCTGTGCGAGGCCTCTGGCCAGCCGATGATCGACTCGGCGCTCGGCCTGTCCATGGTGTTCAACGGCGCCATCTACAACTACCCCGAATTGCGCGCCGAACTGGAAGCATTGGGCTACAGCTTCTTCTCCGGCGGCGACACCGAGGTCTTGCTCAAAGGCTTTCATGCCTGGGGCGAAGCCCTGTTGCCCCGACTGAACGGCATGTTCGCTTTCGCCATCTGGCAGCGAGACGTGCAAGAACTGTTCATCGCGCGCGATCGTCTCGGTATCAAGCCGCTCTATCTGTCACGCACGGGCGAGCGCTTGCGCTTTGCCTCGACGCTTCCGGCGTTGCTCAAGGGCGGAGATATTGCTGGCGTGCTGAACCCGGTAGCTCTGAATCACTACATGAGCTTCCATGCTGTGGTGCCGGCGCCGGATACCCTGATCGCCGGAATCGAAAAACTGCCACCCGGCACCTTCATGCGGATTGACGCCAGCGGCAAGAGCAGTGAACACCGCTGGTGGACGCTGGAATTCGGCGCATCGGAAGAAGAACAAGGCTACAGCTTCGAAGACTGGCAGGAGCGCACCCTGACCACCTTGCGTGACTCCGTTGCCCTGCGTCATCGCGCGGCGGTCGACGTGGGCGTTCTGCTGTCCGGCGGTGTCGACTCCAGTTTGCTGGTCGGCCTGCTTCGCGAAGCCGGCGCTGGCGATAACCTGCAGACCTTCTCCATCGGCTTCCAGGATGCCGGTGGCGAGCGTGGCGACGAGTTCAAGTACTCGGATCTGATCGCGGAGCATTACGGAACGCGTCATCACCAGCTGCGCATTCAGGAAAAGGAAATTCTCGAACAGCTACCCGCCGCCTTCCGCGCCATGAGCGAACCGATGGTCAGCCATGACTGCATCGCGTTCTATCTGCTCTCGCGTGAAGTCTCCAAGCACTGCAAGGTGGTGCAGAGCGGCCAGGGCGCAGACGAGCTGTTTGCCGGTTACCACTGGTATCCACAGGTGGACGGTGCCGAGGATCCGGTTGAGGCTTATCTCACAGCCTTCCGTGACCGCAGCTTCGAGGAATACGCCGACACCGTGCAGCAGCAGTGGGTCAAGGGCGACTTCTCCGGCGATTTCGTACGTCAGCATTTCGCCCAGCCCGGCGCCGACGCCGCTGTAGACAAAGCTCTGCGCATCGACAGCACAGTGATGCTGGTCGACGACCCGGTCAAACGCGTCGACAACATGACCATGGCCTGGGGCCTCGAAGCTCGAGTGCCGTTTCTCGACCACAACGTGGCCGAGCTGTCGGCAAAAATTCCAGCCAAGTACAAGCTGCCCGACGGCGGCAAGTACGTGCTCAAGGAAGCCGCGCGCAAAGTCATTCCAGCTGCGGTCATCGACCGTCCCAAGGGTTATTTCCCGGTGCCAGGGCTCAAGCATCTGCAGGGCGACACGCTGAACTGGGTGCGGGAGCTGTTGACCGACCCGAGTCAGGACCGCGGGCTGTATAACCCGGCCATGCTGGACAGGCTGTTCAATGACCCAGAAGGTCAACTGACGCCCCTGCGTGGCTCGAAATTGTGGCAGTTGGCAGCGGTCAATCTATGGTTGAGCGAACAAGGCCTCTAACAACCCGTTCATGACGACGCAATGAGCGAGCGCCGAAGCGTTGCCGTAGTGAAGTCATACAAGCTCCAAGGAATGCACCATGCAGAAGTCTCAAGCCTATGGACAGCGACTGTTGCGCGGCCAGACACCGACCTACGAGCGCTTGCAGCAACGGCTCGCCGAGGATGGCCAGGCGGAACATCAGGCGCCAGTAACACTGCACTGCGGATGGGGCCGGATCTTGATCGGCCACACCTACTCCGACCCTGAGAAGCTCGCGGCCGACCTGCTCCATGAACAGGCCGGTGAGCGGGATATCGCCCTGTACGTCGCCGCGCCGCATCAGGTACTCGCCTATGCGCCGCAGCAGCTGTTCCTTGATCCATCGGACACATCGCGCATCTGGTTCACCGATTACCGCCCGGCTCG
Source organism: Stutzerimonas stutzeri (assembly GCF_002890895.1). Taxonomy (GTDB): domain Bacteria; phylum Pseudomonadota; class Gammaproteobacteria; order Pseudomonadales; family Pseudomonadaceae; genus Stutzerimonas; species Stutzerimonas stutzeri_AB. The sequence continues at coordinate 115,828 of NZ_POUL01000001.1, forward strand.
CCGGAGCTTCCGCGGCTTCGGCATCCGCCGCGCTCAGAGCGAGGAGGACTGGAAGGCGATCAACAGTCTGTATCAGTCCCGCCACATGCTGCCGGTCAACCCTGAGTTGTGCACACCGCGAGAGCAAGGCGGTCCGGTGTATTGGCTGGCTGAGGACGATGACTCCGGCGAGATCATCGGCAGTGTCATGGGCATCAACCACCACAAGGCGTTCAATGATCCGGAGAACGGTTCCAGCCTCTGGTGCCTGGCGGTCGCGCCAAACTGCACACGCCCCGGTGTAGGCGAAGCGCTGGTTCGCCACCTAATCGAGCACTACATGGGCCGTGGGCTGGCGTATCTCGATCTGTCGGTACTGCACGACAACAAGCAAGCCAAGGCGCTCTACGCCAAGCTCGGCTTCCGCGACCTGCAGACCTTCACGGTCAAGCGCAAGAACACCTTCAATCAGCCGCTGTTTCTTGGCCCAGGCCCGGAAGCGGAGCTGAATCCCTACGCCAAGATCATCGTCGACGAGGCACGCCGCCGAGGCATCGAGATCACTATCGACGATGCTGAAGCCGGCCTGTTCACTCTGACTCAGGGCGGCCGCAGGGTGCGCTGCCGCGAGTCCCTGTCGGACCTCACGACTGCGGTCAGCATGACGTTGTGCCAGGACAAGAGCCTGACTCACCGGACCCTTGCTCGCGCGGGGCTTAAACTGCCTGCCCAGCAAATCGCGGGTTCGGTCGAGGAGAATGCCGCGTTTCTCGAGCAGCACGGCAGCGTGGTCGTAAAGCCTCTCGATGGTGAACAGGGCCAAGGCGTCTCGGTCGACCTGCGCAGCAGCCAGGATGTCGAAGAAGCCATTGCTCGCGCACGTCAGTTCGATCAGCGCGTGTTGCTGGAAAGCTTTCATCCCGGACTTGACCTGCGCATTGTCGTGATTGGATATGAAGTCGTGGCCGCGGCGATACGCCGTCCGGCTGAAGTGGTGGGTGACGGTAGCCACAGCATTCGCCAGTTGATCGAGACCCAGAGCCGGCGCCGCCAGGCTGCAACCGCCGGCGAAAGCCGAATCCCTATGGACGAAGAGACACAGCGCTGCATCAGCGACGCCGGCTTCGACTACGACAGCGTCTTGCCACGCGGCGAGCGCCTGGCGGTGCGCCGCACAGCCAACCTGCATACCGGTGGCACGCTCGATGATGTAACCGATCAGCTGCATCCAGATTTAATCGACGCCGCCGTTCGGGCCGCTCGCGCACTGGATATTCCGGTAGTCGGCCTGGACCTGCTGGTGCCGGCAGCAGACGAACCCGAGTACGTATTCATTGAAGCGAACGAGCGGGTCGGCCTGGCCAATCACCATCCCCAGCCCACCGCCGAGCGCTTCGTCGACCTACTCTTTCCACTCAGCTACGGCACCCACTAGCGGGAAATTCAGGCTGTAGATGGCCTGGTTCCGGCATCCGCAGGTGCCGGAACGGCCCGCCGCCTCGCTTGCGGCACCACCGCAGCTCAACTTCACTCACTTACATAGCGGCAGCCAGTTTTCCGCCGCTAAGGAATGATCATGACTGCCAAGCTTCCCGAACCGGACCTCAACTACCTGCAACGTGTGCTGCTGGAGATGCTCGCCATTCCCAGCCCCACCGGCTTCACCGACACAATCGTTCGATATGTGGCAGAGCGCCTGAAGGAGCTCGGCATTCCCTTCGAGCTGACCCGCCGCGGAACCATCCGCGCCACGCTCAAAGGTCGCCGGTACAGCCCGGATCGAGCCATCGCCGCGCACCTGGACACCATCGGCGCCAGCGTCCGGGAAATTCAGGACAATGGCCGACTCGGTCTGTCCCCGGTGGGTTGCTGGTCAAGCCGCTTCGCCGAAGGCAGCCGCGTCAGCGTCTTCACTGACACCGGCGTGGTACGTGGCAGCGTGCTGCCCCTGCTCGCCTCGGGGCATGCATTCAACACCGCAGTTGACGAGATGCCGATCAGCTGGAACCACGTCGAGCTGCGTCTGGACGGCTATACCGCGAGCCGCGCCGACACCTTCGCGCTGGGCATCAACGTGGGCGATTTCGTCGCATTCGATCCAATGCCCGAGTTTACCGACAGCGGTTACATCAGCTCGCGCCACCTGGATGACAAGGCCGGAGTGGCAGCCTTACTGACGTCACTGAAAGCGGTGATCGAAAGCGGTCGTGAGCCACCCATCGACTGCCATCCGCTGTTCACCATCACCGAGGAAACCGGGTCTGGGGCAGCCGGGGCCCTGCCCTGGGATGTCAGCGAGTTCGTCGGCATCGACATCGCGCCGACGGCCAAGGGCCAGGAATCCAGCGAACACGCAGTTACCGTCGCCATGCAGGATTCGGGTGGGCCATACGATTTCCACCTGTCCCGGCATCTGCTCAAACTGGCAGAAGCCAATGAGGTACCGGTGCGGCGTGACCTGTTCCGCTACTACCACAGCGATGCACAGTCGGCGATCGCTGCCGGGCACGATATCCGCACCGCGCTGCTGGCGTTTGGCTGCGATGCGACACACGGCTATGAGCGCACCCATATCGACAGCCTGGCCGCCATGAGCCGCTTGATTTCGGCCTACTTGCTGAGCCCACCGGTGTTCACCAGTGATGCCCATGCAGGTAAGGATTCCCTAGAGAATTTCAGCCATCAACTGGAACATGTGACGCAGATGGAAAACGACACGCGCGTGCCGGCAGTCGATTCAATCTTCGACAAGCCGACCGATGATTCTTCAGGTTGACCGTGGCGTTTCATGATGCGCCGCCAACTTGAGGCATTTGCCGATTGCGAGGCGGCGCTGATCCGGGCAAAGTCGCAAGCCTCTGAAACATATGAATGCTTGGCCAGTCAGGCATGAAGCGAACAGGGTTTGCCATTCGCGCGACTGGAAACTGCGTTTTGCGAGTGTGTATTCCTTGGATCAATAACATGCTGCCGCGTCTTTTTCTGGCCGTTCTTCTGTTCTGTCTGACCGCTCAGGTATCGGCGTTCGAGCCCGTGCCGGTGGACTCCCAGCATTTCCGCCAGGCGCTGGGTAGCTGGAGCTACTTTTTGCGAGACCCGGCTGCCGAGCTTGGCGTGGCTGAAGTCTTCGCGCTGCCGGAAAAAACCTTCGTACCCGTGTCCGGGGTACATCCCAACAAGGGCAAGAACGATTCGGTCTGGTGGTTCCGTGTCGACCTGAAAAACCAGTTGCACGACCCCATCGGCGGCTTCGTCGAGATCAACTACCCCCTGCTCGACGACATTCAGCTCTATCTCCGTCACCCGGACGGCCGCATCAGCCAGCAGCGCTCCGGCGACAACCATCCGTTCAACGAACGAGCGGTCAGGGTCAGCAACTTCTGGTTTCCTCTGGAACTGGAGCCCGGTACCTCGACCTTGCTGCTGCGTGTGGAAAGCACCAGCACTCTCTACGTGCCGCTGTACTTCAGCAGCTATGCAGCAAACGCCGAATCATTCGAGGATTCGACGGGCTTGGCCGGAGCCTTCTACGGCGTGCTGTTCGCGATGTTCTGCTACAACTTCTTTCTGTTCCTCTCCCTGCGCGAGCCTGCGTATTTCTGGTACCTGATCTACAACCTCAACGTGGGCCTGTTTGCGCTCAGCTTCGATGGCATGCTGGTCAAGTGGCTGAACGATGCAGGCGGCGTGATCGCGCTGGGCATCTATGCGCTGATGCTCAGTCATTGCCTGGTGTCTATCCAGTTCAGCCGCCATTTCCTGCATACCCGAGAATACTTTCCACGCCTGGACTTCGCCCTGCGGGTGGCTCTGATCCTGTCGGTGGGCGCGCTGCTGTCCGGTTTCGTTCTGGAAACTCAGGTGTGGAGCGTACTGGCCAGTGTGATGGTCATCAGCTCGTCGATCGGGCTGCTGCTGACCGGTGCGTTCGTCTGGAGCCGCGGCGTGCGCTATGGCCTGTATTACACGCTTGCCTGGGGCGTGCTGTTGGCGACCTTCGTCATCGTCACGGCCGGATCACTGGGCTTCAACCTGCTGGGGCTGTATGGCCCCTCGATCGTCAAAGTTGGCATTGCCTTCGAGCTGATCACCCTGTCGATCGGTCTCGCGGACCGCATCAACCTACTCAAAGAAGAAGGCTTCCGTTCACGCCAGGCAGCCGAGCGGGCAGAGAGCGAGAACCAGGCAAAGAGCCGCTTCCTGGCGAAAATGAGCCATGAAATTCGCACGCCGTTGAACGGTGTACTGGGCATGCTGCAATTGCTGCGTGAAACACCACTTGACCGTAACCAACGGTTCTACCTGGACACTGTTTCCAGCTCCAGCCACTCGCTGATGACGGTCATCAACGACATCCTTGACTATGCGCGGATCGGTGCTGGCAAGCTGGTTCTGGAAGACATCGAGTTCGACCTCGAAGTGCTGGTCTCCGAAACCATCAGCCTGTTCACGGCTCAAGCGCTGCAGAAGCAGTTGAACCTGCATCTAAGCCTCGCCCCGGGTGTGCCGCGCCGCCTGCGCGGCGATCCGACTCGTCTCAAACAGGTTCTTATGAACCTGCTCAGCAATTCGCTGAAATTCACCGAACAGGGCTGTGTGGTACTGAAGGTCGTCTGCCAGGGCCCCGAAAGCAGTCGAAGCCTGGTCTTTTCGATCACCGACAGCGGGATCGGCATGCGCGCGGAGGTTCTGGCCCAACTGTTCGAATCTTTCGCTCAAGGCGATTCCAGTACTACCCGGCGCTATGGTGGCAGCGGTCTAGGGTTGGTCATCAGCAAGGAACTGGTAGAAATGATGGGCGGCCAGATCGACGTGCAGAGCACGCCCGGCCAAGGCAGCCAGTTCAGCTTCGACATCCCGCTGCGCGAGGCGAGCGGCAACCTCGACCCACTGACGGCGCTACTCGAGGGACGCACCGCTGTGATCGCGTCCAAGGACATCTGCGCCCTGGATGCAATGGGCAACTTGCTGCAGCGCTGGGGCATGCGAACCGTCCGCTGCGAGGAGCCACAACATCTACGCCGCTACCTCGACGATCAAGCCTCAGCTCCACTATTGGTAATCATGGCGCCGTGGCCAGGCAAACCCCAGGCTTGGCTCAACGTTGTAGCCGATCAGCTCGAACTGAATCAACGGGTGATGCTGCTCTACCCGCCGCAAAGCGAACCTTCCCCGGCATCGTCATCGCTGCGCCTGGCCAACTTGCCGTTGCCACTGCTGCTCGGCCCCTTACGCGAAGCGCTGCAGCGCCTCCATCAGACAATCCCTACGACCGATGGCGGTGTGGCGCACACTGAACACCCGGGACGCTCCAAACCACTCATCCTCGCTGTTGAGGACAATCCCGTCAGCCAGATGGTGGTGTCCAGTCTGCTGCGCAAACGCGGCTATGAAGTCATGATGGCCGAAAACGGACGCAAAGCGGTCAGTGCCTACAGCGAGAACCCGGCCGCGGTGCGGCTGATCCTGATGGATTGCGAGATGCCGGAGATGGACGGTTTTGAGGCCAGTCGACAGATCCGCCGACTCGAGGCGCAGTTGCGGTTGCAGCCAGTGCCGATCATTGCGCTGACCGCTCACGTACTCGATGAACATCGCCGCGCTGGCAGCGAGGCCGGCATGGATGAATTCATTGGCAAACCACTGGACAGCGAGCAGCTGTATGCTTACCTGGATCGGTTCCTCAACGCGCCGATCAACGAACCCGACCTGCACCCTCCCACCTGATTCGGCATCGATGCTCATTCCTTACGACCAACTCGAACCTGACACCCTGACCCGCCTCATCGAAGATTTCGTGACCCGCGAGGGCACCGACAATGGCGACGAGACGCCGCTGGAAATCCGCGTCGAGCGGGTACGCCAAGCGCTGAGCAAAGGCACCGCCGTGATCGCGTTCGACATTGAGCATCAGCAATGCCAGTTGGCGCTCAGACGCGACGTACCGAAAGAATGGCTCGAGGACTAGACCTCAGCTGAGCACCCCACCGTCACGTTCCCAGGCGCAGCGCATGCGCAGATCGCGCTGATGAGGGCTGTGCGAGCCGCTTTCGGTTTCCCAGCGGAAGGTATGAATACCATTGAGTTCGGTCTCCAGATGGACCACGGCGCTGGTCCAGTAGAGTTCGTTCAGCAGCTCCTCGAAATGACGCACCCAGAGCGCCCACTCATATTCGACCGCGCGGTAGCTGGCACCGAAATGAATGACCTGCGTCTGATACACCCCTTCGTCCATACAGCAAGAGAACATCTCTCTTCCGAGAAAAGGCCAACCCTCGCCTTGCGGCAGGCTGTACAGCGCACGCCGATTGACCGCGCGGCGCAACCGGCACTGCTCGATATCGGTTGAAGGCCAGTCACGGATGCTGCCGTAGACGATGGATTCCGGCTCCACAGAAACACTCCAGGAGAAAGCCCGTCATGTTCGACTAAATCCGTTCAGCCTTCCAGCGTCCCTTGCAGACAAGGTCTGGGTACAAGCTGCAGAGGTGACGCAGACCACAACCTCAAGGCAGTCGAGTCGCTTCAGCGCGTGCTCGCTGCAGCCAGATCGCGCCGAGGCGCCAGCCGCAAGGCCAGCAGGGACATCGCCGCCGACATGGTCGCGAGTACGAGGAAGGGTTCACGATAGTCACCGGCGATATCTCGGCCCAATCCGGTCAGCACCGGGGTGAAACAGGCCAGACAATAACCGGTGCAGAGCATCATCGCCGTCAAGCGGCTGACCGCAAGCGGCGTACTGGCTTCGTACATCGGCAATACCAGCGACATGGAGAAGGTCCCGTTCAGGGCTATACCCAGCAGCATGCACACCAGCAGCGGATTGACCTGCGGAAGCCAGGCAATGACCAGCAGACAGACCGTTGCCAGCACGCCGCAGCAGGCCATCAGCAAGTGCCGCCTGCCAAAGCGCTGCGCCAGCCAAGGCATGATGAACGCGCTGGGCAAACCGATCAGCATGAAGCCACTGAAGAAGGCATTGCTCTGCAGCAGACTGAAGCCAACCTCGTGGTAACGCGCCACCAACCAGGTAGCCAGCGCGTAAAACAGACCGGCCTGCAAGGCGAAATAGATGCTTACCAACCAGGCGCGCGGTTCGCGCCACGGCAGACCGGTACGGCTCTCCACGGCCGGTTCCGGCTGGTTCGGTAGGCGCCACCAGATCAGCAATGCCAGCACCGCCGGGATTGCCCACAGCGCCAGGCCCCAGGTCCAACGCTGGCCCAACCATTCGGCTGCTGGTGCAGTCAGCACTACGCCGATGGTGCCGCCAACCGCCATGCTCAACGAATAGTAGGCCGCGGTCTTGCCCATCTGCTCGAGAAAATAACGCTTGATAAAGCCCGACAGCAGCGGCCCGGCAACCGCGATTCCGGCACCGACCATAGCCGCCGTGCTGATCAACACTGGAGCATTCTTGCCGAACAGACGCAGTAACAGCGCCAAACCGATCAAACCAAGGCACAGGCTGATGGTGCGCTCCAGGCCGAAACGCACGGCCAGACGGGGTGCCAACGGCGCCAGCAACCCCATCAGCAGTACTGGCAAGGCGGTGGTGAGGCTGATGACGCTGCGGCTGAGACTGAGCTCCTCGGCGATGCGTTCGATCAATGGTGCAAACGAAGTGATGCCTGGCCGAAGGTTGATGGCGGCCAGCACAAGGGCCAGCATGAGCAGCCAGCGAGACGGGTTTTTCACAGTGAATCCAGAGGCAGACTGGGAAGGATCGGCAACCCTACTCCCGCCCCAGGATCAGGGCAAGCAAAACGGACCAGCCGGTCAGGTTTTGCTCTTGCTGCGCTTCTTTTCTGCCAACAGCGCCATCTCGTCGTAGATCGCCTGCGGGTTCTGTTGCTTGATCTTCCAGGCCATGCGCCCTTCATCGTGGGGCAGGATCATGAACACGCCCTCAGCCACCTGGCGATAGATGTAGTCGGCAATGTCGGCAGCAGAGATAGGCGACGCTTCGAGCAGCTTGCTGATCTGCGCTTTCATATTGGGGGTCGGACCGCGGTAGGAGTCCATCAGGTTGGTCTGGAAGAATGACGGGCAGACCACATGAACTCCGACTTCCTGCTGCTTCAGCTCCACCAGCAGGCTCTCGGACAACGCCACCACACCGGCCTTGGCCACGTTGTAATTGCTCATGCCCGGCGCCTGCATCAGAGCCGCCATGGACGCGATGTTGATGATCTTGCCTTGGCTCTTCTGCACCAATGGCAGGAAGGCCTTGCAGCCCTTGACCACACCCATGAGATTGATCGCGATCTGCCAGTCCCAGTCCTCCAGTGACAGCTCGTCGAAGAAACCACCCGAGGCAACACCCGCGTTGTTGACCACCACATCGATACCGCCAAGCTTGCTTTCGCATGCCTGCGCCAGGGCTGTCAGCTGGCTGTAGTCGCGCACGTCACAGCGTTGAGTAAAACCGTCGCCGCCTGCATCACGGACCATTTTCAGGGTTTCGGCCAGGCCGGCCTCGTTGACATCCGACAATGCCAGCTGCCAACCCTCGCGCGCCCAGCGCAACGCTATCTCGCGACCCAGGCCGGATCCGGCCCCCGTGACCATCATGCGATTTTGCATCGGTTGTAACCTTTTGTTCGTTGGGTTGCCACGAGTCTAGCGAAAGCTGCAGCAGGCTCCGGCCTCTATCGAAATGCTGAATGACTGGCATGCTCCGCTCCCGATCGGCCCCGCAGAGATGGCTGGTCCCAGAACAAAAAAGGCAGCCCGAAGGCTGCCTTTTCGATCACAAAACCCAGGATCAGTGGGCGACCGCACCAGTCGAACCCAGACCGGTCTGCGAGCGGATGAACTGCGGGAAGAAGCGCGCGCGCTCTTCGGCAGCCGTCTTGGACTTGTCGGTGACCGAGAAGAACCACAGGCCGGCAAAGGACGCGATCATGGCGAACAGGGCCGGATACTTGTACGGGAATATGGCCTGTTCGAAATGCAGCACGTCGACCCAGACCGTCGGGCTCAGGATGGTCAGCAGCAACGCCGTACCCAGGCCCATCGCACCACCGATCAGAGCACCGCGAGTGGTCAGGTCCTTCCAGTACATCGAAAGGAACAGGATTGGGAAGTTACAGCTGGCGGCAACCGAGAACGCCAGTCCCACCATGAAGGCGATGTTCTGATTCTCGAAAGCGACGCCAAGCAGGATGGCCAGTACGCCCAATGCCAGCGTGGTGCGCTTGGTCACCTTCATCTCGTCCTCTTCCTTGGCTTTGCCCTTCATGATCACGCAGGCATAGAGGTCATGAGCGACCGCGGAAGCACCGGCCAGCGCCAGGCCCGAGACCACCGCAAGGATGGTGGCGAAGGCCACCGCAGAGATGAAGCCCAGGAACAGGTTGCCGCCGACCGCCGATGCCAGGTGAATGGCGACCATATTGGTGCCGCCAACGATGGCGCCCGTGGCATCTTTGAAGCTTGGGTTGGTGCTGACCAGCAGGATCGCGCCGAAACCGATGATGAAGGTCAGGATATAGAAATAGCCAATGAAGCCTGTCGCGTAGAACACGCTCTTACGCGCTTCCTTGGCATCGGCGACGGTGAAGAAGCGCATCAGGATATGCGGCAGGCCGGCAGTACCAAACATCAATGCGAGGCCCAGCGAGATAGCCGAGATCGGGTCGGAAACCAGGCCGCCCGGGCTCATGATCGCCTGATGACTCGGGTGCAGCGCTACAGCCTCGGAAAACAGACGGCTGAAATCGAAGCCGACGTTATACATGACCATGACGGCCATGAAGGTTGCGCCGGACAGCAGGAGCACAGCCTTGATGATCTGCACCCAGGTGGTTGCCAGCATGCCGCCAAACATCACGTACATGACCATCAGCACACCGACCATGACCACTGCAACCAGATAGTCGAGGCCGAACAGCAGTTGAATCAGCTTGCCCGCACCGACCATTTGCGCGATCAGATAGAAGGCCACCACGATCAGCGAACCGCAGGCAGAAAGGATACGGATCTGTGTCTGTCCCAGGCGGTAGGAGGCTACGTCGGAGAAGGTGAATTTGCCCAGGTTGCGCAAGCGCTCTGCCATCAGGAACAGAATGATCGGCCAGCCCACCAAAAAGCCGATCGAATAGATCAGGCCGTCGTAGCCGCTGGTGAAAACCAGCGCGGAAATACCGAGAAATGACGCCGCCGACATGAAGTCGCCAGCAATTGCCAATCCGTTCTGGAAACCAGTGATACTGCCACCGGCCGTGTAGTAATCAGAAGTGGAGGTATTGCGTTTGGCCGCCCATTTGGTGATTCCCATCGTGAACACGATGAACACGATGAACATGGAAATGGCGGTCCAGTTGGTGGCCTGTTTCTGCACATCGCCGGTCAGGGCGTCAGCAAACAGCGCCGGAGCAACTGCCATCAGAGCAGCTGCGGTCAGCAGACGAGCGAGCATTATTTCTGAGCCTCGTTGAGAATGTCCTGGGTAATGCGATCGAACTCGCCGTTAGCGCGCTGCACGTAGACGCCGGTCAGCACGAACGACAGGAAGATCAAGCCCAGACCCGCCGGGATCCCCCAAGTGGTGACGGAGCCTGCACTTAGAGGGGTTCCCAACACCGCAGGGTCAAAGGCGATGACCAGAATGAAAGCGAAGTAAGCGGTGAGCATGATGGTCGCCAGCATCCAGGCGAAACGACCACGCTTGGCAACCAGGTCCTGAAATCGTGGGTCAGCATTGATCTGCTGAATTACGGTCTCGTTGTTCATTGGGGGTCTCCACACGGTCCTCTGCCCACACATGAAGGCAGGGCGGCTACTTTAGGGCCGGCCCGTTTGAAAACCACTCGACCATAGTCTTGTTTTTATTTGGTGGAAGGCCCGTGCCAGACGCATTGATGACGACTTTCACCTAACGCAGCGGGCACCGATAGCGATGGGCTATGTCACTCATCAAGCGTGACCATTTCCAACGTTCTGGCGGCATCTGCACACTCCATTGCAACCGAGAACAGTTCTCGATCTCTTTGGAGAGATAACCATGATCAAGACCGTTACCTTTACCCTGATGCATTTCTGCATCGCATTCTCGGTGACCTATGCCTTGACCGGCAGCGCTGCAGCGGGCGGGCTGGTTGCGGCGATCGAGCCCCTGTGCAACTCAGTAGGTTTCTATTTTCACGAGAAAATTTGGCAGCGCCTGGACAAGCGTCAGCTTTCGGAGGAGAACATCCCCGCTCACGCCTGGTTGCATCACCAGGCGTAAGCGACTCGACCGCAGTCCCGGAAGCGCTTACGCCGTCAAGAATTAATGGGCAGCTTCTTTAAAACGCTCTGTACAGCGCCTGCGCCTGCCCTGACTGATCGGTCACATTTCCCAGCCAATCAATCCGCGACCGGCTTTTCGCTATCACCGGGCCTAAGCTACGCAACCTGACGGCTTAATTGTGGTCCATGCTTAGCGAAACGACAGGGGGCAGGCGATTCCAGGCATGATCTGGGTATGAAGATGTGTGGTCGTTGCGATCGAATCAACCGCTGCCGAGACGCCACCCGTTGTACCAACCGACGCCATTTCGCCGGAAGGATTCCGGCCCCGCCGCCGACACGCGAACACTAAAGATTAAATCTGCCAACCCCCCACCGTAGTCACCGGAGATCACCTCATATGCGATTGCTGCTGTGCCTGAGCGCACTGCTTGCACTGGTCGTTACGCCTGCCCACGCGGCAGACATCAGCGTCGAGCAGTATGGCTACCCCCTGAGCAACCCGTTCGAGGCGACGATAGCGACGACACCGGCGCCTTTTCGTGCCGAGCTGCCTGAGGATGACGAGATCGATCAGGCCGACTTCAGCCTGCGGTTACGCCCCGAACGGGAGTTCACCCTGCCCGACAATTTCTGGGCGGTTAAACGGCTGACCTACCGCTTGGCAAAACAACCCGGACCAGCACCGCTGATGTTCATCATCTCAGGCACTGGTGCCAGCTACTCGGCTGGCAAGACCGAGTCGCTCAAGCGACTGTTCTATGGGGCTGGCTATCATGTGGTGCAATTGTCCTCCCCCACCAGTTTCGACTTTATCGCCGCTGCCTCACGCTACGCCACGCCAGGCTACAGTCCAGGCGATGCCAAGGACCTCTACCGCGTGATGCAGGCCGTTCGCGCACAGCAACATGAACTGCCAGTCACTGAGTTCAACCTGGTCGGTTATAGCCTCGGCGCGCTTAATGCTGCGTTCGTCAGCAAGCTTGACGAGACGCGACAAAGTTTCAACTTCAAGCGCGTGTTGATGATCAACCCGCCGGTGAACCTCTACACCTCGATCAGTAACCTCGACAAGTTGGTGCAGACGCAGGTCGATGCCATCGACAGCACCACAACCTTCTATGAAGTCATCCTGGAAAAGCTCACGCGTTACTACCGGCAGCAAGGCACGATCAACCTGGACGAGGCGATGCTGTTCGACTTCCAGCAGTCCGCGCTGCGGCTGACCGATGAACAGATGGCCATGCTGATCGGCTCGGTATTCCGCTTCTCGGCAGCTGATATTGCATTCACCTCGGATCTGATCAACCGCCGCGGCCTGATCGTGCCGCCGAAATACCCAATCGATGAAGGCACCAGCCTCGAGCCGTTCTTTCGCCGCGCGCTGCTCTGTGACTTCGATTGCTATATCACCGAGCAGCTGATCCCCATGTGGCGCGCGCAGCAGGACGGCGGCAGCATGGCGCAGCTGGTACAACAGGTGAGCCTGTACGCGCTTGAGGATTACATGCGCAACAGCCCGAAGATCGGTGTAATGCATAACGCCGACGACATCATTCTCGGCGCTGGAGACCTGGGGTTTCTTCGCCGCACCTTCGGCGAGCGCATGACGCTTTACCCTCGCGGTGGCCACTGCGGCAACCTCACTTACCGGGTCAATGCCCACGATATGTTGGAGTTTTTCCGTGGCTAAACGCTCTCTGCTTGCTGTCATGCTGCTGATCAGTAGCGTGGCCCATGCCCAGACGGGAACTATCGATGAAGATGGATTCACCCATCCGTTGCGTGACCTTGAGTTCAACCCTGGCCTCGACCAACGCGAATTCGAGCGCGCCACCTTCGACGCGCTGAACATCTATGACCCCTGGGAATCGCTGAACCGGCGCATGTATTACTTCAACTACCGCCTGGATCAGTTCGTGATGCTGCCTGCGGTTCGCGGCTACCGTTACGTTACGCCCAAGATCGTGCGGACCGGCGTCAGCAACTTCTTCGATAACCTCGGGGAAATCCCGACGCTCTTCAACAGCATCGCTCAGCTCAAGGGCGAACGCGCCATGACCACCACGGCGCGCCTGCTGTTCAACACGATCCTTGGCGTCGGAGGCGTCTGGGACCCTGCTACGCGCATGGGCTTGCCCCGTTACAACGAGGATTTTGGCCAGACCCTTGGCTTCTATGGCGTTCCCCACGGCCCGTACCTGATCCTGCCCGCACTCGGCCCGTCCAACCTGCGGGACACCGCAGGCCAGGCAGTGGATTTTGGCGTCGAACGGCAGGTCGACTACTTCAGCTATGCCGAAGCCAGCGGCGGTGAGTTCAGCTTAACGGCGCTTCGGTTGATCGACATCCGCTACACGACGCCGCTGCGTTACGGACAGCTCAACTCGCCGTTCGAATACGAGAAGGTCCGCTACGTTTATACGCGCGCGCGGGAGCTGCAGATCGAAGAATGATCGATCTGACCGATACGAAGGGTTCAAATTTCGCATGAACGCATCGAGTTGCTGGTCGTAGTCTTAGCTCATCTGTTCTAGGAGCGAAGCTATGACCACGCGTGAAATCCTTTCCATCAGCACCGGCCGTGCCACCTCCGATGGTGCAGGCGTCAGCCTGACACGGCTGTTTGGCGGCGCCGCACCGGAGCGATTCGATCCCTTCCTGATGCTTGACGAGTTCGGCTCGGACAACCCGGACGAATACATCGCCGGCTTTCCAGCGCACCCACACCGCGGCTTCGAGACCATCACTTATATGCTCGAAGGCCGCATGCGTCACGAAGATCACCTCGGCAATGTCGGTCTGCTGGAAAGCGGCGGGGTGCAATGGATGACCGCCGCACGCGGCGTCATCCACAGTGAGATGCCTCAGCAGGAACACGGGGCGATGCGCGGCTTTCAGCTATGGCTTAACCTGCCGGCGAAGAACAAGCTGGACGAACCAAGCTACCGTGATTTCTCACCTGCCGAAATCCCGCGGATGACGCTGCCGAACGGTATCGAAGCAGTCGTAATCGCCGGCCAGCTCTGCGCCGAAGGCGTCAGCCAAGCCGGTGCTGTGCAACGCCCTAATACAGAGCCACAGCTGTTCGATCTTCACCTTCCCGCCGGCACAGGGCTAAGCCCACAGCTGTCCGACGGGCTGCGAGTGATCCTCTATGTGTTCGATGGCGAGTTGTTGGTAGGCGGGCAACGCCTCTCGAAAAACCAGCTCGCCCGACTTTCCGATCAGGGCGAGTTGGCGCTTTCAACCAGCAGCGGCGCCCGCGTTCTGCTTCTTGCAGGCCGTCCAATCGGCGAGCCGATTGTGCAGTACGGCCCGTTCGTAATGAATCGCCGCGAAGAGATCGAGCAGGCGCTGCGCGACTTCCGCGACGGCGTCTTTACAGACTGACCGGTTTCTTCGGGCGCTTGCGGTAAAGACTCGGATCCCCCGCCGGTCGTGTCTTGAAGCGCCGGTGGGCCCACAGATACTGTTCAGGATGCTGCCTGACCGAGTCTTCAATCCACTCGTTGATGCGGCGGCAATCAGCCTCCTCGCTTTCACCGGGAAAATCTTCCAACGGCGGATGCACCACCAGGCTGTAGCCCTTTCCGTGGGGCAGGCGCTCCAGCGTATAGGGGATCACCTTTGCCCGTCCCAGGCGGGCAAACTTGGTCGTAGCGGTCACGGTTGCGGCCTGAATTCCAAACCAGGGTACGAAGATGCTCTGCTTACGGCCGTAATCCTGGTCGGGTGCATACCAGATCGCCCGGCCCGCGCGCAGGACCTTGAGCATGGCACGCACATCTTCACGCTCGATCGCTGTCGCGTCCTGGTTGTGCCGCTCCCGGCCACGCCGCTGCACATAATCGAACACCGGATTCTTGTGCTCGCGGTACATACCATCAATGGTGTGCCACTGGCCGAGGAGCGCTCCACCGATTTCCAGCGTGGTGAAGTGCAAGGTCATCAGGATCACGCCCTGCCCTTGCGCCTGTGCTTGTTGCAAATGTTCGAGCCCCTGGATTTGGGCCAGCTGCTGCAAACGCGACTTGGGCCACCACCAGCTCATGGCCATCTCAAAGAAGGCAATGCCGGTCGAGGCAAAGTTCTCGCGCAGCAGCCGCTCACGCTCCGTTTCGCACAGTTCTGGAAAGCACAGCTGCAAGTTGCGCCGTGCGATCTGCCGTCTCGAGCGCGCAACGCGGTACATCAACGCGCCAAGGCCGCGCCCCAGCAGCAGCAGTACCCGATAGGGTAACTGCACCACCAGCCACAGCAGACCGAAGCCAAGCCACAGCAACCAGAAACGTGGGTGAAGAAATGATGAACGGAAACGAGGACGATCCATTGGCAAGCCCGAACCAATAAAAGCGCGCATTCTAGCGATAAATCGCCCGCCAATGCCGTGGCGTCGCGATACACGGCATCCGTCCGACAGCGCTGGCGAGACTTGCAGGCGACAGTTTGCCCCGCTATAAGTCCTCGCCATTTACCGCAGCAGGCAGACCATGAGCCAAGCCGATCTAACCGACCAAGCCCCCGTGTTCCAGCTCAAGGGCAGCATGCTCGCCATCACCGTGCTGGAGCTGGCACAGAACGACCTGCAGCGTCTGGATCAACAGCTCGCCATCAAGGTCGAACAAGCCCCGGATTTTTTCAACAACACGCCGCTGGTGTTGGCCTTGGACAAACTCCCGGCCGATTGCAATCTCGACCTGCCCGCGCTCATCGCGCTCTGCCGCAGGCACGGCCTACGCACCCTTGCGTTGCGTGCAGGCGACCCGCAGATCGTCGAAGCCGCCGGCCGCCTGGATCTGCCCGTACTGCCGCCGTCGAACGCTCGTGAACGCAAGCTCGACATCGCCAGCAAAGCCCCCACCGAGCCCGCCAAACCGGCAGAGCCCGACTACCGACCGACACGGGTGATCACCACCCCCATCCGCGGTGGCCAACAGGTCTATGCTCAGGGCGGCGATCTCATCGTGCTTGCCGCGGTGAGTCCTGGCGCGGAACTTCTCGCCGACGGGAACATCCATGTGTACGGCCCGTTGCGCGGCCGTGCGCTGGCAGGCATCAAGGGCGACGCCAACGCACGTATTTTCTGCCAGCAACTGGCCGCTGAAATGGTTTCGATTGCCGGGCATTACAAGGTCGCCGAAGACCTTAGACGCGACCCTTTGTGGGCCGAAGCCGTGCAAATGAAGCTATCCGGCGACGTGTTGAACATCACCCGCCTTTAACGGATACTGCCGCGAATTTTCAAGCACCAAAACGGGCGCACTGTAAGCCGACTCGGCTACGGTCCCGACTTCATATTTAGGGTGAATCACCTTGGCCAAGATCCTCGTAGTCACTTCCGGCAAGGGTGGCGTCGGTAAAACCACCTCCAGCGCCGCCATCGGTACCGGCCTCGCCTTGCGCGGCCACAAAACCGTCATCGTCGACTTCGACGTCGGTCTGCGTAACCTGGACCTGATCATGGGCTGCGAGCGTCGCGTGGTGTATGACTTCGTCAATGTCATTCAGGGCGATGCCACCTTGACCCAGGCCCTGATTAAGGACAAGCGTCTCGAAAACCTCTACGTTCTGGCCGCTAGCCAGACCCGCGACAAGGATGCCCTGACGCTCGAAGGCGTCGGCAAGGTCATCGATGAGCTGGCCAAAACGTTTGAATACGTCATCTGCGACTCACCGGCGGGTATCGAGAAAGGCGCCCACCTGGCGATGTACTTCGCCGACGAAGCCATCGTCGTCACCAACCCGGAAGTCTCTTCGGTTCGCGACTCGGATCGCATGCTGGGCCTGTTGGCCAGCAAGTCCCGCCGTGCTGAAAACGGCGAAGAACCGATCAAGGAACACCTGTTGTTGACCCGCTACAACCCCGAGCGCGTAGTCAAAGGTGAAATGCTTGGTGTCGAGGACGTCGAGGAAATCCTTTCGATTCGTCTGCTCGGCGTCATTCCCGAATCCCAGGCCGTGTTGAAGGCTTCCAACCAGGGTGTGCCAGTGATTCTCGATGATCAAAGCGATGCCGGCCAGGCGTATAGCGACGCCGTGGATCGCCTGCTGGGCAAGGAAGTGAACCATCGCTTCCTCGACGTTAAAAAGCAGGGCTTCCTGCAACGCTTGTTTGGAGGCCGCGAATGAACCTTCTCGACTTCTTTCGTGAACGCAAGAAGAAGGAAACACCCGCCAATATCGCCAAGGAACGCCTGCAGATCATCGTCGCCCACGAGCGCGGCCAACGTACGCAACCGGACTACCTGCCGGCTTTGCAGAAGGAACTGGTCGAGGTGATCCGCAAGTACGTCAACATCGACAGCGATCAGGTTCAGGTCGCCTTGGAGGATCAGGGCAGCTGTTCGATCCTCGAGCTGAACATCACCCTGCCGGATCGTTGATCGACCGGGTAGTCGCCAGCACCTTTGTGTAGCGGCAGATTCATCGGCGACTTCGGTCGCCGATGTCGTTTGCGGAATTCGAAAATGCCACTGAGCAACATCCAGATCGTTCACCAAGACGCCGCGTTACTGGTCATCAACAAGCCTACTTTGCTGCTGTCGGTTCCCGGTCGCGCCGAAGACAACAAGGATTGTCTGGTTACCCGCCTTCAGGAAAATGGTTATCCAGAGGCACGGATCGTCCACCGCCTGGATTGGGAAACCTCAGGCCTGATCGTGCTTGCGCGCGACGCGGACAGCCATCGCGAACTCTCCCGACAGTTTCATGACCGCGAAACAGAGAAAGCCTACACCGCCTTGTGTTGGGGAGAACCCGAGCAGGACAGTGGAAGCATAGATCTACCGCTGCGCTATGACCCCCCAACCAAACCCCGACATGTGGTCGATCATGAACTGGGCAAGCATGCTCTGACGTATTGGCGAGTCCTGGAGCGCTGCGGTGATTACAGCCGGGTCGAACTCACCCCGATTACCGGCCGCTCCCATCAGCTGCGTGTACACATGCTCTCGATTGGCCATCCTCTATTAGGCGACCGACTGTATGCGCATGAGCAAGCGCTTGATGCACATGACCGACTCTGCCTGCACGCCAGTATGCTCACCCTGACGCACCCTCAAACCGGTGAACGGATGCGATTCGATTGTCCGGCGCCGTTCTGATGCGTGATTTCGTCGAGGCGACCCGGGGCGCCCCAGAGCACCTAACTCTGCGCAAAGCGCTCAATCTGTGGGCACAACCCCCAGGTCAAGCACTGGACCTGGGTTGCGGAGCAGGGCGAGACAGCTTGGCGCTGCTTAGAGCCGGCTGGGACGTCGTCGCCCTTGATCGCGATCCGCGTGCGTTGGAGTCGCTGCGCGAGTAGTCCGACAAATATCGCTCTGGGGCGCTCACCACAGTTTGCCGCTCGTTCGAAGACAATGTGCCATTGCCAACTGTCAACCTCATCAACGCTGGCTTCGCTCTGCCATTCTGTCGACCAGATGCGTTTCAGAACCTATGGTCGCGCATCTGCCAATCGTTGCGGCAACATGGCTTATTCAGTGGGCATTTTTTTGGCCCGAATGACGCTTGGGCGGACAAAGGTCTAAGCATCCTCAACCACGAGCAGTTGATGCGGCAGATGGCTGGCTGGACACTGCTGGAACTCAACGAGTTCGAGTACGACGGCAAGACTGCCGTGGGCAGCAACAAGCATTGGCATTTGTTTGAGGTGATAGCTAGGCGCGACTGAACTGCTGACGCTTCGATCTGCAGTGGCACCGGCCGATGGGATAAACTTTCAACCATTGCCGTCCGGAGCCAACCATGCGCGAAGAACTCAACCAGGGTTTGATTGACTACCTCAAAGCCTCCCCTACCCCATTTCACGCCACCGCCAGCCTTGCCCAGGCCCTGCAGGCCGCCGGCTACAAGGCGTTGGAAGAACGCGAGACCTGGCACACCGAACCCGGCGGCCGTTACTACGTCACCCGTAACGACTCCGCGATTATCGCGTTCCAGCTGGGTAACCAATCGGTCATCGAACAGGGTATCCGCCTGGTCGGCGCCCACACCGACAGCCCCTGCCTTCGGGTAAAGCCGCAACCTGAATTGCAGCGGCAGGGCTTCTGGCAGCTAGGCGTCGAAGTCTACGGCGGCGCGTTGCTGGCGCCATGGTTCGACCGTGACTTGTCCTTGGCTGGACGCGTGACCTATAGCAGCGATGGCCGGATCGAAAGCCAGCTGATCGATTTCAAGCTGCCTATTGCCGTAATTCCCAGCCTTGCCATACACCTCAATCGAGACGCCAACCAGGGCTGGGCGATCAATCCGCAGAACGAGCTGCCGCCGATACTGGCGCAAGTCGCCAGTGAAGACAGCCCGGATTTCCGGGCGCTGCTGGCGGACCAACTGAGCCGCGAGCATGGTCTGGTAGCTGACGTCGTACTGGATTTCGAACTGAGCTTCTACGATACCCAGAGCGCTGCCGTGATCGGTCTGAATGGGGATTTCATCGCCGGCGCCCGCTTGGATAACCTGCTGTCGTGCTTTGCCGGCCTCCAAGCCCTGTTACGCGCCGGCCCCGAGGAAACCTGTGTGCTGGTCTGCACTGATCATGAAGAAGTCGGCTCCACCTCGATGTGCGGTGCCGACGGGCCGTTTCTCGAACAAGTCCTGCGCCGCGTATTGCCTGAAGGCGAATCCTTCCAGCGCAGCATCAACCGTTCACTGATGATCTCTGCCGATAACGCGCACGCCGTGCATCCCAACTACAGCGACAAGCATGACGGCAACCACGGTCCGAAACTCAATGCCGGGCCGGTGATCAAGGTCAACAGCAACCAGCGATACGCCACAAGCAGCGAAACTGCCGGCTTCTTCCGCCACTTGTGTCTGGAAAATGAAGTCTCGGTGCAGAGCTTCGTAACCCGCAGCGACATGGGCTGCGGCTCGACCATCGGCCCTATCACCGCCAGCCAGCTGGGTGTACGCACCGTGGATATCGGCCTGCCGACCTTTGCTATGCACTCGATCCGCGAGCTGGCCGGCAGCCAGGATCTGGCACATCTGGTGAAGGTACTTAGCGCGTTCTATTCGAGCGCCGAGCTGCCTTGACCCGTGAAATCCAGGCGCACGCGCCTGGCTTGGATTGTTCAGCCAGACTGGCATCGATAACCAACGCAACATATCGCCGATATATGGTTGCTCGCCAGGGCAGCAAACGCGCCTCCACGTCGCCGGGACTGCATCCCAGGCGTGGAGAAAGCGTCTGGTTGGCCAAGAGCGGCCCGAATCTGCTCTGCAATGTCAGCGAGTAACTTAGCCCGGTCATCCGAAGATATCGGTCACACCGGGTGGCGGCGGATGGTGCCCGCGCGCTGCAGCAAATCGGCACGGTTCAGGCCTGCAGCCGCCATTTGAATCCTGACCTCTTTCTTGCCGCACTTCGCAACGGTGCGCTCCACTCACTCCAGCTGTTCTTCGATGCCTTGCAATGCCCTCATGCTGCCTCCATAGTGGTTCACACCTGCGCCCGCTAAACCGTGACTCCGGCAGTGCAGGCCGCTGATCAAGTTCTACCTAGGCTCTACAGCGATACGCCCATTCAAAACCATGGATTGCCTGATCGGCATCCTCGGTGAGGAGAATCGCCCTACCGCCTCGGTGCGACCTGAATCGCGGCGTGCCAGCCGCCAGATACCATCGGGCTGTGTTCTTCCCGCCGAGCGGATTCCGTCTCGGCGCCTGATTTGATGGCCTAATATGCGTTACTACTCAGCCTCGCGTCGCTCTCTCGATATGAAACGATCATTAACCGCAGGCTTGCTAGCCTTGCTGGTAGGTCTTCAGGCAAGCGCCACTCTGGCCAAGCCTGCCGACCCGCACACCTGGGATTATCTGCAGCCTGACCGTGATCAGGTGATAGCCAGCCTGAACGTGGTCGAGCTGCTCAAGCGCCATCACTACAACAAGCCCCCGCTCAACGACGCTCGCTCGGCGAAGATCTTCGACAGCTACATCGAGATGCTCGACCCTTCGCGCAGCTATTTCACTGCAGGCGACGTCGCCGAGTTCGAAGCCTGGCGCAACCAGTTCGACGACTTCTTGAAGAATGGCAACCTCGAGCCTGGGTTCATTATTTACAAGGTGCATCTGGAGCGGCTGCAGAGCAGGCTGGAGTACGCCCTGAGCCTGCTGGAGCAAGGCGTCGACAGCTTTGACTTCACCCTGGACGAGGAGCTGCTGGTCGATCGCGAGAATGCAGCGCGCCCGGAGAACGAACAGGAACTGGATGACCTCTGGCGCAAACGCGTAAAGGACGAGGTGCTGCGACTGAAGATCGCCGGCAAGGAGCCCAAGGCCATCGAGGAGTTGCTCACCAAGCGCTATAAGAACCAGCTGGCACGCCTTGAGCAAACCCGTGGCGAAGACGTGTTTCAGACTTACATCAATGCCTTTGCGCAGTCCTACGATCCGCACACGCAATACCTCTCTCCCGACAACGCGGAGAACTTCGATATCAACATGAGCCTCTCCCTTGAAGGGATTGGCGCCGTACTGCAGAGCGACAACGAGCACGTCAAAGTGGTGCGTCTTGTCCCTGCTGGTCCCGCGGAGAAGAGCAAGCAGATCGCGCCTGCCGACAAGATTGTCGGGGTCGGTCAAAGTAATGAGGAGATGGTCGATGTGATCGGCTGGCGGCTAGACGAAGTCGTCAAACTGATCCGCGGCCCGAAAGGATCGGTCGTCCGGCTCGAGGTCATCCCGGCGAGCAATGCGCCAAACGACCAGAGCAGCAAGGTCGTTGCCATTACCCGTGAAGCGGTGAAGCTTGAAGAGCAGGCGGCGAAGAAATCCGTGCTTAAGCTCAATCAGGACGGCCGCGATTACAAGCTCGGGGTCATCGAAATCCCTGCGTTCTACCTTGATTTCAAGGCCCTGCGTGCTGGCGACAAGGAATACAAGAGCACGACCCGCGACGTGAAAAAGCTGCTGACGGAGCTGGAAGAGGAAAACGTCGATGGCGTGGTCATCGACCTGCGTAACAATGGCGGTGGCTCCCTGCAGGAAGCCACCGAACTGACCGGCCTTTTCATCGATCAAGGTCCTACGGTTCTGGTCCGCAACAGCGATGGCCGTGTCGACGTACTCGCCGACGAGCAGCAAGGTGTGTTTTATAAGGGCCCGCTGGCTGTGCTGGTCAATCGACTGTCCGCATCGGCCTCGGAGATCTTTGCCGGCGCCATGCAGGACTACCACCGGGCGCTTATCGTCGGTGGCCAGACCTTCGGCAAAGGCACCGTACAAACGGTCCAGCCACTCAATCATGGCGAACTCAAGCTGACACTGGCCAAGTTCTATCGGGTCTCGGGACAAAGCACGCAGCATCAGGGTGTGATTCCGGACATTTCCTACCCAGCCGAAGTCGATACCAAGGAAATTGGCGAGAGCGCACTGCCGGAAGCGATGCCCTGGGACAGCATCCGCGCAGCGGTCAACCCGGATATGAATCCGTTCAAGCCGTTCCTCGCTGAACTCAAAGCTCGTCACGAAGGACGGACCCATGAGGATCCCGACTTTGTGTTCACGCGTGACCGTCTCGCGCTGACTCAGGAGCTGACTCACGAGACGACCATCAGCCTCAACGAGGAAAAGCGCCGGGGTCAGCAGGAGCGCATCGAGAAGCGCCAACTGGCCTTGGAGAACACCTTGCGCGAGGCCAAAGGCGAGGAGCCACTGGCCAAGCTCGAAAAAGAAGATGAAACGACACCGCACGTTGAGGACAAAAAAATCAAACCCGAAGACGATGCCTATCTCTCGGAAAGCGGCAGAATTCTGCTGGATTACTTGGGACTGCATAAGGCGATGGCCAAGAACCAGTCTGTCGATCGCTGATCTCGGTGTCATCAAAATGACATCATAGTGTCGTGAAATACGAAGGGCCGCCATTGTGCGGCCCTTCGCATTTTAAGGCCGCCACGAGACCCTCATGACCGTCACCGAGCAGTTGAGCACGCTGGATTCCATCCTTGCTCACAGCAGCATTACCAGCCTGTTCCAGCCGATCGTATCGCTTGCCGAACGAGTCATCCTCGGCTACGAAGCCCTTACCCGCGGCCCTTCAAATACCTCGCTTCACTCCCCTATCAATCTGCTCGCCGCCGCTCGACATGCCGGACGGCTCAATGAGCTGGAGATGACTTGTCGCGAGAGCGCCTGTCGCCGGTATAGCCAGCAGCAGCTAAAGGGCAAACTGTTCCTCAACGTGTCGCCGGAAACATTATTGGATGCCACGCACAAGCCGGGCCGCACCCTGGAGCTGCTGCACAAGTACGGCATCTCGGCCGACAGTGTGGTAATCGAGCTTACGGAGCAAACACCCACCGACGATTTCGAACTGCTTCGTGCCGCCTTGCATCACTATCGTGACATGGGCTTTTCTATTGCATTGGACGACCTCGGTGCAGGCTATTCCAGCCTGCGCATGTGGTCGGAGCTGCGCCCCGACTACGTCAAGATCGACCGCTACTTTATAGACGGTATCCACCGGGACGTTGTTAAGCGCGAGTTCGTCGGGTCGATCATGAAGATCGCCAGAGCATCACGTGCTCAGGTCATTGCTGAGGGCATCGAGCTGGGCGAAGAACTGCACGTCCTGTCAGACATGGGAGTCGATCTGGTTCAAGGCTATCTGTTGGGCCGCCCGGAAGAGGAGCCGAAAGCGGACGCCAGTCTTTGTCTGCCGGTTTTGGGAAATCGAGGGAGGCCATCAAACGACCACCACCCTGCCTGGCCGCTCGGCGGCTCAAGCAGCCCACATTCTTCAGCTAGTTGGGCTTGTTCAGCCTGCAAACAAGCTTGACGCTGCAATAAGAAGTTAGCGCAACAGTCAGGCTGGTCGATCTTTTCCGTAGCGACCCATCGGCCAGTGCTGGTCACCCTCGTGTGCCTAACGAGCGAGACCGCACTCGCTCCGCAAGCGGCTGACGCAAGCAATCATCGATTCAAAATACAACCGTGATCTATCGCCCTCCTCGTCCAAACAATGGGGGGTGATCAATCCTGATCTCGGTCCCCCAACGTTCGGCGCGGGCGATGCTCCATATCCGGATCAGTGTCGCCATGATTGGATTGCTCGTAGACCTGCTCCAGCCGCTGATCGCGGACCTCACGATCGTTGCGCTTTTCCCCAGACTGTTCAGGTAGTCGTTCTATACCCGCACCGGTGCCCATGGAGCCATTTCCGAGGGTACGGTTGACCGAACCGGTATTCTGCGCCAGCAGCGTATAACCAGGCATTGAATCTCCCGCTGACGCCTGGGCCGTAGCCACTGCCGCAAGCGCGGCCCCAAGCACGATAAGCACATAGCTTCGCATACGTTTCTCCTTTTGTTTCGAGCCGATACTCGAATTTAGGCAACGGGCTGCGGCCATTGATCCGCGCTATCGACAGAAGGCAAGCGGAACCGCTGTTTCATTTCGGTGGTCCCATATCCAGAGAGCACTTGATGTCTGGTTAGAAAGGAATCCAACGATGATCACAGCGCCACTAGTAATTCTTCTGATAGTAATTGGCTGGAGTGCAGCCGCCCTGGCGATGCTTTGGGGCATGCTGCGAGTCGTTCGTCATCATCACAAGCCATCCGCAGATAGCCGACTGGATCAGAACCGGCCTCGGGCAAGCGAGTCGCACAGCGCTCATGTTTCGCTTAGCGCGTGACGAAATATCGTTCGGTTTGCAATAAAACCGTGACAGATCAGCCGAAAGATGTAGAATGCCGCCCACAGACGCGGGATGGAGCAGTCTGGTAGCTCGTCGGGCTCATAACCCGAAGGTCGTCGGTTCAAATCCGGCTCCCGCAACCAAATAGAAAGGCCACTCAATGAGTGGCCTTTTTTTTGGTCTCCGCTTTGTACCCGAAAGAATTGCAAACGATATAAATCGCCCCAACCTTTTAATTTCGAAATAAGCCAAGTAACTTCCGGCATCTATCTGTTCATCGATAAAATAGTCGTAGATCAAACGACCTAGTTCAGAAGATGGAGCCCGCTTAAACCCGTCCAAGGCGGAAACCCATATACACTTTAAAAGTTCCTTTGCAATCAAGGCATTGAGCTAAGTGACCGTATTGCTGACGATTTTTTTTGTTTCGGTTCTTGACTGCCGTCAGGTTCTGAATGTTAACTACATCACACAGCTAAGAGACGCCTCGTTTCGAACGGCAAACTAACTAGTAAGCCGAGCTGTACTGATGCGCATGGATGGCGTTTCTTCAGCAGCAGCAATGCTGCTGCTTTCGCCAACAAAGATTTGTTTGCTTATCTCGAATTCTAGCCGAGTGCGGTAGCTCTGTCTGAAGCGCGCCAAGCCTGCAACCTAGAGCAACGCTCTAATTACGCAAAGGCAGCTGTGTCGGCTGGTGCGGTAGCTTTGCCTGATCGAAACTCGTGAGCGAAAAGCCAATACGGCTCGATACTGGCTCAAGCCCTTAATGCCAAACATCAGTCGTAAACACAGAGCGCTGTTTACGAGAAGTTATCGCTTGGCTTGAACCTTTAAAAACTTCTACTCGATTGTATTATCCAATTGGAGTGCATCGTGAATACATCTTTCCGCAACCTGGAAGCGCCCGCTCTTCAGTTAATTACTTATGAGATGTCCAATAAGGGAAGCGCCTGCATTGCCAACTTTCTAACAAGTGACCAACTGAAATCTCTTAAAGAAAGCGTCCGAGCAGAAGCCGAAAAACATAAAGGAAGTTATTTCGCGCATCATGGTGGCAGCGAAATAGAAAGCTCCCTGCTCGGCGCGCTAGGCGCTTCACCAGAATTTCGAAACATGCTGGAAAGTGTCTATCAGGCGGGCGCGGGGCAAGCTGCTTATAGCAACGAGATACTTAAAGTCCTGCGCTGTGTCCAAGGGACTTCAGGTCGCCGTGAGTCCAATTGCTTTCACTATGACGCTAGCCTGGTCACGGCGCTGTTACCGATAGAAATTCCTCAGGATGGCGTCGACCGGGGTGATTTGCTGTTGTTCCCCAATGGTCGCCGCATACGCTCCAACGTGTTGATCAATGTTCTCGAAAAAGCGTTGCTGCAGAACGCGCTGAGTCGGAAATTGATTAGCGCAGCCATCCGGCACAACTTCCTGCGCCCGCAAAAGCTTCAACTCGTTCCCGGCAACCTCTATCTGTTCTGGGGCTACCGCACGCTTCATGCCAACGAGCCCTGTGACCCTGATCATCGCCGCGCAACGGCCATCTTTCACTTTGGCGATCCGCATGCAGGCAGCCTCGCGACCCG
The DNA here is from genome assembly GCF_002890895.1 of Stutzerimonas stutzeri. GTDB lineage: Bacteria > Pseudomonadota > Gammaproteobacteria > Pseudomonadales > Pseudomonadaceae > Stutzerimonas > Stutzerimonas stutzeri_AB. Next base: position 142,273 of record NZ_POUL01000001.1, read on the forward strand.
CTTGATTCTCAAGCTGAACCAGCGCCGAGCACGACGCGCAACAGCCTTGGGTACACAACCTGCAGCGTGACCTCACAGGCGCAACATTCATTGCGCCTGATTCAGACGTGACGACAGATAGGGATATCGAGATGATCAATGTCACCCGATCATATCTTGGCAACAAAGCCAAATTTCTGGGCTACGTCGACAGCATCTATGCCACCGGTTGGCTGACCAATCATGGCCCTCTGGTTACGGAGCTGGAGGAGCGGCTGCGTGATTACCTGGGTGTCAGAAACATAATTCTGACCAACAACGGCACCTTGGCGCTGCAGATCGCCTATCGGGCTCTGAACCTCACCGGCAGTGCAATCACTACCCCGTTCAGTTTTGTCGCGACCACCAGTTCACTTCAGTGGGAGGGCATTCGACCGATATTCGCGGATATCGACAAAGCGACCTGGAATCTTGATCCCAGGGCGATCGAAGCGAGGATAGAGGCCGACACTCAAGCGATAGTCGCCACACATGTTTTCGGCAATGCCTGCGATGTCGAAACAATCGCGCAGGTCGCGCAGCAGCATCGCCTGAAAGTGATCTACGACGGTGCTCATGCATTCAGCGTTCGTTACAAGGATCACTCGGTGTTCAACTGGGGCGATATCAGCACGCTCAGTTTTCACGCGACCAAGCTTTTCCACACTATAGAAGGTGGTGCCATCGTCACCGACGACGATGCGCTGGCCGCCAGGATTCGTTTGCTCTGCAACTTCGGCATCGTCGACACCGACATCATCGACGGCATTGGCATCAACGCCAAACTCAATGAGTTTGCTGCCGCGATGGGGCTGTGCATTCTCGACGACATGGCATTGATTCTGGAGCAGCGTGAAGAAATCGCCAGCCGCTACGAACATCAGCTCAGTGACCACTTCGACTTGCAGCGCCAGCAAGCGGACTCGCAACGCAACCACAGCTATTTCCCCATCGCCCTGACTGATGAAAGTCAGCTGCTGCGGTGTCGAGCGACACTCATGGACAAGGGCATCAACCCCAGGCGCTACTTCTACCCCTCGTTAGACACCCTCAGCTACGTGCAGCCGCAAATCCCACAAACCGAGTCCCGCGCCCTGAGTCGTCGGGTGCTGTGCCTGCCGATCTATCCGGGCCTGCCACGGCATGTCCAGAACACGGTTATCGAGACGCTGCTGAAAGAATCAGCACATCGCAGCCAGCCGCAGGCCGAACGTATCTGGCCTCAGGTCACCGCCGGTTGGCTGGTGGACGACCGGGCAAACCTGCCGGCCCCTATGTGCAAGCGCATTTACTGATTCATTCGCAACGGCTGACGTCATGTCCGATCGAAATCTATCGATGCTTCGTAACACCGGCCTGAGCTATGCGGGGCAAGCGTATGCCATGCTCATCGGCATTCTTATCCTGCCCTTCTACCTCGGACATCTGGGCGCGGAAGCTTACGGTCTGATCGGCTTCTTCGCGGTACTACAAGCCTGGCTGCAGCTGCTGGACGCCGGTCTGTCCCCTTCACTGGTTCGTCAGATCGCCCATTTCCGCGGCCGCATGGACAATGCGACACAGCGCTACGAACCGGGGCAATTGCTGCGTTCGTTCGAGATCATATTTCTGCCGCTGGCATTACTCACCGCTCTCAGCATTCATCTCTCCAGCGGATGGATTGCACACCAATGGCTGCAGGCAGCGGAATTGAGTAACACCACCATCGTCCACTGCATCAGCCTGATGGGCTTGATGATCGGGCTCAAGCTTTACGCCACCCTGTATAAAAGCGGCCTGCAAGGCCTTGAGCTACATGCGTGGCTGAACAGCGCTAATGTCGTCGTCGCCACGCTGCGTTATTTCGGCGGGTTGTTTCTGGTGGCCAATATCAGCCAGAACCCGGAAGACTTCTTTCTCTTCCAGACGGCTGTCGGACTGCTCGAAACCCTCATCTTCGCCGTCAAAGCGTACAGCTTGATGCCCAATCCAAAGCTGCTGACCGGTTTCAACTGGGCAGTCGTCAAGCCGGTGCTGCCATTTGCCGCCGGCATTTCGCTCACCTCAGTGCTGTGGATCGTCCTGACGCAGCTGGATAAGGTGCTGCTATCCAATGTGCTGCCGCTCAGCGAATACGGCTATTTCTCGCTGGTTGCGCTGATCTCGACCGGCATCATGACGCTGACCAATCCGCTGGTGCAGACGCTGCTACCGCGCATGACGATGCTTGTCGCCGAGGACCGTATCGCCGATATGCAGGCGCTCTATCTGAACGCGACCCGGTTCGTCTGCAGCTTGCTGTTTCCCCTGGCCGGGGTGATCGCGTTTCACTCTGCCGAGCTGGTTTTAGCCTGGACCGGCGACGCAGAAGCCGCGCAATGGAGCCGTCTGGTCCTGCCGTGGTACGTGATCGGCAGCGCCATCATGGCCGTTACCGCCTTCCAGTTTTACCTGCAGTACGCCTATGGGCAGTTGCGCCTGCATGTGTGGTTCAGCCTGGTCAGCGCCGCATTGAGCATCCCCGTGGTTGTCTACGCAACCCTCGAACACGGCGTCTACGGCGCTGCGCTGGCCTGGTTCGGATTACGCATGCTGACCTTCCTGATCTGGCCATCGATGGTGCACAAACGCTTCGGTGCCTGCCTGCATCGCCCATGGCTACAGGACCTGTTGCGCATCACGGCCATGACCGGCCTGGGGCTGCTGATCGGCGAACCGGTGTTCGCTGCCATCGCCAGTGACAACCGATTCGACATTCTCCTGGGGCTGGCAGTCAGCGGCGTGATCTGCCTTGCCCTGGTGACCTTCACCTCCAAGCCGGTGGTAATGCGGCTTTACGTAATGATGACCAAGTCGAGCGTTTGAAATGGACAGCCAATCGAGAACCGAACAGGACGTAATGGCAGCTTGGGGCGACCAACGCTCTCCCCTGCTGAGCATCATCTGCCTGACCTACAACCATGCGGCGTTCATAAAGGAAACGCTGGACGGTTTCATTCGGCAGGAAACCGACTTCCCGTTCGAGGTGGTCGTCCACGATGACGCGTCGACCGACACAACAGCCGCGATCGTCCGCGAGTACGCCGCGCGTTACCCCAACCTGATCAAGCCGATCTATCAGCAAGAAAATCAATATCAGCTGGGGGTGCCGTTCAGCACGCGACTTTTCGCTCAGGCCCGCGGCAGATATATCGCCTATTGCGAAGGGGACGATTACTGGACGGACCCGCGCAAGCTGCAGATACAGGTGGACTTCCTCGAAACACATCGTGACTACGTGATGACTTACCACGATGCATTCATGTTCAACAGCCAGGGCGTCGTCCGCACCCCTCACCTGACCGGCAAGTATCGAAAGGACGCAACCGCTCTCCAGCTGCAAAAGGCGCGTCCGGTTTCCACGTTGACCGTCTGTTTTCGCAACCTTGTGAAGGAGTTGCCACCGGAGTTGCACGGCGTCGAAGTGCTGGATATCTGCTGGTGGTCACTGCTTGGTGCGCATGGCAAAGGCAAGTTCATCGAAGAGATAAAGCCTGCGGCCTATCGCGTGCACGAAGGCGGAATCTTCTCGATGCGCAGCAGTAAGCAACGCATCCAGATGACCACGCACGCCTACTACAACCTCGCTCGTTACTACCAGCGCATCGGCGTCCAGCCGCTGTACGAGTACTTCATGATCCAGGTGTTCGCTCAGGTGCTCGCGTCGATCTCGCCGCTCAGCAAGCTTCAGGCACTGGGTCAGGTCTTCCAAAACATCAGCATCAATCTTTTGCGCAGGCTGACCCTAGGTGTCTGAAGAACACCTGGCCGTCACGCCCGCTGCTGCACCGGTGGCGCAACACTCAAGGAAGGAACCCGCAATGACTGCAATGGCCCGCTCTTCGCTGGAATACGATGGCGATAACCGGATCGATCTGGCGCGCATTCTGCGCGTGGCGTTCGATCACAAGCGTCTGATTTTCACCATCACCGGCCTCTTCGCTCTGCTCGGCGTCGCCTACGCCATCGTCGCCACGCCGATCTATGAAGCCACCGCGATGATCCAGATCGAACCAAAGAAGTCAGGGATCACTGGTATTCCCGAATCCGTGCCCAGGCCGAACTCGGTGTCGCAGGCGATCACCGAAATAGAGCTGATCAAATCCCGTGCGGTACTGGGCGATACCGTCAATGACCTGAGGCTTTACATCAATGCCCGGCCCAAGTACGTCCCGCTGCTCGGCAGCTACCTGGCCCGCCAGCACGACCCCGTAGAAGACGGAGAGCTCGCTGCACCGCTATTGGGCCTGGACAGCTACGCCTGGGGTGGAGAAAAACTCGACATCTTCCAGCTGGACGTGCCGGACGCCTACCTGGGCGAGAAACTGCTGCTGCGTGCCGGCACTGCGGGCTCATACCGCCTGTATGACGCTGAAGAGAAATTGTTGCTGACCGGCAAAGTCAACGAAGCCGTTCAACTCGACGGATTTCGTCTGCAAGTCGCCGAACTCAAGGCTCGCCCCGGCACCGAGTTCGTCGTTGTGCGCAGCCGTCCGCAGACCACAGCCTTGGACTACCAGAAGCGCCTCAAGGTGGGTGAAGCCGGAAAGGACTCCGGGATCATCTATCTCACGATGGAGGACCCGGATTCGGACAAAGCAAATCGGGTGCTCGACAAAATCAGTCGCCTGTATGTTCGACAGAACATCGAACGCAGCTCCGCCGAAGCGGCTCAGCGCCTCGAGTTCCTGAGGTCGCAGGTACCCATGGTGCGCAAGGAGCTGGAAAAGGCCGAAGCCGCCCTCAACGACTACCAGACCAGCGCCCAGTCGGTGGACATCAGCATCGAGACCAAGGGCGTGCTCGATCAGATCGTCGCGCTGGAATCACAGATCTCCGAACACAACCTCAAACGCACCGAATACAACCAGCTCTACACCCCGGAGCACCCGACCTACCAGACGCTGATGAAGAAGATCGGCCAGTTGGAGGCCCAGAAAGCCGCGTTGATGGGCAAGATCGACACCCTGCCAATGACGCAGCAGGAACTCTTGCGTTTGAATCGCGACATGCAGGTCACCACACGCACCTACACGTTGCTGCTGGACAAGGCCCAGGAACAGGACATCCTTCGCGCGGGCACCATCGGTAACGTCCGCATCATCGATAGCGCCTACGCGGTGGTGGAGAAACCGGCAAAACCAATCAAGCCACTGGTGGTGCTGGTCGCGATCTTCATCGGGCTACTGGTGTCGGCAATGGTGATCCTGCTGCGGCAGGTGTTCTACCGCGGAATCGAAAGCCCCGAGACCATTGAGAATCTAGGGACGCCGGTGTATGCCGCGCTGCCTTTTTCGCCGAAGCAGGAGCACCTGTACCGGTTGAGGAAGATTCACGACGGCAGAAGCAAGCTGCTGGGTCGCGCCGATCCCGCCGACCTGGCTATCGAATCGCTCCGCAGCCTGCGCACGAGCCTCAAGTTCGCCATGCTCGAGGCACGCAATCAGGTGCTGGTGATTACCAGCCCGACGCCCGCGGTGGGCAAATCGTTCGTCGCCAGTAACCTCGCTTCTGTCATAGCTCAGGCTGGCCAGCGCGTGCTGCTGATCGATGCCGACATGCGGCGCGGCTATCTGGCCGGCATGTTCGGCATGGCGCCGCGCAACGGTTTGTCGGACGCGCTGGCCAGCGGCTTGCAGCTCGCCGCCGTGGTTTGCAAGACCGATCAGGCCAACCTGCATTTCATTGCCAGCGGACATAGTGCGCCCAACCCCTCGGAACTGTTGATGCACGAGAATTTCGCTCGTCTGCTCAAGGACGCCGAGCGTGAGTACGATTTCGTGATCGTCGATACACCACCGGTATTGGCGGTAACCGATGCCGTTCTGGTTGCGCAACAGGCCGGCACCTGCCTGTTGGTGGCCCGTTATGGGTTGAGCACTGCCGGCCAGATCGAAGCCTCCAAACGGCGCCTGGCGCAGAACGGCGTACTGCTCAAAGGCGCCATTCTCAACGGGGTCAAACGCAGGGCCTCGAGCTCGGCCTACGAGACCGGCGCCTACGGTTACTACAGCTATTCTCAAAAAGCCTGACACACGCGAGGGATATGCCGTGCTCAGAACCGTCTCGATGATGCAGCCCTACCTGTTCCCCTATCTCGGCTATTTCCAGCTGATCGCGCGCAGTGATGTCTTTGTGCTGGGCGACGACCTTCAGTACGTCAAGGGCTCATGGATCAACCGCAACAGGATACTGGCGGCCGGGCAACCGAAACTCATCACCTTTCCACTGCGGAAAGCCAACCAGTTCTTCCCGATCAACCAACGCTGGCTCTGCGACGAGTTCGAGCAAGAAGCGCAAAAGATGCTGAAGACCTTGGAGCTGGTGTACTCCCGTGCGCCACACAAAGCCGAGGTGATGACCCTGGTGCGGCAGATCTTGGCGCACCCCGAGCGCAACCTGGCGCGCTTCATCGAGAATTCCATCCGCCGGATCTGCGCCTACCTGCAGATCGCGACGCCGATCCGCATCGGCTCTGAACTGGGCTTGCCGGCACGCATGGACAAGCAGGAACGCGTGGTCACCATCGCCCACAAAATGAACGCGGAGCTGTACATCAACCCAATCGGCGGCACGGAGCTCTACAGCCACGCCTTTTTCAGAGCGCAGGGGCTGACGCTGAGATTCCTGAAGATGGATGACTTGAGCTATCCCCAGTTCAACCACCCCTTCGTGCCTTCGCTGTCGATCATCGACGTGTTGATGTTCAACAGCCGAAGCGAAGCGCAGGCGCTGCTCAAACGTTTTTCTTTGGTCGAGGGCATAGAGCAGCCGGCCGCGTTGCAAGGCGCATGACCTCGACAGAACGGACATCGACAATTCTCACTATGGAAGGCGGTTCAAATGACCTCGCTCAGCAGCAACTCCCACTGGTACCTGATCCAGACCAAACCCCGCCAGGAAAGCCGCGCCGAAGACAATCTTCGACGTCAGCACTTCGAGTGCTACCGGCCTATAAAGCCTTGCACAGGGAACGGAAAAACGGACGAAGCGCTCTTCCCGGGTTACCTGTTCATCCGACTCGATCGGCAGCTGGATAACTGGTACCCGATTCGCTCCACGCGCGGCGTCGCCCGCGTAGTGTCATTCGGCAGCGAGCCGACACCCGTCAGAGACGAACTCATCGAGCAGTTGCGTCAACGTCTGGCCAGCGAGCCTCAGGCGCCTCAGTTCGAGCCCGGCGAAAAGGTTCAGGTGCATGGCGGCAGCTTCATCGATCTCGAGGCTATTTTCGTCAGTGCCGACGGCGAGAAGCGTTCGGTGATCCTGCTGAACCTGCTTCAGCGTGAACAAAAGGTTCGTGTGCCCAACCGCTACCTCTGCAGCATCCCTGCACAGCCAGCCTTCTCGCTGGCCTGCCGAGCGGATTGACTGATCATCGAGGGGCGCACCATGAAGGTTCTTTTTCTACACAGTTTGTATGCGCCCCACATTGGCGGCGGAGCGGAAATAGTGGTCCGACAGTTAGCCGAAGGGCTCCAGCGCCGTGGCTGCGACATTGTTGTCTTGGCGACTGGCCCAGAGGCGGGACTTCACGATGAGGAACTCGACGGCGTGCGGATCTACCGCGCCGGGCTGGATAACTTCTACTGGCATTTCACTCGGTCCCGTCCCAGTCGACTGTTGCGGCTGGGTTGGCATTATCGAGACCGCTACAACCGCCCCATGCGACGGCATGTGCGTCAGGTCATCGAGCGCGAGCGACCCGACGTGGTGGTTTGCAACAACCTCACAGGCTGGTCGATATCCGCATGGGACGAAATCAGCGCGGCCGGACTGCCCATCGTTCAGGTGCTACACGATCTCTATCTGCTCTGTCCCAAAGACACCATGTTCAGCAAGGGCCGTAGCTGCGAGCGTCAGTGCGGCACGTGTTCAGCCTTTCGCCATTCGCATGCGGCGGCCTCGGCTCAGGTCGCGGCGGTAATCGGCGTCAGTCGGTTTGTCCTAGATCGGCTGACCGCCCAGGGCTATTTCGGCCGAGCCAGCCAGCATGTCGTGCATAACTGCATCGACGCCGGCAGCGGCCTGCCCGCCAGACCACGGCCACGCCATAGTGGGCTGCTGCGCTTCGGTTACATCGGTACGCTTTCTGAAAACAAGGGTGTGCGCTGGCTGATCGAGCAATTTCAGGCGCTCTCCATCAACGCCACGCTGGAAATCGCTGGTCGCGGCAAGCTGGACTACGAGGCCAAGCTCAAGGGCCAGGCCGACCCTGCCAGGGTGAGATTCGTTGGCTACCAACCCTCGGAACGCTTCATGCGGGAAATCGACGTGCTGGTCATCCCGTCGATCTGGGCCGAGCCCTTCGGGCTGGTGGCGGTTGAAGCCTGCGCTCAGTACTTGCCGATCATCGCCACGAACATGGGCGGCCTGCCGGAAATCATTCAGGACAACCTGAATGGCTTGCTCTGCACCCCGAGCGACCCCGACTCCCTCGGCAGGGCCATGCTCAAGCTCTATCTGGACAGCGGACTGCGCCATCGTCTGTCCAGCCAGGCACGCGAGAGTGTCGCCGCCTTTTTAGATACGGAACGAATGCTCGATCAGTACCAGTCGATCCTGCATTCCACGCTACACGGCCGGAGCGCCCACGATGAACCCGAGTTCGCTGACCATTTCGCATCGCAGGTCGAGACCGCTGGCGATTGATAAACCCACCGTGCTCACGCTTATCGCGGCCTCGCTGCTGATCAGCGAAACCTTTGCCGGCGCACTCCGCTATTACCTTGATATTGCCGGTGTGTCTGCCCTGCTCTACCTGCCAAAGCTGGCCTGCATCGCCGCGGTTGCGCTTGAACTACCCAGGACCCGAAGCCAGCCCGGCGTCTGGCTGGTGCTGTTTGCCGTGCTGGTCTCAAGCCTATTCGCGCTGCTGCACGGCGCCACACTCGGCAATGTCGGCTTCAGCCTGTTCATCTACATTCCGCTGCTGTTCGGGGTGTTCTGCGGCGGCTATCTGGAGCAAAGGACCAGCCTGCTCAGCTGGGTCATCGGTTTTTGCCTGGTTGCGTCAATGCTCGGCATTGCGCTGGACATGTTCACCAGCGTGCCGTGGAAGGGCTATAGCTACATGATGGGCGATGTCGAGCTGACCGCTAACAAATCCTGGGCCTTCGGCAGTACCGACCGACTAGCAGGATTCGCCCGGATGTCGACCAACCTGGCCGTGATGATCGCCCTGTACAGCCTGTTCCTGGCAGCGTTCCTGCAGTCGCGGTTGTTACGGATGGCGTTGTACCCGCTGGCCTTTGGCGCGATATTTCTCACGACCAATAAGTCCACTGCCGCTGCATACCTGCTGACCTTGCTCATGCTGTTTCTGGCCGGTTACCGCCTGCCCAGCGCCACGGCATTTTTCATCGCCGTGCTGGTGGGCATGGCATTGCCGATCGCCAGCCTGCTGTTGAACATCCCGCAAAGCGAGGCCTATAGCGCCAGCCTGCTAGCGTCCTTCAATGATCGGCTGATCCACAGCTGGCCGAATTTCATCGATGTCATCGTTAACGAAGGCTGGGGTTGGTGGGGCGCTGGCTTCGGCGCAGTAGGCAGCAGCGCGGCGGCCTTCCCATTGGCTTGGCTGGAGTTGCTGAGCATCGCTGACAACACGGCGTTGTATCTCTGGGGAATGCTCGGCGTATTCGGTGTACTGCTGTATCTGCTGCTGTTTCCGTTGCTGCTGCGCCTGCATGACCGTGGCCCGCGCATTCGCGACGCGCTGCTGGGGATTGTTTTCTGCACCATCCTGATTGGCTGGGCAACCGACGTACTGGAAGTCACCACGGCCACCCTGTTCCTCGGCATGGCCATTGCCCATGCCCTGACGCCGCAGGAGCGTCACCATCCGGTTGCAACGGTATTAACGCCTTACGGCCTTGAGCTTGATAAGCGAAAACCCAGAGACGACCGGCCATGAAACACCGACATGCATTGCGCTGCCTGGCGCTTGCCGCTGCTGTGACTGCCCTTGCCACGCAGGCACCGGCACAGCCCGCTGAAGACCCGTTCATCCTGGGCGTCTGCTCGCATGACCTGCACCTGCGCGACAGCAACAGCAAGGGCGTGCAGCTGTTGAAACAAGCGGGTATCGAGTCCGTGCGAACCGATGCGCACTGGGCCTTCCTCGAGCGTAAGCGCGATCAGCTCAAGGTGGAGCAGCATTGGCCAGCCTACCTTGCTGGTAACGAAGCGCAGGGGATCGAAAGCATGTTCATCCTTGGCTATGGCAATCGCTTTCACGGTGACGGCAAGAAGCCACGCAGCGAACCGGTACGCACCGCGTTCAATCGCTACGTGGCCTTTACTGCCGAGCAGTTTCGTGGCCGCATCAAGCACTACGAGGTCTGGAACGAGTGGGACGTCGAGGATCCGATCGATCCACAGTTCACTGAGGACTACGCCCGTCTGATCACCGATGCCGCCGGCATCATCCGCCAGCATGACCCGGACGCCAAAGTGCTGGCCGGCGCAGTGACCACCAAGGGCATCGAATCCGGTTTCGCGCTGCGCCTGATCGAAGCCGGAATCATGCAGTCTGTCGATGGCCTCTCGTTGCACCCCTACGTCCATTGCCGTCGTCGCGGGCAAAACACACCGGAAGCCTGGATTGAATGGCTCGCGGGGGTCGACATGGAACTGTCCCGTGCCGCCAATCAGCCGGTTCCGCTTTACCTGACCGAAATGGCCTGGCCTGCCCACCAGGGAACCTGCGGCATCGATCAAGCCCTCCAGGCAGCCTATCTGGCACGGAGCTTTTTTCTCGTCAGGACACTCCCTAACGTGCGCGGATATTGGTGGTATGACTTTCGCAACGACGGCACTGACAAACACGAACGGGAACACAACTTCGGCCTGCTCAGGCAGGACTATTCGCCAAAACCTGCGTTTAGGGTCCTCGAAGCGATCAGTCCGATCATCAAGGATTACCAGTTCCTGGGGCGGGTCGAGGAATCGCGAAACAGTGTTCTGCTGCAGTTTGGCAATGGCCAAGAACAGCTCCTGGTGGCCTGGAGTACTACAGACCAAACGCGCCCCGTCACCATTACCTCAGCGGGCAAGACAGCCAGCAACCTGAAACTGCTGGATACCGCTCAGCCCGAAAAGGGATGGACCACCGATGTCGCCTGGCAATGCCCGAGCAACGCGGATCACTGCGCCGTCCGCGTCGAACTCAACGGATTTCCCAAAATTCTCAGCCTTGGGCCCGCTTCGGTCGGCGCCGAGCCCTTGCAACCCATCTCGACTCGTTGAACAGAAGGAACTCAAGATGATCGTGATCAATGCTCGCTTCCTGACTCAGGACATGCGGGGCGTACAGCGGTTCGCTGAACAGATCTCACTGCAGCTTAAGGACCTGCGCGACGACTTGGTATTCGTCGCCCCCGAAAACATACGCCTGCATGAAAGCGCAGAGCAATTGCAGGTCCGGCGTATTGGCCGACACCGCGGGCACTTGTGGGAGCAACTGGATCTCCCGCTGTGGCTGGCACGCAATGGCTCTCCTCCCCTGGTCTCGCTGTGCAACACCGCCCCGCTGTTCTATGGCAACCAGATCGCAACGCACCACGACATCACCTACATCAGGCACCCGGAAAGCTATTCCAGGACATTCAGAGCCATGTACCGAACCCTGACCCCGTTGCTGCTTGGCCGAACCAAGGCGTTGATCACCGTCAGCGATTTTTCCAAAAAGGAAATAGCCGGCCATTACGGCTATCCGGCAAGCAGTATTTGCGTCGTGCCGAACGCAGTAGATGCGCGCTTCCAACCCTTTTGCGCCGAGCAATGCCCACGCGAGGCGGCGCCTTACCTCCTGGCGGTGTCGTCGCCCAGCGCGCACAAGAATTTCGCACGCATGGTCGCAGCCTTCCTGAGCATGGAAGGTCTCGATGAGGTCGAGCTGCGCATCATTGGCGACTCCAACCGGATCTTCTCGGGGAGCCTTCACGATGTAGCCGGTAGTCGACGCATTCGCATGCTGGGCAGGCTGACGGACGAGGAGCTGGTAGAGGCCTACCAAGGTGCGGCCGCCTTCGTGTTTCCTTCCTTGTATGAAGGGTTCGGCATCCCTCCGCTCGAAGCGCAAGCCTGTGGTTGCCCGGTTATCGCTGCGCGTGCCGCATCCATACCAGAGGTTCTCGGCGACAGCGCACTGTACTTCGATCCCCTGCAGGTAAAGGACATCGCCCAGAGCATGCAGCGGATCCTTCGGGACGAAGCCTTGCGTCAGGACCTGCGCCGTCGAGGCAAGGCGAACGTTGCGAGATATTGCTGGAACAGCTCGGCTCGTCAGGTTTCCAGGCTCATCGACCAGGCGTTCACCGGCGTGCGAAAAGCCGATGTCGCTGACATCAATTCGCTGCCACTCAGCCAGCCAAAGCACTAGCCAGGATGCGGGTCCAGTCCCAGCCGTCCCGATATCCCCGCCCCGCTGGCGGATGAAGCATCACGTCAGTAGCTGCAACTGCGATTCCCGTCACTGCAACCGGAGTGACGTCTGCCACTCCCCTACCTAAAAAAAGGCCTTCGCAATGAAAATCGCCATAATTCATGACTGGCTAGTGACCTATGCCGGTGCCGAGAGGGTGCTTGCCGGATTGCTGGATGTCTGGCCGGAAGCCGACCTGTATTCCGTGATCGATTTCCTCTCCGATGAGGACCGCGCCAACCTCGGCGGCAAGCGCGCCACCACGACTTTCATCCAGCAATTGCCGAAGGCGAAGACGCACTACCAGAAGTATCTGCCCTTGATGCCGCTGGCCATCGAGCAGCTGGACATGTCGGGCTACGACCTGGTGATTTCCAGCAGCCATGCCGTCGCCAAGGGCGTATTGACCGGCCCTAACCAACTGCACATCAGCTACGTGCACTCGCCGATCCGCTATGCCTGGGATTTGCAGCATCAATACCTGCATGAAGCGAGCCTCGATCATGGATTCAAGGCCAAACTGGCGCGCATGCTGCTTCACTACATGCGCATGTGGGATCAGCGCACCGCTAGCGGTGTTGACGACTTTGTCGCCAACTCTCACTTCATCGGTCGGCGCATCAACAAGAGCTACCGCCGCGAATCCACGGTGATCTACCCACCGGTCGACACACGTCAGTTCACGCTCCACGCGGCGAAAGAGGATTACTACCTGACGGCCTCGCGAATGGTGCCGTACAAGCGCATCCCGATGATCGTCGAGGCGTTCTCCCGAATGCCTGACAAGAAGCTCATCGTGATCGGCAGTGGGCCGGAGATGGAAAAGGCCAGGGAACTCGCCACGTCGAACGTGACGCTGATGGGCTACCAGAGCTTCGCCGTGCTCCTGCACCACATGCAGCGCGCCCGCGCCTTCGTGTTTGCTGCAGAAGAGGATTTCGGCATCGCACCCATCGAAGCACAGGCGTGCGGCACGCCAGTCATTGCCTACGGCAGAGGCGGCGTACTGGAAACCGTACGGGGAATCGAGCATCCCGAGCCAACGGGCGTGTTCTATAACGAGCAGACGCCTGAATCGTTGATAGCCGCTGTGGAGCGATTCGAGGTGCATGCGCATCAGATTCTGCCTGAGACCTGCCGCACAAGCGCAGAGCGATTTTCAACCGAACGATTCAGGCAGGAGATCAAGTCATTCGTTGATACTAGGGTTCGAGAGGTTTCGTTGCTCCAAGGGCAGGATGCGCTACTGGATCTACCAACGATCACCGCTCTGAATGTGGCTCAGGTTTACCCTACGGCTGTTCCGATGAAACATGCCTGACCGAGTCCTCACTCCCCTATGCGAGGCTTCAAGGATGAACACAACCACCGCAGCACAATGCTTTCAAACCATTTCGGCATTAAGCCTCGCGCTGTTGATCGGCGGTACCGCTAGCGCCCACCACCGCTCGGACTTGCCAAGCGAAGACGGGCTGTTACGTGAGTCTGGCCATTCCGTGCAGAGCAAAACAGGCTGTGCCAAGCGTCGCGGAGCAACTCTGTTCAACCTCGGAATGCATCAGAACACTCCGCAATGTGCGGGCAGTTCCAGCTCCGACATAGCGACACCCGCGCCGATCCGCCTGGCAAAACCCTTTGTAGGCAACCCATACCGTTCAAACGAAACCATTCGCTACTCGTTTTAACCCCCGTGATACTTGGAGTCGCTATGGACAGTGCAGACCAAACCCAGCAAACCCTGGTGTATGCCGACGGATATTCCTACACGGAATTTTTCCAAACGCCGCCCGACGCGTCCGGGCCCAGCAAATTGATCAGTGTCTTCCACGCATTGTTCACCCCGGACCGCCATGTCCTATTCTCAGCAGTCGAGCCGTCCTCTGAAGCGCAGCCGAACGCCAACGCTACATCCGACCAAATCGCCTGATTAGAACCACCCACTTCTAGCGATCCCGCTACCCGCTACCGCAGCGCTGCAAGGGCCTTGCCGGGAGCGCCATGCCCCTGGGTAGCGGGCCGCTCACGTTTCCACGTCGAGACAACCATGACTACCAAAACCACTGTGGTCACCGTGACCTACGGAGACCGGCTGCCGTTTGTGCAGCAATCGATCGAGCGCGCCCTGAGTTTTCCCGCGGTCAGCAACGTGGTGGTGGTGAGCAACGCATCGCTGGCGTCTCTTGATCAGTTGGTACAGCGCTGGCCGGATCAGGTTCGTGTGATCGAGCTGGCCGAAAACACAGGCTCGGCCAATGGCTACGCCGTGGGACTTGAAGCTGCGCTGGCGTCTGACGCCGACTTCATCTGGATGATGGACGATGACAACCTGCCCACCGCCGCCGCCGTATCGATTCTGCACCATGAGCTCACGCGTCTGACTGGCCTGCTCGGCTCGGACCAGGTCGCAGTCCTGGGCTACCGTGAGACCCAACAGGCCGACATCGCTCAGGGCATACCTGCCCGTTACATCCGGCAACCGCGCTCCAGCTATTTCGGCTTTCACATCGCCCAATTGCCTTACAAAATCTGGAGGCGACTGCCTTGGGGCAAGCGAGCCGGCCCACTGCCGACAAGCATCAGCCTGCCATTCGCGCCCTATGGCGGCATGCTCGCGCACCGCAGCCTGTACGAGCGGATAGGTTTGCCGCTGAAAGAGCTGGTCCTTTACGTTGACGACACCGAGTACACCCGGCGAATCACGGCCAGCGGTGGGCGGCTGTTTCTCTTTACCGAAGCCGTGATCGAGGAGCTGGAACAGTCCTGGAACACGAAACAGCGCACCCGAAACATCTATGAGACCTTCCTCCTCGGCGAGTCAGATTTCCGTGCCTACTACACCGCGCGCAATCAGGCCTGGTTCGACAAGAACGTTTGGGCTGCCTCCCCCAGGCTCCATCGCATCAACCGAGCGATGTTTCTCACCCTCTTGCGCCTCGTCGCTCGGCTGCGCAACAGCGGCGGGCGTCTGGCGCTCATTGAGCAAGCCATTCACGACGGCGAATCCGGTGCGTTAGGAATGAGCAAAACATTCCCCTTGCGTTGACCTGGTCACCTCGGGCGTTTTAGAAACATCAGGAGCCGTGCATGGACATCGCCTCAATGCAACGCGACGAAAACAACTTCGACTTTCTACGCTTCTTCGCTGCATCCGCAGTGGTGCTTGGCCACTGCTACTGGCTTTCTGGACTGGGCGCTGTCGAACCGGTACGGCTGTTCACCGGCTCCATGGACACCGCTGACATTGCGGTGAACCTGTTTTTCGTCATGAGCGGTTTTTTGATCGCCGCCTCGTGGATTCACAGCCGTAGTGGCCTGGACTTCGCCGGCAAACGAGCACTGCGTATATTTCCAGCGCTGGCGGTATCGACGCTGTTCACCGCCTTTGTCGTCGGCCCACTGGGCACTGAGCTTTCGCTCGGCGAGTACCTGCTCAACAGCCAGACCGTCCGTTATCTCTCCAACGCGGCGCTTTTCACACAGTTCCATCTGCCCGGCGTCTTCACCGCAAATCCGTTTCCGGGGACGGTCAACGGATCGGTCTGGACGCTGCCTTACGAAGTACTGATGTACACGATGCTGTTGGTGCTAGGGCTGCTCAGGCTGTTTGGACGAGCTGCAGTAGTGGCGGTGCCGATGGTGCTTATGGTCGTCCACTTCTACCTGGTGCCGAAGCTGGGGCTGGAGAGCGACATCCTGCGCAAGGTAACCCGCTTGGGCATGTTTTTCTTTCTTGGCTCAGCACTTTATCTGTATCGCAAGCTGCTGCCTTGGAACTGGAAAATCGCGCTTGCCCTGCTTTCGCTATCGCTGATCAGCGCAAGGACCGAATGGTGGTTCTTGGTGCATGTGCTGACCCTGCCCTACCTGACCATTTACCTGGCGCATCTGAAAATCCCGCGGCTGTCAGGCTTCGGCCGATACGGTGATTTCTCATACGGCATCTACATCTTCAGTTTTCCCGTGCAGCAACTGATGATGCACTGGTTGGATCCCCACCTGTCGTTGCCGGCATTCATGGCAATCAGTCTGGTAGCGAGTATCGCCATCGCTGCAGTGTCCTGGTATCTGATCGAGTCGCCAGCGTTGCGCCTCAAGCGCTTCCTGCCGGGCAGTCGGCAAGGTATCAGCGGTACTGGCCTGAATCCGGTGCCCTGAGCGCGATATTCTTATCGGCCTAGCGAGTCGCCTCCGAGGGCGTGCCGTTGTCCTCGACGAGACGGCGAATGGTGGTCACCAGTGTCTCCAAGCCGGTGCCCTTCTGGAGGAAATGATCGACCAGACCGTCGATTGGCAGCTGCTGGGGCAACGCAGCGCTCATCATCAGGATCGGCACGTCGTCGTACGCCGGATTCTTGCGAATCGTGCAGACCATTTCGTAGCCATTGAGCTCGGGCATCATGTAATCGGTGATGATCAACGCAGGCTTTTCCTGCTCGAGCTTGATCAACCCCTGCGCGCCATTCGCCGCTTCGACGACTCGATAGCCCTCGTCCTCGAGAATCATCACCATCAGTTTGCTAAGGCCGAGCTCATCCTCCACCAGCAACACGAGCGGGTCGAGTCTTTGGGGCTGCTCGTCACGCATCCCGCCCTCCCGTCAAGGTTTGACGGTGAGGCTGCCCCGTCACGACCCCCTCGGTCCGCTCCATCCTCTCTCCGAGCTTGAACCCTCCCTCGCCAAGATAGAATTCGTAGACATAGGGATCGAAGCCGCTTTCACGCATCTTCAGGATCGCCAGCGTTCGATAGAGCCGCGACTCGAGTTCCGCATACCTCAGCAGAATGATGTTCTCGGCGATCGCCGAGACGGCGGCGAACTGCAGGCCATTCTCTCCACCGACGATTTCGGCCAGCTCGGCGGTGAATACCGTGGTGACGCCCTCGCAACGCAGGATCGCGGTGAGCGTGCTGACGAAACGCCCCAGCCGCTGCTCATTCACTGCCGCTTGTTTGAAGGCGTCGATGCCGTCGATGAACAGCCGTTTCACGCCTCGGCGACGAACTTCCTCGATTATTTCTTCGGCGAGCTGATCCTGTAGCAGCTCGGTTGGAGCGTGATGAACCACCTCCACCACCCCCACTGTCGATCATGGCTCCCAGCTCAAGTCCGAGTGCTTTTGCACGACGTCGCAGCCTGTGTGCATCCTCGTAAAAGCCAAAAATGAGACCGGGCTCAGCTTCGCTGCTGTCACAGATGAAGCTCAGTCCCAGGGTGGTCTTGCCCACCCCGGTCGGGCCTACCAGCAAGGTCGTCGAGGAAAATGGAATACCGCCCTGAATGATGTCGTCGAGCCCAACAACACCCGTACTCAGGCGCTCGTCTCGCATGTCGGCCGACTCCAGCTCGCCGGTGACCGCCTCGAGCCGAGGAAACACACGAAATCCGTCGCTGGTGATCGAACTCATGTGCCGGCCGGAGATGAAGTCGCTGCCCCGGAACTTGCGCACCTGCAAATAGCGGTAGGTCCGAAACTGATCCTCGTCGCTCCCCAGATGCAACCAACCATCAACCATGGTGAACTCGGGGCTGCCCGAGTCGCGCTTGCTGTTGGTTAGCAACAGGATGGTGCAGCCAACCACGTCAGCGTAAACCGACAGGTCATTGATGAATTCGCGAAAAGCACGTTCCGAGGCGGCATTCTCTTCCAGCGCGAACAGGCCATCGATCACGATCAACGAGGCCTGTTGACGCTTTCCATTGCGTGTGAGGTAACGCAGGATGCCTTCCAACCCGTCAGTACGGAGAATGTCGAACGCACTTTCATAGACCACCGACGTTCCGGCGTACTGGTTGTCCATAAATCGCATGTTCTGCAGATGGCGAAGCAGACGGTGGTGGGTTTCGGCCAGCAAGGTCACGTACAGGGAACGCTCGCCACGAGCCGCCCAGCTGTAACAGATCTGGTTGGCCAGGATGGTCTTTCCCTCACCCGGCCCACCCTGGACGATATACACCGCCCGGGGCAGTAGCCCACCTTTAAGGACGGCGTCCAGCCCTGGCACACCGGTCGGAACATGAATCGGTGCGGTTGGCGAGTAGGTAGAGTTGTCGGTCACAGCAGCTTTCCGTTTCAATCAGTCGGTGCATGGTAGCAAAGGGGCCCTGGGCCTAATTACCCGCCGGTGCACATTGGTCACTTTCCGCACTCGGTTGTTCATGTTTCATACAGGGTGACGACGGGAAAGCAGCCAATTGTCTTGCTTGCCAGCTCTACGACCATGTTAGGGTCTTGCGAGCTACACGCTCCGACCCTATGCAACGCGCCCTACCACAGGCTGATGACGTCAGTGCTGGAGGCTCAACAACAAAACCCCTAACATCGCGCCGCTCACCGAGACTGATTACAGCTGGATCTATGCAAACCGCTCGCCTACCTCGCTTGGACTTGCGCCGACTGATCATCCTGCTGGCAATGCTGAGTGGCTTGATCACGCTCGGTATTGGCTTCTACGCCAGCTACAAGGTTCAGCGCGACTCACTGATCGGCAGCACACTCGCCGCCAACCAAGCGTATGCAGCAAAGTTGGCAGACGGGACAGAATTGTTCTTTCACTCGGCCCAGCAGCAATTGGCCGTCAGCGCTGAGAATATCGCTGCCCAGTTTCCTGACAACGGTGTACTGAACGAGGAAGCCAGACGGCTTCGGCAGCAGACAGACAGCTTCAATGCCGTCGTTGTTACCAGCGCCCAAGGCGAAGTGCTGGCGACCGCTCCGAATACCGGCCTATTGGTTGGGCAAAAGCTGAACTCACCGGGTGCTCTCCGAGCCTTGGCTAAGCGCGAGCCGCTGATCAGCAGCCCGTACACGTCGGCACTAGGTACGTTGGTAATCCTTATTTCGCATCCTATCGTCGCCAGTGACGGTACCTACCTCGGCTATATAGGCGGGGTGATTTCTCTGCGCGAGCGCAACATCCTCCATAGCATGTTGGGCGAGCACTTCTATCAGGACGGCTCCTACCTTTATGCCGTCGACCAGTCACGAAGGCTCCTCTATCACCCGCAGCCGAAACGCCTGGGTACAGTAGTGGCCGAGAACGAAGTCATCGACAGGGTGCTGCAAGGGGAGTCCGGCAGCCTTCGAGTGATCAACAGTCAAGGCGTGGATATGCTGGCTGGCTATGCGGCCTCCCCTGCCGCTGGCTGGGGCATCGTGGCTCAGCGGCCAACAGCCAATACCTTGCATCCGCTCGATGACCTGATGTTCAGGGTTGCTCGCCAGACCGCGCCCCTGGCCCTGCTGACATTATTGTGCATCTGGGGCCTGGCGACATTTATCACGCGACCGCTGTCGCAACTGGCCCAGCGCGCCAGCGAAATGGACGCCCCCAACACCGCTGAGCGCATTCAGCGTATCCGCTCCTGGTATTTCGAAGCGGCCCAGCTCAAGCGCGCCATGCAATTGGGTATCAGCCTGTTGCATCAGCGCATCGGCAAGCTCAACCTGGATGCTCAGACCGATCCGCTGACTGGGCTGCACAATCGTCGCGGCCTTACCTTCGCGCTGGAGATGCTCCGCAGCGAAGGTCGATCCTTTGCAGTCATTGCGCTAGACATCGACCATTTCAAACGCATCAACGACACCCATGGTCATGACGTAGGCGATACCGTCATCCAACAGATGGCTGGACTGATGAAGACCTGCTCGCGGGACGCCGACATTCTCTGTCGCAGCGGCGGCGAGGAGTTCCTGATGCTACTGCCCAACACCACGCTCGATTCGGCGTTGCTGGTAGCCGAACGCCTGCGTACCTGCGTCGAGCTGGAGCAAATCCCGGTGGTTGGCCACATCGCCGTTTCGCTGGGAATTGCAGTCTGGCCCATGCACGCCAGCGACATCGAACGCGTCTTGAAACTGGCCGATGCCGCGCTCTACCGGGCCAAGCAACATGGGCGCAATCGCTCGGAAGTCGCTGAACCCGATCAGTACTTGCCGGAAGATTCCAAGCCGGACGCCTGAGATCTGCAAGTCCCATGGTTCGGTGCCGACAGCGCCCCGACTTCCTGGGGCGACGGCAGACATGGCTAAAAAATACCCAGCTCTGTATACTCGCGCGCCTTTTTCATGCGCGGTTTTCGAGGTTCAAAGTCGATGAGCAAAACGCCAACAGTCGGGTTCGTCAGCCTGGGTTGCCCCAAGGCCACGGTCGACTCTGAACGCATCCTGACCCAGCTGCGCATGGAGGGTTACCAGATCGTGCCGTCCTACGAGGATGCCGATGTGGTGGTGGTCAACACCTGCGGCTTCATCGACAGCGCCAAGGCCGAGTCGCTGGACGCCATCGGTGAAGCCATCGCCGAGAACGGCAAGGTGATTGTCACCGGCTGCATGGGCGTCGCCGAAGACAATATCCGTAGCGTGCACCCCAGCGTGCTGGCCGTGACCGGCCCGCAGCAGTACGAGCAGGTGGTCAACGCCGTACACCAGGTCGTGCCACCGAACATCGATCACGATCCCTTCGTCGATCTGGTGCCGCCGCAGGGCATCAAGCTGACCCCGCGCCATTACGCCTATCTGAAGATTTCCGAAGGCTGCAACCATACCTGCAGCTTCTGCATTATTCCGTCCATGCGCGGCAAGCTGGTCAGCCGTCCGGTGGGCGATGTGCTCAGTGAAGCCGAGCGCCTGGTCAAGGCCGGCGTAAAGGAGATCCTGGTGATCTCTCAGGACACCAGCGCCTACGGCGTCGACGTCAAGTACAAGACCGACTTCTGGAACGGTCAGCCGGTCAAGACGCGGATGTTGGAGCTGTGCCAAGCACTGTCGAGCATGGGCGTATGGGTGCGACTGCACTACGTGTATCCCTACCCGAACGTCGATGACGTGATCCCGTTGATGGCTGCCGGTAAGCTCCTGCCGTACCTGGACATCCCCTTCCAGCACGCCAGCCCGAAAGTGCTCAAGGCCATGAAGCGTCCGGCCTTCGAAGACAAGACCCTGGCGCGCATCAAGAAGTGGCGCGAGATCTGCCCAGAACTGACCATCCGCTCGACCTTCATCGTGGGCTTTCCTGGCGAGACCGAGGAAGACTTCCAGTACCTACTCGACTGGCTGACCGAAGCCCAGCTCGACCGCGTAGGCTGTTTCCAGTATTCGCCAGTCGAAGGCGCCCCCGCCGAAGCTATGGACCTCGAGCCGGTACCGGACGACGTCAAGCAGGACCGCTGGGACCGTTTCATGGCCCATCAGCAAACCATCAGCGCAGCGCGCCTGGAACGCAAGATTGGCCAGGAACTGGACGTGCTCATTGACGAAGTGGACGAAGACGGCGCCATCGGACGCTCATGGGCTGATGCCCCTGAAATCGACGGCATGGTCTATGTCGACAGCGAGCGCCCACTGCAGGCTGGCGAAATGGTCCGTGTTCGGGTCACCAGCGCCGATGAATACGACCTCTGGGCCGAAGTGATCTGATCAAACCCAAGCGAACGCGTTAAGCCCCGTACCTACGGGGCTTTTTTCTGTCCAGCAACGCAGCGCGCCCATGCGCCTTCCATGCATCGGCGACCTGCATCCACACTGCGGCCCGCTAATCAATGAATACCGGTTTCTAGGCGAGAGCAGATGGCTCATTGCTGCATCGAGATGAAGCATTGTCCGCTTGGTCAGGTTCTTTCTGGGGCAAGAACCTGCGCTGGCGCCGAACGAGCCCAGCGCCATAGCTGACCGGAAGACTTATCTAACTGATAAATAAACAATAATACGAACATAAGGCAGTTCGAGAGCAGTTGGCTCAAGACTTGCTTTGTCAGCTTCATCTGACCGTTCGGCCAAGAAAAAAGCACACATAACGCAACAGGAGCGCTACATGAAATCCATACTGACCACTGCCGCACTCGCCAGCAGCATGATGCTCGCTGGCCAGGCAATCGCCGCACCGATGCTCTGGCAGAACAACAGCCTGACGTATCTATACGGCAACGACTTCAAGATCGATCCGGATACCCAGCACACCCTGACCTTCGAACATGCCAGCGGCTGGACCTACGGCGACGTGTTCATGTTCGTCGACTACAAATGGAATGAAAGCACGGACGACAGCGAGGCCGCACGGACCTACTACGGCGAGTTCAGCCCGCGCCTCTCGCTCGGCAAGACCACCGGTATGGATCTCTCGTACGGCCCGATCAAGGATGTACTGATCGCTTTCACCTACGAGCGCGGCGAGGACGAAGTGCAGAACTACCTGCTCGGGCCGGCCGTCGACCTGGCGGTCCCGGGCTTCGATCGCCTGGCCATCAACACCTACTACCGCAAGCCTGATGGCATCCGTGACAAGGCGTCGGGCCAGTGGCAGATCACGCCGACCTGGGCCATCACTATTCCCGTCGGCAGCTCGGACATCCTGTTCGACGGCTATATCGACTGGGTCGTCAATGACGCTGGCAACGAAGGCTCGGACGACTTCCAGTCGAAGAACCTGCACATCAACCCGCAGGTCAAGTACGACCTCGGCAAGGCCATATACCAGAAGGCCGGTCAGCTCTATGTCGGTATTGAATATGACTATTGGTCGAACAAGTACGGCATCAAGGACGGCGGCTTCGTCAGCGAAAACTTTGTCGGTCCGACCGACCAGAGCGCCTGGAACGCCATCGTGAAGGTGCATTTCTGATGCGCGCAGCCGCCCGCTCCACGGGCGGCACCCCGTCTTGAACGGTCTGGCTCACCAACGGCGGTGCCCAAGCGGTGCCGCCGTTGTTCCGTATCGAACCCCGCTTTATTTTCGTGCGAGTGCACGACGAGCCGAAGGTCTGTAGCCACCGCTTCCGGGGCCGGCGTAGGCTAGCATTCGACAAGCGCATCGGGCCTGATGCCGCCCACACAGGGAAAGGACCTTATGACTACTTTCGACGCGTTGCTCCCCCCGACGCCAACCGACGGCAAACGCACCGGGCGAATTCGCCAGAAGAACGAAGAGCTGATTCTGTCAGCCGCGGCCGAAGAGTTCGCCCACCATGGCTACAAGGGCACCAGCATGAACGCGATAGCCCTTCGAGCAGGCCTGCCGAAGGCCAACCTGCATTACTACTTCACCAACAAGCTCGGCCTCTACGTCGAAGTGATGCGGCATATCCTCGACCTCTGGGACAGCGCTTTCGATCACCTTACCGTCGAGGACGACCCAGCCCTTGCGCTGGCTGATTACATCCGTACCAAGATGGCGTTTTCCCGCAAACAACCACAGGCGTCGAAGATCTTCGCCATGGAGGTCATCAGCGGTTGTGAATGCCTTTCCGCGCATTTCAACGAAGACTATCGCGAGTGGTTTCGCGGTCGCGCAGCGGTGCTGCAGGCCTGGAGCGATGCCGGCAAAATGGACCCGATCGACCCCATGCACCTGATCTTTCTGATCTGGAGCAGCACCCAGCATTACGCCGACTTCTCCGATCAGATCCGACGCATCACCGGTCAACGCCGCGTCACCAAGGATGATTTCGAGCGCGGCACCGAAACGCTCATTCAGGTGATTCTCAAAGGCTGTGGCCTGACCCCACCACGCTGATCCCAGCGCCATTCACCGTTTGTTCCCGAGCCGTCATCCTGTATGTCACGACGCCTGCGCATTCATTCACCTGCAATCCATTACTTCGACATGGTGCGGCGTTGCCAGTCGATCCGCGGAGCCGCTCGGCGTCTTAACGTGGCCTCCTCCGCAGTGAACCGGCAAATCCTCAAGCTTGAAGGCGAAATCGGCTCGCCGCTGTTCGAGCGACTGCCAGCGGGCCTGCGCCTGACTGCGGCCGGCGAAGTCTTCGCGCGTCACGTCCTTGTCGTATTACAAGACGCTGCGCGCGCCAGCTCGGAACTCGACGCGCTACAGGGCATGCGCACCGGCCATGTGGAGATCGCCACCGTCTCGGGCGTTACCGTCGACTTGCTGCCCTCGGTGCTGGAAAACATGACAGCGCGCTATCCGCACATCACCGTCGGGGTGACCAGCCTGGGTTCGCAAGCCATTCCGGAAGCGGTCGTCAGCGGCCAGGCCGATATCGGCATCGCCTTCGCGCTGCGGCGAACCGCTGATTTGCAGCAGCTGGGCGTCGGTCATTTTCGCCTTGGCGCCATCGTCCCTGCGGGCCATCCGCTGGCAGACCGTCGCGAGGTGAGCTTCTCGACCTGCGCTGAGCATCGCCTGATTCTGGCCAAAAGCGACCTTTCTATTCACCACCTGCTTGCCCCGGTATTGGCGCGTACCCGTTCGCCACAGAAAGCGGCACTTGAAACCAGCTCGGTGGAGCTCGCAGCGCAGATGGCCAAGCGTGGCGCCGGCATCGCCTTCCAGACACGTATCGGCATCGAGGCGGAACTGTCTGCAGGTAGCCTGGTGCACCTGCCGCTGAACGACAACGGCCAGGTGCTCAGCGACCTCGGCGTGTATGTACGCAGCTCACGCTACCTGCCCGTGGCAGTGGATGCATTCGTTCGCGCACTCTGCGAGGAAATCACTCTTCGCGAACAACGCGAACGCACCGACGCCGGACTGATCTGACGCCCTTCTTGCCTCCACTCCTCCCTGCAACACCCAACACTTCCTACCGCTCAGCTCAGAACCACCCCTTTAAAAAACTGCACGTTCAGTGCTTCGGCCATTCAACGAGGTGAAGTTTTTTCGCTTCACCCAAAACCCAGCCGGATGCGCCCTTTCGGAGCACACGGCTTCGGCTGAAAGCTGCGCTAAGGCCTGCGGATCAAGCACGGCACGGATCACGTGAAGCCCCGTTTTAGAGCGCTTTAAGCCCCATAAAGAGGCAGCTTTGACTGATGCCGAAACGGCATCGGCGTGCGCGATATTCTCTTCTTTTGCGCACAGCTGACGCGCCGGATACTGCAGCACAAAGGGTCACCGCCCTCCCATACGCAGGACTGTTTACATGCCTTATCCCCTCGTCCCAGGCCACGCACCCGCAGACCATCTGCCCCTGATCGACCTGACCGGTCTGCTCGGCGAGGATCCACAGGCACGCATCGCCGTCGCCGAGGAAATTGGACAGGCCTGCCGTGACTGGGGCTTTTTCTACATCCACCACCATGGCATCGATGCGGCGCTGCAAGCGGTCGTGTTCGAACAGGCGCGACAGCTGTTTGCTCTGCCTGACGAAGCCAAACGAGCGCTCGACAAAGCCGCATCCCCTGCCAACCGTGGATACGAAGCGCTGCGCGGTCAGCGGCTGGAGCCAGGCGCGCCGCCTGACTTGAAGGAAGGCTTCTACCTTGGCCGCGACCTTCCGGCAGAAGACCCGCGCGTACAAGCCGGACGCTTCAATCACGGGCCGAACCAGTGGCCTGTGACCCTGCCCGATTTCCGCCCTGCCATGGCGCGTTATCACGCCGCCATGACCGATCTCGCTGAGCAGCTGATGACGGGACTGGCGCTATCGCTTGAGCTGCCGAAGGCGTATTTCACCAGCTTCTGTGAAGACGCCATGGCCACCCTGCGGCTGCTGCACTACCCGCCACAACCCGCAAACGCTGCGCCGGGCGAGAAGGGTTGCGGTGCGCACACCGACTTTGGCGGCTTGACGCTGTTGCTGCAGGACGACAACCCCGGTCTGCAAGTTTGGAATCACCGCACTCAAGACTGGATGGACGCTCCGCCTCTAAAGGGCACCTATGTAGTCAACCTCGGCGACATGATCGCCCGCTGGACCAACGACCGTTACCGCTCGACCCTGCACCGCGTGGTCAATCTGTCCGGTCGCGAGCGTTACAGCGTGCCGTTCTTCTACGGCGGCAACCCCGATCATCTCGTCAGCTGCATCCCGACCTGTCTCGCGCCCGACGAAGCGCCGCGCTACCCAAGCGTCACGGTCGAAGAACACTACCGCGAGATGTATCGGAGGACGTATGCCTGAACGCCATGTCGTACTGATTCACGGCGCCTGGGCCGGCAGCTGGGTCTGGGACGGTTTGCTCGACGGGCTGCGGTCTGCCGGCTTTACGCCCCACGCTGTGGACCTGCCCGGTAACGGCAGCGATGACACGCCGCCAACAGCGGTGAGTCTCGAGAGCTACGCGGCGCACGTCTGTACGCTGATAGACCAACTGGAAGGCCCCATACAGATAGTGGCGCATTCCGGCGGCGGAATGACTGCGACGGCTGTGGCCGAAAAGCGCGCCGAGCGTATCGCGGGCGTGTCCTATGTCGCCGGCATGATGTTGCCCAGCGGCTTGTCGTTTGCAGAAGCCTGTGCGGAATTGGTCAGCACGGCGCCGGAAGTGTCCGGCGTAGGCCCTTTTCTACAGCGCAGCGCGGATGGAATCGGCACCCGAGTGCCCGCCGAGATCGCCTGCGCACTGTTTTTCCATGATGTGCCATTGCCGCAAGCGCTGGCCGCCGCGCAGCGGTTGGGGGTACAGCCCGACAGCGGGCGTGCAGTCGTAGCGCGCTGGACCGCCGAGCGCTTTGGCCGCCTGCCACGCCTGTACATCGAATGCAGCACGGACCGCTCGGTGGTGCCGGCCGTCCAACGCTGGATGCAGGAGCTGGTGCCCGGCGCCGAACGGGTCACGCTCGACTGTGGGCACGCGCCGCAACTGGCCGCCCCGGACAAGTTGCTCGCCAGCTTGCTGCCCTTTTTCTCACGCCATCCCGACCCCGTTTTCTGATCGACACCCTCTCGTGACGCCAATCAAGGAGCGACGCCCCATGTTCAAGAAAACCCTGATCGCCAGTTCACTGCTGGTCCTGTTCTCCCAAGCTGCGCTGGCGGCCGATACCGTGCGCTGGCTGAATGACTGGCTGCCCGCCGGCGACAAGGCAGTGATCTATCTAGGCGTCGACAAAGGCTTGTTTGCCGACCAGGGCATCGAGGTGGAGATCGCCAGCGCTCGCGGCGGCAGCGACGTGGTGACCAAACTGGCCACTGCCAGCGCCGACTTTGGCAGCGCCGGCCTGGCCTCGGTCCTGCAGGCGCGGGCACAGGGACCTGTGCCGGTGGTCGCCGTGGCACCGATCTACAACAAGCAGCCAGACGCCTTCTTTACCGCAGAAGGCTCAGGCATCGAAGCGTTCAAAGACATCGCCGGCAAGACGGTCGCGACCCCGACCTTCTCCGCCTCCAATGTGGTGTTCCCGCTGGTGCTCGAAGCCAACGGCATCGACCGCGACGGAGTGAAGCTGCTCAAGCTCGACCCGGGCGCACTGGCGCCCATGCTGGCCACCGGCAAGGTCGATGCGACCATCAATTGGGTCACCGTGGCACCCGGCTTCGCCCGCTCCATGCAGGAAGCCGGCAAGCAACTCAAGGTCATCCCGTGGTCGGACTACGGCTTCGACGGCTATGGTCTGTCACTGATTGCCTCTGAACGCTTCCTGAAGGACAACCCCGAGGTTGCGAAGAAATTCATCAAGGCCTACCGCCAAGCCCAGGACATGGCCATTGCTGATCCCGCCGCAGCCGCGGCTGCGCTGAAGAAAATCGTTCCAGAAGTCGATGAGCAGCAGGCAGTCGAACAGTTCACGGCGTCAGTCCCACTGATGCAGAACGAGGTCAGCGAAGCCGAAGGCACCGCCCAATTCGACGCCGAGCGCCTGGAAACCACATGGCAATGGGTCGCCCGCGCGCAGAATCTGCCAAGCGACAGCCTCGACCCGAAACAGGTCATTGCCAACGGCTTCGTCGAGTAATCGCATGAATCAGACCGAAACCCGCTCGGCCCTGCGGCCGAGCATCACCCTCGAGCAGGTCCGGCAGGTGTTCACCTCCTCGGATGGCAGCGAAGTGGTGGCCCTCGACGACACCAGCTTCGCCATCGATCGCCACGAGTTCATCGCCGTGATCGGCCCGTCAGGCTGCGGCAAGTCGACGTTGCTGCGCATTCTTGCCGGTCTGATTCGGCCCACCAGCGGTCAGGTCAGCATTTACGGCAAGAAGCTGGACGGCCCGCGTGATGAGGTCGGCATCGTGTTTCAGAAACCGACGCTGCTGCCTTGGCTGACGATCCGCGACAACCTGACCTTTCCGATGAAGCACAAATACGGGCGGGTCACCCAACAGGAGCGCGAGCGTGGTGAAGAGCTGCTCCAGCTGGTGGGCCTTCAGGAATTCGGCGGCAAGCGTCCGGATGAGCTGTCCGGCGGCATGCAACAGCGCGCAGGCATTGCCCGCGCGCTGTTGCATGACCCGGAGATCCTGCTGATGGACGAGCCGTTCTCGGCGCTGGACGCCCTGACCCGCGACGAACTCAGCCTCGAGCTGCTGAACATCTGGACCCAGCGGCCGAAGACCGTTCTGTTCATCACCCACTCGATTCCTGAAGCGCTGCTGCTGGCCGACCGCATCCTGGTGATGTCGGCGCGCCCGGGCCGGGTGACCGAGATCATCGATGTCGATATACCTCGACCACGGTCGCTGGACACCCTCACGGAGCCCCGTTTCAACGAGCTCGCCAACCATATCCGTCGCAAGGTCTTCAGCCGTCATGGTCTCTAAAAGCGCATTGGGCGAGCGTTTCGCCCCGGGACTGGCACTGCTCGGCCTGTTGTTGCTCTGGGAAGCAGCCTGCCGCCTGTTGAGCCTGCCGGCATTTGTCCTGCCCTCCCCGAGCGCCATCCTTGCCGCTACCTGGAAACTCGACCCGACGATCTGGGCCGAGCACATCTTCGCCACGCTGCGCGTTACCCTGCTTGGCTATGGGCTTTCGATTCTGATCGGGATTCCGCTGGCGATCGCGCTGGCATCGTCCAGGCTGCTGTCACGCACACTCTATCCGCTGCTGGTCATCGTGCAGTCAACGCCCATTGTCGCGGTGGCGCCGATCATCGTGGTGGTGATGGGTGCCGGTGACCTGCCGCGCGTGTTCATCACCTTTCTGATCGCCTTTTTCCCCATTGTGGTGTCGACGGTGACCGGCCTGCTGGCGACGCCACCTGAGCTGATCGAATTGTCGCGTTCGCTGGGCGCCTCGCGAACCCGCGAGTTTCGCAACATCCGTCTGCCCTACGCGATTCCTCACCTGTTCTCAGCGCTGCGCATCTCCATCACCCTGGCGGTGATCGGTGCGGTGGTCGCCGAGTTTGTCGCGGCGGACAAGGGCCTGGGCTACTTCATCAATTTTTCGACCTCGATGTTCCAGGTCCCACAAGCTTTCGCGGCCTTGATGATGCTGGTCGTCATCAGCCTGGCACTATTTCAGCTGGTCGGCCTCGCGCAACGCCTGTTCTTCACCTGGAGCCTGCCGAAAGGCGAAAGCTGAGCCCTGCCTGCCAGCAGATCCAAACTCTTAATGGACATCTCACCATGCCCCTAGACGACACAGCCTTGCTGCGTAAAAGCTTCGACGTGGCGCGCCGCGCGCTGGCCGAGGGTACGCACCCCTTCGGCGCCATTCTGGTCGGCCCGGATGGCGAGACCCTGCTCGAACAGGGCAACGCCTACATGCCGGACCATGACATGACCGGCCACGCTGAACGTGTACTGATGACCCGTGCCTCGACCCGCTATACGCCGGAATTCCTCTCGCGCTGCACCATGTACACCTCTGCCGAGCCCTGCGCGATGTGCGCCGGCGCCGCGTACTGGGTGGGTCTGGGGCGGGTGGTGTATGGCCTTTCCGAGCGCAGCCTGAAGACCATCACCGGCAACCATCCGGAAAACCCGACGTTGGACCTGCCCTGTCGCGTGGTCTTCGAAGCGGGCCAGCGAAAGGTCGAGGTCGTCGGGCCGCTGCTTGAAGATGAAGCGGCCGCCCTGCACGACGGCATCTGGTAAGGCTCACTCAGCCAGAATCAGGCAAGCCCTTGGCAGGATCGACATAACGCCGCGTACCGTCCGCTGCTTAGCATTCATCTAACGGCGCATCCGCGCTGCCGAATGACCGAGCGAGGATCTGCGCATGTCGAACATCAACGGAAAAGTCGTACTCATTACCGGCGCCAGCAGTGGCATCGGCGAAGCCACGGCGCGCCTGCTGGCCTCACGCGGCGCTACGGTTGTACTCGGCGCCCGCCGCGTGGAGCGGTTGGAACAGCTTGGCGCCAGCATCACCAGAGCCGGTGGTGTAGCGGCCTGCCGCGCATTGGATGTCACCAGCCGCGGGGACACCCAGGCCTTCGTCGATTTTGCCGAACAGCGCTTTGGCCGGGTCGAGGTGATCATCAACAATGCCGGGGTGATGCCGCTATCACGCCTCGATGCCCTGAAAGTCGATGAGTGGGACCGGATGATCGACGTGAACATCCGCGGCGTGCTGCACGGCATCGCCGCCGCGCTACCGCTGATGCAGCGTCAGCGCTCAGGCCAGTTCATCAACATCGCCTCGATAGGTGCCTACGCCGTCAGCCCCACTGCAGCGGTCTACTGCGCGACCAAGTACGCAGTTCGCGCCATCACCGAAGGGTTGCGTCAGGAGGTCGGCGGCGACATTCGCGTCACCCTGGTTTCACCCGGTGTCACCGAATCGGAACTGGCCGAGAGCATCTCCGATGAGGGTGCACGGGCGGCTATGGACGATTTCCGTCGCATTGCCATTCCAGCCGAAGCCATCGCACGCGCCATCGCTTATGCCGTCGAGCAGCCAGCCGATGTGGATGTGAGCGAACTGGTGGTCCGCCCGACTGCTAGCCCCTACTAGCGACACCATCATGGTTCTGCTTACCGGCAGCCCGCATTGGGCTGCTCGGCTCGCGGTCCTCGATGTTGCCCGATGCGAGCCGGTCTGAGCCGGGATCTCAACAAGCGCCCTCTTCGCCCGCCCCACCCCGGTGCACCCTGGGGCGGCAATGCCCTTCCTGGCACCAATTCGAAGCACTGATAAGGCTCGCTGTTATCCTGTGCCGACAGCCAGCCACCCCGTTTTTGGCCCCGCTGCGGAATCCTGACTGCCTGGCCAGCTTTTTGCTATTCACTCGGTCATGACTTCCAGCGGACGTTCCCATGCCCGATACATCCCAACCCCGCCTGCAGCTGAACGGCATCACCAAGCAATATCCAGGCTGTCTGGCCAATGACCGCATCGATCTCATCATCAATGCCGGCGAAATACACGCGCTGCTCGGCGAGAACGGTGCTGGCAAAAGCACGCTGATGAAGATCATCTACGGCGTCACGCAACCCGACGCTGGGGAGATCCGCTGGGAAGGCCAACCGGTCGTCATGCGCGACCCAGCCCAGGCGCGTGAGCGCGGCATCGGGATGGTGTTCCAGCACTTCTCGCTGTTCGAAACCCTGAGCGTCGCCGAGAACGTGGCGCTGGCCCTCGGTGCAGCCGCCGGAACGCCTAAACAGCTGGAATCGAAGATCCGTGAAGTGTCCCAGCGTTATGGCATGCCACTGGAGCCGAATCGCCTGGTCCATAGCCTCTCCATCGGTGAGCGTCAGCGGGTGGAAATCGTTCGCTGCCTGATGCAGGACATCAAACTGCTGATTCTCGACGAACCGACCTCTGTACTCACTCCACAGGAGGCCGACGACCTGTTTGCCGTGTTGCGCCGGCTGGCGGCGGAAGGCTGTAGCGTCCTGTTCATCAGCCACAAGCTGAACGAGGTGCGAGCGCTTTGCGAGGCCGCAACAGTGCTGCGCGGCGGGCGTGTCTCCGGCGATTGCATACCCGCCGAATGCAGCGATCTGGACCTTGCACGGCTGATGGTCGGCGACGCCGAGGGGCTTGAAGCGGAATATCCGAAAGCCGTGGGCGGCGCGCCTTTTTTGCAAGTCGAGTCGCTGTCCTGGCACAACGCCGATCCGTTCGGCGTGTCACTTGAACAGGTGATGCTCGAAGTCCGCGCCGGGGAGATTGTCGGTATCGCCGGTGTCGCCGGCAACGGCCAGGACGAGCTGCTCGCACTGCTCAGCGGCGAACAGCGCCTGGCGCGGGACCAAAGCGCACGCATCCGCTTTCTCGACGCTCCCGTGGCGCACCTGGCGCCGGATGCTCGGCGTCGCCTGGGGATGACCTTTGTCCCGGCCGAGCGCCTCGGTCATGGTGCGGTGCCGGCGATGAGCCTAGCTGACAACGGGCTGCTGACCGCGTTTCAACAGGAGGGAATGGTCAACAACGGACTGATTCGGCACAGCCGAGTCGAGGCATTCGCCCGGCGCATCATCGAGACCTTCGCGGTAAAGACCCCCGGCACCCATACCCCGGCGCGCAGCCTCTCCGGCGGCAACCTGCAGAAATTCATCCTCGGCCGCGAAATCCTCCAGCAACCGAAACTGCTGATCGCCGCGCACCCGACCTGGGGCGTGGATGTCGGCGCGGCCGCTGCGATACATCGCGCGCTGATCGAGCTGCGCGACGCCGGCGCCGCCATTCTGGTGATTTCTGAAGACCTCGAAGAGCTGTTCCAGATCAGCGACCGCATCGGCGCGCTGAGCCATGGCCGGTTGTCGCCGCTGCAGCCCACCGCTGCTACCAGCGCCACGGACGTCGGCCGCTGGATGGCGGGACAGTTCGATCACCCCACGACCACAGCCGCCTGAGAATTCCATCATGTTGTTATCCCTTGAACCCCGCGGGTACGAATCGCGCCCGATGCTCTGGCTCTCGCCCGTGCTGGCGGCGCTGTTGACCTTGTCTAGCGGTGCCCTGTTGTTTGCATCACTCGGTCACCCGCCGCTGGAAACCCTGCGTGTGCTGCTGATCGACCCGGTCAGCGACCTCTACGGCGTCTCCGAACTGCTGGTCAAGGCACTGCCGATCCTGCTCTGTGCCCTGGGCCTGGCCGTGGTCTACAACGCGCGGATCTGGAACATCGGCGCGGAAGGCCAGCTGCTGATTGGCGCACTGGCAGGCAGCGCGGTGGCGGTGCATGTCATCGAGTGGGATTCGCGCTGGGCGCTGGTGCTCAGCCTGCTCGTGGGCACGCTCGGCGGTGCCGCCTGGGCGGGACTCTGTGCCTGGCTGCGCACGCAGTTCAACGCCAACGAGATCCTGACCAGCATCATGCTCAATTACATCGCGCTGAACCTGTTGCTCTTCGCCGTGCACGGCCCGCTTAAAGATCCGGAGGGTTTCAACTTTCCCGAGTCGGCGATGTTTGGCGACGCCACGCGACTGCCGCAGCTGTTCGAGGATCTGCGCGTGCACGGTGGCTTCTATTTCGCATTGCTGGCGCTGGTGGTGGTGTGGGTGCTGCTGCAGAAGAGCTTTCTCGGGTTTCAGATCAAGGTGCTGGGACTCGACAAACGCGCTGCCGGCTTTGTCGGCTTCCGCGAGAAGCGGCTGATCTGGATCGCGCTGCTGATCAGTGGCGGTCTGGCCGGCCTGGCGGGTGTATCGGAAGTCGTCGGCCCCATAGGCCAGCTGGTGCCGCAGGTGTCGCCTGGCTACGGCTACGCCGCGATAACCGTGGCCTTTCTCGGTCGACTCAATCCCATCGGGATTGTCTTTGCCAGCCTGCTGATGGCGCTGCTTTATCTCGGTGGCGAGAACGCCCAGATGGCGGCCAACCTGCCGCAATCGATCACTCAGCTGTTTCAGGGCATGGTGCTGTTCTTTCTGCTGGCGTGCGATGTGCTGATTCTCTATCGCCCGCGCCTGAAGGGGTGGAGCCGCAAGGTGCAGCCAACAGCGCTCGAACCGGAGCCCGCCGCATGATCTGCCTTCCCCACTCTTCCGATGGTTTGCCGCTCGCAGCTCGAGGCTTGATTTGATGGATATCGATCTACTCACCAACATCTTCTACGCGATGATCCGGACTGGCACGCCGCTGCTGCTGGTGGCGCTCGGCGAGCTGGTCTGTGAAAAGTCCGGCGTTCTCAATCTCGGTCAGGAAGGCATGATGCTGTTCGGCGCAGTGGCCGGATTCATCGCCGCTTTCGCCACCGGCAATCTCTGGCTAGGCGTGGTGTTTGCCTGCCTTGGCGGGATGCTGTTGTCGCAGCTGTTCGCACTGGTGGCGCTGGGCTTCAATGCCAACCAGGTGGCCACCGGACTGGCGCTGACCATCTTTGGAGTCGGCCTGTCCTCATTCATTGGCGCGGGCTGGGTCGGCAAACCACTGGCCGGTTTCGAGCCGATCGCGATCCCGCTGCTCAGCGATATTCCGCTGATCGGGCGCATGCTGTTCGCTCAGGACTTGCTGGTCTATCTGTCATTCGCACTGTTCGCACTGGTCGCCTGGGTGCTGCTGAAAAGCCGCGTCGGGCTGATCATCCAGGCGGTTGGCGAGAATCCCGATGCCGCCAGTGCGATGGGCCTGCCGGTGCTGCGGGTGCGTGCGCTGGCCGTGCTGTTCGGCGGTGCCATGGCAGGGCTGGCGGGAGGTTACCTGTCGCTCGCCTATACGCCGATGTGGGCGGAAAACATGACCGCAGGCCGTGGCTGGATCGCCCTGGCGCTGGTGGTCTTCGCCAGCTGGCGGGTGGGTCGCGTGCTGCTCGGCGCCTATCTGTTCGGCCTTGCCAGCATCCTGCATCTGGTCGCGCAGGGGATCGGTTTGTCGATTCCCGGCAACCTGCTGGCAATGCTGCCCTACGTGGCAACCATCATCGTGCTGGTGCTGCTGTCGCGTGACGCCATCCGCACCCGCCTCTACGCGCCGGTGTCGCTGGGGCAACCGTGGAAAGCCGGTCATTGACCCGCGTGGAGAGCGGGTCCTACGGGCCCGCTCTCCATCTATTGCTAATACGTGGCACCAGCCCCTGCACCACAGCTCTCCCTATAGGCCGAGGCCCAGACGCCGCAGCAAGGCCTTTTCGATTTCCAGGATGACCAGTACCACCACCCCGGCCAGTACCACCACCATCCCCGTGGACAGCGATAACGCCTCGGAGGCGAACAGCGACTGCATGAACGGCGCGTAGGTGAACAGCAGCTGCAAGGCGAATACGCCAAACACCGCGACCAGCACCCGCGGCGTGCCCTTTACGCCCTGCACGGTGAAGGATGGCGCCTTCAGGTAGCGCACGCTGAACAGATAGAACACTTCCATGCAAACCAGCGTGTTGACCGCCACGGTGCGCGCCGCCTCGACCGTCGCGCCCTGCGAGAGCATCCACTGGTACATGCCGAAGATGCCGGCCAGGAACAATGCGGAAACGAAGAAGATTCGCCAGATGACGAATCGCGACAGCATCGGTTCGTCCGGCCGTCGTGGCGGACGCTGCATCACATCCGCCTCGGTCGGCTCAAAGGCCAGCACCATCGCCAGCGCCACCGAGCTGACCATGTTGACCCACAACACCTGTACCGGAGTGATCGGCAGGGCGATGCCGAGCAGCACAGCCAACAGCAACGAAAGCGACTCGCCGCCATTGATCGGCAGCAGGAAGGTCACGGTCTTGCGCAGATTGTCGTAAACGGTACGGCCTTCTTCCACGGCATGCGCAATCGAAGCGAAGTTGTCGTCCGCCAGCACGATGGCACCGGCCTGCTTGGCCGCCTCGGTGCCCTTCATCCCCATCGCCACACCGACATCGGCTTGCTTCAGCGCCGGCGCATCGTTGACGCCATCGCCGGTCATCGAGACCACTTCGCCGTTGGCCTGCAGTGCACGCACCAGCCGCAGCTTGTGTTCCGGGCTGGCGCGGGCGAACACGCGGGCTTCGGCCACAGCTTGGCGCATGGCCGCTTCGTCCATATGCTCCAATTCAGGTCCGGTAATCGCCTTGATGTCATCACCCATGCCGAGCTGTCTGGCAATGGCGCTGGCCGTCACGCCGTGGTCGCCGGTGATCATCACCACCCGGATGCCGGCAGCGCGGCACTGCGCAACTGCGCGTATCGCCTCCTCGCGCGGTGGATCAATGATGGCGACCAGCCCCAGCAGGGTCAGCGCGTTGGCGACATCAGCGTGTTCGAGCATGTCCTTTCCGGCGGGCAGTTGGCGCCGAGCGAGCGCCAGGACCCGGCGACCGGCTTGCGCCTGCGCCTCGACCTTCGCATGCCACAGGTCCAGTTCCAGCGGCCGCTCCTCGCCATCGGCCATCATCTGATTGGCGCACATGGCCAGAATGCGCTCCGGTGCGCCCTTGACCAGCACCTCGCTGCCGCCATCAGTCGCGTGCAGCGTCGCCATGAAACGGTGCTCGGACTCGAAGGGGATCACATCCAGTCGCGGCCGATCGACGTGCAGATTGGTCGGCGACAGCCCTGCTTTCATCGCCAGGGTCAGCAAGGCGCCCTCGGTGGGATCACCGGCCAGGGTCCACAGCTGGTCTTTCTCGTGCAGGCTGGCGTCGTTGCAAAGAGCAGCTGCTTGCATCAGTGCGCTGACGGCTGGAGAACGCGCCAGCAACGCGGCCGGTTCGACTGCCGCGCCTTCGAGCAGGAGCGCACCTTCAGGCGCGTAGCCGGCACCATCGACTTTCAGTGACTGGCCGGCGCAGATCACCTCCTGCACTGTCATCTCGTTACGTGTGAGGGTGCCGGTCTTGTCGGAGCAGATCACCGTCACCGAACCTAGCGTTTCCACTGCGGGCAGTCGCCGAATCACCGCATTGCGGGTCGCCATTCGCTGCACGCCAATGGCAAGGGTGATGGTCATGATCGCCGGCAGCCCTTCCGGGATTGCCGCCACTGCGAGCCCCACCGCCGCAATGAACATTTCGCCGGCGCCCATGCCGCGTACCAGCGTCCCGAACAGGAACAGCAGCGCGCTGGTCGCGAGAATCACCATCGTCAGGATGCGGCCGAACTCCTCCATCTTGCGCAGCAGCGGCGTGGTGCCCTGCTCGACCGACTCCAGCATGCGACCGATGCGACCGATTTCCGTGGCCGCGCCGGTGGCGACGACCACGGCCCGGGCCTGCCCCTGCGTCACCAGCGTACCGGCGTAACCCATGCAGAGACGATCACCGATGGGCGCGTCATCGGCCACCGCCTCGACCTGTTTGTCCACCGGAACGGATTCACCGGTGAGCGCCGCCTCGTCGATGCGCAGGTTGCGCGCCTGCAGCAGTCGCACGTCCGCCGGCAGGCTGTCGCCCGAGGCCAGCAGCACGACATCACCGGGAACCAGATCGGCGGCATCGACGTCCTGCTGACGACCCTCGCGCAGCACCACCGCATGTGGCGCCAGCAGGTGACGGATCGCCTGAAGTGCTTTTTCCGCCTTGCCCTCCTGCACGAAACCGATGGCGACGTTGAGCACTACCACCACCAGAATCACGAAGGTATCGACCCAGTGCCCCATCAATCCGGTGACCAGCGCGGCGGCAATCAATACATAGAGCAGCACGTTGTTCAGATGCCGCAGCAGCCGTTGCAAGACGCTCGCGGGCTTGGCTTCATCGAGACGGTTCGGCCCGTAACTGGACAGCCGTTCCTTCACCTGATCGTGAGTCAGCCCTGCGGGCGACGCTTCAAGCTCACGCAACGCCTCATCAGCCTGACAGGCGTGCCAGCAGTTGGCTCGGGTTTGCTGTTCGGGCATGGGGTCCCCCTTTGTCTTGATTCGCTGGTGCCGAATGCAGCAACGCAGGTGCTTCATGAGAGCCGAATAACGATGACCATAGCTATCGCAGGGACATGCATTGCAACACAGAGGCAGCGGTCAAATGCCGCAGCAGCGCCCCTCGGCGCAACCGCGCCACGCTATGCTTTCTTGCCTTGCCCTCTACTTTAGGAGCTCTCATGCAGAAAACCGTGCTTATCGTTGGCGCATCCCGCGGTCTGGGCCTCGGACTGGCCAAACAATTTTCCAGCGAAGGCTGGCAGGTCATTGCCACGGTTCGCAATTCGCAACAGGCCGACGCGCTCAGCCAGATTCCGCGGGTGCGGGTGGAAACCCTGGAGATGACCGATGCGGCCAGCATCGAAGCGTTGGCCGAGCGGTTGGAGGGTGCACGGCTGGATGTGCTGTTCGTCAACGCTGGCGTCGCCGGCCCGCAGAACAAGCCGGCCACCCAGGCGAGCGAAGCGGAAGTCGGTCAGCTGTTTTTCACCAATGCCGTCGCCCCGCTGCGCCTGGCCGAGCATCTGCTGCCACGGGTGGATGACAAACAGGGCGTTGTGGTGTTCATGAGCTCGATCCTCGGCAGCGTCGAGACCGGTCCAGGCATGGGCATGTCGCTCTACGGTGCAAGCAAGGCCGCGCTCAATCACATGACTCGCACGTTCGTGGCGGAGTTCGGCGAGACCGGGCTGACCGTGCTATCCATGCACCCCGGCTGGGTTAAG
Source organism: Stutzerimonas stutzeri (assembly GCF_002890895.1). Taxonomy (GTDB): domain Bacteria; phylum Pseudomonadota; class Gammaproteobacteria; order Pseudomonadales; family Pseudomonadaceae; genus Stutzerimonas; species Stutzerimonas stutzeri_AB. Next base: position 180,802 of record NZ_POUL01000001.1, read on the forward strand.
ACCGACATGGGCGGTGAGCAGGCACCGCTGGACGTCGAGACCAGTGCACGCGGCATGGTCGAGCAGGTCACCAAGGCGCTGGGCAGTGGCGGCCATCGGTATCTGGACTATCAGGGAACTCCGCTGCCCTGGTAAGGCCAGCAGACGCGACGCTGCCCTCTGCACCGGCACCCCTGGCCGCGGGCTCGGCGTCGCTTGAGCCCTGCCCTGGGCGCACTGACCTGGGGCACCGCATTCCATTCACGCACCACTTGCGCTCCTGCCGTACCCGCCGTCTGCCGCACTTGATCCCCTAGCGCCCGCCGTTTCGCCGATCTGTCCATCTGGTCAGCTTTTTGCAATTGGAGTGGCAGCCGCTACGGCTCTCGTCAGCACACACAGGAGCGTCATCCCTATGCATAAGAAATCACGGAGCACCTTGCTGCGCGGCCTTGCCGCCGCCATCGGCTTTACCACCGCATTGACCGCCGGGGCAGCGCTCGCGGCCGATCCGCTGAAGGTCGGTTTCGTGTACGTCGGCCCGATCGGCGACCATGGCTGGACCTACCAGCACGAGATGGGCCGCCAGCATCTGGAAAAGGAGCTTGGCGAGCAGGTCGAGACCACCTTCGTGGAAAACGTGGCCGAGGGCGCCGACTCCGAGCGGGTGATCCGCAACATGGCCAAGGGCGGCTATGACCTGATCTTCACCACGTCCTTCGGCTACATGAACCCGACGCTCAAGGTCGCCAAGCAATTCCCCAAGGTGACCTTCGAACACGCCACCGGCTATAAGCAGGCCAAGAACCTCGGTACTTACCTGTCGCGCTCTTATGAAGGCCGTTACGTCGGCGGCTTCCTGGCGGCAAAGATGACCAAGAGCAAGAAGATCGGCTACATCGCCTCGTTCCCGATTCCTGAAGTCATCCGCGACATCAACGCCATCCAACTGGCGCTGGACAAGTACAACCCCGGCACCGAAATCAAGGTGGTGTGGGTGAACTCCTGGTTCGATCCGGGCAAGGAAGCCGATGCCGCCAACGCACTGATCGACCAGGGCGTGGATGTGGTCTTCCAGCACACCGACAGCCCGGCACCGATCCAGGCGGCCGAGCGCCGAGGCGTCTACTCGGTCGGCTACGCATCGGACATGGCCCACTTCGGTCCGAAGGCGGTGCTGACGTCCATCGTCAACGACTGGGGCCCGCACTACAGCAAGTCGGCTAAAGCGGTCATCGACGGTAACTGGAAGCCGCAGGATTTCTGGGGCGGGTTGGCTGAAGAAACCATCAGCCTGCCGATCAGCGACCTGGTGCCGGCTGAAGTGAAAACCGAGGCGGAACAGATCATCGCCAGTATCCGCAGCGGGGCGTTCCACCCGTTCACCGGCCCGATCAAGGATCAGTCCGGCACCGTGCGCATTGCCGAAGGCGCCACCGCCAGCAACGGTGATCTGGCATCGATGGATTACTACGTAAACGGCATCAGCGCCGAGCTGCCGAAGTAACACGATAGGCCACAGCATCAGCCGCGCCCTCAGAGGCGCGGCACCCGGAAATTGCCGTGCCGTCCCTCCTCCCGGAGAACCGCTGGCAGAGGGCTGAGCCCTACACGGCTGCCGGTACGAGAAGACCGCAGCGATCATTCCCGGAGTCACCCATGAGCACACCACTCCCCATTATCGACATCGCGCCGCTCTATGCCTCGGACGAGGACGGTTGGCACGAGGTCGCCCGACAGATCGACTCGGCCTGCCGTGACTGGGGCTTTTTCTATATCCGCAATCATCCGATCAGCGCTGAGCGTATCGGCCAGCTGAAGGATGCGGCCGAACAGTTCTTTGCGTTGCCGGTCGAGCAAAAGCTGCAGATCGACATCACAAAAAGCAAACACCACCGCGGTTACGGAGCGATCGCGACCGAACAACTCGATCCCGGCAAGCCCAGCGATCTGAAGGAGACCTTCGACATGGGTTTCCACATGCCGGCCGATCATCCGGACGTCCTGGCAGGCAAGCCGCTGCGCGGGCCGAATCGCCATCCCGATCTGGAAGGCTGGGAAGCGCTGTTCGAGCAGCACTATCGAGACATGCATGCGCTGGCTTGCACCCTCCTGCGCGCAGTGGCTAATGCGCTTGGCGTCGAGTCGGGCTTTTTCGATGAGCGCTTCGTCGAGCCGATCAGCGTGTTCCGCATGATCCACTATCCTCCACGCCAGACCGCAACGGCACCCGAGCAACAAGGGGCCGGCGCGCATACCGATTACGGCTGCATCACCCTGCTCTATCAGGACCAGGCTGGCGGCCTGCAAGTGCAGAATGTGCGCGGCGAATGGCTAGATGCGCCGCCGATTGAAGGCACCTTCGTGGTCAATATCGGCGACATGATGGCGCGCTGGAGCAACGACCGGTACAAGTCCACACCGCATCGGGTGATCAGCCCACTGGGCGTCGACCGCTACTCCATGCCGTTCTTCGCCGAGCCGAATCCCGACACGATCATCAGTTGCCTGCCCGGTTGCCAGAGCGAAGGCCAGCCACCCAAATACCCGGCCACGACCTGCAGTGCCTACATGCTTTCGCGTTTTGCCGAGACCTATGCCTATCGGCGCGAGGCCTCAGCCGCAGCGACATGAGTTGCTCACACGCCCGAGGCGGAAAGCCCCTGTCCGTGTCAGCATCGCTGTACTAGAGGCGCACCAGGGAGAACGGAGGGCGAATCGCTCGCCCTCCGCTCAACCCCGACCTGACCATACTCAGCCGCGCAGAGGCGCCTTGCGAACCGGCGCGCCATTGGCCACGTAATAGGCGGCCGTGCTGCGCGGCAATGGTTCACGTCCACGAATCCGGTCGGCGATCTTCTCGGCGATCATGATGGTGGTGGCGTTGAGGTTGCCGGTGATGATCTGCGGCATGATCGACGCATCCACCACGCGCAGGCCTTCCACGCCGTGGACACGCCCCTGACCGTCGACCACTGCCATCTCGTCCGTGCCCATCTTGCAGGAACAGGATGGGTGATAGGCGGTCTCGGCATGCTCGCGGACGAAAGCGTCCAGATCCGCATCACTCTGGGCTTCCACGCCCGGGCTCAATTCCTTGCCACGGAAGGGGTCGAGCGCCGGCTGGTTGATGATCTCGCGCGTCAGGCGGATGCCATCGCGAAACTCCTGCCAGTCCTGATCATGAGCCATGTAGTTGAAGAGGATGCTTGGATCGACGTGAGGATCGGTCGAACGGATCTGAATCCGCCCGCGACTCGGTGAGCGCATCGAACCCACATGGGCCTGAAAGCTATGGCCGTCGTGGGCATTACTGCCGTTGTAGCTGACCGCCACCGGCAGGAAGTGGAACTGGATGTTCGGCCATTCGAACGCCTCGCGACTGCGAATGAAGCCCCCGGCTTCGAACTGGTTGCTGGCACCGATACCAGAGCCGAGAAAAAGCCACTCGGCGCCAATGGCCGGCTGGTTCCACCACTTGAGGGCGGGATACAGCGAAACCGGCTGCTTGCACTCGTACTGCAGGTACATTTCCAGGTGATCCTGCAGATTCTGGCCGACGCCAGGCAAGTCGTGAACCACCTCGATACCGAGCCCCTTGAGCAACGACGCCGGACCAACGCCGGATCGCTGCAGCACTTGAGGTGAAGCAATAGCCCCGCCGCACAGCAACACTTCACGACGAGCCTGAGCGACGGTGGCTTGTTCGCCGCCACGCAGGTACTTCACACCTACAGCGCGCTTGTTCTCGAAGAGCACACGGTCGGTGACGGCATGGGTGACGATGGTCAGGTTCGGGCGGTCCTTGGCTTGGTCAAGGTAACCACGCGCCGTACTGGCGCGACGGCCATTAGGCGTGACAGTGCGGTCCATGGGCCCGAAGCCTTCCTGCTGGTAACCGTTGAGGTCCTCGGTCTGCGGATAGCCAGCCTGCACGCCCGCCTCGACCATCGCCTGGAACAGGACGTTGTTGCCGGCCTTGGGCGTCGTGACACTGACCGGGCCGTCGCCGCCGTGGTAGTCGTTGGCGCCGATGTCGCGGGTTTCAGCCTTGCGGAAGTACGGCAGGCAGTCGAGATAGGACCAGTCCTCCAGACCCGGCATGGTCGCCCAGTTGTCGTAGTCCAGGGCGTTGCCGCGGATGTAGCACATGCCGTTGATCAACGATGATCCGCCCAACCCCTTGCCGCGCCCGCAATCCATGCGCCGGTTATTCATGTGGGGTTCTGGGTCAGTCTTGTAAGCCCAGTTGTAACGCGTGCCTTGCAGCGGATAAGCAAGTGCTGCCGGCATCTGAGTGCGGAAATCGAGGCGGTAGTCAGGCCCGCCCGCCTCCAGCAGCAGGACGCTGACATCCGCGTCCTCGGTCAGGCGTGCAGCCAGGGTATTACCCGCAGAGCCGGCACCAATGATGATGTAGTCGTATTTCATGAATCCTCCTGTCGCGTTGGCGAGCACCGCCCTGCGCTCGTCTCGGCCTGCTCGCTTAGAAAACCGACGCGAAGTCGCCCAGTTCAACCTGTACCGATTTCAATTGCGTGTAATGCGACAAAGAGGAGATACCGTTTTCGCGGCCGATCCCGGACTGCTTGTAACCGCCGACGGGCATCTGTGCGGCTGACTCACCCCAGGTGTTGATCCAGCAGATTCCGGCTTCCATCTGATGGATGATCCGATGTGCGCGCACCAGATCCCGCGTGACCACACCGGCGGCCAGACCGTAGTCGCTGTCGTTGGCACGACGCACGGCTTCGTCTTCGTCGTCGTAGGCCAGCAGGCTCAGCACCGGGCCGAAGATCTCTTCACGGGCGATGATCATGTCATCGGTGCAGTCGCTGAAGATGGTCGGCTCGATGTAGGCGCCACGACCGAAATCGCCGCTGGTGGCGCGTTCACCACCACAGAGCAGGCGCGCACCTTGCGACTGGCCCTTGGCGATATAGCCGAGCACGTTCTGCATGTGGGCAAAGCTGACCATGGGGCCGAATGTGGTCTGCTCGTCCTGCGGGTCGCCCATGCGGATGCGCTTGACCCGCTCGAGCAGCTTCGCTTCGAACTCGCTCAACAGCGCGCGCGGCACGAAAACGCGGGTGCCGTTGGTGCAGACCTGACCAGAGCTGAAGAAGTTGGCCATGACGGCGATATCCGCGGCGCGATCCAGATCGGCGTCGTCGCAGACAATCAACGGCGACTTGCCGCCCAGCTCCATGGTCACGTCTTTGAGTGAAGAGCTGGCGGCGCTGGCCATGACCTTCTTGCCAGTCGCGACACCGCCGGTAAAGGACACCTTGGCGATGCGCGGATGCTCGGTGAGCAAGGCGCCGATTTCGGCACCGGTGCCGGTCAGCACGTTGAACACACCGGCGGGCAAGCCGGCTTCGGTGAAGATTTCGGCGAGTTTCAACGCGCTCAGCGAAGTGACTTCGCTCGGCTTGAAGATCATCGCGTTGCCCGCGGCCAGTGCCGGAGCGGCCTTCCACAAGGCGATCTGGATCGGGTAGTTCCACGCGCCGATCCCTGCTACCACGCCCAGCGGCTCACGGCGGGTATAGACGAAGCTGGTATCGCGCAACGGGATCTGCTCGCCTTCGATGGCTGGAGCCAGGCCTGCGTAGTACTCGAGCACATCGGCGCCGGTGACGATATCGACGCTGCGGGTTTCCATCAGTGGCTTGCCGGTGTCGAGGGTTTCCAGCAACGCCAGCTCATCATTGCGCTCGCGCAGCATGTCGACCGCCTTGCGCAGTACCCGCGAGCGCTCCATGCCGGTCAATGCGGCCCAGACCTTTTGGCCTTTCTCCGCGCTGACAACCGCTCGCTCAAGGTCAGCACGCGATGCCTGGGCCACTTCGGCAAGCACTTCGCCGTTGGCCGGATTGATGCTCTCGAACACCTGTCCACCGCTGGCCTCGACATAGGTGCCATCGATATAGAGTTGTTGCCGTGGATAACGGGCCATGATTTACCTCTTCGAATGTCCGAGTGGCAGCGGCCGGATAAGCCGCTGCCACGTTTCAGATGCCCACGACGAACCTGTGGGTTCGCCGTGATCGCGGTCAGGTGGCGCTTGTGGTGCCGGGTTCGGACGAGCCGTCCGCCAGGCTGCCTTTCTCGCGCTGCAGATGCAGGAACTGCATGTGGTGTTCGTAGTGATCGAGGATGTCTTCGATCAGCTGACGCTTCGAGTAGCCCATCAGGTCGTAGCCCAGGCTGCCTTGACGCAGGTGTACCTCAAGCCGGTAATAGTGCGCACTGCTGCTGGAGGTGCGCACCGCAAACGACGGCATGGAGCTGCGAACGGGCCAGATCTGGTAGGTGAAGTCCATCTCGCTGCCGAGATTCACGTTGAGGATCAGGTGCTCGTTGCCGGGCTCGCCTTCGACGATCTCCACCGGCACGCCCTTTTCACCGAGCGCCTTCTGGATTTCTTCCATGGCCGGACGGCATGTCTCCTTGAGGTAGCGGCGAATTTGCGACTGGCTCGGGAAGCTCATCGCCCGCGAGAGCCGCTGACTCCAGTTCATGTGGGCATGCTCGAGCGTCGCACGGCCGGACAGCTGGCCGGAGAGGCTCTTCTGGTAACTGTCCGCCATCACGCCTTCAACGTGCAGCGCCTTGAACAGGCCGACCATCATGAACAAGAGCACAATGGAGAACGGCAGGCCCATGATCACCACGGTCCCTTGCAATGCGCTCAGCCCGCCGGCAATCAGCAGCGCCAGGGTCAGCACACCGATGATCGCGGCCCAGAGTATGCGCATCCAGACCGGCGCATCGCTGTTCGCATCCCGGAGAATCGAGGTGAAGTTGGACAGCACCAGCGAACCCGAGTCCCCCGAGGTCACAAAGAACACAATCGCGAGCACGGTGGCGACCGATGTCGTCAAACCAGCCCAGGGCAAGCTCTGCAGAAACAGGTAGATCGAGGAGCCAGGATTGCTGACAGCCTGCGCGCCAAATTCGACGGCACCGTTCATGACCAGGTCGATGGCGCTGTTACCCATGATCGACATCCACGCCATCATGAAGGCCAGCGGCAGCAGCAACGTGCCAACCACGAATTCACGGATGGTACGGCCTCGCGAAATGCGCGCCAGGAACAGGCCTACGAACGGCCCCCACGCGATCCACCAGGCCCAGAAGAATACCGTCCAGGCATTCAGCCAGTCGGTCGGCTGGTCGTAGGCATAGGTGTCGAACGACAGGCTGATGAAGTTGGAAAAGTAGTCGCCAATGTTCATCACCAGCGCGTTGAGCAAGAAGGTGGTCTTTCCTGCGAACAACACGAACAGCAGCAGCAATACCGCGAGCAGCATGTTGAATTCGGAAAGTCGGCGGATGCCCCGCTCCACCCCGGTCGCCGCCGATATCGCCGAAAACACGACAATCAGGACGACCAGCACCCCCTGAGTCAGCGTGCTTTCAGGCACCCCGAAAATGTAGTTCAGGCCGAAATTGAGCTGAATGATGCCAATGCCCAGGCTCGTGGCGATACCAAACACCGTGCCCAACACGGCGGCCGTGTCGACTGTATGCCCGATGGGTCCGTAAATGCCTTTGCCAAAGATGGGGTACAGCGACGAGCGGATCGAAAGAGGAAGCCCTTGGCGGAAGCTGAAGTAGGCCAGCGACATGCCCACAAGGGTATAGACGCCCCAACCAGACAGCCCCCAGTGCAGGAAGGTCAGCTCCATGGCGTGCCGGGCTGCCTGCGCGGTGCCGCCTACGCCTACCGGCGGCTCCAGATATTGGGTGATGGGCTCAGCGATACAGAAGAACAGCAAGTCGATGCCGATACCGGCGGAGAACAACATCGCCGCCCAGGTCACGACATTGAATTCCGGTTTCGAATGGTCAGGCCCGAGCCTGATCTTGCCGTAACGCGAGGTCGCAATGACGATTACGAACAGTAAGTACACCAGCACGGCCAGGAAGTAGAACCAGCCAAAGGTGTTCGAAATCCAGCCTAAAACGGTATTGATGACCGTCAGGGATGGCTCTGTGAAGAACATCGTCCAGATCGCAAACACTACGATGGCTACCGCCGAACTGTAGAAAACGACCGGGTTGATGCGATCCCGTGTTGAGTCGGTGTGATTGGGTGAGAGCTCAGCCTCGTTCATCAGTTCTATCTCCGGAACTTGTTCTGGCTTTTAGGACATCGCGAAGCGACGAATGCGGCTGCCACGTTTCGCGACTGCCAAAGCGGCTGCACTGCTGCTGCCTTATGCGGGCGACGTCAGGGGCGACGCGCCAAAAACCGCCGTATAGCTCTGGCGAGCACGGCGCTGAAAAGGGGTAAAGCGTAGAGCCGTAAAACAAACCTAGCCTATGTTCGAAAAAGGGCGCGCATCCTACACGATTTCTCCAAACGCCGCATTTCTCGGCGCCTCCGCGCGAGGGAAGTTCGACTCTTAAAGAACGCATCTGCGGGGTCTAGCGCTGATTGGATCGATGTTGAAGTCCGGGTGCATGACGCGAGCCGTTACCGCAACGCGTAAGATGGCAGGCTCCGCGTCTGGATGGTCAGCATGTCCTACTCCGTTTCCCCAATCGGCTTCGTGCACTCCTGTTTCAAGGAGAAGTTCGCAATTCCGCGCCAGCCGCAGTTGGCACCGGCTGCTCGCGGCGTGCTGGAGCTGGTCGCACCCTTCGACCAGCCCCACGCGCTGGAGGGGCTGGAACAGGTGAGCCATGTCTGGCTACTGTTTCTTTTTCATCAGGCGCTGGAGGCTGAACCCCGGCTACGGGTGCGACCGCCACGTCTGGGCGGCAATCGGATGGTTGGCGTTTTCGCCACACGCGCGACGCACCGGCCCAACGGCATCGGGCAGTCGGTGGTAAAGCTCGACCGAATCGAGCCAGGACGCCTTCATCTATCAGGGATCGATCTGCTCGATGGGACGCCCGTACTGGACATAAAGCCTTACGTCCCCTACGCCGACGTGGTCAGCGATGCGCGCAACGGCCTGGCCGCGGACGCGCCCCACCTCATCGCCGTGCACTGGACCGAATCCAGCCTGCAGCAAGCGCAGAGCGAAGCGGCAAGGCTGGGCGAACCTCTGCAAGCCCTGATCGAGCAATGCCTGGCGCAAGACCCGAGACCGGCCTACCAGACCCCGGCTCCGGAACGCCGTTACGGTACTCGTCTCTGGGACGTTGAAGTTCGCTGGCATTACCCCGACCCGTCGAGCATAACTGTATTGGAAGTGACACAAGCGGCCAGCTAGGCTGAGTGGACCCGCGCAAAACCGCTCAGGAACGCCCTGCGTAGCGGCTCGAGCAGCCGCTCTCCAGCTCGGCGCACACGACAGGTGACCGTCATGCCCACATTCGTCGGTATCTACATTTATCCCGACGTCGAGGTGCTCGACTTTACCGGGCCCTACGAGGTGTTCAGCACCGCGACGCGATTGGCGTTGCGCGACGGTCAGCCACCGCCCTTCTCGACCTCGACCATCGCTGCACGCAAGGGCCTGGTTCGCGCCAGGGCCGGGCTGGTGGTGCAACCCAACTACAACTTTGCCAACCATCCGCCCATCGATCTGCTAATCATTCCGGGCGGCGTGGTTACGAGCGAACTGGAAAACCCCGAGGTGGTGCGATGGATCGAGAAAGCCGCCGCGCAAGCCGGCCTCACCGCCTCGGTATGCACCGGCGCCTTCATGCTGGCAAAAGCCAACGTGCTGTACGCGCACAAGGTGACCACGCACTGGGAAGACGTCAGCGAGCTGAAAGCAATGTTTCCGTTGCTGAAGGTGGTCGAAGGCTGTCGCTGGGTGGACACCGGCCGCTACGTGACCTCGGCCGGCATCTCTGCCGGTATCGACATGAGCCTGCATCTGGTCGAGCGAATCGCTGGCCGAGAGCTGGCCGAAGCCACCGCCCGGCAGATGGATTTCGATTGGCGTAAAAACAACTGACCCACAGCGACGCCACATCGTCCACGGGTCTTTACACTACTTGGGCGACGGCGTAAGCAGCAGCCGCTGGGTGCCGTAGACCTTGTCCAGATTCTCGGATTTGAACGGGAAGCTCATATAGCCGCCCTTCAACCAGGCCTCGATGCCGTCTGCGTAGTGGGGGCTGGCCGGGTTGCCGGACTGACCCGTACTGTTGAGGCCGATCATGGGCTCGTCACGGCCGAAGTCGACAATGATCCGCATTGCCGGAATCAGCCAGGTATCGAAATTGTCGCCCCAGCGGTAGGCCGATACGTTCAATGTGCTGTGATCACCACCAGCCGGGGCCGGGCCACGGTCCAGATAGCCGCTGATCGCGTTGATGCCGGCGCGCTGGCTGGTCGACATGTAGGGCGCCAGTTGCGTAGTGCCGGTCTTCCAGGTGTAGGTATGCAGCTGCCCCCATTGCCATGCATTCCGGTCAGTACCAAGGGCAGCTTCCATGCGAACGACCGAAGCGGCAAGCGAACGCGCCAGAATGGCAGGCTTGTCTTCTTTGCCCGGTGTACCGATGTCGTCCCAGAAAGGGCTGTCGTCGCGGCTGAGCAGATGATCTGCCTGCGCCGAATAGGAGGCGTTTGCGGTTTCGACCAGCGCCTTCCATGCAGCACTGCTGTCTGGCCCTAGCTCGTCGAGAAAAGTCTGGCGCGCCGTTTCCATCAGGAACGCTTCATACAGCGCGGCGTCCGCCGAGCCGGCGGCCAGCCTGCCATCGAAGCGCAAAAGTGTCGAAAGCGCCTCACGTGCCCGGCGCCGATCCGGCTCGCCCAGTGCGTCGATGGAGGCTTTCAGCGGCTCTGCCATTCCCGGTGCCTGCAGCATGGTCTGCAGCTTGGCAGCAAAGGTCGTGGTCTGATCGTATTGCATCGCGATCACGCTGCGAGTGTCCTGCTTGCCTTGCCCAAGCAGCTCGGCCATGCGCTCGGCACGATCCGGGTAGTACCAGGAATTGGAGAGCTGCATGCCATAGCCCTTGGGTACTGTGCGCTGATTGGCAGTACCCAGCCAGCCCTGCACCGGGTCCTGGTCGTAGGGATGCAGCATCGGATCGGCATAACCATCCCAGTCATAACGCCCTTCCCAACCGGGCGACGGGACCAGGCCCAAGCCCTCGCGACGGTTGGGATAGCGCCCGGTGACCTGCCAGCCGGTACTTTGCTGGTCAGCAAACACAATGTTCAGCGCCATGGCACGGATGTCACGAGTCGCCTCGAACGCCTGATCAACGGATCGCGCACGGGTCAGGTCGAAAAATGCGTCCAGCGACTGATCCGCTTCGAACTGGTTGGTTTTCAGGGCCAGCCCGTAGCCACTGCTCAACTGCAGCGGCTGCAACGGGTGCTTGCGCTCGCCTAGAGCGCTGTTGAGCAGCGGGCCATTGCGCGTCTCGTAAATTGTTTCACGAACTGGACGTGCGCCCTTGATAAAGAAGGTCTCGTTTCGCTCGCGCGCCGGCACCCACTTGCCATCGGCCAGATAGAGCAAGCGGCCGCCCTCACGCCGCACCTGCTCGAGAAACAGATCCTGGGTATCGCCCATGACCATGGTCATGCCCCAACCCAGCTTGCCGTTGAAGCCGGCGACAACCGCAGGCACGCCGGCAATCGTCACGCCCGCAGCCTGAAATTTCGGCGAGCGGATCTGCACGAAGTTCCAGTACGACGGCATCGACAGTGGCAGGTGAGTGTCGTTGGCCAGGATCGGTTTGCCGCTGCGCGTATTGCTGCCGGAAACGGCCCAGTTATTCGAAGCGGCAACGCCCAGCATGTTGAGCGAGGCCACTTGAGTGGCAGCGCTATCGAGCGCTGCAAGCCCAGTGATAGTGCCACTGAGCTTCAAGCCTTTGAGCTTGTCGACTTCCTCGAATGGCAACGCCTCGTCTGGATAAGTGGGCAGCAGCCAGGCGACCTTATCTGCACCGACTTTCTGCGCCATGACCAGCGATTCGATTTCTTCCTGAAGATTGACCGCCAGGCCGAAGTTCAACAGACAGAACACCAGCGCCGAATCTTCAGCCTTCCAGTATTCGGGGGTATAGCCCGTGGCGGCCAGATCCATCGGCAACTTGTCGCGATGGCGGAACAAGTAGGCGTTAACGCCCCTGGCATACACCTCGAAGAAGCGCTTCATCCGAGGCGAGCTATCCCGATACAGCACCGCTGCGCTCTGCCGAAGATTCACGGCACGCATGAAGCGGTCTACTTCAAGTACGCCGGGGCCGGCCATTTCAGCCAAGCGCCCTTCGGCCATAAGCCGCATGCTGACCATCTGACTCAGGCGGTCGGTGGCATGCACATACCCCAACCCGAACAGCGCGTCGTGAAAGTTCGCCGTTTCGATCAACGGCATTCCCAACGTATTGCGACGGATGCTCACACTCTTGTCCAGACCGGTAATCGCCTGGACGCCACTAGCAGGCGGCAAGCTGTCGCTATAGCGACTGTCCAGATAGGCCTGGCAGCCGCTGAGGGCTCCACCTACAAGTGCGGCGCCCAAGAACAGGCGAACCAGAGAAAACGGCAGACGCAATGGCATCAACGGCTCCTTGCAGGCAGGGCAGTACGAGTATGAAAAGGATGTGATCAGCCGTCGCGGTCAGGCGGCTTGGTGATTCTTCGGCAGTGCTTCATCGAGCAACCAGCGGGCGGAGCGGCGCGCCTCGGCCTTGTGCTGCAGTTCGAGCGCGCTGAAGCGGGCTTCATGATGGCGACGCTCGGAGCGATCCAGTGCTTTCCAGGCGTCATGCGTCGGCACCTGCGCGGTCTCAGCGAAGAGCACCTGGAAAACTTGGCAGCGCGGATCCTGGCCTAGCGTGGAGTCGTAATTGTCCAGCAGCACCTTGATCCGGATCGCGCCTTCGATCAACGGCACCTGCTCGTCAAGCAAGCTACCGGCCAGTACGCGCAGATCCGCCGCAAGCGCTGCATGCTGCTGCGCCTGCATCTCCGCCAGCTGCTGCTCCCTACGCCACACCTTGCGCCATAGATGCAGGGCGTATCCCGCCAGGGCTGCAATCAGCAGCAGGCCAGCTATGAGCAACAGTGTGGTGATGGGTGTCATGCGCGGATCAGGCTCCGTGGCACTTCTTGAACTTCTTTTCGCTACCGCAGGGGCAAGGATCGTTCCGACCAACATCCTTCAGCGGATTGCGCACCGGGTCGTGGCTGTGATTGCAATGCGGACCGTGAACATGACCATGATCGTGGTGTGCATGGTCGTGGTCGTGATTGCAATCGGGACCGTGCACGTGGGTTTCGTGGTTCATCGGTACTACTACTCCGGGATAAAGTTGCCAGGGATTATCTCGCCATTGGTGGAGATGTGCACGCGCCGCCCGAGCATCAGGCCCGTTTTCAACTCACCATCCAGACGATAGGCAATGGGACGGTCCGGCTTTTCCAGCAAGCGAACAATGTATTTCATGTGCCGCCAGAGATTGGTATGGATCGGCACCTCGTAATACTCGAAGCCATTTCCAGGCACGGTTGTCCAACCACTGGACTCACCGCTCGCCAGCTCGATGTCGTTGAGGTGCACTGTATAGACCAGGCCGCGAACAGGAAGGCTTTGGTCATTGGGATTGTCGATGCGAAAGCGCAGCATGAACTCCTGCTCGAGCAGCCTGGCCTTGATGATTTCAACGTTTTTGAGTTGAACGCGAGGATCCCGGAAATCACTGCTGAACCAAGTTGAACAGCCTGCAAGGCCGGCCAGCAGACTCAACAACATCACCGTTCTGGATATTCTTCTTATGGGTGCGTGGCAAAGCATTCCGGTACTCCAAAGGACGGCCAAGTGTAGCAAGCAGCGGATCGCCCGCAATGGGTGTTGGACGAAATTAGCAGCGATACGCTACGTCTTTACTACCGTTCTTTTTGAGTCCGCCAGCCCATCGCGCCAGTTCAGCCTACGCACCACTCGCTCGCCAAGGCAGCACGCACATCCTTGTACTCAACCCACCAGCGCGCGTGCCAGTACCGTACGCACCTTGACAATCCCTTCAGCCAGCGCGGCCTCGATATCGGCCATGGTGATTATCCCACTGGCCTTTCCAGCAGCTGGATTAACCACCAGTGCCAGACAGGCATATGGAAGCTCCAGCTCACGCGCCAATACTGCTTCCGGCATACCGGTCATCCCGACGATATCGCAACCATCGCGCTCCATCCTGTCAATTTCAGCCACCGTTTCTAGCCGCGGCCCCTGAGTGCAGCCATACACGCCATGGCTGCTGAATAGATAACTCTCAGCTGCCAGACCGCCTATCAGGCGCTGACGCAAGCGTTCGTCATAGGGATAGCTGAAATCGACATGGGTGACATGCTCGATGTCGCCCTCGAAGAATGTGTGCTCACGGCCATAGGTGTAATCGATGAGCTGGTGAGGCACACAGAGATGGCCGGCACCCATGGCTGGATGAATGCCACCAACAGCGTTCACTGCGATGATCGACTCGGCGCCCGCGCGCTTCAGAGCCCACAGATTGGCGCGATAGTTCACCTGATGTGGCGGAACCCGGTGAGGGTGCCCGTGCCGGGCGAGAAATAGCACTTCATGACCGGCATAGTCGCCACGCAGAATATTGGCCGACGGCGGGCCGTACGGCGTCTCGGCGGGTACAGCTTCACGCAGGGTCAGCCCCGGCAGCTCTGTAAGCCCGGTGCCGCCAATAATGGCATGGACAGTCATCTATGTTCCTTGGTCAAGCAATCAGCTCAGCGGCTCTGAGCGCAGTAATGGCGGCCTGCCAGCGTGGGTCCTGTTTATACTCAGACGAGTCGGCCGCGCGGCTGCGCATCTTGCCTAAGGCCGCGGATGGCCGCACTCCAAGCCGCTGCAGCGCCGACAGCGCCAGCTCCGCGGCGCCTCGATCGTTGCATACCAGCCCCATGTCGCAACCCGCTGACAGCGCTGCTTCGATCCGGCTCGCGGCATCACCGGCCACATGCGCCCCGGCCATCGACAGGTCATCACTGAAGATCACACCGCGAAAACCCAACTCACCGCGCAGGACATCCTGTAACCAGCGCCGAGAAAACCCAGCGGGCCTGTCGTCGACCTGCGGATAGATCACATGGGCCGGCATTACAGCGTCAAGCTTATCCGCCAACCTGTAGAACGGAACAAGATCCTGACCGCGAAGCTCATCCAGTCCGCGCTCGTCGACCGGTATCGCCACATGGGAATCTGCCTCGGCCCAGCCATGACCGGGAAAGTGCTTGCCAGTGGCGGCCATCCCGGCACTGTGCATGCCGTTGATGAAAGCATCTGCAAGCGCACTGGCGCGTAGCGGATCTCCCTCGAAAGCACGCGAGCCCACCACCGCGCTGCGCTGATAATCAAGGTCCAGCACAGGCGCGAAACTGAAATCGAGTCCAACGGCGAGCACCTCGGTCGCCATGATCCAGCCACAGGCTTCTGCCAATTCAACGGCATTGGCATGCGAGGCAAACTCTCGCATCGCAGGCAGCCGGACGAAATCACGCCGCAGCCGCTGGACACGCCCGCCCTCCTGATCGACTGCGAGCAAGAGGTCAGGTCGCACCGCTCGAATGGCGCGGCAAAGAGCCTCGACCTGACGCGAATTTTCGATGTTGCGGGCAAATAAAATTAGCCCCCCGACTTCCGGCTGGCGTAGTAACTGGCGATCCTCGGCAGTGAGCCAGGTACCAGCGACGTCCAGCATCAAAGAGCCTTGCATGTTAGTCAGCGAATCCTTAATTGATCGTTGCGCTCGACCATTCCGGACATGCCGCTTCGCCGATGTGCACGGCACAACCAGCGGGCACACGAGGAAACAGATCAAGCAGGTCGGCATTGCGCATTCTGATACAGCCGTGCGAGCGCGGTATGCCCATTGGCTCAGAGTCAGGCGTGCCATGCAGATAGATATAGCGACGGAAGGTATCCACCGAGCCCATTCGGTTATAGCCAGGCTCGCAGCCGCTTAGCCAGAGAATTCGGGTCAGAATCCAGTCACGGCCAGGAAACTGGTCATGCAGGTCGGCATTCCAAATCTCTCCGGTCCAGCGTCGTCCACGCAACACGGCGCCCAAAGGCAGGTCCTCACCAATACGCGCACGCACCCGGTGGCGACCCCGCGGCGTACAGCCCGAGCCATTACGCTCGCCTGCCCCATTAAGCGCAGTCGAAACTGGCAACCGGAGCCGCAAGCGGGAACCGGTAAAACCGTAAAGCATCTGGTCAGCGATCGAGACGTGAAGAAAATCGAGGTCAGTCATGGGCGGCTAGCTTAGCTGATCGCGCCCCGAGGATGCACCCTAGCCCTTGGCTGGCATCGCCAGCGCGTTACGCCGGGCAATCGGATGGGCCTGAGCCAGCCCAGGATCAGCCACACCGGAATCGGCCCGCATGCCGGCCGCGAGGAACGGCACCATCATGCGCATGACCTGCTCGATTGAGGTTCTAGCGCCAAAGTCGTTCTCGGCAATCGCCCGTAGAGCCTTGATGCCGGACATGCTGAATGCCGCAGCGCCAAGCATGAAGTGCACACGCCAGAACAACTCAATGGGTGGGATCGACGGAGCGGCCTCGTGGACTCGATGCATATAGCGGCGGAACACCTTGCCGTACATGTCTTCGAGATAACGACGCAGATGGCCCTGGCTCTGACTGAACGAAAGCCCCAGCAGGCGCATGAAAATGGACAGGTCGTCGCCACTGCGTGGCGTCACCGCCAGTGCCTGCTCAACTAGAATCTCAAGCAGCTCCTCGAGACTTTCTTTTCTGTCGGACTGGGCCTCACGCCTGTCGAGCTCACGTTCGAGGCTCAAGCAGAACGGACCCAGAAAACGTGAAAAAACCGCTTGAATAAGGGCTTTTTTCGAGCCGAAGTGATAATTCACCGCGGCCAGGTTGACGCCGGCTTTGCTGGTGATCAGACGCAGCGACGTCTCGGCGAACCCCTTCTCAGCGAATAGCTGCTCCGCCGCATCCAGAATACGCTCGACTGTTTCAGACTGCGCCATGCTTCTCCCCCGACAAACATCTGTTTGAAACTTACGTTTCAACCTACCTCAAGTCAACCGACATAGCGCCAAATAACTCTGGCGACCGGTTCAAAGCGCATTCAAAGATAGCCTGCGGCTGCTTCAAACAACCATTGCCAAGCATCCAGCACTGTATATAATCCCAGTCACTGTATAAAAGAACAGAGACCCTTTGATGATCAAGCTGACCCCACGCCAGTCGGAAATTCTCGCCTTCATCAAGCGCTGCCTTGAGGACAACGGCTATCCGCCGACGCGTGCCGAGATCGCTCAGGAGCTGGGTTTCAAGTCGCCCAATGCCGCAGAGGAGCACCTTAAGGCCTTGGCTCGCAAAGGAGCCATTGAGATGACGCCCGGCGCCTCCCGCGGGATACGTATTCCAGGGTTCGAACCGGTTACCGAGGAAAACGGACTGCCCGTAATCGGCCGGGTGGCCGCTGGGGCGCCAATTCTCGCACAGCAGCATGTCGAAGAATCTTGCCAGATCAATCCTTCATTTTTCCAGCCGAAGGCTGATTACCTGCTGCGTGTACACGGTATGAGCATGAAGGATGTCGGCATCTTCGATGGTGATCTGTTGGCGGTCCATACCACGCGTGAAGCGCGTAACGGACAGATTGTCGTGGCCAGAATCGAGGACGAAGTAACCGTTAAGCGTTTCAAGCGCGAAGGCAGCAAGGTCTGGCTGCTCGCTGAAAACCCCGAGTTTGCGCCTATTGAAGTTGATCTCGAGCAGCAAGAGCTTGTTATCGAAGGTTTGAGCGTCGGCGTAATACGCCGCTAAGGAGAGGTTCATGCAGTACCATCCCCAACCCACCGCAGGCAAACCACCGCAGCTTTCCTTGTTCGAAGGGCTGATCGCGCATCGCCTGACGCCCTTCGGCGAGGTAGCGCGCGCCCCGCAGCCCGCGGATGACTGCCTTAGCGAAATGACCCTTACCGGTAGCGGGGATCACTGCCGCCAGTTGCTGGCTCCAATGCTGCGCGAGCTCAGTGAGGCGGCTGATACGCGCTGGCTCACACTGATTGCTCCACCGGTATCACTTTCACAGAATTGGCTGCGAGAAAACGGCCTGAATCGTGACCGTATCCTGTTGCTGCAGGCGCGTGAAAGTCAGACTGCGCTTGAGCTGGCGTGCAAGGCATTGGTGTCAGGCTGCAGCCACACGGTGATTACCTGGTTCCCACGCCTCGACAAGGCGTCCCGGCTGAAACTTCGGGTGGCGGCCGCTCAGGGTAATGCGCAAAGTTTGAACATACGTCTGGGTAGCTGATACGTCCCAGCCATTCGGCATAAGGATGTGCCGAAAGCCCCCGCAGCCATAAAGCTGTCCAAGCATTCCACCTCTCAATGCAATACCCGCGAGCCCTCTTCCTCCCGCTCGAAATCACCTTCTGACACCCGCCCCGCCATTTGCACGCCAATGTTGAACATTGCCTTGGCGATTTCGACGTGCTGACCCTGCAGGAACGCCTTGGCATCGTCAGAAAAATCCAGCGTGACCAGTACGCCTTCGTCCTCGGCGCGACGCAGCACAATGCTGCCGTCGGGTAGCTCGACGATTTCCAGAAAAGACGTTGGCATGATCATGCTCCCGTTCAAACGGCGCATTGTAACAGCCACCCAGCCTGCAGGCAGCTTTTGGGTTTCGCTGCCGAGACACATTGCTGAATTTGCAGACACTCTCGCCCAGGCAGAAAGCAGATGTGCAGCAACGCGGCCAGCCATTAGGATGGCGGTCTACCGTGGACCGGACCGCTGGATGACCATCAAAACCTTGCTATTGACGGCCCTGGCCATGCTTGCATTCGCTGGCAACTCACTGCTTTGTCGCGCGGCACTTCGCGACAGCCAGATCGATCCGGCCAGTTTTACTGCACTGCGTTTATTTGCCGGAGCAGTGGTGTTGTGGCTTTTGCTGTGCCTGAGAAGACGATCTTCGTCGACCTCCGGTAGCTGGCGAGGCGCCTTTGCACTCTTCGCCTACGCAGCCTCCTTTTCCTATGCCTACCTCAACCTTGACGCGGGCGCCGGCGCGCTGCTGCTGTTCGGGGCTGTGCAGTTGAGCATGATCGCCTGGGGGATGCTTCACGGTGAGCGATTGCATTGGGGGCAGAGTGTCGGAATGCTTATGGCAGGCGGCGGCGTAGTAGCGCTTCTGCTGCCCGGCACGAGCACACCGCCGCTATCGGCGTCTCTGCTGATGGTGCTGGCGGGCGCTGCGTGGGGCGCCTATTCGATATTAGGCAAAGGTACGCCTGATGCACTGGCTGTTACTGCGGGTAACTTCGTTCGGACCCTGCCAATTGCCATCCTGTTATGCCTACTGGCGCTGAATAGCCTGAAATGGGACAGCACAGGAGTGATCTATGCGCTGCTGTCTGGCGGTTTGACCTCCGGCATCGGCTACGCTATCTGGTACGCAGCGCTCCCAGGCCTGGCGGCCATCCAGGCGGCCACCGTACAGCTGAGCGTGCCACTTCTTACAGCCCTGGCGGGAAGCCTGTTGCTAGGGGAGCCCTTGACCGGAAAATTGCTGGTCGCCGGCTTTGCGATTCTAGGCGGCATTGCTCTAGTCCTAAGG
The DNA here is from genome assembly GCF_002890895.1 of Stutzerimonas stutzeri. Classification (GTDB taxonomy): domain Bacteria; phylum Pseudomonadota; class Gammaproteobacteria; order Pseudomonadales; family Pseudomonadaceae; genus Stutzerimonas; species Stutzerimonas stutzeri_AB. The sequence continues at coordinate 200,338 of NZ_POUL01000001.1, forward strand.
TTCAAGCAGCGCACCTGATGCAACGGCAGCCCCCTGCCGTTGCACGCTTATTCGCTTACCACTCGGTCAGTGACTCGCGAAAGCGTAAGGCCAGCTCTTTCAAACTGCGCCGCCAAACCTCCAGCTCTTCCCGTGCCAGCGCCGGCACCTGTTCATCGACACTAACTGCCTCGATCAACGGCATGGTGGGATCGGTCTTGGCTTTGGTTGGCGTACGAGGCGGCTCGAAGAGTACCGAGTAAGCTTTAAGCAGCTGTGCTAACCAGGTTTCGGAATGCTCGGCCAGCTCTATCAGCTCAGCGAGCTCCGGGCTTGATGAAGCGCCTTGCACTGAGGGCACCAGCAACAGCTCCGGACGCGGCGCACTGGCTTCGGGCAGGCGATAGTAGCCGGCGATCTCATGACACAGGCCCAACAACGCGCCGTACAGATGAAAAAGGCTAGCCTCGCGCTCGGCCTGAATCAGACCTGGCGCATTCATCGCGCCTTTCTCTTCGGCCCGCCGCCAGTTTTCGAGGGCCAGTCCGGCGAAGTAGATTTTCTGATTGGTGCGGGTGTACAGCTCATGAGCCATGGCGACGGTCTCCCGAGAGTTGAAACGCAATGAGTCGAAGCCTGCAGGAAGCCGGCTTCGACTCGCGGCTGTCAGTTACTTGCCGGTGCTCTTGTCCTCTACCTTCCACTTGCCGCCATCAAAGAATGCCTTCCAGCCGGTCGGCTTTCCATTGACCTCGGTTTGAACGTATTGCTCCTTGGTCTTGCGGCTAAAGCGGATCACCGCCGCGCGCCCTTCCGAATCCTTCTGAGGCGCACTCAGCAGAAAGTGATACTTAGGGTCGATCTCATCCTTGTGGGGGATCAGCTCCAGCACCAGGGGTGCACGGGTCTCACGGTTCTTGGGGAACTGGCTGGCGGCCAGGAACAAACCGGAGGCGCCGTCACGCAACACATAGGTGTCGTCGACCTTTTCACATTTAAGCTCAGGCATCTTCACGGCATCCATCTTCGGTGGAGCCGCCTCACCGCTTCTGAGCAATTTACGCGTGTTCTTGCAGTCGGCATTGGTGCAGCCGAAGAATTTACCGAAGCGGCCTGTCTTGAGCTGCATTTCACTGCCGCACTTGTCGCATTCCAGGCTCGGTCCCTCATAGCCCTTGATGCGGTACTGACCCTCTTCGATTTCGTAACCGGTGCAATCGGGGTTGTTGCCACAGATATGCAGCTTATGGGTTTCGTCGAGCAGATAGGCATCCATCGCCGTGCTGCAGATCGGGCAACGATGTTTGCCCAACAGCACTCGGGATTCGGACTCACCTTCGTCATCAGCGGCAATCTCATCGCCAGGGATGAGGTTGACCGTGGACTTGCAGCGCTCTTTCGGCGGCAGGCTGTAGCCGGAGCAACCAAGGAAGACACCGGTGGACGCGGTGCGGATCATCATCGGCCGACCGCAAACCTTGCACGGAATGTCAGTCAGCGTCGGCTGATTGGCACGCATGCCGTTCTCGCTGGCCTCGGCCACCTCGAGCTTTTTCTTGAAATCGCCGTAGAACTCGTCGAGAACGTGCTTCCACTCGCGCTCGCCCTGGGCAACGTCGTCGAGGTTTTCCTCCATGCCAGCGGTAAAACCGTAATCCATCAGGTTATTGAAGCTTTCTGACAGGCGCTCGGTAACGATGTCGCCCATCTTCTCGGAATAGAACCGGCGGTTGTGCAGCGAGACGTAGCCACGATCCTGGATCGTCGAGATGATCGCCGCATAGGTCGATGGACGGCCGATGCCACGCTTTTCCATCTCCTTGACCAGACTCGCTTCCGAATAGCGCGCCGGCGGCTTGGTGAAGTGCTGGCTCGGGTCGAGCTTGATCAGCTTCATCCCGTCGCCCTTGTTCATGTCCGGCAATACGTCGTCTTCGCCACTTTTGCTTTGCTGCGGCATGACCTTGGTGTAACCGTCAAATTTGAGAATGCGGCCCTTGGCGCGCAGCTCGAAATTGCCGGCAGTGACCGTCACGCTCGTCGACAGATACTGTGCAGGCGGCATCTGGCACGCCACGAATTGACGCCAGATAAGGTCATAGAGGCGCTCGGCGTCTCGTTCCATTCCCGTCAGCTGCGCCGGGCGCAGATTGACGTCCGACGGACGAATCGCCTCGTGAGCCTCCTGGGCACCCTCCTTGCTGGAGTAGAAGTTGGGCTTTTCAGGCAGATACTTGCCGCCAAACTCGTCTTCGATGAACCCCCGAACCATCGTCAGCGCATCTGCCGACAGATTGGTCGAGTCGGTACGCATGTAGGTGATGTAGCCAGCCTCGTAGAGACGCTGCGCCATCATCATGGTTTTCTTCACGCCGAACCCTAAACGGTTGCTCGCCGCCTGCTGCAACGTCGAGGTGATGAACGGCGCAGACGGCTTGCTGCTGGTCGGCTTGTCCTCACGCTTGGTGACGCTGTAGCTGGAATCCTTGAGCTGCTCGAGCGCCGCCATGGCATGCGCTTCGTTAAGGGGTTTGAAGGCTTCGCCGTTCTCGCGAGAGACCTCGAAGCGAACCTTGGCATTGCCGCTCGTACCAAGGTCGGCGTGTACTTCCCAATATTCTTCCGGCACGAATGCCCGGATCTCGCGCTCACGCTCCACTACCAGCTTCACAGCAACTGATTGAACACGGCCAGCGGAAAGCCCTCGGGCGATCTTGGACCAGAGCAGCGGTGAAACCATGTAGCCCACGACTCGGTCGAGGAACCGTCGCGCTTGCTGTGCATTGACACGATTGATGTCGAGGTCGCCCGGCTTGGAGAACGCCTCTTGAATCGCCTTCTTGGTGATCTCGTTGAACACCACGCGCTTGTAGCGGCCATCATCGCCACCTATGGATTCGCGCAGATGCCAGGCGATGGCCTCCCCCTCTCTGTCCAAGTCGGTCGCGAGATAGATGGTATCGGCTTCCTTGGCCAGGCGACGAAGCTCATCGATGACCTTCTCTTTGCCGGGCAGGATTTCGTACTTCGCCTTCCAGCCGTGCTCGGGATCGATGCCCATGCGGGTAAACAGCTGACGCTTGGCCTTCTCCTTCGGCGAAAGCGCTGGAGCTTCGGCCGCTGCAGCCTTGCCGCGCTTGACCGGCTCCTTGTTGGCAGAGCCGCTGGTGGGAAGGTCGCGGATGTGGCCGATACTCGACTTCACCACGTATTGGTTGCCCAAATACTTGTTGATTGTCTTGGCCTTGGCCGGTGATTCCACGATGACCAGCGATTTACCCATGGAGAGGAGAGTTCCTGAATCGAGAGGTGAACTGAGATTGTTGAACCGGCGGCAGCCCGACGTCGAAACGTCACCCGGCTTGCCAGCCTAGAAGCGAAGCAGCGTAACCAGCCTGCGAGAGCAATCATTTGCTCCGGAAAACGTCCGCACCCATGGCCTAAATCCATTGGCAGCCTGGCTGCCCGGCTGGGTCTTATCGTCCTAAACCGAGGGAGAATGATCTTCACCCGGTCTGAAAGCACCGCTATATATAGTGGCGATAGAGCTGAGGTCAAGCGCAGGGGTTAAGCCAGCTCGTGCATACAGTGCCTAAAAACGAGTGGGCTCGGCTTCGATCAGGGCAAAACGGGGAAGCGTTTCGCCGTCGACCTCTACCGTCTCGGTAAACATCGAGAGCGGACGAACCCACAGCCCGAAATCGCCGTATAGCGCCTGATAGAAGACCACTGACTCTTCCGTTTCGGAATGCCGAGCAACTGCGTATACGCGATACTCGGGGCCTTTGTAATGGCGGTAACGGCCTGGCGTGACTTGCATCTCGACTGCCTCTGAAAAAAACACTCATCAAAAATGAAAACCGGGGCACAAGGCCCCGGTTTCCGTGCCGCCAAATAGCTTAGACGCGTTCGAACACCGTGGTGATGCCCTGACCGAGGCCGATGCACATTGTGGACACGCCCAGCGTACCGCTGTTCTGCTTCATCACGTTCAACAGAGTGCCGGAAATACGCGCACCTGAGCAACCGAACGGGTGACCCAAGGCAATGGCTCCACCGTGAAGGTTGACCTTCTGCTCCATCTTGTCGAGTAGCTTGAGGTCCTTCAGAACTGGCAATGCCTGAGCGGCAAAGGCTTCGTTGAGCTCGACGAAGTCGATGTCGTCCATCGTCAGACCAGCACGCTTGAGCGCTTTCTGAGTCGCCGGCACCGGACCGTAACCCATGATTGCCGGATCGACGCCGGCCAGCGCCATCGAGCGAATCACTGCCATCGGCTGGATACCAAGATCCTGAGCACGCTGTGCCGACATGACGATCATGCAGGAAGCACCGTCAGTGATCTGCGATGAGGTACCTGCAGTCACGGTGCCGCCCTTCGGGTTGAAAGCAGGCTTCAGCGCCGCCAGGCTTTCCAGGGTGGTTTCCGGACGAATGGTTTCATCGTAGTCGAAGACCTTGAGGAAACCGTTCTCGTCGTAGCCTTCCATCGGGATGATTTCATGCTTGAACAGGCCTTCGACGGTCGCTTTGTGCGCCAGACGATGCGAACGCTCACCAAAGGCGTCCTGCTGCTCGCGGGTGATGCCATGCATCTTGCCCAGCATTTCGGCTGTCAGACCCATCATGCCGGACGCCTTGGCAGCGTGCAGCGACAGCTGCGGGTTCGGGTCGACGCCATGCATCATGCCGACGTGGCCCATGTGCTCGACACCACCCACGACGAAGACATCACCGTTACCGGTCATGATCGCCTGAGCGGCGGTGTGCAAAGCGCTCATGGACGAACCGCACAAGCGGCTGACAGTCTGCGCGGCGCTGGTATGCGGGATACGGGTCAGCAACGAAGCCATACGGGCGATGTTCCAGCCCTGCTCCAGGGTCTGGTTGACGCAGCCCCAGATCACGTCCTCGACTTCTGCCGGGTCGACTTTGGAGTTGCGTGCCAACAAGCCATCGATCAGCTGCGCGGACATGGTCTCGGCGCGGGTATTGCGGTGCATGCCGCCCTTGGAACGACCCATCGGGGTACGGCCGAAGTCGACAATGACGACGTCTCTCGGATTAAGGCTCATATCTCTCTATTCCTCGATTAACCGTAGAAGCTCTGGCCGTTAGCGGCCATCTCACGCAGCTTCGCAGTCGGGTGATACAGCGGACCCAGGTCGGCGTACTTGTCGGCCAGTGCCACGAACTCGGCAACACCGATCGAGTCGATGTAGCGCAGTGCACCACCACGGAAAGGTGGGAAGCCGATGCCGTAGATCAAGCCCATATCGGCCTCGGCAGCGGTTTCGACGATGTTGTCTTCCAGGCAGCGAACGGTCTCCAGGCACAGCGGAATCATCATGTAGTTGATGATGTCTTCGTCGGAGAGCTCGCGCGTCTCGCTGACCACCGGCTTGAGGAGCTCGTAGGACTGCGGGTCGACCACTTTCTTCGGCTTGCCCTTCTTGTCCATCTCGTACGCATAGAAGCCCTTACCATTCTTCTGGCCAAGACGGTTGGCGTCATACATGACGTCGACGGCCGTACGGGTGTCGTCCTTCATGCGATCCGGGAAGCCTTCAGCCATCACGTCACGGCCGTGGTGGCCGGTGTCCATGCCGACGACGTCCATCAGATACGCCGGGCCCATCGGCCAGCCGAACTTTTCCATCACCTTGTCAGCGCGGACAAAGTCCACACCATGGGCGATGGCGCGGGCAAAGCCGCCGAAGTACGGGAACAGCACGCGGTTGACCAGGAAGCCCGGGCAATCGTTGACCACGACCGGGCTCTTGCCCATTTTCTTGGCGTAGGCAACGGTGGTGGCAATTGCGGTTTCGCTGGTCTTCTCACCACGGATGACTTCCACCAGCGGCATCATGTGCACCGGATTGAAGAAGTGCATGCCGCAGAAGTTTTCCGGACGCTTGAGCGCCTGGGCCAGCAGGCTGATGGAAATGGTCGAGGTGTTCGAGGCGATGATGGCATCGTCACGCACCAGGCCTTCCACTTCGGCCAGCACCGACTGCTTGATCTTCGGGTTTTCGACAACGGCCTCAACCACGATGTCGACGTGACCGAAGTCGCCATAGGACATGGTTGGACGAATAGCATTGAGGGCTTCAGCCATCTTGGCTGGCGTCAGGCGACCTTTCTCGACACGCTTGCCGAGTAGCTTGGAAGCCTCGTTCAAGCCCATCTGGATGCCTTCTTCGCGGATATCCTTCATCAGGATCGGCGTGCCTTTGACAGCCGACTGATAGGCGATACCGCCACCCATGATGCCGGCGCCGAGAACGGCAGCCAGTTTCACGTCACGGGCCTGTTTGTCATACGCCTTGGCCTTCTTCTTCAGCTCCTGATCGCTCAGGAACAGGCCAACCAGGCTCTGTGCAACAGAAGTCTTGGCCAGTTTGACGAAGCCAGCGGCCTCAACTTCGATCGCTTTGTCGCGGCCGAAATTGGCGGCTTTCTGAATGGTCTTGATCGCTTCGACCGGCGCCGGATAGTTCGGGCCAGCCTGACCAGCCACAAAACCCTTGGAGGTTTCGAACGCCATCATTTGCTCAATAGCGTTGAGCTTGAGCTTGTCCAGCTTTGGTTGACGCTTGGCTTTGTAGTCCAGCTCACCAGAAATGGCGCGCTTGATCAGATCCAGCGCGGCGGCCTGAAGCTGCTGGGGAGCAACCACGGCATCGACGGCACGCACCTTGAGCGCATCTTCAGCACGGTTTTCCTTGCCGGACGCAATCCACTCGACAGCGTTGTCCACGCCAATCAGACGCGGCAGTCGAACGGTACCGCCGAAACCTGGGTAGATGCCCAGCTTCACTTCTGGCAGGCCGACCTTGGCAACAGTGGACATGACGCGGTAGTCAGCGGCCATGCACATCTCGAAACCACCGCCCAACGCGATGCCATTGATGGCCGCGACGGTCGGGACACCGAGGTCTTCGAAATCGCTGAAGATCTTGTTCGCTTCGAGGTTACCGGCGACCAGCTCCTCATCGGACATCTTGAAGTTGTCGACGAACTCGGTGATGTCCGCACCGACAATGAAAACATCCTTGCCGCTGGTAACGATGACGCCCTTGACCGAAGCGTCCGCCTTGATGGCGTCGACTGCCTGGCGCAGGTCGTTGAGGGTGAGGCGATTGAACTTGTTGACGGACTCACCCTTGAGGTCGAAATTCAATTCGACGATGCCGCTCTCAAGAGCCTTAACCGTGATGGCTTTACCTTCGTAAATCATCAACTGATCTCCACGGTATGGAAGCTGAACGTTACGTGTCGCACGTCATCGGCCCGAAGACCGTCACTGCTACACAGTGAAACGACACCCACCGACACGATAAACCGGGCTGACGGCATTTGCGTGGCAAACGCTCGATTCATACGCCCGTTTGATTTGGGTGAGCACACCTTCTTTGAAAAGCATCCGAATGTCAATCGACTGGCCAAACCGCAAGAGCACTTCATCCGCTTCAAGACCATCAAGCCTAGCCAAGGCCAGCCAAACCCGCGACGAGCAGGCACATCTTTCCTCGCATGGGCGGGCATTCATGCAGCTGATCCCACCCGCCATCAGTGATGGACCACTTCTTACGCCCAGCGTCACAACCAGCCTGGCTTGCTTGTACACTCACCGCCTGCACCCAAAATCTCGTTCAGCTGCGCCAGTGCACAGCCACGCTTCAGGAGTCATGCATGTCTGCACCCATTGCCCGCGTCGATATAGGCCAGGATCCATACAAGTGGCTGGAGAACCGCGACGCACCCGAGGTGCTCGATTACCTGAAAGCGGAAAATGCCTATCTGGAAGAACAGCTGGCTGACCAAGACCAACTGCGTGAATCGTTGTTTCTCGAGATCAAAGGCCGTATCCGGGAGACCGACCTTTCGCTGCCCTCCCCCTGGGGACCCTGGCTCTATTACCAGCGCACCACGGCTGGCGATGAATATCCGCGCCACTACCGCTGCGCGCGCCCGGCGGACGGCTCATTCGCCGTGGATGAAGCTAGCGAGCAACTCTTGCTCGACCCCAACGAGCTGGCAGCGGGAGGCTTCCTGTCGCTGGGCGCGTTCAGTGTCAGCCAGGACCACAGCAAGCTGGCTTACAGCCTCGACACGCAAGGCGACGAGATCTACCAGCTGTTCGTCAAGGACCTGCAAACAGGCGAGGTGACCGCGCTCCCCTTCGAAGATTGCGACGGCAGCATGACCTGGGCCAACGATAATCAAACCCTGTTCTTCGGCGAACTCGACGACACCCACCGCCCCCACAAGATCTACCGTCATAGGCTGGGCGACAGCGAGCGCACCGAGGTGTATCACGACCCGGACGGGCGTTATTTCGTGCATTGCTACCGAGCCAGCTCAGAGCGCCAGCTGGTCATCCTTTCCAACAGCAAGACCACCAGCGAAGCCTGGGCGCTCTCAGCGGATGAACCCGAAGGAAACTGGGTTTGCCTGGCACCACGCCAGGATGATCACGAGTACTACCCTGACCACGGCCTGCTGGACGGGCAATGGAGCTGGCTGATCCGCAGCAACCAGGCCGGTATCAATTTCGCCCTGTATCAGGCACCGGAGCGCACCCCGCAACGCGAGCACTGGCATGAGTTGATCGGCCACAGCGACTCGGTGATGCTGGAAGACGTCAGCCTGAACGCCAATGCGGTCACGCTGAGCTTGCGCGAGGCGGGACTTCCCATCATCGAAGTTCGACCGTCGGCTGCCGCGCCCTACCGTGTGCAACTGCCGGATGCCGCCTACAGCCTACACATACACAACACGCTCGAATTCGACAGCCCGGTTATCCGGCTGCGCTACGAAGCGCTGAACCGCCCGGCTCAGATCCGTCAACTGAGCCTGGCCGACGGCCAGCAGCAGGTGCTCAAGGAGACGCCGGTCGAGGGTCCGTTCGATGCCGATGCCTACGAGAGCCGACGCATCTGGGCCACTGCGGCCGATGGCACTCAGGTGCCTATCAGCCTGGTTGGACGCCGTGAGCATTTCGGTAAGCCAGCCCCTCTGTATCTCTATGGCTACGGTGCTTACGGTCACAGCCTGGACCCCTGGTTTTCCCATGCCCGGCTATCGCTGCTCGATCGCGGATTCGTCTTCGCCATTGCGCATGTACGCGGCGGCGGCGATCTTGGCGAGGCCTGGTACCGCGGAGGCAAACTGGAACATAAGCCAAACACATTCAGCGATTTCGTTGCCTGCGCTGAAAAACTCGTTGCAGATGGTTATACCGAACCGGCTCGACTCGCCGTCAGCGGCGGCAGCGCCGGGGGCCTGCTGATTGGCGCCGTAGTCAATCTGCGGCCGGACCTTTTCGGTGCGGCCATCGCCGAGGTGCCCTTCGTCGACGTGTTGAACACCATGCTTAACGCCGACCTGCCGCTGACGGTGACCGAGTACGACGAGTGGGGAGACCCGAATCAGCCTGAGGTGCATGCACGCATCAAGGCCTACGCGCCCTACGAGAACGTGCGCAGCCAGCCCTACCCGGCCATTCTCGCGGTAGCCGGGTATAACGACAGCCGCGTGCAATACTGGGAAGCGGCCAAGTGGGTCGCCAAGCTGCGCGCGCACAAGACCGACGACAACCTGCTGCTGCTGAAAACAGAGTTTGGCGCTGGGCATGGAGGCATGAGCGGGCGCTATCAGGCGCTGAAGGACGTCGCGCTGGAATACGCCTTCGTCCTTAAGGTATTCAACATGGCGCCTCGCTAGAAAATCGAGGCCCCAAGCGTGCCGCCGGCCCCCTTGCCTGTGGGGCCCAGGTTTGCCGACCCACGGTGGGAACAGTGCCAGAGCGACGGGGTCACTTATCACACCATCAATTCGGAGTGATTACCCATGTTCAGTACATCCTCAAACCATGCCTCACAGAACGTGCACGGCTGGGAGCGCGCAGCATCGATCATCGGCGGCCTGTACTTCCTCGGTAAAGGCCTTGGGCGTGGCGGCGTAGGCGGAGTTCTACAGGTGGCGGTCGGCGGAATGGCCCTGGCGCGAGGCATCTCCGGCCAGTGCGAAGCCAAGCGCATGCTCGACGACGTGAACGAACAGGCCAGAATGGCCGAGGGAAACTCGCGAAGCATGCCGCTCGAACGCAGTGAGGCCGATGACGTGCGCCTGAGAACCAATGCCCAGGCGGCCACCGGCACCGCGACAGTGACCGGCAACGACTCGCTCGAGAACCCGCGCGCGGGCGTCTGACCAGGCTACAGCTGCGCGAGCGGTAACCGCTCCAAATCCGCTCGCGTGGAAAGGTTTGCCCGCAACACAAAAGAAGAATCGGCCCCGCGGCACGGTGTAGACGCAACGTACTATCGCGAAAAGACTCTAGCTTGCCTACGGCAACGCCTGTTTTTGGCGATGGCCTATCAGCGGTTCGAAACTGCTTACTGCTCAGTCACGGGGAACGACGATCAGCCCGGCACGCCCGCCGATCGCGACGTCCGCAATCGGGAACAAGATCCGCGCATGCTGCTCTTCTACCACCCAGCGCGTGCCGTTCTCGTCCTCCGCCAGCAAGGTGCCAGGCACAAGCGGAGTGAAGTTCTGTATATCCTCGGGGAGGCGAAGAGCGAACTGATCGCTTTGTTTGATGATTTCGCGCGCCAGCCGAAATTTCAGTAAAGGCGGCCGCTGAGGCTCATGAACTTCGGGATCTACCGCTTCGATCCAGCTACGCGCAGCCTGCAAGAATTGGTGGAGACATTGTGGCCATACGCTTCCCGGGGCTTCGGCCATTTCCAGCGTAAAGGCCTCGGCTCCATGCCGAGTCGCCGTGTGAGCACTGAAGGTTCCGGAAGGCTTCTCCTGCAACAGCACCGCATCAACCGCAGCGTGCTGAAGACGTGTCAGGCTTTGCGGAGCGACTTCGCGTCCTTCTACCCAAGGACAGACAGCAAACTGCGGCAGCACGGATTCACGCATCGCCGAGTGCAGGTCGTAATGCCAGCGCTGCCGGCCAGGTTCTTGGAAATACGCGGCAACCCACGCCTCCAGCTGCGCAGCGCGGCGCGTCTCGTCGCTTGGCTCGCTTGCCGCGTGCTTGCCACAGAACAGCCGGTTCAGATCCTGCCCCAAACGACGCACGCCCTGCCTCATGGCGGGCGGATTGCAGAACAACAGCAACAGCCGCGCACGCGGGCGAATCTCGTTACAGGCGACCGCCTTGATCAAGCGGTCCAGCAGTTCAATCGGAATGACTTCACAGCCATGCACGCCCGCCGACAGCACCAGATCGAGCCCCGAATCCAGGTCGCTCGCGGGGGTGACCTCCAAGGCTCCCTCGCCCAACCATCGCAGCCGAGCACCGTCGGCGGTGAACTGCTCGCTTTTAGGCGGCACCTTACCGGCAATCGTCAGCTCCAACATCCGACCCAGCGTCGGCATTTCGGAGCAGTCAGTGGTCGTGGTTACAGTCCGGACCATGAACGTGATCATCCTCGCTGGCTTCAACCGGCTCCATCTCAAGTTCAAGGCTAACCAGATTGGTAGCCAATGGACGTAGCAGCAGGTTGGCGTATTCAGTGTCGCCGTCTTCTACATCGACACCGATCATCAGCTGGTTGTTGCCGACTTGCTGAATCCAGACCTCCCGCCCCTGCCACATCACAGCAAAACGGGTGCAAGACGTCTCCAACTGGGTGCCGTCTACGTCTTCAAGGATCAATTGCAGGCTATCGCTCATCGTCAGAATCTCGGTAGGGGAAAGAGGCAGGGCAGATGACTGCCCTGCTAGTTTTAAAGACGCCATGCCTCGCCTCAGGCCTGGCTCAGTTTTGCTGCAGCACGCTCAAGACGGGCAAGCCCTTCGGCGATATCGGCCTCTTCGATGATCAAGCTCGGAGCCAGGCGGATTACATCGGGGCCGGCCTGCAGAATCATCAGCGCTTCGTGCTCAGCCGCGTCGAAGATCTCGCGCGCGCGACCTTTCCAGGCGTCCTCAAGTACACAGCCGATCAACATGCCCATCCCCCGGACCTGGCTGAACAGGCCATGACGCTGCCCGATCTCCAGCAGGCCCCGCTTGAAGCGCTCGTGCCGTTCCTTCACGCCATTCAGCACCTCAGGCGTATTGACGATATCGACCACCGCCTCGGCCACAGCGCACGCCAGCGGGTTGCCGCCGTAGGTGGTGCCATGAGTACCCACGCTGAAATGCGCAGCGATCTCATCGGTGGTCAGCATCAAACCAATTGGAAAGCCGCCGCCAAGGCTCTTGGCATTGGTAAGGATGTCCGGTGTGACGCCATAGTTCATGTAGGCGTACAACTCGCCGGTACGGCCCATACCGGTCTGGACTTCATCGAAGATCAACAGCGCGTTGTGCTGGTCACACAGCTTGCGAGCCCCTTCCAGATACGCCTGATCAGCGGGCAGAACGCCACTTTCACCCTGGATCGGCTCTAGCACCACGGCACAGGTCTTGTCCGAAATCGTTGCGGCGAGCGCATCGAGATCGTTATACGGGACGTGGCTGATGCCCTGAATCTTTGGGCCGAATCCATCGGAATATTTCGGCTGGCCGCCTACCGTCACGGTAAACAGCGTCCGGCCGTGGAAGCTGTTAACGGCGGAGATGATCTCGCATTTCTCCGGCCCGTGGTTGTCATGCGCGTAGCGGCGCGCCAGCTTGAAGGCCGCCTCGTTGGCCTCGGCGCCGGAGTTTGCGAAAAACGCCCGGTCGGCAAAGGTTGCTGCGGTGAGCTTTTTAGCCAGACGCAACGCCGGCTCATTGGTAAAGATGTTGGAAATGTGCCAGAGCTTGCCAGCCTGCTCGGTCAGCGCCGCCACCAGCGCCGGGTGGGCGTGGCCGAGCACGTTGACAGCAATGCCGCCAGTAAAGTCGATCAGCTCTCGCCCGCTCTGATCCCAGACTCGTGAACCCTTCCCGCGCACGGGAATGAAAGCGGCGGGTGCGAAAGTAGGAACAATGACCTGGTCGAAATCAGCGCGTTCTACCGGGGTGTGCGGGGCGGACATCAGGAATCTCCTGGGAGGCGACACGAATAGGAAATAAAACGCCCCGCCATGGCGGGGCGTTGCATGCGCAGTTTAAACGCAGGCCCGCCAGCAATGGGCGGACCGGCGAAAATTCTCTTCAGGACACGATCGAATGCTGCTGGTCGAGCTCAATGGCCCGCTCCAAGGTTTCGAGCAAGGCTTTGCGTGCCTTGAGCTTGGTGTTCTTGTGCGCAGTCATGTTGATCTTCTTCAACTGGGCCGCCGCCGCTTTGGCCGCATCCATCAGCTCACTGGCCGGGACTATCTTGTCGAGGAATCCCGCCTCGACTGCAGCTTGTGGATTGAAGATCTCACCATTGATTACCGATCGCTGAAAAGCAGGCTTGGTCAAACGGTCCCGAGCCAGCTCGATACCCGAATGGTGCATGGTCATACCGATCTGCACTTCATTGAGACCGATATTGAACGCGCCGTCGACACCGATGCGGTAATCGGACGACAGCAGCAGGAAGGCGCCTTTGGCAATCGCATGGCCCGGACAGGCCGCAACGATCGGGAAAGGATGAGCGAGCATTCGCAGCGTGAACTTAGAGCCCGTGGTCACCAGCGAAATGGCGTTTTCCGGCCCCGAGGTCATGACCTTGAGATCATAGCCACCGGAGAGAATGCCCGGCTGCCCAGTAAGGATCACCACGGCGCGGTCCTGCTCGGCGCGGTCGAAAGCCGCGTTGAGCGCGTCGAACATCGCCGGAGACAGTGCATTGACCTTGCCGTTATTCAGCGTCAGCGTGGCGATGCCGTCTTCGATTTCGTAGGAAACCAGATCACTCATGACGAATATTCCTTGTTAAAAGTCCACAGACGTTACCCAGCAGAACCCGAGAGGTAAAGCATCGTGACTGACCGACAAGTCATGGTTTGCGACCGGCGCTCGGCTGGCGACGGAAGGAAAGAGAAGAGCCCTAGCCGTCGACCGTCTCCGGCTCGAGCTCAAGGACTGCAAGCAGTTCGGGATGCAGAATGGTCTGCAATTGCGGATCGGCAATGAACAGGCCATAGGACCCATCCGGAATTCCGCTACTGATCCTGTAGGGCGTTCCATCGGCATCGACTGTCAGCTGGGACAAGTCCAGATAACGCGGCTCACAAGGCATCTTGTTAGCGCCGCGTAACACGATCACCTTGGGTCTGAGGTGCAAGTGGGCGTGCTTCTCCAGCACCAACCCCACCTCGCCAGTGTGCAGTTCCACCAACGTACCGACTGGGAACACGCCGAGCCAGCGAATGAATTCATGTACCAATGCTTCGTCGAACTGCTGGCCGGCACTGCTGCGCAACACGTCATAGGCCGCCTGGATCGGGCGCGCATTGTCATAAGCACGATGACTAGTAATCGCATCGAAGGCGTCAACGATGGTGATTACTCGGGTCGTGAACGGGATCTGGTAATGATCGAGCCCTTGCGGATACCCCTTTCCATCCAGCCGCTCATGATGGCCGTGCGCCGCCTGAATCGCAGCGGCAGGAATGTCTTCCTGAGTGCACAGGGCCTGAAAACCAAACGTTGGGTGCAGCTTGATGTGCTTGAACTCCTCCTCGGTCAGCTTGCCAGGCTTATTCAGGATCGCCGGATCGATCTTCATCTTGCCCACGTCATGCAACAGACCGGCAATACCCAATAGCTCGATCTTATCGTCGGCTAACCCAAGGTGCGTTCCAAATCCCATTGCCAGGATGGAGACAGAAAGGCAGTGCAGGCTCGTATAAAGATCCTGAGATTTCAGGCGCGTCAACCACAGCATGGCGCTTTCATTACGAAGCATGCTTTCGAGGTTTCGCTTCACCAAGGCTTGACAGGCCTTGGTATCGATCGCCCGCCCCTGCTGAACATCCAGTAGTACCTGATCCAGAACCAGGGTGCTGCTCAGATAGGCTTCTCGTGCCTCCTGCACCTCAAGGGAGAGCGGGATGCGCGTCATCTTGCGCGTCACGCGCAGGGGCGTCGCCGAAGGTACGATCATTTGCCCCTGATCGACCGGCACACGGCGAGTGTCGTCTACGAACACATAATCGCAGCGCTCGCGCACCGCTTGAATATGCTCAAGCTTAAGCAGGGGGAAGCCTTGAAAGAGAAAGTCTGTCTGCCGCCACGGTCGATCCAACTCGCAGATATACATCCCGAGTTCCAAGTGGCTGACGTGCAGACGACGCTTGGTGGCAATTTCTACCACCTCGGGCCGTTTACGCTTTGTTTTGAATAACTTCATCAAAGCCTTTCCTGGCTCTCAATATTCATTACGCTTGATTGCGCACGGGCACAGCAATTCTTTGAGCTTCGAACCCTAGAGCAACGATAGGTTCATTGCCACGCTCGCCTATCCGGATTCCCAACAACCCCTTAAGCGCATGAAAAAACTAAAAAACTTTTTGCCATCCGCAGGCTCTTCGGCTACATTAGCGCGCCTCGAAGGACAACGCGTCTTTTGAGACCCGGTGAGGTGTCCGAGCGGTTGAAGGAGCACGCCTGGAAAGTGTGTATACGAGAAATCGTATCGTGGGTTCGAATCCCACCCTCACCGCCAGATCAAACGACAAAGCCCCGTCTATCGGGGCTTTGTCGTTTCTGCAGCATGCAATTCCAAAAGGGTGTTGCTCGTTGCGCTCGTACGCTAAGGCGATGCACCGCCAAGGATTCAGGCATTAGGGCAGCGCTGCATCGCCCCGCTACCTTGTTGTTTCGATTCCACCCGAATTGCCGCCAGCGAAAATTTAGACGTTTCCAAACGATCCATCAGGCCATTGGATCCGGCAATGCGGCACTCAGAAATGCCAAGCGGCTAGTGACAAGCCATGAAGCAAAGGCTCCATCCCTAGCAAACACATTTCTTGGGGCCTTCACTGAAGATAAGACCAGCCGCACCCCGGTTCGAAACCAAAGCGCTCTAGCGGAAGGCTTACCCGGCGATAAAATCAGATCGCCAGCACGCCTACAAGCGGAGCGACATTTGGTAGAGCAGGCCTCGGTGCATCGCCCCTTACATTTGCGTGGCCCACATATTGCTTTCCTTACGCCGAAGCTTGAGTAAAAACCTCCAAGCTCGAGATCGGTCTGGAACAGCGCTGCTGATCCGCCAGAACAACCAGAATAATTAAAAGGCCGCCATCATGTTCAAACACAAAAAGGTCAGACAGGCTACGATGATCCTGTTCGCCACCGCCGTGATTCTGATCTTGCCGAACCTCACTCGGCTGATTAGTTGACACCGCCAGAATGAGGCCTCCGATGAAAGTCCTGTCCCACCTGCTTACTTTAATCATTGCAACGGTTGCGACCGCTGCCGCCAGTGCCGCTCAAGTCGATCAGTCAGCCGCGCTGGACGCGTTGCAGCGCCCTAGCAGCGTCTTGATCGACGTGCGCACCGAACAAGAGTTCGCAGAAGGCGCGTTGCCTGACGCTACGCGTATCGAGACGGAAGATCTTGCGGAGCGCATCGCCGCTGTAGCCCCTGACAAGGATGCTCCCGTGGTGCTCTACTGCCGCAGCGGCCGCCGGGCCTCAGCCGCGCAGGATCTGCTACAGGAGCTGGGTTATACCCAGGTTTTCAATGCTGGCGGTTACCAGGAGCTGAAAGAACTCGCACCGCTTCGCTGATCGCACACGCCCTCACCACCGGCCTTCCTCGCTTCACCGGCCTCTCTAGTGGGAACTAATGCGCTGCAGTGGCTACTGAAACAGGAGCCACTGCTTAAGCGCTTGGTCGCGCATGTCGGGAGGAAATGACTTGATAAATTGGGATGTGATGTTGGACGAAGAGCTTTGGATCAACATCGCCATAATTGCTGGCATCACGATTGCCAGCTATCTCATCCTGCAGACCGTCCTGCGGATCATCACCAACCGTCTTCGCAAGCTGGCGAAGGGCTCCAGGAGCGGCTTCGTTGGCATCGCCGCGGAGATGCTGAGCCGCACCAGCCACCTGTTGCTGATCGCCCTGTCACTGCTGATCGCGCTGAAGGCCGTTCAACTGCCGGAGCGATGGGAAGCGGCGATGTCGCACGGCTGGTTTATCGCGCTGGCGTTCCAGATAGCACTGTGGATGGACACCGCCGTCCGCCTCTGGATGGAGAGCCTGACTCACGACGGCAAGACGCGTAATCCGGTCACCACAACAATCATCGGGATCATGGTACGCATCGTTGTCTGGACGATGATGCTGCTGTCGATCCTCGCCAATCTCGGTGTAGATATCACAGCCATGGTGGCCAGCCTGGGGGTTGGCGGTATTGCCATCGCCCTGGCAGTGCAGACTCTGCTCAGCGATATCTTCGCTTCGCTTTCGATCGGGATCGACAAGCCTTTCGAGATCGGCGATTTCGTCGTGTTTGGTGAGGTGGCGGGCAATATCGAACATATCGGCCTGAAGACCACCCGCATTCGCAGCCTGAGCGGCGAGCAGGTAGTGTGCGCCAACGCAGATCTACTCAAGCAGATCCTGCACAACTACAAGCGTATGAACACACGCCGCATCGTGTTCAAGTTTGGGATCACCTACAACACACCGTCCGACAAGGTGCGCGAAGTCTCGGCGCTGGTGAAGCGGATCGTTGATGGCGTGGAAAACGCCAACTTCGACCGAGCGCATTTCCTGGCCTTCGATGATAGCCAGCTGACCTTTGAAGTCGTGTACATCATGCAGGTCTCGGACTACAACGCCTACATGGACGCCCAGCAAGAGATCAACCTGCAGCTGCTCGATGGCATACGCGAGATGGGCTTGCAGTTCGCCTTCCCGACCCGCAGTGTCGAGTTCGTCGGCGGAAAATTTCCCGAGCTGACCGTAGCAGGTGTGCCGAAAGACAAACCAGCAGCCAACCATGAGACGCAAAACGCGATGACCAACGGGTGAGCTTAGGTTCGGGTGACCCCCGGCCCGATGGCCGGGAGTCACTGCCTATCAACTCATAGCGCGCATCTGGTTGTGCGTTTCAATCAACTGCGGTACCACGCCTGGATCAGCAAGGGTCGAGATATCACCCAACGCATCGTGTTCGTCAGTGGCGATCTTGCGCAGGATGCGACGCATGATCTTGCCTGAACGCGTCTTGGGTAAGCCCGGCGCCCATTGGATTACATCCGGCACAGCAATTGGCCCGATTTCCTTGCGTACCCACTGCTGCAACTCCTGGCGCAATTGATCGGAGGGCTCCTCGCCCGCCACCAACGTCACGTACACGTAAATCCCCTGCCCCTTGAGCGGATGCGGTACGCCAACCACCGCCGCTTCGGCCACTTTGCGGTGCGCGACCATCGCACTTTCGATTTCCGCGGTGCCCATGCGATGCCCGGACACGTTCAGCACATCATCGACTCGCCCGGTGATCCAGTAGTAACCGTCCTCATCACGCCGAGCACCGTCACCCGTGAAATACATGCCGCGGAAGGTCTTGAAATAGGTGTCGACGAAGCGATCGTGATCTCGATAAATGCTGCGCATCTGCCCAGGCCAGGAATCGAGGATAACTAGATTGCCTTCGGTAGCCCCTTCGAGAAGGTTGCCGAGATTGTCTACCAACCCGGGCACCACGCCGAAGAAAGGCCGCGTCGCCGACCCGGGCTTCAGTGCAGTCGCGCCAGGCAAGGGGCTGATCAGGATGCCGCCCGTCTCGGTTTGCCACCAGGTATCGACGATCGGGCAACGCGATTTGCCGACCGTCTTGTAATACCAATGCCAGGCCTCCGGATTGATCGGTTCGCCCACGGTGCCGAGCAAACGCAGACTCGAACCATCGGCGCCCTCCATCGCCGCGGGCCCTTCGGCCATCATCGAACGAATCGCAGTCGGCGCGGTGTAGAGGATATTCACCTGATGCTTGTCGATGATCCTGGCGATCCGCGTGACATCCGGATAGTTGGGCACGCCCTCATAGATCAGGGTGGTAGCGCCATTGGCCAGTGGGCCATAAATAATATAGCTGTGCCCGGTGATCCAACCGACGTCGGCGGTACACCAGTAGACCTCGCCGGGCCGGTAGTCAAACACCCGCTCGTGGGTCAGTGCCGCATATAGCAGATAACCGCCGGAGGTATGCAGCACGCCCTTCGGCTTGCCGGTAGAGCCGGACGTATAAAGGATGAACAGCGGTTCTTCCGCCCCCATCTCCTTTGGCGCACATACATCCCCAGCCACGCGCATCAGATCCTCGTACCAGATGTCGCGATGCGGGTGCCAGCGGATGTCGCCACCGGTGCGCCGCACCACGATGATTTTCTGCACGCAGCGCGTTTGCGGGTTGGTCAAGGCCTCGTCCACATTGGCCTTCAGCGGCACGTGTTTGCCGCCGCGCAGCCCTTCATCAGCCGTGATCACCACCTTGGACTTGCCATCGATGATCCGTCCGGCCAAGGCTTCCGGCGAGAAACCACCGAAGACCACCGAATGGATAGCGCCGATGCGCGCGCATGCCAGCATTGCAACCGCCACCTCTGGAACCATCGGCATGTAGATCGTGACCACGTCGCCCCGATGCACATCCTGCCCACGTAGCGCGTTGGCAAACTTGCTGACTTCGTGATGCAGCTCGCGGTAGGTGATTTCACGATGATCTGCCGGGTCGTCACCCTCCCAGATGATCGCAATGTCATCACCCCGGGTGTCGAGATGCCGGTCCAGGCAGTTGGCTGATACGTTCAGCGTGCCATCGGCAAACCACTTGATGTCGACATGATGGTCATCGAAGGAGGTCTGTTTAACTCGGGTGAACGGCTTGATCCAATCGAGGCGCTCGGCCTGCTCGCGCCAGAAGCCGTCAGGGTTGACTACTGACTGTTGATACATGGCTTTGTAAGTGGCTTCGTCGGTCAGCGACTGAGCCGCCGCCTCTGGACTTACCGGATACAGGGACGCAGCACTCATGGCGAATACCTCATTCGTCGGTCTTGTTATCGTCTCGAATAACCCTGTCTCACAGGCGAACCCTACGAATCACACCAAGCGCCTGGCAGACGTCACATTTATCCATGTGGGGCTACCGCGCCCCTGCAAGCCTTGAACCTGCAGAAACGCACTGCTGTGATAGAGCATAGACGCTTCAGTCGAAGCGCACGCAGCCGCTCCTCTCGGCTGGATGTCTCTACGCACAAACCCAGCCAACGTAACGTCACAACCATCCAGCCCCAGCGATTCGCTCATTGCCTGCAGGATGATGCGCGGTCATCCTTCGAAGATTAATCGGCCTGGCATAGGTGTTGATATGCACGAACAGAGTGAGAACAGCTTGCCCCTGCATGGCCTCAAGGTCATCGAGATGGGCCAGCTGATTGCAGGCCCCTTCGCCAGCAAGATGCTTGGCGAGTTCGGCGCCGAGGTGATCAAGATCGAGCCACCGGGCGTTGGTGATCCGCTGCGTAAATGGCGCAAGCTCAAGGACGGCACCTCGCTCTGGTGGCACGTACAGTCGCGCAACAAACAGTCCTTGACTCTGGATCTGAAAGCCGCCGAAGGCCAGGACATCGTCCGTCAGCTAGTCGCCGAAGCCGATGTAGTGGTGGAGAACTTTCGGCCCGGTACGCTCGAAGAATGGGGTCTGGGGTGGGATGAACTATCCAGGCTCAACCCACGCCTGATCATGCTGCGCATCTCCGGCTACGGCCAGACCGGCCCCTACCGCGACCTGCCCGGCTTTGGCGTGATTGGTGAGGCTATGGGCGGCCTGCGCCACCTGTCCGGCTATCCAGGCCAACCGCCCGTGCGCGTGGGGGTGAGCATTGGTGACTCATTGTCATCGCTATATGGCGTGATCGGCGTGTTGCTCGCACTGCAGGAGCGCAACCGCAGCGGCAAAGGCCAGGAAATAGACGTGGCGCTCTACGAGTCGGTATTCGGCATGATGGAAAGCCTGGTGCCGGAATACGATGCCTTTGGCTACATTCGCGAGCCCGCCGGCAGCGCCCTGCCCGGCATCACGCCCTCGAACTCCTACCCGTGCAACGACGGCGCCTATGTGCTGATCGCCGGTAACGGCGACAGCATCTACAAGCGTTTGATGAACCTAATTGGCCGTCAGGATCTGGCCGACGATCCGCGCTTCGCCCATAACGACGGCCGCGCTCAGCAGGCCGAACTCATCGACGCGGCCATCGGCGAATGGACGATAAAACACAAACGTAACGAAGTGATCGAGGCGTTGAAAGCGGCACGCGTTCCGGCCGGCTACCCGTACACCGCCGCAGACATTGTCCAGGACCCGCATTACCTCGCGCGCAGAATGATCGAGCAAGTCCAAACCTCAGTCGGCCCGCTCAAGGTCCCTGGCGTACTCCCCAAACTCAGCCGCACCCCCGGACGCATCGGCACAGGTGGCCCGCAGCTAGGTGAACATACCGAAGACGTATTAGCTGGGCTTGGGCTAAGTGATGAACAGGTTCGAGGGCTGCGCGAACGAGGCATCACCTAACACGCGGACCTTCGTAGGGTGGATGACGTTTTTTCATCCACTGTGACAGCGTTAAATGTTTGATGGAGAAGCGTCACCCACTCAACGAGGCGGCAGCTATCCGCTGCGTGACATGACTTCGTCATGGCCAAAACCCGCTACATGCAATGCGCGGGATCAGCTGTACGCGTGATAAGCCGCCAGCAAACCGAAATAGCTTCACGCCGAAGCGGCATCTCTCTATGACACCAGAGGAAGGCAACGCTCTTACAACCTATGGGAAGCTAGGCCCGCGGTGGTGGCAGCTTACAGCCAGGCCAATATGCCTACTCAGTCGGACCTACCCTGCGCTGCTGATAAATCAAGTCAACAATTTCACCCTCAGGCACATAGCCGCTCACCACCTCGCGCAGCAGTACCCGAACCTGCGGATAATCATCCTGCTCTACGGCCTTGAGCAGCTTGGCCAGCACACCGCGCAGCACATCCCAGGTGAAATACTCCTCATCGGCCCGCATGATCATCGGGTGCTCGGTCGGGCTCACGTTATCGCCGATAAGCAGTTCTTCATACAGCTTCTCGCCTGGACGCAAACCGGTGAACTCGATCGCGATGTCCCCGTGCGCGCATTTTTCCGAACGTACACTAAGGCCGGACAGATGAATCAATTTTTCAGCCAATTCAGCGATCATCACTGGCTGCCCCATGTCCAGCACGAACACATCGCCACCCTGCCCCATGGAGCCCGCTTGAATAACAAGCTGCGCCGCCTCAGGAATGGTCATGAAGTAACGGGTGATCTTGGGGTGGGTCACCGTCACCGGCCCGCCGCCGCGAATTTGTTGATAGAACCGAGGGATCACTGACCCTGAAGAACCCAGCACATTGCCGAAGCGAACCATGGTGAACCGTGTCTTATTGACGTGATGCACCGCGCCGTCCGCATTGAACAGTACCGGCGCCGTCTCGCGGCTCAGCGCCTGTAGGATCATCTCAGCTACCCGCTTGGTACTGCCCATTACGTTGGTAGGTCGCACCGCCTTGTCAGTGGAGATCAGCACGAAGTTGGCCACACCCGTCTGCACGGCGGCCTGGGCCGTGTTCAAGGTGCCCAGCACGTTGTTCAAAACGCCTTCGGCGACGTTGTGCTCCACCATCGGCACATGCTTATAGGCCGCCGCGTGATAAATCGTCTCCACTTGCCAGGTGCGCATCACGTCCAGCAGGCGCTCTGGATTTCGAATTGAACCCAAAATCGGAACCAGCCTGATCGGCAGCGAAGCGCGCTCAATCGTTCGTTCCAGTTCGATATGAATGCTGTAGAGATTGAACTCACTATGCTCGAACAACAGCAACATCTTCGGCTTGTTGGAAAGAATCTGCCGGCATAGCTCCGAACCTATCGAGCCGCCCGCGCCAGTCACCATAACAACCTTGCCGAGAATGCACTTTTCGAACAACGCTTGCTGCGGCGGCACGGCATCGCGACCCAGCAGGTCGGCGATATCCACCTCCTGGATGTCCTCGACCTTCACCCGTCCACTTGCCAAATCCATGAAATTAGGGACACTGCGAACGTGAAGCGGATAGTGCTCAAGCGTCTCCAATATCTCCCGGCGCCGCGCACGGGATGCTGACGGAATGGCCAGCAAAATCTCGTCACTGCCAGTCTCGTCGATCATCTGTTGAATGTGCTTTGGCGAATACACCCTAATACCTGCGATGACTCGATTGGCCAGGTTGGGATCGTCATCAATGAACGCGACGGGCCTCATTACCCGACCGAGGCGCAACGCCGCTGCCAACTGATTGCCAGCTGTCCCGGCACCATAGATGGCAATTCTGGTCAGCCCTGTATCACGACGATTCAAACCCAGCGTTTGCCCGGCGGCGAACCAGTCGCCCAAGAAGTACTGGCGCATCAGGAGCCGCAACCCCCCAATCAAAACCAAACTCAGCCACCAATAGTTAAACACCATCGAGCGGGGAATCAGCTTGGGCGCGTCGGTTCGCCAATAGATCGCCAGCGCCAGAAGCAAAGCCGATAGCGTGACGGCCTTGGCTATGGCCACTAATGCGTCATTGCCAAAATAGCGCATCACCGCGCGGTACATCCCCAAACGGATAAAAAACGGCAATGACAACAATGGCGCAATGCCAAACAACCATGCGTGCCGCCCTAGCGGCTCGACGAAATCGGGTTCACCGAGCCGGACGAAAAACGCCAGCCATAGCGATAGCCAGACCAACAGCACATCTGTGGCAACCTGAACCAAACGCTTCTGCCGCCTAGGCAAACGCACCAAATGTGCACGCAGCTTTTCAGCCAACCTCAACATATTTATGCCTCAGATAGCGGCCTGAAGCCGCCCGGTACCAAGCAACGAAAACCAATAAAGATTCATTGACAGAATCCAGACAACAGACTGGCGAGTGATATCCGGCTGCAACGCTGAAAATAGAGCAATTGTCCCGACTTAGCCGAAGCTACTACCAGTTGGCGAACAGATCTTAGGTGCTAAGGGCGGCCATCTACAAAAGCTTGTCAATCTATAGAAGTCCTATGGGCGGAAAGCCCTCGCTACGATCGCAAATCGTGCGCCCTGGATTTTGAAAAATCGAGCCGAAAGCATAGTCCACGACGAATGCGCCGGAAGGGCTGCAGACTCGCCGCTAACGACTTTCGGTTTACTACCTTACCGAACTCGATCACCCGCGCCGTTGCCTGCCACGGTCATAAAGATGTACTTGAAATATGCCAACAGCGTAAGGCTGCGGATCATCCGCTGGTCAGTCTCAGCCAGCAACGCCGGTGTGGACATATCTATGTCGCTCACCTGCGCCAGCCCGGTGATCCCCGGGCGAACTTCGAAAACTCCACGTTTGGCACGTTCGCCGGTCAATTCAAGCTGATTGAACAACCCTGGCCGCGGCCCGACCAGGCTCATCTCGCCTTTCATCACGTTCCACAGCTGGGGCAACTCATCCAGCTTGGTCCTGCGAAGAAAATGGCCGAAACGGGTAATAGACGTGCGGCTCGCCAGATGCGTAGCAACCGAGGCGGTATCGACCCTCATGGTCCTGAACTTAACCAGCGTAAAGGGTTGCTGATAACGACCGACACGCACCTGCCGGAAAATAGGAGAGCCGGTGTCGAACAGGCCAATTATCGTCAACGCCAGCAACACCGGAAAACCCACCACCAAACCCAGCAGCGAAAGGATCAAATCAAAAGTACGAATCAAACGTTCACCTGGTTGCTAAGCTATTGGAAGACTCGAAGCAGTACTTGAGCCCTTCATCCACTGGGTAAGGAGGCGTCCAGTCCAGCATTTCGCGCGTCTTGCTGATATCCACCTGCAACGAGCCGAGCAGCCTTTGGGCCATCGCCTTTTTGCCTAGCAACGTTGCGCCGAGCTGAAGCATGCCTGCCGGCACCGGAACCAACCGTGCTGGCTTACCCATGGCCTCAGCCACGCCCTTTAGTAACTCGGTAGTGGAAAGATCTTGGCCATCGCTTACGAGAAACATCTGATTGGCCGCGGCTGGATGGTTGAGGCAGCGGGTGATCAGATCGACAAGATTACCGATTCCCACTAGGGAGCGCTTGTTGTGGATGGCACCGAGCGGGAGCGGAAGCCCCTTCTCCACCAACTTGATCATGCTCGCAAAATTCCCCTTCACTCCGGGGCCATAAATTAATGGCGGGCGGACGATCACCACTTCCATACCGGTTCTAGCTGCTAGCGCCAATAGACCGACTTCCGCCTCCAACTTTGATATTCCGTAGGGATCAATGGGGCCAGGAATATCGTCGGCGCGAAACGGAGTACCCGGACGGGTCTGTTCACCCGATACCTTGATAGAGCTGATAAACACGAAGCGCCGCACACCAGCTTGGGCGGCTTGGCGCGCTAAGCCTAGCGTCGCGAAAACGTTGACTTGGCGAAAGGCACTTAACGGGTCACGGCTATACTCATCCATCACATGAACACGTGCGGCTGTATGGACCACAACGTCGATGTTCTGTAATGGCGAATCCCATTCAGAGGCGCCGTTCAGGTCTCCGACAACACGGTATTCGACCGCCTGGACCGGTGCAGATACCGCACGTCTCGTCGTAGCGACCACTTCGTGTCCTTGTTGCTTCAGCACCGGTACCAATGCCGAACCCAAAAAGCCTGACGCACCGGTCACCAGTACGCGCATGACACCCCCATTACACGAGTTCGCGATAAGGTCGATATAGGACCTTTTGAACTATGTTCTGCCCAACCGGCAGAATGGTGAAGGGATTGGCGATGAGTTTCACGAAGGGCAGGCCAGAGGCTGCTGCGTCCCCCCGATAAGATGACAGAGATTAACTTCACTCGTTAAAATCCTTAATTTGATACAAGTCTAGAGCTGGTATCACAAGACTCAGCGACCACTACAACTGCTCGCCTTATCGCTCATCATTTCGCTGATTGTCTGCTACGCCATATCTTGGAATAGCAATATCCAGTGTTTGCTATGCTGCTCAGATGCGTATCTAAACGCTCTCGCCAAAGCCTGTTCGGACTTTTCTATCACCGGGGCAATGCAGCTTTGTCGAATAAACGCCAGTGCATGCGATACCTGCTCTACATCAACCGTAACTGTAAACGCCACCAAACCGCCAGTCGGAGCCTGGCTTAGATTTCCCGACCTGGCGAGCCAGCCGCTTGATGGCTGGCACAAAAGCGCGCTGTGCCTTAATTCGCGGAGCGCCCTAATTACCCGATGTTCCAGACAATCGCAAAACCGGGGCGATTTAGATTGTCGTTCTGGCAATCGCAAGCAAACGCCGAGTGACCCAGAGCCCACCCGCAGAACACAGAATGCTCAAAACCGCCAGCAGCACCATTTTGCTGTAAGCGTCCATAGCTGAGCAGGCAAAGATCAGGCACGAAGCCATGATGCTTGCCGCCAGTGCCCACCAATGCTGGCTTGTCGGAAGTCGCAGTTTCTCCAACATAGAGGCCAGGCCTATTGAGTCGACGAGGATCCGAAGCGTCCAGGCCCAGGCGGCCCCTTCAATACCGAAGCTCTGGATGCTGACATACAGCAGCGGCAAAAACAAAACGAGTTCCACGAGATGCATCTTTGCCATCCAGGCTGCATGACCACGCCCCAAAAGGTACGTCTGGAAAATTTGGGCTAGGCAGTTGAACATCACCCCGATCGCCAGAATTCTTAGCGTCGGTGCTGCCCCACGGCTGAACTCGGGTGAAACCCACCAACCTAGAAGTTCTGGTGCAAACAGAATGATCAGAGCAACAACCGGAGTGACAGACGCTAGTACGATGGCACTACCTAAGATTAACAGTTGGTTACTTATGCCAACAAACTTGGTACATCGAGCCATGTACGGAAACAGCACACTGCTCAAGGCTGAAGGGAGAATGAATAGCTTGGTGACGAACTCATAAGGAGTGGTATAAAGTGCGAGAGAGGACGCAAAGGAACTCGACGCTAGAAAAAATCTGTCCATGTACAACATCAAGGCACTTGCCAGGTTTGACACCGTTATCCAGCCACCAAAGGTCAGCATATTGCGCAACTCTACCCTGCGTCTTGATTGGCTCACGTTTCCTTTTGGAAGATAAGTTCGGCAGCTCCATGCCATGACTAGCATTCCAACGAATCGCGCACAAAGCATGATTGCTATAATGTAGTCAATTCTAGGCGCCGACCCTAGAACAAAAACTGGTGCGATAAAGGTGACGAGCCCAAAGCCGAGACGCACCGTAGATACCACCGAAAATCGATGAAGCCCTTCCAGTATCCCGCGAAGACCGCCACTAATGATCACGAGCGGAATGCTCGCGGCCAGTAGCAGCACGCTTAGGTCGAACTCGTCTTTACCTAGACCAAAGCGCTGGTAATCGAACTGGCGTGTCACTACTAGAGTGAGTAGCCCCATGACTACGCCGAAAAGCGCCATCAGGCACAAGCCTGAACGAACCACGGAGCGGAGCCTCGGCATTCGTCCCTGCAAGGCTGCAACACGTTTGGTGAGCGCTCTAGAAATTCCAAGATCGAAGAGGCTGGCATAGCCAATGACTGCCCATATCAGAGTCAGCACGCCAAAGCGTTGAAGACCCAAATCATTGATAATATATGGAACGGTTAGCAAGCCTACTAAAAGAGGGATTGCCAGCGAGGCGAGGCTTAGAAAGCTGTTGCGAAAGATCATCGTGTGTCTTTGTTCGCTGAGGCATTGCGCGAATACCAGACAACCCAACTGATGAGACTGAGTGCCAGTCCTAATAGAAGAAACCCTGGCGCCGGGTATGTCAGCATGTCAAGGCGCTGGTACAGTCTTGGAGCATCGACCAGGCAGACCGGGTCGCTGAATGAATAGGTTCGACTGTCGGCGGTTTTGAATGAACAACCGGTGAACAAGGTCAGTTGCAGCCACCCTATGCCAAGCCCGAAACACACCATATAAATGAGCCAAATTCGCCAGATAGCCCGAGAGAACGAAATGCGCGCTTGGATGAAGTGCCAGCCGCCAGCCAACAAAAGACTCATTGGCGCTATCAGTGTGTGCAGATACCAGCCTGGGGCGCCCGCCCCGACCCCAGTCACCGCGATACGCACTAACAGATAGTAGATAAGCCCGCCGGTTACGGTGGCGACGATCAACAGAGCCAGTATGGCCAAGTCACGGCTTCTGCCCTTGAGCACGTCCACGGAACATCCGACCAGAGCGACAAACCAAAGCACCGCAGGTAGAACGAACAGGACCGGCGGGTAAGCACTTGAGGCAGTGCCGCCCCATACAAATGTCATACCGATGCCAAGCACACCCTTGATCACCTCAATAGGGTGCTGGAAGGCTCCGAACCAAAAAGAGGCACTTGGCGCTTGGCTTCCAGATAACTCAACAAGTCCGCTCAAAGAGCGACGTTGTTCAAGATTGGTCAAATAACCTTCTCCGGTAAACACGAAGTAGATCGCAATGACTAACAGAGCACCTGACCAGCTTCGTATGCGTTGTTTCCAGCCAGGCGCCAGAGCTCCCATCCACAACAGCCATCCGAAAATCGCAGCCGATATTGGTAGGAATGTCACTTTGGTCAGTCCGCCCAGCCCGAGCAGCACGCCCAGCCCGAGATACCAGTAAAGGCGTAGCGGGGTGATAAGAAATTGGACCAACAGCGCCCACACCATAGAAAGCAATAGCAGCACCAGGGAATCATTACCCAAACGTGCAAACTCCGGAAAAAAGCCTGGAAATAAAAGAGGCCATGCCAGCGCAATCCTGGCATACACACCATTAAGTTCCGGGCGTATGACGTTGATGGCTCTGGCCGTGGACCATAGCGAAATCACCAAGCCGGTAAAGGCCAGCGACCAAGACATCAGGCGCAGAATGAATAACTGGGCAGCCCACGAGAGATCGGCGGTCATCGATACCAAAGGCGCGAGCAACCGGTAATAAAGTGCAGGATGCTGAGCCTGCCAGTTACTGGCCGTGCCCGGAGAAAAAAACCGTTTGTGGGCGTTTTGCCCATGCGCAAGAGCTTTTGAAGCGTCGCCCTGGGAAAACCATGAACGGTAGGTAACGCCACCATTTTCATCAAATGGTAGCGTTGTGCTGTAAGGCATTGGCGCCAAGCGTTTGTAGGATTCAACCCCCTTTGCCAATCTGCCTTGTTGTAAAGAGGGCGCCTCTCCTGTATCAGCTAGCTGCTGGGCGTAAGAGTAGTGTGCCACCTCATCGTAACCCTCCCAAGGGGGAAGGAAACAGATGAAGGCGACACCAAGTAGATACGTTACGATCCAGATGACCGTGGTCAAGCAAAGATTATCCCCCACGCCCCAGTATCTATTCTCAGTGGTCAAGTATTACTTCCTTGTAAGCCTCACCATTCTTCACGATTTTGCGGTACTTGATCGACTTCACAGAAAAACCAGCCTGACCGAACAAGGATATTGTTTCGAACTGCAGTGTCGGTGTTTTACCTGGCGACACGACAAGAGGGAAAACGACCTTGTTCTCATAGGGTGGCAAAGAAACGGGCATTGGCGTGTTTGTCCCGATCGGTTTGATAAAGTAGCGCGCCACCTTGCCGAACATGGGAACTTTCGCGAGGCGATTTTCAATCGAATATGTCACTTCAACTACGTACACCTGATCCTGATCGAACTGATTGACTGCCAGCGGCTCCAAGTCCATTGAGTGGGAGTCTTTCACTAAAGCCAGTTCACCGTCCCAAGACGTTTTGGGTGCTATCCATGGGCCGAATTTCGACTGGCAGAGCTGGTCTGGACTGTCAACCCAATTGCTGGTTTTCGAGAGATCGCTTTTTCGGCGCCAGATCAAACTGTAATCGGTCTTTCGGACAACCTCATAGTTGGCAAGAATTTCTTCGTAAAATTTCCAGGTCGACGTCTGGATCCAGCGCTCATACGCCGTGTAAGACGGACGCAATGTATGAACAAAGGTCGGCTTGGAAATTTTAAAAGCACTCAGGTAATCAGCCCTTCTCTTTTGTCCAAGTGCATGAATGATGTAATCAACGCCCCCCTGGTTAACCGAATTCGACTCCAATTCAAAAAAGCCGGTGTAGGTAGACCAGAGAGTTGGGCGCTCATCGTAACGGCATGACTCTGGAGACCAGGTTTCAAAATACCTACCTGCGCCAGCTTTCTGGCCGTACTCTGATTTTGGCGGGAAAGGCCTGCTGTTCTTTCTATTGGAATCAGAGGTAACTTCATCTTGCTCATGTATACCTGGATACTTCGACCCTAGTTCATTGAAGTACAGCCATTCAGCCGCCAGTTTCGGTACTTTTTTGATGGCCGTGCTTTTTTTCAGCATGAACTCATCTGACGAAAACTCGATGGCCGACTTAACTATGAATTGCTGAGGGAAACCGTGTACGTAAGGTTCCAGTGGAGGCCCATCAACACATGCGATGTTGCTGTAGATGGAGGTGACGTGGCGTTCGAAAGCTTCATTCGGAAACTGAACAACGCGGTATTTGCTGACGTTAGCCAATTGCTTGGCTTCGCCAACCATCAAGCAGCTGCTCTTATCAACCTGCAGGCTGGCAATACCGTTCACCCAGATACCTGTCCTTTTTGAGTAGAACGGGGTCGAAGATTCCCTCCGGGCGGTCAATTTAGGATTTTCATACCGATAGTGAAAGCTCTTATCTTTCCCCGAATACGTGGACAGCAAGTGCGAAGGCGAAACCTGCTCGACTTTCTCCGGCTTTCCGTTCACCTCAATCTTTGTTCCATCGCTGATCAAGTCGACCAGCACCGCTGGAGGGTTATGGAAGATTAGGTAGGTCTGACGTTTATGCAGAAGCGCTTCAGTCTGTCCGACCTGAGCGCCCAGTAAGGTTTTCGGAGGAATAACGGTGGACGCAATGGAGAACAGGTTTCTGTACTCTCCGCCCACAGGGATAACGCCTGAGTAGCGTTTCTCCATAGCTACGCTACTGTAGTCCTGATTGAAACTGAAGGCGGAAGGGACAAAGCCTTTCAGGCTATACGGTGAAAATATTACAAAAAACAGCATACCGCAGAGCGACAGGATTCTAAAGCGAGAGACGTTCTCCGAAGACAGCCGACGTTCGATTAAGGTCCACGAAAACACAATAATGATCGCACAAGCGACGCGAGTGACTGCTTCCGAATAATGACTGGAAATCATGCCTAAATTGGAAATGAGCGCCACACAGCCATAGGCCAGTCCGAGCATCCAGATTCTGCATTCATTTTTTTTGATCTTGTCTTCTGATCTAAAAAATGAAAAGAGTACTAGAACAATAGCAATGAATATAAGAATGTAGTTTAAGAATGGACGACGGGTTCCCGGCACAAAAAACAGAGACGCAAAATCCTTTGGAAAGATATTTGGGTACGCACCGAAGTACCAGAACTGGTCGGCCGGCAAGTCAGTCAAATAGAAACTGATAGCCTGGCCTGGTTGGCCAAAGGTAATGACATAGATGATTGCCACATACACTGGCGGGGTGATCACGCAAAACAGCACTGTGTCACGTACACGGATATACCACTTGGGTTGCCCTGGGTGAACCAGTATCAGGGCACTCGCGGTCGCCAGAGAGAGCGCCATCCCCTGCTCCGTCGCAATAATCATTGCCACGGAGCAGAAAGCGATCAGAGGAAGAACAATTTGCGAAAAAGTCCGATCGCTGGATAGTTTCTTCTTTCGGTTAATGTAAAAGAGGTAACCTAGACAAAGTGCAGGTACAAATGTTCTGACAGCAAGAGAAGAATAGGCGTCGCCGAAAGGGTCGGTGAGCCAGAATATACCTGCCAGCTTTGTGGCGATAATAAAAAAGGCAGAAAGCCCCAGCGCCACAACGGGGCGTCTCAAGCCACCAAAAATGGCCAGTACAGCAGCGAAAGCGCATAGACCGTTAATGAGATAGCGTGAAATTTCAGAAGCAAATAGCGTCTTTCCAAACAATGCATATATTGGATAGTGAAAATAGGAAATCACCAGCCCGTGAAAAACCTGAAAGTCTCTTCCCGGAAGCTCGCCTGCTGCGATACGACGCAGGGGATTGATGTGCTGGAACGCGCCATCAATAGGGATGCTTGTGAAGAAGGTCGACTTTTTCAGCGTGTAAATGACCAACAAGATCAAAAGCAAGAGAAAAATGGAAAAACATAGAGCCTTCTCTATTGTGTGTAGATTTTTTAATTGATGACTATCAGATTTCATAAAGCGTACAAATAAAGATCCTGATGAATTTGTATAAGCCACTGCACATTTGAATTAACAAGGAATTTCAAGCGTACGCTTCTACCCTAATATTTTTCAGGATTATAGGAGCCAATACACGCCTTGATCAGCGTCATGAAAACTTCGATGTTTCCACGAAAAGCACTAATTTTTGTTGGGACCTCACCCCTCGGGTAGCGCCGAACAGTTGGTAGTTCGATGCATTTGAAGCCCAGGCGCGGTGCACGATAGGAAAGATAGGCCAGCAATTCATAGTTCGAAAAGACGTCACGGAAAATTGAGACCTTAGGATCGATCAACATCTTGCGGCTGTAGGCACGGAATCCTTGGGTGGTATCGGTCCAAGCGAAGCCGGAAGCTATGCTCAGAATCGGAGCATGGATGTAACGGATAGCGAAATCCCTGGATTTCGGCGTATTTTCAGCCATTCCCCCAGCTACGAATCGAGAAGCCTGAACAAAGTCCGCGCCTCGCTTGAGTGCTTCGATGAACGCCAGGATCGCATCCGGGTCATCCTTGTCGTTGCCGTCGATGGTAACGACACCTTCATAGCCCTGATCGAGTACAAAGGCATATGCACATCGTAGTTGAGCGCTGAGCTTCCCCGATGCGGTCTTGAGCACCAGGCCGCGAACACCTATACGCTGCAGTTCGTCGAACTCCAGCGAACCGTCCGTACTGCCACCGTCCGCAATAATGATGTCAGCAATGTCAGAGACATGGACCGCCGCCATTCTCGCCAGAAGATTTTTGATTCTGTTACCTTCGTTGATAACTGGAATCACCACGCACCAAGGGTGTTGCCGACCCAGCCACATTGATGTTTCGAAGGACGGGACTTGCCAGGATTCACGCAAAGCGGGTGCAATATCAGGGGACATCATTGTGTATACCTTCAAGCTACGCGAGCTGTAATCAGTACAACGCCAGCAATTACCAATAAGATCCCAGCCCCTGTTGTCCAGTGGAAGGGTTCACGAAAAATCAAAATCGAGGACATGGCTACAGCTGCAACCGCCCCTGCAGTCAAAACAGGGTGAGCGACATACAGGGGAAGCCGCGCCAGGGCTGCGGCGTAAAACAGGAATGCCGCGCCATATAGACCTAGCCCCAGCCAGAACGGCCAGTTGCTCAAGGCCGCCATCGGATCGCTAAGGGATGGAAACTCACGCGGAGCCATCATGGCCATCTTGATCAAAACGCTAGCCGAGGCATTGGAAAGAATACCAATAATTAAAATGAACCATTTCATTGTTCTGCTCCAGCGCGTTGAAAACGGTAATGGTGCGTCGCCACTCTCAGAGCCCGTTCAATCGAGACATGGTGCAGTTCGTTTTTGGTCCCCAGCATCTCGATCGATACCACCGGGTCTACTAAAAAGCGCTTGATCGCGGTAACCATGCGCCCATGATCAGTCCCGCCATCACCCAGTGTCACCAAGTCTGGTTCGCTGGCGTGAACGTGACCGATCAATGCTACGCAATTCTTCAGCACAGTCATAGGGTCCTCGCCATTGATCTGCAAGGCGCCCGTGTCGAATTGCATTTTGATCGCCGGGTGCGCAACCTGTCTCACGACCTCAGCGGTTTGCGCGCTGTTGGTCATGAAGTTGGCGCCGTAGCAGGTCGGGTTAGGTTCTAGGCAAATGATCACTCCATATGACTGCGCAATACCTCCCAGTTCTCTGAAAAAGGGCACCGCCATGTCCAGCGCCTGCTGGTCGTCCAGCCCGGTTCTGTCACGATTCTTAGGAGAACCAAACACCAGGCGAGTTGCGCCCAGGCCTCCACCAATGCGGCATACGGCGCTCAGGTGTTTGAGCATGGCGGCTCGGGAATCTTGCGAACCGAAAAGATTCAATCCCGAGGTGCCAAACAGCAGCGCCTGCATACCAGTGATGGCAATGCCGCGCTCTGCCCACCAGTCTTTCACGTAGGTGATTTCCTGAACCGAAGCACTGGCAGGGTCGGGGAAGTATTTGCCGGGGGCGATATCTATCGCATCGACACCGAAACGCTTCAAGAGTCGAAAGACGATCTCATCCTCTGCCGTGTCCCAGGCGATATTGGAGATAGCTAGCCTCATGCTTTGGCACCTGCGGCAGCTTTCACGGTTGGGGTGTCTGACTGCGCGTAGCTTCTGACCGCCAGAACGGTTTCACGGGCACTGTATTGATAAGCGCTCGATGCACCGAACAGCGCGGCATGCTTGGTTCGCATGTCATAGGTTGCCGCGGTATTGGCAAGACTGTTATCAAACGCTTTGCCGAAGCCCAGCGCGGAAATATCGGCCACGCTGATGGGTTCAGCGGTCAAGTGAATCAGCTTGAGGTTGGCTTTCAGGGCTGTTTCGATGTCGAACCAAAGGTTGACCATCGGATAGAACTGGAACACCCCTCGGCTGTCGATAGCGTGCAGGTTGTTATTGTTCAGGAAGTCGAAAATCACGTTCTTGCGCAATCCTGGGCCGACCAGGCCGGGCAGGCGAACGATCAGATATTCGGAGAAATGACCTTCGACAAACTTTTCCAGGCGGCGGCGATTGAGGCCATACGCGTGCAGGTCAGTCTCGTCGACGGGCGTGTCTTCGTCCACATCCAGCGCGGTTTTGAATACATCCACAGTGCTGATCAGAACGAACGTCTGGCATTTGATGGTTGCCAAGTGCGCGATCAGTTCATCGATTTTCCTTTGATCGGCTTCGGGATCACGATTGGCAATCCACTTTTGCGCAGGGGCGCCGGCGCAAACAACCGTGCTAAAAGACTGGCCGTCAATGTCGCAAATATTGGTCGAGCGGTAGAGCGACTCGAACTGAGTTTGTTTTAGGAGTGTCCCCCCAACGAAGCCAGTGAATCCGATAAGCGCGTTGTTCATTATATCTCCGGGGTGTTCTAGAAGGGAGCAGGAGACAGGGGTTCTGCATCGAGCGTTTCAAGCACATCGTAAATATTGTCTATTTTCCCGCCAAGCACCGAGTAACAGCCTGGCAAATTGCTATGTCGTTCCAACAGGATAGGGCGCCCGTCGTCACCTTCATTTTTCACCAGCACGGTTTTTACTTCGAACAGCGAATCGACATGCTTGGCCTCAAGTACTGCCGGCATGTATCGCCCGACATCACGGACCATGCGATCGACCCGACTCTGGTGCTGGTACTGTTTGAGCCTTTCATACGGATCGATCCCCCGCACATCCTTCCAATTCAAATGCGGTGTGTAGCGAACATGTGACAACGTATGCAAGCCGCGAGCCGGAAACGGCATTATCGAAAAGAACGGCCCGTCCATGACAGTGACGCCCAGCTCTCTAAGGGAGTCGGGCATGTGCATCAATGCCATCTCAGTAATTTCCTGTTTGAGACCGGAGCATACGCCGGAGAAATCGCCATCGAACTGATTGAGTCCACTATATGTACAGTTGAAGACATAACGGCACAAGATCAGTTCTTCCTTCCCGTTCTCGGACTTAGTCACGACCTGCAGTGGATGCTGTGCGCCTCGCGAGATTTTCATCACTCGCTTGTTGAGGTGGATTTCTACATAGTGCTGTTTGAGCTCATGCTCGATGTACCCCGCCAGCCTGGTCGAATCAAAGGCGTATTCTTGGACTAAGAAGACGTCTTCGATCAGTCGAGGCTCAAATAGCGCTCGCAAGGCAGAGGGAGCTGGCTGAGTTTGTGCACCGATTTCCCGACAGAATCGTTCAAACTGTTTGGCGGTTACCTTCGAGTTGCTACGTGCAATCGCGTAGAGCTTGGTAAAGTCCTGGCGAACAACTTGTGGCCAGTCTTGGAGGAACTTGGGTAAGTTGATCCTGCTTCGGTAGGCCGTGGTAAAGCTGCGCGGATAGTGATAACCGTTATGGACGCGAGCCTGATTGTTATAAGACGCGCGCTGCATTAAGGCCGCTTCGCGCTCGACTAGCACTATCCGTTTGAAGCCGCGTTGTTTGGCCAAATAAATGGCAATCGCCGCCCCATAGAAACCACCACCAATGACTACCGCATCCTGGCTGGATTCAAGATCCGACATTAGGAGGCCCTGTGGGTGGAAACGGTTATGGGAGCGTCTGCAACATGTTCAATGTTGAGTTTTTCGCGGCGAGTCATGCGAGCACTCGTAAACTCCTGACCAACATGATAGAGCGGTCCTTCATTGGACAGACTGGCCATGTTCAGGATGTATTCACCCAGCACGAGAAGCACGAGCGATATCAGGAAGAACATACCTGACTGTTGCAGCGAAAAACTGATCCAGCCGGGTGCAACGTCGGCTTTAAGAACACCGATGGCGACAACGTAGATGGAATAGATCAGATTGGCGATGGCCCCAAACATCGAGAGCGTTGTGACCAGACGCATCGGTGCACGCGTGGTGGAAACGAGCAGGCGCATGCCGCGATCAATGCTTTCTCCCAGGCGCTTAGGACGTGTGGCTTTTGGTGTTGCGCTGTACGTGAGGTAAGAGCGGGCAAAACCACCGGTTGCCGGCAAGTGGCGATAGGTGATCGCCGGTTGCGGGTGCTGAAGAATGAAGTTGATCACTCTCTTACTCAGCATCCGGTACTGCGGTGCTTCCTTGGCTAGGTGGACGCCGTTGAACCAGCTATACAACCCATGGAATAACGCATAAGCGCTTCGGTATGCCAGGCTTTGCGGTGGTTTCTGGTCGTTGTTGGCAAATACTACGTCGGAGCCTCTAACAGCTTTATCGAGCATTTCTGGCAGGAAATTGAGGTCGTCCACCAAAGGATCAATGACCACGACAAAATCGCCTAAAGCATTTTCCAGCCCAACCCACGAAGCGGTATCGGTATCGACTTCCTTGGTGAGCGCATAGACTTGTAAATTAGCAAAACCATCTTCGCCTGTTAGACATTTCATCACGGAGATACTGTCGTCTTCTGACGCATTGTCAACTATAATCAGCTCGTAGTCGCTCACGAGACTGGTAATTATAGCCGCCGCATCAGACAGCACATTCTCGATAATATTAGATTGGTTTCTAACAACAAAAACTACAGATAAAAATGGCACCATAAAGCCCTTCTTAACAGTTGAAATACGGTAGCTGCCAAGCTTAATCGCCCGCACTTAGATGCCACTAGCTCATCGTATACAATAGGAATTGTCTAACTGCTACATTCACGAACCTATATTTTTTTTATTAAAGTTGCCAGCATAAGCCCCACATTCCCAAAGAAGCTCTGCCGATATACACGAGCACGCACAACCCCTGAAATTCTTTGATACAGTCTTTTGTTCCGAGCAGTCTTAAAGTGTTTCAACGTCATCTGACTCTCTCCTGCAAGACGGTGATACATAGTTTCAAGGGCATGTATATTCTGGGAATTCCATTCGTAGAAACGTCCTTTTACGGCCATGCTTAAACGCTGGCATCGCGCGCGCCAGCTGGAATTACTGCCAACCAGATTCCCATCGTGCTGACGGTAAAGAACTCTGGGAACTGGGTCGTAGTAGATTATCCCACTTGCACCCGAAATCAGCTGATATGCCCACCAATCGTGAGAGGGAATATCAAGGTTATTGCCGGCCTCCTGTATAAGATGACATGCAGCCTTATTAAAAACCATCGTATTGCC
Source organism: Stutzerimonas stutzeri (assembly GCF_002890895.1). Classification (GTDB taxonomy): domain Bacteria; phylum Pseudomonadota; class Gammaproteobacteria; order Pseudomonadales; family Pseudomonadaceae; genus Stutzerimonas; species Stutzerimonas stutzeri_AB. The sequence goes on from NZ_POUL01000001.1 coordinate 238,087, forward strand.
GCCACCGATATTTTGAACTAAAGCATTGGAGAAGCTCGGTGGCAAACGAAACCTTGGAGAGTATCCAATCGGCGCGCCTGACTCATCTATCAGCTTGGTGCGACTGCAATAAAGTGCAGGAATATGCCTGGGGACTGCCTGTAACCAGGCTAGTGCTGCGTGTAGTTTATTTTCGGACCATATATCGTCCTGATCTGCCCAAGCAAAGAACTCTGCGTTTATATCTGTGCGGCATGTCAGAGAAAGGAAATTTTTAACGAAGCCTCTCTGTGGTCCTTGAACAATTTTAACTCGCTCTTGGCCCCAGCTATCGATGTAAGCCTGCAAAATATTCAATGTGCTATCTTGAGACCCGTCATCAGAAACAACCAGACTCCAGTTACGATGCGTTTGCCGCTCAAACGAGTCGATTTGCTCGGCCAAGAAACGTTCGCCATTGTAGCTACACATCAGTATTGCAACATGCGGGCTACTGCGAGTTGAGTGCGGATACTTTTGATCTTGAGCGGCAGTAGAAGAGAAAACAGGAGTATATACGGGCACGGAGACTTTCCCCCCAAGCTGGGCAGACGCATCAATACAATAATGTAATTCAGACGAATAATAGTTACCGTCCGGCGCAACGGGCTGCGCATTTTCGCGTAAAAAGATCACGAATTAACCCTCTGTTCATAGTAGCAGCACCTGCAACCTGGCTGGCATTACCAGCAATCACGAATCCCGGGCGAGCATTACACGCGAGACGCTGGATCATCGGAGTATGGTCTCCGCCATGGTTATCGACTGATATTACTAGGTTGAATTTCATTTCTTCTAATCCTCTGCATAATGCAAGCTGCGTAGGCGGGTTACAGCATGACCTCGGAGGACAGAGCCGGTGGTGGCTGGAACTTTCCGTTATTTTTTGTCTGCGTCTTCCGCCACGTGACATCATGGAATAGCGATCTCGGCTGTTTCACCTGCCTGCTCGATAATGAGCATGAGTTTTTTGCTAAAGCCTGTTTAGCCTTCGCCTCACCGTGAACGATGCGAATGTGGGATGGCCTATTTCGCATCCCGGTTACAAATCGCACCAACCCATCCTGTTCCGCATGGGCGGAACAACCTCCGATGCTCTCAATGCCGGCCTCTATGTCTAGCCTCTCACCGTCGATATCGACGTAGCCGCCCGCAGGCCCATAAGCCTGAATTGCGCGCCCTGGCGTGCCTGCTGCCTGGTAACCGACCAACAACACGTTGTGCCTTGCATTGCTCAGCATGGCTTTCAGGTATTTGACGATACGGCCACTGGAGCACATGCCATTACCGGCAATCACAATGGCCGGACGAGCGGTACGCGCAAGATGCTGGACCATGCGCATATGGGCGCAGTGGCTATCGACAGTTATTAGTTGCTCGAAGCACAGTGGACCGCGGCCGGATTGTACACGCTTGAGCGCCTCCTGATTCCAGAAGGGCTGGAGTTCTCGATAAGCTGCAGTAAAGCGGCTGGCCAATGGCGAGTCGAGGATGATGGGGAGTTCGGGCCAGTTCACTGTATTTGTCGCATCACCAGGGCTATTCGCGAGCAAGCTCGCTCCTACAACAGAACGCTGTTTGGTCTTGCTGGTGAATGATCGCTTCAAGCTCGTAGAGCAATTCCTGGGTGCGGCCGATGCTGAAGGCTGGGATTAGAACCGTACCTTGGTCCTTCAACGCTTTTTCTATTACAGCTTCGAGGCGCTGCCGGCGAGTGCGGCGATCTTCGTGCTGGCGATCACCGTACGTAGTTTCGATGACACGAATGTCCGCACCGTACGGAGACTTGGGTGCTGGTAATAACGGAGCGTGTGGTGCACCGAGGTCACCGGAGAACACAACCCGCTTCTTTTCGCCAGTCTTTGGATAAGCGAGGTCGAATTCGACATAGGCAGAGCCGAGGATATGCCCTGCTCGCTGCAAGCGAATACGGCATACGAGATCGTCCGCGTCGCGCAAGGTGAACCAAGTGTTGTAAGGCAGCGCGATGATGCGTTGCTCAACTAGCGCTATATAGCGCTCGACCTGTTTCTGGTCGCGGCTGACCCCAAGTTTGAAAGCATCTTCAAGAACGATGGGCAGTAGCTTGGCTGAGGGTTCGCTGCAAAGGATCGGACCGTCGAAACCAGCGGCAAGCAAGTAAGGTATGCGGCCGACGTGGTCATTGTGCACATGCGTTGCGATTAGTGCCCGGACACTATCCAGCGGGAATTCGATATCAAGGCTGCCCTGCCCCGATTTTCCATCTTTGGAAATATCGGCCCCTTGGAATAAGCCGCAGTCGATCAAGTAGCTGTGTGCGGGATCTGCATACAATTCATGGCATGAGCCGGTCACGCCGTTGACGGCGCCATGATGGACGATCTGTGGATACGACATCGGTTAGTTCCCTTAACCTAGCGATGTGAGCGGCTTCGCAAAAGCGGCGCATTTTGCCATGCGCTTAACCTCACACCAAGTGCGGGCTAGAAAAATGTTACGGCGCTTGGGAACTTTTCGAATTTAGGCCTGCACTAGGCTCTAGTTAGCGAAACTCGCTGCCACCTGCCGGCAGCGGCGATGTGCTCACTCGTCTTCGTTCACTCGATCACGCAACTCTTTCCCTGGCTTGAAATGCGGGACGAATTTGCCATCGAGCGGGACGGATTGGCCGGTTTTGGGGTTACGACCGACGCGGGGCGCGCGGTAATGGAGGGAAAAACTGCCGAAGCCGCGGATTTCGATGCGGTCACCGGTGGCCAATGCCTGAGCCATCTGCTCGAGCATGGTTTTGATTGCCAGCTCCACATCCTTGGACGAAAGCAGCCCTTGCTGGGTGACGATACGCTCGATCAACTCCGACTTGGTCATGGTTTTCCCTTCGTTTTCAAGCGGCTAGATCATTTGGGTTGCGCTCGTTTGTAGCATGTTGTTTAGAGTTTGAACAGCCCGACCAAGGGAACCGATTCACGCTTGTGTTGCACTCCTACACTAAAGCGTGCTGAGTGGGAGAAGCGTTCCGGTGCGATAACCGCCTCCGCTTCGACGACTTTGAGGGCAAAAAAAAGGTGGACCGAAGTCCACCCTTTTCTATTTCTGATGAGGACCAGCCTCATCGCGTGCCGCTACATCCAGGCATCAATCTTCGCGATAGCGACGCAGCTTGAGTTGCTTGCCACCGACGCGGGTGTCCTTGAGCTTGCCCAGCAGGCGCTCGAGACCTTCTTCCGGCAGTTCGACCAGGCTGAAGCTATCACGTACCTGGATGCGACCGATGTCTTCACGGGCCAGGCCGCCTTCGTTGAGGATGGCGCCGAGCAGGTTGCGGGCAGCGATGCCGTCACGGGCACCCAGCGCGGTGCGGCAACGAGCACGGCCTTCGGCCAACGGGATCGGCGCACGACGCTCACGGTCACCGCTACGCTCAGGACGATCCGAACGCTCACGCGGGCTGCTGGTCGGAACGAGCGGCTGCTCTTTCTCGACTTCAGCCAGGGTAAGCGCCTGGCCATTGGTTGCCTTGCGCAACAGAGCTGCGGCCAGGGCGCGCGGGCTGCAACCGATATCGGCAACCAGCTTGTCGAGCAGTTCGCCGTGGCTGGCTTCTGCATCGGCTACCAGTGGCGCGAGACTGTTGGTCAGTTTCTTGATGCGCGCGTCCAGCACTTGCTGAGCATTCGGCAGACGGGCTTCAGCCACCTTCTGGTTGGTGACGCGCTCGATGACCTGCAGCATGCGACGCTCACGCGGAGTGACCAGCAGCAAGGCACGGCCTTCACGACCGGCACGACCAGTACGGCCGATACGGTGTACGTAGGATTCCGGGTCGTAAGGCATGTCGACGTTGAATACGTGGGTGATACGCGAGACGTCGAGGCCACGGGCAGCGACGTCTGTCGCCACAACGATGTCCAGACGGCCATCCTTGAGCGACTCGATCACGCGCTCGCGCTGGTTCTGGGCGATGTCACCGTTCAGCGCGGCGGCTTTGTAGCCCTTGGCTTCCAGCGCGGCGGCCAGATCCAGCGTGGCCTGCTTGGTGCGCACGAAGGCGATCAGTGCGTCGAAGTCTTCAACTTCGAGCAGGCGCAGCACGGCAGCAATCTTCTGATCAGCATGGACCATCAGGTGCGCCTGCTCGATGGCGGTCACGGTCTGAGTCTTGGTAGCCACCTTGATGTGCTGCGGCTCGCGCAGGTGCTTCTCGGCGATTGCGCGAATCGAATGCGGCAGGGTCGCGGAGAACAGCACAGTCTGACGGCTTTCCGGCATGGCTTCGAAGATGACTTCGAGGTCGTCCATGAAGCCAAGCTTGAGCATTTCGTCAGCTTCGTCGAGAACGAGGTACTGGATGGTCGACAGCAGCGTGCCGTTACGGCTCAGGTGGTCGACCAGACGACCCGGGGTGGCGACGATGATCTGCGCGCCCTGGCGGATGGCCTTGAGCTGCGGCCCCATCGGAGCGCCACCGTAAACGGCGACGACGCCAACGCCTGGCATCTGCTTGGAGTACGTTTCGAACGCAGTGGCAACCTGCAGGGCCAGTTCACGAGTTGGTGCGAGAATCAGCGCTTGTGGCTCACGCTTGGCCGGATCGATCTTGGAGAGGATAGGCAGCGCGAAGGCTGCGGTTTTACCGGTACCGGTCTGGGCCTGGCCGATCATGTCGTGGCCGCCGAGAATTACCGGGATAGCCTGGCTCTGAATGGCCGAAGGCTCTTCGTAACCTACTGCAATGACAGCAGCGAGTACGGAGGGATGAATACCGAGTGCGGCAAAGCCGCCGATTTCCTGGGTCATGGGTCTTTTCCTGATGCTCCGCAAAGACCCATGTTCCGAAGCTGCGCATGCCATGCAAAACCCGAAGGTCACCCTGGCAGCCTGGTCGGCGGGGTTTGCGAAAACGTAATGAATGATGAATCGTCTAGGACAGCCGCGAGAAGCGGAAAGCAGCCGAAGCAGCGCTTCGTGTGTTGCAGTACCTGAACGCAGGCTGGGTTTCAGCCGGCGCGTACTATACCGGAATTCTGTGAAGCTGTGCGTGTAATTTGTCTTTGGAGTTAGGTTCCGGTGAGCGGATTTCGCGCGCGTAACACGCTAGCGTATGCGCTTAAAGTCCTCTTATTAGAGCGCGCGGCTAGTGAACGGGCTCGAGCTAGTCTTCGCGAGCAAGCTCGCTCCTACCAGAGCACCGTGCTGAACTGTTGTTTACGTGAGCCATACATGGGCATGGCATCGGTTGGTAACTCATCGCGCGCTCAGCTCGCCGGCCTAAGTGCGCCGATCAGTGAATCCAGCGTGTAGCCCAGCCGCGGCGCCAGCGCTGCGGCGCGCTCACGCAGGCCAGCCTCGTCGAGCGTCTGTTCCAGATCGGCGGGCACGAACAGGATGACGTTGCCCTCCTTCACCGGGCATTCCCAATAGTGGCGATGAAACAAGCCACGAAGCAACGCCGCACCCAGCGGCTTGTCCTCGTCGGTACCCCACTGGTTGATGATCAGCCAGCCATCTGGGCTCAGCTTTTGCTGGCAGCTCTGGAGAAAACGCCACGCCAGGTGCGCGGCCGCCGGGCCTACGTCTGTATAAAGGTCGACAAATATCAGGTCCGCGGCTTCGGCCGAATCCAGCAACTCCACTGCATCGCCAATGCGGATATAAAGCCGCGAATCGTTCTGCAGGCCCATATAACGCATCGCCAGCTCAGGCACGTCCGGCCGCAGTTCGATGGCCTCGACGTCTTCCAGCGGCAGGAATTCGAGGCATGCCTGGGTCAGGGTGCCAGCGCCTAGCCCGAGAAAAAGCGCGGTTTCCGGAGCAGCGTGCAGCAAGCCGCCCATCAACATGGCGCGCGTATAGTCGTACTCCAACCAGCTCGGATCTTGGATAAACACGCAGCTCTGCTCGACCGCCGCGCCGAACTCTAGAAATCGGTACTCGCCCACTTCCAGCACACGGATCAGGCCGAACGCGTCATGCACTTCAGCCAGCAACACTTCCTGCTTGTCCACCTGCGCTCACTCCCAAACCGGTCGGCGCATCTTACCAGCCCGATTAGCAAGGGCTATCAGCGCTGAGCTGTCGCATCAGGTAAAATTTGGGCACTTTTTGCGGACGGAATCAATTTCCATGAGCCACGCCTGGAGCCCCACCAGCTGGAGAACCAAACCTATCCAGCAGCAGCCCGAATACCCGGACGCCGCGCATCTGCAGCGCGTCGAGAGGACGCTGGCGAGTTTGCCGCCACTGGTGTTCGCTGGCGAGGCACGGGAGCTGCGCCGGCAATTCGCTGAGGTCACCCAAGGCCGCGCGTTTCTGCTGCAGGGTGGTGATTGCGCGGAAAGCTTCGCCGAATTCTCCGCACCAAAAATCCGCGACACCTTCAAAGTGCTGCTGCAGATGGCAATCGTGATGACCTTCGCCGCTGGATGTCCTGTAGTAAAGGTCGGGCGCATGGCCGGCCAGTTCGCCAAACCGCGTTCCTCCGGCGACGAAACTATCGACGGCGTGACCCTCCCGGCGTACCGCGGCGACATCGTCAACGGTATCGGCTTCGATGAGAAAAGCCGCGTGCCGGACCCGGAGCGCCTGCTACAGGCATACCACCAATCCACGTCCAGCCTGAACCTGCTGCGCGCCTTCGCCCAAGGCGGTTTCGCCGACCTGCACCAAGTGCATCAGTGGAATCTCGATTTCATCGCCAACTCCCAGATGGCCGAGAAGTATCACCGCCTGGGCGCACGGATTGATCAGGCGCTGAGGTTCATGCGCGCCTGTGGAATGGACAATGCGCCCCAGTTGCGCGAAACCAGCTTCTTCACTGCTCATGAGGCATTACTGCTGAACTACGAGCAGGCGTTCGTGCGCCAGGACAGCCTCAGCGGTGGTTGGTACGACTGCTCTGCGCACATGCTCTGGATTGGCGACCGCACGCGGCAGCTGGACGGCGCCCATGTGGAGTTCCTCCGCGGCGTGGGCAACCCCATCGGGGTGAAGGTGGGGCCAAGCATGGCCAGCGAAGAACTGATCCGCCTGATCGATATCCTCAATCCGGAGAATGATCCCGGCCGCCTGAACCTTATCGTGCGGATGGGTGCAGACAAGGTTCAGGAAGGCTTGCCTCGCCTGATTCAGACTGTGCAGCAAGAAGGTCGTCAGGTGCTGTGGAGCTCCGACCCGATGCATGGCAACACCATGAAGGCCTCCAGCGGCTACAAGACCCGGGACTTTGCACGAGTGCTGGCCGAGGTGAGGCAGTTCTTCGACGTGCACCGCGCCGAAGGCAGCTACCCCGGCGGGATTCATATTGAAATGACTGGGCAGAACGTCACGGAGTGCATCGGCGGCTCACGCCCGATTACCGAGGACGGGCTCTCCGACCGCTACCACACCCATTGCGACCCCAGGCTGAACGCCGATCAGTCGCTGGAAATGGCGTTCATGATCGCTGAGACGCTGAAGCAGGTCCGGCCTAGCTGATATCACCTGCGATGGTGTGCGCCCGGCTCGTTTGGCGAGCTGGGCGCAGTCCTCACGTCAAAGGACCGCGCGAGTCGCTGGAGTCAGGTGTACGAGACTGCAGCGGAGCGCTATCCGACCGTTCCCAAGCCCCCACTGCCGTGGTCGGCTGAAGCGGTGCACCGCCCACCCTACAAGCGTTCGCTTGGGACTTATGGCTTGAAGCCCGCGGCTGCCGTTACAAGCTCATCACATCGAGGAAGCGTGGCGTGGCGTCGTTGTCGATGCGCAGGCTGGTGAAATCGAACAGATTACGATCGGCCAGTTGCGAGGGCACCACGTTCTGCAAGGCGCGGAACATGATCTCGACGCGGCCCGGCGACTTGCGCTCCCACTCCTGCAGCATCTCCTTGACCACCTGGCGCTGCAGGTTTTCCTGCGAGCCGCATAGGTTGCACGGGATGATCGGGAACTCTTTCATCTGGGAATAGGCTTCGATATCCGCCTCGCTGCAATAGGCCAACGGGCGAATGACCACGTTGCGGCCATCATCGGAAAGTAGCTTGGGTGGCATGGCTTTTAGCGTGCCGCCATAGAACATGTTGAGGAAGAACGTCTCGAGGATGTCGTCACGGTGGTGACCGAGCGCCATCTTGGTCGCACCGATCTCGTCAGCAAAGGTGTAGAGCGTGCCGCGACGCAGGCGCGAACACAGCGAGCAGGTGGTCTTGCCTTCCGGGATCTTCTCCTTGACCACCGAATAGGTGTCTTTCTCGACGATGTGGTACTCAACGCCGATGGACTTCAGGTATTCGGGCAGCACGTGCTCGGGGAAGCCGGGTTGCTTCTGGTCCATGTTGACGGCCACGATCTCGAACTTGATCGGCGCGACCTTTTGCAGGTACAGCAGCACGTCGAGCATGGTGTAGCTGTCCTTGCCGCCGGACAGGCAGACCATCACCTTGTCGCCTTCCTCGATCATGTTGAAATCAGTGACCGCCTCGCCGGCAAGGCGACGCAGACGCTTCTGCAGTTTGTTCTGGTTGACCGAGAGGTTGCCCATTTCAGGAGTCCGGTGAGATGCGAAAGGCGCGCATTTTACGCGCAAAAAGCACCGGTACCCCACCCCATCCATCCAGCCGTTTGCAACGCTGGCCTTGTGCTAGGCTTTGCGTCATGAACGATGATCTCGATCCCGAAATGGACTTGGCCGAGCAGATACTCGTGCTGCTGCGCGAACAGCCGGAAGGCTGCAGCGAATATGAGTTGATCCAACAGCTCAAGGCCCGCCATAGCACGCATATCCCCAACCTTCCGCTGCTCGACAAGCTCGTGCTGTTCCGTACCCATTTCCTGGTGTTCAACGCGCTATATCGCTTGCGCAATCAGCTCTGGGGCGAGACGAGCCATACCGTGCAGATCTCACCGCTGTGCGTCCAGCTTCAACCTTACGTACCCGGGGTCAGCGGCATTGTCGAAAACGATCCGCTGCGCGATTACTACCTCGACATGACCAACCTTCGCGATACCGATGAAGCTGAAGTGGAGCGCTTGCTGGCGAGCTTCTGGTCGCGCATGCGCGGCGATCATCTGGGTGAGTGCAACGAAAGCTGGGACCCAGATCAGAAGCGCGCTGCTCTGGAGCTGTTCGAACTGGACCAGGAGGCTGCGCCATTGAGCTTGCACACCATCAAGCGGCGCTATCGCCAGCTGGTCAGCATCCATCATCCGGACCGGGGCGGCAGTACGACACGCCTGCAGTCAATCAATTTGGCGATGGAAATACTGCAACGCTATTACCGATAGGCTCATAGCTCCCAAATGCTCTAATCCGGCCCGGCGCGCCGTACCGTCCTCTTCCTATACTGCGACTTAAGGTCGCACGCCCGTCCAACTGACGGCACGCCAGGCGAAGCGACCCTCCAAAACCGAGGAGACGCTGGCATGATCAATCACGTTTGGGGACTGTTTGCTCACCCTGGCCAGGAATGGCAGGAAATTACCGGAGAAGAACGCGCCGTTGGCCGACTGCACCTTGGAGAAGTGGCGGTACTGGCAGCGATTCCAGCCATCTCGGCGTTCATCGGCACAACGCAGGTTGGCTGGAGCATCGGCGGAGGCGAAGCAGTCAAACTCACTGAAAGCAGTGCACTGCAACTGACCATCCTCTCTTACCTGGCGATGCTGGCGGGGGTCGCGGTCATGGGCGGCTTCATCCATTGGATGTCGCGCACCTACGACGCCAGCCCGACGCTCGTTCAATGCATCGTGTTCGCCGCATACACCGCCACGCCGCTGTTCGTCGGTGGCCTGGCCGCGCTCTACCCGCATATCTGGCTGGGCATGATCGTGGGTACGGCTGCGATCTGCTATACGACCTACCTGCTCTATGTCGGCTTGCCGACCTTCATGAACATCCACGCCGATGAGGGCTTCCTGTTCTCCAGCTCAGTGTTGGCTGTCGGACTGGTCGTCCTGGTCGCGATTCTGGCGCTCTCGGTGATCATGTGGGGCATGGGGGTTGGCCCGATCTACGTACGCTAACGTCACCAGGAAACGGGCCGACGCGATGGCCTCCGCGTCGGCCCGTTTTTTTTGCCTGCGACAGAATGGCGTTGAATCCCTGCCGCGCTCGAGCGTCTAAACCAGCAAGACCCGCTCAAGCGTCAGCATCGGAGGCCTCATGACCCCAGAATTCATCAGCTTGTTCACCCGGCCCGACCGCGCCTGGGAAACCATCCGCCAGAAGGAGGATGCTCACTCGCTGCACTACCTGATGCACCTGCTCCTGCTGGCCCTGGTTCCGGCCGTGTGCCTTTTCATCGGCGTCACCATCGTTGGCTGGAGTCTGGTAGATGAGGAGCGCGTTCGGCTCGATACCGCAAGCGCCTTACAGCTCTGCCTGTTGCTGTATCTCGCTATCGTTATCGGAACCGTGATCATGGGCTTCTTCGTACGCTGGATGGCACGTGCGTTTGATGTTCGTCCTAACCTCAACCAGTGCATCGGCTTCATTGCCTATGTCATCACGCCGTTCTTGCTCGCCGGTTTGACCGGGTTGTATCCGAATCGCTGGTTTGCCGCCATCGTGCTGCTTATCGCCGGCATCTATTCGACCTACCTGCTGTTTACCGGACTGCCTGCATTCATGCGTCAACGCAGCTCACAGAGCTTCCTCTATGCCGCTTCAATCTGGGGGGTAGCGTTGCTGACACTAGTAACGGTGATGGTTACCACGATCCTGTACTGGAATCTCTCCCTAGCGCCCACATATGAACGAACTGTGCAGCAAGACCAGGCCTACGGAACTCAGGATGATCTCCCAGAGCGTGTTCCCCCTAAGCTGTGAGTGGTTGTCAGCCAAGCGGAATGCGGCATAATTCAGGGCTTCCTCGGAGGCCCTATGCCCGATCAGCTACACGCGCGAGTCGAAGCCTGTTACCAACAGGCCGAAGCTTTTTTCAACAAGCGCTTCGAGCGGCCACAAGTCAGTTTCAAACTGCGTGGACAGAAAGCCGGCGTTGCGCACCTGAACACCAACTTGCTGCGATTCAATCCCCAGCTGTATCAGGAAAATAGCGAGCACTTCCTCAAGCAGACCGTGGCTCACGAAGTGGCCCACCTGATCGCTCATCAAATGTTCGGCGGCCGGATTCGTCCACATGGCGAAGAGTGGCAATTGATCATGCGCGGCGTGTACGAACTCACGCCTGATCGCTGCCATAGCTACGCAATCACCCGTCGGCAGACCAGCGCTTATATCTACCGCTGCGCCTGTCCCGAGCGGGACTTTCCATTTACAGCGCAGCGCCATGCCCTGGTACGCAAAGGGCGCCGCTACTTCTGCCGCAGCTGCCGCGCCACCCTGGCTTTCAGCGGCGAACTGCGAACCGACTGAGCGACCGGCGCGCTACAGGCGCCTGGCGCGCCAGGCGGCAATCAGAAACAGCGTAGCCAGCACCGCCATCAGCGGCAGCCATCCCGCATGTTCCCAGACATAGCCCGCCGCATAACCCACCACACTCGAGCCCAGATAATAGGCACACAGGTAGAGCGCCGAGGCCTGCGCCTTGGCGCCCTTGGCATGTACGCCAACCTGTCCGCTGGCCACGGCGTGCGCGGCAAAGAAGCCGAGCGTGAACAGCGCCAGCCCGACCACAATCGCGAACAGCCAGGGTGTCGAACACAACCCCACGCCCAGCAGCATCAGCCCAACACCGCCTTGCAGCACCGTTCTCGCACCCAGGCGTGGCACCAGCCGCCCGGCCCAACCGGCACTGAATATTCCGGCCAGGTAAACGGTGAACAGCAGACCGATAACGGCCGACGAAAGCCCGAACGGTGCCCCGGCCAGACGGAAACCAATGTAGTTGAACAAGGCGACGAAGCCGCCCATCAGCAGAAAAGCCTGAAGGAAGAGATTACGCAGGGTCGGATTGCTCAGGTGCTCGGCAAAATTGCTCAGCAACCCGCGCAGCGACAGCGGTTGAGCCTTGAAATGACGAGACGGGGGAAGCAGCCAGACAAAGGCGCCCAGCGCCACCAGACCCAAGCCGGCAATTCCGCCAAGCGCCAGCTGCCAACCGCCGAGATCGCTTAACAGGCCCGACAGGAGCCTGCCCAAGAGGCCACCCAGTGCAGTTCCGCCGATATACAGCCCCATTGCCGCTGGCAACGATTCGGGATCGAACTCCTCCCCCACGTAAGCCATCGCCAATGCCGGTAGCCCGCTGAGTGCGAGCCCCAGTAACGTCCGCAACACAAGCAGCAGCGCCCAGGACTCCACCAGGGCGCAAGCAAGCCCAAGCAAGCCCGCCAACAGGAGCGCCACGCCCATGACATGCTTGCGCCCCCAGCTTTCCGCCAAGCCGCCTGAAATCAACAGGCAGAGCGCCAGTGACAGCGTGGTCAATGACAGAGCCAGGCTGCTGGTGGCGGCCGATACTGAAAAATGCAAGGCCAGCAGCGGCAGCAGTGGCTGCACGCAATAGAGCATGGCAAAGGTTGCGAACCCGGCGCAGAACAACGCCAGGGTCGCTCGACGGTAAGCTGCGGTGCCGCGTTTCAGGTGGGAATTAAGCGAGTCACAGGACATGAAAACAATCTCTACGCCCGGGCAACACGGGCCCAAAAAAGCCTAACAAGCTAGCACAACCTTACTATCAGCAAGTTGCCTACATACCGTCCCAGAGCCTCGTATCCAGCAAATCGCGATCGAGCGCGACGGACGAAACACCTCCGGCACGAGCCAGTTCATTGCGCCAAATCAATATAAGTGGTTTTAGCCCCCATAGCCCTTAGTCAAATAGACAGCTGACTTTGATTAAGCAGGGAACGCTTACTAGACTCCCACTACGCCACTCGGATTAAAGGTGAACGTAGTGCCGCACCATACCGATCCCGCACCTGTGGGAAAGCCGGAAGAAACACGGCTATTTGTCTTTCTGCTGGTCTTTCTATTTCCGCTTTTAAGCGTCCTGACCGTATCCGGCTATGGCTTCATCGTCTGGATAAGCCAGCTGTTTTTTGGCCCGCCCGGCCCGCCGAGCTGATTGCCTCAGCCCTGAACTCCTCCCTCCAATGTTTGCTTGCTCGTTTACGGGCAGGCGGAGCTTCATAACAAAAAATGACCAACGCCTTGCATATCGCGAGCCTGCTCGTGCACTGCCGCCCCGAGCTGATGGATGCAGTGAAACAGAACCTGATGCTATTGCCTGGCACAGAGCTGCATCAGGAAAGCGCCGCCGGAAAAGTGGTGGTGGTCCTCGAGGCGGAGCATGAAAGCCGCATTCTCGACACCATCAGCCACATCCAACAATTACCCGGCGTCCTCAACGCTGCCCTGATTTACCACGAACTCCTCAGCCCCGAAGGAGAGCCTGAATGAGCCTCACACGACGTCAATTCGCCAAAGCCAACGCCGCGGCCATCGCCGCCAGCGTGGCAGGCATGCCTATCGCTACCAGCGCCAGCAATCTCGTTACTGATCCGCAAGCGACGGCACTCAAGTGGCACAAGGCGCCGTGCCGGTTCTGCGGCACCGGCTGCGGCGTGATGGTCGCCACCAGCGGCGACCGCGTCGTCGCCACGCATGGCGATGTGAAGGCCGAGGTCAACCGCGGCATCAACTGCGTCAAAGGCTATTTCCTGTCGAAGATCATGTACGGCGCCGACCGCCTCACTGAGCCGTTGTTGCGGATGAAGGACGGCAAGTACGACAAGCAAGGCGAATTCCAGCCAGTGAGCTGGGAACGCGCGTTCGACATCATGGAAGAGAAGTACAAGGCTGCGCTGCGGGACCACGGCCCCACCGCCGTCGGCATGTTCGGCTCCGGTCAGTGGACCGTTTGGGAAGGCTATGCGGCCAGCAAGCTGATGAAGGCCGGTTTCCGTTCCAACAACCTCGACCCGAACGCACGTCACTGCATGGCTTCCGCCGCCGTGGGCTTCATGCGTACCTTCGGCATGGACGAGCCCATGGGCTGCTATGACGATATCGAAGCTGCCGACGCGTTCGTGCTCTGGGGCTCGAACATGGCCGAGATGCACCCGGTGCTCTGGACCCGGGTGACCGACCGACGCCTGAGCGCGCCACATGTAAAAGTCGCCGTGATGTCGACCTTCGAGCACCGCAGCTTCGATCTTGCGGATATTCCGATGGTGTTCACGCCGCAGACCGACCTGGTGATCCTCAACTACATCGCCAACCACATCATCGAGAGTGGCGCAGTCAATCAGGACTTCATCAAGAACCACACCAAATTCGCCAAAGGCAATACCAACATCGGTTATGGCCTGCGCGCAACCGATGCGCGGGAAATGAAGGCCGAGAACGCTGCCGCCGCAGGCGGTTGGACCGACATCAGCTTTGAAGATTACGCCGAGTTCCTCAAGCCCTACACGCTGGAGCGTGCGGCTCGCGAATCGGGTGTTCCGGCAGAACGGCTGAAGATGCTCGCCGAACTCTATGCCGATCCGAAAACGAAAGTGATGTCGTTCTGGACCATGGGTTTCAACCAGCACACCCGCGGGGTCTGGGCGAACAACATGATCTACAACATTCATCTGCTGACAGGGAAAATCAGCGAGCCCGGCAACAGCCCCTTCTCGCTGACCGGACAGCCGTCAGCCTGCGGTACGGCACGTGAAGTCGGCACCTTTTCGCACCGTTTGCCTGCGGACATGGTTGTTACCAATCCCAAGCATCGGGCCGTTACCGAAAAGATCTGGAAACTGCCCGAAGGCACCATCCCAGAAAAGCCCGGTTTCCATGCCGTGCAGCAAAGCCGCGAGCTGAAGGATGGCAACCTCAAGGTCTACTGGACCCAGGCCACCAACAACATGCAGGCCGGGCCGAACATCATGCAGGAGGTGCTGCCGGGCTGGCGAAACCCGGAAACCTTCGTGATCGTTTCCGATGTTTACCCCACCGTATCTGCCCAGGCAGCAGACCTGATCCTGCCCGCCGCGATGTGGGTGGAAAAGGAAGGCGCCTACGGCAACGCCGAGCGTCGCACGCACCTGTGGCATCAACTAGTCACTCCGCCTGGCAAAGCGCGCTCCGACCTTTGGCAATTGATGGAGTTTTCCAAGCGCTTCACCACTGAGGAAGTGTGGCCGGCGGAGCTGTTGGCCAAGACACCGGACCTCAAGGGCAAAACGCTGTTCGAGGTGCTGTTCAAGAACGGTCAGGTCGACAATTTCCCGGTGTCGGACATCCAGGAAGGCTATCGAAATCAAGAGTCGGAGGACTACGGTTTCTACGTGCAGAAAGGCCTGTTCGAGGAATATGCCCAGTTCGGCCGTGGCCACGGTCATGACCTCGCCGACTTCGACCGCTATCACCAGGAGCGCGGCTTGCGCTGGCCCGTCGTAGACGGCAAGGAAACCCTCTGGCGCTACCGTGAAGGCCATGACCCCTACGTCGAGAAAGGCTCAGGCGTCCAGTTCTACGGCTACCCGGACAAGAAAGCGATCATCTTCGCACTGCCTTATGAAGCACCTGCAGAGATGCCGGACGAAGAGTACCCGTTCTGGCTCAGCACCGGCCGCGTCCTGGAGCACTGGCACACCGGCAGCATGACCCAGCGTGTCGATGAGCTACACCAGGCTGTACCCGATGCCCTGGTGTACATGCACCCCGACGATGCGCGTGACCTCGAGGCCCGTCGCGGCAGTGTGGTCAAGGTCATCAGTCGTCGCGGTGAAATGCAGGCCCGCATCGAAACCCGTGGTCGCAACAAGCCACCGAAGGGGCTGATCTTCGTGCCTTTCTTCGATGCCAACAAACTGATCAACAAGGTCACCCTCGACGCTACCGACCCGATCTCCAAGCAAACCGACTTCAAGAAGTGTGCCGTGAAGATCGAAGTGGTCAGCATCGCCTGAGGAGAGTCACCATGAAATACCGATTACTGCCTTTGATGCTCCTCGCGGTGTTTGGCCTGGCCGTCGCAGCCGGGCCCGATTACCCACTGGATGCGCCTGCCCCGGACGGCCGCCGGCCGGGCGGCACCATCACCCAGGAGTTCACCCCGCCGCCGCTCAAGGATGAGGAAAACAAGGACCTCAAGCGCGAGCGCAACTATCCGGAGCAGCCACCGACCATTCCGCATACCATTCGCGGCTATCAGGTCGACAAAAACAGCAACAAGTGCCTGTCCTGCCACAGCCGCGCCAACAGCGCGCGTACCCAGGCGCCGATGATCAGCATCACGCACTTTACTGATCGCGATAGCCAGACGCTGGGCGCCGTCGCCCCTCGTCGCTACTTTTGCACCCAGTGCCACGTGGTGCAGCACGATGTGAAACCGTTGGTGCAGAACAACTTCGAGAACATCGACGAGCTGCTCTATCACGAAAACAAACAGAACGAACAGTGAGGACGCCTGGATGAAGTCGATACTGTCGTTTCTCAAACGTTACTGGACCGTCCTGCGCCGACCAAGCGTGCACTACAGCCTGGGCGTCCTGACGCTCGGGGGTTTTCTAGCTGGCATCATCTTCTGGGGCGGTTTCAATACCGCACTGGAGGCGACCAACACCGAGGCCTTCTGCATTTCCTGTCACGAGATGGAAGACAACGTGTACATGGAGATCAAGGACACCATCCACTACACCAACCGTTCCGGCGTGCGTGCGACCTGCCCGGATTGCCATGTGCCGCACGAATGGACGGACAAGATCGCGCGCAAGATGCAGGCCTCCAAGGAGGTCTGGGGCAAGATCTTCGGCACCATCAACACACGCGAAAAATTCCTCGGCATGCGCCGGGAAATGGCCGAGCGTGAATGGCGTCGCCTGAAGGCCAATGACTCGCTGGAGTGCCGCAACTGCCACAACTACGAGTTCATGGATTTCACCCGCCAGAGCAAACGCGCCGCCGAGTTCCACTCCACAGCGCTAGGCAAAGGCGAAGCGACCTGTATCGACTGCCACAAGGGCATCGCCCACCGCCTGCCGGATATGCATGGCGTGCCTGGCTGGTAACCCACAGAGTCGGCGCTGATCTACATCGACAGCGCCGGATCGCCATCGATGAACCTGAGCCCAGGGACGGGCTCGGGCCTTCCAACCAGTTAGTTCCGCCCTCTCTCAAGCACTGAACAACCCTGTTGCAGCTATGTCGAACTCCAGCTATCTATCGGATCGTCTCGACATCAACGACAACAAGGAGTCCACCATGCGATATCACCTGTTCGGTGCAGCCCTGATGGCTGTCAGCGCCTTCGCTCACGCTGAAATTCAAACTCAGGAAATCCCCTACACCGCCGCCGACGGCACCAAGATGGTCGGCTATTACGCCTATGACGACGCAATCGAAGGCCAGCGCCCGGGGGTCGTGGTCGTCCATGAATGGTGGGGCCTCAACGACTATGCCAAAAGCCGTGCCCGTGACCTCGCCGGGCTTGGTTACAGCGCTCTGGCGATCGACATGTACGGCGAGGGCAAGAACACCGAGCATCCAAAGGACGCGATGAGCTTCATGAAAGCCGCGCTGGCCGATGCCGATGCCGCCAAAGCCCGCTTCAACGCCGGCCTGGATCTGCTCAAACAGCAACAACAGACCGACAGCGCCAAACTCGCCGCCGTTGGCTACTGCTTCGGCGGCAAGGTCGTGCTGGACATGGCCCGCCAGGGCGTCCCGCTAGAGGGTGTAGTCAGTTTCCATGGCGCGCTGGCTACCGAAACCCGCGCAGCGCCGGGCAGCGTCAAGGCGCGTGTACTGGTCGAGCACGGCAGCGCTGACAGCATGGTCAGCGCCGAAGACGTCGCTGCCCTGAGCGCGGAAATGGTCAAGGCCGGCGCCGACTACCAATTCGTCAACCTACCCGGCGCCAAGCACGGCTTCACCAATCCAGGCGCTGACAAGTTTCAGGAAAAAGGCGTCGACGTGGCCTATAACAAAGCTGCAGCCGAACGCTCGTGGAACGACATGCAGCGGTTTCTCGACGAAACATTCGATAGCAGCCGACCATGACTTACCGGGGATTGCACCGGCACTCGTTGCGAATGGCTTGGATGATGGATAGCTGAACGTTCTGCTTCAGCGTTCTGGTTGTACTGAAGGCATTGACCACTCCTGATAGCCAATGCCAAGGATGGCTTAGTGGATGCAGTTCCAATACATCCGAAACTACTGCACGGCCTGCCCCCTCTCCCCTTCGGGAGAGGGCTGGGGTGCGGGGCTAGCGTCGCCGAATACCGGTTGCCTATGGCCCCACCCGCAACCTGTCTCGGTTGCGACTACATTGCTTGCAATTCGCGGTACTGATCTGCCGCCCAGCACCCACCTGGTCACCAAGAATCCGCGACATATACCTCGCCACTAGAGCCGCCAAACCTTGTCTCGACAGCCCACCGAGCCGATGCCGTGCTAGCATTGCGACCTCATCGCCCCTCCCCCTTTCGAACTGATCGCGAGTCATGGCCGAACACGATTTCCGCTACACCCTGCTCAATCCCGGACACACCCTCACCGAATGCCGCGCCCTGGCGCCGGGCCGTTACCAGGTCACAGGCAACGGCGGCAACGTGCGCGCCGGTGACGTCCTGATCGTCACCCTCAAGGGCAGCCGTGACCTCTACCAGCGCCTGACCGTGGACAAGGTTCGCCACCTGATCAATCCGCCAGGCCAGTGGATGGCCGTGGCGAACGGGCCTGTCTTCAAGGAACTGGCGATCATCAACTGGCAGGTCGACTGTGACGGCTGCGGCAAACAGCTGGATTTCGAGTTCGCCGTGGACGCCGCCAAAGGCGAAGCCGCTCGCGCCCCAGCGGCCGAAGCGCGGATCGCCGAACTGGGCTGGAAAAACGACGCAGGCCGTCACCTGTGCCCTGCCTGCCAGAGGGCGAAACCGTGAGCAAAGCCTTGTTTGCCAGCTTGGCCTTCTTGTCCCTAGCGGGCTGCTCGGTTGAACCCCTGACCCTGCAGAACGAAGTCACCTATATCGCCGAATGGATCGGTGACGATCCAGTGGTAGGCCGTAACCCTGTCTCGCTGACTTTTAGCGAAGACCGCGCCTACGGCAACGCCGGTTGCAACCACTGGTTCGCCAGCTATCAGCTGGACGGTCAGAGGCTGCGCTTCAGCGAAATCGGAAGCACGCGCAAGATGTGTCCTGAACACATCATGAAGCAGGAACAGCACTTCCTCGAACTGCTCTCGCAGATAGAGCGCTGGGACGTTTCCAGGATCGATCAACTGCGCTTCTGGCCCGCAGAAGGCGCTCCGCTGCGGGTATGGCCAGAGCAGAACTGAACTGCGCCAAAGATGGGCATGCCGACAGTGGCGTGCCCTTCGAGCAAGCGTAAATCCGATGAGGCGCTGAGCATTCAAAGCCTCCAGCAACCAGCCATACCGCTCGGGTCGTCTGTAATCAGCACCATTAAAAGCCGCTGAAACCCGCATAGCCACTGCTGCCCAGGCCACGCACCGATAGCTTGGGGCTGCGTTTTGACAGCTACCAGACACGACCGCAGCCATGGCTGCCGGAATTGGCACGCGCCCTGCAATAACCTAGGTAACCAGTTTTGGGGACCCTGGTACAGGCAGGCCAGGGATTCCCCTCTTTTACACCCGCCAAAAGGGCCGCCAATTGCGGCCCTTTTGCTTGTCTAGCGATAAAGTTCGCGGCGGAATATCAGCGGCTTCGAGCCTTGGTAGATTCCGAATGTCCCCACACCTACTGCCGAACGGCGTACCGCCCCCTCCCAGCCATACTTCAGCCAGTCGGCTAGCGCGGGAAAATCGAGCCGTGCTGAACCGTGGTTGCCTGCGCCTGGTGGACTCAACGTCAGTTGGCCGCCGCCAGCTCTGAAGCTAGCGACTGTCGCTGCGGTATCGCCAGGGCTGAGCGCATCGCTGTAGCTGATGAAGTTAACGCTGCCCAGCTCTACAGGCGTGGTGCAAGCATCTTCGGTCTCCGGGGCGAAGCGAGCGCCGGATAGGTCACGCCAGGTCTCGACAAGCAACGGAAGCGGGAGTGACTGCAGTTCCGAACCGTGGGCATTTTCGATACGCAGACGACCCAGGCGGACCTCGCTGCCCGGCGCCTTGTCGAATCGCTTTTTATATCCCTGACAGCCGGCTTCGCCAGCGATGCAGACATCATCGTCATCGGTCAGGCTGGCTGCACTGAAGCTCATGTCGACCTCTGCCGGAAATGGCAAGTCCTCCACCAAAGCAGTTAAGGCGGGCGCATAGCGAAGCTGCTGACCGGTCCAGCGATAACCTCGTATGCCGTCACCGTCGTCAGCACCCGAGACCGCCGGCTTTGCCGTGCCAACCACCTCCAGGCGCGCGTCGATACCTGCCCGCCCCGTCTGTGAAAGGTAGTCGGGAGCGGACGGCTCCGGTAAGCGCCAGAACGGCGAAAGATCGTAGTTACGAGTGATCGCTCCAGCGCGGCTGTAACCGGACACCGTCAAGGTCGGCTCGCCAGTAGCGGCGAACTCCATCGGCTGCCCCTGATAGCTGAACGTACCGCAGGAAGGCCGCAGGCTGGCCGCACCCGACGCTCCCAGGTAAGCAGGCGTGAAACGGCCGACACGATTGCTCTCACCTCCACTAACGGTTTCTCCGAAATAGCTGCCTTTCGGCGTGGCTGAGATCCGGATGATGCCAACCTCGGTATAAGCCTGCCCATGCACGGCCGCCTCGCCCCCGCGGGGATGATCGAAACGGGTCACCGCTAGCTCACCGCGATCCCCCTTTTCCGGCGCGAAGAGCTCACGGGTCAATTCGATACCGGCCATCTCGAAATTTGGCGTGTCGAGATTACCGTCGCATAACTGTTCGGCCGTCAGCGGCTCCTCATTTGCCTCCCAACCAACCGGGCGCACCAACAGACGGAACGGATCACCCGCCCGGACCGGTACGCCGCCGGCCTGGAACACCGGACAGTCGAGATCGTCCGATTCGCAAGCTGCGCCGCCATCCGCCTGATCAGCCTCGGTTAGCAGACATAGGCCATAAGGCCGGCCGGAGAATTGGTCGGTCCCGGTCATTACCAGGCCCTTTTCCTCACCAGCGGCCGGCGCATAGCGAGCGAACAGGTCGATCACGCCAGCATCGGCGTAGCTGACCTCCAACGAAGCACGCGCCTCGCTATCGAACGTCAGTTCGATATCTGTAGGGCTGGCGCCAACCGGTGTGCCGTTGACCACTACTAGCCGCGTCCCGGTATCGGGATGCACGTAAGACGAACTGAACTGCAGTGTGCGCTTGCCCCCATCGTCGAAGCCTGGAACGCAGGCCTGCGTGCGGTCGTCCTTCATGACCGCCTGCAACGCGATTCCGCTCTCTGGGCGTGCCGCGATCAGGTTGGGCACATCGAAGACGAATCCGCTATCAGCGAAGACCACCTCGCAATTGGCAGTCGAGCAGGCGGTTTGGCTGAACGACTGAGTTTGCGGTGTGGACTCCAGCACACCGAGCTGCACGGTACCTGGTTTACTCGAGCGGAGATGGACGATAGTGCTGCCACCGGAAAATCTCACTGGATTACCTGCGGTCCAGCCGCCCACAGGTTGCAGTGTCGCGCTCACCGGTTCCTGATAGGTCGCCGAACAAGCCTCGTCCATGCATGCACGAATCGTCACGGCATGCGGGACACAGGTCAGCGCAGTGGGCGCGTAATTAAGCTCGAAATGATGGATGCGCGCTGTCAAAGGGCGGATGTCGGCCGCACACACCTCCAGCTCTTCGATCTCGTGAATATTGTTCTGCCCGCCTGTGGACCCGGTAAAAGACAGGTAGAGGTTCTCCGGTAGAGTCGCCTGCCCGCTCGCACTCAGAACATCAATTCCGTCCAGGTTGCGCAACACTTGAAAGCCGGAGCCACTGTCGCGCTCCACCGTGATGCTCGCCTGGCCGGCAGTACGGCCATCTATGGTGATTCGATAGAGATGGCCGGGCGCCGGCGGTGTACTACTGGGATTGTCTATCTCTGGCTCAAGCGCTGTCTCGGTTCCGGCAATGTAGCGATAACCACTGGTGCCGCTGCCTGAACCCCGCGCCGACACCGTGTCACGTCGTAGCCCTGGCCCGCCAATCCGGCCTTCGGTAGGGTTGGAAAAGTTGCCGTATTCATCAATGGCGACCCCTAACCAGCCACCTGCGAACCCGCTCTGGCCGTTGAGCTGTGCATAACCAAGCGAACCACCGTAGCCGCCGGGTTGTGGTGTGACCGACGCATCGGAGAGGATCAGCGCAATGCCATCGGCGCCGTTGCCGTCGTAGGCGTAGTGGCGGAAGGAAACCTGAATGAACTGCCCTTCGGCGGGAAAGAGGCGTTGCAGGGCTGCGGCGGTCGCCACATTGCCAGCATTGCTGGTCAGGCGCATGCGACCGTCCACCAGCTTCGGAACGAAGTGGGTCAATCCTCTGCTGGACACTGCCCAGTTCGAAGCGAATGTACTGGGCTCGAGAAAGTTGCTGAAGCATTGCAGATTGGTTTCGCAGGGGTGGCGTTCGTTCACCAGGGCCGTGATCTGCTCCTGCCCGAGCGCCCCCTTGTAAATTCGAAGTTCGTCCAGATCGCCGTCGAAGTGCCGTCCCGCGATCTGATCCCAGCCCAGCTGTAGTGGATCGGCGTTGGCCCTCGGTGTACCCAGGCTTGCCGTTCCAGCGAGGTTGCCGTTGATGTAGATGTGCTGTTCAGTAGCCATATAGCGAATCAGCACGTGGCTCCATTGGCCGAGTTCAACCTTTGACGTGCTATCAAACTCCTGCGTTGCACCTGAGGTGGTCTGCCACCACCAGTTGATGGTGCCATCCGGCTTCAAGTGGAACTCGTAGTTTTCGTCCTTCGACAGAATCGACATCAATCCGCTGGATGGATAGCTGCGGGGCCTGATCCACAAGCCGACGGTGAAGTCCCCTTCCTGGGTCAGCAAATCGTTGTGAGCGGCCTGGAGGTAATGGCTAGAGGCACGGTCGAACCGCCCATAACGACAGGTGCCTTCGCCATCGACGGTAGGCCATTTCGGAGACTCTCCATTGGTAATGGCGCCATTCACCGCCTGACCGTGCAATCCATTGCCAGAGCCGTCACGCACCTCACCAGCTGTTCCCGACCAACTGCGCTCATCCAGCGACCAGCTAAGCACCAATCGAGCGGCCGCTCCGCAATTGCCGGACGGCGCTTGATACGTCACCCGCGAGTTAGTCCCCAGAAAGACGTTCTCTGCGGTGATCGCCCCGAAAACATAACTTGCACTTCCCAAGTTCACACTGGCGTTGGCGCCTCGGCTGACAGCGCTATACAGATAGCCCGATATAGTCGCCCTGTCGTTCAACGAGATTTCTTCGTAGGCGTAAACGAATAACTTATCGGCATCGCCTGCAGTATCGACACTAGGAGAGTTGAAGCGTACTGATGAACCAACGTTGAGCGTGTCGCGTACGAATAGCCGCACCTGACCGCTCCCGATTACCTCTATACGAGCTAGATGGTTGGTCGTCAGTGCTCCGACCCAATAATCGCCCGCAGCCAACCGCAAAACGGATTCTGAGTCCATCGTTAGGGATTCGATGTGGTAGTCGATGCCGCCGCCGTTGACTGTCAACGTGGCCTTGTGACCCAGTCTGACCGAGGCGTATTCATGACTATCATCCGCTGTCAGCGTTTGTTGCTCCGAAGACCCTAATGTCAAAGTACTGGCATATTCCCAAGTCGCAGGAAAGGGCCCTGGATCTTGCATAGGTGCGGCGGTCGGGGCAGAGCTGGCCCGGCAATCGGCATCACCACAGGTGGCAAGCTTCGAACCACCATTTTTGCGAACCGCATTGGCTTGCAAGACACGGCTCGATCCATTGAGCAACTGGGCATCGGTGCCAAAGTCGATGACACCTTTATTGGCAGCATTGCCGGTGAAGTGACTCTGAATACCATTCTCGAAATTTGCCTTGCAGCTGCCAACCGCCGCATACAGAGGCTCAGCGCATACCGCAATCAGCAACAATAAAATCCTAGCTAGCCACCTTTCCATTTCAGCGCTCCACCACCGCAGATAGTCTGCGGTACGCATAGTCGGGCCGCGATCCAGCCGCTCCATTTTGCGCAATGGACTCGAACCGGTAGAGCGTCACCGGCTGGCCATCGACATCTGTGTATCCGTCAGGGCTACAGCTCACCACGACGCTGAACTCGGCCAGGTTGCTACCGGCAAAGGCAAGCGAACCAGACGCACAGCTGTCAGCGTTGACTGCGCGACTTAGGCCCCACTCGATTCCCGCTCTCGCCGCCTGGTAGGCGCGGGCCTGCTGGATTGAAAGACTATTGATCCCATGCTGAACCAGAGACATCCGTGCCATGGCCATGACAACGAGCATGACGATCACGATAAGAAACAAGGCGGCCACCAAGCCGAATCCTGCCTGCTCACGTCTAGCTGGTCGCGCTGTCTGACGAGCGCTGGAGCGACGGTACCGAGCAGCCGTACGGATCGTCCCGGCAGGGCAGACATTGAACGCTGCAAGGTTCTTCTCAGGGGGCATTGTCGACGTGCACCTGCTGCAAAAGGCGGAGGGCTTCCCCATCTTGATTGAGCTCAAGGACCATGCTGAGCAAACCTGCCCGCACCGTGGTTCCTGGCTGATAGAGAAATGTACAGCCGCGAACGCTGTTGGCGAGCACACGCGGATTGGAACCAGCCGGCGGACTTGAGGGCACGACAGCGAGCAGATCGCCATAGCTGTAACGCACCAGATGATCGCCCTCGCAGCGATAGCCGACCACCGACTCGGCGAAATAGACGCGCCGCTGCGGTGATTCGAAGGCAAAGTCAAACTCACCAGCCGCACCTGGCAGATCGAGCGCAATTTGCGTTACGCCGCTGGCGCCACCAGTGGCGCTGAAGGTCGTACCAGTCGGTGTGATCACGCCGGGGTTGGCAGATGCCCAGACATTGGCCCCGGCAACAGGGTTGGAGCCACTCAGGCTGCCAATGTTATAGACCACCATCCATTGCGCACCCGATGGATCGAAACCAGGAGCCAGCAACTCAACGACGTTGCAGGCACCACCAGTGACGGTGCTGTCGCAACTGCCGGCCCCACTGTCGGCGAATTTCAGGGTCTCGCTGCTCGTACGGTTCGGCCGATAGCGTGCCGCGCCAGAAAAGTCCGGATTGGTCTTGCTCGTCTGGATCAAGAGCATCTCCACAGTATTGCCATCGACCGATACCCGCACTGAGTTCGGCACGGCCAACCGGACATCCCGGGCCATTCTGTTCAAGGCGGTCGCTGCCAGATCGACCAGCTCCGCACGCCGACTCTGGTCAACGAACCCCTGCATCGGACGCATAAGGACAGCGCTGATCATGACCGCTACCAGCCCGGCCAGTGCGATAACCATAACCAGCTCGACCAGCGTGAAACCACCGACGCTTGAGCCATGCCGAGGCCACGGAGCCTGCGGCCCGATTGCGCCGTCGACGGAAAGACGCACCATCAGTACCTCGTCCGATAGCCGCCGAGCACCAGCGCCTGGCCGGCCGGGTCGGTTACGGTCACTTCGATATAGAACACATCACTTGCTGGCAGCCCTCCCCAAGCCCGCGGCGCTACGTCTACCGCAACGGTGTAGGAGCCGAGACCTGCGATGGCTTCCCCCCGCGCATTGCGCGCACCAGCATCGGAAAGCCCGGCGTAGTCGCAAACGTTGTCGAAGTTGCCCCGTTGTGACGGTGGCGGTGGACAAGCTGTACCGGTGGCCGGATCTAGAAATGCCTGCAGCAAAATTTCCTCAAGGTAGGCTTCGGCAAGGCTCAGGCTCTGCTGACGCAGCAACGGATCGGCAGAGCGTGCCGTTATCGAGGCCATGGCAGTGAACAGCGCCGCGGCCGCGATACCAATGATCACGATGGTGATCACCAGTTCGACCAGCGTCATGCCGCACTGGCGTTTCATTGCACCAGCCCGGTTTCGGCGGTCACGCTGAAGGTGAACGCACCGATGGTGGCACTCGCGGCGCTGGAGGGACGCCCCAGCGAGTCGAACACCACGGGAAAATTGGTCGCCGACACCGACACGCCCGTGGGCACCTCGGTATTGGCGAAGGGAGTCTGGCCGTCCGGCCCCTGCACCTCGGCGCTAAAAGCGCCCGAGGTACAGTTCGCGGCGCGGCGCAGATGGTAGCCACCAGTCCCCAAGCTGACCTCGGTCAGACAGCCGCCGGCCAAGGCCAGCTTCTGTGCATAGCGCACAGCCGAGACCGTCTCTTCAAAGAAAAGGCGTTCGTCGAACACCTCTCGATCAAAGAAGCGCGGCCCCACCACGGCGGCGAGGATGCCGATGATGACGAGCGTCATGATCAACTCGACGAGGGTGAATCCGCGGCAACGTGTCATGGCAGTCTCAGCAGATAAAAAAGGGCATCGGCCGCTATTTTTTAAGTATCCCTTCGACCGAGGCAGTAAACTATTGTGCCGGAGCGTTCTCTCTAATGGCGGCTATTAACATCCTTCCGTTTTTATTTCGAAACTCGGGAACCCAGTGGTCGACAACTTATATTCCACGTAGCATGTGGCCTTAGTCTTTGCCGTCTCGTCAGTAACTTTGCCAGCGTCAATTTTGAAGTTCCCACCGTCAACTTGAGCCGCCGCGATGATGCCAGTTGCATCAGCTGTAGCGTACCCAGCGTCGTTAACAGTGATTTCTTCCCCTTCAAGCGTAACTACAGTAGTGCCATCTGTTGTACCAGCTTGTTTCTTACCCGCAAGATAGGCCGAATGGACAATTGCTGAAGCGGATTTCATTGAACCGGCTACACCTTCGATCGCCGCGATACGCGCGTCTCTCCCGAAGTCCGCAAACCTAGGCAAAGCAAACGCCGCCAAAATCCCCAAAATCACAATAACCATGATCAGCTCGATCATGGTGAAACCACTTTGCTGCTCTTTCATGTGCATTCTCCGGAACGCGTTAGTCGAAGGTGTAGGCCACTTGGCCGTTCGTGCTGTCGTAGGTAATGGCGTCATCGCCACCGTCACGTTGGTAGGTGAAGGTGCAGATTGTGGTGGTCTTGGTCGGGACGTAGTCCGGATCGCTTCCGGATATGGTCGGGATTGAACCCTGCAGCACGTTGCTCCAGAGGTTGGAGCAATGCAGATCGGTACCCTCTATATTCACCGGCCATCCGGCTGTATTTACGTCGACGGTGTTGTTACCAAATCCAGTGACATTGATGTTGGGGCTTGTGCCGCTCTTTGCGCGATTGACCTCCCACTGTGCGCGAACGAGCGCCACGGCTGAACCCAGCGCGCCAGCCGTGCCAGCTACCGCAGCTTTGTGAGCTTCCTTCGTTGCATTCATAAACCGCGGCAGCGCAACCGCCGCCAGGATGCCGAGGATGGCGATCACTACCACCAGCTCGATCAGGGTGAATCCGTTCTGCTTTTTCATTGGCTTGCTCGCTCCTCGGTTGCGTCTATCCACGTGGCCGTACTTCGGCCGGGACGGGTTTAAGTTTCAGGTTCATGAATCCGTCCCGCTTCATGAACCTGGTATAGCCTGATCGGCCGCCGGCGGTGCTGGTGCGTCAATGCACCTCAGCAGCGGCCGCCTCGCTGACCGACAAGCTGTGCCAAGGAATTGGCACTACCTAACTGAAAGCACAGCGTTGCAAACAGCCGGCCAAACGGAACGGCAGTCGTCGCGACTGACTGGTATCGCTAATCACGCTCCACCCTTTGCAGCCGAGGCGAGATCCCACATCGGCAGAAACACGCCCAGCGCTAACACCAGCACCATCACGCCCATGCACACGATGAGAATCGGCTCAATCGCGTCCGCCAACTGCTTGAGGTCATAGTCGACTTCCTGCTCGTAGAAGTCGGCGACTTCGATAAAGAGGTCGTCCAGTGCGCCGGTTTCTTCACCCACGGCCATCATCTGCAGGACCAACGGGGTGAACAGGCCGGAGTTATGGGCAGAGCGAGTCAGCGCTTCGCCGCGCTCAACGCTTTCGCGGATGCCGAGAATCGCCTGGCCGATATGCTGGTTGCCGACACTGGCGCTGTTGATCGAGAGCGTCTGCAGCAACGGCACGCCGGCGCGGTACATCATTGCGAAGGTACGGGTGAAGCGCGCCAGGGCGATGCGTTCGAAGATGCCGCCGACGATGGGCAACCGTAACTTGATCCGGTCCCACTTGAGTTGACCTGGGTCGGTCTCGATCCATTTGAAGAAGGCGTAAAGTCCGCCAACGATGCCCAGCAGTAACAGCCACCAGTAGTCGCGCATGAAGTTGGAGGTACCGATCAGCACGCGGGTGGCCCAGGGCAGCTGGGCGTGAAACTGGGCGAACACCTTGGCGAACGCGGGGATCACCAGGAGGTTGATCACCGCCAGCGCGACGCCCATGGCGACCATGACGAAGATCGGGTAGCGGGTCGCTTGCTTGATGCGCTTGCGGGTTTCGCGCTCCAGCTCGAGGTAGGCCGCCAGTTGCTTGAAGGCCTGATCGAGCTGGCCGGTGTTCTCACCGACGCTGACCATGCTGACGAACAGGTTGTTGAACACCTTGGGGTGAGCGTTCAGGGCCACCGCCATCGACTGGCCACTCTCCAGACTGGCGCGCACGTCCTGCAGGATGTGGCGGAAAAACAGGTTTCGGTTCGACTCTGCCAGACCGCCGATAGCGCGGATGATCGGCACGCCCGCCTTGCTCAGGCTGTACATCTGACGACTGAAGATGATCAGCTCATCCAGATCGACGCGCTTGCGGCGCAGCTTTTCGCGCAGCATCGCCAACGCATCGCCGCTGCCCGTCTGGCTCTCGCTGGCCTCGATGGTCAGCGGGGTGATTTGCCGTGACAGCAGTTCGCCCGCCACGGAATCGGCGCTGGCGCCCTCGAGTGCGCCGCTGATCTTGGCGCCTTGGGCGTTGCGGCCGGTGTAGCGGAACGTAGGCACTAGATGGGTGCTCCAGCTGTTCGCAGGCCGGGTCGGCTCTGTGCACGACCAAAAAACGTCCCCTCACTCGAGCCCTCTCCCCGCAGGGGCGAGGGAGCGTTGGTGCGGACGTGATGATCAAGCTTCCTGAAGTATTCCGAGGAAGCCACGCGTCTGTGGGAGCGAGCTTGCTCGCGAATGCAGTTCAGCGTGCATTGCGCATTCTTCAGCAAGCTGACTCCTACGAAAGCTATCCGGAGGCTGGCCCTGCACGCTTGGTTCGCCAGCAAGCTGGCTCCTACAAGAGCAGCGTGATCAGACCGATGCTGGGCGTTCACACCATCACCTCGTCATCCGCTAGGGTCGCGCAAACCTTGAGCACTTCATCGACGCTGGTGATGCCGGCGATGGCGTAATCCAACGCGCATTCGGCCAGCGGCCGGTAGTGCGGTTGCTGGCGTGCCGCTTCGGCAAAACCTTGCGGATCACCCCGGCGCAGCGCAGCGATCATTGGCTCGTCGAGTTCGAGCAGCTCGTAGACGCCAATCCGGCCGCTGTACCCACTGTTGTGACACTGGTGGCAGCCGCTGCCGCGACGGAAACGCTTGCCGGCCAGCGAGCCGCCATGCAGCGTCTCCAGCCAAACCAGCTGGCGCGGATCCGGCTGGTGTTCTTCCTGGCAGTTCTCGCAGACGCGGCGTATCAAACGCTGGGCCAGCACCGCGTTGAGCGCCGTGGCGACGAGGAAGGGCTCCACGCCCATGTCGATCAGGCGCATGGCAGAGGTCAAGGCGTCGTTGGTGTGCAGCGTCGACAGCACGAGGTGGCCAGTCAGCGCGGCGCGCAGGCCGATCTCGGCGGTTTCCTGATCACGGATCTCGCCGACCAGGACGATGTCCGGGTCCTGACGCAGGGCGGCACGCAACACGCGGGCAAACGTCAGTTCGATCTTGGCGTTGACCTGCACCTGGTTGATTCGTGGCAGGCGGTATTCCACCGGATCTTCCACGGTGATGATCTTCTTTTCCGGGCTATTCAGCTCCGAAAGTCCTGCATAGAGCGTGGTGGTCTTGCCCGAGCCGGTCGGGCCGGTGACCAGCACCATGCCGTGGGGACGCTGCAGCAGGCGACGGAAGCGTTCGAGCATCACTGCCGGCATGCCGGTGCCGTCGAGCTGGAACATTGCCCCGCTCTGGTCGAGCAGGCGCATCACCACCGACTCGCCGAACTGCACGGGCATGGTCGAAACCCGCACATCGAGGTTGCGGTTCTTGACCCGGATATTGAAGCGGCCGTCCTGCGGCAGGCGCT
The DNA here is from genome assembly GCF_002890895.1 of Stutzerimonas stutzeri. GTDB lineage: Bacteria > Pseudomonadota > Gammaproteobacteria > Pseudomonadales > Pseudomonadaceae > Stutzerimonas > Stutzerimonas stutzeri_AB. The sequence continues at coordinate 268,251 of NZ_POUL01000001.1, forward strand.
TTTCGGAAATATCCAGACCGGACATGATCTTCAAGCGCATGACCAGCGCCGAGGCGACGCGGTGCTCCTTCATCACCTGCTCATTGAGCACGCCGTCGATACGCTGACGGATCCGCACCACGCCTTCGTCGGGCTCGATATGGATATCCGAGGCCTTCATCTGTACCGCATCTTCGAACAGCGTCTGCAGCAGCCGCACCACGGGTGCGTCACTGTTGCTTTCGGCACCAAGGCGCGAGAGGTCGAAATCGCTTTCCTGCAGTTCGCCTTCCAGTTCACCGGCCAACGAGGCGATTTCACTGGTGCGACGGTAGAGCTGGTCGAGCGCACCGAGCAGTTCGCTTTCACGCACTACGGCCGGGAATACCCGCTTGCCCAGCATGCGCTCCATCTCATCCTGAGCGAACAGGTCGAGTGGATCGGTCATGCCGACCAGCACGCCCTCTGCCTGGCGCGACAGCACGATCACGCGGAAACGTCGCGCCACCGCCTCCGGCAGGCTCTGCGTCAGCTGATTATCGAACTTGTAGTGTTTGAGCTCGACGAAGGGAATCTGCAACTGCTCGGACAGCGCCCTGAGCAGGCGCCCTTCATCGATAAAGCCAAGGTCCAGCACCGTGCGCCCCAGCTTGGAGCCGGTCCGCTTCTGGTCCTGCAGCGCGAGCTGCAACTGAGCGTCACTGATCAGCCCGGCCTGGACCAGGAGATCGCCGAGGCGAATCTTGCGCTGGCGGATATCCTGAGTCATTGCGTGCCTCCAAGTGAACCGGCGCGTTCGGTGGCGAACCGACGCGCGCTTTCATCCAGCCCCTGCCCTTGAAGAGCGAGCCGGTAGTGCCGGCCGGCCTGCGCTGGCTGATCGAGTTGTTCCAGCGCGATAGCCAGGCCGAGCTGCCAAGCGCCCTGTCCGGGTTGAACGGCGATCAGCCGGCGGTAGGTCGCAGCGCTTGCGGACCAGTCGTTGACCTGCTGGTAGAGCGCAGCCAGCAGCGCGTGATACGCCGTGTGACGCTGCAGTGGCGGCGCGCTCTGCTGCAGCGTCGCGATGGCTGCGTCTTGATCCCCGAGCTGTAGCTGTCCGCGCGCGAGCAGCTCGCGCAGCTCGGCATCGAACGGACGCGCCTGCAGCTGAGCGGGCAGCCACTTGAGCAATGCAGCGGTGTCGCCGGCACTGAGGTAAGCACGAGCCAGCCAGCGGCTGATCTCCGGGTTGTCCGGTTGTGCCTGATGCAGTGCCTGCAATTGCTGAATAGCCGCTAGATGATCACCTCGATCCAGAGCGCTGCGGGCTTGCGCGAGGGGATCGGGCTGATGCGCACCGATGGTGAGATTTGCTTCCGCTGAGGGAGCGACGGGTTCTGCGGCAACTGCAGCGCGGGGCACGGCCTTGGGCTCAGGTGACGGCTTGGCGCGGGCCGGCTCGTTGAGCGTCTCAGCCGGCTCGACTTCACGGGTCACCCAGTCCGGCAATTGCGCCTCGTCCATATCCGGCGATTCGGCAACTGGCAACGATAGGGTCTGCGGGTCGGCTTCAGCGATGCTGCCAAGCGATACATCGAGCCAGAGCTGCGAGCGATTGCCAATCGATTCGAGGCGATCAGCGACGTTCAGCTGGTCGCCGAAACCGATGATAAGCACATTGACATCACCGCCCTGCGGCTCGACGCGCCACGACAGGGTCTGCCCCGGTTTTTCGATGCGGCCGGTCAGCGCCTCGCCTGTGAACTGCACATCGTTGAGCCGGAAGCTGACCGACCCGGTCGTATCGACTCGCTGGTAGCTGACGGATCGATCAAGCAGCAGTTGCAGGACGAAACGTCGGCCGTCGTTCTGTGGCAACACATCCAGCAGTCGCGTCGTGGCGACAACCTCTGGCGGCGGTGCAAGCTCTTCGATCAGTGCCGGGACAACAGGGGCTGGGACGACAGGTGGCTTGGCAACCGGCTGCAGGCGTTCTGAAAGCAGGAACAGCCCAACGGCCGCTACCACGAGGGCCGCGGCGACTAGCAAGCCACGACGCATGCGCCCATGACGCTCACGCCTTGCCGCGGCGGCCTCGTCCACGGCGTAGAGGCTGCCCAGTTGCTCACGTTCGGCCGGCGCGGCGCGGCGTGCCTCTAGATCCCGCAACATGTCGTTGACCAAGCTCACGGCAGCACCTCGGCGAGGTGCGCTAGCCAGGGCCACGCACCGAGGATCAGCGCCAGTGACAAGCCGCCAGCAGCGATCTTCCAACCCAGCAGTCTTGAGGCGCTTCGCCAGAACGGCTTTGCCCCTTCGGTATCGTGCAACGCACGGCGGACATGGCGGGCCAGGACCTGACGAGACCCTTCGCCGAACGCCACCATCAGGCACTTGTTCGCCAGAATGTTGAGCAAGCGTGGAATGCCGCCACTGCCGCGCACCAGCAAACGTACCGCCGCAGCCTTGAACAACGGCTCGCCACGGTAGCCGGCCACGGCCAGCCGCTCCTGCAGGTAGCGAGTAGCATCGCTGACATCCAGCGGCCGCAGGCTGTAGGAAAAGGTGATGCGCTGACGCAGCTGGCGGAAGTCTTCACGGGCCAGCGTCGCGTCCAGTTCCGGCTGGCCGAACAGCACCACTTGCAGCAGCTTGCGCTGTTCGGTCTCGAGGTTGGTCAGCAGGCGCAAGGCTTCCAGCGTCGCTGTCGGCAGCGCCTGGGCTTCGTCGATCAGCAGCACAGTGCTCTTGCCCTGCCCGGCCAGCTGGATCAGGCGCGCATGGAGCGCGGTGAGCAGGCCGTGATTATCCAGCTCCGCCGCCCCGGCTATATGTAGCTCTTGCGCCAGCGCCTGGCGCAAAGCCATCGGCGTCAACGTCGGATTCGGCAGCCAGGCGACCTGGTACTGGGCAGCGTCGAGTTCGTTAAGCAGGGCGCGGCACAGTAGCGTCTTGCCCGTGCCCACCTCACCGGTGACCTTGATGAAGCCCTCGCCCTCGCCCAATGCCACCCGCAGCAGATTGAGGCAGGCCTGGTAGGGCGCCAGCTGGACCATGAAGCCGGTGTTCGGCGTCAGCGCGAAGGGCTTCTCGCGCAGGCCGAAAAATGCTTCGTACATACCAGCCGTTACCTGGTCGACCGGAAGGATTCGGCGGATTTGCGCAGATCATCCAGCCAGACCTGATCGTCCACTACTTGCGGCCGCATGAGGATCACCAGCTCGGTCTGCAGCAAGGCTTTGCGCTGCTGCTGAAACAGCGTGCCGACTATCGGCAGCTTCGACGCCCAGGGAATGTTCGCGTCAGTGTTGGTGTTGCGGTTTTCCAAGAGGCCGCCGATCACCACAACCTGACCGCTGCGAGCGCGCACGATGGAGTCGGACTGACGCGTGGTCGAGAGTGCCAGCGGCAGATTGAAGACGTTGTCCGAGCCGCCCAACTGGATGCTCTTGTTCTGGTCCTGCACGCGGCTGACAGTAGGCCGCACATGCAGCGTGACCTGGCCGCTTTCATCGATCTGCGGGGTAACGTCCAGCGAGATGCCGGAGAAGAACGGAGTCAGGGTGATGTCCAGATCCGGCGCGGTGGTGCCGCCCACCAGGGAAGTGGTGGTGGTCGAGACATCGGTCACGAAGAACTCGTCGGTCCCGACCTTGATCACCGCCTTCTGGTTGTTCAGGGTCGAAATCCGAGGACTGGACAGCACCCGCACTTCGCCCTGGGTCTCCAATAGCTGCAGCACACCGCTGAAATCGCCGACCTGCACAGCGGCACTGAACACACCGCCAACACTGTTCGGTCCGCTCAGGGTGTCGCCTTGCACGCCGAGGCTGAAATCGGCATTGCCCATGCTGCCGAGCTGCGCCCAGTTGATCCCGGACTGGAAGCCATCGGACAGGTTCACTTCGAGAATCTTGGTTTCGAGGATGACCTGACGCTGCAGGTTGCGCTGCGCCAGCGCGAGAAAACGTTCCACCGCCTGCTGGTCTGCGCTGGAGGCGCGCACCACGAGCAAGCCGCTTTGCGGATTGACCACGACCTGATTGCCCTCTTCGCCGCCAATCATCATTTCGATCACCGCGCGTACTTCACTCCAGAAATCCACGTTGCTGGTGGTCAGCAATTGGCTGGCGTTCACTGTCGAGGAGGTGCTGCTGGTCGTAGTGCCGGCCGCGCTAACGCCGGTGCTGTCGCTGCTGGTGACCTGACCGGAACTCACTCGGGTATCGGTCATGCCCTGGCGCTGGACGTTCAGGTAGTCCAGATCGTAGGTGCGGGTGATCGCCTCATTGGGCTGGATCTGATAGCCGTAGGCAGTGCGGCGGTAATCGTAGCCGTAGCTATCTCGGACCGCCGCCAGGGTTTCTTCGAGGGTGACGTTGCGCAGGCTGAAGGTCACGTTACCGGTCACCCCGGGATGCACCAGCAGATTCTCCCCAGCGCTTTCCATCAGGCTCAGGAAAAATTCGCGGGCCGGCATGTCGCTGACGGCCACATCGAAACGAGGCCCCGACACGACCAGGTTGTCGGCTGCCAGCGGCGGTATCAAACCGGCCTGTACCGAAGCCGGCGGAACAACCTTCAGCTGATTCTGTTCCAGGCTTTCCTCGAACAGACGATTGCTCTGCTCGTACAGGCGTTTGTCGCCGTCTTCAAAGGTCTGGCAGGCAGACAGCAGGCAGAACAGGCTCAACACGCCGAAGCGAGACATCTGGGTCGGCATCATGGCTGGGTACGGCTCGTTTGAATGATGGGGGTGCTCAGGTGCAGCTCTTGCTGCTGACCCTCGCGATCGATGACGACGGCGTGCCGGTGGACTGCGAGGATGCGGGCATCCCCCACTCGATCTCCAACCCGCAGGATGTTTCCGTTGATCACGGCACTGGCACGCCCGGGACCTCGCAGGATCGCCTGCAGATGCAAGCTGGCCGCAGCCTCTGCCGGCGCATCAGCAGCGAGCCGCCCGGTCGGCGGTTGGGTAGGATCCAGAGCCAAGACCGGCGCCGTGAAACACAGCGCGGCCAGGCAGATCGAGTTGACTGCAGACTTAAACACCAACCCACCCCGCATCGCGACTCAAGGTATGCAAGTCGAGGATGACGCGAGCCCGGCTGGCGCCCTCCTCGCCCACTTCGTAATTCAGGCTGTCCCAATGCAAGCGCCAGCCACTTGACTGGATCGCGTTGAGATACGCCAGCAGATCGAAATAGCCACCTTCCAGCGTCAGGCGCAGGCCGTGGCGGTAGAACACCACCGGCGGCGTCTTCTGTTCTTTGTTATCAGCCGTTACCGCTGCAGGCACAGCGAGGGGCCCGCTCGAACTCTGCAGGGCGACCAGTTTCAACTTGGCCTGGTTGCGCAAGAGATCCTGCAGCAGCGCCTTCATCCGTGCCGGCGATATCAGCGTGCTGGTTTCTAGATCGATGCGCTGCAACAGGTTGTCGTGGCTGGTCTGAGCGGCCGCCAGGGCCTGGCGGTAGCTCAGGTTCGGATCGGCCGCGAGCTTGGCCTGGATTTCCAGCAGGCTGTTTTCAGCCGCGAGGAGACGGGTATGCGCGTCCTGCTGCCGATTGCCTTCGGCCGCGATGCGCAAGCCCAGCGGCTCGGCGATCAGCAGGACGTAGAGCATGATCAGCAGTGCCAACCCGACGCCATAGGTCAGCCATTGCTCACGCGGCGCCAGGGCCTGCCAATGCTGGATGAGCTTATTCATCGTCCTGCTCCGTCACGGCTTGCGAGGACAAGCGGAATTGCAGCAGATCGCTGTCGTCGCGCTGAATCTCGAACCGGGCAAACGCCCGCCCGCTGAACGCGCTGCTCTGGCCCAGACTCTGCAAATAGAGCGGAAGAAGTTCCTGATCCTGCGTCAGCCCCAGCAGCGCCATCTCATCGCCGCCCGCCTGCAGGCGAATCTTTGTCAGCCACAGCCCCTGCGGCGGGTGGCGATCAGCCAAACCCTGCAGCAACGCCGAGAAGCCGCTGCTGCGCTGCGCATCGAGCGTTTTGAGGTGGTCGGCCAGTCGTTGCAGTTCGCGGTTCTCGGCTTCGCGCGCGGCCAGCTGCAGCGGAAGCCGCGGATCGAGTGTCGGCTCGCGGAAATCCGCTTTGACCACGTCTAGCCGGGCCTCAGCCTGCGCGGCCTGTTGTTCGGCAGCTACGGCCGCTTGGCCGGCGGCATGCAGCTGCCAACCCTGCCATGCGCCATGGATCGCCAGCACTGCGATAACCGTTATGGCGCCAAGCAGCATATGCCTGGGCCGTGGTCCGCCGCCGCTACGGCGCTCGCGTTGATAGAGGTTGATGTTCTGCATCAGACTTCATCCTGACGCAGGGCGGCGCCGACCGCGCCGATACAGAAGGCCTGGCTCGATTCGGAGAGTTCGGCCGCCGGTTGATCCGGGAACAGCTCGCGCAGATCCATCCGTTGCAGATTGACTGCCAACCCGGCCGCCAGCGCCTGGTGGGTCCGCTCACCGTCCTGTTTCATCGGCAGCAGCAGCAGGCGGCTGATATAGCCTTTGCCCAGTTGGCTTTCGTAATAATCAAGCGAGCGCTGGATTTCCAGGGTCATGCTGGACAGGTCCTGCTCGGCACGCGCCAGGCCATGCTCAATGCGACGCGCCATATAAAGATCGGCGCCATTCTGCACACTGATCAAGCCTTCGCTGGTGCGCAGGCGCAACAGCGCCAGATTGATGGCATCGGCGCCGGCCAGCAGCCCTAGGTTGCGAAAGGCCATCTCGGTGATATCGATGCTTGCCAGGGTCAGGCCGGCCTGCTGAACGAGCGAGCGAAACTCGTTCATCCGGGACTTTTTCAGCACCACGCAATAGACCATGCGCGTGCGGCCACGGTAGGCATCCTCAGGAAGGCTGAAGCAATCGATGACAACGTCTTCAAGCGGTTCGCTGAGCAAATCCTTGACGCGCCAGCGCATGGCGTCACGCAGCTCTTCGGCCGGAACCTCTGGCGCTTCCAGCAGGAACATCTGATAAGCCGAAGGGTGCAGCAGGAGATTGACCGGCATACCGCTCAGGCCATGGTCGGCAACGACCTGCCTGAGCAACTCGGCTTGCGCCTCCGGCTGACCTTCGAGGTAGTCGCAACGCAGCAACTGTGGTGCCTCGCCGTCAGCGCGCTGGACCTGCGCAAGCGCGACGCCTTGCGGCGCGAATTCGAGGCCCAGCAGCCCGGCTGCAGCGGCTTTGCGACGCTTGAAAAATAGCCCCATCAGGGAAGGCACTCCTGCCGCTTCGCGACTTGCACAACTGTAAACACGAGACGGAACACACTCACCCAGTCTGATATCAGATTGCCACCCTTGCCGCGGGAAGCCTAACAAAATGCGTTGCCCAGTCCAATCACCGTCACCGGCGCCTCCTCACGGCGGAGGCGCGTCATGAAACTTGCGACTTATCAGCAACCGCTACGCTCTAGTACAACTACCTTCACCTGTGCACGCTTCGGATGAAGCCGCGCCGGAAAAGTGACCTTTTCGGCAACGCCGCAACGCCTGCAGCAACAGGCGTACCAGAAAGCAGGATGATTTTTGACAGAAACGATCGACCGACGGGCGGTGATTCAGAACAACCGCAACTGCTCGAAGCCGCTACGCAGGTCAATCAGGCGAACCCCGACACCAATCAGCCGCACCGGTCGCTTTCCACGGGCGAAAGCGCCTGCCAGAAGATCGGAATAGTCTTCAAGCTCCAGTCCGGCACCGGACTGTTCGAGGGTCGTCTGGGTGAAGTCATGGAACTTCAGCTTCACGAAAGGCTTCCCGGGCCGGTAGCCACTATCGAGTCGGGCCATTCTGCCGGCGAGCTGCTCGAGCAGCTCTGGGAGGCACTCAAGGCAGGCGGCGAGGTCCGGCAAGTCGCGCTCGTACGTGTTCTCGACGCTGACCGATTGGCGCCGGCTCTCGACCTGAACCAGGCGCTCGTCGACGCCATGCGCCAGCCCCCAGAGCCGCTCACCGAACGAGCCGAAATCCCGAACCAGATCAAGGCGCCTCCAACTGCGCAGGTCAGCGCAGGTGTGAATACCCATGCGCTTCAGCTTCTCCGCCGTCACTCGGCCGACACCATGGAGTTTGGTGACCGGCAGTGCGAGTACGAAGTCGTCCACCTGATCCGGGGTAATCACGAACAGTCCGTCCGGCTTGTTCCAATCGCTGGCGATCTTCGCCAGAAACTTGTTGGGCGCGACGCCTGCCGACACCGTGATGCGCAGCTGCTGCCAGACTCGCCGGCGGATGTCCTGAGCGATACGCGTGGCACTGCCGGCAAAATGCTCGCAGCCACTCACATCGAGAAAGGCCTCGTCGAGCGACAGGGGTTCGATGAGATCGGTGTAGGTTCGAAAGATCCCGTGGATTTCGCGTGACGCTTCCTTATAGGCATCCATCCGCGGCCGCACGATCAGCAGATCCGGACAGAGCTTCAGCGCATGACCGGAGGCCATCGCCGAGCGCACGCCGTATGCCCGAGCTTCGTAGTTGCAAGTCGCAATCACGCCGCGCCGATCAGCCAAGCCACCAACCGCAATGGGCCGATTGGCGAGGCTGGGATCGTCGCGCATCTCGATTGCGGCATAGAAGCAATCGCAATCGACATGGATGATTTTTCTGGACGGGCTAACGGTAGGAAACTCGTGAGTGGACTGAAACGCCGCGCCTCTTGCACAAGACCATCAAGAGCGAAGCGGGCCGCACGACATTATGGCCGATCCGGGTGGCCACGAGGATATGGCGGGGATGAGCGGATAAGCGAGGCGTCAACCTGAGAAGCGTTCAGAAAAAATTAGCTGCTTGCCCTTCAAACAGAGTATTTACCCAATTGAGCAAGCCACTCACACGGCAAACCGACCAGAGGTAAGACGCACGAAAGCGCTGCGCTAGAGGCTACGCCAACGCTTGCACGCCCGGCGGCTAGGGCTATCCACGAACAATTTCCGGGCTACCGAGTCGGATTTTAAGAGGTAGAGCAGCAAACACTTCCAAGCTACCCGGAGGATGACCGATGAAGACCTTGAGTATTGCCACTGCCGTTATCACCAGCCTGCTTGCGACCGGCGCCATGGCCAATCAGGAAGCCATGCAGGATGACGACCTTGGCTTATCCAGCACAGCCCAGGGCAGCGCGATGAACGAAAACCATCAGCGCGCCGATACGGCGAACATCAAGAATGATCCCAAGACCCTCGAGCAAAAAATGGAAAACGAGGTGCAGGACGACTGGCGCGGCGATGCCGAGGAACGTCGTGAGGCAGACGTCAGCAAGCCAGAACAGCGCTGATCGGTACAGGCATCAGAGTTCGAGGGGATAAGGCTGAACCAACGCCTTGCCGTACCCCTCGACGAATTCGCCCGGCATGCGTTTGGGCTTGCCGGTGGACAGCTGGATGCAGACGAACGTGGTTTGCGCACGCAGCAGCGTCACCTGGTCTGCTGTCCTGATCAACTGGAAATTACGCTTCATCTTCAGGCGCTGATCAGAGTCCACGATCCAGGTGCCGAGCTGCAATTGATCGCCCTTATACGCAGCAGCCAGATAGTCGATCTCGTGCCGCAGCACGGCCATCGCGCGATCCAGACGGCGATAATCTTCCAACCCCAGCCCTAGGTTCTGTGAATGCCGCCAGGCGCATGTTTCCAGCCAGGTCACATACACCGCATTGTTAGCGTGGCCGAGCTCGTCGATGTGCTCGGATTGCACTTCAATGTCGATGACGAATGCGTCCGCCTGGTCCAAGATCATGCATACCCTCGCTGTGCCGTGCGCCGCCTATGCGGCCGTATCGCCTATTGGAAGCTACGCACGGATAATTGTCACGCGTACTGCGGACATCTATGACGAGCCATTCAGCATGACGGTTCACTTCAGATTGATGATGCCGCGCTGAATTACAGGCAAAACAAAAAGGGTCATTTCGTAAGAAATGACCCTTCGGTGCCCAAACCGGGCAAAAAAATGGCGTCCCCTAGGGGACTCGAACCCCTGTTACCGCCGTGAAAGGGCGGTGTCCTAGGCCACTAGACGAAGGGGACGAAACCTTCGATGAACAGACCGTAAGTCGCTACGTTCTGTCGTGGATTGGTGGAGCTAGACGGGATCGAACCGTCGACCTCTTGCATGCCATGCAAGCGCTCTCCCAGCTGAGCTATAGCCCCGGATTTAACGTCTCTCGACTCGCCTCGCTTTCGCATTGCGATTTTAATAATGGCGTCCCCTAGGGGACTCGAACCCCTGTTACCGCCGTGAAAGGGCGGTGTCCTAGGCCACTAGACGAAGGGGACGCAAAGCCCTTCAAAGGCAACCGGCGTGAACCGGTGTGGCAATCGAGATTGGTGGAGCTAGACGGGATCGAACCGTCGACCTCTTGCATGCCATGCAAGCGCTCTCCCAGCTGAGCTATAGCCCCATCTCGAGGACGGGGCGCATATTAGGTGCGGCCTCTCGGAGTGTCAACGATATTTTTGCCTGACCCCGAAGATTTTTTGGCATCAGAACAAATACTTACCGGCGACGAGTGGCAAGCGGCGGACAACTGCGGCGCAGCGCCAACCGCCGCCCATGAAGCAATCGCGGGTCAGCCCATCGCAGCGAAGAGCTTCTCCCACTCCTTCACTTCCTTCTTCGAGGCGCCTCCCAACAGCTCCAGCGCCTGACGCAGGCGGAAGCGGGTCAGGTCTGGCCCGATGATTTCCATGGCGTCGAGTACCGACACGGAGCTGGCCTGGCCAGTGATCGAGGCGAACATCAAAGGCATGACATCGCGCAGCTTCAATTCGAGATGCCCCCCAACCGCCTGGATGCACTCGGTAATGCGCTCTTTGTCCCACTGACGCAGCGCTTCCAGCTTCCACAGCGTCAGCTGCAGCACCTGACGGACCTGGGTGCCGTCGAGCTTTTTGTGCTCGAACAAGGCCGGATCGAGATTCAGTGCTCCGGAGAAAAAGAACCCAGCCAGTGGCGCGATCTGACTGAAGGTCTCGACACGCTGCTGCACATGGGGCGCAATCTTCATCATGTATTCAGGGTTGAATGCCCACTTCTGCACCTCGGCTGCGAACTGCTCGACCGGCAGCTCGCGCAGCCACTGACCATTGAGCCAGGACAGCTTCTCGACGTCGAAGATCGGCCCACCCAGAGAGACGCGGTTGATGTCGAAGTGCTCGATCATTTCCGCCAGGGTGAATTTTTCGCGTTCGTCCGGGATCGACCAACCCATGCGGCCCAGGTAGTTGAGCATCGCTTCGGGCATGAAGCCCATGCGCTCGTAGAAGGTCACCGAAGTCGGGTTCTTGCGCTTGGAAAGCTTGCTCTTGTCCGGGTTGCGCAGCAGCGGCATATAGCAGAGCTGCGGCTGTTCCCAACCGAAATACTCGTACAGCTTGATCAGTTTCGGCGCCGAAGGCAGCCACTCCTCGCCGCGTAGCACATGGGTGATGCCCATCAGGTGGTCGTCGACGACATTGGCCAGGAAGTAGGTCGGCAGGCCATCGGCCTTCATCAACACCTGCATGTCCATGCGATCCCAGCCGATCTCGACCGTCCCGCGCAGCATGTCATTGACCTGGCACACGCCCTCGCTCGGGACCTTCATGCGGATCACGTGCGACTCGCCCGCCGCGATACGCTGTTGCGAGGTCTCGGCCGAAATATTCATGCAGTGGCCGTCGTAGCGCGGCGTTTCCTTGTTGGCCATCTGCTCGGCACGAACCTGATCCAAACGCTCGGCACTGCAGAAGCACGGGAACGCATGTCCTTTGGCGACCAGCTCGTCCGAATACTTCTTGTAGATCTCGCCGCGCTCGCTCTGCCGATAGGGGCCGTGCGGGCCGCCCACGTCCGGGCCCTCGTCCCATTCAATACCCAACCAGCGCAGCGCGTCATAGATCTGTTGTTCCGACTCACGCGTGGAGCGCAACTGGTCGGTGTCTTCGATGCGCAGGATGAACTGGCCGCCGTGCTGGCGTGCGAAGCAGAGATTGAACAAAGCGATATAAGCGGTGCCGACGTGTGGATCGCCGGTGGGAGATGGTGCGATGCGGGTGCGAACGGTGGTCATGATGTTCTCGAATCAAGGCGCAGGAAAACACGGCAGCTGCGATAACCGGCTCGGTCGGCTGAGTCAGCGCGTGTAAAGGCGCGATGTTAGCAGGCGTGCCTCTACCGGCTCCACCAGACGCCCCTCGACAACCGGCAGCGATTGCATCAGGACGTCGAGAAAGGCCTTGACCTTCATCGCCTGGAATCGACGCGCTGGGTACACCGCATAGACCTCTCCGGTCGGTAATACGACGTTGGGCAAGAGCTCCACCAGATGCCCCTCACGCACCTCCTGATCAGTGATCATGGTTGGCAATGCCGCGATACCAGCGCCAGCCAAGGCCGCTTCACGGGCAAAGGTGATGTTGTTGCAGGTCAACACGCGTCGACAGCTGATGTTTTGCTCGGTGATCGGCCAATAGCGAACCGGGTCTCGCGACAGCGTGATCGCACGATGATGAACCAGATCCTCTACCTGCATCGGCACACCGTGTTGCGCCAGATACGCCGGGCTTGCGCAAAATCGCCGCCGGGTCTCGAACAGCTTGCGGGCGATCAGCGTTGAATCCTGCGGTTGTCCGACCGATATGGCGATATCGACGCCCTCTTCCACCGGATCCACCGGCCTTGAGGCCAACTCGACCTCGGCGTTGATATCCGGATACAGGCGCATGAATTCCCCCAGCACCCGTCCCAGAATCCACTGCCCAACCTCGATCGGCGCGGTGATCCGCAGCAAACCTGCCGGTGCCTGCTGAAGCTGCATCACCGTCTGCTCGGCCTCGGCAAAGTCGAGCATGATCTGCCGGCAGCGTTCGTAGCAGGCCTGGCCGACTTCGGTCAGGCGCAGACGCCTTGTGGTGCGGTGGATAAGCCGAACACCGAGTCGCTCTTCGAGCTGGACGATGCGCCGGCTCACCGTGGACTTCTGCATTCCTAGGCTTGTGGCCGCTTGAGTGAAACTGTGGCACTCCACCACCCGGGTGAAAATCAATGCGTCGTCCAGGCCCATCCATTGTTCCTTATACGCAACAAAGTTTAGCGATTGTAACGGCTTATTACAGAACCGGAACACTGATAGATTGCCCGGCTCACTTACCGGCCAAGAGCGACGACATGCCCGCCAAGCTGAAACGCCGACTGTTCATTTTCATCGCCCTGGTCCTGCTGGTGGCGGCTGCCTTTTTCGCTCACTGGTACTTTGTTGGCCGCTACTACGAGCACACCGACAATGCCTATGTGCAAGGTGAGATCACGCGTGTTTCCAGCCAGCTTCCTGCCCGTATCGAACAGGTTCACGTTCAGGACAATCAGCATGTGAAACCCGGAGACCTGCTGGTGACGCTGGAACCGGGCGATTTCCACCTGGCACTCGAGCAAGCCCGAGCCAACCTCGCCATCCGTGAGGCAGAACTCGCCCAGGCGCGAAGCCGACTGGCACAGCAGAGCAGCACGATTGCTTCCAGCCAGGCGGCGGTCGGCGCGGCTCAGGCCAATCTCGAACGGAGCCAGATGGACCTGTCGCGGGTCGAAGCGCTACGTAAGCCCGGCTTCATCTCGGAGGAACGTGTCACTACGCTCTCTGCCGATGCAAAGGTCGCCCGCTCCCAGCGGCAAAAGGCTGAAGCGGATCTGGCCGCCCAGCGCCAGCAGGTGGAAGCTTTGGAAGCCGACGTCAAGCGTCTGCAAGCACAGATCGCCAGCGCTCAAGCTGAAATCGAGCAAGCCGAGCTCAACCTGAGCCGCACGGAAATCCGCTCGCCCATCAGCGGCATCGTCGGCCAGCGGTCGGCGCGCAGCGGCCAGTATGTGCCTGTCGGCGCGTACCTAATGTCCATCGTTCCCGACGAGGAGATCTGGGTGCAGGCCAACTTCAAGGAAACCCAGATTGGCCCCATGCAGGAAGGCCAGCGCGCAGAGCTGACCTTCGACAGCTATCCCAATACGCCTATCGAAGGCCGTGTCGAAAGCTTGTCTCCCGCATCCGGCGCTCAGTTCAGCTTGCTGCCGCCTGACAACGCCACCGGTAACTTCACCAAAGTGGTTCAACGCATCCCCGTCAAAGTGACCTTCGCCAGCGACAACCCGCTCAAGGGCCGCATCCGCCCCGGCATGTCGGTGGATGTGAAGATCGATATCCGTGGCCGCTGATGCGCTGATCCGGCCGGTTGGCGAGCCCAGCCGGCGTGACTGGATTGCCGTGATGAGCGCCATGCTGGGTGCGTTCATGGCGGTACTGGATATCCAGATCACCAACTCTTCGCTGAAGGACATTCAAGGCGCGTTGTCCGCCACGCTGGAGGAAGGCTCCTGGATTTCGACGTCCTATCTGGTCGCGGAAATCATCATGATTCCGCTGACGGCCTGGCTGGTGCAGTTGCTCTCGGCACGCCGGCTGGCAGTATGGGTGTCGATTGGCTTTCTGATTTCCTCCCTGCTCTGCTCCTTCGCCTGGAACCTTGAGAGCATGATCGTGTTTCGAGCGATGCAGGGCTTTACCGGCGGCGCACTGATTCCGCTGGCCTTTACCCTGACGCTGATCAAACTGCCCGACCACCACCGCGCCAAGGGCATGGCACTGTTCGCCATCACGGCGACATTTGCACCCTCGATCGGCCCGACTTTAGGAGGCTGGCTCACCGAGAGCTGGGGCTGGGAATACATCTTCTACATCAACGTGCCGCCCGGCCTGCTGATGATCGCGGGCCTGCTGTACGGCCTGGAAAAGAAGCCACCGCACTGGGAGTTGCTCAAGAGCACGGACTACGCAGGCATCGTCACCCTGGCCATGGGGCTGGGTTGTCTGCAGGTATTTCTCGAGGAAGGGCATCGCAAGGACTGGCTGGAGTCGACCCTGATCGTCCAACTGGGCTCGGTGGCCGTGGTCAGCCTGATCCTTTTTGTGATCCTGCAGCTATCGCGCCCCAACCCGCTGATCAACCTCGGCATTCTGCGCGAGCGCAACTTCGGCCTGACCAGCATCGCCAGCCTGGGCATGGGACTCGGGCTTTACGGATCAATCTATCTGCTGCCGCTGTACCTGGCGCAGATTCAGAACTACAACGCGCTGCAGATCGGCCAGGTGATCATGTGGATGGGCATTCCGCAGCTGTTCCTGATTCCGCTGGTGCCCAAGCTGATGAAGATCATCCCGCCGAAGCTGCTCTGCGCAGCGGGGTTTGCCCTCTTCGGAATTTCCAGCTTTGCCTCCGGCGCGCTCAACCCCGACTTCGGTGGCGAACAGTTCCACCCGATCCAGATCGTCCGCGCGCTCGGCCAGCCAATGATCATGGTGACCATCTCGCTGATCGCCACCGCCTACATCCAGCCGCAGGATGCCGGCTCCGCCTCCAGTCTGTTCAACATCCTGCGCAACCTCGGCGGCGCCATCGGCATCGCCCTGCTCGCCACCCTGCTCGCCACCCTGCTGGACAGCCGCGGCAAGGTTTACTTCGACTACCTGCGAGAATCCATCGTACCCAACAACCCGGCGGTAGCCGAACGCCTGACTGCACTGACCCAACAGCTGGGGAGCGAGCAGGCGGCGTTGGGACGAATCAGCGAGATCGTGCATCAGCAAGCCATGATCATGGCGTACAACGATGCCTTCCACTTCGTCGGTATTGCCTTGGCGGTCAGCATGGTCGCGGTACTGCTGACGCGTCATCTGCCCGAGAATATGAAGGGTGGCGCCGCGCACTGACCTTGGGGGGGCGCCATGAAAAGGAGCAGATAGACTTGGCGCAGCAGGACTGCAAGCCCGCACCGCGGCGCAGGCTTAGGCACATCAGAACATGGCTGAGCGCCAGCCATCAAACCTGCAGCAAGCGCTCACGCAGCTTGTGGATTTCGTCGCGGGTCTGCGCGGCGGCCTCGAATTCCAGGTCGCGCGCATAGGCGAGCATCTTTTCTTCCAGCTGGCGAATCCGCTTGGTGATTTCGCTCGGCGAGCGTAGCTCGTTTTCGTAGCGCGCCGCTTCCTCTGCTGCCTTCGCCTCGCCACGGCGTTTTTTACTGCGCGAGCCTGGCACAGTGGCGCCTTCGAGGATGTCCTTCACATCCTTGAACACACCCTGAGGCACGATACCGTGGGCCTCGTTGAAGGCGATCTGCTTGTTGCGACGGCGCTCGGTTTCGCCAATGGCTCGCTCCATGGAGCCGGTCATATTGTCGGCATAAAGAATGGCGCGCCCGTTGAGGTTACGGGCCGCTCGGCCGATGGTCTGGATTAACGAGCGCTCGGACCGCAGGAAGCCTTCCTTGTCGGCGTCGAGGATCGCCACCAGCGACACCTCGGGCATGTCCAAACCTTCGCGCAGCAGGTTGATGCCCACCAACACATCGAACACTCCCAGGCGCAGGTCGCGGATGATCTCAACCCGCTCCACCGTGTCGATGTCCGAGTGCAGATAACGCACCCGCACGCCGTGGTCGCCGAGGTAGTCAGTGAGGTCTTCAGCCATGCGCTTGGTCAGCGTCGTGACCAGCACCCGCTCTTCCTTGACCACACACTTGTTGATTTCCGAGAGCAGATCGTCGACCTGAGTCAGGGCCGGCCGCACCTCGATCTGCGGGTCCACCAGGCCCGTAGGACGCACCACCTGCTCGATCACCCGACCGGCGTGTTCCGCCTCATAGGGCCCCGGAGTGGCGGAGACGAAAATCGTCTGCGGGCTTATTGCCTCCCACTCATCGAAACGCATCGGCCGATTATCAAGAGCCGACGGCAACCGAAACCCGTACTCGACCAGCGTTTCCTTGCGCGAACGGTCGCCTTTGTACATGGCGCCGACCTGCGGCACGCTGACGTGGGACTCGTCGATCACCAGCAACGCATCGGCCGGCAGGTAATCGTAGAGGGTCGGTGGCGCTTCGCCAGAGGCTCGCCCCGACAGATAGCGAGAGTAGTTCTCGATGCCGTTGCAGTAGCCCAGTTCCATGATCATTTCCAGATCGAAACGGGTGCGCTGCTCCAGCCGCTGCGCCTCTACCAGCTTGTTGTTGCTACGCAGGTAGTCGAGGCGATCTTTCAGCTCCGCCTTGATGTTCTCGATGGCGTCTAGCAGCGTTTCCCGCGGCGTGACGTAGTGGCTCTTGGGGTAAAAGGTGAAGCGCGGCAGCTTGCGGATGACTTCGCCAGTCAGCGGATCGAATGCAGACAGGCTCTCCACCTCATCGTCGAACAGCTCGATACGCACTGCTTCCAGATCCGATTCGGCCGGATAGACATCAATCACATCGCCGCGCACGCGAAAGGTCGCACGGGCGAAATCCATTTCATTGCGGGTGTACTGCAGACCGGTGAGTCTGCGCAGCAGCTCACGCTGATCCAGACGATCGCCTCGATCGATGTGGAGCACCATTTTCAGGTAGGTTTCGGGGCTACCCAGACCGTAGATGCAGGACACTGTGGTCACAATGATCGCGTCCGACCGCTCCAGCAGCGCCTTGGTCGCTGATAAACGCATCTGCTCAATATGGTCGTTGATCGACGCATCCTTCTCGATGAAGGTATCGGACGACGGTACATAGGCTTCCGGCTGGTAGTAATCGTAGTAAGAGACGAAATACTCCACCGCATTGTTCGGGAAGAATGCCTTGAACTCCCCATAGAGCTGGGCTGCCAACGTCTTGTTTGGCGCAAGCACCAGTGTTGGCCGCTGCACGTGGGCGATCACGTTGGCGATGCTGAAGGTCTTGCCGGACCCCGTTACACCCAGCAACGTCTGGTGCGACAAGCCGGCCTCGATGCCTTCGATCATCTGCCGAATGGCTTCAGGCTGGTCTCCGGCTGGCTTGAAGCGCGTGACCAATTCGAACTGCGACATATCGACCTCTTCAGATAGCGAGACGACTCTAAACATGAATATTCGAGCCGCTAGGACGGTGTTTCCAGACGTGCAACGTGCTGCTGGCGACGCGGCGCACAGCAACCACAACCCCTTTCAATGCGGGCTCGCCCAGCGATATCAAGTGCTAGGGCGACGAGCAGGCAAGGCCATGAAAAATCGCGGCCTCCGCCGGGCTTAAACCGACAGAAAAACCGCCCTAGCATATCGCGACGCAAGCCTAGTCCCGTTATACTCTTGCCCCGTTTGCGCACCGCCCTCAGCGCGAAGCGAGGGTGCTGCATCAGTCACCTCCTCTCTTCGAGCCTCCCCATCATGAGTTTGTTCTCCGCTGTCGAAATGGCGCCGCGCGATCCGATCCTCGGCCTCAATGAAGCCTTCAATGCCGACACGCGGCAGAACAAGGTCAACCTGGGGGTGGGCGTCTACTACAACGAAGAAGGTCGGATTCCCCTGCTGCGCGCTGTCGCTGCCGCCGAGATGGCGCGGCTGGAGCTGAACGCGCCACGCGGCTACCTGCCGATAGAAGGTATCGCCAGCTACGACATGGCCGTGCAAGGCCTGTTGTTCGGTGCCGACTCGGCGTTGGTTGCCGATGGCCGCGTGGTCACCACCCAGGCACTGGGCGGCACCGGCGCGCTCAAGATCGGCGCGGACTTCCTCAAGCGCATGCTGCCCGATGCGGTCGTGGCCATCACAAACCCAAGCTGGGAAAACCATCGCGCACTGTTCGAGGCCGCCGGCTTTCCTGTGCAGAATTACAGCTATTACGACGCGGCGAGCCATGGCATCGACCGGGCCGGCATGCTCGAAGATCTGAACAACCTGCCGCCCCGCTCCATCGTCGTTCTGCATGCCTGCTGCCACAACCCGACCGGTGTCGATCTGCAGCCGGAAGACTGGAAGCAGATCCTCGAAGTACTCCGCGCCAACGACCATGTACCCTTTATCGACATCGCCTATCAGGGCTTCGGTGACAATATCGAAGAGGACGCTGCTGCAGTGCGCCTGTTCGCCGAATCAGGCATGAGCTTCTTCGTCTCCAGCTCCTTCTCCAAGTCGTTCTCGCTGTATGGAGAACGCGTCGGCGCGCTGTCGATGGTGACTCAGAGCCGCGACGAATCAGCCCGCGTGCTCTCGCAGATCAAGCGTGTGATCCGCACCAACTACTCCAACCCGCCGACCCATGGCGCCACGGTGGTGTCCGCCGTGCTCAACAGCCCGGAATTGCGGGCCATGTGGGAGACCGAACTCGGCGAGATGCGCACCCGAATCCAGGACATGCGCCTGACCATGGTGCGCCAGCTGGCTGAAAAAGGCGCCAAGCAGGATTTCAGCTTTGTCGCCAAACAACGCGGAATGTTCTCTTACTCAGGACTCACGGCCGCTCAGGTCGAGCGCCTGCGCGTCGAATTCGGCGTATACGCGATCGGCACCGGCCGCATCTGCGCCGCAGCACTGAACCATGGCAATCTGGACCATGTAACCGACGCCATCGTGCAGGTCCTGTAACTGCCGAGGGGTTGACTTCCCCTTAGTTATCATTAGGATACGCACCGCTGTTCCGCGATAGCTCAGTCGGTAGAGCAAATGACTGTTAATCATTGGGTCCCTGGTTCGAGTCCAGGTCGCGGAGCCAAATCAAAGCCTCAGACGATTGTCTGGGGCTTTTTTGTATTAGCCGGACTCTCACCAGGGACGCTGTCCCAGGTTATTCGCTTCGCTCACCCCTATGGGGCCGCGCTGAAGCGCGTTCTGCTGCGCAGTCGAGTCCAGGTCGCGGAGCCAACTTCAAAGCCTCAGACGATTGTCTGGGGCTTTTTTGTATCACCCGGACTCTCGCCAGGGACGCTGTCCCAGGCTATTCGGCTCGCTCAGCCTCACGGAGCCGCGCCGAAGCGCGTTCTGCTGCGCAGTCGAGTCCAGGTCGCGGAGCCAACTTCGAAGCCTCAGACGATTGTCTGGGGCTTTTTTGTATCCGCTGCACCCTCACCAGGGACGCTGTCCCAGGTTATTCGCTTCGCTCACATTCACGGAGCCGCGCCGAAGCGCGCTCTCCTGGCAGGCCATATACGCCGCGGAGTCGACCTCAAAGCATCAGGGAATTTTGCCCTCAGAGGAAAGTAATGCGGTACGAGAACAGCCTACAGGAGCCAACTTACTCGCAAACCGAGCTCAACGCTTGCTTCGCGACCGCATAGACACTGATCGCGGGCAAGCTCGCCCCTACAAAGGGCATGCCCCGCAAACCATTTCGAACACCATGACAACTCTGAAAACAAAAACGCCCCGCATCTGCGGGGCGTTTGGTTGGCGCGGAGCAGTTACTCCTTGGTCGCCTCGATAGCTTCTTCGACCGCTTCCGGCGGAGGCGTTGCCTCAGCCTTCTCGTCTTTGATACCCAGCAGCTCCAGATCGAAGACCAGAACGGAATTGGCCGGGATCAGCGGGCTCGGGCTCTGCTCGCCATAGGCAAGTTCGCTCGGGATATACAGCTTGTACTTCTCGCCCACATGCATCAGTTGCAGTCCTTCGACCCAACCTGGAATCACGCCACCAACAGGCAGATCGATCGGCGTGCCACGCTTGATGGAGCTGTCGAAGACCGTACCGTCAGTCAGGGTGCCTTCGTAGTGAACAGTGACGACATCGTCCGGACCCGGCTGGGCGCCGTCCGATTCTTTGATCACTTCATACTGCAGGCCAGACTCAGTGGTCTTCACGCCTTCACGCTTGGCATTTTCTTCGAGGAACTTCTTGCCGGCGCTAACCGCCTCCTTGTTCATCTCGACCATGCGCTCTTCGGCACGAGTCTGCAGGTAAGCGAAGGCTTCCATCAGTTCTTCATCGGTCAGCTGCTGGTCTTTCTTGCCGAGGGCATCGTCGATGCCTTGCGCGACGGCTGTCGAATCCAGATCAGCCAGGCCTTCCTGCGCCAGGCTCTTGCCCATATTCAGGCCGATGCCGTAGGAGGCTTTCTGCGCCGGCGTTTCCAGCTTAGCGCTGGTTTCCGAATCACAACCCGCCAGGACCAGGCCAACCAGGGCTATCGCCGACGCCAAACGTTGAGGTCTCATTCTGTTTCCTTATTACCCAAGAAGTGGTGCAAAAACATTGCCGGAGCTTAGCAGCGAGCTCGGGCAGTGGCTACCGAGCACACCGCGCTAATAGGTAAAGACAGTGAAAAGCACAGAAGTGCCGCACGAAACGACGAAACAGATGAAGGGAAAAATCGAGGACAAAAAAAAGCGACCCTAAGGTCGCTTTTTTCGAGCTATCAAGGCGTTCAGTGGTCCTTGATGGCAAATTTGGCGCAGCGGACGGGACTCGAACCCGCGACCCCCGGCGTGACAGGCCGGTATTCTAACCGACTGAACTACCGCTGCGCTAAACCTCGAGTGGTGGGTGATGACGGGATCGAACCGCCGACCCTCTGCTTGTAAGGCAGATGCTCTCCCAGCTGAGCTAATCACCCGTTTGCTCTCGAAGTGGGGCGCATTCTAGAGATGGATCTTGACCTTGGCAACCCCCTTTTGAAAAAAAAATTGAAGAACTTACAAAGACTTAGGAAACACTCTGTTTAAGAGCCATTTTTGTGGTTTCCATCGGCATTGCTCCCGCGCAGGGTTGGCCTGCGTCCGCCAGAGGGGAATAATGCGCGCTTTGCTTTTACCGGAGTTTCCATCGCATGTGGTTTCGCAACCTGCTCGTCTACCGTCTCACTCAAAACATCCCTTTCGATGTCGAGACACTTGAAACCGCATTGGCCGCCAAGCCCGCCCGCCCCTGCGCCAGCCAGGAACTCAGTACCTACGGTTTCGTCGCGCCCTTCGGCAAAGGTGAGGATGCACCGCTGGTGCATGCCAGCCAGGGCTTTCTGCTGATCTCCACCCGCAAGGAAGAGCGCATCCTGCCCGGCAGCGTGGTCAAGGACGCGCTGAAGGAAAAGGTCGACGAGATCGAAAACGAGCAGATGCGCAAGGTCTACAAGAAAGAGCGCGAGCAGCTCAAGGACGACATCATCCAGGCCTTCCTGCCTCGTGCATTCATTCGCAAGTCCGGTACCTTCGCAGCCATCGCGCCGGAGCAAGGTCTGATCCTGGTGGATGCTTCCAGCCCGAAGCGCGCCGAAGATCTGCTTTCCACGCTGCGTGAAGCCATTGGTTCGCTACCGGTTCGCCCGCTGACCGTGAAAATTGCCCCATCGGCCACCATGACCGATTGGGTGAAGACGCAGAAAGCCGCGGACGACTTTTTTGTCCTCGACGAGTGTGAGCTGCGCGACACCCATGAAGATGGCGGCGTGGTGCGCTGCAAGCGTCAGGATCTGACCAGCGATGAAATCCAACAGCACTTGGAAGTCGGCAAGCAGGTCACGCAGCTGTCGCTGGGCTGGCAGGACAAGTTGTCCTTCGTGCTGGATGACAAGATGGTGATCAAGCGTCTGCGCTTCGAAGAGCTGTTGCAGGACCAGGCCGAACAGGACGGTGGCGACGACGACCTCGGCCAGCAGGACGCCAGCTTCCTGCTGATGATGCTGACCTTCAAGGAGTTCCTCCCGGCGCTGTTCGAAGCGCTGGGTGGTGAGGAGATTCCGCAGGGCATCTGATCGGCCTTGTGCGCCGCCGGTTGAGACTGGCGGCTTAGACGCACGTTGATATGCCGAACCGGGCCGGGCCCATTGCCCGGACCTTCGCATCGTGGACAATAGCGCCAGCTGAGGACGACCTCAGGCTGCACCACTCACCGGGGACGGCCCCACCCAATCACCGTCCTGCCGAGGTGCATATGTCCTGGATCATTCTGTTTCTTGCCGGCCTGTTCGAAATCGGCTGGGCTGTCGGGCTGAAATACACCGATGGTTTCACCCGTCCCCTTCCCACGCTGCTGACCATTGCGGCAATGGCCGCTAGTCTGGGCCTGCTCGGGCTCGCCATGAAAACGTTGCCACTGGGCACCGCCTATGCCGTGTGGACCGGGGTGGGCGCAGTTGGAACGGTGATCGCCGGCATCATCCTGTTCGGCGAATCGATGAGCCTGCTTCGCCTGGGTAGCGTGCTGCTGATCTGCATTGGCCTGCTTGGCCTGAAGCTCAGTCATTGAATGCACCAGGACGACTGGCGACAGAGACCGGTCGGATACAAACAGCACTGGCGGGATATGCCCCCCGCGGGCAGGGCCAGTCAATACGGCCGCTTCCCAGCCACCCAATGCCGCGGCTGAAGCGTTGCGACATGACGCTGCCGCTAGCGAATCGCAACCCACTCCCCGCCGCGTAATACCGAGGCAGATGCCCAAGCATAGAGGCCGTCCACCACAGAGAGCTTAGGAACAAGCCTCTGCACGAGCTCCCAACCATACCGCTCGTCATAAAAGCGTCGATAAACAAGCGAATCGACATTTATCTGTCACGACCAACTTCTAGGATTGATGAAGTTCCAGGACTGATTCGCAGTAGCTGCCGCCTAGCAGACCTGCGCAGCCGCCCAGTCAGGAGCGACACGCATACAAAATCCATGGAGAGATTAAATGTTCAAGTGCAAGCCCCTCGCAGCCGCCATCATCGCGATTCTGGCCACCCAGGCACACGCCGCAGACAACAGCGCAGAACAGAATCAGTCCGGTGCGGACAACATTGTGGAAGTCACCCAGACTGGCGGTCAGGACAACCTTTCTTATCAGGCCCAGACAGGGGCAGGCAACGATGGCATGGTGACCCAGACCGGGGCCACGATGTCCGATGCCGTGCAAACCCAGACTGGCAACCAGAACTTCGCTGACATCGTCCAGACCACGACCGAGCAAACCGAAGCGATCCAGCTGCAGGACGGCGAGAACCATGACGCGAGCATCGTTCAGAGCGACTCCTTCGGCGCCACCGCCCGCCAGTACCAGCAGGGCAGCTTCAACACGGCATACACCGAACAGACCGCCGCTGACCTGAGCACCGCCGTGATCGACCAGGACGGCAGCGACAACTTTGCCGAGTCCATTCAGAGCAGCACAGAGCTGAGCGTTTCGGAGCAGCGCCAGGTCGGCAATGACAACGTCTCGCTGGTCTGGCAGGAAGGCGGCGCGCGCAATGATGGCGTGGTCAATCAGGAAGGCAACGGCAACGAAGCGACCGTCTACCAGATGAACGTCTTGGACTCCATCGCCGATATCGACCAGCAAGGTGATCTGCAGGTCGCGTCCGTTACGCAGGGAGGCACCGATCACAGCGCAGATATCGAGTCCAACGGACTGCAGAACGAAGCCTACATCGACCAGAGCGGCTCGCTGCAGACCGCATCGATCTACCAGGACGGCACCGCCAACAGCGCCGACATCTTCCAGGTAGGCGATGGCAACACCGCCAGCACCGAGCAAACCGGGAACAACAACTATGCCATCGTCGATCAAGACGGCAGCATGCAAACCGCTTCGCTGCGACAGGCAGGTGAATACAACGAGGCCTATGTCACTCAGGAAGGCACCGATCATCTGATCGATTTCGCCCAGGACGGCACCGACAACCTGCTCACGGTGACCCAAACCGGAAATGGCAACGAGCTGACCGGCTCCAGCTACGGCGACAACAACCGTGTGGATGTACTGCAGGGCGGCGACCTCAACGTGGCCGACATTCAGCAGATCTACGGCTCAGACAACGAGGTCAGCCTGACACAGACTGGCGAAGCCAATCTCGCGCAAGTCATGCAAGGCGGTGCCGGCAACCACGCGATGCTGACCCAGAGCGGCATGGGCGACTCGGCAATCGTGTCGCAGATGGGTTCGGGCAACATGGCCACCGTGACTCAGCAGTAATGCGTATGGCAGCCGGCCTCCGGTCGGCTGCCATACATCTTCAATACGCCATCAACCGCTGCCATGCCTAACATGCCGGTTCAGATCAACTCTGATCGGCAGCCTTGGCTGCGGCTTCCCTTACCGCATCGGCACTGGTCGGTCGCACCACCCGCGACAATTCCTGCCCAAGGCGGACGAATACCAGCGTTGGCCACAATTTGACCCGGTAGCTGCGCCCGAGCGGCCGCCCCTGGCCATCTTCGATCTTGATGTGGTTGATCTGCGGAAAATCAGCCAAAGCCCGCTCGACATGCGGCTCCGCGGAACGGCAATGGCCGCACCAATTGGTGCCAAAGTCGAGCACTGTTATCCCGTCCAGCGAATCGACCTCGGAACGTGTGATGGTTTCTGTCTTGTATAAGTCGGCCATGCTTCATCTCCGGTCCTGTTCTCTTAATCGACCCCGACTCGACGCGAGCGATCCATGCCCTTGCTTGAGCACGCTGAGATGCATGACGCCTTAACCCTTGGTGCCCTGAATGCAGACACTTGCTGCCTAGCGCCGGTCGCCACGTAACAGACTGACTTGCGCCTGTAGCTGCTCACGACTGGCTTCGCTGGCGACGACAGGCGAACTGGCGACTAGATCTACCTGCGACCAGATCCGCCGGAAGAAGCCTTTATCCGGATCGCGACTGAAAAAGCTGCCCCACAGCCCTCGCAGGGCCATCGGCACCACGGGCACAGGATTGGCCTCGAGGATGCGCTCGACTCCCGCCTTGAACTCGTTGATGTCGCCGTCGGTGGTGAGCTTGCCTTCGGGGAAGATGCACACCACTTCGCCATCGCTGAGGTAGCGGCTGACGCGCTCGAACGCCTGGGTGTAGATCGCCTCGTCTTCGTGTCGCGCAGCGATGGGCACTGCGCCTGCCGTGCGAAAGATGAAGTTCAACACCGGGATGCGGAAGATCTTGTAGTACATGACGAAGCGAACGGGTCGGCGCACCGCTCCGGCAATCAACAGCGCATCAACGAAGGACACGTGGTTGCAGACCAGTACCGCCGGCCCCTCATCCGGGATCGCATCAAGTCCTTGCTGGCGCACCCTATACATGGAGTGGCCGAGCAACCAGACCAGGAAGCGCATGCTGAATTCCGGCACGATGCTGAAGATATAGGCGCTCACGGCCACGTTCATCAGCGACACCACGAGAAACAGCTGCGGAATCGACAGTCCCACGACACTCAGCAGCAAGATCGCCACAATCGCAGAAATGACCATCAGCAGCGCATTGAGAATATTGTTTGCCGCCACCACCCGCGCCCGCTCGTGCTCAGCGGTGCGCGACTGAATGAGCGCATACAGCGGCACAATATAAAACCCGCCGAATACACCGATCCCCAGCACCGAGGCGAGAATCCACCAGGCCTGCCCGAAACTCAGCAGCGCTAGCCAGTCGTGAGGCGCTGCGGCCTGCGGAAAGTCGCCCGAACACCACCACAGCAGCAGACCGAACAGCGTCAGGCCAAAGGAGCCGAACGGCACCAGACCGATTTCAACCTTGTGGCCGGAGAGCCGTTCGCAGAGCAGCGAACCGAGGGCGATGCCCACTGAGAAAACCGTCAGGATCAGCGTGACGACGGTTTCATCGCCGTGCAGCAGATCCTTCGAATACACCGGGATCTGCGTCAGATAGGTCGCACCGAGAAACCAGAACCAGGAGTTACCAATCAGCGAGCGCGACACCGAGAGGCGCTGCCCCAGGCCCATGCGTAGGATCGCGCCGGTCTGACGAAACAGATTCCAGTCCATCTCGAGTGTCGGTAAGGACGCACCGGTCGCAGGCACGGCTCGGCTGGCGAAATAGCCGGCAACCGCTACCAGTACCACGCTGCCTGCTATCAGCTGCGCATACCCGTCGGTGGCCATCATGACCCCAGCCGTGATGGTGCCAGCAAGAATAGCCAGAAAAGTGCCCATCTCTACCAGCGCGTTGCCACCGACCAGCTCGTGATCCTCGAGCAGCTTGGGCAGTACGGAATACTTGACCGGCCCGAACAGCGCGGACTGTGTGCCCATGCAGAACAGTACGGCCAGCAGCAACGGCAGGTTGCCGAGCAGCATGCCCGCGCCGCCAGCGAGCATGATGAAAATCTCACCGGCTTTGATTGCCCGGATCAGTCGCTCCTTGGCGTACTTCTCGCCAAGCTGGCCACCCAGCGCCGAGAACAGGAAGAACGGCAGGATGAACAACAGCGCGCACAGGTTGATCAGCAGGCTGCTGTCGGCATTCGTGCCGATCTTGTAGAGGATCGCCAGGATCAGCGCCTGCTTGAACAGATTGTCGTTGAAGGCCCCTGACAGTTGCGTCAGGAAGAACGGCAAGAAGCGCCGCTTACCGAACAGAGTGAACTGGGAATGAGGCTTGGTCATCGATCCGCTTCCATGGAAAACATGTTGGTTCTTTGAGCCTCCAGGGTCCGGCAAAAGCACAGCACTGCCACGCGCGTGTCGCGGACTGGGCGATACGTCACAGCGGCAACTGCCCGAACGCCCAGCGCAACAGAAAGAAGGCCAGCAACCCGCCCGCGATAGTTGCCAGCAGGTTTCGGCTGAAGGCCGCGATCAGGATCGACAGCACGCCCGCCAGCAGATAGGCGTTACGCCAGTCCAGCCACCATTCGCCTGCTGGCATCAGCATTCCTGGCACCACGATGGCGGTCAGCACCGCGACCGGCACGTAATGCAGCCCCTGCTCCACCAGGCGTGGAAAGCGCAGGTTGGGCCAGGCGAAGAAGCTGAATCGAGTCAGAAAGGTGATCGCCAACATTCCGAGAATAAGTAGCCAGATCTGCATCAGCACACCTCCGTTTGAAGCTGCCTCTCGGCCCGGCGCTCCAACCAGACACCCACGACAATGCCGGCCAGCGCGGCGGCGATCAGACCGAGCTTGTAGGGCAGTTCCCAGGTCAACAGCGCGACGACCGCTGCCACCAGCGCTGATGCCACCTGCGGGCGGGTGCGCATCATGGGTACGGCGATGCCGATAAAGGTGGCAATCATGGCGAAGTCCAAGCCCCAACTGGCAACGTTTGGCACAGCTTGACCAAAGGCGATACCAGCCAGTGTCGCCAGCTGCCAGCTCAGGTACATGGTCAGCGCAGCACCGAAGAAGAACCAGTGCTTGTGCGGCGAAGCGTCATCGCGCGCATATCGATGCTGGATCACGGCGAACGCTTCATCGGTCAGCCAGAACGCCAGCGGCACACGCCAGCGGCCTGGAAGGTGCCGAACGAAGGGCTGCATCGAGGCGCTGTAGAGCGCGTGGCGCAGATTGACGACGAAGGTCGTGAGCAGCACCACCGCTGCCCCAACGCCACCGGTGATCAAGGTGATAGCAATGAACTGCGCCGAGCCGGCGAAGACCAGGGCAGACATGCCCATGGCCTGCCAGCCGGACAGCCCAGCACCTATGGCCAGGGTTCCGAAAATGATGCCGAAGGGAATCGCGCCGACGATAAGCGGCAGAATATCGCGGCAACCGTGCAAGAACTCTTGCGAGCGGGACATCGGGGCTCCTTAGGTATGCACCGCAAACGATGATGAGCTACGCACCGCCGTCGTGGCCGGAGCATAGGGAAGGTTGAAGACAGGCGGATGAACGCTGAAGCAGCGCTTCTGGAGGGGCCCAACATTACCCCAAGTCGAGGCCCGAGGGCGATGGCCGGCACATGAGGTGTTGATACCGGCCGAAATCCAAAAAGTCGAACCGAACTCGGTCGGCCACCTACGGTTCAGCGCATGCCGGTCTCCAGCAAACGCTTGACGGCCGGCCACTCGCGGTCGGTGATGCTGTACAGGGCGGTGTCATCCAGGCGGCCATCGGCGAGGCGTCGGTGATTGCGCAAGAGGCCTTCCCGCTGGGCTCCGAGTTTTTCGATGGCGCGCTGGGAGCGCAGATTGCTCACCGCGGTTTTCAGCTGCAGACGCACCAGCTGCCAGTCCTCGAAGGCATGCTTGAGCAACAGGTATTTGATCGCAGTATTGAGGCCGCTGCCATGCTCGGCCTTGTCCAGCCAGGTCCAACCCAGTTCTGCGGCTGGCAGCGAAGGATTGAAATCAGCAAAGCGGGTGGTGCCAACAATGCGTCCGGCCATGCGCAGGGTGAAGACCACGGCACGACCCTGATCCTGATCGGCCAGCGCCAGGCGATACCAGTCGGGGCGCAAAGGCCCACTCAGGTAGATCAGTTCGTCGCGGTTGTGGTTGGCCAGTTCGACCAGGGCCGGGATATCGGCGTCCACCAGCGGCTCCAACCGCAGCGCTCCCCGCTGCAAGGTGACTGGCCCTGGCATGAACATCGCGGTTTCTCCTGACATGGATGGAATGAGGCGCTGCTGTTATCACAGCGGCGACGGTAAGTGTGCCGGGCATGAATGACCAGCGCGGCGCGACCAAGCGGACGTGCACCTCGGTGGCTCGCTCCTGCTCAACGGCAATCGCGCAGCGCTGACTATGCAAATTGCCACGATCAGCAAGCAGGAGGTCTATCGCAAGGCTTTGCGTTGGATCCAGCCATACCTGCCGCGCCCATGCGACCATGGTCGCAGCCGCGACACGCCGCCCCGTTTTACTGCGAAACTTTACCCATTCAACTATCAATGAGCGGTAACTCCGGCCATCCGAAACCTGCTGAGCTTGAGCAGCACCCAAGCACTATCCCGGTAACCTCGCTTATATCGGCTACGCCTGATGCGCAACTCGAGTGATCAGGCCGCCTACCGGCAAACGTGAACGCTGCCCGACCCAGCATAGCTCGGCCAACCTGCGGAAATGGCCAGGCTGAAGCCCGCTTGATTTATGTGTATCTGGAGTTCGCATGTCGTTGTCCGGTGGGCTGATTGCGCTGGTCGCCCTCACTTATATGGCCGTGCTGTTTGCCATTGCCTTTTACGGCGATCGCAACCGCAGCCAGCTGTCGCCGCGGGTTCGTGCCTGGGTTTATAGCCTGTCGCTGGCGGTCTATTGCACCAGCTGGACGTTTTTTGGCGCGGTCGGCCAGGCGGCTGAACAACTCTGGGCCTTCTTGCCGATCTACCTTGGCCCGATTCTGCTGATGCTGCTGGCGCCTCAGGTCATCCAGAAGATGATCATGATCAGCAAGCAGGAAAACATCACTTCGATTGCCGACTTTATTGCGGCGCGCTACGGCAAGTCGCAGCCGCTGGCGGTGGTGGTGACGCTTATCTGCCTGGTCGGCGTGCTGCCCTACATCGCACTGCAGCTCAAGGGCATCGTCCTCGGCGTGAACCTGCTGGTGGGCAATGAAGGCGAGGCCGCAGCCGGCTCCGGTGCGCAGGACACCGCGCTGATCGTGTCGATGGTGCTGGCGCTGTTCACCATTCTGTTCGGCACCCGCAACCTGGACGTGACCGAGCACCACCGCGGCATGGTCCTCGCCATCGCTTTCGAGGCGTTGGTCAAGCTGTTTGCCTTTCTCGCGATCGGCGCCTTCGTCACCTTTGGCCTGTTCGATGGTTTCGGCGACTTGTTCAACCGTGCCCACGACGCCCCCGAACTCTCGGCCTTCTGGCAGGAGACGGTGAACTGGCCAGCCATGATGGTGCAAACCACCGTCGCGCTGATGGCCATCGTTTGCCTTCCTCGCCAGTTTCACGTGACAGTGGTGGAAAACATCGAACCGCGTGACTTCCGCCTGGCCCGCTGGGTGTTCCCGCTGTATCTGGTGCTGGCCGCCGTGTTCGTCATCCCGATCGCCCTTGCTGGCCAGCTACTGTTGCCCAGCGGCGTCAGCCCGGACTCCTTCGTAATCAGCCTGCCGCTGGCAGAGTCGCATCCAGCCCTGGCCCTGCTCGCCTTCATTGGCGGGGCATCAGCGGCGACCGGCATGGTCATCGTGGCCAGCGTGGCGCTGTCGACCATGGTCTCCAACGACATGCTGCTGCCCTGGTTGCTGCGTCGCAAGGAAGCCGAACAGCCTTTTGAAGTGTTCCGCCACTGGATGCTCTCGGTGCGCAGGATCAGCATCGTCGCGATCCTGCTGCTGGCCTATGTCAGCTATCGCCTGCTGGGCTCCAACGCGAGTCTGGCGACCATCGGCCAGATCGCCTTTGCCGCGCTCACTCAGTTGGCACCTGCCATGGTCGGCGCCTTGTACTGGAAGCAGGCAAACCGCCGCGGTGTGTTTGCCGGACTTACCGCGGGCGGATTGATCTGGATTTACACCCTGATCCTGCCGCTGCTCGGCTGGCCGCTGGAGATGTTTCCCGGCCTGCAGTGGATATACACAGCCGATCTGCCATTCAACACCAGCGCGTTGACGCTCGGCGTCACCCTGTCGCTGGTGGGCAACGCGACGCTGTTCTTCTGGGTGTCCATCCTGTCGCAGACGCGTGTCGCCGAACACTGGCAGGCCAGCCGTTTCATCGGTCAGGAAATCCACTCCACCGCGAGCACCCGCCGGCTGCTTGCCGTGCAGGTGGAGGACCTGCTCTTGCTGGCCTCGCGCTTCGTTGGTGCCGAGCGCGCCGAACTCAGCTTCCAGCGCTTCGCCCGGCGTCACGGTCACGACTATTCGCCCCGGCAGCAGGCCGACGGCCAATGGATCGCCCATACCGAACGACTGCTGGCCGGGGTACTGGGCGCCTCGTCCACCCGCGCCGTGGTCAAGGCTGCGCTGGAAGGCCGGGACATGCAGGTCGATGACGTGGTGCGCATCGTTGGCGAAGCCTCCGAAGTGCTGCAGTTCAACCGTGCGCTGCTGCAAGGGGCAATCGAGAACATTACCCAGGGCATCAGCGTGGTCGACCAGTCGCTGCGGCTGGTGGCCTGGAACCACCGCTATCTGGAAATGTTCGAGTACCCGGACGGGCTGGTCTACATCGGCCGCCCGATCGCCGACATCATCCGCTACAACGCCGAACGCGGCCTTTGCGGTCCCGGTGATGCCGATACGCACGTAGCCAAGCGGCTTTACTGGATGCGTCAGGGCCGTGCGCACACCTCGGAGCGCACCTTCCCCAACGGCCGGGTGGTCGAGCTGATCGGCAACCCCATGCCCGGTGGCGGCTTCGTCATGAGCTTCAGCGACATCACCGCCTACCGTGACGCCGAACGTGCCCTGAAAGAAGCCAATGAAGGCCTCGAACAGCGCGTCAGCGAACGCACGCAGGAACTGTCCAAACTGAACAAGGCGCTGACGGCCGCCAAGAGTGCGGCCGAGGCAGCCAGCCAGTCGAAGACACGCTTCCTTGCCGCAGTCAGTCATGACCTGATGCAGCCCCTGAACGCGGCGCGGCTGTTTTCCGCCGCGCTGTCGCACCAGCACGACGCCCTGCCGGTAGAAGCGCGGGACCTGGTGCGTCATCTGGACAGCTCCCTACGCTCCGCCGAGGACCTGATCTCCGATCTGCTCGATATCTCGCGGCTGGAAAACGGTCGCATCACACCCGACCGCAACCCCTTCCCGCTGGCGACCCTGTTCGACACCCTGTCCACGGAGTTCACCATGCTTGCCGCCGAACAGGGCGTCGACTTCAGGGTGCATGGCAGTCGTTTGCGGGTCGACAGCGACATCCGCCTGCTGCGCCGAGTGCTGCAGAACTTCCTCACCAACGCCTTCCGTTACGCCAAGGGCCGCGTAGTGCTGGGAGTGCGTCGCCAGGGCTCCTCGTTACGTCTTGAGGTGTGGGACCACGGCCCGGGCATCGCCGAGGACAAACTGCGCGTGATTTTCGAGGAATTCAAACGGCTGGACAGCCATCAGACGCGCGCCGAGAAGGGTCTTGGGCTAGGTCTGGCCATCGCAGATGGCTTCTGCCAGGTGCTCAATCATCCACTGGCGGTTCGCTCCTGGCCCGGCAAAGGCAGCGTGTTCAGCGTGACCGTGCCAATCGCCAGCCAGGTGCTGCGACAGGCCACCAGCAACGGCAAAGGCGAAGCGCAGCAAACCGCCCTGACCGGCATTCAGGTGCTCTGCATCGACAACGAAGACAGCATTCTGGTGGGGATGAACAGCCTGCTGTCACGCTGGGGCTGCCAGGTCTGGACGGCCAGTAACCGGGCCGAATGCGAGGCCTTACTGCGCGAGGATGTGCGTCCGCAACTGGTGCTGGTCGACTACCACCTGGACCACGGTGAGACAGGTTCGGAGCTGATGGCCTGGCTGCGTACCCGCCTCGGCGAGCCGGTGCCCGGAGTGGTGATCAGCGCAGACGGGCGCCCGGAGCTGATCGCCGCGATCCACGCGGCGGGACTGGATTTTCTCCCCAAGCCGGTCAAGCCTGCCGCGCTGCGCGCACTGATGAGCCGTCACGTTCCGCTGCATTGATGCCGCGTTGCGCCAGCGCAAGCCGCCGCGGCAGCGAGACGGCTAGACTGATGTCATCAGAAGTTGCTGACGGCCTTTGCCCATGACCCTCGAACTACTGTTGAACCTGGCGACCGCTCTCGGCGTGGGCCTGCTGATCGGCACGGAACGAAGCTGGAGCGGCGGTGACCAGGAAGGCCAGGAGATGGCCGGCATTCGCACTTTCGGCCTCGCGGGACTGTTCGGCGGCCTGGCTGCACTGAGCGCCAGTCACTTCGGTATGCCCGCGTGGATTGCAATGTTCGTCGTGCTGGCCCTGTTGACGATTGCCGGCTATGTAATCGAATCCCGCACCAACAGCGACCACGGCATGACCACCGAGATGGCGCTGCTGCTGACCTTCCTGCTGGGCAGCCTCGCGGTAGCGGAGAGTCGCTTGCTGGCCGCCTCCGTGGCGATCGTCGTAGCGCTGCTGTTGAGCCTGAAAGCGCGGCTACACGGCGCGCTGCACAAGCTCAACGAGGCCGAACTGAGCGGCGTGCTGAAACTGCTGTTCATTTCCGTGGTGCTGCTGCCAGCGCTACCCAATCAGGGTTATGGACCCTGGCAGGCTTTCAACCCCTACACCACCTGGTGGATGGTGGTGCTGATCGCCGGCATTGGCTTTGCCGCCTATGTCGCCATCCGTCTGCTGGGCACCCGACACGGATTGATGGTCACGGCGCTGCTGGGCGGCATTGTTTCATCCACGGCGATGACCATCACCCTCGCCCGGCTGGTCTCAGGGAAAATGCGCCATGCCCTGGCCGCCGGTCTTCTGGCAACCTCGGCGCTGATGTTCCCGCGGGTGCTGCTGGAAGTCGGGGTGGTCAATCGGGCGTTGCTACCGGCATTGCTTGCGCCGATGCTGACGGCCGGTCTGATCTACGCCGCCGGTGCATTGTTTTACTACTTGCGCGCCGGTCAGCAGCACGACAACACCGCCGAGCCGCCCTTGAAGAACCCTTTCGAACTGGGGCCCGCGCTGCGTTTTGCCGGCCTGTTAGTACTCATCCTGTTCCTCGTCGAAGCCGCGCAACGAGGGCTTGGCGATGCGGGGGTCTATCTGGTTTCCCTGTTGTCGGGGCTGACTGATGTGGATGCCATCACCCTGTCACTGGCCAACAGCGCCCGGACCGACTTGGCGGAGCAGGTCGCGGTGCAGGGAATCTTTCTCGCCGCGCTGAGCAACAGCCTGGTCAAGGGCGGCCTGATCGTCTTTATCGGCGGGCGTACCCTAGCGCTGCTGACCTTGCCGTTCATGCTCAGCGGTCTGCTGGCCGGCCTGGGGGTATTGTGGCTGCTGTGACAGAGACGCGCGCTATTCCTCGGCCTCAAGCGGCGCCTCGGCCCCGGCGCGCTCGAGCCAGTCGGTCGGCAGGCGCTTGCTCGCCCGTGCACCCAGCAACTTAAGCTGTTCGGCGCGACTCACCAGATTGCCGCGCCCATCGGTGAGCTTGTTGCGCGCACCGAGATAAGCCTTGTCCAGTTGCTGCAGGCGGCTGCCGATTTCGTCCAGATCCTGAATGAACGCCGCGAACTTGTCGTACAGCGCCCCGGCACGCTCGGCGATTTCGCGGGCGTTCTGGCTCTGTCGCTCCTGGCGCCAGAGGCTGTCGATAACCCGTAGCGTCGCCAACAACGTCGTCGGGCTGACGATCACAATGTGCTTGCTGTAGGCCTCCTGAAACAGCTCCGGGTCGCCTTGCAACGCCGCCGCGAACGCAGCTTCGATCGGCACGAAAAGCAGAACGAAATTCAGACTCTGCAGCCCCTCGAGTCGCTGATAGTCCTTGAGCGACAAGCCCTTCAGATGGTTGCGCAAGGACAGCACGTGCTGCTTGAGTGCCAGCACACGGCTGCCTTCATCCTCGGCACTGATCATCGCCTGGTAGGCGGTCAGGCTGACCTTGGCGTCCACCACGACCTGCTTGTCGCCGGGCAGCTGAATCAGGACGTCGGGCTGAAAGCGTTCGCCATCGGCGCTCTTGAGACTGACCTGAGTATGGTATTCGCGGCCTTTTTCGAGGCCGGCATGCTCGAGCACCCGCTCAAGGATCAACTCGCCCCAGTTGCCCTGAGTCTTCTGCCCCTGCAGCGCGCGAGTCAGGTTGGTCGCTTCATCACCGAGGCGCTGATTGAGCTGCTGCAACCGCTCCAGCTCCTTGGCCAGGGAAAAGCGCTCACGCGCCTCGTTCTGGTAGCTCTCCTCGACGCGCTTCTCGAATGACTGAATTCGTTCTCTAAGCGGATCGAGCAGCTGCCCAAGTCGCTCATGGCTGGTCTCGGCAAAACGCTGCTCGCGCGCCTCGAAGATCTTGCCCGCCAGCTCGGCAAACTGCGCCCGCAACTCATCGCGCGCACCCTGAAGATCTTCCAGGCGCTGCTCATGGGTTTTCTGCTGTTCGCTCAATTCGGCTGTAACCCCGGCGTGAGCGGCGCTAAGCGCGCGTAGCTCGGCTTGCTGAGCATCGCGCTCGGCCTGCAGGTCATCAAGGGTTTCGCGGGTTTCTAGGCGCTGAGCCTGCAGCCATTCGGTTTCCCGCCGCAGCACGGCGGCTTCCGCCTGCAGCGCCGCCCGGGCCTCATGCAGGTCGGCCTGCTCCTGACGACTGGTTTCCAGCTGCGCGCCGAGGCCTTCCTGCGCCATGACCGCCTGACTCAGCCGCTCGTCCAGCAACGAAAGCTCAGCCCGCTGCAGGGACAGGCGCCGTTGCAGTGACAACGTGACGACGGCGAGTAATAAACAGAGGGCACCGAGACCGGCTGCTAGATAGAGGGGATCGAGAGGCATGTACGGCTCCGGCTGAACTGCCCGGCAGTATAGCCAGCCAGCCCGTACAGGTCAGGCCGGCCCGTCTGCGACGCCGAATCTAGCGCTTGGCCGGCAGCCGCAAAAGGATGCGCGAGGCTTCGGCCGAGCCTTGGGCCGCTGCCTGTTCCAGCCAGTGGCGCGCTTTGGACAGCTCGCGGTGCTGCCCCTGACAGTAAAGCTGACCGAGCTCGAGCTGGGCCTGACGGTCGCCAGCTCTTGCTGCCTGGCGCAGCAGTTCGAAACCGATGCGGCGATCACGCTGGCTGTCGCAGTCATGACAGAGCAAGCGTCCCAGTCGGCTCTGTGCTTCAACTACACCTTCGAGTGCCGGCTGCTTGAGCATCCGACCCGCGATACGTTTAACACTCTTGGTCTGTCCTAGACGCTGGCTGTCCAGCAGCCACAACGCCATGCGCATCGGCAGGCGTGGAGAAGATGATGTGCTCTCGAGCGGGCTCGAGGCGAGTGTACGCGTTCTCATGGTCACCGAATGGTTCGGGGGAACAAGGGCGCGCACTCTACTCCTTTTTTCACAGAGTTAAAGTCTTGAAAGAATCGGAAATACACGATCTGGTTCACACAATTTTTTAATCCACAGAAGCTGTGGATAAGTCTGTGGGCAAACAGGTTACAAAATCCCCTAGAGCCTATGGTTAGTGGGCTCGAGTTAAACTGGCGTTTTTTTCGCCAACGCAAAATATCCTTATATTTCAATTAGTTATTGAAGATATAAGCTTCCGCTTGGTTTGCGACAGATTGTCATAAGCGCTTGACAAGGCATGCTGGCAGATGTGCACAAGTTTGGCGCAGCCCTCTCCAAACGCCCGCCAGAGCGCTGTTCCTGGCCTTGCCGCTGGTTTCCAGGGAACTTTCCAAGTGAAGATCAGTCTCGCGCGACACGCATCGGCGCCGGTCGCAAGCGCGCCATGACCGGCCTATGCTAGAGCATCGATTTTCAGCGGAACGGGTCATGACAAAGCGGCGGACAATCCTCGTCTGGGCGGTTGCCGGCCTGACTCTACTCATCATTGGGTTCGGGTTTTACGCAGGCTTTCGCTGGCAGCAGCTGAAGCGTGACCTGGGGATCGTCACGCTTGAAGTGAGCGGACCGCGCCTGACACTCAGCCACCTTGCCGTGCGACAGATTGTCCTTGTCAGACAGCCATCAGCCGACGAACGGCTCGCAGTATTTCTCGATGACCTACGGCTCGACTTTGCAGACGGTTGGCAATTGCTGCCGCTGCAGTCACTGCGCATCAAGCGCCTCGACGCCCAGTGGCAGCCCCTGTCGAGCAACGATGACAACGCGCCCTTCTCTTTGCCCGACTTTAATCAACTGGTCGACTGGTCAGCCTGGTTGCCGCGACAAGCACAGATCGACTCGCTGGACCTGACCGTGCCCTGCGCAAGCGGAACCTGCCAGGCTCAAGGGCAACTGTTGTGGAGGCTTGGCGAGCACGCCCCCCTGCCCGCCACGCTCGATCTGCAGCTGGACCATCAGACGCACCGCCTGGCGCTGGAGCTGCAAGCCTACGAGCAAGACAGCGACACCCATCTGGATCTCGATCTCCAGCTCGACGGTCAGCAGCGCTTGAGCATGCAAAACCAGCTTTCGGCAAACAGCGACTCGACACTCTGGCGCGGCACATTGGCCATGAACGAATTGCCGGAAGCGCCCTGGCTGCTGGATTGGCTGAGTGAATGGGTGGCTTATTCGCCGCCAGCGCTGCCGGCACTGCCGGAGCAGATGCGGATCGGCGCAGGCTGGGCATTGCAGATCGACACGCAGGCTCTGCCGCAGGATTGGAAAGCGCTGAACGGCGAACTGCGGTTGTCGGCCAATTTGCCGGCGCCATGGCCCGTGGTCGGACTGGGCCAGTTACAGGGTCAGTTGGACCTCAGCGTTCGTGCCGATGACGGCCTCTGGATACCAACCGAACTGAACGGCGATCTCACCCTGCAGCCGGTCGCCGATCTGTTCGCCGGATTGCCGGACCAACTGCGCCCACGGGCCGTCAGTCTCAAGATCGTTCCGGCACAGAATGACCAGGCACCCCAGACGCTGCCCTTGAGTGTTCAGCTGGCTGCCAGCGGTCCCTCGCCTATGACGCTCGATACGCATCTGGTACTGCAAACCGCTGCGCCCTATACAGCGGCCTTTGACCGCACCCAGGTCAAGCTGCGCAGCCCGGCGATCACAGGGGCGGACTTCAGCTTGAAAGGCCTCGAAGCGGATCTGCGACTACGCGGACGGGTTTCACAACAAGACGCCACCGTTCGCCTGTCAAAAGGTTCGAGGCTACGGCTGAACAGCCTGACAGCCGCCTCAGACCTAGCAGCCAGCACGCTGATGATCGAGCTGGCGGGCCTCGGCGCTGAGGCAAGCTTCAGCGATGGTCAGATTCAGAGTTTGGCGGTCACTGGAAAAACAGCCGTAACCGCCGGTGAAGTGAAGCAGCCCGCCTTGCGTCCTCAGGGCTGGCGCTGGAGCGGCACGCTCAATGCGGACCCGTCCGAGATCTCGCTCGACGGCCCGCTGAGCAACGACGCCGGAATCAGCCTGCCGTTGAAGCTGACCCATAACCGGGTGGACAGCGCGACTCGACTCAATGTCACCCTGCCGGAGCTGTTCCTGCGTGCTGGCAACCCGCTGGCCGCGACCCTCGCCGACTGGCCGCCACTGCTGGAACTCAACAACGGCCGCATGCAAGGTCAGGCGCAACTCAACCTGCCCGGCAGCGGCGCACTTGCGGCAACGGCCAAGCTCAGCGCAAAGGGGCTGGGGGGTATTTACGACCGCACCGAACTCAGTGGGCTCGATGCTGAGCTGTCAGCCGTCCTGCGGCGCAATCAGCTGCGGCTGGACGTGTCAGAACTGACGCTGCGCGAAGCCAATCCTGGCTTTACCTTTGGCCCCCTGCGCTTTGCCGGCGAATACGCGGCCCCGCTCGACACGCTCGCTCAGGGGCGCCTGGCCTGGAGTACTGCCGAGGTGCGGCTGCTCGGAGGCCGCCTATGGCTGGAACCAGGCGCGGCCGACCTCGCGGCAGGTACCCAACAATTGCATGCCCATCTGCGCGGCCTGCAATTGCCTTTGTTGCTCGAAGCCTATCCTGCCGAAGGACTTACCGGCACTGGCGTGATCGATGGAGAACTGCAGCTGCAGCGCAGCGAAGCCGGTATCAGTATCGAGCAAGGCTCGCTGCAGGCGCGCGAACCTGGAGGCGCGCTGCAATTCCGCTCGCCGAAGATCCAGGCCCTGGGGCAGGCCAACCCGGCGATGCGCCTGGTGACCGAGGCACTGGATGACTTCCACTACGATCTTCTGGCCAGCGACGTACACTACGCCGCTGACGGAAAGCTGGACCTGGGACTGAAACTGCATGGAAGAAACCCAGCACTGGAAGGCGGCCGCCCGATCAACTTCTCGATCAATCTGGAGGAAGACATTCCAGCGCTGCTGACCAGCCTTCAGTTATCCGACCGGGTCAGCGAAACCATTCAACGGCGCGTGCAGGAACGCCTCAGATAAGGCACTGTAACGCCGTCCTCGACCTGGAGATGCCGTCATGCGGTTGCCCCACCCGATCAGCATTTTACTGCTCGCCCTCCTCGCCAGCGCCTGTACGCCACGCGTAGAGCTCGCCGTGCCCAACGAGCCAATCAACATCAACCTCAACGTGAAAATCGAGCACGAGATCTACATCAAGGTCGACAAGCAGCTCGACTCGATCATCAATGAAGACAGCGGCCTGTTCTGAGGAGCGTTATGAAGACCTATCTGAAATTCGGAACCCTGCTGCTGGCGCTGTGCCTCGCCCTGCCGGCCGCGGCCATGACACTCAACGAAGCCATGTCCGCGCTCGGCCAAGCCAAGGCCAGCGGCCAGCTCGGCGAAAAGCCCGACGGCTATCTGGGCGTGGTGCAGAGTGGCGGCCAGGCTGAAGAAATCGCCAGCCAGATCAACCAGGCGCGGCGCGCCGAGTACTATCGCCTGGCGCAGAAGAATGGCATCGGTGTCGCTGACGTCGAGGCCATTGCGGGCAAAAAGGCTATCGAGAAAACCCCAGCTGGACAGATCATTCAGCTGAACGGCAACTGGATCAAAAAGTAAGCGAAGCCTCCGCGGGGTGCATCCGCACCCCGTTTCTTTTCGACTTTAGAACCAGGTCGAAACCGTCAGCGATCCGAACTGATCGTGCTCGTCTTGCCCGTTGAATTCACGGGTGCGCCAGACCCTGGCGAAAGCCAATTGCCAACTGTTCCAGGTCAGCGCGACGCCTGCTTTGGCATCGCCGACCCACTCGTTTGGGTCTACCGAGTGGCTGTCCTTGAACGTATTGCCTTCGAGCAACATGTTCTGCGCCATGTAGCGCCCCTCGACGTCCGCGAACAGGCTCCAGGCGAAGCCGCCGCCCTGATCAAAAAACATACTGCCACTCTGGGCGGGCGCCACGGCCGGAATGCTGAAGCTGCGCTCCAGCCGCTGCCCGATGCGCAAACCGAACCCGGCAGAACCATAGGTGTAGAGATTGCCCAGCGCGAAACCGGCACTCGGGCCGTATTCGAATTCCAGCCCGGCAAGGCGTTGCTGCTGCCACCAGCGGTACTGGTAAGCGAGGTTGACGAAGGGTTCGTTGCGCAGCTGGTTGTCCCAGCCGCGCGGGTCGTCGCTATTGGTGATTTCATGGACCCGGCGCTGAATTTTCTCGCCACCGGCCGCCGGGCCGACGATACCGATGTCCAGATGCAACCCACTGGCGCCGCGCCAACCCTCGTGTTGGTCATCCGAGAAGATCGACATGCCGGCAAACAGCAGCGCAGCATAGGGACGGTCATCCTCGATCAGCTCCGCACGCCTGATGTTGTCCGGCGTATAGAGTTGATGACCAAGCCGATAGGCGATGTTGTCGACCTCCTCTGCCTCCCAACCTGGCATCGCCTCTGCGAACCGTCGCGACCAGTGATCGGCGTCGGGCTTGAACGAGCGCATCAGTTCGAAGCCGTTGGTGTAGTGGCCATCGTCAGAAGCAAAAATGTCGTTTTCGATTTTCAGCGAGTACAGGCCCGCCTGGCTCACCAGCGGCGTACAAGAAACAATGACGGCGAGGGACACGCGTGTGCGCAGCTGCGAAATAGCCATGACCCGGCTCCTTGGTTACATGCAAACAGGTATGTATCAGCCTGTTAGAGCCGGGCCGCAGGTTAAACGTTCAGCGTGAGCGCGGTGCACGAGATGCGCAACGGCATGGATGGCCGCCTGTAAAGGAGCGCATCAGGTTCCGATGACGCCCCCGTCATTTTTGGTGATGAGCACCGTGGAAGAACGAGGGCGCGTCTTGCCATCGCTGGCTGGGAAGCTCAGCTCGGGGTGTTGGATATTGATCCACATGGCGCGGTAATCCGGACTCCAGGTAATACCCGTGATTTCACAACCGCGTGGGCCGACCAGAAAGCGTCTGACTTCACGCGTATGCGGGTCGGCACAGAGCAGCTGGTTGGTGCCCATGGCCTGCATCGCGGCCTCTTCGTCGCCGTAGTCGGTTTCGATCCACAGCCGCCCTGCTTCGTCGAATGCCAGGCCATCCGGCGAGGAGAAGATGTCGCCGTTGATCGTACCGGTGAGGTTGGGTGGCACCGGCTGGCCGCTGGCATCCTTGGCGCCTGGTTGTTCGCCGGCCAGTAGAAAGATTTCCCAGGTAAAGGCGGTGGCGGTCGGGTCGGCGTCTTTCTCGTTCCAACGCAGAATCTGCCCGTGCAGGTTGACTGGCCTTGGGTTGGCCTTGTCGGTTGGCCACTTGACTCCACGGTTGTCGTTGTTGGTGAGCGTCACGTAGACCTCGCGGCTGCGCGGGTGCACTGCAACCCACTCGGGTCGGTCCATGGGCGTCGCGCCCGCCTGGTCAGCAGCGGCACGCGCATTGAGCAGCACCTCGGCCTGATCGGTGAATCCATTCTCGACGGTGAGCCCGTTCTGGCCGTGGACCAGCGCCAGCCATTCACCGCTGCCATCGGCATTGAAGCGCGCCACGTACAGCGTGCCGCTGTCGAGCAACTGGCGGTTGGCCTGATCGGCGCCCGGCACGTAGCGGCCGGCGGGGACGAACTTGTAGACGTACTCGCCCTTGGTGTCGTCGCCTGAGTAGAACGCCATGCGGCCGTCTTCACCCAGTGAGAGCACCGAGCATTCGCGGCAGTAGCGGCCAAAAGCGGTGCGCTTGACCGGTTTGCTCTGCGGGTCGAACGGGTCGACCTCGACCACCCAACCAAAGCGGTTCGGTTCATTCACATAGCCGCCGTGGGGTTGCGTCGGGTCCGGGGTGGCGTTGAAGCGCTCGTCGGCGGTTTCCCAGCCGTAGAGCTTGCTCAAGCCTTCGCCGGCGATGCCGTAGCGCTTGTGCGACCTGCGCTTGGCCAGGTCGGCCGCGTCATGGTTGACGAAGTAGTTGTGCCAGTTCTCTTCGCAGATCAGGTAGGTGCCCCAGGGCGTAAAGCCGCTGGAGCAATTGTTGACCGTGCCGATGATCTCGCGTCCGCTCGGGTCGGCAAAGGTCTTCAGCGCCTCGTGGCCGGCCAACGGACCGCCAACAGCCATGGGCGTCATCGCCGAGAGCCGGCGGTTGTAGCGCGACGGCATGACCCGCTGCCACTCGCCCTCGGCATCCTTCTTCACCTCGATGATGCTCAGGCCGTGGGCCGCCTGCTCCTTGCGTACCTCGTCCAGCGGGCGCTTGCCGTCGGTGAAGGTCATGCCGTAGGGGTGCAACGGCGGGTTGACGTATTCGTGGTTGATCACCAGCAGGCCATGGCTGTCAGGCGCATCGGGGAACGGAAAGAAATGCATGCCGTCATGGTTGTCGCCGGCCTGTTTGAGCTGGGCCTGCCAGTCATCGCTGGCATCCGGATTCCACGCTGGCGCGTCGGCCAGCACGGCGTCGCCCCAGGAAAAGAAGGTGCGCGCGCTGTAGCCCGGCGCGACCTGCACACTGTCGAATGTTGGGTCGAGCTGGGTAGGAATCCCGGCGAAACCGATCAGCGAATGCGACTGTCCGGCGCTACGACAGGCACTCAGCGCGCCGCCGAGAAAACCCAGCGCGGCGAGGCCCATGCCGCCCTTGAGCA
Source organism: Stutzerimonas stutzeri (assembly GCF_002890895.1). Classification (GTDB taxonomy): domain Bacteria; phylum Pseudomonadota; class Gammaproteobacteria; order Pseudomonadales; family Pseudomonadaceae; genus Stutzerimonas; species Stutzerimonas stutzeri_AB. The sequence continues at coordinate 311,209 of NZ_POUL01000001.1, forward strand.
GGTTACGCCGCCCCTGATCGACCAGCTGCCCTAGCGAGGGATTCGCGCTGGGGTTGATGGCCTGATCGTCCAGGGCGGAAAGGTTGGCGTGGAAATTCTGAAAGTCCTGTTTCATTCACTGGCTCGTCTGGCAAATGGGTCTGCTTCGCATCACTGGATGCGGTAATGAAAGGTGTTCTTTACTTCGGGAACGGTCACAGCACGACCCTCAACAATACGCGGCTGATAGCGAAAGCTTTTCGCCGCCGTCAGCGATGGCCGGATAAACAGCGGGTGGCAATCCTCGAGGGCCCTCGGGTTTTCGATCCGCCCCTGCGGGTTAACCGCATAGCTCACGGTGCAAGTGCCTTCAATCCCCTTGTCCAACGCACGCGAGGGGTAGTCGGGTGCGTCCTTGGCGATGGGCAGGTACTGGCGGCTTGCAGCCGCAGCGGCCTCAGCCTGTCGCGCCCGTTCCGCTGCCGCTTGGGCCTGCTGCGCAGCCTGTTCGCGCTGTTGCGCCTCGCGCACCAGCTGCTCGCGGCGCTCAGCTTCGAGCCGTTCCTGCCGCTCACGCTGGCGTTTTTGCTCGAGCTGCTCGTCGCGTAGACGTTGCTGCTCCAGGCGCGCCGCCTCTTCATGCTTTTTCTGCTCGGCCCGCTTGAATGCCAGCTCGGCCTGTTCGAGCCGATGCTGTTCGATTCGTGGATCCACCTGCGGTTCCTCGAGCACCGGCTCGATGGCTGCCTCGACCGGCTCGGGCGCAGGTCCAGGTTCGACTGGCGCCTCGAGTTTCGGCTGCGGCTTGGGCAGGCTGACCAGCTGGGTCTTGAGCACCTGTGTGGAGCCGGGCGGCGTCAGTTCGGGCGTCCAGCCGTGCAGCAACAGACCGAGCACCGCGGCATGCAACGCGATCGTCACCGTCGCCGCGCTGGCATGGCTGCGCCATTGCGGTCGAGCCACCGGAAAGCTGCTTGGCAGCGGCATGCTCAAGCTGCTCATGGTGCGGGCTGCCCGGGTGGCGCCTCGGTGATCAGGCCGAGATTGACCACCCCGCCGCGCTGCAGCTCGGCGATGCCAGCCACCACGCGGCCATAGTCCGCGGCATCATCGGCGCGCACGTAGACCTGGGTGTCGCCGCGCTCGGCGATGATCGCTGCGACCTTCTCGCGCATTTCCTCAAGGTCGATGGCGCTGTCGGTCTGGTCCTCGGCGTTCAACTCGCTGCCCAGGTTCCAGTAGAAGCCGCCGTCGGCCTTTACCGACAGCGTGAGGATCTGCCGCTCGTTCTCGGTAGGCATCGCCTCGGCGGCGACCTTGGGCAGCTCGATCTTCACGCCCTGCACCAGCATCGGCGCGGTGACCATGAAGATCACCAGCAATACCAGCATCACATCGATGTAGGGCACCACGTTCATTTCGGCCTTCGGGCCGTTTTTGCGCTGCGGTTTAACCAGCATAGCGAGGCTCCTTTCAGGCGGCTGCGGCGATGCTCGGCGACCCGGCATGCAGCCGGCGATGCAGCCGCGCCTGCAGTTCGTTGGCGAAGCTGTAGTAACGAGCACTGAGCGTCTGGCCACGGGCGGAGAAGCGGTTGTAGGCCATCACCGCCGGAATCGCGGCAAACAAACCGATGGCCGTGGCGATCAATGCTTCGGCGATGCCCGGCGCGACGGTGGACAGCGTCGCCTGCTGCACCATGGACAGCCCGAGGAAGGAATTCATGATCCCCCAGACGGTGCCGAACAGGCCGATGTAAGGGCTGACCGAGCCGACCGTGGCGAGGAACTGCAGGCCGCTTTCCAGCCGCTCTTCCTGCTCGGCGATGGCCACGTACAGACTGCGCTCGACGCCTTCGATCACGGCTTCGGGGGCGATACCCGGCTGGCGCTGCAACTGGCTGAACTCCTGGTAGCCTGCGAGAAAAATGCGCTGCAACGCCGCTTCGCGGGGGAGCGACTGCTCATTGCCCTCGCGATAGAGCTGGCTGAGTTCGCCGCCACTGCGAAAGCGCTGCAGAAAGCTTTTCAGCAGCCGTTCGGTGCGGCGCAGCGCGGCGCCGCGTTGGATGATCAGGTACCAGCTGGCGACGGACGCCAATACTAGGGTCGCCATCACCAACTGCACCACCAGGCTGGCTTCGCTGATCAGGCCCAAGACCGACATGTGTTCGCTTTGCATCTGTATTCCTCCGGCCGTCCCATGCAACGGCGCTCATTGGATTGCATTGGGGTTACGTTTCGATGACATCGCGGCGTAACCCGACAGGTTCACGCCAGGGTCAGTCCAGCCCCAGCGCTTCGGCGATCGCCGTCCACGGCACGTACTTGTAGTTCTGGGCGCCCTCGGGCATTCGCTTGCGGCCGTCTTGCACCACCAGCATGCCGCGACTCCAGGCTCCGCCGAGATTGGCCGAAGTAACCTCCAGGCCATCGGTCTCCGAGGCACCGTCGATGCCGCGCTCGGCATTCAGGCCGACGCGGAAGGCGCCGCGCACGCCATAGGGTGCTTGTGCATCGAGCACCAGGTAGCTGTCGTTGCCCTGGCTCGAGATCACCAGGTAATCGGCCTTCTCGCCCTGGTAGAGCGCCAGCCCCTCAACATCGTCATGCAGCGGGCCGCCTACACCGATGACCTTCTCCAGCTTCGCCGACGCATCGCTGCGCAGATCCAGCGTCCAGACCGCCTCGTCTTCCTCGCCCACGAAAAGCCGTTGAGTGCGGTCATTGGCCACGCAACCCTCGGGCTGGCTGGCGACCTTGAACTCCCGCACCAGCACCCCTCGCGGCGAGCCGCTGGAACCGTCGAGGCGGTACTGCCGGAAGGTGCCGTCCTTGTCGTTGGCGATGGCATGAATCACGCCCTGAGGGTCCTTGAACAGGCACAGGCCGTAGATTTCACTGAACGGCGTGTCGGTCTCACCGATGCCGCTGACCTCGCCACTGCGCGGATCGATGGCGAACAGGTGCAGGCTGTTGTGATCACGATTGCTCGCAACCGCCAGATCGACCCGATTGCCGCCGAGGGCGAAGCCGGAGCGTACATCGACATTGTTCAACCGCCCTACCGGCAAGTACTGCAGCTGCTTGCCGGTCAGGTCGTAAACAGCCAGCCCGCCTTTCTTGTCGGTGCCAAGCACACGGCTGCGTGCCGAATCGGTCGGATTGACCCAGATCGCCGGATCATCCGCCGCATCGCCGAGATGCGGCACCGGATCGGTCTGCACCATCGCAGGCAGCATCGGGATCACCGGCGTTGCGGCCGGCGCTTGGGGTTGCCAATCCAGCTGCGAGCGATGCACGCCACGCTCATCAGTCAACAAAAGATCGAGGCCGGCCGGCGTGACGCGGGCACTGACCTGCTCCGGTTCGTCGAACCCGTCCAGCGCAATCACCTGATGGCTGCGCCAGGCATCGCCATCGCGCCGATACAGGTGCAATGCACCCACCTCCGGATCCAGCGCCAGCATGCCGCCCGGCACCAGCGCCATGCCGGCAGCGGCTTCGGCGATGCCGCCGAACGGCTGCACGATGTCCACGGGCTGGCGCAGCAACGGCGCTTCGACGTCGGCGGCATAACGCCAGAAGCCGACGTTTTCCTCGTTCACCACCAACTCGCCGGTCTGGTCATCGACCTGGCAGTAGCTGCTTTCCGGTGGCAGGCTCAGGCCCCGTACGCGCTGCGGCGCCGCCAGCAACTTCTGCCCTGCCGCCACCAGCCATTGCTCGCCGATGCCATCCTCACCGATCAGAAACAGGTAGCCATTGCGCCCGGCGTCGCGATACAGGCACAACCCCTCGATGGCGAAGTCTGTCTTCGGCACGTACAGCGGCTGGCTCCACCGATGCTGGCGATCGAGCCCGAGCAGCACGGCCTGCTGACGCTTGCGGTCGAGCGTGGCGACCAGCAAGCCCTCCTCGCTAGCACGATGATCCAGCCCCTCGAAGCGGCCTTTCAACGCACTAAGTGGCGCTCCCTGGGCGTCCAGCAGCTCCACGCCGCGCGAATCCGGCCGAACCAGCAGCTGCGAAGCGCCCGGCCAGAACTTATCGGTGCCGATCAGCTGGGCACTTTCAGCATCCAAGGGTGCGGCGCTCGCTGTGCTCAGGTGCAGTGCGGCCTGGTTGGCAGCTGGCTGACCGGCTCCGGACTGACAGGCGGCCAGCGCAACGCAAAGGCTCAGCCACAAGGGTTTAAACGAAGTTACGTCCATGGTTTTTCCATTTAGCAGCCGCTGACCGGCACGGGTCCGAAGGGGAACGGAGCGGTGCCGGGGCGGCGTAAAAGTGAAGTCGGTAAGGGTCGCGATCAGAAATGCGTCAGGGTCAGGCCGAGCTTGTAGGTCGGGCCGTACTCTTCGTACTGGGCGTTGTAGTTGCTGCGCCCGGTGTAGACGAAGTAGGACTCGTCGGTGAGGTTCAGCGCCTCGAACGTCACCTGCAGGTTCGGCGTGATGAAGTAGCCGGCTTTGAAGTCGAGAAACAGCTGCTCGTCGGCGTAGAGGTCATGCGCCTCGTCATCGATGCCGGACACCTCGGCCAGGTATTCGGACTTGTAGTTGGCTGCCAGCCGCATGTTGAAGACGTCGTTTTCCCAGCCAACCATCAGGTTGCCGACCGTATCGGAGTGGTTCGGCAGGTCGATGCTGCGACTGCTGTCCTGCCCTTCGATATCCGCGTCGGACTTGCTGAGGGTGGCGTTGGCACCGAGCAACACGCCGTTCCAGGGCGCCGGCAGCCAATCGAGCTTCTGCGAGTAGGACAACTCGACACCGTAGAGCTTGGCGCTGCTGCCATTCTCGTAGCTCAGCGCCTCGTCAAAGCCGGCCCACTGCCCCGTGCCAGCCACGTCGGTGTTGTAGATGAAATTATCGATGTCCTTGTAGAACAGATACGCCGACACAGCGCCCGCTCGGCCCATGTAGTGCTCGATGCCGAGGTCGTAGTTCATCGACTCCAGCGGCTTGAGGTCGGGATTGCCGAACTCCGCTTCGTCGCCATCGATGATGAAACCGGGCGCAAGCTGCTCGAAGGTGGGACGCACCACGGTGTTGGTCCAGGCGGCGCGCAGAAGGGTGTCGTCCGTCAGTTGATAGCGCGCGTGCAGGCCGGGTAGCCAATGGTCGTAGCGGTTATCGCTGGAAATGGATTCGAACTCGCCCTCGCGTATGCCGGTGCCCTTGGCGCTGAACTCGGTGCCCTCGTAACGCAAGCCGGCGATGATGCGCCACTTGTCCAGGTCCAGAGTGTTCATGAAGTAGGCGGCGTTGATGTCTTCGTTCATGTCGAAGTCGCCGATGCGCGACTCTTCTTCGTCCCGGAAAGCGCTCGCGTCCAGACCACCAATGAGACCTTCAAGGGCACCGGCGCTGATGCCCTGGCCGAAGCGATCGAGGCTGTAGTCGACGGTCCCGTGCTGGTAGTCAGCCAGAGTCAGGTCATCGAAGTCATCGTAGGCCCAGACATCGACGTCGTTGGTCTTGTCACGACGGCTCAGCTTGCCGCCGAATTTGAACTGCGACGCGTAGCCCTGGATGTCGTACTCGCGGGCGAGATCCAGGCGGATGTTCTTCTCCTTGTCGCGAGCGTCGCTCTCCTCCCACTCCACCTCGTCGAGCTCGAAGCTGGCAGGATCGTAGAAGGTCGGATCGACAGTCAGACGCGGCTTAGTGGTACTGGAAAAACCTACGTCAGCGAAGTCGCCTTCGAAGGTCGCGCTGGAAATGCCGCCCGGGTTGCGCTCACGTGCCTCGCTGTAGCCGGCCTGTCCGCTAAGGGTCCACAGGCCCATCATCCGTTCGCCGCCGAACACGTAGGATTGGATGGTCTGGGTTTCCTCGCGGGACTTGATCTCGCGCCAGCCCTCGGCATCGCCCAGCTCGCCGGCCAGTTGCGCGTCGTCGAACTCGACCCCGGCGGCATTGCGGGTTTCGGTGTCCTTGAAGCGGCTATAGAGGGTGCGCAGGTAGTAGCTGCTGAAATCGTCGGGCTGGTAGTCGAAGTTCAGGCCGACCCCGGCGCGTTCGCGGGTGATCTCGTAGTCGCGCTGCTCGAACTCCTCCAACCGGGCGCCGTCCTCGAAATCCCACTTACCGCCGGTTTCGACGTTGTCGGAGCCGAAGTCACGCTCCTGCCAGCTCAGGGCGGCGGCGACACCGAAGTTGTCCACGCCATCCCCGAGGCTGAAGCGGTTGCTGAACGCACCGGAGAACTTGGGACTGGTCTTGCCGACGTTCTCGTCGTAGCTGCCTTCGGTGCTGAGGCTGTAGAACAATCCGTCGTGGTCGAACGCTGACAGGCTTTCCACCTCGATGGTGCCGCCGAGGGAGTTGGCGTCCATGTCCGGGGTCAGCGTCTTGACCACCGAGAGCGACTGCACGAGTTCGGAGGGCAGCACGTCCAGCGCCACGGCGCGACGGCCGCTTTCTGGCGAGGGCACCAGGGTGCCGTTGATAGTGACGCTGTTCAGGTCCGGCGCGATGCCGCGTACGCTGACAAAGCGGCCTTCGCCCTGGTCGCGCTCGACCGAAAGCCCAGGGATGCGCTGCAAGGCTTCGGCGGCGTTGTCGTCTGGCAACTGGCCGATACCGTCGGCATGGACCACGCTCTTCACGCTGTCGGAGTTGCGTTGTTCCTTCAATGCTTCGTCGAGGCTGACGGCTTGGCCGATCACCTCGACGTGCTCCATGACAAGCGGCTCCTCGGCCCAGGCCGAACCGGCGCTGATGGCCAGGGCCAGCAGGCTGATGCGGAACCCTGCATGGCGGATGCCGCTGCGGTATGTGCTCATGAACAAATCCCCCGAACGCTGATTACCGGGTCCATCCCGGAACTGCAGCGGACGGTAGGGTCAGGATATGGCAGTTCTGTGACAGGGGGTGGGGCTGGGGCGCCAGCGGGGGCTTATTGGGGTGGTTTTGGGGAGGAGTTGAGCTGATATGACCTGGTTTGGTGGGTCGGGTGAGGCGTGTGTGAGGTAGAGGTTCGTGCCGCTGCTCGTTGTCGCGCGGTTCTGGACGCTGACTTCGCCCTGCTGGGCGAGTCACTTTTTCTTGTGTGGCCAAGAAAAAGTAACCAAAAAGAAGGCCACCCCTACATCCGGGTTTTGCTACGCAAAACTTCCCTCCCTCCGGCGCTGCTCCGGGGGTCGTCGCGAAGGGACATCCATGTCCCATCACTCCTCGCTCGGCATCCATGCCTCGCGTCCCCCTGCGCAGCACCTACGCTCGGCCTCCTGAAGGGGAATCGGATCCGAGTTGTCTGAAAGTTTTTAAACAGCCAAAGAACCACGCTTTGCTTCTTTACTGACAAAGCGAGCCATCAGACGCCGCCGAACGCCCCTTTCAGGAGGCCGAATGGAATCCGCGCGGAGGGGAGCGAGCGGCATGGATGCCGCGAGAGGCGTAAAGGGCCATGGATGGCCCTTTACGCCGGCCCCCCGGAGCGCGGATGAAATGAGGGAAGTCGAGCGAAGCGAGACCCGGATGCAGGGGCAAGACCTTTTGGTTCGTTTGGGCGGGGCCGGCCATCCGGCGACTGCCAAAAGGGACTCGCCCAGCAGGGCGAAACCAAGCTCTCAGCCCACTCACCAATAAGCCTAACGCTGAACCTGAGCTGCGCCGCCTTTGAATCTATCCTTAAAAACCCTGAGCCAATTCAACCCCCACCCCATTCATCCAACCGTCACATTCATCTGTTTCCGTGCCCTCACGCACTGGCGCGCGCCTCGCCACGGAGACCCGATGAAATCCCTGCTCAAACTCCACACCCTCACCCTGCTCGGCCTCGCCTTCGCCGCCAATTTCGGTCTGCAGGTCTACCTAGCGACCGGCCAGATCAAGCCCTGGGCCGACATCAACTGGATGGACGTCGCCGGCGAAGGCGGCTCGGCCGTGCTCGCGCTGGCCTGGCTGATCATGCTGCTGCACAGTCGCCCGGCCGGCCGTGTGACCCGATTGCTGGCGCTGGGCCTGGCGTGCGTGTTCTTCTCCTGGTGGATGGACACTCTGGACGAATTCATCCAGCTGCCGGAACTGGCGATCTGGGACAACTGGCTGGAGACCGCGCCGATGCCCGTCGGCCTGCTGCTGCTGACCCTAGGCATCTACCACCTCAATCAGGAACAACGCGCCATAAATCAGCAGATGAGCAAGCGCGAGAAAGGCTTCCGCGAGCACCGCCTGTTCGACAAGCTCACCCCATTAGGCGCTGCGGAATATCTGCGCCAGCAGGTACAGCAGGCGCTCGGTCACGCCCAGGCGGAACAGCAGCCGCTGTCGCTGGTGGTCGTGGACCTGGACGATTTCAACGCCATCAACCAGCGCTACGGCCAGGCCGAGGGCGATGCGGTACTGCAGGCCATGGCGCAGCTGCTGTTACTCAACCTGCGTCGCCAGGACCTGCTCTGCCGCCTGGCCGGAGATCGCTTCGTCGCGGTGTTGCCGAACACGGGCGAGACCCAGGCCCGAGTGATCGCGGATGAACTGCAGCAGGCCGTGGCCAGCCTGGCGCACAAAACCGCGCAGCACGGCGAACGGGTACACCTGCATGCCAGCACCGGCACGGTGATGGCCTTCAACGAGGATGCCGAACAGCTGCTCAAGCGCCTCAACCTGAACCTGGCCAAAACCAAGCAGCAGCTTTCGCGCTGCGCCTGAGGAAGGGCCATGACTCCCGGTTACGATTGCGATACACGCTTTATCGCGGCACATCACCAGCCAGCCGTACTGATTGATCTGGCGTTGTCACGAGGCATCGACAGCCACCAATTACTGCGCGGCAGTGGGCTGTTCTATGAAGACGTCGTGGGCGGCCAGGCGCGGATCAGTCCTCTGCAGTTTCTGGCCCTGATTGGAAACGCGCAGCGCTTGCTTGGGGTGGACGACAGCAGCTTTCTGTTGGGCCAGCGTTTGCTGCCCGGCCACTACGGCGAGGTGAGCCACGCACTGACCCATGCCTGCACGTTGCAACAGGCGCTGGAACAACTGCAGCGATTCCGCGCGCTGCTCAGTCCGCTGCTGACGCCCCGAGTGGTGTTCGACGAGCAGCAGGCATACCTGTACTGGACCGACAGCTGTGGTTCCGGTGATCAGCAGCGATTTCTCACCGAGGCCAGCCTGACAGCCGTGGTTGCAATGAGCAGACGCCTATCCGGCGAGCGCCTGCCGTGGCGCTTCCACCTCGCCTACCCGCAACCGCGGCATGTCGAGCAGTACTGGGTGCACCTGGGCGAGCAGCTGACGTTCGCCAGTCAGATGACCATGATGAGCCTGCCGCTGGAATATCTGTACAAGCCGTGGCCTGGCGCCTCAGCCACCGCCGGACAGGTCGCGTATCAGGCGAGTTGCGCGCAGCTGGAAAGTCTTGGCTGGCCTGGCAGCTTTATCGATCAGCTGTATGACTATCTGTATGGGAACATTCGCGAGCCGTTGAATCTGGAGCGCGTCGCCCATGCTTTCGAGATGAGCCCCGCCTCGCTAAAGCGCAAGCTGCACAAGCACGGCACGGGCTTTCAGGAGCAGCTGGATCAGGTGCGCAAACATGTAGCGCTGTACCTGTACCAGATGAAGGGCTACAGCAACGATGAGGTTGCCAGTTACCTGCGCTTCAACGACACCACCAATTTTCGCCGCTCATTCAAACGCTGGACCGGTCTGGCGCCTAGCAGCCTGCGCCAGCTTTTCCAGAGCTGAGCCGGCCAGGCGTGTCGCCGCGCCTCGCCTGTTGCCTCGCTATCGGTCGGCTCGAAGTTCGGGATGTGCGACCTTTGCTTGAGTTGCCTGTGCTTCATTCGCATCGCGCCGATGACTCAAGGTGGTCAGCGCTCGACGCAGCAACAGCGCTGCGATGCCGGCAACTGCGAGAAAAGTGATTAGCACCGGTATGGCTTGTTGATTCATGCGTCTGGCTCATCCTTGGTAAAGGGTCGCGGTCGCGATAGCGTTTTGATACTACCGGCGATTTTGCGCGAATGCCATTGCCGCAGCGGCCCTTGATGATCAAGGCACAGGTGCATTCTCGGACAAACGGTAGGACCCAACCGGTATCTGGCGAGTCGTATCTGCATCGTTACGCTTAATAACTCGTACCTGAGGGAGCCGATCCAGATGCATCGGGAATACACCAGGCAATACCATCAACTGCGTACCCACATCGAACGGATGCTCGACAACGGCGCAGTGATTGCTGAACGAGCGCCGCTGACGATCAGACGAGGGAATCAGGTTTATCAAGTCGCTTGCGGCATGCTGATCAGCGAGCAGAGCGCTCGCTGATACAACCACACCCGTAATCGCCATCGACCCCAGCTACCAAAGAGAACCGTGGGTCACACAACCTTGTCGACGGTCACCCGGTGCAGGGTTCCGCTTCCCTGCTCGAAGGCGCTGATATTAGCCAGTGTTGTCTCGGCAATATTGGTCAGCGCTTCAGCCGTGAAGAACGCCTGATGTCCCGTGATCAACACGTTGGGAAAGGTCGTCAGGCGCATGAACTGGTCGTCACTGATGACCCGCTGTGACAGGTCCTGAAAGAACAGATTTTCCTCTTCTTCGTAAACATCCAGACCCAGGCGACCGATCTTTCCGCTCTTCAGGCCATCGATTACCGCGCGCGTATCGACCACGCGACCCCTGCCAGTGTTGACCAGCATCACACCCTGCTTCATCTGAGCGATTGCAGCGTCATCGATCAGATGGTGGGTTTCGGGTGTCAGTGGGCAGTGCAGCGAAATGATGTCCGCCTCCTCAAACAGCTGCTCCAGCGGCACGTAAGTGACGAACGCCTTTGCATCAGCGCTGGGGAAAGGATCATGGGCCAGTACCCTGCAGCCGAAACCACGCATGATGTCAGCGAAGATAAGACCGATCTTGCCGGTGCCGATGACTCCGACTGTCTTGCCGTACAGGTCGAAGCCCAGCAGGCCATCGAGAGAAAAGTTTCCCTCACGGACGCGGTTATAGGCCCGAAAGGTCATTCGGTTGAGGCTCAGGATGAGCGCCACCGCATGCTCGGCCACCGCATGCGGCGAGTACGCCGGCACGCGCACCACGGTCATCTCTAGCCGCTCTGCCTCTGGAAGGTCCACGTTGTTGAAGCCGGCCGAGCGCAGGGCGATCAGCCTGGTGCCGTTGGCGTGCAGGAGCTGCAGTACTTCGCGGTCGAGCTTGTCATTGACGAACACACAGACACCGCTGAACCCTGAAGCCAACGCTGCCGTTTCAACAGTCAACCGAGCGTCCAGGTAGACCAGTTGGTGCTGGTGCACCTGGTTGGCCTGATCGAGAAAAGTGCGGTCGTAGAGTTTGGTACTGAAGACGGCGATGCGCATGGACTGGCCTCCTCGCGAAACGGGATAAGCGGGCGACGGTACCCGTCACTTGATCTACCGAACGAAGCTAAAAGGCAACCGTCCTACCGTTTCAACGAGACAGGCAAGGCCTGTATGACCTCACGCCAGCCCGTCGAACCGGGCATAAGGATTGCTGCAGGGCAACCGGTAGCCAAGAAAGTTGACCTTGGGATTGGTCTTGTTCTGCTGCCGCAGATAATCAGTCGAAACCATAAAGTCCGTTAGCAACCGGCGTTCGAAATTATCGACTCGCAGATCAGTGTAGGCGGTCCCTACACCGGTTTCCTGACGAATTTTGTACAACCCCATCAATGCAGTCAGCTTCTCCGAGCCGTAGTGGTTAGCCATTGCATCGACAAACTTGCGCTGGTCCTCCGGATCCATTTGAAAGGTTCCCACCAAGCGCTGCAGCAGCTGCGGGATAAAGACCTGGCGGTCCTCGTAGACCCAGGCACCCGACCCGACCGCCACCAGACCGAGCGCGGCGGCGGATGAAACCAACAACGTACGACGTTTCATGGGCATTCCTTAGCTGTAAAGCAGGTCGGCAGCACGGATGGACAAAGCGGCGGCCGTCAGGCTGGGATTCGCCGGCGAGCAGCTCGGGTAGGTCGCGGTACCGACGACAACAAGGTTGCGCATCTTGTGGTGCAGCATATGCCCGTCTACTACCGAACCGTCATCGGCCTGCCCCATGCGCAGCGTGCCCTGTACATGCGACTCGGTAAGACGCCACTCCCTGAAGTTGATCGACTCCACCGGCAGCGGCGCGAGCAGTCTTTCCAGGCTGTCCAGGCCGTACTGAACCCCCTTCATGCCGTAATCCGACTCGCCGCGGTAATCGATGATTGCCTGCCCGGTCTGCGGGTCGATGACGACCCGGTTCTCCACGTTGGGCAGGTCTTCGCTGACGAGCATCAACGGCAGTGTCTGATTCCAGCGGCCGATCTCCGGACGCAGCCCATACGGCCAGCGATTTTCGAAGTAGACCAGACACGCCGAGTGGTCCTTGCGGAAGTCTCCGTCGTACAGCGAGTAATTAAGGCCGGTGGTGATAGTGCTTCCGTCAAAATTGCCCAGACCATCGAGATAGACCTCGACGTTGGCGCCAACCTGCTCGTGCAGGCCCATGCCGGTTTCGCCGAAGTTGATATCCGAACGCAATAGAATCGCCGGGCTTTGAATGGCATTAGCGCCCAGTACGAAGAGGTCACCAAAGACTTTGAATTCCTGCCCTTCAGAGCGGATCGTCACGCCCTTGATGGTGTTGCCCTGGTATTCGAGCGTACGTACTTCGGTCTTCAGACACACATCCACCTTGGGGTGGCGATACAGCTCTGCCAGACCATTCTGCGCGGTGAACTTGGCATTCATCGGGCAGAGGTTACAGGTGGCGTTGGCACAGCAGACACCACGGGTGCCGGTCGCGACCCGAGCGCGCCCGGTCGGCATGATGAAATGATGGTCGGGCATGGCCTCCTTCATCAGCATGTCGATTGAGGAGCCTTTGTGCGGCGGTTGAGGGAATGGCTGACTGCGAGGGAGCACGCGAGTCATGTCGGGGTCGCCGGCGATCGACATGATCTGCTCGGCCTGGCAGTAGTAAGGCTCAAGCTCGGCATAGCTCAGCGGCCAATCGTTACCGACGCCGTATCGAGTTCGGATGGCAAAATCGCTGGGGTGCAGACGGGGGGTTTGCGAGTACCAGCAGTTCATTCCGCCGCCGAGAGCGATGGTGGTGTTCCAGGGCTTCTCGCCGCGATTGTCGTAGGTGGACTCGGGCTTGATAGCCGAACTGCTCTGGGTCTGAATCTGCCAATCCCAAGGGTGGAAATCGCCCCACTCAATAATCAATGCGCGCCCGGTGAGGTGCTTCAAGGCTTCGGTGAGGAAGAAGCTCGAACCAAAACCAGACCCGATTACAACGAGCTCATAGTGTTCTTTGTTGATGTCCTTTGCGCTTACCCGGTTGATCTCCACGACCGATTCCCTTACTGCTGCAGCCTCATCGAAAACAGGCTGTCCAATCATTTACACGTCAGCAATGTCCCGCCGCGCAGCGCATGTCACCTGCTTAAACCCGGCGTATCGCTAAGACACGCTCTGGGAAGCCAGTTCTACGTGACCTTTGAAACGAAGCGGAGTTCCAGCCTGCTTAAGTCCTTGCGCGCGATGGGCTAGTCATTCAGCCCTTCCGATAGCCATTTTCGTACCCGACGCCGGTCACGCCAGGAGGTCAGCTGATGGGTGAACGGGCTCTCCGGCACCAGACGGCATTCCGGATTGCTGAGGTCGCCCAGCTTGAAGCGGCGCAACACACCCAGCGGGTGGCGCTCTGGACCGTAAAACGCCCCTGCGCGAATTTCCATGCAGTGGAACTGCCAGTCACCCACTGGCTGATGGCCCTGAAGCTCGATGCCGTTGAGCTCGGCGACTCGCCGCAACATGCCTTGAAAAGTGCCTACGTGAATGAAATCACCACTGCTTAACGGCCCCTGATGGGTGGTCTGGTGGATGGCGAGATCCGGCGGCACGTCGTCTTCCATGCTCTGGCGAATGTCGGTGATATCCACTTCCAACGGCCCACGTGACGTCACCACAGAGACCACGAGCTGATTGATGAACATCGGCTCGGCACTCATGTTGGAAATGATGCAAAGCGAGCCGAGACCCTTGCCAGCGCCTCGATTGATCAGCAGGCTCGGCTGACGCTGCCGTCTGAAGTTTCGCAAGAGCAAATGCGCGTAAAACATCCAGACTAGAAGCGTGCTCAAGGAGATCAGCAAGGAAACGAGCTGCTGGTTCTTCATTAACCAATCGATCATGTAGGGCCTCGGTAAGTGATTCCCAGCTGAGACAGTCCAAACCCGACTGGGTGCCCCACCCCATTCGGTGAGCGCCGCTCAATGCGGGGCCCGTCCAGCAGCAGGCACGAACGAACGCCAGCTGCTGCTGGTCCGAAACATGGAGCCCGCCAACAGTCGAGGGAAATCAAATGAAGAGCTTGAACATCGCTTCGTCAGTGTTACTGGCCCTGCTAGCAACGACCGCGTCGGGCAATCAGGAACCGACCGAGCATGAGCCGGCCGACAGCAACAGCCAGGCCCAGCAAGACCTCGATAACGAGGCAAGCGCGCACGGCTACCAGAACCCTACCGGCGAAGACCCGCAACCGCGTCTGACCGAAGACACGATCGAAAATGCTCATGGAGACGACGAGGACATGAGCAGCGGAGAGGACCCTCAGGAGCGCTGATCGGCGATACGCGCCGCCATTGGCAGTCGTTGATCACCATCAGCTTGCTATCACGGCCCTCTGCGCGGGCCGTCTCGGCGTACGAGCCAAGCAGCAGGATGCTGCAGCGCGCCGCCGGAGTGCAGAAATACATTAGGCTTGAGCCGCAGCCGGGCGGCTGCGGCAGGTCAGTAAAGCACACGGCTAATCGACGGCGCGCCTGAGCGTGAAAGCGCCCCGCAGCTCCCCGGCCTTGAAGCCACGAGCCTCGTCCTCCGGGTAGTACTCGTCAATCAACGCCGCGAGTTCGGGCTTGATCGCTTCTCCATGACAGGCAAGGCAGGCCTCGCCAGTGGGAACGGCTTTCATCAGTCGAAACTCGCCGTCCACCACCTCGGCATGCGACATGCTCTGCAGCGGCTCACCTTGCGCAGCGCGCTGTTGAAACTGTTCGAGCACGGCGCGCTCCCATGGATCGGGCGCATTGCTCTGGTTGCGCAGTTTCAATGCAGTGCGACCCACCCGCCACGGCGCCTCGCTATGCTCGGCAGTGATCTGCGGCGCCAATTGCTGACAGGCTTGCACCGCCTGTTGCGGCCCGCCACTTTCCACCGCCGACTTCACCGTAGCCATCAGCTGCTGCTGAAACGGAGGAATGAGCGACATCCCCTCCTTGATCAACGGATCCAGGGGCTCAGCCTCGGCGGACAAGCTCAACGCCAAACAGCTCAAGGGCAACAGATAGCGCATAAAAACTCCTTGCTGGCCTCGCGGCCGAATGCGATGAATGGAATCCAAATTCAACAGGGCCGGCGTTCATCGAACTGTCCTGCGACCAGGCAGCTTCGGCGCTGCGACGGACTTCCTAGGGGCCGCCGCCCGGGATGCGCACGCCAGCGCCGAAAAGCAGATGTACTTACCCGTTCAACCCCTTACGCCGAAGCGCTTCAGCGCCCAGCGGCCTTTTGCTTTAGCGGGTGTTCGGCCTCAGCTCTCAACCTGCCAACGCACTGTGCAGCCGCGCGCCATGCAACAGGTTGTCTGCCAGCGGGCAACGGCGTTCCACCTCAGCGAGGAATTCCTGTTTCTGCTCAAGCGTCATGTCAGCATCGATCTCGACCCGCAGGCGCACTTCCTCGAAGCCGGGCCGCACGCTGATGTCACGTCCTAGCAACCCGGCCGGATCGTAGTCCGCCTCGACTTCGAAGCGCATGCCACGCAGCACCACCTTGCGCTGGTGGGCGAGGAAACGACCGATCGTTCCGAAGCAACCCGCAAGCGCCGCCAAGACCAACTCCAGCGGACTCGGTCCGGTATCAGTACCGAACGCGGCACGCGGCTGGTCGATCAGCACCCGGTGATTGCCGCAATCCACTTCGATTGCGAAGCCGTCACCCATACTGCCTTGAACACTGATGGTCTTCATGTGCGGTCTTGTCCCTTTAAAAACCTTCGATGCACAGTGCACCGATGACGCTTAGCGACCTGACGCTGAACCGAATCGCCAGATACAGTGCATCGCCCTTCACATTACTGACTTACATTATATTTTTATATGTATTGTTTCAAGGATGTTTTTGGCTTCAGCCGCAAGGCCTGATTGGCAGTCGGGATGTGAGAACGAGCGCCAGCCGAACAGCTTCCGCAAGCTTCGCGCCAGCAACTGACACCGCGATGACTGTTAGCGCGGTGACTCTACCGACTGAGTTGAATCGTCGCGCGGGGGATAATAGGGCCGCAACCTTTCAAGCACCGGGAGCCGCACCCGAGAGCCGCGCGGATAAACGCTATCTCAGGTGGCTCTGTGTTAGGGCTGAGTCGATCAACACTCTTGCCGGTTTCGGTACCTGAGATCAGGTCGGGCATCATCAGCATTAAGCGAGATGTCACTAACGAATGACGAAAGGCGGATCAGGACCATAACCGCTCTCCGGCCCGATTAAAGACCGGCCTGCGAGATGGCGCCCTCTACGGTTGGCGCCACCAACCACTTATTGACCTCTTGGACATCGTTTCTAATCAACGTCCCGCTCCATCGACGCAATACCATGGTGCTCATGACGAAATCGTACTGCGCTTTCAAGAGATCGCGACGAGCCACGTACTCTTCCTTGGTGGCGTTGAGTACATCAATCCCATTCATTACACCATAGCCAAAGGCACGCTCAGCAGCCTCTCTAGCCTTTTGCGAAGACAGCAGTGCCTTGCGTGAGGCTGCGATTTTGCTGACACCCGCCTCGGCAGCGTAGTAAGCCGAACGTACCTCTCGTACTACTTGCCGACGCGCCTGCTCGAGTTCGTACTCGGCGGCCATCAATTCCGCATGACCGGCTTCCACCCGGGCACTGACCGATCCGCCGCTAAAAATTGGCATCTGGACCCCCAGGCTCGCTACATATGTGTCGGTACTATTAGCAAGATTGCTATTTTCATAGCCGATGTCGCTCCTCTGGCCGCTCAGACTCAGCGATGCCTTCGGCGCATGGCCGCCGCGCGCCATTTTCAGAGCTGATTGCGCGGCATCTACGGCACTTCGGCGAGCCTGTAATACGGGACTTGAACCCATTGCGTGCTCAACCCAGTATTCGCGCCCTTGATCTAGCAGGACAAAGGGGGTTTGGTCCCCTATGCGCTTGAATCTCTCATTAATGGTTCGCCCTACCAGTTCCGAGAGAGCCTCTCGGCTTACGTCGATATCACTGCGCGCCCTGATCTCGGCAGCACGAAGCACGTCGACACGTGAGGAGATTTCCAGCACGTCCGTGATCAGCGCCAGCTGCCGGGCGTATAGCGACTGCACCCGATCTAGATTGCGCTCGGTGGCCCGCAATTCGGCAGAAACCAGCTCCAGTTCGTCCTCGGCCGCCAACGATGAAAAGTAGCGCTCAATCAGATCTATGGTGGCCTCCTCCTGAGCGACCTTATATTCGGCCTTCCGTTGCTGAGCCAGACCGGAATATCGCCGATAGTTATGCCACGTCTCTGGATCGTATAGCGTCTGGCTGAATGTCAGCGCGTATCGTTCGCCGTTATAGAAATCGCGAGTGACCTCGTTGTCCTGCAGGCTCCGATTGAAGGCGCTGCTGGCGCTGAGTTGGGGCAAAAGTTGTCCTAACGCCTCTCGCTCTCGCCATTTGCCACCCTCCCGCTGTGCTTTGGCGATCAGGATACGAGGATCCTTCGCCTCCGCCTCTTGAAACAACTGCCACAGATCTACTAGCGCTTCAGTATTCACGTCACCGTCTGGCTCGGCCCGTGACAGACTTTCCAAGTGGTGATTTTGTGCAGAAGCCAACCCCGCGGCCAATGATCCAAGCAATAACAACGTAACCAGCCAGTAGCGCATTCTCAATCCTCGATCAGCGAGCGGGCAAAAGCATTGGATGCCGGCTGGACCAGGTACTCGAGCAACGTGCGCTCACCTGTATTGATCAATACTTCCGCAGGCATGCCAGGAACGAGGACCAGATTTTCCAGCTGCTTGCGCCCGGCGTCCGTCAGCTCTACCCGACCAAGGTAATAAGGAATGCCGGTCTGCTCATTGACCAGCCGATCAGCCGATATCCGCGTCAAAACTCCTTCAATAACAGGCGTCGTAGCGCTCTTGAATGCGCTGAACCGGATGTCGGCAAGCTTGCCCGGCCCTACCCGGTCGATATCCATCGGCGAGATCTCAACATCAATGACCAGATCCTCGCTTGCGGGGACTAGATCCAGCAAAGGCGTGCCGGGACTGATCACACCGCCAACGGTATGAACCTGCATACCCAGGACCATGCCCGACTCCGGAGCGCGGATCTGGATACGCTGCGCCCGATCGGTCGCTGCGGCCATCCGCTCGGTCAAATCGAAAATGGCTGTCTGCACCTCGGCAAGCTGAGTCACCACTTCGGAAATGAAGTCCTTGTTCAGCTGCATGATCTGCAGCTCCGTCTCCCCTGCCTGCAAACGAGCGCGAGCGATCGACGATTTGAGATCAGCTATTTCCGAGCGCAGCCGGACAACATTGCGCTGCTGTTCTCGCAGGCGCTGCTTGTCGACGAAACCTTCCTGCAGGAGCGCGGTGAGATCGGTCACTTCTTCGTCATAGAACGCCGCCTCCTGCGTTTTCCCGTCAATGACGGAGTGAAAGCCGCGAATTTGCTCGTTCAACTGCACCACTCGTTTTTGCAGCACACTGATCTCACCAAGCCGTGCCGCCCGCCTGGCATTGAAAATCTGCAGCTCACTCGCGCGCGCCTCGCCAACTCGTGGGTCGGTTCCCGGCACACCGAAGTTCACTTCGTCATCCCCGCCCCGCTCAGCCACAAGCCGCGCCTCTAGCGCTTGAGCGGCGATCAATTGACTACGCACCATTTCCAGCTCGGCGAACACCTGGGTGCCATCCAGCTCTACCAGGACATCGCCGGTCTGGACCTGGTCGCCGTCGTGAACATGCAGAGCACTGACGATGCCGCCCTCAAGATGCTGCACGGTCTTGCGATAGCTCTTGACCGTAACCACACCCGGCGCAAGAGCCGCACTGTCAAGCGGCGCGAAGGTCGCCCAGGAGCCGAACAGGCCGAACGTGACGAACAAGGCGGCGTAGCCGATGCGCCTCGCTGGCACATCATTGATCTTTACAGGTAGCGAAGGCAAAAGGCCTGCGGTGGAAGCATTACTCACGTCGTTTTCCATCCTCAAGGGGTTACGCTTGGGCGAGCGCTACGGGCTTCTGAGCCTTGGTCAATTCCGCTAAAACCTGCGCGCGCGGGCCGAACAGCATCAGGGCGCCGTCACGCAGCACCATCAGCTTGTCCAGCGCGTTGAGCACACTGGTCCGGTGAGTAATCACGAACAGCGTGCAACCGGCCTGCTTGAGTTTGATGATGGCGTCGGACAAAGCGCGCTCGCCCACATCGTCCAAATTAGAATTGGGCTCATCCAAGATGACCAGCTGCGGGCGCCGATACACCGCGCGTGCCAGTCCGATACGCTGACGCTGCCCGCCGGACAACCCGCCCCCCGACGCCCCGATCACCGTGTCATACCCCTGGGGTAGCTTGAGAATCAGTTCATGCACGCCGGCCAAGCGTGCGGCCTCGACTACCGCCGCCGGGTCCACCTGACCGAAGCGTGCAATGTTCTCGCTGATCGATCCCTCGAACAGCTCGACATCCTGCGGCAGGTAACCAACATGCTGACCCAGCTCATCCCGCTTCCAGGCAAATACATCGGCCCCATCAAGGCGCACCTTGCCGTGCGCTGCCGGCCAGATGCCCAACAGTGCGCGGGCCAGAGTCGATTTCCCCGAAGCGCTCGGACCGATGATGCCAACCGCATCGCCGGCAGTCACATGAAAGCTCAGCCCTGCTAGGACAGGCTTCTGCACACCGGGTGGCACCACCGCCAGGTTTTCCGCTGTTATCTCACCACGCGGAGCTGGCAACGACATGCGCTCGGGCTCGGCTGCGACCTGCTTCAGCAGTTCATCGAGCCGCGCATATTGACCGCGCGCAGCAGAAAAGCCTTTCCAGGCCCCAATCATCTGGTCAATCGGCGCGAGCGCACGACCGAGGAGGATGGAACCGGCAATCATCAATCCCGGAGTGATTTCCTGCTCAATCGCCAGATAGGCGCCCAAGCCAAGAATGAGCGATTGAACCAACAGACGAAATGTCTTGGAGAATGCCGCGATACTGCCACCGCGATCACTGGCCACACCCTGCAATACCAGCACCTGATGGTTCATTGCCTGCCAGCGCTCACGAAGCATGCCCAGCATACCCATTGCCTCTACTACCTCGGCATTGCGCAGATTCTTCTGGGTGAAGGCAGTAGCCGCCAAGTTCTGCTTGTTGGCCTCAAGTAACGCAGTGTTGGTCAGCCGCTCATTGAGGTAGGCCAGGGCGACCAATATCAGCGCACACCCCAAGGCAAACCAGCCAAACCAGGGGTGGAACAAAAACATAACGGCCAGATAGATCGGCAGCCAAGGTGCATCGAAGAAGGCAAACAGACCGTTACCGGTAATGAACTGGCGCAACCCGGTCAGATCGCTCAGCGGCTGCGCCGAGGCCTGCGTACCACCCGAGCCGAGGGCCTGCTTGAAGCTGGCATCGTAGAGACGCGGACCCAGGATCAGATCCAGCCGCGTACTCAGGCGCACCATGATGCGTGAACGCACCCACTCCAGCACTCCCATCGTAAACAACAGCAAGATCAGAATCAGCGTCAGCATCAGTAGCGTCGAATGACTACCGGTGGCAACCACCCGGTCGTACACCTGCAGCATGTAGAACGAGGGCACCAGCATCAGAAAATTGATGAACAGACTGAAAAAACCAACGGAAAAGAAGCCACCTCTACATACCAGCAGGGCGGCTTTCAGATCAGAAAGAGCGGGGGGCTTCATGCGCGGGCCTCGAAGGCTTGATAGCAAAAACAGCCCACGATGATATCACAACAGCATCATTATGATGCCAATATCCCGACACACGGCGCGCAACACTGCGCCTTCTCGATCGATGATTGTGGGCAACTACCTACATCGAGTATTGCAAAAACAAACAAACCGTAACGGTGCAATTCCGCCTCATGTTACGTAGCCAAGATAGACACAACGGCGCAAGAAAGCTCCGAGTTGCTTGGCGTAATAACTAGGCACTTCGGAGAGCCAAATAGGAGAAAATAATCACTGAACTTATCCGAATAATAGTATTTACCGGCATTATGCTGGCTTTTCGGCACAATATTGTTCCATGAAACTTATATAGAGCAGCGTGTAATCGCGACGTTCCACGAGCCGCTACCGCCCCCCCTGCGGTCATTGCCGAGCCGGCAGATCCTCGTATTTGCAGCGTGGAGAAAGCTGCAACGTCACCTCCTTTCGTCCGCCGAAGCGACCCCCATCGCAGCGAAGGACTATACTTTCTGTCAACAATCAGTAGAATCCGCCATTATTCCGACGCCAAGTTAATGGATTTTGCGTAAGGACACGGAGATTTGCAGTGCCAAGGGAACGGGCTGACGCAATATCGCCCTTGAGATTTGAAGAGGTAGAACATGAGACATACGAATGCGTCCAGCGAACCGGCGGTCAAGCTGGTAATACGGCTGCCCGCCTCGATGAGAGAGCGCCTCGCCGAAGTGGCGATAGCCAACCATCGCAGTATGAATTCCCAAATCATCTCCGTTCTCGAGCATGCCTTGGCAGAGCCTCCAGAAGATTCGCAAGAAGACTCTCAATAAGCGACCTTCCTCCAGCCGCGATTAATGGGCATAAAAAACCCTGCACCGTAGGGCAGGGTTTAGTTGAAGCAACCTCCCTTACATGCTGCGAGGGAGGCGTGCAGATGCCAAATTAGACCAGGGTTTGCCCCCAGTCGAAGTTGTCGGCACTGATAGAGCTAGCATCGGAGATACCAACTAGTTTGATCACGGTGTCGCCAGCATCAAAACTATTGTTATGGCCGTCATCGAAGAACACCCAGGTGTCTGTTCCATCGCCGCCAACGAATGGCCAGCTGTCATTTTGTAGTTGCGCCTGAGCCGCAGCCTTAACGTCAGCGAAACCTCCGAAAGAACTTCCCCCATTGAACACCGAATAGGAATGGCCCACGACCAAACCTTGCAGGTCAATGACGTCAGAACCTACTTCGAAGTCCACGATGCTGTCCATTTGGCTCTCGGTAGAGTCACCAGTTACTCGATACACAAATGTATCTGAGCCGGCACCGCCATTTAGCTGATCTGCCCCTTGGCCGCCGGTGATGAAATCGTCTCCTGAATTGCCGACGAGCTCATCACTACCTGCGCCACCAACCAGCACGTCATCTCCTGCGCCGCCCGTTAGGGTGTCGTTGTTATTCCCCCCCATCGCACTGATGGCGATGGTCGCTGCGGAACCATCCACCACCAGCGCCCCAGTTGCTACTCCATTCGTCACCGATATACCGCCTGCAAACGCAGTGTTTGCATTGGTTCCGAGCGTGACGGAAGCAGTACCGCCCGCATCCATAGTCAGCATTTCTACGTTTGTTACATTGGCGAAAGCACTGTCGGACAAACTGACGTTACCGCCACCGATGCCGTTCCAAGCGTATACGGTATCGCTGCCCTCGCCACCATCCACCACGGCTGCCGAGGCCACCGTGACATTGGCGCCTTCATCGAAGCTGAACCGATCGTTGCCGGCATCTCCGTACAGGGAATCGCCAGCGCGACCGGTAATCATGTCGTTACCCGCGCCACCGTAGATGGTGTCGGCACCCGCGCCACCGTCGATAGTGTCGTTTCCGGCAAGACCGATAATGGTGTTGTTGCCCGAGTTACCATTAAGGAGATCGCTGCCGGAAGTACCAAGAAGCACAAAGTCACTGTCGTCAACCAGCCCGGCCATGCCCAACAGCTTGACCGTCGTTTTTGCGTTGTTGTTGTCGGTCAATGTCACCACAGCGGTAGAGCCGATGCTGGACACCTCGATGTTGCTAGGCATTGCACCCTGGAATGCGATCTTGTCCTGGCCATCCTTGAAGCCCACGATGATGTCAGTGCCCTGGCTTCCCGCTGCGTCGTAGACGAACATATCTTGAGCGCCATCGTCGGCAGAGTTGTCGCCGCCGTAAAGCACATCGTTGCCCGCGCCGCCTTTGATGATATCGGCACCGCTACCACCATAGATGGTGTCGTTGCCCGCACCGCCGTGCAGCGTGTCGTTACCGGCCAGCCCGCGCAGCACATCAGCGAAGTCACTGCCGATCAGCAAGTCGCCGCCAGCAATCGAGCTGCCCACCAGGGTGGAGCCGGACGATGCGTTGGCTGTTGCAGTTTTGAGCAGGCTACCATCAGCAAACTGGATAGAACTTCCGTCCAGATTGCCGCTGTAGCCGCCAAGCAACAGAACGCCGCCGTTGCCACCAGTAATGGTTGTTCCGGCACCGCTGACGGATACGCTGGTTGATGCCGCCGAGACTCCGGCGATGGTAATCACCGTGGCCGGGTCATAATTGACTACCGTTACCTGTTCGCCGCCGTCAAAGTCGACTGCCTCAGGCACCACGTCAGGGCCGGCAACCGGAATTTCAATGTACTGGGCAGCGCCGGTCACACCATCTTCTCCGCCGTCGACTACTTCGACGTAAAGGCCTGCGTCTATTCCTGAGTCGTCTGCAGAGAACGTCAAGCCGTTTAGCGCTGCATTTATCTGCGCCGCGGTACCGGTAATCAACACGGTCAACTCACCGGCACTGTCGCTGCCTTCGATGACCGTCACGCCTGAGTCGTTGCTCAAGTCAAGCGTGCCGCCAACAGCCGTCAGGCTGAGCGTCAGCTGCTCATTGGCATCCGCATCGGACACCAGCAGCGTGCCGTTGAACACGACATTAGCACTGGCTGCACTGATGTTCGGATTACCGATCACGGTAATTTCCGGCGCATCGTTGGTGCCGGTCAGCGTGATGGTCGCGGTTTGCGCCACGCTACCTCCCTTGCCATCGAGCACGGTATAGGCAACCAATACGCTGAGCGTCTCGCCGTGGGCCAAGGCGTCGAAGGCAACATTGGCAGGGTCCACCGTCAGTGTTGAACCAGCAAGGCTGAAGCCCGTCGGCACAGAACTGCTGGCTACGCCATCGCCCAGTTTGTAAGTCACACCCCCAATGCTCAGGACGTCATTGGCATCCACATCGTGCGCGCCGCTCAGCAAGTTGATGGTGTACGCCGCATCGCCTTCGACTTTGCTGCTGGTGATCGCGCCACTCACTGTCGGCTGGTCGTTGGTGCCTTTGATTGTGATGGTCGCGGTTTTGGCTGGGCTGGCAATGCCATCGGTGACCTTGTAGTTAACGACTATTACCAAGCTCTCGCCTTGACCCAAGGAATCGAAGGCAGGTGAGCTCGGGTTGATGCTCAACACGCCGCTCGGCGCCAGGCTCAAACCGGTTGGAATGTCAGTACCACCATTACCCGTTGCAGCCCCGCCGACTGTATAGGTGGCGTTGCTGACGCTGAGGGTGTCGTTGGTGTCGACATCGCTTGTCCCAAGCAGCAGGTTGAGGGTGTAAACGCCATTGCCTTCAAAGTCGGAGGTAATCAGCGCCGCACCAACCGAAGGCACATCGTTGGTGCCGTTGATGGTCACCTCGATCAGTTTCTCAGTGCCGTCAGCAGCCTTGACCGTGAACTGCTCGATTTTGGTCGCGTTTGCACCTAGGTATTGCACGGCGCTATTGGCCACGCTGTAGGTCCAAGCGCCATTGGCGTCAATACTGAGGCTGCCGAGGGTGGAGCCCACTGCAACGCCAGCGCCGGTTTGGAAGGCATTAGGGGTGCCATCGACGTCAGTACTGGTCAGGGTGCCGGTAGCTGTCAAGGTCGGAGTGGTTGTGTCTTCGGTTACGCTGCCGGTTGTGTCACCGTCAATCACGGCAGCATCGTTGGTGCCGGTGATGGTGACAGTAACAACCTGCTCGGTGCCGTCGATGCTGGTGACGGTGAAGGCTTCTTGCACCTGTTGACCGTCATTCAGCTCGTCAAACGCACTGCTGGCCTCGAACGACCAGGCGCCAGCAGCATCGATGCTGAAGGTGCCGTTGCCGCGAACGATGGTGTTAGCAGTGAAGCTGTTGTCAACGTTGTCGGCATCGGTGCTGGTCAGGGTGCCAGTGAGGGTCAGCGGGGCATCGGTTTCTGCTACCGACTGGCTCACGTCACCGTCAATCACGGCAGCATCGTTGGTGCCGGTGATGGTGACAGTAACAACCTGCTCGGTGCCGTCGATGCTGGTGACGGTGAAGGCTTCTTGCACCTGTTGACCGTCATTCAGCTCGTCAAACGCACTGCTGGCCTCGAACGACCAGGCGCCAGCAGCATCGATGCTGAAGGTGCCGTTGCCGCGAACGATGGTGGTAGCAGTGAAGCTGTTGTCAACGTTGTCGGCATCGGTGCTGGTCAGGGTGCCAGTGAGGGTCAGCGGGGCATCGGTTTCTGCTACCGACTGGCTCACGTCACCGTCAATCACGGCAGCATCGTTGGTGCCGGTGATGGTGATGGTGGCGGTCTGGGCAACAGTACCTCCGTTACCATCGTTGATGACGTAATTCACCACGATGTTGAGGGGGTCACCCGCGGCAAGGTAATCAAAGGCGGAAGAGTTCGGGTCTACGATCAGGGTGCTTCCTGCGAGCACCAGTCCATCAGGGACGACCCCACTACCGTTAAAGGTCAAGGACTGGACAATGTGCGTATCAGCCGCATCCGGATCGATGAGGCCCTGTAGTAAGTCGATCTCGTAGGCTTCAGCGCCTTCGTTAACCGCGCTGCTGATTGCGCCCGACACAGTCGGTGCATCATTGGTACCAGTGATGGTGATTGTCGCCGTCTGCGGGACAGACCCTGCGGCGCCATATGGGCCTTCATAGCCGTCAGTGACGGAGTAGGAAGCAACGATGACCAGTTTCTGACCGGCTTGCAGATAGTCGAATACGGAGCTGCTTGGATCGACCTGCAACTCATTGCCAATCTTCACGATGCCAGCTGGAGCATCAGTACCCTCGTTGCCGGTCGCAACCCCATCTACCGTATAGGTGATATTGCTGGCGGCCAGCGCATCGCCCTCGGCATCCGTTGCGTTGTCGAGCAGATCCAGCAGGTAAACCGTTTCACCTTCAACATCTTCGCTGGTAATTGCGGCGGTAACCGTCGGCGCTTCGTTAGCCCCGGTGATCGTGATAGTAGCTGTCTGCGCGACGGTTGCTCCATCGGCATCGTCTATGGTGTAGCTGACGACCACCGTAGTCGACTCACCTCTCGCCAGATCCAGGTAACTGTTGGGGTTTACGGTTAGGGTGTTGCCAATGATGGAGAAGCCTGCTGGCTGGGTAGCGCTTGCGCCAAGGCTATCCACGTTATAGGTGAAGTCTCTGGCAACTAGGAATTGCGAGTCGACATCAGTAACGCCAGCCAGCAAGTCAATCTGTGCCGAGGCTGCATTGTCGAATATAGCTTCGCTGATTGCACTTTCAACCACCGGGACGTCATTGGTTCCGGTCACGGTGATGACCAGGTTCGCCGCTTCAGAGGTCGCTTCTTGAATATCAGTTGCGGTGAACGGAATGGTCAGAACCAACGGCTCGCCAGCCGCCAGCGAGTCGTAGCTCGAGGCGTCGAAGGTGTAGGTACCGTCGGCATTGAAAGTCAGACCAGCCGGGGCTTCGCCGACCAGTGCGTAGGTCAGCGTGGTCGTCTCGCCTGCATCGGCGTCGGTGCCGGCAACGCTGCCTTCAATGGTTGCATCTTCGGCAACGGCATTCACAGCCGCCAGGGCCACCGGAACGTCGTTGGTTCCGGTCACGGTGATGACCAGGTTCGCCGCTTCAGAGGTCGCTTCTTGAATATCAGTTGCGGTGAACGGAATGGTCAGCACCAGCGGCTCGCCAGCAGTCAGCGAGTCGTAGCTCGACGCATCGAAGGTGTAGGTGCCGTCGGCGTTGAAGGTCAGACCAGCCGGGGCTTCACCGACCAGTGCGTAGGTCAGCGTGGCGGTTTCGCCTGCATCGGCGTCGGTGCCAGCAACGCTGCCTTCAATGGTTGCATCTTCGGCAACGGCATTCACGGCAGCCTGGGCAACCGGAACGTCGTTGGTGCCGGTCACGGTGATGACTAGGTTCGCCGCCGCAGAGGTCGCTTCTTGAGCGTCAGTCGCGGTGAACGGAATGGTCAGCACCAGCGGCTCGCCAGCAGTCAGCGAGTCGTAGCTCGACGCATCGAAGGTGTAGGTACCGTCGGCGTTGAAGGTCAGACCAGCCGGGGCTTCACCGACCAGTGCGTAGGTCAGCGTGGCGGTTTCGCCTGCATCGGCGTCGGTGCCAGCAACGCTGCCTTCAATGGTTGCATCTTCGGCAACGGCATTCACAGCCGCCAGGGCCACCGGGACGTCGTTGGTGCCGGTCACGGTGATAGTCGCAACCTGACTAACCGAACCGCCGTTTCCGTCAGCAATCGTGTAGTTCAGCGTGATGGTGAATACTTCACCTTCCGCCAGGAAGTCATAGGCAGAAGGGTCGAAGCCTAAAACCGTTTCCGATACCGGCGCAAAGCCTAGTGGTAGCGTCTCGGTTTGCTGCCCGTTCACGGTAATGGTGCCGGCGGTAATTACCAGTGCGTCACCATTGGGGTCTGTAGCACCTTGCAGCAGGTCCAGGACCAGAAGTTCGCCATCTTCAACTACATCAAGGGATAACGGCGCAGCCACCACTGGTGGCTGATTAGGCGCAGTATCGTCGACCGGAATAATGTCAAGCGTGGCCGTGCCGGCGACGCTAGTGGTGCCATCGGAGACGGAATAGCTGAAGGTGACGGCCGTATCGTCATCCGGAGCTGGGGTGTAGATCCATGTGCCGTCGTGGTTATCAACAAGCTGGCCAGCACCGGAGCTGATTTGCAGGTTGCTAACCGTCAGCAGATCCCCATCTGCATCTTCAGCCTCAGCCAGCAGTTCAAGCGAAGTGATCAGACGAGCACCGCTGTCTTCTGCAATATGGGCGAGTACTACACTGGATGTGGTCGGTGCGTCATTGACAGCTGCCACGGCAAGCGAAGCTGGAACGGATGTACCACTTGTTTCGATACCGCCTAACTCGCCATTGCCCCAAGTACGGGTCAACGTGTTGACTGCTTGCAGGTTCAGAGCGGTAACATCTCCGCCCTGAAAGCCTTCATTATTAAGCCAGTAGAGTTTTGAATCGCTGCCGCTTACCTTGACGTTGTTGATGTAAAGACCATTTAGGCGCAGTACTACCTCAGGCTCAGGCTCGATTGTGAAATCAATAACCTGGCGAACCCCAGACATATCTATATATGAAAGGGAGCCTGAGGTGCCGGCCTCAATAAGAAAACCATCAGCGGTGCTCGACTCATTGCCATTCATCAACAGTCGGGCATAGGTGATTGCGTAATACTGATCTTCAATTCCGCCTACCAGCGGTTTCATCGTAGTGAGCGTAACAGCCATGTCGTTCTCCAGCGCCCCAACAAGTGGAGCCAGCGTTATTCTTTAAAAGTAGGTAGAGGGCGGCGCAGAACACGCCACCCTTAATATCAGGTTTTTACCAGCTGTAACCGACGCCTAGGTTGGCAGCGGTTTTCGAGGCGGTATTGCGGCTGAGGCCAGCAGTTACAGAGGTCGACTCTGTAATGGCGGCACGGAAACCAACGGCTACGGCGCTTTCACTGCTGTAGCTACCAAGACCGGCACCTACACTGAAGCGTTTGCCGTGGGCCGGCGCTGGGATTGCAGCAAGGGCAGCGACGGACGCGACACCCGCGTTCGCAACCTCTTCGACTCGGTCTATACGGTTTTCCATGTAGTCGAAGCGCGCATTTGTTTGGTTAGCCAATTCGTTGTATTGGCTGTCGTAGCCGTTCTGTACGGCACGCAACTGGTCATAATTCACTGCGTCTGTTCCATCAGTACCGGCTGCAACATTTGTAATCTTTTCTCCAGCAGCATTCAGCGAGCCAGTGATGGCTCCACCATTAATAGTCGTAGCATTGACGGAGTCAGCCTGAAGCGTACTCGTAGTAATGACCCCACTATTGACGATCGTTACGCTATTCACGGCAGTACCGTTCACAGCCGATGCGCTCACCGAGCCAGTATTTATAGCGCCCGAGTTATTTATATTCGTACTGTTAACAGAACCAACCGGAGAACCGACCGTGCCAACGTCACCTTGGACAGTCAAATTGCCTGCGATATTGCTGTCAGTACCATCGGACTTAATAACAGAAGTGCCTTCCACACCAGACACTGAGATGCCTTCACCTGGGCGAATCACCACGTTATTACCAACAGAGTCAAATATCAAAATTGAACTTGATTCGATGAAGGTAGTATTACCACTGGCGTCACTGACCTCAATCGCATTGCCACCGACAGCAGCTTCGTCACCGACTATTACCTCAGCCATCGCCTGATTCCCAGCCAACACCGCCAGCAGCGCGCACGCCAGCAGTGATTTGCGGCGATACGCAACAGGTTGGGTGCATTCCGAATTGCCTTTACAAACTTGCCTTTGCATGAACTGGTCCCTTGACTACAGAAAAAGATGATGGCTTCGGTCGCCAATATGGCATCGTAATGCCAGCATTTCAATATCTAACAGACATCATTACGACGCCATGAATATGTCATTGCGCCATCAAACTGCCAGGCAGAGCTTTATGCAGCGATTTTCTCTACCAAAACAAACTGTTAACGCGGCCAGCGCCTGCGCGACCGCCAAGCCGTCGACCAAGGAAAAAAAGGTAAGCTGGTTCCCCTCACGCCGTAGTCTGGCGGCCGTCTTACTCGCAGCGGTCGCGGGCCTGGGCTGCAGCTCCGCTTTCGCGACGAGCACTGAGTGCCAATCGCTCTTACGTAAGCGGGATCTCGCCAAGGCTCAGTCAGTCTGTAGCGCTGCGTTGAGTAGCCAGCAGAAGGCGGCCAAGGGCGGCCAAAGGACGGAGTTGGAAGCATTGGCACGCGCGCATGACAATCTGGGCAGCTTGTACATGCTGCGGCGGCAGTACGCAGAGGCCGAGGCGCAGTACAGAGCAAGCCTGACGGTGCGTGAAAAGGCATTTGGGCGCGATCATCATCTGCAAGCCATTTCGCTGCTTCAGCTTGCTGATGCGTTGAAACTTCAGAACAAGCTTGCTGAAGCGGAGCCGCTGCTGCTGCGGGCGCTGAAGCTAAGGCAAAAAAGCCTGGGGGCCCATGCCGAAGCTACGGCGCAGGTCCACCACGCTTTGGGTATGCTCTATACGCAGATAGACGCTGCGAAAGCTGAAAGCTCGTTCCGCGAGGAGATCACCATACTTGAGCGGCTCTATCCGGCGGGCTCAGCAGCAACGGCCATCGCTTACAACAATCTGGGCATTCTGCGTCAGCGCAACGGCCAACCCGATCAGGCAGCAAGTTACTACCGAAGCGCCATATCGATGCTTGAGCGCACCGCACCTAACGACCAGGTAAGATTGACCGGTCCGCTGCTCAATTTGGCCACCGTTCTCACCGAGAAGCAGCAATACGCGGCTGCAAAGACCCAACTACTCCGGCTGCTGGAAATCAGGCAACAGCTGCAAGGGCCGCAGTCAGCCAGCGCTGCCGATATACATAACCGTCTTGGCGTGCTCTACAGCCGAACCGGCGATCTAGAGTTTGCAGAGAGCGAGCTACGCAAGGCGCTGACCATGCGTGAAAATGCGCTTGGGACAAACCATCTGCTCGTCGCGGAGAGCTGCACCAACCTAGGCATTTTTCTAATGCAAAGAGGCCGCTTGAACGAAGCGCTGGCCTTGCTGCGCCACTCGGCGGCTGTCACACACAGCCTTACGGGTCCACAAAGCGCTCAGACAGCCACTGCCTGGCAAAATCTCGAGCAACTGTATGGCCGCATCATTCAAGCCTCAGCGGTTAACCCTTAAGCTGAATAGGCTATGCCGCAACAGGCCAGAACCTTGAATGCGGCCTCCAGATGACCACCAGTCTGTATCACAGAATGAAGCTGCATTCCTATAAACATAAGAACACTAGCTATTGCCCAACACGCAACGCTTTCACCGCCCGACAACTGCCCATTTATACTTTGGCAGTGCGGGGCGCCTACCGCGTAAGCGATTGCCCGGCCGTCGATGCAGCAGTGAAGGCAGGGACGGAAAAACTAAACCCCAGAAACGCAAAAGCCCCCGAAAATTTAGAGGTTTCGGGGGCTTAGGCTATATGTAGTGGCGGAGAGATAGGGATTTGAACCCTAGGAACTGTTGCCAGTTCAACGGATTTCGAATCCGTCCCGTTCGGCCACTCCGGCATCTCTCCAGCGGCGCGCATCATAGCAGTTCAGTGTGTTTTGTCTAACCCCAACTGCGCAGATTTTTTAGCGATGCCGTAGCAGGACAGCGATGCTGAGCGCATCAAACTCCCCGCTGGTCGCCAGCCAATCAGCTGGTCAAGCGCGTCAGTGCTTCACGGTATTTATCGGCAGTCTTCTGTGCAACATCAGCCGGCACTGGCGGGGCTGGCGGCTCCTTGTTCCAGCCGGTGGACTCGAGCCAGTCGCGGACAAATTGCTTGTCGAAGCTTGGCGGGTTGCTGCCTTCAGCGTAACTGTCTGCGGGCCAGAAGCGGCTGGAGTCAGGCGTAAGCACTTCATCCATCAGCGTCAGCACCCCATTTTCATCGAGGCCGAACTCGAACTTGGTATCAGCGATGATGATGCCTCGCGTCGCAGCGTATGCCACAGCTGCGCTGTACAGCGCGATCGAGGTGTCGCGCACCTTCGCCGCCAGCTCTTTACCGATGATGGCTTCGCACTGCTCGAAGGAGATGTTCTCGTCGTGATCACCCACGGCCGCTTTGGTAGACGGCGTGAAGATCGGTTGCGGCAGCTTGGCCGCTTCTTTCAGGCCAGCTGGCAGCTGGATCCCGCACACGGTTCCACTCCGCTGATACTCCTTCCAGCCTGAGCCAACGATATAGCCACGCACGATGGCCTCCACTGCAACCGGCTTCAGTCGCTTGGCCACCACCGCCCGCCCCTCAACCAGGGGCAGCTCCTCGGCTGGCACAACGTCCTCTACCTTGTCACCAGTGAAATGGTTAGGGACGAGCTGCGCGAGCTTGTCGAACCAGAAATTGGAAATTGCGGTAAGAATCTTGCCCTTCTCGGGGATCGGCTCGGCAAGGATCACGTCAAACGCGGAGAGCCGGTCGGTAGCGACCATAAGCATGCGCTTGTCGTCGATTTCGTACAGATCACGCACCTTGCCAGAATAGATTTTTTTCAGGCTCAGGGAGCTGGGAGCGGTCATGGCTTTTCTCGCGGTTGCCGAACCTGTGCTGGCTTGCGCAACAGCGCAGACACAACGACTGGATCAATCATCAAACGAAACAGGCGAAACCGAGAGGTTTCGCCTGAATGGATTGGGGCGGACTGTCTCGTAGAATCAGTCCAGGCTGTCCTTGAGCATGCTCAGCACGCGTCGGGACACATCAGCCGGAGCAACGGTATCGAGGTCCTTGTCGAGGGTGACCTGAACCTTGCCGCCCACATCAGTTACGCGTACCTGATAGCGCTCGGCGCGGGCCTCGATCTCTTCGCGGTCAGGCGCTCCGCCGAAGAGCCCGGAGAAGAAACCAGGTTTCTCATCCGGGTTCGCCGCACCTTCCGACAGGTTGATGTAGTAGACGCCGAGGCTTCGATCAAGGTCCTCGACGAGAATATCGCTCGCCGCCAGCGCGCGACCGATACTCGACCAACCACGGTTGAAGTCCGTATCGAGCTGCAGCACCGGCTCGCCGCTACCGGCCTCACTCAGCGTCACACGGCTTGGCGCGTCATACTCGCGCTCAGCCAGCAGCGAGGCTGAGCCACCTTCGACAGTGCTGCTGTTCAGCCCTGCCTGCAGCTCATCGAGCAGTACTCGATCGCGCTCAGCATTCACCGGCGCGTCCGGCCAGGCAACATCGGCACTGCTGCCGGCGGGACGTTGAACGCTGACCAAGAAGATTTCACTGGTATCACGCTGAACACCTGGCTCGACGCGAACCCGGACGCGGGTCTCGCCTTCACCCAGTCCAAGATTGCGAACCAGCGCCGGCACGAGCTGATCACGGGTCTGCCAGGCTGTGACAAACTCACCAGTCTGCGGTCGCTCTTCGGCAATCTGGAAGCCATTGTCGGTAAAGAACTGACGGGCTGACGCCCATACCTGCGAAGGCGCTCGCATTGCAACAAGCCAACGCGCATCTTCGGAAGTCTGCAGGCTGTACTCGCTCACCTCTTCGGCGGCGACCAGACGTTGCGGACGGGGCACCTCGTACTCGCCTGTCGCGCGGCTGTCGGCTACCTGCTGGGGGATCGGCAGCAGCGGCTCGATCGGGCGCAGCTCGACATCGCCAGGCACCTGCATTGGCGGCACCTGTTGTGCCTGCAGGTAGTCGCTGCCACGGTCGCGGAAATATCCGTCTTCACCCCATAACCAGCCACAACCGCTGGTTCCAGAGATAATCAAGGCTAAGGTCGAGAGGCCGGCCAATCGCTTCATGCATGTTCCTTCATTAATAAACCAGTACACCTGAATTATCAGGCCAGCACACCTGACTGACGCATCGCAGCGCGAAGCGGCTCGTGGCAACGCTGGCTCAGCCAGGTAAGCGGCAGGCGAATGCCCTCCGGTATCAGGCCCATCTCATGCAGTGCCCACTTCACCGGAATCGGATTGGCCTCGAGGAACAGCGTCTGGTGCAGCGGCATCAACAGCGCATTAATGGCGCGCGCCTTTTCTGCATCGCCAGCAATGGCAGCGGCACACAGCTCGCTCATCGCACGCGGAGCAACGTTCGCGGTAACGGAGATGTTGCCCTTGCCGCCCATCAACATCAGCTCAACGGCAGTAGCGTCGTCGCCGGAGTAGACAAGGAAGTCATTAGCCACACGATCAAGCACCTCCTGACCGCGTTTGAGGTCACCGGTTGCTTCCTTGACGCCTACGATGTTTGGCACTTTCGCCAAGCGCTCGATGGTTTCAGGGAGCATGTCACAGGCGGTACGTCCTGGGACGTTGTAGAGGATCTGCGGAATCGCTACAGCTTCGGCAATGTGACGGAAGTGAAGATACATCCCTTCCTGCGTCGGCTTGTTGTAATACGGCGTCACCAGAAGGCAGGCGTCGGCGCCGGCCTGCTTGGCATTTTCAGTCAGTTCGACCGCCTCGCGGGTGGAGTTGGCCCCTGTGCCTGCGATTACCGGAATGCGGCCGTTGACCTGATCAACAACGCGACGGATGACTTCAATGTGCTCGGATACTTCGAGCGTAGACGCCTCACCAGTGGTACCGACTGCAACGATTGCATTGGTGCCTTCCTGAAGATGGAAGTCGACAAGCTTGCTCAGGCTATCCCAATCGAGGCCACCTTGCGCGTCCATGGGAGTGACCAACGCCACCATACTGCCCGCAATCATGCAACCCACTCCTGCCGGAAAAAGAGAGGCGTAATGGTACAAGGCTCCCGAGCGCTTTGCGAGCACGCTGGAGGCATCACCCGCCGGAACGACTGAGCGTCGAAGTGGCAGGCGATTGTCGCCCCCAGTTCACGCATTCCCACTGACGACGCTTTTCGCTACCCTTAGCTGTTTTCGGCTTGGCTGGCCGACCGATTCATCACCGCCAGGAATCTGCATGTCCACCCCCCCACCAGTACCCCGAGAACAATTTCTCGTCATCAGCGCCATGGGCCGTAGCCCGATGGCGCTCACCAACGTGCTTTGCCGAGCCAGCAACGAGAATCGCTGCGCCGTGGTAAGCACGCGCCTGACCCGACACGGCGAATGCTGTGCCTTGGTCCTGGAAATCACCGGAACCTGGGACGCGCTTGCTCGAATGGAGACAGCGCTACCCGGCTTGGCCAAAAAGCACGAGTTCACCACTAATGTAGTGCGCAGCGAAGCGCTGGAAACCCGACCGCAAGCACTGCCTTATGTGGCGTATGTCAGCTCGGCCTATAGACCCGACATCCTCAACGAGTTGTGCCAGTTTTTTATTGATCACCGTGTCGAGCTCGAAGCCCTCACATGCGACACCTATGAGGCACCGCAAACGGGCGGCACCATGCTCAACGCGACAATGACCGTGACGCTGCCGGCTGGCACGCAGATCAGCTGGCTGCGGGACCAATTTCTCGATTTCGCCGATGCCTTGAACCTGGATGCATTGATAGAGCCCTGGCGCCCTCAGAACCCTTGAGTAGGAAAACCACTATGTCTGTTGCCATTGACCAACCCGTGCCAACCTTCCAGGCACAGGCCACCAGCGATACACAGGTCAGCCTCGAGGCGTTGAAGGGCAAACAGGTGGTCCTGTATTTCTACCCGAAGGACAACACTCCGGGTTGCACCACTCA
Source organism: Stutzerimonas stutzeri (assembly GCF_002890895.1). Classification (GTDB taxonomy): domain Bacteria; phylum Pseudomonadota; class Gammaproteobacteria; order Pseudomonadales; family Pseudomonadaceae; genus Stutzerimonas; species Stutzerimonas stutzeri_AB. Next base: position 346,692 of record NZ_POUL01000001.1, read on the forward strand.
AGGCCAGGGCTTTCGCGACCAGCACGATGCCTTCGTCGCCGCCAACACGGTCGTGTTCGGCGTATCGCGAGACAGTCTCAAAACCCACGAAAACTTCAAGGCCAAACAGGGCTTTCCCTTCGAGCTGATCTGCGACAAAGACGAGCAGCTTTGTCAGCTATTCGACGTGATAAAACTGAAAAAGCTTTACGGCAAGGAGTATCTGGGCATAGACCGGAGCACCTTCCTCATCGACGCTGACAGCGTGCTGCGGCAGGAATGGCGCGGGGTGAAGGTGCCAGGGCATGTCGAAGCTGTGCTGCAGGCCGCACAGGCATTGCAGCAGCGCCAAAAAACTGCGTAGCAGGCAGCAACGCTACAACACGCGAGCCCGCCTTCACTTGCCAGCTTATTGCCGCCGGCGCGGACGGCCCAGCAGCTACCCGACGTGATCCACCACGGGCACCGTAGCCGACCGACGCGGCCACGCGTACAGCACTGCCTTGAACAGGGTTGCTAGCGGGATCGCGAAAAACACGCCCCAGAAGCCCCACAGGCCGCCGAACAGCAACACAGCGCAAATGATCGCTACAGGGTGTAGGTTCACCGCCTCGGAAAACAACAGCGGTACCAGAACGTTGCCATCCAGTGCCTGGATGATGGCGTAGGCCACCATCAAATAGATGAACTGGTCGCCCAGCCCCCACTGGAACAAGCCGATCAAGGCGATGGGAATGGTCACGACCGTCGCACCGATATAAGGCACGACGACCGAGATCCCGACGAGCATCGCCAGTAACGCCGCGTAATTAAGTTCCAGAGCGGCAAAAACCGCATACGACACCACCCCGCAAATCAGGATCTCGATCGCCTTGCCGCGGATGTAGTTGGCAATCTGTACGTTCATTTCCTGCGCCACCTGGGTGATCAACCCACGCTCGTGTGGCAGGTAACCACTGAGCCAGTCGTTGATCTGCTGGCGATCCTTGAGAAAAAAGAACACCAGAATGGGCACCAGGATCAGGTAGATCATCAGGCTCAATAGCAGAGGCAGGCTCGACAACGAAGAGGTGAGCATGATCTGGCCGTAGCGACCGACCTCGCCTCGAATGAAATCGATACCGCGCAATACCTGCACTTCGGTGAGCAATTGAGGGTAGCGCTCAGGCAGAAGAAGCAGCAGCGATTGCCACTCGACCAGCATCCGCGGCAACTCGTTGAACAGCGTCAACACCTGCTGCCACATCAACGGCGCCAGGAATAGAATGCAGACGGTCAGCAGGCCGATGAACATAAGAAAAACCAGCCATACCGCTACCAGATGCGGCAGCTTGATTCGCTCCAGCGCGCCGACCAGTCCTTGCATCAGGTACGCCAGCACCAGCCCAGCGATCACCGGGGCCAGCATGTGACCGAGGGTCAGCACTGTCGCAAAGGCGACCACCAGCAACACCCCAAGGACCACCGCTTCCTCGTCCGAGAAATAGCGATGAATCCAGCCCCGCAACACGTTTAGCATATACCTTCCTTAGCGACCGTCAGGCCTTGCGCAGCCAGTAGCGATAGAGCCCTTCTTGCGCCTCTTCGTGAAGCAGCGTGTGACCAGCCAACTTGGCGAAACTACGAAAATCGCGTTGCGACCCAGGGTCTGTTGCCGTGACTTTCAATACTTGCCCGCTGGACAACCGATTGAGCTCCAGTTTCGCCTTGAGCAACGGCATCGGGCAGTCCAGCCCGACCGCATCCAGCTCGGCATCGCAGGCCATGCCAGGGGCACCCTGTTGAGTCATGTTCATCTCCTCGAAAGGGCTGCAGGATACCGAGCTGCGCCCGGCTCTGGCCAGCGACCCGAGCACAAGGCTACAGTAGCGCTCCCGCCTTGAAGAGCCAGTCTGGATGAAATTGCTGCGCCCCACCCTGCTCACACTCGCCTGCCTGATCGGCCAGCCGGTGATAGCAAATGACCTACCCTCGCTCGGTGACTCCAGCTCCGGCATTGTCTCGCCAGAGCAGGAGCACCAGCTGGGCAGAGCCTGGCTCAGCCTGTTACGCGGGCAGGTTCCACAGCTTTCCGATCCACTGCTCAAGGATTATCTGGAACGCAGCGTCTACCGCCTGGCCGAGACCAGTCAGCTACAGGACCGTCGCCTGGAATTCGTGCTACTCGACAGCCCGCAACTAAACGCCTTTGCCGCACCGGGTGGGATCATAGGCGTCAATGGCGGACTGTTCCTCCACGCCCAGACTGAAGCCGAATACGCCTCGGTACTCGCGCACGAACTGGCCCACCTGTCCCAACGCCACTTCGCTCGCGGATTGGAAGCGCAGAAACGTATGCAGCTGCCGCTAATGGCCGCCATGCTTGCTGGTGTCGTTGCTGCTGCAGCTGGCGCGGGCGATGCTGGCATCGCCGCCATCATCTCGACCCAAGCGGCAGCAATTCAGTCTCAGCGTCGTTTCTCCAGACAGAACGAGCAGGAAGCCGACCGGATAGGCATCATCAACCTCGAAAGAGCTGGTTACGACCCCCGCGCCATGCCTGAGATGTTTGGTCGTCTGATGCGCCAGTATCGTTACGACCAGAAGCCGCCTGAGTTCCTGCTTACTCACCCGGTCACCGAATCACGTATTGCCGACACCAAAAACCGGGCTGAGCAATACCCCGACACCGGAGTTGAAGACAGCCTGCGCTATCAGCTTCTGCGCGCGCGCGTGGAGCTGAAGTTCGAAAGCACACCAGGAGTCAGCGCCAAGCGCTTCCGGGCGATGCTGGCCGACGACCCGACCCTCGACGCGGCGCGCTATGGCTTGGCGCTGGCGCAAATGAAAAGTGGCCAGCTGCAGGAAGCCGCGACGAATCTCGAGCCACTGCTGGCAAAGGAGCCAGACGACGCCACTTACAACCTGGCTCAGATCGAGCTGGACATCACCGCTAACCGACTCGCCGCTGCGCGTGCGCGCATGCAGACCTTGCTTGGCCTTTACCCGGGAAATTACCCGGTACGACAGGCGAACATCGATCTGCTGATCAAGGAAACCAAACTGCAGGATGCTGAGCAACAACTCAACGCACTTGTGGACGCCCGGCCGCAGGACCCGGATATCTGGTATCAGGTTGCAGAAATCCGCGGGCTCACCGGCAACATAATCGGCCTGCATCAAGCTCGCGCGGAATACTTTGCGCTCGTCGGAGACTACGATCAGGCGATTGAACAGTTGGACTTCGCCAAACGTCGTTCGGACAACTTCCAGAGCGCGGCACGAATCGATGCCCGGCAAAAGCAGCTGATCGAAGAAAAGCGAATGGTGGAGGACATGTTGCGCTGAGTCGTGCAGCGGCTGAACGCTGCGGCACGACTCAGACCGACAGCCGGCCCCGCGAGCTGCGTCAGGCGTTGCCAGCCTGCCGGATGCGCGCAGCCTGAGTGAATTCCAGCATGCGTTTGAGCGGCTTGATCGCTCGCGGAATCAATGCCGGATCAACCGTTATCTCGTCACGGCCAGTGCGCAGGCAATCCAGCGTGCGCTCAAGGGTATTCATTGCCATCCACGGGCAATGAGCGCAACTCCGGCAGGTCGCCCCACTGCCAGCCGTCGGCGCCTCAATGAATTGCTTGTCAGGGCAAAGCTGCTGCATCTTGTAAAAGATCCCCCGGTCCGTAGCGACGATGAACATCGGATTGGACAGGGTCTGAGCAGCCTTAATCAGCTGACTCGTCGAGCCTACAGCGTCAGCAAGAGCAATCACCGATTCGGGCGACTCGGGATGAACCAGTACAGCCGCATCGGGGTACAGCGCTTTCATGTCCTCCAGCTGCTTCGACTTGAACTCCTCGTGGACAATGCAGGCACCGTCCCATAACAGCATGTCGGCGCCAGTTTCACGCTGCACATAGTTTCCGAGGTGCTTGTCGGGGGCCCAAATGATCTTTTCACCGTTATCCATCAGGCTCTCGACGATTTCAAGGGCGCAACTGGAGGTGACGACCCAATCGGCACGCGCCTTCACCGCGGCCGACGTGTTGGCGTAAACAACTACGGTACGCTCTGGATGCTGGTCGCAAAATGCCGAGAACTCCTCGACCGGGCAACCCAGATCCAAAGAACAGGTGGCCTCCAGCGTCGGCATCAGGACGCGCTTCTCGGGATTCAGAATTTTTGCAGTTTCGCCCATGAACTTGACGCCGGCAACAACCACGGTCTGCGCGCTATGTTCATTGCCGAATCTTGCCATCTCCAGCGAATCCGAAACGCAGCCGCCGGTTTCTTCGGCTAACGCCTGGATCACCGGGTCGGTGTAATAGTGGGCAACCAGCACCGCATTCTGCCGCTTCAACTCGGCGGCGATATCGCTGCGCAACTGCGCCTCCTGCTCGGACGTCAGCGGCTTGGGCTGCTTGGCCGCCAGATGAGCCTGCACAAGAATACGTTCGGGTATTTGCGTCATGTTCGCTGGTTCCTGCAAGCACGGCGGTGTACGAGCCGCCGATTATAGCCATCGAGGCCGAGAATACGGACGTAGCGAAAGGAAAGGTGAAGCGAGGAAAGACCGAGCATTTCACCCCTGCCGTTACCAAGGGGGCGGAATACTAGCCGAAGCTTTCAGAAAAGTGAAAGCGGATGGGGAAACAACAAAATACTGGCCTGAACTGAAAAGCCCGCCGACTTACATCGGCGGGCTCTGCATCACTTACCCTTGAGCATGTGTCCGCGCTCTTCGAGATTGGTGTGCCAATCCATTGCCTCGTGCAGCAGGTGTGGCGTCTGCCCACCCTTCTTACAAGCCGCGTCGAAGTAGGCGTTCAACGCATCACGGTAGGACGGGTGCACGCAATTATCGATGATCGCTCGAGCACGTTCACGCGGCGCCAGGCCACGAAGGTCAGCCAGCCCCTGCTCGGTCACCAGGATGCTGACGTCGTGCTCGGTGTGGTCGACATGAGCGACCATCGGGACGACGCTGGAGATGTTGCCACCCTTGGCGATCGACTTGGTGACGAAAATGGCCATATGCGCGTTACGAGCAAAGTCACCCGAACCGCCGATACCATTCATCATCTTGGTGCCGCCAACGTGGGTCGAGTTGACGTTGCCGTAGATATCGAATTCGAGTGCGGTGTTGATGCCAATGATGCCGATACGGCGCACCAGCTCTGGATGGTTGGAAATTTCCTGCGGACGCAGTACCAGCTTGTCCTTGTACTTTTCCAGGTTGCCGAACACGCGGTTGTTGCAGCGCTCGGACAAGGTAATGGAGCAGCCGGAAGCAAAAACCATCTTGCCCGCATCGATCAGATCGAAGGTGGAGTCCTGCAGCACCTCGGAGTACATCACCAGATTTTCAAATGGCGAATCGATCAGACCGCACATCACCGCGTTGGCAATGTTGCCGATACCAGCCTGCAGCGGGCCGAGACTGTTGCTCAGACGACCTGCATCGACTTCCTTCTTGAAGAAGTGGATCAGATGGTTGGCGATAGCCTGAGTCTCGTCGTCCGGCGGCGTGACAGTGGAATAGGAGTCAGGCTGGTCCGTAACGACGATAGCAGCGATCTTGGCTGGATCGATCGGGATGGCGCCTGTGCCGATGCGATCATCGACTTTCAGCAGTGGAATCGGCTGGCGATTCGGCCGCTCACCCGGGATGTAGATGTCGTGCAGACCTTCCAGATTGGGGTTGTGCGCCATGTTCAGCTCAATGATCACCTTGTCGGCAAACAGAGCCAGGTTGGCGGAGTTACCCACCGACGTGGTCGGCACGATGTGACCATCTTCTGTGATCGCAACAGCCTCGATGATGGCGAGATCAGGTTTCTTGATCTGATGGTTACGCATCTGTTCGACGGTATGCGACAGGTGCTGGTCGATGAACATGACCTCGCCCGCGTTTATCGCCTTGCGCAGCGCTGCGTCTGCCTGGAACGGCATACGGCGGGCCAGCAGGCCAGCCTCAGCCATCAGCCCGTCGAGATCGTTGCCAAGGCTGGCGCCTGTGATCAGGCTGATTTTCAGTGGGTTTTCCTTGGCGCGCTTGATCAGCGCCATGGGAACGGCCTTAGCCTCACCGGCACGGGTAAAACCGCTCATGCCGACAGTCATGCCGTCGAGAACATGGGTAGCGGCCTCGTCGGCGCTCATGACCTTGCTATGCAGGGAGGACAAGCGGATGCGATCAGAATACATTTGAGCCTCGAACCACTGTGAAATCGGAAGGTCGCAGTCTAGTACGTTTAAAGACGGCCGGGTCACATACCAAGGTCGTAGAGGAATTGGCCTTAATAACCGTGTCGCACGCTCGTTCTTATAAATTTATAAACTGCGGATATAAAAAAGCCGGATGACCTTTCGGCCTCCGGCTTTTTGGTTCCCTAAGGGAATTTGGTGGGTCGTGTGGGATTCGAACCTACGACCAATTGGTTAAAAGCCAACTGCTCTACCAACTGAGCTAACGACCCGATGCGGAGCGCATGATACTGATTTGATTGAGTAAATCAAGTTTTTTTTGAATCACTTGTAGCGCGTAGGGTCAGCGACACCAGCTTCGTCGAAGCCGGCTACACGCAATCGGCAGCTGTCGCACTTGCCGCATGCGCGCCCATCTTCGTCAGCCTGATAGCAGGAAACGGTCATGCTGTAGTCGACGCCTAAACGCTCACCAGCTTGGATAATCTCGCCTTTGCTCAGGTCCTGCAGCGGGGCATGAATGGAAAACCCGCGCCCTTCTACGCCCGCCTTGGTGGCCAGATTTGCGAGCCGCTCAAAGGCCTCGACAAACTCCGGACGACAATCCGGATAGCCTGAATAGTCGACTGCATTCACACCAATGAAAATATCTTGGGCACCCAGCACTTCGGCCCAACCCAAGGCCAGCGAAAGAAACAGGGTGTTGCGTGCCGGTACGTAGGTGACTGGTATTCCTTCTCCTAGCTCTTCAGGCACAGCGATACGGCTATCGGTCAAAGCCGATCCGCCGATCCCGTTGAGATTCATACCAATAACCTTGTGCTCAACTACGCCCAAATGTTGCGCCACCCGCTCCGCAGCCTGCAGCTCTGCGCGATGACGCTGGCCATAATCGAAACTCATGCTGTAGCAGACATAACCATCAGCCTTAGCCATCGCCACCACGGTCGCTGAATCGAGCCCGCCGGATAGAAGCACCACCGCTTTTTTGCCAGTCATCATTAATACCTGTCGAATACCGCTGCGAGCCGCAGGGACGCACCGGCGGTCAGTGCCCTGGGGCATCGTTCCAGAGAATTTTGTGCAGCTGCAGCTGCAGACGCACCGGAAGGTTATCGCGGACGATCCAGTCGGCCAGCGCGCGCGCATCCACCTGCCCGTGACTAGGCGAAAACAGCACCTCATCCACCCGCGCATCCAGCCTGTACTCAATCAGCTTTGATACTGCCCAGTCGTAATCTTCGCGAGAACAGATCACAAACTTGATCTGGTCATTCGACGTCAGATGACCAATGTTCTCGTAGTGATTACGCGCCACCTCTGCCGAACCTGGGGTTTTCAAGTCCACTACCCGACTCACCCGCACATCAGTCATCGATATGTCCAGCGCACCACTGGTCTCCAGCGATACTTCATAACCGCCATCGCATAGACGTTCCAGCAGCGGGATGCAGTTCGGCTGAGCCAGCGGCTCACCACCGGTAACGCACACATAACGCGGTCGATACTCGGCGATGCGGGACACAATTGAGTCGAGCGACATGACTTCACCGCCATTGAAGGCGTAAGCGGTATCGCAGTACTGACAGCGCAGGGGGCAGCCGGTTAAGCGGACGAATACAGTGGGCAAGCCACTGGTACGCGTCTCCCCCTGCAGCGAGTAGAAAATTTCGGAGATTCTTAAAGTTGGATGCATATCGGCCACGGGCGTGACAGCTAAACAGGCCATCCGCCTCCGTTGCGGGAAGGGGGCGCGATTCTAACGAAAAAACCCGCCGAATAGGCGGGTTTGAAGCGGAGCAAAGTTTAGCTCTATCGATTCAACTGACGCTGAGCCAATTGCGCAGCCGAGCTATTCGGGTATTCGGCAATGACCTGACGAAGAATTCCATTAGCCTTATCACGGTTACCCAAACGCAATTCAACATCAGCGAGTTTGTACAGCGAATCAGGAACTTTGTTGTGCTGAGGGTACGCCTGACTAACCTTAGCGAACGCCTGTCCAGCACCCTGCAAATCTCCCTTGGCGAGATTCACTTCTCCCAACCAATACTGGGCGTTACCCGCATAAGGACTGCTCGGATACTTGCGGAGAAAAGCAGCAAAGGCCTGACTGGCCTTATCGAAGTCTTTTGCCTTGATAAGGTCAAATGCGGCGTCGTAATAGAGCTTTTCCTTTTCAGGATCGGCCGATTGACTGCCCGCCGTTTGCGGCGCAGAGCCACCGTTTGGGGCCTGTACCGGACCACTGGCATCGATGACACCAGCAGCTGAAGAATTCTGACTGGCCGATCCGCCCGTGGAGGCGTTCGACAAGCGACGATCTAGATCTTGGTAGCGTTCCAGCCCTTCTTGTTTCAGGCGCTGAATTTCATTCTGTTGCACTTCCAACATCCCGCGCAATTGCGCGATCTCTTCCTGCATTTGCTGCAACTGCACGAAGAGCATGCCCTGCGCCGAAGACGGAGCTGACGCCCCGCCTCCGACATAGGCACCGCCAGTATCCGACCCAGCTGAATAACCCGACCCGACCGCACCACCTTGGGCTTGCGAGTCATAGTCAACAACCGGAACCTGAGCTGCCACAGAGAGTGGCAGACCAAGTACAAAAAGCGTCAGAGCATAACGGTGCTTGAGCATGGCTTATTACTTACGCAGTTCAACGCGACGGTTCTGAGCCCAGGACTGCTCGTCGTTGCCCATGGCAACTGGTCGCTCTTCACCGTAGGAAACCAGCTCCAGCTGTGCAGGCGATACGCCCTGCAGAACCAGGTAACGCTGAACAGCTTTGGAACGACGCTCACCCAGAGCCATGTTGTACTCGCGAGTACCACGCTCGTCAGTGTGGCCTTCCAGAACAACGCGGTTGCCAGCGGACTTCAGATCCTTGGCATGAACGTCCAGAGCGCGCATGGCCTCCGGCTTCAGGTCCGAGCTGTCGTATTCGAAGTAGAAAGTAGTGATAGCGCGCAGAGCAGCTTCTTCGCTCATGCTGCCGTCAACGGCACCGCTATCAGCACCGTAACCAGCGTTCGGATCAATGGCAGTGGAGCCTTCGCCAGAGTCGTCGCCGCCCTTGGACGAACAACCAACAGCTACGGCCATAGCCAGAGCCAGCGCAGCGAACTTACCGAATTTCAGCATTTCCATGTGTAACAACCCCAGGTGTGTTTTGGTTAGTAAAGCGTTGATACCGCATCAGTTCAGGTAAGGGGACCACGATGGCTCACGGACTTCGCCTTGAGCAGTAGGAAGCGGGAGCCTAACTCGACCATTGATTGATACGAGCATCAAGACTCCCCGGCCCTGCTGGCGGGTCGCGTAGATTAGCATGGTGCCATTAGGCGCAACAGTGGGCGACTCATCTAAACTTGTCTCGGAAAGAATGCGCAGATTCCCACGCTGCAAGTCTTGCGCCGCCACCTTGAAGTTCGTGTAGCCCTCCTGACGGTGAATCATGACCAGCGTCTTTTCATCTGCAGACAGCTTCGGGTTGGCGTTGTAGTTGCCAACAAAGGTAACGCGCTCGGCGTTATTGGTTCCCAGACGCTGCTTGTAGATCTGCGGTTTGCCGGCACGGTCTGAGGTGAAATAGATGGTCTGGCCATCAGCGCCCCAGAAAGGCTCAGTGTCGATTGCATAATGATCGGTAAGCCGCTGGAGTTGACGCGAGCCGAGGTCCATCACATAGATCTCGGGATTGCCGTCCTTCGACAACACGAATGCAAGGCGATTGCCATCCGGCGAAAACGCTGGCGCCCCGTTTAGCCCTTCAAAATTAGTGATCTGTTCGCGACGGCCGGTATCGACATGCTGGATGAAAATCCGCGGGCGTTTTTGCTCGAACGAGACGTAGGCGATGCGGCGTCCATCAGGCGAGTAGCGTGGAGAGAGAATCGGCTCGCGGGACTGAAGCAAGGTTACTGCACGAGCACCGTCATAATCGGAACGCTGCAGGGTATAGCGCGTATTCGCACCGCCAAGACGCTCAACGGTGACATACAGAAGGCGAGTCGAGAACGCGCCTTTTATACCTGTGAGCTTTTCAAAAGCCTGATCGGACGCGTAATGCGCCATGTCTCGCAGTTGGTCCTGAGCACCACCGACGGTGCCGGTCAAAACTTGCTGCTCGGTAGTTACGTTGAACACTTCATAGCGAATCTGCAGCTTGCCGGCGCCTGGCGTGATGTTTCCGACCATGACGTATTGCGCGCCGAGAGCCTTCCAGTCACGAAAAATGATCTCTGAGCCGCGGGTGGGCAGACTGATCATGTTCTGCTTGGGAATAGGTTGAAAGATTCCAGTATTGCGCATGTCATTGCCGATTATCTCGGCCATGTCTTCAGGCAGCACGGTACCGCCCTGCCAGCCAAACGGAACCACCGCGATAGGAATGGCGCGATCGGCACCGCTGGTAACGACGATGTTTTTCTCCTGAGCGACGGCACTGCCCAATACGAACAGGAGAAGAACGATGAAACCTCGAAGGTAATTGATCACAACGCTAGATCCTCAGGCGTAAATGTCATCGTGAACGAGCGATACGGCTGAAAGTCCTGAGCAGAGAGCCCCTGCATTTCGGTCAGCCGACCAATATTCTTTACTGCCGCTACCGCGGAACTGTCGAACGGAGCATCACCACTTGAACGTGAAACTGTCGCAGCGGTAATGGTGCCGTCCGGCAGCATGTTGACTCGTAGCGTAACCGACATGTTGTTTCGAGCCGACGGTGGCCGGGTCCAGTTTTCAGCGGCACGCATGCGAATCAGATCGTCGAAATTCCCGGAGGTCTGATCGCCCTGGGTATCAGCCAGCGCCTGCTGTCGCTCCGTATCATCGGAAAGCAGCTCGGCCAATGCCTGTGCCTTCTTGTCTTCAGCAGCTTTGCGGGCGGCCTCGGTTGCAGCTTTCTTTTTTGCCTCCTCGGCGGCTTTCTTCTTTGCTGCCTCAGCGGCCGCTTTTTTCTTCGCATCTTCTGCAGCTTTCTTTTTCGCCGCTTCGGCTGCTGCCTTCTTCTTTGCTTCCTCAGCGGCTTTCTTCTTCTGTGCTTCTTCGGCCGCTTTTTTCTTGGCGATCTCCGCCTGCTTCTGTTGCTCGGCTTTCTTTGCCTCGTCAGCTTTCTTGGCTTCGGAGGCTTTCTTTGCCGCATCAGCCTTCGCTGCCTCGGCCTTTCGAGCCTCGTCAGCCTTTTTTTGTTCCGCAGCTTTTGCGGCCGCCTGCTTTTGTTGCTCTACCTTGCGCTGCTCCAACTGCTCGGCTTCATATTGCTTTGCTGCGGTCTTCTGCGCTTCGCCGGCGATTTTCTGATTCGTCTGTACCTTCGCCTGACTCTGGGACTTGAGCTGATACAGGGTGGCCTGGACGATAGGCTTGGACGGCGGTAGTTCTGGCGTCATGGCAAAGCTGACGAACAGCGTCGCAAAAATGATTACATGCAGGCCCACCGCCAGAATGGTGGGCCAATAGAGGCTCTCAGAGCGCGAACGATCCGGCTGCTGCATCAAGGCGCCTCGGTAATCAGGCCGACGTTACCTACGCCCGCCTCCTGCAACCCACCCATAGCCGCCATTACCGAACCATAATCCACGGCTTTATCGCCTCGCACGAAGACCTGGATCTGCTTACCCTGACTACGGTTCTGGTTCATGATCGCGGTGACCGCCTTGGTCATTTCGTCGAGTGTCAGCGCCTTATCCTGGACGGTATCCGTATCAACCTCACTACCGATATTCCAGTAGTAAGTCTTGTCGGCCTTGATCGAGATTGTCAGGACCTGCGCATCATTATCCTGCGGCAGCACCTCGCTGCTCACTTTCGGCAAGTCGACTTTCACGCCTTGGTTGAGCATCGGAGCGGTCACCATGAAGATCACCAGCAGGACCAGCATCACGTCGATGTACGGCACTACGTTCATCTCGGCGACGGGTTTGCGTCTGTTGCGAATTCTTGCCATGGCCTACGGCCTCAATCTTCGGAGGTGTGAACTTTGCGATGGAGGATCGCCTGGAACTCGTCGGCAAAGGTGTAGTAACGACCGATGAGCATCTCGCCACGCGCCGCGAAACGGTTGTAAGCAATGACCGCTGGAATTGCCGCAAAAAGACCGATTGCTGTGGCAATCAGCGCTTCAGCAATACCTGGCGCAACCGTGGCCAGCGTGGCTTGCTGAACCTGAGCCAGTCCGCGGAAAGAGTTCATGATGCCCCACACAGTACCAAACAGGCCGATATAGGGACTGGTGGAACCCACAGTTGCCAGGAACGGCAGGCCCTGCTCTAGCTTTTCTTCTTCGCGAGAGATGGCCACTCGCATTGCACGGTTTACGCCGTCCATCACCGCGTCTGGGTCGACGCCCTGCTGTTGACGCAGGCGGGAAAACTCCTTGAAACCAGCACGAAAGATCTGCTCGACACCCGAGTCCGGGTCCGGATTGCTTCCAGCCTGCCGATAAAGTTTGGACAGGTCGATGCCCGACCAGAAACGCTCCTCGAAAGCATCCAGAGAACGCTTGGCGGCGCGGATCATATTGCCGCGCTGAAATATCAAGATCCATGAGGTCACCGAGGCGCCTACAAGAATCAGCATCACCAGCTGAACCACAAAGCTGGCGTTGCTGATCAGGCTCCACATGGACATATGATCGACGTTGGATTCCACGCTTACTCTCCTGCTGGGGGTAGACCCGACCTGACGAAAGCGGCACGCAGCAGCTCTGGGATAGGACGGGGTTTCAAACTCTCGGTGCGCACACACGCCACCACGAACTGCCCCTCGCAGAGCAGTACATCATCATCAGCTCGCCGCACCTGCTGTTTGAAACGCAGGCTTGCACGCTTCACTTCGACCACTTCGGCTGTCACCAGCAATTCGTCGTCCAGACGCGCCGGCGCGTGATAACGCGCCTCACTGGAATGCACGACAAAAAGCAGGTCTTCACCGACCAGCTGCGACTGGGCAAAACCCAGGCTGCGCAACCGTTCGGTACGGGCCCGCTCCATGAACTTGAGGTAATTGACGTAATAAACGATGCCGCCCGCATCGGTATCTTCGTAGTAAACGCGACAACGATGGGAGAACAATTGAGCTTGTGATTCCGCGCGCATACTAGTGCCAGGCCCTGCAATTGCCAATTGGGTAAAACAAAGAAATTTTCGTCACTCTGTGTCGCCACTGAAAAGATCGGGAGTCGGTGTATCTCCCAGACGTTTCGGCAGGTTCAATCCAAAGTGCAAATAGGCGTGCCGCGTGACGACGCGCCCCCTCGGGGTACGCATGATGTAACCCTGCTGGATCAGATAGGGTTCAAGCACATCCTCGATGGTATGACGCTCTTCGCTGATGGCAGCCGCCAGGCTGTCGATACCAACCGGACCGCCATCGAACTTCTCGATCAGCGTCAGCAGCAACCGGCGATCCTGATGATCCAGGCCGCGCTCGTCGACATCGAGCATGTTCAGCGCGAGGTCTGCCGTATTACGGCTGATCTCGCCATTGCCGCGCACTTCGGCGAAGTCGCGCACCCGACGGAGCAGGCGATTGGCAATACGCGGGGTACCGCGGGCGCGCCGGGCGATTTCGACAGCCCCTTCCGCCTCGATGGGGAGACCGAGAATTCCGGCTGACCGAGTGACAATTGTTGCTAGGTCAGCCGTCGAGTAGAACTCGAGACGCTGGACGATGCCGAAACGGTCGCGCAGCGGATTGGTGAGCATGCCTGCCCGCGTCGTCGCGCCAACCAGGGTGAACGGCGGCAGGTCGAGCTTGATCGAACGTGCGGCGGGCCCTTCACCAATCATGATATCGAGCTGAAAATCCTCCATTGCGGGATAAAGCACTTCTTCCACGATTGGCGACAGCCGATGGATCTCGTCGACGAACAGCACATCACCTTCTTCCAGGTTCGTCAGCAGCGCCGCCAGATCGCCCGGCCGCTCGAGCACAGGCCCCGAGGTGCTTTTGATCGAGACGCCCATTTCCTGCGCGATGATGTTGGCGAGCGTGGTCTTGCCCAGGCCCGGCGGACCAAAGATCAGCGTGTGATCCAACGATTCTTTGCGCCCACGCGCTGCACGGATGAAGAGGTCCATCTGCTCGCGTACTACCGGCTGACCGATGTATTCGGCCAGGCTCAGCGGCCGGATCGCACGATCGAACTGTTCTTCGCGTTCCCGGCCAGTGGCCGTGATGAGCCGATCAGCTTCGATCATGAGCACCCACCTTCCGCCAATTCCGCTTCAGGCAGATCTGTCACGAATAGCGATGCCTGGCGCAACGCGGACGCGGCAACAGAGGAAAGTAGAGACACACAAATCCGCCTCGTGACCAACGCCGTGGTGAACATTTGATATCGCACGTTAGACCATTCCCTTCAGTGCACGGCGGATCAGGTCTTCACTGCTCAAATCTTCTTCCTGTACGGCGGATACGGCTCGGCTCGCCTCTTGCGGTTTGAAGCCAAGGGAAATCAATGCGCTGACTGCGTCGCTCTCGGCGCTTGAGACTGCCACAGCACCTCGAGGTTCCACTACAAGCGTGGCGATGGACGGCATGGTCTCCCAGGCCTTGAAACGATCCTTCAGCTCGACCAGCAGGCGCTCGGCGGTCTTCTTGCCGACCCCAGGGATCTTGACCAGCACCGAAGTATCCTGCGCCTGAACACAGCGCACCAGCTCATCCACTTCAAGGCCAGACATCAACGCCAGGGCGAGCTTCGGCCCGACACCGTTGAGCCGAATCAGCTCCCTGAATAGCTCTCGGTCGCGCTTTTCAGCAAAGCCATACAGCAGATGCGCGTCTTCACGCACCACCAGATGGGTATGCAGCGTGACCTGCTCACCCACCGTCGGCAGGCGATAAAGAGTGGTCATTGGCACCTCAAGCTCATAACCGATGCCATTGACGTCAAGAATCAGATGAGGCGGCTGTTTCTCCGCCAGGGTCCCGCGCAAGCGTCCAATCACTGTGATACGTCCTCGTTCGATCGATTCGCAACCGATCCGGATTGTTCATAACCTGCCCTCGGGCATCAACGCCGGAGCGGTCGACTACAGGCGCAGGCGTCCGGCTCTTCGCTTAGCACCAGCAAGGCCATGCGGAATCAGACTTTGACGATGATGTGCATGGCACAAGGCAATTGCCAGAGCGTCAGAGGCATCAATTTGCGGTTTCTGGGTCAATTTCAGCAGGTGCATTACCATCATTTGGACCTGCTGCTTGTCCGCCCCGCCGGTTCCTGCAATCGCCTGTTTCACCTGCGTGGCGGTGTATTCGGAGATCTCGAGGCCCTGCTCGGCAGCGGCGACTATTGCAGCCCCCCTCGCCTGCCCCAGCTTTAAAGCCGAATCGGCGTTACGCGCCATGAACACCTGCTCGATGCCCATCGTCACCGGACCATGCAGACGAATGACTTCGCTGACACCGCAGAATACTGCCTGCAAGCGTGACGAAAGCTCACCACTGCCCGTGCGTATGCAGCCCGACGCCACATACTCGCAGGTGCGACCGTTATCCCGCACCACGCCGTAGCCGGTGATTCGTGAGCCCGGGTCTATCCCGAGAATTAGCGTCATGACACCGCCATACTGTCTATTTATCCAGCCGCCAGTATAAGGACGCCCCTTCTCGACGGCCAGAGACATAACGAGGCAGCAGACACTCCTCGAAAAAAAAAACCGGAAGCACCTTTGGTGACTTCCGGTTCTTTGTCTATCGCAACGGGTCAGTCCAGCTGCTCCATAACCTCATCCGGAATCTCGGCGTTATGGTAGACGTTCTGTACGTCATCCAGATCTTCCAGCGCATCAATCAGGCGAAGCACTTTCTGCGCAGTTTCCAGATCAGTGACCGGCGCAGCGATCGACGGGATCATGGCGATGTCCGCCTCGTCACCCTTGAACCCGGCCGCATCCAACGCTTCATTGACGGCGTGAAAATCTGTAAAGCTGGTAGACACCAGAGCCGAGCCGTCTTCGCCCATTTCCACATCGTCGGCGCCGGCTTCCAGCGCCGCCTCCATCAATGCGTCCTCTTCTACGCCCGTCGCAAAGCTGATCTGCCCCTTGCGATCAAACATGTAGGCCACCGACCCATCCGTACCGAGATTGCCGCCGTGCTTGCTGAAGGCATGACGCACTTCTGCGGCCGTACGGTTACGGTTGTCGGTCATAGCCTCGACAATGATGGCGACACCGCTAGGCGCGTAGCCTTCGTAGGTCAGCTCGACCACGTTATCGGCGTCGTTATTGCCCGCGCCGCGCGCAATGGCACGGTCAATCACGTCGCGCGACATATTTGCAACCAACGCTTTATCGACCGCCAAACGCAGGCGGGGATTGTCCGCTGGAATAGCCCCGCTCTTGGCGGCGACCGTCAGCTCGCGAATGAGCTTGGTAAAGATCTTGCCGCGCTTGGCGTCCTGACGCCCTTTGCGGTGCTTGATGTTGGCCCATTTGGAATGACCAGCCATTAACTGCCCCCCTTTCCGATCAACTTTTCATCTTGCTGAAACCAAGAGCCCAGGTTTCCCTGGGCTCTTGTGCCGTCATTCGGCTTTCGGCTGCTCACGCAGGCGAATATGCAATTCACGCAGCGCCTTGCCATCCACCGCACCTGGCGCCTGTGTCATGACGTCCGCGGCACTCTGGGTTTTCGGGAAGGCGATGACTTCACGAATCGATTGCGCGCCGGTCATCAGCATCACCAGACGGTCGAGGCCGAACGCCAACCCACCATGCGGCGGTGCACCGAACTTGAGCGCGTCGAGCAGGAAGCCAAACTTTTCGTCCTGCTCTGCTTCATCGATGCCCAGTATGCGGAATACCGTCTGCTGCATTTCTTTGCGGTGAATACGGATCGAACCGCCACCCAACTCAGTGCCATTGAGCACCATGTCATAAGCACGCGACAGCGCACCTGCAGGGTTGGCCTCGAGTTCTTTTGGCGTGCATTTCGGCGCTGTGAACGGGTGATGCAGCGCACTGAGCGAGCCGTCATCGTTCTCCTCGAACATCGGGAAGTCGACCACCCACATCGGCGCCCACTCGCAGGTCAGCAGCTTCAGGTCATGGCCAAGCTTGATGCGCAGCGCACCGAGCGCCTCGGATACGATCCTGGCCTTATCCGCACCAAAGAAGACGATGTCGCCGTCGACAGCACCAACCCGGTCGAGTATCACGTTGAGCTTGTCTTCCGGGATATTCTTCACGATCGGAGACTGCAGTCCCTCGACGCCTTTAACCCGCTCGTTGACCTTGATGTACGCCAGCCCCTTAGCACCGTAAATGCCGACGAACTTGGTGTAGTCGTCGATCTGTTTGCGCGGCATGCTCGCACCGCCCGGGACACGCAGCGCGGCGACGCGGCACTTGGGATCATTTGCCGGACCGCTGAACACCTTGAATTCAACGTGCTGCAGCTGATCGGCAACATCAACCAATTCCAGCGGAATACGCAGATCCGGCTTGTCAGAGCCATAGCGACGCATGGCTTCTTCGAACGGCATATGCGGAAACTCGCCGAACTCGACGCCCAGTACTTCCTTGAACAGCTTGCGCACCATGCCTTCGGTGATTCCGATGATGTCGGACTCTTCGAGGAAGCTGGTTTCAATGTCGATCTGGGTGAATTCCGGCTGGCGGTCTGCACGCAGGTCTTCATCGCGGAAGCACTTGGCGATTTGGTAGTAGCGGTCGAAACCCGCAACCATCAGCAGCTGCTTGAACAGCTGTGGTGACTGCGGCAACGCGAAGAAGTTACCGGCATGAGTCCGGCTAGGCACCAGATAATCACGCGCACCCTCAGGAGTCGGGCGCCCGAGAATGGGCGTTTCCACGTCGAGAAAGCCATTCTCGTCGAGGTAGCGGCGAATGCTGGCAGTGATTCTCGAGCGCAGCTTGAGCTTCTCGGCCATCTCCGGCCGGCGCAGATCAATGAAGCGATAACGCAGACGAGTTTCCTCACCCACATCGCTGTACTCATTGAGGGGGAACGGTGGGGTTTCCGCCTCGTTGAGGACTTCGAGCTCGTAACCCAGCACTTCGATAGCGCCAGAGGTCATGTTCGGATTAACCGCACCGGCCGGGCGCAAGCGCACCTTGCCGGTAATCTTGATTACGTACTCGCTGCGCACCTTGTCTGCGGCGGCGAAGGTTTCGGCTCGGTCGGGATCGAACACGACCTGAGCCAGGCCCTCACGGTCACGCACATCGAGGAAAATGACCCCGCCGTGATCGCGGCGACGGTGAACCCAGCCGCAAAGAGTGATTTCCTGGCCGTCCAGGCTTTCGTTCAACTGGCCGCAATAGTGGCTGCGCATCATGGTGAGGTTCGCTTCTCGCATCTTGAAAATTCGTTGGGTCGCTCGAATCGCGACTGTGCAGACGGCTGCCAACCGGCGCGCTGCCTGAGATGTCAATCGTCGGCAATGGAGGGATCAAGCACCAGCACCTCAGTACTTCCTCGCACGGCAAAACCAGCCGCCCGACACAAGCGCGGGATTATATCTGCATAATCATTTCAACGCAGCCGACTGCCGATAGGGTCAAGCAATCGAGCCCATAACCACCGGTATTGAACGGAAGCCGTCACCACCCTTCCAACCTCTAGATCGCCGCTGCCAGCACAGCGCCTCACCAAAGACTCTCGTTTTCTGGCATAAATGTCCGCGAATTCACCAAACAGGAGAGAACCATGGAAATCGACATCGGTATTGCCGAACAGGATCGCGCCGCTATTGCGGAGGGCTTGTCCCGCCTGCTGGCCGACACCTACACCCTGTACCTGAAGACTCACAACTTCCACTGGAACGTGACAGGGCCGATGTTCAACACCCTGCACACTATGTTCGAGACGCAGTACACCGAACTGGCACTGGCTGTGGATGACATTGCTGAGCGGATCCGCGCGCTGGGCTTTCCTGCTCCGGGCACTTACGCGGCCTATTCGAAGCTTTCATCAATCAAGGAGCAAGAGGGCATCCCTGCAGCTGAAGAGATGATCAAACTCCTGGTTGAAGGCCAGGAGGCCGTAGTCCGCACGGCACGCGGCATTTTCCCGCTACTGGAAAAGGTAAGCGACGAGCCTACTGCTGACCTACTGACTCAGCGCATGCAGATTCACGAAAAAACCGCTTGGATGCTGCGCAGCCTGCTGGCTGCCTGACCGCTAGCAAGCGTACCCGCGTGCAACTGGGATAGCCGCATGAGCGGTTATCCCGCCGAAACCCCTCCAAAGCAAACCGAACGCTGGAAAGCTCAACACGACCCATCTCACCCTCGCTCAATCGCCAACCTCAACCTTATCGAATTGAGCGACGCCACTCTTTACTGTTAAATTCGCGCGCGCCGTAGGCCGGGCACCATCAAATATGAGCGATCGCCGCACTTACGCTCAGCGTCTCCACTTGCCCGAAAGCCTGCCGTTTTCTGTCGTGCTATTTAACTGCGAGTCATAAGAATGCTTAAGATCCTTCACGTATTAACGGGCGTAGCCGCCCTTTTGTTATCGTTCGTACCCAGCTTGACCGGCGCCATGCCTCTGCTGGTTCAGCCTGCAGCGTTGTGCCTGCTGCTTCTGGGCCTGCTGAACGTGCAGTTCGCCGCCTCAACTCAACTGAACACCAACGGTCATGCCCGTCCGCTTTTATTCGGCGCATCCGCACTGCTAATCGCTTCAGTCGCCATCCAGACTGCCATCGTATTGATTCCAGTCGCCAGCGTCGCAGGCCAGCCGGCAACCTTGGCCAGTCTCATGCTCGCTTTTATCGCCGTACTGCTGCAATTGGCAACAAGCCAAACCAAGGCCCCAAGCGCGAGCAGCTCCAACCGCGGCTCTGGCAAAATCCGCAAAGCCCAGCCCAGCCACGCCACTGCTCCGACAGCAGGACGCGAGACTGGCACCGTCAAGTGGTTCAATACTTCAAAGGGTTTCGGTTTCATTTCCCGTGACAGTGGCGACGACGTCTTTGTCCACTTCCGGGCAATTCGAGGCGAAGGCCACCGGGTACTGGTCGAAGGCCAACGCGTCGAATTCACAATCATGATGCGCGACAAAGGCCTTCAGGCTGAAGACGTAGTCGCCGATCAGCCGAGCCACTGACTGCTCAGGCAGGGCGCCAGCGCTCTCTACTGTTATAACGCCGCCGCCCTGTCAATAATGGGGCGGGGGCGCTTCGTCTCCCTCCCCCTCCACCCTGCTTTGCAGGTCTTCCTGCCGCCTTGCGAGCAAGCCCAATTGCGCCTGCAGCCGGTCGACCGTACGCTGCTGTGCGACCAGCACATCGCTTAGTGTCTGGATAGTGTCGTCCTGAAAAGCCAGGCGCGCTTCCAGGTCGGCAATGCGTTGTTCCAATTCCATTACCTGTCCTCCTCGAACTGAAAGCCATTAGCGAGGACGAGCTTCAGCTTTTGCCTGATGCCCGTCAGCTGCGCTTCACTATAAGGTTTGGTCGACTGGAAGCCCCACACCGGGGCCGGCCAAGCGGCGTCGTCCCGACGCCGGGCAATCACATGCACATGCAATTGGCTCACGACATTGCCCAGTGTTGCCACATTCATCTTGTCCGCGCCAAAGGTGTCTTTGAGCATTTCCGCCAGGGCCGTCGCCTCTCGCCACAACAGTTGCTGATCGGCGGGATCCAGCTGAAAGAGCTCACTGACCGCCTCTCGACGGGGCACCAGGATGAACCATGGATAACTGGCATCATTCATTAACAGCAACCGGCATAACGGAAAATCACCCAGCGTCACCGTGTCCTGCTGCAAACGTTCATCGAGAACGAACATAACCGTCTCCTTTGCCTAATTTGATGTCGGCGCCAGCTAAGCTTTGTCTGGTCGTTTGCGGCAGGATACTCCAGCACCCGAAAGCGATCAGCAAGGCAACGTGCTCCGGCGAGGTGCAATCAGGTCAGGAACCAGCCCTGCTTTAGCGCAAGCGGCAACATGCCTCGGCTCGAATCGGCGCGAAAAATCAGTGAATGAATTTTGTGCACGGTTATTGCTTTGAACAAAAAAGCTGCATGAACGGGGGAAGAAAATCGCGGATAGCTGAGTTAAGCTTGCTCGCGCCAGTTTACCCAGCTACACAGTAATTCTCGGAAATACATTCCAGGCTTGCTGCAGGTCACGACCAGCTAGGCAAACGAAGGACTCAATTGAGCTTGTATACCGAAAATAAAGATGCCTCTTTCCGGCGCACGCAGGAAAGCAAGCACCAATTTGAAACCAAAGGAGCAATCACAATGCAAGTGATGAAGTGGAGCGTTATTGCAATGGCCGTTGCGGCCGGCACGTCGCAGATGGCTTTTGCATCCAGCCAGTCCGAATCGGAAGGCTTTGTGGAAGGCAGCAGCCTGACCGTCCTAAACCGTAACCTGTATATGAACCGTGACGCTCGCGACGATGGGTTCAGCCGCGACGACGGCATAGACGGCAACCGTCAAAGCTATCGTGAGGAGTGGGGCCACGGCTTCATTGGCACCTTCGAATCTGGCTTTACCCAAGGCACAATCGGTGTGGGCGTTGACGCTATTGGCCTACTTGGCGTGAAACTGGACACTGGTCGTGGTCGCCGCGGCAATGGCCTGTTCCCTACAGGTTCAGACAGCCGCGCTCAGGATGACTATTCAGAAGCGGGCGCTGCAGTTAAATTTCGCGCTTCAGACACAGTGCTGAAATACGGCACTCAGTTTGTCGCACTGCCTGTGTTCTCTACTGACGATAGCCGCCTGCTGCCAGAGACAGCTCAAGGCGCAATCATTACTAGCAGCGAGATTAGCGGACTGGAGCTGAACGCTGGTCGGTTCACTCAACTCAACGCTCAAGATCAGACGTATCACGACAGCGTAGGCTTAGACGAAATCAATTTCGTCGGCGGCACGTACGCCCTCAGCGACAGCCTTAGCAGCTCGCTCTATTATTCAGATGTTGAAGACGCGTTTGAAAAGTATTACGGCAACGTGAACTACTCAATGGCATTGGGCGGTGATCAGTCACTGGCCTTTGACTTCAACATCTACCAGACCGAGTACGAGTCTGAATTCACCGGCAACGGTAGCGATGAAGACAACACGATCTGGAGCTTGGCCGCAACTTACGGCATGGCGGGGCACAAGTTCACCGCGGCCTACCAGAAGTCCCATGGTGGTTACTTCAGCGTCAATGACGATGGCGACCTTTACCAAACTGGCTACGCTTACGGCGTAGACGGTGGCGGCACCGTTTGGCTTGCCAACTCGGTACAGTACTCCGATTACAACAACAAGGACGAGCAGTCGTGGCAGGTTCGCTACGATCTGGACATGGCGACATACGGTGTTGATGGTTTGAGCTTCATGACCCGCTATGTTTCTGGCAGCAATATTGACATGCCTGTTGGCTCGGACGGCGAAGAAAGCGAATGGGACATCGAAGGTAAGTACGTATTCCAGAGCGGCCCTGCGAAAGATCTTTCGCTACGCGTGCGTCAGGCGTTCTATCAGTCTAACGACGCCCTCGGCAATACCGATCTGAGCGACACCCGCCTGATCGTCGAGTACCCGCTGAGCATCCTGTAATACAGGCCTATCAGCTGTAGCTTGAGCTGAAAAAGAAGCCCGGCCCCGCGCCGGGCTTCTTCGTTTATGCATGCGCATGCTATCGGAACGATTCTGTACGTCTCCGTATCGCCACCGTACAATGCCGAGCCAAATTCTCCGCTCTGCAAGGACACAACGGCCCACATGCGCACCAGTCAGTTCCTGCTCTCGACCCTAAAAGAAACGCCATCCGACGCTGTTGTCATCAGCCATCAGCTGATGCTGCGTGCCGGGATGATCCGCAAGCTGGCGTCCGGCCTCTATACTTGGATGCCGATGGGGCTGCGCGCGCTACGCAAGGCCGAGGCCATCGTTCGCGAAGAAATGAACAAGACCGGCGCGCTGGAAGTATTGATGCCTGGGATACAGCCTGCCGAACTCTGGCAGGAAACCGGCCGTTGGGAGCAGTACGGCCCTGAGCTGCTGCGTCTGAAAGACCGTCATGACCGCGAATTCTGTGTTGGCCCGACTCACGAAGAGATCATCACCGACCTGGCGCGCAATGAGCTGAACAGCTACAAGCAACTGCCGATCAACTTCTACCAAATACAGACCAAGTTTCGCGATGAAATCCGTCCTCGCTTCGGCCTGATGCGCGGACGCGAATTCATCATGAAGGACGCTTATTCATTCCATGCTGACCAACAGTCACTGCAAGAAACGTATGACCGGATGCATGAGGCGTACTGCAAGATTTTCACGCGTCTGGGATTGAACTTCCGTCCCGTTCAGGCAGATACCGGCTCTATTGGCGGCACGGGCTCGCATGAGTTTCATGTACTGGCCGAGTCAGGTGAAGACGATATCGCATTCAGCGACAGCTCCGATTACGCAGCCAACATCGAGAAGGCCGAGGCAATCCCCCGCGAGACTGAGCGCGGCTCTGCGACCGAAGAGCTCCGTCTGGTGGATACCCCCAACTGTAAGACGATTGCTGCACTGGTCGAGCAGTTTCAACTGCCTATTGAAAAAACGATCAAAACCCTGCTTGTGCGGAGCGTCGACAAGGACCAACTGGTTGCACTGATCGTTCGTGGTGACCATGAACTGAACGAGATCAAGGCTGCGAATCTGCCTCAGGTCGCACAACCGCTGGTATTCGCGACCGAAGCAGAAATCCGCGCCGTCATGGGTGCCGGTCCTGGCTCGCTGGGCCCGCTGAACTTGCCGATCAGCTGCGTCATTGATCGTTCTGTGGCACTGATGAGCGATTTCGTGGCGGGAGCCAATCAGGAGGACAAGCACTACTTCGGCGTCAATTGGGAGCGTGACCTCCCGCTACCTGAGGTGGCGGATCTACGCAACGTGGTTGCAGGCGACCCAAGCCCCGATGGCGTCGGCACGCTGATCATCAAGCGCGGCATCGAAGTCGGCCACATCTTCCAGCTGGGGACCAAGTACAGCGAAGCGATGAACTGCACCGTGATGGGCGAGAACGGCAAGCCCGTCACCCTGACCATGGGCTGTTACGGCATTGGCGTGTCTCGTGTCGTCGCGGCCGCAATCGAACAGAACTACGATGACCGCGGCATCCTCTGGCCGGAGGCGCTCGCCCCGTTCCAGATCGCGCTGGTCCCGATGAAGTATGAAAACCAGGCCGTCCGCGAAGCAACCGATAAGCTCTACGCAGAACTCACTGCAGCTGGCTACGATGTCCTCCTCGACGACCGTGACAAAAAGACAAGTCCAGGCGTCAAATTCGCCGATATGGAGTTGGTAGGGATACCGCATCGCATAGTGGTAGGCGACCGCGGTCTAGCCGATGGCACACTGGAATATAAGCATCGCCGTGATGCCGAAAGCCAGGCCGTCCCGGCTGCCGACATTCTCGAATTCATCAATTCCCGCGCCAGCCGCTGACGGAAATCATGCTCAACCGAAGTGTTTCAACCAGCGTCATGCTTTGCATGGCGCTTTTTATGAGCGGCTGCGCCAATCAGCTGCCTCAACGCAGCGAACAAGAAGCCCGCACCGAACGCAAACTGCTCGATCACAGCCTGCGTATAGAGGTGGGCGCGCCATTGCTCGAGCTTCCCCAGCGGCGCATCCGCATACTCGATCAGAAGACCTTCGAGGTGACTGACTTCGAGGTGACGCGGCGCTATGACCGCTATACGCCCTACCAACCCTGGCGCGAGCTCTACGAAATCCCGCTGGGCGCTGTAGCAGTGGTCGCAGGCGTCGGCGCCAATGTGCTCAATGTGGTGTTGCTTGGCAACCTACCGGAAAGCGCTACCCGCGACTGGATCAGCTATGGTTTTGCCGGTCTCAATCCTTTCATCAATGCCGAGTCCAACGGACGATCGCAGCAGAACCTTGCCAGCCTCGACGAGCAGCGACGCGACGCCCGGCTCGAGTATTCCAGCCTGCCGTGGGCTGAGCGTCCGGTGCAGGTCGTCGCAGCTAACGAGACGCACGAACTTAGCACCGACCGCAACGGTGTGCTGCGCTTGAATCTGCTTGATGGCCCCTTTGCCGACCAGGACATCAGCCAGGTAGGCAAACTCCAGTTGCAGGTCGAAGACTCGCAGGACGGCACCCGAGCTGACGCCACGCTTCTTGTCAGCCGCGCACTACGTGGCAAGCTGCTCGAAGCGCACGATCTGATCTTCGATGACCTCGAAGGTGACGATGTCAATCAGTGGGTGCATCGCGTCAAGCGGCTTTCAGAGCTTGGCCTGGAGGAGGAAGCCAGCGAGCTTGAACAGAGTTTGATTGAGCTGACCCGCAACGACCCAGACTTGCAGCAGGAGTTTCTCCAGACCCTGATGCAAGATGCAGGTCGTCAGGCTCACGATACCGGCGAAGGCGACTAGGCTGCGCCATGAAGCCGCTCCCGCTCCTGTGGCTGCTGATACTGCTCGCTGCCTGGCCAGTTTCTGCGACTGTTCGCCAGGCGCCGGAGCCAGAGCTTCGCGAACTGATGCAGCGCACCGTCGCTGAAGCCGAGAGCTTCCAGGATCGCTTTGATGCCGAAGTCTGGCTGCTCGATATGTCAACGCGCCTGAAGCGCTACGTTCGTGACCCGCAGGAGCGTCTGACTTTGCTCCGGTTGGTGCATCAGGAGGCCAGCAAGGCGGGGCTCAAACCAGATATCGTTCTGGCACTGATCCATGCTGAAAGCCACTTCGACCGTTTCGCCATTTCCAGCGTCGGCGCGCAGGGCATGATGCAGGTGATGCCCTTCTGGAAAGCCGAACTGGGACGACCGCAAGACAATCTGACCGACAACGCTACCAACCTCCGCTACGGCTGCACCATCCTCAGTTACTACCTGAAGAAGGAAAACGGTGATATCAACCGAGCGCTGGCGCGCTATAACGGAAGCCTTGGCAAACATCACTACCCAGCAAAGGTGATCGGCTTCTGGCAGGACTTCTGGTACGTAAAACCGTAAATCCCCGGGCGTACCGCGAATTGCCGCTACCCTTCACTGCGCAGCTTATCCAGCCGAGCCAGCAATCCTTCCGCCGTTTGCTCACCAACCAGACTCTCGCGCACCTCACCGGCAGAATCGACGATATAGGTCACCGGCAGCACTGCACTGCGCGGAAGACCCAACCGCTCCGCCGGATCGACGCTAAGCACCCTGAAATCAATGTTCAGCTGCTCGGCTGCTGCGGCCAGCTCGTCGCCTTGCAGCCCGTCAAAATTGACCCCCAGCACGGTGATGTCATTCCGCGACTGATCCAATGCGTTCAATTCCGGGATTTCGGTACGGCAGGGGCCGCACCATTCGGCCCAGTAATTGATCAGCAACCACTGCTCGTCGAGCTGCTGCGCAGTGACAGCTGCGCCGTGCTGGTCCGCCCCCCAATCCTCACTACAGCCCACCAGCATCAAACAGGCGAAGGCACCGAGCATTCCGCTGAGTCCTCTGTTCATCCTCGTACACCTTATGCTGCTGATTATCGGCCCGTCAGACCCGCTGCGACTGCAGCCAGTCTGCGACGCTACCACCAAAGAGGTTGGCCTGCTCGCGCTGCAGCAGCTCCATGGATTGGCGCAGCGTTGGATACCAGGGCTCATCCAGACGCTCCGGTAACGCCTGCTTACCGGAGAGCGGCCAAGGGTTGGAGCGCAACAGCTGATCAAAGCTGTAGCTATTGAGGTTGCGACAAAGCACCCAACCGGACGAGCCGGTTCGGCAGACGAGCTGCTCCTGTTCGAAGAATTCCAGGATCTCGTCCCACTCATCCTCGGGTAGCCTCCAGCCGCTCCGGTGCGCGTCGCGCAAGCGAACCTCACGCCCGGCCTTTTGGCTTTCGTAGAACACCCGCAACAAGCCGAGCATGACCAGCAGACGCGGTACCGAACGCCGCCGCCACTGCTGCGATGATGACAACCCACAGACCAGTTCGGCGCCGAACAATACGATCATCCAGGAAAGGTAAACCCACAGCAGAAACAGCGGCACCGCGGCAAAAGCCCCGTAGATCAACTGGTAGCTGGGGAAATAGCTGACATACAAGCCGAACAATTGCTTAGCCGTTTCGAACAGCACAGCGGTAAAGGTCCCACCTACCAATGCATGCCGCAGCGGCACGCGTGTATTCGGCACCGCCGCGTAGATCAGCGTGAACGCCGCAACACTGAGCAGCAGCGGCATTGCTTTCAAAACGGTGCGTGCACCGATCAAAGCATGCGGTCCCGATATCAGCGACAACGAGGTGATATAGGTGCTCATGGCGAACCCCGCCCCCAGCAACAGCGGCCCAAGGCTAAGGATTGCCCAGTACAGCAGGAAGCTTGAGATTCCACGGCGCGGTTGGCGCACGCGCCAGATCACGTTGAACGCCTTTTCGATGGTCAGCAGCATCATTAATGCGGTCGCCATCAGAAAACCCACGCCAAACCAGGTCAGCTGCCTCGCCTGGTCAGTGAACGCGACCAGATAGTCCTGAATGGTCGCACCAGTGGAGGGGATGAAATTGCTGAAGATGTACACCTGGATCTGCTCACCGATTCCCTGGAACGCTGGAATGGCGGACAGCATGGCGAAAGTCACGGTCATCATCGGCACCACTGCGAACAGAGTGGTATAGGTCAATGCGGCAGCGCTGTGTGGGCCGCGATCCGCGAGGAAGCGCTGCACCAGAAAACGACCGAACTCCAGAAAATCCTTGATCCGTTGATGCATTCAATCCCCTCGGTGCCAGTCGCGATCGTCGAAAACCGATTGCCCGCAGGCCGATAGCAAACAAAAGCCTACCTTGGCAGACAGCCCTCCGCGACCACCGTTTCAAGCCCCACGGCTTTGAGGGTTAGAATGGCCGCCTAAACTGGCGCGAAGCAACCTAAATGACCGACCTGATCCTTTACCACAACCCACGCTGTTCGAAATCACGAAACGCCCTGGAGCTGCTCGAACAACGCGGCCTCACCCCTTCCGTGATCCGGTATCTCGAAACACCGCCGTCGGCCGACGAGCTCAGGCAGATCCTTGCCCGACTGGGCATCAGCCCGCGCCAGCTGCTGCGCAGCGGCGAGGAAGAATACAAAACCCTGAACCTCACAGACCCAACGCTCACCGACGAGCAGATCATCGATGCCATGGTTGCGCATCCGAAACTGATCGAACGCCCGATCCTGGTAGTTGGCGATACTGCGGTGATTGGTCGGCCCCCGGAGAAGGTACTGGAGATACTGCCATGACTGCACCCTACGTCCTTGTGCTGTATTACAGCCGCCACGGCGCCACTGCGGAAATGGCCCGGCAAATTGCCCGTGGCGTCGAACAGGCAGGGCTTGAGGCAAGATTGCGCACCGTACCGGCCGTGTCAGCGGAATGCGAGGCTGTTGCGCCTGCTATCCCGCAGCAAGGCGCCATCTACGCAACGCTGGATGACCTGAAACATTGCTCCGGTCTGGCGTTGGGCAGCCCCACCCGCTTCGGCAACATGGCTGCCCCACTGAAATACTTTCTCGATGGCACCAGCGGGCTCTGGCTGACCGGTGAGCTGGTAGGCAAACCAGCCGGCGTGTTCACCTCGACTTCCAGCCTGCACGGCGGGCAGGAGTCCACTCTGCTGTCGATGCTATTGCCCCTGCTTCACCACGGCATGCTGGTGCTCGGTTTGCCCTACAGCGAAAACGCCCTGCTTGAGACTCGCGGCGGCGGCACGCCCTATGGCCCCAGCCACCATGCCGGAGCCGATGGAAAGCGGCTGCTGGACGAGCATGAAATCGATCTTTGCCGCGCACTGGGCCAACGCCTCGCGCAGACCGCCAAGCGTTTGGAGAATGACCGTGGCTAGAAAGCCCAAACCCCTGCCATCGCTCGAATGGCTGACCCCACGGGTAAAACTCAGTCGCGCCATCAGCCTGGCCAGTTTCATTGGACTGGCCGTGCTATTGGTGGTCTGGAATCTGGCGTTTGCCGACCTGCACGGCGCGCGGACCTGGGTGGTGGTCAGCATTCAGCTGATTCCACTCCTCCTGGTGGCGCCAGGGATGATCTCAGGGAGCCCGCGAGCCCATGCCTGGACCTGCTTTATCGTCAATCTGTACTTTATTCAGGGCGTACTTGCCGCTATCAACCCGGCGCGAATGGTCTACGGCTGGCTGGAAGCGATCATCAGCCTGACGCTTTTCATAAGCGCCCTGCTCTATACCCGCTGGGCTTATCAGTACGGCCGCAAAGCGGCAGGCGAGAACTGAGACGAGACGGGGGGAGGCGCAAGATTCTGAGGTAACGTTGAACGGCGTTGGTGGGCTGAAGCCCACCCTACGCCAGCAGTTTCACCTTGATTTAGCCTGAGCCAGCCGAGGTTACGCCTCGGCCTGCCGGCGTTGCCCTGCAAAGCCGGGCCGAGCTCAACAGACTGCAGCCGGCATTCCTACCAGCCGAGCGTTTCCTTGAGAAACGGAATGGTCAGCTTACGTTGCGCCTGAAGCGAGGCCTGATCGAGCCGATCGAGCAACTCGAATAATGCGCTCATGCTGCGGGCTCCACGCGTGAGAATGAAACGACCGACATCGTCCGGCAGATTCAGACCGCGGCGCGACGCTCGCAGCTGCAGCGCACGAAGCTTGTCCTCATCCGAAAGCTCCCGCAGCTGAAACACCAGCGATAGACTCAGCCGGGATTTGAGGTCTGGAAGCTGCACGGCGATTTCTCGAGGAGAGGCATCAGCGGCGAGCAACAGCCGTCGACCGCTGTCGCGAAGGCGATTGAACAGATGGAACAAGGCTTCTTCCCAGACTGGATCGCCCGCTATCGCATCCAGATCATCCAGACAGACCAACTCGCTCTGCTCCAGATTATCCAGAAGCGCCGGGCCGTACTCCGCCACCTCCGCCAATGGCAGATATACCGCCAGCTCACCGCGCTGCTCGACGCGCAAGCAGGCGGCCTGAAGCAGGTGACTGCGCCCCACTCCGGTACCGCCCCACAGATAGATCAACTCATCGGACCAGCCAGCTGCGGGTGAACAGACGCGCTCTACATAGCCAAGCGCGGCCGCATTGGCGCCCGGGTAGAAGTTGGCAAAGGTGGCGTCGTCACGAAGACGAATGCCCAAGGGGAGCTGAGTGGGTTTCATGGTTGGCGGGGTGGTTCGACCGGCGGTTCTGCGTAGAGGTCCGAGAGTTTATAGAGATCATGCACGTGGCGCAGCAGAACCATGATTACCGCTGCAACTGGCAATGCCAGAAGCACGCCGGTAAATCCGAACAATTGCCCCCCCGCCAGCACCGCGAAGATCACCGCAACCGGGTGCAGGCCGATACGGTCTCCCACTAGCAGCGGGGTCAACAGCATGCCTTCCAGCATCTGTCCGACTGTGAACACCGCAGCGACGCCCAGCAGCGGGTAGAGCTCCAAACCAGACTGAAACAGCACGGCAATCACTGCGGCGGCTATGCCCACCACGAAGCCCATGTACGGCACGATGCTCGCGAGGCCAGCCAGCACGCCAATCAACAGCCCCAATTCGACACCGATCAACATGAGCCCAGCCGAATAGACCACAGCCAGCGCCAACATGACCAGCAGCTGGCCGCGGAGAAAGGCGCCGATCACTTCATGACATTCGCGCATCAGCGCCATGACAGCATCCTCGCGCCGCCGTGGCAGCAGCGTGCGCAGTTTGGCCATGATCAGATCCCAATCCCGCAGCAGGTAGAAACACACCACCGGCACCAGCAGGAGGTTCGCCAACCATGCCAGCAAAGCGATGCTCGACGCCGTAGCCTGACTGAGGATGACCGCCACCACATCCTTGGTGCTGCCGAGATTGGCTGAAAATGCACTCTTGAGCTGATCGACGCGCCAGAAATCCTCATCGAGGCCAAACTGCGCCTGCACCCAGGGCAACGCCGTCAGCTGCAGCCAGTCCAGCCCCTGCGGTGCTAGTTGATAGAGGTGCATCAGCTGTTTGCCAAGCATCGGCACCAACACCAGCAGCAGCAACAGACACAACAGCGTGAACAACGAGAAAACCAGAATCACACCCCAGGTTCGGGACAGTTTCCAGCGCTCCAGCCGATCAACCAGCGGGTCGCCCAGATAGGCCAGCAGGATGCCGACCAGAAAAGGTGAAAGGATTGGTGACAGCTGATAAATCAGCCAGCCAATCAGTAACAGGGCCGCCAGCCATAGCCAGCGGTTGTTGTGGGTGATGGTCATGTTCTCAACGTCTTGTCTGGGGTGATCCAAGGCCGCATGGCTTCGGCAGGCGCAAGGGAAACGATGAATCGATAAATGTTATGGCAGGCGCGATTTGTGAGCGGCATCGCCTCTACCAGCGGTAGCGCAGCAAGGTGCCTTGATCTACCGGCCGGGATTGCTCGGCTGCCGGCGTGCCCGGCTCCTCAAGCGTCTGGGTATCGTCTGACTGTGCTTCAGCACTGCCAGCCGACACTTCGCCTTCGCCGGTGGGCTCGACCTCGCCATTAGCGTCTGCGGTCTCCATCGATTGCGGGTCAATTTCATCGGCAGCGACTTCCTGCAGCCGCGCCAAAGCCAGTTGAGCCCGAAGCTGCTCTGGACTGGCGTTGAGGCGATACACCAGCCGATCACTGGCGACCTGCTGCAGCTGTGCGCCGAAGGGTTCGAGCAGGCGATCCAGTTCGGCAAAACGCTCCACGTCGGCCCCAAGCACCTCAAGCGTGATCTCCGATCTGTCACCGGGCTTGACGCGGTATTGCGGCGCCAGGAATGTACTCACGGCGAGCATCACCTCATCGGCCAGCGCAACGCGGGTGTCGCCACTCGCCTTGCCTTGCGTCTGCTTGTCACCCATCCAGAGGCGCCAGTCGGCTTCCCAGCTTTCGCCGGACTGTTTCGCCATGACAGCGAGCAGCCCGTCTGCATCGTACCGCTCCGAAACATCGCGAAGCGCCTGGGGGTCCTTTGCAGTGATTGCGTCGGAGGTAGCGACGAGCTGCTCGCTCAGATCGGCCAGCGGCAAGCGCAACGGCAGGCCGCGGTGCTGGGCGGCAGCACGCAAGTCGGAAGAACCTTCCTGCGCATCACCAACGAGCTGCGAACCGTCAGCAGTCTCTCCCAGCCACCAGGTCAGGATGCTCGGACGCTCAGCACCCCACAGCGGAAGCCCCGCTGAACGCAGCGCACGCTCGGTAGTCACCGGGTCAAAGCTGACGACGACGGTGTCCCCTTCATAGGCATACCGGCTCACCAATTGCTGCGGATCGCTGCGCAATGGCGCAACGGCCTGCTGATCAGTGCTGGAATCGCCTGTCAGACGCAGCACCAGCGTGTCGAAAGCCTTGCGCAGCGCCTCTTCGCGCTCCGCTGGCTGTTGACTGGCAACCGGCTCACGCACTTTGTAGAGGTCGGCAAGGGGAGCCGCCATGCTATGGGCAGACACAACTGCGCAGCAGAGCGCCAGAAGACGGGGAAATACGCGCATATATAGAAACTCGCTGGCTAGCCAGTCATGGGATCCTGCCGGTCGCGTGGCGGCGATCGGGTTCGGCTACGGTGATCAAGCGTTATACCTTAAACAGGCCCCTAACTCGCGGCAACCGCAGCAGTCACAGGCTGCGCATCTAGCCGCGCAATCTCATGTCTGTTCCTGGCACACCTGTTCGACATCACCGTTCGCGGGATGGTCGCTGTGCGGCAAGCCTGATAAAATCGCGCGCTTTCCGCAGACCGGTCCGGCGCCCTCGCCGCGTCGCGACAGAAGCCTGATTCTGACCCGGTCGCCCCGCACTCCCCTTCACAGGTCCGGATTCTTATGAGCAAGCAACCCTCCATCAGCTACAAGGACGCCGGTGTCGACATCGATGCAGGCGAAGCGTTGGTCGAACGCATCAAAGGCGTGGCCAAGCGCACCGCTCGTCCTGAGGTCATGGGTGGCCTGGGCGGCTTTGGCGCGCTCTGTGAAATTCCGGCTGGCTACAAGCAGCCCGTTCTGGTTTCCGGCACCGATGGCGTCGGCACCAAGCTGCGCCTGGCGCTGAATCTCAACCAGCACGACAGCATCGGCCAGGATCTGGTTGCGATGTGCGTGAACGACCTGGTTGTCTGCGGCGCCGAACCACTGTTCTTTCTTGACTATTACGCCACTGGCAAGCTCAACGTCGACATCGCCGCCACGGTAGTGACCGGTATCGGCGCCGGCTGTGAACTGGCAGGTTGCTCGCTGGTGGGCGGCGAAACCGCCGAGATGCCCGGCATGTACGAAGGCGAAGATTACGACCTGGCCGGCTTCTGCGTAGGCGTGGTGGAGAAAAGTGAAATCATCGACGGCTCAAAAGTAGCCGCTGGCGATGCACTGATCGCCCTTCCCTCTTCCGGCCCGCATTCCAACGGCTATTCGCTGATCCGCAAGATCATCGAAGTGGCGGGCGCCGATATCGAAAACACCCAACTCGACGGCAAGCCGCTCACTGAGCTCTTGATGGCGCCGACACGTATTTATGTGAAGCCATTGCTCAAGTTGATCAAAGAGACCGGCGCGGTGAAGGCGATGGCGCACATCACTGGCGGCGGCCTGCTGGACAACATCCCGCGCGTGCTGCCCGAAGGCAGTCAGGCAGTCATCGATGTCGCCAGCTGGCAGCGCCCTGCTGTGTTTGATTGGCTGCAGCAGCAAGGCAATGTCGATGAGCACGAAATGCACCGCGTGTTGAACTGTGGTGTCGGCATGGTCATCTGTGTCGCCCAGGATCAGGTCGAAACCGTACTGGCCAATCTGCGCTCATCCGGCGAAAGC
Source organism: Stutzerimonas stutzeri (assembly GCF_002890895.1). Classification (GTDB taxonomy): domain Bacteria; phylum Pseudomonadota; class Gammaproteobacteria; order Pseudomonadales; family Pseudomonadaceae; genus Stutzerimonas; species Stutzerimonas stutzeri_AB. The sequence continues at coordinate 380,613 of NZ_POUL01000001.1, forward strand.
CCTTGGGTTATCGGCGAAATCGGCTCCGCTGGCGAAGATGCCGAGCGCGTACTACTGAACAACCTGAAAAGCCATTGATGCACGCACCCTGTGATGTCGTCGTGCTGATCTCAGGGTCTGGAAGCAATCTCCAGGCCCTGATCGACAGCCTCGGTGAAGACAGCCCCGTGCGAATCCGCGCTGTAGTTTCAAACCGTGCAGAGGCCTATGGCCTGCAGCGTGCGCAGGCGGTGGACATCGATACGCATGTCCTGCAGCACAAGGGATTTGCTGATCGTGAAGCCTTCGATGCGGCGCTGATTGAAATCATCGACGCCTATCAGCCGCAACTGGTGGTGCTAGCCGGCTTCATGCGCATCCTCTCCGCAGGCTTCGTTCGCCATTACCAGGGTCGCCTGCTCAACATCCATCCGTCCCTGCTACCGAAATACAAGGGACTGGATACCCATCGCCGCGCACTTGATGCAGGCGACCAGGAGCACGGTTGCAGCGTGCACTTCGTGACCGAGGAGCTCGACGGCGGCCCTGTGGCCATACAAGCTCGCCTGAAGATCGAACCCAACGAAAGCATCGACCAACTGACCGATCGAGTGCATGCGGCCGAGCATATCATCTATCCGCTGGCTGTCCGCTGGTTCGCCGACGGCCGCTTGCGCCTTGCCGATCAAGGCGCGATGCTGGATAACGTGCTGTTGCCGGCCGCTGGCCATTTATTAGAAATCTAGGAGACATTATGCGTCGCGCCTTGCTGCTCGCTCTCGCCGTGCTGGCCCTGCCGGTTCAGGCCCTTGAGCTGAAGCCTTTCTCCGCCAGCTACACCGCGGATTGGAAACAGGTCCCTGTCAGCGGCACAGCCCAGCGCAGCCTGGAAAAGCGCGATGACAATACCTGGGAGCTGGACTTCGAAGCCTCGATGCTGGTTGCCAGTTTCAATGAGCGCAGCGTTTTCCAGGTCGAAGGCGAGACCTTCCTGCCGCAGAAATACCGACTCAAGCGCAGCGGGCTGGGCAAAGGCAAGTCCATCAAGCACGATTTTGACTGGCAAGCCAAACAGGTGGTCGGAGAAGACCGCGGTGATCCGGTTAAGCTTCCACTGAATCGCGGCCTGCTGGACAAATCAACCTATCAGATCGCCCTTCAGCACGCGGTTGCAGCGGGCGAAAAGAGCATGAGCTACCAAGTAGTAGATGGTGACGAGATCGAGACCTACGATTTCCGCGTCCTGGGCGAGGAAAAGGTCAGCACGAAGGCCGGTCAGGTCGACGCCATCAAGGTCGAACGCGTGCGCGATCCGACGCAGAGCAAGCGACAAACTATCCTCTGGTTCGCCAAGAATTGGGACTTCATGCTGGTCCGCCTGCATCAGGTGGAAAAAGACGGCAAGGAGTATCAGATCATGCTCGAAGAAGGCACCGTCGACGGCCGAGCCGTCAAAGGTAGCTAATCCAACTGCGCCAGCCCCACTGGCGCAGCACTGCCCCGCCTGAATTCGAGCCCGTTCATGATCGCACCCCGCGCTTTACTGCTCAGCCTTCTACCGGTTTTTGCCGGTTGCCAGTCACTGCAATGGAGCGAAGAGGCTCCGCTGCGCTCGACCGAACGCCTGCAAGGTACCATTACTCAGGAGCACGGCGGGTTGCAATTCAGCAGCTGCCAGGGGCGACGCAGCCTCGCCTTGGTCGACAGCGGCGCGACAGGTTTACCCGATGACGTGCAAGCACTGAAGGCCGGAAGCAACCAGCCTTTGTTTGCCGACTTGCGTGGCAGTCTGACCAATCAAGATGGCAACAGTGACCAGCTTCAGCTGACTCAGGTCTATCGCCTGCAAGCAGAGGGACCCGGCTGCAGCGACGCGGCATTCAACCAGTTGCTCCTGCGCGCGACGGGGCATGAGCCAGGCTGGAGCGTAAAGATCACCGACGGCGGCTTGCTCCTGGAGCGTCCCGACCAACAGGCCTTGGCGCTACCCTACCTGGAAGAGCAACTGCCGGGCGGGCAGACCAACTTCAGTACCGAAGCCAACGATCAGCGCCTCGAACTGTGGGTGGCCCCGCAGCGCTGCCTGGACAGCGCAACCGGCGCAGTCAACCATCTGACTGCCGAGCTACGCCTGGACGGCCAGACCTTACGCGGCTGCGCCTATTATGGCGGCGCCCGCCAAGACTGAATTTTTCGAGGCGCAGCCTGGCGCCTCTCGACGCTTCGAAGACCCGACCATGAATGACGCCCTGACCCTGCTGCAGCCCTATCCCTTCGAAAAACTGCGCGGCCTGCTTGCCGGTGCGCAGCCTCCAGCAGACAAGCGCCCAATCGCGCTGTCGATCGGTGAGCCGAAGCACCGCTCGCCCGATTTCGTCGCTCAGACGCTGGCCGACAACCTTGACCAGCTTGCGGTGTACCCCACCACGCAGGGCATCCCGGCGTTACGCGAATCGATTGCCCGCTGGTGCGAGCGGCGCTTTGGCGTAGCCCAGGGAGCCATCGATCCGACACGGCATGTATTGCCAGTCAACGGCACCCGCGAAGCACTGTTCGCTTTTACCCAGGCCGTAGTCAATCGTGAGCAGGGTGCGCTGGTTATCAGCCCCAATCCCTTCTATCAGATCTACGAGGGTGCGGCGCTTTTGGCCGGCGCCACTCCACATTATTTGCCTTGCACCGCTGAAAATGGCTTCAACCCAGACTTCGACGCGGTTTCGGCAGATGTTTGGCAGCGCACGCAAATCCTCTTTCTCTGCTCGCCAGGCAACCCGACCGGTGCTCTAGTCCCGCTTGAAACGCTGAAGAAGCTGATTGCCCTGGCGGACGAGTTCGACTTCGTCATCGCCGCAGACGAGTGCTATAGCGAGTTGTATTTCGACGAAGACCAGCCGCCTGCCGGGCTATTGACCGCTTGTACAGCGCTCGGGCGCGACGACTTCAAGCGCTGCGTGGTCTTTCACAGCCTCTCCAAACGCTCGAACCTGCCAGGGCTGCGTTCAGGGTTCGTCGCAGGCGATGCCGGTATTCTCAAGGCGTTTCTGCTGTACCGCACCTACCACGGCTGCGCCATGCCGGTGCAGACGCAATTGGCCAGCGTTGCTGCCTGGAACGATGAAGCTCACGTGCAGGCCAATCGGCAGCTGTACCGGGAGAAGTTCGACGCGATGCTGGACATCCTTTCACCCGTGATGGATGTGCAGCGGCCGGACGGCGGTTTCTATCTGTGGCCCAAGACGCCAGTGGATGACCAGCGTTTCACCCGCGAGTTATATGCACGTGAGCATGTCACTGTCGTTCCGGGCTCTTACCTGTCTCGCGAAGTCGAAGGATTCAGCCCAGGTACCGGCCGGGTCCGTATGGCGCTCGTGGCACCGCTGGAAGATTGCGTCGAGGCCGCAGAGCGGATTCGTGCATTCATCAAGACGCTTTGATGCCGGAACCGGACGCGATGGCGTCCGGTTAGGCGATTTCAGGCAACGCCTGGCGGAATCATGTCCTTGCCATAGTCACGCAGCTTTTCAAGATTCTCCGGCTTCATATGCTCGGGAATATCAGCCTTGGTGTTTTCGTCTTGCCTGCTCTGCTCTTCAGTGCTCGGCTTTTCCGATTCGCTCATGACAACCTCCGTCAGATCGCATTTTCTTCCCAGATCAGCTCGCCTTCGTCGCTGACCTCCCTGACCTTGGTCAAGGCAGCTTCGGCAGCCACGTCCGCTTCAGACGCGAGGTCGTAACGGCGACCGTTGGCGACTTTGAAAACGTGTGCATTCTCATCAGTGCCGCGACGCTTGACGGCGATCACAGCCTCGAACCCCTCGTCAGCAGGAACGGCGGACGAAATAGCTTCGTGGTTCTCGAAATGCTTGCGTGCCATACAGGACCTCATCGTTACGATTGTGATCAATGGACAACGTGAAGGGTCGAAAAGGTCGAACCTCTTTCACTCGCGTGGACGAGTGCACGCAGCAGTGAAGTTGAGCCAGCTTCACGCTGCGGACGGCAGGCTTCGTCTCGTCATGGCATAATCCGCGGCCCAGTTTGGCCGGAGAAAGCGGAGCTGCTATGCCCGATAAAAGCAAAGGACGCTGTCTATACGGCATCAAGGCGTGCGACACCATGAAAAAAGCCCGTACCTGGCTCGACCAGCAGGGGCTAAGCTATGAGTTTCATGATTACAAGAGCGCCGGTATCGACCGCGCCCACCTGGAAGCCTGGTGCAACGAACATGGTTGGCAGACTTTACTCAACCGTGCTGGCACCACTTTCCGCAAGCTGAACGATGAGCAAAAAGCCGATCTTGACCAGGCAAAAGCCATCGAATTGATGCTGGCCCAGCCTTCGATGATCAAACGCCCGGTTCTCGATCTGGGCGACAAGACACTCGTTGGCTTCAAGCCAGACATTTACGCTGCCGAGCTGGCAGCCAAGAACTGAAACCGCTCGCCAAGACGAGCGCGACTAATAAAGGATTCCACCATGAGCAACTCCCTCTTCAGCCTGGCGTTTGGCGTCGGCACTCAAAACCGTCAGGGCAACTGGCTCGAAGTTTTCTATGCGCAACCCCTGCTTCGTCCAGCCGGCGAGCTGGTCGACGCGGTTGTACCGCTGCTCAATTACCAGGGCGGCAATCAGGCGATCACTATCAGCACCACACAGGCCGCACTACTGGCCGATGCAATCAAGACGATTGATCCCATTCAGCACGCGTTGCTTACCCGCCTCGCCGAAAGCCAGCGCCCGCTGGTGGTCACGCTGCTCGCCGAAGACGCCGCGCTGACCTCCACGCCGGAAGCCTACCTCAAGCTGCATCTGATCTCGCATCGCCTGGTCAAGCCGCACGGCTTGAACCTCACTGGCATCTTCCCGCTGCTGCCCAATGTCGCCTGGACTAACCAGGGCGCGGTCGACCTTGCCGAACTTGCCGAACGTCAGCTGGAAGCGCGTCTGAAGGGCTACCTGCTGGAAGTCGTTTCGGTCGACAAATTCCCGAAGATGACCGACTACGTAGTTCCGGCCGGCGTCCGTATCGCCGACAGCGCACGCATCCGTCTCGGTGCCTATGTGGGTGAAGGCACTACCGTGATGCACGAAGGCTTCATCAACTTCAACGCTGGCACCGAAGGGCCGGGCATGATCGAAGGTCGCGTCTCGGCTGGCGTGTTCGTGGGCAAGGGCTCGGACCTGGGTGGCGGTTGCTCAACCATGGGCACCCTTTCCGGCGGCGGCAACATCGTCATCTCGGTCGGCGAAGGCTGCCTGATCGGCGCAAACGCAGGGATCGGTATCCCGCTGGGCGACCGCAACACCGTGGAATCCGGTCTGTACATCACAGCCGGCACCAAAGTGAACCTGCTCGATGAACAAGGCGAGCTGGTCAAGGTGGTCAAGGCGCGCGAACTGGCCGGCCAGACCGACCTGCTGTTCCGCCGTAATTCGTTGAGCGGTGCGGTCGAATGCAAGACCCATAAGTCTGCAATCGAGCTGAACGAGGCGTTGCACGCGCACAACTAAGCGCAGCGTCAGACGTAGACGGGCCGGCTGCAGCCCGCCTGTCTACGCAGTTCTCCATCAGGCGTCCCGTCCTGCTTTCAGGAGTATCCATGCCGCTGACATCCCCCTGGCGCGCCGACTTCCCTGCCCTGGCTATCCTTGAGTCCCAGGGTCAGACCTACCTGGACAGCGCGGCCACATCGCAGAAGCCCCAGGCATTGATCGACGCCCTGACCGGCTATTACACCTGTGGCACCGCCAACGTCCATCGCGCGCAGCACCAGCCGGCTGAGCGAGCAACCCGCGCCTTCGAAGACTCACGGATCAAGGTGGCGCGCTGGCTCAACGCCGCCTGTCCGACCGAAATCGTCTTCACCCGCGGCGCCACAGAAGCGCTGAATCTGCTGGCTTACGGCCTGGAACACCTAATCACAGCCGGTGATGAAATCGTCGTCAGCGCCCTGGAGCACCACGCCAACTTGCTGCCTTGGCAGCAGCTGGCCCGACGCCAAGACGCGAAGCTGGTCGTATTGCCGCTCAACGCACACGGCATCATCGATATTGAAGCCGCAGCCAGCCTGATCGGCCCGCGCACCCGCCTGCTTGCCGTCAGCCAGTTATCCAATGTACTCGGGGCTTGGCAGCCGCTTGCAGAACTGCTGCCACTGGCCAAAGCGCAGGGCGCGCTCAGCGTAGTCGACGGTTCTCAGGGCGTAGTCCATGGTCGGCATGACATGCAGGCGCTGGACTGCGATTTCTATGTACTGTCCAGCCACAAGCTGTACGGTCCGGAAGGCGTCGGCGCGCTCTACGGCCGGGGCGAATCGCTGCTCAAACTCAGGCATTGGCAGTTCGGCGGCGAAATGGTCCGCGTTGCTGACTTCCAGAGTGCCGACTTTCATGCGGCACCGCTTGGATTCGAAGCCGGCACCCCACCCATCGGCGGGGTAATTGGGCTTGGCGCCACACTCGACTATCTGTCGAAGCTGGATGCCGATTCCGTCGATCGCCATGAACTGGCCCTGCACAACGAGCTGTTAAGAGGTTTGGCGCAACGACCAGGCGTGAGGCTGTTGGGCAACCCTCAGTTGGCGCTCGCAAGCTTTGCCGTCGACAACATCCATCACGGTGATCTGGCCCACATCCTGACCGAACAAGGCATTGCCATACGCAGTGGCACCCACTGCGCGCAACCTCTGATGAAGTCTCTGGGGGTCGAAGGCGCGATTCGCGTATCGCTCGGACTGTACAATGATGGTGTCGATCTGCAGCGATTCTTCGATGCGCTGGATCAGGCATTGGAAATGCTGCGATGACCGAGCTGCCCGAAGCAGCCGAGGAGACGCTGCAGGCCTTTCAGCTGGCGGCAGGCTGGGAGCAACGTGCGCGGTTGTTGATGCAATGGGGTGATCGGCTTGAGCCCCTGAGCGACGCCGAGCGCAATGAGCTCAACCTGGTTGCCGGCTGTGACAGCAAACTCTGGCTGGTTGGCGATCAGCCAGGCGATAGCTGGCACTTTCGCGGCACCAGCGAGGCCCGTCTGTTGCGCGGGCTGCTTGCCGTGTTGCTGGCTCGGGTTAATGGCCTGGATGCCGATGCACTGCTGCGGCTGGACGTAGCGGACTGGTTCGGCCAACTGGGCCTCTCTCGGCAGCTCTCGCCATCCCGCGCCAATGGGATGAACGCCGTTATCGGCAGAATGCGCGAGCTGGCGACGGCTGCCGGACCCGCCTCGAAAGGCTGAGGCCAAAGTGTGGCGGTTTCAGCTCTTCGAACGCTCCGCCGGTCTCCGAGCCCCGGCGACCAGCTTGTCCACCGCCCTCGCTGCAGCGACCAAGCCGAAACTGGCAGTCACCATCATTGACGCTCCAAACCCGCCGGCGCAGTCGAGCTTTACCCCCTCGCCGACAAAACTCTTGCTCTGGCAAACGCCGCCGTCCGGTTTGGGGTAGCGCAGTTGTTCGGTAGAGAACACACAGGGCACGCTGTAGGTCCGACCTGGCGTGCGGGAGAAGTTATAGTCGCGCCGTAACAGCGAACGCACTTTCGCCGCCAGCGGGTCGTTGAACGTCTTGTTCAGGTCGGCGACCTGGATCTGGGTGGGATCGACCTGTCCGCCAGCCCCGCCGGTCGCGATGATCTGGATCTTGCGCCGCTTGCACCATGCGATGAGCGCGGCTTTAGCCGGTACGCTGTCGATGCAGTCGACAACGCAATCGAGCTGCTCGGTAATGTAGTCGGCCATGGTTTCGCGGGTAACGAAATCGGCCACGGGGTGAACCACGCACGCCGGATTGATTGCCCTGATCCGGGCCGCCATCTCGTCCACCTTTGGCTTGCCCACCGCCCCTTCAAGCGCATGCACCTGCCGGTTGGTGTTGGTGATGCAGACGTCATCCAGATCGAACAGGCTGATTTCACCAACGCCGCTGCGCGCCAGCGCCTCGGCCGCCCAGGAACCGACCCCGCCGATACCGACCACCGCGACATGCGCAGCCGCCAGCCGCTGCAGCCCCTCGGAGCCGTACAGACGGGCGATGCCGCCGAACCGTTGATCGTCGATAGACATGGCATACCTCAAACAAGACATTCGCGGATTATAGGCCCGAGCCCTCGCCGTCCCAACCAGGCATACCGAGGCGTTTTCAACAAGGCTGGTTCTGACCCGCTGCTGCCCTGCTTTTTAATTTAATATGGCGCCCTTTCCCCGCCTTACCCCGGAGCCGTGATGACCGCCGCCGCCCTCTCCCCGACCCTCGAACTTGCCTGCGAGCTGATCAATCGGCCATCGGTCACCCCGCTGGATGAGGGCTGTCAGCAGCTGATGACCGAGCGGCTCTCCGCCTGCGGCTTTGCCATCGAGTCAATGCACATCGAGGACGTCGAAAACTTCTGGGCGATTCGCGGCAACGAAGGTCCGGTCCTGTGCTTCGCCGGCCACACCGATGTGGTCCCTACCGGCCCGATACAGGCGTGGCAGAACCCGCCGTTCGCCGCGCGAATTGATGAGCACGGCATGCTCCATGGCCGCGGTGCAGCAGACATGAAAGGCAGCCTGGCGTCGATGATTGTGGCTGTAGAGCGCTTTACCGCTAAGCACCCGAACCACAATGGCCAGATCGCTTTCCTCATCACCAGCGACGAGGAAGGCCCTGCACACTACGGCACCAAGGCCGTCGTAGAACGTCTGCGGGAACGGGGCCAGCGACTGGATTGGTGCATTGTCGGCGAGCCATCGAGCACCACACTTGTCGGTGATGTGGTCAAGAACGGCCGCCGCGGCTCGCTCGGCGGCACGCTTACCGTTCGCGGCCAACAGGGCCATGTGGCTTACCCGCATCTTGCTAAAAACCCGATCCATCTGGCTGCGCCGGCCCTGGCCGAGCTGGCCGCCGAACACTGGGATGACGGCAACCCGTTCTTCCCGCCGACCAGCTTCCAGATCTCCAATCTGAATTCAGGCACCGGCGCGACCAACGTCATCCCCGGAACGCTGGAGGCCGTGTTCAATTTCCGTTTTTCCACCGAATCCACGGTCGAAGGATTGCAGCAACGCACCGCGGCGATTCTCGACAAGCACGGCCTGGACTGGAACGTCGACTGGGCGCTTTCAGGCCTGCCCTTTCTGACCGAACCAGGTGATCTGCTTGATGGCGTGGCTGCAGCGATCCGCAGCGTCACCGGCCGCGAGACCAAGCCCTCTACGAGCGGCGGCACCTCGGATGGGCGCTTCATCGCCACACTGGGCACCCAAGTGGTCGAGCTGGGGCCGGTAAACGCGACGATTCATCAGGTGGACGAGCATATCCTCGCTAGCGACCTCGATCTGCTCACCGAGATCTACTACCAGACCTTGGTCAACCTGCTCGCATGCTGATCTGTCCTATCTGCCACGGCGAGCTGGGTGCGGTGGAAAATGGCGTTGCCTGCCCGGCCAATCATCGGTTTGATCGGGCCCGTCAGGGCTATCTGAACCTGCTCCCGGTGCAACACAAGAACAGCCGCGATCCCGGCGACAACCAGGCTATGGTCGAGGCGAGGCGGCGCTTTCTCGATGGCGGCCACTACGCGCCGCTGGCGAAACGCCTGGCACAACTGGCGGCCGAGCGATCGCCGCGTCGCTGGCTCGATATTGGCTGTGGCGAAGGCTATTACACGGCGCAAATCGCTCAAGCGCTGCCCGGCGCGCAAGGCTATGCGCTGGACATTTCCCGCGAAGCCGTCAAGCGCGCCTGCAAGCGCGCGCCGCAGATCGACTGGCTGGTTGCAAGCATGGCCAGGGTGCCGCTGGCCGATGCCAGCTGCAATCTGTTGGCCAGTGTGTTCAGTCCGTTAGATTGGACCGAAGCACGCCGCCTGCTAGCGCCCGGCGGCGGCCTGCTGCGCATGGGGCCGACTCGGGAGCATTTATGGGAACTGCGAGGGCTGCTGTACGACGAGGTCCGTGATTACGACGACCAGAAGCATCTGTCGCTTATTCCTGAGGGTATGCATCTCGCACACAGCGAGACCCTAACCTTCGAGCTGCAATTGGATGACTCGCAGGCGCGCGCCGATCTGCTGGCGATGACTCCGCACGGCTGGCGCGCCAGTGCCGCACGCCGCGCAGCGGTCATTGAGGCGCCATTGCACGTTCGGGTTGCGATACGCTATGACTGGATTCAACGAGACTGATCAGAACCAACAAGCGAACGCTACCTCGACCTAAAGTCGACCCAGTGCGTCTGATGTGGCCTCTGAGGCCTCAACACTTTCCATCCAACCGGCTGCAACGTCAGCCAGACAAGGCCATTCCATGCGTCAACCGGATATCGAAATCTACCTCAGGGACGCCAGCCAGGACGCCGTCACTGACTGGCTGACCCAGGCGGTCGGAGCCTGCTCCCCCTGGCAAGCAAAGGGTAAAACCTTCAAGTGCAGGGCCGGCGACATTCCAGTGACCTGGCTGCCCAAGGCCGTGGGCAAGTGGCACAGCCTGCTGCTTGAAAGCGACGCCACGCCCTGGGAAGACGACATAGCCTGCGCCCGCGATGCCTATCAGGCACTCGGCGTGGAGATTCGCTGCGCACCGGGCGGTTGGCAGGAAGAGGAATCGGTGGAAGACGCCGACCGCTGGATCAGCGTCAGTGAGCGTGGTGAAGCTGAAATCGTCTGGCGCACCGACTGACCCTCAGTCAGCGCAGCGCACTCGATACATCTGTGACGAGACGCGAAGCCAGCAAAGGGTTACAGAGAGCGGAAAGTGAGCGGCTCAAGCCGCTCTGACGCGCTACTCGGAGCGACCAATCTGAAAAAACTGGCCATGGCTCCACACACCTAGCCAAGCGACACCATCGATATCTCGCGGAACAGCCAGCTCCACCAACTGGTAAAACACGTTGCGATGAATCAGCGCCTCGAGGTTTGCCCGTACATGAACGTAGGGCGCAGGCTCCTGCGTATCCGGATCCAGCTCGACCCGTATAGGGTGCTCGATTCCCGCTTCGGTTTCGTCGCCGACATTGGTGATAAAGCGCAGCACCTGGCCTTCGCCACTTCCTTCCACCACCAACTCGATAGCCACAAAAGGCGCGTCATCCACCTTGATGCCGACCTTCTCGACCGGGGTCACCAGGAAATAATCATCGCCGTCTCGCCGAATAACCGAGGAAAACAGCCGCGCCATCGCTGGCCGCCCGATTGGCGTACCTTGGTAGATCCAACTCCCGTCGCGCGCGATTCGCATATCCAGATCACCGCAGAACGGCGGGTTCCACAGGTGTACCGGTGGCAGGCCTTTTTTCTCGGCCTTGGGAATCTGACTTAACAGGTTTGCAGCTTTTCCCGTATCGCTCATGTCGGCTCCTCAGCGTCCCAGGCCTATCAGGCGCCGGGCGTAATCACGCAAGGGCGGCCCCAACAAGACCTGCGGTGTCGCGTCATAAATGTTTAGCAAACCGCCGCGACTGCGAATACTGGCGGTATCGACCAGATACCGATTTCCGGTCTCGATCAGCATCAACTGAACCACGCTGGTATCGACACCTACACGATCAAGCGCGCGCTGATCGTTGAGCTCGTCAAAACTGCCAATACGGTCATCGGCCGCGGCGAATCGCGAATACAACAAGTAATGGGCACCAGCGATCGCCGCCTGGTTCAATGCTTCCTCCAGCCCTACAGGTTCTGGAGCGCGCCGGACCAGCGGAAAGTAAAGGACGAAGCTCTCAAACGCCTCTTCGGCCACCACGTTCGGTCGAGGATAGGCCCCGCCTGGGGGAACGAAATGCCCCTGCGCAATGTAGATGAAGGAATCCGGCTGCAGCCGCCACGAGGCGGACCTCACCGTCTCGCTATGGTCGAGAATGCCAACGTCTCGCAGTTGGAAGCGGGTTTCCTCGGCCATATCGCTGACTTTCATGCAGCCGCTCAGCATGAGCACGGCCACGATAAGGCTGAACACTTTCATCATTTGCACCAGTCCTGACGGAAATCCGACGTTCGGCAAAGCAATGCAGCAAACACGCCAGTTCGCAGGAATGTGTCTCAGAGCCCCCGCTGCCACTCTTGGCGCAGCGGCGCACGCTCCGGTGATTCAATGGCCTGGCGGACCTGAGCCAACAGGGCGCGCTTGTCCTGACCGAGAACGCCCTTGAGAACCAGGTAATTCGAAGCATGGTCGCTGCGGAATACGGTGTCCTCGAGTTCCAGCGACTGCAGCAGGGTTTGGATCTCGCCAAACAGTGCCTGACGGTCAAGCGCTTGGAAATCCGCAAATCCTTCGCGAAAGCGCGCCTCGCCACCGGGGAAGCTGACGACAAGCGTAGACAGGTACTCAGGTTGCGCCTGGTTCATCAAGCGGGCCGAATTCAATGCATGCTGCTCGCTGAGGGCCTTTCCGCCGAGGCCGTTGAGGATCATCACCGAGCGGGTGATTCCAGCCTGTCGCAACTTATCCAATGCGCTAAGCGTCGACTCGTAGGTCTCACCTTTATTGACCCGCGCCAACACCTCGTCGTCCCCGGACTCAGCGCCTATATAAGCCATTTTGAGACCGGCATCGGCAAGCTCCTTGAGCTCGTCGACCGACTTCTTGCGAAGGTTACGCGGCAGGCAGTAGCTCGACACGCGCTCGACATCGGGCATGTGCTTCCGGATTTGCTTGAGAATAGTCAGCAGTCGGCGAGTCGGTAGTACCAGCGCATCTCCATCAGCTAAAAACACGCGCTGAACGATCAGTCGTTCGCCACATCGCCTGATCTCTTCGAGCACCTGCTCTTCATCTCGAGCACGGAATTTCTTCTGCGGCTGAACATACATCTCGCAGAAGGTGCAGCGATTCCAGGAGCATCCATTGGTAACAGGCAAGATCAGCGAATGCGCTTCGCTTGGCGGCCGGAACACCGGCTCGATGTAGCTGATGGGAAATGTGCTCATCGGATGTACCCGCCTCGCCAGCTAGCCATTGCCGCTGGTCCAAGTTGCTAGTCGCGCTTGCGCTTGTTTCCCATACGCACGCCGATATCCATTAGGAACTGGAAGAAACCTTCCTGATCCTCGAGAACATTGCTCCAGAATGGCGAGTGATACAGCGCAACAGCTCCATGCACCAGAGCCCAGGCTGCGCAATAGTGGAAGTAAGGCGGCACATCTTCCAGCTTGCCTTCGGCGATGCGACCTTTGATCAACTGGGTCAGGTGCTCGAAGTTGGAGGCACGGATACGATGAAGCTCCTCGACCATGTCCGGCACCTGATTGCCCTTGACTACCTTTTCCTCGAGCCGGTCAAACAGGCGATAACGCTGGGGGTCGCCCATGCGAAACTCGAAGTAGGCGCGCGACAGCGCTTCCTTGTCCTGATCGAGACTCGGCGAATGGAGCAGCTCATTCAGATCCCGCTCGTAGTCGAGCATCAGCCGAAGGTAGATTTCAGCCTTCGATTTGAAGTGCTTGTAGATGGTGCCTTTGCCGATGCCAACCCTGTCGGCGATCATCTCGACAGTGACGCTGTCTTCACCTTGTTCGAGGAACAGCTGGAGCGCCGTGTCGAGAATCTCTTGTTCGCGACGGCGAAATTCGCGGACCTTGCGGGATTCATTTTGCATAAGAGGCTGCGGAGTGAAAAATCGAAGCAGATGATTATGCCTGTTTAGTCAGAAAATGCACGGAACATTGCCTATGAGTACATTGAATGACGAATTTCCCCAAATCGAAGGCTTACGGTACCTAAATCACGCGGCTGTGGCGCCCTGGCCACGTCGAGCGAGCGATGCGGTAATCAAATTTGCCGAGCAGAACAGCACGGTTGGCGCGCGCGATTATCCTCAATGGCTGGCGGTCGAAACCCGCTTGCGAGATCGTCTGGCCAGACTGCTCAACGCACCCAGCCCAGCGGACATTGCGCTGGTCAAGAACACCTCGGAAGCACTTTCTTTCGTGGCCTTTGGGCTGGATTGGAAAGCAGGTGACCAAGTCGTCATAAGCGACGAGGAGTTCCCCTCCAATCGTGTGGTTTGGGAGGCGCTGCAACCGCAAGGAGTTGAGGTCATCCAGGTCAGTCTCAAGGGCAAAGATCCCGAAGGCGATCTGCTAGCAGCCTGTGGCCCGAATGTGCGCCTGCTGGCGATCAGTGCCGTGCAGTACGCAAGTGGGCTAAGGCTTGATCTACCACGACTCGGTCAAGGCTGCGAACAACGAGGGGTACTGCTGTGCATCGATGCAATACAACAGCTGGGCGCGCTGCCATTCGATGTTCAGCAGTATCGATGCGCGTTCGCCATGGCGGACGGGCACAAATGGCTATTGGGGCCGGAGGGCCTGGGGGTGTTCTATTGCCGTAGCGACTTGCGCGGTCAGCTCAAGCTTCACGAATACGGCTGGCATATGCTCGAGCACGCCGGTGATTATGACCGCAGCGACTGGCAGCCAGCATCCAGCGCCCAGCGCTTCGAGTGCGGCAGCCCAAATCTGCTTGGCGCCATGGCATTGGACGCAAGCTTGTCTCTGCTCGAAGAAGTAGGAATGGTCGCAGTGGGCCAGGCGCTGGCCAAACGCATTGAGCATCTTCAGCGCGAGCTGGAGGCCATGCCGGGAGTCGCGCTGCTGAGCCCAACCAATCCAGGCCGACGGGCAGGCATCCTGACGTTCCGGATTGAGGGGCTGGACAACCCGACGCTTTTTCAATGCCTCAAACAGGAGCAGGTCGTCTGTGCGCTTCGGGGCGGAGGGATCAGGCTGTCACCGCATTTCTACACGCGAGCAGAGGTTATCGAACAAACTTTGGCAGTCATTCACCGGCTGCTCGTGAAGTGAGCGATCAGCCTGATCGTGACTATTCCAAATCCGTTTAAAAAGGGCCGTATTCGCCCAGCAGGGTTAACGATCCGGACCAATACTTCAATCACTGGCCGCGCAATCCCCCCAATGCTCGGCCAGCTGAGGGAGCGAGGAACGTGACCTCATACTCCTAATGGTCTTGACCCGGCTCCTCGTGACGCCGGGTTTTTTTTGCCTGTGTCTCAGGCTTCACTATGCGCTGCGCGCCGGCTCGAAAGCCTCAACCGGAAGCACATCCAGATAAACAGCACCCAGAACGGCATGGCTATGATGGACGTTCGCAGACCTGGCATCGACAGCATGATGGCGGCAATCAATGCCACAAACGCCAGGCACAGGTAGTTGCTGAACGGATACCAGAAGGCCTTAAAGGAAGGCTCGATACCCTGCGCTTTCATCGCCTTGCGAAACTTCAGGTGAGCAAGGCTGATCATTGCCCAGTTGATCAACAGCGCCGCAACCACCAGCGACATGAGCAATTCGAGTGCTGTTTGCGGCAGCAGGTAGTTGACCAGCACGCAGAGCATGGTGACCAGCGCCGAAAGTGCGATCGCCAGAACCGGCACGCCACGGCGATTGACCATCATCAGCACCTTTGGCGCATCGCCCTGCTCTGCCAACCCGTACAGCATGCGACTGTTGCAGTACACGCCGCTGTTATAGACCGAGAGGGCAGCCGTCAGCACCACGAAGTTAAGGATGTGCGCCGCAGTGTCGCTGCCGATCAGTGAAAATATCTGCACGAAAGGGCTGCCGCTGTAAGGGTCACCGGCCGAGCCCAGCGTTTCCAGCAAGCTGTCCCACGGATAAAGCGCCAGCAGAACGCTGAGGGCGCCGATGTAGAAAATCAGAATCCGGTAAACAACCTGATTGATGGCTTTCGGAATGACCGTCCTCGGGTCCGATGCTTCGGCTGCGGTAATCCCCACCAACTCCAAGCCGCCGAAGGAAAACATGATAATGGCCAGCGCCATGACCATCCCGCTGATGCCGTTGGGGAAGAATCCGCCGTGGCTCCAGAGGTTGCTGAAGCCGGCCTGCTCGCCACCTGCGCCGCTCAGCAGCAAGTACAGGCCCAGCGCAATCATGCCAACGATGGCGCCAACCTTGACGATGGCAAACCAGAACTCAGTCTCACCAAAGGTCTTCACATTGACCAGATTGATCAGGTTGATCAGCACGAAAAACACTGCAGCGGTGGCCCAAGTCGGCACCTCCGGCCACCAGAACTGAACGTACTTGCCTACCGCCGTCAACTCGGCCATTCCCACAAGCACATAAAGCACCCAGTAGTTCCAACCGGACAGAAAGCCCGCATAGGGCGCCCAGTATTTGTGCGCGAAATGACTGAAGGACCCAGCAACCGGCTCCTCGACGATCATTTCACCAAGCTGACGCATGATAAGGAACGCGATCATCCCGCCGATGGCATAACCCAGAATCATCGAAGGCCCAGCGCTGCGCAGCACGCCAGCCGAGCCAAGGAAGAGCCCCGTTCCGATAGCCCCGCCGAGCGCGATCAGCTGGATATGCCGGTTTTTCAGGCCGCGCTGAAGCGGCCCAGTGTGCAGCGCATCGCTGGACATGGCGTCACCTTGTTTGGTCTGTGACGAAGAAAAGACGAGACTGACGGCCGGCCATGCATGAGCGTTAAGCCAACCGTCGCATCCTAATGCCGGCAGCCGGCGTGTGCGTGAAGCGGCGCGGATTGTACACCGCATCTGCAGAGAAGGCCCGCCACGCACGCCGGTTTGCAAGCTGCCGCGGCGCGCTTCAGCTCTTGACGCGAGCCAAGGGAAACAGCCGCTTGAAATTTTCCGTAGTTTGCGCCGCCAGCGCCTCGAAACCGACACCGCGCTGCTCAGCAAGGTACTCGGCGACTTCCCGCACATACTGCGGCAGGTTCGGCTTACCGCGATAAGGGACGGGGGCGAGATAGGGCGAATCCGTTTCAACCAGCAGACGATCCGCAGGGACACGGCGGGCCACATCGCGGAGCGCTTCGGCATTGCGGAACGTCACGATGCCCGATAGCGAAATATAGAACCCGAGATCCAGGGCGGACTTGGCCATGTCCCAGTCTTCGGTGAAGCAATGCAGCACGCCAGCCTGCGGCAACGACGCTTCGCGAAGCAGCGCCAGTGTGTCGGAGCGAGCCGCACGGGTGTGGACGATGACGGGTTTTCCGCAGACCTGTGCGGCTTCTAGATGCAGGCGGAACGACTGTTGCTGCAGCTCGGCGGCTTCGGGCTCGTAATGATAATCGAGCCCGGTTTCCCCGATTGCGACCACGCCGGGCGCGGCAAGCTCCTCCAGTAACCAGCCCAGCGCAGGTTCGGCACCAGGCTCGAGGTCCAGCGGGTGTACGCCCACCGAACAGTCGACGTCTGCATAGCGCTGCGAGAGCGCTTTGACTGCCGCAGTGTTCTCGGCGCTGACACCAATGCAGAGGAAATGCCCAACACCCCGTTGACGCGCCGCATCGAGCGCTGCATCAAGGGAGCCGTCGTGCGAGGCCAGATCGAGACGATCTAGGTGACAATGCGAGTCGATCAGCATGGAAACTACCCGAACCTAAACGCGCCATTGTAGAGCAAGCACCTGCTCATTCGCAGCCAGGTTCGTCAGGACAAGGCAGCTCGGGGGAAAAGCAAAGGCCAGAAAGGAGGCGAAGTAACGGGCAGCCGTCCGTTATCAACTTACATGGTGTGCGTTGGCCGGTCGGACTTCATCGCGCCGGCGAGGTAGGTTTCGATCTTGTTGCGCGCTGTCGAGTCGCCTTCATTGAATTGCACACCAACGCCGGCCGCCCGGTTGCCTTGAGCACCCTTGGGCGTAATCCAAACGACCTTGCCGGCGACTGGGATTTTTTCAGGCTCATCCATCAGGCTCAGCAGCATGAACACCTCGTCGCCGAGCTTGTAGCTTTTGTTGGTGGGAATGAACAATCCGCCATGCTTGATGAAAGGCATGAACGCGGCATAGAGCACCGACTTGTCCTTGATGGTCAGGGACAGAATGCCGTTACGCGGACCAAGGTTTGCAGGCAGGCTCATGCAGTATTCCTAACAACAGTTCCGATGGATTCTAGCTTGGCCCGGGCAAGCTTGCCCACTGCACCAGAAGCGCTTCGAGAAGCAAGACACGGTTAAGGTTGGCTTTGCCTAACACTTTCTGCCTGTGGGCAAGCAGCCAATCCTGAAACGCCAGCAGCCGGTCAGGTGACGATTTGTCCGCCAGGTACTGAACCACCTTCTGCATATCGGCCGTCCCAAGGCCACTTTCATCGCCGGTCATCTGAAAACGCAAAATCAGATGTGCCCACTCGCAAAACCAGTCGAACAACAAAATCAGCGAATGCGGGTTCCAGGCTTCAGCGAGCTGACTGGGCGATTGCTGCTTTTTTAACAGCTTCTTCACCCCGTCAACCACCTGCACCCGCATATCAAGTACACCGGCACCGTGCAGTTTAAGCGCTGCCAGAGGCGAGTTAGCAGACAACGTAAGTAGCTCTTCTCGCTGCGCGGGCGATACATCAGGAAGCTTGGCCGCCAGCCAATCAAGGCTCTGCTGGTGCTTCGGCAACGGACAGCTTTGCTGCACGCAGCGACTCTTGATTGTCGGCAGCAGCCGACTGGGTTGATGGCTGATAAGCAACAGAACGGTATCGCCTGCTGGCTCTTCAAGGCTCTTGAGCAACGCGTTGGCAGCGTTCAGGTTCATCGCTTCAGCCGGCTCGAGCAGCACGACCTTGCGTCCGCCTAGCTGAGCCGTCTGGGTGACGAACCCTACCAGCTGTCGAACCTGATCGACCCGAATGGCCTTGTCGACCTCCTCGGGCTCCAGAATGTAGTGGTCTGGATGGGTGTGAGCGGCCAGTAACAGACAGCCTTTGCAGCTTCCACACGCGCCCTGCGCCGATGGTCGCTGACAGAGCAAAAGCGCCATGAGCTGGTCGGCTAGCGCACGCTTGCCGATGCCTGCAGGACCATGTAGCAAATATGCATGAGCGTGCTGTTGACGACCGGCAAGCAGGTACCAGAGATCAGCCTGCCAGGGAAGAATGCCGTCAGCCACGTGCACGGTCCATCAATTCAGGTAAAAGCCTGTCCAGCGCCTCTTGCACCGCGGCCAGGGACTGAGCCGCGTCGACAATGCGGTAGCGCTGCCGGTCTTGCCCTGCGCGACGGAGATAGGTGTTGCGCACGGCTTCGAAAAAGCCGAGCCCTTCTTGCTCAAACCGATCCAGGCGCCCACGCGCTGCAGCTCGGCTCAGACCGACCTCTACAGGCAAGTCGAAAACTAGCGTCAGGTCTGGGCGCATCTCGCCCTGTACGAAACTTTCAAGCTGCTCAATGCGCTGAGTAGAGAGCCCGCGCCCACCACCCTGATAAGCGTAGGTGGCGTCGGTAAAGCGATCACAAAGCACCACGGCGCCACGCTCAAGCGCGGGGCGGATGACCTGAGCAAGATGCTGGGCGCGCGCTGCAAAAACCAGCAAAAGCTCCGCATCACTGTTCATTGGCTCGTCGGCAGGCGCCAACAGCAGCTCACGAATGGACTCCGCCAATGGCGTACCTCCAGGCTCTCGCGTCAAGACGACATCAAGACCGTGGTCGCGCAAGCGCTGGGCGAGGTACTCGCGGTTGGTGCTCTTGCCCGCACCCTCGGGCCCTTCCAACGTAATAAAGAGTCCTGTCACTGGGCATTCTCGATCGGCGCCGGGCTTTGCCGGGGCGGTGGGCTGGAACGGTAGTCTGATCGGCGCTTGAGTTGATATTCACGCACCGCGCGGTTGTGCTCGCTCAAGGAATTGCTGAAGACATGACTGCCATCCCCCCGCGCGACGAAGTAGAGGCTTTTTCCTTCAACTGGATGCAGAGCAGCGTGAATCGCTTCGCGGCCAACCATAGCGATGGGCGTCGGTGGTAAGCCGCTAATGGTATAGGTGTTGTAGGGGGTTGGCCGGCGCAAATCACTGCGCGTGATACGCCCCTTATACTCTTCGCCCATGCCATAGATTACCGTCGGGTCAGTCTGTAGCATCATGCCTTGCTCGAGTCGACGAACGAAAACGCCGGCGATTTCGCCGCGTTCTGACGGTACCCCGGTTTCTTTTTCAATGATGGAAGCCATGATCAGCGCCTCGTAGGCGTCTTGATAGGGCAAGCCTTCGCTACGCTGTTGCCATTCCTCAGCCAGCACCGTCTCCAACCGCGAATGGGCACGCTGGAGCAGCTCGAGATCGGCAACACCGCGGGTAAAACTATAGGTGTCTGGAAAAAAACGCCCCTCGGGGTGCGAGCCTTCTTGACCGAGGCGCTTCATGACCTCGTCATCCGACTGGCCAACTATCGTCTGCTGAACCGTGGGCAACGCCTCCAGCGCGGCGCGCACCTGACGAAAATTCCATCCTTCGACGATGGTCAAGGTGTGCTGCACCACTTCGCCACGTTGCCATAGCCCGATCATGTCGCGGGCAGTCATCTCAGGCCGCAACTGATACTCACCGCTGTGCAAGGTATGGCCGGAAAGCTTCAGCCGCCAATGCAGCCTCAACCAAAACGAGTCGCCCAATATGCCGTCTCGCTCCAACCGCTGAAACAAACCACTCGGCGTATCACCAGGCTGGACCTCGAGCGTTTGCGCTTCACCAATCTGAAGTGGTTGCCCTAACGCGGTGTGCAGCTTCCAAAAGACCAGGCCGAGCGCCAGCGCAGCGACTAGCAAGGCGCCAATGAGCGCATAAGACAATTTTCGAATCACGTATTGCTCGACAGATCATTCACCAAGCGTTGAAGTTTACGTGTGACCGGCCCCACCGACCATACGCTGGCGTCCAATTGGCGCACAGGCCAGATACCGTACAGGCTGTTACACACAAAAACCTCGTCTGCACGATGTAGCTGTTCGAGCGAAAGATCGCAGACCAGGGTTGATACGCCAACTTGCCGCGCGCGCTCCAGCACTTCTTCGCGCATGACCCCCGCCACCCCACAACGCTCGAGGGACGGCGTCATCAACCGGGCCGAATCGACGATAAACAGGTTGCTGAACACGCCTTCGATAACCCGCCCGGAGGTGTCGCGCATCAGGCCTTCAGCGAACGCCAAATCCTGCCACTCAGCGCGGGCCAGCACCTGTTCCAGGCGGTTCAGGTGCTTCAGCCCGGCCAGAATCGGCTGCTCGGCCAGACGGGTCGTACAGGGGAAAAGGCGCACACCCTGTTCGGCATGTGCTTTCGGGTAATCAGGCAGGGGAGATCCGGTTAGGACGATTCGGGGCTGACAAGGAATGGGCGGAGCGTAGCCTCTCCTGCCCTCCCCCCGGCTAACAATGAGCTTAGCTACACCCCTTCCGAGCTCGGCACAGAAAGCGCTGAGGTAACTGCTCACGAGGTCGATATCACAGGGAATAGCCAGACGCTGACAGCCACTCGCCAGTCGCTGCAAATGCCGATCTAGCAGCTCGGGCTGGCCGCCCACCACCTTGATCGTTTCAAATAAACCGTCGCCGTACGCAAGCGCTCGATCATGAACGGGCAGCCCTTCAGCCGGCTGCCCGTCCACCCAGCTCAACGTCACTCGGCGAACCGGCGGAACACCAGCGATCCGTTGGTTCCGCCAAAGCCAAAGGAGTTGGAAACTGCGATATCGATTGTCCGCGGCTTGGCCTCATGCGGAACGAAATCGAGGTCACACCCCTCGCCAGGCTCATCAAGGTTGATCGTCGGTGGCGCTACCTTATCGCGGATAGCAAGCACGCTGAAGATCGCCTCGACAGAGCCCGCTGCACCAAGCAGATGACCGACCATTGATTTGGTCGAGCTGACCGACAGGTCGTAAGCGTGATCACCGAATACCGTTCTGATTGCAGCGGCTTCGGCCTTGTCTCCGGCCGGTGTTGAGGTGCCATGAGCGTTGATGTAGTCAACCTGAGCGGGATCGATCCGTGCGTCTACTATCGCGTTGCGGATACAGCGCGCTGCGCCCGCGCCATCGTCAGGAGGCGAAGTCATGTGAAAAGCATCCGCGCTCATGCCGAAACCAATCAGCTCGGCATAGATCTTTGCTCCGCGAGCCTTGGCATGCTCAAGCTCCTCCAATACCAACGCGCCCGAACCGTCGGACAAAACAAAGCCATCCCGGTCCTTGTCCCATGGGCGACTGGCTGAAGCCGGATCTTCGTTACGCGTAGACAATGCGCGTGCCGCCGCGAACCCGCCGATGCCAAGTCCGCTGGCCGCCATTTCCGAGCCACCGGCAATCATCACGTCAGCTTCACCATAAGCGATGTTGCGTGCGGCCATACCGATGCAATGCGTACCCGTAGTACAGGCCGTAGCGATGGCGTAATTAGGCCCCTGCAGGCCCAGATGGATCGACAGAAAACCCGAAACCATGTTGATGATCGAGCCCGGCACAAAAAAGGGCGAGATCCGGCGAGGCCCTTGTTCGATCAGCGCCTTGCAGCTGTTTTCGATATTGGTCAGGCCACCAATGCCTGACCCCATCGCGACGCCGATGCGCTCGCGATTGGCATCAATAATTTCCAGCCCGGAGTCACGTACCGCCTGGAAACTGGCAGCCAGTCCATACTGGATGAAAAGGTCGAGCTTACGAGCCTCTTTTGCGGGCAGGTATTGCTCGACATCAAAATTTTTGACTGATCCGCCAAAGCGAGTGGAATAGGCGGAAAGGTCCATATGCTCTATCAGGCCGATACCACTGCGGCCGGCGAGAATCCCCTGCCAGCTGCTTGGCACATCGTTACCCAGCGGCGATAGCATGCCCATACCGGTAATTACGACGCGTCTACGCGACACAGCAATTCTCCTTGCATTCATTCGACTCGCCCTGTTCCGCTAGCATCTGCGGGGACAGAGAGCCTCCTTCACAGATGTCGGCCATAGGCACGACCAGCTGCATTCAGCAAACTCAAACAAAAGCCGCACTGCCCATTGAAGGCAGTGCGGCTTACTGGTTCGAAGCAGGACTACGACTTACTGCGCGTGCGCGTTGATGTAGTCGATAGCTTCTTGAACAGTGGTGATCTTCTCGGCTTGCTCGTCCGGGATTTCGGTCTCGAATTCCTCTTCCAGAGCCATCACCAGCTCAACGGTATCAAGGGAGTCGGCACCCAGGTCTTCGACGAAGGAAGCGCTGTTGGTAACTTCCTCTTCCTTGACGCCAAGTTGCTCGGCAACGATTTTCTTGACGCGTTCTTCGATGGTGCTCATACCTTGTTTTCACTCCTATGGAAAAATCAGGCAGCTGGTCTGCGCGGTAGTGTATAGAAAGCGTTTTCCGCATTTCAAGCTGAAAGCGGGCAAGCATGAACCTGCCTTCAACCATCTGTCTATAAACCAACCACAGTTTTATAACGAAACTAATCAGCCGTTATGACTGCATACATGCGTTTGGCGTCACATTAGCTCATGTACATACCGCCATTCACCGGAACCGTAGCTCCGGTGACATAGGCAGCGCCGTCAGAAGCTAGAAAGGCAACGACCTTGGCAATCTCTTCCGCCTGCCCAAGACGACCCAGCGGGATCTGCCCCAGCAGTGCGTCACGCTGAGCTTCGGGAAGCTCGCGCGTCATGTCTGTATCGATGAAACCCGGCGCCACGGAATTGACCGTGATGCCGCGCGAGCCGACTTCACGGGCTAGCGCCCGGCTGAAACCTTCAAGTCCGGCTTTGGCCGCAGCGTAGTTTACCTGTCCAGCGTTGCCCATGGCACCCACCACGGAACCAATGCTGATAATTCGTCCCCAGCGCGCCTTGGTCATACCACGCAAGACACCTTTGGTCAGACGGTACAGGCTGCTGAGATTGGTGTTTATGACGTCATGCCATTCATCGTCCTTCATCCGCAGCATCAGGTTGTCACGCGTGATGCCAGCGTTGTTTACGAGAATAGCTGGCTGCCCCAGGTGCTGCTGAATATGCTCCAGCGTCGTGGCCACAGACTCATCGCTAGTGACATCCAATACCAGCCCAGCTCCTTCGATGCCGTTCTCTTTGAGCGTTTCAGCAATGCGCTCAGCACCTGAAGAAGAGGTTGCCGTGCCAATCACAATGGCGCCCTGACGACCGAGTTCAAGCGCGATAGCCTGACCAATACCACGACTGGCGCCTGTTACCAGCGCGACCTTGCCTTGCAGATTCATACATATCTCCTTGTTCAGAGCGCTGCGCCACGGGTAGCAGCAAAACCTTCGGGGGTGTCCAGATTGTAGGTGCTGACGCCTTTGACGCAGCGCTTATTAAGGCCGGAAAGCACTTTACCGGGGCCGCACTCGACCAAACCGGTCACACCACGCTCGCTCAGCACAACAATAGTTTCGACCCAGCGAACCGGGCTATAGAGCTGAGCCAGCAAATCACGCTTAAGGGTGTCGAGATCCGAAACGATTGCCGCGCTAACATTCTGCACCAGCGGAATTTCAGGCGCCTGCCAGGCTGCACCGGTGACTGCCGCAGCAAAACGCTCGGCCGCCGGACGCATCAGATCGCAGTGAGAGGGCACGCTGACCGGCAGCGGCATGGCGCGCTTGGCGCCTTTGGATTTGCAGATCTCAATGGCTCGCTCGACCGCTGCCGCATTGCCGGCAATCACGACCTGGCCAGGGGCATTGAAGTTGACAGCACTGACTACTTCACCCTGCGCCGCCTCGCCACATGCCGCCAGCACCTCAGCATCATCCAGCCCCAGAATCGCCGCCATACCGCCGGTGCCGGCCGGAACGGCCTGCTGCATCAGCTGACCCCGCAACTCCACGAGCTTCACCGCGTCAGCAAACGGAAGGCTGCCCGCAGCAACAAGCGCCGAGTATTCGCCCAGACTGTGGCCTGCAACGAATGCCGGCTTCGCACCGCCCTCAGCCAGCCACAAACGCCATAAAGCAATTGAGGCGGTCAGAATGGCCGGCTGAGTCTTGTCAGTCTGGTTGAGCTGATCCTCTGGGCCTTGCTGGCAAAGCGCCCACAGATCGTAACCCAGCACAGACGAGGCCTCGGCGAAGGTGTCGATGACCTGCGACTGCTGTGAGCCATGCTCGGCAAGCATGCCAAGGGCTTGGGAGCCCTGGCCTGGAAAGACGAATGCAAGTGATGCAGACATGAAACGACTCTCTTGTGGTTGTTCGTCGGGAAAGAATACGCACGAGGGCGCAGCGAATTTCAGTTGGATGGCGAGCGATCGGTAGCAGTCACATCGCCAGGGTCGCTTGCGGACCGACCAGTCACAAGCAGGTGTTCGAGACGACCGCGCAATTGCGCTGGAAGATTTCGCTCCAGGTCCTGAGCAGCACGACCTATTGCTGACCGGAAACCTTCGGCCCCCGCGGCACCATGACTTTTTACGACAATACCTTGAAGCCCAAGAAAGCTGGCACCGTTGTACTGAGCCGGCCGTAGGTCGGCCCGCAACTGACGCAACAGCGGCAGCGCCAGCGCACCCACCAGACGCGAAATTAACGAGCGGCGAAAAAGCGTCTCGACGCGGCGGGTAACCATCTGGGCCAGGCCTTCGCTGGACTTGAGCAGGATATTGCCAACAAAGCCATCGCACACCGCCACATCGGCCTCGCCACGAAACAGACCATCACCTTCGATAAAGCCTTGATAATTGATACAGCCAGCCTGCTGCAACAGCCCCGCCGCCGCTTTGACCTGCTGGTTCCCCTTGATCTCTTCTGTACCTATATTCAGTAACGAAACTCGCGGCCGCTCGATACCGAGACTTTCCGCCGCAACCGACCCCATTACCGCAAACTGATAGAGCTGCTCGGCAGTGCAGTCCACGTTCGCCCCGAGGTCAAGCAACAGGCACGGCCCCTTTAGCGTGGGAATAGCAGTCACCATTGCAGGGCGGTCGACCCCGGGAAGGGTTTTCAATACCTGGCGAGCAAGCGCCATCAGCGCTCCGGTATTCCCGGCACTGACACACGCCTGCGCCTGACCATCACGCACCATCTCCAAAGCGACGCGCATGGACGAGCGCGGCTTGGCACGCAACGCCTGCGCCGGCCGCTCATCCATGCCGATTACCTCATCGGCATCGACAATCGTTAGGCGAGCGCGATCGACAGCTGGATGCTGGGCGATGATTTCTTCAAGTATGGAGGATTGGCCAACCAGGGCCAGATGCAGCGAGGGGACTTCAGCCAGACATTGGACACTGGCTGGAACAATGCAGTGGGGACCGAAGTCCCCACCCATTGCATCGATCGCTATGACCGGAGCAGACAAGGTTTACTCGTCAGCGCCCTTATCGATCACTTTACGACCACGGTAAAAACCTTCCGGGGAAACGTGGTGACGCAGGTGAACTTCACCTGTGCTCTTTTCTACGGACAGGGCGTTCGGCTCGAGCGCGTCGTGCGAACGACGCATGTCACGGGCGGAACGGGATTTTTTGTTCTGCTGAACAGCCATTGGGATCAACTCCTAAACGTTTGGGTCACGCTTTAACTGAGCCAGTACGCTGAACGGGTTGGACCGCGATACCTCGTCCTCACTCGGCTCGGGCTCATCAGGCCCAGCCGGCGGCTGGCAAACTTCTGGGTCATGGAGTGGAACAATCGGAAGAGCAAGCAGAAGCTCCTCTTCAACCAGCGCCAGCAGATCCAGAGGATCCTCTCCCACTTCCAGCACGTCATAGCCCTTGGGCAGGTGCTGGCTGCTCGAACCCTCATTCACGACAGCATAATCGCACTCGCTGTGAATAGGCAGAACAACCGGCTCCAGACAGCGCTGGCAAATCATCATGACCTCAACGTCCAGATCACTGTGAATGACCACAGTGCGCTGCTCGTCGCGCCCAAAATCAAAACTGGCGCGCACCACACCCTTATCGTCCTCAAGAGGATCGACGAGCCGCTTCAACCCAGACAATTGCAGCTCACCCTTCAGGGAAGCCGCTCGGTCAGCGAGCTTGCGCGGTTCTACGTGCGGAGGTATTGGTCCTTTCAACATAAGCGCGGCATTCTAGGGATGCGCCCCTCGACTGTCAAAGGAATTCAGCCGCACAATCGAGCCAATCCGACCACCAATCGGCACCCTATATAAAAGGAAGAAAAATGCGCCGCCTGCTTCTCGCTTCAAG
Organism: Stutzerimonas stutzeri; assembly: GCF_002890895.1. Taxonomy (GTDB): domain Bacteria; phylum Pseudomonadota; class Gammaproteobacteria; order Pseudomonadales; family Pseudomonadaceae; genus Stutzerimonas; species Stutzerimonas stutzeri_AB. The sequence goes on from NZ_POUL01000001.1 coordinate 407,512, forward strand.
CTCCCCCTACCGACGAGAACTGCTTTCACGCCTGCAACTGGAGTTCGATTGCAGCTCTCCAGAGATAGACGAAACCGCACACCCTGGCGAGCAGCCGGAACAGCTTGTACGCCGACTGGCTCTTGAGAAGGCTCGAGCATTGGGACGAACCCACCCGCAGCATCTGATTATAGGATCCGACCAAATAGCTGTACTTGGAGAGGAGATCCTCGGCAAACCTTACACATTCGAGCGAGCGAAGCAGCAGTTACAGGCCTGCAGCGGCCAAAGCGTCACCTTCCTGACTGGACTGGCGCTGCTTGACAGCCAAACCGGGACGACGCAGGTCGACTGCGTACGGTTCACTGTCCACTTCCGCACGCTCAGCGACCAGCAGATCGAGCGTTACCTTCAGACCGAGCAACCCTACGACTGCGCGGGCAGCTTCAAGGCCGAAGGTTTAGGGGTCAGCTTGTTCCGGAGCACGGAAGGGCCAGACGTTACCAGCCTGATAGGGTTACCCCTGATCCGACTGGTCGACATGCTCAATAGCGCCGGACTCGAACTTCCCTGACAACCCATTAACGCAGTTGCGGACCCTGGAAACCCATCCACAGGGCCAACTGCGAACCAATACTGACGCCGAGCTGCTTGGTGAATCGCTCCAGAGGCGACTCTTTGACGGTAAAGTCGACCAGCTCATCCTCCCCAATCACTTCGCGCGCGACGTAGCTGGCATTGCCAAGGCCGTCGATCAGGCCGAGCTCAAGCGCCTGCTCACCAGACCATATAAGCCCAGAAAAGAGCTCGGGATGCCCGGCGACCTGCAGTCGATCGCCACGACCTTGCTTCACGCTATGGATGAACTGCCGATGAGTGGTCGCCAACACATTTCGCCAGAACTCGGTTTCTTCTGGCTTTTCCGGCTGGAACGGATCTAGAAACGCTTTGTGTTCGCCGGAGGTGTACACACGACGCTCAACACCCAGTTTGTCCATTGTCTCGACAAATCCGAAGGTTGCCGCCGTGACACCGATGGAACCAACCAAACTGGACTTGTCAGCGTAGATTTCATCCGCGGCGCTGGCGATGTAATAGGCACCCGAGGCGCCCAGATCAGCGATCACCGCGTAGACCTTGATCGCCGGGTATTCGCCACGTAGCCGGCGGATCTCGTCATAGATATAACCGGACTGCACCGGACTGCCGCCCGGGCTGTTGATCCGCAGTACCACTCCCTTGGTATTCGAATCTTCGAAGGCTGTGCGCAGCGCACCGACAATGTTGTCCGCACTCGCCGCCTCTTCGTCAGCAATCACCCCCCTGACATTGATGACCGCGGTATGGGACTCAACAGTTTTCCCGTCACCCATCTGCAACAGAGGCGAGAACATTAGTAGCGCCCCAAAGAGATAGACAAAGGTCAACAGCTTGAAAAAGATCCCCCAGCGCCGAGCTCGCCGCTGCTCCTGAACGCCAGCAAGCAGTGTCTTCTCCAACAGCTTCCAGCTGTTGCCGTCTTCCTTGGACTCGCTCACAGGCCTTCCCCATTCATCCGACATATGTAACCACCTCAGCGGGACTAGCAGCAGAGCACAGCCATTCACCGAGCTCCGAAAAATGATTGATAGCCATGCGCGGCGAACACGACAGCAGCACCTCGAGAGGCTGCGCGCCATAGGACACCGCAACACTGTCCACGCCGGCTCGCCTAGCCATTTCCAGATCGAAAACCGAGTCCCCGATCATCAGGGCGCGCTCGGGACTGACGCCACAGTGCTCAAGAATCTCATGAATCATGAGCGGATCCGGCTTGCTGGCCGTCTCGTCGGCACAACGGGTTACATCGAAGAAATCACTCCAGCCCTGCCCTGCCAGTACCCTATCCAGCCCGCGCCGCCCTTTACCCGTCGCCACGGCAAGCTGGTGCCCTTGATCACGAAAGTGCTGTAAAGCCGTCGCCACTCCCGGATAGAGCGCCGACGGCTCAGACTCCAAGGCCAGATAATGATCGGCGTAGGCACGACGAAACGCCTCTACCAGCTTCCTGTCCGTCTCGCCTGGATACAGCACAGCTATCGCTTCTGGCAGCCCCAGGCCAATAATTCCCTTGATACTGTTCTCATCCAGGCGCGGCAGATCACACTTGGTAGCAGCCACCAGAATGGACTCGACGATACGCCCGATCGAATCCACCAATGTCCCATCCCAATCAAAGATCAGCAGTTCGTAGTTATTCACCAAGCCTCTCCAGCGTCCGGGTCCAGACTTCATCGACTGGCGCCTCCAGACTCAGTTCTCCACCATCGGGCAAAGGCACCTTGAGCGCGTAGGCATGCAAAAACAGGCGCTTGCCACCCAGGTCACGAATAACCGCAGAAAACTCCTCATCCCCGTACTTGCTGTCGCCGGCGATGCCGTGTCCGGCATGCCGGGCATGCACGCGAATCTGATGCGTACGCCCGGTTACTGGCTTGGCCTCGACCAGCGTAGCGAAGTCGCCAAAACGGCGGAGCACTCGAAAAAGCGTCAGGGCGTCCTTGCCCTCGTCGGTGACCTCCACCATCCGCTCACCCGAACGCAGCGTGTTTTTCAGCAGGGGCGCGTTTACTTGTTTCTTGCTCGTATCCCAGCGCCCCCGTACGAGCGCCATATAACGCTTGTCGACACCATCACCGCGCAATTGCATATGCAAGTGACGCAGCATGCTGCGCTTCTTCGCGATCATCAGCAGCCCAGAAGTATCCCGGTCCAGGCGATGCACCAGCTCCAATTCCTTTGCGTCCGAGCGCAGCTGACGCAGCGCCTCGATCACTCCGAAACTGAGCCCACTGCCGCCATGCACGGCGATACCAGCCGGCTTGTTCAGCACGATCAATGCTTTGTCTTCGAAGACTATTGCCGCCTCAAGGCGATCAAGAAGGCCTTGCGCGAGCGGGACTGGCTCGTCCCGCTCGGGCAACCTGAGCGGCGGCACTCGCACGACATCACCTGCCTGGAGCTTGTACTCAGGCTTGATACGCCCTTTGTTAACCCGCACCTCGCCCTTGCGCAAGATGCGATAGATCAAGGTCTTGGGCACACCTTTAAGCTGTGTACGGAGAAAGTTATCGATGCGCTGGCCGGCAAGCTCCGGCGAGACCTCGAGCATTTGCACGCCGGAGGTCTGAGAGGGGGTATTTGTCATCCGCGGATGATATCAATTTTCCCTTATTTGAAGCACTTAAACATTGCTGTTATAGTCCAGGCGCCGCCAAAAGCGGACAGGTTGGGGAATGCCAGCGAAACCGCCATTTCCGACCCAGCAATGTTTGAGGACGTGAGGCCGTCCAACGGAGCTTTTCTCAAGTAGCACAAGTTCCGAAACAAGCCTTGAAGACATGATGCGTGCCCCCGATGGGGAATCACGATAATCGATAACCCGCTCCCGGATTCTGCGAGCGGCACCCGATTTTCAAAGTATGAGTGTTGGGTGGAGATGTACAGCCCTCGGATTGCGTAGCAAAGGCTTTCATAGACGCTTCATTCCGTCCGCTACCGCTGGCTGATTCCTCCTCCCGAACCATTGCTTCTGTTCCGACAGCAAGCAGGAGACGTCGTCGCGACGCTGGCCCAACTGGCCTCACATCGCTGGACACTGGAGTGCCTTACAACCATTCCTGACTCACCTGACACCGACCGCGAGAGTCGTGTGTGCCGAAACGCCGTTTCCGTTGCTCTGGAAACCGACGGTACTACATGAAAAGAATGCTAATTAACGCAACTCAGCCTGAAGAGTTGCGTGTCGCACTGGTCGACGGCCAGCGCCTGTTCGATCTCGATATCGAATCCGGTGCCCGCGAACAGAAGAAAGCCAACATCTACAAAGGCAAGATCACCCGCGTCGAGCCCAGCCTCGAAGCGGCTTTCGTAGACTTTGGCGCTGACCGCCACGGATTCCTCCCTCTCAAAGAAATTTCCCGCGAGTACTTCAAGAAGGCGCCAGAAGGCCGCGTCAACATCAAGGAAGTCTTGAGCGAAGGCCAGGAAGTGATCGTCCAGGTCGAAAAGGAAGAGCGTGGCAATAAGGGTGCAGCCCTGACCACCTTTATCAGCCTTGCCGGGCGCTATCTTGTTCTGATGCCCAATAACCCCCGCGCCGGCGGCATTTCCCGTCGCATCGAGGGTGAAGAGCGCAACGAACTCCGCGAAGCGCTGAATGGCCTCAACGTTCCGGCCGACATGGGCCTGATTGTTCGTACCGCAGGCCTTGGCCGCTCCAGCGAAGAAATGCAATGGGACCTGGATTACCTGTTGCAGTTGTGGACCGCCGTCAAGGAAGCCTCCCAGGATCGCCCCGCTCCTTTCCTGATCTACCAGGAATCGAATGTCATCATTCGCGCCATCCGCGACTACCTGCGCCAGGACATCGGCGAAGTGTTGATCGATAGCGTCGAAGCCCAGGACGAAGCCCTCTCCTTCATCCAGCAGGTCATGCCGCAGTACGCCAGCAAGATCAAGCTGTACGAAGACAGTGTTCCGCTGTTCAATCGCTTCCAGATCGAAAGCCAGATTGAGACGGCCTTCCAGCGCGAAGTGAAGCTACCGTCCGGTGGCTCCATCGTTATCGATCCGACCGAAGCACTGGTCTCCATTGACATCAACTCGGCGCGCGCCACCAAAGGTGGCGACATCGAAGAAACCGCCCTGCAGACCAATCTGGAAGCGGCCGAAGAAATCGCCCGCCAGCTGCGCCTGCGCGATATCGGCGGCCTGATCGTTATCGATTTCATCGACATGACCCCGGCGAAGAACCAGCGCGCCGTTGAAGAGAAAGTTCGCGAAGCACTCGAGGCCGACCGCGCACGCATTCAGGTTGGTCGCATTTCGCGCTTCGGCCTGCTTGAAATGTCCCGTCAGCGCCTGCGTCCGTCGCTCGGCGAAACAAGTGGCATCGTTTGCCCTCGCTGCAATGGCCAAGGGATCATTCGCGACGTCGAATCGCTGTCACTGGCTATCCTGCGCCTCATCGAAGAAGAAGCCCTCAAGGACCGTACCGCCGAGGTTCGGGCGCGCGTGCCGTTCCAGGTTGCTGCATTCCTCCTCAATGAAAAGCGCAACGCCATCACCAAGATCGAACTGCGCAGCCGAGCGCGCATTTTCATCCTGCCAGACGATCACTTGGAGACCCCGCACTTCGAAGTGCAGCGTCTACGCGACGATAGCCCAGAGATCATTGCCGGCCAGGCCAGCTATGAAATGAGCCCAACCGAGGTTGAGGAGGCTCAGCCAGTCAGCTCGACGCGCACACTTGTTCGCCAGGAAGCAGCCGTCAAAACTGCACCGCAGCGCACGGCGCCAGCGCCGACGCCTGTCGATGCGCCCGCTGAGCTGCCCGCACCAGCCGCTCAGGAGCCAAGCCTGTTCAAGGGGCTGGTCAAGTCTCTGGTCGGCCTCTTCGCCGGCAAGCAGGAAGCACCCGCTGCCGAAGTTGAGAAGAAGCCAGCCGCTGCTAGCCGTCCACAGCGTAACGATGAACGTCGTAGCGGACGCCAGCAGAACCGCCGCCGTGACTCACGCAGTAATCGCGACGAAGAGCGCAAACCTCGCGAAGAGCGTGCCCCCCGCGAAGACCGCCAGCCTCGCGAAGAGCGTCAGCCGCGTCCGCCCCGCGAGGACCGCAAGCCGCGGGAAGCACGCGAACCCCGCGAGCCAGTAGAAGTCAGCGAAAGCAACGCGCAGCCACAGCAGCAGCCACGTCGCGAACGCTCTCCACGCGAGGAGCGGCAGCCGCGAGAAGAGCGCAAGCGCGAATTGCGCGCACCGCTCGATGACTCTACCCAAACCGAGCCAGTAGCAACGGCCGGTGAAGAAAGCCCTGAGCGCAAGCCTCGTGCGCCCCGCGAAGAACGTAAACCTCGGGCAGAACAAGCCGAGAGCACTGAAGAACAGCAAAGCGAAACTGCGGAGAACTCCCAGGAGGAGCAGGATTCATCAGAAGGTAGCGATCGTCCTCGCCGCCGCTCGCGTGGTCAGCGTCGCCGCAGCAATCGTCGCGACCGTCAACGCGATGCCAACGGCAACGAGATTGACGACGAAGCGCAGGCCAATAACGCTGAAGTCAGCGAAAGCAACGCACCGGTGAAGTCAGAGCAGGTGGCTATCGCCGCGACTGCCGCCGCTCTTGCGGCAAACACCGCCGACACAGAAATCGCGCCTACTGAGGCTCAGACAGAAACAAAGGAAGCGGAAGCATCTCCGCCATCCGAGACCTTTGACAAAGCTCCTGAGACCACCGATGCCGACAAGCCGGCCGATGCCACTGGACCGCTGGAAGACGGAGCCGCGACATCTGCTATGGCAGAAGCCAGGCCAACCCCTGCGCCACGCGAAGCCACCGAGCCGCAGAAATCGGCTAGCGAGCCCGAGCCCAAGGCCGCGCAAGCTGTAGCCGAACCAGTCGCCGAAGAGCCTGTTCAGAGCGCTGCAGCGGCTGATGCACCAACCGTGACCACAGGCGGTCGTGCGCCCAACGACCCACGTGAGGTGCGTCGTCGCCGCTTGGAGCAAGAGCGTCTGGCTAAGGAAGCAGCTGAAGCTGAAACCAAAGCATCGACCGAAGCCAAAGCGCCGGCAGAGCTGGCCAGCCCTGAAATCGTTGTCACTGAGCCGGACAGCGATCCAGCCACCGAGCAACCGGTCAGCACCGCAAACGACAACGCGGAGCAAAGCTTTGAGGCTGCTCAGAAGCCGGAAGCCCCGCTGGTCGAAGCAGAGGCCGAACAGGCTGTCGCCGAACCGCTACAGCCTCAAGTAGATGCGCTCAAGCCCGCTGCTGAAGCTAGTGCGGATGCATCCGAGGAAACCAACCAGCAGGACGCCGACAAGCGTAAAGACTGACAGACTCGGCAATGCAAAAAGGGATGCTTCGGCATCCCTTTTTTTGTAGGCGACGATCATTTAAGTGACGCCGTGCTGCGCCTTCGCCGGGCACGCAGATAGCTGCAGAGTGGCTGACTAACGGCTGCGGTTAGGAATGCAATGACTGGATACAGAGCAGCCTAACCAAGTCTAGGTCAGACGACATTCGGCTCAATTTCCAACCGCACTCCGAAACGCTCCAGGATGTCAGCCTGGATCTTTTCGGCAAGATGAAGGATTTGTTGGCCGGTCGCCTGACCGTAGTTGACAAGCACTAAAGCCTGCAGGCTATGAACACCCACATCCCCTTCCCGATAGCCTTTCCAGCCTGCGCGCTCGATTAGCCAGCCAGCGGCGAGCTTGACCTGCCCGTCAGGCTGCGGAAACGCGACCAGGCTGGGGTATTGCGCTAGCAAGGCATCAGCAGTCGATTGAGGAATCAATGGGTTCTTGAAAAAACTGCCAGCATTTCCGAGGACCCTGGGATCCGGCAGCTTTTCACTGCGAATCGAACAGACTGCGCGGCTGACGTCCATAGGAGTCGGTGAGTGGATGTCGTGCTGCTGCAGCCACTGCTGGAGGGGGCCATATTCGAGACTGAGTACCGCAGCCCTGCGAAGCACGAAGCGCACCCTAAGAATCACATAGCGTCCGGCCTGACGTTTGAACAGGCTGTCGCGGTAGCCAAATTCGCAGGCAGCCGGATCAAATTCAACCAGATTGCCTGTTTGGCAGTCCAGTGCGGTCAGCCCAGCGAAGACATCCTTGATCTCGACACCGTACGCGCCAACATTCTGGATTGGCGCTGCACCCACCGTACCGGGGATAAGGCTGAGGTTTTCCAGTCCAGCCAAACCCAGCTCCAAGCTACGCAACACGAATGGATGCCAGGGCTCGCCAGCCTCCGCCTCGATCACTACCCGCTGGCCGTCATCTTCGAGTACTCGAAGACCGCGGCTCGCCATGCGCAGCACCAGGGCGTCTACGTCCCCGGTCAATACCAGATTGCTACCTCCACCCAGTATCCATAGCGGAACATCAAGGCGGCGGGCGTCATAGATCGCCTCGATTACCGCCTGATCGTCGTGCGCCTCAGTGAAGTAGGCAGCACGGGCTTCGACAGCAAAGGTGTTTAAGGCCTTGAGGGAGCGACCCCGCTCGAGTTGGAGGCTCATTGACGCCCTCTGATCTCATTGAGCAATTGCGCAGCGCCATCCTCAATCAGATCGAGCACCTGCTCGAAACCGTCCTCGCCGCCATAATACGGATCAGGGACGGCATCCTTGCTTGATCCGTATCGACGCAGAAACAGGTCGAGCTCTGCATTGCAGACTGCAGGACGCATGGTATGCAGCCGATCCAGATTGTCCTGATCCATCGCCAGTATCAGATCAAAACGCTGAAAATCGTCCAGGGAGACCTGGCGCGCCCGTAACGCCGTGAGGTCATAGCCTCGCCTCGCGGCCGCCATACAAGCACGCGAGTCTGGGCCTTTGCCGACATGCCAATCGCCGGTTCCAGCCGAATCGACGGTGACTCGGTCATCCATCCCGAGCTTCTCTACGCATTTGCGAAACACCGCCTCAGCGGTGGGAGATCGGCATATGTTGCCCATGCAAACGAACAGGACCTTCACGTTAAGCACCAAGCAGCTTGCGAACTCGCTCGAGGTCTTCGGCGGTATCGACCCCTGCCGGAGGTGCCTCGACCGCATCGGCGACGTGGATGCGTTTGCCGTGCCATAGCGCACGTAACTGCTCGAGGCACTCGGTATTCTCCAGCCAGCATGGGCCCCAAGCCACAAAGTCAGCTAAGAACCCAGCGCGGTAGGCATAGACGCCGATGTGCCGACGGTACGGAACATCGCTCGGAAGCGCATCAGGATCACGCGCGAATTCGTCACGAGCCCACGGCAACGGCGCACGGCTGAAGGTCAGTGCGAGGCCATTGATATCGCTCAGCACCTTTACTACGTTCGGGTTGAAGAGCGCGTGCGGATCACTGATTGACTCCGCTAGTGTGGCGATAGCCGCTTCGGGGTGCGCAGCCAGATTGAACGCAACCTGGTCGATCACCGACGGTGGGATCAATGGCTCATCGCCCTGTACGTTGACAACTATCGCATCAGCCGCAAGACCCAGCTGGTCCGCCACCTCGGCAAGCCGATCAGTACCCGAGTTATGGTCGACCCGGGTCAGCAATGCCTGTGCACCGAAGCCTTCGCAAGCCTGCAGAATGCGCTGATCGTCCGTAGCGATCACCACCCGCTGCGCGCCGCTCCTGCAGGCCTGCTCCCAGACGTGACGAATCATGGGTTTACCAGCAATGTCCTGCAGGGGTTTGCCTGGAAGTCGGGTTGATGCGTAACGCGCCGGGATCACGACGGTATAAGCGTTAGTCATTTGTCCAGACGCTCATCCACGTCAAGGGTGCGGGCTTCGCTTTCGAGCATCACTGGAATGCCGTCCCGGACTGGAAAGGCCATGCCGTCGGCCTTGCAGATCAGTTCGGACTTGTCATCGGCCAGCTTCAGCGGACCCTTACAGAGCGGGCAGGCAAGAATATCGAGCAGTTTGGTATCCATGGCGCAGTCCTTGGATGCAGCCGACTGCACCAGGCAGATCGGGCGACTTAGAGATGAACGGGCGGCAGCAAACGGTCCAGCTGGGCATCAAACCAGGCGACGAACGCTGCGGAAGGCTCGGCCTGCACTTGGAGATAACACCAGCCCGGCAGCGCGAAAGCCCGGCATTTGACCGCATCTTTTTCGGTCATCACCAAGGGTAGCTCTGGACTGAAACTCAGCTGCTCCAGGCTATAGCGGGCGTGATCGGCGAAGGCATGCGGAATCGGTCGCCAGTGTAGCGCCTCAAGCGTGGCGAAGAAACGCTGTGGATTACCGATTCCAGCAACTGCGTGCATCTGCTGGCCTGACGGGAAATGATCGAGCGACCTGACCTGCCCAGTGCTTAGCTCGATGAGTTTTGATGGCTGTAGGGCGAATCCAAAACCAGAGGGACTGTCCGTCAGCGTGCCATTGATCAGCACCGCATCGACCGAGTCTAGTCGCTCCAGTGGCTCTCGCAGTGGGCCCGCGGGTAGGCAGCGCTGGTTACCCAGCCCGCGCGCCGCGTCGATAAGAACTAGCTCCAGGTCGCGAGCCAATCGGTAATGCTGCATCCCATCATCGGAAAGAATCAGATCCAGCGACTCGAGTTCAAGCAATTTACGAACCGCGCGGGAGCGATCAGGATCGATCATGACCGGTGCGTTTGTCCGCTGCGCGATCAATAACGGCTCGTCGCCCGCCTCGGCCGCCGAATGCTCGGGCTCAACTCGCCACGGATACTCGGGTGGCCTGGCACCGTAACCACGGCTGACGACACCGACTCTCAGGCCTCGTCGCTGACAGTGCTCGATGAGCCAGAGAATCAAGGGGGTCTTGCCGGTGCCGCCAACGGTGATATTGCCGACCACCACCACAGGCACCGGCGACCGATAGCAGTCGCTCACGCCTTCGATGAACCGCTTCCGCTTAGCGGTCACCACGCGCCGGTAGAGCATTTCCAGTGGTGCGAGCAGCGCCAAGGCAGGATGCCCTTTGTACCAGGCCCGCTGGAGGCGATCAGCAAAGGACATTAGGGCTCCGGCTGGGCCTCAACGGTAGTGATGCGCAGGTGCGCAAAGCCCAATTTCCCGGCCGCATCCATGGCGGTAATAACCGCCTGATGCGGAGTTTTGCCATCGGCACTGATGATCATCGGCCAACTGGTATCGCCGCCCGATTCCTTACTGAGCGCCGCCATCAAGGTGTTCAGATCATGCTTGATCAGCGCCTTGCCGTTGAGACTGAAGTTGCCATTGACGTCGATAACAACCTCCAGCCGCTTCTGCTCACTTTCCTGCGGCGGCACACCGCTCGCCGCCTCAGGAAGATCAACCTGGAGCTGAGTTTCGCGAGTAAAGGTAGTCGTCACCACGAAGAACAGCAGCAGGATGAACACCACATCAATCAGCGGGGCCAGGCCGATGTCGACGTTTTCCCGCGCCTTGCGACGAAACTTCACGCCTTGCCCTCTCCTAGGTCGACGTCACGGTCACCCTGTACCACTTCAACCAGCTTGATCGCTTCCTGTTCCATGCCGACCACTAGCTCTTCGACACGGCGCAAGAGGAAACGATGGAAGAACAGTGCCGGGATGCCAACCATCAGACCCGCTGCGGTGGTAATCAACGCCTTGGAAATGCCCGCTGCGAGCAACGGCGCGTTGGCCATACCGGAGCCCATGAAGGCACTGAAAATTTCGATCATGCCCAGCACCGTACCAAGAAGCCCGAGCAAGGGGGCGATACCGGCAATCGTACCCAGGGCATTGAGGTAGCGCTCCAAGTCATGGACAACGCGCGCGGCTGCTTCCTCGATACACTCTTTCATGATCTCCCGACCATGCTTGGAGTTAGCCAGACCAGCAGCCAAGATCTCGCCCAGCGGCGAGTCGGCGCGCAGCTCTTTGAGCTTCTGGTTGCTGAGCTTCTTGTCCTTGATCCATTTCCATACCTGGCCAAGCAGGTGCGGTGGAGTCACTCGACTAGGCCGGAGCGTCCACAGTCTTTCGGCAACGATACCGGCGGCCGCGATGGAACACAGGATGATTGGCAGCATTATCCAGCCGCCCGCTTTAACCAGCTCCCACACGAGATGAATCCCCCTCGAAAAAGTGGCGCCACTCTAGCATAGGGCCGCCAGCCCGCCGACGGCCCCGGTTCTCATTTTTCCCGCCAGAATCGCTGCACTGCACGTAATCCTCGTACAGGCTCGAAACCGCCTAGGCGAATCTGCATTGCACCCTGCTCAGCCGTATCATGGAGCTGCGCTCCAGCCGCCTGCAGCCGCCGCACCACATCTGGATGAGGATGACCAAATGCGTTATGCAAGCTGCGTGAGACCAGCGCATGCTGGGCTCCTGTTGCCTCGATGAATGCAGCGGAAGAAGAGCTGCGGCTGCCGTGATGCGGCACCAGCAACCAGTCGACGTCTAGCGGCATGTCGCTCGCCAGCAGCAGATTCTCAGTTTCCGCGTCAATGTCCCCGGTGAGCAGCAAACGTTCGCCGCTCGCCTCTATCAACAGCACGCAGGAGGCCTGATTTCCATCGATGGCCTGCGGTGATTGCCAAAGCGTGAAGCGGACTCTATTCCATTCCCAGGCTTCGCCGGAGCGGCAGCTCTCGGCGCCTAAGGAAGCAGGCAGTCCGTCTAGCTCGCCACTGACTACCCGTCCAGCTGGCATCTGTCGCTGAATCGCCGATGCGCCACCCGCATGGTCGCTATCGGCATGACTGAGAAGCAGCAGATCTAGATCGCTAACGCCGAGCGCGCGCAAAGACGGCGATACCACTCGTTCACCGAGGTCGAAGTCACCATATCGCGGGCCTGCGTCATACAGCAGCGCATGCTGATGCGTGCGCACCAGCACAGCCAGCCCCTGACCCACATCGAGCAACCAGATGTCCGCCCGCCCATCCGGGGGCTCATTGGTGGGAGGAAACAGTAACGGCAGAAGAAGCACCAGACCCAGTGCCCGGAAAGGGATTCCGGAGGGCAGCAGAGTCAGCAGCACTCCAAGCGCAACCAGCAGCCAAGCCCAGACTGGCAATGATGCCGGCAGCCAGGCGGGCTGCCAGTCAGCAAGCCACTGCAGTACGTCAAAAAGTATTGCCAACAGCCCGCCGGCGATCCATAGCAGCGACTCGCCAGCGCCTGGCAGCCATAACAGGACCGTGCCCAGCAACGACAGGGGTACGATGACCGCGCTGACTAGAGGCACTGCAAAGAGGTTGGCGATAGGTCCGCTCAGGCTGACCGGCAAGCCAAGCGCCAGCAAGATCGGCAATAGACCCAGAGCCATGCTCCACTGTGCGCGTCCTAATGTGCGCCACCAACGCCAGCTGCCAAGCCGACCACTAAATACCAGCGCAAGCAGCACCACTGCAAAAAAAGACAACCAGAACCCCGACTGCAGCCCGACCAGCGGGTCCAAAAGCAGGACGCCATTGAGCGCGATCAATAGCGGCAACCAAACACCGAGCTGCCGATACCGCAAACGCCACAAGAGCACCAGGGTGACCATTACCAACGCTCGCTGGACCGGTACATCAAAGCCTGCCAGCCAACCGTAGCCAAGCGAACCAGCCAATGCCAAACCGCAAGCGCAGGGCAACCAGGCGATTCGACGCGGCCAGACGCCCCAACGCACTAACAACGCGACCAGGCCATAGAGCAAGCCGGCAAGCATGCCTATATGCTGGCCTGAGATGACCATCAGATGAACGGTTCCGGTGTCCTGGAGAACGCGCCAGTCGGCGGTGGAGAGACCGCTGTCATCGCCTACCACCAATGCCGCGAGGGCGCCGGAACGTCCCTGAGCATCAACCGCCAACAAACGCTGCCGCAGCTGGTCGCGCCATGCCAGCTCCCCTTCAGCCGCCGACAAGCGCTCTCCGGCTTTGATCGTGCCGCTGGCACCGATTCGCCGAGCCAGAAGCCAGGCCTCGTAATCGAATGGATGAGGATTGACCAAGCCTCGCGGCCTTTTCAGTTTGGCAGCGAGCCGCCATCGCTCCCCTGCCTGCATCACTGGACCGCCGTACCACGCAAGGCGAAGCCGGGACGGAAGGCCGCTGTGCCGGGACGTTATATCGACCAGCTCAAAGCGCACCACACCACCGCGAACATCCGGCAGACCGCTTACCATGCCTTCCAGCCAGAACGTTCGGCCATCAAGCTCGACCGCAAGGCGGTCGTCCAAAGCGTCCTGGGCGCTGAGACAGGCCCACGCAAACCCGCAGAGAAAGCAGCCGACCGCTCGCCAGCGGAACGGCAATAACGCCAGCCCCGCCGCCAATACGAATGGCAACACAGAGACGGGCGGCAATTGCGGTAAAAAACGCAGTAGCAGAAGGCCTGCTGCCAGCGCCAGCATCGCTGTACGCATTGGATCTCCCGGAGTCCTTTCCAGCGACGGGTCCCTCTGGACACCCCAGATGCCGCGCCCTATAGCCTGACCGACGTCCTGTCGGTGCTCACAGTGTAGAATTTATGTCACAAACTCCTCTCAGCGCCGGGTCTCGTTTCAGGCATAATCAGCGCGCTTCACCCCGCCAGAGAACCTTCATGCCGCGTCGTTTTTTCAAACGCTACATGCCGCACCCCGACCGTCTAAAGGCTCACAAGTCTTTGCGGTTTCTCGGCACGCTGACTCACGACCCCAACCTGCTCCATCTCAACCGGCATTCAGTTTCCAGGGCAATGGCCATTGGCTTGTTCTGGGCCATGATCCCGATGCCCTTGCAGATGCTGGTGGCCGCGCTGTGCGCCGTGCCGGCACGGGCGAACTTGCCGATCGCCGTGGGCCTGGTCTGGCTCACCAATCCACTGACGATGCCGCCGGTCTTTTACTGCAACTACAAGGTCGGTGCCTGGCTGATGGATACGCCGGTTTCCCCGATGCCGATGGAACTCAGCCTTGCCTGGGTGCGCCAGATGCTCGATAGCCATTGGCAGCCCCTGTTCCTCGGCTCTTTTGTCGTCGGAATCGTAGTAGCGATACTAGGGTACGTAGCCACGCAGAGTTACTGGCGCTGGTGGGTCGGCCGCAGCTGGCGCAAGCGGCAGATGGACCGCCGCTGACATCATTACCTACTCGTAGCGCAGCGCTTCGGCCGGCTGTGTCTGCGCGGCCCGCCAAGCGGGATAGACCGTCGCCAGAAAACTGAGCAGCAGTGCCGCCAAGGTAACCAGCAAGACATCTTGTAGCCGCAGTTCAGACGGCAAGGTGCTGATGAAATACACATCCGAACTGAAGATGTGCTGTCCCGACACCTTTTCCAGCCAGGACACGAGAGCGCTCACGTTCATGGCGCCAATCACCCCCAGCACGGTCCCTATCAGGGTCCCGGTCAGACCGATGATGCTGCCCTGCACCATGAAGATCGCCATGATCTGCCGAGGCGTTGCACCCAAGGTACGCAGAATCGCGATATCCGCTCGTTTGTCGGCGACCACCATGATCAAGGTGGCGATGATATTGAACGCTGCGACCGCCACGATCAGCAAAAGCAGCAGACCGATCATGGTCTTTTCCATTTTCATCGCACTGAACAAGCTGCCCTGGGTAAGTGACCAGTCCTCGCCGCGGTACCCCTCACCTAGCCCGGCGACAAGCTCGCTTGCGATCTGGGGCGCCCGATAGAGATCTGCCAGCCTAACCCTGACGCCTTCGACCTGATTCGGCTGCCAACGAAGAATCTGAGCGGCATCTGCTCGGTGAATCATTGCCAAACTGCCATCCAGCTCAGCCCCGACTTTGAATACCCCAACGACGTTCAGGCGCTGCATTCGCGGCGTGATACCGCCAGGCGCATTGCTTAGCTCAGGCACAATGAGGGTGATCTTATCGCCCAGCTTCAGCCCAAAGCGACGCGCGGTCATCAACCCGAGGATCACGCCTGATTCTCCAGGTTCAAGGTCATCGAGGCCGCCAGCGACCATCTTCGTGCCAAGGATTGACACTTCACTTTCAGCCTGAGGATCGATGCCCTTGATTTCAATCGGCTGCATCGAGCCTCTGTAGGAAAGCATGCCTTCAAGCTGGGTAATTGGTGCCGTGCCGAGCACCCCCGGGTGCGCCTGTAGCTGCTGGGCCAGCGATTGCCAGTCATCCACTGGCCGCCCGTCACTGGCAATTACGGCATGCGGCACCATACCCAGGATGCGGTTGCTCATCTCGCGCTGGAATCCGTTCATGACGGACAGCACGATGATCATCGCCAGCACACCCAGCGACAAGCCGATCATGGACGTCAGAGAAATGAATGAGATGAAATGGTTTCGACGTTTGGCCCGCGTGTAGCGGCTGCCAATGAAGATACTGAGTGGCCTGAACATTAACCAGCCACCAACCGACCATCTTCCAGACGCAATATGTGATCCATCTGCCCCGCCAGCTGCGGATCGTGGGTGACAACAAGAAAGGCCGTACGCAGTGAGCTGCTCAACTCCAGCATGAGGTCCTGAATCCCTTGAGCAGTATGGTGATCAAGGTTGCCGGTTGGCTCATCGAGCAGCACCAGCGCCGGACGGTTCGCCAGCGCACGGGCGATCGCCACACGCTGACGCTCTCCCCCGGACAGCTCTGAAGGCTTATGCGCGAGTCGATGGCCCAGTCCGACACGCTGCAACAGTTCGCTGGCCCGCTTGCGCGCTTCCGGTATCGGCGTTTTGCCGATCAGCAGGGGCATACAGACATTTTCCAGAGCACTGAATTCAGGCAGCAGATGATGGAACTGATAGACGAACCCGAGCGCACGATTACGTAACAGGCCACGATCCTTTTCGCTGAGCGCAGAGAGTTCTTCTCCAGCCAGCCAGACGCTCCCGTCGCTAGGCGTATCCAGCCCGCCAAGCAGGTTGAGCAGCGTGCTCTTGCCGGAACCGGAAGTACCCACGATAGCGACCCGCTGGCCTGGAAACAGCTCCAGCTCGAGACCAGAAAGCACACTGACCGACTCCGGTCCCTGTTCGTAGCGTTTGCCCAGGTTGCGGCAGCTCAGTACCGCAGCCTCGTTCGCAGACCGTTCATTCATAGACAACTCACTCATATCGTAACGCCTCGGCCGGTTGCGTCCGGGCCGCACGCCACGCCGGATACAGGGTGGCGAAAAAGCTGAGAATCAATGCTGCTGCGCAGACTTGAACCACGTCGACGGTCATCAGTCGAGACGGCAGATAGTCGATGAAATAAACGTCTGCACTGAGAAACTTGTGCCCGATCAGCCGCTCTAGCGCGGCGACCCAGCTACTGACATTGAGCGCCGCGAAGATGCCCAGCAACGCACCCACCAGTGTACCTACGACACCAATCACGGTGCCCTGGACCATGAAGATCGCCATGATCTGCCGCGGCGTCGCGCCAAGCGTTCGCAGTATCGCGATATCTCCACGCTTATCGGTCACAACCATCACCAGCGTCGAAATGATATTGAAGGCTGCCACCGCGACGATCAGCAGCAGCAGCAGGCCGATCATGGCCTTTTCCATACGGATCGCCTGATAAAGGTTTCCGTGGGTCCGGGTCCAATCCCGCGAATAGAAGTCATCACCCAGCTGGCCCGCCAGCTCCCAGGCAATGCGCGGGGCCTGGAACAGGTCGACGAAACGCAGGCGCAGCCCCTGAACCTGATCCGGCTGCCAGCGATGCAGTCGTGCCAGATCGGAGATGTTGGCCATGGCCACATGACCATCAATCTCGCCCGCCCCCACATGAAAGATACCGCGGACGGTGAATCGCTTCATGCGAGGGAATACCCCAGCCGGCGTAACGGTGACCTCAGGGGCCACGAAGGTGACCTTGTCGCCGACAGCTACGCCCAAGGTGCTGGCGGCCTTATCACCGATAACAATGCCGAACTCGCCGGGCGCCAGCTCAGCCAACGCACCCTCACGAAAGAATTGACCCACTATGGATACTTCCGGCTCGATAATCGGGTCCACAGCGTTGATCAATATTTTGCTGACCTGCCCGCGATGAGTAAGCAGTCCTTGCATCTGTATGAACGGAGCAACAGCAGCGACTTGAGGATGCTTCATGAGCTGCTCGGCCACGGTCCGCCAGTCGTTGATTGGGGTTGAGCTTTCGACGGTAGCGTGAGGCACCATGCCCAATACGCGACTGCGCATTTCATGATCGAATCCATTCATCACCGATAGCACGACAATCATGACCAGCACACCGAGTGCCAGCCCGATCATGGACGTGAAGGAGATGAAGGAGACGAAGAGGCTGCGACGTCTGGCGCGTGTGTAGCGCGCCCCGATATACACGGACAGCGGTCTGAACATAAATCGTTGGGTTCGCTTTCGCTGGCGGGAAATAACAAGCTGAATGACGACGCCAAGCGGCCTGATACACTCAAGCCATCACTGCAGCTCAGGGATCGACATGCCCATAGAAGACACTGATGATCGCCGCGAATACTATCGTATCGAGGACATGATCGCACTGGAAATCCTGCCGCCGGAACACGCCGAAACAGTCTCAGGCGCGGGTTCGACGCAACGCTTTGCATTGCTCGGCGAACTTCACCAGCTAGACTTCGAAGCACAGCATCTGCTACGTCAGATAGCCGAAGGCAATCGCACACTGGCCAATTACCTGAAGGTACAGAACAAGCGTATCGACTTGATTGGCCAGGCGCTCGCTCAGGATCTACTGCAAGACCTCGAGCCTGCACGCGCCACCGTACTGTCAGAAGGCGGCATCAGTTTCGTCAACGACCAACCGCTTGACGTGGGCTCGACCTGGCTGCTGAAACTGGCGCTGATGCCCCAAGGCCTGGGTATGTTGCTAACCGCACGCGTGGCGAGCTGCCAAGCCCTCGAGAGCGGGCAATTTGCGATCGGAACGTCCTTCGAAGCACTGACTGATGCACAGCGACAACTGCTTGCACGACATATCCTGCAGAAACAGGCGGCGGAACGACGCCTGGCTCGTGAAAGCTCGCAAGGAACCTGATTGATGCGCCCTCTTCTGCTGCTACTGCTGATTACCAGCCTTAACGCGCCTGCAAACGCTGAAGACATCAAGATCCCGCTCGGCCAGCAAGGCCTGGTCAACCTCCCGCTCCCCAGCCGCGGGGACGCGAAAATCGATGTGCTTGATCATTTCGGTCTGGCCGATGAGGAACACCCGGCTGTTGGACAGCCACCGATCACTCGCTGGGATTACCGCGACTTTTCCGTCTATTTCGAGGGTAACCGGGTGATCGACAGCGTTGTCCATCCCCAACATCCTTCGTCATCACAACCAGAGAGACAACCGTGACGCTAATCTATGGCCACCGCGGCGCAAAGGGTGAGGCGCCTGAAAACACCCTGGCCAGTTTCAAACAGTGCCTCGCTCACGGCGTTCGTCGCTGCGAACTCGACCTGCATCTTTCCAAAGATGGTCAGCTGATGGTCATCCATGACCCGACGCTCAAGCGCACCACAGGAAGACGCGGCAAGGTCGTCGAGCATGATGCAGAAGAACTGACCCAATACGACGCGCGCCAGGGAGGCCCCAGCTGGAAACAGCCATGCCCCATACCGCGCCTAGAGGAGCTGTTCGAGGAGTGCGAATTCGAGCACTGGCAGCTGGAGGTAAAAAGTGCCTCGCGCGTTCGCGCCGCGCGCTCCGTATTGGCGATTAAAGCGCTAGCCGAACGTCATGGTTTGCTTGACCGGGTCACCGTGACATCAGGTTCGCGAGAGGTACTGCGCGCCTTGAAACGACTGACACCTGAGCTTTCCTGCGGCCTGGTCGCCGAATATGCCTGGCTCGACCCGCTGAAAGTGGCCAAGCAATATGATTGCTCGCTATTGGCACTGAAGTGGACCCTATGCACGCCCGAGCGAATCGCCAAAGCGCGTCAACTTGGCCTGCACGTCTCGGTCTGGACGGTGAACGATCCGGCCTTGATGCGTCGACTTGCAGATTTCGGTGTTGATAGCCTGATCACCGACTATCCCGGCCTCGCCGTGACGACGCTACGCAACGCGTAAAGCAAGGCCGCCATCACTGGCGGCCTGAAATCCTGCCCTAAAAACTTTCCCGATTTGGCCAACGCCACCCTCGTGTATCTTCCCCGACCGGCTCAGGCCACCGGTCGGAGCCGCTCAAAAAAGCCGGTTTAGCCCGTCGAAGGCGGCGACGCGGTAGGCCTCGGCCATGGTCGGGTAGTTGAAGGTTGTATTGATGAAATACTTGAGGGTGTTTGCCTCGCCCGGCTGGTTCATGATCGCCTGGCCAATATGGACAATTTCCGAAGCCTGATAGCCAAAGCAATGCACACCCAGTACCGCCAGCGTCTCGCGATGGAACAGGATTTTCAGCATACCGACCGGCTCGGCTGAAATCTGCGCACGTGCCATGCCCTTGAAGAACGCCTTGCCCACCTCGTACGGCACCTTCGCTTCAGTCAGTTCACGCTCGTTCTTGCCGATCGAACTGATCTCCGGAATGGTGTAGATACCGGTAGGCACATCATCGACGAAACGCCAGCTGTCGTTCTCCACGATACTGCCAGCCGCAGAACGCCCCTGGTCGTAAGCGGCGCTCGCCAGTGATGGCCAACCGATTACGTCGCCCGCCGCATAGATGTTGCCGACATCAGTTCGGTAATGCTCGTCGACTTTGATCTGACCGCGGCTGTTGACTTTAAGGCCAATATTTTCCAAGGCGAGCTTGTCGGTATTGCCGGTTCGACCGTTACACCAGAGGAAGGCATCGGCCTTGATCTTCTTGCCCGACTTCAGATGCAGGATCACGCCGTTGTCCACACCCTCAACGCGCTCATACTCCTCGTTATGACGGATAAGCACGTTGTTGTTGCGCAGGTGATAGCTGAGCGCATCGGAAATCTCGTCATCGAGGAAGCTGAGCAGCTGGTCACGATTGTCGATCAAGTCAACCAGCACACCGAGGCCGCTGAAGATCGATGCGTACTCGGAACCGATCACGCCTGCCCCGTAGATAATCAGACGACGCGGGGTATGGCTCAAGGTGAGAATAGTGTCGCTGTCGTAGACACGCGGGTGAGAAAAGTCGACATCATCAGGGCGATAGGGACGAGATCCAGTCGCGATGATGAACTGGTTGGCAACCAAAGTTTCAACCATCCCGTTAGCACTGACCACTTCCACGGTCTGCTCGTCAGCAAAGCTGGCGGTGCCAAAGAAGATATCAATGCGGTTACGCGCGTAATAGCCCGTACGGGAGGTGACCTGCTTGGCAATTACGCTTTCGGCACTCTTCAGGACGTCGGGAAACGAAAACCAACGAGGCTCACCGATCTGACGAAACAAAGGGTTGGTGTTGTACTGCATGATCTGCCGTACCGAGTGGCGCAGCGCCTTGGACGGGATGGTGCCCAGATGGGTCGAGTTACCACCCACGTGAGGCCTGCTGTCGACCACAGCGACCTTGCGCCCGGCCTTGACCGCGTTCATCGCCGCGCCTTCGCCGGCAGGGCCCGAGCCCAATATCACCACATCGTAATTGTAGACAGCCATATTCACCCCAGACCAGGCAGCAGGCAGCCCTGCCGCTGTTAACGAATTCGGGAAACCGGGTAGCGGAAGTTGCTTATCGGCGCGCCGCCAAGTGGCTCATTGCGCCGGTGGACGGTTTGCCTCGACCTTGCATGCAAAGACCAACGCTCGGGACACTGAATATCCCGAGCTTTCGATCAAGTCGGCTGTCAGCGTCTGGTCGCGTCGTACGCGAGATCTGCTTTATCACCGTGGCTCGCCTGTTCATTGACTTCTTCACACTTCTCACGGCTCCCACCGCAAATCGAACACTCTTTTTCAATGCCAAGATTGGCAATGCCCCCGCAGGAGCCGGCGATGGGCTTTCGACCCATGATCACGCCGATGGACATGCCGAACACCACCAGCAACATGACCAGAAAAACAATTAACCAAGTCATTCGCCTACTCCCACACCGAATAGCTCATCAAAGGCCTCAGTGCTTTTGCTAATGAATTCCTGTTCTTCACGAATTACGAAGAACGCCGCAATGCCTCGCTCCGTCGCGTACGCCAGACCACGCTCGGGGCCGAGCACCATTAATACAGTAGACAACCCATCTGCCCTCAATGTCGAGCGATCGACAACCGTCACGGCGGCCAGGTGATGATCGATCGGCGCGCCGGTTACCGGATCAAGCGTATGCGAATAACGCTTGCCGTCACGCTCGAAATAGTTGCGATAGTCGCCTGACGTGGACACTCCATAGCCATTGAGCTCGACAATCCGCTGGGCTACTCGCTCATTGTCATGCGGCGCCTCGATTGCAATTCGCCAGGGCGCCCCATCGGGCTTACGGCCAAGCGCTTTGAGCTCTCCAGTGATCTCGACGAGGTAACGACGAACGCCGGAAGCCTCCAGGTTGGCGGTTACCCGTTCCACTGCGTAGCCGGCAGCGATGCTATTGAAATCAACCTGTACGGCTACATCCTTGCAAAGCTGTTCGCCATCAATCCGAATATGCTGATGCCCCATGTTTTCTCGAGCCGCGGCGATCTCGTCGGCAGAAGGCACCCGCTCGCCGGTTCCATGGGGACCGAAGCCCCAGAGATCAAGCAAGGGTTCTACCGTCAGATCAAAAGCGCCTGCGCTTTCCTTCGAGAGCTGCTGGCCGGCGCGAAAAAGCTCGAGAACCTCGCCGGGCATGGCCATGCACGCGCCGGCAGGTAGCGCATTGAACGTCTCGATATCCGAGTCGGCACGGTAGGTCGACATCTGGCTGTCGATCTTGGCCAGAATTGCCTCCGTCTCGTCTCGTAACTGCTCTTTGGAAACAGCGGCGTCATCGGCCACATACTTCACAGAATAAGTGCTGCCCATGGTGGGCCCGCCGAAACTTTCTACCTTGTCCTGAAACAGACAGCCCGTCAGGGCTGCCGCCAGGGCGGCAACGATGACGGGCTGAAGTAACGCATGGGTCATACTATCCGCCGAAGTCGTCGAGAAGGATGTTCTCCGGTTCGACGCCGAGGTCGGTGAGCATCTTGATCACCGAGGCATTCATCATTGGCGGGCCGCACATGTAGAACTCACAGTCCTCAGGCGCCGGATGGTCCTTAAGATAGTTCTCGTACAGCACGTTGTGAATGAAGCCAGTCGGACCTTCCCAGTTGTCTTCAGGTTGCGGGTCGGACAATGCAAGATGCCACTGGAAGTTGTCGTTCTCGGACTGCAGCTGATCGTATTCTTCGACGTAGAAGGCCTCGCGCATCGAGCGCGCGCCGTACCAGAAACTCATCTTGCGCTTGGATTTCAAACGCTTGAGCTGGTCGAAGATGTGAGAACGCATGGGCGCCATACCCGCACCGCCGCCGATGAAGACCATTTCCGCGTCGGTGTCTTTGGCGAAGAACTCGCCGAACGGTCCGTACACGGTCACTTTGTCACCAGGCTTCAGGCTGAAGACCCAAGAGGACATCTGGCCAGGCGGCAGATCATCTTTGCCTGGGGGTGGCGAAGCGATACGGATGTTGAACTTGACCAGCCCCACTTCCTCCGGGTAGTTCGCCATGGAGTACGCACGAATCACGGTCTCCTCGACCTTCGACACATACTTCCATTGGTTGAACTTGTCCCAGTCGCCGCGATATTCCTCTTGGATATCGAAGTCCTTGTAACGGACTTCATGAGGCGGGCATTCCAACTGCACATAACCACCCGCACGGAAGTCTACGTTCTCGCCTTCCGGCAGCTTCAAGGTGAGTTCCTTGATGAAGGTCGCCACGTTGGGGTTGGACAGAACCGTGCATTCCCATTTCTTGACGCCGAACACTTCTTCCGGGACTTCGATCTGCATGTTTGCCTTGACCGGCGTCTGGCAGGACAAGCGCCAGCCTTCCCCAGCTTCACGACGGGTGAAGTGAGACTCCTCCGTCGGCAGCATCTCTCCGCCACCGCTTTCGACGATGCACTTGCACTGCGCGCAGGTACCACCGCCGCCGCAGGCAGACGACAGGAAGATATTGTTGGCCGCCAAGGTTTGCAGCAATTTGCCGCCAGCAGGGACCGTAATGGTGCGTTCGCCGTTGATCTCGATGCTCACGTCGCCGCTGGAGACCAGCTTGGCGCGCGCCGCGAGGATGATCACAACCAGTGCAAGCACGATGGCGGTGAACATGCCGATGGCGAGGAAAATTTCGTAACTCATCAGTTCATCCCGTCCTTACAGCTGTACGCCAGAGAAAGACATGAAGCCCAGCGACATCAGTCCGATGGTGATGAAGGTGATCCCGAGGCCCTGAAGGCCTTCCGGCACATCGCTGTACTTGAGCTTTTCGCGAATGCCGGCAAGCAAGGCGATAGCAAGCGCCCAGGACAACCCCGAACCCATGCCATAGACCACACTTTCAGCCAGGTTGTAATCGCGCTCTACCATGAACAGCGTGCCACCCATGATGGCGCAGTTCACGGTGATCAACGGCAGGAACACGCCCAGCGCGTTGTAGAGGCTGGGTACGTACTTGTCGAGGGTCATCTCCAGGATCTGAACGATCGCCGCGATTACGCCGATGTAGCTCAGCAGGCCGAGGAAGCTCAAATCGACTTCCGGCAGGCCAGCCCAGGACAACGCACCGGCCTTCAGCAGGTAGGTGTAGATCAGGTTGTTGGCTGGAACGGTGATGGCCTGCACCACGATGACCGCGATACCCAGACCGATAGCCGTTTCGACCTTCTTCGAGATTGCGATGAAGGTACACATGCCAAGGAAGAACGCCAGGGCCATGTTCTCGATGAACACGGCACGGACGAACAGGCTGATGTAGTGTTCCATTAATAAGCCTCCTTGTTCGAGACCTGAGGCGCCATCTTGAAGGACGGCTTCTCGACCTGTTCCCGCTTCCAGCTACGGATGCCCCAGATGAACAGACCGATCAGGAAGAACGCAGAAGGCGGCAACAACAGCAGGCCATTCGGCAGATACCAGCCACCGTCATTGACGACGGGAAGAATGGTGTAGCCCATCAATTTACCCGCACCGAACAGCTCGCGAATGATCCCGAGCGCGATCAGCATGGCGCTGTAACCCAGGCCGTTGCCGAGCCCGTCAAAGAACGAAAGCACCGGCGGGTTCTGCATGGCAAACGCCTCGGCCCGACCCATCACGATACAGTTGGTGATGATAAGACCGACGAAGACCGAGAGCTGCTTGGACAAGGAGAACGCGTAAGCCTTGAGCACCTGATCGACCAGAATAACTAGTGACGCAATGATCACCATCTGCACGATCATGCGGATCGAACCAGGAATCTGGCTGCGGATCATCGAGATGAACAGGTTGGAGAATGCCACAACCAGTGTCAGCGCGATGGACATGACCAACGCTGTCTTCAAGTTGGAGGTAACCGCCAACGCCGAGCAGATACCAAGGATCTGCAGGCCGATGGGGTTGTTGTTGAAGACCGGATTTAACAGGACTTCCTTAATAGTAGGTTGCGACATACTCAAGCCTCCCCAGCGCGCAGGTTAGCGATAAAAGGACCGAAGCCGTTCTCACCGAGCCAGAAGTGCAACAGATTGTTGACCCCATTACTGGTCAGCGTTGCGCCGGCCAGTGCATCGACCTGATGGTCGGCTTTCGGGCTCTGCGGATCGACTCCACCTTTGACGATCTGAATCGCCAGCTCTCCATCCTCGTTGTACAGCTCCTTGCCTTCCCAGAGGCTGCGCCACTTGGGATTGTCGACTTCACCACCCAGGCCTGGTGTTTCACCGTGCTGGTAGAAGCCGAGGCCCGCCACGGTATTCAGATCCTCCTGAAGGGCAAGGAAACCGTAGAGCGTCGACCAAAGACCATAGCCACGCACAGGCAGCACCAGGGTATCCAGCTCTCCCTCGGTTTCGACGATATACACGACGCTGTACTTCTCGCGACGCTTGATCGAAGCGATGTCCTGCTCTGGAGGCAGTGCATCGGACAGCTGTGGGTCCTTCGCAGCAACCAGCGGGTCGAAGGTATTCGGATCGAACTCGTCGCTGAACTTGCCAGTTTCGAGATTGACCAGCTTGGCGACAATGCGCTCTTTATACAGCGCCTTCACCTCGGCGCCGGACATACCGGCCTCACCGAGCCCGGCAATCGCTAGAATGCTGCGCTGCTTGTCGAGCTGACGGTTCTCCAGCTGTGTCGGACGTAGTGCGACAGCCGCACCGGCAACAAATACCGAGCACACCAGACAAACCAGCAGGGCCACTATCAGCGTACGGACAGTGGATTCTTTTTGACTAGACATTGCGCGCCAGCCTCCGCTTGATATTGGCCTGGATGACGAAGTGGTCAATCAAGGGAGCACAGAGGTTGGCAAATAGAATTGCCAGCATCATGCCCTCAGGGAAGGCCGGGTTGACTACACGGATCAGCACCACCATCACACCGATGAAAATGCCATAGACCCACTTACCGGTATTGGTCATCGCAGCCGACACGGGGTCGGTGGTCATGTAGATCAGACCGAAGGCGAAACCACCCACCACCATGTGCCAGTACCAAGGCATGGCGAACAATGGATTGCTGTCCGAACCGATCAGATTGAACAACGAGCTCAGTGCGATCATGCCGATCATGGTGCCGGCAACGATACGCATCGACGCAATTTTGGTCATCAGCAGTACCGCGCCGCCAATGAAGATAGCCAGCGTACTGGTTTCGCCCAGCGAACCATGAATGGTGCCGACAAAGGCGTCCATCCAGGTGATACCGCTTTCCACAACGTTTTCTATGCCACCGGCAAAACCGAGGCTAAGAGCAGTGGCGCTGGCATAGCCGTCGACTGCAGTCCAAACCGCGTCGCCGGACATTTGTGCCGGGTAGGCGAAGAACAGGAACGCACGACCAGTCAGAGCAGGGTTGAGGAAATTCTTACCGGTGCCGCCAAAGATTTCCTTACCGATAACGATACCGAAGCTGATACCCAGTGCGACCTGCCAAAGCGGGATGCTAGGCGGCAGCGTAAGCGCGAACAGGACCGAGGTAACGAAGAAGCCCTCGTTGACCTCATGCTTGCGGATCGAAGCGAAAAGCACTTCCCAGAAGCCACCGACGATGAAGGTGACCGCATAAACCGGCAGGAAGTACGCTGCGCCCTGGATAAAGTTATCCCACGCACTGGTTGGATCGAAACCCGCCAACGCACTGATCAGTGCAAACTGCCAGCCTTCCTGTACGGCAAGCAGATCAGGGCTTTGTGCGTAGATCAGGTTGGCCTGATAACCGGTGTTCCACATACCAAAGAACATGGCCGGAAAGGTGCAGAGCCAGACGGTAATCATCATCCGCTTCAGGTCAATGCCATCACGCACATGAGCAGTGGTCTTGGTAACGCTGCCCGGACGATAGAGGAAGGTGTCCGCCGCTTCGTAGAGCGCGTACCACTTCTCGTACTTGCCGCCCTTTTCGAAGTTGTGCTCGATCTTGTCGAGGAATTCGCGAATGCCCATGCCTTAACCCTCCTTCTCGATACGGGTCAGATTGTCTCGCAGGATCGGGCCGTACTCGTACTTGCCGGCACAGACGTAAGTGCACAACGCCAGGTCTTCTTCATCGAGCTCGAGGCAACCCAGTTTCTGCGCAACCTCCGTATCTCCAACGATCAGCGAGCGCAGCAGCTGGGTTGGAAGAATGTCGAGCGGCATTACCTCCTCGTAGTTGCCAACCGGCACCATGGCGCGCGGGCTGCCGTTGGTGGAGGTTGAGAAAGCAAACTTCTTGCCGCCCATCAACTTGGAGATGTAGATATTGAGGATCGAGTGCTTGTCGCTACCGGCACGCAGGTAGTGCAGCATTTCCCGCTCCTTGCCTTCGCGCAGACAGGACACCTGCTGGTGATAGCGACCTAGAAAGGCAAAAGCGCCATGCGCTGTACGGCCGCCCAGGACAGACCCGGACACGACACGGTTTGCGCCAGGCTGCAGCTCGCCGGCGGTCAGTTCATCAAGATTGGCGCCCAGGCGAGTGCGTACCAGACGCGGGGTTTCTACGACCGGGCCGGCCAACGAGACCACACGCTCCACCGAAAGCTTACCGGTCAGA
Source organism: Stutzerimonas stutzeri (assembly GCF_002890895.1). Classification (GTDB taxonomy): domain Bacteria; phylum Pseudomonadota; class Gammaproteobacteria; order Pseudomonadales; family Pseudomonadaceae; genus Stutzerimonas; species Stutzerimonas stutzeri_AB. The sequence goes on from NZ_POUL01000001.1 coordinate 435,044, forward strand.
AACAGCGCACCGATCGCAATCACATCCTGATAACCGACCGTCCACACGCTTTTGGTGGCGCTTACTGGATCCAGGAAATGGATATGCGTGCCAGCTAGACCCGCAGGATGCGGACCAGCAAAGCGCTCAGTCTGAACCTTGGCAACCTGTTCGCCGGGCAGCGAAGCGCCATCGGCCTTGCACAGAAATAGCTTACCCAGATTGCCAAGAACCTTGAGCCCTGCTTCGAAATCAGCGGCCCGCTCCGCAATGATCACTGCTGGGTCGGCAGCCAACGGGTGAGTATCAATGGCAGTGACAAAGATTGAGCTCGGCACGGCATCGATAGCCGGAACTTTGCTATACGGACGAGTGCGCAACGCAGCCCAGAGACCGGCTTGCTGCAAATTCTCACGGACCTTCTCGTCACCCAGGCCTTCCAGCTCGGTCGAACCGTACTGGTTGAAAGTTAGCTCTTCGGTGCCCTCCAAATCGACGACTACCGATTGCAGGACGCGCTTTTCGCCACGGTGTATCGCGCTTACAACACCCGCACCGGGGGCGGTGAAGTGGACGCCAGGTATCTTCTTGTCGGAAAACAATACCTGACCCAGTTTCACGCGATCACCGACCTGAACTTCCATGGTCGGTTTCATGCCAGGGTAGTCAAACCCTACTACGGCGACGCTTCGCACGGGCCTTCCGGCCTCGATACGCTGCGCCGGCGCACCTGCAATGGGCAAATCTAGCCCACGTTTAATATTGATCATCGGCTCGCCTAACCACTGATTTTGAAAGACTTTTTTACAGGCCCAGCGATTTAGCTGAAGGTCGAATTGCACGACGCGCACCAAAAATATATTGGCGCGACGCTATGCCACGGGCCCAGGTAGAAATCCGCCCGATTATAGAGGCCGCGACACGTGACTGACCACCCAAGGCCTTCCAATTTTTTGACTGAAGACAAGCGGTCATCCGCAACCGACTATTGACGCTTCGCCTGCAAGCACAATGAATACGGCATACGCGGCGAGCTAAAAAATGAAAAACGGGAGCCGAAGCTCCCGTTTTGTCTGCAGTGCTAGCTGCCTGTTAGCGTGGAAACGCAGGTGGGTTTACGCCCGCCATGTCTTCCATTACGCGCACCACCTGACAGCTGTAGCCGAACTCGTTGTCGTACCAGACATACAGAACGACACGGTTGTCGCTGCAGATCGTTGCCTCGGCATCCACTACGCCTGCGTGACGAGAGCCTACGAAATCGCTTGAAACAACCTCCTGCGAATTAACGAAGTCGATCTGCTTCTGCAGGTCCGAATGCATGGCCATCTGGCGCAGGTACTCGTTAATTTCTTCGCGGTTCGTTGCCTTTTCCAGGTTCAGATTGAGAATCGCCATGGAAACGTTCGGCGTCGGAACGCGAATGGCGTTGCCGGTCAGCTTGCCCTTGAGCACCGGCAGCGCCTTGGCGGCAGCTGTCGCAGCACCCGTTTCGGTGATGACCATGTTCAGCGCAGCGCTACGACCACGACGACTGCCTTTATGGAAGTTGTCGATCAAGTTCTGGTCGTTGGTGTAGGAATGCACAGTCTCGACATGACCATTCACGATGCCGTACTGGTCATTGACCGCCTTCAACACCGGCACGATTGCGTTGGTGGTGCAGGACGCCGCAGAAACAATCTTGTCGTCAGCCGTGATCTCGCCATGGTTGATGCCATGAACGATGTTCTTCAACTCGCCCTTGCCAGGCGCAGTCAGCACAACACGGGCAACACCCGGGCACTTGAGGTGCTGGCTGAGACCCTCGGCGTCGCGCCATTTACCGGTGTTGTCGACCAGCAGAGCGTTTTCGATGCCGTACTCGGTGTAATCCACCGAGGCAGGATCGTTCGAATAGATCACCTGAATCAGGTTGCCATTGGCAGTGATAGTGTTGTTTTCGGCGTCGATGTGGATGGTGCCTTCGAACGGACCATGCACCGAATCGCGGCGCAGCAGGCTGGCGCGCTTGACCAGATCGTTGTCAGCCCCCTTGCGCACGACAATGGCACGCAGACGCAGGCCATCGCCGCCGCCCGTCTTTTCAATCAGGATGCGGGCGAGCAAGCGACCGATCCGACCGAAACCATAGAGCACGACGTCGGTGCCCTTGTGGACGCCGGTGGTGTTGCGCTTGCCAGCGACTTCAGCCAGCTCGTCACGCACGAACTGGTCAAGGCTGCGACCGTTCCCCTCGGCCTTGAACTTCCCCACGACTTTACCCAGGTCCACCGAAGCGGCACCCAGGTCCATCTGGCTCATGGTGGTAAGAATCTGATGAGTTTCATTGACGCACAGCTCGGCTTCGTCGGCCTGACGGTGACGCGCAAAACGATGAGCTTTGAGCAGTGCGATGACCGAACGGTTGATCAACCCACGGCCATAGATGGAAGTCACCACGTTGTTGTTACGATACAGCTGACCAATCAGCGGAATCATCGCTTCGGCGAGGGCTTCTCGATCAATCCATTCACCAAGACACTGGTCGGGCTTCTGAGTCACGGGCAGTTCCTTCCAACATGTAGGGGCTGAGAAAAAGGGCTACATTATGCCGCCGCACCCTAGCGTCGGCAATCTGTGCAGCCGAAACACTGACAGCGTTCCGCGCGGATAGTTACAATCCCGGCGGTCCATTTTTTATCGACCGGAGCCACGCCCACTCGTGTCCGTATTGCGCCTTCCGCCCATGCCTGCCGCCAGCGGCAAGCAAACCTGGGGCAACCTTCCTGGAGCTGCGCTGAGCCTGGCCATTGCCGAAGCCGCCAGCAACGCAGATCGATTCACTCTCCTCCTGACCGCCGACAGCCAGAGCGCCGAACGCCTGCAGGAAGAGCTTGCCTTCTTTGCGCCCGACTTGCCGGTTCTGCACTTTCCCGACTGGGAGACGCTGCCCTATGACGTTTTTTCACCGCATCAGGACATCATTTCCCAACGGATCGCAGCGCTCTATCAGCTGCCAGAGCTGACTCACGGAGTTCTGGTAGTTCCCATTACCACAGCGCTACACAAACTCGCCCCGAAGCGTTTTTTGCTCGGTTCCAGTCTGGTACTGGATGTCGGCCAGAAACTCGATGTCGAGCAGATGCGTGCCCGCCTCGAAGCGGCCGGCTATCGCTGCGTCGATACGGTGTACGAGCATGGCGAGTTTGCAGTGCGCGGCGCGCTGATCGACCTGTTCCCGATGGGCAGCCCCCTGCCCTACCGTATCGACCTGTTCGACGACGAAATCGAAACGCTGCGCACCTTCGATCCGGAAAACCAGCGATCCATCGACAAGGTCGAGTCGATCCGCCTGCTGCCAGCTCGCGAATTCCCGCTGAAGAAGGAGTCGGTCACTGGCTTCCGCGCGCGCTTCCGTGAACGCTTCGATGTGGATTTCCGCCGTTGCCCGGTCTACCAGGATCTGTCCACCGGCATCACCCCGGCCGGGATCGAGTACTACCTGCCGCTGTTCTTCGACGAGACCTCGACACTGTTCGATTACTTGCCGGAGGACACCCAGGTGTTTTCGCTGCCGGGTATCGAGCAGGCCGCGGAGCACTTCTGGAAAGACGTACGTACTCGCTACGAAGAGCGTCGCGTCGACCCTGAGCGGCCATTGTTGCCGCCGGCCGAATTGTTCATGGCCGTCGAGGATTGCTTCGCTCACCTGAAGCTGTGGCCTCGCATCGTGGCCAGCCAGGACGATGTGGAAAGCGGCATCGGCCGCGAGCGCTTTGCCGCCAGTCGCTTCCCGGAACTGGCGATCGATGCCAAGGCCAGCGAGCCGCTCGGTGCGCTTCGCCGTTTCCTCGATGAGTTTCCCGGTCGCGTACTTTTCACCGCCGAATCGGCTGGTCGCCGTGAAGTCCTGCTGGAGCTACTGGCGCGACTGAAGCTACGCCCGCTGGAAGTTTCAGGCTGGCCGCAGTTTGTCGAAAGTGGTGAGCGTTTAGCCATCTCGATCGCACCATTGGACGACGGCCTGCTTTTGCAGGATCCGGCTATCGCGCTCATCGCGGAAAGCCCGCTGTTCGGCCAACGCATCATGCAGCGTCGTCGGCGTGAAAAAGGTCGTGATGCCGGCGAGAACGTCATCAAGAACCTCACCGAACTGCGCGAAGGTGCGCCGGTGGTGCATATCGACCACGGTGTCGGTCGTTATCACGGCCTGGTCACGCTGGAAATCGAAGGCCAGGCCGCCGAATTCCTCATGCTGCAGTACGCCGAGGACGCCAAGCTCTACGTGCCGGTCTCCAGCCTGCACCTGATTGCCCGCTACACCGGCAGTGACGACGCCCTCGCCCCGCTGCACCGCCTGGGTTCGGAAACCTGGCAAAAAGCCAAGCGCAAGGCCGCCGAACAGGTTCGCGATGTCGCTGCGGAGCTGCTCGACATTTATGCCCGCCGCGCCGCACGCGAAGGCTACGCCTTCGAAGATCCGCAGCTGGACTACGAAACATTCAGCGCTGGCTTCCCTTTCGAAGAAACGCCGGACCAGCAGGCCGCCATCGAAGCCGTACGTCACGACATGCTTGCGCCCAAGCCCATGGACCGCCTTATCTGCGGCGATGTGGGCTTCGGCAAGACCGAAGTCGCCATGCGAGCGGCATTCATCGCGGTGCACAGCGGCCGTCAAGTGGCGGTGCTGGTGCCCACCACCCTGCTCGCCCAGCAGCACTACAACAGCTTCCGTGACCGTTTCGCCGACTGGCCGGTGCGCGTCGAAGTGATGAGCCGCTTCAAGTCAGCCAAGGAGATTCAGGCCGCGGTCGACCAGTTGGCCGAAGGCAAAGTCGACATCCTCATCGGCACCCACAAGCTGCTGCAAGACGATGTGAAGTTCACCAACCTGGGCCTTGTGATCATCGATGAGGAACACCGCTTCGGGGTGCGCCAGAAGGAACAGCTCAAGGCGCTGCGCAGTGAAGTAGACATTCTGACCCTGACCGCCACGCCGATTCCGCGCACGCTGAACATGGCCGTCGCGGGGATGCGCGATCTGTCCATCATCGCCACGCCGCCGGCGCGTCGACTGTCAGTACGCACCTTTGTCATGGAGCAGCAAAACTCCGTGATCAAAGAGGCGCTACTGCGCGAGCTGTTGCGCGGCGGCCAGGTCTATTACCTGCACAACGATGTGAAAACGATCGAGAAGTGCGCCGCTGATCTCGCCGAACTGGTCCCGGAAGCGCGCATCGGCGTAGGTCACGGGCAGATGCGCGAGCGCGAGCTCGAACAGGTGATGGGCGACTTCTACCACAAGCGCTTTAACGTGCTGATCGCCTCGACCATTATTGAAACGGGCATCGACGTACCGAGCGCCAACACCATCATCATCGAACGTGCCGACAAGTTCGGTCTGGCCCAGCTGCACCAGCTCCGCGGCCGGGTCGGCCGGAGCCACCACCAGGCCTATGCCTACCTGCTGACGCCGCCACGCAAGGCCATGACGCCCGACGCTGAAAAGCGCCTGGAAGCCATCGCCAATGCGCAGGATCTCGGGGCTGGATTCGTCCTCGCCACCCACGATCTGGAGATTCGCGGCGCGGGCGAGTTGCTTGGCGATGGTCAGAGCGGGCAAATCCAGGCGGTCGGCTTCACCCTCTATATGGAAATGCTCGAGCGCGCGGTCAAATCCATTCAGAAAGGTGAACAGCCGAACCTCGACCAGCCGCTCGGCGGCGGCCCGGAAATCAACCTGCGCGTTCCGGCGCTCATCCCGGAAGATTATCTGCCGGATGTGCATGCACGCCTGATTCTCTACAAGCGCATCGCCAATGCTGCCGATGAGAACGGCCTGCGCGAACTGCAAGTGGAGATGATCGATCGGTTCGGACTGCTGCCGGAGCCGGCCAAGCACCTGGTCAGGTTGACCTTGCTCAAGTTGCAGGCCGCCAGCCTCGGTATCACCAAGATCGACGCAGGGCCCCAAGGCGGACGTATCGAGTTCGCCGCGGACACCAGTGTCGACCCGATGGTGCTGATCAAACTGATCCAGAGCCAGCCCAACCGCTACAAGTTCGAAGGCGCCACGATGTTCAAGTTTCAGGTGCCGATGGAGCGTGCCGAGGAGCGCTTCAACACGCTTGAAGCGCTCCTCGAACGTTTGTCTGCGGATAAGCCTTAACGATGTCGATAACACCCGTGCTCGCCACCCGACCCGCCGATGCAAGGTGACTTTCTTCCCAACCTCCCAGCCGCGTGGCGATTGCCGTTTTCTGAAAACGCTATCGCCAGGGGCCAGCAGTACGCAGCGGAGGACCGCATCAGGCTCGTGCGGGAGGATTCGCGGTACGTTGAAGCGACGTGCCGCGGATCAGCTGGCAGCGTCTATCGCCAGTCGCTTGAGCTGTCCCGCGATGGCAGGCTCAGCTGCCTCTGCAGCTGCCCGGCTGGTCTCAACTGCAAGCATTGCGCTGCCCTGATAGCAACCCTCGAAACGCAAGCCGAGCGCTTGCCTGCCAAGCAGAGCGAGCAGTCCGGTGAGCGCTTCCCTGACCGGCTGGAACAGTGGCTATCGCAGCTCCCGCAGGCGTTGGGCGACAACCTCCAAGCCGGCCAAGGCTGGTGTCTGCACTATCTGTTATGCCCTGACTTCACCATAGAGGTCTACAAGGCGCGCCAACCCAAAGACGGCACATGGGGCGAGCGACAGCCCTACTACGGTTTGCGTGAAGCCGGCTTTCGCCAGCCAAACTTCATGCAACCGCTGGATCTACGCATTGCCGCACTGGCTACGCTGGGCCGCACGTCAGGTAACGGGTTCAACCCGAACGGCGAAAACGGCGGCGAAATCCTGCGACTGATTCTCCAGACCGGTCGCACCTTTCTCAGTTGGGATCAGCCCTCTCTGCAGTCCGGAAGAACCCGCCAGGCACGCTTCAGCTGGAACGAGCAATCCGACGGCAGCTTCAAGCCTGGCCTGGACATGGCCGATACCGACGGCCAACTGATTACCACTGTGGACCCGCTGTACTACTTCGACGGGGCCAAGAACGAACTGGGCTTGGTCGATCACGGTCTGCCGATGTCGCTGGCCCGGCACCTGCTCGATGCACCTGCGGTGCCGTCCGCCCAGGCCGCCCTGTTCAGCCTGACGCTGCATGAAATCGCCCCACAGCTGCCGGCCCCCGCCAAGCCTGAAGAACATCAGGTCGATGACCTGCTCCCCCTGCCCCACCTGAGCCTCGGCAGTCATCAGGCGGTCAACTACCAGCCCAGCAGCGGCCGCATGGTCAGCGAGCACCAACATCGTGCCGGGTTGAGTTTCCTCTACGGCCGCACCCAGGTTCACGGCAAAGCCAAGCCTGGCCAGCGCCTACGCCAGACCGAAGGCGCTCGCGTGCTTAGCATTGCCCGCCAGCCAGACGTCGAGCAGGCACTGCGCCAGCAATTGCAGCAACTGGGTTTCCGTCCGGCGCTGCGTCAGAGCCTGGCGCTTCCCAAGGACTCGGCAGAGATGTTCGAGCTGCAGAACGAGGCGGCCTGGCTCACTTTCACGCAGACCCAGCTCTCCCCGCTGCGCGAGCAAGGCTGGCAAGTGGTCATGCAGCCCGGCTTTGCCTATGACGTGACGCAGATTGATGCCTGGTATGCCGAGGTCGACGAACCGCCCGAGCACAGCTGGTTCGACCTGGAACTGGGCATCATCGTCGAAGGTGAGCGGATCAGTCTGTTGCCGGTTCTGCTCAGCCTGATCAGGCGCAACCCTGCCCTGCTTTCAGCGCAAGCGCTGGCGCAACGCAACGACGACGAGACCCTTCGGGTGCAACTTGCCCGACGCCGTGACGGCGATGATCAGCCACTGCAGGTGTTGCTGCCTTTTGGTCGTTTGAAGCCCATCCTCGCCACTCTGTCCGAGCTCTATCTGCAGGAACAGCCAAACGGCGAAAACCTTCGGTTGGAGCGATCCGATGCAGCGCGGCTGGCCGAACTGGATGCCCTTCCCTTGCAATGGAAGGGCGGCGAGCACTTGCGGGAATTCGCCCAGCGACTGCGCGACTACCGCGCGCAGGACATCAGCCCACCGCAGGGTCTGAACGCAACGCTGCGCCCCTATCAGCTGGATGGCCTGCGCTGGATGCAAACCCTACGCACTCTCGCGGTCGGCGGTATCTTGGGCGACGACATGGGCCTGGGTAAAACATTGCAGACCCTTGCTCACCTGTTACTCGAGAAGCAAGCCGGCAAGCTGGACCGCCCCTCGCTCGTCGTGATGCCCACCACGCTTATCCCCAATTGGCAGGACGAAGCGGCCCGCTTCGCGCCGTCACTGAAAGTCGCGACGCTGCATGGGACGACACGTCGAAAGCTCTACCAACATCTGGGCGATTACGATATGCTGCTCACCACCTATGCGCTGCTGCCCAAAGACATCGACCTGCTCGCAGAAGTACCGCTGCATCTGCTGGTGCTCGACGAAGCCCAGAACATCAAGAATGCCAGCAGCAAGGCGGCACAAGCCGCCGGACGCCTGGACGCCCGCCAGCGCCTCTGCCTGACCGGCACGCCGCTGGAAAACCATCTGGGCGAACTCTGGTCGCTGTTTCATTTCCTCATGCCCGGCTGGCTGGGTGACACCAAGCAATTCAATCGGGACTACCGCACGCCCATCGAGAAACACGGCGACGCCGAGCGGCTGGAGCACCTCAGCAAACGGATAAAACCCTTCCTGCTCAGGCGGCGTAAAGAGCAGGTTGCCCAGGAGCTGCCGCCGAAAACCGAGATCCTGCACTGGGTCGAACTCAGCCCGGCTCAGCGCGACCTGTACGAAACCGTACGACTGGCCATGGACATCAAGGTCCGCGAGGAGATCGACCGCAAAGGCCTGGCGCGCAGCCAGATCGTTATCCTCGATGCACTGCTCAAGCTGCGTCAGGTGTGCTGTGATCTGCGCCTGGTCAAGGGCGAAGCCGTGCGACCAGTTCGTGGCGGCACCTCAGGCAAACTCGATAGCCTGATGGAGATGCTGACCGAACTGCTCGCTGAAGGCCGGCGGATCCTGTTGTTTTCACAGTTCACCTCGATGCTCGCGTTGATCGAAGACGAGCTGCAGAGCCGCGCCATCGACTACGTTCAGATCACCGGCGAAACCAAGGACCGGCGCACCCCCGTCAAGCGGTTCCAGAACGGGGACGTCCCGCTGTTTCTGATCAGCCTGAAAGCTGGCGGTACCGGCTTGAACCTGACCGCGGCCGACACCGTGATCCATTACGACCCCTGGTGGAACCCGGCCGCGGAAAACCAGGCCACCGACCGCGCCCACCGCATCGGTCAGGACAAACCGGTGTTCGTCTACAAGCTGATCGCCAGGGCTACCGTCGAAGAGAAGATCCAGCAACTGCAGCAACGCAAAGCCGAACTGGCTTCCGGCGTGCTGGACGCCGGTGAGCAAGGCGGCTGGCAACTGGAGCCGAGTGATATCGAGGCGCTGTTCGCGCCACTGCCCTAGGAAAATGGACATGCGCCGACTGGTTGCCCCTGCCGATTACGACCGCGTCTACGACATCTACATGCACGAAACGGTGGTGCCTTTCCTCGGCTTCGACCCGATGCCACGGGAGGCTTTCAGCAAGGTGTTCGACCCGTTGTTCGAGAGCGGCTGCTTCTACCTGTACGAGGTCGATGGCGAAGTGATGGGCTTCTACAAGGCGCAGCGGCATGTTGGTCGCACTGCCCATGTGGCCTACCTGGGAACCTTGGCCGTGGCGCCGGAAGCGCAAGGCCGAGGCGTCGCCATTGCAATGATGCAGGACGCGATCTCGCGGCTGTGGCAAGCGGGCATCACCCGTATCGAGCTGACAGTTGAGGCGGACAATCCCCGTGCCATTGCGTTTTATGAACGCCTGGGCTTTGTCCACGAGGGTACTCAGCGCGCGGCCTACAAACGTGCCAGCGACAGCGGCTACGTCGACGAGCTGATGTACGGGTTGCTGCGGAACGATTGATCGCAGGTCGCCGTGGTGCCGGGCGAGCCAAGCCGCCTCGGCACCATGGGCAGCGGGTCAGCTTTTCAGCTTCACCGTGGTCTGGGCCACTAGCTCGCCCTGATAGCGGGCAATGGTCAGTTCCTTGTTCGAAGGCTGACGCGAGCCATCACCGCCAGCGATAGTCGAAGCGCCATAAGGCGTTCCGCCGTTCATTTCGGAGATGTCAAAGAACTCGCCGATGCCATAGCCGGTCGGCACGATGATCATTCCGTGGTGCGCCAGGGTGGTCCAGGTCGAGGTGATGGTCATCTCCTGGCCACCGCCGGTGCCGGTGGAAGTGAACACGCTGGCGACCTTGCCATGCAGCGCGCCCTTGGCCCAGAGCCCGCCGGTCTGGTCGAGGAAGGTGCGCATCTGGCTGGACATGTTGCCGAAGCGCGTCGGCGTACCAAAAATGATCGCGTCGTAATCGGCCAGCTCCGAGGGATTGGCGACCGGCGCCTCCTGGTCAACCTTGCCGCCAGCATTCTTGAAAGCCTCTTCCGGCATGGTTTCCGGCACACGCTTGACGGTCACTTCGGCCCCTTCAACGCGACGCGCACCTTCGGCCACTGCATTGGCCATGGTTTCGACGTGGCCATACATTGAGTGGTACAGCACGAGAATCTTTGCCATTTTCAGTTTCCTCTTCCTGGGTTGTATTCCTGCTTTAGTCGATACGCTCAGCGCACATCGACCAGCACAATTTCGCTGTCTTCCAACGCCTTGATGGTCAGCCGTGTCTCATCTCGCACAGCGACTCCATCGCCTGCAGCCGCCACTCGCTCACCTACTGCGATACGCCCGCTGGCAGGCACCATGTAGACCTTACGGTCCGAGCCAATGTCGTATTCGGCAACCTGACCGGCCGAAAGTGTCGCGGCAACCAGACGGGCATCGGCTCGTATGGGCAGAGCGTCGCCGTCCTCGGCCATGCCGCTGGCCAGAGTGACGAAGCTGCCAGCCCGCTCGCCTGCTGGAAAAGGTCGTGTGCCCCAGGCGGGCGGCAAGCCGGACTGGTCCGGATAAATCCAGATCTGGAAGATCTCGGTGGTCTCGTCTTCGAGGTTGTATTCGCTGTGGGCGATGCCGCTGCCCGCGCTCATCACCTGCACGTCACCGGCCACGGTCCGCCCGCGGTTGCCGAGGCTGTCCTCATGGGTGATCGCCCCCTTGCGCACATAGGTGATGATTTCCATATCACGGTGCGGATGTGTCGGGAATCCGGAGTGCGGGGCGATGCTGTCGTCATTCCAGACCCGTAGATGGCCCCAGTGCATGCGCGCCGGATCGTGGTATTCAGCGAACGAGAAGTGATGACGCGTATCCAGCCATCCGTGTTGAGCAGCGCCAAGGCCCGCGCGGGGACGAATATCGATCATTGCAGAAGCCTCAATGTCTGGCCGGCTCGACTGTCGGCGCCGAGCGGCGGAATGAGGCCATCTTCTATTGGATCGGCGAGTGCATGGTTGGATTATTCCGCACAAATCAATCGCAAAAACCGATACGTCGGCTTGTCAGTCGAGAAAAGCAAGCACTTCCTCCAGAAGCAACTCGGGCACCTCTTCAGGCAAATAGTGCCCAGCCGGTAACGCCTTGCCTCGTACGTCCTGCGCCACCACACGCCACTCCTTCAGCGGATCGAAGCATCGCTCGATGATTCCGTGCGCCCCCCAGAGCACCAGTAACGGTGCCTGGATCATTCGGCCAGCGGCGCGATCAGCACGGTCATGCTCAAGGTCGATACCTGCACTGGCCCGATAGTCTTCGCAGAACGCGTGGATGGTGCCTGGCTGCTTCATGCAACGCAGGTACTCGGCGTAAGCCGCCTCAGTGAATGGGTGCACATGATCAGCACGAGTCGCCACGGCGCTTTGCAGAACGAGTTCAGGGTTCGCTTCGAGCAGGGTTTCCGGCAGCGGCGCCGGTCGGATCAGAAAGAACCAGTGCCAATAGGCACGCGCGAAGGTTTCGTCGGTCTGGCTGTACATGGCCAGGGTCGGCGCGATATCCAGCAGGATCATCCTTCTTACCGCTTCAGGGTGATCCATCGCCAGCCGATGGCTGACTCGCGCACCGCGGTCGTGGGCGAGAATGTCAAAGTGCTCGAAGCCCAGCGAGCGCATCAGCTCGACCTGATCCCGCGCCATTTCCCGCTTGCTATAGGCGACGTGGTTCTCGCCGCCGTCGGGCTTGCTGCTATCGCCGTAACCGCGCAGGTCAGCCGCCACGACGGTGAAGCGTTCAGCCAGCTGATCGGCGATTTCGTGCCAGATCACATGGGTTTGCGGGTAGCCGTGCAGCAAGAGGAGGGGCGGACCGGAGCCGCCCTTCCGATAGTTGATCCGAACGCCATTGACCTCGCACTCGCTACGCTGGAACTGCTCGAACATGGGACCGCTCCTGAGATGGGAGCCCTAAGCCTAGGCGTACCCGAAGCAATCGCAACAGGTTCGAGGCCGCAAAACAGCGTCAGCCCAGTGCCAGCGGCAGGAACAGCGCGATCAGGATGCCCAGCAGACTCATTCCCAGCGCCGAGAAAGCGCCACACTCGTCCCCCTCCTCAAGCGCCCGCGCCGTACCGATGGCGTGCGCATTGATGCCGTAGCTCAAACCGCGTGCCGCCGGGTGATCGACCCCAGCCCAACCCAGCAACAGCGGGCCCAAGGCCGTACCGATCACGCCCGTCAGCATGACGAAGACCGCCGCCAGCGACGCGAGGCCGCCCAATTGCTCAGCCACCAGCATGGCAATCGGCATGGTTGCCGCCTTGGGCGACAGGCTCATCAATACGGCCATGTCCGCGCCCAACAAGCCGGCAATGGTCAGCGTCAGGACGACGCCCAGCACCCCGCCGCTTACCAAGGTGATAACGATCGGCCAGAACAGCTGCTGAATGCGGCGGATATGACGGTACAACGGCACAGCCAAGGCGACCGTCGCAGGGCCGACCAGGACGGCGATCATCGACGCGTCGGCCCGATAGCTCGCATAGTCGATGCCGCACAGGTACAGCGTGCCGACCACCAGCAACATGCCAACCATCACCGGCTGCAGCACCAGCCAGCCGCTGCGCCGGTAGAGCGCCAGCGCTAGCTGAAACGCAATCAGCGTGAGCCCTACGGAAAATAGCGGATGATCCAGAGTCATCGCCCAGACGCTGCGCCAGTCGAGGCCGCTCATGCCTGATCCTCACGCTGCCGATCCATTCGTCTGATCAGCGTCTGCATCAGCCAACCGCAGAACGGCACGGTTACCACCAGCGACAGGACCAATCCGGCGGCAATAGCCGGCAGGTCGGCGAGCAACGCATCGCTGCTGGTCATGATTCCCGCCGCCGGCACGATGAGCAGCAACGGCAAGTACTGCAACAGCAGCGCAGCGGTCTTCTCGAGGGGCTCAGGAATGCCTCGCCGCAGCAGTAACAGCGCAAACAGCAACACCATGCCAATGATCGGGCCCGGCAAGGCGGGCAGCAGCGAGAGGTGGATGACGCTGCCGAGCAGCTGCAGTACGACCAGCCAGGTCAGGCCTTTGAGAATCATCAGGGGTCCTATCAAGCGGTTGAGCGGAGCGGGTAATCATGCCGGGAATGGGCGCTGACAGCACGCATCGGCCACAGGCGACGAACTATGACTTGCCTCGCGCGCCTCGAAACAGGTGCAGATGGGCACGAAAAAACCGTATCAGCTGCTCGCGGTGACTGTGGCCTGGCGTCGCATGGCACAGCACGGTGCAACGTTCAAATTTACCGAGGTCGTCGCCAAAACCCTACGTTACGCCGGCGTACGCCTTGGATGGACCGTCGGATGCTAGTCCAAACCAGCACAGCGGCCATCTGATGCGTATTTTTCAGCGGTACCTGAGCCTGTTATGCGAAACACCCTGATCAGATCATCGGCGCCGCCTGATATAGCCTGACAGGGGCCCCCCAATGACCGAACGCATCCCCGCAACAATCATCGACACCGTCGATCCACGCAAGCCGATCCGCTTGACCCCGGCACAGGCGGGCGGGCCGATTCACACCCGCAGTTTTGCCGGCCTGTTCCGCAATCTGCGCCTGATCGGCGGCGGACTTTTGTTTCTGCTCTATTTCGGCACCCAGTGGCTGACCTGGGGGGGACGCCAAGCGGTGCTATGGGATTTGAACAAACAACAATTCCATATTTTCGGGGCGACATTCTGGCCGCAGGATTTCATCCTGTTATCGGCGTTGCTGATCATCGCCGCCTTCGGCTTGTTCTTCATCACTGTGCTCGCGGGTCGAGTCTGGTGCGGCTACGCCTGCCCACAAAGCACCTGGACCTGGGTGTTCATGTGGGCTGAGAAAGTCACCGAGGGTGATCGCAGCCAGCGAATCAAACTGGACGCCGCCCCGCTGTCATTCAGCAAGCTGTTACGACGCGCTGCCAAGCACGCCGCCTGGCTTGCCGTAAGCCTGGCCACGGCGATTGCCTTCGTCGGCTACTTCACCCCGGTCCGTGAACTGGTCATCAATCTGTTCAGTCTGCAGCTGGGCGGAACCACCGCGTTCTGGCTGTTCTTCTTCACCGCCGCGACCTACATCAACGCCGGCTGGCTGCGTGAACAGGTGTGCGTACACATGTGCCCCTATTCACGCTTCCAGAGTGTGATGTTCGATGGCGACACGCTGGTGGTGTCCTACGATGCCGCCCGGGGTGAACAACGAGGCGCGCGGCGCAAAGACGCCAACCCAAAGGCCGAAGGCCTTGGCGACTGCATCGACTGCACGCTGTGCGTGCAGGTCTGTCCCACCGGTATCGACATCCGCGACGGCCTGCAACTCGACTGCCTGAGCTGCGGTGCCTGTATCGACGCCTGCGACAGCGTCATGGACAAGATGGGTTACGCCCGGGGTCTGGTTCGATATACCTCCGAACGTGCGCTTGAAGGCGGCCAGACCAGGCTGCTGCGACCGCGTCTGATCGGCTATGCCGGAGCGCTAGTGATTATGATCGGTGCCTTCGTCTGGGCGTTGGAAGCGCGACCGACGTTATCCCTGGATGTAACCAAGGACCGCACCCTCTACCGAGAAAATATCGAGGGCCAGATCGAAAACATGTACAGCTTGAAGGTGATCAATAAAACCCAGCAGCCGCACGACTATCTGATCACCCTGGGCGAAGGCCCCTACGAGTTGCACGGCCCGCACCAGATCAGTCTGGCCGCAGGCGAGATCGTCGATGTCCCGGTCAGCGTGGCGCTCGTTGACGACAAAGTGGACGCGCACGAGAAGCTGCACTTCTTGGTCACTGACGCGAGCGACCCGGCACGCCAGGTAACCGCCCCGAGTACCTTCATTGCACCAAGGGTTCGATAGGATGGTGGCAGTGCGCACGCGCCCGCTCACGCGGCTGGCCGATATTGTCCCTTGGTGAAGCAGAAGCAGATGAAGCGCTACGAGAAATTCGCTGACGAAATTGCCGAACTGATCCGCTCCGGCGTGCTGGCGCCGGGCGAAAAGGTGCCGTCCGTGCGCCATGCCAGTCGCACCTACGGCGTTAGTCCCTCCACTGTGTTCCAGGCGTACTACCTGCTGGAGGATCGCGGATTGATTCAGGCCCGGCCGCGCTCGGGCTATTTTGTTCGCGAGCACGCCAGACGCCTGCTTCCCGAGCCGGAGATCAGCCCACGCCTGAGCGAAACCACCGATGTCGACGTTAGCGAACTGGTGTTCTCGGTGCTCGCCTCGCTGCGCGATCCGGACACCGTTCCGTTCGGTTCCGCCTTCCCCAGTCCCGATCTGTTCCCGCTGCAACGCCTGGCGCGCTCAATGGCGCACACCGTGCGCGAGATGCCGGGGCGTGAAGTGATCGCCGAGATGACTACCGGCCACCCTGACCTGCGCCGGCAGATCGCGCTGCGTTATATGGTCAGCGGAGTCATGCTGCCGTTGGACGAGCTGGTAATCACCACCGGCGCCATGGAAGCGTTGAATCTCTGTTTACAGGTGGTCACCCAGCCGGGCGACCTGGTCGCCATCGAAGCGCCCGCGTTCTATGCCACTTTGCAGGTGCTGGAGCGGCTCAAGCTCAAGGCTGTGGAAATCCCGGTGCATCCGCGGGACGGAATCGACCTGAGCACCCTGGAAAGCCGGCTGAGCAGCTTGCCGATCAAGGCCTGCTGGTTCATGAGCAGCCTGCAGAATCCGCTCGGTGCGAGCATGAGCGAGTCAAACAAAGAGAACCTCTATGCGTTGCTGCAGCGCCATCAAGTCCCGCTGATCGAAGACGATGTCTACGCCGAGCTGTACTTCAACCAGGAGCCGCCTAAACCGGTCAAGAGCCACGACCGTGACGGATGGGTGATGCATTGCGGCTCTTTTTCCAAAAGCCTGGCGCCGGGTTACCGGATCGGCTGGGTGGCGGGCGGCCGCTATGCCGAACAGATCAGTCGCCTCAAGCTGATGACGACGATTTCACCTTCGGTGCCGGCCCAAGCGGCTATCGCTGACTATCTGCAACACGGCGGCTACGACCGCCATTTACGTAAATTGCGTCATGCACTGGAGCGTCAACAGGGCGAAATGCTTGCCTCCGCCGCGCGTCACTTCCCGGCCAGCACCCGGGTAACGCGGCCCAGCGGCGGCTACTTCCTCTGGTTCGAATTTCCCGAGGGGGTCGATTCGCTGCAATTGTTGCAGCTGGCGCTCGCGCAGGGCATCAGCCTCGCTCCAGGCCCGATCTTTTCAGCCACCCGGCGCTTTCGCAACTGTGCACGCCTGAACTACGGCCATCCCTGGGACGAGCGCAGCGAAAAAGCGATGGAGCTGCTCGGGCGGATCGTGAAATCGTTCTAGCGCCCGGCTCGATAGCGGCGCTGCGTGACGCGAGCGCCCCTTTTCCAGATCCGGGAACTACACCTCAATCGTGCCCTGTAGATACAGGACCGCATGCCCGGCGACAAATACGCGCTCGCCTTCGACCCGGCAGTGCAGCAAACCGCTTCGGCGTGAGGCCTGCAGCGCCAGCAACTGCGTCTTGCCCAGCCGCTCGCTCCAGTAAGGCGCAAGGCCTGCATGGATGGAACCGGTGACCGGGTCTTCATCCCCGCCGTTGGCCGGCCAGAAATAGCGCGAGACGAAATCCTGCTGGCGACCCGGCGCCGTTGCCACGACATCCAATGGTGCCAACGTTTTGAGTAGCGACAGGTCGGGTGCCAGCTGGCGCACCTGATCCTCATCGTCGTACACGGCAAACCAGGCCTGACGGTTTCGCAGCACCGCCCGCGGCAAGGTCCGAAGACCGTTGAACAGCTCAGCCGGCGGATTCTCGACGGGCTCCGGGGCACGGTTGGGGAAGCTCATCTCCAGCAGACCATCATCCAACTCGGCGACGCTGATATCGCCTACCGCAGCGGCACGAAAAGTCAGCGGAGCCGTGGCCAAGTTCTGTCCCAACAACACGAAGGCACTGGCCAGGGTGGCGTGCCCGCAGAAGTCGATTTCAGTCAGCGGCGAAAACCAGCGAATGAGAAACGCACCGTCAGGCGCGCGCACCAGAAAGGCCGTTTCCGACAGGTTGTTCTCCACGGCGATGGCCTGCATCTGTGCGTCGCTCAGCCAATGCTCCAGCGGAACCACTGCGGCCGAGTTGCCTTTGAACAGCTGCTGGGTAAACGCATCGACCTGATAGATCGGCAGTTTCATCATCTCTCCCTCGCCCTTGCGCGAGCCCTTCATTAGGTTCGCGAAGCGGAAGAGTGTCGCCGAGCACAGGCTGATCGGCAAAGGCCATTTGCGATAAGGGGGCCGATGCGGTCAGGTGCCCCTAACCGCTCGCCCGCCATCGTCAGGCCTTGTTCTCAGTGCTCGCTGTCAGCGTCGGCTTCAAGGGCTCGCCGACGGGCTGGCATTGCGACTGCGCACCTGGCTGCAGATACGGCTGCAGTATCGGCGCCATGCCTTTGAGCACCTGTACCGGTAGCGCAGAGGTAAAGCGGAAGCTGTCCGCCCCGCGGCCCGGCACGTAGGCTGTCAGCGTCCCGAAGTGATTGGGCCCGAGGTAGAACACGAAGGTCGCAGTGCGATTCAGCGCCAGCGAGCTGATCAGTCGGCCGCCCGCGCCGACAGTCTGGATACGGTTGTCACCCGTTCCGGTTTTGCCGCCAACCCGCAGTGCTTCCCCATCAGTCTGCATGAAGCTGCCACGCAGGCGCCGCGCGGTGCCACCTTCGACCACGCTGGCAAGCGCTTCGCGCAAGGCCGTCGCCACCTCACTGTGCAACACCCGCACCCCGACATCCGGCTTGATGCCAAGGCGAGTCTCATACGGCGTGTCGCTGGCGAAATGCAGGCTGTCGATGCGCACACTGGGCAGCCTCACGCCGTCATTGACGATGATGCCCATCAATTCGGCCAACGCCGCCGGGCGGTCACCCGAGCTGCCCAGCGCCGTAGCCAGCGAAGGCACCAGATGGTCGAACGGATAGCCCAGACGCTGCCAGCGCCGGTGAATATCGGTGAACGCCTCCACCTCTAGCATGATGCGGATGCGGCTATCCCGCGCGCTCTTGTGACGGCTGCGGAACAGCCAGCCATAAACTTCCTGGCGCTCTGCGGTGCTGGCCGCGATGACCTCGGTAATGCCAGCCTCCGGATGCTTGATCAGGTAACCCAGCAGCCACAGATCCAGCGGGTGGACGCGGGCAATGTAGCCCTGGTCCGGCAGGCTGTAGGAACCCGGCGCGTAGCGTTCGTACAGCGAGTCGACCGCCTTGTCGGTGAGGGTGGCCGTTGGCAGACGCGCCTTGAGAAAACGCTCGAAAGTCGCGCGGTCCGCTTCGGGCATCAGATACCGGTGGACGGCAGCCAACCTCGATGGCGTCGGGCGCATGCCATCCAACAGTGCCTCGATGCGTTCGTCCGCGCTCTTGTCGCGATACTTGCGCCAGAAACGCTGCAGAAACACCGAGCCTTCGCGATCGGCAAAACGCTGCAGGTACTCTCGCCGCTCAGGGTTGTCATCACTTCTGAGCAGCTCGGCGCCGTTGGATGTCTGGTAGGTGCTGTAGCTCACCAGATCGCGCATCAGCCGAACGAACGGGAGGTTGATCGATTCCTGCAGCGCTTCGCGCATGGTCGGCAGGCGGCCGTCGTCCTCACGGCGGAAGTTGCCGAAGCGGTGCATGCCAGCGCCGGTAAAGAAGCGCTCGGTCGGACTGGCCGAGTAGCGACGCTCCAGCGCTGCATCAAGCATGGCTGGCAGGTTGCGATCCTCATGCTGAATCAGATAAGCCAGCGCCCAGCGGGTCAGCGGGTCCACCGCCTCAGCCTTGCGCAAGGTGGCGACATCGCTCTTCGCGTAACGCTCGTGCAGCTCGGCGATAACCTCCAGATAAGTGGTCAGCACCCGCAGCTTGGCAGTCGAGCCCAGCTCCAGTTTGCTGCCCTCGTTGATGTCGAACGGCTGGTTGGTGTTGTCGGTCTGCACCCGCACACGGAAGCCTTGCTCGCCGCGCTCGAACAGCGTGAAGCTGTAACGCACATCGCCGGTACGCTCAGGCGACAACATGCGCTCGCCAAACAAGCCCACCTCACCTGCGAATGCTGGATCGGCCAGTCGATGCAGATAGTTGCTGATCTGTCCTTGCAGCTCGCCATGCAGCGGCGTGGTCGCGGCCAGATCCAGGCGGTCGAGCTCATACAACGACACGCCCAGCAGGTTGCTCAGGCGCATCCGTGCGGCCGTGATGCCCTTGCTGGAAGGCACCTCACGAATGCCCGGCTCGAGACGCAAATTGCGGAACTCAACCTGCTGCTGCAAGGCGGCGTTGCGCAACCGCGTACCGATCACGCCGCCATTGGCCAGCAAGCGGATATGGCTGTCGGTGAGCTCCGCCATGTCGGCACGCCCTGCTCCCAGGTAGTACGACGGGCGCCGTTGAGCGATCAACAGCGAGAGCACCTGTCGCAGCGCGAGCCCCTGCGTTTCATAACTGACGCCTTCATTGCGCCGAGCATCGAGGACCCGGTTAACCTCGGCGAAATCGGCGCCGTACCAGAGGCGCAGACCATCGGCGATGCCGTGCACCTCGCCGTGGCCATAGGCGGCAGAGAGCGGCACGCTGTTGAGGTAATCGCGAACGATGCGCTGCCGGGTGACCATGGTTTGCTGGCCTTCGCGGTAGGTCCGCACGCTGGCGGATATCATCTGCCGGATCTTTTCCTCGGCGTCACCGGTGCGCCCTTCGGGCGAGTGACGGTACTTTTCGACTTGGGTAGCCAGCGTGCTGCCGCCGGCGGCCTGCACCGGCAGCCCCAGTTTCTTCTCAACCTGGCTGACCGCTGCCATGGTGAACCGTGGCCAATCCACTGCAGGGTTGGCGCGCGGGCGGCCGGCGTCGAGCAGCCCACGGTCCTCGATGAACAGCAGGCTCATCGCAATGACCGGAGGTACGTCGTCGAAGGTCTCGTAGTATTGGTGGGGATAACTGTTGGCATACAGCGGCTCGCCGCGACAATCATCGATGGTCAGCCCCGCCTTGGATTTCTCCGGGTACGGGACAAAGAAGCCACGCTGGACGTAGCGCAGCAGCGCTGGCGAAAAGCTCACCTGTTGCTGCACTGTGAAGCCGCGTTGGGTCAGCCGTTCCAGGAACGTCGGCAAGGCCGCATAGCCCAGGCGGCGGTCGAACGGACCCGCATCGGGAAACTGGATGCTACTGCTCGCCCCCGGTTCGATCTGGTAATCGAGATTCTCGGCGTAACGGTTAAGCCAGAGCGCCTGCAACTTCGATGTATGCATCTCATGCCAGGCGGCATAACCACCCCCGGCCAGTAATGAAACGCCCAGAAACACACCCATGCGGCGCGCCAGACGGCTACCGTGCGAGCGTGTTCGACCGGGCTTATCGGCGGAAGGCGAGCGCTTGCTGCCCCCTGCCCGGGATTTATCGTTTCGCCATACTGCGCCCATCGTTTCCGGCCTGGCTTCAAGGAAATTTACAGGCTTAAGCTTAGCTGGCGACGCTGCGCTCGATGTGTGCGAGCAGACGAACGGAAGGCTCAAAACGGCGCCCTGACAGCGAACTGAACCGGCCGCGCAACGACGCGATTCACTCCACCCAGCGGGGGTAGAAACCGAGTCGCGCCTGCAACCGGGCATCCCTGCCCTGCGAGACCTCGACGGGCAGCGCCTCCGCGAGGCTTTCGGTGCTGGCGGCATCGCCTCGAAAGAAGAAGCGCCGGCCGTCATCAAGCGTGAGAAACAGGCCCAGGGCGCCATGACCTGCCAGTTTCACCAGGACCAACCGTTCGTCACCAAACAGATCGAGACTTTCCTCGAACCCGTAAACAGCGCGGCGCTCGAAGCGAAGCGGCTGCCACCTGACCCCGTGGGAAAACTGTCCCGGAATGACAGCTGGCGACGTTGCATTCTGTGCGTAGTGGATGCTCTCCGGGCTTGCGAGCACCGACAGTTCAGGGAAATCGGCTAGGCCGGAGGCGTGATTCCAGCGCGCGCAGCCCAACACCACTTGATCAACCGCCAGGCCATCCTTCTCGAGCTGGTCACGCACCGGCTGCACCTCGCTGTAGCGCTTAACGCGCCAGGGAATTGCGCCGTCTAGCTGGGCGTCGATCTGCCGGCCAAGGCCACTACCGAACAGCAGACGCTTGCCGCCGTGCTCGACCAGTACGGCTATATGATCGATCGTTTCGGGTGCTACCCAGTAGCCGTCACGCCAGGCGTATTCGCCGCTGGATGTAGTCTGCCCTGTTCGGATCAGGCTGAAACGCAACTCCGCAGCCGGCAGCGCGCCGGAGAGAAGCATCAATGAAACCGCCAGGCTCTTGAGAACACGCATGACTCAGACTCCTTCATCAGGCAAAAACGGAGAACGATCACGCCCGGCAAATGCCAGCGGCAGGCGTAAGCGCCGACGCACGACTGGATAGTAGACAGACCTGTCTGTACACTGCAAGCACTTGTACTGCCTTGAGGACGATTGGAGGGAACAGAACCGCTCCCGCATAATGGCCGGCCGAGGAGATCCACATGGCAACCAACAAACGCGACCTGCTGCTCGCCACCGCCGAGCGGCTGTTCTACACAGAGGGCTACCACGCCACCGGCATCGACCGGATTCTCAGCGAATCGGGCGTGGCCAAGATGACCCTGTATAAGCACTTCAAATCGAAG
Organism: Stutzerimonas stutzeri; assembly: GCF_002890895.1. Classification (GTDB taxonomy): domain Bacteria; phylum Pseudomonadota; class Gammaproteobacteria; order Pseudomonadales; family Pseudomonadaceae; genus Stutzerimonas; species Stutzerimonas stutzeri_AB. The sequence continues at coordinate 457,179 of NZ_POUL01000001.1, forward strand.
GACGAACTGATCCTGGCGGTACTGGAGGCGCGCCAGCTGCCGATGCTCGAGCGTTTGCGGGAAGCGCGGCAGGCGTTACCGCCGCGCAAGGCGCTGTTAAGCGTGTTTGATGGGTTGAACAACATGATCCAGAGCCCGACCGCGTTCTGTGGCTGTCTGTTCATCAATGCGGCGGCCGAATATCAGGATCGAGAACACCCGATCCATCAACGCGCCGCGGGATACAAGGCGCAATTTCAGCGCCATCTGTGCGAGCTGCTGGAGGCGCTCGACGCACCCCAGCCGGAGCAACTCGCTCGCCAGCTGCAGTTTCTTATCGAAGGCGCACTGAGCATGGCGCACATCGAGGGCCCCGGCGACCAGGCGCTGCTGGCCAAGGCCTCAGCGGAACAGTTGCTGCAGGCCGCTGGCGTCTAAAGACGCCAGCTTGTTCGGACATTTGATCAGCGCTGAGGCGTTTCCTTGACCCTGAACCACGCCGCGTAGAGCGCTGGCAGGAACAGCAACGTCAGCGCGGTCGCAACGATCAGCCCGCCCATGATTGCCACCGCCATGGGACCGAAGAACACGCTGCGTGACAGCGGAATCATCGCCAGCACGGACGCCAGTGCGGTGAGCACGATGGGCCGGAAGCGCCGCACGGTGGCATCGATGATGGCATTGAAGCGATCCTGCCCAGCGCCGATGTCCTGCTCGATCTGATCCACCAGAATCACCGAGTTGCGCATGATCATGCCCGACAGCGCGATAGTGCCGAGCATCGCCACGAAGCCGAAGGGCTTGCCGAACAGCAGCAGGAACAGCGCTACACCAATCAACCCCAGCGGCGCGGTGAGAAACACCATTGCCGAGCGTGAGAAGCTCTTGAGCTGCAGCATCAGCAGGCTGACCACGACAATCACGAACAGCGGCATCCCGGCGTTCACCGAGGCCTGACCACGACTGGAGTCCTCGACCGTTCCGCCGACTTCCAGCAAGTAGCCGCTGGGCAGCGCAGCCCGCACATCGCTCAGGGTCGGCTCGATCTGCTTCACCAGCGAGGCTGGCTGCTGGTCCCCGTAGATGTCGGCACGCACCGTCACCGTTGGCATGCGGTTGCGATGCCAGATGACCCCCTCTTCGAAGCCGTATTCCAGGGTGGCGACCTGCGACAAGGGCACGCTGCGGCCGCTGGCGGTGGGAATCGCCAAGCTCGGCAGCATCGACAAGGTCTCGCGTTCGCGCTCTGTCCCGCGGATCAGAATTTCGATCAGCTCATTGTCTTCACGGAACTGGCTCGCCGTAGTGCCGGTAAAGGTGCGTTTGAGGAAGTTCGAGAGTTCCACCGTACTGACGCCCAGCGCACGGGCACGGTCCTGATCCACGTTCAGCCAGACCACCTTGCTCGGCTCCTGCCAGTCGAGATGGACGTTCGCTACATAGGGGTTCTCGCGCACCTTGGCCGCAACCTGGCGTGCGAGCTTACGCACCACATCGATATGCTCGCCGGTGACCCGGAACTGCACCGGATAGCCCACGGGCGGCCCGTTCTCAAGGCGGCTGACGCGACCGCGCAAGGTAGGGAAATCATCGCGCAGTCGCTCGATCAGCCAGCTACGCAAGGCTTCACGTTCCTCGATGCTTTCAGCCAATACCACGATCTGGGCGAAGCTGGTGGCCGGCAACTGCTGATCCAGCGGCAAGTAGAAGCGCGGCGACCCACTGCCGACATAGGCTACGTAATTATCGATGCCGGCGCGGTCCTTGAGCATTTCCTCAAGGCGATGCACCTCGGCTTCGGTGGCCTTGAGCGACGCGCCTTCGGCCAGCTTCAGATCGACCATCAGCTCCAGCCGGCCGGAGGCGGGAAAGAACTGCTGCGGCACGATGCGGAACAAGCCGATCGCGCCGACGAACGCCAGCAACGTCAGGACGATAACCGTTTTGCGCCGCTGCACACACCAGTGGATCACCCGCCGTACACGCTGATAGAACGGCGTCGAATACGGGTCGTGACCCTGATCGCTGCCGCCATGCTTTTGCGCATGACGCTTGGCCAGATCGGGCAGCAGTTTCTCCCCCAATAACGGCACGAACACTACTGCGGCGATCCAGGAGGCGACCAGGGCGATGGTCACTACCTGAAAGATCGAACGGGTGTATTCGCCCGTGCTGGACTGCGCGGTGGCAATCGGTAGAAAGCCCGCGGCAGTGATCAGCGTACCGGTGAGCATCGGAAAGGCCGTACTGGTCCAGGCATAACTCGCGGCCTTGAGCCGGTCGAAGCCCTGCTCCATTTTGATCGCCATCATTTCCACGGCGATGATCGCATCGTCCACCATCAGCCCCAGCGCCAATACCAAGGCGCCGAGGGAAATCTTGTGCAGACCGATGTCCAGGTAATGCATGGTCGCGAAGGTCATCGCCAGCACCAGCGGAATCGACAGCGCGACCACCAGCCCCGTACGCACACCCAGCGAGAAGAAGCTCACCAGCAGCACGATGATCAGGGCCTCGATCAGCACCTGCACGAACTCGCCGACACCGGTCTTCACTGCCGCTGGCTGGTCGGACACCTTGCGCAGCTGCATGCCTGCCGGCAGCTCCTGTTGCAAGCGTGCGAATTCGGTCTGCAGCGCCTCGCCGAGCACAAGGATGTCGCCGCCGGACTTCATCGACACGGCCAGCCCGATCGCAGGTTCGCCCATGTAGCGCATGCGTGGCGCCGGCGGGTCGTTGAAGCCGCGGTAGACCTCGGCCACATCGCCGATGCGGAAGGTGCTACCGGCCACCCGGATGGGGAAGTCCCGAATCTGTTTTACCGTGTCGAAGCTGCCGGTGACGCGAAGCTGTACGCGGTCACTGGGCGTCTCCACAAAGCCTGCCGACATCACCGTGTTCTGAGCCTCAAGAGCCTGTTTGACGGCCTCCAGCGGCACGCCCAGATTGGCCAGCTTGACGTTGGAAAGCTCGATCCAGATCTTTTCGTCCTGCAGCCCGATGAGCTCGACCTTGCCGACATTCTTCACTCGCTGCAGCTGCAACTGAATGCGGTCGGCATAATCCTTCAGCACGGCGTAATCGAAACCTGAGCCAGTCAGCGCGTAGATGTTGCCGAAGGTCGTGCCGAACTCGTCATTGAAAAAGGGACCTTGCACACCAGCAGGCAAGGTATGGCGAATGTCACCAATCTTTTTACGGATCTGGTACCAGAGATCCGGAATCTGCTCGGAGCGCATCGAATCGCGCGCCATAAAGGTCACGTTGGATTCGCCGGGCCGTGAAAAGGACACGATGCGCTCGTATTCACCCGTTTCCATCAGCTTTTTTTCGATGCGTTCGGTGACCTGCTGCGAAACCTCCTCTGCAGTGGCGCCGGGCCACTGGGTCTGAATCACCATCGCCTTGAAGGTAAAGGGCGGGTCTTCACTTTGACCAAGCTTGCTGTACGACAGGGCACCTACCACGGCCATCAGCAGCATCAGATAGACAACGATCTGCCGGTTGCCCAACGCCCATGCGGAGAGATTGAAGCGCATCCTGATTACTCCTGCGCCGCCAGTTCGACCGGACGGTTGTCACGATCAACCGCCCTCACCGACTGGTTCTCGTGGAGCATCTGAACACCGGCGAGGACAACCCAGTCGTCGGCCTGCAGCCCCTTGAGGATGGGCACAGAAGAATCACCAAAGGCCCCCGTCTGCACGGCAACGCGCTCCAGCGTGCCGTCCTCCTTGACCCGCCAGACGTAAGCCTTGCCCTGCTCGGCGGTGACCGCTGAAAGCGGCACCGCCAAGGGCACCTCGCCATTGCTGCGGATTGACACCAGCGCGCTCTGGCCAAGCTCGGCAGGCACCTTTGCGTCGTCGAAGGCGACACGCGCCGAGTAGGTGCGCGACTGCGGGTCGGCAGCCGGCGACAGTTCACGAATGTGGCCGGCGTAGGTTTTGCCCGGCTGCGACCAGATTTCCACCGAGACCGGCTGGCCAACCGAGTAGCGATCCAGTGCCTGCTCCGGCAGATTGATCGCTACCTCGCGCTCGCCATCGGCAGCCAAGACGAAGGCCGTCTGGCCGGCGCCGACAACCTGCCCCACCTCGACCCGGCGTTGGGCAATCACGCCTTCGTGCGTTGCGCGCAAGATGGCGTAGCCGACCTGGTTGTTGGCGACATCGAATTCCGCGCGCGCTTGCTGCAGACGCGCCTGCGCGGAGCGGTAGGCATTTTCAGAAGAGTCGAATTGCGAGCGGCTGACCAGTTGGCGATCCATCAAGGTCTTGTAGCGCTCATGCTCGGCACGGGCGACCCGCAGGTTGGCTTCAGCCGCCGCCACCTGAGCACGGATGCCCTCGAGCTGCAGCCGCACGTCCTGCGGATCGAGCTTGGCCAATGGCTGATCCTTGCGCACCCGCTCCCCGGCTTCGACCATCCGCTCGGTGACCTTGCCGCCGATACGAAAGGCCAACTCGGGTTCGTAGCGTGCATGGACCTCCCCCGGATAGCTTTCAAAGGCTTCACTGGCGGGCTGCGGCTGAACCACCATCACGGGCCGCGTAGAGAGCTGCTCGGGTTCACCATTGCCGCAACCGGCTAGCAAGGCGAAACCAAAAGCACCGAGGAAGGGCAAGGCATGTCGGCACACGTCGAATCTCTCTCTGTCGCAAGGTGGGTTCTAATACTTATACTGCGCGGTATAGTAAAAATACCGAACTCACCAGTCTAGTATTAAAAACACCCATGACCGACAGCTCACCCGCACCGTCCGGCCCAGGCCGTCCAAAGGACCCCGCCAAGCGCGAGGCAATCCTCGCGGCTGCCCAAACCCTGTTTCTCGGCAATGGCTATGAAGGCAGCAGCATGGACGCCATCGCCGCCGAAGCCGGCGTGTCGAAGCTCACGCTGTACAGCCACTTCAAGGACAAGGAGGCGCTATTCGGCGCAGCGGTAAAGGCAACCTGCGAAACGCGTCTGCCGCGCCGGCTGTTCGTGCTGGAGGATGGGCGTGAATTCCACTCGGTCCTGCTAAATATTGCCCAGGCTTTTCACGAGCTGGTCATCAGCCCCGAATCCATCGGTCTGCACCGGCTGATGGTGGCAATGGCGGCGCAGAACCCAACGTTGTCGCGGATGTTCTTCGATGCAGGCCCACAGAAGCTGCTGCTGGATCTGGAGCAGTTGCTAGACCAGGCGCACCGCCGCCAGTTGCTGGATGTGCCCGAGCCGATGCGCGCCGCGGAACATTTTTGTTCGTTGATCAAAGGCGCCGCACACTTTCGTCTGCTGATCGGCTATGCCGAGCGACTGGACGCCGAAGACGGCAAGCGGCATGTCGAGGATTGCGTTGGCCTGTTCATGCGCGCTTATGCGGACCAGCCCCGTACGGTCGACTGAAGCAGCAGCCTGTGTCCCGCAGCGGAAAACAAGCCCTGCTTCTCAGGAACAGCCGGCCGCGGCGGCGGCGGCCGGCATGGTTGCCCTTAATCGTGGCTCAGGGCACCGATCCGGTGAATGGACAAGTCCGCACCATTGAACTCATCTTCCTGACTCAGGCGAATACCGACCGCTGCCTTGAGCACGCCATAGACGAGAAAGCCGCCAACGAGCGCAACCAGCACGCCGAGGCCTGTGCCGATCACCTGGCTGATGATGCTGATGCCGCCCAGCCCACCCAACGTGTGCTGACCAAAGATTCCACAAGCCAGCCCGCCCCAGACGCCGCAGAGGCCGTGTAATGGCCAGACACCGAGCACATCGTCGATCTTCCATTTGGCCTGCGCCGCAGTGAATGCCCAGACAAACAGGGCGCCAGCCACTATGCCCGTAGCCAGCGCACCGATTGGGTGCATTAGATCTGATCCTGCACAGACTGCTACCAGCCCAGCCAAGGGCCCGTTATGCAGGAAGCCCGGGTCGTTACGGCCGACCGCCCATGCCGCCGCAGTTCCTCCAACCATCGCCATCAGCGAATTGATCGCCACCAGCCCGCTGACGCCCTCAAGGGTCTGGGCGCTCATCACGTTGAACCCGAACCAGCCGACGATGAGAATCCACGATCCCAGCGCAAGAAATGGAATGTTCGAGGGCGCGAAGGCCACCAAACGGCCGTCACGGTATCGACCATTACGGCGGCCAAGCAGAATCACTGCGCCGAACGCCAGCCAGCCACCCATACCGTGCACCACTACCGAACCGGCGAAATCGTGGAACGGCGCACCGAACTGCGCTTCCAGCCAAGCCTGAACGCCAAAGTTGCCGTTCCACATCATCCCTTCAAAAAACGGATAGATGAACGCAACGATCAACAAGGTGGCGCAGAGCTGTGGGCCGAATTTGGCGCGCTCGGCGATGCCGCCGGAGATGATCGCGGGTATTGCAGCGGCGAATGTCAGCAGGAAGAAGAACTTGACCAATGAATAGCCGTTCTCGGCGATCAGCTGGTCGGCCGGCTGCAGAAAGGTCACGCCATACGCAACCCAGTAGCCGATGAAGAAATACGCCAATGTCGAGACGGCAAAATCGGCGATGATTTTCGACAGCGCATTGACCTGATTTTTAAGGCGTACGGTGCCGACCTCCAGAAAGGCAAAACCGGCATGCATTGCCAGGACCATCACCGCGCCCATCAGGATGAACAGGGTGTTGGCACCGTGAATCAGCACTTCTACCGCACTGCTTGGGTTATCCATCTACTAGGTCCTATGGTAAGCGCACCAAAACAGCAAACCGCCCCCATTGCACGCACCAACATGCACCACGGGTAAGCGGAGGTTTGCTATGAACTGTTGCGGCGGACTTGCAAGATTTTCATCCCCGACAAACCAAAGCGTTGATTTTCAAACACTTAGGCTCAATCCCGCCTGGCTCAGCGGCAGATCGTTGCGCCATTTAGGGGCCACGCTCCAAACGCACGCACCAGACAAATGCAAGTGGTGTACCAACGAAACGGCGGCGCGAGCGATTTTGGCGCAGCGGATGTCAGCAAGAGCTGGCGAGCCAGGCGAGGACGACTGGCTGGACGACAGCCATCGAGGTTACAAAGCAGAGAGCGTGCGGTATTCGTCCTGCGCCAGCTGATCGGTCAGACCGCTGACGAAGTCCTGAAGCATGCGGCAGCGGTAGTAGAACTCCCACAACGCCTGGTCTTCACTTCCCTCAGGATGCGCTTTCAGCGACTCGTGATAGGCCTTGATCAGCTGACTGGGCAGGCGCCGGGCAAGCATTTGCAGGTGCGGCTCGCTACGGCAACCGCCTTCCGTCAATGCCCGGAAGGTCTCCGGAGCGACGGCCAGCAGCGGCGCGTAGGCGTCCAGCAGCCCCTGGAGAATTCGGTAGCCCTGCAACTGCAAGGTTTCAACTTCGCGGTGACAGAACACGTGGTCCATCGCGACATCCTTGAAGGTCTGCACAATGGCGTTTGGCAGACTTGCGTCTTCCAGCAGCGCGCGGTCCAGCGTGCCGTCGTAGACCGCCTCGATATGCTCGATAAATTGCTGCGCGGCGTGCTGCACCAGCGGGTGGACCATATTCACCCGCAGCCAGACGAAGAATTCGCCAACCTTGTTGATCGTCTCTTTGGCAGCACGCGCCTGGGCGTACTCGACCATGCTGCGAAAGCTGCGGCCGGTATTCGCGATCGGCTCGTCGGGCGAGCCGTGCTCGGTGAACTTGTCGATCAGCAGCTGTGACAACTGCTCAATGGAGAAGATGCCCTTCTCCACCGAGTCTTCGATATCGGCAAGGCAATAGGCGATATCATCGGCCGCCTCCATGATGTAGGCCACCGGGTGACGCGTGCCAGGTTGTAGCCCCAACGCGGCCTGCAGATCGTCGACAAAAAATTCCTCTGAAAGGTAGAAGCCTGGCTTCTTCAACAGATAGGCGCCGGGTGATCCCTTGGCCGGCTTGGGCGCATAAGCGGCGCGCACGTATTTCAGCAGCCCCGCCGTCTGTGTGTAGGTCAGGTTAAGCCGTAGCAGGCTAACGACTAAGCGAATCGCCTGAGCGTTGCCTTCGAACTGTTCGAGGTCGAGCAGCATACGACTGCGCAATTCGCTATTGCCTTCACCGTTGGGGATAGCGGCGTCGAACAGCGTGTTCAGGTTCCGCTTGAACCACTCGCCAATGGCAAACTCGCCAAAGTGCCCAAACGGTGGGTTGCCGATGTCGTGCATCAAGCACGTCATTTCAACGAGGCTTTCCAGCGCACCTTCCAACCCATCCAGGCCGTATTGCGTCGCCCGCTCACCGAGCTGTTTGTACAGGGTGCGCACAATGAAGCGACCCGTCTGCTGGACTTCGAGTGAGTGGGTCAAGCGGCTGCGCACCGCTGCGTTGCGCTCCAGCGGGAAGACCTGAGTCTTCTGTTGTAAACGCCGCACAGCGGCGGAGTTGATGATGCGACCGCGGTCGCTCTCAAGCTGGTCGATGACCAATGACAGATCACCTTCGGAGGCTTTGAGACCCGGCTCGACGCGCCCATAAGGCCGCTGACGGGAAATCTTGTCCTTGAAATTCACAGACCGCGGCATGGTTCGAGCTCGTTAAACGACGGAGTCGCGAGCCTAGCGCGGCACAGCGGCTTTACCAAGCGATCAGGCGCCAACTGCGCTTGTCGTTTAGAATCGCGCGCTCAGCTTGAGGAGTAGACATGGGCCGGTCGGAGTTTCATCAGCAACACGCCGAACGAGCGACCGCCGAAGCGCGACGGCTACTTGAACAACGGCAAGCCTTGGGCGCACGCTGGCTGGGCTGGGTCGCCACCGAGCTTTATCAGCTCAAGCCGCCAGAGTTCGCCGCCATGGTGCGCCGCGAGCTGGCCCGTCTCAATGAAGGCTGAAGCCAGCCCCATAGCTCACCTATCCAGATCAGGGCGCCCTCATGCAATGGCCGGTTGAAGGTCCCTTCCTACGCGACCAGCTGCTGCGACTGCCGGGTACAGAGAAGCCTTCAGCCATCGACAAGCAGCTGGCGATGGGCGAGGTCTGGCTCAATCTCAACGGGCTACAGGGCGACCGTGTCGCCGATTACCGTTTCCATGGCGGGCCGGATCGCAGCCTATGCCACTATCCGGCCGAGCACTACTCTCACTGGCGCAAGCTTTATCCGCAGCTGTCGGCCATTGGTCCCGCCGCGTTTGGCGAAAATCTCTCGACGCTGGGCCTGGATGAACGACAGGTATGTATCGGGGATCGCTTTCGCTGGGGCGATGCCGTGATCGAAGTCAGCCAGCCCCGCTCGCCTTGTAGCAACCTGGACCGGCGACACAGCGTCCGTGGCCTCGCTCGCCATATGGCCAAAAGTGGCCGAACCGGATGGCTGTACCGAACCCTTGAACCCGGGGCCATCGAACTCGGCGCGGACCTGCACTTGATAGAGCGGCCGTGGCCGACCGCCAGCGTGCTTCGCGTCTGGCGCGGCTTCGTCAATGACGACGTCAACGACATCGAACTCGCCTGGCTGGCCAATCTGTCACCGCTGGCAAGTGAATACCGCACGCGCTTTCGTCAACGGCTGGACAGCAGGCGACGGCAACAGGATCAGGCGGCGTTGTTCTGACAAGGGCAAGCGGCGTCATGCCGCTGTTCAGACGCAACGCCGACCACGACAATACGCGTCAATCAAAGCGACCTCATAAGAAGGTCGCCAGCAGCATCGAACGCCTGCCCTGCGTGTAAACCACCCGAATCGATACCGAGGTTTACATGAGCATTACATCCGTCGACATCTGCCGGGCCGCCGACTGCCTGCAAGGTTTTGTGGGTTTCAACGGCAAAACCGGCCAGCACATCGTTCGGTTTAGCGAAGACTCGTTCGGCATGGATGTCGCCGACAGCAGCATCACACCGGCGAGCGAATTTGTCTGGCAAACCATCGATAACCAGCTGATGACGCTCAAACGTGAGCTGATTCAGCTGCTCCTCGACCAGAACATCAATGACCGGCTAGCCATCACCGAGCCGTTACTTGCCTACATGCGCCGAAATGATTTGCCTGAGATCCAGGCACAGCGTGTCAGACAATGACAAGCGCCCGTTGACTATAAATCAGCCAGTCATCAGACAACATCCTCAAGTTATAGCGGTTCAAGCCGATGTCGTTGTACGACCACTACCATCGGCTCTGCCAGCTTGAGGAACAACAATGAAAAATCTCAAAGTCAGCTACAAGCTGACGCTTGGCTTCGCTGCGGTACTGCTGCTCACCGTCTGCGTGGCCGCTATCGGCGTGCTCAGCATGGATGCTCTGATCTCACGGAGCGATAAAGCGCAGACCGCAGAAAACCTACTCAACGAAGCCAACCAAATCCGCTATGCACAGGTGCGCTTCGAAGAGCGCGGCGATGAGAAATACGTTGCCCAGGTAACCGATGCGGTAGCGAACACTGCTCGACTGGTCGAACAGAAAAAAGCCAGCTTCTCGGAACCGCAGGACCGGGAGTTGCTGCAAACCATCGCCAATCAGGCGCGAGAGTACCAGGCCGCATTCGAAAAGCTCGTCGCAATGCATGCACTGAAAAAGCAGACACGCGCCAACTGGGTTGAAGCAGGCAATACCACTGACAAGCTGATAGCCAACCTGGAGCAGCGCTGGAACGGCGTTCAAGGCAACCCGGTCTTACACCCGACCGGAGACATTGCCAATATCGCGCTGATGACGACTGAGCTCTCCAAGCAGAATCGACTGCTGCGCTTCACCGTCCGCGGATATCTGATGGAAGAATCCGAAGCCGCCCTGAACACCCTGAACCAGCAGTTCGAAGCGTTGAACGCAGCCATTGCACCGCTGGAGCAAGAGCTGATCGGTCCCCAAGCTGAAAACCTGAAAACCCTCAAGGCCAGCGCGACCGAGTACGTCGACCTCGTGAAGAAACTGCCGCCCATCGTTGCCAGTCAGCAACAGACGCGCCAGGACATGGAGGCCATTTTCGCGAAACTCTACGAGGAGGCCAGGGGCATCATCTCCAGCCAGACCCAGAAGCGTGCCGATGATGCTCAAACCAAGAAAATTCAGGTCATCGGTATTACCTTGGCGGCGATCCTCCTGGGCGCTCTGATCGGCTGGCTAATCGTCCGCCAGATAACGCAGCCCCTCAACCAGGCAGTGCAGATAGCCGAGCGCATCGGTGCTGGGGACATGACCGGTCAGCCTCCCGAGCCACGCCATGACGAGTTCGGCCAACTGCTCCAGGCGCTGGGCAAGACGCGCGGCAACCTGCAGGCGCTGATCGGAAGTATCGGTGGTATCACTGCACAGCTGGCCAGCGCCTCCGATGAGCTTTCCGCGGTGACCGAGCAGACCAGCGCTGGTGTCAGCAGCCAGCGTCAGGAAACCGATCAGGTCGCGACGGCCATGCATGAGATGACCGCGACGGTGCAAGAAGTCGCACGCAATGCCGAAGAGGCGTCGAGCGCCGCCCAGCGCGCCGATCAGCAGGCCGTTAAAGGCAACACGGTTGTCCAGCGCGCCCTGTCGCAGATTGACCGACTCTCGAATGAGGTCACGCTGTCGGCCGAGGCCATGACCCAGCTGAATAAGGAAACCGACGGCATCAGCACGGTGCTGACCGTCATCAATGGCATTGCCGAGCAAACCAACCTGCTTGCCCTTAACGCTGCCATTGAGGCCGCACGGGCGGGTGAAGCTGGGCGCGGGTTCGCGGTGGTAGCCGATGAGGTGCGCGGCTTGGCCCAGCGCACACAGCAGTCCACTGCGCAAATTGAAGCCCTGATCGCTACCCTGCAGAAAGGCGCCCGCACCGCATCTGGAATGATGGACAGCAGCAGCACTCTGGCCCGCGATACCGTCACCCTCGCAAGAGAAGTGGGCACCGAGCTGCAAGCCATTACCGAAACCGTTTCAGTCATTCAAGCGATGAACCAGCAGATCGCCACGGCGGCTGAACAACAGAGCTCGGTTGCTGAGGAAATCAATCGCAGCGTGCTCAGCGTTCGCGACGTGGCTGACCAATCCGCTGAGGCGGCCCGGGAAACGGCTGCGTCCACCGCCCGGCTTGCGCAGTTAGGCGGCGAACTGCAGACGATGATCGGGCGGTTCAAGGTATGAGATTCGGCCCCTCGCCACGGCAAAAACCGCCGCTATCCAATCCTGTCTGGCAGGCGTAGTCTCGGCTTCATTCATCTTTGATCTTCACGCTCACGCCAAGGTGCACTGGCCCAGAGCAGACCCACGCAGGGATGCACAACCAAGCCGATCAATCGCGAGGCGACACCATGAGCAAGGGTATGGATACTAAGAAGAACGCAAAGAAGAAACCCCAGAAGACGGCGCAGGAGAAGCGCACGGCCAAGAGGGAAAAAGCTAACGGCATTACACCACTACTGGGCAGTCACGCCGCTCGGTAACGCCATAGAGGTAGAAGCGCGCCCCGCACGGCATGCCGTCGCGGGGCGTTTTGCTGTCAGGCTGTCGAACTACCAAAGGCAGTGCGCACGCGGCTGACCAGCCAGCCCCCGCCTACATTGATCCCCAGCCCCAGCATGACCAGCAATGCACCGGCCGCCTGCAACAGCCCCAGGTGCTCATCCAGCAGTACGGCAGCAGAGGTCAGGCCGACGACGGGCACCAAAAGTGAGAAAGGCGCAACGGTATTCGCCGGATAGCGGGACAGCAGTCTGCTCCAGAGCCCGTAACCAAGAATCGTCGCACCGAAGGCCAGGTAGATCAGCACCAGCGCCGAATCCATCCCGAACCCGCCCAGCGCGCCCTTGATCGCTTCCGGCCCCTCCAGCACCCAAGACAGGGCGAAGAACGGAATGGGGGGGATCAGACTGCCCCATACCACCAGCCCAACCAGATTCACCTTGCCCACCTTGCGGGTGACAATATTGCCCATTGCCCACATCGAGGCTGCGCAGATGGTCAGCAGGAAACCGGCCAGTGTCATGCTGCGATCGCCTTGCATGCCAATCAGCAGTAAACCACCAGCGGCGATTACCAACCCGACCAGATTGCTTGCACGGAGCCGCTCGCCAAGAAACAGAACGGCAAAGAACAGCGTGAAAAATGCCTGCGACTGCAAAACCAGGGAGGCCAGGCCAGCAGGCATACCGACCTTCATCGCGGAGAAGAGAAAGGCGAACTGACCGAGCGATATGGTCCCGCCGTATGCCAGTAGCCAGCGCAGTGGCATCTGTGGCCGTTTGATAAACAGCACCGCCGGAAACGCAGCGAGCATGAAACGCAGTGCGCCTAGCAGCATCGGCGGGATGTCATCCAGGCCGACCTTGATTACGACGAAGTTCATGCCCCAGACAACGATCACAACCAGGGCCAGCATCAGGTCCTTTGGCGACATGGAACAGTTCCCTAGACAAAAACGCATTAGAGCCGCGTCTGTCGATCGCGTACTCATACAGCAGCCAGGCAATTGGGCATTACAGTCGACAGGCAGAAGCGCCATACGTCCTTCCGCATCGCTGGAGTTGCGCGCGGCCCGTGCCTGCTGCCGCCGCAACGGCTAGAATCGCCGTCAGTCGATCTCCATCAACTTCACCAATCACGAGAACATTCATGGGCGCACAGTGGAAAGCGAAACATAAGGAAGCGGCAGCCAACGCCAAGGGACGCACCTTCGGCAAACTGTCCAAGGAAATCATGATCGCGGCCCGCAGCGGCGCTGACCCGGACATGAATCCTCGCTTGCGCCTGGTAGTCGAGCAGGCCAAGAAGGCCTCGATGCCCCGTGAGACCCTGGAACGCGCTATCAAAAAAGGTGCGGGCTTGCTTGGAGAGAGCGTCAACTATGAGCGCACCACCTATGAAGGCTTCGCCCCGCATCAGGTCCCGGTGATCGTCGAATGCCTGACCGACAACGTTAACCGCACTGTGGCCGAGATCCGCGTGCTGTTTCGCAAGGGCCAGCTCGGCGCCTCCGGCTCGGTCGCCTGGGATTTCGATCACTGCGGCATGATCGAAGCAGCGCCGGCTAGCGCCGATGCCGATGCCGATGCTGAACTGGCCGCCATCGAAGCGGGCGCCCAAGATTTCGAAGCCGCTGAAGACGGTGCCACACTGTTCATCAGCGATGCCACCGACATGGACGTGGTCTGCCGGGCCCTGCCGGAGCATGGCTTCACTGTCCAGTCGGCACAGCTCGGCTACCGTCCGAAGAATCCCGTCACGACGCTGTCCGAGGCCGAACTGGAAGAAGTCGAAGCCTTTCTCAGCGCCATCGACGCCCATGATGATGTACAGAATGTCTATGTCGGCCTGGCCGGCTAACGAACACTGCAACCGTTGAGCTAGAGGCACAGCGATGAGTACAAACAAACCCAATACGCCCTACGCACAGCGCGAACAGGATTATCGTGAGAAGGCCCTGAAGATGTACCCCTGGGTCTGCGGACGTTGCGCAAGGGAGTTCTCAGGCAAGCGCCTGAGCGAGCTGACGGTCCATCACAAGGACCACAACCACGACAACAACCCGGAAGACGGCTCGAACTGGGAGTTGCTCTGCCTGTACTGCCACGACAACGAGCACTCGCGTTACACCGACAATCAGTACTACGCCGAGTCGAAACCAGGCGGTGACCTAGGTCCGAAGGAGACCTTCAAGGCCTTCGCCAACCTGGGCGATCTCCTCAAGAAAAAACCGGACTGAGTCCAGCCCGGTATGGCGGCGCCGGTTACTTCACCAGCAGGACCGGCACCGATACTTCATGCACGACCCGATTGGCGACCGAGCCCATCAGCATGCCGGTAAAGCTACCCAGACCGCGGGTGCCCATTACCACCGTGTCACAGCCGAAGCGCTGCACCGCATCATTAACCTGCTCAGCCACATTACCCAGAATTGCGTGAGTCTGGTGTGGAATCCCGGCCGTCTGCAGCGCGGTAGCGGCATCTGCAAGAGTACGGTTCGATTTGTCGATAAAGCTCTGGTTCAGCTCATCAACCGTACCCGCGGTAACGAATTCGCCGTAGAGCACCGGCTCCTGCTGTACGTTCAGCACATGTACCTGCGGCGGCTTAGGCGCATCGGCGGCAAAATCAATGATGTATTGCAATGCCCGCTTGGCATTGTCCGAACCGTCATAAGCGAGAAGAATGTTGCGCATAGCGAGTCTCCAACCGGATTTGACGACAGCATAGACCATCATCCAAGCGCGCTTGAGTGCCAAAACCGCATCCGTTGCTCTGGATCAATCTCCCCGGCCCGCTGCCATTTCGAGGGCTTAACATGAGTACTACAACTGACGTTCCGTTTGGTACGGGCGATGCTTCATTCCAGGCAGCCGGTGGCGAGTCTGGCCTGGCTCGCCTGGTCGAAGACTTCTACCTGATCATGGACGAACTCGAAGACGCTCGCTGCGTCCGCCACCTGTACCCACGCGATCTGGCCGAGTCACGCAAGAGGCTGGCTGCGTTTCTTTGCGGCTGGCTGGGCGGCCCACGTCGCTACGCGGAACACTACGGCAGCATCAGCATTCCGCAGTTCCACACTCGCTGGACAGTGGGCGAAGCCGAGCGCGATGCCTGGCTTAAATGCATGGAGCTGGCGATTGCCAGGCAGGGATATACCGATGCGTTTGCTGACTACTTGTTGATTCAGCTGCGAGTCCCTGCAGAACGGATTCTTCAGGCCGGCCGGCGGGCATGCCCCGGACAGTTAACCACAACTGTGATCTAGCTCGGTTTGCTACGAGGCCGAGTTTCTGCACCTCGCCGCGTCTATCCGGCGTGGCCGGTACTGGCTAGGTAACGCTGAGCGACGCACCCAACGTGAGCAGAGAGGCTCCTCTGCCTTGGTGAACGAGCAAGGAGATCGGTGATGCGGAAGGATTTCTAGGGAAAGCGGCATCGAGATTGTCTAATTCCCGGCGTCATCATTGGAATAGCTAGATTAAACGGTCGGCAAAGTACCTGTTACCGCGTTCAAGCGGACCGGCAAGACTCTCATTCGTCCAGCAATCGGATCTTTTATCCATGAAGCAAGCCTGCGCGGATTAATCTTCTTTAGCTCGACATAAAGAGCAAGTGCGATGCGGTTAAACATCGCACTCGTAGGCCTCAGTAGTTGTAGCCGATACCGACGCTGTAAAAGAACGCACCGTCATCGTAACGATCCCGCGCATCGCTTCCACTTTTGAAGAGGAATTGGTATTCGGCCATAGCAGTGATGAACGTCTTGTCCTGTACCCAGTATTTGATACCGACTTCCGGACCGCCCATGAAGGTCTCATCAACCTCCTCGCCGTAAATCCCGCCCACACTCACCCCGATGAAGGGGCGGGTGTTGCCGCTACCGAAGTGATAGTCGTAGAACACACGGGTGGAACCGTCGAACTGCACGCTTTCCCCTTCTGAATCCCGAGCATTCACGGTTTGCCGTACGCCCCACATGGAGGACTCGTCCAAGTATGTACCCCAACTACCCTGTAGGGAGAACACTGTATCGTCGAAGTCCTTATCGCTGCTGCCCGCACCACCCAAGGTTACTTCGCGATCACCTGCCACTGGAGCGGCAACTGCAATAGCGGGAAGCATGGCGGCGACCAGGAGGGTAGTTTTGAAAAGTCTGTTCATGACAACACCTCTTGTTGTTGCTAACTATGGCGGAATACGCAACTTATTTGATGCGCACTGTTAATGACAGGAACGCGCCGAGACTGTTCATTTTATTTTAGGTATACATCGTAAATCGTTGGATTTAATGATTTTTTTACTTAACGAACCAGCTAGATAAACACTATTTTTTAGTACTAAACAAACGAAACGGCAAACTAGCGAAACGGCGATACGACGTTACGGCCGCCATAGCAAAGAGCTCCAATCACATGTTTATTCTTGCCCCCAACAGCACAGCTTTGGTGAAGCGCTTTGCCAGTTGCGCTAAATAGCAGCGGGACAAGTCAGATAGGTCTGGATCGGACGACTTCACTTGGCATTGGTCGGCCGTGCCTGCCCTGCTTCCTTCGCACAGGCAGGCAGAGAACAACAAGCTGTCCACTTGATCGCCGCTTTAGAGCCGCGACCCGTCTGTTGGCCTAGAACCCTGCACCCAAAACGATGCTATTGGTGCCCAACTCCGCTGGCCCGTTGACGAGACAAACATCGGTTAATATCCGCCAGCACAGATGGAGAATTGTTAATGGAAGCCGTTCAGCTGCGTCAGCTGCCCGGTGAATGCCGAGCTTTACTCAACAAGTTTTACCGAGCCCATCGCAGCCATATGCGAGCGCCGGCTGGCGCCTGCTATTGGGTCGCCGAACACTCGGACATTCTTGCCGGCCTATGCCTTTCAGACATAGTCCACGGGCAATGGCTTACCGGCTTGCTGGTCACTCCGAACCAACGCAGCCAGGGGCTGGGAAGGCGTCTGGTTGCGCAGGCACTGGTTGGCTGCGATGGGCCTGTGTGGCTGTTTTGCGAACCGAGGACGGTACCTTTCTATGAACCACTGGGCTTCGCTGAGGCCATTGTATTGCCAGAGGCGCTCGCCTCCCGCTTGCAGCGGTACAACCGACACAAAAACCTCGTGGCGTTATGTCACAAAAACGAGAGCACCCGATGACTTTCACCACTCTCAGAATCGCCACGGCCTGCCTGCTTGATGAAGCGGGACGCGTCCTGACTGTCCGCAAGCGCGGCACCCAAGCGTTCATGTTGCCTGGCGGAAAAATCGAAGCAGGCGAAACGCCTCAGCAAGCAGTTGAGAGGGAGTTGCTCGAAGAACTGGGCCTGCGGATAGACCCGTCGTTGCTAGACTCACTTGGCCATTTCCAGTCAAGGGCAGCCAACGAGCCGGATCATTGGGTGGAAGCTAACGTCTACTTCACCCGTCTGGAAAGCGCGGTAAAGGCACAGGCGGAAATAGACGCGCTGAAATGGCTGGATCTAAATGCAGAGCGCCAGGAACACCTAGCGCCCTTACTGCGAGAGCAGGTACTTCCCGCCTTGCGCCAAAGGCTGCTTGCAGACTAACGGAGGGCGCCGGCCAGCCATTACGGAGATATGGGGTCACTCGCAGGGAAAGTCTCTTCGAGGGCCTCATCCAGCTGATCGTCATCAGCCTCATCGGGATTACGTTTAACCGGATCTTCTTCATCCCGCCCAGGCTGGGCCGGTTGATTACGTTCGTTGCCGTTCATGATTTGCTCCTCTGAATAGGTTATGGCTGTTAGGCCGTCTACCCATGCAGTGGTT
The DNA here is from genome assembly GCF_002890895.1 of Stutzerimonas stutzeri. GTDB lineage: Bacteria > Pseudomonadota > Gammaproteobacteria > Pseudomonadales > Pseudomonadaceae > Stutzerimonas > Stutzerimonas stutzeri_AB. Next base: position 475,323 of record NZ_POUL01000001.1, read on the forward strand.
CGCGCACCGCCCCAACAAAATGCCAGGCAAAAAAAAGGGGCGGGGGTTAACCCCCGCCCGCCTCCTTCCCTACTTCCTTTTTTTTCCTACTCATCGTCCTGATGAAACCGCTTCCAGCGGTTGATCCTGCTCGACATCCATGCCGGCTGTGCTTGTCCCTGAACACAGTTGCAATATTAGAGCTTTGCGCGACAACGGCAACTGTGGAAAATGCATGGTGGCAACGATGCCATCATTCAACAAAATTAAATTCCCCAATAAAAACATAGTGTTATCAATAATTTTTTCTCCCTATAGCGATCCACTCGACCGACCTTGCAGGCTTGGCTTACAAAGCTTGTGAGCAAATACCTACACAACGGATCGCCTACCGGGAAATCATAGCAACGGAGTTAATGCTGCCCTCTTTACATAACAGCCGGACAAGGTACCGCGACAGACTATGACGGGAAGAGCGACGTGCTCCTTACCTAGCAGGTAAGGAGCAGAGAGCAAAAGGGGCTAGCGGAATAGCGACTCACTGGAGAGGCCGTTGCGCTCCAGAATTTCACGCAGGCGCTTGAGTGCTTCGACCTGGATCTGCCGAACCCGCTCACGCGTTAAGCCAATTTCCTGGCCAACCTCCTCCAGCGTGCAGCTTTCATGGCCCCGCAGACCAAAGCGTCGAATAACCACTTCCCGCTGTTTCTCGGTCAAGTCGGAAAGCCATTGATCAATGCTCTCGGATAGATCGTCGTCAAGCAAAAGCTCGCACGGATCGCTCGGCCGGTCATCCGTCAGAGTATCCAGCAGCGTCTTGTCAGTATCAGGGCCTAGCGAGACATCAACAGAGGTAACCCGCTCGTTCAGCCCCAGCATACGCTTGACCTCAGCAACCGGCTTTTCGAGCAGGTTGGCGATCTCTTCCGGGCTGGGCTCGTGATCGAGTTTCTGAGTGAGCTCGCGTGCGGCACGCAGGTACACGTTCAGCTCCTTGACCACATGAATCGGCAAACGAATGGTCCGAGTCTGATTCATGATCGCCCGCTCGATCGTCTGCCTTATCCACCAGGTGGCGTAGGTCGAGAAGCGGAAACCACGCTCTGGATCGAACTTCTCGACCGCGCGAATCAGGCCGAGATTGCCTTCCTCCACCAGATCCAGCAAGGACAGACCGCGATTGACGTAGCGCCGCGCGATCTTCACGACCAGCCGCAGATTACTCTCGATCATGCGCTTGCGCCCCGCCGGATCGCCCTTCTGTGCAAGACGCGCGAAGTGCACTTCCTGTTCGGGCGTCAGCAGTGGGGAAAAACCGATTTCGTTGAGGTAAAGCTGGGTGGCGTCGAGCGCGCGAGTGTAATCGATGAATTTGTGTTGCTTGACCGTTGCGGTCTTGGACTTGGTGCCACCTGAACCGACTCGGGAGATCTCGGCATCCGGATCTACATTCAGAGACGGTTCCATGAGTAGAACAGCATCGTCTACGTCAAACTCCGGCACTTCTTTTTTGAGAGCCATTATTGTTTTCCTGTTCTGAGTTCGACAACAGGCTTGGGCGGCACGCGTTCCTTGGCATCGCTCAAGCCCCTCCTAGGGCCGGAACAGGTTGAATCAAATCATCGCTTTGGCAGGTATTGCAGCGGATCTACAGGTTTGCCTTGGCGGCGAATCTCAAAGTGCAGTTTCACCCGGTCGGTTCCAGTCGATCCCATCTCGGCAATGGTCTGCCCAGCTTTGACTTGTTGCCCCTCCTGAACCAGCAGCCTGCGGTTGTGGCCGTAGGCACTTACATAGGTATCGCTGTGCTTGATGATCACAAGTTCGCCGTAACCCCGTAAACCACTGCCGGCGTACACAACAGCCCCATCAGAAGCAGCTAAAACAGGCTGTCCTAATTCCCCGGCGATATCAATGCCTTTATTCAAACTTCCGTTTGAGGAAAATCGACCGATCACAACCCCCCCTGCAGGCCAGGCCCAACCGCTTGCAGACCGGGTCACTGCCTTGATGGGAGTACTCGGCGCGGCAGGTCTGGCCGCCGGTGCGCTCGGACGCGTCAAAGGTGGCGGCGTTGGCACCGGGTTGGTGACAATGGTTGGCGTGCGGGAGACAGAAGGCGGGGTTTTGATTTCCGGACGAGCGGCAACAGCACGGGGCACCTGGCCACTGAAGCGAATCGTCTGACCCGGATAGATGACATGCGGCGGACGGATATTGTTCACCTGTGCCAGGTCGCGCCAATCCCAGCCAAAGCGGAACGCAATCGACCAAAGCGAGTCGCCGCGCTGAACCGTGTAATGGCCGCTGGTGACACGGTCCCGGTTATTGCGATCAACAACGCTCACGCCGCCTGAAGGCGAGCTGGCGCACCCGGCCAATAACGAACCCGCCACCAAGGCGACAAGCGCGCAACGGAATGAGGAACTGCGTATCCACCGCGTGCTGGCTGTGAGCTTCAATACCCGCTCCCTAAGATCGACAAAGTCGGTTCAGACGCTTTGCGCGACTGGCTGGTGACGTCCGGCAAACCACTCCAACCCAAGCACCAGGGCGATACCGGCTGCCGCGAGCAAGATCGCCAGCAAAAGCTGCGGATCCTGCCCGGTCAGGTCGCCATAGGCGCCCGGCAGGAGGTTCTGCTCCAGCAGCGCCACTTGTTCACCGTGCGAGTTGGTGCGCCAGGTGAGCGTTTCTTTCCATGGCCAAACCTTGTTCAGCGAACCAAGCATCAGTCCGGTAAGAAACGCCAGAGTGAGGTCGCGCCAGCGGCGCAGGACCCAGCTCAGGACACGTGCAAAGCTCAACAAGCCGACCAGGCAACCAGCGGCAAAGGTCAACATGACACCCAGATCCAAGGCTTTGACTGCGCCTAGAACCACGGGGTAAAGGCCGAGCAGCACCAGAATGAAGCTGCCGGATATACCCGGCAGGATCATGGCGCAGATGGCGATGGCGCCAGCAAAAAACAGGCTGACGCTGCTGGTACTCCACTGCATGGGCGCGGCAACAGTAATCCAGTAGGCAAAACCGACGCCAAGACACAAACTGACCAACCGCGACAGGTTGCGACGCTGGATTTCCTTGCTGACCAAATGCACGGAAACCAGGATCAGACCAAAGAAGAAAGACCACACCGGAATTGGATGCTGCTCGAGCAGATAGGTAATCAATTTCGCCAGACTGAGCACACTGGTCAGAATGCCGGCGAACAGCACCAGTAGAAAGCTAGCGTTGGCGATGCGCCATGCTTCGGCGATGCGCCCCTTCAACAAAGCCGGGATGGCGTTTGGCACCGCACCGATGGAGCGCAGCAATTCATCGTAGATTCCGGTTATGAATGCCACGGTTCCGCCCGAGACGCCGGGTACCACATCAGCCGCACCCATCGCCATGCCTTTGGCGTACAACAGCAACGCGTTTTTCATGCTTCCATCCGCTGTGATCAAACTACAGGTCCATTGAGCAGCGGCACGAAGCGCACGGTATCCAGCAAATGGCGGGAAAAACCGTCTTCCTCTCGAATGATCAGCATCAATTGCTGGACTTCGCCAACCCCGACCGGGATCACCAGCCGCCCGCCGGGGGCCAGTTGATCGAGCAGAGCCTGGGGCACGTCGGCTGCCGCCGCGGTAACGATGATGCCGTTGTAAGGAGCCAGCGCAGGCCAGCCCTCCCAGCCATCACCCCAGCGAAAGACCACATTGCGCAACTTGAGTTCGACCAAGCGCTCTTTGGCGCGATCCTGCAGAGCCTGGATACGCTCGACGGAGAACACCCGCTCCACCAGCTGCGCCAATACCGCTGTCTGGTAGCCGGAACCCGTGCCAATCTCCAGCACTTTGTCCAATGGGCCGTCAGCCAACAGCAGTTCACTCATACGCGCCACCATGAAGGGCTGCGAGATGGTCTGGTTGTGGCCGATAGGCAGCGCGGTGTCTTCGTAGGCGCGGTGAGACAGTGCTTCATCAACGAAAAGATGGCGCGGCGTGCGCCGAATCACCTCAAGCACGCGAGGGTCTGACAACCCTTCCTCGTAGAGCCGCTGGATCAGTCGGTCACGGGTGCGTTGCGAGGTCATCCCGGTGCCGTGGCGCAGCAGGTCATCGGATCCGCGGTTCACAACACGCCCTCCAGCCAACTGTTGAGACCATCGAAGGCCTCATGAAAGGTTCGGTCCAACTGCAATGGCGTAATCGAAACGTAGCCCTGCATTACTGCATGAAAATCGGTGCCTGGCCCGCCGTCTTCAACGTCCCCAGCCACCGAAATCCAGTAACCATCCTTGCCACGCGGATTAGCCTGCTTCACAGGCGGCTTGGCCCTGCTTCGATGGCCCAGGCGCGTCAGCTGGATGCCGCGCAGGTGATCCAGCGGCAGGTTTGGAACATTGACACTCAACACCGTACGCGGAGGGAGCTCAAGCGAGGCCTGATGCTCGACCAGCTTGCGCGCGACGTAGGCGGCTGTAGGCAGGTTATCGGTCAGCCGCGACACCAGGGAAAAAGCGAACGCGGGCTTGCCAGTGAATCGTCCTTCGATGGCTGCGGCGACAGTACCGGAATACAGCACGTCGTCGCCAAGATTGGCGCCCAGATTAATACCGGAAACCACCATGTCGGGCACGTCTTCCAGCAGGCCGTTGATGCCCAGGTGAACACAATCCGTCGGCGTGCCGTTCAGGCCGATAAAACCATTCGGCATGGTCGTGGTATGAAGCGGGCGATCCAGGGTCAGCGCACTGCTGGCGCCGCTCATGTCCTGGATTGGGGCCACCACCCTGCACTCGGCATAATCCGCCAGCGCGTCATAAAGCGCGGCGAGCCCAGGTGCATACACCCCGTCGTCGTTGGCGATCAGAATACGCATCAGATGTCCGTCTGCCCTGCCAGGCTGACCAGTTCGCGCACCACAGCAGTGGCAAAGCATCCGGTCGGCAGGACGAATTCAAGTTGCAGAATGTCAGGCTCGGGATAATGCCACGACAAGCCGCCCATTGGGAGGCGAAGAATGCGCCGTTCATGCTTCATTCCGGCTTCTGCGAGCCACTTGGCGATTGACGGCTCCGTTGCGGCAACCTGCATCTCCAGTGCTTGAACATCGCCCGAGGCGGGCGACTCACCGGCGCCCCAGAGCGGACCGGTCGGATGCAGATCCAGCACGGCCAGCCGTGGATCGCTGCATTCAGCCTCGCCGGCAGGAAAGAAGCTGCGGCTGTCGGTAAAGGCCAGCAGATCACCGACCCGCGCCTGATTCCAACTACCTGCCGCAACTCGTTCAGCTAACACTCGATTGAACAGATAACTACGCCCCGCCGATAGCAGACGCGAGCGGAGATTGCGCTGTACCGGAAGCTGTTGCCTATCCGCATACTCGCGGGCGCCGTGGACATTTCCTCCCTCATGACCGAAGCGCTGCAGGCCAAAATAGTTGGGTACACCTTCCCTCTTGATTCGCTCGAGACGCGCATCGAGTTCGGCGTGATCAGCCTTCAGCTCCGTCAAGCGAAGGGTAAAGCCATTGGCCGAGTGGGCACCGCGCTGCAGTTTTCGCTGATGACGGCCGCTCTGGAGAATCATCAGGGTTTCGTCTTCGGCCCCGGTCAGTGCAGGATCAGCTTTGCCCGGCAGATGCAGACTGAACCACTGGCGGGTCAGAGCCTGACGATCTTTCAAGCCGGCATAGCTGATATTGCGCACCGGAACGCCAGCAGCCCGCGCCAGGCGTCGCGCAGCCTCCTCGGTGTTGAGGTTGCGCTTCTCCACCCAGAGCCACAGATGCTCACCGGCACCAGACAAAGGGATGTCGAGCACCTCGTCGACCTGGAAGTCCTCCGCCACAGCCTTGAGCACGGCGGAGCCACAGGCCCCTCCATGTGCCGTTGGGCCGAGCAACTGATCCTCGGTCATGCGCCGACCAGCAGCGCGACGGCATGCACGGCGATGCCTTCTTCACGTCCGGTAAAACCAAGCTTCTCGGTAGTGGTGGCCTTGACGTTGACCTGATCCAGGCCGACTTGCAGGTCTTCGGCGATCAGGGTTCGCATGGATTCGATATGTGGAGCCATCTTGGGTGCCTGGGCAACGATGGTGGCGTCAATATTGCCAACCTTCCAGCCCTTGCTTTGCACCTGTTTGAGCACATGACGCAGCAGGACGCGGCTATCGGCCCCCTTGAAGGCCGGATCGGTGTCCGGGAAGTGCTTACCGATATCACCAAGCGCCGCCGCGCCAAGCAATGCATCGCTCAGGGCGTGCAGCAATACGTCACCGTCCGAATGCGCGAGCAGGCCGAACCTGTGAGAAATCTGTACCCCGCCTAGGGTAACGAAGTCGCCCTCACCAAAACGATGCACGTCGTAGCCGTGGCCGATTCGCATAGTCATACGCCCTCGAAAAGATCAGCCCGCGATTCTACAGGACAGCAGCAACCATTGAAGTCGCAGCGGCAGGAACCCTCCAGATCAATATCAACGATAACGACCATTAACCGAATCGATCTCATATCGTTTTTTACCGATATATAGTTCGCCCCATCGCGATATACGAACCGGACGACACCATGCCCGAAGAACTGGACGACATGCTCAAGGCAATTGCCCACCCGTTGCGGCGGGAGATTCTGGCCTGGCTGAAAGAGCCGCAACGCTATTTTTCCGAGCAGCACCATTCGCTTGAAAACGGTGTATGCGCCGGGCAGATCGACCAGCGCGCCGGGCTGTCGCAGTCCACGGTTTCGGCCCATCTGGCAACACTGCAACGAGCGGGACTGATCACCAACCGCAAGGTCGGTCAGTGGCATTTTTTCAAACGCAATGAACCGGCTATCGAAGCCCTCGTAACCCGTCTTGGCCGTGAACTCTGAGCTTCGCAGCCCTCACCTTGTAAGGAGCAGCATCGCTATGCCCACACTTTTCGACCCGATCAAGATTGGCGAACTGAAACTGGCCAACCGCATCATCATGGCTCCGCTGACCCGTTGCCGCGCTGAGCCTGGCCGCGTGCCGGGTGACCTGATTGTCGAGTACTACACCCAGCGGGCCGACGCAGGCCTGATCATCAGCGAAGCCACCTCGGTCACGCCGATGGGCGTCGGCTACCCGGACACCCCCGGTATCTGGTCGGCCGAGCAGGTACAGGGATGGAGAAAGGTAACCGATGCGGTCCACGCCAAGGGCGGCAAGATCGTGCTGCAGCTCTGGCATGTCGGCCGGATTTCCGACCCGTTATACCTGGACGGCCAGCTTCCAGTCGCGCCCAGCGCGATCAAGCCCGCGGGTCACGTCAGCCTGGTCAGGCCGATGAAGGACTTCGAAACCCCACGCGCCCTCGAGACCGAAGAAATCGCCGGCATCGTCGAGGCGTACCGCAAGGGGGCCGAAAACGCGCGGGAAGCAGGTTTCGACGGCGTGGAAATTCACGGTGCCAACGGTTACCTACTCGACCAGTTCCTTCAGGACAGCACCAACCAGCGCACCGATCAGTACGGCGGATCACTGGAAAACCGTGCACGTCTCCTGCTGGAAGTCACGGACGCTGCGGTTGGGGTCTGGGGCGCGGGCCGCGTGGGTGTGCACCTGGCCCCACGAGCCGACGCTCACGACATGGGCGACTCTGATCGTGCAGAAACCTTCGGTTATGTCGCACGTGAGCTGGGCAAACGCGGTATCGCCTTTATCTGCACTCGTGAGAAAGCCGGCGAGGACAGCCTCGGACCGCAATTGAAGGAAATCTTCGGCGGCGTCTACATCGCCAACGAGCGCTTTACCAAAAAACAGGCCAACGCTTGGCTTGAAGAAGGTAAAGCCGACGCGGTTGCATTCGGCATCCCGTACATCGCCAACCCCGACCTGGTCGAGCGCCTACGTAAGGACGCTCCGCTCAACGAGCCTCGGCCTGAGTTGTTCTATGCGAAAGGTGCCGAAGGTTTCACCGATTATCCATCGCACTAGCTCCTTGCGATGGAAGGCCCGACCGGGTAACCGGTCGGGCCTTTTTTGTGCTTGCCGCTGATGACGCGCAACGCCTTGCATCGATAGGCCTGGGGCATTTGCGCTGTCGGCAACGCTACAACGATCTATCCACCGTGAAGCCATCAATGGTAAGTGCACCTCCCCGAGAGAAAAGGTTCTGGTATCGCAAAACAGCCAGCTCAACGGCAAACGCAACGCACCTCAAGCCTTCAGCGCCTGCGCATGATGACGCAGATGATCGTCGATAAAGCTGCTGATGAAGTAGTAGCTGTGATCGTAGCCAGGCTGGATACGCATCGTCAGCGGATGATCCGCCGCTCTTGCGGCTGATACCAACGCCTCAGGCTTCAACTGGTTGACCATGAAGTCATCACGATCACCCTGGTCGACCAGTATCGGCAACTTCTCCTGCGCCTTGGCGATCAAGGCGCAGGCATCCCATTCACGCCAGCGAGAGCGATCTTCACCGAGGTAATTGGAAAAGGCCTTTTCACCCCACGGGCAGTCGGCCGGATTGGTGATCGGCGCGAAGGCCGACAGCGACTGGTAGCGGCCAGGATTCTTCAAGGCGCACACCAGCGCACCGTGACCGCCCATGGAGTGTCCGCTGATGCCGCGCTTATCAGAGACCGGGAAGTTTGCCTCGATCAGCGCAGGCAGCTCATCAACCACGTAGTCGTGCATACGGTAATGCTGGGCCCATGGATCCTGAGTCGCATTGAGGTAGAAACCCGCCCCTAGACCGAAGTCATAAGCGGCATCAGGATCATCAGGGACATCAGGCCCGCGCGGGCTGGTATCTGGCGCGACGATGATCAAGCCAAGTTCTGCTGCAAGTCGATGCGCACCCGCTTTCTGCATGAAGTTTTCATCGGTACAGGTCAGGCCGGACAGCCAGTACAGCACGGGCAGCTTTTCGCCCTGCTCCGCCTGAGGCGGCAGGTATACGGCAAACACCATGTCGCAGTTCAAGCTGGCAGAGCGGTGACGATAGCGCTTGTGCCAGCCACCGAAGCTCTTCTGGCAGGAAATGTTCTCGAGGCTCATGGGCCCTCCTGAAGCGGGCCGGTGGTGTTCGCCAGGCAAGGCAAAGCACCACGGCCCGACATGCGAAATCAATAGTGGATGACGGTCCGAATGCTCTTGCCTTCATGCATCAGGTCAAACGCATGGTTGATCTCGTCCAGCCCCATGTTGTGGGTGATGAAGGTATCCAGCGGGATCTCACCGGTCTGAGCCTTCTCCACATAGCCCGGCAATTCGGTGCGCCCTTTGACGCCACCGAAGGCGCTGCCACGCCAGACGCGGCCCGTCACCAGCTGGAACGGACGAGTGCTGATCTCCTGACCCGCGCCGGCCACACCGATGATCACCGATTCGCCCCAACCCTTGTGGGCACATTCCAGCGCGGCGCGCATCAGCTGGACGTTGCCGACACACTCGAATGAATAGTCAACGCCACCATCGGTCATCTCGACGATGACTTCCTGGATCGGCTTGTCGTAATCCTTCGGATTGACGAAGTCGGTCGCGCCCAGTTCTTCGGCGATGGCGAACTTGGACGGATTGATGTCGATCGCGATGATTCGGCTGGCCTTGGCCATCTTTGCGCCGATGATCGCTGCCAGGCCGATGCCGCCCAGGCCGAAGACCGCTACAGTCGCGCCCTCTTCAACCTTGGCGGTGTTGAGTACCGCACCGATCCCGGTGGTTACGCCGCAACCCAGCAGGCAGACCTTGTCCAGTGGCGCTTCCTTGGGAATCTTCGCTACCGAAACCTCAGGCAACACGGTGTATTCGGAAAACGTCGAAGTACCCATGTAGTGGTAAATCGGCTGGCCGTTGTAGGAAAACCGCGTGGTGCCGTCCGGCATCAGGCCCTTGCCCTGGGTCGCGCGCACCGAGCTGCAGAGGTTGGTCTTGCCGGATTTGCAGAATTTGCACTGGCGGCATTCGGCGGTGTACAGCGGGATCACGTGATCGCCCACCGCCACCGAGGTAACGCCTTCGCCGACAGCTTCGACGATGCCGCCCCCTTCGTGACCAAGGATGCATGGGAAGACACCTTCCGAGTCTTCGCCGGAGAGCGTGTACGCGTCGGTGTGGCAGACGCCAGTCGCAACGATGCGCACCAGCACCTCGCCAGCTTTGGGCGGCTCGACGTCCACTTCGACAATTTGCAGAGGCTGATTGGGGGCAAACGCGACTGCGGCACGGGACTTGATGGTCATGGCTGGCTTTACTCGTGGATGAATGGTGAAGCGCAGTGTAGTTTTATCAGCAGACAGGGTTAATAAGCTGATCGTGGAAACATTATTGCCAGGCAGGGATAATTCAGCCCTCTACCGAAAGGATCGCTTATGAACCGGTGGGAAGGCTTGGACGAATTCGTGGCAGTCGCTGAAGCGGGCAGCTTCATGCGCGCCGCCGAACATCTGCGCGTATCGTCATCCCATGTAAGTCGGCAAGTGGCGCGGCTTGAGGAACGCCTGCAGGCCCGCTTGCTCTATCGCACCACCCGCCGTGTATCGCTGACCGAAGCCGGCCATACCTTCCTCTCTCGCTGCCAGCGTTTGATCGAAGAGCGCGACGAAGCCTTTCACGCCATCAGCGACCTGCATGCCGCCCCCACAGGGTTATTGCGGATGACCGCTGCAGTCGCGTACGGCGAACGATTCATCGTGCCGCTGGTAAACGAATTCATGGCGCAGCACCCTCAATTGCGGGTCGACATTGAATTGTCCAACCGCACGCTCGATCTGGTGCAGGAAGGTTACGACCTGGCCATACGCCTGGGCCGACTCAGCGAATCACGGCTGGTCGCTACGCGCATCGCCCCGCGGGCGATGTATCTGTGCGCCGCACCGAGCTACCTCGAGCGCTACGGCCGGCCTCACACGCTTTCCGAGCTGGCGCGGCACAATTGCCTGATAGGCACCGTTGATACCTGGACGTTGCAGATCGAAGGTCGCGAGCAGCCTTTCAAGCCCTCTGGCAACTGGCGTTGCAACAGCGGCCAGGCGGTGCTGGACGCTGCACTACGGGGCTTCGGGCTATGCCAGCTACCGGACTATTACGTCCAGGAACCGCTGCGCCGCGGTGAACTGGTGTCCTTGCTCGAAACCTATCAGCCGCCGAATACAGCCGTATGGGCCGTCTATCCGCAGCGGCGCTATCCCTTGCCAAAGGTCCGGCTATTGATCCAGGCATTGAAGCAGGGCCTGGCAAGCCGCCCTGAATACCGCAACGAACGCAATTGAGTTGCGACTGCGCCGCGCGTCCGACTGCCAGCGTCAGGCGGAACCCGAATTAACCCACCACGTCGAAATCCTGAAGCCGGTGCCTCCGGCCCTCTGCTTGAGCGAGCCGGCCATTCAATCAGGAGGACATCATGCAGATTCTGGTGAACAGCAATCATAGCGTCGACGTGACCAGCAACCTTGAGGAGCACGTGAAGGCGACGGTCGAGAGCGAACTGGAGCGCTTCGACGATCAGCTGACCCGAGTCGAAGTTCATCTCAACGACGAGAACAGCGGCAAAAGTGGTCCGCAGGATAAGCGCTGCCAGATGGAAGCACGCGTCAAAGGGCACGAGCCCATCTCGACCAGCCACAAGGCGGACTCGCTGAATATGGCTATCGACGGCTGTGCCGAAAAGCTAAACCACGCACTAGCCCATGCGCTGGACAAGAAACTCAATCACCACTGAACGCCGCCTATGAGACCCGCCAAAGCGGGCCGATCGTCACCCGTGAGGAACCGAACCATCTGACAACGAGTGAGGCCGTACATGAACAGATTGCTCGATCGAGAAACCATGTCCCAACTGCTGGCAAAACGCGAAGCGCCCTGCCTGTCACTTTATCAGCCCACCCACCGCAGTTTCCCCGAGCGGCAGCAGGACCCGATTCGCTTCAAGCACCTCGTCCGTGAGCTGGAAGACTCGCTCAAGCAACAAGGCCGGGGGGATCAGGCCAAAGCATTGCTTAAGCCGTTCCAAGACCTGATGAATGATCCCGACTTCTGGAATTCCAACCGTGATGGACTTGCCGTCTTCGGTGCGGTGGATTATTTCGAAGTATTCCGCTTGCAACGCAGCGTTCCCGAGCTCGCCGTCGCCAATGATCGAATGCACCTCAAGCCGCTACTACGTATAGCGCAGTCTGCTGATCGCTATCAGATACTGGCGATCACCCTCAACTCGGTTCGTTTATTCGAAGGCAACCGCGACGGCATCGACGAAGTCCGCTTGGGCGACGGGGTACCGAAAACACTTGAGGAAGCATTGGGGCGCGATCTGACCGAGAAGGGGCAGACCGGCTTCCCGCAAGGCTACAGCCGCGCCAGCGAGCGTGGCGACCCAATGCAGGTGGAAAGCGGTGGCGCTGGCCGCCAAGACGAAATCGATCGAGACCGGGAGCGTTTCTTCCGTGAAGTGGACCGCGCAATTCTCGAGCACCACAGCCGCAAGTCGCGACTGCCGCTGATCCTCGCCGCATTGCCGGAGCATCAGTTTCACTTTCGCAAACTCAGCCACAACGAGTTCATGCTTTCGGAAGGGATCGAAAGCGATGCATCGTTGCTGAGCCATGACGAACTTCGGCAAAAGAGCTGGATGGTCATGCAGCCGCGCTACATCAAGCGTCTGGAAGGCTTCATCAACCAATACGGCGTCTCGCACGGTCAGGGACTGGCTACCGACCAGCTTGAGCAGATCGGCCAGGCGACACTCGAAGGCCGCGTTGCCACGCTTCTGGTGGAGGCGGAGCGTCAGATTCCAGGAGTTGTGGACAAGCAGCAGGGTAAGGCGGTCGCTGTGGAAGATGACACCGCAACGACGCCCGACCTGCTCGACGAGTTGACCATATGGACGCTGGAACAAGGCGGCGAGGTGATTGCTGTGCCTACCGAACGCATGCCAACTGAAAGTGGTGCCGCTGCAATCTATCGGTACTGATCGCAACGCCTGTAGAGCTGCTATGCAGAGCGCATCGACTTTACTTTGTGCCGAGCATTGTGAGCAGCGCTGGACTCACGATTTCCAGCGCTGCTCCAGCCATTGAAGATCCTCTGGACGAGTGATCTTCAGATTGTCGGCCCGACCTTCAACCAAACGCGGGTGGTATCCCGCCCATTCAAGCGCGGACGCTTCATCAGTCACCGCCACCCCGCTCGCAAGCGCATCCGCCAAGGCCTCGCGCAACGACCCAAGCCGGAACATCTGTGGGGTAAATGCCTGCCAGATGACGCTGCGATCAACCGTCTCCTGGACGCGGCCGTCTGTATCTGCCCGCTTGAGCGTATCGCGCGCCGGCACGGCGAGCAGCCCACCAACAGCATCGTTGGCGAGGGTCTCCAGCAGCTGATTAAGATCCGTGAGTGTCAGGTTGGGTCTGGCGGCGTCGTGCACCAGCACCCAGTCGTTGTCCGAGGCACCGAGGCCAGACAGTCTTCGCAGGCCGCCAAGCACGGAGTCGGCTCGCTCGCTACCGCCATCGGCACGGTGAACCCGCGGATCTATCGCGCAAGGGAGATCTGGCCAATAGGCATCATCACGCGCCAGACAGACCACCAGTCCCATGAGCTGGGGATGACCCAGGAAACAATCCAGGGTGTGTTCCAAGATCGTCCTTCCAGCCAGCTGCAGATACTGCTTGGGACGGTCGGCTCGCATGCGACTGCCAATGCCGGCAGCCGGAATAACGACCCAGTAAGACGGGAGATTGTTTACACTCATTCGGTGAGCTGAAAGAGAGTTTCGCCCTCTTTGACCATGCCCAACTCATGCCGAGCACGCTCTTCCACAGTTTCCATACCCTGCTTGAGCTCTCTGACCTCGGCTTCGAGAATTCGGTTGCGCTCAAGCAACCGCTGGTTCTCGCCCTGCTGCTCAGCAATCTGTTTGTTCAGCCCGCTGACCTGGGCGAGGCTGCCCTCGCCCACCCACAGGCGATACTGCAAGCCACCCAGGAGCAGAATCAGGACAACAAACAACCAGTAGGGACTGCGCATGGAGGGCATGGATCGAATTCGATTGGTTTCCAGTGACATTGTATAAGCGGCGGTCAGCGACATGGCCCGGCTTTCCTTTGCTGGCTAGCGCATCGCCGTGCGGCGACCTTAACAGCGCTGACCGTTATCCACAAAAAAGGGCGACTAACGCCGCCCTTTTCTAGCATGCCCCAGCTTTTCTAGCGATAGCCAGATTAGCCGCGAAACTCGGCACGTCCCTTGTAAGCCGCTTTCCCGCCAAGCTGCTCTTCGATACGAAGCAGCTGGTTGTACTTGGATACGCGGTCCGAGCGGCACAGTGAACCAGTCTTGATCTGGCCGGCAGCCGTTCCTACTGCCAAGTCGGCGATGGTGCTGTCTTCGGTTTCGCCGGAGCGGTGCGAAATCACCGCCGTGTAACCAGCAGCCTTGGCCATCTGGATGGCTTCCAGGGTTTCGGTCAGCGAACCGATCTGGTTGAACTTGATCAGGATCGAGTTACCGATGCCCTTCTCGATGCCTTCCTTAAGGATCTTGGTGTTGGTTACGAACAGGTCGTCGCCCACCAGCTGAACTTTGCTACCGATCTTGTCGGTCAGAACCTTCCAGCCAGCCCAGTCGGACTCGTCCATGCCATCTTCGATGGAGATGATCGGATAGCGCTCGGCCAGGCCCGCCAGGTAGTCAGCAAAACCGGCGGCGTCGAAGACTTTGCCTTCACCGGCGAGGTCGTATTTACCGTTCTCGAAGAACTCGCTGGAAGCGCAATCAAGCGCCAGGGTGACGTCATCGCCCAGCGTATAACCGGCGTTAGCCACCGCTTCTGCGATGGCTGCCAGGGCGTCTTCGTTGGATGCCAGGTTCGGTGCGAAGCCACCTTCGTCACCAACCGAAGTGCTCAGGCCACGGGCCTTCAACACGGCTTTCAGGTGGTGGAAGATTTCGGCGCCCATGCGCAGCGCATCAGCGAATGTCTTGGCGCCGACGGGCTGAACCATGAACTCCTGAATGTCGACATTGTTGTCGGCATGTTCACCACCGTTGATGATGTTCATCATCGGCACCGGCATGGAGTACTCACCCGGTGTGCCATTGAGATTGGCAATGTGCGCGTAGAGCGGCAGATCCTGGTCCTGCGCAGCGGCTTTGGCAGCAGCCAACGACACGGCAAGAATGGCGTTGGCACCCAGCGAGGCTTTGTTTTCGGTACCGTCCAGCTCGATCATGGCGCGGTCCAGCGCCTTCTGATCCAGCGGGTCCTTGCCCAGCAGCAGATCACGGATAGGGCCATTGATGTTGCCGACAGCCTTCAGCACACCTTTCCCCATGTAACGGCTCTTGTCGCCATCGCGCAGTTCCAGCGCCTCGCGGGACCCAGTGGAAGCACCGGACGGCGCACAGGCGCTGCCGGTAATGCCGTTATCCAGGATAACGTCAGCTTCAACAGTGGGATTGCCACGGGAGTCGAGAACCTCACGCCCTTTGATGTCGACGATCTTTGCCATTTTTATTAACACTCCGTAGATAGCTTCAAGGCTTCAAGCAGTTTCGATTGGCGCAAAATTCTTGATCAGATCATCCAGCTGCTTGAGCTGGGTGAGGAAGGGTTCGAGCTTGTCCAAACGCAATGCACAAGGACCATCGCACTTGGCATTTTCCGGATCCGGATGGGCCTCAAGGAACAACCCGGCCAGCCCTTGGCTGAGACCGGCCTTGGCCAGATCGGTAACCTGTGCGCGACGACCGCCAGCCGAGTCGGCGCGGCCACCCGGCATCTGCAGCGCATGTGTGACATCGAAGATCACCGGATATTGCATCCGCTTCATGATGTCGAAGCCGAGCATGTCGACGACCAGGTTGTTGTAGCCAAAAGAGGAGCCGCGTTCGCAGAGAATGAGTTGATCATTGCCGGCTTCTTCACACTTGGTGAGGATGTGCTTCATTTCCTGCGGCGCGAGGAACTGCGCCTTCTTGATATTGATCACCGCACCGGTCTTCGCCATCGCCACCACCAGATCGGTCTGGCGCGAGAGGAAGGCCGGCAGCTGAATGATGTCGCACACCTCGGCCACCGGCTGTGCCTGGTGAGGCTCGTGTACGTCGGTGATCACCGGAACGCCGAAGGTCTTCTTCACTTCTTCAAAGATGCGCATCCCCTCTTCCAGGCCAGGGCCTCGGAAGGAGTTGATCGAGGAGCGATTGGCCTTGTCGAAGCTGGCCTTGAAGATATAAGGAATACCGAGTTTCTCGGTGACCTTTACATAGGTTTCGCATATCTGCAGTGCAAGATCGCGAGACTCCAGCACGTTCATCCCGCCAAACAACACGAATGGCTTGTCGTTGGCGATTTCGATACTGCCGACGCGAATGGTCTTCTGACTCATGCTTTGCCCGCCTTGTAATCCAGCGCTGCCTTGACGAAGCCACTGAACAGCGGATGACCGTCGCGCGGTGTGGATGTGAATTCAGGGTGGAACTGGCAGGCCACGAACCAGGGATGATCTGGCGCCTCGACCACTTCGACCAACGCGCCGTCACCGGAGCGACCGGTGATCTTCAGGCCAGCGGCCTGCAGTTGCGGCAGCAGGTTATTGTTCACTTCATAGCGATGGCGATGACGCTCGATGACGCGCTCCTTGCCGTAGCAGGCGAACACATTGGAGCCTGCCTCCAGACCGCATTCCTGCGCACCCAAACGCATGGTGCCACCCAGGTCTGACGCATCGCTGCGGGTTTCCACAGCACCGGTGGCATCTTCCCACTCGGTGATCAGACCCACGACCGGATGGGTGCTGTCCTTGTCGAACTCGGTGGAATTGGCGTCGGTCCAGCCAAGCACATCACGAGCAAACTCGATCACCGCAACCTGCATGCCGAGGCAGATGCCGAGGTAAGGAATCTTGCTCTCGCGAGCATATTTGACCGTAGCGATCTTGCCTTCCACGCCGCGCAGACCGAAACCACCCGGAACCAGGATCGCATCCATGCCTTCCAGCAAGCTGGTGCCCTGGTTTTCGATGTCTTCGGAATCAATGTAGCGAAGGTTCACTTTGGTACGGCTCTGGATGCCAGCATGGCTCATTGCTTCGATCAGAGATTTGTACGCATCCAGAAGTTCCATGTACTTGCCGACCATGGCAATGGTGACTTCCCGCTCCGGGTTCAGCTTGGCGTCGACCACACGATCCCATTCGGACAGATCGGCTCCGCCGCACTCCAGACCGAAGCGCTCGACCACAAAGTCGTCCAGCCCCTGAGCATGCAGCACACCAGGAATCTTGTAGATGGTGTCAACGTCCTCAAGGCTGATCACCGCGCGCTCTTCGACGTTGGTAAACAGAGCAATCTTGCGCCTTGAGGAGACGTCGATCGGATGGTCGGAGCGGCATACCAGTACGTCTGGCTGCAGACCGATGGAGCGCAGCTCCTTCACCGAATGCTGGGTTGGCTTGGTCTTGGTTTCACCAGCCGTGGCGATATAAGGGACCAGCGTAAGGTGCATCAGCATCGCGCGTTTCGCGCCCACTTCCACGCGAAGCTGGCGGATCGCCTCAAGAAAGGGTTGCGACTCGATGTCGCCGACCGTGCCGCCAACCTCCACCAGCGCAACGTCAGCATCGCCAGCGCCTTTGATGATGCGGCGCTTGATTTCGTCAGTGATGTGCGGAATCACCTGAATGGTGGCGCCCAGGTAGTCACCACGGCGCTCGCGACGCAGTACATCTTCGTAGACGCGGCCGGTGGTGAAGTTGTTGCTCTTGGTCATCGTGGTGCGGATGAACCGCTCGTAGTGACCAAGGTCGAGGTCGGTCTCGGCGCCGTCGTGGGTGACGAACACCTCACCGTGCTGGAACGGGCTCATGGTGCCCGGATCCACGTTGATGTAAGGGTCCAGCTTGAGCATCGTGACCTTCAGGCCCCGCGCCTCCAGGATGGCCGCCAATGAAGCCGAGGCGATGCCTTTCCCCAATGAAGAAACAACACCACCCGTGACGAAGATGTAGCGCGTCATGAAAAACCCTAGAAGTCTGCGTTAAGCGGTCAGCGCCGCCGGGGAAGAGCGAAGGTGCCACTGCGCCTGGGGCGGCAATAGCTCAACTGCCACGGTTTTCGAAGAAAGCCGCAGAAGCTGTGTTGGGACGGGAGCGTAGTCTACTCGAAAGACCCTATCAGCTCAAACCTAGCGTCGGCCGGCGGCGACCAATGAAGCGACAGGGCTTGGGCATCGAACTGCGGCAGATTGGCTACAGCAACGAGCTCACCGTCGACGAAGAGCAACGGTAAACGCGAGCGCACGAAACCTGGCACACCAGCCTCATTGAGCAACCGCTTGAGGTCACGCCGGCCACGGTTAGGAATTCTCAGTGACTCGCCGCCCTGACGATAGCGCACCTGCAACAAGCCCTGCCCAGCGTAGCCGCTCAAGCGTAGGAAGCCGTTGCCGGGCAGCTGCAGGTCAGTGCTCGGCTGCGGCCAGTCGACTAGCCCCGCCACGGTGGCCAACCAGGGCCCCGATAACCACCAGAGGCAACCATCGCCTCTGTGCAGCTCGCCAGCAGCCAAGCGCCAGACCGGAGCGGCATCCGGAGCGGCATCACGCAACGCATCCCAGCCAGCCCAATGATCGCTATCGGGAAGCGCCGTCAGATCAGCCAACCAATAGCGCAACGCATTGCGCTGACGAGCGGGACTGAGCGATTCCAGTGACAACAAGGAGAGCTTCGGCATCGGTAACCACTGATACCGGCAAGGCGCATGAGCTTTGCGCAGATCAATTTCGGCGAGCTCATCCAGCAACTGCTGTGCCTCGCCCAGATGCCCGGCGGCGCGCGCCATATTTTCCACGGCTCGAGGCCAGCGCTGCCGGAGTACTGGCATGACACGATGACGAAGAAAGTTTCGCGCATGTTCGGTGCATTGGTTGCTTGGGTCCTCGACCCAGCTGAGGCCCTGCGCTCGCGCGTAGGCCTCCAGCTCTTCACGCGAGACATTGAGTAAAGGCCGCACCAGCCATCCATCGCCCAGCGCGCGTATTGCTGGCATGCTGGCAAGGCCACGCACCCCCGCGCCACGCAGCAGGCGAAAGACCAGGGTCTCCGCCTGATCGTCTCGATGCTGACCAGTGAAAAGCACGTCGGCTGGGTTCAAGCACTCGCTGAAGGCCGCATATCGCGCAGCTCGCGCGGCGCTTTCGAGGCTTGGACCAGGCTCCACCCGTACCCGCACAACCTGCAACTCAATGCCGAGGCTTCGGCAGATGGACCGGCAGTGCTCCGGCCAACCCTCGGCTGCAGGCTGCAAACCATGGTGGATATGGATTGCGCTTATTGGCGGGAGATGTTCGCGACTCGATAAGCGCACCAATAGATGCAGCAGCACGGTGGAGTCCAGCCCACCGGAAAAAGCCACACGCCAGCGCGGCGCGGTACGCCATGGTTGCAATGCATCAAGCAGCCGAGACTCGAGAGACATCTGGTTGCAGCTCAGAATAAACGAAGGCCAGCATAAGCTGGATATGGTCGAACGCTAGCCAATCGCACGGATCAGTGGGGCGCTGAAACAATCTGGCAAAGTGAAAGGCTCAGACATGAAAACGGCGGGAAAGCCCGCCGTTTCGTTCATCGACCACTTAATATCAGGCAATGCCGTAGCTCATCAGACGCTCGTAACGCCGCGCCAGCAGGGCCTCGGTATCGAGCCCTTTGAGCATGTCGAGCTGAACGGTCAACTCGTCACGCAGCGACGCCGCGATCGCCGCCGGATTACGATGGGCGCCGCCCAGCGGCTCGGGTACGACCTTGTCGACGATACCGAGATTCTTCAAACGTTCGGCGGTTACACCCATCGCCTCGGCAGCTTCCGGCGCCTTGTCAGCAGTCCGCCATAGAATGGAGGCGCAGCCTTCAGGCGAAATGACCGCATAAGTCGAGTACTGCAGCATGTTCAGCTGGTCGCAAACGCCAATAGCCAGCGCACCACCGGAACCACCCTCGCCGATCACCGTGGCGATGATGGGGGTTTTCAGCCGTGCCATGACCCGCAGGTTCCAGGCAATTGCCTCGCTCTGGTTGCGCTCTTCAGCATCGATACCCGGATAGGCGCCAGGTGTGTCGATGAAGGTGAGGATCGGCATCTTGAAGCGCTCGGCCAATTCCATCAGGCGGCACGCCTTGCGATAGCCCTCAGGACGGGGCATACCGAAATTACGACGCACCTTTTCGCGGACCTCTCGACCTTTCTGATGACCGATGATCATCACCGGCTCGCCGTTCAAGCGAGCCGTACCACCGACGATTGCGGCGTCATCGGAGAAATGGCGATCGCCATGCAGCTCTTCGAACTCGGTGAACAGGTGTTTGATGTAATCCAGCGTGTAAGGGCGCTGCGGGTGTCGGGCCAGACGAGCGATCTGCCAACTGGTGAGATTGCCGAAGATGCTCTCGGTGAGCGACTCGCTCTTGTCCTGCAGGCGGGCAATCTCATCGCCAATGTTCAGCGAGTTGTCATTACCAACCAGGCGCAATTCTTCGATCTTGGCTTGCAGGTCGGCGATCGGCTGTTCGAAATCGAGAAAATTCGGGTTCATAGGCATCCGTCATGCGTCGACGGCCAGGCGGCCGGGAGCTGTTCCGTTTTTTGCGCCCTACCTTACGGGACGGACGCATTCAGGTCGAACAAAATGTTCACAATCATGACCCGATCAGAGATCAGGCCGGTTCAGGACGCCGATGGTTCTCGCACCTGCAAAGGTGCCCCCATCGGCGGGTCCCACTATCGGTATTGCAGAAAGACGTTGTCGCGCCCGAACTGGTCACGCAATGCCTGAATCAAGTTGTCGGCAGGGTCGATTCGCCAACCTTCGCCGAACTGCAACAGAGCCCGGGCATCAGCGCCGGTGTACTCCAGCGTAATCGGACAGGCGCCGCGATGACGACCGCAAACATCGGCCAACCAACGGACCCGATCGCCTTTTAGCGCATCGCTGGCCACTTTGACTCGCAGACTTTCGGCCAACCCGGTTCGGGCCTCCTCCAGACTCATGACCCGCTTGGCTCGCAGGCGCAATCCTCCCGAGAAATCATCATTACTGACTTCGCCCTCTACCACCACCAGAGCATCGGTCTGCAGTAACGCCTGAGCGCTGTTGAAGGCTTCGGCGAACAGCGAGGCTTCGATCCGCCCCGAGCGATCGTCCAAGGTAATAAAGCCCATCTTGTCGCCTTTCTTGTTCTTCATGACCCGTAGGTTGACGATCAGCCCGGCTACAGTCTGCTCGCCCCGAGCAGGACGTAGATCGATGATGCGCTGACGAGCAAAGCGGCGGACCTCGCCTTCGTATTCATCGATTGGATGCCCGGTAAGGTAGAGGCCAAGGGTGTCCTTCTCACCTTTCAGACGCTCCTTCAGGGACAACTCGCGTGCTTTGCGATGGTTCGCATAGACATCTGCTTCGGGCTCAGCGAACAAGCCGCCAAAGAGGTCGGCATGGCCGCTGTCGAGGCTGCGTGCCGTCTGCTCTGCTGCCTGAATCGCCTCTTCCATTGCCGAGAGCAGCACCGCCCGATTGCGATCAATATTGGCCTGGTAGGCTTTCGGCTCATCTGAGAAATATGGCCCAAGGCGATCCAGCGCGCCTCCACGGATCAGGGCTTCGAGGGTGCGCTTGTTGATTCGCTTGAGATCGACACGGCTGCAGAAATCGAACAGGTCCTTGAACGGCCCGCCTTCCTTGCGACATTCACAAATGGCTTCGACCGGGCCCTCACCGACGCCTTTGATCGCTCCAAGTCCGTAAATGATCCGACCATCGTCACTGACCGTGAACTTGAACTCGGAGTTGTTCACATCAGGCGCGTCGATGCGCAGCTTCATGCTGCGGCATTCTTCGATCAGCGTGACCACCTTGTCGGTGTTGTGCATGTCCGCCGATAGAACCGCTGCCATGAAAGGCGACGGGTGATGCGCCTTGAGCCAGGCGGTCTGGTACGAAACCAGGCCATAGGCCGCCGAGTGAGATTTGTTGAAGCCGTAGCCGGCAAACTTTTCGACGAGGTCGAAAATGTTACCCGCCAGATCAGCGTCGATGCCGTTGTTGGCACAGCCTTCGATGAAGCCGCCGCGCTGCTTGGCCATTTCCTCGGGCTTTTTCTTACCCATGGCGCGACGCAGCATATCCGCCTGGCCAAGGGTATAGCCGCCCATGACCTGCGCAATCTGCATCACCTGCTCCTGATACAGGATGATGCCGTAGGTGGGAGCCAGCACCGGCTTGAGGCCCTCATACTGGTAATCCGTATGCGGATAGGAAATCTCTGCACGGCCGTGCTTACGGTTGATGAAGTCGTCAACCATGCCCGACTGCAGCGGGCCAGGCCGGAACAGCGCCACCAGAGCGATGAGGTCTTCCAAGCAGTCCGGCTTGAGCTTTTTGATCAGCTCCTTCATCCCGCGCGATTCAAGCTGGAAGACTGCGGTCGTCTCGGCTTTTTGCAGCAACGAATAGGTCGACTTGTCGTCCAGCGGGATGAAATCAATGTTGACTGGCTCGAGCCCCTTGCGCGCCTGCTCGCGATTGATGGTTTCCAGCGCCCACTTGATGATGGTCAGGGTGCGCAGGCCAAGGAAGTCGAACTTGACCAGGCCCGCCTGCTCGACGTCATCCTTGTCGAACTGAGTCACCAGGCTGCCACCTTCGTCATCACAGGCGATGGGTGCAAAATCGGTGAGCTTGGTGGGCGCGATGACCACGCCGCCGGCGTGCTTGCCGGTACCGCGCGTGATCCCTTCGAGCTTGAGCGCCATGTCCCAGATTTCCCGGGCGTCTTCGTCGACGACCAGGAAATCCCGGAGCGGCTCTTCCATTTCGTAGGCTTTCGCCAGAGTCATACCGACTTCGAAGGGAATCATCTTCGACAGTCGATCAGCCAGACCGTAGGACTTACCCTGCACCCGCGCCACGTCACGCACCACGGCCTTGGCCGCCATGGTGCCGAAGGTAATGATCTGGCTGACCGCGTTGCGGCCGTACTTCTCCGCCACGTAGTCGATGACCCGGTCACGGCCATCCATGCAGAAGTCGACGTCGAAGTCGGGCATGGAGACCCGCTCCGGGTTAAGGAAACGTTCGAACAGCAGGTCGTAGGCCAGCGGATCGAGATCGGTGATCTTCTGCACGTAGGCCACCAGCGACCCCGCACCCGATCCCCGCCCAGGCCCAACCGGCACGCCATTGCTCTTCGCCCACTGGATGAAGTCCATGACGATAAGGAAGTAGCCGGGGAAGCCCATCTGAATAATGATGTCGAGCTCGAAATTCAGCCGGTCGATGTAAACCTGCTTTTTCGCCTCATAGTCCGGCGTGTCCTTGGGCAGCAGCACCTCGAGTCGCTCATCGAGCCCGTCGAACGATACCTTGCGGAAATATTCGTCCATGGTCATGCCATCCGGCACCGGAAAATCGGGCAGGAAGTAGGTACCGAGCTGCACTTCAATGTTGCAGCGCCGGGCGATCTCTACGGTGTTCTCCAACGCCTCTGGCAGATCGCTGAACAGCTCCCACATCTCCTCGGGCGTCTTCAGATACTGCTGGTCGGAATAATTCCGCGGCCGCCGCGAGTCGTCGAGGGTGCGACTTTCACCGATACACACGCGCGTTTCGTGGGCTTCAAAATCTTCCTGTTTGAGAAAGCGCACATCGTTGGTAGCCACAAGCGGAACACTGCAGCGCTGCGCCAATACCACAGCCGCATGCAGATGCTCTTCGTCGTTGACGCGGCTTGTACGCTGTACTTCAAGATAGAAACGCTGCGGAAAGGTTTGCTTCCACTCATTCAGCAATGCCTCGGCCAAGGCTTCTTCGCCATCGAGCAGCGCATGGCCGATCTCCCCTTCCTTGGCGCCCGACAATGCAATCAAACCATCTGCCGCGCCTTTGACCCAGTCGCGCTCAATAATGATCTGATCGTTACGCTGACCTTCTGTCCAACCGCGCGAAACCAGTTCGGTCAGGTTGCGATATCCCTGGCTGTTCATCGCCAGCAAGGTCAAGCGGCTGAGCGGTCCATCTTCCTCGCGGCTGGCCAGCCAGATATCGGCACCACAGACCGGCTTGATCCCTGCGCCTTGTGCCGCCTTGTAGAACTTGACCAGCGAGCACATGTTGCTCTGGTCCGTGACCGCCACCGCTGGCATGCCTGCGCTTGCTACCGACTTCACCAACGGTTTGACGCGCACCAGTCCGTCAACCAGAGAATATTCAGTGTGCAGACGGAGGTGGACGAAGGAGACGGGCATGAACGAACCTTGGACTGGCGAAACGACAAGCCGCGAATTGTACCGGAAAGCCGCAGCCGATTAAGACGGCGTTTAACCGCTTGTGGATCAGCGGAAAGCACGCCTCGATAGACTGAGGAATGCCGGCGAAGATCAGCCTAGCAGGCTAGCCGCTTCGGCGGTCACGCGCTCAACCACGGCGCCGCCTTGCTCCAGTAGGTTACGCACAGGCGCGAAGGAACGGCGATGGATGATGGTCGGGCCGAGACGCCGCAGGGCGTCGAGGTGATGCGGCGTTGGATAGCCTTTATGGGCGGAAAGCCCATAGCCCGGATAGCACAGGTCCAGCGCACACATTTCCCGATCCCGGCTGACCTTGGCCAGAATCGATGCAGCGGCAATTGCGGGTACCTGTGCATCGCCCTGTATGACCGATGCGCTCGGCACCGCAAGCTGGGGGCACCGATTACCGTCGATCAAGGCCAATCGAGGTCTGACGCTGAGCCCTTCGACTGCACGCTGCATGGCCAGCATGGTGGCATGAAGGATGTTCAGCTGATCGATCTCATGCACCTCGGCGCGAGCAATGCACCAAGCGAGCGCTTTCTCGCAAATCTCATCGAATAACGCCTCGCGGCGAGCCTCGGTGAGCTTCTTCGAATCGTTCAAGCCCTTGATCGGACGCAAGGGGTCAAGGATCACCGCTGCAGTGACCACGGGTCCACACAGCGGCCCACGGCCCACTTCATCGACGCCAGCGACCAGCTCTTCAACCAGATTGAAATCCAGCCCGATTTGCATCAGCGCGCGCCTATCAGTTCGAGCACTGCATCGGCCGCCTGGCTCGAGGCATCGCAACGCAGCGTACGGTGAATCGCATCAAACCCGTCGGTCTGCCTGTCGCCGTTATCCAGCAATGGCGACAACAGCTGAGCCATTGCGTCTGGAGTCGCAGCGTCCTGAAGCAACTCAGGAACAAGGAGCCGCTGGGCCAACAAATTAGGCAAGGCCACATACGGGCTTTTAACCAGGCGCTTGAGAATCCGAAACGTCAGCGGCGCAACGCTGTAAGCCACCACCATGGGCCGCTTGTACAGCAAGGCTTCGAGCGTTGCGGTGCCAGAGGCGATCAGCACCGCATTGCAGGCGGCCAACGCCTCATGGGAACGACCGTCGAGCAACGTCAGCGGGAGGTCCCGCCCTGTCAGCATCTGCTCCAACTGAGCTCGCCGCTCGGAACTGGCACAGGGCACCACGAAACGAATCCCCGGACGCATCGAGCGCAATCGGTCGGCTGCGGCCAGGAACAGTTCGCCAAGGCGAGCCACCTCTCCACCCCGACTACCGGGCATCAACGCCACGACCAGCCCGTCCTGCGGCAGATTCAATAGAGCCCGCGCCTCGGCTCGATCAGCTACTAATGGGATAGTGTCGGCCAGTGGGTGGCCTACAAAACGCACCGCTACCTGATGGTCGTCGTAAAACTTCGCCTCGAAGGGAAACAGCGTCAGCATCAGGTCGCAGGCTTCACGGATTTTCAACACACGCTTTTGACGCCATGCCCAGACCGAAGGGCTGACGTAATGCACCGTCTTGACACCAGCACGCCGCAATTTAAGCGCCAGGTCCAGATTGAAATCCGGCGCGTCAATTCCGATAAATACATCCGGACGCACTTCAAGCAAGGTCTTGAGCAGTCGTTTGCGTCGACAGAGCAGTTCCGGTAGGCGCCCGAGCACCTCAACCAACCCCATGACAGCCAGGCGTTCTTGCGGAAAATAGGATTTAAGCCCCTGCGCCTCCATTCGAGGGCCGCCCACGCCAACGAATTCGACCATCGGATACTGCGCCTTCAGCGCTTGCATCAATCCGGCGCCAAGAATGTCGCCAGACGCTTCGCCAGCAACTAACGCAACTTTTAGAGGTTTTGACATATCAGCGGGTGATACCGCGGTTCGAAGCCAGCACTGAGTCTCTAAACAGCGCTACCTCAGGAAATGCCTGGGCATCCACCTCGAGCGCAGTCAGTGCAGCCTCTACCGTCAATCCCTTGCGATAGACGACTTTATAAGCATTGCGCAGTGCCATGATGGCTTCGGTGCTGAAGCCCCGACGACGCATGCCTTCGAAGTTCATGCCGCGCGCTTCGGCCGGATTGCCAAATACCGTCACAAAAGCGGGAACATCTTTGCCTATGGCCGTGCCCATGCCGGAAAAGCTGTAAGCACCGATGTGGCAATACTGATGGACAAGGGTGTATCCGGACAGGATCGCCCAGTCACCCACATGCACATGGCCAGCTAGCGCTGTGTTATTGACCAGGATGCAATGATTGGCGATGACGCTGTCATGGCCAATGTGCGCATAGGCCATGATCAGATTGTGGTCACCGAGCGTGGTCTCGCCTCGATCCTGCACGGTGCCGCGGTGAATGGTCACCCCTTCGCGGATCACGTTGTGATCACCAATCACAAGGCGGGTAGGCTCACCCTTGTATTTGAGGTCGGGGGTATCTTCACCCACCGAGGAAAACTGGAAGATTCGATTGTGCCGGCCGATACGGGTCGGCCCCTTGATGACCACGTGAGACGCGATCACGGTACCCTCGCCTATTTCGACATCCGGGCCGATGATCGACCACGGGCCGACCTGAACGTCATCCGCCAGCCGGGCCGCAGGATCGACGATGGCGCGAGGGTCGACCAAACTCATATCTTCTGTTCCGCACAAATGATTTCCGCCGAGCATACCGGCTTACCGTCAACACTGGCGCGGCAATCGAACTTCCAGATTCCTCGCTTGGCGCTGATGAAGGATGCCTCGAGCGTCAACTGATCGCCCGGCACGACGGGTTGACGGAAACGCAGCTTGTCCGAGCCGACAAAAAAGTACAGTGTGCCATCGGCTGGCTTCGCACCCATCATCTTGAAACCAAGCAGCCCCGCCGCTTGCGCCATGGCTTCAATGATCAAGACGCCCGGCATGATCGGATGCTGCGGAAAATGCCCGTTGAAGAACGGTTCGTTGATGGTGACATTCTTGTAGCCGCGAATACGCTTGGCATCCGTGTCTAACTCCACCACCCGGTCAACCAGCAGAAAGGGGTACCGGTGGGGAAGGTATTCGCGTATCTCGTTGATATCCATCATTTGGAAAAAAAGCCCGTAAGGAGAATGGGAGCCTGCACAGCCATATAGCCGAGCGACCCGCTGGCAAATGCCTTCTGATAGGAGCGATCAGACGGTATGGTCAGCCATCAGAAGCCGTATCCCCGCGCGGGGTCACGGACGCCAAGCGCTTTTCTACCTGCTGCAGCCGGCGCGCCATGTCGTCAAGGTGCCGAATCCGAGCAGCACTCTTGCGCCATTCCGCGGCAGGCTGCATGGCCGTTCCAGAAGAATAGCTTCCCGGCTCGGTGATCGACCGCGTGACCATGGTCATGCCTGTGATGAACACGTTATCGCAGACCTCGATATGCCCAACGAGCCCAGCGCCGCCCGCAATCATGCAGTTACGACCAACCTTCGTGCTACCGGAAATGCCGGAACAGCCAGCCATGGCAGTGTTATCACCGATCTGTACGTTATGCGCGATCATGATCTGGTTATCCAGCTTGACGCCATTGCCTATAACCGTATCCGATATGGCACCTCGGTCGATGGTGGTATTGGCGCCAATCTCGACGTCATCACCGATACGCACGCCACCGAGCTGAGCAATCTTTTCCCAACTGCCCTGCTCATTGGCGAAGCCGAACCCTTCACCTCCGATCACCGCACCGGGTTGAATGACCACGCGTTCGCCGATGATTACGTCGTGACAAAGGGTGACGCGAGCAGCGAGCCGCCCTCCCGCGCCTATGCGACTTCGTGCACCGACTAATGACTGCGCCCCAATCTGCACCCCAGGACCCACCCAGGCATCTGCCTCAATCACCACCTGCGCACCGATGCGCGCCGAGGGATCAACCGAGGCACTGGGATCGACGACCGCGGTGGGATGAATACCGACGGGCGCCAGTGGCCGCCTCTCAAACAGATGCGAGATGCGCGCATAGGCAAGATACGGGTTGGCTACAACCAATGCGGTACCGGCGTAGCCATCGGCGTCCTTGGCGGTAAGCAGCACGCCGCCCGCTCTCGTCGCGGCCAGAAATTTCCGGTACTGCGCATTGGCCAGAAAGCTCAAATGCTCAGGGCCAGCATCCTGCAACGTCGCGAGAGCTGACACTTGCAGCGAGCCATCGCCGCGCAGGTCGGCACCGAGCCGTTCGGCCAGATCGCCGAGCGTATAGGCCACTCTGCTCATTAGCGCAGCTGATTCATGCGCTCAATGACCTGGCGGGTGATGTCGTACTGCGGCTTGACATCAACCACCGCGCCACGCTCGAGCACCAGATCATAGTCACCCTTTTTGATGACCTCTTCGACTGCCTTGTCCAGCTTTGGCTTGAGCTGCTTGAGCATGTCACGATCAGCGGATGCTTTAGACTCGTTCAGCTCCTTCGACAGAAACTGGAAGTCGCGGGCCTTTTGCTTGAATTCAAGCTCAAGACGCTCACGTTCAGCCTGCTGCATCTTATCGCCGTCCTTGCCCAGACGGTCCTGAATGCGCTTGGCGTCGCTCTCCAGTCCTTTAAGCTTCTCCAGCTGTGGGCCGAACTTCTTCTCTGCGTCGACCGAGTAGCGCTTGGCGGCGTCCGATTCGAGCAGAGCCATCTGATAGTTCATCACCGCTATTTTCATTTCAGCAAATGCGGGGGTCGCCACTAGAGCAGCGGCAATGACAAGCAATTGGGTCAACTTACGCACGGTATATACCACTCTTCAGGAATGCGCCGGAGCATGGCTCCAGATGATTAAAAGGTTTGGCCTAGCGAGAACTGGAAGACCTGAGTATCCGCTTCGTCCGGCTTCATTACTGGCATCGCCAGGCTGAAACTCAGCGGCCCCATAGCAGTAATCCAGGTCAGACCGACACCGACCGAGCTGGCCATGTCGCCGATATCGATATCGCTGCATTTAGCCGAGCCCGACGGGCAATTCGTATCGTAGACGTTACCCACGTCCCAGAACACCGAGGTGCGCAACGAGCGTTGATCCTTGACGAACGGCATCGGAAACAGCAGCTCCATCCCGCCCTGAATCAGCACGTTACCACCGTAGGGCAGCGCATCCTGATCAGGATCGGCAATAGTGCCCTCATTCCCGGTTACAGGCTCGCCACGGCTCGGCGTGCTGCGCGGACCGAGACTGCTGTCTTCGAAACCACGGACGGAGTTGAAGCCACCGGCATAGTAGTGCTCATAAAACGGCAGCCGTGATGTCGAGCCATAGGCGTCCCCATAGCCCAGCTGCGTATGCAGCCGCATGGTGTAGGTCTTGGTAACCGGCACGAACAGCTGAGCGTTGTAATCGAGTTTATAGAACGACAGGTCGCTGCCTGGAATGGTGGTCTCCAGTGACAGGCTCTGTGAATGACCCCGGGTTGCCAGAACGCCACGGTTCAACGTCGACTCAGACCAACCGACTGAAGCCTTGAAGTTGAGATAACTGTCGCCTTCCTGCTCGATGAAATCGAAAATCTCATCAACCGTGTAGCGTCCACTGTCGATCGTGTCCTGTTGCGCGGACAGACCAAACGACAGCCGCGAAGTCTCGCTGATCGGATAGCCAATGTTCACACCGCCACCCAGACTGTCGACCGAGTAGCTTGAAACGTCGTAGTCCAGCTCGTCGTAGTCGGTGGTTCGATAGAAAGCGTTGTAGCCAAGGCTTACGCCGTCTTCGGTCCAGTAGGGATCCACAAATCCGAAGTTGTAACGCGACTGGTATTCGCTGCGGGTGAGCCCGACGCTGACACGATTACCGGTGCCTAGGAAGTTGTTCTGACTGATCGACCCGCCGAGAATCAAACCCGCATTCTGCGCAAATCCGATGCTCGCCATAATCGAGCCAGACGGCTGTTCTTCGACGCTATAGTTCACATCGATCTGGTCGTCGGTGCCTGGGACCTGCGGCGTTTCGACGTTCACTTCCTTGAAGAAGCCCAACCGTTCGAGACGTGTCTTGGACTGGTCGATCAGATAGGTGGATGCCCACCCGCCTTCCATTTGGCGCATCTCGCGTCGCAGCACTTCGTCTTCGGTCTTGGTGTTGCCGCGGAAGTTGATGCGATTGACATAGGCGCGCTTGCCTGGATCGACCACAAAGGTGATCGATACAGTGTTGTCCTCGTCGTTGGTTTCCGGCACGCCGTTGACGTTGGCGAAGGTATAGCCCTCATTGCCCAAGCGGCGAGTGATCAGCTCCGAGGTGGTAGTCATCACTTTTCGCGAGAAGACCTGCCCTTCCTTTGCCAACAGCAAGGATTGCAGCTCTTCTTGGGGCACTTTCAAATCGCCGCTCAGTTTGACGTCACTGACGGTATAGCGGTCGCCTTCAGCGATGTTTACCGTGATATAGACGTCTTTCTTGTCTGGCGTGATGGACACCTGGGTAGAGGTGATGTCCATGTTGATATAGCCGCGATCCAGGTAATAGGAGCGCAGACGCTCAAGATCACCGGACAGTTTCTCCCGCGCGTACTTGTCGTCATTACGGAAGAACGACAACCAGTTACTGGTCTTCAACTCGAACAGGTCGGAGAGATCTTCGTCAGGAAACACGGAGTTGCCGACGACGTTGATATGCTTGATTGCCGCGACGGAACCTTCGTTTATGTTGATCTTCAACGCGACGCGGTTGCGTGGCTGCGGAACAACCTCGGTCTCGATCGTGGCCGAGTAGCGACCCTGCGCAACATACTGCCGCTGCAGCTCGTTGCGCACACCTTCGAGCGTGGCTCGCTGGAAGATTTCACCTTCGGCAAGGCCTGACTGCTGGAGACCGGAAAGCAGGTCTTCGGTCTTGATTGCCTTGTTACCATCGATTTCGATGCCGGAGATCGACGGGCGCTCGACTACGTTGATTACCAGCACATCGCCTTCACGGCCGAGCTGGATGTCTTCAAAAAAACCGGTGCGAAACAACGCTCGGGTTGCATCGACCAGCCGACTGTCGTCAGCTGCCTGACCGACATTCAGCGGCAACGCGCCAAAGACACTGCCAGCAGAGACTCGCTGCAGACCGTTGACGCGTATATCGGAAATAGTGAAGGACTCGGCGTGAACTTCGGCAATCATCAGTGCGGAAATAACCGCAGGTAGCAGCAGACGTTTCATGAAGTCCTTTCTTTTCAAACCTGATAATTGAACCTGCGCGTGGCGCGGCGACATCAAGGTATATGGCGGTTAAAGGCGGCCAAGGTCGTTGACCAGCGCAAGCAGCATCACCCCAACAACCAGGCTGATACCGATCTGTACTCCCCAACCCTGGACCCTGTCCGACAAGGGACGTCCACGGACCCACTCGACCAAGTAGAAGAGCAGGTGCCCTCCATCCAGGACAGGGATAGGCAATAGATTGAGTACCCCAAGACTTATGCTCAGGTAGGCGAGGAAATTCAGGAAGTCGCCCACGCCCGACTGTGCAGAAGCGCCCGCCACTTTAGCAATGGTTATCGGACCGCTCAAGTTTTTTACCGAGAGCTCCCCGAACAGCATTTTCCTAAGCGAATCCAGTGTCAGAACGCTCATTGTCCATGTGCGACGAAGCCCTTCACCGACAGCTTCGACGGGACCATGACTGACCTGACGCAACATTTCCGGTGGCCATTCCCCCCCCGCAACGCCAGCACCAAGATAACCCCGACGCTTATCCCCATCACCACGCTCAGCCAGCGTCAGGGGCAGTTCAATCTGCTGGCCGTCACGCTCGACCCCCAGTAACACTGCCCGTCCGGCCAGCGGCTTGACCCGATCTATTACTGCTTGCCATTCGGTCAGCGCCTCTCCATCAATACTGACCAAACGATCCCCTAGTTGAACACCAGCAGCCTGAGCCGGCCCTTCCGGATCCAGCTGGGCAACCACCGGTGCGATTTCCGGACGCCAAGGGCGAATGCCCAGCGAACCGATCGGGTCAGGTTCTTCGGCGCCTTTCAGCCAATCCGTCAGCTGCAGCTGCAGCCGTTGCGGCTGATCGCCATCAACCCCACGCACCAGCATCTCCAGCGAGCCGCTTTCACCTAGTCGCCGGATGAGCTGCAAGTTGACCTCTGCCCAACCAGCCGTTGGCTTGCCGTTGATTTCGACGATTTCCTGCCCAGGCATCAGCCCTGCCCGCTCAGCAAGGCTACCGACCTCTACCGCACCCACAACCGGACGGACTTGCTCGGTGCCCAACATGGCCAACACCCAGAAGAACACCAGGGCAAGCAGAAAGTTGGCTAACGGCCCAGCCGACACAATGGCGAAACGCTGCTTTACGGTTTTGCGGTTGAAGGCCTGCTCCAGCAGAGCGGGCGGTACGTCGCCCTCGCGCTCATCGAGCATCTTGACGTAGCCGCCGAGAGGGATCGCGGCGAGAACGAACTCGGTACCCTGGCGGTCATGCCAGCGCAACAACGGCCGACCAAAGCCTACCGAGAAGCGCAGAACCTTGACGCCGCAACGACGAGCTACCCAGAAGTGCCCGAACTCGTGAAAGGTTACCAGTACACCCAGCGCCACGAGGGTGCCAATGATCATGTACAGCGCGCCCATATTTCCTCTGCCTCGAAAGGTCTTTTAGCAGCCTGTCAGCCCGATCAATGCCGGGGCGTCACAGCCAAGTTGGGACTCTTGATCACTATCGATCGCGGGCTTGCAACCAGCTCGAAGCAAGCTTGCGAGCCTGCGCATCGGCGGCAAACACGTCAGCAAGGCAACGAGCCGGAACCGAAGCCTCCTGATCAAGAACGTCCTCGATAATACTCGCGATTTCAGTGAAGCGAATGCGGCCGTTCAGGAAAGCATCCACAGCCACCTCATTTGCGGCATTGAGCATCGCTGGCGCCGTTCCGCCGTCCTGAGCGGCTTGGCGGGCGATCCGAAGACACGGAAATCTGTGCTGGTCGGGGGCCTCGAAATCCAGACGGGCCACCTGAAGCAGGTCGAGGGCGGACACGCCTGAGTCGATCCGCTCCGGCCAGGCCAATGCATGTGCAATAGGTGTGCGCATGTCGGGGTTACCCAGCTGCGCCAAGACCGAACCGTCGACGTAGTCGACCATCGAGTGGATGACGCTTTGCGGGTGAATCACGACCTCGACCTGGTCCGGCCGAGCATCGAACAGCCAGCAGGCCTCGATGAGCTCAAGCCCCTTGTTCATCATGCTCGCCGAATCGACCGAAATCTTGCGACCCATGGACCAGTTCGGGTGAGCACAGGCCTGATCAGCAGACACATCAGCGAGCTGCTCCAGAGGCAGTTGTCGGAACGGCCCACCTGAGGCGGTAAGCATAATACGCCGGACGCCGACACGGCTCAGGCCGGCTGCATAATTGCCAGGCAGGCACTGGAAGATGGCGTTGTGCTCGCTGTCGATGGGCAGCAACACCGCCTCGCTGTCATGCAGCGCCTGCATGAACAGCGCGCCGGACATGACCAGCGCTTCTTTGTTCGCTAACAGAACCCGCTTGCTGGCTTGAACCGCCGAGAGCGTCGGACGCAAACCGGCCGCACCAACAATCGCGGCCATGACCACATCGACCTCGGGATGCGCTGCAACCTCACTCAGACCACCCTCACCTACCAGCACCCGCGTTTTGATGCTATCGCTGTCGAGTTGCTCCTGCAGCACACGAGCCCTGCTGCTATCAGCCACTACGGCATACCGGGGATGGTGCAGTCGGCACAGCTCACGCAACTCGGCGATGCGACTGAATGCAGTAAGCGCAAAAACCCGGTAACGCTCGGGATGACGGGCGATGACATCAAGCGTGCTCAGCCCGATGGAACCGGTCGCGCCAAGAATTGTTACCTGCAGCGGGCCACTCACCATGCACCCCAACCGGCGAGCCATAGCAGAACCGTGAATACGGGTACCGCAGCTGTCAAGCTGTCGATACGATCCATCACGCCACCGTGCCCTGGAAGCAGCTGGCTGCTGTCCTTGATACCAGAGCTGCGCTTGAACATGCTTTCGGTCAGATCACCAACAACGGAAATGACCACTACCAGAGCCGCACCCAACAGAGCGAGCACTAGCTCACGTGTGGACCAGGACTGATAGAAACCAACAGAAAACGTAATCAGCAGGCTGGTAACCAGGCCACCAATCATCCCCTCCCAACTCTTGCCCGGACTGACCTGCGGAGCGAGCTTGCGACGACCAAAGGTCTTCCCCGCCGCATAGGCACCGATATCAGCACCCCAGACCAGAACCATCACTGCAACGATCAACCAATTGCCCTGCGGCCACTGTTTCAGCAAAACCAGACCCTGCCAGGCGGGCAACAGAATCAGCAATCCGATAAACAGGCTGCCGGTACGCCCACCCCAGTGCCGCTGACTTCGGGGATAGCTGACGACCAGCGCTGCAGCCGCCAGCCACCAGACCACACTGATCGCGAGCAACCATGACGCCAGAGCGGGAACTGAATACAACCCAGCAAGTATCAGAGCGACCGCCGCTGCATAAAGCACCCGGACCGCTTGAGCCTCGAAACCTGCCAGACGCGCCCACTCCCAGCCCCCAAGCACTACGACAAGGCCTATGAACAGCGCAAAAGCGAGACCCTCAAGAAGAAAAAACCCGATCAGCGCGATCGGAAGAAGAATGGCTGCCGTGATGATGCGATGCTTCAGCATTCAGCTCGAACCTCTATTTCTACCTGATCCCCGGTCTTACCGAAACGTCGTTGACGCTTGGCGAAATCGGCCAATGCAGTACGCATAGCGTCGTGCTTGAAATCGGGCCAGAACAGGTCCGAGAAATACAACTCAGCGTAAGCCAGCTGCCATAAAAGGAAATTGCTGATGCGCCGCTCACCTCCGGTACGAATGCAGAGGTCCGGCGGAGGCATGTCACCAGTTGCCAGATAGCGCTGAAAGACGGCAGGCGTGACCTCATCCGGATTCAGGCGACCCTCCTGCGCTTCGTGAGCCAATCGCTGTGCGGCTTGGAGTATGTCCCATTGGCCGCCATAGTTGGCGGCCACTTGAAGCACGAAACGGCCTGCTCCCGCGGTCATCCTCTCAGCCTCAAGCATTGCTGCCTGCAACTCCGGATGAAAGCGAGAGCGATCACCAATGATTCGCAAGCTGATGCCATTTTCATTGAGCTTGCGCGCTTCGCGGCGTAGAGCAGTCAGAAAGAGCTCCATCAGAGCCCCAACCTCTTCAGCAGGCCTTTGCCAGTTCTCACTGGAAAAGGCAAACAGCGTCAGCACCTCAACACCTGCCTCAGCGCAGACCTCGATAACGGCTCGCACCGCATCGACACCGGCCTTGTGCCCAGCCACGCCTGGCAAGAGACGACGCTTCGCCCAGCGATTGTTACCATCCATGATGACTGCGACATGACGGGGTACATTCCGCCCGGCAATCTGCCTGACCTTATCCATGAAACGACTCTACCTGCGCTCAATCACGCTGCGAACAATGGGAGAAACCGCCAACGGCAGCTTCCGGGGATACGACTGGTTAGCCCCTCGCGCCGCGAACTTACGTGGCTCGGCGCACTCCGACGTGTGCAGTACGGACGAAGTCCGGTACAGCGACATCAAACAGCCATCAGGTCGTTTTCCTTACCTTCAAGCGCCTTGTCGATTTCCGCAACGTACTTGTCGGTCAGCTTTTGAACGTCGTCCTGGCCGCGTCGTTCCTCGTCTTCGCTGATTTCCTTCTCCTTCACCAGATCCTTCAACTGGGCAATGGCATCGCGACGGATATTGCGCACGGCGACCCGAGCATTCTCGGCCTCCGAGCGCGCCTGCTTGGTGTACCCCTTACGGGTCTCTTCAGTAAGCGCAGGCATCGGCACGCGGATGGTAGTGCCGGCAGTGGCAGGATTCAGGCCGAGATCAGACGTCATGATCGCCTTTTCGACAGCCTGAATCATGCCTCGATCAAAGACCGTAAGGGCCAGAGTGCGCGAGTCTTCTGCCGTTACGTTGGCTATCTGGCGCAGAGGCGTGTCACTGCCGTAATAAGACACCATAACGCCGTCGAGAATACTCGGATGAGCACGACCGGTACGAATCTTGGCGAACGCCTGCC
Organism: Stutzerimonas stutzeri; assembly: GCF_002890895.1. Classification (GTDB taxonomy): domain Bacteria; phylum Pseudomonadota; class Gammaproteobacteria; order Pseudomonadales; family Pseudomonadaceae; genus Stutzerimonas; species Stutzerimonas stutzeri_AB. Next base: position 511,679 of record NZ_POUL01000001.1, read on the forward strand.
CCAGCGATTCCAGGGTTTTCTTCATGCGTTCCTGTGCGTCTTGCTTGATCTCGTTGATCATTGATACTGCTCCTCGATCAGGGTTCCTTCGGCGCCGCCAAGCACAATATTGAGCAGGGCACCGGGCTTGTTCATATTGAACACCCGCAGCGGCATGTTGTGGTCGCGGCACAGGCAGATGGCGGTCAGGTCCATGACGCCCAGCTTGCGGTCAAGCACATCATCATAAGTCAGCTGTTCGAACTTTTCGGCATTCGGATCCTTGAATGGGTCCGCCGTATAAACACCGTCAACCTTGGTGGCCTTGAGCACCACATCGGCATGAATCTCGATGGCACGCAGGCAGGCGGCCGAATCGGTGGTAAAGAACGGATTGCCGGTGCCCGCGGAGAAGATCACCACTTCGCCGCTCTTCAGGTGACGCATCGCCTTGCGGCGGTCGTAATGGTCAGTAACACCGACCATCGAAATCGCCGACATGACCAATGCAGGTATGTTTGAGCGCTCCAGGGCATCACGCATGGCCAAGGAATTCATGACCGTAGCGAGCATGCCCATGTGGTCACCAGTTACACGGTCCATGCCCGCAGCAGACAGCGCAGCACCACGGAAGAGGTTGCCGCCACCAATGACCAGGCCAACCTCTACGCCGATGCCCACTAACTGACCAACTTCCAAGGCCATGCGATCGAGCACCTTGGGATCGATGCCAAAGTCCTCGGACCCCATAAGGGCCTCGCCGCTTAATTTGAGCAGAATGCGTTTATAGCGAGGATTGCGTGCACTCATCTGCTGAGCCATTGGCGTTGTCTCTCCTGCGGCATTTGTATGACTAGGCTGGCCTGCAGCCGGAAAAAATGTCTGCGCTATGACAGCGCAGTATCGCGTTGGTGCCAAGCGGTGACCGTCGCATTGGCGAAAAACATTTCAACCCTCCAATCCGACAAAGAGGCCGCGCGCGTAAGCGGGCAGCCTCTTTGAGGACAGCAGAAGCGTCTTATTGCTTGGTGGCAGCCACCTGAGCGGCGACTTCAGCAGCAAAGTCGACCTCGGCGCGCTCGATGCCTTCACCTACTTCGTAACGCACGAAGGAAACGATTTCGGCACCAGCCTTCTTAGCCAGCTCACCGACCTTGACGTCCGGATCCTTGACGAAGGCTTGTTCGACCAGGCTGGCTTCAGCAAGAAACTTGCTGATACGGCCTGCAACCATCTTCTCGACGATTTCGGCCGGCTTGCCTTTGATCTTGTCTTCGTTCAATGCCAGGAAGATTTCCTTTTCCTTTGCAACAGCCTCTTCGGAAACCTGCGACGGATCCAGGAACTGCGGGTTGCTAGCAGCGACGTGCATGGCGATTTCCTTCGCCAGCTCAACGCTACCACCCTTCAGCGCAACGAGCACACCGATACGGTGACCGTGCAGATAAGCACCTACCAGATCCGCCTCAACGGTAGTCAGGCGGCGGATATTGACGTTCTCTCCGCACTTGGCAACCAGCGCTTCACGATCAGCTTCCTGAGCTGCAACCAGCGGCGCAGCATCGGTCATCTTCTCGGCAAAAGCCTTCTCGACGCTGTTGCTGACGAAATTCTTGAAGTCGTCCTGCAGGGCCAGAAAGTCGGTCTGCGAGTTGACTTCGATAATCACGGCACGCTTGTTGTCATCAGCAACCTTAACCGCAATAGCGCCTTCTGCAGCAATGTTGCCAGCCTTCTTGGCTGCCTTGATGGCACCCGCAGCACGCATGTCATCAATGGCTTTCTCGATGTCGCCACCAGCAGCGGTGAGTGCCTTTTTGCAATCCATCATGCCTTGGCCAGTGCGCTCGCGCAGTTCTTTAACCAGGGCTGCAGTGATCTCTGCCATGTTCGCAAATCCTCTCGATTCGATTGTCGATCATGCCCTCAACTCGGGCGATCAATTCGGAATTGGCAAAAAGGGGGCATAGCCCCCTTTTTGTTCAACGGGTATCAGCTAGGCGACAGATGCGCTTAGCCTTGAGCGGCCTCGGCAGCTGCCTCTTCGACGAACTCGTCAGCACCGCCAGCGTTGTTCTGGCGACCACGCAGAACAGCGTCCGCCATGGAGCCGAGATAGAGTTGCACGGCACGGATGGCGTCATCATTACCAGGGATGATGTAGTCGACGCCTTCCGGGCTGCTGTTGGTATCAACGATGCCGATAACCGGAATACCCAACTTGTTGGCTTCGGAGATAGCAATGCGCTCGTGATCAACGTCAACAACGAACATGGCGTCCGGCAGGCCGCCCATGTCCTTGATGCCGCCTAGGCTACGATCCAGCTTTTCCAGATCGCGAGTACGCATCAGCGCTTCTTTCTTGGTCAGCTTCTCGAAGGTGCCGTCCTGAGCCTGGGTTTCCAGCTCACGCAGACGCTTGATCGAGGCGCGAATGGTCTTGTAGTTGGTCAGCATGCCGCCCAACCAGCGATGATCGACGTACGGCGAGCCACAACGAGCAGCTTCTTCGCGAACGATCTTGCCAGCGGAACGCTTGGTGCCAACGAACAGAATCTTGTTCTTGCCTGCAGCCAGCTTCTCAACGAAACGCAGGGCGTCGTTGAACATCGGCAGGGTTTTCTCAAGGTTGATGATATGGATCTTGTTGCGCGCGCCAAAGATGTACTTATTCATCTTCGGGTTCCAGTAACGGGTCTGGTGGCCGAAGTGCACACCGGCCTTCAGCATATCGCGCATAGTGACTTGAGACATGAGAGTTCCTCAGATAAGTCGGGTTAGGCCTCCACGCGTCCCGATATCCAACTCTTGCGAGCACCCAGGATACCGTGTCGACACGTGTGTGGGGTCAGGCTCGGCAGGTAGTCCCGCAGAGCGGCGCGTTTTATAGCACAAGCAAGCATCGGAGGCTAGCGCGTACTGAAACTGAATGAAGTTATCAAGGTTGCCTCTGTTTGCCGGCGCCGCCAGGGCCGCCTGCAGGCCACGCCCTCTTTGGTTTATCATTTGCTGCTTATATCTATTCGCCTGCGCCTCTTGGCGCCAAGAGGGTTGCATGACTGTTTCCATCAAGACGCCTGAAGACATCGAGAAAATGCGCATTGCCGGCCGCCTGGCCGCCGAGGTGCTGGAAATGATCGGTGATCATGTCAAGCCCGGCGTCACAACCGAAGAGCTGGACCGCATTTGCCACGAGCACATCGTCAACGTGCAACAGGCTGTACCCGCCCCGCTCAACTACAAGGGCTACCCCAAATCGATCTGCACCTCGATCAACCACGTCGTATGCCATGGCATCCCCAACGACAAGCCGCTCAAAGACGGTGACATCCTCAACATCGACATCACGGTCATCAAGGACGGCTACCACGGCGATACCAGCCGAATGTTCATTGTCGGCAAAGCGCCAGAGTGGGCCGAGCGACTCTGCAAGGTAACGCAGGAGTGCCTTTATAAAGGGATCGAAGTGGTCCGCCCCGGTGCGCGCCTTGGGGACATTGGTGAAGTGATTCAGAAGCACGCCGAGAAGAACGGTTTCTCCGTCGTCCGCGAGTACTGCGGACATGGCATCGGCAAGGTTTTCCACGAGGAGCCGCAGGTGCTGCACTACGGCCGAGCCGGGACCGGTCTTGAGCTAAAGGAAGGGATGACCTTCACCATTGAACCAATGATCAACCAGGGCCGGTCAGAAACCCGTCTGCTTGGCGACGGCTGGACAGCTATTACCAAGGACCGCAAGCTATCCGCCCAATGGGAACACACCCTTGTGGTCACTGCAGATGGCTATGAGATCTTCACCCTTCGCAGCGATGACACCATAGCCCGCACATCGCCCTGATTTTTTTGATGCTTTGACGGAGGGCGACGGTATGCCTCAGGTTGATTCCGAATTGTTCGACCGCAGCCAGTTCCAGGCTGAACTGGCACTCAAGGCCAGCCCCATCGCCGCCTTCAAGAAAGTCATTCGCAAGGCCAGAGAGGTGCTCGATGCGCGCTTCCTCGCCGGCCAGGATATACGTAGCCTGATCGAAGGCCGCGCCTGGTTCGTTGACCAGATCCTGCGCGCCGCCTGGGGCCGCTTCGACTGGAGCAATGAAGCACAGATCGCGCTGGTCGCGGTGGGCGGCTATGGGCGCGGCGAACTGCACCCCTATTCCGATATTGATCTGCTGATCCTCCTCGATAATAACGATCAGGAAATTTTTCGGGACGCCATCGAGCGATTTCTAACGCTGCTCTGGGACATCGGCCTGGAAGTTGGCCAGAGTGTGCGCTCGGTGCAGGAGTGTGCCGAGGAGGCACGTGCAGACCTGACCGTCATCACCAACCTCATGGAGAGCCGCACGATCGCCGGCCCCGAACGCCTGCGCCAGAACATGCTGAAGGTCACCAGCCCTTCAGCAATGTGGCCCAGCAAGGAATTCTTTCTTGCCAAGCGTAACGAGCAGGCCACCCGCCATTCCAAGTACAACAATACCGAGTACAACCTGGAGCCAAACGTCAAAGGCTCCCCTGGCGGGCTGCGTGACATACAGACCATTCTGTGGATAGCGCGGCGCCAGTTCGGTAGTTTGAATCTCAGCGCTATCCTTGATCAGGGATTCCTGACGGAAGGCGAATACTCACTGCTGGTGGCCGGGCAGGAGTTCATTTGGCGTGTCCGTTACGGGCTTCACATGCTGGCCGGACGCGCGGAGGATCGCCTGCTGTTCGACCACCAGCGCAGTCTCGCCGCCCTCCTTGGCTACGAAGACAGCGATGCCAAGCTGGCGATCGAGCGCTTCATGCAGAAGTACTACCGTGTCGTGATGAGCATTTCAGAGCTAAGCGACCTGGTCGGACAGCACTTCGCCGAGGTGATCCTCTGGGAAGGCGACAGCGGCGATGCGGTGCCGCTTAACAGCCGCTTCCTGGTGCGCGACGGCTATCTGGAAGTAGCCGATGATTCGGTGTTCAAGCGCAGGCCCTTCGCGATACTGGAGATCTTCGTACTGCTGGCCCAACACCCCGACATTCAGGGTGTACGAGCGGAGACCATCCGCCTGCTCAGGGACCACCGGCATCTGATCGACGACGAGTTTCGCAGCGACATCCGCAACACCAGCCTCTTCGTCGAACTGTTCAAATGCAAGGAAGGCATCCACCGCAATCTGCGGCGCATGAATCGCTACGGCATTCTCGGGCGGTACTTGCCCGAGTTCGGCCATATCGTCGGGCAGATGCAGCATGACCTTTTCCATATCTACACGGTCGACGCCCATACGCTCAACGTCATCAAGTACCTGCGCAAACTGAGCAAACCCGGGGTCGCCGAAAAGTATCCACTGGCCAGCAAATTGGTGGAACGGCTACCCAAGCCGGAGCTCATCTACATCGCCGGGCTCTACCACGATATCGCCAAGGGCCGTGGCGGCGACCATTCGGAGCTGGGCGCAGTGGATGCGCAGGAATTCTGTGTACGCCACAAGCTGCCTGCATGGGACACGCGCCTGGTGGTATGGCTGGTCGAGAACCACTTGGTGATGTCAACGACCGCCCAGCGCAAGGACTTGTCGGACCCTCAGGTGATCAACGACTTTGCTCAGCAGGTAGGTGACGAAACCCACCTCGATTACCTGTATGTGCTGACTGTTGCAGACATCAATGCAACCAACCCGACCCTTTGGAATTCCTGGCGGGCAAGTCTGCTGCGCCAGCTCTACACCGAGACCAAACGCGCGCTCAAGCGCGGCCTGGAAAACCCACTGGGGCGCGAGGAGCAGATTCGCCAGACCCAGCGAGCCGCACTCGACAGCCTGGTGCGCAACGGAACCGATCCAGATGATGCTGAACAGCTATGGTCGCAGCTGGGCGATGACTATTTCATGCGCCACAGCTCGGTCGATGTGGCCTGGCACACCGAAGCAATCATCGAGCACCCGAGCGACGGCGGTCCGCTGGTCCTGATCAAGGAAACCACCCAGCGTGAATTCGAAGGTGGCACTCAGATCTTTATCTATGCGCCAGATCAGCATGACTTCTTCGCCGTGACCGTCGCGGCCATGGACCAGCTGAACCTGAACATTCACGACGCCCGAATCATTACTTCGAGCAGCCAGTTCACGCTGGACACCTACATCGTGCTGGACGCCGACGGTTCACCCATCGGCAACGACCCCGAGCGCACAGAAGAAATTCGACAAGGGCTGATCACCGCGCTGCGGAACCCGGCTGATTATCTGACCATCATTCAGAAACGCGTACCGCGACAGCTCAAGCATTTCGCGTTCCCGCCGCAGGTCACCATTCACAACGACATGCAGCGCCCGCAAACGATCATCGAGGTCGTTGCACCAGACCGCCCCGGGCTACTGGCGCGCATCGGCCAACTGTTTCTGGACTTTGATCTCTCGGTACAGAATGCCAAGATCGCCACGCTGGGCGAGCGTGTAGAGGACGTTTTCTTCGTCACCAATGCAGACAACCAGCCTTTGTCAGACCCGCAGCTATGCACTCGCTTGCAGCAGGCAATGATCAAGCAGTTGACCCAGGACAACGAGCATCAGCCCTCACCTAGCAGCATCGTCATCTAATCAGCAACGGCATCCTGCCTCGGCGACGAGGCGGTAGCGAACGTCGCCGGGGCCTGAGTCAATCCCAGGGCTTGCCTCGGGTTTTCTCTGTGTAGGGCAGCCTCTGCTGCATGGCTGCCTTCGCCAGCACATGCGCGCTGACCGGCGCGGTCAAAAACAGAAACAGAGTAATCAGCACCTCATGGACGCTGAGGCCGTTACCCTGATTACTGAAGAAGATCATCGAAGCGATGACGATCCCACCGACTCCAAGCGTGGTCGCCTTGGTTGGGCCATGCAAACGCGTAAAGAAATCAGGAAGACGATACAAACCGATCGCCCCTACCAGGGCAAACACGCTTCCCACTATCAGAAATGCGCTTACCAGCAGCTCTATCCAGAATGGCATGCAGCCTCCTCAGTCGATGATCTCGCCGTGCAACAGGTGTTTACCCACTGCTACGGTACTGACGAAGCCCATCACCGCGATGAGCAGAGCAGCCTCGAAGAACAGGTCGGACGCGAGCCAGATGCCAAACAAGACGATCAAGGCCAACGCATTGATGTACAGGGTGTCGAGCGCCAACACCCGATCAGGCATGTCGGGCCCCTGGACCAGCCGCACCACATTCAGGATCGCTGCGATTCCAATGATCGCCATGCACAGCGGAATTACGTACGTGAGCATTCGAAAATCTCCAGCAGCGGTGTTTCGTACCGGTTTTTCACCTCGGCCACCAGCGCTTCCGTGTCGGGCGCATCCAGCGCGTGGATCAACAGCATCTTGTGGCCGGGCCGCAAAGCAGCCGATACCGTCCCTGGGGTCAACGAGATGATGCTGGTCAGCACAGCGAGAACGAACGGATGCTCGATCGCCATCGGCACTTCGACGAAGGCAGGCCGCAGCCGGTCTCGAGAACTGAGCACCAGCTTGGCCACGCTGACATTGGCCACGACGATGTCGTAAAAGACCTTCAATAGGAACAGGCAAAGCTTCAACGGGCGGCGGACCTTCGGCAGATCGACCAGAAACCCCTGCACCAACAAAGGTATCGCCCAGGCCAGAACCAGTCCAAGCACCAGATGCCCCACGCTTAGCGCATTACTGAGAAGCAACCAGAGCAGCGCCAACAGCAAGGTGAGCGCGGGGTTGGGAAGCAGGCGGGACTTCATGCCTCACCTCCCTGAATGATTTGCATATAAGGCCCCAGATCGAACAGCTGCGCTGCCGTCGCTTGCATATAGGCCTGAATCGGCTGCGCCACCACGACCAACAACACGCTGCCCAACAGCAATCCGAAGCTGGCCACCACGCGCACTCGATCCGCAGGTCGCCCCACGCTGACCGCTTCACTTGGCCGCCAGAAGACCATACTGCCGGCTCGGCTTAGCGCGATGACCATCCCTAACCCGCCCACCAGCACCACAGGCCACAGCAGCAGGGCGTCGACTCCAGCAGGCACAGCCTGCAGCAGCATCACCTTGCCGATGAATCCTGAAAAAGGCGGGAGCCCGGCGATCGAAATCGCACCGGCAAAAAACAATGCCCCCAGCATCAATGGCTGCTTGAGCGCTGGTGCCGAAAGCAGCTCTGAGGCCATATCGCCGCGCTGGCGAGCAATGAGGTCAGCGAGCAGGAACAAACCTCCGGAAACCAGAGTGCTGTGCACCAAGTAATACAGGGCAGCACTGAGGCCCGCCTCTGACCCCAGCGCGATACCGGCCAACAGGGTGCCCACCGAAACCACCACCAGATAGGACAGCAGGACCTGCAGATTGCGGGCCGCCAGCGCACCCAGTACGCCGCCGATCAGCGTGAGCATCGATAGTGGCCACAACCAGTCGAGGACCATGTTGCTCAGTACACCCGCTTCGCTGCCGAAAATCAGTGTGAAGACTCGCACGATGGCGTAGAGCCCAAGCTTGGTCATGATCGCGAACAACGCCGCCACTGGCGCAGTCGCCGCGGCGTAGGCTCGTGGTAGCCAGAAATACAGCGGCAGAATCGCGCCCTTCAGTGCGAAAACCACTAGCAACAAGTAGCCCGCCGCAGCGAGAAGCGGCGCGTCGGCCGGGTCGGCCGCACTCACCCGCCCCGCCAAGTCGGCCATGTTCAAGGTTCCGGTCAGGCCATAAAGCATGCTGACGCCGATCAGAAACAGCGATGAACCCAGCAGGTTCAGCACAACGTAGTGGATGCCCGCCTGCACGCGCTTCGCGCCGTGGCCATGAAGCAACAGCGCGTAGGACGAGATCAACAGGATCTCGAAGAACACGAAGAGATTAAACAGATCACCAGTCAGAAAAGCGCCGTTGATGCCTGCCAGCTGGAACTGAAACAACGCATGGAAGTTCGGGCCGCGCTCGTCATCTCCACGCGCGGCATAAAGCACCGAAAAGCCAGCAAGCACCGCGGTCACCAGCAACATCAAGGCACTCAGCCGATCCAGCAACAGCATGATGCCGAACGGCGGCTGCCAGTCACCGAGACGATACACGGACAGCTCGCCAGCATTTGCCTGCCAGGCCAGCCACAAGGCCAGCGGCACCAGCAGCCAGGTGGCGGTTACTGATAGCAAACGCTTAAGCGATGCGCCACGGCGATGAATCAACAGCAAACTGCACCCGACCAACAGGGGCAGCAGGATCGGCATGATCAACGCATGATTCATTTGCCCGGCTCCCGACCATCAACATGATCGGTACGCAGCTCGCCCAGACCGCGAAGGGCCAGTACCACAACGAATGCGGTCATGGCGAAGCCTATGACGATTGCAGTCAATACCAAGGCTTGCGGCAAGGGATCACCGTACTCGGCGCTCGCCCCGATGATTGCCGGAACCCCTGTCGAAAGACGCCCCATGGCGAATATGAAGAGATTCACTGCATATGAAATCAAGGTCAGCCCCATGACCACCGGAAATATCCGTGCACGTAGCAGCAAATACACGCCACTTGTCATCATCACGCCCAACGTGACCGCATAGACGATTTCCATCAAACCACCTCCTTGCACGACTCGTCCTGACTGACATGACCGAGGTTGGAAAGAATCAGCAGTGTCGCCCCTACAACAGCCAAATACACACCGAGATCGAACAGCATCGCGGTTGCCAGCTCGAAGTCGCCAATTAACGGAAGATGAAAATGGCCGAAGGCCGAGGTCAGGAAGGGCCGACCGAACAACCAACTGCCGAGCCCGGTCAGACCGGCAATCAGCACACCAAGCCCGGCCACGCCGTGATAGCTGAACGGCTGACGCTGCTGCGCCCAGACCACACCATGAGAGATGTACTGCAGAATCAGGGCGACTGCTGTAATGAGCCCAGCGATGAAGCCACCTCCAGGCAGATTATGGCCGCGCAAAAAGATGAATACCGACACCAACAGCGCCATCGGCAACAGCACGCGCGACAGCGTGTCGAGGACCATCGGGTGCCTGTCGGTGGACCATAGCCGGCCGCCGTAATCCCTGACCGGGTGAGGCAGATGCAAGCCATGAAGCAGGCCATAGATCCCTACTGCGGCAATTGCCAACACGGCGATCTCGCCCAGAGTATCGAAGCCACGGAAGTCGACCAGGATGACGTTGACCACGTTGGTTCCACCGCCTCCGGATACGCTGTTCTCGAGAAAGAACGAGGCGATGCTGTCATACGGCCGACTTAAGACCGCATAGGCAAGCAAGGCCACCATGGTGCCAAAGGCCGACGCAATGATCAGATCACGGAAACTGCGCAGGCTGCTCGACTCGACCGGCGTTCGGTCCGGCATGAAAAACAAGGCCAGGATCAGCAGGATGATCGTCACCACCTCAACTGAAATCTGAGTCAGGGCCAGATCCGGTGCCGAGTAACGGGCGAACACCAGGGCGACCAACAACCCCACCACACTGAGCACCATCAGCGCCATGAGACGTCTGCGGTGAAAGATCACCGTCATTACCGACGCCAGGGCGAGTAATAGCATCCCGACAACGGTGATGCCGTCCAGCGGCGTCAGCGGTACAGCGCCGCGCAGCGCTTGTAGGGGGGTCAAGGCATACACAACTACCAGCAGCGAGCTGACCAGCATCAGCACCAAATACCGCTGCAACGATCCGTTCTCCATGCGCTCGGTCACCCAGCGCGCCGTTGCAGCTATGCCGCTGACCACCTGAGCAAAGACCTGCAGCGAATCGACACGCGGCAGCCCTTCATACCAGCGAAACGCCCACTTGCGCATCGAGTAGATCAACAGGCCACCGCCCAGCGCCACGAAACTCATCGCCAAGGGAAGGTTGAAGCCATGCCATATGGCCAGACTGTAGTCAGGAACGTCACCGCCCAGGCTGCCGGCAACAGCCGCAGCCAACAAAGGTGCGACAGTGTAGGCCGGCAAGGTACCCACCAGCAGGCAAAGCAACACGAGGATCTCAACGGGAATCTTCATGTACCGCGCCGGCTCATGCGGCGGATATTTGGGCAGGTCGATCGGTTCGCCGTTGAAAAATACGTCGTGCACGAAGCGCAGCGAGTAAGCGACTGAAAAGGCACTCGCCAGCGTCGCCAGAGCCGGGATCGTCCAGTAAAAGCTACCCAACAGATGCTGGTCGAGCGTCTCGGCAAAGAACATCTCCTTGCTGAGAAAGCCGTTTAGCAGCGGCACGCCGGCCATCGCCAGCGACGCCACCATTGCCAGCGCCGCCGTGTGCGGCATGTACTTCAACATGCCGTTGATTCGCCGCATATCGCGAGTTCCGGTCTCGTGGTCAATGATCCCCGCGGCCATGAACAACGAAGCCTTGAACGTTGCGTGATTGATGATATGGAAGATCGCAGCCACCGGCCCGAGACGTGAATCGAGACCGAACAGCAAAGTGATCAGTCCCAGGTGACTGATGGTCGAATACGCCAGCAACCCTTTCAGGTCGTGCTGGAAGAGCGCCATGACCGCGCCGATCAGCAACGTCGCCAAGCCCGTCAAACTGACCAGATAAAACCACCATTCCGAATCGGAAAGGGCCGGGTACATCCGCGCCAACAGAAACACGCCAGCCTTGACCATGGTCGCGGAGTGCAGAAATGCCGATACAGGGGTGGGCGCCGCCATCGCCTGTGGCAACCAGAAGTGAAACGGAAACTGCGCCGATTTGGTAAATACACCGAGCAGAATCAGAATCAAGGTCAGCGGATACAAGCCGCTGGCGCGGATCAAATCACCCGACGCCAAGACAGTGCTTAGCTCGTAGCTGCCGACGATATGCCCGATCAGCAAAATACCCGCCAACAGCGCTAGCCCGCCGCCTCCTGTAATTGCGAGGGCCATGCGCGCGCCCTGGCGTGCATCGGAGCGGTAATTCCAAAAACCAATCAACAGGAACGACGAAAGGCTGGTCAGCTCCCAGAACATCAACATCAACAGAAGGTTTTCAGCTAGCACCACACCGAGCATGGCGCCCATGAACAATAGAAAGAAGCCGAAAAAGCGCCCCATCGGCTCGCTCTTCGACAGGTAATAGCGTGCATAAAGGATGACGAGCAGGCCGATGCCGAGAATCAGCAGCGCAAAGAGAAATCCCAGGCCGTCCAGCCTCAAACTGAGGTTCAACCCCAGCTCGGGAAGCCAGGGCAGGGACTGGACTTCCGTCTCGCCGCCAAACACGGCGGCACGCTTGGACAACAGCAATGCCAACGCCAGCAATGGGGCCAAACCGGCACCGAATGCACAGGCAGATCGCCCAAACCGTTCAAGCAGCAACGGCAGGCATATGCCCAGGAATGGCAACGCGATGATCAGCGCAAGCGCCATGAGTAAAACCCCTTAAGCCGCGCGTGCGCACGGCAGTTATATCCCTTGGTCGGCCCTTCGCAGCCCGAAGGGGCATGGCGGTGTGCGCCGATTATCCATACCGACCGTAGCAACGTCATGGATTCAAGTATTTCGAAAAACAAAAAGCGCAGCCTAAACACCGTATCAGCCGGCATTCAGGCTGCGCCCTGTCTTCAAATCCGCGTGGAAAAATTGCCTGCTATTCATCGCATCTGACTGGCGTCCGCGACAGCCCGTTGCTAATCCTCCCCGGCCAAGACGAACGGTATCAGGGTGCGATACGGCTCGTGCCATTGACCGTCATGATGCGCACGCGCTGACCGACACGAAACACCTGATTGGGCTCGACTTCCTGAACATAGGCGCGCATGTTGCCGTCATCCTCACGCACCGTGATTTCAACGCCTTGAGCCCGTGTGATCCCCTCCTCCGCTGCTGAACCGAGCATACCGCCGGCCAGTGCGCCGATCACCGCCGCCACGGCACTGCCCCGACCGCCACCAACCCCGCTACCAGCAATACCACCGACCACAGCGCCTGCGCCGGTACCGATCGGGGTCTTGGTCCCTTCGAGCTTGACCGGGCGCAATGACTCGATCGTGCCATAACGTACCGTCTGGACGGTCCGCGCCTCGTCGCGGGAATAGCTATCCCCGGTAAGGTTGGAAGTACAACCGCCGACGGCAAGCGCCACGACGGTGAACGAAGCAACAACGATAGAGTGGCGCATAGGTACTCTCCTGGGAAACGAGGTTGAACCCGACCGTGGTCAGTCGGTGCGGCGAAGAAACACTTGGCAACCGCCTCGACCTGACTCAGCATTCATTCAACTAGGACCGTACTTTACCCGAGGCGATCCCGTCCCGCATGCAGGGCGCTCGCTCAAGCTGTACTCGAGACTATCTATGGACTACTTCATTATCACCATCGTTACGCTGGCCGGGCTGGTTTTCCATGCCTGGCTGTTCATCCGATTCAGACGCTGGGCGGACCGGGACCTGGCGCTTTCGTTGGCAGGAGATGACCCACAGAAGCGAGCGTGGGTCTTGCAGCGCCTTTCAGCTGCGAAAGATGCGCGCGTCAAACGTAAGGACTTGCAAGCATGGCTGGAAAGCGAATTAGCGCTCTACAACGAGCGCTGACATGAAAAAGAGGCCGCAACCGGCCTCTGATCAAAAGCTGAGCCCTCGGCTCAGGGCGCCAGACGCTCGCGCTGCCAGTTGCTGGCCAGGCGTCGATAGTTCAGCCGGTCATGCAGACGGCTGGGACGTCCCTGCCAGAACTCCATTCGCTCCGGCAGCAAACGATAACCGCCCCAATGAGGCGGGCAATGCGGGGCCTGGTCCAGAAAGCGCTGCTCCGTCTCGGCGAGAAGCCGTTCAAGCTCGGCACGATCGCGAATCACATGGCTTTGGGGTGAAGCCCAAGCGCCAAGGCGGCTACCCAGCGGACGCACCTGATAGTAAGCATCCGACTCGGCCGCGCTGACCTTCTCGACCCGTCCCTCGATACGTACCTGACGCTCTAGGCTGGGCCAGAAGAAGGTCATCGCAGCGAACGGACATGCTTCCAGCTGCTCGGCCTTGGCACTGTCATAGTTGCTGAAAAAGGTGAAGCCACGTTCATCCAATGCTTTGAGCAGAAGCACTCGGCAATGGGGGCGACCCTCGGCGTCTACCGTCGCCAAGGTCATGGCATTCGGTTCGACAGGCGGCTGCTCCGTTTGCACCGCATCCTGAAACCACTGCCGAAAGAGTTCGAACGGCTCTTCCGGCGCGTTCACTTCACTGAGTCCGTCACGCGTGTAATCGCGGCGCATATCGGCCAAGGATTGGGTCATCGCTGGTTTCCTGGAAGACAGTTGAAGCCAAAGCTTACCGGCTCTATGCCTTACCCCGCTTGATTCAACGCAAAAGTAGGCCGAATGGGCAGCGCGTCGATGACAGCGCCAAGTTATTTGGCTTTGCTGACTTCTGCGGCAGCGACTTGGGTCGGCTTGGCCGGCGCCTCGCTGTACTGGGTAATCAGTGCCAGCAAGGTTGGCTGAGGAGCCAGGACCATCTCGACACGCCTGTTCAGAGCACGGCCTTCTTCGTGCTCGTTTGAAGCACGCGGCATATCTGAACCCAGCCCACGAATGCGCAGCCGGTCGTGTTTCAAGCCACTCAACCGGAAAATTGCCGCTACGGCACCGGCACGCTGGCGGCTGATGTCGCGGTTAAGATCGGTCGGTCCCGTACTGTCAGCATGGCCAACCACAACCACGGCGGTCTTCTCGTCGCCTTCCACCAATTTCGCCACCCGACTAAGCGGGCCAAGCGTTACAGGCAGCAGCATGCCGGGGCGGTCGGGGTTGAAGGAGCCATCGACAGGTGCGGTGACCACTAATACGCCCTCACGGCGCTCAAGCTCGAAATGACTGTCCTTCAACGCATCGCGAAGGCGCGGCTCGTACCCATCCAACCAGGCAGCGTCAATCACAGAACTCGGCGCAGCAACCACTTCCACCGGCTTTTCGTCGTTGGAGCTGCAGCCGGCAATGACCATACAGAGTACAAGAGAGGCGCTTTTCAGCAGGTTCATGAGCCAATTTCCGTGGAAGAGGGTTGCGAAAACAAACTGCGCGGGTTGAACACGCAGCTTAAGCAAGGATTTGACTCAAATTGTGGACGCAGGTCCTTGTTCTGCAAAGTCTCACCCAGCCAAACAGACGAGTGGTTCAACCGATACATGCCTTGACTACACGTGCCAGAGATTGCGCGCGTGGATCCATCAGCACGTAAGGACCCATGGTGTTGGTGACAAAGCCGAAGGCCACTTCGCGCTGAGGATCGGCGAAACCGATGCAACCGCCGGCCCCCGGGTGGCCGAAGGCGCCCGGCCCCATTCCGAAGGTGGCGTTCTCAACGTCCGGCTGGTCTAGCCAGCAGCCTAGCGCGAAACGAGTCCGGGTGAGCAGCGTGCGGTCCTCACCGATGCAGTGTTCTCGCGTCATCTCGTCCAGCAGCTGGTAATCAAGCAGCTCCCCACGCAACAGGCCGTCATAAAAGCCCGCCAACGATCGCGCATTACCATGCCCGTTGGCAGCTGGCTGTGCCATTCGACGCCACTCCGGCTTATTCGCGCTGTTCATGATCGACGGTGGATTGGTAAAGGCGAGAGCCGTGAGCGACTGCGGATCGCACATCAGGGCTTTGATTACCCGTTGGGCAGCTGCGTCGCCAAGGTTGTTTTTCTCCCGTGTCAGATAACCGACTCGGTCAAACTCGCTATCGGCCAGACCGATATGGAAATCGAGCCCCAAAGGCCGAGCGGTGCGCGCAACTATCGCTTCACCCGGCTCACGGCCGTCGGCACGACGGATCAGTTCGCCTAGCAACCAACCATAGGTGATTGCGGCATAGCCGTGACCTTCACCTGGCGTCCACCAGGGCGTCTCGGCTGCGAGCGCCGCAGTCATCTTTTCCCAATCGTACAGAGCTTCGGGCGGTAGCGGCTGGCGAACCGCCGGCAGCCCGGCCTGGTGGCTGAGCAGTTGCCGTAGCGTGATGTCCTGTTTGCCGTTGACACCAAATTCCGGCCACACACGGGCAACCGGCTCATCCAGCTGCAGCTTGCCCTCCGCGACTAACTGCAGGGCAGCCACCGCGGTGAACGTCTTGGTGCAAGAAAACAGATTGACCAGGGTGTCGCTCTGCCAAGCCTGTTCACCGGCATTATCTGCGACGCCAGCCCACAGATCGACGACGGTTTCGCCACCAACCTTCACGCAGACAGCGGCGCCACGCTGCTGGGTCCGCACGAAAAGCTCGCTGAATGCGTCCCTGACCGCTTCGAAACGAAGATCGAAATACCCCTGAATTTGCACGTTTGTGCTCCTTACCAGGCTGATGGATTCAGCGCATTGTTCCAGTCACACCGAATCTGGCAAACAAATTCGAGTTCGCTGAAGAGACAATCATTCACTTGAATAACGGCGCATCTTGCTCGCTAGGCCAACATGCCACTAACCGATCTCGCGGCGGAACGGCGGCAACGCATTGAGGATGGCCTTTCCGTAGCGCTGCGTGACGACCCGGCGATCCAGCAGCGTGATCGTGCCGCGGTCCTCCTCAGTACGTAGCAGCCTTCCGCAGGCCTGTACGAGGCGCAAGGAGGCATCAGGTACGGCGATTTCCATGAAGGGATTACCGCCTCGCGCCTCGATCCACTCGGCCAACGCTGCTTCGACCGGGTCATCGGGTACAGCAAACGGAATCTTGGCAATCACCACGTGTTCGCAATACGCACCAGGGAGGTCGACTCCCTCTGCAAAGCTGGCGAGCCCGAACAGCACGCTCTTCTCGCCATCGTCCACGCGCGCCTTGTGCTTGTTAAGGGTCTCCTGCTTGGACAGATTGCCCTGAATGAGCACCCGCCGTCGCCAGTCCCGCTCCAGCCCGTCGAAAACGTCCTGCATCTGTTTACGCGACGAAAAAAGTACCAGCGTGCCGCGTGAAGCCTCCACCAGCTGCGGCAGATCCCGTACGATCGCAGCTGTGTGTGCAGCGGCATCCCGCGGGTCGGCCTTGAGATCGGGCACTCTCAGTACGCCAGCGTCGGCATGATGGAACGGGCTCGGCACCACCGCCGTAACAGCACAACGTGGCAACCCGGCACGCATGCGGTAGCGATCGAAACTGTTCAGTGCGGTGAGCGTGGCCGATGTTACCAGCGCGCCGTAGCAGACGTTCCACAGATTGCGGCGCAACGTCTCGGCCGCAAGGATCGGACTGGCGTTGACTTCGATATCGAACAGAGCGCCACCATCGGCCAGTGTCAGCCAGCGCGCCATGGGTGGGCTGTCTTCTGGATCGTCGACCGTGAAGGCCGTCCACAGCTCCCAGTTGCCCTGGGCCCGAGTGAGCAGACTGCCGAATAATGGATACCACTCCTCGGCCTGATGGCTGGCGATGCCCACACCCGTTTCGCCATCCATCGCCTCTTTGAGCAACTCGGTCAGCCGGGTGAACAGATCGTTCAGCTTGGCGAAGCCCTTTTTCAGCTCGATACCCAGCTCGATCAGATGCTCCGGGACCACACCACCCACGAACCGATGACGAGGCCGCTCGCGGCCCTCCATGTCTTCGCCGGCTCGGAAGTCAGCCAGCTGTTCGCAGGCACTGAACATGAATTGCTGTTGACTGCGAAGGTCTCGGGCGATTTCCGGAACCGCCTCGATCAGCCGGCCGAGATCGCCCGGCAGCGGATGCTGGGCGAGCAGCTTGGTCAGGTTCTTTTCGACCTGGGCAAGCCACTCGGCGGTAGAACGCAGGCGGGTGAAATGAGCGAAATGCCCGATCGCCTTATCCGGCAGATGATGGCCTTCGTCAAAGACATAGAGTGTGTCGCGCGGATCGGGCAGCACCGCCCCACCACCCAACGCGAGGTCTGCGAGCACCATGTCATGATTGGTGACGATGACGTCAACCTTGGTCATGCCTTCGCGCGCTTTGTAGAAGGCGCACTGCTGAAAGTTGGGGCAGTGGCGCCCGGTGCATTGACTGTGATCCGTGGTCAGGCGCGCCCAGTCGGGATCAGCCAACTCTTCAGGCCAACTGTCGCGATCACCATCCCAGCGGTTGCCTGCGAGCTTCTCGATCATGCTTCCGAAGAGCTTTTCGCTCCGCTCGTCCACATCGATGCGAAAGCCCTCTTCTTCGAACAATTGAGCGGTTGCGCTCTGCGCCTGCCCTTCCTGCAGCAGTGCGTCGAGTTTGGACAGGCAAAGATAACGACCGCGTCCCTTGGCCAGAGCAAAGGAAAAGCTCAGGCCGCTATTGCGCATCAGATCCGGCAGATCCTTGTGCACAATCTGCTCTTGCAACGCGACCGTAGCTGTTGCGATCACCAAGCGCTTGCCCGCCGCTTTGGCCGTCGGAATGGCAGCCAGGCTATAGGCGACAGTCTTGCCGGTGCCAGTGCCAGCCTCGACCGCGACGACAGCGGGCTCCCCATCGCGCCGCCCCTCATCGTCGGCCTTGATCGCACCGAGCACTTTCGCCACTTCGGCGATCATCAGACGCTGGCCATAACGGGGCTTGAGGCCCTTGGCTTCGAGAAACTGGGAGTAGGCGCCCTGGATCTGGGACTTGAGTTCAGTGCTGAGCATGGGCGCGGATGCTGTATATATTTTCAGTATTTCTGGAGGGTGGCTATGATAACGCGCGTTTCCTCAACCGCCACCGGAGATTTCCCATGACCGCATTCGCCGCGCTCTATTCACTACATGTACTAGCCGCAGTGATCTGGGTGGGAGGCATGTTCTTCGCCTGGATGGTCCTGCGCCCAGCGGCTGTTTCCGCACTACAGGCACCGGAACGGTTGAAGCTTTGGGCCGAAGTGTTTCGCCGCTTCTTTCGATGGGTCTGGGTTACAGTGCTGGTGCTTCCGATAAGTGGTATCGGTATGTGGCACATGCGCTTCGACGGGCTGGAGGCTGCGCCTCGCTACGTCCACATCATGGCCGGGATGTTCCTGGTGATGCTCGCCTTGTTCTGGCGCATACAGCTGCTGCAACTGCCCCAACTCAAGCGCGCGATCACCGCGCAGAACTGGCCGGAAGGTGGCGCTGCATTGGGCCAGATCCGCAAGCTTGTCGGCATTAATCTACTGGTGGGTCTGGCTGTGGTCGCGCTGGCAAGCGCGCGCCCCTTGTTCTGAAGCGGCCAATCGAAACAAAAAAACCGGGTCATACAACCCGGTTTTTTTACAGAGCCTGCGTTACGGACGCGCTTCGACCGACGCCTCAACGCGACGGTTAATGGCGCGGCCCAGCTCGGTCGAGTTATCAGCGACCGGACGCGACTCACCATAGCCCACCGCTTCAAGACGGTTGGCTTCAACACCGTAGCGGTTTACCAGTGCATCGCGAACGGACTCGGCACGCTGCATGGACAGACGTTGGTTATAAGCGTCAGTACCGATGGAATCGGTGTGACCCTCTACAGTCGTCGAGGTCTGGTCGTACTGCTTCATGAAGTCAGCAAGCACTTCGATGTCATCGTATGCGTCCTGACGGATGGTGGCTTTGTCGAAGTCGAATTTTACGTCCAGCTCAACCCGTACGGCCTCCATCACAGGCTCGGGCTCCGGCTCAGCCATCGGTGCAGGCTCAACCGTTTCAACCACGGCGACAGTCTCCTGCTCGGTGCCATTGGCCCAGCAGTAGGCTGCAGCCATGCCGCCACCAATCAATGCGCCATAACCTGTGTAGGTGCTGCTTTCTATCGCGCCCAACGCGGCGCCGGTTACGCCGCCAACAGCCGCGCAGCTGGGCCAATCTTGTTTCTGCACCCCTGCGCAGCCGGCCAGAAAGGTGGTCATCACAATCACGGGTACTGCTGTCCGTAAGCTACTCATCGTTAAAGCCTCCTAATGTGGGATCGGCCAGAGCTTTATGCGCCATAGCATAAGCAGCTCCAGTTATATCGAGACTAGGACGGCAGGCGCCAGCGCGCTAGTCTTTATACTTTGACAGACCGAGCGGACTGCAATCTCTGCATTCCGCTACGCCTGATATCGAGGAATCCCGGCTTGACCGCATCCCGCTCATCGCAGACGCCGCAGCAAGCTTTGGCCGCCCTGTTGGAACAACACCGTCCGGCCCGATTGCTGTATGTCGGTCGTAGCGAACTGCCCGCTATCGATGCATTCAGCCACAGCCATAACCACTGCCAGATCGATCGCGCACTGACCGGCCCACTGCCTGCAGACCTCGCGGCCCGCCGCTACGATCTCGCCCTGGTCGCTGACTGCCTGGAACACCTTCCGAAGCGCGACGGCCTGCAGTTGCTCGGCGGCATTCGCAATCTCAACACCAGCCGCATGGCGGTTTTGGTCGATCTGAATGCGTCGGACTGGCAGGCAACCGATTTTTACTCGCTGGCCTTACAGCTCAGCGGACGCTTCGAACGAGGCGGCCAAACGGTGACCCTCTTCACCTACGACCTACTGGATTACAAGCAGGTTCCAGACTGGCTCAATGCAAAGTACTGGGCCAATCCGCAAATGTTCGGCAAATATTGGTGGTGATTGACGATGTCTGATGATCAACCGACAGACGCAAATTGCCCCTGCGGCACCGGCGACCCCTACGGCGAATGTTGCGGTCGTTATCATCAAGGTCTACCAGCGCCTAGCGCTGAACAACTGATGCGGTCGCGATATAGCGCCTACGTTGTCGGGGCTATCGCTTACCTGCAGGCCACCACGCTGCCGGCACAGCAACAAGCTCTGGATCTGCAGTCCATGAAGGAGTGGAGCGCCAACAGTACCTGGCTGGGACTGGACGTTGAGCAAAGCCAAGTGCTCGGCGGACAGCCAGAACATGCGCTGGTCAGTTTTACCGCACGATGGCACGACGGAGCCGGAGAGCACGCTCAACATGAGCGCTCAGCGTTCGTGCAGCACAATGGACGCTGGTACTTCATTGACCCCACTGTCCCGCTGAAGGGCGGTCGCAACGACCCGTGCCCGTGCGGGAGTGGTCAGAAGTACAAGAAATGCTGTGCCACTTACTTCTAAAGAGCCAGCCAAAAAAAACCGGCTGTCGTGACGCTCAGCCGGTCGTTGGACTCAACGTCCAATCACTTCTCGACGAATGCTCGCTCGATCAGGTAGTGCCCAGGATCGCCCATCCGCGGCGATGCCTTCAGACCAAAGCTGTCGAGCACTTCGCTTGTTTCGGCCAGCATACTAGGGCTACCGCAGATCATCGCGCGGTCGTCTTCCGGGTTGATCGGCGGCAGGCCGATATCCGCAAACAGCTTGCCGCTGCGCATCAAGTCGGTCAGACGCCCCTGATTCTCGAACGCCTCGCGCGTGACGGTAGGGTAATAGATCAGCTTCTCTTTCAGGGCTTCGCCGAAGAATTCGTTCTGCGGCAGGTGCTCGGTTATAAACTCACGGTAGGCAACTTCGTTTGCGTAACGAACACCATGCACCAGGATGACTTTCTCGAAACGCTCATAGGTTTCCGGATCCTGGATCACGCTCATGAAAGGCGCCAGACCGGTTCCCGTACTCAGAAGATAAAGATGCTTGGCCGGCAACAGGTCGTCCAGCACCAACGTGCCAGTCGGCTTGCGACTGACCATCAGTGAATCACCTTCTTTCAGGTGCTGCAGGCGAGAGGTCAGCGGACCATCTGGCACCTTGATACTGAAGAACTCCAGATGCTCTTCATAATTGGGGCTCGCAATGCTGTAAGCACGCATGAGGGGTCGCCCTTCCACTTCGAGTCCGATCATCACGAACTGACCATTTTCAAAGCGCAGCCCCGGATTGCGGGTGGTTTTGAAACTGAACAGCGTGTCGTTCCAGTGATGCACACTGAGGACTCGCTCAACGTTCAGGTTGCTCATGTAGTGCTCCCCTTCTAGCGCACAACGGCGCATCAATATTTGCTGGCAGTTTACCGGGCCGACTAATATCCGCTAAACGAATATTAACGATATATGTTATCGGTTATATAGATATGCATTTCACACTCCGGCAGTTGCAGGTGTTCGTCGCGTTCGCGCGGCATGAAAGCGTTTCCCGTGCGGCTGAAAGCCTTGCCCTTTCACAGTCGGCGACCAGCACCTCACTGGCCGAACTGGAGCGCCAGTCGGGTTGCCAGCTGTTCGATCGTGCCGGTAAACGTCTGTGGCTGAACGCATTAGGCCACCAGCTATTGCCGCAGGCAGTAGGCTTGCTCGACCAGGCCAAAGCGATTGAGGATCTGCTCGCTGGCAAAACGGGATTCGGCTCGCTGAGCGTGGGCGCCACCCTGACGATCGGCAACTACCTCGCCACCTTGCTCATCGGCAGTTTTATGCAGCGTCACCCTGAATGCCGAGTGAAACTCCATGTGCAGAACACCGCGCATATTGTCCAGCAGGTTGCGCAACATGAACTTGATTTAGGTCTGATTGAGGGCGACTGCCAGCATCCAGAGATCGAAGTATTACCCTGGGTCGAGGACGAACTGGTGGTGTTTTGCGCGCCCCAGCATGCGTTGGCCGCCCACACTGCGGTGAGCCTGGATCAACTCTCGCGCGAAGCCTGGATTCTCCGCGAACAGGGCTCTGGTACTCGCCTGACCTTCGACCATGCCATGCGCCATCATCCGGCCAAATTGAACATTCGGCTCGAGCTGGAGCACACCGAGGCGATTAAACGAGCCGTCGAATCCGGGCTCGGGATCGGCTGCATTTCAAGATTGGCGCTACGCGATGCATTTCGCCGGGGCAGCCTGGTCGCTCTGGAAACACCCGAACTGGACCTTGCTCGGCAGTTCTATTTCATCTGGCACTCGATGAAATATCAGACCGCCGCCATGCGCGAATTTATCGAACAATGCCGAGCGCTGACGGCAGGCGTCCGCCGCAGTGATGAGATTGTGCTGCCGACGATTGCCTGACGCTGAGCCAGCGCGGTCGGCGAGGCATCTACAGGCAACAACGTGCCTTCAGCTGCTGGGGATTGAGCCCATCTGCTGCAACAGTAGAGCAGCCTGGGTTCGGGTGCGAACGCCCAACTTGCGAAAGATTGCGGTCACATGCGCCTTGATGGTCGCCTCGGAAACACTGAGTTCATAGGCGATCTGCTTGTTTAGCAAACCGTCGCACACCATGGTGAGCACGCGAAACTGCTGGGGCGTGAGGCTTGCGAGCCCTTCGCTGGCAGCCTTGGCTTCGGGGCTGACGTGCGCCACATCCTCGATATTGCTAGGCCACCAGACGTCGCCATCAAGCACGACCCGCACAGCCTGCTGAATCGTCTCGAGTGAGCTGGATTTGGGTATGAAACCGCTGGCGCCAAACTCGCGAGAGCGAGCAACAACCGCAGCGTCTTCCTGTGCAGAGATCATCACAACAGGCAGTTGGGGATACTGACCTCGCAGCAGCACCAGCCCGGAGAAGCCATAAGCGCCGGGCATATTGAGATCCAGCAATACCAGATCCCAGTCCGATGTTCGGGTCAGTTGAGCTTCGAGCTCGGCAATGCTAGCCGCCTCGGAAAGCCGAACATCATCGCCCAGGCCAAGCGTCAACGCTTGCTGGAGGGCACTGCGAAACAGGGGATGATCATCGGCGATAAGGATTTCGTAAGCAGCCATGGCGGACCTATAGTTTTTATTGGCGCTTCACCTGCCTGAGCCGGGTGCTGACAATCAGGACGGCAAGAACCCGCAATATGCTCGAGGGTGACCGCGGTGATGATATCGCGCCACCACGCGAAATTCGATCATCGTTCCGCATTTAATCAGCCGTTTGCCGCGCCGGACGGCGAAGCGGTGGCAAAGCCCATCGGTTTGATGCAAAGTTCGCGGTTTTTCCGCACGAGTTCAAACATGCGCAAACAAGCCCTTCGCGCCGATTTCTTAATGCTGATCACGGCCATGATCTGGGGAAGCGCATTCGTCGCACAGCGGGTCGGCATGGATAACATCGGGCCATTCCTGTTCACCGGCCTTCGCTTCGCATTGGGCGCAATCGTATTGTTGCCCTTGTTGCTGCACCAAGGTCGAGACGCTGCTCGCCACGAGCCATTCCTGCAGCGCGGATTGCTGCTTGGAGGCCTCAGCATGGGCCTCGCACTCACTATAGGCATCAACCTGCAACAGGTTGGCCTGCTGTTCACCAGCGTGACCAACTCTGGATTCATCACTGGCTTGTACGTCATCGTCGTGCCCTTACTCGGCCTGGCTATTGGCCAGAGGACCGGCATGGGCACCTGGCTAGGCGCAATACTCGCCGTGGTTGGCATGGCGCTGCTCAGCATCGACGAAAACTTTCAGATCGCTTCCGGCGACTGGATACAGTTGGCTGGCGCTTTCGTATGGGGCATTCATGTGTTGCTGGTGAGCTTTTTCGTGGGTCGTCATGACGCCATTCGCCTGGCCTTTCTGCAATTCGTGACCTGCGCGGTCGTCAGTCTGCTGCTGGCGGCAGTCTTCGAAGAAGCCAGCCTGAACAGCATCTGGCTTGCCGCGCCGGCCCTAATCTATGGCGGAATGTTCGCAGTGGGGGTTGGTTATACCTTGCAAGTCGTGGCGCAGAAGCACGCAATCGCCTCGCACGCGGCCATCATCCTCTCGCTCGAAGCGGTGTTCGCCGCACTTGCTGGAGCATTTTTGCTTGATGAAAGCCTAAGTCCGCGCGGTTATTTTGGTTGTGCGCTGATGTTCGTTGGCATGCTCGCCGCCCAACTCTGGCCGCGCAAGGATGTACCCGTGCCGGCTGCTACCGAAATCCCACAGGTGGCCAGGCACTGACCCACAGGCCAATATCAGCGCTGGCCAAGGGCAGCCAGCGCCCGATGAGTGGCATCCTCGGGGTCTGGTGCGCGGTGATACTTAGCACCCAGGTAATGGTCAGTGAACGCATCGAGCCAGGTATCCAGTGCCGCGGAGCCTTGGTCATCTCCAGCCAAGCCCAAGCACAACGCAGCGACCTCCGCGGTGCACAGGTGTTCGCTGCGGGTCGAGCGACGCAGGCGATAACGTGACAGTACGTCGGCCTGCAAGCTCAGCACAGGCAGATGATTCAGATAGGGGCTTTTACGAAACATCTTTCGCGCTTCGGTCCAGGTCGCATCCAGCAGGATGAACAGCGGGCGCTTCCCCGGTGTGACCTCAAGCTCCGTAACCACCCGATCTGGTTGCGCGTACTCACCCGGAAAGACCACCAGGGGCTGATAGCGGGCATCGGCCAGCAGCTCTAGCAGCGCAGCGTCTACACCGGTTCGTTGCCAGGTGAAGGCATAGGTTTCAGCCACGATATCGGCAATCAGCCAACCGGTATTGCTCGGTTTCAGCGGCTCGATATCGTGCATGATCAGGCAGACCGCGCTATTGGTCGTCACCGATGGCAGCCAGTCACACAGGCAATGGCTGAAGGCAACTCGGCAGCGGGCACACCGCGGCGTGCGAGAACCGCGGGCAATGAACGGTTTGGCGCTACGCGCCAGGCGAGCATCGCGAAGGCGGACGACGGCGTGAGTCATGATTGTTCGATCAACAGAGGGGGAGCGGAGTTTAACAGCCGCCCCCAAACCATGGCAGCGCTGAACCGTGAGGACCGACACCGGTCGAACGACGGCAGTCATCAGGAGATCACCATGCGCCGTCTGACCACACTTCTAACGCTTTGCCTCGCCCTGCCCTTCGCCCACACCGCATCCGCACAGGACCAGGCGCTCAGCCAATTGCTGGAAAAAGTCGCCCGTGAAAGCAGTGTAGGCACTCCACGTGCGATCAACTCCGACCTGCTCGACGAGGGCTACAGCGTCGACGGAAACGAGCTGGTCAACCATTTGAGCGTTCAGCCGCGCCACGCCGCGCAGATGCGAGACAACCCCAAGCAAGTCCGCACCCAACTGGCCGCCAGCGTTTGCAACAACGAGGGCCTGCGTCAGCTGATGAGCCAGGGCGCAGTGTTGCGCTTCGAGTTCAGTGAGTACCAGAGCAAGAAACCGATCACCACGGAACGCTATCGCTCCAGCGATTGCTGAAGCCGGCAACACGCCAAGGGCAGCATCGGCGCTGCCCTTTGACAGGTCTGACTAGCGCAGCACGCGCGGATCGCCCTTGCCCGCGACCGCAGCCGCCTCATCTGGCTTGAGCAGTGCGGTTCGCGGTATATCGAGCAAACGTGCGCAGGCGGCCAATACATTTGCCCAGCTAGCCCGGTTGGCGAATTGCATACCGCCCTCGTCCAGCGTGCCACCACGATTGCGATAGCCCAGAACCGAATTTCGTCGCACGTCCGGCAAAATCGGCCAGAGATGACCACGCGCCACTTCGGGCCGCATGTGAGTGAGCAGCACCCTCATCTCCATCTGTTCGGGAAACAGGCGCTCGGTTACACCCTCAGCCGCAAGCGCCTCGATCTCCCAACGATCCCGCGGTGCGCGGAAGCGACCCGGCTCCTGTAAATACACCAGACGATAGCTAACACGCGCTTCTTTGAGGCGCTGAGTGGCACGTTGCATTTCAGTCAACTGATAGCTGCCATTGGCAATCAGAAGGATGGGGTTATCACCCTTCTGCTCGTCAACGATGATCGCGCCGTCACGGGCAAGCTGCTCGGCCTGCGCCTGATTGAAAACGGCTGGCCGCTCACGCTTGGGCATGACCAGGCAAGCCAGCGCACCGCGGGTCTGGTAGATCGAAGGCAGCAGTGCCATGGCGCTGTTGTGGTCTGCCGGGAACAAAACTCTCGCCATATCGCTCATTTCGCTCAGCAAGGCCTCGCAAAATGTGGTGTCCTGGTGCGACTGCTGGTTCTTGCCGTTTTCCCAGGTGTGAGACGTGGCGATGATGGGCCAGCCAAGCCAACCGGCTGGCCGCCCAACCTCCTTCTGCTGCCGGGAGAAAATCAGGGTTTGGCGTACCGCGCCGAGCATTTTCACGCAGAACGCCTCATAACTGGCAACCAGGTTCAGGCCGCCCTGGTTGGCAAGACAGGCGGAAACCACGGCCTCTTCATTCAGTGCCGTGATGATCTTTCCGTCCACCGCCTCCAGCTCTCCCTCAGGATCGACCACGCGGTGCTTCATCGCTCTGAGTACGCCGCCCAAGCGATTGCTGGCCAGTTCATCGGGGTTACCCACACGAGGGCGCAGTGACGGATTGGCACGGGTGAGTTCGACAAAGAAATCATCTACCGCTGCCATCGGGGAACAGGCGTGATCGTGATACTGGAGCGGCGGCATGACCGGAGCATTGGGCCGCCTGGTCGCGAGGACGTTGTCGCGCTCGGCAGGGCGCGCATGGCGGGACTGCGCAACCAGCTGGCGAGCTTGCTCAAGCTCATTCCAGGGAACGAAAAGCGGGGCGGCATGGGTATTGAACAACTCACGCGAAGCGTCATCAACGTGCGGGTTGCCCGGCAGCGGCAGGTTATGCGCTGCATTGCAGCCGGCACCATAGAAGCCGAATCCCTTGATCGTCTCGGCTATTCCGTAGGGGATCGGCAGCGGATAGCGCAGCAGACCGCGGGATTTTTCCTCGACACGCCTAACCAGGCGCTGCTCCATCTCCCACAGGGCGCAGACGAAAGCAGCCGGGTCGCGCCCATCGAACGGGATGGGGTCAAAGCCACAACGGCTTAGATGCTGGCGAAACCCCTCAAGCCCCTCATGAGTGCCAAGCTGGGTGCGTTGTTCAATACGCCGACCATTGGCGATCATGATGGGCAGCGCTACACCGCAATCCTCGGCACGCCACCAGCGCGGAATCCAGTCGCTGCCGCGCTGTTCCTCTGCTGCACCATCGGACAGAAAGGCCACCAACGTCTCGCCAGGCAGTGGCATGTGGGCATATTGCAGCTCGGCGAAGCCAAGGTATCCGCCTTCGGCGATACCGCCCCCAGTGTGTGCATTGACATGGCTGCCGAGAGGCGCTGAGGGGCTGCCATCCGCCGCCTGATGGTATCCGTAGAAGTCCTCAAGGAGCCGATTGATACCCGCTTCGCCAGCGCCGTAGGCTTGCTTCTGTTCGGGGTGCAGATTGTCGCTAAGCAGATTCAGCGCTTCGATCGCTGCAACGCAGTGCCCCTGCCCCATCAACCAAGCACGTGTACTGCCGGTCAGGGCGTTCAGTCCTAGATACCCGGCGTAGGCAGGCACCATATTAAGAGAACCGCCGGTATGCCCTTCTGGCGCAACCTTGAAGTCCTCGGCGCTGAGTTCAGAGCCGTCCAGCCGAACGCGACGCGCATAGGTCATGTGTACAACCAGCCACAGGCCAGCCGAACCGATCCTGTCGATCGCCTGCAGCAGCCGATACACACTTGCCAGATCCGGCTGCAACTCGGCCTGTACCAGCTGATGGGCCAGGCGAAATACGGCAGCCTGGGTTTCCAAAGCATGTTCAAAGGGTCCGTACCCGGTTCGCCAGCGAGCGAACTCCGGCTGGATCTCCGCATGATGGTCCAGCTCGTCAAGACTGGGCAGTAGCTGATTCATGAGGCACTCCGTTGGTGGGCATTGGCGATAGTCTAGTCAGCGTCTAGCGGGCTCTCTCTGATATGCATCAAGATGAGCTGCCGGCATAGCGGGCATGCTGGGCGCAACTGTACAAACAGGAGGTTCTCATGGCTTTGCTCAGCTTTCTCGGCGCCATCCAACAGGTCACTGGATCCTGTTATCTGATCGAAACCCATGATGGCGTTCGCGTGCTTCTCGACTGCGGCATGCGCCAAGGGCGGCGCGAAGAGGAGGCCGGCAACCGTGCAGGTTTTAGCTTCGACCCGCAGACCCTGAATGCCGTGGTGCTGTCACACGCACACATCGACCATAGCGGCTTGTTACCGAAGCTCGTGGCAGCAGGATTCAAAGGGTCGATTCATGTCACCGAAGCGACCGGGAAGCTGGTCGAGCTGATGCTGCTCGACTCGGCCAACATCCAGGAAAAGGACGCCGAGTGGGAAAACCGTTGGCGCGCGCGTCTGGGCAAGCCGGCTATCAAGCCGCTCTACACACGGGTCGACACCGAACGCATGCTTGCGCAACGACAGCCTCACGCCTATGGCGACGTCTTCGAAGCCGCACCGGGGGTCTCCGTGACCTTTTTTGATGCGGGACACATCCTTGGCTCAGCCATCGTTCAAGTCGACGTCACCGACTTTGGCGCTACCCGCCGCCTGGTATTTTCCGGGGACCTTGGCAATGCCTGCTCACCCCTGATGCACGCGCCGACGCCACTGCGCGAAGCCGACGTGGTACTGATGGAGTCCACCTATGGCGACCGCGACCACCGCGATCATCAGGCAACCATCGAAGAACTGGCCGAGATCCTTCAGCAAGCCCACCGTGATGGTGGCAACGTACTCATGCCGTCCTTCGCCGTTGGCCGCACGCAAGATCTGATCTATTACCTCGGCCTTCTGTACCACCAAGGCCGAGTGCCTCAGCAAGTGGTCTTTCTGGACAGCCCGATGGCCATCGGCGCGAACGCAATCTACTCACTTTTCCAGGAGCAGCTGGACATAGAACCAGGCGCAGCAGCCGATAGTAACCGGCAGCGTATCGAGACATGGCTGCCGATATTCAGGGCGACGCCAACCCCTGAAGAATCGATGGCTATCAACCGTTTCAAAAGTGGCGCGATCATTATCGCCGGCAGCGGCATGTGCAATGGTGGGCGCATTCTTCATCACTTCAAGCACAACCTCTGGCGTAAGGAATGCCATTTAGTCATCCCAGGCTTCCAGGCGAGCGGCACACTTGGTCGCGCCATCGTCGATGGAGCGAAAACCGTCAAGCTGATGCATCAGCGCATAGCGGTGAACGCCCAGGTCCATACGTTGGGCGGTTTCTCCGCGCATGCGGGGCAATCGCAGCTGATCGAATGGGCTAGCCACTTCAAGTCGCGCCCGGAGCTGTATCTAGTCCATGGGGAGCTGGACAAGATGCGTACATTGCAGGAGGCCCTGCGTGTTCGCCTCGATTGGCAAGCCCGCATTCCGGAACCGGGAGATCGCATCGCACTCTGATGGCCGGAAACTGATGCCCCAGACAAAGCTGCACGCGCGATAATCGTGGCTGTTCACAGAGCGATAGAACCGACGTTCGACATCTTCGCGCTGAGCTACTGTTAGGCATGAAACAAGTGCGTCACGAACGCCAAATGCCGACATACCATCACCCAGATTGTTTTCGGCGGCTGTCTGGACTTACTCAGACCACAGGGCGAGATACGGTTCTCGCTCCCGGCGGCTGAGCAGCGCCCCAGCTTCCACAGGGAGAACTTGTATGCCTTTCGAATCGGACGATTACCTGTCGCGACATTTCAAAACCAGTGGTGCCGAACTATCGAAGAAAATCGATGAACTGGTTGCACTCGTAGTTCCATCCAGCAGCCAGAACCTGCCCCTGTATCGGGAAATGCTGGTTACCGTCATGCGCATGGCTCAAGCCGATCGAAGCCGCTGGGATGCCAAGATTCTGCTACAAACCATGCGTGAAATGGAGCACGCCTTCAGCCGCCTCGATCAGTTCAAGCGTCGCCGTAAAGTGACCGTTTTCGGCTCGGCGAGAACGCCCATCGAACACCCGTTGTACGCGCTCGCCCGCGAGCTCGGCGAGACGCTTGCACGCTACGACCTGATGGTTATTACCGGTGCCGGTGGCGGCATCATGTCGGCTGCCCATGAAGGCGCAGGCATGGATAACAGCCTTGGCCTGAACATCACCCTACCCTTCGAGCAGCATGCTAATCCGACGGTAGATGGCACCGACCACCTGCTGTCTTTTCACTTCTTCTTCGTGCGCAAGCTGTTCTTTATCAAAGAGGCCGATGCGCTGGTGCTCTGTCCCGGTGGTTTCGGCACACTGGACGAAACCCTGGAAGTACTCACGCTGGTCCAGACGGGCAAAAGCCCACTGGTGCCGATTGTGCTGCTGGATGAGCCCGGCGGCACATTCTGGAAAGACGCGCTGAACTTCATGCGCCGACAGCTTGAAGGCAACCGTTACATCCTTCCAACTGATATGCGACTGATGCGCTTGGTAGACAATGCCGAAGACGCTGCTGCTGAGATCGATCACTTCTACAGCAACTTCCACTCGAGCCGATGGCTGCAAGACCGCTTCGTCATGCGCATGAACCATGTGCTGACCGATTCCGCCGTGTCCTACATGAACGAACATTTTGCCGACCTTTGTCTCAAAGGCCGCTTCGAGCAGCAAGCGTGCTGTGAAATGGAATTGGACGAGCCGGAACTGCAGCCGTTACCCAGGCTGAGCTTCGTATTTAACGGAAGGGATCATGGCCGGCTACGGGAGCTGACCGACTTTATCAATGCAAAGGAACACTGGGCTTCGCCGCTGAGCGCTGAAGATTGAAGTAGTGCGAGCTCAGTTAGTGACGCGATCTCGACCAGCAGCAAAACGGCCACTATCCAATCCGGATCAGTCGAGCGAAGCGCCCCGCAGAAGGCGACCAATCGAATCCAGGGGATAGCCACGGTAGCTTAAAAAGCGGCCCTGGCGGGCCCTTTCACGCTGATCGCCCGGTAACTCACCGAACTTTCGCAACCAGACTTCGCGCAACTGCTCATTCCAGTCGAAGCCACTGTCACGTAACGCCTGCTCGATTTCCTCTCGCAGGAGGCCTCGCTGGGTCAGTTCCTCACGTATGCGCAACGGGCCGTAGCCCGCATTGGCACGCATGCGCACAAAACTTTCCAGATAGCGAGCCTCGCTGAGCAGCCCCTCATCAGCCAGTTTTTCCAGGGCTGGCTCGATGAGATCAGGCGGGGCACCACGCGAACGCAACTTGCGACTCAGCTCCATACGTCCGTGCTCGCGCCGGGCCAGTAAATCCATAGCGGCCCGCCGCACGGCGGCAGGGCTGTCGAGCACGACCGGCATGCTACTTAGAGGTCAGCTTCGGCAAGGTCTTCAACGACCGGATTGGCCTTGCTGCTCGGAGAAACCACCAGCAACTTGTCACGAATCTGCTGTTCGATTTCGCGACCGATCTCTGGATTCTCTTCCAGGTATTTAGCAGCGTTGGCCTTGCCCTGACCGATCTTGTTGCCTTTGTAGGCATACCAGGCACCAGACTTCTCGACCAGACCCTGCTGAACGCCGAGGTCGATGACCTCGCCATTGCGGTAGATGCCCTTGCCGTAAAGAATCTGGAACTCGGCCTGACGGAACGGTGGCGCCACCTTGTTCTTGACGACCTTGACGCGCGTTTCACTGCCGACCACTTCGTCGCCTTCCTTCACCGCGCCGGTACGGCGGATGTCGAGACGAACCGATGCATAGAACTTCAATGCGTTACCGCCGGTGGTGGTTTCCGGGCTGCCGAACATCACACCGATCTTCATGCGGATCTGGTTAATGAAGATAACCAGGCAGTTGGCGTTCTTGATGTTACCGGTGATCTTGCGCAGCGCCTGAGACATCAGACGAGCCTGCAGACCGACGTGGGTATCGCCCATCTCGCCTTCGATTTCCGCCTTGGGGACCAGAGCCGCTACGGAGTCGACAATGATCACGTCGACCGCGTTGGAGCGCACCAGCATGTCGGTAATTTCCAAAGCCTGTTCGCCGGTATCGGGCTGTGAAACCAGCAGGTCGTCTACATTGACGCCGAGCTTGCCAGCGTAATCGGGATCCAGCGCATGTTCGGCGTCGACGAAGGCGCAAGTGGCGCCGGCCTTCTGAGCCTCAGCAATGACGGAAAGCGTCATGGTGGTCTTACCGGAAGATTCCGGACCGTAGATCTCGACGATCCGACCTTTAGGCAGACCGCCAATGCCGAGCGCGATGTCCAGGCCCAGCGAGCCAGTGGAAATGGCTGGAATCGCCTGGCGATCATGATCGCCCATGCGCATGACCGCGCCTTTACCGAACTGCTTTTCGATCTGGCCCAAGGCGGCAGCCAAGGCGCGCTTCTTGTTCTCGTCCATTACAATCCTCACTTGATCAAGAGGGCCAGAGGCCACGACAACTGTATAAGTAGACAGTATTAGAGCATAGGCAAAAACGAGCGCCTAGCCCTCAATGGGATTTTCTCCGGCCACTAGGCGGATCAATCCGACGAGCGCAGCCTTCACACTTTGCTCACGAACAGACTGTCGGTCGCCGTCAAACTGGAAGCGTCTTGCAAACCGCTCACCCTCGCACCCCCAGGCCAACCAAACCGTACCGACCGGTTTATCCGGCGACCCACCGCCCGGCCCTGCTACGCCGCTGACGGCAACGGCGTAGCGCGCTCCGCTGGCGACCTGTGCGCCGCAGACCATCGCTTCTACAACCTCACGACTCACTGCGCCCACTTCGGAAAACAGATGTTCCGGCACCTGCAGCTGACGCGTTTTCTGACGGTTCGAGTAGGTGACATAGCCAGCCTCGAACCAGGCCGAGCTGCCAGCAATGCGGGTAATGGCCTCGGCAATGCCTCCCCCTGTGCAAGATTCGGCTGTGGTTACTTGCGCCGACTTTTGCTGGAGCGCATGGCCTAGCTGGGCCGCGAGTTCGGTCAAGGCGGACATGAAGGCTCCTGATATCGATATCAAACGCTACCTTAGCAGCGCACGTTTCTGAGGGTCAGCCACACGTCGCCAGACACAGCCTGATGAATGCCATCAGCGGACGGTCCAGTGGCGCTGCATTTCAAGAAACAGAAACGAGGCGGTCCAGGTGATCAAAACCAAGCCCGTCAACGCCTCGATGCCCGTCAGAAATCGAATGGCGCCGACGGGGTGGATATCCCCGAAACCAACGGTCGTGAAGGTCGTGAAAGAGAAATAGGCACAGTCCAGCAGGCTGCCGCTGAACTCGCCGGCCAGCGTCCCCCAGCCTGTCGCGTGGTGCATGAGGTAGTAGGCAAAGGCGAACACCCAGACCTCCACCGCGTGCGCGGTCAATGCGCCAAACACACCAAACACTATCCCGACGCGATGATGGAAATGTGGGCTCGCCCTGCTTGCAGATAGACGCGACAGAAACTCGTAGTGAATCGCCACGACTACCGCAACGACGATGATGTTGACCAACGTAACGAGAAGCAGATTCGCCGATGCGGTCGACGCCTGTTCTAGAGCAGACATAGCACTTCCAAAGCAATCAAACCCATGCGGGGCATCCCAGGTATCGGCTCCGCAGGTTGGCCCTTCGCACCTGCGCTGGCCATGATAACCTTCCCGGTTTATTTCATCCTGCGCACAGTGCCAGCAACGGCCGTTACCTGAAAGGGAGCGAGCCGCGCCCGCGCTGTCACATCGCCCCAAGTCGAGCTATATGTCACAAGACCTGTCCCATCACACGCCCATGATGCAGCAGTACTGGAAGCTCAAACGCGAGCACCCTGATCAGCTGATGTTCTACCGCATGGGCGACTTTTACGAGCTGTTCTACGACGACGCCAAGAAAGCGGCCAAGCTGCTGGACATTACCCTGACTGCGCGTGGCCAGTCCGGTGGCAATGCGATCCCCATGGCTGGCATTCCGTTTCACTCGGCCGAGGGCTATCTCAGCCGTTTGGTGAAGCTTGGCGAGTCCGTGGTGATCTGCGAGCAGATTGGCGATCCGGCCACC
The DNA here is from genome assembly GCF_002890895.1 of Stutzerimonas stutzeri. GTDB lineage: Bacteria > Pseudomonadota > Gammaproteobacteria > Pseudomonadales > Pseudomonadaceae > Stutzerimonas > Stutzerimonas stutzeri_AB. The sequence goes on from NZ_POUL01000001.1 coordinate 546,103, forward strand.
AGCAAGGGCCCGGTGGAACGACAGGTGGTGCGGATCATCACCCCCGGCACGGTGAGTGATGAAGCGCTGCTCGACGAGCACCGCGACAACCTGCTTGCGGCGGTGGTCGGCGATGAAAAGCTGTTCGGCCTGTCGGTGCTGGACATCACCAGCGGCCGATTTAGCGTGCAGGAGTTCGGCGGCTGGGAAACGCTGCTGGCTGAAGTCGAACGTCTCAACCCGGCCGAGCTGATGATCCCGGACGATTGGCCGGCGAATCTGCCGGTGGAGAAGCGCCGCGGTGTGCGCCGTCGCGCGCCTTGGGATTTCGACCGTGACAGCGGCTTCAAGGGCCTCTGCCAGCAGTTCGGCACTCAGGACCTGAAAGGCTTCGGCTGCGAGCAGCTGACGCTGGCCATCGGCGCCGCGGGTTGCCTCCTGACCTACGCCAAGGAAACTCAGCGTACCGCTCTGCATCATTTGCGCAGCCTTCGTCACGAACGCCTCGACGAGACAGTGATTCTCGACGGGGCGACCCGGCGCAATCTGGAACTGGACATCAATCTCGGCGGGGGACGGGAAAACACCCTGCAATCAGTGGTCGACCGCTGCCAGACCGCCATGGGCAGCCGTCTGCTCAGCCGCTGGTTGAACCGTCCGCTGCGTGATCGACGCGTGCTCGAGGCCCGCCAGGACTCGATCACCTGCCTGCTCGAGCACTATCGGTTTGAACAGATCCAGCCGCAGCTGAAGGAGATCGGCGACCTCGAGCGCATCCTGGCGCGGATCGGCCTGCGCAATGCGCGTCCCCGCGATCTGGCGCGCCTGCGCGACGCGCTCGCGGCACTGCCGCAGCTGCAGGAAGGCCTGCAGGAACTGGTGGCGCCGCACCTGATCGAGCTGGCAGCCACTATTCGGACTTATCCCGAGCTGGCTGCCTTGCTGGCTAAAGCCATCATCGATAATCCACCGGCGGTGATCCGTGAGGGTGGCGTCCTGAAAACCGGCTATGACGCCGAGCTGGACGAGTTGCAATCGCTGTCGGAGAACGCCGGCCAGTACCTGATGGATCTGGAGACCCGCGAGAAGGCCCGTACCGGGTTGGCCAATCTGAAGGTTGGCTATAACCGCGTGCACGGGTATTTCATTGAGCTGCCGAGCAAACAGGCCGAGTCGGCCCCAGCCGATTACATTCGCCGGCAGACACTCAAGGGGGCCGAACGCTTTATCACGCCCGAACTGAAAGAATTTGAAGACAAGGCGCTGTCTGCCAAGAGCCGCGCATTGGCGCGCGAAAAGCAGCTCTACGAAGAATTGCTGGAACGCCTCATTGGTCATCTCGCGCCACTGCAGGACAGTGCTGCGGCGCTGGCCGAACTCGACGTGCTCAGCAACCTGGCCGAACGGGCGCTGACGCTTGATCTCAACCGTCCACGTTTCGTCGAGCATCCCTGCCTGCAGATCGAACAAGGCCGTCATCCGGTGGTCGAGCAGGTCCTGCAGACGCCGTTCGTCGCCAACGATCTCAACCTTGATGACGACACCCGCATGCTGGTCATCACCGGTCCGAACATGGGCGGTAAGTCGACCTACATGCGTCAGACCGCGCTGATCGTCCTGCTGGCGCAGATCGGCAGTTTCGTTCCGGCGAAGGCCTGCGAGCTGTCCCTGGTCGACCGCATCTTCACCCGCATCGGCTCCTCGGACGACCTGGCCGGCGGCCGCTCGACCTTCATGGTGGAAATGAGCGAGACCGCCAATATTCTGCACAATGCCAGCGACCGCAGTCTGGTGCTGATGGACGAAGTCGGTCGAGGCACCAGCACATTCGATGGCTTGTCGCTGGCCTGGGCGGCTGCCGAGCACCTTGCCAAGCTGCGCGCCTACACCTTGTTCGCGACGCATTACTTCGAGCTCACCGTGCTGCCGGAAAGCCAGCCAACGGTGGCTAACGTGCACCTGTCGGCCACCGAGCACAATGATCGCATCGTCTTCCTTCACCACGTCCTGCCGGGTCCGGCAAGCCAGAGCTATGGCTTGGCCGTGGCACAACTGGCTGGCGTGCCAGGTGAGGTGATCCAACGCGCACGTGACCATCTGTCGCGGCTGGAAACTACCAGCCTGCCTCACGAAACGCCGAAAATGGCGCCCGGCCAGCCTGCCCCACCCATGCAGAATGACCTCTTCGCCAGCCTGCCCCATCCGGTGGTCGAAGAATTGGCGCGGATCAATCCCGATGATATGAGCCCGCGCCAGGCGCTGGACCTGCTATACAACCTAAAAGCGCGTGTTTGACGGCTGCTAAAAGCTGATAGAATCGCGCGCATTTTTTGGATATAGGCGGCATTTGCCTGGTGTCGCTATAGTCCTGCCGAACGGGGGCGTCATTGCAACGCCACCTGACACGCCCGAGGAGATAGCTAGAAATGACCTTCGTCGTCACCGACAACTGCATCAAGTGCAAATACACCGACTGTGTGGAAGTCTGTCCGGTGGACTGCTTCTACGAAGGCCCGAACTTCCTGGTCATTCATCCCGACGAGTGCATCGATTGCGCGCTTTGCGAGCCGGAGTGCCCTGCCCAGGCGATCTTCTCCGAAGATGAAGTGCCCGATGATCAGCAGGAATACACCCAGCTGAACGCCGATCTGGCGGAAGTTTGGCCGAACATTACCGAGAAGAAGGACTCGCTGCCCGATGCCGAAGAGTGGGACGGCGTGAAGGACAAGCTGCAGTATCTGGAGCGCTAAGCACCAGAAACGAAAAAAGCCCGCGATGCGGGCTTTTTTCTTGGCTCAGCGGTCAGGCGCGATCAACGCCCTTCTTCACTGTGTCTTTGGCTTCGCCCTTGACTTGCTGAGCGTCGCCTTTGACTTCCTGACGCTGGCCTTCGCCTTTCATGCGCTCGTTATCAGTCGCCTCGCCCAGACCCTGCTTGGCCTTGCCCGCGGCTTCGTTGAGGTTGCCTTTCATTTTATCTCCGGTACTGCTCATGGCGCGTTCCTCTCTGCTTGGGTACGTTCAGTTGACAGAGCCGCTCCGACAATAGTTTCGTTTTCCCGAGGAACGGTTCGGCAGGGTCATCAATCATTGCGTGCTTTGGCCAGGCGATCCATTGACAACCGAGCCGCCCCCCCTAAACGCACCATGACATGGGTCGCGCCATAAGCGCAGTCGGTCCTCAACGCGGAGCAGAACTTCAACCTGTGATTACTGCCTACTTATTCGCCCACCACCGCACGCCCCAGCGCCGCTCGACTTGAGCGGCGCGCGTCCGTTATTCGAATCATCCCGTCGAGGCACCGATGAACCATCTGAACGCCACAGGCAAGCCGACGCTTTCGGCACGCGCCATATTGCTGATCGAGCTGGCCCTGGCCATGGGCGGGTTCGCCATCGGCACTGGCGAATTCGCCATCATGGGCCTGATGCCCAACGTCGCGCAGGGCCTCGGAATCAGCGAACCCCAGGTGGGCCACGTGATCAGCGCCTATGCGCTGGGCGTCGTGGTGGGAGCACCGCTGCTGGCGATCCTCGGTTCCCGAATGTTTCGGCGGCATCTGCTGTTGCTGCTGATGACCTTCTTCGCACTGGGCAACTTCGCCAGCGCGATGGCGGCGGATTACCACACGCTGATGGTCTTTCGCTTTATTGCAGGGCTGCCCCACGGCGCCTATTTCGGCGTAGCCATGCTGGTCGCCGCTTCAATGGTGGCCCCCGATCAACGCGCCAAGGCGGTCAGCCGCGTGCTGGCCGGCCTGACTATTGCGATGCTGATCGGCAACCCAACCGCCACCTGGCTGGGGCAATGGCTCAGCTGGCGCTGGGCCTTCGGTCTGGTGGGCCTCATCGCCCTGCTGACGGTGTTGCTGGTGGCAATCTTCCTGCCACTCGACCGCAGTGAGCCGCGCAACAACCCCATGCTCGAACTGCGTGATTTCAATCGCAAACCTGTGTGGCTGGCGCTGGCCATAAGCTCGATCGGTTTCGCCGGCATGTTCTGCGTATTCAGCTACCTGGCGCCAGCCCTGCTGGAGATCACCGGCGTCGGCGAGCACTGGATTCCGGTAGGCCTGGCCGCGCTTGGCCTGGGAGGCATCGTCGGCAACATTTTTGGCGGCTGGCTGTTCGACAAGTTGGGATTCAAGGCAATTGCCTGGTTGCTGCTATGGAGCATTGTGGTGCTGCTGGTGTTCCCGCTCGCCGCGCACTCGCTGTGGACGATCCTTCCAGCCGCGTTTGCGGTAGGCACCATGATATCGCTCGGCCCGCCCCTGCAGACCCACCTGATGGATGTGGCCGGTGAAGCCCAGACCCTAGCAGCCGCATCCAACCATTCGGCATTCAACGTTGCCAACGCGCTCGGACCCTGGCTCGGCGGGCTGGCGATCAGCGCCGGACTTGGCTGGACCTCGACCGGCTACATCGGTGCCGCTACCGCTGCCGTCGGCTTGCTGGTGTTCTGGTGGGCCTGGACTGCAAGCAACCCAAGCGAAGAAACAAGGGGAGCCGCCACCGCCTGCGATTGAGGGAATGACCTCATCGAGTCGTGGACTCGCCAACCGAAACGCCTGCTGATTGACCCATCCAAAAAAAACCGCAATCAGCTCCATGCTCGAACGGATATCGAGCCTAACGCCACATGAGGTCATGTTTTGCTGCAAACCGCGAAGTTCCTCCTAACCGGCGTCCCAGCAACGGGGGAATTACTGCAGCGCGTATTCGAATGTGCTGACCACACGCAGACGCTTGCCTGGCGTGCGTCCGGTGTCCATGTCGCTGCCGTCGTCGTCGAGCACCCGAATTACACCCTGGTTGGCAGTCTTCAATTCGCCGAGCTGCGCTCCGGCATCTTCGGCGAACTTGGCAGCCTGCTCGCGGGCGTTGCGGGTGGCATCTTCCAACAGCGCCGGTTTTAGGTCGTTGAAGCCTCGCAGCTGGTAGCGCGGCCCGCTAAATCCGTTCTGTTCGGTATCCAGCTGGATGCCGGCCTGTATCAACGGGTCTACGCCGTTAGCGGCCTTACCGACCGCCTCGACACGCGGCGATTTCACCAGCACCTGCCCACTGCCGTTGAAACGCAGGGCGATCTCCTGCGGGGCCCACTCACGCGCCAACAGATCCTGAACCTGTAACGGGCGCACTTCGATCTCGTCGTCAGCGAATCCCTGCTCGCGAAGGAATGCTACGACTCGATTGCGATCCTCGGACAGGTTCTGTTGAACGCTGGCAAAATCGTTGCCGGCACGACGAAAACCCAGTGTCCAGACGGCGAAATCACTCGACACGTCTCGTTCCGCGAGCCCTTTGACCGTCACCGAGCGATCCGCCATGCGAAAGCGCTCCACCCCCTGCCCTACAGACCAACCAGCAAATGCCACCGCGGCGGCGATCAATAAAGCGGGCAGCAAACCGATACGTGCGGTAGTCACGATGAACCTCCATCAGCAGTAGGAGCGTTGATGCTACTCCGCATCGCTAATCAATGGCCGCTAGTCACCCGTGCCGCACTGCAATCTGTAGTAATGACTTATCGACGCTAGCCGCTTGCGTGCCTATCCAACTGGACGCTCAATGTCCGCTCCAGAAGGAGACGCCCTCACCGCATGTCGAAGTTGCCGTTTTTCCGCACCAGAGCCCGCACTGTTGCTTCGCTGATCATCCTCGCAGCGCTCGCCGTGCTGCCGTTAGGTTGCTCAATGCTCGAGCAGAAAGAGCGAGAACTGGTGTTTCGTATCGAGCCTGGTACCGCCAGCTGGTATCGAGGTTTACCCAGTGGCGTGGAAGAGTTGAAGCTGAGCACGCCTGCGCTCGGCGACGGCCAGAACATCCACGCATGGTGGTGGCCAGCCGAAGCGGCAGATGCGCCAGCAATTCTCTATCTTCATGGGTCGCGGTGGAACCTCACCGGGCACCTGTTCCGGCTGGAGCAGATTCGGTCGCTGGGTTTTTCGGTGCTGGCAATCGACTACCGAGGCTTCGGCCAGAGCCTCGGCGAGCTGCCGTCCGAGGCCACCGTCTATGAAGATGCACGCATCGCCTGGGACCACTTGAAAACGCTACAACCAGACGCCGGCAAACGTCTGATCTATGGCCATTCGCTGGGCGGCGCTGTGGCGGTAGACCTGGCGGCCGAGCTTGGCCGTGAAGCCAAACTCCGGGACGAACCACCGCAAGCGCGCGCATTGATCGTTGAATCCACTTTTACCAACCTGGCCGATATCGCGACGGAAGTGGCCGACACCGCCTGGCCGATCCATTGGTTGGTGTCGCAGAAATTCGACTCGCTGGAAAAGATCGACCAGGTCGGCATGCCGCTCTTGCTCGTCCACGGAACGCAAGATCAATACGTGCCGGCGCGCTTCAGCGAAGCACTCTACGCCGCTGCGCGTAACCCCAAACAGCTCCTGCTGATAGAAGGCGGCAACCACAACAACGCCATGCGCGTGGGTCGGCGCGCCTATGCCGAAGCCATCCGGGAATTGCTGGAGACACCAGTGGAGCACGCCGCCAACAGAACATTGCCAGGCGATTCAGAAACCAACCGCAGTTGATGTGCTGCCGCGTTCGCGCTCAGCAGGCTGCACAAACGGCGGGTTGTGCCTCGTCTGACCAGGGGTTGCGGCCCTCCTCAATCCAGCCCAGGCTGGCTTTCCAGAATCCATCTCGGTGGCGTTCGCGGAACAGATCGAAGTGCCCGACCCGCTCCATGCCCAGTGCCGCCGGGCTGAGCTGCACCTGCTGGACCTGAGCGTTGCGGTAATAGGCCAGTCCGCGCGCAATAGCCGCTGGCGTGCCGTATTCATCGTCGCTGACGCTAACCGCCAGGATGGGCGCATTGATCGCAGCAAAGCGCTGAAGCACATCTGCCCGCTCGTGCTCGGGGTAGCTCTGTTCAAGCCTTGCCCGGCGAAACGCCCATTCCCGTGCAACGCCCGCCGGCAGATCCTCCAGCCAGCCCAAGCGGCGGCCGGGAAAATAGCCGAACAACGCTGCCATTGCAGGCATGCAGAGATGCCACTTGGCGAACATCCGCAGGCGCTGCGCAGCCGCATAGTCACGCCAGTAGGCGTATTGCGCCCCAACGCTGAGAAAGCGGTCCACTTTGGTCGCGGCCGCCGCGAAACCCGGCAGGAAACCGCCGATGCTGTGACCGACCGCAATCAGCGGACCGTCAGGATCACGCTGGCGCATCCAGCGCACCGCGGCGTCGAAGTCCAGATCACCCCAGTCGCGCCAGCGAATGTGCACGCCGCGCAGGCTTTCAGGCCGCGAGCCACCAATACCGCGGTAGTCGTAGGTCAGCACCGTGTAGCCCTGCTCGCGCAGAAAATCAGCATACCGGGCGTAGTAGCGCGCCAGCACACCGGTCGCGCTGCTGATAACCACCGAGCCGCAGCTGTCCCCAATTGGCAGCCAGAGCTGCCCAGACAGTGAATAGCCGTCACGGCATGTGAGACTGATGGATTCAGGCATGCGGTCGTCAATCCTTGGTAACTGATGTGCCGGGCTCTCGCACATTTGCTTTGGGGCCAAACATGACTCAATCAGCAGCGCTACAGCGCGCAACCTCGAGGGAGGCGACGCAGCAGCTGATTACGGTCCTCAACAACCATAGGCGTCGGAAACGCACCCGCCAATGTTCCGCGCCCTAGGCGCCGCTCGAATCATTAGCGCTCATCGATGAATGTTCGCAAGTCGCTTGTCGGCATTGCTAGACTTCACGGCTAATTGCCGTGGCTCCGCAAAAACTCCTCCTTTTCCTATACCGAAAGGCTTTCATGCGCATCCTGCTGGTTGAAGACGATCCCATACTCGCGTTGATCGCAGCGTCTATGCTGGAAGACGAAGGACACGAGATCATCGGCCCCGCTTATGGCGATGAGCAAGCCCTGGCGCTGGCCGACAGCCGGAGCATCGACATCGCATTGGTTGACATCAACCTGGCGGGGCACGATGAAGGCGTTGCGCTCGCGCGCACTCTGCGCAAGCGCTACGGGATTGCGTCGATGTTCGTCAGCGGCCAGACCGAAGCGGCGCGCAACAACACCGATGCCGCCCTGGGGTTGTTACGCAAGCCTTACGAACCGAGCGATCTGGGCCGCTGTGTAGCGATCGCACAGGCTCTGATCAGTGGGCTGACTGTGTTACCAATGTCCGTGCCGGCTTCGCTTGAAGTCTACTCCCCTGCTTTAACCTGCAACCGCCCAGGAGCCTGAACATGGACCAGTCGCAAGAACCTGTGGGTGAACCGCAGGACGGCATGGGCGAGCGCGAATTCCGTGAGCTTGCCGATAACGCACCGGTAATGATCTGGCGGTCACGTACCGACAAGCTCTGCGACTGGTTCAACAAACCCTGGCAGGAGTTCGTCGACAGAACGCCGGAGCAATTATTTGGCTATGGCTGGGCAGAAGACGTCCACCCCGACGATTTCGAGCGTTGCGTCGCGATCTACAACGATGCCTTCGATGCCCGCGAAACCTTCACCATGCCCTACCGACTTCGCCGCCGTGACGGTGTCTATCGCTGGTTTCTCGATAACGGCGCGCCTTTTTTCCGCAACGGCGAGTTCGCCGGTTACTTCGGCAGCTGCATCGATATCACCGAGCAGCGAGACCTTGAAGAACACCAGCGGCTCTTGCTAGCTGAGCTCAACCACCGGGTGAAGAACAACCTGCAGCTGATCATCTCGTTCCTTCAACTCTCGAAGAACCGCGCCAGTGGAGAGGAAGCCAAAACCCTCCTGCAAGGAGCGATCAGCCGTATTCATGGCGTTGGGGCGGTGCAGAACGAGTTGCACAAATACACCAGCGGAGTTGTCGACCTGGCCGACTATCTGCCGAATCTGGCGCGCAGCGTGCTCACCATCGAACGGGGTGAGGATCACATCCTGACAACCGAGGCTCAGTCGGTGAAGGTTTCATTCCAGACTGCATCCAACCTTGGCCTGATCGTCAACGAGCTGGTAATCAATGCAATCAAGCATGGACGGGTGAACCGCATCGCTCTCACTGTGCGGCGACCGGAGCCGGGAGTGGCCGAGATATGCATTGCCGACCAGGGGCCTGGTTTCAGCGAGGACGAACTCACCAGCAGCACGCCACGCGGCAGCGCCAAGGGCAGAGAGCTGGTCGACGCTCTGGCGCACGCTTGCAACGCGACCGTCATCCGCCGCAATTTAAATGGTGCTCAGGTCTGCCTCCGCTTCCCCTGCTGACTGGCGCGCAGCGAGGCGGACACGAACGCTGCGCTCCATTTGCTGTAGAGACCGCGCCACGTGCCAGCAGCCGCATGGCGCAACCTTCAAACCATTCCACCCGTTCTGCTGACCGACGCCTCGTTAAAGCGCGTGCAGCTGCCTGCCGGAGTTATTCATGCAAAGCGATCAGCTGATCGTGTTCGCCGTCCTCGCCGCGACATTGGGCCTGTTCGTGTGGAATCGCTGGCGTTACGACATCGTCGCAGTGGGTGCCTTGTTGGTGGTCACCCTGGCCGGCATCGTGCCACCGCAGGAGGCGTTCATGGGCCTCGGGCATCCGGCCGTAATCACCGTTGCGGCGGTTCTGGTACTCAGCCGCGGGCTACTCAACGGCGGCGTGGTGGATTCGCTGGCACGCCACCTGACCAAAGTCGGTGACCGTCCCTGGATTCAGGTACTGACACTGACGGGCATCGTCGCGTTGTGCTCGGGGTTCATGAACAACGTTGGCGCACTGGCGCTGTTCATGCCGGTGGCCGTGTGGATGTCCCGTCAAAGCGGCCGATCGCCCTCCTACCTGTTGATGCCGCTGGCCTTCGGCTCGTTGCTTGGCGGCACCCTGACGCTGATAGGTACACCACCAAACATCATCATTGCAGGCTATCGGCGTGAGGTCGCCGACGAGGCGTTCGGCATGTTCGACTTTTTGCCGGTGGGCCTTGCGATCACGCTCGCCGGCGTACTGTTCATCGGCTTGATCTGGCGCCTGACCCCTCGCCGTGAAGATCCAAGTGGCGACAAGGAGCTGTTCGAAATCAGCGCCTACATGACCGAGCTGCAAATTCCGGCAGACAGCAAGTATGTCGGTCGCTCGCTGCATGATCTGATCGTTGCAGGCGGTGACGAGGCGGATGTCATGGTCATCGCACTGATACGAGACGGACAGTATCAGCGCATGCCGTCGACCTACGACGTGCTGCGCGGAGAAGACATCCTCATGGTCGAAGCGGACTCCGACAGCCTGAAGCGCTTTCTCGACGTCACTCACCTGCAACTCGCCGCCGAAGCCGACAGCAAGGCGGAGGCGCGGGAGAAAGCCGAGCAGGAAAAGCGCGCGGAAAAGAATGGCGACGCGGACAAGCAGCCCGACACCACCGAATCCAACGGGGATCGCCGTGCCGAGCGAGCGCTAGCAGAGGCCATTGTGACGGCCAACTCGTCACTGGTCGGCACGAGCGCGACCGGTCTTTCGCTGCGCGAGCGATACGGTGTGAACATCCTGGCCGTGGCTCGCCAAGGGCAACGGTTGCAGCAGCGACTTGGCAAAATCCGCTTTGCCGCCGGCGACATTCTGCTGCTGCAGGCGCGCGAGGACCAACTGCAAACCGCCCTCAACAGCCTCGGTTGCCTGCCCCTGGCCTCGCGCGGCTTACGCATCACCGCTCCGCAAAAAGTTTTGCTGTCCAGCGGTATATTCGCCGCCGCACTGGCGCTCATCGCACTGGGCATCGTTCCGGCGGCTGTGGCGCTGGTGGCCGGTGCACTGGTGATGATCCTCGTCGGGCTGGTGCCGACCGGCGACATCTACAAAAGCATCGACATGTCGATCATCGTCCTGATTGCCGCGATGCTGCCCATCGGCGAAGCGTTGGAAACCACCGGTGGTTCCCGCCTGATCGCCGATGCCCTGCTCGACATCGGTCAGGCTGCGCCGCCGGCAGCCACCGTTGCGATCCTGATGATTGGGGTAATGCTGCTGTCCAACGTCGTCAACAATGCCGCAGCGGCGGTACTCGCCGCGCCTGTGGCAATAGCGCTCTCACGAGGCATGGAGGCCTCTGCCGACCCGCTGTTGATGGCGGTCGCGATTGGGGCGTCATGCGCCTTCCTCACCCCCATCGGACATCAGTCGAATACTCTGGTAATGGCGCCGGGCGGCTACCGTTTCGGTGATTACTGGCGACTCGGGCTGCCGCTGTCGATCATGGTGGTGCTGGTGTCGGTGCCCACGATTCTCTGGGTATGGCCGTTGTAGAGGCCTGCACAGCCGGTGCTTAAAACACCGGCGTGCCGTCATCCGTACGCGCCACGTCGATCAGTGCGCCTTGAGGCCGTCTAGCAAAGCCTCATGAAACACATCAGGGGCCTCGACCTGGGGGGAGTGTCCGAGCTCCGGGAAAGGCACCAGAGTAGCGTTGGGGATCATCGCCGCGGCCTTTTGGCCCAGTTCTGGGTAGTTCCCGAGGCGTTGTGCAACATCCTCCGGCGCACGGTTCGCACCCGGTGCCGTGCGATCCTTGCCACCGATCAACAGCAACGTCGGCACGCTGAGGGTATCGAATTCGTGAATGACCGGCTGGGTGAAGACCATGTCGGACGTCAGCGCCTGGTTCCAGGCGACTATTTCCTTGCCGTCGCCGGCATACATCCCGGCGGCCATATTCACCCATCGGTCATAACGCGGCTTCCAGTTGCCGTTGTAATAGAACTTCTGCTGGTAGGCTTTGATCTTCTCGAAGTCGGTTTTCAGCTGACTTTGATACAGCTGTTCAATCGGGGCATACGGCACGCCTTTGGCTTGCCAGTCCTCAAGACCAATCGGATTGACCAAGACCAGTTGCTCGATCATTTGCGGATAGTTGAGGGCGAACCGTGACGCCAGCATGCCGCCCATCGAATGTCCGATGACGGTGACCTTCTCCAGATCCAGCGACCTCAGCAATGCCCGGGTGTTATGCGCCAGCTGCGCGAAACTGAACTGGTATCGCTCGGGTTTGCTGGAGCTGCAGAATCCAATCTGGTCCGGTGCAATCACCCGATAACCCTGCTGCGAGAGCACCGCGATGCTCTCTTCCCAGGTCGCCGCGCAGAAATTCTTGCCATGCATCAGCACGACCGTTCGCCCATTGGCCTTACCCGCTGGGGCTACGTCCATGTAGCCCATCTCTAACGGCTGGCGCTGCGACGAAAACTCGAAGCGCTTGATCGCGTGCGGATAGTCGAACCCCTCAAGATGCGGCCCGTAGCTCGGACTCTGTTCAGCGTGCAACGCGGGAACCAGGGCTAGCCCGGCGACGAACATCAGGGAGGATATGGCTCGTTTCACGCATCGACTCCTGGCGGGCGGCCACTTGGGCTGCATGGCGTATGGGTCGTTGTGCGGAGCGGACGGCTGGGGATGTCAGATAGACGCCGAGGGCTCAAGCACAACGGTTTGCCTATCTGGGAGCACGAAAGCGAAGTGAGGGTTCGGCATGGCCGGCAGAAGAATGTTTCGTCTTTATACCGGTGGGTGACCGTGACTGAGCGACCCGCCCCACTGCCCGCCCTCAGCAGAGCGCGATGCGAAGGTCTACTCGGTGTCGACCTGATTGATATCGAAGCCAATGCGGTTATCACTGCTGATGCGAAACTGCAGCGTCTCTCCGGGCTCGACCCGCGCGGCCTTCTCGCGCAGCAGATTGCCCATGCCGCACAGCGTGTCGTCCTCAGGGTCCGACTCGATGCTGACGATGCGCATCCCCGCCGGCACCTGCAAGCGCACCCGCTCGCCGACGTGGATACGCGCAGCAAGCTTGCGATCGACCATTACCGCCACATAGCAGCCGCCGCCGCGAATGCCAAAGTCACGCGTCACCACCAGCTCGCCGCCATTGGCGACAGGCGCTTGGTACGCACGCAAACGTTCCTCGGGGACCGGCGTGATGTCCTCCGGATCCGCCTGCCAGGACGAGCAACCGGCCAAGGCCAGCACAGGGATCAGGGCGAGGATCAAGCGCATAGAGGACTCTCCAGTCTGGTAAGCGAAGCGGTAATGGTACGACAGCTTTATTCGCTCACCGTGCGGATAGTTGTGGCTTACCGGGTCGACACCGGATGGCTGCTGCCGGGATAGGGCCGTTCTTCTTCCAGCGTTCCGTGGCGATCGTAGACCTCGACCGATGCGGTCTTGCCTTCCATCAAACTGTCGAGGCCGGTGAACATTTCGTCTTTGGTGAGGGTACGCAACACCGTTTCCTGAGACTGCTGATCGGTCAGTTCCCAGCCCATCGGGGTGGGGTTCACGTGGTATTTGTCCATGCTGTGCTCCTTTTATGAATCTGCGCGACCCGCTTCTTAAGCAAGAAAGCGGCGAGTGAGTGCGCCATTAGACGTACCGACTGGCTTGCAGCCGGTGCGGCAAACGAACGTCAGCGGGCTAGCCCCGGTTGTCGTCGCCTTCGACTTCGTCGAAATCAGGGTCCTCACCTGCTTCCTTCTCGCCGGCGTCGGTCATGGTGACGTCCGGCAGGTCGTCGGCTGGCTTGTTCTGCTCAGGCTGAGTCTGGTCGCTCTGGTTCATGGCTACCTCGTTGGCTTGGTGCAAAGGGTCTACCCGATTGGAGCAACAGGCGCCCTGCAGCGTTCGCCTGTCCGGGCACCGGCGGTCCGATCAGTGCTTTGCAGCCAAAAGAATCCATCGCCCTTTCCAACTTGCGATTGCAGCGACCCCAGTACTCCACCACACTGCCGACAATCCAATCTTTGACCGGAGCTGCCTGCCATGCCTGCCACCCAAACCCCTTCGCGCGACAGTATTCTGGCCGACCCGGATGCACTCAACTGCACGATCTACCGCGCTCATGAAACGGACCCGGACGGCGAAGAACGCGACATGGGCGATGCCCGCGTGATCATCACCGGGCAGTTCGAGCCGCCGCAGGAGTGGGACGCCAAGGCCCGGGCCGACTACTTCGATGGCATGCCGGAAGAGGCGTTCTTTACCGCCGTGTTTGCCAGTGAGCACGGCTCAGACTCCAAGGGTTTCTTCACTGTCGAGGCGGACGACTACGCGGCCGTGACCGAGCAGGACGGCACCATATCCATGTTCTACGTCTGCGAGCGCTTGGAAGACGATAGTTACGTATTGCTGCGCGAGGAAGACGACGAGCTATAAGCCGCACGGCTGCTGATGCCGAACCCTTACCTCGCTAACCGGGTCTGTGCTGTATAGGCAGACCCGTCGGCACCTCCCGATCCGATACGCCTGCGCACCACCCGCACACACCACTCGCCACAAAAGAGGAATCGCATGAGCCCTCTGCACCGCCGCTGGCAATCCCCCGTCACGCGCATGAAACTGGTCGCCGGCCTGCTGCTACTACTCGCTGCGTTGCTCTATGTCATCGCAACCGCCATGGAACCGCGCCACCCGGCCTGGGGCTATCTCGCGTCCTTCGCTGAAGCGGCGATGGTCGGTGCAATTGCCGACTGGTTCGCTGTGACGGCCCTGTTCCGCCACCCGCTCGGCCTGCCGATCCCCCACACGGCGATCATCCCGCGCAGCAAGGCGCGCATCGGACAGAACCTGTCGAGCTTCATCACCACTCACTTTCTCTCCACGCCTATGGTGCTGGCCAAGCTCGAGGCACTCGATATCGGCGGTCGACTGGCCAACTGGCTGCGCCATCCCGCCAACGCCGAAGCGGTGGGCCGTCAGCTCACCAACATGGCGAGGTTCGGCGTCGAGTCGCTGCACGACGAGCGCGTGCAAGCCTTCGTCCAGGCCAAGCTGATCCACCGCGCGCGCAAGGTCGATCTCGCACCGATCTGCGGGCAGGTGCTGGAAATGCTTACGCGCCAGGGCAAGCACCAGGCGATGCTCGATGAAGCGCTGATCAAGGTCGATGCACTGCTGCAGGACGACGACACCCGCGCGCTGGTGGCCGATGCCATCACGGCTGAAGTCAGGACGCTGCGCTACCTGGGGCTTGGCAAGGCAGTCGGCGGTTGGTCGGCCAACAAGTTCGTCGACGGCGTATCAGCGGTGATCGCCGAGATTGCCGGTGACCCTGAACATCCTCTGCGCGAGCGTTTCGATGAACACGTTAGCGAATACATTGATCGACTCAAGCATGATCCGGCCTATCGGCTGGAGGTCGAGCGCATCGTCGCCCAATTGCTGGAGCACCCCGCAACCACCGACTACCTGCGGACTCTCTGGCGTGAGCTGACCGAGTGGCTGGAAGCCGATCTGGAAAGCCCGGATTCTCGTATCGGCAAACGGATCGTGCGCCTGACCCAAGGTTTGGGCGACTCCCTGGCCGCCGACACCGCCATGCGCAACTGGATCAACGAACAGTTGATGGCAGCCGCGCCGAGCCTGCTCGAGCGTTACCGCGGACAGATCGGCAAGTACATTGCCCAGCGTGTGGAAAACTGGGAAAGCCGCGAATTGGTCGAACAGATGGAGCAGAGCGTTGGCAAGGACCTGCAGTACATTCGCATCAACGGCACGCTGGTCGGCGGTTTGGTCGGGCTGCTGCTGCATGCTCTGACGCAGCTGGCGGCTGGCTGAGTGAGCGCGGCCGGTATGGCGCGGCCAGCAAGCCTTTTCAGACCTGGAGCGTGCGCAGCTGCTCGCTAATCTGACTGGCACCGGCCATAACGGGCCTATCCCGGCGCAGGGTTGCAGGCTGGCCGCTCATATACCACAGGCGATTGGCCAGTTGATCGGCGTCGTGGACATCATGGGTCACGCAGATCAGCGCCATCTGTGGCTGTCCCTCAAGCAGGCGAACGATCAGCTCACGCAATTCGGCGGCGCGATCCGGGTCGAGCGAGGCGAAGGGTTCATCAAGCAAGAGCAGATCCGGCCTGATTGCCAGGCTACGGGCCAGCGACGCGCGACGCGCCATACCCAGCGAGAGCTGATCCGGCAGCCGATCACCCGCATCACTCAAGCCAACATCAGCCAGCAGCCGATCGATATCGCCTGCGGTTGCGCCGACCAGCTTGAGGTTCTGCCGCACCGTGTACCACGGCAGCAGGCGGTGCTCCTGAAACAGGTAGCCGATGCGTAGGCCGGGTAGTAGTCGGACCATCGGCGCCAGACGCGGGTCAAGCCCGGCAATGGCATTGAGCAAGGTGCTCTTGCCGACACCGGAGGGGCCCAACAGGCAGATGCGCTCACCTGCCCGCACCTGCGCATTGATCACGCCCAGTACCGGATGGCCTGCCGCCACGCCATCGATGCGCACCTCAAGCATGCTGCATCCCAGCGTTGCGCCAGCTCGATGCGCGACGCTCCAGCGGCTGCAGCAGCACCAGTTCAATCAATTGCACGACAGCGATGAAGGCCAGGCTGTAGGCCAATATGCTCGCCACGTCGAACACCTGAAAGGCCATGTGCAACTGGAAGCCGACGCCATCGGAACGGCCCAGCAACTCGACCACCAGAACGATCTTCCAGATCAGCGCCAGACCACCGCGAGTCGCCGCCATCAGATAGGGAAACAGCTGCGGCTGCCAGACGTTCACCACCCGCTGCCAGCGGTTGAAGCCATATACCTGCGCCATCTGCTCCAGCTTTGGATCGAGGCTGCGCGCGCCTTCGCGTACGGTGACAGCCACGTTGGGCACCTTGTTGATCACCACCGCCAGCACCGCCGCCTCTTCTACCAAACCAAACCAGACGTAGAGCAGGATGATGGTGACCAGTGCCGGAAGGTTGAGAAACAGCACTAGCAGGGGATCGAGCACCGCGTTGGCTAACCGCGAACGCCCCATCCAGACGCCCAGCAGCGCACCCAGCGCCATCGCCAGCGCAAAGCTGATCAGCACCCGGCGCAAAGTGACCAATAAGTGATGGGGCAGCTCGCCGCTTTCAACAGCCAGCAAGAAGGTCCGCAGCACATTTGCCGGGCTCGGCAGCAGGGCCGTATTCGTACTCACCGCTACAACAGCCCAGATCGCCACCAACAGCGGCAGCGCAACCCAGCAGGCATAGCGCGACCCACTCATGGCCCGCTCTGAAACAGCGCCGCGGGCATCAGCTGGCCCTGCTTGGCGCCAGTCAGGGCCAACAGCCGCTGCAGCGCAGTGATACGCGCTTCGTCCATCGGCTGCGGGATGCCTTCAACGAAGCTGTCATGCAGCGCGGCGAACACTGCGTCGTTGTCGGCACGCATCAAGGGCCGGATCTTTTGCCAGTGATCCGGTTGAGTCGCCAGCTCGTTCTTGGTCTGTCGCAGCGCGCTGGCGAAGCGTTCTAACAGGTCGCCGTGCGCGTTGGCCCAGGCTTGCGGAAACAGATAACCCAGCACGGGCAGATCCGGATCGAGACCCAGTGTTCCGACCATCTCATCAAGACCGAACGCTGTGTGTACGCCGCCTTCGCCGCGCAGCCGCGCCGAGAAGTGCCAGAAGGTCAGCAACGCATCCACCTGACCCCGCCGCAGCGCCTGGCTGAGCAGCGGTGGCGCGGCGTACTGCACTGTCGCTTCGCGCGCCAGATCGAGTCCCTGCCTTGCCGCTACCTGCTGCAACAGTTGCCAGCCCAGCCCGTCCGGCCCGCCTGCAACACCGATGCGCTTGCCGCGCAGATCGGCCAGGGTGCGAATGTCGCTGCCGTCCTTTACCAGAACTTCGCCGATCTGCGAGGAAAACGGCAGGTAGCGATATGCCGTGCCGGCTTCGTAGCGCGCCTGGGCCCAGAGCAAATCGCTGACCGCGCCGTCCACGCTGCCGCTGCTCAGCGCCAGCCTTGAGGCGGGCAAGTCAGCCACCAGACGCACCTTCAACTCGAAGCCATTGGCCCGGTCAAGGTTGTGACGCTTGAGATGATCGAGTTCCCAATGCGGCGTGCCGAACTGCAGCACGCTGAGCGTCAGGACCGGCAGTGGTTGCGTCTCGCCCTGCGCCTGGACAAACAACGGCAACATCGCGAGCAGAACCACACGCCCACATCGAAGTGCGGCGAGGCATGCGCGAGCGAAATAGAGGATGAGGGACAGCGGAGCAGGCTTCATGCCCGCAGGGTACGAAGCCTCACATCAGCCACGAATAGTACTTTGGTGTCTCTTCGCTGCTGCGATGGTCGCGACTGTAACCGTGGCTGCAGCGTTGCCGGTTCAGCTCTAACTCAGCACTAGATTTCGGCCAACTTGCCGACCAGCCGCGCCTGCAGCTTTTCCAGCTCCGTTGGATCGGCCTTGCCTGCGGCATGGATACCGAGCCCCTCGCCCGAATAGCGCGGCACGATGTGCACATGGATATGGAACACCGTCTGCCCTGCCGGCGCCCCGTTGAACTGCGCGATCTGCACGCCGTCAGGCTGCAGCTCATCGACGATCACACGCGCCAGCTTTTGCGCCACCGCCATCACCTTGCACAGCGCCTCGGTATCCACATCGAGGATGTTGCAGGCCGCGGAGCGCTTCGGAATCACCAGCGCATGGCCGTAGGACTGCGGAAACACGTCGAGAAAGGCCAGGACATGGTCGTCTTCGTAGAGCTTGTAGCAAGGCGCATCGCCGCGAATGATCTGCGCGAAGATGTTTTGGGGGTCATAGGGGGTAGTTAAGCTCATGAGCGACTCCGATAAGTTAAGCGGCCTAAGCACATAGTGGATGCGTTTTGATGCGTAGCATACGGCCACAACAAGGGAAACGGACAACATGACAAATGAGGAATTCGTCGGCTTTGCATGCCCACATAGCTGGTTCTCAGTGGCGGACGATCTCCACGGCCAAGCCTTGAAACTAAGGGACGGCTACGGACATGGATTCCTTCGGCGAATAGACCACCAGACTGGGCGCGAAGCATTTTGGGACAACACAGATCGTGCGACATTTCTCCTTGCGTCGTTTGCCTTAGAGAATGCAATCAAGGCCCTTCTGGTATTTGAAAATCCGAGCTGGATATCGAATGGCACACTCGCAAAACCCCTTCGAACTCACAAGCTGACGGAACTTGCGGCATTGTCAAAGCAGGCTCCCTACAGGCGCAAAGCACGGAAAATTTTGGGCACGTTTGAAGACGGTAACGAATCTTGGGCTAGGTATCCCTGCGCGCTGAACAAGGCAAGTAGCACCGACCCGGCAAACCTGAGTCCAAAAATATGGACGGATTACGAATGGCTTATATCGGCTTACGGCCGCCGTTTAACAAAACTCTTATCGCAGCATTGGAAGGGCCCTCATGGATTCGAGGCAACGTACGAGATTCATGGAACATTCCTAGATGCTCTGAACTAGGCGCCTACCCAGGAATCGCTATCGAACGAAAGATATAAAAACCTGATCCTTAGTAACAACCCGTACCAACCTACCGACTCGAATAACCCGCTTCCCTGGAGGGCTCCATGCACGATCTATCCACCTTCGCCATCACGCAGAAATGGCCCGCCAGCTACCCGGATCGCCTGCAGCTGTATTCGCTGCCCACGCCCAACGGGGTGAAGGTGTCAATCATGCTGGAGGAGACGGGCCTGCCCTACGAGGCGCATCTGGTCAGCTTTGAAAGTGGTGACCAGCGCTCGGAAGAATTTCTTTCGCTGAACCCGAACAACAAGATCCCGGCGATCCTCGATCCCAACGGGCCGGATGGCGAGCCGCTGGCGTTGTTCGAGTCCGGTGCGATTCTGCTGTACCTGGCGGACAAGACCGGCCAGCTCATGCCCGAAGACGCCGCAGCCCGCTACGAGACGATTCAGTGGTTGATGTTCCAGATGGGCGGCGTCGGGCCGATGTTTGGTCAGCTCGGCTTCTTCCATAAGTTCGCAGGCAAGGACTACGAGGACAAGCGCCCACGCGACCGTTACGTCGCCGAGGCCCAGCGCTTGCTGGGCGTAATGGACAAGCGTCTGGAGGGCCGCGAGTGGCTCATGGGCGGCCGTTACAGCATTGCTGATATCGCCACTTTCCCGTGGTTGCGCAACCTGGTGGGCTTCTACGAAGCGCGCGAACTGGTGGAGTTCGAACGCTTCGTCAACGTACAGCGGGTATTGGATGCCTTCGTCGCGCGACCCGCAGTGGCCAAGGGGCTGAACATTCCAGCTCGCGGCTGACCCGTCAGATCACCTTTGCCGCCCGCCCGATGAACTGGATCGGTCCGGTCGGCAGACCGGTCGGTGAGCCGGTGGGCTGTTCCAGCGTCAGCTCGAACAGCTGGTTGGGCTGCAACGGAGGCAGATCGTCGAGACGAATCCTTACCGGCTCGCCAGGCTTGACCAGCCCGAGGGAGACAGGCGCCTGCCAGCCTTCGGCCTTGGTCCAGAGCTGAAGTGCTTTATCCGGCGGCAACTCGGTGACGCCCAACGGAATCAGCTCGATCTCCTGCGTCCGATTGCTGGCCTGCACGACCCAACCTGGCGACAGGTCCTGCGGAGCAGCGAGCACCACGAGCCAGGTCGGCGAGGGGTCAGGCGAAATACGCGTCACCAACAAGGCCCCAAGTACCAACGTAGCGGCCATGCCGGCTGCAGCAAAACCACGCCACAGCGACAGGCTGTCCCACCAGCTGGACCGGCGCGCTGGTGCTACCGGAACAGCCTGACGATTCGCCTCGTCCAGCGTGCGTTGGATGCGACTCCACAAACGCGGCGAAGGTGTTTGCGGTTCGACCAAGTCGGTCAGGTGCAGCAGCCGCGCTTCCCAGTAATCGACCGCTGCTCGCAGCTCAGGCTCGACGGTCAGGCGCTTTTCGACCGCCTCACGGTCGCCCGCAGAAAGGGTACCGAGCACATATTCCCCGGCGAATTCGTGCAGGGTCTCGTGCGGATCGTTGGGTTCGTTGTTCATCCGATGCACTCACGAAGGGCGGTCAGGCTGCGGCGGATCCAGGCTTTCACCGTGCCCAGTGGCGCACCAAGGCGCTGGGCAATTTCCTGATGCGAATAGCCGTCGACGTAAGCGTGAAACACGCAGTTGCGGCGCACCGGTTCGAGTTGTTCGAGACAGGCTTCGATCCTGCCGGGGTTTACCCGCCAATCGAAGACGTCGATCTGTTCCTGCCAGCCATCGATGGCGGCGTGCTCCATGTCGCCCTCCTCGTCCGGTTCCATCTGGACGTGGCGGGCATTGTTACGTACGGCGTTTAGGGCCAGATGGCGGGTCAGGCTGAAAATCCAGCCGCGGGCCGACCCACGCGTTTGATCATAGGTCCCGGCCTTGTTCCAGATACGGATGAAGGCGTCATGGACGATGTCTTCGGCCAGGGCCAGGTCGCGCACGATGCGCTGCACCACGCCGAGCAGGCGCGGACTTTCCTGCTCGTAAAGCTGCTGCAACGCTGAGCGCTCGCCACGCGCGCAGGCGCGCAGTGCCGCTTCGTAATCGAACAAGGGGGGTTGCGACACGGTATCTGCCATTGGCTGGTTATCGACACCCCCGGCGCATGTGGGCCGGGGAGTCAGAGCATAGAGGCGATCACCGCTCATATCGAGCGGCTTTTCACCCGCTGCGCTTTACTCACTTGCTGGCCCAGAACAGATAGTCGGCCTGGTAATCGACAATCTGCTGCTCCCCTTCATTAGCCGCTGCGCACGCCTTGGCCGGCGCTACGCCGCCTCTCGTCGCGACACGCTGAATGTAGGTAACGCCGGTCATCGCGCCCTTGCCTTCAGCTGGGTTGGCCTTGACCAACTGGTGCGGGATGTTGCCCTCGCCAGCCGGCGCGATGGCGACCTGAGTGCCGGTCACCTTGGAGCCGTCCATCGATTCCCAGGTTGCAGGCGGGCCGTAGTATTTGCCGACCTGCTTGCCGCTGCGGTCGTTGAGCGCTGCCTTCGGCCCCAAGAAGACCCAGGCCATCTGGCCGGGCATGTCGGTCTTGGCCTGACATTCGTAGGTGATCTGGCCGACGCCAACAGTTTCCATGGCGACCTTATGGCCATCCGGTACGCGCACGGCTTCAGGTACATCCATCTGGGCAAAAGCGCTGGTAGAGCAGCCGAGGGCCAGTGTCAGACCGGTCAGGCAGAGGATCTTTTTTGCGTCCATTTTCGTATCTCCGGGTAGTGATCGGATTGCGCGGCCAAGCGGCCACTACCTGTACTACCCAGCAGGCAGACGATTGGATGCAGTGAGTTTGAAAAAAAGTTGCGAGCCTTGTCCTGCACCTTGAACCCATCGCCGAGGGTGAAAGGCTGCTCGCGGCGCCATCAGAATGCGAAAAGGTGGTGATACCCCTCTGACAAACATTTCCTGAGCCGAGCCGAGCCGACTGCGTCAGCGTCAGCGTCAGCGTCAGCGTCAGCGTCAGCGTGGCTAGGATGACGAACTGCATGAGCTAGCATTCAGCCATCTCATCTAACCATTTCGATGGTTTTGTCCAGCTATATAGCAACGAATTTTTCTAAAAAAGTCGTTGACAGGTTTTTTTATGCACATTCGATGCATCCGTTCTGGACGTGTTCTGCACGTACCTTCCACCGCAGCGTCACTATCTAGTAACTAACTGATTTAAAAGGAATTAATGATACTGAGTAAAAACTCGTCGATCTGTTCGTAGCCCGCGTGAGCTGGGCGTTTGGTCGAGTCATCCAAGTTATGTGCACAGTGTTATCCACAGGTTTTGTGGATAACATCACGGACGCCAAAGATACCGGGGCTTCGCGACTGTCGGCGTGCCCATACTCGGTAATTGCTACCGTTTTAAGAACCCTCACCCAGTGCGTCGTACCCACTGTGAAGGAACGGGGGACGGTCCTGAACAGACGCATTTGGCGCGCCCAAACTTTTGTTATAACGTATCGCGCCCAAATCGCGATGCGTCCTGCATTCGCGTGATGTCTACAGTCGCGAGTGCTCCATGTCCGCCTCTACCGCAACCTCACCTGCCTCGGCGCGTCTGCAATCTATCGATGCGCTACGTGGTCTGGTCATCCTGTTCATGCTGCTCGACCACGTTCGCGAAACCTTTCTGCTGCATCTGCAGGTCCCGGATCCGATGGATGTCGCGGTCACCGAACCTGCGCTGTTCTTCAGCCGGACGCTGGCCCATCTCTGCGCGCCGGTATTCATCCTGCTCACCGGTCTATCGGCGTTTCTGTACGGGGAGAAACATGCAGGGCGGGCGGCCGTTTCGAACTTTCTGCTCAAGCGCGGACTTTTTCTGGTGGTGCTGGAGTTCACCCTGGTCAACTTCGCCTGGACGTTCCAGGTCCCGCCGAGCGTGATTTACCTGCAGGTTATCTGGGCAATCGGTCTGAGCATGATTGCCCTGGCCGCATTGCTCTGGCTGCCGCGCGGACTGCTGGCGGCTCTGGGTCTGGCAATCATCGCAGGCCACAACCTGCTCGACCCGCTGCACTTCGCCAGCGACTCGCTGATGCATATTCCGTGGGCGGTCCTGCATGACCGTGGCTGGATCGATATTTCTGAAAGCCTGCGCCTACGCACTTCTTACCCGCTGCTGCCGTGGATCGGCGTAATCGCCATCGGCTACTTCATCGGTCCGTGGTTTGCCCGTGAAGCGGACCCGGTCGCGCGGCAGAGTCGGTTGCGCAGCTATGGCTTGGGTGCGCTGCTGGCCTTCGTGGGTCTGCGTCTGATCAACGGCTACGGTGAGCAGCCGTGGAGTGCCGGCGAGACCGGGACGCAAACCCTGATGAGCCTGCTCAACATCACCAAGTATCCGCCGTCGCTGCTGTTTCTCTGTCTGACGCTGGGAAGCGGCCTGCTACTGTTGTTGGCCTTCGAGCGCAGCCAGACGCGGCGTTGGTTGCGACCGCTATCGGTATTCGGGTCCGCACCGATGTTTTTCTATCTGCTGCACCTGTACGCACTCAAATTGCTCTATCTCGCCGCGGCGGCCATCTGGGGGCTCAACCAGGGGCGTTATTTCGGCTTTGACGCCGTATGGCCGATCTGGCTCAGCACGCTCGTTCTGGCAGTAGCACTGTTTCCGGCGGTGCGTTGGTTTGCCGAGCTGAAGGCACGCCGACGGGACATTCAGTGGCTCAAGTACCTCTGAGCCACACGCAACGCGCTCCGAAAGCCTGACCGTTACGCCTAGCCGGGGGAAAGCTCAAGCCTGGCCGCGGAAGGCCTGGCGGTAGTGCATCGGTGAAACCCCGAGAGCTTTGCTGAAATGCTGGCGTAGCGAGACCTGGGAGCCGAACCCGGCCAGCGAGGCAATGGCAGCGATAGGGTGGTCGGTGGTTTCCAGTAGCCGCTGGCTCAGGGCCAGCCGCTCGGTCAGTAGCCAGCCACTGACGGTTGTACCAGTGAGCAGTCGAAAATGCCGGGTGAAGGTACGCCGGCTCATCATCGCCTTGTCTGCCAAGCTGTCCAACGTATGAGGTAGATGCAGCGTTGCCCGTGTCCAATCCAGCAATTCGCCTAGGCGTGTGTCGCGGCGATTTGCAGGCACGGGCTGTTCGATGAACTGCGCTTGGCCCCCTTGACGATGGGGCGACATGACCAGCCGCCGAGCGACCCGGTTGGCAATCTCCGCGCCCCAGTGCTTACGCAACAGATAGAGACAACAATCCAGCGCGGCGGCTGTGCCTGCGGACGTCAGCAGGCCGTGGTCATCCAGGTAGAGCACATCAGCGTTGACCTCAACCGAGGGAAATCGTGTTTTGAAATGCTCGACCGATGCCCAATGGGTCGTAGCGCAACGACCATCGAGCAGGCCGGTCGCGGCCAGCACATAAGCGCCCAGACAAAGCCCAACAAGCGTGGCGCCGCGGGCGTGGGCGGCCACCAGCGCATCGAGCAGTGCGGCTGGCGGTGGCTCATCGGCGTGACGCCAGCTCGGCATGATCACCGTCTGCGCCTGCTCCAGCGCTTCCAGTCCGTAGTCGACCTGCAACGCAAACCCCGCTGTGGTGCGCAGGAGTCCTGGCTCGGCTGCGCACACCTCGACACAGTATCCCTGCTCTCGCGAGCCTTCCTCACTGAATACCAGGCACGGCACAGACAGGTGGAACGGGCTGATCTGGTCAAAGGCAATAACTGCGATTCGATGCGGCTGCATGATTGACCCTTGGCGTCAAAGAACGCAGAGATGGGAAAATTGGCCCGATCTTAGCGCAAGCCGTCGTGCGGGCCACTCACGATACCAACCGAGCCGCGACACAATGGCGCTTCCCCTCCTCGAGCAAGGACACCTCACATGAGCCAGAAGCGTGCATTGATCGTGATAGACGTACAGAACGAATACGTCACAGGCAACCTGCGCATCGAATACCCGGACGTGCAGTTGTCGCTCGGCAATATCGCACGCGCCATGGATGCGGCGCGCGACGCAGGAATTCCGATTGTAGTGGTGCAACACCTGGCGCCGGCGAGTTCACCGTTGTTTGCCCGCGGCAGCCAGCAGGCAGAGTTGCACCCGACCGTTGCAGAGCGTCCATTCGATTTTCGCATCGAGAAATCCGTGGCCAGCGCCCTGACCAATACCGACCTTGGCGGCTGGCTGCGCGAACGGCAGATCGACACCCTGACGGTGGTGGGCTACATGACCCACAACTGCGATGTTTCTACCGTGCTTCAGGCACATCATGAAGGCTGGAAGGTGGAGCTGCTGCATGACGCCAGTGGCTCGTTGCCCTACGAGAATTCGGTGGGCGCAGCTAGCGCCGAGGAAATTCATCGCGCCTTCACTGTGGTGATGAACACCGGCTTCGCGGCAGTGGTAACCACGGACGAATGGCTACAGGCCGTGCGGGATGAGCAAGCGCTTTCACCCGACAATATCTACCTGTCCAATCAACGAGCCGTGCAGCGCTGAAGGATTGAGCAAAGCTCCGCCGAACCGGTCAGCCGGCCCGACGGCGGAGGCCCAGCCATAAAAGCACGCCACCGGTCGCCATGAAGCCGGGCGCCATCCAGACGAAGGTCTTCGCTTCCGATGCAAGACCAATCGCCAGGCAGGCAACTCCTGAAACAAGCAGCGGGATGGCGGGCGTGAGATAGGACATCTTGAGGCGTTGCATGGGCAGCTCCAGAGCACTGAGACGCCATTAACCAATACGAACCGATCGCTAGTCAACGAGCGTCAGGGATTCGAGCAAGGCGCGCATGTCTTGCCAGTGCGTGCCCTCCCAGAAGATCTTGTCGCACTCACTGCAGCCTAGGAAGCGCTCATGGCGCGCCAGTACGCGCGGCGGGACGCGGTCGTGTATCGCCTGCCTGTCCACTTCATGCAGTCGCACATTGCAGCTCAAACACAAGCTGAAGGGTCGGGCATGGCTGGCCAGATCGAGCCGATGATAGAGCTCGCGTAGCTGACCTTGTGGTTTGACCGCATGCACATAACAGCCGTGCAGCACTACTCGGTGCATCAGCAGTGCACGGTCGCGGGTCAGCAGGACACGCCGTTCACGGTTGGCCAGCTCTGCCATGGCCGCATCTTCGAAGTGGTTGTCGTACAGCGTGTCGAACCCGGCCATACGCAGCAGTCGCGCCAGACCGCCGAGGTGAGCATCCGCCACAAAACGCGGCGGGCCGGGCGGCAAAGGTTGAGCGGTGGCCAAAGCACTGACGTCCAGCTTTTCGAACTTGGGATATACGGCAATGCGGTCACCGTTTTCGATGGGCCAATCAAGGCCAGCTGGCGCGCCGTTCACCAGGACCAACGCCACTTCGGTATGGGGTACGCCGAGGGCTTCGATTATATGTTTGGTGGTGGCGGATTCGGCGCAGGTACAGCGGAACGCCTGCCCGCGGCGCTCGACTGGGAGGAATGCGTTCAACCTGGCATAGAAGCGAAACGTTGCATTGGTCATGGTGTCTGGCAACGCCAAGCGAGCCTGCTGTACTACGCACGCGCAGCGCGCTCCGCTCCCGAAGATTGCGATAGGTCAGATCAGCTTATACCCGATCATCGCCAGCATGACTGCCAGACAAGGCCGCAGTACTGCTTCAGGCACTCGGCCGGCCAGATTGCTGCCCAGGTAGATGCCCGGTAACGACCCCATCAGCAAGTAGGTCAGGATGGTCCAGTCCATGTTACCCATGCTGGCGTGGCCCAGCCCGGCTACCAAGGTCAAAGGCACCGCGTGAGCGATCTCGGTGCCCACCAGTCGGCGGGTGGCCAGCAAAGGGTAAAGGAAGAACAGCGCCACGGTGCCCAACGCGCCAGCTCCGATGGAGGTCAGCGTGACCATTGCGCCGAGCAACACGCCCACCACCACGGTCAGGATGTTGAGGCCACGCGGCGAGAGCCGTGGGGTTGGACCTGAGAGACGCGCCGCAAAGGACATCAGGCGTTTCTTGAACAGCACTGCCAGCGCCGTGAGCACCAGCACCACACCCAATGACTGCTTGATCACAGCATTGAGCACGTCCTGATCGCCGTGCAGGCCCTTGAGTAGCCAGAGCATCAACGCTGCCGCCGGAACACTGCCCAACGCTAGCCAGCCGGTCAGGCGCCAGTCGATGTTTCGATGCTTCTGATGGACCCAGACGCCTCCCGCTTTGGTGATCGCGGCATAAAGCAAATCAGTACCAACAGCCGCAGCCGGATTGACGCCGAACCACAACAGGATCGGCGTCATCAGCGAGCCGCCGCCAACGCCGGTCATGCCAACGATAAAGCCAACCAGCAGGCCGGCCACAATGAAGCCGATTACACCGAATTCCATCACGTGCTGTCCGATTAAGGCCCGCGGGGGCCGTGTCAAAGGCCAGCAGCATAACGGTCGAGACTAGCAATCCTTAATATAAGTTGGTGCTTTCTTAGTAGCTAAAAGATATATGCACGGCACCGCTGCGGTTGGCGCCGGTTTCTCCTGCAGCACCCAGCCGCCATACTGGCGTTACAAAAATGCACGAGCATCCTCATGGATCTGATCTTCCTCGGTACCTCTTCCGGCACGCCGACCAAGTCCCGCAATGTCAGCGGTGTAGCCCTACTGGAAGATCAGGGCAAGGGCTGGTATCTGATCGACTGTGGCGAGGCCACCCAGCATCAACTGCTGCACACACCCCTGACGCTTCACGGCCTGCGTGCAGTGTTCATCACCCATGTGCACGGCGATCACTGCTACGGTTTACCGGGCCTGCTCGCCAGTGCTGGAATGGCGCGGCGGCAGGAACCACTGGAGATCATCGCTCCGAAGGCAATCGAAGGCTGGATCAGGGCAACGCTGGAAATGAGCCAGAGCTGGTTGCCCTATGAACTGCAATTTAATGCCACCGAGGCGCTCGATGGCTGGTCCAGTTCCCAGATGCGGGTCGAGGCTACCGCCCTTTCACATCGCGTCCCGAGCTGGGGATACAGCTTTACCGAAACCCGCCCGGACCCGAGCCTCGATATCGACAAGCTCGACCGCGACGGCATCCCGCGCGGCCCACTATGGGGAGAGCTGATGCATGGTCGCGAGGTCGCGTACGAAGGCCGTACGCTGCTAAGCGAGGACTATCTCCTCTTCAACCGTGCGCCGCGTCGTGTGGTTATCGCAGGCGATAACGACCGACCCGAACTGCTCCGCGACGCCTGCCAAGGCGCGCAACTACTGGTTCACGAAGCTACCTATACCCAGGCGATTGCCGAAGCCGGCAAGGCTGATTTTGGCCATAGCACAGCCGCGCAGGTCGCCGCTTTCGCAGCCTCGGTCAAGCTGCCGCATCTGGTGCTGACGCACTTCAGTGCGCGGTATCAAGGCGCTCCGAGTCGAGGCTTATCGATTGAAGACATTCGAGAGGAAGCCGCAGGACATTTTGGCGCGAACCTGATTTTGGCTGAGGATCTGTTGCGAATCAGCCTAGACAAGCACGGGCAGCTGCAACGGGTGGAAGGTACGGCCAGGACGAGCGCGAAGCACCAATGAGCCAGCCACCTGCGTTTACCCTGGAATCACCGCCACCGAGTAAATGTAGAAGCAATCCCGCTGAATGATAAACCCTATCATTTACATTCAGTTTACATATCGCTATTGTCGCCTCCTCTTCCACTGGAGATGACACCGTGCCATCAAACGCAACCCGTCTATTGCCATTGCTCAGCCTGCTCGCCGCTCCGGCTGTGTATGCTCAATCCGCCTCCCCGCTTGAACTTCCCGCTACCGCAGTAACCGGTGCCCGCGAAGAAGCAAGCTATAAGCCGGAAGCGAGCACGACTGCTCTGAAGATCGACGCCCCGCTGCGCGACATTCCGCAGTCGATCAACGTGGTGCCGCAAAGCGTGCTCAGGGATCAGGGCGCCGATTCTCTGGAAGACGCGCTGAAGAATGTTCCGGGCATCGGCCTGAGCAACGGCGACGGGCAACGCGACCAGGTCACTATCCGAGGCTTCAGTGCGATTGGCGACCAGTACATCGATGGCATCCGCGATGACGCGCTTTACTACCGGGACATGTCGAATATCGAGCGAGTGGAGGTGCTCAAGGGCCCGGCCGCTGTGCTCTACGGTCGCGGCTCCTCCGGCGGCCTGATCAACAGCGTGACGAAGAAGCCGACCTTCTCGCCAGAGCAGGAAGTGGGCGTCAGCTTCGACAGCGAAGGAAAGCGGCGCACACAATTCGATGCTGGCTGGGCGGATCAAGAACAGCAAAACAAGGCGTTTCGGGTGACCGGCGCGCTGGAAGACAGCGACACCTTCCGCGAGGATGCCTTTCTGGAACGCAAGGCCCTGGCGCCATCGGCCTATTTCCGCCTTTCCGATGACCTCGAAATCAACCTCGGCGCGTCGTATCTGTATGACAAACGTCTGATCGACTTCGGTATTCCCGCACTCAACGGCCGCCCCGTCGATGTGGACCGCGACAAGCGCTTCGGTTCTGCCGATGCGAGCCAGGACTATACCCGCAGCGAAGTCTTCTCGCTGACAGCGGGCATCGATTACCGCATCAATGACGCCTTCACGTTGAGCAATACCAGCCGCTACTACCACTACGATCTGGACCGTAACAACACCCTGGCACACACCGATGCCAACCGCTTCGTTACCGCTCCGGACGGCAGCCTGCTGGTCAAGCTCAAGCGTGGCAACGTCCAGCGTAAGGAAGATGGCTGGTTCAACCAGACCGAGCTCAAGCAGAACGCGGTCTTTGCCGGCATGAACCATCAACTGCTCTACGGCGTTGAGTTTGGCCGCCAGGAAAAGGATCAGCAGTTCTACAACCAGAACGACGTCGCGCGGGTGCCGGTGTATGGCGATACGCTGCTGCCGGTGCCTTCCCAGGCCAATCAGAAGACGGGGGACGGCCTCAATACTCAGGAAACCACGGGCATCTACATCCAGGACCTGATCGAACTGTCGCCACACTGGAAAGCGCTGCTGGGCGTGCGCTACGACGAGTTCGACCAGTCCTTCCGCAATGACCTCGATAACAAGGCCGAACTGGAACGTACCGATTACACCCTCAGCCCGCGCGCGGGTCTGGTCTGGCAGCCGGATGACATGCAGTCCTACTACCTGTCGGTCAGCCGTTCCTATCAGCCGTCGGGCGAGATGTTCCAGGTCAGTACGACCAACGTTGAGCTGGACCCGGAAGAAACCACGAACTACGAGATCGGCGCCAAATGGAACCTGTTGCAGGACCGGCTCACGCTGACCGCAGCGGTATTCCGTCTAGAGCGTACCCAGATCAAAACTACCGATCCGGTCAACCCGGCCAAGCTGGTACTGGCGGGTGAGCAGCGCACCGACGGCTTCGAAGCCACCTTCATGGGTCAGGTCTCGGACAAGTGGCAGCTGTATGGTGGCTACGCCTTCCTGGATGCCGAAATCACCAAGTCGAACAGCAATACCAACGGTGTCGACAACGAAGGTCAGGTCCCGACGCTCACGCCACGCCACAGCGCCAACCTGTGGGCGGTGCGCTCACTCGACACCAACTGGCGCGTCGGCATGGGCGCCAACTACGTCGGCAGCCGATACACCGCGCTGGACAACGATACCGAGCTACCCGGCTACACCACCGTCGACGCGGCGCTGTTCTATGAGCAACCCAAGTGGGATGCGGCACTGCGTCTGTTCAACGTGTTCGACAAGGAGTATTACGCCTCGGCGCACGGCTCTGTCGACCTGTTCACCCCCGGCGCGCCACGCACTCTAGAGCTGAGCGCCAACTACCGGTTCTAAGTGGTTTCGAGTAGCTGAAATTAGCGAGACGCTTATCGATAAGCGCCTCGTTTCATTTCGTCGCCTGTATTACCGCCTGCCCTACCCGGCCAGCTCACGACGGCGATTCTGAAGAACAACTGAAGCTGTAACACTCAACAGTCAAGCCTCCACCTGACTCCACTGCTTGTTCAATCGCTTGTCCGACACCGCCATCTTTGTCCCCAGCTGCTGCGCCCAGAGCGATACGCGGTATTCCTCCAGCATCCAGCGGTAAGCCGTCAGTTCGGGGTCGCGTTTGCCTTCCTGCTGGTGCTTCTTCAGTCGCGCCTGGTACTGCTCCCAGTAGCCGGCCAACTCGCCGGACCACACGCGGTCACGCTGAAGCTGAGAACCGATCTTCTCGAAGCGTTGCTCGCCAGCCTTGAGGTAGCGTGGATATTCCTTCAACCACTCACCCGGTGTTTCGCGCACGAAGCCCGGACAGACCAAATTGGCCAGCTGCGCCTTGATGTCGTTCAGCGCCACCGCCTGAGCCAGGTCGATCTTGCCTTTGAAGCGTTTCTGCAGCCCGTGCCAGAGCTTGAGAATGTCCAGTGTTAGGCGCGCCAGCCGTTCGGCA
This sequence comes from Stutzerimonas stutzeri, assembly GCF_002890895.1. GTDB lineage: Bacteria > Pseudomonadota > Gammaproteobacteria > Pseudomonadales > Pseudomonadaceae > Stutzerimonas > Stutzerimonas stutzeri_AB. The sequence continues at coordinate 577,683 of NZ_POUL01000001.1, forward strand.
TGCGTCGCCCAGTCACCGCGCTTGCGCTCGGCCAGTGACGCCAGCGCAGCGCCATCGCGTGGCAGCTGGGCTTCGCCGTCGAGGATGCAGCTATCGAGGCTGGCCAGCAGGATGTCCTCGACCAGTGCATCGATTTTGCCCATGTCGCGATAGAGCAGCGCCAGCTCGGTGAGGCCTGGCAGTTTGTTGCGCAGGTACTTCGCCGGCTCGGCCAGTTGTTGCAGCAACAAACGCTGCAGAGCGCGGCGATGCTGATAATCGGCCTCGGCCTGGGTCGGGAAACGGCCTTCCTTGACCACCCCACCCTCCTCGACCAGTGCGGGATAGACCGTCATCGACAAGCCGGCCATCTTCGCCTGAGCCTTCTCGGCCACCTGAGCGAACCCTTTGGCCTCGACCGGTTTCTGTTCGGCCTTCTGCTGCGGCGGCACCAATGCGGCCTGGCTGGCTTCGCTGAAGCGTGCCGTCAGTTCGGCCAGATCACGGCCTTCTCCGAGGAACTTCCCACGGGCGTCGACCACCTCGATGTTCATCTTCAGATGGCTTTCGAGCCCCACGGCCGCTTCCGCCCAGGCATCGTCCGACACCCGGGCACCGGTCATGCGCAGCAGCTCGCGGCCCAGCGCATCCGGCAGTGCGCCGTCGGCGAAGGTGATTTTCGACAGCGCGGCCTTAACGAAGTCCGGCACCGGGACGAAGTTCTTGCGGATCGCCTTGGGCAAGTTGCGCACCAGTGCCACGGCCTTGGCCTCGATCAACCCCGGCACCAGCCAGTCGAGCCGCTCGGCACGCAGTTGCGGCAGCAGCGGCGCAGGCACACGCAGCGTCACGCCATCGCGCGGGTGGTTGGGTTCGAAATGGTACTCCAGCGGCAGCTGCAGTTCGCCAATACGCAGATGGTCCGGGTACTGCGCCGCGGTGACTTCGCTGGCGTCACGCGCCAGGACATCCTCATCGCGCATGACCAAGAGCTGCGGGTTCTTCTGACTTTCACGCTTGTACCAGGTCTCGAAGCTCGCGGTCTGGTAGATGTCTTGCGGCACGCGCGCGTCGTAATAGGCGAACAGCGTGTCCTCGTCGGCAATGATGTCGCGGCGACGGGCCTTGGCTTCCAGCTCGTCAAACAGCTCCAGCAGCTCGCGATTGGCGGTGAGCGCCTTGGCGCGGCTGTGCATCTCGCCGCGCACTAGGCCCTCGCGTATAAACAGTTCACGCGCAGCGGCCGGATCGATGGGACCGAAATGCACCGGCCGCCGCGCCACGACGATCATGCCGTACAGGGTGACCTGTTCAAAGGCGACCACCTGCCCGCGCTTCTTCTCCCAGTGCGGCTCGAAGTGGTTGGTCTTGATCAGGTGCTTGGCCAGCGGCTCGATCCAGTCAGGCTCGATCTTCGCGACCATGCGCGCGAACAGCTTGGTGGTTTCGACCAGCTCGGCCGCCATGATCCAGTTGGGCTTCTTGCGGCCTATAACGCTGGAGGGATGCACCCAAAAACGTCGCTGGCGGGCACCGAGAAAATCGCCCTCCTCGGTCTTGTGCCCGACCTGGCTGAGCAGCCCGGACAGGATCGCCTTGTGCACCGCCGCGTAGCTTTTGGCTTTCTGCGCGGCCTCGCTGGCTTCGGCTTGCTGGGCCAGCTTGACGTTGACCTTTTTGTCCTTCGTCAGAGCGGGTCTGTCGGTGGAAGAGGCTTCGCCGTCTTCCACCCTACTGAGATCCGCAGCTTGAGCGGACTTCGCATTGCGAGACTCGGCGTGCTGGCGATCCTGACGCTGTGGTAACCGCTCATCCGCGGGCTGGCTGCCACGGTTCTGCGCGCTATCGTTGAGCTTCAGCTCCCGCACGATCAACGTCAGCTGGCGATGCGCATCCCGCCACTCGCGAAGCCGCAGATAGTTGAGAAAGTTCTTCCGACACCAGGTGCGCAGCGGGTTGGAACCGAGCGCTTGGCGCTGCTCCTCGAAACCGCGCCAGAGATTGATCAGTGCCGCGAAATCCGAGTCCGGATCCTTCCACTGCGCGTGGGCCTGGTCGGCCTGTTGCTGACGATCAGCCGGGCGCTCGCGCACGTCCTGTACCGACAGTGCGCTGGCGACGATCAGCACCTCGGCGACGCTGCCCATCTTCGCCGCTTCCAGCAGCATGCGCCCAAGCCGTGGGTCGATGGGCAGGCGCGCCAGCTGCCGGCCCAAGGGGGTCAGCTGGTTCTCGCGATTGACCGCCGACAGCTCCTGCAACAGGTTGAAGCCATCGCTGATGGCTTTGCCGTCCGGCGGCTCGATAAAGGGGAAATCCTCGATCTGGCCGAGGCGCAGATGAAGCATCTGCAAGATGACGGCCGCAAGGTTGGTGCGCAGAATCTCCGGATCGGTGAATTCCGGCCGGCTGAGAAAATCCTCCTCGCCGTACAACCGGATGCAGATCCCCGGCTCGACCCGACCGCATCGACCCTTGCGCTGGTTGGCGCTGGCCTGGGACACCGCCTCGATCGGTAGCCGCTGCACCTTGGCGCGGTAGCTGTAACGACTGATGCGCGCCGTACCCGAATCGATCACGTAGCGGATGCCGGGCACGGTCAACGAGGTTTCAGCAACGTTGGTCGCCAGCACGATTTTGCGGCCGGCCGCGGGCCGGAAAATCTTCTGCTGCTCGGCGGGCGTCAGCCGTGCATACAGGGGCAGCACCTCAGTGAATTTCAGGTTGGCCTTGCGCAGCACCTCCGCCGCATCGCGGATTTCCCGCTCACCCGGCAGGAACACCAGCACGTCGCCGGGGCGCTTGCCGATGCTGCGCTCGTGGGCGTCGATCTCGTCCAGCGCGGCCAGAATGCCTTGGTCGACGGTGAGGTCATCCTCAACGCGGTTGCCGTCCTCATCGGTTTCGGCGGCCAGCGGGCGATACCAGGTGTCGACCGGAAAGGTGCGCCCCGAGACTTCAACGATCGGCGCACCATTGAAATGCTCGGAGAAGCGCTCAAGGTCGATGGTCGCCGAGGTGATGATGACCTTCAGGTCGGGCCGGCGCGGCAGCAGCGTCTTGAGGTAGCCAAGCAAGAAGTCGATATTGAGGCTGCGTTCATGGGCCTCGTCGACGATGATGGTGTCGTAGCGTTCGAGGAAGCGATCGTGCTGGGTTTCGGCCAGGAGGATGCCGTCGGTCATCAGCTTGATCAGCGAGCTGTCCTTGCTCTGATCCTCGAAGCGCACCTGATAACCCACCAGCTCACCCAGCGGCGTGCCGATCTCCTCGGCAACCCGTGTGGCAACGCTGCGCGCAGCCAACCGACGCGGTTGAGTATGCCCGATCAGGCCATGCACACCCCGTCCGATCTCCAGACAGATCTTCGGCAGCTGAGTGGTCTTGCCTGAGCCGGTTTCACCCGCAATCACCAGCACCTGATGCTTTTCCAGCGCAGCCTTGATCTCGTCGCGCTTAGCGGCAATCGGCAGGCTGTCGTCGTAGCGCATGACCGGCACACTCTGGCGCCGCGCCTCGACCTTGGCCGCTGAAGCTTGAAAGCGCTCAAGCCACTGAGCGAGGCGTTCCTCGTCAATCGGGGCGGCACCGGCTTTTTTGCGCAGGTCGTGCAGCTGACGACGCAAGCGATGACGGTCGGCGTACATCGCCTGGTCAAGATTTTTCAGGAGTTGTTCAAATACTGGTGTTGCGTCGGTCATGAACAGCCATGGTGATCGTCTGGAAAGTGGACATTGTCGCAGATTGGTATAGGAGCCGACACGCCACGCGGACCGCAACCAAACCCTCCTGTTCCCTTGAGGCCTCTTATTTCTGGCGCCAAAAATGCGAACAATATCTCAAAGTAGAAGCGGCGCAAGCTTTTTACTGCCCACCCGTCGTTAACAAATAGCCGTATGCCAGCACTGATTCATAGAATCGCCGCCTCAAAACGCCCTCAAAAGGATTTGTACCGTGAAATTGCTCAGACCCTTGTTCCTGCTCCTGACCGCTGCCTGGCTTACTGGCTGTGCCTCTCCTCAGCTTCCCATCGCGCTTGAAGACACCTTGTGGAGCGAGCGCGATAAGACGATTGGCGTCGCCATCGTTGAACTGCCCAAACCTACGGCTCAGCTCACTGGCAACCAGGGTTTGCTGGACCTGGCGATCAACACCGGACTGGCGGCCGGCCTGCGTAGCAAGGTCGAAACGTGGGAGCTCGTTGGTATGGAAACCGTTCCGCAGCAGCTGGTAGATGAACTGAGTACCCGCGGCTACAAAGCAAAGGTGCTCTCACCAATCAAGCTTTCCGAATTCAAGGAAAACAGTGCCAAGCTCGGCTACGCCAAGTACGACTTCACCCCGCTACGCCAGCAGCAGCTGGACAAGCTGATCCTGATCACCCTGCATGTCGCGGGCACACAGCGCAGCTACTATTCAGTCATCCCGACAAGCGACCCGCTGACTCAGGTTGGCGGCCTGACTCAGGTCATCGACCTGACGGACAACCGCCTGGCGTTCTACCAGAGCTTCGCTTCGGTTCGTGCTGCTGATGGCGAATGGGACGAGGGCCCGGACTATCCGAACCTGACCAACGCGTTCTACCAGGCACTGGACGAGAGCGAGCAGAGCATCCTGGCACCCTTCCGTGCCCAAACGCTCAGCGCCCAATGATCGAGCGAGTGCCGTTACTGGTACTACTTCTGGCGCTTGCAGCCTGCAGCACGCCCGACACATTGCGCCCACATATCGACCAAGACCCCGCCGCGCTGCTCAAGGCTAACGGCTACCGAATCGAGGTTGAGGTCAGCGACGCACGACTGGTACAGGGCGATGTACTGGTCGATGGCCAAAGAATGCTCGATCACTCACGCACCTCGGCCCCGATGGTACAAGCCTCGGGCGCGAGCAACTCGATGGGAGCGTCGGCCGCAGGCGTGATGATCGGCGGTCTATTGGTCAGTCAGCTGAACAAGACCCGAGTACAAAGCCATGCGCAAAACGAGGCCGACCAGCTAATCGCACCGTTACGCCTGGCTACAGCCGGAACGGGGCTGGGCCAATGGTTCGAGCAGCAGTTGCGTGACGAACTGGCGTGTGCATCTCTCGGCAAGGTCGTGCACGACAGCCCCTATCTGATGCGCTTCGAGCCCCAGGCCGAACTTGGCCAAGCACTCGACAGCATACGGCTGATCACCGAGGTCACGCTCAGCTTCGGTCGCGAAGTGCTTTACAGGGGTCGAATAGAAGTATTAGACGCAGCAGCCTGGAAGCCCGACTCGACAGCTTCCGTCGGTCTGGAGCCCTGGCTGGCTGACCAGGGACAGCCTTACCGAAACGCACTGCAGGCTGGAGTCAGCGAGATGCTTCGCGTGCTCGCTCTCGACCTTGAGTCGCAGCACTTTGCCGGTGCTACGGCTGTAGAACAGACGCTCAGGTACGCACTTGGCACGGGGCGCTTCGTGGAACGCGGACGACTGCTCGCCGACGACGGTCAGCGCGCCTTGTTCATGGATCTTCGGGGCTGGCTGAAATCGGTACCGCTTCAGACCGCCGCTCGCTGATGTGAAAGACCGCGCCGGGCAGCCGGCGCGGTCTTTCAAACCGTCAGCGGATCCAATGACCCCAACGAGACTTCTCCTGCACCTGCTGGATGCGCATGGCGCCGATGCTCTGCTCGGCCGCCGCCGCTATCTCGTCGTCGATCATCTTGGTCGACAGGGACAGCCAGCTGGTCGCGAAGGCCAAAGCATCGCCGTGCAGCTCCAGCGCCTCGGTCGAGAGGTTGCTGAGGTCGTCGCATTCGTTGTGGTAACACGGATCGTACGCTTGTCCGGCCGCACCTCCGTAACGCTGCGCCTGCTCCTCGGTCTTGATGTCTTCAGCACCGGTAAACAGCCCGCCAAAGGCGATACCGTCATCGAAGAACTGGGCATAGTCGGAGCGGAAGTCGATCTCGGTGCCTTCGGATGGCGCGTTGCGCAACTGGAAGTAGGAGCGGAACAGACGCTCGATGGCTCCCGAGCCAGGAGGACCTTGCAGGCCAAAGTCAGAGCCATCGCCGTCATAGATGAAGTTCGCGTAATTCGGCGAGCCGATCATGTCGACGTTCAGATAGGCCTTGATCTGCTCCTTCTCCTCCTCCGGCAATTGGTTGACGTAGTAAGTCGAGCCGACCAGCCCCGACTCCTCGGCACCCCACCAGGCGAAGCGCACCTTGTTCAGCGGATAGGCCCTGCTCATCAGCGTTGCCATTTCCAGTAGCGCGGCACTGCCGGAGCCGTTGTCGTTGATCCCTGGCCCTTCGAACACCGAATCCAGATGCGCACCGACCATCACGACATTGTCAGGATCGCCCCGCCGGGTCTCGGCCAGCACGTTGTAGGTTTCGGTCCGCTCGCGGACCACGTCGACGTTCATGCTCAGCTGCAACCCATCGGTCTCAGCCCAGGTCACGCCATTTTCATAGGTGGAGAACAGCACCGGGATGCCACCCTCATAGTCCTCACCCAGTGTGGCAACCAAAAGCCCCTTGCGGTCCTCGGTATCGCCCTGATTGAAGATGATCGCACCCGCTGCCCCGGCCGAAGCGGCATTGGTTGCCTTCTGGCCGAACGCGCAAGCGCCGCGTTGCATCAGTGCAATGGCGCCAGCTGGGAAGCCTGCAAAGTCTTCCGGTTCACATCCGCTGGTAGAGGTATTACCGAGGCCGAGGGAGAGGTCCACCGGAACGACCGGCGCGGTTACGGTCCCGGGGTCGGTCTGATCGGCATAGGTGAAGTCTTCCTCCCAGGTGTACTGCACAGCCTGCGGCGCGACCGCAGCGAGTGAACCTGGCCCCTCGGGGTAGAACGCGAGGAAGGGGAAGGTCTGCACCCGTACCCGGTAACCGGCGCGCTCGAGCGTGGTGCGTACGTAATCGACCGATGCCTGATAACCAGGCTGACCGGACGCGCGATTGCCATTGTTCAGGGAGGCGATGTCCTGCAGCTGCTGCAGGTGCGTCATGACGTTACTCGCCTGCATACAGCGAGGCAGCCCGAGCGGCGAACCTACCAGCAGCGGCGAGCGGCAAACCCGTGAGTCGGGCTTGCCAGGGCTCCAGTAATCATCGAACGCAGCGATGTCCGAAGTGGGCGCGGCGAGTGCTGCGGTGGAAGCCAGTAAAGCGAAAGAAGCAACTACCCGACGTGCATTGTTTTTCTTTTGCATGGGTAACTCATCCTTGCAACGAGATTGATGGGCAGGCCGCAAAATGGCATGCGCCATCGTCCCCTACGGCATTAAGTGGACGCGGCCATAGGGGACTAGACCGGGACGCTTATGTCCCGGTTCTTACTCTCGCGCCGGACGGCGCTACCTTCTGTCGCCTCGCTTGAACCTGCCTCGTCTGGGCCATGCGCAGGCCATGCCTACGGGTGTGGAGTGCAGCAGCGCAGCCGGCGCGGAATCATTTGCCTGCTGCCCTTAAACGCGGAACTGTCCAACCAGTCCCTGCAGGCGTCCGCCTAGGCCATCGAGCTCACGTGCGGTCTGAGCACCTTCGGCCGCGTCGCTGGCAACACCGTCCACCGCATCGGCGATGTGGTGCACGCTGCGGTTGATCTCTTCAGCCACCGCGGTCTGTTCTTCCGCGGCACTGGCGATTTGGGCGTTCATCGAGTTGATGGTGCCGATCAGCGCGGCGATGGCGTCCAGTGATTCGCCGGCCTGGTTGGCCTGCACTTGCGTTGCCTCGCCCTTCTCACTGGCGCGTCGCATGGTGCCTACGGTGTGCGAAGTTGCGCTCTGCAGACGGTCGATCATGCTCTGGATTTCACCGGTGCTCTGCTGGGTGCGGCTGGCGAGGGCCCGCACTTCGTCTGCGACCACGGCGAAACCTCGACCGGCTTCCCCGGCGCGGGCCGCTTCGATCGCCGCGTTCAGCGCCAGCAGGTTGGTTTGCTCGGCGATCGCACGGATCACATCCAGCACACCGACGATGCCCTCGACGTCCCGCTGGAGTCCTTCCAGTGAAGAACCACTGTCCCGCAGCTCGCCCACCAGCTCGTGAATCTGTTCAATGCTGCGGTCGACCACCTGCTTGGCAGCCAGGCCTTGCTGGTCGGTCTCCTGCGCAGCTTCTGCCGCCCGCTGCGCGCTCATCGCAACCTCGTGTGCAGCAGCCGACATTTCGTTGATCGCCGTGGCTACCTGATCGGTCTCATGTCGCTGGTCTGCCATCGCCTGTTCCGAGCGCTGCGCCTGGCTGGCCACCGCGCCAACCAGCCCGGTCAGCTGAGTCGTGGTGCCAGCAACCTGCTGAACCAGGGTATGGATCTTTTCTACGAAACGATTGAAGGAGCCGGCCAGCTCGCCCAGCTCGTCGCGGCTCGTGATGGGCAAGCGATGGGTTAGATCGCCGTCTCCGGCGGCCATATCGTCCAGCTTGGTCTTGATCAGCAACAGAGGACGCAGCAGTGCGTTGCTCATGAACACCGCCAAGACTGCAATCAGTGCCAACAACGCTGCGGAAGAACCCAGCATAATGCCGACTAGCGCATCGATGCGCTGCTGGAACTCGGCACGCGCAGCTTGCACATCTCGCTCTACACCGTCGAGGTTCAAAGAGGTACCGAAGACCAGCTTCCATTTCGGCAGGTAATCGGCGTAGCCGATCTTCGGCACCACCGTACTGCTGCCCCCGAGCACAAAGCTGTAATCCACATAGTGCGTACCGTTCTGCCCAGCCTCGACCAACTCGCGGATGGCGTACACGCCGTTGGGATCACGGAAGTCATAAAAGCTCTGGCCAATCTTGTCTCGGGTATTACCCTGCAAGATCCGCACGGCCTGGCTGTCATAACCCCAGAAATAGCCGTCTTTGCCATAGGACAGTTGCTCTAGAACGGCCACTGCCCTGTCGCGCGCCTCTAGATCACCGTCAGCGGAGGCATCATATATAGGCTTCAACGCATTACGGGCCAGCTGGACATAATGTTGCAACTCGGCGCGGCGGTCATTGATCAAGCTCTGGCGGGTCTGTTGTTCCTGCTGTTCAGCGAGACTACGTAATTCGTGGACTGCGAGGCCGCTGAACAGCATGGCCAGAAGAAGAATCGGCCCAAGTGCAAGCAGTAGCAACTTCACACGCAGGCGCAAATTAGAAAGCATTTTTTGGTCACCAAGTCAGTCGAAAACATAAATCGCCGTGATTAAGGCGTCAATTTATCGTTACGACCACTTTCGGCTTGAGCTTAAATTTCTTGACTCCTTTTTTGTTACGGACCGTAAACGTGGAAGCTTTACCCCCAGTCAAGGCAGGTGGTCGCGACGGCAATTAAACGCGGAACTGTCCAACCAGTCCCTGCAGGCGTCCGCCTAGCCCATCAAGCTCACGTGCGGTCTGAGCACCTTCGGTTGCATCGCTGGCCACCCCATCCACCGCATCGGCAATGTGGTGCACGCTGCGGTTGATCTCTTCAGCCACCGCTGTCTGCTCTTCAGCCGCGCTGGCGATCTGAGCGTTCATCGAGTTGATGGTGCCGATCAGCGCGGCGATGGCGTCCAGTGACTCGCCGGCCTGGTTGGCCTGCACTTGCGTTGCCTCGCCCTTCTCACTGGCGCGTCGCATGGTGCCTACGGTGTGCGAAGTTGCGCTCTGCAGACGGTCGATCATGCTCTGGATTTCACCGGTGCTCTGCTGGGTGCGGCTGGCGAGGGCCCGCACTTCGTCTGCGACCACGGCGAAACCTCGACCGGCTTCCCCGGCACGGGCCGCTTCGATCGCCGCGTTCAGCGCCAGCAGGTTGGTTTGCTCGGCAATCGCACGGATCACATCCAGCACACCGACGATGCCCTCTACGTCCCGCTGGAGTCCTTCCAGCGAAGAACCACTGTCCCGCAGCTCGCCCACCAGCTCGTGAATCTGTTCAATGCTGCGGTCGACCACCTGCTTGGCGGCCAGGCCTTGCTGGTCGGTCTCCTGCGCAGCTTCCGCCGCCCGCTGCGCGCTCATCGCTACTTCGTGTGCCGCAGCCGACATTTCGTTGATCGCTGTGGCTACTTGGTCGGTCTCATGCCGTTGGTCTGCCATCGCTTGTTCCGAGCGCTGCGCCTGGCTGGCCACCGCGCCTACCAGCCCGGTCAGCTGAGTAGTGGTGCCTGCAACCTGCTGAACCAGCGTATGGATTTTCTCAACGAAACGATTGAAGGACCCAGCCAGCTCGCCCAGCTCGTCGCGGCTCGTGATGGGTAAGCGATGGGTTAGATCGCCGTCTCCGGCGGCCATATCATCCAGATTGCGCTTGACAAACAGCAGAGGCCTCAAAATGGCGTTGCTCAGGAACAGCGCCAGCCCGGCAATCAATACCAGCAGTGCGGCAGCTGAGCCCAGCATGATGGTCGTCATGCGATCAATGCGTTGTTGGAAAGCCATGCGCGCCGCCTGCACGTCCCGCTCGACACCATCGAGGTTCAACGAGGTCCCGAACGCCAGGTTCCATTTCGGCAGGTATTCGGCATAGCCGATCTTTGGCACTACGGCCTTGCTATCTGGCATCTCAAAGCTGTAGTCGACGAAATGAGAGCCATCCTGAGCAGCCTGGACCAGCTCGCGAATCGCAAAGACGCCGTTGGGGTCCTTGTAACCAGCGAAGCTCTGACCGATCTTTTCGCGAGTATCGCCTTGGAAAACCCTCATTGACTGATCGTCATAGCCCCAGAAATAGCCCTCGGTGCCATAAGAAAGTCGTTCGAGAAGCCTGACTGCTTCGGCTCTCGCCGCCATGTCCCCGTCGGCAGATCGGTCGTAGAGCGCACCAATGGCGTTGCGCGCCACTTCGACATAATGCTTGAGCTCGGCGCGACGATCTTGCGTCAGGCTTTCACGGACGTTGCTCTCCTGCTGCCGTGCCAGGTCGCGTAATTCGTAGACGGCGATGCCGCTTAGCATCACGGCCAGCACCAGTGTCGGCACCACTCCCAACAGCAGCAGCTTCACTCGTAATCGAAGATTGGCAATCATGCGCTTTGACCCCACTTTTCACATGGATTAATACCGTCATTGTGACAAGGAGTAAGCGGGGCAGACAGCAGCCAAAGGTCGCATGTAAATGAGTTAACAAACCCGTTTGTTACGTTGACCGGTGGCCGTATAGAAACGCAAAAGCCCCGTCAGAGCGGGGCTTTTGCGTACCAGTAACGGTTATTTCTTTCCGAGTTTTCTGAGCTCTTCGTCGCGAAGTTCTCGGCGCAGGATCTTGCCAACGTTGGTAGTCGGCAGACTGTCACGGAACTCGACGGTCTTGGGTCGTTTGTAGCCGGTGACGTTGTCGTGCATGTGCTGCATGACCTGTTCCTTGGTCAGGCTTTCGCCCGGCTTGACCACAACAAACAGCTTGATTGCCTCGCCCGATTTCTCGTCCGGCACCCCGATAGCCGCGCACTGCAGCACGCCTGGCAGGGTTGCGAGCACGTCTTCCAGTTCATTGGGATAGACGTTGAAACCGGAGACCAGAATCATGTCCTTCTTGCGATCGACGATGCGCATGTAGCCGTCGTCCTGGATGATGCCGATGTCGCCGGTCTTCAACCAACCCTCAGCGTCCAAGATTTCATCGGTGGCTTCCTGGCGCTGCCAGTAGCCCTTCATGACCTGAGGACCTTTGACGCAGAGCTCGCCGATAGCGCCCATGGGCAGGTCGTTGCCCTCGTCGTCGATGACTTTGCACAATGTCGATGGCATCGGAATGCCGATGGTGCCGATCTGGATGCCACCGAACGGGTTGACCGAGACCACTGGGCTGGTTTCGGTCATACCGAAACCTTCACAGATTTCGCAACCGGTGACCTGCTGCCAACGCTCGGCCGCGGCTAATTGCAGTGCCATACCGCCGGAGAAGGTAGCTTTCAGCGAAGAGAAATCGAGCTTGCGGAAGTCTTCGTTGTTGCACAGGGCGACAAACAAGGTATTCAGCCCGACGAAACCGGTGAAACGGTATTTGCTCAGGTCCTTGACGAAGGTCGGCAGGTCGCGCGGGTTGGTGATCAGCACGTTGTGTGCACCGATCAGCATCATGGTCATGCAGTGAAAGGTAAACGCATAGATGTGGTAAAGCGGCAGCGGCGCGACCATCGTTTCGCAGCCGTTGCCCAGCTCCGAGCCCATCAGGGCGCGACACTGCAGCATGTTAGCGACGATGTTGCGGTGGGTCAGCATCGCACCCTTGGCCACGCCTGTAGTACCACCGGTATATTGCAGAACCGCCACATCATCACCGGCCGGATTGGCTTCGCGCGCCACCTTGCCACGGCCCAGCGCCATGGCGTCGGTAAACTTGACCGCTTTCGGCAAGTTGTAAGCCGGCACCATTTTCTTTACATGCTTGACCACGGCGTTAACCAGCATGCGCTTGACGGTTGGCAGCATATCGCCAACCTCAGTCACTACGACGTGCCGGATGCCTGTCTTCGGCAGCACTTCTTCTGCCAGATGGGCCATATTGGCGAGGCAGACCAGCCCCTTGGCGCCGGAGTCGTTGAACTGGTGCTCCATCTCGCGCGACGTGTAGAGCGGGTTGGTATTGACCACCACAAGCCCAGCCCGCATGGCGCCAAACACGACGATAGGATACTGAATGACGTTGGGCAGCTGGACCGCGATGCGATCACCTGGCTGCAGATCGGTGTACTGCTGAAGATAGGCAGCAAACTCACCGGACAGTTTGTACAGCTCACCGTAGGTCAGGGTCTTGCCGAGATTACTGAAGGCAGGCTTGTCTGCGAATTGCTCACAGGACTGTTTGAGCACAGCCTGAATGTTCTGGTACTCATCGGGATTGATCTCACTGTTGACCCCGACAGGATACTTATCCTTCCAGAAGTTATCGGTCATGTAACCCCACTCCTAAGCGACAGCTTTACTGCATATAGCAGCTGTTTTGTTGTGTTTTGTTAATTTTTGTACGGAACTTCCGGCCAAAAAGTGGATTCGAGGTTAGCAGTTTTGGAACTGGCCGAACAGTGTCCAGCCAGAGCAAAAAGGGCACAAAGTGACCGATCAGGATTTACCGGTCACTTCGAGAGCAATCTCAGGTATCGCTGAGATCAGGCCTGATCGCGCAATTCCCGGCGCAGAATCTTGCCCACCGGAGTCATTGGCAGCGAGTCGCGGAATACTATTTGGCGAGGCACCTTGTATCCCGTGAAATTCTCTCTGCAATAAGCCTTCAACTCATCGACGGTCAGGCTGGCATCGCTGCGCACGGCGAACAGTTTCACTGCTTCACCGGACTTTTCGTCGGGCACGCCGATCACTGCGCAGGCAGCCACCTTCGGATGCGCCATGACCACATCTTCGATCTCGTTGGGGTAGACATTGAAACCGGACACGATGATCAGGTCCTTCTTGCGATCGACGATGCGAACAAAACCATCCTCATCGATCACCGCGACATCGCCGGTTTTGAGCCAGCCCTCGGCATCTAGCACTTCGGCGGTGGCGTCGGGACGCTGCCAGTAGCCCTTCATTACCTGAGGACCTTTGACGCACAACTCACCGCGCTCACCGAGAGGGAGCTCACTGCCGTCATCGTCGATCACTTTCAACGTCGTGCCCGGTACCGGCAGGCCAACGGTGCCCAGACGTGAACCGTCGCCGTGGGGATTAGCGCAGACCACGGGTGAGGTTTCAGTCAAGCCATAGCCTTCGGTCACAGTGACGCCAGTCATGCTTTTCCAGCGCTCGGCCACCGCGGAAACCAGCGCCGTACCACCTGAGTTGGTGCCCTTGAGCGAGGCGAAATTGATTTTCTTGAATTGGGGGTGCGACATGAGCGCGACGAACAGGGTGTTCAGTCCGAGGAAAGCGGTGAACTGCCACTTCTGCAGCTCCTTGACGAAGCCATCGATGTCGCGAGGGTTGGTGATCAACACGTTATGGTTGCCGGTCACCATCATGCACATGCAGTTAACCGTGAAGGCATAGATGTGATACAGCGGCAGCGGCGCGATCATGATCTCCTGCCCTTCCTTGATGATCGTGTGCCCCTGCTCGTCCAGCTGCTGCATGTTGGCGTGGACCTGCTGCATATTGGCGACCAGGTTGCCATGAGTCAGCATGGCGCCTTTAGCCACGCCAGTCGTCCCGCCGGTGTATTGCAGGACCGCAACATCGTCCAGCGTCAGCGACGCCGGCTTGAGCCCGTGTCGAGCGCCATCACGCAGCACGTGCTTGAACGAAACGGACTGGGGCAGGCTGTACGCCGGCACCATCTTTTTCACATGCTTGACCGCGGCGTTGACCAGCAGCCCTTTGAGCGATGGCAACATGTCGCCGATACGCGCCTCGATGAGGACCTTGATGCCCGTATCGGGTACGACCTCCTGTACCAGCTTGCCGAAGGTATTCAGGTATACCAGCGCCCGTGCACCGGAATCCTTGAACTGGTGGCGCATCTCCCGCGCGGTGTACAGCGGGTTGGTGTTGACCACGATCAGCCCGGCGCGCAGGGCACCGAAGACAGCAATAGGGTATTGAAGCAGGTTGGGCATCTGCACCGCGATGCGATCGCCGGGTTGCAGGTCAGTGTGGTTCTGCAGCCAGGCCGCGAAAGCCGCCGAGTACCGCTCCAGGTCCGCATAGGTCAGCGTCACGCCCATGTTGCTGAATGCGGGACGGTCTGCGTGTGTCTTGCAGGAGCGCTCGAATACTTCCACAACCGAGCGAAAACCGCCCATATCCACGTTGTTAGGCACACCGGCGGGGCGTTTGTCATTCCAGAAGTCAGGTTGCATTGTTATTGGCCTCTATACCTGAGAGTGTCTGACCCACTCGCGGCGGGCTGTGGCGAACTTAACAGCTCCGCTGTTCGGTGCAATAGCGAGGCGGGTGTAATCAGTGATGTGAATCTCCGGCCACTGCTCCAGACCACCAGACACGGGACAACCCCATCGCAGAGCTCTAGAATGCAGCCACTCGGGCGCCTTCTACGGCGTGCCTTTCGCTCCGACGGATCCTATTGCGGCGGGTTCTGTCGTTTATATCCGCATTCAGAGGTCTACGCATGAGTACGCTGAGCAACACTCCCTACGCTGATCTGGAAGTTGGCCAAAAGGCCTCCTATAGCAAGACCGTGGAAGAACGTGACATCCAACTGTTCGCCGCCATGTCGGGGGACCACAACCCGGTTCACCTGGACGCTGAATTTGCCGCTTCGACAATCTTCCGTGAGCGCATCGCCCATGGCATGTTCAGTGGCGCCTTGATCAGCGCAGCCGTGGCATGCGAGCTGCCTGGGCCAGGCACCATCTATCTCGGGCAGACGATGCGCTTCGCCCTGCCGGTCAAGCTTGGCGACACCTTGACTGTGCGTTTGGAAATTCTCGAAAAGCTGCCCAAGTTTCGCGTTCGCATCGCGACCCAGGTGTTCAACCAGCGCGACGAGATGGTCGTGGACGGCGAGGCCGAAATTCTTGCCCCACGCAAGGCACAGACCGTCGAGATCAAAGCCCTGCCACCGGTCACCATCGGCTAAGAACGAAGCGATGCGGGCCCGGACCAATACCACCCCTGCATCACCAGATGCTGTCACCGTGATCGGGCGGTGACATATGGCCCAGTCGGCAACTGTTCCGGCATGGAAGCCTCTTAGGCCGCCACCAGATCATTTCATTTTGAACTGCCCGATCAGCCCGTGCAGCTCTCGCGTCATGCTGACGACCTCCCCGCTCACAGCCACGGTGTGGCTGGCTTCGGTCGCATTGGCTTCACTCAGACTCTTGATAGCCAGCGTGTTGCGCTCGACGTTTTCCACAACGATCGCTTGCTGTTCCGCTGCAGAGGCGATCTGAGTGTTGTGATCGATGATAAGCCCCATGCTTTCGGTGATGCCCTCAAAGATCGCCGCGGTGCGGGTCACTTCCTCCACAGTTTCGGACGCATTGCAGTGGCTGGCCTGGATGATGCGCACGGCATCGCTAACTTGCTGCTGCAAGCGACCGATGGTGGCGTAAATTTCGCCGGTTAGGGCGTGGGAGCGCTGCGCCAGGCTTCGCACCTCATCGGCCACCACAGCGAAGCCACGTCCTTGATCGCCGGCTCTGGCCGCCTCGATGGCAGCGTTCAACGCCAACAGATTGGTCTGCTCGGCGATGGTCTTGATGACGTCGACAGCTTTGGCGATCTCGCTGCTCTCCTGTTCGACTGAGGTGATCGCCACGAGGGACTGATCCATCTCGCCGAACAATCGATTGATCTGAAGGACTGCGAGCTCGATCTGCACTTGCCCGTCACGGCACTGGTCGCCAGCCCGATTCGCTTTTTCTGCCGTAGTCAGCGAATTGCTGCTGACCTCCTGGACGCTACTGACAAGCTCGCTGATGGCGCTGGCCATCAGCTCGAGCTCGGCTGCCTGATGGGCGATGGCCTGCTGGCTGTCGATCGCACTGGTATTCAAGCGCTCGGCCTTGCCGGTGGTCGACGCAGAAAACCGCGCCACTTCACTGATCAGCTCGCGAATGCGGGTCTGCATGCGATTGAAGTCTTGCGCCAGGTCGCCCAGCTCATCGCGGGCGCGAGTCTGGATGTCATGCCTCAGGTCACCTTCGGAAAGCTGCCGTGTGCCATCACCAATGACTTTGATGGCACCACGCACCGACAGATAAAAACCCGCAAACAGATAAAGAGTGAAAAGCACCACCACCAGCAACGCCGCTGCCCAGCTGTACAGGCTGGTACGCTCGTTCGCAAGATGCTCGGCGACTTGCTGGCGCACCGTGCTGAACAGGCTGAGCGAAGCTTGGTCAAGCAATCTGGCGACGTCATCGTAGCGGGCGAAATCATCCGCCCACAGCTGCACGCTGTCGCTGCCGAAGAAGCGCGAACGGGTATAAGGCTCGGTGACCGCTGCATAGGTCTGCGCCAGCGTTTCCGACGCCACAGCCACTTGCTGCGCGACCGCTCCGGGACCAGGCTCGGCGACCGCCATGGCTGCGATTTCGCTGCCAAGGTTGATCACGGACGGCCGGGTTGCCGACTCTAGGTAGCCGTAAGCCTTCAAGTAGGCGCTGTAAGCGCCGGCCTGGGCCAGCTTTTGGTGAAGCGGGAGGATGCGATTGAGCAGGCGGTCCATTTCGCTGAACACCAGCGGATCCTGATCCTGTGCCAGGTGTGCACGGGCGGCAATCGCTTTTCATCGCCTAGACATGCCCGAGCACTGGCGCGCCGTGATACATGAACAAGGTGTCAACTGCCGTGCCGCGTTCAAACTTCATCTCCTCAGCTCTGGCGGTAGGATGCGCTGCCAGCTCGCTAAAGCCATTGGCGCTCAGCCAGCGATTGAATTCGGTTGCCTGCGCCTCGTAGATTCGGCCCTGCTGAGCTATTGCCTCGCTGACATCAGGCTTGTCGCGCGCCTGGCGGACCACCTGTAGAGCAGCCATGCGCCAGGCCGCCTGCTGGACAGTCAGATAGCGCTCAAGCGCCTCGAGCCCGACCTGCTCCTGCTCAAGCGCATCGATAGAGCGATGAATCGCGGACAGCTTGTCGCTGGATAACCAACAGTACGGCAGCATGAACACAGCCAGAATGATGATGAACTTCTGGGCGTAACGTGCCCTAGACATCAGAGACAGAACCGGGGCGAAAAAAGACATGGGATTCCTCTGCATACCGCCGGCTGCAGGAAGCCGGCGTTCCAGCGCCCAGGGAGGGACGCGCTTAGGAGGCTGGTTGAAACATCCTTGCCCACAACACCGACGACCACGCTTTTCCTGACTGACTGGCCAGCATGTATACCGGCCAACCCAAACGCCCGCGGCGATAGCAGTGAGCCATCAAAAAAGCTGCCAAGCCTGCTGTGACTTTTCGCTCAGAGGTTTTACTCAGCAAGCAGCGCTCTAAAACGGGGCTACCCCGCGAACTGTGCACCACGATGAACGCATCGACTGGCATTCCAGCCGTTGCGCCGCGCCACTGCGTGATAAGCAAGAGAGATTTAAGGGGTAACTGTTTAACTGCATCCCGATGCGTATGCACCGCCTGCAGCCGGCAGCAACCCAAGGGGCGGGAAGACAAATCAACTTGGGGATACGCGCTGCGCGTCTCGCCCCCCTCGGACGAATCGAGAAACAGCGGTGTTTCGTGGTTGCAGCGAATTACAGACAAAAAAAAGGGCGACCTAAGTCGCCCAAATGCCTTGCGTGCTCTGTACCACCAGCCGGATCAACGCTTCTTGTGCGCGTCCCGCCAGATGAAATATCCGAAACCGCCGAGGAAGGCGACCATAAGGCCGACCGTGACCACCCCTGCGAGCACCACATTATCGACGAACATGATTTCCTACCTCCAAGCTGTTTCGCTGTCTGATGGCTGCATAGTCGTCTTCCCCGGCGATAAAAAAATTGACCGACGTCAATCACCACGGAGCCTTTGAATAAAGGCACCGCGGTAACTGATCTGGATCAAAAAAATGGGGGTGTCAGGAGGGACGCTACGGGACAGCAGCCACGCGATAAGTCGTCGCGAGCAATTTGGAACGGGCTATCAGCAAGCGCTGTTAGCGCTTTTTCGGCTTGGTCTTGGACTTTTTCTTTGGCTTGCTTAGCGGCAGCACCTGTTCGAAAGCCTGACGCATTTCGACCAGCCGCTTTTCCTTGATGTCATGAATACGCTTTTCACGCTCGGCACTGAAATCGATCAGCTTTTCGTCACTGCTCATAAGCTCGGCCCGTGGATGATCTGGCGGAAGGTCAGGTTGAGGCGCGGTGCGCGAACCTTTCGTGTTCTGGCGATCTGGTGCTGCCAATAATGCTGGGTGAGACCGCTCATGACCAGCAGCGATCCATGTTCGAGCGAGATGGAGTACTCAATACGGCTGGTTCCCTTGCGGCGAAAATCGAAGCGCCGCGTGGCGCCCAGATTGAGCGAGACCACCAAGGGCTGCTGTCCCAGCTCTCGTTCGTCATCGCTGTGCCAGCCCATGGCGTCCTGTCCATCGCGATAGTAGTTGAGCAGGACGCCATTCAGATGGCGGTCGACCTGCTGCTGTACCCGTTGGCGGATATCGGCCAGCAATGGCGTCCAGGCAAGCGGCTCGTGTGTGAAACCGGAATACCGATAATGCGCATCGGCATCGCCATACCAGGCGACCAGTCGCGGCACGGCAATGCTGCGGCCGTAGAGTTTGATCTGGGGTTGGGACCAAGGTGTCTGTGCGGAAAGATCGGACAACCATTCGTCAGCCAGGTCCGCATCGACCCATCGCGGGAAGTAGCGCAGATCTGCATCTGCCAGCTCGATCAGCTCGCTGTCGTCTGACATAAACGGATCAAACCTCCACATCCACCCACAGTCCCTGCCGCGGCAGCTCATCAAGGGCGGCCTGGTCTTCCTCGGCGGTTTCGCCTTCGGCGAGCTCCTGGGCGGTGTAGCCACGACGCCGTTGCCGCCTGCGCTGCTCGTCGCGCAGCATCTGCTCCGCTTCCTGAGGGTGACGGCGATCAAGGCCCACCGAGCTTTCGTTGGCGCTAGGCTGCACGGGCGTCACCGGCGCGATATCGGGTCGCGGCTTGACCACGTCCTGTTGCGCGGTGACCTGGACGGTACCGGGTGGAATGACTGGCAGCATCTTCGCTCTCCCCTGGCAAACCGATCGCTTTCTATCCCAACCTGGCAGGCCTGTAGCGGTTGATCGGCGGATCTGCCGACGACTTTAGCAGCAACGCTACACTGCCGGGGTGCGTTTCCGGGTCGTCATGGATGAACACGAGCGATGGCTGGCTTGATGCAGTGGCATCTATCGTCGATCTATGGGCAGTGTTCCGTTAACATAGCGGGCTTTTTTACAGCGGGAGGCAGGGCATGGCGCAGCAGTATCTACCGGGGCAACGCTGGATCAGCGACAGCGAAGCGGAACTCGGTCTGGGAACCATCCTCATGCAGGACGGCCGCATGCTCACCGTGCTCTACCCCGCGACGGGTGAAACCCGCCAGTACGCTGCACGCAGCGCTCCGCTGACGCGCGTGCGTTTCGTCCCGGGTGATGAAATTACCCACTTCGAAGGCTGGAAGATGACCGTGCGCGAAGTCGACGATGTCGACGGCCTGCTGGTCTATCACGGCCTGACCGCACAGAGCGAAGCCCGCACCCTGCCGGAAACCCAGCTGTCGAACTTCATCCAGTTCCGCCTCGCCAGTGACCGTCTGTTCGCCGGCCAGATCGACCCGCTGAATTGGTTCAAGCTGCGTTATCACACTCTGGAAAACCAGAGCAAACAACTCACCTCCTCGCTGTGGGGCCTGGGCGGCGTGCGTGCGCAACCCATCGCGCACCAGCTGCACATCGCCCGTGAAGTCGCCGACCGTATCGCCCCGCGCGTTCTGCTGGCGGACGAGGTAGGTCTGGGCAAAACCATCGAAGCCGGCCTGGTG
This sequence comes from Stutzerimonas stutzeri, assembly GCF_002890895.1. Taxonomy (GTDB): domain Bacteria; phylum Pseudomonadota; class Gammaproteobacteria; order Pseudomonadales; family Pseudomonadaceae; genus Stutzerimonas; species Stutzerimonas stutzeri_AB. Next base: position 598,051 of record NZ_POUL01000001.1, read on the forward strand.
ATCCATCGCCAGCTGCTCTCTGGCCGCGCCAAGCGCGTGCTGATCCTGGTTCCGGAGAACCTCCAGCACCAGTGGCTGGTGGAAATGCGCCGCCGTTTCAACCTGCAAGTCGCGCTGTTCGACGACGAACGCTTCATCGAAAGCGATGCCACCAACCCCTTCGAAGACACCCAGCTCGCACTGGTCTCGCTGGACTGGCTGAAGGACGACGAGCGCGCCCAGGACGCGGCCTTCGCTGCCGGCTGGGATCTGCTGGTGGTGGACGAAGCGCATCACCTGGTCTGGCACCCGGAAAACGCCAGCGCCGAATACAAGCTGGTCGAGCAACTGGCCGAAGTCACCCCTGGTGTCCTGCTGTTGACGGCGACACCCGAGCAGCTCGGCCAGGAAAGCCACTTCGCTCGCCTGCGCCTACTCGACCCGAACCGTTTCCATGATCTCGAAGCCTTCCGCGCTGAGAGCGCCAGCTACCAACCGGTCGCCCGAGCAGTGCAGGAGTTGCTGGACGAGGGCCGCCTGTCACAGGAAGCACACCAGACCATCCATGACTTCCTCGGCGCCGAAGGCGAAGCGCTGCTCGCTGCGGCCACCGACGGCGACATCGAAGCCAGCAGCCGCCTGATTCGTGAGCTGCTCGACCGTCACGGCACGGGCCGCCTGTTGTTCCGCAACACCCGCGCCGCCGTGCGCGGTTTCCCTGAACGCCAGCTGCATCCCTATCCGCTGCCCTGCCCCGCCGAGTATCTGGAATTGCCACTGGGCGAGCATGCCGAGCTGTATCCGGAAGTCAGCTTCCAGAGCCAGCAGGAAGAGCCGGACCCGCAGAATCGCTGGTGGAGTTTCGATCCGCGCGTCGAGTGGCTGATCGACACGCTGAAGATGTTGAAAAAATTCAAGGTGCTGGTGATCTGCGCCCACGCCGAGACCGCGCTGGATCTGGAAGACGCGCTGCGCGTGCGCTCCGGCATCCCGGCCACCGTGTTCCATGAAGGCATGAGCATTCTCGAGCGGGACCGCGCGGCCGCCTACTTTGCCGATGAAGAGTTCGGTGCGCAGGTGCTGATCTGCTCCGAGATCGGCAGCGAGGGCCGCAACTTCCAGTTCGCGCATCACCTGGTGCTGTTCGATCTGCCGTCGCACCCCGACCTGCTGGAGCAGCGCATCGGCCGTCTCGACCGCATCGGTCAGGCCCACGTTATCCAGCTGCACGTGCCCTATCTGGAAACCAGCCCGCAGGAACGCCTGTTCAAGTGGTACCACGAGGCGCTGAATGCGTTCCTCAACACCTGTCCCACCGGCAATGCTCTGCAGCATCAGTTCGGGCCGCGCCTGCTGAACCAGCTGGAAGAAGGCGACGACGACGAGTTTCAGAAGCTTATTGAAGAGGCTCTCGCCGAACGCGTGCGCCTGGAAGCCGACCTGCATGCCGGCCGCGACCGTCTGCTGGAGCTCAATTCCGGCGGTGGCGAACAGGGCAAGGCACTGGTCGAGGCCATCGAAGAGCAGGACGACCAGTTCGCCCTGCCAATCTTCATGGAAGAGCTGTTCGACGCCTTTGGCATCGACAGCGAAGACCATTCCGAGAACGCGCTGATTCTGCGTCCCAGCGAGAAGATGCTCGACGCCAGCTTCCCGCTCGGTGACGACGAAGCCGTGACCGTCACCTATGATCGCGAGCAGGCCCTTGCTCGTGAAGACATGCAATTCCTCACCTGGGAACACCCCATGGTCCAGGGCGGCATGGATCTGGTGCTGTCCGGCTCCATGGGCAACACCGCCGTGGCGCTGATCAAGAACAAGGCGCTCAAGCCTGGCACCGTCTTGCTCGAACTGCTCTATGTCAGCGAGGTGGTGGCGCCGCGTGCCCTGCAGCTCAACCGCTTCCTGCCGCCCTTGGCGCTGCGCTGCCTGCTGGATTCGAACGGCAACGACCTGGCGCCCAAGGTGGCGTTCGAGACGCTCACCGATCAGCTGGAAAGCGTCCCGCGCGCCAGTGCGAACAAGTTCGTCCAGGCTCAGCGCGACGTGCTGGCCAAGCAGATTGCCGATGCAGAAGCCAAGGTTACCCCTCGCCACACCGAGCGCGTAGACGAAGCGCAGCGCAAACTGAAGGCGAGCCTCGACGAAGAGCTGGCGCGACTGACCGCCCTTCAGGCAGTCAACCCGAGCGTACGCGACAGCGAGATCGAAGCCGTGCGCAAGCAGCGTGAAGAAGGTCTGGGGATGCTGGAGAAGGCCGGTCTGCGCCTGGAGGCGATCCGAGTGCTGGTAGCCGGCTGACGTTCACCCGCGTTACGAAAGGCCGGCTGCGAGCGATTGCAGCCGGCCTTTTTCATTTCTATCAAGCAGACCCGCCACGCTCGGGGCATCGCGATAGGCACGCGATCCGAATCGGCACTGATTGCCGCCGTAGGTCGCCGTGCGCTTCATCAGTCTCAATCTCTCTGAAGAGCAGTACCGCAGCCGTCAGCGTCGCGCCACCGCCACCGCCAGCATCTGCCTGGCCTTGCGCTGGTCGTCTTCGTCCAACTCAGCCAGCAGCTCTGGTTTTCCGCCGATCAACAGTGCCAGCGGTGCGCCGTCGCGATAAAGGATTCGATTGCCTGAAGTTGCAGGCACGCGCTCGCCAGGTAGCAGCGTGCCGACTTGATTCAACGGGTCAACCGCCGAGACGGCGATCATCTCGCCGGCCGGTGGGCGCTTGCGCACTTCACGCAACAGACCGACCGCCTCGGGCAATGCGAACTGCTCACCCGGCACGCCCGCCACGAAACGCCCGCCGCGGATGTCTCCACGAGCTTCGAGCCGATGGTAGACCCGCAGAAGATCCCTCCAGGGCGGCAACCAATCCGCCTCGCGGTCCAGCAAGCGCCAGAACACCACGCCGTAGCGACGCAGCAACGTCATCGCAATGTGTTCCAACGCTTCGGGGTCCAATACTGGACGGCGCGCAGGGGCTTCGGCCGGTACCGGCGCGCCTTTGCGCACCAACGCCCAGCGACCGGCATCGGCCATGCCACCGATGAATGCGCCACCGCGGCTCTGTCGGGTGCTGCGTGAGCGCTTCGTGGCGGGCGCCAGCAATGCCCGCAAGCCGGCAAAACTGTCCGCATTGACCAGCCCTACCGCGACCAGCTCACCGAGCGCATCTTCCAGCTCGCTGCGTAACAGGCGTGCGTCCTGCTGCAGCTCGTCGAAGAACAACGCGCCCTGCCCTTGCAGCGTCTCGAACACCCGCTGCGCGCGTGATGTCAGCTCGGGCTGCGGCGCATCACTGGCCAGTGCATACCAGGCCGCCAGTTGCCGGCGCGGAAGCAGCACGATAGGCGTGCCGCGCACCGGCCCGCTGCTGGCTTTGATTCGCCCGGCCAGGCGCGTCCAGACGATGCGTCCGGAGCGGCACAGCTCGTCCAGCCAAGTGCCGCCGTAATCCTTCAGGCGCGCCGGCAGCAGGTCGCTCTCCCAGGCGCCTGCCGCGGCCTGGAAGCCTTCAAGTTGCTCGACTACCGTGCCGAGCGCATCGCGGCCCTGCATTCGTGTCGCCTCGGACAGGTGCTGCCAGTCGAACAGGAAGCGCATGAAATCAGCGCGCTCAACCGGTTCGATTTCGCGGCGCAGGCGCTTGACCGTGTAGCGGTGGATGCGCGCCAGCAGATGCCGCTCGCACCATTCATCGTCTGTTGCGCCAGGCGTGAAGCGGCCGCGCAGCACATAACCCTCAGACTCCAAACGCGTGAGCGCCAGGGCGACCGCCGATGCCGGCAGGGCAAGCGGCCGGGCAATCAGCGGAACCGGTAAGGGGCCGAAGCCCGTCAGGCGCGCGCGGATCAGCTCGACCAAGGCGTCGTCTTCGCTCGACGACTGATCGAAGCCCGGCAGCGGCTTGAGTACCGGCTCGCAACCCGCTTCGGGATAGATGGACTGCAACAGTGCAAGACGCTCGACGGGCAACCAGAGCGCGCGATCCTGCGCGACCTGCATCCGCGTCGCGCGCCCTCCAAGAGCCAGCTCGTTCAGCCAGGCAAGCCATTGGGGCTCGGCCTGCACTTCGGCTTCCGCGATGCAGCCCAGGCCTGTGAGCGCTTCATGCAACTCGTCCGGATTGCGCGCCTGGGGCCAGGCTTCCTCCCCCACCGCCTCGATCGCTGCGGCATCCAGCGCACCGAGATCGTCGCTGGACTCGGGGTCGGTCCAACGGCGATTCAGCACGGCCTGGGTCCGACGCTCTTCCAGTGGGGCGTCGTCGAGAAAGGCGTAAGGCCGCGCGCCCAACACTTCCATGGCCAGCGGCGACGGGGCCGGCAGATCACGCGACAGTAGCTCGATATCCCCCGCCTCGATCCGCCGCAACAGCGCCAGCCAGCCATTGCTGTCCATGGCTTCGTGCAGGCAGTCGTTGAGGGTCTGGGCGACCAGAGGATGATCCGGCACCTCCCGCTCGCCGACAACGTTCTCCAGGCAGGCGACTTGGTCCGGAAAGACAGTTGCGAGTAGATCTTCGCTTTTCATTCGCTGCAGCTGAGGCGCGACTTTACGCCCACCGGCCATGCGCGGCAGCGCCAGAGCGGTGGTCGCGTTCCAGCGCCAGCGCACCCCGAAAAGCGGCGCATCGAGCAGCGCCTGGACCAGCACCGCCTCGGCGCTGTTGGGGTGCAGATAGCGCCAAACCTCATCGAGCGGAAAGCTATGACTGGTCGACAGGGAAAAGATGATTGCATCCTCGGTCGCCGCGGCCTGCAACTCGAAGTTGAAGGTGCGGCAGAAGCGCTTGCGAAGCGCCAGTCCCCAGGCACGGTTGATCCGACTGCCGAACGGCGAATGGATAACCAGCTGGGTGCCGCCGGACTCGTCGAAGAAGCGCTCCATGATCAACCGCTGCTGCGTCGGCAGCGCTCCCAGCGACGAGCGCGCGCGGGCCAGGTACTCAATGATCTGGCGAGCCGCGGCTTCTGCCAGGCCGAGCGTGTCGGTGAGCCAGTCAATGGCAGACTGCAGTCTTGATCGCACCTCGTGGGTCGCTTCTGTAGGCGTCAGCTCGCTGGCGATCCCAGCAGACTCAAAAGCATCACCAGCAAGCTGGCTCCTACGGGCTTCGGCTTCGTCCAGGCGCTCATCGATTTCATCGGCTCCGATTTCGGGCCGTGACGGAGCACCGGAGGCTTCGCCGTCGCCCACTTTTATAGGAGCGAGCGTGCTCGCGAAAGGCGATACCTCTGCAGCGTCGGATTCGCGAGCAAGCTCGCTCCTACGGGCTTCGGCTTCGGCCAAGCGCTCATCGATTTCCCCGCGCAGTCGCGCCACTGCCGCGGACAGCTCATCGCTGCGCCCCGGCGCCTCGCCTATCCAGAACGGGATGTTCGGCGGTTGGCCCTGCGCATCCTCGACCCGCACGCGGCCAGACTCGATCTTGATAATGCGGTAGGACGTATTGCCCAGCTGGAAGACATCGCCGGCCAGACTCTCGACAGCGAAGTCCTCGTTGACCGTGCCGATGTTGAAGCCCTGTGGCTCGAGCAGCACCGAGTAGTCGGCGTTGTCGGCGATGGTGCCGCCAGACGTCAGCGCGGTCAGACGACCGCCACGTCGTCCGCGCAGGCTGCGGCTGACCAGATCGCGGTGCAGATAGGCGCCGCGTGCGCCGTGGCGGGTAGTGTAGCCCTCGGCGAGCATCGCCAGCAAGGCCTGATAATCCGCCTCGCTCAATCCGGCGTAAGGCATGGCGCGGCGGATCAACGCCAGCAAGGCATCCTCCTGCCACTCCAGGCACGACACTTCGGCCACGATTTGTTGCGCCAACACATCCAGCGGGGCTTCTGGTATCACCAACGTATCGAGCTCGCCGCGGCGCACGCTGTCGAGCAAGGCGGCGCATTCGATCAGGTCATCGCGTGAGCTGGGAAACAGACGCCCCTTGGAGACGCCACCCACCTGGTGACCAGCGCGTCCGACACGCTGCAGAAACGCTGAGATGGACCGCGGCGAGCCCAGCTGGCAGACCAGCTCGACGTCCCCGATGTCGATCCCAAGCTCAAGCGACGCAGTAGCCACCAGTACCCGCAGCTCGCCGCGCTTGAGTCGCTGCTCGGCATCAAGCCGCTGCTCGCGCGCCAAACTGCCGTGATGGGCCGCGACAACCGTATTGCCTAGCCGCTCGCTCAAGTGTCGCGCCGCGCGTTCCGCCATGCGTCGCGTATTGACGAAGATCAGCGTGGTTCGATGTTCACCGGCCAGTACGGCCAGCCTGTCGTACACCAGCTCCCAGACAGCGTTACTCATCACTGCTTCCAGCGGGACCGGCGGTACCTCCAGCGCCAGGTCACGCGACCGGCCATGCCCCACATCGACGATTTCGCAATAACGGCCGACACCGACCAGAAAATCGGCCACTGCCTCGATGGGTTTTTGCGTTGCCGAGAGCCCGACGCGCACCAACGGGTGCCCGCACAATGCCTCCAGCCGCTCCAGCGTCAAAGCCAGATGGCTGCCACGCTTGTTGCCGGCGATGGCGTGAATCTCATCGACGATCACACTGCGCACACCGGCTAGCATTTGCCGGCCGGACTCGGAGCCGAGCAGCACATAGAGCGATTCCGGCGTCGTGACCAGAATATGCGGCACGCGCTTGCGCATCGCGGCGCGCTCGGCCTGTGGCGTGTCGCCCGTGCGCACCGCGGTGCGTATCGTCAGCGGTGGCAGGCCGAGCGCTTGCAGCTGCGCCGAGATGCCCGCCAGCGGCTGTTCCAGATTGACATGAATGTCGTTGGATAGCGCTTTGAGCGGCGAGACGTAGAGCACCGAGGTCTGGTCCGGCAGGCCACCTTCGGCGACGCTCTCCTGCACAAGCTGATCGATGGCGGCGAGAAAGGCGGTCAGCGTCTTGCCCGAACCGGTAGGCGCCGCCACCAGGGTCGAGTGGCCGGCACGAATCAAGGGCCAGGCGCGGGTCTGTGCCGGAGTCGGTGCAGGGAAACTGCTGACGAACCAGCCAGCCACTGCTGGGTGGAAGGTCGCCAGCGCGTCGGGAACGGTGGAGTGTGTCATCACCTGAATATGCTGTCCCCGCAGCGCATCTACAAGGCCGTCTCGCCGCAGCCCGTCGCATGCCCGTCAGGTAGAAGGAAACGGCGCCGCCGCTTGGAGGTCCACTTGAGACAGCCCGTCGATGGAGAACCCTATGAGCAACCAACCCCTGAACCTTGATGAAGCGATGCAACTCGTCTCCGAAGCCTTCCTTCCATGTGGCTGCGTGACCAGCGCGAACCCGGACGAAGACAGCTTCGGCTTTACCGTGATGTCCGGAAGCGGTGCCGAAATATTGCGCGTGCCCAGCGTGTCGCGCGAGGAATACACCAGCCCGCAGCGCCTTGGCGGGGTCATCGAACAGGCCAGGCTGGACGTAGAAGACAAGGACCAACGCCTCGAGCCCTGGACCATGCCAGCCATAACCGACGACACCGGCATCCCCGAGACGCCACCGAACTATTGATCCGTTAGATTCCGAGAGGAAAGCATGAGCGATCCGGTTCTGCTGATCACAGGCGCGTCCTCCGGGATTGGCGCCGCCACCGCGCGTATCGCAGCCGAGGCTGGCTATCGCATCGCCCTGGCCGCCCGCTCCGAGGACAAGCTGACGGAGCTGGTGGACGAACTCGGCGGTCCCGACCGGGCGTTGGCCATTCGCTGTGATGTGAAGGAATACGCCGAGCAAAAGGCCATGGTGCAGCGGGTGCTCGACCACTTCGGTCAGCTCGATGCGGTCTACGCCAACGCCGGAATGCCGGGCAGCGAAGGCGGCTTCAGCGGCGCGGACCCTGAAGTCTGGCGCGAGATGCTGCTGACCAATGTGTATGGGGTAGGCCTGACACTGCGCTGCAGTTTAGAAGCGCTGAAAGCCAGCAGGGGCCATGTCTTGCTGACCGGCTCGGCCGCCGGCCGCTTCGTCATTCCCGGCTCGATGTACAGCGCCAGCAAGTGGGCGGTGACCGGCATGGGACTGAGCGTGCGCGAAGAACTGCGCGGCACCGGCGTGCGCGTCACGCTGATCGAGCCGGGCATGGTCGATACGCCACTCTTCGACCAGCCGCCACCCTATGCCCTGCAACCCGAAGACATAGCCCGTGCGGTGGTTTATGCGCTGTCGCAACCCAGCCATGTGGATGTGAATGAGATCCTGATTCGGCCCGTCCCGCCGCTCGCAGACGATTAACCGGCGCTTAATAGTGGCTGGAGGCACCGTCCCGAAAGCAGATGACTGCAACTTGAACGACAGGCCGGAGACCAGGTTATTTAGCGTTGGGCTGCTTTGACGAATAACTGAGACAGGCGACCGGCACCTCTTGCGAGAAACTTTTGCGCCTCGCTTCAGGTCGTTTATAGAAGCGGTTATTGGCCGCTCCATGCATCGATCGGGGGGATGCCCATGGGTAACCTGGCACAACAGCCGAAGCAGCAACCGGCCCTGGCCGAGATGGATCATCTGCTGCGGCGCTTCCAGCAGGTTCGCGCTACCAGCGAAGCGATTTGCGCACCGTTGCAGGTCGAGGATTACGTCATCCAGAGCATGCCTGATGTCAGCCCGCCGAAATGGCATCTGGCGCACATCAGCTGGTTCTTCGAAGCCTTTCTGCTCAAGCCCTATCAGTCAGGCTATAAACCGCTGAACGCCGCTTACGATCACCTGTTCAACTCCTACTATGAAACCCACAGCACGCCTTTTCCAAGGGTCCAGCGCGGGCTGATCTCCCGCCCCGGTGTAGACGACGTCTACCGTTTTCGTCACCACGTTGACCGCGCCATGGCCGAGCTGTTGGTCAATCCCCCACAAGAGCACGCCGCCGAAATCGTGCGCCGCGTCGAGCTGGGGCTGCAGCATGAGCAGCAGCATCAGGAACTGCTGCTCATGGACATCAAGCACATCCTTGCGCAGAACCCGCTGCACCCCGTCTACCGGGACGACCTGAAAGCGCCCCCTGCGCTGCAGAGCGAACGTCTTCGCTGGCACGATTACGCTGGCGGCGTGCACCACATCGGCCATGCTGGCAACGGCTTCGCCTTCGATTGCGAGACGCCGCGGCATCGGCAGTTCGTCGAGGACTTCCAGCTGGCCGACCGCCTGGTCAGCAATCGCGAATACCTGTCGTTCATCGCCGACGGCGGCTACGCGCGCAGCGAGCTCTGGCTGTCTGACGGCTGGGCACACATTCGCCAGCACGGCTGGAATGCGCCGCTGTACTGGCACCGCGATGACGGCGCCTGGTATGAAATGACACTTGGCGGGATGCGCCCGCTGGATCTGGAGGCACCGGTCTGCCACGTCAGCTTCTATGAGGCCGATGCCTATGCGCGCTGGGCCGGCGCCCGCCTGCCGACCGAGGCCGAATGGGAGGTGGCTGCCACCGACCAGCCCCGGCGCGGCAATTTTCTGGAAAGCGACTATCTGCAACCTGTTGCTGCCAGCGTGCCGCATGAAGGGCCGGCGCAATTGTTCGGTGACGTCTGGGAATGGACCGCCAGTGCCTATCGCCCCTACCCGGGCTTCCATCCACTGGAAGGCAGCCTGGGTGAATACAACGGCAAGTTCATGTCTGGCCAGATGGTGTTGCGCGGCGGCTGCTGCGCAACACCCGAGGCGCACATCCGCGCGACCTATCGCAACTTCTTTCAACCAGCGATGCGCTGGCAATTCGCCGGGCTGCGCCTGGCCAGGGAGCTATGACCCATGGCACTAGCCGTCCATTTTCATGACCAGACCCAGCCGACCCACGACACGTCATTGCGTGACGAGGCATTGGCGGGATTCGCTGCCTCGCCCAAGCGGATCTCGCCGAAGTTCTTCTACGACCGGCGCGGCTCGGAGCTGTTCGAGCAGATCTGTCTGCAGCCCGAGTACTACGTGACCCGCACCGAGGAAAAGATCCTCGCCGACGCGGCGAATGACATTCTTGAGATCGCCGGCCCGCAGACCGATCTCATCGAACTGGGCAGCGGCGCTAGCCGCAAGGTACGCCTGCTGCTGGAAGGCCTGCGCCCGGTCAGCTACCTGGGCATCGATATTTCCGAAGACTTTTTGCTCACCAGCACCCAGCGCCTGGCCGCGGACTATCCCTGGCTCGAAGTGCACGCCGCCTGCGCTGATTTCTCCGATGAACTGAAGCTTCCAGACGACTTCACCCTGCATCATCCGCTGGTGTTCTTCCCGGGCTCCAGCATCGGTAACTTCACGCCCCTGGAAGCGCGCAAGCTGCTCGGCCATCTGCACGAGATTCTTCCGCCCGGCGGTGGCGTGCTGATCGGCGTCGATCTGGTCAAGGAGCGCAGCGTACTGGAGGCTGCCTACAACGATCGCGCGCATGTCACAGCCGCGTTCAATCTCAATCTTCTGCAGCGCATTCGTCACGAGCTGGACAGCGACATCGATCCATCGCGCTTCGCCCACCAGGCCTTCTTCAACGAGCAGGACTCGCGGATCGAGATGCACCTGATCAGCCGCGAGGCGCAGGACGTGACCATCGAGGGGCAGCGGTTTCATTTCGATGCCGGCGAAAGCCTTCATACCGAGAACTCCTACAAGTACACCCTGCAATCATTTGCCGATCTGGCCAATAGTGCTGGTTTCGACTGCAGTGGCCAGTGGACCGATGCCCAGGCGTTGTTCAGCGTGCATTACCTGCAACGCCGTCCGTGAGGCCATTCATCTACCGCCTGAGCGCTCTCGCTCTAACCTTTGGACTCGGCACCGCAACGGCAGCAGAACAACCGCTGCGGATCAAGGATCTGCAGCGCTGCGGTGATCTGTTTTCCACCGAACAGCTGACCTATTGCCTGCGAAGCGAAGGGCTCGACTCAAGCAGCCTTGAAGTGAGGCTGAGCGGCGAGGCAGTCGATATCCGCCAGGAAGATGGCGGCCGACTGCGCCTGACCCTGAGCCCGGACGGTCATCAGAGCGGTCCCCTCTGGCTGGAACAGGACGGGCGCCGCAGCAACCCGGTCTGGCTTACGCTCAATGGCAGCCATGTGCTGGCCGCCGGCCCCGATGCCGTCGCCAAGAACATGGACGGCCTGACCACCTATGTGAACCTGGTCAGCCTGATCATCGAAGAGGATCACGACGGGCTCGAGGAGTCGCAGCGTCTGGCGGCGAAATACGGCGCCGAAGTCGTCGGCGCCATCACCCCGCTCAACACCTATCAACTGCGTCTGCCGGCCAGAAATCTGACCGAACGTGACGCGCTGGTGCTGCGCCTGGGCAGCGAGACGAGTGTGGATGCCGTGGTCGTGGAGGAATCTGGCGCCGAGGAGCCGGTGGAGGAGGATCAGCAAAGCAAGCCGCGCAACAGCGAATGGGTGGCCAACCGCTTTCTCGATGCAGTGGACTTCTACCTGCATCGCCTGCCCGCGAAAAAACCGCCGATCAGCACTCACCCGGTGCGCATCGGCATTGTTGAACGCGACGTCGACTTCGACTCGCCCGAATTCGCCGCCTACCTTGGCCCTTGCGACCCTGCCAAGCCACGAACCTGCGTCTATGCCCGTGATGCGGCTTCCCCAGCCGATCATGGCACCAGCGTTACCGGCATCCTCGCGGCACGCAGCGTCGACCCTGGCGACAGCGGCTTTCTCAGCGCATTGGAGCCGGCGAGTTCAGGGTTCGAGGTCATCGTCGAGCGCAACTCGGACGCAGGCATCACCGCCAACGTCGCGGCCTCGGTCAATCTGGTCGAAGACGGCGTGAGGGTATTGAACTGGAGCTGGGGTATTCACCGCGTCGGCACACTTGATGTGGACGGTGAGGAGATCGATTCCCTGGTGCGCTCTGGTGTCGCGATGAGCGGTTACGAAGAGCTGCTCGAAGAGTTCTTTCTCTGGTTGCGCCGCGAGCATCCAGATGTGGTGGTGGTGAACTCGGCGGGCAATGGCTCGGCCCATTCCGGTCAGGACGATTACCGCCTGCCGTCCTCGTTCATCACAGAACAACTCCTGGTAGTGGGTGCTCACCAGCGTGATTTCACCAAGGACGTGCCGGTCGAGCATCCTTCCTACGTCACCAAGCGCCCGTCCTCCAACATCGATATGCGCGTCGACATCACCGCGTCGGCCTGCACCCGCGCCGCGACGCTGGAACCTGGCAAGCGCGGCGAAGTGCACTGCGGCACCTCGTACGCCACGCCGATGGTCACCGGGGTAGTCGGTGCGATGCTATCCATTAACCCGGCCCTGGAGCCTGAACAGCTGCGCGAACTGCTGCGCCGAAGCGCGCTGACCATCGGCCGCAACAGCGATTTCGAAGCCGTCGAAGGCGACGACCTGACAGCCCCGATCCTGCCATCGGAGCGCAGCTACCGGCTCGACAACCAGGACATTGGCCGTTCGGCCCGTCTGGATATGCGCAAAGCACTGGAACTGACCGTCGACAGTTTGCAGCACGTTCACTGAGAACCAATTCCCCTCGGCTGGAACGCCGTGCTGACACTCAGCAGCAGCGCACCTCCATGACCAGAAGCTCATGAGCATCAGTTTTGAAACACTCTGAAACAAGACGAGCGCTATAAGCGAGGCGTGTAAGCGAAGCGGCGGATAAGGCTCCGCTGGGCGCTCGAAATTGTTCTACGCAACTATAAGCACAATGAATTCAAACAGTTAATCGATAGAATCAGTTTGATATTTAATTGCCACACAATAGTGGCCATATAGGTAAAACTATTAATTACCTCGCCAAGAGTTGCTTTTAATGGCGCCAATTTAACTTCAGTAATTAATCCCGCATCTATATAAAGACTATGCACGCGACGCCACGATACTTCCGGCGCGAAAACGCGTTGCATGGTGGCGTCAGTGGTCGGTGCTTCGTTCGATGCATGGGTCCTTGGATGCCTCCGCACTTTTTAAAGGGTTAAGCCCCTTTGTCGTATTAAGTTCCGGAGATTTCAATGCTCTTCAAAACGACGGTCTGCACACGTAACGTGCTACTCAGTGCCGCCCTGCTCGCTGCAGCTATAGGCTTAAGCCCAATCCAGCCTGCCCAAGCAGCCACTGCCACTGTGACTACCCAACAAGTTGTCGCCACGGCCCAGGTCAATGACTTCACCGGCCCAGAGTGGCTCAAAGGCAGCTGGCGCAAGTCGGCCGGCCTGTCCATACCGGCCACGGCGGCCAACAAAGCAACGTTCAGAAAAGGCGCTCAGGTCAGAACGGCCGACGGTCAGGTTCGCACCATCAAGGTGATTTATTACTCCGGCGCCCACATGAGCCTGATGCTTTCTGGAGCCACCCTCAACGCGTCGAAAAATGGTCACCCGAAAACCGTTGCGGCGTTGGGTACGGCTGCGGTGGCCGATGGAAAACCTTCGGCTAGCAGCCGCGACCAGCTCAGCAGCACCTCGACCCACGGCACTGCCATCAACAACTACACCAACAGCGACTGGTTAAACGGGGTATGGCGCAAGTCGGCCGGCTTCTCCATACCCGCCAACAGCGCGAACCGTTCGGCATTCAAGGTCGGCTCCTCGGTAAAACTGGCTGACGGGCAGGTGCGCAAGATCAACGCCGTGTATGTGTCCGGCAAGAACATGAGCGTGATGCTTGCGGGCGCGGCGCTGAACGGCAAACTCGGGCATCCGAACAAGCTGTTCTCCACCGCCAGCAGCAGTGCCCCGGCTTCTCCAACTGCTCCAAGCAAGCCCGCTGCTCCGGCGCCAGAGCCGGTCGTTAGCCAGCCTGCGACCGGCTCCTCCATGACCACTGCGCTCAACGCCTTTAACGGCGGCGATTTCGTCAACGGCATTTACAACACCAGCAAGTTCGTCGGCGTCTCGGTCAAGGCGACGGCCGAGAACAAGGCGGCCTTCCACAAGGGCGCGAAAATCCGCTTCTTCGATGGCCAGGTGCGCACCATCAACCTTATCTACCATTCCGGCGGCAACATGACCGTCATGGTCGATGGCGGGCCCATCAACGGCAAGGCGGTGGGCTATCCCCGCACCCTCTCGGTCAGTAGCACTGGCTTCAGCAATACAAGCCCCAGCGTCGGCAGCACGCCAGCGGCAGGGAACGCAGCGCCGGCAAACCCGATCAACCTGGTCGGGATCAACTTAGCCGGGGCAGAGTTCGGGGCAGATGTCGGGCTTCCAGGGGTGTACTTGAAGCAGTACATCTACCCGGGCGAAGCCGACTTCAAGCGTTACGCCGAGCGCAACCTGAAACTGGTCCGCCTGCCTTTTCGCTGGGAGCGAATTCAGCCAAGACTCAACGGTGAGCTGAACAGCGTCGAACTCCGCCGCATGCTGACAACGCTCGACCATGCGAAGAAATACAACATGCAGGTCATCCTCGACATGCATAACTACTACCGCTATCACGGCAAGATGATCGGGTCCAACGAGGTGCCGGTGAGCGCATTTGCCGATGCCTGGCGACGCATTGCGCAAAAGGTTGCCAGCCATCCGGCCGTTTATGGCTATGGGTTGATGAACGAGCCACACACCACCAACGGCAAGTGGCCTACCGCCGCGCTGGCAGCGGCGAAAAGCATCCGCAGCATCGATGCCGAAAAGTGGGTGGTCATCGCCGGTGATCGCTGGTCCAGCGCATTCCACTGGCCGTCTTACAACACCCAGTTGGTCAAGGACGCGTGGATGCGCGACCCGAACAACAACCTGATGTTCGAGGCGCATCTCTACTTCGACAAGGATTACTCGGGCTACTACACCAACCGCTACGAGAAATACGACCCCATGATTGGTGTGGTGCGTGCGAAACCCTTTGTGGAGTGGCTGAACAGGTATCGCCTGCGTGGCTTCATCGGTGAGCACGGGGCGCCGGACTTCTCTCCCTCGGCCGTGGTTGCCATGGACAACATGCTCAAGTATTTGGGCCAGCATTGCATTCCCAGCACCTACTGGGCCGCCGGCCCCTGGTGGGGTGACTATGCGCTGTCATTGGACGTGAAAAGCGGCAAACCTCGTCCCCAGCTACCCATATTGCAGAAGCACGCAGCGAACAAATCCTGCGGGGCCGTTGGCCCGCTGCGATAATGCACGAATGCACGACCGGCGCCCCGCCTCTGCGGGGCGGCTTTCGTTTATGTACTAGCCAGCCGTCGCGATGCCGTCGAATACTTCCGGGACCAGCGCCGCTTCACCTTTTTCATCGAGACGGCGACGGTTCTCGGTTCGACCCGCGCCACCCTCGAGCATCTCCATCAGGCGTACACCGCGATCAGTGAGCACGAAATTCTCGCCATTGCCACCCTCCTCCTCCGGACGCGCCACCATGTATCCGCCCTCGAACAGCAGGCTCTCGTAGTTCTGCGCTTCGGCCTTCAAGGAATCCATGTTGGGCATCGGCTGACCGGCCTCTTCCGCCGCCAGCGCATGCTCGTCAGCGTACTGACGTGGCGTGAAGCTCTCGTTTCCGGATTTCTGCGCTTCGCGCAGCAGGCGTAGCATCAAGTCCCAGTCGTAGGTCATGTCCGTTCTCCTGTTGCGCCGCTTCGGGGAGGCGGCCATCGATATTCGGACCCCATCCGCCGCGGCATGGTTCGATCCAGCGCAACCGCAAAAGGCTGAACTAAAGCGCGCCAGGTGCGATCCACCAGTTAGGTCGTTAATTAAGGAGCGCACCATGAAACGTCTCATCGTCCCGTTCACCCTCGCCCTGCTGGCCAGCCAGCCAGTGTTCGCCGACCAATGCACCACCGACCAGATCAATGCCAAAGCCAAAGAGCTGGCCGACCGCGTCAACGCCCTGACCGAGAGCGATCCGAAGCGTGCCGCGAAGATCAACGAAGAGTTGCGCGATATGGAGATCAAGCAGACTGCCGAGCAGCTCGGCAGCGAGTGTGAAGCCTACGAAAAACGCATCAAGCACGTGGAGCAGGCGGAGAAGCAGGCCCCTATAGCACCAGCAGAAGAGCGATAGGGGTGGAACGAGCCAGGGCCGTGATGCCGCCCCGGCTGTTGCAGATCACTCTGCGGCGGGCTTTTTACGCCGTAGAGGGGCGAGCCCGTCCTGACTGACGACCGATGAAGCCGGCGCTTCGCGCTTGGCATTTTTCGGACGCTTGGCTACCGGCTTGGCTGCGACCTTCTTGTCAGCAGTCTTTTTCTTGTCGTCCTTTTTCTTCTTGGTGCCGGCGGCCTTACCCGACGCCTTGAGGTTTTTCGGGCCGCCATAGCTGCCTTTCAGCCCCTTGATCACCCGACGCTCGAAGCGCTGCTTCAGATAGCGCTCAATGCTCGACATCAGGTTCCAGTCGTTATGGCAGATCAACGAGATCGCCAGACCTTCAGCCCCGGCGCGACCGGTGCGGCCGATACGGTGCACATACTCGTCGCCCGAACGGGGCATATCGAAGTTGATCACCAGATCCAGGCCTTCGATGTCCAATCCGCGCGCGGCCACATCGGTTGCCACCAGCACCTTGACCCCGCCTTCCTTGACCCGGTCGATGGCCAGCTTGCGGTCTTTCTGATCCTTGTCACCGTGCAGAACGAAGGCCTTCACGCCCTCGGCTACCAACCGGCCATACAGACGGTCGGCCTGCACTCGGGTGTTGGTGAAAATCACGGCTTTCTTGTAGGTCTCGTTGGCCAGCAGCCAGTGCACCAGTTTTTCTTTGTGCTCGGTGTTTTCGGCCGTGATGATCTGCTGGCGCGTACCTTCATTGAGCTCGCTAACGCGGTTGAGCTGCAGGTGCAGCGGGTCCCGCAGCACGGCGGCACTCATCTCGCGTAGCGCCGCCCCGCCGCTGGTGGCCGAGAACAGCAGTGTCTGTTGGCGCTTGTCACATTCACCGACCAGCCGCTGGACGTCTTCGGCAAAGCCCATGTCGAGCATGCGGTCGGCTTCGTCAAGGATGAGCAGTTCGACATCCTTGAGGATCAGGGTGCCGGCATTGAGGTGTTCGATCATCCGCCCCGGCGTACCGATGAGGATGTCCGGCACCTTGCGCAGGATGGCGGCCTGGACCTTGAAGTCCTCGCCGCCAGTGATCATCGCCGACTTGATGAAGGTGAACTGCGAGAAGCGCTCGACTTCCTTGAGCGTTTGCTGAGCCAGCTCACGGGTCGGCAGCAGGATCAACGCACGCACATCGGTCCGCACCACGGCATCGCCGATCAACCGATTGAGCATCGGCAGGACGAAGGCGGCGGTCTTGCCGCTGCCGGTCTGGGCCGTCACCCGCAGATCACGCCCTTCCAGCGCAGGGGGAATGGCTGCCACCTGCACCGGGGTCGGCTCGACGAATTTGAGTTCGGCGACCGCCTTGAGCAGGCGTTCGTGGAGGGCGAATTGGTCAAACAAGGGTGACACCTCAAGCAAGTCGAAAAAAACGTGGCATAGAGTAACCCGTTCGACGCGCGCAGAGGCGTCTTTGTACAGCGCGGCGACAGGCTAGCCGGCCGCTACGGTCAGATGGTCAGAAAGAGAAAAGCCACCGGGCGTTCACCGCTGGCTCGGTGACGGGTGCGCGTCATGCGGACGTCATTGAGGCTCGCAGGTCAACTTGACGCGTAGCTTGATTACGTCGCGCTTGAATTTGGCGGTCATGGGCTTGCTCTCTCCCGCCTCGAGCGTGATACGTCGAGTGCGCGGCATTTCAGGCCCGTTGCGAAACACAGCGGTACACTCCACAGGGCCCTCACCAAAGTTCTGCAGCACCAGTCCGGCCATGTCGCGGTCGATGGTCTCGGTGCTCGCCAGCACCTCGGCGCCGTTCAGCTCTTGTTCGAGCTCCACGGGATAGCTGACGGCAACTGCGCTCAGTGGGAAGATGACAAGCGCAGCGAAGCAGAGTCTTTTCATTTGTTATGGGCTCCTCCAATTGGCGACCGCCAGCGTACCAGACCGACGCAACAGGAAAGCAATGGAATGAAAGTGCCACGTGTGACCCTCGATCAATGGCGAACCCTGCAGGCCGTGGTAGACCACGGCGGCTTCGCTCAGGCCGCTGAAACGCTGCATCGCTCGCAATCTTCGGTGAGCTATACGGTGGCCCGCATGCAGGAACAGCTGGGGGTGCCGCTGCTACGCATCGAGGGTCGCAAGGCGGTGCTGACCGATGCGGGCGAGGTGCTCTTGCGCCGCTCCCGGCAACTGGTCAACCAGGCCGGTCAGCTGGAAGAACTGGCCCACCACATGGAGCAAGGCTGGGAAGCGGAGGTGCGGCTGGTCGTCGATGCCGCCTATCCCAACGCCAAACTGATCCGCGCGTTGACCGCCTTCATGCCGCAGAGCCGCGGCTGTCGGGTGCGGTTGCGCGAAGAAGTGCTGTCCGGTGTTGAAGAGGTACTCAAGGACGGCACAGCGGATCTGGCCATAAGCGGCCTGGATATCACTGGCTATCTTGGCCAGGAACTGGGCACCGTCGAATTCGTCGCCGTCGCCCACCCCAACCACTCGTTGCATCAACTGCAGCGCAAACTCAGCGTTCAGGATCTTCAAAGTCAGATGCAGGTGGTGGTGCGCGATTCCGGCCAGCGGCAACCGCGCGACATCGGCTGGCTGGGCGCCGAACAGCGCTGGACGGTCGGCAGCCTGGCCACTTCGGTCGGCTTCGTCAGCAGCGGCCTGGGCTTTGCCTGGCTGCCCCGCCACATGATCCATCGCGAACTGGCCGAAGGTGCTCTGAAGCCGCTGCCACTGGTCCAGGGCAGCATTCGCCGGCCGCTTTTCTACCTCTACACTAACCCCGACAAACCGCTCGGCCCGGCCACACAGATTCTCATCGACCTGATCAGGACGTACGATGCACAAGCGCAATCGCCTGTTCAGCCGGTAAGTAATCACTCGCACGATGGCTGAGGCACCTTGCTACCGGCCTGCATAGACGGGCAGACCCAGGCTTACCCATATCAGGAATAGACCATGAAACGACTCGTACTTGCCGCCTGCTCACTGCTGCTCGCCGGCAACCTCCTCGCTGCGGAGAATCCTCACGTACTGCTGAACACCAGCATGGGCGAAATTGAAATCGAACTTGAGGCCGAAAAGGCCCCGGTCAGCGTGAAGAATTTTCTCGAGTACGTCGAAAGCGGCTACTACGACGGCACTGTCTTTCACCGCGTGATCCCAGGCTTCATGATCCAGGGAGGCGGCTTCAACGAAGGCCTGAGCCAGAAGAAGACCCGCGCGCCCATCAAGAACGAAGCCGACAACGGACTGCACAACGTACGCGGCACGCTGGCCATGGCTCGTACGCAGAACGTCGACTCAGCCACGAGTCAGTTCTTCATCAACCACCGCGACAATGACTTTCTCGACCATGGCAGCCGCGACTTCGGCTATGCAGTGTTCGCCAAGGTGGTCCGCGGCATGGATGTGGTCGACCAGATCGCTCAGGTGCCCACCGGCAACCGCAGCATGATGCAGAACGTGCCGCTGACGCCGGTCAAGATCATCTCTGCGAAGAAACTCTGACCGTTCGACCTCGGTCGACAATGTGCACGGCAGCCGCCGTGCACCGGCTTGCTGAACAGGAGACCTGACATGAGTGAACAGAACCCGCTGAACACCACGGAAGGGGAAGCAAAACTGCTCCAGGACCTGCTGAGCGCGGAGCGTGCCGGGGCCAAAGTCGCCGGTGAAAGCCTGCAGCAGTGCAACGATCCAACCCAGCAAAAATTACTCGAGCAGATCCGCCAGGGCGAGGTCGACAGCTGCCGGCTAGTGCTCAACTGCATGAACCACCTGAACATCGAGCCCAACCGCGAGACCGGCGCGTTTTACGGCAAGGCGATGGCTATCGAATCGCTTGATGAGCGCCTGACCTTCGTCGACCGCGGTCAGCAATGGGTGATCCGCAAGCTGCGAGAATACCTGCCTGGCTGCAACGATGCCTTCGTCCGCACCGAGCTGGAAAAAATGCTCAAGATTCACGAGATCAACAGCCAGGCGGCCTGATGCCTGGCTCGTTGGGCAGACCAGTGTCTATCAGCCGCTGGCGCCATCCCAATAGCGCTGCCAGCGCGCCACCAGCTCCTTCGGTGCCTCCGCGTAGATTTCCTCGCCCAGCTTGAGCGCGGCGCTCTGCAACTCGCTGCGGCGCTCGGCTACGGCTGTGCCGAGTCGCTCACGCAGCGTGTCGTCACCGAACAACGCTGGTTGAGCCTGCATCAGTTCCGTCATCATCGCCAGGTCGTGGTCATCGCCAAGCAGATCTGCCAGTTCCTTGAGCGAGTCGCTGCGCAGCTGCATCAATTTCGGCCAGCTCGGCGCCAGTAAGCGCGTCTGGTACCAGTGATCCTTGACCCGCTTGCGCCACTGGTGGAGCTGCTCGTCGCTGAGATCGTGCCGGGCCTTGGCCAGCTCAGCACAACCGTCGGCGTAGGTGCGCTTGACGCCGCCAGCCAGCAAGTCGAAGCCTTTCGTACGGAGCGGCCAGGTGTCGACACAGCTGCGCGCATCCTGCAGCTGATCGATGACCTTGCCGATGCGCGTATCGAGATCGGTAGCGCCGCTTTCAGTCTGCTTCGCCCGCGCCTGCAGGCGACGTCGGGTCTTTTTGAAATCTGCCTCGGCGAACAGGCTCGGAAATCGCTTTGCCAGGGCATCCCAACTTTCCAGCATGGCCGTCGCATCACGCGACTCGGCCAGGGCGCGGCCCAGATCCCGCAAACGATGGTTTTCACGCTGGAACTCGTCCCCCAGCGGCTTGCGTACCAGACGCAGCAGCGCCCGCAGCTCCTTGAACCGCTTACGCGCCTGATGCACCCCTTCGGCGCGTTCTTCAGGTGCAACGCTCAGCGCCTCAATGGCCTTGTCGATGCCCTGCCGAGCGACTTTTCGCACCTCGGCTGCAGGGTCTTGCGGACGCAGCTTGTAGACCATGACAACTCCCATTCAGGCCCGCTGCCACGCTCAGGCAGCAGGCATGACGGGCGATTCAACCGTAGCGCTTGCGCGCCTCGATGGCCAGGCCGCTACCGATGCTGCCGAAGCGATTGCCTTCGACATGGCGCGCCCGCGGCAGCAAAGCGGCGACGCTCTGGCGCAGCGCAGGGATCGCGCTGGAACCACCGGTAAAGAAGACCGTGTCGATGTCCTCATGCTTGAGCCCAGCACTCATCAGCAATTGACTGACATTGGCGCGGATTCGTTCGAGCAGGGGGTCGATCGCCGTTTCGAATACAGAACGTGTGAGGGTGGCTTCAAGGCCGGGTTCGATTCGCGCGAAGTCGATCTGGAAGCGTTCATGGTCAGTCAGCTCGATCTTGCCCTGTTCTACCTGCATCGCCAGCCAGTGCCCGGCGCGCTGTTCGATCAGACTGAACAGCCGGTCGATTCCGGTGGGGTCGACGATGTCGTAGCGCATGCTTTGTAGCGCACGCAGCGAAGCTGGCGCATACACCGCGTTGATCGTGTGCCAGGTCGCCAGGTTGAGGTGGGTGCTGGTGGGCATCGGCGCGTCGCTTTTCATCCGGCTGCCGTATCCGAACAGCGGCATCACGCCCTGCAGGCTGAGCTGCTTGTCGAAATCGGTACCGCCGATATGCACGCCCGAGGTGGCGAGGATATCGTCCTGACGGTCATCGATCTGACGACGTTCCGGCGCCAGCCGCACCAGCGAGAAGTCCGAGGTGCCGCCGCCGATGTCGACGATCAGTACCCGCTCTTCCCGCTCGATGCGCGACTCGTAGTCGAACGCTGCGGCGATGGGTTCGTATTGAAACGAGACATCCTTGAAGCCGATCTTCCGGGCAGCCGCAGCCAGGGTATCGGCCGCTTCCTTGTCTGCCTGCGGATCGTCGTCGACGAAAAACACCGGACGGCCCAGCACCACCTCATCGAATGCGCGCCCGGCCTGGTTTTCCGCGCGCTGTTTGAGCGTGCTCAGGAACAATCCGAGGATGTCCTTGAACGGCATCGCGCTGCCCAGCACGGTGGTTTCGCTCTTCAGCAATTTGGAGCCCAGCAGGCTCTTGAGCGAGCGCATCAGGCGCCCTTCGTAGCCCTCAAGGTATTCGGACAGGGCCAGACGACCGTACACCGGACGACGCTCCTCGACGTTGAAGAACACCACCGAGGGCAGGGTTTGCTGATCGCCTTCCAGGGTCAGCAGCGGCTCAGCGTCGGGACGCCACCAGCCGACCGTGGAGTTGGAGGTGCCGAAGTCGATGCCGCAGGCGCGGGCGGGGGACGAGTTGTGCATGTGCGGTCCGGACTGCCAAAAACGGCCGCGCAGTTTATGCGAGCCGGCCGGCAAATGCAGGCCAATCGTCGGCGATCTCAACCAAGCAAACCACTGCGACAGCCGTGTGCTGTCGCAGCGGCGTGCCGTTAGGCGAGTGCCGGCTCGGCAGCGGCTGCGGAGTCAGTCATGCCGTCCGTCATGCGCTTGGAGTCATGGCAGAAGGTGCGCGATGCCTGGAACAGGAACACCATGGTCAGCAGCAGGGAGGCTGGAATCAGGTACATGGCCCCGTGCAGACCTTCGGCCCGGAACACTTCACTCATCTCACTGGCGCCTGCGGCAAGCATTGCCGACTCGGCGAAATGGTCCGACAGCAGCCCCACTACCACTGTGCCCATGCCGCCGCCCAGCAGATAGAGCCCGGCGAAGAACAGCGCCATGGCGGTCGCACGCAGACGCGGCTCGACGACGTCCTGGATGGCGGTGTAGACGCAGGTGTAGAAGTTGTAGGAGAACAGCCAGCCGATACTGAAGACCGCGACGAACACGCCAACCTCGATCCGTCCGGCGAGCAATGCGTAACCGGTCAGAGCGGTGGCGATGAGCATGCTCACGGCGGCGAAGATAAGACGGCCACGAGCGAAGCGCTGGTGGATCTTGTCCGCGACCCAACCGCCGAGGGTCAACCCGATCAAGCCAGTCAAGCCGACGATCACCCCAGTGGCGATCGAGGCCTCCACCAGCGGCACCGCGTGGTAGCGCATCAGCAGCGGCACCATGAACGCGTTGCAGGCGTAGGTGGCGAAATTGAACGCCAGCCCTGCCAGCACCAGCCACCAGAAGGTGCGGATCGCAAACACTTTGCGAATCGGCTGCTCTACCGGCGTCTGCGAAACCTTCACCGTTTCCGCCGCACCACGCTGTGGCTCCTTGACGAAAAAGATGAACAGCGCCAGCACCAGCCCAGGCACTGCCGCAATGAAGAATGGCGCGCGCCAGCTGCCGAAGTACTCCACCATCGAGCCGATGGTGAAAAAGGCCAGCAACAGCCCCAGCGGCAGACCGAGCATGAAGATGCCCATCGCCCGAGCCCGCTTGTGCGCCGGGAACAGGTCGCCGATCAGCGAGTTGGCAGCGGGCGCATAGCTGGCCTCACCGATGCCGATGCCCATGCGTACCAGCAGAAAGGTCCAGAAATTCCAGGCCAGGCCGTTGACGGCGGTCAGGCCGCTCCAGACGGTCAGGCCCCAGCCCATGATCTTGCGCCGCGAGCCGATGTCGGCCATGCGGCCCAGCGGCACGCCGGCGATCGCATAGATGATGGTGAAGGCAGTGCCGATCAGGCCCAACTGGAAATCGTTGAGGTCCCACTCCAGGCGGATCGGCTCGGCAATGATCGCCGGGATGGTGCGGTCGAAGAAATTGAACAGGTTGGCCAGAAACAGCAGGAACAGGACGCGCCAGGCGTTCGCGGCTTGGGTGGATGGCTGCATGACGTCGCTCTCGATTTATTGTTATGCACCGGCCGTGTGCCGACCGGTTCTCGAAACTGACTCTAGGGTTCTCGCAGGCGTCTGTCTGTCACCATCATTTTCGCTGATGCCGGTCGATGCGACGGTTCAGCTTTGCTGCCAAGCCTCCAGCCAGCCAAGGCCGGTCGAAGTATCCGGGCTGTCGGGGCGGTATTCCGCCGCCAACCAGCCGGTGTAGCCCACCGATCGCAAGGCGTCGAGCAACGGCCCGAAAGCTATCGAGCCCGTGCCGGGCGCCCCGCGGCCAGGACAGTCGGCAAACTGCACATGCCCGGTCCGGGCGCCAAGCAGTGCTATCCCAGCGGCAACATCCAGCTCCTGTCGGGCCATGTGATAGAGGTCCAGCTGTGCCTGGCAATTGGGATGATCGACGCGCTCCAGCAGCGCTTGCAGATGCTCCGGGGTGTTGATCAGAAAACCCGGCATGTCCAGCGGATTGATCGCCTCGCATACCACTCGCACCCCCAGAGGTGCAAACGCCTCGGCGCTTTTGCGCAGGTTGCATGCCAGGGTTTCCAGGGCCTGCTCACGGGTCACGCCTTCGGCCAGCCGGCCGGGCAGTACGTTGACGCACATCGGCCGCGCCATGGCCGCGTAGGTCAATGCCTCCTGTAGGGCCGCGTCGAACTCAGCCTGCCGCGACGGCACCGCCGCCAGCCCGGCACCGCCCTGCATGAAATCACCGGCCGGCAGATTGATCAGCACCAGCGGCAAACCCGCACGCTCAAGCAGCTCCTTCAGGCGAATCGCCGGAAGCTCATAAGGGAACTGAATTTCCACACCGTCGAACCCGGCAACACGGGCGGCCATGACTCGCTCTGCCAAGGGCAGTTCGTTGAACAGCATGGACAGGTTGGCGGCGATCCTCATTGCTTTTGCTCCCGAAACATCCTGACCAGAGTAGAAGGATCATTTTCAAGTTCGCCCCCACTGCCATGCAGGCGCATCAACTGTGCGGCGAGCCCTGTCATGGGCGTGGCGCTGCCTGCTTCGCGGGAGAGCTGCACGGCCGTGTCGAGATCCTTGAGCAGGGTGCGAACCCGCCATTTCACCGGTTCGAACGCGCTGTTAGCCATCTGCGGAGCGAGGATCTGCAGCGGTTTGGAATCAGCGAAACCACCGGCCAAGGCTGGCGCGATGAGGCTGGCATCAACACCTGAGCGTTCGGCCAAGGCCACCACCTCGGCGATGACCAGCGCATTGCAGGCGACGATCATCTGATTACAGGCCTTGGTGACCTGGCCGGCACCGACATCGCCCATGTGGGTCAGCCGCTGACCGAGGTGCGCCAATACAGTTCGAACCCGCTCGATATCCTCGCTGCGCCCGCCTGCCATGATCGCCAGGCTGCCCGTCTCGGCGCCTGCGGTACCGCCGGACACCGGCGCATCGACCCAGCGCATGCCGCTCCGGGACTCGAGTTCGGCAGCCATGGCGCGCGTAGTGGCTGGCTCCAGACTGGAATGATCGACCAAGAGCTGCCCGGTCCGAGCACCTTCAACGATGCCGCCAGCGCCAAACACCACCTCTCGCACCACCGCGGTATCGGCCAGACAGAGCAGTACGATGTCCGCGTCGCGACATAGGTCGGCAGGCTTGCCAGCCTGTCTCGCCCCGGCCTCGATCAACGGCGCACATTTTTCGGGGGAACGGTTCCAGACCGTCAGTTGATAGCCGGCCGCAAGGAGTCGTCGACACATCGGCAAGCCCATCAGGCCGATGCCAGCAAAGGCGATAGAGGGCAAATCAGACATGGGGATGGCTCCTTGAATACCGGGGATGGGATTCTAGCGCTGCAATGACGCTGGCAGCCAAACCGGTCAGAGCACCTTGCCCTTGTCCCAGAGCCGCACCAGCTCACCTGGGGCCAGCTCTTCCGGGACCTGCAGCAGCAACTCGCTGTCACGGTCGTTTTCCCGGTAGCGGAGCTCGATCTGATAATAACGACGATCACCCTGCCCTGCGGTGGCACTCGCCAGCGGCAGGCAGCCCTCAAGGACAGAGCAAACCTGCCCCCGCTGCTGCTCATCGCAACTGGCGAAATCGATCTCACGTGGCCGAGAAAGCGCCTGCATCGCG
Source organism: Stutzerimonas stutzeri (assembly GCF_002890895.1). Lineage (GTDB taxonomy): Bacteria > Pseudomonadota > Gammaproteobacteria > Pseudomonadales > Pseudomonadaceae > Stutzerimonas > Stutzerimonas stutzeri_AB. Next base: position 623,791 of record NZ_POUL01000001.1, read on the forward strand.
GCGAACCCGCCCTGCCTGGAAAGGCGAACGGTGGCGTCCGTGCCCAGCGCTGGTAACTGTTTCATCACGTCTCCTCGTTGGGCCCGTTACCGCTCCAGAACACCGACATCTGCCCATGCCTGCCTGACCGCCTGCGCCTCGCTGCTGCCGACGCCAAAACGGGTCAATGCGTTTTCGATGGTCAAACTGGCGAACGCGATGAAATCCGCATCCCTGGCCAGTCTCTGATCGCAGAGCGTGTCGTACCAGATGCGCCCGGCCTTGTCCCAGGCGTAGCCGCCGAGGGCTTGGGCGGCTAGATAAAACGCGTGATTGGGAATGCCAGAGTTGAGGTGCACGCCGCCGTTGTCATCACGGGTGTCGATGAAGTCGCGCATGTGCCCTGGCTGCGGGTCCTTGCCCAACAGCGGATCGTCGTAGGCGCTGCCGGGATTGGCCATCGAGCGCAATGCCGAGCCCTTCACCTTGTCGGTCAGCAACTCGGCGCCGATCAGCCAGTCGGCCTGCTGAGCTGTCTGCCGGAGGCTGAACTGTCGGACCAGCACGCCGAACACATCGGATAGCGATTCGTTCAAGGCACCGGATTGGTTGAGATACAGCAGCCCGGCTTCACTCTCGATGATGCCGTGGGCCAGCTCGTGCGCCACCACATCCAGTGACAGCGTAAAGCGGTTGAATATCTCGCCGTCACCATCGCCGAAGACCATCTGCGCGCCGTTCCAGAAGGCGTTCTCGTAGCCAACACCGTAGTGCACCGTGCCGATAAGCGGAAAGCCATGGTTGTCGATCGAGTCGCGACCGAACACTTGCCAGAAACAAGCGTGGGTCTTGCCGAGCGCATCGTAGGCCTCGTCGACGGCCGAATCGCCAACTGGCAGCTGACCCTCGATTCTGGCCAGCACGCCAGGTAACAGCATCTGTTGCGCCGCATCGTGAATGCTACGGCGCGGCTCGCCCGGCCGACCTCGCTCAGGCAGCACGGTGACGCTTGGCTGTCGCTTGGGTGGCCCGGGATTGGGCAGCAGAGCGCTCACCTGTGCCAGCGTTTCCTGGGCCCGCTCGCGCTGCCACTCCGAGCCGTGCGCAATGATCCGGTCGAGTATGTACGGCGGGATGAAGCTGTGGCGCATGCTTGAATTTTGCATCGACTCCCCTTCAGCCAGATCGCTTACAAGCGCCCCCTCAGATTGGGGCCCCTTCAGGCGCAGCGATGTCGTGCCGGCTGTTTTTCAATGTCTGCTTTGAGCAGGCTAGAGCAAAAGCCACAGTCGGCAAGCTGCATAGGGGTGCTTTGATTCGGCGGAGTGCAGAGAGGGAGTTCAGCCGATGATTGCGCTGTCGTTAGCGGCAAGTTGCGTCTCAGCGAGCGCGCTACCGTTATTCAGCGCTTCGATTGCCTGGTCGAGCTGCTTGATGCAGAGATCAATGGCCATTTGCCGCAAGGCCTCCGGCCACTCGTGGTCAGCAACCGGTTCGATCAAGTCCAGGATCTGAGAGTAGCCGACAAGCGCTCCATGCTTAATTTTCAGGGTTTCGCCAGCTGTAACAATGGTGAGCGGATCTCTCGAGGTGATGACTGCGCCAACAACGAGCAACGCGTCGACCTGTTTGCGGAGCGTGTGGAGTACACGCTTGTCCTGAGCTGATTTCACATCAAAAAGCCATCATCCATGAAGGCCGCAGATTCTACTAAATGTGATGCGCATCACAAACACTAAATATCGAGACCGTCGTGCCGATGTGGGCAAGCCCTTGCTTCGTTGCGGGCTGACGCATGGCGCCATCTTGAGCGCTGAAACGCGCCTTACAGGAAGGAGATGCGCTTAGCTTCGCGGGAGGCACTCAACTCAGTTTGTCGGGTGTCGAGCTGACCCAAGCAAATCTCGATAGCGACCTGTTGTAGCTCCGCGGAGGACCACACATGCCTGGCAATGACTGCAACCAGGCTTCGAAGCCCGTTCTCGTTAAAAAGCTTTCCGTCATGCACCGTAAAGGTACATTCGTGAAAGTCTAAGATGATCGGACTGCGCCCGGTCAGGCTCGCTCCGGCGCTGAGCAGACAATCGATGTGCCGGCGCAATCTATGGTTTTCACGGCGTTCAGAAAGCATAGGGGTCTTCCGGCCCAGCCGGCGATTAGCGCCGGCTGACCCTCAGCATCAGCTTGCCTGGCCTTGCCTGGCCGAGGCGCCGCTTTCCAGATTGTCTTCAAGCCCGGCTTCGATGGCTTCGTCGAGCTGATGGCAGCAGAGATCGGCAGCCATCTCGCGCAATGAATCCGGCCATTCGCCGTCGGTGGTCGGCTCGATCAATGCGAGGGATTTGTAGTAGCTGATGAGCATGCCGTGGTCGACCCGAAGCACCTGTCCGCCATCGAGGAGGACGAGCGGATCCCGCTGAGTGATAACTGCGCCGTGCGCCAGGAGTACGTCGATATGTTTTCGCAGCGCATGAAGCTTCCGCTTTTCTTCCTTGAACTCACCCATGTCGTAACCCTCGACCTTGAAGGCGTCGAAGTCTAATCAACCCTTGATGGCACTTAAATAGCTAAATGCCACCACTCGCTTAGGTTTTTGCATGGAACTGAGCATATGTTGATCGACGTCATCCACCCGCCCGGATAGACAGCGCACCAAGCTCTGCTACACCCGGCGCCCAGCTTTCGTTTCGGCGGACGACAAAGCCATCTCGGCCTGATGCTTGCGTTGTCGCCGCCTTCTACCTCTATAATCCGCGCGCTTTTTCCGCTATTGAACCGGAGAACCACAATGCTGAAGCGCACCCTGGCAGCCGTTACCGGCCTTGCCCTTTCGTTGTCTATTGCCACCACCCATGCTGCCGACGTCCTTCGCGTATCGGCCATTCCCGACGAAGCCCCGACCGAGCTGATCCGCAAGTTCGAACCACTGGGCGAATACCTCGAGAAAGAATTGGGCATGCCGGTCAAGTTCACCCCGGTTTCCGATTACGCTGCGGTGGTCGAATCCCTCGCGTCCGACCGCCTCGACCTGGCCTGGCTCGGCGGCTTCACCTTCGTCCAGACTCACCTGAAGACCGGCGATGCGATCCCGCTGGTACAGCGGGAACAGGACGAGAAATTCACCAGTAAATTCATCACTGCCGATCCTGAGGTCAAGACCCTGCAGGACCTGAAAGGCAAGACCTTTGCGTTTGGCTCCGTGTCTTCGACCTCCGGCAGCTTGATGCCGCGCTACTTCATGATCAAGGACGGCATCGATCCCGAGCAGTTCTTCAAACGCATCGCCTATTCCGGTGCGCATGACGCCACGGCGGCATGGGTCCAGGCTGGCAAAGCCGATGGTGGCGTACTCAATGCCTCGGTGTGGGACAAGCTGGTCGCGGCTGGCAAAGTCGATACCGACAAGGTGCGGGTAATCTCCACCACGCCGCCCTACTACGATTACAATTGGACCGTACGCGGCAACCTGGACCCGGCGCTGGTACAGAAGATCAAAACCGCCTTCCTTCAGCTCGACCCGAAGAATCCGGAACACAAGAAGATTCTCGATCTGCAAGCGGCCACCCGTTTCATCGAAACCCGCCCGGAAAATTACGAAGGCATCGAGGAAGCTGCGCGCGCCGCTGGCCTGTTGAAGTGAGCCCAGCTAGCCGTAGCGCCTCTGCCTCCCGTGTTTCTGAAGCCAGGGTAAGTGGGTGCGTTTGAATGAGCCATGCAACAACGTCTGCTGGCTTGCTCGAGAGTGATGAGTCTCCGGCCAAATCCGTCCTGCGGCTGGCCGGCGTCAGCTATTGGCATGCCGGTGGACAGCTCGCACTGCACAATATCGAGCTGGAGATCGCTCAGGGCGAGCGGGTTGCGCTGATTGGCCCCTCGGGCGCAGGCAAGACCACCTTGCTGCGCCTGCTTGCCACTCATCTAGAACCGGTCACTGGGCAACTGGACGTGCTCGGTGACCGCCCCTGGTCGCTTTCAGCAGGTGCCCGGCAGAAGCTGCGCTCACGTATCGGCCTGATTCACCAGGCGCCACCGCTGCCGCCACGGCAACGGGTGATCACCTCGGTGCTGGCCGGCCGGCTCGGCCAATGGTCACTTGTACACAGCTTGCTCAGCCTGGTCTATCCGCTGGACAAGGATGGTGCTGCGCAGGCGCTGGGCAAGCTGGATCTGGCGGACAAACTCTATGCCCGTTGCGATCAGCTTTCTGGCGGGCAGCTGCAGCGAGTCGGCATCGCACGCGCGCTTTACCAAAGCCCGGAACTGATCCTGGCAGACGAGCCGGTCTCGGCGATGGACCCCGTGCTCGCTGCCTATTCACTGAATGTGCTCAACCGCGAGGCCATGAGCCGCCAGGCGACGCTACTGGCCAGCCTGCACGCCGTTGAGCTGGCACTGGAGCATTTTCCTCGGGTGATTGGCGTGCGCGATGGCCGCATCCTCTTTGACAAGCCGTCCAGCCAGGTAATGCCGGCCGAACTCGAAGCGCTCTATGCCAATGAGCAACTGGGCAGTGCGGCGGTCTTGCAGGCGATGCCCGGCCAGCCTCTGCAAATTCCTCGATGCTGAACCCAGTCTTCACCCAGCGCGACCCCGCCGCCCACTCACGCCTGGTGCTGACCCTCGTGGCACTGGCGCTGCTGTGGCCGGGCTTGTCGTTGAGCGAATTGGATATCGGTGTGCTCTTCGATGGCAGCAACGCGGAGATCATGGCCAGTTTCCTGTCCGGTTTCTGGCCTCCGGCTCATGATGCCGCGTTCTTGCGCCTGCTCGGGCGCGCAACATTGGAAACGCTCGCTATCGCAACAGCTGGCATGACTTTGGCCCTCGCCGTGGCCATCCCCTGCGCCCTGCTGGCGACCCGCGCCTTGTCGATCTCAGCGGTCAGCCGCGGCGGTCGTCCTCACTGGTGGGCTCAGGCGCTGCGTTGGCCAGTCAGAGGGCTGCTGATTCTGCTGCGCAGCGTCCCTGAAATCGTCTGGGCACTGCTCTTCGTCCGCGCTGTCGGGCTCGGGCCTACCGCTGGGGTACTGGCCATTGCCATCACCTATGCCGGCATGCTCGGCAAGGTCTATGCGGAAATTTTCGAGTCGGTCGATCCTCTGCCCACTCGCGCGCTGATTGGCGCTGGCGGTTCGCGCCTGCAGGCCTTCGCCTACGGCGTGTTACCGCAGGCCACCGGCGAAATGCTCTCCTATACCGTCTACCGCTGGGAGTGCGCCATCCGCGCTTCCGTGGTGATGGGCTTCGTCGGCGCGGGTGGTTTGGGCCAGCAGATGGACCTGTCGATCCGCATGTTCGCCGGCGGCGAAGTGGCGAGCATGCTGTTGACCTTCCTGGTGCTGGTGCTGCTGGCCGACCTGCTCAGCCAGCAGCTGCGCCGGAGGTACGTCTGAAACCGCTCGCGCGCTACGCCCTGCCGCTGCTCCTGGTTATCGCAGTGCTCGGATCGTTTAGCTATCTGCAGCTCGAAGCCAGCGCGTTGTTCAGCCGCGAAGGCCTCGCGCACATGGGCGAATACGCCACAGGTTTTCTCAGTCCCGACCTGTCGGCGCCGCACTTGCGCGCCATCGGCTACGGCGCGCTGGAAACCCTGGCGATGTCGGCCATCGGCACCTTACTGGCAGCATTGCTTGGCCTGCTGCTGGCGCTGCCGGCGGCCGGACGCTTCGGAATGATTGCAAAGGCCGTTTCGCGATTGCTCCTTAATGCGCTACGTGCGATCCCTGAACTCGTCTGGGCGGCACTGATGGTCCTGGCGGCGGGCCTGGGACCGAATGCAGGCACCTTAGCCCTCGCGTTGCACACAGCAGGCGTGCTTGGGCGTCTGTTCGCCGAAGCCTTGGAAAACACGCCGAACGCGCCGAGCGAGGCGCTGCGACTGGCCGGCAGCGGTCGAGTCACCGCGTTCTGCTACGGCACCTTGCCGGGTTTGTGGCCGCAGCTCGTCGCCTACAGCCTTTACCGGTGGGAAAACAACATCCGCATGGCAAGCGTACTCGGCTTCGTTGGCGCCGGCGGCCTCGGCCAGATGCTCTACATGAGCCTCAGCCTGTTCCAGGAGGCGCAAGCATCGACAGTAATCCTCGCCATGCTGCTGATGGTGCTGGCTGTCGATGCATTGAGTGGCTGGGCCCGCCAGCGCTGGGTCCGCGCGTAATCGAGGCGCCCACCGGGCAGACCTTCAGAACAGGCGCTGCGACGAAAGCTCCATGATTTCATCGGTAATTTCGTCCTGCCGAACTCGACTGAACTGGGCATGCAACTCATCTTGGCGACGGTTGATGTTGTCCTGAGCGGTGATCATCGCGTGCATCCGCGCTTCATTTTCTGCGGCACACGACAACATCAGCGCCTCGCACAGCTCGGCATAGACGTATTCTTCAGCCAACTGCAACACCAGCTGACCACGTTCGAGATGTGTCCGTGGCGACCGCTCGCCGGGTTCGACCGGAAAGCGCGAGTAATCGAACGGCAACAATGAGCGCGTGACGATCGCCTGTTTTCCGGCCTGCCGGGGCATGCCGTGCACCAGCGAAACGCGAGTCACCCGCTTCGGGTCGAGTCGGGTGTAGAGCGCCTCGGCGATGCGCCCCGCGAGCGCCTGGGCCTCATCCGGATGGACCGCCATGGGCGCCGACCAGACCGGCTTTAGCCCGCGATCGGCGGTACTGACCTGACCGCGCGCACCCACCACCAGCAAGTCCCCCGGCAAGCGCTGCAGACCGTCGGCCGCAGCGTCGATCAGGCGGTCGTTGAAGGTGCCGACAAAGCCCTGTTCGGCACAGAGCACAAGCAACAGATGAGCCTGCGCCCCGTTTTTCGGTGTGCCAGGCCGATCAAGCTCTTCGAGAAGCCCAAGCCCTTTACCGATCGCCTCGCCCAGCGTACTGGCGTAGGCCCGAACACCCGCCAACCGCTGTTGTGCATCGTGCGAGCGGGCGGCCGCAATCCCGCGCATGGCGCCAATCACGCCAGCCAGCTCATGGGTGGTTTCAAGATGCTGGGCCAACTCCCCGAGGCGACTGCTCACGTCGCGGTACTCGCCAGCTCGCGGCACAAGGCCGCGACTTCAGCTATCAGCGCGGCGCGCTGATCATCGTTCAGCTGACCACTGCGCTCGACCTCCTGGGATAACGCAGTAGCCCGCGCATCCAGCCAGGATGGCAGACGTTCGCGCAGGGACTTGAACATGGCGACCGGCTGAGCATCGAAAACTCCGTCGGACAAGGCCGCGAGCAGGGCCACCTGATCGATACGGCGCAAGGCGGCAAACCGTGGCTGGGCAAACAGCGCCCGACTGCGCTCGCCGCGCTGTAACTGCGCCTTTACCCGGTTGTCGCTGAGCCCGCCGAACCGGGTGAACAACTCCAGCTCGAGGAACTGCGAGTACTCCAGACGAACTCGCCCAGCCACGTCGCGTAGGATGCGCGCCTGCGCCTTGCCGCCGACCCGGCTGACGGACAGCCCGACGTCGACCGCAGGCAGTTGGTTGGCGGCAGCAAGGTGGCTGTCCAGAACGATCTGGCCATCGGTGATGGAAATGAGGTTGGTCGGTATGTAGGCCGACAGGTTGCCCGCCTCGGTCTGCGCGATCGGCAAAGCGGTCAGCGAGCCGCCACCGAGTTCTGCGGACAACTTGGCGGCTCGCTCCAGCAGCCGCGCGTGCAGGTAGAAGATGTCCCCAGGGTAGGCTTCGCGGCCCGGCGCCTCGTGGGTCAGCAAGGCCAACTCGCGATGGGTCGCGGCATGTTTGCTGAGGTCATCGAGGACTATCAATGCATGCTGGCCGCGGTCGCGAAAGTACTCGGCGATGCTGAAGCCGGCGAAGGGGGCGGCCCACTGCATGCCCGGCGAGGCTGACGCCGACGCAACCACGAACACGCAGCGCTCCGCCGCGCCGTGCTCACGCACGGCCTCGATCACCTGCTGCACTGCGCTGGCACGCTGGCCAACCGCCACGTAGACGCAGATCAGTTCGGTGTGTTTCTGGTTGACGATGGCATCGATGGCCAGCGAGGTTTTGCCCGTGGCGCGGTCGCCGATAATCAGTTCGCGCTGGCCGCGGCCTATCGCAAACAGCGCATCGACGATCAGTACGCCGGTCTCCACCGGTTCGCGCACATGGTCGCGATCGATGATGGCGGGCGCCGGCCGCTCAATGGGCAGCCACTGCCGAGCTTCGATCGGCTCGTCGCGGTCCAGCGGCCGCCCCAACGGGTCCACCACACGGCCCAGCAGTTCGGGGCCTACCGGCACCTGAAGCACCTCGCCGGTACCATAGACACGCGACCCGGCGGCGATGGTGCTGGCTTCGTCAAGCAACACGACACCGATACGCTCGGCGTCGAGCGTCAGCACGAAACCGAAACCGGCGTCGTCAAAACGCAGCAATTCGTTAAGGCGCGCGCCGGGCAGCCCTGAAACCTGAGCGATACCGTCACCTACCTGCTCGACCCGACCCACTTCACCAGCCTCGGCGCCGAGCCGGACGCGGTCAAGAGCTGCACGGCTACGCGCGAGCCAGTCGTCGGTGTTGTGTCGATGATTAGGCATGCTCGGCGTCCAGCAGCTCGTTCTTCAACCGGTCCAGATCGGCACGAAAACTGTTGCGCACCACCACCGCGCCTCCGGTCAGTTCCAGCCCAGCGACCAGCGTGGCGTCGACCATGACGTCCAGCGTCACCGGCTGCCCCAGGGCGGTCGCAAGCGCCTGCTGGATTTGGGCGAGCTCGGCTTGCTCAAGAGAACGCGGCGCGTGCAGCTCGAATCGCTGTGCTGGCTGGCGCAGACTGTCACGAAGGGCCTCGGGCAACCGCGCCAACTCCGCCACCAGCCCTTCAACGAAGCCGCTAACCTGAGCATCCGCCGGCAAGCGCGCCAGCAGTTTTCTGGCGATATCGAGCGCCAGTTGTGCCGCGTCTGCCTCAGCCCGCCGACGTGCCGCGCGCTGGTCGTCCTGCAGCGCCTGCATCGCCTTTTCACGACTGTCCGCAGCGCCCGCTTCGGCCTCGCGCAACAACTTGCTGCGCATGGCGTCAGCCTCCTGTTGAACGGCCTCAAGCGCCGCCGCTCGTGTCTGGGCAACCGCTTCATTCGCCGCAACGGCACTGGCATCAAGCGCCTGCGCATCGGCCTTCGCCGCGGCGGCCTGATCGAGCAGTTCGGCCGCCACACGCTGCCGTTCGGCGATGATTTGCGAAATCGGCTTGAACAGGAAACGCGACAGCAGCCACATCAATACCAGAACGTTGATCAGCTGCAGGCCGAGGGTCCACCAATCGAGCTTCATCGGGTCGCCACGCTCACTGAATGAACGGGTTAGCGAACAGCACCAGCACCGCGATAACCAGACAATAGATGGCCATGGTTTCGATCATCGCCAAGCCGACAAACAGCGTTCTCGACAGCGTGCCGGCAGATTCTGGCTGACGGGCGATGGCGTCCATGGCCGCCGCCACCGCACGCCCTTCCGCCAGCGCCGGCCCGATCGCACCGAACGAAACGGCGATGGCCGCGGCGATGATGCTGACGATTTCGATCATATTGTCCAATGTGCACCTCCAATAAGAATGCAGTTGAGCGGGGCATTTACCGTGCAACGGCGGCGCCAATGAAGACCATTGCCAAGACGCTGAAGATATAGGCCTGAATGGCGCCGGTAAGCAGGTCCAATGCCATGAACGGAATGGGCACCAGCAGACCGGCCAGTGACAAGGCGATGCCAATGACGAACACGCCGCTCATGATGTTGCCGAACAGCCTCACGATCAGCGAAAAGGTACGTGTCAGCTGCTCGACGATATTCAGAGGAATCATTACCCAGCTCGGCTCGGCAAAGGTGCGCAGGTAGCCGCCCAAGCCCTTGACAGCGATACCGTAGCCAATGCTGGCTGCCAGCACGACCAGCGCCAGGGCTGTGTCCGTCTCCAGCACCGCGGTGGGGGGGTCGACGCCGGGTATCAGCGATGACCAGTTGGCGGCAAGGATGAAGATGAACAGGCTGCCGATCAGCGCCCGGTATAGCTCCGGACTGCTCTGCATGGTGTCGCGAATCTGTCCGTCGAGGGTCTCGACCAGCAACTCGAGCAGGCTCTGCATCGCAGTGGGGCGAAGAGAAAGGCGCCTGGTCAGCACCCAGCTGCCGGTGGCCAGCACCAACATCAGCAGCCAGGTCACCGCCACAGCCGTGCTGACCCGCATCGGCCCGAGCTCAAACAGCAGTGCACTCTCCAGCGGGGATGATGGACTCATCGACTCTTACTCCAAGACTGATGCAGTGCCCGCTGCCGGGCCAGCACCACTCCGACGCCACCGGCGAGCACCGCCCATGCGCCGAGGCGCGCCAGAACGACCAGCACTGCCACCGTGGCGGCCAGGCGCGTCAGCTGCAGCAGCAGCGCCACTCCGGCGCGCCCCGAGAGAAACAGGCGCACGTTCAGCTCCAGCAGGCGGAAGTGCACAGCGCCGGCCAAGGCGCCGGCCAGCAGACCACAGCCGATGTGCCAGAGCACTGTAAAAAGCGGCAAGCCGGTCATTGGCGGTGCATCCAGCGCCAGGCGGACCATAAACCAAGCGCCGCACCCAAGCAGAGCAGCGCTGCAGCAAAGGTCACGCCAGTGCCCAACAGGCGGTCGACCCAGCGACCGATGAACAGCCCCAACAACAGCGGAAGCACGATGGCCCAACCCAGCACGCCTATCTGAGCCAGGCGCCGTGCCAGGGACGGTTCCGGATCCCGCTCGGCCTGCTCGGCGCGCTCAACCGCCCGCCGGGTCGCTTCGCGCAGGGCCTCACGCTGGTCTTTCATGCTGCTCTCCCAGCGGATCGAGCGGTGGTTCGATGCCCTGTGCCGGCCGCAGATAGCGCACCAGCTGCCGCACCGCATGGGTGTGCAAGCGGACATGCTCCACGCGCGTCTGGCGTCCGCTCTCGACCTGCGTTTGCTGCGCCCGGTGCACGCCCGCCTCAAGCTTTTCGAGCCGAGTGTCGACGATGCCATCACGACAGGCTACACGCAGGACCTGCCGACTGAGACTGAGTACACCACCCTGGACTGCGCAAAATCCCTGCTCGCCACTGGCTCGCCGCCAACGCAGCACCGTCGGCTGCAGCACGGTAAGAAAGTCCTCGTGACCGGCCAGCAGACCAAAGCACCCACTGGCATCCTCGCCGCGAAACGAGACCACGTCATCCAGCTCCAGCAGTAGCTGCTGTGGCGTGCTGATCTGCAGACGCAAGCACCGGGTCACGGTTTGCTCCCCGCGCCAAGACGCTCTTCCTTGGCTCTTGCCTGCTCCAAGCTGCCAACCATATAGAGCGAACTTTCCTGCCAGTGGTCGCACTCTCCAGCCAGGATCGCTCGGCAACCCGATAAGGTCTCGTCCAAACTGACCGAGCAGCCTGGCATGCCGGTAAAGGCTTCGGTCACGGCAAAGGGTTGCGTCAGGAAGCGCTGCAGGCGCCGCGCTCGGCTGACGATCAGCCGGTCATCTACGCCCAACTCCTCGACGCCAAGCAGCGAAATTACGTCCTGCAGGCTGCGATAGTGCTCGATGCTGCGGCGTACCTCGATCGCGATATCGACGTGCGCCTGACCAACGACCAGCGGATCGAGCATGATCGAAGACGAGGCGATTGGGTCCACTGCGGGGTACATGCCCTGAGCGGCCATGCTGCGTGAGAGGACGACCATGCTATCCATGTGCGCCGCCAGCGCGGTCACGGCGGGATCGGTGAAATCATCGGCGGGCACATACACCGCTTCGATGGCCGTCACTGCCACCCCGTTCACCGACACGATGCGCTCCTGCAGCGCCGCCACCTCATCGGCCAGGGTTGGTTGATAACCTACCCGCGACGGCAGACGCCCGAGCAACCCTGAGACTTCGGCGCCGGCCTGTACGAAGCGAAACACGTTATCCATCAGCAGCAGAACGTTCTGCCGGCGCTCGTCGCGGAAGTACTCGGCGATGCTCAGCGCAGTCAGCGGGACACGCCAGCGCGCACCGGGGGGTTCGCTCATCTGCCCGTAAACCAACACCGTCTGGTCGAGCACCCCGGAGTCGCGCATATCCTGCAGCAACTCGTGGCCTTCCCGGGAGCGTTCTCCGACGCCAGCGAATACCGAGATGCCCTGGTAGCGCTCGGCCATGGCGTGAATCAGCTCCATTACCAGAACGGTCTTGCCGACGCCGGCGCCGCCGAACATCGCCGCTTTGCCGCCCTGCACCAGCGGTGTCAGCAGGTCGATGACCTTGATGCCAGTGGCGAACAGTTCGCGGCCGACGCTTTGGGCTGCGAGCGGAGGCGGCGTGCGCAGGATCGGCCGACGGGGGACGTCGTCCGGCAGTGTTTCTCCCTTGTCACCGGGCCGCCCGCTGACGTCCAGCAAGCGTCCCAATACGGCTTGGCCCACCGGCACACTGAGCGGGCCACCGCGCGACAGGACTCTGCCACCTCGTGGTAGCCCGGCGGTAGCGCCCAGTGCAATGCAGCGTACCGTGCGCTCGCTAAGGTGCGCCTGCACCTCAACCAACAGGGGCTCAGCGTCGTCCCGCATGACATCGAGCGCGTCGCCAATCGCGGGCAAGCCCGTGGTGAAAACCACGTCGATTACCGCTCCGCGCACTGTGCTGATCCGTCCCTCGAGCGACGCCGTCACATCGGTATCTCCGCAGCCATGCCTGTAACGGATGATTGCCAAGCCAGCCGGCAACCGCAATCACTCTACTCGCTTGGTGCCTGCCCCGCCTGCCTAGGCATTTACTTTCCGGCGCCCCGTTTCGGTGCAGCGCGTTGGATCAGTGCCGGGACGGTCGCACGGCTCGCTCCTGGACCAGCACCCACGGCGCTACCACCACGGCCCATAACTGAGGATCGCGCGTCAGCCAGTCACGTGCCTGGCTTTCATCCAGCTTGGCCAGCTGGCCATTCGCCAGCCACTTGGTTACCGTGTCGCGGTCGTCTTGAGTGACGGCCAGCGCCGCTTCGATGAGATCGGCCTCGCTGGCGACACGCAATAGCGCGCCACGAGCGAAGAACGGCTGCAGTTCCTGCCAGGTAATCGACGCGGTTTCGCCCAGTAGCTTGGCATAGAGAGTGCTTGAATCTTCGCTCATGAGACCCGCCCGTTCCCTTAAAGGGCGCAATGATAGCGCTCGGGTGAATCTCATCAACCGGATGGAAATCCTGACTGTGCAAACAGGTGCTGACGCTTCTACACTGTGCCGGTACAGTTGCCGTACCGTTTGGGGACGTTGAGCCCTTAACGACACTGCAGCCCGCAGGATCCAAACAATAATGATGCAAGTGGAGCACATATGAAGACCAAGCAGCGTCTTTCGAAACTATTCATGGCTATCGCTTTGACGGGTGCAGCGAGCTACACGCTGGCCGCCGACAACATCAAGATCGGCCTGGCCGGTCCGGTTACCGGGGCTGTCGCGCAGTACGGGGACATGCAGTTCATCGGTGCCCAGATGGCCATCGAGCAAATCAACAAGGAAGGGGGCGTCAACGGTCAGCAGCTTGAAGGGATCGTCTATGACGACGCCTGCGACCCCAAGCAGGCCGTAGCGGTTGCCAACAAGATCGTTAACGACGAGGTCAGCTTCGTCGTGGGTCACCTCTGCTCCAGCTCCACCCAGCCGGCGTCCGACATTTACGAAGACGAAGGCATTCTGATGATCACCGCGGCGTCGACCAGCCCGGACATCACGTCCCGTGGCTACGAGCTGGTTTTCCGTACCATCGGTCTGGACAGCCTGCAGGGTCCGACTGCCGGTAACTTCATCGCTGACACCGTCAAGCCGAAGAATGTGGCTGTCATCCATGACAAGCAGCAGTACGGCGAAGGGATCGCGACCGCGGTCAAGGAAACCCTGGAGAAGAAAGGCGTCAAGGTTGGCCTGTTCGAAGGCATCAACGCTGGCGACAAGGACTTCTCCTCGATGATTTCCAAGCTCAAGCAGGAGAATGTCGACTTCGTCTACTACGGCGGCTATCACCCAGAGCTGGGCCTGCTGCTGCGTCAAGCGAAGGAAAAGGGCCTGAATGTCCGCTTCATGGGCCCTGAAGGCGTAGGCAACAAGGAAATCTCCGCCATTGCCGGCCCGGCTTCCGAAGGCCTGCTGGTCACCCTGCCGAAGTCGTTCGATCAGGATCCGCGCAACCAGAAGCTGGTCGACGCATTCAAGGCGAAGAAGCAGGACCCGAGCGGCCCGTTCGTGTTCCCGGCCTACGCCGCTGTTCAAGTCATTGCCGAGGGTATCGAGAAAGCCGGCAGCACCGACACCGCCAAGGTGGCCGAAGCCCTGCGCAGCAACACCTTCGACACTCCGACCGGCAACCTCTCGTTCGACGAGAAGGGCGACCTGAAAGACTTCAACTTCGTGGTTTACGAATGGCACCAGGACGGCACCAAGACCGAAGCCAAGTGAACCTATAACCAACCGACCCAGAGCCCACGGCATCCGCCGTGGGCTTTGTTTTAGCTGATCGGAGCCAACCCGGCCACAAGCACGGGACGCCCAGCAACACTTTCAACCAAGCGAGTGGCCTGTAGAACTGGCCCGCCTCGACAGGTAGGTGCGTGATCCGCACCGAGTCCACGGCGCTGCATTCTCCCTGCAGCGTTTTCGAAGCAGGTCCGCATTGGCGGCAAGCACGGCTGCGGGTGTTCAGGAGAACGTAATGCCTGAGCTTTACCACTACTTCCAACAGCTGATCAACGGCCTGACCGTTGGCAGCACCTATGCCTTGATAGCCATCGGTTACACGATGGTCTACGGCATCATCGGCATGATCAACTTCGCCCACGGCGAGGTGTACATGATCGGGTCGTATGTCACCTTTATCGCCATCGTCGGGCTGACCATGATGGGGCTCGATTCGCTGCCGATCCTGATGATCGGCGCGTTCGCAGCCGCCATGATCGTCACCAGCGCCTATGGCTACAGCATCGAGCGGGTCGCCTATCGACCGCTACGCGGCAGCAACCGGTTGATCCCGCTGATCTCCGCGATCGGCATGTCGATCTTCCTGCAGAACGTCGTCCTGCTTTCCCAGGACTCCAAAGACAAGGCTATCCCCAACCTGATGCCCGGCAACTTCATCTTTGGTGAAAGCGCCATGAACGGGGTGGTGATTTCCTACATGCAGGTGTTGATCTTTGTCGTCACCATCATTGCCATGATGGGTCTGACGCTGTTCATCTCCCGCTCTCGACTGGGCCGCGCCTGCCGTGCCTGCGCCGAAGATTTGAAGATGGCCAACCTGCTCGGCATCAACACCAACAGCATCATCGCCCTGACTTTCGTCATCGGCGCTGCGCTGGCGGCCGTTGCAGCCGTTCTGATCAGCATGCAATACGGCGTGATCAACCCGCACATCGGCTTCTTGGCCGGCATCAAAGCCTTTACTGCTGCGGTGCTTGGCGGTATCGGCAGCATCCCGGGCGCCATGCTCGGCGGTCTGGTGTTGGGTGTAGCCGAAGCGTTCGGCGCCGATATCTTTGGTGATCAATACAAGGATGTGGTCGCGTTCAGCCTGCTGGTACTGGTGCTGCTGTTCCGTCCGACCGGCATTCTCGGCCGTCCGGAGGTTGAAAAGGTATGACTCGCAATCTGCGCACCGCCTTTTTCAGCGCACTGCTGGTATTCGCTGTAGCGGTACCGGTGTTCGGCCTGAAACTCACCACCGTCGGCATTCGCCTCGAAGTTCATGGCAGCGACGCGACGACGTTCTGGATCATCGCGGCCTGCGCCGTGGCGATGTTCTTCTGGCAGCTGTTCCGTCATCACGCGGCGGCCGGCTGGGCGGCGACCCCCAACCTGCCGCGAGTACCGGCCGGTGCGGGCAACTTTCTGACCCTGCCGTCGACCCAGCGCTACATCATCATTGGCCTGATTCTGCTGGCGCTTGTGTGGCCGTTCTTCGGCTCGCGCGGCGCGGTGGATATCGCCACATTGATCCTGATCTACGTGATGCTCGGCCTCGGCTTGAACATCGTGGTAGGCCTGGCCGGCTTGCTGGATCTTGGTTACGTCGGGTTCTATGCCGTTGGCGCTTATACCTATGCCCTCCTCTCGCATTATTACGGGATCGGGTTCTGGGTCGCGTTGCCGATTGCTGGTGCCATGGCCGCGCTGTTCGGTTTCCTGCTGGGCTTCCCAGTGCTGCGTCTGCGCGGGGATTACCTGGCGATCGTAACCTTGGGCTTCGGTGAGATCATCCGTCTGTTGCTGCGTAACATGACCGATCTTACCGGCGGACCCAATGGCATCAGCGGCATCGATAAACCAACACTGTTCGGCCTCTCGTTCGACCGTCGTGCGGCCGAGGGCATGCAGACGTTCCACGAGTTCTTCGGCTTTGAATATCAGTCGATCAACAAGGTGATCTTCCTCTATCTGATTGCCGTGCTGCTGGTGCTGCTGACACTGTTCGTCATCAACCGCCTGCTGCGCATGCCTATCGGCCGCGCCTGGGAAGCCTTGCGTGAAGATGAGATCGCCTGCCGTGCGCTGGGCATGAACCCCACGGTGATCAAGCTTTCCGCGTTTACCCTCGGTGCGACGTTCGCGGGCTTCGCCGGCAGCTTCTTCGCGGCGCGCCAGGGACTGGTGTCACCGGAGTCGTTCACCTTCATCGAATCGGCCATCATCCTCGCCATCGTCGTACTGGGCGGCATGGGCTCGCAGTTGGGGGTGATTCTCGCCGCCATCGTGATGATCCTGCTGCCTGAACTGATGCGTGAGTTCAGCGAGTACCGCATGCTGATGTTCGGCGCCTTGATGGTGCTGATGATGATCTGGCGTCCGCAGGGGCTGCTGCCCATGCAACGCCCCCATATGGAGCTGAAGCGATGAGCCGCCCGATTCTCGAAGTAAGCGGCCTGACCATGCGCTTCGGCGGCCTTCTGGCCGTCAACGGGGTGGGCCTGACCGTACATGAAAAACAAGTGGTCTCGATGATCGGCCCCAACGGTGCCGGCAAGACCACGGTATTCAACTGCCTGACCGGCTTCTACCAGCCCACCGACGGCAAGATCCTGCTCGACGGCGAAGCGATCCAGGGCCTGCCCGGCCACAAGATCGCCCGCAAGGGCGTGGTGCGGACATTCCAGAACGTTCGCCTGTTCAAGGACATGACCGCCATCGAAAACTTGTTGGTCGCCCAACATCGGCACCTGAACACGGGCTTTCTGTCCGGCCTGTTGAAGACCAAGGCGTTTCGCAAGAGTGAGCGCCAGGCAATGGATTTCGCCGCGCACTGGCTCGATCAGGTCAACCTGACCGACATTGCCAACCGCCCGGCCGGCACCCTTGCCTATGGCCAGCAACGCCGTCTGGAAATCGCGCGCTGCATGATGACGCGTCCGCGCATCCTCATGCTCGACGAGCCGGCAGCGGGTTTGAACCCGAAGGAAACCGAAGACCTGAAAGCGCTGATCGGCATGCTGCGTGACCAGCACAACGTGACGGTTCTGCTCATTGAGCACGACATGAAGCTGGTCATGAGCATCTCCGACCATATCGTGGTGATCAACCAGGGCTGTCCGCTGGCTGACGGCACGCCGGAGCAGATTCGTGACAATCCGGACGTGATCAAAGCCTATCTGGGAGAGGCTTAACCATGCTGTATTTTGAAAACGTCTCGACCTTTTACGGCAAGATCCAGGCCCTGCATAACGTCAACGTGGAAGTCCGCAAGGGCGAGATCGTCACCCTGATCGGCGCCAACGGCGCCGGCAAGTCGACCCTGCTGATGACGCTTTGCGGTACGCCCATGGCATCCGAAGGCAGCATCCGCTTCGAGGGCGAGGAGCTGGTCGGCAAGCAAACCTTCGACATCATGCGCAAGGACATTGCCGTGGTACCCGAAGGGCGGCGCATCTTTGCTCGGCTGACGGTCGAGGAAAACCTGGCCATGGGTGGGTTCTTCACCAACAAGGCGGACTTCCAGGAGCAACTGGACAAGGTGCTGTTGCTGTTTCCACGACTCAAGGAGCGTTTCCAGCAGCGTGGCGGCACTATGTCCGGCGGTGAGCAACAGATGCTCGCCATTGCCCGTGCATTGATGAGCAAGCCCAAGTTGCTGCTGCTCGACGAGCCGTCGCTGGGACTGGCGCCAATCATCATCCAGCAGATCTTCGACATCATCGAACAGCTGCGCAGAGATGGCGTAACCATCTTCCTGGTCGAGCAGAACGCCAACCAGGCGCTGAAGTTGGCCGACCGGGCTTACGTGCTGGAGAACGGTCACATCGTCATGCAGGGCAGCGGCGAAGAGTTGCTGGTCAACCCCAAGGTTCGCGACGCCTACCTGGGCGGCTGAATCGAGGCAAACGAAGGAGCCGGGCAAATGCCCGGTTTTTTCATGCGCGCACGCAGGGGATGACAAGCGAGGGCCGGGCCTTTATCGTGCTCTGCGTCGCGTCTTACCCGACACCCATCTGGGCGTCTCGACGAGACCCCTGGATCAGCAGACAGGGCATAACTGAGCTGGCTCATTTCTGAACTCAACTCAGGAGAAGCCGGCCATGACTGCCAGCCGTATCTGGATCAAGAACCCCCTCGCCCTCTACACCTCGAACGATCAGAAAGCCCCCGGCGGGTTGGTGATCGAGCATGGCGTGATTGTCGAAATGCTCGACGCCGGGCAATCGCCCTCGACGCCTGTCGACAGCACCTTCGATTCCCGTGAGCACGTCGTGTTGCCAGGGCTGATCAACACGCACCACCACTTCTATCAGACCCTCACGCGAGCCTGGGGCCCTGTGGTCAATCAGCCCCTATTCCCCTGGCTGAAGACGCTCTATCCGGTCTGGGCACGCCTGACGCCGGATCGCCTGGCGCTCGCCAGCAAGGTCGCGCTCGCCGAATTGCTGTTGTCCGGCTGCACCACCGCGGCCGATCACCACTACCTGTTCCCGGATGGCCTGGAAAACGCCATCGACGTGCAGATCGACGTTGTTCGCGAGTTGGGCATGCGCGCCATGCTGACCCGCGGCTCCATGAGCCTGGGTGAAGCCGACGGTGGGCTGCCGCCGCAACACACCGTGCAGACGGCCGAAGCGATCCTGGAAGACAGCGAACGGTTGATCGGCCGCTATCACGAGCGCGGCGCCGGCGCGCAGATCCAGATCGGCCTTGCGCCCTGCTCGCCGTTTTCAGTTACACCGGAAATCATGCGCGCTAGCGCCGCTCTGGCTGAACAGCACGACGTGCGCCTGCACACGCACCTGGCCGAAACCCTGGACGAAGAAGAGTTCTGCCTGCAGCGCTTCGGCCTGCGCACGGTGGATTATCTGGACAGCGTCGGCTGGCTATCGGAGCGCACCTGGTTGGCGCATGGCATTCACTTCAACGAGGACGAAATTGCCCGCCTCGGCGCGGCCGGCACCGGCATCTGCCATTGCCCATGCTCCAACATGCGACTGGCGTCGGGCATTTGCCCCACCGTCGCGCTGGAAGCGGCAGGCGCGCCAATCGGTCTTGGCGTGGATGGTTCGGCCTCCAACGACGCCTCCAACATGATTCTTGAAGCCAGGCAGGCGCTATACATCCAGCGTCTGCGCTACGGTGCAGAAGAGATCACGCCAGAGCGGGCCCTGGGTTGGGCCACGCGCGGTTCGGCACGGCTGCTGGGTCGTCACGATGTGGGTGAATTGGCGGTGGGCAAGCAGGCCGATCTGGCCCTGTTCAAGCTCGACGAGCTGCGTTTCTCCGGTAGCCACGACCCGATCTCCGCGCTGCTGCTGTGCGGCGCTGACCGGGCCGACCGGGTGATGGTGGGCGGCCAGTGGCGGGTGGTGGACGGCCAAATCGAAGGCCTTGACGTGGCCGGACTGATCGCCAACCACAGCCAGGCCGCCCGCGAATTGATCGCGGGCTAGTCCCAACGCTGAGGTTTCGCTCAAAAGACTGGCGAGTCGTATGACCGGCGAGCAGCGACGCTCGCCGGCGTCAGGACTGAGCAGTCAGCTTCTCAGTTCTTCGATTCGCCAATCTTGAGCGCAAACACGCCCGTCAAAAGCAAACTGCCGCGCCAGGGCCGACGGCCAGTTTGCTCAGGCGCGACTAGGCATGCGGGGCTGGGCGCAGCGCCTTGGCCATGCATTGCAGAGCCTCACGCGGCCCACCGCAAATCAGCGTAGCGGGCACAGCCAGCATCAAGTTCACGGGCAGGTCGAACGCTTCCAGTTGCAGCCCATCGCAATCGAGACCGGACACGCCACAAAGCTGTGGATGCTGGCGCTGCAGACGCTCGGCATAGCTGCCCTCCCCGTCCAGATAGCCATAGATCGGCTTGCCCTGAGCGGCGGCATAACCGACTTCGAAACTGGTGCCGCTGTCCGGCTCACCACCGCGAAAGAAGTTCAGATCGGCAAGCACCGCATCGGCCTGACCGAGCAATTCCAGATTGGCCCGGTAGATCCAGGCCGCCTGCTCACGCGGCAACTCGATCTCGTTCGGCACCTGCTTATCCAGCGGATACAGACCGATGAAGCCGAACTCGGCACACAAGGCCTTGAGCCGCTCACCATGCTCAATGGCATCAGGCCGAAATACAGCGGGGCCAGCGAGATAGATGCGCAACGTCATTGAGGTTCCATCCTGCTGAGAGGGGTCACAGCCCGATCAGCGAAAGCATGATGAAGGTAGCGAACAGCACGAAGTGGGTCATGCCCTCGATCGCGTTGGTTTCGCCGTCGTTCAGGTTGATAGCCGCGACGATGATGGTGATCAACACCATGGTTGTCTGCACCGGCGTCATCGCCATCTGAAATGGCTGGCCACTATACAGCGCCATGGCCTCCATGATTGGGACCGTCAGGATCACCGTGGACAGCGAGGCGCCAAGCGCAATGTTGACCACTGCCTGCATACGGTTGGCCAACGCGGCGCGCAAGGCGGTCAGAATTTCCGGCGCGGCCGCGATAGCTGCCACCAACAGGGCTGCCAGCATAGGCGGTGCACCGGTTCCGACCAGGCTCACCTTCATCGTCTGCGACATCACCTCGGCCAGCGCGCCAATGATCACCACGCCGACACAGAGCATGGCGATCGATGGCCCGGCACTGCCTGACGCCTGGGTAGTTGCCGAGTGCTCGTTGCGGCGACGCTTCTTCTCCGGGTAGCTATAGCTGAAGAAGTAACTGTGCGCGCCAACCTGCATCCGCAGAAACACGCCGTACAGCAGTAGCATCGCGCCAATGGTAAAGGCCGAGTACAGACGCCAGTCTTCCTGCGGAATGAACTCAGGAACGACCATAGAGACGCCCATCGCGGTGAGGATCATCACGCTGTAGGTCCGCGCGGAATCGTCGTTGTAGGGTTGCTCGCCGTGCCGCAGCCCGCCCATCAGCGCAGCCAGCCCGAGAATGCCATTGAGGTCGAGCATTACCGCTGCGTAGATGGTGTCACGCACCAGGGTCGGTGATGGCTCGTGCGACATCATGATGCCGAGGATGACGACCTCCACCAGCACGGCCGAAAGCGTGAGAATCATGGTTCCGTAGGGGTCACCGACCTTTTCGGCAAGCACTTCGGCATGGTGAGCGACGCGTACCGAGGCCAACACGATGACTAGCACAAGCACCGCCGTGCTGATCATCGCAATCGTGCGGCCACCGTGCAGAAAGCTCTCTTCAAACACGTACGCGAGCACTGCTACCAGCAGCGCGACGATGAGGTAGGTCTCCTCTTTGAATCTCTGCAACATCTTGTAATTCTCTTGGGGCCTGAAGCTCCGACGCACCAATCCCTGGCAAATATCCCCATTCGTGCGCCTAACCGGATCGGCGGCGACCAATACAGTTATTGAAGGCAGCCAGATTCTCGGGCAGCTTCGGTAGTTGTCCCATTGGTCAGCTTTTTGCATTCAATTTGGTGATGGTTGAACTTGATGGCGTATGCGGCATAAGGGAGGGCCGGTCGCAGCAGCCATCCCAATAGCGCTCCCAGCTGCGCCGAATCCCACGCCTGTCGTCGCAAGCAGCAGGAGCAGCCAGCCTGAGCCACACTCTAGGCATGTTCGGCCCGGCTTTGTGGCGGCAATCGGGGTCAGTCAGGAACGGCCCATCGGACGCATTGACTTTTGAGTCAGTAATTTCTTGACCGAAAAGTCAGATAACGCTAATTTCCACCGCCAGAGCCCAGAACAAAAACGCCCCGGAGGCCCGCCTTGATCCAGTTTCTTCTCAATCGAGAACTGCGCCGTGAGCAGACACTCGATCCGAATACCACCGTGTTGGAATACCTGCGCGAATACCGCGGTAAATCCGGCACCAAAGAAGGCTGCGCTTCCGGAGACTGCGGTGCCTGCACCGTTGTGGTCGGCGAGCTAAACGGAGATCGCCTGCGCTACCGCACGCTCAATTCCTGCCTGACCTTCGTCTCCGCCTTGCACGGCAAGCAGCTGATCACCGTCGAAGACCTCAAGCACCAGGGCGAGCTGCACTGCGTCCAGCAAGCCATGGTCGACTGCCATGGCTCGCAATGCGGCTTCTGCACGCCCGGCTTCGTCATGAGCCTGTTTGCCTTGCAAAAATCGGCGGACGGTTACGACAAGGCCGACACCCATGAAGCGCTGGCCGGCAACCTCTGCCGCTGCACCGGCTACCGCCCGATTCTGGAAGCCGCGGAGCAGGCCTGCTGCGGTAAGCAGCCGGACCAATTCGATGCGCGCGAAGCCGACACCATCGCCCAGCTGAAAGCCATCGCACCCAGCGAAACCGCCGAGCTGAACAGCGGCGACAAGCGCTGTCTATCGCCACTGAACGTAGGTGATCTCGCCGATATCTACAGCGCCAACCCGGACGCACGCCTGCTCGCCGGCGGCACCGACCTTGCGCTTGAAGTCACCCAGTTCCACCGCGAATTGCCGGTGATGATTTACGTCGGCCACATTGCCGAGATGAAGAAAGTCGAGGTCACCGACAAGGGCATCGAGATCGGCGCAGCCACACCGCTGACCGATTGCTATGAAGTGCTGGCAGAGGAATACCCGGACTTCGGCGAGTTGCTGCACCGCTTCGCCTCTTTGCAGATCCGCAACCAGGGCACCCTGGGTGGCAACATCGGCAACGCGTCGCCCATCGGTGATTCGCCACCCCTTCTGATCGCGCTGGGTGCGCAAGTGGTGCTGCGCAAAGGCAATAACAACCGCACCCTGCTGCTGCAGGATTACTTCATCGACTACAAGGTCACCGCTCGCGAGCAAGGTGAATTCATCGAGAAGATCATCGTGCCGCGCGCCCAGCCGAACCGGGTGTTCCGCGCCTACAAGGTCTCCAAGCGCCTCGACGATGACATCTCTGCCGTCTGTGCGGCCTTTGACCTGAAGCTCGAAGACGGCCTGATCGACGATGCCCGCGTCGCCTTCGGCGGCATGGCGGCCATTCCGAAACGCGCTGTGGCCTGCGAGCGCGCGCTGATCGGCGCGCCGTTCAATGCCGACACCATCGAGCGTGCTTGCGAGGCGCTCGGGAAGGACTTCACGCCACTGACCGACTTCCGTGCCAGCCGCGAATACCGCCTGCTGGTCGCACAGAACCTGCTGCGCAAATGCTTCCTCGAGCAACAAAGCCCGGAAGCCGAGACAAGGGTGACCGCATATGCATAAGCAAACCAAAACCCAGGAAGAAATCGCCGCCCTGTTCAAACAGGACCTGGTCACCGGCGTCGGCCGCAGCGTCAAGCACGACAGCGCGCCCAAACATGTCACTGGCGAGGCGGTGTATGTCGACGACCGTCTGGAATTCCCCAATCAGCTGCACATCTACGCCCGCATGAGCGACCGCGCCCATGCCCGGATCGTGCGCATCGACACGGCCCCCTGCTACGCCGTACCCGGTGTTGCGATCGCCATCACCGCTCAGGATGTGCCGGGTCAGCTGGATATCGGTGCGGTCATGCCCGGTGATCCGCTGCTGGCCGACGGCAAGGTAGAGTATGTTGGCCAGCCGGTGATTGCCGTCGCTGCCGACAGCCTGGAAACCGCACGTAAAGCCGCCATGGCCGCGATCATTGAGTATGAAGATCTGGAACCGGTGATCGACGTGGTCGATGCCTTGCGCAAAAAGCACTTCGTACTCGACAGCCACACCCACAAGCGTGGCGATTCGACCAGCGCACTGGCCAGTGCACCGCGTCGCCTGCAAGGCAGCCTGCACATTGGCGGGCAGGAACATTTTTACCTGGAGACTCAGGTTTCTTCGGTGATGCCCACCGAGGACGGCGGCATGATCGTCTACACCTCGACGCAGAACCCCACCGAGGTGCAGAAGCTGGTATCCGAGGTGCTCGGCGTCTCGATGAACAAGATCGTCATCGACATGCGCCGCATGGGCGGCGGCTTCGGCGGCAAGGAGACCCAGGCCGCAGGCCCCGCGTGCATGTGCGCCGTGATTGCACACCTCACCGGGCGCCCGACCAAGATGCGTCTGCCACGCATGGAAGACATGACCATGACCGGCAAGCGTCACCCCTTCTATGTCGAGTACGACGTCGGCTTCGATGATGACGGCCTGCTGCACGGCATCGAGATCGACCTGGCCGGCAACTGCGGCTACTCGCCGGACCTCTCCGGCTCCATCGTCGACCGCGCCATGTTCCACTCCGACAACGCCTATTACCTGGGCGACGCCACCATCAACGGCCATCGCTGCAAGACCAATCTCGCATCGAACACCGCCTACCGCGGCTTCGGCGGCCCGCAAGGCATGGTTGCCATCGAAGAGATCATGGACACGGTCGCGCGGGAGCTGGGCAAGGACCCGCTCGATGTGCGCAAGCGCAACTACTACGGCAAGACCGAGCGCAACGTCACGCCTTACTACCAGACGGTCGAGCACAACATGCTCGAGGAAATGACCGCAGAGCTCGAGGCCAGCAGCGAGTATGCCAAGCGCCGCGAAGAGATCCGCGCGTTCAATGCCAAGAGCCCGATCCTGAAGAAGGGTCTGTCACTGACCCCAGTGAAGTTCGGCATCAGCTTTACCGCCAGCTTCCTCAATCAGGGCGGCGCGCTGGTGCACGTTTACACCGATGGCAGCATCCACCTGAACCACGGCGGCACCGAGATGGGCCAGGGCCTGAACACCAAGGTCGCGCAGGTCGTGGCCGAAGTGTTCCAGGTCGACATCGACCGTATCCAGATCACCGCGACCAACACCGATAAAGTGCCGAACACCTCGCCAACCGCTGCTTCCAGCGGCACCGACCTGAACGGCAAGGCAGCGCAAAACGCGGCGCAAACCATCAAGCAACGCCTGATCGAGTTTGCCGCAAGGCACTTCAAAGTCACTGAAGAGGATGTGGAGTTCAAGAACGGTCAGGTCCGCATCCGTGACCAGTACGTCTCCTTTGACGAGCTGATCCAGCAGGCCTATTTCGGCCAGGTCTCGCTGTCGTCCACCGGTTTCTACCGCACGCCGAAGATCTACTACGACCGCAGCCAGGCGCGCGGCCGGCCGTTCTACTACTTCGCCTATGGCGCGGCATGCTCGGAAGTGATCGTCGACACCCTGACCGGCGAGTACAAGATGCTGCGCAGCGACATCCTGCATGACGTCGGCGCCTCGCTGAACCCGGCCATCGACATCGGCCAGGTGGAAGGCGGCTTCGTTCAGGGCATGGGCTGGCTGACCATGGAGGAGCTGGTGTGGAACGACAAGGGCAAGCTGATGACCAGCGGCCCAGCGAGCTACAAGGTACCGGCCGTGGCGGACATGCCGCTGGATCTGCGGGTCAAACTGGTGGAGAACCGCAAGAATCCGGAGGACACCGTGTTCCACTCCAAGGCAGTGGGTGAGCCGCCGTTCATGCTCGGCATCTCGGTCTGGTGTGCGATCAAGGATGCCGTCGCTAGCCTGGCGGACTACAAGGCGCAGCCGAAGATCGACGCGCCGGCGACGCCCGAGCGGGTGCTCTGGGGCGTGGAGCAGATGCGCAAGTTGAAGCGGACCGCCGCGGTGCCAAGCGCCACGGAGACCACCCCGGCCTGACGCGCTGCACCGGTCGCAGGCAGAGCCTGCTCCTACAACCTGCCACCGCAACCTGTAGGAGCAAGCGCTGCTTGCGACCCGGTCACCGACGACATGAATACGCGCATGCCATACGGCATCGGAGAACGAGATGAACAGCTGGATCGAAGCACTCGCCGACCTGCAGCAACAAGGCGAACCCTGCGTGCTGGTCACCATCATCGAAGAGCGCGGCTCGACGCCGCGCAATGCGGGCTCGAAGATGGTGGTCAGCCGCGAGCGCCTGTACGACACCATCGGCGGCGGCCATCTGGAATACAAGGCACAGGCAATTGCGCGGGAGATGCTTGAAAACCGCGTGCGTGATACGCGGCTGGAACGCTTTTCCCTGGGCGCGAGCCTCGGCCAGTGCTGTGGCGGCGCCACCGTGCTGCTGTTCGAACCCATGGGCCAACCGCAGGCGCATATTGCGGTGTTCGGTGCCGGCCACGTTGGCCGCGCACTGGTGCCGCTACTTGCCAGTCTGCCGTGCAAGGTGCGCTGGATCGATTCGCGCGAAAGCGAATTCCCGGCCCATATTCCTGCGGGCGTGGAGAAAGTGGTCAACGACGAGGTGGTCGACGAGGTGGCCGAGATGCCGGCAGGCAGCTACTTCATCGTTATGACGCACAACCATCAACTCGACCTGGAGCTAACCGCGGCCATCCTCGAACGCAACGATTTCACCTACTACGGGCTGATCGGCTCGAAGAGCAAGCGCGCCAAGTTCGAACACCGTCTGCGTGACCGTGGCTTCCAGCCAGACACCGTGCAACGCATGCGCTGCCCGATGGGTATCGCCGAAGTGAAGGGAAAGCTGCCGGTCGAAATTGCGGTATCCATCGCTGGCGAAGTGATCGCCACCTACAACGCCCATTTCGGTGAAAAGAGCGGTGAGAAAGCCGCGGACGGCGCAAAGCCGGTGCCCATGCTGGTGCCCGCCTCGCGCCGCTCGCAGAACGGCTGATCGAGCCGCGCCTTTTTGTGAGAAGCGCCCCCGCGTTTAGCCGAAAACAGCTCGGCTAAACGCTCCGCCTCGATGCGGCCTTCCACATCGACGAATGTCCTCTACACAACGATTCCGAGACTCACCATGCCCCAAGCAAAAGCCTACCGTGCCGCCCTGCTCCACTGCCTCGCCGATCCGCGCGAGGTGGGTATCGAGCAATCTCACGAGTATTTCGAAGACGGCCTGTTGGTTGTCGAGGATGGAAAGATTGCTCAGATCGGCAGTGCGGCTGACCTGCTTCCAACCCTGAAAGCCGGCACCGAGGTGGTCGAATACCCTGACGCGCTGATCACCCCCGGTTTCATCGACACCCACATTCATTACCCGCAGGTCGGCGTCATCGGCTCCTATGGCACGCAACTGCTGGACTGGCTGGAAACCTACACCTTCCCTAACGAAGGGCGTTTCAGTGACATGGCGCATGCTCGCCAACAGGCCGATCTGTTCCTCGGCGAGCTGCTGCGCAACGGCACCACCACCGCGCTGGTGTTCGGCACGGTGCACAAGCAGTCGGTGGATGCCTTCTTCGAAGCGGCAGAAAAACTCAATCTGCGGATGATTGCCGGCAAGGTGCTGATGGACCGCAATGCGCCGGACTTTCTCACCGACACGGCCGAGTCCGGCTATGCCGACAGCAAAGCGCTGATCGAACGCTGGCATGGCAAAGGCCGTCTGCATTACGCCGTGACGCCGCGTTTCGCCCCGACCAGCACGCCAGAACAACTGACGCTGGCCGGCAAGCTGTTTGCCGAATACCCCGACCTGTACATGCACACGCACATTTCCGAGAACAAGCAGGAAGTGGAGTGGGTCAAGGAGCTGTTCCCCGAGCGTAAGGGTTACCTGGACGTCTACGACCATCACGGTCTGATCGGCGCGCGCTCGGTCTTCGCCCACGGCATCCACCTCTGTGATGACGAATGCAAACGCCTCGGCGAGACCGGCTCGGCCGTGGCCTTCTGCCCCACGTCCAACCTGTTCCTCGGCAGCGGCCTGTTCGATCTGGCGAAGCTAGAAGGCTACGGCGTGAGGGTGGGTCTGGGCACGGACGTCGGCGGCGGCACCAGCTTCTCGCAACTGCAGAGCCTCAACGAGGCTTACAAGGTATTGCAGCTGCAGGGTCAGAAACTCGATGCGTTCAAGGCGTTGTATCTCGCCACACTTGGCGGAGCGCGAGCGCTGTATCTGGACGACAAGATCGGCAACCTGCAGCCTGGCAAGGATGCCGACTTCGTGGTGCTCGATTACAAGGCGACTCCCCTGATCGACTACCGCCTAAGCCAGGCCACCACGCTGCAGGAAAAACTCTTCGCTCTGATGATCCTTGGCGACGACCGCGCCGTGAAGGCAACCTACGCCGCCGGGGTTTCGGTGCACCAAAAGGCATCGTGAATAACAGATCGCAAGCGCGATGATCAATCGTCTCGCCAGCTACGCAACCTGCGTGATCTAACGCGTGGATCGATGGAGCGTGATCCACCCTACGGTCGAAGCCACCGCCGGCGCTCGTAGATACCGTCTTCCCCATTACCGAGCAAGGGCCAGTTGAGGGTCGAAACGCTGGCCCGATTTAAGTACCCCATAGGCGATGTGCAGCAGCTTGCGCATCGCTGCACAGACGATTTGTTTTCCGGA
>NZ_POUL01000019.1 GCF_002890895.1 Stutzerimonas stutzeri
GCTCGCTCCTTGTATCTCGACTGCTGCCTCATTGTGGGCAATAGTCCCCGACTGATCATCGGGGGAAGGTCAGGAAGCCGAGCTCGCTCCAAGGCCTCGAGCCTGTAACGTAGATAGTGCTCCAGCCTTCCACACTCACTCGTACAGCTCGAACGGTATCCAGAGCCCGCCTATGGCATGAGCTCGCATCAACAAGGTTGAGCCGGGTGCAGTGATGATCATTGGATCAGCAGAAGGAGCATCCCATGCCCAGTGTCGTCGGCATCGATATTGCCAAGCACACATTCGACATCGCCACTTGCCAGGCTAACGGTAAGTACCGCACCAAAGCCAAGCTCGCCAATCGTGAGGCGGGTTTCGAGACTCTGCACCAATGGCTGCTCAAGCACAGCGAGCCCCAGGCGTGGGTTCTGATGGAGGCGACCGGTGTTTATCATGAAGCCCTAGCCGAGTGGCTACATGACAAGGGCTACCGGGTCTGTGCCCTGAATCCAGCCCAGGTGGCATATTACGCGCGCAGCCAGTTGCAGCGAGTGAAAACCGACAAGGTAGACGCCAAGCTGATCGCGGCTTACGGCGAGCGGCACCAGGACGAGCTACGTGCCTGGCAGCCCGAATCACGGGCCCTCCGGCGCCTGAGAGCTCTGGTACGCCGTCTGGAGGATCTGCGGGAGATCCAACAGATGGAGCGCAACCGCTTGGAGGTCGCTGACACCAGCGTGTACGACTCCATCCAGTCGGTCCTGCAACATGTGGATCGACAGATCGCCGAGACGATCAGGGCAATCAAACAGCACATCGATGACGACCCTGACCTTCGCGGCCAGCGTGACTTGCTGACCAGCATCGATGGCATCGGTGACAAGACGGCCGCTCTGCTGTTGGCCGAGCTGGGCGATCCCTTACGGTTCGCCGGCAGCCGCGCCTTGACCGCCTTCGCCGGACTGAACCCGCAGTTGCAGGAGTCAGGTCTCTACAGGGGACAGACGCGCATCTCGCGCACAGGCTCCTCTCGTCTGCGCGCCGGGTTGTATATGCCGGCGGTCTGTTCACTCAAGCGCAACCCCGCGATCAGTGCGCTGCGTGACCGCCTGAAGGCCAAAGGCAAGAGCGGCAAGCAGATTGTCTGCGCCGCCATGCGAAAGCTGTTGAGCATCGCTTATGGCGTGCTCAAGTCAGGGCAACCTTTCGACCCCAGACTCGCCATTGCGCACTAAGGGGCAAGACGGTATCTACA
>NZ_POUL01000020.1 GCF_002890895.1 Stutzerimonas stutzeri
GTAGATACCGTCTTCCCCATTACCGAGCAAGGGCCAGTTGAGGGTCGAAACGCTGGCCCGATTTAAGTACCCCATAGGCGATGTGCAGCAGCTTGCGCATCGCTGCACAGACGATTTGTTTTCCGGATTTTCCTTTTGCACTCAGACGCTCGCGTAGAGCACTAATGGCCGGGTTGTGTGTGAGCGAGCAGACCGCCGGCATGTAGAGTCCAGCCCTCAAGCGAGACGATCCTGTGCGGGATATGCGCGTCTGGCCCTTGTAGGAGCCAGACTCCTGAAGGCGGGGGTTCAGCCCGGCATAAGCGGTGATCGCGCGTGAGCTGGCGAAGCGTAGCGGATCGCCCAGCTCAGCCAGCAACAGGGCTGCGGAACGCTCGCCGATGCCATCAATGCTGGTCAGCAGGTCGCGTTTGTTGCGCAGGTCCGGGTCATCATCGATGTGGTCTCGGATCGCACGTAGCGCCTCTCCGATCTGCCGCTCGACATGGTGCAGCACTGAGTAGATTGAAGCCTGCACACTAGCGTCGGCCAGATCCAGGCGGTTGCGTTCCATTTGTTGGATCTCCTGCAGATCTTCCAGGCGCCGCACTAATGCTTTCAAGCGCCGGACGGCGGGAGGCTCAGGCTGCCAGGCCCGCAGATCACCCTGGTGCCGCTCGCCATACTCAGCGATGAGTTTGGCGTCGACTTTGTCGGTCTTTACGCGCTGGAGCTGGCTTCGAGCGTAATAGGCGACCTGTGCAGGATTGAGCACGCAGACCTGATAGCCTTTATCGTGAAACCAGGTCGCGAGCGCTTCATGGTAAGCGCCGGTCGCTTCCATCACGATCCAGGCTTGGGCATTGGCGTGCTTGAGCAGCCACTGCTGGAGCGCTTCGAAACCGGCCACCTCGTTTGGCAATTTGGCCTTGGTGCGGTACTTGCCATTGGGCTGCTGGGTGGCGATGTCGAACGTGCGTTTGGCGATATCGATGCCGATGACGCTGGGCATAAGTCCTCCTGCTGGTTCAGAAAGATCAACACTTCACTCAGCTCTACCTTGCTGATGCGAGCTCTCGCCGGAGGCGGGCTCTGGATACCGTTCGAGCTGTAAGAGTGAGTATGGAAGGCCGCAGCGCTATCTACGTCGCAGGCTCAAAGCCTAAGGGTGGATACGGCTTCCTGGCCTTCCCCCGATGATCAGTCGGGAACTATCACCCCAACATAGCGTGGTAGTCGAGATACAAGGGTGGAT
>NZ_POUL01000021.1 GCF_002890895.1 Stutzerimonas stutzeri
CTAGGGCCTTCCAGAATGTTCAGTGCTGCAACGATCGCCTCAATCGTGGACAGCGCACCGGGCATGGGGGCCTTGCGCAAGCGATAGCGCGAAGTCAGGCCATCTGGCAGCGCCACACGCGGCAGCGCGGCTACCCATGGATTGATGTGAAGGATCTTGCGCGCCTTGCGCCAGGTGCCGTCCGGCACGATCAGACGTATGGGGCGCCCGATAGCGGCAAGCGTGCTGATCGGTACGGCACCCTCGCCGGGAAACAGCAGGTAGCTCCGTTCGTTGCCGTCAGAGTCGTCCTCAAAGCATTCACCGACTTCCAGCTGTGCATTGCGCAACCCCAGTACCGCCAACCGCGCTGTATTCAGCGCATGGCTCGCTTCGTTGGAATGCTGAAGAACGAGCACTCGGGTGCGACTATCCAGCGTCGGTATCAGCGCACAC
>NZ_POUL01000022.1 GCF_002890895.1 Stutzerimonas stutzeri
CGTTGAAGGTCAGACCAGCCGGGGCTTCACCGACCAGTGCGTAGGTCAGCGTGGCGGTTTCGCCTGCATCGGCGTCGGTGCCGGCAACGCTGCCTTCAATGGTTGCATCTTCGGCAACGGCATTCACGGCAGCCTGGGCAACCGGAACGTCGTTGGTGCCGGTCACGGTGATGACCAGGTTCGCCGCCGCAGAGGTCGCTTCTTGAGCGTCAGTCGCGGTGAACGGAATGGTCAGCACCAGCGGCTCGCCAGCAGTCAGCGAGTCGTAGCTCGACGCATCGAAGGTGTAGGTGCCGTCGGCGTTGAAGGTCAGACCAGCCGGGGCTTCACCGACCAGTGCGT
>NZ_POUL01000002.1 GCF_002890895.1 Stutzerimonas stutzeri
TCCGGAAAACAAATCGTCTGTGCAGCGATGCGCAAGCTGCTGCACATCGCCTATGGGGTACTTAAATCGGGCCAGCGTTTCGACCCTCAACTGGCCCTTGCTCGGTAATGGGGAAGACGGTATCTACCGGGATACAACCCGCTTCAGCGCAATGCCAGTCGTCGTCCGCACGCCGTAATAATGGCGCTGATATATTGACCTTGCTGTGCAAAACTTATACAAAGCGGTCCGTCCCGTTTCTGTTTTGTAACACTTAAAGAAGGTTCCCATGAAAGGGTTACGTAGTCTCTTGCTCGATCTGAGCGTACGGCGCAAGTTGCTGACAGGCTTTGGCCTGGTGCTGCTGATCACCTTGATCATCGCGTGGATAAGCTACAACGCGCTGGATTCCGTGTTCGAGCGGTTCGCCAAACTCAACCGGGTGGCTGAAATCAAGTCGCTCGTTTCCGATGCCCGACAAGGCGAAAAGAACTTCCTGCTCAGGCGAGATGCGGTCTTCCTGGAGGAGGCAAAAGGCGCCGTCAACAAGACCATCGCCGTCGCGCAGGATGCCCGTGAGTCCTTTGAAAGCGCAGACAGCATCCAGCTGATGGATCGCATTGAGCAGGATGGTAATGAGTACCAGGCCCGGCTTGCCCAGTTTGCCGAAGCCATGCGTCAACGGCAGAAGGCCGAAGACAACATGGAAGAGGCGGCTCGTGAAGCCCTTGCAGGCTTCAATGCAGCCGAGGCGGAACTGCGTAGGAGGGTGCAGGAGCAGATTGTCGCCACCGGTGACGCCGAAAGCATCCAGACCCTGGTCCTATCCAACCAGGCATCCAACCTTGCCAAGCAGTTGTTCGATACCCGCCGGCTGGAAAAGAATTTCGTGAGCGGCGGTAACCCGCGCGACGCAGAGGCCCTGCTGGCCCAGCTGGACGTCTCAGCTCAGGCGGGCCGTGAGTTGAAGGCCAGCCTGCCGGACGGCCGCAGCAGCGAAGCGCTAGCCCAGGCGCTCGATCGTCTGGACCAGTATCGGTCGGAATTTCTCGACTACCGCAAGGCACAGTCGGATCGCGTCGCCAGCGAAGAGGCACTGACCGAGCGCGCCCGGATGATCGTCGACGTTGCGCAGACGGCCTATGCCAGTCAGCTCGAGGAGCTGCGTACCGAGCAACGCCAAGTTCGGACAGTGCTGATCGTCGCCACGGTGATCGCACTGGTGATCAGCGTGCTGTGTGCGGCGCTGATTACTCAAATGATCGTCAAGCCCTTGCAGGAGGTTGTTGCAGTGGCACGTCGTGTAGCCGATGGCGACCTGTCTACCAATCTGACGGTCGATCGCCGCGATGAACTTGGCCAGTTGATGCAGGCCATGCAGCAGATGAGCGAGAGCCTGCGCTCTTTGCTGACCCGGCTCTCGGACGGGATTGCGCAACTCGCCACTGCCGCAGAACAGATGTCGGCCGTGACCGAGCAAACCAGTGTCGGTGTAGGCCAGCAGAAGCTTGAAACTGACCAGGTGGCCACGGCGATGAACGAGATGACAGCGACCGTTCAAGATGTGGCTCGTAACGCGGAAACCGCCGCACATTCGGCGTCGTCTGCTGACATACAGGCCCAACAAGGCCGTTCGGTTGTCAGGCAGACCATAGAACATATCGAAGAACTGGCTCGCTCGGTTGGCGAGTCCGCCGAATCCATTGAGCGGTTGAAACACCACAGCGCCGGTATCGGCAATGTGCTCGATGTGATCAAGAGCGTTGCCGATCAAACGAACCTGTTGGCACTCAACGCTGCGATCGAAGCGGCCCGTGCAGGGGAGGCTGGGCGTGGATTCGCTGTGGTGGCGGACGAAGTCAGATCGCTCGCGCGGCGAACGCAGCAATCGACGTCGGAGATCGAGCAGCTGATCGTCGCGCTCCAAACCGGGACCGAAGGCGCTGTGCAGGTAATGGGTAAAAGCTGTGATCTTGCAGATCAGACCGTCGAGGCAGCACAGCTGGCCGGTGAGGCGCTGACGGCCATCAACGATGCGGTTTCAAGCATCCAGCAGATGAACCAGCAAATTGCGACAGCCTCCGAACAGCAGAGTGCGGTTGCCGAGGAGATCAATCGCAGCGTGTCCAAAATCCGCGATGTGGCAGATCAGTCCGCTGCGGCTACGGAGCAGACTTCGGCTGCCAGTTCCGATCTTGCTCGGCTGGGCGGTGAGTTGCAGGCCCAGGTAAGCCGATTCCGTCTGGTCTGAGGCCGCCGGGCGAGTTTGCTAGCCAGCTTCTGGCGACAGGTGCGAAAAAGCGAAGGGCTGGGACCGTTACGGTGCCAGCCCTTTTTTTTCAGCCGAAAAAATACAGACAGCCTGAAATGACGATGCCCGAATAAACCAGCATCAGCAGGCAATAGCCCATGATGTCGCGCGCGCCGAGCCCAACGATGCCGAGGATCGGCAACGCCCAGAACGGTTGGATCATATTGGTCCAGGCGTCCCCCCAGGCAATCGCCATGGCTGTGACGGCTGGCGTCACGCCGAGCGCCTGGCCAGCCGGCAGCATGATCGGCCCTTGCACTGCCCATTGGCCGCCACCGGATGGCACGAAGACGTTGACCAGCCCAGCGCTCAGGAAAGCCAGCACCGGGAAGGTGTCAGCCGAAGACCAGGCGATGAAGGTGTCGGTGATCTGTCGGCCCAGTGACAATCCTTCGGCGTTGGCGCCGACCATCATCCCCATGATTCCGGCGTAGAAGGGGAACTGGATGACGATGCCGCTGATGCCCCCGATCCCGTCCTGTACCGCACGCATGTAGCGTTCTGGCGAGCCGTGCAGCGCCAGGCCGATAAACAGGAACAAGCCGATGACGATGTTCAGCGTGAGGGCGAAGCCGTTCTCGGCGAAGTAGAAACCGAAATACACTACAGCCAGCGCAACGATGATCACGTTGAGGATGCGGCTGTCGTCCATGCGCTGCGCCAGGGTGTTACGCGGCAGGGCCTCATGGGCGGGGTCGAGCAGTTTTGCAGGGTCTGCAACTTTCGGGTCTTTCGGATGCATGGCCCAATTGAGGATCGGCAGACCGATCACCAGCAGCGCAATGATGGTCAGGTTCATGGTGGTGAACAGAGTGTCGCCGACGCCGATGGCGGCCGTCACCACGCCGCCGGTCATGCGCTCCAGGTCTGCGCCTCCGGTGGCCAGCGAAAGGGGAATGGAACCGGACAGTCCGCCGTGCCAGATCAGAAAGCCCGAGTAGGCCGCAGCGACCAGCAGCGGATAGTCGACACCTTTTACTTCACGGGCCAGAGCGCGGGCAAACACCGCGCCGATCACCAGGCCGAAGCCCCAGTTGATCCACGAGCCGGCCAGCGCCACCAGCGTAACCAGCACTACCGCACGGCCCGGCGTGCGGGCGGTTCGCGCCAGGCCCGCCAGCAAACGATGGATCAAGGGGGCGCTGGCCAGGGCATGACCGGTGACCAGAATCAATGCCATCTGCATGGCGAAGGTGAGCAAATTCCAAAAACCCGTACCCCAGTGCTGGGCCATGGCGGGCAAACCCTGGCCGGTGACCAGGATGCTGGCGGCGAGGACGATGAGGCTGAGGAGAATGGCAAACACGAAAGGCGAGGGGAGGTATCGCTGAATGAGCTTGACGCTCAAAGCGGTAACGGAGCTGAGCATGGCTATTGATCCTTGGTTGTTCTTCTTTTTAAGGCGGCGCACGTGCGTGGCGTGCGCCGCAGTCATTTCAATACGTCGAGGCGGTCGATCCTGACCGCAGCGCTAATCCTCCTCTATGGGCCAATGTAGTTGGTTCAGCCGCGCTCGATGGCCAGCGCAACGCCCTGGCCGCCGCCGATGCACAGCGTGGCAAGGCCTTTTTTCGCGTCGCGGCGAATCATCTCGTGCAGCAGCGTGACCAGCACCCGGCAGCCCGAAGCACCAATCGGGTGGCCAAGGGCGATGGCGCCGCCGTTGACGTTGACCTTGCTCGCATCCCAGCCGAGCTCTTGCCCCACCGACAGTGCCTGAGCCGCGAAGGCCTCGTTGGCTTCGATCAGGTCCAGCTCGTCGAGCGACCAGCCTGCTTTGTCCAGGCAGCGACGGGTGGCCGAAACCGGCGCAATCCCCATGATTGCTGGGTCAACGCCTGCGTTGGCGTAGGCCTTGATCGTCGCCAGCACCGGCAGGCCGAGAGCCTTGGCTTTGTCGGCGCTCATCAGCAAAACCGCCGCGGCGCCATCGTTGAGACTGGAGGCGTTGCCGGCGGTGACTGAACCGTCCTTCTTGAAGGCCGGGTTGAGCTTGGCCAGTGACTCGGCGGTGGTGCCGGCGCGCGGTTGCTCGTCGGTGTCGAAACGCAGCGGATCACCTTTGCGCTGAGGGATTTCGATGGGCGTGATCTCGTCGTTGAAACGCCCGGCCTCGATGGCGGCGACTGCCTTCTGCTGCGATGCGGCAGAAAATGCGTCCTGCGCTTCACGGCTGATCTCGTACTTGTCGACGAGGTTCTCCGCCGTGATACCCATATGAAAATCATTGAAGGCATCCCAAAGGCCATCGCTGATCATGCTGTCGACCAGCTCGGCATGGCCCA
Source organism: Stutzerimonas stutzeri (assembly GCF_002890895.1). GTDB lineage: Bacteria > Pseudomonadota > Gammaproteobacteria > Pseudomonadales > Pseudomonadaceae > Stutzerimonas > Stutzerimonas stutzeri_AB. The sequence goes on from NZ_POUL01000002.1 coordinate 4,576, forward strand.
TGCGCAGACCGGTGCGCGCCTTGGGCAGCACATAGGGCGCGAGGCTCATGTTTTCCTGGCCCCCGGCAATAACCACCTCGGCATCGCCGCAGCGAATGGCCTGGGTTGCCAGATGCAGCGCCTTGAGGCCCGAACCGCACACCTTGTTCAGCGTAAATGACGGGACCGCAGGGGGCAGACCGGCCTTAATTGACGCCTGACGCGCAGGGTTCTGGCCGGAACCGGCCGTGAGCACCTGGCCGAGAATGACTTCGTCGACTTCGGCAGGGTTGAGCGCCGTCTGCTCAAGCAGGCGCTTGATCACGGCAGCACCCAGATCAGGCGCATCGATGTTCGCCAGGCTGCCTTGAAAGGCGCCAATGGCAGTGCGGGTGGCGGCTACGATAACGACGTCTTGCATGAAAGATTCTCCAATCCGAAACGGGAAAAGCCCCGCATGCGCTGTGCGCACCACGAGGCTCTCGAACGACGCCGATCAGGCGAACTGCATTTCCGGCACATGATCGGGGACCACCAGCTCACCAGCAGTCTTGGCGACGATCTCCTCGACGCTCACGCCCGGCGCGCGTTCCTTAAGGACAAAGGCGCCATTCTCGATCTCCAGATAGGCCAGGTCGGTGAGCACGCGCTTGATGCAACCGGCGCCGGTCAGCGGCAGGGTGCACTTGGATAGAAGCTTGGACTCGCCATCCTTGGACGCGTGCGTCATCAGCACGATGATGTTTTCGGCACCGGCGACCAGATCCATGGCGCCGCCCATGCCTTTGACCAGCTTGCCGGGGATCATCCAGGAGGCGATGTTGCCCAGCACGTCGACCTCGAAAGCGCCGAGTACGGTGAGATCGATGTGGCCACCGCGGATCATCGCGAAGGATTCGGCGGAGTTGAAAATGGACGCCCCGACCCGGGCGGTGACAGTCTGTTTGCCGGCGTTGATCATGTCGGCGTCGAGCTCTTCCTCGGTGGGAAAGGCGCCCATTCCGAGCAGGCCGTTCTCCGACTGCAGCATCACTTCCATGCCTTCCGGCACGTAGTTGGCAACCAGCGTCGGGATGCCAATGCCGAGGTTCACGTAGTAGCCGTCCTGCAGTTCACGGGCGACGCGCTGGGCCATTTGTTCACGAGACAGTGCCATCGTCTATTCCTCTTATTCTTTTGATTAGCTGCGGACGGTGCGCTTTTCGATGCGCTTTTCGAAGGTGCCGCAGATGATGCGGTCAACGTAGATGCCAGGCGTGTGGATCTGGGTGGGGTCGATCTCGCCGGGTTCGACGATTTCCTCGACCTCCACCACGGTGATCTTGCCGGCGGCCGCAGCCAGCGGATTGAAGTTCTGCGCCGTGTGACGGTAGATGACGTTGCCGTAGCGGTCGGCCTTCCAGCCTTTAACGATGGCGAAGTCACCGGTGATGGCGTGCTCGAGGATGTGCGGACGGCCATTGAAATCACGCACGTCCTTGCCTTCGGCGATGGGGGTGCCGTAGCCGGTGGCGGTGTAGAAGGCCGGAATGCCGGCTCCGCCTGCACGCATCTTTTCAGCCAGCGTGCCCTGGGGCGTCAGCTCGACCTCCAGCTCGCCGTTGAGCAGCTGCTTTTCGAACAGCGCGTTTTCACCGACGTAGGAAGCGATCATCTTGCGGATCTGCCGATCCTCCAGCAGTACCCCGAGGCCAAAGCCGTCGACGCCGCAGTTGTTGGAAACGACGGTCAGGTCGCGAGTGCCCTTGCGCTTGATTTCAGCGATCAGGTTTTCAGGGATGCCGCAAAGGCCGAAGCCACCGGCCAGAACGGTCATGCCATCTTCGAGGCCTTCAAGTGCCTCGGCATAGGAATTCACGCGCTTGTCGAAACCAGCCATAAACCTTTCCTTCTTGTTGTTGGAGACCTGATCGTGATGATGACGGGGTCGTGGCTTGAGTCTTCCCCTGATGAGTGGATTTGTTAAGTTGATTTTTAAGCGCTATTAATTGATAAATCGAAACAACCTGTCGATTACTTGCAACCCCGTTGCTCCTGGACGCTGCTGATGACCGTCAAACAACTTCGTGCATTCCTGGCTGTGGCGAACACCTTGAGTTTTGCCCAGGCCTGCGAGCGTCTGCATCTGTCGCAGTCGGCGCTGAGCCTGACCATCAAGGCGCTTGAGGACGGCCTGGGAGGGCGGTTGTTCAGCCGCACCACGCGTGCCGTCAGCCTTACCCCTGAAGGCGAAGCGCTGCTGCCGCTGGCGCGTCGCTTGCTGGCCGATTGGGATAATGCCGAGGATGAGCTGCGTCAGCGGTTTACGCTGCGACAGGGGCGGGTAGTGCTGGCCTCGATGCCGTCCTTTGCCGGCAACCTGCTGCCGGCGGTCCTGCGTACCTTCCGCGACCGTTACCCCTCAATCAGCGTCACCGTGCATGACGTGATCAACGAGCAGGTGATGGAGATGGTCCGTGACCGCCTGGTGGAAATCGGCATTGCCTTCGAGCCCGAGCCCAGCACACCGCTGACCTTCACGCCGCTGTACACCGACCGCTTCGTGGCGGTGGTGCCGGCTAACTCGATGTTGGCGAGCCAGACGGAAGTGAGTTGGGACGCCTTGCTGGAATATCCCTTCATTACCCTTCAGCGCCCCTCGACGGTGCGCGTCATGCTTGAAGACCACCTGCGCCCGCGGGGCCGTCAGTTACCGGTGCAGTTCGAGAGTCACCAGCTGGCAACGGTGGGGCGCATGGTGGGCAGTGGTCTGGGTGTCAGTGCTGTACCGGCGCTGTGTCGTCAGCAGATGCTGGAGCTCGGTGCGTGCTGTGTTGCACTGACCGATCCGGTGATCGAGAGGCCGGTTGGCATCCTGACCAAGCCCGGTCACGAACCCTCGGTGGCGGCGCAGGCGATTGCAGACACCTTGCGCGCAGAAACGAGCTACCCATACGGTCCTGCCTGAGCGCTTGAGGCCACGGCAGCAGTAGCTCTGGGCCTGAGGGGATCCTTCGAAAGCGTGCGGTAACCGGCCGTCTGGGATGTCGGAGCCCGGACCGATCTTCTATGCTCTTTGCAGTTATTTGCTTCGCAGCCCGACCGACCGGCCAATGCCCGGAATCAGGTATGGGCAGGCCTGGCGCCGCTGTACTGGCGCGGCCTCACCATAATAAAGACAAGAGTGCCTCGCGATGGACAATCTGCTGAATAGCAAAAGCCGGATCTTCGACCGGGTCGACCCTCACCTGGTCTCGGAGTACGTCAATCAGCACGTCGGCTCGCACTGCATTCAGCTGCCGCGCACGGGCCACCCGCAAGCCAGCCTCAGCCATTGCACCTTCGGCAAGCTCGACCTCTGCAAGCTAAGCTACGGCGGCAGTGTCCATGTCACCTCGCCAGCTCTGGAAACCATCTACCACCTGCAACTGCTGCAGCGCGGGCATTGCCTGTGGCGAGGTCGTGGACAGGAGCACTATTTCACCCCAGGCGAGCTGCTGCTGATCAACCCGGACGACCCGGTAGACCTGACCTACTCCGACGATTGCGAGAAGCTGATCGTCAAGTTACCCGCTTCGTTTCTTGAAAAGGCCTGCGCCGATAACCAGTGGCGAGCGCCCGGTGAGGGCATTCGATTTACCGCCAGCCGTTACGAGCTCAAGCAGCTCGACGGCATCGAAAGCCTGCTGGGCCTGATTTGCCAGGAAGCCGAAGCCGAACATTGCGTGCCTCAGCTGCAGGATCAGTACAGCCGCATCATCGCCTCCAAGCTGCTCTGCACCTTGGCCAATAACATCTACCGTGAGCCGCTGAGCGAGAGCTGCCCGTCGTTCGGGCGCATCACCGATTACATCGACGAACACCTCAAACACGACATCTCCATCGAGCAGCTGGCGCAACTGGCGAACATGAGCGCGCGGTCGCTGTACACACTGTTCGAGCGCAAGGTTGGCACCACGCCGAAGTCCTACATCCGCCAACGCAAGCTGGAGCAGATCCATGGGCGCCTGAGCGACCCCTCGGCCAAGGTCCGCAACATCACCGAAATTGCCATGGACTACGGCTTCCTCCATCTCGGGCGATTCTCCGAAAGCTACAAGAGCACCTTCGGTGAGCTGCCGTCGGACACACTGCGCAAGCATCACTAGTCTTCCGCTTGGCGGTAGTGCAACTGCTTGCGCTGTGCGCCATCCCAGGGCGCTTGGCTGGCGATTCGATTTCCAACCGCGCGGGCGAACTCTCGCGTTGCCGGGGTGCCTATGCTGGTGGGAAGCTGGCGAGCTGCGCATATCCTCTGCGGGCAGCGCTGGTCCATAATCCTGACTAAATCGCTCGGCAAGGAATATTGGCATGCAAGGGGCCGCGTCGAACACGCTGATGGGACTCGATGATCGATACCGCCTGTTGATCGAAGCGGTAACCGACTATGCGATCTACATGCTCGATATCGATGGTCGGGTCGTCAGTTGGAACGCCGGCGCGAAGCGTTTCAAGGGCTACGAAGAGGCCGAAATAATCGGCGAGCACTTCTCCCGCTTCTACACGGCTGAAGACCGCGCGGCCGGCATGCCGCAGCGGACTCTGGAGCTGGCGGCGAGGGGCCGGTTCGAAGGCGAGGGCTGGCGGATGCGCAAGGACGGCTCGCGCTTCTGGTGCCATGTGGTGGTTGACCCTATCCGTTCTCCGGACGGCGCCCTGATCGGTTTTGCCAAGATCACCCGCGACCTCACTGAGCGCAAGCTCGCCGAGGAATCGCTCAAGCAGAGCGAACAGCAGTTTCGGCTGCTGGTGCTGAGCGTCACCGATTACGCCATTTACATGCTGGACCCGACCGGGCTCGTCACCAACTGGAACGCGGGCGCACAGCGCATCAAGGGTTATCGGCCCGATGAAGTGATCGGTCAGCACTACTCGCTGTTTTTCACCGAGGAGGATCGGCAGAACGGCACGCCACAACGAGGCCTCGCCACCGCGTTGCGCGATGGTCGGTTCGAGAGTCAGGGTTGGCGGGTGCGCAAGGACGGTTCACGGTTCTGGGCGAGCGTGGTGGTCGACCCGATTCGCAGCGAGACCGGCGTTCTGATCGGCTTTGCCAAGGTGACCCGTGATATCACCGAAACTGTCGAGGCGCAGCGCGCACTGGAGAAGACGCGCGAGGCGCTGTTCCAGGCGCAGAAGATGGAATCGCTCGGCAGGCTGACCGGCGGCATCGCCCATGACTTCAATAACCTGCTGATGGCCGTGCGCGGCGGCCTGGAAATCGTCCGTCGGCGTGTGGACGGCGACCCGAGAGTCGTCCCCTTGCTGGACAACGCCATCCAGGGTGCGCAGCGGGGCATATCGCTGTCCCAGCGCATGCTGGCCTATGCACGACGCCAGGAACTGCACCTCGAGTTGGTCGATCTGTCTGCTCTGGTGCGCGGCATGGCGGATCTGCTCAGACAATCGCTCGGTCCCTGTATCGACATCGAAACGCGCTTTCCGCTTTCGCTTCAGCCCGTCCTGGCGGATGCCAATCAGGTCGAACTGGCGCTACTGAATCTGGCCGTGAACGCACGGGACGCAATGCCCAATGCCGGCACTGTCACCATCTCGGCGTGCGAATACCGCTTCGATAACAAGGAGGGGCCTTTGGAACCGGGCAACTACGTGTGCCTGGCGCTGACCGATGAAGGCTCGGGGATGGACGAGGCGACGCTTGCACAGGCGATGGAACCGTTCTTTACCACCAAGGGCGTTGGTAAGGGCACAGGCCTGGGACTCTCGATGGTTCATGGCTTGGCCGCTCAGTCGGGCGGCCGTTTGTTGCTCAAAAGCGAGAAGGGTCGCGGTACCACCGCCGAGCTGTGGTTGCCCCTGGCGGTCAGTGCGGTTGCACCGGCTAGGCCTGACAGCGTCCAGCAGCCGGAGCCACAGTGCCTGATGGCGCTGCAAGTGCTGGTGGTCGATGATGATCCGCTGGTGCTGATGACGACCGCGGCAATGCTCGAGGAGCTTGGTTGCGAGGTGATCGAGGCAAGCTCTGCCGAGCAGGCGATCGAGGTGCTGACGCAACATCAGGTCGATCTGGTGCTGACCGATCAGGCCATGCCGCAGATGACAGGCACACAGCTGGCCGACTTCATCCGGAACCGCTATCCGCAACTGCAAGTAATTCTCGCGACCGGTTACGCCGACAAACTCGGAGGGGGCGCCGGCAACCTGCCTAGACTGGGCAAGCCGTTCGATATGGACGCGCTGGCCGAGAAGATTACAGCGGTCATGAGCAGCCCTGACGGCTGGCACGTCTGATCAACTCCTCTCGTAATCCGCACTGACGCGATCACCCGGCGCCGCTTATGGCGTCACAGCTTGTTGCGCAAGGTCGTCCGGCCTGTTCGGGCCACGTTCTCCATTGTTTTGCAGAAAACGGATAAAGGTGCTGCAGGAATCGGATATTGATGCCGTCTCCCGCGCCGTAGCCTTCATCACGTAGACACAATAACAATGGAGGCCCCGGCCATGTCCCTGGGATTCGACTACCTTGATTCACTGCTCGAAGAAGATAAAGAGAAGGGCGTCTTTCGCTGCAAGCGCGAGATGTTCACCGACCCTCGGTTGTTCGATCTGGAGATGAAACACATCTTCGAGGGCAACTGGCTGTACCTCGCTCACGAGAGCCAGATTCCCGAGAAGAACGACTACTACACCACCCAGATGGGTCGCCAGCCGGTCTTCATCGCGCGCAACAAGGAGGGCGAACTCAACGCCTTCATTAATGCCTGCAGCCATCGCGGCGCCATGCTGTGCCGCTTCAAGAGCGGCAACAAGGCGACCTATACCTGTCCATTCCATGGCTGGACGTTCAATAACTCCGGCAAGCTACTGAAGGTCAAGGACCCGAAAGAAGCCGGCTACCCCGACAGCTTCAACTGCGACGGCTCCCATGATCTTAAGAAGATCGCCCGTTTCGAGTCCTACCGCGGCTTCCTGTTCGGCAGCTTGCGTGAAGACGTCGCGCCGCTGGAAGACTTCCTCGGCGAATCGAAAAAGATCATCGACATGGTGGTCGACCAGTCCGCTGAGGGCATCGAAGTCCTGCGCGGCTCGTCCACCTACGTTTACGAAGGCAACTGGAAGCTGCAGGCGGAAAACGGCGCCGACGGCTACCACGTCACCGCGGTGCACTGGAACTACGCCGCCACCCAGCAGCAACGAAAGCTCAAGGAAGCGGGCGACGACATCCGCGCCATGAGCGCCGGCGGCTGGGGCAAGAAGGGCGGTGGCTTCTACTCCTTCGAGAACGGCCACCTGCTGCTCTGGACCCGCTGGGACAACCCGGAAGACCGCCCGCTTTATGCGCGCCGTGACGAGATGATCGCCGAGGTCGGCCAGGCTCGCACCGACTGGATGATCGAAAACTCCCGCAACCTCTGCCTCTACCCGAATCTGTATCTGATGGACCAGTTCGGCTCGCAGCTGCGCATCGCCAAGCCGATCTCCGTCGACAAGACCGAAGTCACCATCTATTGCATCGCGCCCAAGGGCGAGAGCGCCGAAGCCCGCGCCCGCCGCATCCGCCAGTACGAAGATTTCTTCAACGTCAGCGGCATGGCCACCCCCGACGACCTGGAAGAATTTCGCGCCTGCCAGCAGGGCTTCGCCGGAAGGGCGATGGAATGGAACGACATGTCCCGCGGTGCCAAGCACTGGATCGACGGCGCCGACGAGGGCGCGCAGGAAATCGACCTGCATCCGCTGATGAGCGGCGCACGTACCGAGGATGAAGGCCTGTTCGTGCTGCAGCACCACTACTGGCAGCAGCAAATGATCAAGGGGCTCAAGGAAGAGCAGGACCAGCTGATCCACGTGGAGGGTGCGTGATGACTCTTTCCTACGACGCCGCGCGCGACTTCCTCTACCGCGAGGCGCGCTATCTGGACGACAAGGACTGGGACGCGTGGCTCGAACTCTATGCGCCGGACGCCACCTTCTGGATGCCGGCCTGGGATGATCGCGACCAGCTGACCCAGGACCCGATGAGCGAAATCTCGCTGATCTGGTATGGCAACCGCAGTGGCTTGGAAGATCGGGTGTTCCGCATCCGCACCGAGCGCTCCAGCGCGACCATTCCGGATACGCGCACGAGCCACAACATCAGCAACCTCGAACTGCTCGAGCAGGCCGATGGTGTCTGCAAGCTGCGCTTCAACTGGCACACGATGAGCTTTCGCTACAAGACGGTCGACCACTTCTACGGAACCAGCTTCTACACCCTGGATACGCGCGGCGAGAACCCGCTGATCAAGGCCAAGAAGGTCGTGCTGAAGAACGACTACATCCGCCAGATGATCGACGTGTACCACCTCTGAGGGCGCCGCCATGACTCACAAGATCGCATTGAACTTCGAAGACGGCGTCACCCGTTTCATCGACGCCAACTTAGGCGAAACCGTCGCCGATGCCGCCTACCGCCAAGGCATCAACGTCCCGCTGGATTGCCGGGACGGTGCCTGCGGAGCCTGCAAGTGCTTCGCCGAAAGCGGTCGCTACGACCTCGGCGAGGAATACATCGAGGACGCGCTGAGCGAAGCCGAAGCCGAGCAGGGTTACGTGCTGACCTGCCAGATGCGCGCCGAGAGCGACTGCGTGATTCGCGTGCCGGCCGCTTCGGACATCTGCAAGACCCAGCAGGCCAACTACCAGGCTGCCATCAGCAATGTGCGGCAGCTGTCAGAGAGCACCATCGCACTGTCGATCAAGGGCGAGTCGCTGAGTCAGTTGGCCTTTTTGCCTGGGCAGTACGTCAATCTGCAGGTGCCTGGCAGCGACCAGACCCGCGCCTATTCCTTCAGTTCGTTGCAGAAGGACGGCGAGGTCAGCTTCCTGATTCGCAACGTGCCGGGCGGGCTGATGAGCAGCTTTCTGACCAACCTTGCCAAGGCTGGCGACAGCGTCAACCTGGCCGGGCCGCTTGGCGCCTTCTATCTGCGCGAAATCAAGCGGCCGCTGCTGTTGCTGGCGGGCGGCACCGGCCTCGCGCCGTTCACCGCAATGCTGGAGAAGATCGCCGAGCACGGCAGCGAGCATCCGCTGCACCTCATCTACGGCGTCACCCACGACCACGACCTGGTGGAAATGGACAAGCTCGAGGCCTTCGCCGCGCGCATCCCTAACTTCACCTACAGCGCCTGCGTCGCGAGCCCGGACAGCGCCTATCCACAGAAGGGTTACGTGACCCAGCACATCGAGCCCAAGCACCTGAATGACGGTGAGGTGGACATCTACCTCTGCGGCCCGCCACCGATGGTCGAGGCGGTCAGCGGGTTCATTCGTGAGCAGGGGCTGGAGCCGGCGAACTTCTACTACGAGAAGTTCGCCGCCAGCGCCTGATTCGCCAGCCGTACGGTGGGCAACTGCGCCGCATTGCCCACCGAATCCCTCGCCATTCCAGAGGTTGGGTAGATGAACACACGTTTTCAGAACAAGGTCGCCGTGATCACCGGCGCGGCCCAGGGCATCGGTCGTCGTGTTGCCGAGCGCATGGGCGAAGAGGGTGCCCGGCTGTTGCTGGTCGACCGCTCTGAGTTGGTCCATGAACTGGCCGATGAGCTAGGGGCGAAGGGTGTCGAGGCGCTGACGCTGACGGCTGATCTCGAGCAGTTCGCCGACTGCCATCGCGTCATGGCCGCGGCGAAGGCGCGCTTCGGTCGCCTCGACATCCTCGTCAATAACGTCGGCGGCACCATCTGGGCCAAGCCCTTCGAGCATTACCAGGAACACGAAATCGAGGCCGAGGTGCGGCGCTCGCTGTTCCCCACGCTCTGGTGCTGCCACGCCGCACTGCCGCACATGCTGGAACAGGGCGCTGGCGCCATCGTCAACGTTTCCTCCATTGCCACCCGCAGCCTCAACCGCGTGCCCTACGGCGCGGCCAAGGGCGGCGTCAATGCGCTGACCGCGTGCCTGGCCTTCGAGAATGCCGAGCGCGGCATTCGCGTCAACGCCACCGCGCCGGGCGGGACCGAGGCGCCGCCGCGCCGCATTCCGCGCAACGCCGCCGAGCAGAGCGAGCAGGAAAAGATCTGGTACCAGCAGATCGTCGATCAAACCGTCGACTCATCGCTGATGAAACGCTACGGGACAGTCGACGAGCAGGCCGGCGCCATCCTGTTTCTCGCTTCGGACGACGCTTCCTACATCACCGGCGTGACGCTGCCGGTGGGCGGTGGCGATCTCGGCTGAATCACAGAGACCGGCCTGGTCGGCCAACGTCAGGGCACCTCGGGCTTGCAGCGCTACCGCTGCGGCCGAACCGCGACTAACAAAAACAATAGAGAGTCTTGCCATGCGAAAAGTAGATGTTCACGAAATCATCGATAACGCGCGCTTCAGCCGCTTCCACTGGCTGGTCGTGTGCCTCTGCGCACTGCTGCTGATCTTCGACGGCTACGACCTGTTCATCTACGGCGTGGTGTTGCCGGTGATCATGAAAGAGTGGGGGCTGAGCCCACTGGAAGCCGGCGCCCTCGGCAGTTATGCGCTGTTCGGCATGATGTTCGGCGCGCTGGTGTTCGGCACTCTGGCTGACCGCATCGGCCGCAAAAAAGGCATCGCCGTGTGCTTCGTGCTGTTCAGCGGGGCCACCGTGCTCAATGGCTTCGCCAGCACGCCGACCGAGTTCGGCATTTTCCGTTTTCTCGCCGGCCTCGGCTGCGGCGGGCTGATGCCCAACGTGGTGGCGCTGATGAATGAGTACGCGCCGAAGAAACTGCGCAGCACGCTGGTAGCCGTCATGTTCAGCGGCTACTCGCTGGGCGGCATGCTCTCGGCCGGCCTCGGAATCTACATGCTGCCGCGCTTCGGCTGGGAAGCGATGTTCTTCGCTGCTGCCGTGCCGCTGCTGCTGTTGCCGGTGATTCTCTGGTATCTGCCGGAATCGGTGGGTTTCCTGGTTCGTCAGGGGCGAGGTGAACAGGCCCGGGCGCTGCTGAACAAGGTCGACCCAAGCCGCCAGCTGACAGCGGACGATGAGCTGGTGATGACCGATGTGAAAGGCAAGAGCGCTTCGGTGCTGGAGCTGTTTCGCGACGGCCGTGGCGTACGGACCTTCTCCCTGTGGCTGGCGTTCTTCTGCTGCCTGCTGATGGTTTACGCGCTGGGTTCATGGCTGCCGAAGCTGATGGCGAACGCCGGTTATAGCCTGGGCTCCAGCCTGTCCTTCCTGCTGGCGCTGAACTTCGGCGGGATGGCCGGTGCCATTCTCGGCGGCTGGCTGGGCGACCGTTTCAACCTGTCCAAGGTAGTGGTGGTGTTCTTCGCCGTGTCGGTAGTCTCCATCAGCCTGCTGGGCTTCAAGACGCCGATGCCGGTGCTCTACACGCTGATCTTCATCGCCGGCGCCACGGTGATCGGCACGCAGATCCTGCTGTACGCAACCGCTGCCCAGTTCTATGGCCTGTCGATCCGCTCCACCGGTCTCGGCTGGGCCTCGGGTATCGGCCGCAACGGCGCCATCGTCGGCCCGCTGCTGGGAGGGGCACTGCTAGGCATCAACCTGCCGCTGCAACTCAACTTCATGGCTTTTGCCGTACCGGGCGTTATCGCCGCCTTGGCCATGGCTGTCTTCGCCTTCTCCAGCAAGCGCAGCACCGACTCCGCCCCGGTGGTGCTGTCGGCCGCGAAGGCCTGATCCCGAGCACCCACATTGGAAAACGATATGACCCCAATCCTGATCGAAAGCATCCAGGCAATCGTCGTCGACCTGCCAACCATTCGACCGCACAAGCTGGCCATGCACACCATGCAGAAGCAGACACTGGTGGTCATCCGAGCGAAGTGCAGTGACGGTATCGAAGGCATCGGTGAGTCCACCACCATTGGTGGCCTGGCCTACGGCAACGAGAGCCCGGAAAGCATCAAGCAGAACATCGACAGCCACCTCGGTCCGCTGCTGGTGGGTCAGGATGCGGCGAATATCAACGCCGCCATGTTGCGGCTGGACAAGGCCGCCAAGGGCAACACCTTCGCCAAGTCCGGCCTGGAAAGCGCGCTGCTGGACGCTCAGGGCAAGCGCCTCGGGCTGCCGGTCAGCGAGCTGCTCGGCGGCCGCGTACGTGACAGCCTGGAAGTCGCCTGGACCCTGGCCAGCGGCAACACGGCCAAGGACATCGAAGAGGCCGAGCGCATGCTCGATATCCGCCGCCACCGCATCTTCAAGCTGAAGATCGGCGCCGGTGAAGTGAATGCTGACCTCAAGCACGTCATCGCCATCAAGCAGGCCCTTGGCGAGCGCGCCAGTGTGCGCGTCGACGTCAACCAGGCGTGGGACGAGTCGGTGGCGCTGCGGGCCTGCCGCATCCTCGGCGACAACGGCATTGATCTGATCGAGCAGCCCATCTCGCGGATCAACCGCGGCGGGCAGATCAGGCTGAACCAGCGCAGCCCCTCGCCGATCATGGCCGACGAATCCATCGAGAGCGTCGAAGATGCCTTCAGCCTGGCCGCCGACGGCGCCGCCAGTATTTTCGCCCTGAAGATCGCCAAGAACGGGGGCCCACGTGCCGTGCTGCGCACCGCGCAGATCGCCGAAGCCGCAGGCGTCGCGCTGTACGGCGGCACCATGCTCGAAGGCGCCATCGGCACCCTGGCTTCGGCGCATGCCTTCCTCACGCTGAACAAACTGCAGTGGGGCACCGAGCTGTTCGGGCCGCTGCTGCTCACCGAAGAAATCGTCACCGAGCCGCCGGTCTATCGCGACTTTCAGCTGGAAGTGCCGCGCACGCCGGGCCTTGGCCTGACCCTCGATGAAGAGCGCCTGGTGTTCTTCAGTCGCAAATAACCGGAGGCTGAACCGATGCTGTTCCACGTAAAGATGACCGTAAAACTGCCCGTCGACATGGACGCCGGCAAGGCCTTCAAGCTGAAGGCCGACGAGAAGGAACTGGCCCAGCGCCTTATGCGCGAGGGTAAGTGGCGCCACCTGTGGCGCATCGCCGGTCAGTACGCCAACTACAGCGTGTTCGATGTCGCCAGCGTGCAGGAGCTGCACGACACCCTGATGCAGCTGCCGCTGTTCCCCTATATGGAAATCGAGGTCAACCCGCTCTGTCGGCACCCGTCTTCGATCCGGGAAAACGACAGCTGACCGATTTTCAAAAGGCCGGTGTCCGCCGGCCAGCGACCCCGCGTTACCACAACTACAAGATGAGGCCTGAGCCATGACTGTGAAAATCTCCCACTCCCCGGAAGTCCAGCAATTCTTCAAGGAAGCCAGCGGCTTTCAGAACGACCAGGGCAGCAGCCGGATGAAGACCGTGACCAACCGCATCCTGGTCGACGCGGCGAAGATCATTGAAGACCTGGAAATCAGCCAGGACGAATTCTGGAAGGCAGTTGACTACCTCAATCGCCTCGGCGGGCGCAATGAAGCCGGCTTGCTGGTGGCCGGGCTCGGCCTCGAACATTTCCTCGACTTGCTGGAAGATGCCAAGGACGCTCAGGTGGGTCTGACCGGTGGCACGCCGCGCACCATCGAAGGGCCGCTTTACGTCGCCGGCGCGCCGATTGCCGAAGGTGAAGTCCGCATGGACGATGGCAGCGAGGAGGGTGTCGCCACGACGATGTTCCTCCAGGGGCGTGTTACCGGCCCGGACGGAAAGCCGCTCGCCGGCGCCACCGTAGACCTGTGGCATGCCAACACCCAAGGCAACTACTCGTACTTCGACCAGAGCCAGTCGGAGTACAACCTGCGCCGCCGCATCATCACCGACGCCGAAGGCCGCTACCGTGCTCGCAGCATCGTGCCATCCGGCTACGGTTGCTCGCCGGATGGTCCAACCCAGGAAGTACTGAACCAGCTCGGCCGGCACGGGCAGCGCCCAGCGCACATTCACTTCTTTATCTCCGCACCGGGTCATCGTCATCTGACCACCCAGATCAACCTGGCCGGCGACAAGTACCTGTGGGACGACTTCGCCTACGCCACCCGTGACGGCCTGATCGGTGACATACATTTCAACGACGATCCAGAGGCGGCGCAGGCTCACGGGGTGCAGGGGCGGTTTGCCGAAGTCGAATTCGACTTTCAGTTGCAGCAGGCGCCCGCACCGACCGCCGAGCAACGCAGCAATCGCCCGCGGGCTCTGCAAGAGGCGTGAGGCGCGGCGGCGGCGGTGGCAGGCACGGATGTCGCGGCTGACGTAGGGTGGATGACGCTTTTTTCATCCACCGGCTTCTACGCAACGCCTGCGGAGGAGGGCATTGGCGCTAGTGTGGTGCCGCGCGGTGGATGGGTGAAGCGTCATCCACCCTACGGTGCCTGGTGCAGTACAAGACCCGATGGCGGGTCGAATGCGTGACCTACAAAAAGAGCGCTCCGGACACTGTCACGGAGTGCCATGCCTGACGTGCGAGGCGATATGAAAGCGCTGTACCAAGATTTTTCCCTGTCGGCGGTGGTCGCCGGGTTTATCGCGACGATGATTTCCTACGCCGGTCCGCTGGTGATCATTTTCCAGGCGGCGGAGGCGGGCGGCTTGCCGCGCGACATTCTGTCTTCCTGGGTGTGGACGGTGTCCATCGGGAGCGGTGTGCTGGGCATCGTTCTCAGCCTGCGCTACCGCGTGCCGATCATCATTGCCTGGTCAGCGCCGGGGTCGGCATTGCTGGTCAGTATGCTTCCCGACATCAGCCTGAACGAGGCGGTGGGCGCCTACCTGGTCTCCAGCCTGATCGTGCTGCTGGTCGGTCTGTCGGGCGCATTTGACCGAATCATTCGCAAGCTGCCCGCAGCGATCTCTGCGGCCATGCTGGCGGGCATTCTGTTTCGCTTCGGCACCGGGCTATTCGTGGCAGTCAAGGATCAGCCCGGCCTGGTTCTGGCGATGTTCACAACCTATCTGCTGTTCAAGCGGGCAATGCCGCGCTATGCCGTGATGGCCGTGCTGGTGGTAGGCGTTGCCATGGCCGTTGCCAGCGGCGAGCTGCACAGCGAGGCGTTGGTGATCGGCCTGGCGACACCGGTCTGGATCACCCCCGAATTCAGCTGGCAGGTCGTCGTGGGCGTGGCCTTGCCGCTGGTGATGGTGGCGCTGACTGGGCAGTTTGTGCCGGGCATGGCGGTACTGCGTAACGACGGTTACCAGACGCCGGCGAGCCCCTTGATCAGCAGCTCTGCGTTGGGCTCGCTGATCTTGGCGCCGTTCGGTTGCCACGGCCTGAACCTGGCTGCAATCACCGCCGCCATCTGCACTGGCAAGGAAGCCCACGAGGATCCGGCCAAACGCTATGTCGCCGGCGTCTCCGGGGGAGTGTTCTACCTGTTGCTGGGTATTTTTGGCGCGACCCTGGTGTCGGTGTTCACGGCGTTTCCCGCGGCACTGATCGCTGCCTTGGCTGGGCTGGCGCTACTGGCCGCCATCGGCGGTGCACTGAGCGCTGCGATGTCAGTGCCAGCGGATCGCGAAGCCGCACTGATCACCTTTCTGGTGACCGCCTCCGGCATGTCGTTGCTCGGTTTGTCCGCGGCATTCTGGGGGCTGATCTTCGGCCTGGCCGCTCATCTGCTGCTGGCGGCGCGACGGCCTCGGTCAACCGCACCGGTTGGCACTCCGGTACTTGAAGAGAAACAGCCAACGCGCTGAGCCACACCGCTTCCACCTGAACCTCGTCTGTCTGCCCGCTCATGCTGGCGGTACGGCGGTGTGTACCTGAAAAACAACAACAACGAGTCCATAACGATGACAAACAAGTTAAAACCGTCCCGCATCGCCCTGGCTATCGGCACCACCCTCAGCCTTGGTGCAGCGCATGCCGCCGAGGTGGGCTTCATCGACGGCACGACGGCAACACTGCAGGCGCGAAACTATTACTTCAGTCGCGATTTCTCCGACATTGTCGGGCCTAACCAGCAATCCAAAGCGCAGGAGTGGGCGCAAGGTTTCATTCTGGACGTCAGGTCGGGCTACACCGAAGGCACGGTCGGTTTTGGCGTCGATGTGCTTGGCCAGCTCGGCTTCAAGCTCGACAGCAGCGGAAGTCGGGTCAACACGGGCTTGCTTCCGACCGGCAGTGATGGCAACGCGGCAGATGACTTCGGTCGCATTGGCGCAGCGCTCAAGGCCCGGCTGTCGAAGACCGAACTCAAGATTGGCGAGCTGACCCCGAACCTGCCAGTGCTGACCTTCAGTGACATCCGCCTGCTGCCACCGACTTATCAAGGCGCCAGTCTCGTATCCCAGGAAATCGACGGCCTGACCGTGCTGGCCGGTCAGTTCCGCTCGGCCAGCGTGCTCAACGAAGCGGGTGACGGCAAGATGCGCGCGAAGCTCGGCCATGTCCCGCAGTTGGGTGGCTATGCCGAGACTGACCGCTTCAACTATGCCGGCGCGGACTATGCCTTCAACGACAAGCGCACCAGCGCCGGGATCTGGTATGCGCAGCTCAAGGACATCTACAACCAGCGTTTCTATAACCTCAAGCACAGTGAGCAAGTGGGAGATTGGGTGTTCGGCGCCAATCTCGGCTTCTATGATTCTGAAGAGGACGGCGAGCGCATGCTGGGTGAAATCGACAACCAGGCGCTGTTTTCGCTGCTGTCGGCCAAGCGTGGAGGCCACACCTTTTCGGTCGGCTACCAGGCGATGTTTGGCGACGATGCCTTTCCCCGGGTCTTCAACAATGTCAGCCCGCTGGGTAACGAAGTGCCCACCTACGAGTTCGCTGGCGCTGATGAGCGCTCCTGGCAGTTGCGGCATGACTTCGACTTTTCCGCTGTCGGCATTCCTGGGCTGGTGACCACGCTGCGATACTTGCGCGGCAACAATGTGGACACCGGCAGTGGCTTCGAGGGCAAAGAGTGGGAGCGCGATCTGGACCTTGGCTACACCTTCCAGAGCGGCGTGCTGAAGAATCTGGCGGTACGGGTGCGCAACGTCACTGCGCGCTCCAACTATCGCAGCGATATCGACGAGAATCGGCTGATCTTCAACTACACCTGGCAACTTTTGTAACAGCTACAGCCCTTGGCTTTAAGTGATCAGCTCTGCGATTATCGAACGCCAGTACGATAATCGCCCATCGCTTTCGCCAAGGACGCCTGCCATGAATGACGAATCCCGCACCAGTCTTGCTCCAATGGCGCCGGCCATCATCGCGTCGCCGGCCAAACGCATCGAAGCGCTGACCGGTGACCCGAATTTCATGACCTCGCTGGCGCGGGGGCTGGCGGTGATACATGCGTTTCAGGAGCGCAAGCGCCACCTGACCATTGCCCAGATCAGCCACCGCACGGAAATCCCCCGGGCCGCTGTGCGGCGTTGCCTGCACACGCTGATCAAGCTGGGTTACGCCACCACCGACGGGCGCACCTATTCGCTGCTGCCCAAGGTGCTGACCCTCGGCCATGCGTACCTGTCCTCAACGCCGCTGGCGGTCACCGCGCAGCCGATCCTCGACCGTCTGAGCGATCAACTCCACGAAGCCTGTTCGATGGCAACACTGGAAGGCGATGAAGTGCTCTACGTGGCGCGTTCTGCCACGCCACAGCGACTGATTTCGGTCGATCTCAGCGTCGGCAGCCGGCTGCCTGCGTACTGCACCTCCATGGGCCGCATTCTGCTGGCGGCACTGGATGATGCGGCGCTGGACGACTATCTGGAACATGCCAATCTGCAGATCAAGACCAGCCGTACGCTGCATACGCCCGAGGCCATCCGTGGCTCGATAGCCGAGATACGACAAAAGGGCTGGGTGATCATTGACCAGGAGCTGGAAGTCGGCCTGCGGTCGCTGGCCGTGCCGCTCAAGGATTCTGCGGGCCAAGTTCTGGCCGCGCTGAACGTCGGCACCCACGCCAGCCGCATGACCAAGCAGGAGCTCGAGACGCGCTTCCTGCCGGTGTTACTGGAGGCAAGCCAGGAGCTGAGCACCCGTCTGTTTCACTGACGCTGCAGCCGTTATCCGAATACCGCGGATGGCGAGCGGAGCCTGTCTTGGTCGGACCGAGGTGCTGTGGTTAGTGTTCGTTAATCGCACATCTAATCGATTATCGGATTGTCCCGGCGGGGTTCGATGGGTAGTGTGGATCGCAAGCGCATCACGCGCATTTCGCTATTCACACGAGACTGACCCATGGCCGACCTCCTTTCCCTTCGCGAAGCAGTGGATCGCTTCGTCAGCAACGGTGACACCGTTGCGCTTGAAGGCTTCACGCATCTGATTCCCACCGCCGCCGCCCATGAACTCATCCGTCAGGACAAGAAGGACCTGACCCTGGTGCGGATGACCCCCGACCTGGTCTATGACCTGCTGATCGGCGCCGGTTGCGCGAAGAAGCTGGTGTTCTCCTGGGGCGGCAATCCGGGTGTGGGTTCCTTGCATCGCCTGCGTGATGCGGTGGAAAAGCAGTGGCCGCAGCCGCTGGAAATCGAAGAGCACAGCCATGCCGATCTGGCCAACGCCTACGTTGCCGGTGCGTCGGGACTGCCGTTTGCCGTCCTGCGCGCCTATCTCGGTTCCGATTTGCCGAAGGTCAACCCGATGATCAAGTTCATCGACTGCCCCTTTACCGGCGAAACCCTGGCTGCAGTTCCCAGCGTGCGCCCGGACGTCACCGTGATTCACGCGCAAAAAGCCGATCGCAAGGGCAACGTGCTGATCGCCGGCATTCTGGGTGTGCAGAAGGAAGCGGCGCTGGCGGCCAAGCGCTGCATCGTCACCGTCGAGGAAATCGTCGATGACCTGCAGGCACCGATGAATGCCTGCGTATTGCCGACCTGGGCACTGAGCGCCGTGTGTCTGGTACCGGGAGGGGCGCATCCGTCCTACGCGCATGGCTACTACGAGCGCGACAACCGCTTCTATCAGCAGTGGGATCCAATCGCTCGCGACCGCGACAGCTTCACCGCCTGGATCGATGAGTTCATTCGCGGTACCGAAGATTTCTCAGCGTTTCAAGAAAAGATAGGGGCCAAGCTGGCCGCGCAGCAGGAGGCCAAGTGATGAGCGCTCACGCCAATGACTACAGCACCAACGAAATGATGACCGTTGCCGCCTCCCGCCGGCTCGGTGATGGTAGCGTCTGCTTTGTCGGCATCGGCCTGCCGTCGAAAGCCGCCAATCTGGCGCGCCTGACTCACGCACCGGAAGTGGTGCTGATCTACGAATCCGGCCCCATTGGCGCCAAGCCGTCCGTGCTGCCGCTGTCCATCGGCGACGGCGAGTTGGCCGAGACCGCTGACACTGTGGTGCCCACCGCGGAGATCTTCCGCTACTGGCTGCAAGGTGGCCGCATCGACGTCGGCTTTCTCGGCGCGGCGCAGGTCGACAAGTACGGCAACATCAACACCACGGTGATCGGTGACTATCACCAACCGAAAGTTCGCTTGCCAGGGGCGGGCGGGGCGCCGGAAATTGCCGGGTCGGCCAAGCAGGTGCTGATCATTCTCAAACAGTCGCACCGCACCTTTGTCGACAAGCTGGCGTTCATCACCTCGGTCGGCTTTGGCGAGGGCGGTGACCACCGCAAGCAGCTCGGGCTGCCGGGCAATGGGCCGGTGGGAATCATCACTGACCTGTGCATCATGGAGCCCGAAGCCGGGTCCAACGAATTCGTGGTGACCTCGCTGCACCCGGGCGTGACCCGTGAACAGGTAATCGAGAACACCGGTTGGGCCATCCGTTTCGCCGATCAACTGGGCGAAACCGAGGCGCCGACCACTACTGAACTGGAGGCCCTGCGTGCCCTTGAGGCCCGCACTGCCGCCGCCCACGGACAAGCTGGAGGTGACGAGTGACACGCGAAGTCTATATCTGCGATGCAGTACGCACGCCCATTGGCCGCTTCGGCGGTGCGCTGGCTGCCGTGCGAACCGATGATCTGGCCGCCACGCCGATCAAGGCACTGCTCGAGCGCAACCCCGGGCTCGACCCGGCGGCGGTTGACGAGGTCTTCATGGGCAGCGCCAACCAGGCGGGTGAGGACAACCGTAACGTCGCGCGTATGGCCGCGCTCTTGGCCGGCCTGCCGGAAACCGTACCGGGCATGACACTCAATCGCCTCTGTGCGTCGGGCATGGATGCCGTGGGCAGCGCCTTTCGCGCCATTGCCTGCGGTGAAATGGAGCTGGCCATTGCCGGCGGCGTCGAGTCCATGACCCGCGCGCCGTACGTGATGGGCAAGGCCGATACCGCTTTTGGCCGCACACAAAAGATCGAGGACACCACCATTGGCTGGCGCTTCATCAACCCGAAGATGAAGGAGATGTACGGCGTCGACGCCATGCCGCAAACCGCCGACAACGTGGCCGAAGAGCATCAGATCAGTCGTGAGGACCAGGACGCCTTCGCGCTGCGCAGTCAGCAACGTACTGGCAAGGCGCAGGCGGCCGGGTTCTTTGCTGAGGAAATCGTCCCGGTGATGATCAAGGGCCGCAAGGGCGATACCGTCGTTGATACCGACGAGCATCCGCGTCCGGACACCACCGCCGAAGCGCTGGCCAAGCTCAAGCCGGTCAACGGGCCGGACAAGACGGTGACCGCCGGTAACGCGTCGGGTGTCAACGACGGCGCGGCAGCGATGATTCTCGCCAGCGCCGAAGCGGTTAACAAGTACGGCCTCAAGCCTCGCGCCAAAGTGCTCGGCATGGCCAGCGCCGGCGTGGCGCCGCGGGTCATGGGCTACGGTCCGGTACCGGCAGTGCGCAAGCTGTGCGAGCGGCTGAATCTGGCCGTGAGCGACTTCGATGTGATCGAACTCAACGAAGCCTTCGCCGCCCAGGCGCTGGCGGTGACGCGCGACCTGGGGCTGGAAGATGACAGCCCGAAGGTCAACCCGCAGGGCGGCGCCATTGCCCTTGGCCACCCACTGGGCATGAGCGGCGCCAGGCTGGTACTGACGACCGTGCATGCGCTGGAAAAGAACGGCGGCAAGCTGGGGCTGGCGACCATGTGCGTCGGCGTGGGGCAGGGTTTGGCGCTGGCACTGGAAAAGGTCTGAGGTCTCGCCAGGGTGGGCTGCAGCGGAACGCCGCGCGGCCCAACAACGGCCGTTAATGTCGCGCCCGTGTAGGGTGGGCTTCTGCCCACCAGTGCTACCCATGACGGCCTTTGCCGCGCCACGGCCCTGTGTGACTGCAGGCACCGCGTCTTTCTCGCGCGTGTGCGGCCAACTTTGATCGACGTTCAGGAGGGCTCCCATGCCCAGCATCAAACTCGCCGATGGCGAACTGAATTACCGCTTCGATGGCCCGGTGGATGCGCCTGTGCTGGTGCTGTCCAACTCGCTGGGCACGACATTCGACATGTGGGATGCACAGGTCCCCGCATTCAGCGAACACTTCCGTGTGCTGCGTTATGACACCCGTGGCCACGGCGGATCCTCCGTTACCCCCGGCCCGTACAGCATCGAGCAGCTCGGCCGGGACGTGCTGGATCTGGTCGATTCCCTGGCGATCGACCGTTTCGCCTTCTGCGGTTTGTCCATGGGTGGCCTGATCGGCCAATGGCTGGGCATCCACGCAGGCGAGCGCTTGACCCGTCTGGTGCTGTGCAACACCGGCGCGAAAATCGGCACCGACGCGGTGTGGAACGAGCGGATCGACGGCGTGCTGCGCGGCGGCGAGCAGGCCATGCGCGACATGCGCGATGCCGCCATTTCACGCTGGTTCACAGCGACCTTTGCCGGTCGCTCGCCCGAGCAGACTGGCCGTATTACCCAGATGATCGCAGGCACCTCACCGGCTGGATACGCCGCCAACTGCGCTGCGGTGCGCGATGCCGATTATCGGGAGCAGCTGGGCGCGATCAAGGTACCGACGCTGGTGGTCTGTGGCCGCCACGATCCGGTCACGACACCTGAGCACGGGCGCTTCATCCAGGCTCATGTGGACGGTGCACAGCTGATCGAACTGGAGGCGGCGCACCTGTCGAATGTCGAGACAGGCGATGAGTTCACCCGTCCGGTGCTGGCGTTTCTGCGCGGCTGAGCGATCCTCGATTCGATAAAAAACCGGGCCGCAAGGGCCCGGCAAAAGATCAATGAGGAGTCATTGCTGTGTTGCTTTCTGGTCTTACCAGAGCGCCAGGGTGTAGCTGAGAATCACGCGGGTTTCATTGATGTCACTGCCGAAGTTGCTGCGCACGGTGGCGTTGCGCACCTTCATGCCGAGGTTCTTCAACGGCCCGCTCTGGACTACATAGGCGATGTCGGTGTCGCGCTCCCACTCTTCACCTTCTCCGCCGCCTGCCAGGTTGACGTTGTCACCGGACACATAGCGGGTCATCAGGCTCAGCCCGGGGATGCCCGCCGCGGCGAAGTCATAGTCGTAGCGGACCTGCCAGGATTTCTCGTCTTCGTTACCGAAGTCGTTGATCTGCAGCAGGTTGATCAGCATGTTGTCGCCACCGCTGATATACGCAAAACCGGTGTCGCCGCTCAACGTCTGGTAACCGCCAGTAAACGCGTGGCCGCCGAGCTTGTAAGTGAACAGCGCACCGAAGGCGTTGTTGTCGACGTTGCTGCCGCCGTCATCGGTGGAGCGCACGTAGCGCAGGTCGGTCTTGAAGCTCTGGTTTTCGCCGAGCGCCATGATGTGGACCAGCTGCGTGTTGTGTTGCTTGTAGATGCCGTCCAGTCCGCCGTAGTAATAGCTACCGGTCAGTTCGGGCATGAACTGGTATTTGCCGCCGGCGAACATGAACTCGTCGCTGGTGGCGGTATTCCCCAGCACAATATTTCGCGCGCCGCCATTGAACACCGCCATCTCTTCGTAGTTCGAGGAGTCACGGTAGCTGGTGCGGTCGAGCATGCCGAGATCGAGCGTCAGCCCATCGACCTCTTTGCTCTGCAACCAGGCACCACGGTAGATGCTAGGCAACAGACGGCTGTCGTTGCGCATCACCACCGGGATGATCGGTTGCAGGGTGCCGACGTGCAGGGTTGTGTTGGACATCTTCGCTTTGGCGGTCAGGCCGGCGGTGCCGTAGTCGTCGGACGGCTGACCGGACGAGCCCCTCTGCAGGATGCCGGTGCCGGAGCGATCCGGGCTGGAATCGAGCTTGACGCCCAGCAGGCCGAGGGCATCAAGGCCAAAGCCGACCGGCCCTTCGGTGTAGCCTGATTCCATTTTCAGAATGAAACCCTGCGCCCACTCGTCAGCCTTGGACTGCGGAGCGCCGGACTGACGGAAATCACGGTTCATGTAGAAGTTACGCAGCTCGACGGTTGCCTTGCTGTCATCGAGAAATGCGGCGTTGGCGGTGCCGGCAGTGCCTAGCGCAACGCCTAGGCAAAGGAGGCCGCGGGTGGTCTTGCGGTGGTCTTGCATGGTCTTTCCTCTTGTTGTTATTGGGTTGGCCTCAGCGAATGCCGTGCCAGCTCTGGTTGGGCGCGCTAACAAATCCCGGAACAGCGTGCGCAGAGCGTCATCGGAGCAGGATGTGCAGTTGCTGCACCGAGGATCTGAGGCAGCGGCGACGGATCGGATGTCCAATCGTGCGGACATGTTCAGGGCAGGAGCCAGGAAGTGTTCAGTCCGCTGGACGCTTGTCGGGGAGGCTACGAAGCGCCGCATTCATCCTGAGCAGCATGAATGCGGCGGCGGCTTCAGTGCCGGCCTTGATGGCTCTTCACGCAGACAAAGCTGGAGGCGTCGTTTACATCGCCGCGTCGCTTGTACTTCGGCCAGCCGGGGTATTCACAAAGTGGGCGGGTGCGACCAGGGACGGCGACGGTGTCTGTGACGATCTGGCGCTTGGGCGCGAAGCCCACCTCGACCCAGTTTTCCAGCGCCGACAGCGAATCCCAGGCGGCGTTGAACACCGTGCTGGCCGCATGGGCGTAGCCGGGGATCTCGTAATAGCGCATGAACCGACGGGTCTGCCCAACGCCCATGTCCAGTTGCACGCGCCGGTAGTACTCAGCCGTGGCGCGGGTGCTGACCAACTGATCCGAGGTGCCGTGAGCCATCAGAATCTTGCCGCCATTGGCAACGAATGCCGACAGATCAGTCTGGTTGACGTCCTGGCGCAACGACAGCGCATCGACTCGCGCTTGCCACGGGCCAAGGTTGGCGGGGTCAAGTGTCAGCGAGTTGAAGGCTGGATTGCGGGTCACGAAATAGCGCACCCACTCATCCCAAAACCCGGAGTGGTAGGGCGCGCCCTCGGCGAAGCCTGTGCCGTGTACCGGCATCGGATAGTCGGGCTGCAGGGTGTTGAGGCCAAGCCGGTTGACGATCGCTTGCAGGCCTTCGCCAGGCCGTCCCAGATCGGTGCCCCAGGTATTGAAGCCGGGGTAGCCGCGTTCGCCACTGGCCAGGGGCTGGCTGAAACGGATCGGCGTATCGAACACCTTGAGCGCACTGATCTGCGCATCGGACAAGCAGCTGCTACCCGTGTCAGCGCCATCGGAGCAGCGCAAGGGGCGGCCGTTGAGCTTGGCGGTGGCTGGATCGAACTGGGCGTTGCATGCCGCCTGGTTGCTGATCACCCCGTCGCGCACGCCATCAAGCCCGTCGCAGGCCTGCATCGAGGCTTCCAGCAGGGCAGAGCGCTTTTCCAGGCTGGGGTAGGCGCCCGGCGAGGCAAGCGCGCGGGTAATGCGGCCAAATTGCAGATCGAGTGCGGCGGCGTTGTAGGCCGGGTAGAGCACGATCGCGCCGTGAAAATCCGTTGGCCACTGCTGCACCACCGCAAGCGCCTCTCGGCCCCCGGTGGAACCGCCGGCGAAGTAGCTGCGCACCGGAGGCTGGCCGTAGCGTTGCTCGATCAGGTACATCGCCGTATCACGGGTCTTCTTCAAGGCATCGTGACCGTAGTTGGCCAAGGCCTCTTCGTTCCAGGCGAAGTCGCCGGGGTTGAGGGGATTGGCTACGTGGCCAGAGTCGCTGGCGAACACCGCATAGCCACGGCCCAGCGGCGTCGGCTGGTCGACCGGGCCGGCCGGAACATTGCCGGCCACGTTTGGCACGGTGCCGTTATAGCCGCCACCGCCATACATCATCGCTTTGCTGTTCCATCGTTCAGGCAGAACGATGCGCATCCTGATGTTGGGCGCGCTCCGGTCAATCGGCGCGATTTCCACGCTCAGGTCGCAATATGGGCCAAAGGTTTGCGGTGCGCTGCCACCGCCTGGCACCAACGTCGCAGCGGTAACTTTCGCTCCAGAGGTCGGCAGAGCTATCGCAGCGGCAGGAATCTGGGCACCGTTCAACTCAGCGCAACTGGCAGCGAGCGTGGGTTCGGCCGCTGCCAGCGCGAGTAAGGCCGGGATCGTCAGCCGCAGCCGCTGGGATGTGGCGTAGCGAAAGCGGGGTGCATGGGGTGCTTTCATTTGGCGTTTCCTTCTTCTTGTTGTCATGCCTTGTAGCTGACGCCACAAGGTGGATACCCGAGAAGACAGCGCTGCAACCGGGCCTGGAGGTTGAGCCAAAGCTGTGCCAGTCATACGTGGGTCGAGGTTGAGGCCGATGACCGGTCACCAGATCACAGGCGGACCGCTCTAGCGCGTCGAGCAGCAGGTTGAACGCGGTGCTCTCAGACGATCTCGTCTGTCCAAGTTGCAGGACATGGATAGGCGCAATGTCGTCCCGTCTGGACACTCTGTATGGCTACTCGGACTTTTTCGACAGGCGGTGCGGGGAGAGTCGCAGAAAAGCTGCGTTCAG
This sequence comes from Stutzerimonas stutzeri, assembly GCF_002890895.1. Classification (GTDB taxonomy): domain Bacteria; phylum Pseudomonadota; class Gammaproteobacteria; order Pseudomonadales; family Pseudomonadaceae; genus Stutzerimonas; species Stutzerimonas stutzeri_AB. The sequence continues at coordinate 30,180 of NZ_POUL01000002.1, forward strand.
GCGTGACGGGGCGCCTGAGCGATGACGTCTGTGCTTGTAGCACGCCAAGCGTCGCGGTTGTCGCCAGTTAGTCCAAGCGGATCTGATCCGCGAACCGGCTATTCCAAAACCTCCCGACTATACTTTCGTCGCGTGCGCGCACAGGCCGCATGCCCCCCGCCTTTTTTGTAGAGATCAGCCCGCCCCATGGAAACGCTTTACCTCATCTTCCTGCTGCTGCTTGCGGTCGGCGCAAGTCGCATCCTGGCCAACGTTGTTCCGCTACCACTGCCGATCATGCAGATCATCATGGGCAGCGTGCTGGCGCTCCCGCCGTTTGGTATGGGCGTGGAACTGCGGCCCGAGATCTTCATGCTGCTGTTCATTCCCCCGCTGTTGTTCTACGACGGCTGGAAGATACCCAAGCGCGAATTTACCGAGCACGGTCCGGAAATGACCGCCATGGCGCTGGTGCTGGTGCTGATCATTCTGGTGGTGGTGGGCTATTTCATTCACTGGTTGTTGCCGGCCATTCCGCTGGGCGCCAGTTTCGCCTTGGCCGCGATCCTTTCGCCAACCGATGCGCTGGCGGTGATCGCCATCGCCCAGGGCCGGCTGCCACGGCACATGTCTCACCAGCTGGAAGGTGAGGCGATGATGAACGATGCCACGGGCCTGGTCTCGTTCAAGTTCGCCTTGGCTGCGGCCATCACCGGTTCGTTCTCTCTCTTGAACGTCACCGGAGAGTTCTTTGTTATTGCGCTGGGCGGACTGGCAATCGGAGCAGGGCTGAGCTGGTCAGTGGGCAAGGCCAAGCAGTGGATGACCGCGCGGGACCTGTTCGATCCCTCGACCTACGTGGTGATGATCCTGCTACTGCCGTTCGCTGCGTTCTTCCTGGCTGAGCATGCCGGCATGTCCGGCATTCTTTCGGCAGTAGCAGCAGGCATGGTGCAGAGCCGCATCGACATGCTGCCGGTCAAAACCAGCACCCGCATCCTCAACCGTAGCATCTGGGAAATGCTCGATTTCAGCTTCAACGGACTGGTGTTCCTGTTGCTGGGTCTGCAGTTCCCGCGGATCGTTGAGCGTGTCTGGCAAGCGGCCGGGCACGAGACCTACAGCATGCCGATGCTGGTGTTCAGTGCGCTGGCGATCATGGCGCTGCTGCTGGTAGTGCGCTTCGGGTTCGTGTTTGCCTATCACTGGGGCGAGGCCCGGGTGCGCCGCCTGCTCGGCAAGACGGTTCAGCCCAAGCCCCTTGGCTTGTTCTCCGCACTAAGCGCGGTGGCTGGCGTGCGCGGCGCGATCACCCTGGCCGGTGTGCTCTCGATCCCATTGATGATTGGCGACACGCCGTTTCCCGGCCGGGATCTGATGATCTTCCTCGCTGCGGCGGTGATCATCCTGTCCCTGCTGATCGGGGCGCTGGGTATTCCCTATTTCCTCAAGCAGTTACCCAACAACGACTTCGAAGAACATCGGGAAGAGTTGAAAAAAGCCCGTCGAATCGCCGCTCAGGCGGCGGTCAGCTGGCTGGAGAACTGGAAACAGGCCAACCCGGTCGAGAACCCGGACGAGATGCTGCTGCGCAGTGAGGTCACGGCGCGGGTTACCGAATCCTACCGGCACGACATCGAGGCCCTGATGGATCACCACGGCCGGGCAAACCAGGCACGTGAAACCATGGCGCTGGAGCGCGATATCCGCCTCAACGCCATTGCTGTGCAGCGCAAGGAAATGTATCGGATGAGAAAGCGGCACGAGATCGACGAGCAGATGCTGCAGACGCTGCTACGTGAACTCGATTACGAAGAGGCCGCGCTGGGCGCTGGTGAGAGCGTTTAACCGCCTACCGAGTCCTGTTGTTGCTCGGGTTCAAGCACGGCAATCGTATGGTCGCTGTGCTTGAACGCCACCAGCTGGGTCAGCCAGGCCTGCAGCACAGGAGAGTGAGATTTCCGGTTGCGCATCGCGATCGCCAGAATCTCGCGAGCAATGGTGACAACCGCGCTCTTGCTGCCGAGAAAGTGCCAGTTGAACCAGCCGTCGCCATAGGTCAGCGGCGTGTGCTGCCCGGCCGGTAAGGGGATGTAGACCTTGACCGAAAGATCGAAAAGCACTTCCGGCTTGGAGATGATCAGCAGCTTTACATCCGCCACCTTGCTCAACCAATAGCGATGATCGAAGCGCCCCCCCGTCAGTTCCGCAGACTGGCTCAAGGCATCGTTGATCAGCGCTCGGTTATCAATGAGTTGCACGGTAATGGCTTCCGTCTGCAGGGTGGTGGTTGCGCATTTCGAGCTGAAGCGATCAATACGCAGCAGGACGAAATCCGCGAGATAGTGCGGTGCGAGGCCTTCAGCCGTGAACTGTTCAGCCTTCGCTTGGCATGACGGGTTATCGGTTGGTCGAGGGTTTTGTTTAGCCCCGAGCGCGCGAAAAGTTCGTCCGTCACGCAGCTCTTATCTGCTGAATGCCTTTGTCGCTGCCACCATTCCCGGTGTAGGTGATCGCATAACCGTCGGGGCGTACACGAGCAGAACGAAGGCGTGCGGGGAGACAGCAGCCTGCAGCGAACGGATGACGCTCTGGCGGACGCCATCTCGGAATCAGATGCGAGAGCTTCGCTTAGTCGTTGGAGTCCAACAGAACCCACTGATCAGCACGAGTGCGTTCAGGCCGGCGTTGCACCGGCACTCGCTCGCAGCGGGGTTTGAGCATCAGTAAGCCATCCGCCGCGAGGCTTCAACGTGATCTGCTGCATGCCTCTGATCAAGCACAGGGGCGTCAGCCCGAAAGCGGAAGGTCCAGCGGTTCAAGGCTGTCCAACCTGCTGGGTCGCGGGTAGCCGCCGATGCTCAATCAGCCGACCATCAGGGTCATTTGGCAAACAGCTGGCTCATGTCCTTGAAGGCTTTGAATTCCAGGGCATTGCCGCAGGGGTCGAAGAGAAACATGGTGGCCTGTTCGCCTACCTAGCCTTGAAAGCGCACGTAGGGTTCGATCACGAACTGAGTGCCGCGGGCGCGCAGGCGCTCTGCCAAGGCTTCCCACTCGGGCCAGCTGAGCACGATGCCGAAATGCGGGACCGGGACGTTGTGACCGTCCACCGCGTTGGTGTGTGCGGCTTCCTGCGTAGCAGTGCGCGGGTGCTCGTGAATGACCAGTTGATGGCCGTAGAAGTCGAAGTCGACCCAGTGCTCGGACGATCGTCCTTCGGCCAGGCCGAAGACTTCACCGTAAAAGCGGCGCGCGGCCGGCAAGTCGTAGACGGGAATCGCAAGGTGAAAAGGGGAGAGGCTCATCAGGGCTTCCTTCTGTTGTGGGGCCTTGAGTGCCATCTTGCCGATTTGTCGCACCCGTCAACAGCGGATATCGTTCATGTCGAGCCTCGAATATTTCGATCAATCTAGGTCTTTATGATCCGTGAACTGAGAACTTTTCTCGCGGTTGCCCGCTGCGGCAGTTTTGCTGCTGCAGGCCACAAGGTCGGTCTGACTCAATCCGCCGTCAGCGCTCAGATCAAGAATCTCGAAACGGCGCTGGGCCTGCGTTTGTTTGATCGAACGGGCCGCTCGGCTTATCTCAACCCGGCCGGACTGCGGGCCGTGCCGATGGCCGAGCAGATCCTAGAGACGTTCAGTCTGATGGGGCAGCCGGACTCTCTCGAAGACTACCGGGGCGAACTGCGCATCGGTGCGATCGGGACCGTACAGACCGGGCTGTTACCGTCAGTGCTGCTTCGCCTGCTGGAACAAGCGCCGGGTGTCGCGCCAAAGCTGATTCCCGGCGTTTCGCTGAACCTGCTGTCGCAGGTCGATGCTGGCGAGATCGACCTGGCCATCATGATCCGACCGCCGTTCGCCCTGCCCAAGGAACTGCACGCCGAGCTGATTCAACGCGAGCCGTTCGTGCTACTCACGCCGCTCGACGTAGCCGGTGATGACCCGCTGAAACTGCTCGTCGAGCAGCCTTTCGTGCGTTACGACCGCAGCTCGTTTGGCGGTCGGCAGGTGAGTCAGTTCCTGCGCAAACATCATCTGGATGTACGCCCAGGCCTGGAACTCGATGAGCTGGATGCCATCGTCAAGATGGTCGCCTGTGGTTTAGGCGTCGCGCTGGTGCCAGAGGCCGGCTTATGGCTCGAGCGTCAGCCGACCGTTCGCGTCCTGCGTCTGGGGGGCGCGACCTTTTACCGGGAGCTGGTCTTGGTTGGCCGACACAGCGCCCGACAGCTGCCGGTGCAGCAGCTGTTTCGCCGCTGTGTGCGGGACGTGCTGGCGGAGCAGGGTCGTCCGGCGGCTGCTTAGTGAATCGACGAGATAGAGCGTCTGCCAGCCGCGCCGAACGTCGGCTACAGAAGGCTTTTTTCGGGGCATGCCGGGCTCTTGGGCTACCCTAGTCAAGGTGGAAGGCAACGCAATGCCGCGCATATGGATTCGCCTCAGAACGGTAACCGACTCTGTGGGTCCAACCTGAAGCCCGCCATACACTCCATTGGATAATCTGCATGGCCCAACCAGATCTGCAATCCCGGCTTGCTTTCACGCTGCAATCGGCTGGATTGCTGGAGTGGTACGTCGAACTGGACGATTCGCTGAGCGATACCCAGGCAACGGTCGAAGCCGTTACCCATGCGCTCGATGCCTGTTCTTTAGGCAGCACCTCGCTTACCGAATTTCTTGAACATATCCATCCCGACGACCGCGATCCGGTCGCCGAACATGTCGCCATAGCGCTCTCGACCGGTAATGAGGTGCGCTTCGAATGCCGTGTCCTGGTCGGCGACAGCGGCGTGCAAATGGTCAGCGTGACCGGTCGCTCCACCGCCCATCCCGAACTACGCGCGCTGCATTTCATCAGCCAGGACGTGACTGACTGCCGCCGCTCCGAGGCGATTGCCGAAGGGCAGATGCGCTCACTCGAGCTGGCGGTGGCCGGTGCACCTTTGACGGAGGTACTGGTTGAACTTACCCGCTCGGCGCAAAAGCAGTCGGCTGGAACCATTCGTGCCGCGATCATGCGCCTGGACGAGGATGGCAAGCTGCGATTCGTTGAAGCCTCCAGCCTCCCTGCGGATTTTGTCGCAGCGGTAGATGAGATGGATGCCGGTTCCAATGAATCGAGTTGCAGCTTGGCGGTGCGCACCGGCAAGCCAAGCGTCGCCGTGGATATCGGTAGCGACCCGTATTGGGCCACGCACCGGGACAAGGCGCTCGAGCATGGCCTGCGCGCCTGCTGGTCGACACCCGTGCTTTCCGACGGCGGCGAGGTGATGGGCACCATCGCCTGTTACAGCACTGTCTGCAGCGCGCCGTCGTCCCTGGAGCAGGAAGGCATCACCCTCCTGGCCAACACGGCAGCATTGGTGGTGCAGCGTGATCGAGCCAACCGGGCGCGGGCCAAGGTTGAACGAAAAATGGCAGCCAACGAGCGCCGCTTCAGGGGGCTGGTCAAAGCGACGAATAGTCTGATCTGGTCTGCTTCGCCTGAGGTTGATCTTGTCGAGCCGCAGCACGATTGGGCTGAGTTCACTGGGCAGACCTTTGAGCAATCGCGAGGCAAGGGCTGGCTCGAAGCCGTGCATCCAGAGGACCGCGCCGAGCTTGAATCCGTCATTGAAGAAATGTGTTCGGTCTATACCAACAAGCGCGCGGAGTACCGCATTAGGCGGGCGGACGGCGAGTATCGGCATATGTCCGGTCATGCGGTGCCGATCTTCGATGACCGCGGAATCATGAAGGAATGGTCAGGCGGGCTGACCGACATCACCGACCGCAAGCAGGTCGAGCACCGGCTTCACCACATGGCCACGCATGACTCCTTGACGGGCCTTCCCAACCGCACCTACCTCAACGATCACTTGCGCGAATTGGTCAATTTCATCCCGGAAAACCAGCAGCTGATGATCATGCTGATCGACCTGGATCGCTTCAAGGAAGTGAACGACTCGATGGGGCATGGCTACGGCGACGTGCTGTTGGTGCAGATTGCCCATCGCCTGCGTGAGGCGCTGCCATCCGGTGACCTGGTGGCGCGCCTGGGCGGGGACGAGTTTGTGGTGGTGGCCCATTTACCTGACGGGGTGCGCTCGGCCGAGCGGCTGGCGACCGACCTGCTGCATGCGATCCAGGTGCCCTGCGATGTGCTCGGCACCCGTTACTACCCCTCGGCATCGATGGGCATGTGTCTGTATCCAAACCCTGACACCACCATCGACGAACTGCTACAGCACGCCGATATCGCCATGTATCGCGCCAAGGATGCAGGCGGCACCGGGATGCAGTTCTTTTCCGCCGAGATGAGCATCGAGACCAAGAACCGCATGGCGCTGGAGCTCGATTTGCGCGAAGCGCTGGAACGAAACGAGTTCGTGCTGCATTACCAGCCGCGCATCTGCCTGGACGACGACACCCCGTGCGGTGTGGAAGCGCTGATCCGTTGGAACCACCCAAGCAAGGGACTGGTTTCACCGGCAGTGTTCATTCCCATCGCTGAGGCCACGGGCCTTATCTGCAAGATTGGTAACTGGGTGCTGCAGCAGGCGTGCAAAGACATTCAGCAGTTGACCGAGCGCATCGGTACCGAGTTGATGCTATCGGTCAACGTGTCACCGGTGCAGCTCAAATCGCCGACATTGTGCAGCGAAGTCAGTGGAGCATTAAGTGCGGCCGGGTTGGATACGCACCGTCTTGAACTGGAGCTGACCGAGTCCGGGCTTATCGAAGACACCGACACGTCGCATCAACTGCTGAGAAACCTTGGGGCCATCGGCGTGCGGCTTGCCATCGATGACTTTGGCACCGGGTACGCCGGAATCGCCTATTTGCGCCAGTACCCTATTGATGTCGTGAAGCTCGACAGGACATTTCTCTGCCCCTCAAGCAAGGCCGACAACTGTCTCGACTTCATCAAAGCAGTGACCGAAATGTGTCACTCGCTTGGCATGCGCGTTGTGGCCGAAGGTGTGGAGGATGCCGATATGCTGCGTCAGTTGATGCGGTCGTCATGCGACGAGGCGCAGGGCTATCTGTTCGCCCAGCCCATGCCGCTGACCAAGCTGGGGGACTACATCATCGATCGCCGGGCGAGTTGAGCTTTACGCCGTTACTGCCCGCGCTGAACTCGATTCTTGTAAGAATCAGATGCACGGTGGCTTCTGCCCGCACAGTCGGCTCTGTACCATTTGCCTACACCACTACATTAGATGCGTTGGCCAGACCGCTGCGGCGGCTGACTGGCGCACTGCTGTCCAGCACAGCAGCCCCTTCAGACTATCGGGCGCTTACGTAGTGGCTTCTTCTATGCAGACGTTTGAGTGCTAAACGGACGCGAAGGGCAACCTCACCTGTTCCTAACTACCGGAAAGCACCGACGTGACTGCTGACATTTCATCCGAGGCCAGGCGGCTATTGATTGGCACTGGCTGCGGCGTCGATTTCTCTCACCTGATCCAGCTACTGGACGAAGAGGGTTATGAGATCGCTTTCTGCTCCAGCGACAGTTTTTTTCAACAGCTGGATCACCGTGTAGGTGCGGTGATCGCCACCGACCGGTTCCTTGCATCGGCGATGGCGAGCGGCGGCGCCGTCATGGAGGCAAGCGACAAAGCGGATATCCCCTTTGTCCTGATTTCCGACACCCGGAGTGAATCACGCGACGACTTCACCGCGATCAAGGAGCGGTTGCCTGCATGGTTACCGGACCTGGTGATTCTTGAGCAACCGGTAACACCGGCAGCTCTGCTGAGTACTGTGGCGATGGCTTGGCGCTCACGGCTCCGTCAGTTCGAAATTGCAGACCGTCTTGTCGAACTTGCTGAGCAGCAGGCGACGCTCGAGAGGCTGGTCGAACATCTTCCGGTTGGCATATGCCTGATCGACGTGAACGGGACCACCGTACTCAGCAATCCCACCTACGAGCGATATGTGCCCAATCGCAGAATCCCATCTGCCGACACTCAGCATGCCGAACGGTGGGTGGGGCTGGACAGCGAGGGTCAACTGATACCGCGCAATCGGTTCGCCGGCGCCCGTGCGCTGCGCGGAGAAACGGTGGAAGGAGCGGATTTCCGCTACTACCCAGACGAAGGGCCCGAGCTGTGGACGCGCGTCAATGCCGTGCCGTTGTATGACAGCCAGCGGAAGATCAAAGGCGCGGCCCTAGTGGTCATCGACATCAACGCTGAAAAGCAGAACGAAGAGATGCTGCGCCGTTTCAACGATGATCTCGAGTACCAGGTCAAGGCACGCACCCGTGCGCTGGAAGAGGCATTGGAAAAGCTGACGCAGGAGAGCCAGGAGCGCGCCCGAACCGAAGAGCAGCTCCGTCAATCCATGAAGATGGACGCGGTGGGTCAGCTCACGGGTGGCATCGCTCATGACTTCAACAACATGCTGACCGGTGTGATCGGCGCGCTGGACCTGATGCGCCTTCGTATTGGTCGGCAGCAATACGGCGATCTGGATCGCTACATGACGGCCGCTCACACGTCCGCCAGCCGAGCGGCGGCCCTGACCCAGCGTTTATTGGCGTTCTCCCGCCGACAGTCGCTTGAAGCCCGCGCCACGTCGGTGAACCCACTGATTCTGTCGTTAGGTGATTTGCTCAAACGGACCATGACGGAGCGAATCAAGCTTGAGCTTCAGCTTGACGACAATGCTGGACTGGCATTGGTCGACCCCAACCAACTTGAAAATGCCTTGTTGAACCTCTGCATCAATGCGCGTGATGCCATGCCCGACGGGGGCACGCTGGCGATTGTGACCAGCCGGGCTGATGTCGACGAGGCAGACGCGATTCGTCTGGGTGGTAACAAGGGGGGCTATGTCAGCATCAGGGTATCGGACACCGGGGTTGGCATCCCTGAGTCTGTGCTGGGGAAAATTTTCGAACCTTTCTTCACGACCAAACCTTTGGGGCAAGGTACTGGGCTGGGCCTTTCCATGGTTTACGGATTCGTCCAGCAGAGCAGCGGGTTCGTCTCGGTAACCAGCGAGGAGGGCGCCGGAACGTCGATCACCTTGTATATACCACTGGCGCAGACGTCTGCTGTCGAGAAGGCATCGACCGTCGCACCCGTGGATTTTACCTGCGGTAAAGGGCAGGCGATCCTGGTGGTCGAGGATGATGATTCGGTACGCCTGCTGCTAGCCGCGGCGCTGGGAGACTTTGGCTATCAAGTCCACCTCGCTGAAGACGGTCAGCAGGCGTTGAGTCTGCTCGATGGCTTGCATGCGTTGGACTTGTTGATAACCGACGTCGGGTTGCCCGGTCTGAACGGCCGCCAGCTGGCAGAAATCATCCAGCAGAAACGGCCAGATCTGCCCGTCCTGTTTATCAGTGGCTACGCGGAAAACGCGGCGATTCGATCCGAGTTTCTCGGCGTGGGGATGAGCATGATGACCAAACCCTTCACGCTCGAGCATCTGGCAGATACGGTTTCAGCCGCCTTTGAAGCGCAGGCTGCATCGGGCGCTATTTGAAGACGCACGCAGAGGGCAGGCACAGGCACAGGTGCTGGCCAGTGCCTGCTGGCTTGATCGCCGTTTAGCACCCGCCGGCCTCGACGACATGCTCCACCCGCGCATCCGCCAGGACCTGCTGGAACAGCAGCGGTGACATGGGGCGACCGAGATAGAAGCCCTGCGCCTGGTCACACGCAAGCTCGGTCAGCTTTCCAAGCTGTGCAACTGTCTCGATACCTTCGGCGGTTACGGTCAGCGAGAGGGCGTGACCCATGCTGACAATGGCGTGGACGATTGCTTCGCTGCTTTGTGACTGGTCAAGTCCGGAGATGAAGCTGCGGTCGATCTTGATGCCGTCGAACGGATAGCTGCGAAGGTAGCTCAGGGACGAATAGCCAGTGCCAAAGTCATCCATGGACAGGCGAGTTCCCAGCGCCTTGAGCGCGTTCATGGTCGTCAGCGCCGAGGCGGCATCTTCGAGCATGACGCTTTCGGTGATCTCCAGCTCAAGACGCTGCGGCGCAATGCCCGTGCTCTTGAGAACGGTTGCGATACGGTCGACTAGATCACTGCGCTGAAACTCAACCGGAGACAGGTTCACCGAAACCATCAGCTCATCGCCCCAGCTCAGGGCGTTAAGGCAGGCTTCACGCAGCACCCAGTCGCTGAGCTCCACGATCAGGCCGGTTTCCTCGGCCAATGGGATGAAACAGGCCGGGCTGAGCAGATCACGGATCGGATGCTGCCAGCGCACGAGGGCCTCGGCACCGACGATGGTTTGTGAAGACGCATCGTAGCGCGGCTGGAAATCGAGGCGGAACTCATGGCGGCGCAACGCCTGTCGCATGTCCATTTCGAGTTGGCGACGCTCCATGATTCGCTCGTTCATCGCCGGCTCGTAAAACCGGAACAGGTTACGGCCGCTGGACTTGGCTTCGTACAGCGCGATGTCGGCATAGCGCAGCAGGTCCTCCGCGGTCAGCCCGTCGAACGGCGCCGAAACGATACCGATGCTGGCGCCTACGCTGACGTCGTTGGTTCCGATTCGTATAGGTTGGTTGATCTGCTCGATCAGCCGCAGGCATAGCCGCTCTGCCTGCTCCTGGGTGCGGCAGTCGGTGGCCACAACGATGAACTCGTCGCCGCCAAGCCTTGCTACCAGGTCTGTCTCCCGTGTGCCGCCGGTGAGCGCCTTGGCCACTTCGCGAAGCACCACATCGCCCGCAGCGTGACCAAAGGTGTCGTTGACAGGCTTGAAGCGGTCCAGATCCAGAGCGAGAAGAAACACGGGGTGGTCACCACTCAGGCCTTCGCTCAAGCGGGTATTGAGAAAGTTGTTCAGACGGTGACGATTGGCCAGCCCCGTTAGGGCATCGTGCTGGCTGATGTGCTCGATGCGCGCCTTGGCTTCGATTTCCTCGGTGATGTCGCAGACAGTGCCCTGGTAACCCTGCAACTGTTCTGCAACCCGCACGGCGCGGGCAGAGAGCTGGCAATAGCGTGGGCTCTGGTGGTCGTCGCGCATTTCACATGGAATTGGTCTGCGACCGGCAGCGACTCCGTCTTCGGCAGTGGCAGCCATCAGCTGTTTGTCATACGCCAGCAACTCGGTGAGCTGACGCCCTATCCAGGCGTGACAGGCTAGACCCGTGACCTGCGTGAAACGCTCGGACAGAAACGTCAGCCGTTGTTCTGAATCGGTTTCCCAGATCCAATCCGAGGATGCTTCCGAAATATTCTTGAAGCGCTGCTCGCTGACCCGTAACGCTTGCTGAGAGGTATCGATCATGTCCGCTGCATGGATGACACGACTGCGCAACCAGAACATAAGCGCGGCGACCAGTGTTCCGAGCAGCAACAGCATGGGCAGGAATTTCGCCAGCACCGACCTGCCCAGCGCTTCGCTCTGCCATTGCAGTGTGGTTGCAATGCCGAGGCTTTCTTGCAGCGTCAGCATCGGTCTCGAGCCGTCGGGAACGGTGCCAACGGTAGCGGTGAGGCCGATCAGGTCGAATGCTTCGTCCAGCACCTTCAGCTTCGGGCCGGTCAGCACGTCGACATAGACGAGATAGGACAGCTGTGCGAAATCATCGTACGAGCTGTCCGGCCGTATCACAGCGGCCGACACCACGGCCGGCATTCCTGTGACTGAAAAGTAGACCTGCGTGAAGCCGTCTTCGGCAGACCGGCTGCGGGCGCTGGCCAACAGCGCCGGCAAGTCGCCGGCTATCCAGTCGTGCGCTTCAACGTCGCTCAACTCGCCATCGACGATGGCATAGCGGGTCGATGCGTCGGGCCCCAGAACGAAAACGCCGTCCAGGCCGTACGTGGAAAACAGCGACTGGCCGATGTTGTCGCCTTCGAACGCCCAGCCTACATCCACGTCGCCGCTCATATGCTTGTAGGCATCGTTCCAGAAAGCGTAGTCGGCCAGCGCGGTGCCGATCTTGTCTCGCCGGCTCTCCATTGCCTTGGCCGCGTCTGTTTCGCTGTGCTGTACCTGCTGTTCGTCCAGCTCCATGCACAGATAGACCAGCGCCAGGGCGACGGTGATGAAAAGCGTAGCGACCACATAGATGAAACCGAGTGAGGCTCGGCGGGTCATGGCGGTGTAGCCTGCTGCTTCGTTGGGGATGCTAGTTGCGATGGGACGTATCATCGATATGGCCGGGCTCGAGTGAGTTGCGCTGAGAACGCTTGCACGGTCTGTATCGGCTGAAGCCCGTCTTGCCGCTGTGCTGGTCGGCAGATTCCGACCGATGGCGCGAGGCACGATTCCTATCGCTGCACAAACGTTCTAGCTCGCCTGCTTCTCCGCGAGTCGATAATCTCCGTTGGATACGCGGTGTCCAGAAGCCGGGGGCGACATGAACGACAGCAGCTGGATCGACCTGAAGTTGGATGCCGAAACAGGCATCGAGACCATCCGCGCGCATTTCGAAGGCCATGCCTACGATCCGCATTGGCATGACAGCTACCTCATCGGCTTTACGGAGCAAGGCGTTCAGCAGTTCCACTGCCGTAGGGCCCTGCACAGCAGCATCGTAGGGCAGGCGTTTCTGCTGGAGCCGGGCGAGATCCACGATGGCCGTGCGCCGACTCCCGGCGGCTTCACCTACTCGACCTTCTACCTGCAGCCCCATTGGCTGGAGGCCCAGCTGCGCGGGCTGTTCGAAGATGCACCGAGCGATTGCCTGCCCAGTTTCAAGGAAACCCTTGCCGATGAGCCGGGCCTGGTGAGGCACATCGCCTACGCATTTCAGGCCGTTCACCTCGACGAGATGCGCATCGTTCGGCATGCCGCACTCGACGGTCTGCTGGATGTGTTGTCGGGGCGGATGCACTGGCGCAAGCGTCTGGAGGCTTCCGCGCCGCTACCTTCGGTTGCGATCAGGACCAGGGATTACCTTCATGCTCATCTTGACCAGGACCTCGGGCTCGACGAGCTTGCAGCGGTAGCCGGGGTCGACCGCTTCCGCTTGTCCCGTGCGTTCAAGGCTTCCTTTGGGCTGGCGCCCCACGCCTATCTCGTTCAGCTTCGGCTAAGCGCCGCTCGCAAGCTGCTGCGGCAGGGTTTGGCACCTGCTAACGTCGCCATGGAGCTGGGATTCGCCGACCAGAGCCACCTTGGCCGATGGTTTCGCCGGACCTACGGCCTTAGCCCCGCGGCGTATCGAAAAAGCTGCTCAAACCTTCCAGACCGCTGAGCCGAACAGACGCAAAGTGGCAGGACCGAAACTGGAGACCTGCCCATGCCTTCCACCGCCCCCCATTCATGCACCGCTCCCCGTCCTGTTAGCGGGGGGCTGCGATGAACCAGCTTCTCCCGTTTGTACTCTTCACCTTTGTCGCTTCGATCACCCCTGGGCCTACTAACATGCTCGTGCTCAGCAGCAGCGCCCGTTTCGGTTGGCGCGCCGCTCTCCCTCTGCTGACGGGCGCCTGCCTAAGCGCCGCGCTGATCGTCATGCTGGTCGGCCTGGGGTTGGGCGAAATATTGATGCGGCTGCCAGCTGTGCAACATGCGATGGCCTGGTTGGGCGTTGCCTGGATCACGCTGCTGGCCTGGAAACTCTGGCGCAGCGCCGATGAGCCCTTGGATACAGACTCGGCCGGCATACGCATCGGGGCATGGGGCGGGGCGGCTTTGCAGCTGATAAATCCCAAGACATGGATGATGGCGCTTGCGGTAGTCAGCGTATTCGCGGGCGCTGACGCAGGCCCGGCAGGATACGCGGGCTACGCGCTCATCTTTCTTGGCATAGCGGTGCCTTGCCTGATTGGATGGGCCGCGCTCGGCCGAGGGGCGGTCAGGCTGCTGCGCTCCCCGGCATCGCTGCGGTGCTTCAATCGGGTTATGGCGCTACTGTTGCTCGTCTCGGCATGGGGCAGCCTGCTGATGTAAGGCGCTTTCTCGCGGCGGCGTTTAGCGCGCTACGCCTGGTTCGCAAAGGCAACTATCATGCGCGGCCGGGGCGCTTGCATATTCATCGCGGACTGGGGAACCAAAGCCGACTCAGTGATGGTCGAAGCGCCTAGACAATGACCACCACCGGTCTTGGTTTTCGATTGCCTCCCGTGCGGCGCTGTTGCCTGAGGCGACCTACTTACCCTTCAAAGGAACGATAGATGAGCATCGACCTCAACGCAGGACGCCTCCCGGAAGAACATTCATTGACCAACATTCCGCGCCTGATCTCGCGCTACTACAGCGAGCGACCAGATCCGTCCGATCCAGCGCAGCAGGTTTCTTTCGGCACCTCCGGGCATCGCGGCTCCTCGCTTAAGGCGAGCTTCAACGAGTGGCACATCCTGGCGACCACACAGGCGATCTGTGACTATCGCCGGGAGCAGGGCATAAATGGCCCGATCTTCGTGGGCATGGACACCCATGCGTTGTCCGAGCCGGCATTCGTCTCCGCGCTGGAAGTGCTGGCCGCCAATGGCGTCGAGACGCGCATCGACGCCGGCTGCAGCGAAACCAACGGCGAGCCGGGCTATACGCCGACGCCTGCTATTTCCAACGCCATTCTCGAGTACAACGCCGGTCGCAGCAGCAGCCTGGCTGACGGCATTGTCATCACGCCGTCGCACAATCCGCCCGCTGACGGCGGCTTCAAATACAACCCCACCAACGGCGGCCCGGCCGATACCGGCGTGACCAAGTGGATCCAGGAGCGTGCCAATGCGCTGCTGGTCGCCGGGCTCAAGGGCGTCCAGCGAATGGATTACGCCCAGGCGCTCAAGGCGCCCACTACTCAGCGCTTCGATTTCATCGACAGCTATGTAAGCGGCCTGGAGCAGGTGATCGATCTCGAAGCGATCCGTAATTCCGGGCTGAAGTTTGGCGTCGATCCGCTGGGCGGGGCTGGCGTGCACTATTGGACGCGCATTGCCGAGCGCTACAGCCTGCCGCTTGAGGTGCTCTCGACCCGCGTGGATCCCACCTTCCGCTTCATGCGCCTGGACTGGGACGGCAAGATCCGTATGGACTGCAGTTCACCGCATGCCATGGCCGGTCTGATCGAGAACAAGGACCGCTTCGACGTCTCCTTTGCCTGCGACACCGACCACGACCGCCACGGCATCGTCGCGCGCTCGGTGGGCCTGTTGAACCCCAATCACTACCTGGCCGTTGCCATCGAATACCTGTTCACGCATCGCCCCGAGTGGGGCGCTGCGGCGGGCATCGGTAAGACCTTGGTGTCGTCTTCGATGATCGACCGCGTTGCCAAGGGCATCGACCGCAAGGTCGTCGAGGTGCCGGTGGGCTTCAAATGGTTCGTAGACGGTTTGATGGACGGCAGCCTGGGCTTCGGCGGTGAGGAATCCGCTGGCGCGTCGTTCCTGCGCAAGCAGGGCGGCGCCTGGTCGACGGACAAGGATGGCCTGATCCTCGGCCTGCTGGCTGCGGAAATCACCGCAGTGACTGGCAAGGACCCGGGCGAGCGCTATCAGGCGCTGACCGAGCGTTTCGGCGCTCCGGTCTATCAGCGTATCGATGCCCCCGCGAACCGCGAGCAGAAAGCCAAACTCGGCAAGCTCTCTGCGTCTCAGGTCACGGCGGGCGAACTGGCGGGTCAGCCAATTACCCAGATTCTTACCGAAGCTCCAGGCAACGGTGCCGCCATTGGCGGCCTCAAGGTTGTAACCGACAACGGCTGGTTTGCGGCGCGGCCGTCCGGTACCGAGGATGTCTACAAAATCTATGCGGAGAGTTTCGAGGGCGACGCTCACCTCAAGCGCATTCAGGAAGAGGCCAAGGCGCTGGTCGACAAGGTGCTCGCAGGATGAAGTTTTCTACACTGCCATGGCGGCAACGCGCTGCACAGGTTGGTTGATCCGAGCAGGCGATTTGCTTTGTGCGACTTAAACTCCAGCTCCTGGCAGCGCGGCCGTTTCCTAGCGAAGCGGCCTGAAGCACATCCACCTATCCAGGGGCACGATTCCCAGCTGAAGGTGTGAACGCGTCCGGTGTGATGGCGGTGGATGCAATAAGGTTTGCCGTGCCGCCGCACGTGCGTTTGGGCTCACTTCGCCAGAACCGGGGTAGGTGCTTGTGTCGAATGAAGGCTGGATAATGCGCACAGGTCGTCCGGTCAGCAGGTCGCGGAGAGTGGCCGCCGTCGTCATCAAAGAGATAGGTATTGCTTGAAAGACCATACCAGAGAGGCGCTTGAGGCAGAGATAAAGCGCCTGCGCACGCTGCTCGAACAGGCAGGAACCGGCGCGAAAAAACAGGCGTGGCCCGATCTCCATCAGCCGGCTGCTGTAATGATGCCCCACGCGACAAGTGCGAGCGGACCGGTGCACGTGCAGAGACCTGCCGGAGAAACTGGGTCCAGCACGGGCGCGCGTGTCTGTGGCGATGCACGCCGACTTGCGGTGTTCAACAACCTCAATGAGTTGGCCATTATCCTGACCGACCCGGCCGGCATCGTTACCGACTGGAATGCGGAGGCCGAGCGGGTGATGGGGTGGCGCGCGGAAGAAATGATTGGCCAGAGCATCGAACGTATCTTCACGGCGACCGATCGAGCCACCCATCGGGCCAAGCAGGAAATGGACGATGCCCTCCATCAGGGGCGCATGACCAACGAGCGCTGGCATCTGCACAAGGATGGTCAGCAGTACTGGATGTCGGAGGCGATGTCGCCGCTGTATGCCGATGATCGAAGCCATATCGGATACATGAAAGTCCTCCAGGATCGCACCAGCGAACAACTGGCGGGCCGCGCTATCGAAGAATCCCAACAACGCTATCGTCTGGCTGCTGAAGCGACCAATGACGCCATCTGGGATTGGGATCTGAGCAGCAATCAAGTGCTCTGGAACGACGCGTTGGAACAGGCGTATGGCTACTCGCTAGCGGACGTCGACAACCAGGCAGAGTGGTGGATCGGACGCATCCATCCCGACGACCGCACGCGGATTCATTCATCGATCTACGCCGTTATCGATGGAGGCGGTATCACTTGGACAGACGAGTACCGCTTTCTACGTCAGGACGGCACATACGCCGAGGTAATCGATCGCGGCCAGGTGATTCGCAACGCTGCAGGGCGGGCGGTGCGCATGATTGGGGCGATGCTTGATCTGACCCGCATGCGCGCCGTAGAGATAGCGCTGCGTCAGAGCGAAGAGCGATTCAGAACCATTCTGGAGACGATCGAAGCAGCGTTTGCTATCGTTCAGGTCAAGTTTGACGCGGATGATCAGCCCGTGGACTACATGTTCCTGGAGGCCAACCCCGCCTTCGAACGTCAGGCTGGTGTCGACCTGAGAGGCAAATGGGTTACCGAATTCGCCCCGGAGTTGGAGCATTTCTGGTTTGAAACCTATGGCCATGTTGCCAAAACCGGGGAGCCTGCCAGTTTCGAGAATTATGCTGAGGCGTTCGAGCGATGGTTCGATGTTCGGGCTGTTCGGGTAGGAGACCCCGCCGACCGCCAGATCGCGATTCTCTTTAGCGATGTCACACAAAGGCGAGCTGCCGAAGAGCGTCTACGCGTCAGTGAATCGCTGGCTCGGGAAAACGTTCAGCGCGTTCAGCTTGCCTTGGCGGCGGGCGCGATCATCGGCACTTGGAACTGGCATCTGCCGAACGACCGCTTCACCGTCGATGAGGGCTTTGCACATACCTTTGGCCTCGACCCGTCCTTAGGCCGTGAAGGTCTGAGCCTTGAGCAGGTAATTGCCACCGTGCACGCCGAGGACCGGGAGGGACTCAAGGCTGCGATTGCGGAAGCAATCTCCCGCGGCGGTGCCTACGCCCATCAATACCGGGTACGGCGGGCTGACGGCAGGTACTACTGGATAGAGGCGAATGGACGTGTCGATCATGCCCAGGACGGTACCCCTCAAAATTTCCCAGGCGTTCTGATTGATGTCGAGCACAAGCGCTCCATCGAGGCAGAGCGCGACCGTGCAACCGCAGCACTGAGATCGCTCAATGACACGTTGGAACAACGTGTGGCCGACCGGACTGCAGCACTGATGCAGGCCGAAGATAAGCTGCGCCAGTCGCAGAAGATGGAGGCAGTCGGACAGCTCACTGGCGGGCTCGCCCATGACTTCAACAACCTGCTCGCTGGTATATCTGGTGCATTGGAGCTGATGAGCCTGCGTTTGTCCCAGGGCCGTCTGGACGATATCGACCGATACCTGGCTACTGCCCAGGGCGCTGCAAAACGCGCAGCCGGTGTGACCCACCGTCTTCTGGCGTTTTCGCGCCGGCAGACGCTCGATCCAAGGCCGATCGACGCAGATCTGCTGGTGGAGGGCATGACAGAGTTGATTCAGCGCACGGTCGGTCCGGGCATCCAGGTCAACACTGTCAGTGCCGATGACTTGTGGTCGGCGTCCGTCGATGCCAGCCAGCTTGAGAGTGCCATCCTCAATCTCTGCCTGAATTCACGCGATGCCATGCCGGACGGCGGACGGATCACCATCGAGACGGCCAACAGATGGCTCGAGGGAGAATCGGCTCGCGCCTACGATGTTCCTGAAGGCCAATATCTGTCATTGAGCGTTACCGACACCGGAACGGGTATGACGCCTGCAGTGATCACCAAGGCCTTCGAACCCTTTTTCACGACCAAGCCGATCGGTCAGGGTACAGGCCTGGGACTGTCGATGATCTATGGCTTCGCCAATCAGTCTGGTGGTCAGGTTCGTATTGATTCAGAGGTCGGGCGCGGCACCCGGGTGTCGCTGTTCCTGCCGCGCTATAGAGGTGATGTGACCGAGCCCCTAGTTGCCCCGGCGTGCACTGATAGTGTCCTGGGCGAAGCCAGGGGAACCATTCTGATTGTCGATGACGAACCGACCGTGCGCTTGTTTCTCATGGATGTCCTGGGCGAACTTGGCTATACGCTGATTGAAGCGGCCGACAGCATCGGCGGCCTCAAGGTGCTGCAATCGGACGTCAACATCGATCTGCTCATCACCGACGTCGGCTTGCCCGGCGGCATGAATGGACGGCAGATGGCCGATGCGGGCCGGGAAGTCCGTGCCGATCTGAAAACTTTGTTCATCACCGGTTACGCAGAGAGCGCAGCCCTTGGGTATCAAACGCTTGGGCCAGGGATGCAGGTGCTGACGAAGCCGTTCGCTATCGACACGCTTACCACCAGGGTTCAGGGGCTGATGACTCGGTAGCCTGTCGGGCAGGAGCACCGTTAACGATGGCGGCTTGCGCCTGTCTGAAGGCTGACGTCAGTGGGTAGATGACTCGGGCAGCTTCGCGATCACCTTGATTTCGAACTGAAACCCATACAGCCAGGTCACGCCAATGGCCGTCACGGTAGGGTGCGGCGCGCTGCCCCAATATTCCGGCACAACGCTCCAGACACGCTCGAAATTGGCCTGTGGGTCGACCATAAAGACGGTCACGTCAACCACATCGTCAAACGTGCAACTGGCAGCCTTGAGCACCGCGTTCAGGTTCTCAAAGGCGAGTCTTACCTGAGCTTCGAGTTCGGGTTCCGGCGATCCGTCCTCGCGGCTGCCGACCTGTCCCGATACGAACAGCATTCCATTGGATCGAACGGCTGGCGAGTAACGGTTCTGCTCATAAAGTGCTTGTCGCCCAGCAGGGAAAACCACGTCACGTGTGTTCATAAGAGCCTCTTGCGTCGGTTGATCTTGATGGAGACTGTAGAGCTGCCCGTTGCAGGGATAAACTCGCCAGCTTGTTCAGCACTGTTCTCAAAATCCAAACAATCCCAGCGCCCGGAGCCGACATGGACCGCTTTGTCGCGATGCAGGCCTTTGCTCGAGTGGTCGAAACCGGCAGCTTCACCAGAGCTGCCGACACACTGCACCTGAGTAAAACCAGCGTGACCCAACTGGTGCAACAGCTCGAAGCGCGGCTGCGCGTGAAGCTGCTCAACCGAACGACACGCAAAGTCAATGTCACCGCCGATGGCGCCGCGTATTACGAGCGCGTGGTGCGGTTATTAGCGGATCTGGATGATGCCGAAACCAGCCTGTCCAGTGCGTCGACATCGCCGCGTGGTCGCCTCAGGGTGGACGTGCCCAGCCCGTTTGCGCGCTCCATCCTGATACCAGCGCTTCCCACCTTTCATGCGAGGTATCCGGAAATTCAGCTGGACCTGGGTGTCAGCGACCGGATGGTGGATCTGATCAACGAGAACGTCGATTGCGTGGTGCGCGGGGGTGAACTCACCGACCTGTCACTCATGGCTCGGCACATTGGCGACCTCCAGCTGGGGGTCTATGCCGCACCCAGTTACCTCGAGCGAGCAGGAACGCCGTCCCATCCACGTGAGCTGGAGGACACGCATCACCGCATCGTGGGCTTTTTGTGGGCGCGCACCGGGAAGGTCTTTCCCTACGCCATACATCGCGACGGCGAACGCGTCAGCGTCATGGGTCGTTATGTGCTTTCTGTGGACGACGGCAACGCCTATCTGGCTGCCGGCCTGGCGGGATTGGGTGTGTTATGGCTGCCTGACTATCTGTCCCACGCTCATCTGGAAAATGGCGATTTGGCGCCATTGTTTGAAGACTGGCGCCTTGAGCCGATGCCGCTGTATGTCGCCTTCCCACCGAACCGGCACGTCAGCGTGAAGGTGCGGGTCTTCATCGACTGGATCGCTGAGTTGATGGCTCAGCAAGCGCCGGTTGCGCGTCAGGAGCGCGCGTAACCACTGCCGCACCCTGCGGATGCCTTGCTGTCACACCGAGGAGTAGACAGAACAGGAGGGTGCATGTCGGTCGAGGCGGATTTTTCACTGCTTGAATCACTGTTGCTGGCCGTGGGCCTGGCGGCCAGGAAGAGGAAGTCCGGGCGGTGTGCCGCGCGGAACTTGAAGCGAGCTGCGATGAGGTCTGGGTAGATGCAGCGAACAACCTGATCGGGGTGATCCGTGCTGCAAACGTGGCGCGAGAAACGGCGCAGTCACGAGCGATTCGGGTCATGGCACATCAGGATGAAATCGCCATGGTGGTCAAACGCATCGGCGACGATGGGCGGCTTCACGTCGTTGCGCTGGGAGGGGCCTTTCCGGTGAACTTCGGGATGTGTCCGGTCGATGTGATGGGCGAATCGCAAAATCTGCCGGGGGTGCTGTCTTTTGGCACCATGCACGGGACAGCCGAATCGACCCAGTCGATGGATATCCTCAGCGGCAATGTGCAGTGGCGCGATGTACACGTCATCACCCGGCGAACCAGAGACGAGCTGGCGCAAATGGGCGTAAGACCGGGCACTCGGGTCGTTCTGAGTCAACATTGGCGTCGACCATTCCGCGTACACGACGCCATTGCCGGCCACTTCCTCGATGACCGCGCGCCGGTGGTTGCCGTCCTGCGCGCAGCTGAGGCGCTGGCTGAGCGCAAGGGCGAGCTCGAACAGGACCTGTATTTCGTGCTGACCACCAACGAAGAGGAAACCAACTCGGGTGCGCAGTACGCGGCGCGAACACTGCCGGGCGTGGTGTGCATCGCGATTGAAGTGGGACCCATCGCGCAAGAGTACGGCACGCGGTTGTGTGCGGACCCGATCATCCTGACCGGGGACGAGAAGGGCCTGTACACCAAGTCCGTCTCCGATGACCTGTTGGGCGCGGCCATCCGCTGTGGCTACACCCCTCAACCGGCGCTTATGCCCGGCTTTGCCTCCGATGCCAGCGCAGTGCTCAGCTCGGGCTCTTCGCCTCAAGCCGGTTGCCTGGCTATCCCGACGGAGAATACGCATGGCTACGAGTTGATTACCGATGACGGCATGCACGCCTGTGCGCGCACGCTCATCGAGTACCTCCTGAATGCAGCGTAAACAGGCTGGCCGCGGCTGGCCGGATTTTCGCCGTCACAGGCGCAACTGAGCCAAGGCGAAGCAGCAAACACGGGTGCTCTGCTTGTCTCAGGCTCTACCAGACCAAGCACCTCACGCCTTCGGGGGCTGAACGCAATGGCGTCCAGCCAATCGGACACTGGCGTTGCGCTATGTATGCCAGGGTACGCATGTACAGATTCTTAGACATCGGGTCGACTATCGTTGAGTCATGAAGCCCTTTAAAAGCCCTGCAATGAGGCGATTTCAGGGGCGACTGAGACTTTTATAGCTCATTCCGCCTATTGGCACGGCTTTCGCTCCGTTGTCTGGGTCTTGCCTGTTCGCTCGGAGCCTTCAGCGAACCGGACCGCCGAATATGGCGCCAGAACAATAAGGAATCTTGCAATGAAGCCCCGTCCCGAACCTGCTGACGCGTCAGTTTGCTTTGTGTCGTCTGTCTCCGTCTTACCATTAATGGCCCATGCTGTGTATTGCGCGCGCGGTATGTCCCGCGCCGCCATTGGTGACGCTGTGCGCCTGCGGAGGCCAGTATGAAACTCAACGGCCGATCGGCTCTCGTAACTGGCTCGACCAGCGGAATAGGGCTCGGCATCGCTTGCAAGCTGGCGGAGGCGGGCGCGAATGTGATGCTCAATGGTTTTGGCGATGTCGATGCCGCCGTTGCGCAAGTATCAGCGTATGGCACCCGCGTCCTGCATCACCCAGCTGACGTATCCGACGCCGATCAGATTGCGGAAATGGTCGCCGAGACCGAACGCGAATTCGGCACCTTGGACGTGCTGGTGAACAACGCGGGTATTCAGCACGTTGCGCCGATCGAGAGCTTTCCGGCAGAGCGTTGGAACAGCATCATCGCCATCAATCTGTCTTCGGCCTTTCACACCATCCGCCTGGCCTTGCCCGGTATGCGGCAGCGCAACTGGGGGCGGATCATCAACGTTTCTTCGGCCCACGGGCTGGTGGCTTCGGCTCAGAAGTCTGCCTACGTGGCGGCCAAGCACGGCTTGGTCGGATTGACCAAAAGTGTCGCGCTGGAAACCGCCACTACCGGAATAACCTGCAACGCCATCTGCCCGGGTTGGGTGCTGACGCCTCTGGTGCAGCAGCAGATCGACAACATTGCCAAAGCCCATGGCGACCCCCAGCGTGCAACGCGTGAGTTGCTGATGGAAAAACAGCCGTCACTGGACTTCGTGACGCCGGAGCAACTCGGTGAATTGACGCTTTTCCTGTGCAGCGATGCAGCCATTCAGGTGCGTGGCGTCGCCTGGAACATGGATGGCGGCTGGGTCGCGCAGTAGTTGCCTGAAGAAGCCATGGCGCAGCGGTACGGGTTCAACCGGTTCCGCTGAGCTGTCGCAGGGTGCGGACGGAGAGACTCGATCGCTCACACCCTGCGGCAAGTTTTCTTGACCGCTTGGGACGAAGCAGCCGACCGCGTGCAGCGGCGTTTTGACCTGTTCACGAGTTCGTGGCGTGTCTCGATGATCTTGCGGCGTGACTTCAGCGCTCGCTCAAGCCATGCAACTGAAGCTTTGAGTACAGGCTTGCTCTGGAGATGCCCAGCTCGACCGCTGCGCGGCGGCGGTTGCCTTTGCAGGCGAGCAGGGCGGTCTGCAAGGCGCGGCGTTCGGCCTGGGCGATGCTCTCTGCGAGGAGTTGCAGTGGGGCGTTGGGTTCCGGTGTGGGTTCAGCAAGCATCGGCTCACTGGGGGTGAAGGCAGCCTGCGGCGCGGCGGCAGTCTTCGCGCCCAACAGCGGCAGGAAATGGCGCGCTTCCAGCGGTGTGCCATCCGCGCTCAGCTGTGCGCGTTCTAGTAGGTTGCCCAATTCGCGCACGTTGCCGCGCCAGGGCTGGTTACAGAGCAATGCAATGGCGCTCGGCGCAAGTTCCATCGGAGCCTGCCCGGAGCGGTTGGCAATGTCATCGAGCAGATGTTCGATCACGGCGGGTATGTCGGCGGCACGGTCGCGCAACGGCGGCACCTGCAGCGCCAGCACGTTGAGTCGATAATAGAGGTCATCGCGAAACTCGCCGGCAGCGACCTTGGCTTCCAGATCAATGTGCGTGGCGGCGATCACCCGCACGTTCAGTGGCTTGACCTGATTGGAGCCCAGTGGCTCGATTTCCTGCTCCTGCAGCACCCGCAACAGCTTGGCTTGCAGGGCCAATGGGAGGTCGCCGATTTCGTCGAGAAAAAGCGTGCCCCCGTTGGCCACTTCGAACTTGCCGATGCGCGCCTTGCGATCTGCACCAGTAAAGGCGCCAGGCGCGGTGCCGAACAGCTCGGCTTCGACCAATGTCTCTGGAATCGCCGCGACGTTGACGGCAACGAAAGGCCCATTGGCGCGCGGCGACAGGTTATGAATGCCCTGAGCCAGCAGCTCCTTGCCGGTGCCGGTCTCGCCGCGGATCAGCACGGTGGCGTCCAGCTGTGCGGCGCGACGAGCCTGACGTTTAACTTCACTGGCGGCCGGGCTGGTGCCGATAAAGCCTGCAATGGTGTAGCGCGCCCGGCGAGCCTTGGCCAGCTCGTTCTGGGTCGCGACCAGCTGCGTCTGCAGCGTGGTGAACTTGGACATCAAGGGCTTCAGGTGCCGGGCTCGGTCGAACAGCACGAAACCCAGGGCGCCGACCAGGGTGCCGTCCTCGTCACGAAGCGGGATTCGCGTCACGACAAAATGCTCGCTGCCGAAAGCCATCAGATCGAGCATGCTCGGCTGGCCGCTCTCCACCACTTCGCGCAAGCGGCTGGCGGGCAGCACTTCTTCGATTTCCTTGCCGAGAACACTGCGCGGGTCGCTGATGCCGATCTTTTCCGCGTATTTGTCATTGATCCAGACGATACGCGCCTGGCGATTGACCGCGATGGTGCCTTCGCACTGAGCATTGAGGTGGTCGAACAGCAGCGGCATGGCCACCGCACGGAAGCGTTCGGGCGATACGCCGATGGTCAGGCCGTTGAGGTCAAGGTCGTTGCGGGCGATTGCCATGGGTTCGAGCTGTCCGGTGAGGTTCGGCCGATTATGGAAGGCGCCGGCTGCCGTGGGCAAGGCAACCGGTCCGGGCTCAGAGTCCGTACACCTCGTTGGGTAGCCACGTCGCCAGCGGCGCAAAGAAGAACACCAAGGCCAGGCCGAGCAGCTGAATCAGGATGTAGGGCATAACGCCGAGATAGACGTCCCGCGTCGTGACCTCCGGAGGGCAGACCCCCTTGATGTAGAACAGCGCGAAGCCCACGGGCGGAGTCAGGAAGGAGGTTTGCAGGCACAGCGCGAAGAGCACCGCGAACCAGAGCGGGTCGACACCCATGGAAAACAGCACCGGCGCAACCAGCGGCAGGATGATCAGCGTGATCTCCACCCAGTCCAGGAAAAAGCCCAGCAGGAAGGTGATGAACAGTACGGTTAGCAGCACACCGGTCTGACCGAACGGCAAACCCGTGAGCGCGGCACGGATCACGTCATCACCGCCCAGGCCGCGCAACACTGCGGCGAACACCGTGGCGCCGATAAAGATGCCGAAGATGAATGCCGAGGTGCGGCTGGTCTGGTAGAGCGCTTCCTTCAATACCGCCATGTTCAGCTTGCGGCTGAGGGCCGCCATCAGCACCGCACCAAACGCACCGACCGCAGACGCTTCCGTCGTTGTAGCGATACCGAAGAAGATCGAGCCGAGCACGGCCAGAATCAGGACGAAGGGCGGCACCACTGCCCAGAACACATCGATCAGCGCCTTGGCATCAAGCTTCTGGCGATTGGCAGGAGCAGGCGCAAAGTCCTTCTTCAGCCACGACACCACCACGATGTAGAGGATGTACATCAGGGCCAGCATCATCCCGGGTACCAGAGCACCCATGAACAGCTTGCCCACCGAGGCTTCGGAGGTGCCGAGTCGGTCGGCCATCAGGACCAGCATGATGCTAGGCGGAATCAGAATGCCCAGCGTACCGACCGAACAAGCGGTGCCGACGGCAAGGCTCTTGTTGTATTTGGCCTGCAGCATCGGCCCGATCGAGAGCATGCCGAGCAAGGCCACCGAGGCGCCGACGATACCGGTAGAAGCGGCCAGCAAAATGCCCACCAGCACCACTGTTACGGCGTAACCACCACGCAACGGACCGAGCACCCGGACCAGGCTGTGCATCAGCCGCTCGGCGATGCCGGAGCGGTCGAGCATGATGCCCATGAAGATGAAAAGCGGCAGGGCAACCATCAGCTCATTGGCGACAATGCCGTAGATGCGTGCGTCCAGTACCCCGATGGTGCCGTCCCAGGTGAACCAGAGGTCAGCATCGAAGTGCTCGACCATGACGTGCCCGAGTACCGCGAACAACAACCCGATGCCGGCCAGTGACCAGGCGACCGGAAAGCCAAGCAGCAGCAGCCCCATGAAGGTGGCGAACATGCTGATGACGAGAATTTCTTCCAGACCCATGATTACGGCTACTCCATCAGGGCTGCGAATGGCCGCGGTCGCGGTCATGCGTCGGGGCTATAAAAGCCCGGGGAAAGTTGAATAGCAGCGTGCTGCAGCGTGTGGCCCGTGACAGCAAGGCCAGCGCAACCAGCGTCAGCCCGATGGGCAATACGCTCTTGAAGATGTAACGGTGCGGCAGCCCGCTTGGCGCCTGAGAACGCTCGTCATAGATGAAGGCTTGGTAGGCGAAGGGCACCAGCGCATCGACCATCAGCACCACGATCGGCAATGCCAATATCAGGATCGCCAGCAGTTCGATGAGGGCCTGGCTGCGCAGCGTGAATTTCTCGCGCAGCACGTCGACGCGGACATGGTCGTCACGCACCACGGCATAGGCCAGGGCGAGCATCAAAGCGGCACCGAACAGATGCCAGGACAATTCTTCCAACGCGATCGAGCCGCGAGACAGCACGAAGCGGCTGAACACGTTGGTCAGCACCACCGCCAGGACCAGCAGCCAGATCCATGCGCTGGCTTCACCGATGGCGACAAGCGCCTTGTCCAGCCACCAAGACAGTTTGTTGTGAGGCAGTGCATCCGCTTGAGCGGCAGGCACTGCGTCATTAGGGGAAACGGGATGAGCGGACACGGCCACCTCGGAGATCCGAACCAGGAGAAAGCACGGCGCGAACCGTGCGCTAGAGACCTGTCAGGTTGGCAAGATTCTTCACCTGCTGTGCTAAGACTGCGTTACTGCGCTTCGGCAGTTGCCGACCGACCGCAGAGACCTCAGCACAGCAGGATCCAAACGTTGATGAAAGGCCAACCCTAGCGGGTACTAGGCTTTGCTGAGTGGATCACTCGTACTGGTAGTAATCGCGCGGCAAGTAGCCTTTGCCGTGCCAGATCGAGTGATGCTTCATGAAGTCGCGCTGGCTGCTCAGAACGCGGTTGAACATCTCGTCCTTGGCGGCTATTTCATCGAGCACTTCGTTGGTTACGCGCTCCAGCTCACGCAGTACTTCTTCAGGCAGCACCTGGGCCTTCACGCCTTGCTTTTCGTACTCGCGCAAGGCGGTCGGCTGGGCCCACTCGCTCTCGGCAAAGCCTTTGAGCGTGGCCGACTCGCAACCCATCTCGATCAACGCGCGGCTCTGTGGCTCAAGCTTGTCCCAGACGTCCTTGTTGACCAGCAGGTGCGAGGTGGTCAGCGTCTGGTGCCAGCCCGGCATGATGTAGTTCTTGATGATCTGATCGAGGCCCAGCATCTTGTCGATTGCTGGCTGCGAGAACTCGGTGGCGTCGATGGTCTTGCGCTCCAGCGCCTGATAGATCTCGCCGCCGGGGATCATGGTGACCGAGGCGCCGAGCTTCTCCAGTACCTTGCCGCCGATGCCGGCAAAGCGGATGCGCAGGCCATCGAAGTCTTCCAGCTTCTCGATTGGCTGGGCAAACCAACCCGCGCCCTCAGGACCGATGATGCTGCAGAGCATCGGGTGAATGTTGCGCTCGGCATAAATCTCTTCCAGCAGCTTCTTGCCATCACCCTCGTAGTACCAGGCCAGATAGGCTGGCGGCTCCATATTGAAGGGTGCGCCGGAGTACAGGGGGAGTGAGGCAATTGTGCCCTGGTCGTAGCCGATCCAGGTGTAGCCAGCGGGGTACTTGCCGTTGCTGACTGCATCCATGATTTCGAAGGGTGGCACCAGTTCGCCAGGCTCGTAGTAGCGCAGCTGGATATCACCGCCAGAAATGGCTTTGAGGGATTCTGAGAGATGCTTGATAGGTGTGGTCAGACCGACCAGGTGAGAGGGAAAGGCCAGGGGCACTTGCCAGCGAATCTTCTCGGCTGCCATGACGTCAGTGCTGATCAGGCTGGCGCTGAGAAGGGTGGTAGCACCGATGGCGCAGGCGAGTCGGGACAGCTTTTTGGATATCGACATTGCAGGTTTCCTTCTTTTTTTTGTTTTGGTAACCAGAGGCGCGGGCCGGCGTTCAGTTGGCCGGAAAGCGAGACGAGGCAGCACTGATTTATCGTCCCGCCAGGTGTTCTGGCGTCTTGCCTGTATTACTTAGCAGGTTCTGTGCCTGACTGTGGGAAAACCTGATAACCCACGGGCCAGAGGCTTATCGGCGTTCAGCCAATTTTGCATGTGTCCAACTGGCCGGACACTCATCCGCGCCGACCTAAGGGCTGTCCAAACCTCTGGACTGATGTCTATATATCTGGACCCGAAGGCTCAATCCGGCAGCAAGCATGACGTTAGGAGCGCTGCGATCTTTCCCTCTAGGGTGCTTTAAGCGAAAGCGGGGGCCGGACTCAGCCCACATCCTTTTCCACGGTCGCCTTCAGCGCGGTGAGGCAACGTTCTTCGGCGGTATCAAGTTCCAGCTGCATTTGCTGAATATCAAGCAATTGCTGTTCGAGCTGCTGGCGGCGTTCGGCAATCATGCCAAGCATGATGTTCAGCTGTTTCTGGTTGCCGGCCTTGGGGTCGTAGAGTTCGATCAGGGTCTTGCATTCGGCGAGCGAGAAGCCGATGCGCTTGCCACGCAGGATGAGCTTCAGGGCGACACGATCCTTGGGGGTGTAGATACGCTCCTGGCCGCGCCGCTTCGGCGAGAGCATGCCTTGTTCTTCATAGAAGCGTATGGCGCGGGTGGTGATATCGAGCTCGTTGGCCAAATCGGAAATGCTGTACGTCTGCTTTGCCATGAAGGTATCCAGTTCTGCCTATCCACCCACGACTCACGGAGCCGGGCGCGTTTACTACGGTTTGAAAGCGAGTCAAGGCTACACGCTGCGTTGGCCCGATGCACAGTGGCGTCGGGCCATATCGCGCCACTCACTGCTGGATCGAACAACCGGTGGCGTCTTGTAGCTCCTCGAAGCTCACCCCGTCGGCCAGCTCTACCAGCTTCAGGCCTTGCTCGGTCACGTCAAGCACGCCCAGATCGGTAATGATCCGGTTGACTACACCGACGCCGGTCAGCGGCAGGTCGCATTGCTTGATGATCTTGTGCGCGCCCTTGGCGGTGTGCTCCATCAAGACGACCACGCGCTTGACCCCAGCCACCAGATCCATCGCACCGCCCATGCCCTTGACCATCTTGCCGGGGATCATCCAGTTCGCCAGGTCGCCTTTCTCCGAGACCTGCATGGCGCCAAGGATGGCCAGATTGATATGGCCGCCGCGGATCATGCCGAAACTCATCGCATTGTCGAAGAAGGCGCTGCCGGGGAGGGCGGTGACGGTCTGCTTGCCGGCATTGATCAGGTCCGGGTCGATCTCGTCTTCGGTAGGGAAAGGACCGATGCCGAGCAGGCCATTCTCACTCTGCAGCCAGACGTCCATCCCTTCGGGAATGTAGTTGGCGACGAGAGTCGGCAAGCCGATGCCCAGGTTGACGTAGAAACCGTCCTGCAGCTCCTGCGCGGCGCGTTGCGCCATCTGTTCGCGTGTCCAGGCCATGATCAGCTCCTCACCGTGCGCTTTTCGATGCGCTTCTCGGCGTTCGGGTTATGGATGATGCGCTGCACGTAAATGCCCGGCAGGTGGATCTGGTCGGCGTCCAGTTCTCCGGTTTCCACCAGATGATCAACCTCGACCACGCAGACCTTGCCTGCCATGGCCGCCAGCGGGTTGAAGTTGCGCGCGGTCTTGTTGAAAACCAGGTTGCCGGCCTTGTCCGCCTTGTAAGCTTTGACCAGCGATACGTCGGCGGGCAGCGACTCTTCCATCACGTACCACTCGCCATTGAACTGGCGGGTTTCCTTGCCTTCGGCGATCAGCGTGCCGTAACCGGTACGGGTATAGAAGGCGGGTATGCCGGAGCCAGCGGCGCGCAGTTTCTCGGCCAGGGTGCCTTGCGGAGTGAATTCGAGTGCCAGTTCGCCGGCCAGGTACTGGCGCTCGAACTCTTTGTTCTCACCGACGTAGGAGGAAATCATCTTGCGCACCTGGCGCGTTTCGAGCAGCAGACCGAGGCCAAAGCCGTCGACGCCGGCGTTGTTGCTGATCACGGTGAGGTCTTTCCTGCCCGTGTCGCGCAGTGCCTCGATCAGTGCCTCGGGAATGCCGCACAGGCCAAAACCGCCAACGGCGAGCGTCATGCCGTCCTCGACCAGGCCGTCGAGCGCCTGCTTGGCGTTGGGATAGATCTTGTTCATGAAATGCCTCTTGTTATCTGAGGTTGGCTACAGACTCGGGTTACTCCGCGCTCAGTCGGGCCCGCGCGACGCGTGATCCGTTGGGACGACCCAGCACATCGCTGATGCGCTGACCGGCCGCGATCAGCGCGTTCAGGTCGATGCCGGTCTGGATGCCCAGGCCGTCGAGCATGTAGAGCACGTCTTCACTGGCCACATTGCCGCTGGCGCCTTTGGCATAGGGGCAGCCGCCGAGGCCTGCGACCGAACTGTCGAAGGTGCCGACGCCTTCCAGCAGGCTGGCGTAGATGTTCGCCAGCGCCTGACCATAGGTGTCGTGAAAGTGACCGGCGAGCTTGTCACGCGGAACCTCGCGACTGACCGCCTCGATCAGCTGTCGGGTTTTGCCCGGTGTGCCGGCACCGATGGTGTCGCCCAGCGAAACCTCATAGCAGCCCATGGCGAACAGCTCGTGCGCCACATGCGCGACGCGCTTGGGGTCTACTTCGCCTTCGTAAGGGCAGCCCAACACGCAAGAGACGTAGCCGCGTACCTGAATGCCGTTCTCGCGCGCTGCAGTCATCAGCGGAGCGAAGCGCGCCAGGCTTTCGTCGATGGAGCAGTTGATGTTCTTTTGCGAGAAGGCTTCCGAGGCGGCGCCAAACACAGCCACTTCACTGACGCCGGCTTCGATGGCTGCTTCGAGTCCTTTCATATTGGGCGTCAGCGCGGCGTAGGTGACGCCGGGCTTCTGCTTGATCTGCGCGAACACATCGGCAGAA
Organism: Stutzerimonas stutzeri; assembly: GCF_002890895.1. Taxonomy (GTDB): domain Bacteria; phylum Pseudomonadota; class Gammaproteobacteria; order Pseudomonadales; family Pseudomonadaceae; genus Stutzerimonas; species Stutzerimonas stutzeri_AB. The sequence continues at coordinate 61,303 of NZ_POUL01000002.1, forward strand.
CCCGCCATTTGTGGCACCCACTTGGGCGAGACGAAGCTGCCCACCTCGACATAGTGCAGCCCCGCGCTGGTGAGGTCGTCGACCAGGCGAACCTTGTCTGCAACGCTGATGGGCTGCTTTTCGTTCTGCAGGCCGTCGCGGGGGCCGACTTCCACAAGGCGTACCCGACGTGGCATTTCAGTGGTTGGAGTCATTGGTTGTCCTCATGAACAAGTTCGAGCGCCGTGCGGTGAAAGCCGATGACCGGCAGGTCATAGCAAGACTCTGCGGCTCAAGTTATCAACAGCATGGCAGATAAAACTGGAAGCCCCGCCTCTTGCTGGCGGCACCACGTTTGAGAACCGCCATGCTACGCAAATTGAAAATCTCCCATCGCACGCTGCTGTTCTTTGCGCTTGTAGCCGTGCTGCTGGCCGCGCTTGGGTTGTTCAGCCTGATGCAGATGTCCGCGATACGTGCTGCGGGCAGCGAGATCGACTCCGATTGGATGCCAAGCCAGGCGGCCGCTGACGATATGGCGCTGAATCTTGCTCACGTGCGGATCGAATCCATGCGGCAGTTGGCCTTCCAAGACGCCGAAACGCTTCGCAAGAGCGACGAGCAGATCGCTGCAGCAATGACCAAGCTCAGCCAGCTGATGGCTCGTTACGAGGAGCACATATCCAATCCTGATGAGGCTCGCGTGTTCGGTGTCGTCAAGAATGTATACGCCAGCTATCCCCAAGCGCTTCAGGATCGCCAGCGCGTGCTTGCCGCCAACCCGAGCGAGGACAGGGCTGCCGCGGTGAACGCGCGGGTTAGCGAGCTTAGCCACCAGCTCGAACAGGCTTTGTTGGAACTCCGGTCGTTTAACGAGGAGGGCGCCCATCATGCTGTCGAGGCGGCCACGTCCGTTTATCGGAACGCGCAGAGGGTGATCGCCTCGGTGATCCTGGTTGCGTTGGTCTCGACCGTTGCGCTGGCGCTGCTGTTGACCGCCAGCATCGTGCGGCCCATGCGTCGCGCTGTCGCCGTTTCGAATCAGATTGCCAAAGGCGACCTCACCCATGAAGTTCATGTTAATGGCAACGACGAAGCCACTGAGCTGCTGACCTCGCTGAGCGAGATGCAGGCCAACCTGCGTAGCATCATCGGGCAGATCAACGATTCGGCCCATGTGCTGACGGCTTCGGCCGAAGAAATGAGCGCTGTCATGCTGGACAGCACCGAGGGCTTGCAGCGGCAGAACGATCAGATTGAACAGGCCGCCACGGCGGTGAATGAGATGACTTGTGCGGTCGAAGAGGTGGCCAGCAATGCCGTATCCACCTCCGAGGCGTCGCGGGCTTCCAGCGAGTCGGCTCAGCAGGGACGTATGCAGCTCGAAGACGCCATTGCATCGATACAGGCGTTGGCGGCTGATGTTGTCAGCGCCTCGGCCCGTGCCGGTGAGCTGGCCGATCAGACCCACAACATCACCCGTGTGCTGGATGTAATTCGCGCGGTGGCCGAGCAGACCAACCTGCTGGCCCTGAACGCTGCCATTGAGGCGGCGCGAGCCGGAGACGCCGGCCGCGGCTTCGCCGTGGTGGCGGATGAGGTGAGAGCATTGGCGAAACGTACCGGTGAGTCGACCCGAGAAATCGAGTCGATGCTTGGCAGCATTCAGCAAGGCACCGGGCTGACAGTCGAAGCGCTGCAACAAGGCGCCTCGCGCGCGCAGACCACCCTGAACAAGGCCGAAGCGGCTGGCGTTGCCCTGGTGCGGATTGCCGAGACGGTCGCCGGAATCAACGAGCGCAACCTGGTCATCGCCAGTGCGTCGGAGGAGCAGGCGCAGGTGGCCCGTGAGATAGATCGAAACTTGGTCAGCATTCGTGATCTCTCGGTGCAAACCTCTGCTGGCGCCCAGCAAACCAGTGTGGCGACTCAGGAGCTGTCGCGCCTGGCGGTGGATCTGAATGGACTGGTGAGTCGTTTCCGGATGTAGCCGCTGCGCTGTGACTGCGCCGCTCCCGGAGCGTGAAGGGCGATTTATTGCTCGTCCGCGAGAGCGGCGACCTCTCGGGTCGCTGCCTTCGCAAGCAGGCTCGCTTCTACAACGGCCGCATTGAGCGGCTGGACCTACGCCACCAGCGCCTGGCGAGGCCGGCAGAGCCTGCCCGATTGCCCGGCCTGCGGCGGCTTTCATCACTCAAGCTCTACCAAAGTGGTGCCTTCACTGATCATCTCGCCTTCAGTGCAGTAGACGGCTTTCACCACGCCCGCTTCGGCGGCTCGGATGCTGTGCTCCATCTTCATCGCTTCCAGCACGACCAGTGTGGTGCCGGCCTCGACGGTCTGCCCGGCCTCGACCAGTACGCGAACAATGCTGCCATTCATGGGGGCGGTGAGGCCGCCGTGATGTTGGTGGCTGGCCTCGACTTCGGCGATGGGATCAAACGCGGTGACCGCCTGCAACTCGCCATTCCATTCAAGGTAAAGCGTTTCGTCCTTACGGAGGGTCTTTGGCTGACGGCTGGCTTGCGAGGCGGCCAACTCGCTTCTGGCGGTGGCAGTATCGATGCGCACCAGTCGGCTTTCACCGTTGCATTGCAGGTGCACGCCGATCCGCGCCGGCATACCGAAGCGCAGGCCATCGCGCTGCGCCCAAGGCGAATGAAGGTCGTCCTCACGAATTTTCGCCGGCTCGGTCTGCACGAACAGCCCGGCGGCGAGCTGCCAGAACGCGTCGGGCAGCTCGCCGGTTGCCCGCATCAGCTCGGTTTCGTGGCGCGGGATGAAGCCGGTGTCCAGCTCTGCCGCTGCGAAAGCCGGATGCCCGACTACGCGACGCAGAAAAGCAAGGTTGGTGCGCACGCCGCCAACGCAGGTCTCATCCAGCATCGCCAGCAAACGCAGGCGCGCTTCTTCACGGTTTTCCCCCCAGGCGATGAGTTTGCCGAGCATCGGGTCGTAGAACGGCGAAACGGTGTCCCCTTCTGTCACGCCGCTGTCGACCCGACGCCCAGGCCCTGCGGCCGATTCGCGGTAGAGGTCGATCGTACCGGTGGCCGGCAGGAAGTCGTTGTCCGGATCTTCGGCATACAGCCGCACTTCGATGGCGTGGCCTGTGAGCGGTACCTGATCCTGGGTGATTGGCAGCGGTTCGCCACGGGCTACGCGGATCTGCCAGGCCACCAGGTCGAGTCCGGTGATGGCCTCGGTGACCGGGTGCTCGACCTGCAGGCGGGTGTTCATTTCCATGAAGAAGAACTCGCCACGGGCATCGAGCAGGAACTCGACCGTCCCGGCGCCGACGTAGCCGATGGCCTGCGCAGCCTTGACCGCGGCTTCGCCCATGGCCCGGCGCAGCTCAGCGGAGAGGCCCGGGGCGGGCGCTTCCTCGACGACCTTCTGGTGGCGGCGCTGGATCGAGCAGTCGCGCTCATTGAGGTAGAGGCAATTGCCATGCTGATCGGCGAACACCTGGATCTCGACGTGACGCGGCTTGAGGACGTATTTCTCGACCAGCATGCGCGAGTCGCCAAACGACGACTGCGCCTCGCGCTGGGCTGATTGCAGCGCCTCGGCCAGATCAGCCTCGCGCTCGACCACCTTCATGCCTTTGCCGCCACCGCCTGCGGTGGCCTTGAGCAATACCGGGTAGCCGATCTTTTCTGCAGCGACGCGGAAGGTTTCCACGTCCTGGGCTTCGCCGTGATAGCCGGGCACCAGTGGCACGCCGGCCTTTTCCATCAGTGCCTTGGCCGCCGATTTGCTGCCCATGGCATCGATGGCCGAGGCAGGCGGGCCAAGAAATATCAGGCCGGCATCCTCGATGGCGCGAGCGAAGTCGGCATTCTCGGAAAGGAAGCCGTAGCCCGGATGGATCGCCTGCGCGCCGCTGGCCTTGGCGGCGGCAATCAGTTTGTCGATCAAAAGGTAACTGTCGGCCGGCTTGGCGCCGCCGAGGTCAACGCGAATGTCGGCTTCGCGGGCATGCCGGGCATCACGGTCGATGCCGCTGTGCACAGCTACGGTGGTGAGGCCCATGGCCTTGGCGGTACGCATCACGCGGCAGGCGATTTCGCCCCGGTTTGCGACCAGCAGGGTAGTTATCATTGTTCTGGCTCCTGCGTCCAATTGGGTTTGCGCTTCTCCAGAAAGGCGTTGAGGCCTTCCTGTCCTTCGGGGCTGACCCGTATGCGCGCAATGGCATTTTCGGTGTAGCGACGCAGCGCCGGGCTCAGCGAGATGCTGGCGGCTTCGCGTAAGAGATCCTTGCTGGCTCGCATGGCCTGCGGGCTGTTGAGCAACAGGTTGTCGAGCCAGCCGTGCAAGGCGTCATCCAGTTCGGCGGCGGCGTAGGTCTCGGACAACAGGCCGAGGTCGCGGGCGCGCTCGCCACTGAAGCGTTCGCCCGTCATGGCGTAGCGGCGTGTGGCGCGTTCGCCCATGGCCTTGACCACGAAGGGGCTGATTACCGCGGGAGCTAGACCGATGCGCACTTCGGAGAGGGAAAACAGCGCGTCATGCGCACCGATGGCCATGTCGCAGCAGGCGACCAGTCCGACCGCACCGCCGAACGCTGCGCCTTGCACCACTGCCAACGTCGGCAGCTTGAGGTGGTAGAGGCTGTACATCAGTTCGGCCAGCTCGCGGGCGTCGGTGAGGTTGGCATCGAAATCCAGCTTCGCCGACTGCTGCATCCAGGCCAGATCCGCCCCGGCCGAAAAGTGCTTGCCGCGGCCGCGCAGCAGCAGGAAGCGCAGGCTCTTGTCCGCCTGCACCGTGTCGATTGCCTGTACCAGTTCGCGGATCATTTCGGCGTTGAAGGCGTTGTTCTTTTCCGGTCGGTTGAGCCACAGGGTGGCGAAGCCGCGCGCGTCTTTGTTCAATTCGATGGTCTGGAAATCGGTCATCTGCTTCTCCTATACGAGCCAGCCAGCGGTCAGTACTGCGCTCTGTCGCGGGCCTTACATCCGGAATACGCCGAACCGGGTCGGTTCGATCGGTGCGTTGAGACTCGCCGAGATTGCCAGGCCCAGCAGGTCGCGCGTCTGCGCCGGATCAATAACACCGTCATCCCACAGTCGCGCGCTGGAGTAGTAGGGGTGCCCCTGGTGCTCGTATTGCTCGAGGATTGGCTGTTTGAGTTGCGCCTCGTCTTGCTCCGAAAAGGTCTGTCCGCTGCGCTCGGCCTGCTCTCGCTTCACCTGCACCAATACCCCGGCAGCCTGCTCGCCACCCATCACGCCGATACGGGCGTTGGGCCACATCCACAGGAAGCGCGGGTCGTAGGCTCGGCCGCACATGCCGTAGTTGCCGGCACCGAAACTGCCGCCGATGACCACGGTGAATTTCGGCACCTGGGCGCAGGCGACCGCAGTGACCAGCTTGGCGCCGTGCTTGGCAATGCCGCCGGTTTCGTATTTCTGGCCAACCATGAATCCTGTGATGTTCTGCAGGAACAGCAGCGGGATGCCGCGCTGGCAGGCCAGTTCGATAAAGTGCGCACCTTTCTGAGCGGCTTCGGCGAACAGAATGCCGTTGTTCGCCAGGATCGCGATCGGGTAGCCGTGCAGCGTGGCAAAGCCGCAGACCAGTGTGGTCCCGAACAGCGCCTTGAACTCGTCGAATTCGCTGCCATCGACCAGCCGCGCGATGACTTCGCGCACGTCGTAGGGCTGCTTGGATTGTGCGGGGATCACGCCATAAAGCTCGTCCGCGGCATACAGCGGCGCACGCGGTTGGCGCGGCTGTACCTGGCCAAGCTTTTTCCAGTTGAGGTTGGCGACGCAGCGCCGGGCAATGGCCAGGGCGTGCTCATCGCTTTCGGCATAGTGGTCGGCCACGCCGGAGGTTTTGCAGTGCACATCGGCGCCGCCCAAGTCTTCAGCAGTCACCACTTCCCCGGTCGCCGCCTTCACCAGCGGCGGGCCGGCGAGGAAGATGGTCGCCTGGTTGCGCACCATGATGGTTTCGTCGGCCATCGCCGGTACATAAGCGCCACCTGCAGTACAGGAGCCCATCACCACGGCAATCTGCGGAATGCCAATGGCGCTCATGTTGGCCTGGTTGAAGAAAATTCGGCCGAAGTGTTCGCGGTCAGGGAATACTTCATCCTGGCGCGGCAGGTTGGCTCCGCCGGAATCCACCAGGTAGATGCATGGCAAGCGATTCTGCTGGGCGATAGCTTGAGCACGGAGGTGCTTTTTAACGGTGAGCGGGTAGTAGCTGCCGCCTTTTACCGTGGCGTCGTTTGCAATGATCATGCATTCGACGCCCTCGACTCGACCGATACCGGCAACCACGCCGGCGGCAGCGACGTCCTCGCCATACACCTCGTGGGCGGCCAGTGGCGCGACCTCGAGAAAGGCCGAGCCAGGGTCTAGGAGGGCGTTGATGCGGTCACGCACCAGCAGCTTGCCGCGAGCGACATGGCGCTGTTGGGACTTCTCACCACCGCCTTCGCTGACCTTGCCGAGCAGCGTGCGGAGGCTTTCCACCTGCTCGAGCATGGCGTCGCGGTTGGCGGCGAATTCGGGCGAGCGGGTGTTGATCTGGGTGTTCAGGATGGCCATGTTCGGCTCCGGTTCAATCCGCGGGGTGGATGCGCTCGGTCGCGTAGGGTGGGCCGGGCTTCGTTCCGCTTTAGCCCACCCTACTGAGTTCGCCTCCAGCCCTTTTATTTGGTTTCGTTGAACAACTCGCGGCCGATCAACATCCGACGAATCTCGCTGGTGCCAGCGCCAATCTCGTAGAGCTTGGCATCTCGCAGCAGGCGGCCGGTGGGGAATTCGTTGATATAGCCGTTGCCGCCGAGAATCTGGATAGCCTGCAGCGCCATCTGCGTTGCCGCCTCGGCGGTATAGAGGATCACGCCGGCGGCATCCTTGCGGGTGGTTTCGCCACGGTCGCAAGCCTGCGCGACGGTGTACAGGTAGGCGCGGCTGGCGTTGAGCTGGGTGTACATGTCGGCCACCTTGCCCTGGATGAACTGGAATTCGCCGATGCTCTGGCCGAATTGTTTGCGGTCGTGGATGTAAGGCACCACGACATCCAGGCACGCCTGCATGATCCCGACCGGGCCGCCGGCCAGCACCACGCGTTCATAGTCCAGGCCGCTCATCAGTACTTTGACGCCGCCATTTTCGGCGCCCAGCACGTTCTCTTCCGGCACCTCGACGTCATCGAAGAACAGCTCGCAGGTGTTGGAGCCGCGCATGCCGAGCTTGTCGAACTTGCTGCCGCGTGAGAACCCCTTCCAGTCGCGCTCGACGATGAATGCCGTGATGCCATGGGCGCCCTTGTCGAGGTCGGTCTTGGCGTAGATCACGTAGGTGTTGGCATCCGGACCATTGGTGATCCAGGTCTTGCTGCCGTTGAGTACGTAGCGGTCGCCTTTCTTGTCGGCGCGCAGCTTCATCGAGACCACGTCGGAGCCGGCGTTGGGCTCGCTCATGGCCAGTGCGCCGACATGCTCACCGGAAATCAGCTTGGGCAGGTACTTCGCCTTCTGCTCTGGTGTGCCGTTGCGGTTGATCTGGTTGACGCAGAGGTTGGAATGCGCGCCGTAGGACAGGCCCACCGAGGCTGAACCGCGGCTGATCTCCTCGATGGCGATGACATGCGCCAGGTAACCCATGCCAGCGCCGCCGTATTCCTCGTCTATGGTGATACCGAGCAGGCCCATGTCGCCGAACTTGCGCCACATGTCGCTGGGGAAGAGGTTGTCACGGTCGATGGCTTCGGCGCGAGGCGCCAGTTCATTCGCAACGAAACCGCGGGTCTGGTCGCGAAGCATGTCCACGGTTTCACCGAGAGCGAAGTTGAGGCCTGAATAGTTCATGTGCCACCTGTCTGTCTTGTAGTTGTTCTCATCCGGCCGCCGAAGGGAGTAGAGCCGGTTTTCACCTGCGGTTCAGCCTGTCGTTTGTCCCGCTTCCATACCGACTTTAGGCGTAGGGTGCGGTGGGTTGTCACGCTGTTACCTTTACGTTAACGTAACGACGTCCCGAATGACTGTCAACTGCAGCCTTCGTGGCAGTAAGGCCTCATAACAAACATAAGACTGAGGAATTTCGACATGAGTCTTCCGAGCTACACCTGCGGACCGCAGACCAAACCCCTGTTGCCGATGACCATCGGTGCGGCGTTCGACCGGGCTGTCGAGCGGTTCTCCGACCGTGAGGCCTTGGTCGTCCGTCACCAGAACCTGCGTTACACCTGGGCACAGCTGGCCGACGAAGTGGACCGTTGCGCACGCGGCTTGCTGGCGCTCGGCCTTAAGCCTGGCGAGCGGGTGGGCATCTGGTCGCCCAACAATGCGCAGTGGTGCATCACTCAGTTTGCAACCGCCAAGGTGGGCGTGGTGCTGGTAAACATCAACCCGGCCTATCGCCTGAACGAGCTCGAGTACGCGCTGAAGCAGTCCGGCTGCCGTTTGCTGATCTGCGCTGATGCGTTCAAGACTTCGGACTATCACGCGATGCTGCATGAGCTGCTGCCGGAGCTGGAGCGCTCGGCCATCGGCGCCTTGCAGAGCCACATGCTGCCCGAGCTGCGTGGGGTGATCAGCCTGTGCGACACGCCGGTTGACGGCATGCTCCTGTGGAAAGGGCTGATGGACATGGCGGAGAACGTCGGCCCGGAGCAGCTGCGCCAATGCGGTGAGCAGCTGCAATTCGATGACCCGATCAATATTCAGTACACCTCCGGCACCACGGGTTTCCCCAAGGGCGCCACGCTCAGTCACTACAACATCCTTAATAACGGCTACATGGTCGGTGAGAGTCTCAAGCTCAGCGAGCACGACCGGCTGGTGATCCCGGTCCCGCTCTATCACTGCTTTGGCATGGTCATGGGCAATCTTGGTTGCGTCACCCATGGCACCACGATGATCTATCCGAGCGCCGCCTTCGAACCGCTCGCGGCATTGCAAGCGGCAGCCGAAGAAAAGGCCACCGGTATGTACGGCGTGCCGACCATGTTCATCGCCATGCTCGACCACCCGGAGCGTCAATCGCTGGATCTGAGCAATCTGCGCACCGGGATCATGGCCGGTTCCACCTGTCCGATCGAAGTCATGAAGCGCGTCATCGACGACATGCACCTGGCCGAGATGCAGATTGCGTATGGCATGACCGAAACCAGCCCCGTCTCGACTCAGACCGGCCCGGATGATGACCTTGAACGCCGTGTCACCAGTGTCGGGCGCACCCAGCCGCACCTGGAAAGTAAGGTAGTCGACGAACACAACCGCATCGTCCCGCGCGGGCAGATCGGCGAACTCTGTACCCGCGGTTACAGCGTCATGCTCGGTTACTGGAACAATCCGGAGGCCACCGCCGGTGCTATCGACGGCGCGCGCTGGATGCACACCGGTGACCTGGCGACCATGGACGAGGAGGGCTACATCAAGATCGTCGGCCGCAACAAAGACATGATCATTCGCGGCGGTGAGAATGTGTATCCGCGGGAGGTGGAGGAGTTTCTGTTCACCCACGCGGCGGTGGCTGACGTGCAGGTGATCGGCGTACCAGACAAGACCTACGGTGAAGAGATCGTTGCCTGGGTCAAGTTGCACCCGGGGCATTCAGCGACTGCCGACGATCTGCGCGAGTTCTGCAAAGGTCGGATCGCACATTTCAAGACGCCGCGACATATCAAGTTCGTCGATGAGTTCCCGATGACGATCAGCGGCAAGGTGCAGAAGTTCAAGATGCGCGAGGTCAGCGTTGCAGAGCTCGGCATTGCCGAGTGATGACCCAGCGGCTGGTTTCGACTAGCCGCTTCATTTGCTGAACGATACGGAGCCCTCCATGACCCAGCCCATCAGTCGCTTTCCGCTCGTTGATGACTTCGCTTCGCTGCCTGACGATGTGCGTGAACGCATTCTGGCGGTACAAGAGAAAGCCGGCTTCATACCCAATGTTTTTCTGATGTTGGCCCATAGGCCAGATGAATTCAGGGCTTTTTTTGCCTATCACGATGCGCTGATGGAGCGAGAATCGGACAGTCTGACCAAAGCCGAGAAAGAAATGATCGTGGTGGCGGTGAGCGCCGATCACGGCTGTCTGTACTGCGTAGTGGCGCATGGCGCGATTCTGCGAATCCTGGCCAAGGATCCACTGATTGCCGATCGGATTGCAGTGAACTACCACACCGCCGGGCTCAGCGAGCGCCAGCGGGTCATGCTCGATTTTGCACTGCACTTGGCTGCACAACGTGGCGTACTAGATGACGCCTGGCAGGCGCGATTGGAAAAGATGGGCTTCACTCAGAGCGACATCTGGGACATTGGCGCGATTGCTGCGCTGTTTGGTCTTTCCAACCGTCTGGTGTCGATGGCGCGAACGCCGCCCAACGACGAATTTTATTTGCTGGGTCGTGTGCCCAGAGCTGCCGCGAACTGAGCGGTAGCCATGGATTTACCGCATAACGCGGTAAACGAGACCCGACAGGAGCGAGGTCGGGTCCATCAGCTGCATCAACCAAGACAATAACAAGAGAGATGATCATGCAATTGAAACCCCTGAGCCGTTTCTTCCTCTTCAGCAGCCTGGCAGCTTCAGCGCTGGGCACCTCAACCATGGCATCCGCCGCGTTTCTCGATGACAGCAAAGCCAGCGTCGAGCTGCGCAACTTCTACATGAACCGTGATTTCCGCCAGTCCGGGGCGTCTCCATCCAAGGCCGACGAATGGGCGCAGGGCTTCATCCTGAAGATGGAATCGGGCTACACCGAAGGGCCGGTCGGCTTCGGCGTGGATGCGCTCGGCTTGCTGGGCGTCAAGCTCGATTCCAGCCCGGATCGCTCCGGCACCGGCATCCTGCAGCGCGATTCGTCCGGTCAGCCGTCTGATGACTACGGCACTGCCGGGCTGACCGCCAAAGCGAAGATGTCCAACACGACCCTGCACGTCGGCACCCTGCAGCCGATCATCCCAGTGGTAATGCGCAACGATAGCCGCCTGCTGCCCAGCATCTTCCGTGGGGGCTGGTTGCAGAGCAAGGAAATCGAGGGTCTGACCGTTGATGTCGGTATGCTCGATCGCATCAGCTACCGTGACTCCTCGGACTACGAAGAATTGACGGTTTATGCGCCTACTAGTGGTGCAGCGCGCAATATCGTCTTGGGTAGTACCAAAACCAGCGACGAGTTCCTGTTCGCCGGCGGCAAATACCAGTTCATGCCCGAACTGACCGGTAGCTATTACTACGGCGGCCTGGATGGCATCTACAAGCAGCACAACACGCAGCTGGTCCACATCATGCCGCTCGGTGAAAACCAGAGCTTCAAGACCGACCTGCGCTACGTGCGCTCGACCGATGACGGCGGCAGCAACGTCGATAACAACGCGTTCGGCGCGCTGTTCACCTACAAAATCGGCGGCCATGGCTTTACTGGCGGTTACCAGACGTTGAGCGGCGACACCGGCTTTGCGTACGTCAGCGGCGGCGACAACATGCTGATCAACCTGTTGCAGATCAATGACTTCGGCAACGAAGACGAGAAGTCATGGCAGGTTCGCTACGACTATGACTTTGCTGCTGCTGGCATCCCCGGGCTGAGCCTGATGACCCGCTACGTGTCCGGTGACAACGTCAACCTGGCCGGCGGTGGCGAAGGTGAAGAGTGGGAACGCGACACGGATATCGCTTATGTGGTCCAGAACGGACCGTTGAAGAACCTCGCCATGAAAGTGCGTAACGCCACGGTACGCAGCAACTTTGGCAGCGACATCAACGAAACTCGCGTGATCCTTAGCTACACCCTGGCGCTCTGGTAAGCGTCCTGAGCAGCACCGCAATACCTCCTCGTTGATCCTTTACCGGGCCCTTGCGGCCCGGTTTTTTCAGGGCATTTCACGTGTACAGCTGCTGCTGTATAGCCCGACATGACCAGTAGTACGCTCAATCGAGCGTTTGAAAAGGATGCTTGCTTCAACTTGTAAACGGTTGTTATCGTTTACGTAAAGGTCACCCAGTGATCTGCGCCATAACCAACAACAATAATCAGGGTTAGAGGGCATCCCATGGCACCGGAATTCGTGCTGGAAACGCGCGGTCTGACCAAGGAATTTCGCGGCTTTACCGCAGTGGATTCCGTTGATCTGCGTGTACAGAAGGGACACATCCATGCACTGATCGGCCCCAACGGGGCTGGCAAGACAACAGTGTTCAATCTCCTCACCAAGTTTCTGACGCCTACACGGGGCGAGATCCTCTACCGCGGCAAGGCCATCACCTCGATGAAGGCGAATCAGATCGCACGTCTCGGCCTGGTGCGCTCGTTCCAGATTTCTGCGGTGTTCGGCCACATGAGCGTGCTGGAAAACGTGCGCGTCGCATTGCAGCAGAAAATGGGCAATTCGTTTCACTTCTGGAAATCCGAAGGCACTCTGCGCGAGCTCGACGAGCGCGCGCTGCAGCTGCTTGCAGAGGTCGATCTGGAAAGCTATGCCCAGACGCTGGCCATCGAGCTGCCTTACGGACGCAAACGCGCGCTTGAGCTGGCCACTACGCTCGCGCTGGACCCGGTCGTGCTGCTGCTCGACGAGCCGACTCAAGGCATGGGCGGTGAAGACGTCGACATGGTCGTGGCGCTGGTACGACGCGCTGCCGAAAACCGTACGGTGCTGATGGTCGAGCACAATCTCAGCGTCGTCAGCCGACTGTGTGACCGCATCACCGTACTGGCGCGCGGCTCGGTCCTGGCCGAGGGTGATTACGACAGCGTCTCGGCAAATCCTGAGGTGCGCGAGGCCTACATGGGTAGCGAAGCTAACGCAGAGGAGGCTCACGCATGACGCCCAAAGCTGATCGCGACCAGCTGCGAGTCGATGACCTGCATGCGTTCTACGGCGAATCCCACATTCTGCATGGGGTCGACCTGGTGGTGGGGCGAGGCGAACTCGTTACCCTGCTGGGTCGCAACGGCTCAGGCCGCAGCACCACGTTGCGCGCCATCATGAACATGGTCGGCCGGCGCACCGGCTCCATCATCGTTAATGGCAACGAAACCATCGGCATACCTGCCCACCAGATCCCAAGGCTCGGCGTCGGCTACTGTCCTGAAGAACGCGGCATTTTCTCCAGTCTCAACGTCGAGGAAAACCTGTTGTTACCGCCGACCGTGCGCAGCGGCGGAATGGGGCTGGATGAGCTTTACGAAATGTTCCCCAACCTCTACGAGCGTCGCTTCAGCCAAGGCACGCGGTTGTCCGGCGGCGAGCAACAGATGCTGGCGATGGCGCGCATCCTGCGCACCGGTGCCAATCTGCTTCTGCTCGACGAAATCACCGAAGGTCTGGCTCCGGTGATCGTGCAAAAGCTTGCGGAGGTCCTGATCAGGCTCAAGAAACGTGGCCTGACCATCGTGCTGGTGGAGCAGAATTTCCGCTTCGCCGCACCACTGGCCGACCGTCATTACGTAATGGAGCACGGGCAGATTATCGAAGAGATCAGCGCCGCAGACCTGGATTCGAAAAAGGAGTTTTTGAATAGTTGTCTGGGGGTGTGACCACCCTCGCCAAGCAGTCATTGTGAAAACGACTGCGCTCGGTAATGCAGCGTTAAAAACAGGATTGGAATGCTCATTTACAGCTCGTAACTCCGCATCCTCCCCTGTTTTTGCCTTGCCTTCCCGTCGTTCGTTATGTCTTCACAACGCCTGCAAGCCAGCCGGTCCGCAGTAGATGCCGGTGATCAATAGCCACAACAAAAACAATCACAGTGGGTGAATATGAAAATGCTCAAGAAAACCGCAGCCGCCATCCTTGTATCCAGCATGATCGCCGGTGCCGCCCAGGCCGAAATCAGCAACGACGAAGTTCGCATCGGTTATCTCGCCGATATGTCAGGAACCTACCGTGATCTGTCTGGCCCTGGTGGACTGGAGGCACTGCAAATGGCCATCGAGGATTTCGGTGGCACGGTCAACGGCAAGAAGATCGTCACCTTCAACGCCGACGATCTGAACAAGCCCGACGTGGGTGCCAATACGGTTCGCCAGTGGATCGACGAGCGTAACGTCGACATGGTGACCGGCATGGTCGCCAGCTCCGTGGTGCTGGCAGCCGCCAAGGTGGTAGAGCAGGGCGGCAAGCTCGCGCTCATTTCCGGCGCTGCCGCTTCGAGCATCACTAACGAGTACTGCGCGCCAAGCCATATCCACTGGACCTACGACACCTTCGCGCTGGCAAACGGCACCGCCAATGCCGTGCTCAAGGATGGCGGCAAGAGCTGGTTCATCCTCACCGCTGACTACGCGTTTGGTCACGCCATGGAAAACGACATCAAGAAGGTCGTCGAAGCCGAAGGTGGCAGCGTGGTCGGCACGGTACGCCACCCATTCCCGAGCAGCGACTTCTCCTCCTACATCCTCCAGGCCCAGGGTTCAGGCGCCGATGTGGTCGCGCTGGCCAACGCCGGTGCAGACACGGTGAACTCGTTGAAGACCGCCAGCGAATTCGGCGTGACCCAATCCGGACAGAAACTCGCCGGCATGGTCGTCTTCCTCAACGATATCCACGCGATGGGACTGGACGTCACCCAGGGGCTGATGCTGACCACCGGCTGGTACTGGGACATGAACGAAGAAACCCGCGCCTGGGCCAAGCGTTACGAAGAGCGCGTTGGTCGCATGCCAGGCATGGTTCCCGCCGGTATCTACTCGGCGACCATGCATTACCTCAACGCCGTGAAGGAAACGGGCAGCGACGACGCCCAGGTCGTTCGCGCGCAGATGGCCAAGACACCGGTCAACGACATGTTTGCCAAGAACGGGAAGATCCGTGAAGACGGCCGCATGGTGCACGACATGTATCTGGTCAAGGTGAAGACCCCAGCCGAATCCAAGGGCGAGTGGGACCTCTATGAGGTGGTCAGCACCATTCCGGGCGATGAGGCCTTCCGTCCCATCGGTGAGAGCCAGTGCCAGCAGATGGCTCCGAAGGGCTGACCAGACTGGCGTACCGCTACCCGGTCAGCAGCCATGCTGCGCTGGCCGGGTTTTCCGGAATCCCTTTGGGTAGTGAATCATGACTCTCATTTTCGGCGTTCCCCTGAGCGTACTGTTCGGGCAGCTTCTGCTCGGCCTCATCAATGGGTCGTTCTATGCGCTGTTGAGCCTCGGCCTGGCCATCATCTTTGGCTTGCTGCGCATCATCAACTTCGCCCACGGCGCGCAATATATGCTCGGTGCCTTTGCCGCCTTCATCGGGTTGAATTACCTGGGCATCAACTACTGGATGGCTTTGCTGTTGTCGCCGTTGCTGATCGGCCTGCTGGGCATGGGTATCGAACGGGGTCTGCTGCGCCGTATCGCCGGGGAAGACCATCTGTACGGTCTGCTGCTGACCTTCGGCCTGGCGCTGATCGTCGAGGGTAGTTTCGTCAAGTTGTTCGGCGTGTCCGGATCGCCGTATCCGATGCCCGACCTGCTGAAGGGCGGGCATAACCTGGGCTTCATGTTCCTGCCGACCTACCGCGGCTGGGTGATCGTTGCGGCCCTGACGGTGTGCTTCGCGACCTGGTACATGATCGAACGCACCCGGCTGGGCTCGTACCTGCGCGCCGGTACGGAGAATCCGAAACTGATGCAGGCCTTCGGTATTAACGTTCCGCTGCTGGTCACCCTGACTTACGGCTATGGCGTCGCGCTGGCCGCGTTCGCTGGTGTGCTCGCCGCGCCTATCTACGCCGTCACGCCTGGGATGGGCTCGAATCTGCTGATCGTGGTGTTCGCCGTCGTGGTGATCGGCGGGATGGGTTCGATCATGGGCGCGATTGTCACGGGACTCGCGATGGGCCTCATCGAAGGGCTCACCAAAGTGTTCTATCCGGAGGCGGCCAACACGGTGATCTTCGTGATCATGGTGCTGGTACTGCTGCTGCGGCCAGCCGGTCTGTTCGGAAAGGAGGCATGAACATGTCGACTCAAGAAAACATTCAAGCGTCTCCCATGCAGGCCTCGGCGCTACAAGTGCGCGCCAATGCCGAGCGCGAGCGCCGCCGTGCTGCGCGACGGCGCCAGCACCTGTTTTATCTGGCGCTGCTGGGCATAGCGATGGTGGCGCCGCTAATGGTGTACCCGGTGTTCCTGATGAAGCTGTTGTGCTTCGCCCTGTTCGCCTGTGCATTCAATCTGCTGTTGGGATACGCCGGGCTGCTGTCCTTCGGACACGCTGCATTCTTCGCCTGCGGCGGCTATATCACTGGCTACATGCTGAGTACCTATACGGGTCTGAGTACCGAACTGGGGATAGTCGCCGGGACACTGGCGTCCACCGTGCTTGGCTTCGTCTTCGGCTTGCTGGCGATTCGCAGGCAAGGCATCTACTTCGCGATGATCACCCTGGCGTTGGCCCAGATGGTGTTCTTTGTCTTCGTCCAGGCGCCGTTTACCGGTGGTGAAAACGGCATGCAGGGCGTACCGCGCGGGCATCTGTTCGGTCTGTTCGACATGCAGAACAACATGTCCCTGTACTACTTCGTGCTGGCGGTGTTCGTGCTTGGCTTCGTGATCATCCAACGCACCATCCATTCGCCCTACGGTCAGGTGCTCAAGGCGATTCGCGAAAACGAGCCGCGGGCGATCTCGCTGGGCTACAACGTCGACGCGCACAAGTTGCTGGCCTTCGTCATCTCCGCGGGATTGACCGGCCTGGCTGGCTCGACCAAGACAGTGGTGTTCCAGCTTGCGTCACTGACCGATGCCCATTGGCACATGTCCGGAGAGGTGATCCTGATGACCCTGCTGGGCGGCGTCGGCACCATTCTCGGCCCGGTGGTGGGCGCGACGGTGGTGGTCACGCTGCAGAGCTCGCTGTCCAACGGCCCGCTGGGTGAATGGGTGCACGTGATTCTCGGGGTGATCTTCGTGCTCTGCGTGCTGCTGTTCCGCTCGGGGATCGTCGGGTGGGTGGAGCGCTTGATCAAGCGCAACTTCAAATAGCGGGCTGCTGTTTAGGGGCCCTGACGTGCCGCCGCTGGTTGGCCATACACGCGGCGGGAGAGGAGCGCCGAAAGGTGTGGCCGGCCATGCCTTCGCTGGGGCCGGATGGCATCGGCCTGACGCAGTAACAGCATACGAGATGCGACGTCGCCGCTTCGTTCAGGCTCTTCCCTGAGCCTGTCTTGTCAGACTTTACCCATGATGATCAGACGCGCCTCAAGCGTTCTGCCAGTTAGGCTTGCGCTTCTCCAGGAACGCGTTGACACCTTCCTTCTGATCCTTTGTATCGAACAGCTCGGCGAACAGCTCGCGTTCCTCCGCCCAACCTGAGCTGTGATCGTCGTTGCGCGCGTTCATCACCAGGCGTTTGCAACGGCTGACCGAGGAAGGGCTCTGCTTACTTGCGCCTTCGGCAAGCTTCAGGGCTGCGTCCAGGGATTGCCCACGCGGGACCACTTCTTCGACCAAACCAATCTTCTCGGCGCGCTGAGCATCGATGCGTTCGCCGCAAAGGATCATGCGCTTGGCCCAGCCTTCGCCCACCAGCCAAGGCAGGTTCTGCGTGCCACCGGCGCAGGGCAGCAGACCCACGCTGGCTTCCGGCAAGGCCATCTGAGCTTGTTCTTCGGCAATGCGAATGTCGCAAGCCAGCGCACATTCGAGGCCGCCACCCATGGCGTATCCGTTGATGGCCGCGATGGAAACGCCGCGAAAGCGCGTCAGTGCATCAAAGGCACGGCCAAAGAGTTGCGCGACTTCTCGCGCGCCGTTCTTGTCACCGTCGGCAAACTGTTTGAGGTCAGCTCCTGCCGAGAAGAATTTGTCGCCCTGGCCGGTAATGACCAGCGCGTAGACGTTTGGATCTTCGTTGAGCTGGCCGATCATCTGTTCCAGCGCCGCCAGCGACTCGCGATCCCAAGTATTGGCAGGTGGATTGGCAATGGTCAGCAGCGCCGTGTGGTCGCGCATTTCGAGATGGATCTTCTGGCTCATGTCGGTTCCTTGTGCTTGAAAGGGACGGTCGCGCTGAGGCGATACGAGGTTCGATAGACGAGCCTAGCAGTGTAAAAATAGTAAACCCATGGTGCGAAATGCAGAGGTATTCTGTGTTTTTGCACAGCGCGCCGCGGACGGCATGCGTCAACTCGATGGATCTGGAGTCTGCAGTGGATTGGGACAACCTGCGTTTTTTTCTCGAACTCGCGCGTGCGGGCAAACTGACGGTCGCCGCCAGGCGCCTGGCTGTAGACCACACCACTGTGGCCCGACGGGTGCAGGCGCTGGAGAAAAGCCTGGACCGGCAACTGTTCATCCGTGCCAAAGCAGGCTACCGGCTATCCGAGGCGGGCCGCGAACTGCTGGCCCAGGCCGAGGCGATGGAGAGCGCCATTGCCTCCATCGAACAACCGAGCCTCACCGCCGACAAACTCTCAGGCCAGGTACGCATTGGTGCGACCGAGGGCTACGGCACGGTGATGCTGGCAGGCCAACTGGCCAACCTGACCCGCGATTACCCGCACCTGGGCGTGGATCTGCTGGCGGTGCCGCGCTCGGTCAGATTGGCGCGGCATGAGGCGGACATCGTCATCACGCTGGAGCGTCCCGAGCGTGGCCCTTATGTGATCACCAAGCTCACCGACTACGTGTTGCGGCTTTATGCGTCGGAAGCCTACCTGGCGTCACACCCGCCCATCCGCAGCCGGGAGGACCTCAGCGATCATGTCTTCGTCAGCTATATCGAGGACCTGCTGTACAGCAAAGAGCTGTTCTACCTCGACGAGATCGTCCGTCCCCGTCAGCACTCGCTGCGCAGCACCAGCATCCTTGCCCAGCAAGAGGCCGTGGCAGCCGGGGCCGGGCTTGCCATCCTGCCGGCATTCCTGGCGCGCAAGGAGCCGCTGCTCAAGGAGGTCCTGGTCGGCGAAATCGAATTCACCCGAACCTTCTGGATGCTGATGCCGGTGGAAAACAAGGACCTGGCGCGGATGCGCGTGTGTTGGGATTTCCTGCGGGACGTTGCTGCCAATAGTCATGACGTGATGATGGGGCGCGCATGAACCGCGACGGCAAGGGCACCATTTCCGTCAGGCTGGTGGACGAGGCGCTGCAAGCCTTCACTTCGCCCTCGTTGCCAGCCGATCAGCTGCTGCATCAGCTCGGGCTGATGTCGGTCGATCTGGCAGATTCCGAGGCGCGAATCGATGTGGCTGACTTCAGCAAGCTCTGGCGGCGCTTGGCGCGGCACTTTGACGATGAGTTTTTTGGTATGGATGCGCGGCGCATGCGTGCCGGCAGTTTCGCCTTTGTATGCCGAGCGGCGATGGCCCAGCAAACCCTCGATGGCGCACTTCGTGTCGCGCTGGATTTCTTCGGGCTGACCTTCGAAGGCTTTCGCGGCGAGCTGTGTCGCAGCGAGAGCCTGGCTGAAATCACGCTGTCGGAGCCACCCGGTGCCCGGCCGCTCAGAGCCTTCAGCTACTTCACCTTCTGGATGCTGTTGCACGGCCTGGCCTGTTGGCTGGTTGGACGGCGCATCCCGCTGCTGGCCGTCGAGCTGCGTTGCGACGAGCCGGCCTACACCGACGACTACCGCGTCATGTTCTCGCGCAACCTGCGCTTCGCACGGCCGACTACACGGATCATTTTCGCTGCCGAGGTGCTCGACCTGCCGGTGCGCCGCAGCGAGCAGGAGTTGCACGGCTTCCTGGCGCATGCGCCTTCCAACATCCTGGTCAAATACCGCGACACCACGAGCCTCGCCAGCCGCATCAAGGCGCAGCTGCGTGAATTGCCGGCCGAAGAATGGCCGACCAGCGAAGCGCTGGCGCAGACGTTGTGCGTATCAGCCTCGACCTTGCGCCGTCGGCTGTCCGAGGCTGGGCAAACGTACCAGGCGATCAAGGACCAGGTGCGCCAGGAAATGGCCACCCTGTGGCTGGCAGACGCCTCCATCACCTACGCGGAAATCGCCGAGCGCTTGGGTTTTGCCGATGTCAGCTCGTTCTACAAGGCGTTCCGCAAATGGTCCGGGACCAATCCGGGGCAGTACCGCAGCCTGATCTTGCGGGCGGACGAACCGGTTATTTCGCGCTTTTCATAGCGAAGCCCACACCGACCATAGCGCCTGGCTTGGCCAAACCGGTCATCGCGATTGCGTGCATCGACCATTGTTCGTACCCACTGGTCTGAAGAAGATGAACCCAGCAGGATCCGGCAGCCAATGTGCCGCGATCCCATCCATCTCCATGAGGTCGTGCTGTGGACATTCAAGACAAGGTTTTCCTGATCACCGGCGGCGCATCCGGCCTGGGTGCGGCCGCTGCCGAAGCGCTGGTCGCCGCAGGGGCAAAGGTGGTGCTGGCCGACATCAATGCCGAGCTGCTGAACGAGCGCAGCGAAATGCTAGGCGCCAACGCCCACGCCGTAGTCACCAATGTGTGTGACGAGGCGGCCGCGCAGGCAGCGGTGAGCGCAGCGGTCGAACGGTTCGGCGGTCTGCACGGGCTGGTCAACTGCGCCGGTGTCGCCAGCGGCGAAAAGATCCTCGGTCGTCAGAGTCCACATGGCTTGGACAGTTTCAGCAAGGTCATCGGCCTCAACCTGATCGGCAGCTTCAACATGCTGCGCCTGGCCGCCGAAGTTATCGCCCGCGGCGAGCCCGATGCTCAGGGCAGCCGTGGCGTGATCATCAACACAGCCTCTATCGCGGCCTACGACGGGCAGATTGGCCAGGCCGCCTATGCAGCTTCCAAGGGCGGCGTGGTCGCCATGACATTGCCGGCGGCGCGTGAACTGGCACGCCATGGCATCCGCGTGATGACCATCGCGCCGGGCGTTTTCGAGACGCCGATGATGGCTGGCATGACCCAAGAGGTCCGCGACTCGCTGGCCGCGGGTGTGCCGTTCCCGCCACGTCTGGGCCGTGCCAGTGAATACGCGGCGCTGGTCCGCCATATCGTCGAGAACGACATGCTCAACGGCGAGGTGATTCGCCTCGACGGCGCGCTGCGCATGGCCGCGAAATAATTGGAGAAGACAGCAATGAACAATGATCCAATCGTTATCCTGGGCAGCGCCCGTACCCCCATGGGCGGTTTTCAGGGCGATCTTAAAAGCCTCAGCGCGCCGGAGCTGGGCGCAGCGGCAATTCGCGCAGCAGTCGAGCGCAGCGGTGTCGCCGCCGAACAGGTGCAGGAAGTGCTGATGGGTTGCGTGCTGCCGGCAGGCCTCGGCCAGGCGCCGGCCCGCCAGGCTGCACTCGGTGCGGGGCTGGACAAGGCGACCGCGTCCACCACGCTGAACAAGATGTGCGGCTCGGGTATGCAGGCGGCGATCCTCGCCCATGATGCGTTACGCGCCGGCTCGGTGGATGTGGTGATCGCCGGCGGTATGGAGAGCATGTCCAACGCGCCTTATCTGCTGGAAAAAGCCCGCGGTGGCTATCGCATGGGCCATGGCAAGGTGCTCGACCACATGTTCCTCGACGGCCTTGAGGACGCCTATGACAAAGGCCGCTTGATGGGGACCTTTGCCGAGGATTGCGCGCAGAATCACGGGTTCACGCGTGAGGAGCAGGACGCCTACGCGCTGGCCTCCCTGCAGCGGGCCCGCGATGCCATTTCCAGTGGCCGCTTCGCCAGCGAAATCGTCCCGCTTGAAGTAACTCAAGGACGCGCGCAGCGCACCGTTAGCGAAGACGAGCAGCCACCTAAGGCGATGCCGGAGAAGATTCCGTCGCTCAAGCCGGCCTTCCGTGAAGGCGGCACCGTGACGGCTGCCAATTCCAGTTCGATTTCTGACGGTGCCGCCGCGTTGGTACTGACGCGACGTTCCCACGCCGAACAACTCGGGGTGAAACCTCAGGCGGTGATTCATGGGCATGCGGTATTCGCCGACGCGCCCAACCTGTTCCCGACTGCGCCCATCGGGGCCATTCACAAGCTATTGGAACGAACCGGCTGGAGCCTCGACGAGGTCGATCTGTTCGAGATCAACGAGGCTTTTGCGGTGGTCAGCATGGTCACCATGCGCGAACTGGGGCTCGATCACGCCAAGGTCAACGTCAATGGCGGAGCCTGCGCGTTGGGCCACCCGATCGGTGCGTCCGGTGCACGTATTCTCGTGACGCTGATCGCTGCACTGCGCGACCGTGGCCTGCGCAAGGGCATCGCGGCCATCTGTATCGGCGGTGGTGAAGCGACTGCCATGGCCGTCGAGCTGCTCGACTGAGGACTTGCCATGCTGCTCAATGAAGATCAAACCAGCATTCGCGATATGGCCCGGCAGTTCGCTCAGGAGCGCCTCAAGCCGTTTGCCGCCGACTGGGACCGTGAACACCGTTACCCGGCCGAGGCGATCAGCGAGATGGCCGAGCTCGGCTTTTTCGGCATGCTCTGCCCCGAACAATGGGGCGGCAGCGAGACCGGCTACATCGCCTATGCGCTGGCACTGGAAGAGATCGCTGCGGGTGATGGCGCCTGCTCGACCATCATGAGTGTGCACAACTCAGTCGGGTGCGTGCCGATCCTGCGCTTCGGCAGCGAGGAACAGAAGCAGCGCTACCTGACGCCGCTGGCCAGCGGTGCGCAGATCGGCGCTTTTGCCCTGACCGAGCCGCATGCGGGCTCCGATGCCAGCAGCCTGCGCACCCGTGCGCGGCGTGACGGCGACAGCTATGTGCTCAACGGCGCCAAGCAGTTCATCACCTCGGGTCAGCACGCCGGCACGGTGATCGTCTTTGCCGTAACCGACCCGGAGGCTGGCAAGCGCGGTATCAGCGCCTTTATCGTGCCCACCGACACGCCCGGCTATCAGGTGGTACGCGTCGAGGACAAGCTCGGCCAGCACGCCTCGGACACCTGCCAACTGGCCTTCGAGGACATGCGCGTGCATGAGTCCCAGCGCCTGGGCGAGGAGGGCGAGGGTTACCGCATTGCCCTGGCGAACCTGGAAGGCGGGCGCATCGGCATTGCCGCCCAGGCTGTGGGCATGGCGCGTGCAGCCTTCGAAGCCGCCCGCGATTACGCCCGGGACCGAGAGGCATTCGGCAAGGCGCTTACCGAACACCAGGCCGTCGCCTTTCGCCTGGCCGACATGGCGACCCAGACCGCCGTTGCGCGGCAGATGGTGCTGCATGCCGCCGCGCTGCGCGAGGCCGGTCAGCCGGCGCTGGTCGAGGCCTCGATGGCCAAACTCTTTGCCTCGGAAATGGCCGAGAAGGTCTGCTCGGCGGCGATTCAGACGCTGGGGGGTTATGGCTATCTCAAGGACTTTCCAGTCGAGCGCATCTACCGCGACGTGCGGGTCTGCCAGATCTACGAAGGCACCAGCGACATCCAGCGGTTGGTAATCGCGCGTAATTTGGGGTAGGAGACAGAGCCCAGTCACAACTTACATGGGCGGCCTGCGTTCGCTGCGCGACTTGCGACAGCGCCGCTCGCCGACCGTCCGCTTGTCGCAAGTCCCACACATACGCTTGTGTCTCACATCTGGTATGCGAGCCGCCAAGACGATGCGCTGCGTTTCGAGCAATAGTTTCAACGCCGCGCACTTCCCCAGTTCCAGTGAGGCCAGCCTTGCCGGCAACGACTGGATACGCTCAGTCAGCCCGTAGCGTCGCCGTCTTAACTAGACTTCCTCGCAACCGCATGCAGAGCGCTGGCGAGGGGGACTGAGGATGGAGACGATTCTGGCCCATGGGCCCTATGTCGAATTCGCGGTGCTGCTGATGTTTTCGGCAGCAGCCGGTGCGGTTGCCGTCCGGCTGCGACAGCCGGTGTTGATCGCTTATATCGTTATCGGCATTTTGGTCGGCCCGGCGGTATTCGGCCTGGTGAGGGCGCACGACCAGATCAACCTGTTGGCGGAAATTGGCGTAACGGTGTTGCTCTTCGTGGTCGGGCTCAAACTCGACCTGCAGCATATTCGTCATATCGGACCGGTGGCGCTGGCCACTGGGCTCGGTCAGTTAGCGTTCACCATCGTCTTCGGGTTCATCCTGACGCTGGCATTGGGCAAGAGCCCGGTGGAGGCGATCTACATCGCCGTCGCGCTGACTTTTTCCAGCACCATCATCATCGTCAAACTGCTTTCGGATAAACGTGAGCTGGACTCGCTGCACGGGCGCATCGCGGTCGGCTTCCTGATCGTCCAGGATCTGGCCGTGGTGCTGGCAATGATGACGATGAGTGCGCTGCGGGGGGCTGGCGAGGCGGGCACACTGGAAATCGCGGGTTCGCTGATCATGCGCCTGGTGCTCGCCGCGCTGCTGATGTTTCTGTTGATGCGCTATGTATTGCCGAGGGTGATGGCCGCCATGGCTCGCTCTCAGGAGCTGCTGCTGATCTTCGCCATCGCGTGGGGCTGCGGCCTCGCAGTGATCGGCGAGTGGGCTGGCTTCAGCAAGGAGGCCGGCGCATTCATCGCCGGCTTCTCGCTGGCCTCGACTGGGTACCGCGAAGCGATGAACGCGAGGTTGACCGGGATTCGTGATTTCATGCTGCTGTTCTTCTTCATCGACCTGGGCGCCAAACTGGATTTTTCCACCCTTGGCGGTGAGGCGCTGCCCGCCGTGGTGCTGTCGCTCTTCGTGCTGATCGGCAACCCGTTGATCGTCATGGCGATCATGGGGTTCATGGGTTATCGCAAGCGCACAGGGTTTCTGGCCGGGCTTACCGTTGCGCAGATCAGCGAGTTCTCCATCGTGTTCGTCGCCATGGGCATCACCCTGGGCCACGTCGATGCCCATGCGCTGGGACTGACTACGCTGGTAGGGCTGGTCACCATCATGTTGTCGACCTACATGATTCTGTTCTCACAACCGCTCTACGAGCGTTTGATGCCCTGGCTTGGCGTGTTCGAGCGCAAGCGCCCGTTCCGCGAACTCGAAGTGGACCGACCGTTGCGTCCCGAAGGCCAGCCACAGGTTCTGGTTTTTGGAATGGGTCGCTATGGTGCGCGCTTGCTGCGGCAGCTTGACGGCGCGGATGTCACCGTAATGGGCGTTGATTTCGATCCCGAAGCGGTGCGTGCGCTGGCCCAGGGCGGGTTAAATGTGCGCTTTGGTGACGGGGAGGATCCCAGTCTGCTGGAGGCGCTGCCGCTGCAGCATGCCGACTGGGTCGTGACCACCTTCCCGCAGTGGGAATCGAACCGGGCCTTTTTACATGCTCTGCGGGTCGCAGGCTTCGGTGGCCAGGTGGCGGGGGTGGTAAGAGACGACCAGCACGGCCGGTCGCTCGATGACGCCGGTGTCGCAATGGTGCTCAACCCCTTTACCGACGCAGCAGACTTTGCGGCACGTTGGCTGGTGAGTGACTTGGAAGAAAAGGCACGGCACTAGCGGCACAGCACCATCGTTTGGTCCGCGCGGCGTGCAAGGGTAGGGGTGAAGCGGAGCGTCGTACGGCCAATTGGCTGATAGGAGCCACCCGGTTTGACCAAGATCGAGCTCTCACACCGCGCTATCAGTCCCAACCGCCTGTGTTTTCGATGGGCTCCGTAATCGACCCCGGCGTTCTTGAAAACCGCGGCGCGGGGGCGGCGTGCAAGGCGCCATCGATGTCGTGATAGACCCCGCGCTCGCGCATATGCGGATGTTGCGCGGCTTCTTCCAGGTTCAGCACCGGGGCGAAGCAGGCGTCACTGCCTTCGAGCAGGGCGCACCACTCGGCTTGGGTGCGGCTGGCGAATAACCAGGCGAGCGCTTCGCTCTGCTCGGCCCATATCTCTGGGTTGTTGCAGCCCTGACGCAGGAGGTCGGGCGCATCGATCCGCTGCATCAGCTCGGCAAGGAACTGCGGCTCCAGCGGCCCGATGGCAATGTCGCGGCCGTCGGCGCAGGTGTAGCAGCGGTAGTGCGGGGCGGCCCCGGCGAGCAGGTTGCGGTTGCGCTCCAGCGAGATGGCGCCGCTGGGCAAGAGGCCGGCGAAGAAGGTCATCATCGAGGACACGCCGTCGACGATGGCGGCATCGACCACCTGGCCCAGGCCTGACCGCTCGCGTTCCCATAACGCGGCCATGATGCCGAACGCCAGATATAACGAGCCGCCGCCGAAATCCCCGACCAGATTGAGCGGCGGGATCGCTGGGCCTTCGCGTCCACCGATGGCCGCCAGAGCGCCGGTGATTGCCAGGTAGTTGATGTCATGGCCGGCGCTTTGGGCCAAGGGGCCGGTCTGACCCCAGCCGGTCATCCGGCCGTAGACCAGCCTTGGATTACGCGCATGAACCTGTTCCGGGCCGAGGCCAAGCCGTTCCATTACGCCAGGACGAAGGCCTTCGATCAGCACGTCGGCACCTTCGGCTAGCGTGAGGCATTGCTCCCGCCCGGCGTCTGTGCGGATGTCCAGCGTAAGGCGTTTGCGGCCGCGATCAACCACTGGATTGGGCCAGCCATTGCCGCCTTCACGCTCGATGCGAATCACCTCGGCGCCGAGGTCAGCCAGCAGCATTGCGCAGTGTGGGCCGGGCCCAATGCTGGCGAACTCCAGTACTCGCAGACCGATCAGCGGACCTTGGCGAGGGGTGGCGGTCGACATAAGGCGCGTTCCTTTTGGTGATGGGGCCATCGCGCCCGTACGTGCAGGCATCCGTGTGGTTCCGGCGCGGGCGGTTGTGATCGGCCTGGCGTGCTAAGTGGCATTGATGGCCGAGTTCACGGATGCGCACGGAGATGACGCGGTGAGTCAGTGAAACGGCGCGATTCGTTAGATCCCTCGAGTAGGCAAGAACGGTGGACCGAGACCCAGCCTACGGGCCGCCAGGTAGCTCGCCGGAGAAGGCGGGGTGAATCCGCGAAACGGTGCGGCCCACTACGCTCGCTCGGCTGGGTGAGATCGGTGGGCTGAAGCCCACCTTACGGCGCGCCCCAAGGTCCTGCCGCGCTACAGGCTCGCCGCGTCCGCTGCGCTTCCCTCCAGCTCGATCAGGTGGTCGCGGTAACGGTCGCGCAGGGTTTTCTTGTCAATCTTGCCGGTCGCGGTCAGCGGGACGCTGTCGATGATGACGGCGTCGGGCATCCACCATTTGACGATCTGTGGCTCGAGAAAGGCGAGCACGGTTTCGATGCAGATTTCGGTGTCGTCGTGGGGCTCGATGATCAGGATCGGCCGCTCCTCCCATTTTTCGTGCGTCACGCCGACCACTGCGGCGATGCGCACGCCGGGGCAGGCCACGGCGATGTTCTCGATGTCGATGGAACTGATCCACTCGCCGCCGGACTTGATCACGTCCTTGCTGCGGTCAGTGATGCGCATGTAGCCGTTGGGGTCGAGGGTGGCGATGTCGCCGGTGTCGAACCAGCCGTCAGCGTCCAGTGCGGTGGTTTCGCTGCGGAAGTAGCGCTCGACCGTCCAGGGGCCGCGCACCAGCAAGGCGCCGGAACTGATACCGTCATGCGGCAGTGCGTTGCCTGCCTCATCGACAATCTTCAGCTCGATACCGAATTGCAGCCGGCCCTGGCGGGTCCAGATGGCCTCGTTGGTGGCCGCTTCGCCCATGGCGGCGAGCTTGGGCGTCGGCGTGGCGACGACGCCGAGCGGGCTGGTTTCAGTCATGCCCCAGAGTTGGCGGACGCTGACACCATATTTCGTCTCGAATTTCTCGGCCAGCGCGCGCGGCACGGCCGAGCCGGCGATGACCAGGCACTTGAGCTTGCCGGTATCTTCGCCGGTGCGCTCCAGGTGATTGAGGTACATCGTCCAGATTGTCGGCACGCCGCCAGAAAAGGTGACGCCCTCGTTCTGGATCAGCTCCTGCAGGCTGGCGCCGTCCATCTTGTCGCACGGCAGGACGAACTTGCAGCCATTGATCGCAGCGGTAAAAGGCACGCCCCAAGCGGTGGCGTGGTAGAGCGAGGAGCACGGCATGATGCAATCGAAGGCCGAGAAGCCGAAGGCGCCGGTGAGGCCGGCTGCCATGGCATGCAGAACGACCGAGCGGTGGCTGTAGACCACGCCTTTCGGATTGCCGGTGGTGCCGGACGTATAGCAGAGCATGGCGCCGGCGTTTTCATCGAACTGAGGCCAATCCGTGATTGGCGCTTCTCGAGCGATCAGCGTTTCGTAGCTTTGCGCGCCAACGTCCCCAGGCTCGGTGCGTTCGGCATCCGACAGCATGATGAAGGTTTGGATATGCTCCAGTCGCGGCCGAACTCGCTCGACCACGGCGAGAAAACTGCGATCGAACAGCAGCACGCCACTGCCGGCGTGGTTCAGGGTGTAGATGATTTGCTCGTCCGACAGCCGCGGGTTGGCCGTGTGCAGTACCGCGCCGATGCCGGGTACGGCAAAGAACAGCTCGAAGTGACGATGCGTGTTCCAGGCAATGGACGACACCATGTCGCCAGCTTTCACGCCCAGGCTTCGCAGCATTGCGGCTGCCTGGCCGGTGCGTGTGGCGAGCCCGGCGTAGTCGTAGCGCCAGATAGGTTCATCCACCAGCCGCGAGACGATTTCCCGGTCGCCATGGGCGAGGGCGGCATGGGTCAGAATGCCGCTGATCATCAGCGGGGTCTGCTGCATCGTACCTTTGAGCATCGTCGTATCCTTCTTATTGTTGTCTGGATGGCGGCCGCGCTTGCCACCATCTGTCATTCGAATACTGCTTGCTGCCATGGCGAGTTGTTCTCGCTCTGTAAATCTAGCCGATTGTCCGCCAAGGGCCCGGCGTGCTCTTACCCGTTGGTCCTGTCCTCCGCGCTGGACCCACGCCTTGCGCGGGCACGCGTCGCATGTCGCTCATAGCCCGTAGTTGTTCAGCTCCCGCGCAATCAGCAGTCGCTGAATTTCGCTGGAGCCTTCGTAGATCTGCGTGATACGCGCATCGCGGTAATAACGCTCGACCGGGTAATCCTCGAGATACCCGTAGCCGCCGTGGATCTGCATGGCTTTGGAGCAGACGTATTCGGCAACTTCCGAGGCGAACAGCTTGGCCTGCGAGGCCTCGGACAAACACGGCAGGTTGGCGCTGCGCAGGCGAGCGGCATGCAGGATGAGCAATCGCGCCGCGTTCAGGCGCGTGTGCATGTCGGCCAGCATGTTCGCCACGCTCTGGTGCTCGATGATCGGCTTGTCGAACTGGATGCGTTCGCGGGCATAGCCGAGTGCTGCCTCGAACGCGGCGCGGGCAATGCCCAGCGCCTGGGCGCCGATGCCAATGCGGCCGCCTTCGAGGTTGGAGAGGGCGATGGCCAGCCCCTTGCCGCGTGGGCCGAGCAGGTTGGCTTCGGGAATGCGACAGTCACGCAGGGTCACGCCACAGGTATCCGAAGCGCGGATGCCCATCTTCTTTTCCATGCGGTCGACGACAAAACCGGGGTTATCCGTGGGCACCAGGAACGCCGATAGCCCCTTCTTACCCAGCTCCGGATCGGTGACGGCGAAGACGATGGCGATCTTGGCGCGCTTGCCGTTGCTGACGAACTGCTTGGCGCCGTTGATCACCCATTCGCCGTTTTCCAGCACGGCGCGGGTGCGCAAGTTGTGCGCCTCGGAACCAGCCTGGGGTTCAGTCAGGGCAAAGCAGCCAATGGCGCGGCCCGCCGCCAGGTCCGGCAGCCATTGGTCCTGCTGCTCCGGCGTACCGTATTTCAGAATCGGACCGCAGCCCACCGAGCTGTGGATGCTCATCAGCGCACCGATGGCGCCGTCGCCGGCGGAGATTTCCTCGACGGCCAGGGCATAGGCGACATAGTCGATATAGGTGCCGCCCCACTGCTCGGGCACGATCATGCCCAGCAGGCCAAGCTCGCCAAGCTGGGTCACGGTGTCGTCACCGATCCAGCCGGCCTGTTCCCAGGCCTCTGCCTTGGGCGTGATTTCGGCGCGGGCGAAGTCGCGCGCCATGTCGCGGATCATCCGTTGTTCTTCGCTCAGTTCAATGTCTTGCATATGCAGCTCCTCAGGCGCCGGCGAAGAAGGCCGCCACGCGCTCGGGCGTCACTTCGTCCAGCGTAGGCGGGTTCCAGCGAGGGTTCTTGTCCTTGTCGACGATCAGCGCGCGGACGCCTTCAATGATGTCGCCTTCGTCGAACCACTGGCGGTCCAGGTGAAGCTCCATGGCAAAGCAGTCGGCCAGCGACAAGCTGCGACCACGACGGAGCATTTCCAGCGTGACGCTCATCGACAGCGGCGAACGGCTGTCCATGGTCTTGAGCGTCTCGGCCGCCCAATCGCGAAACTCGGGACGTGTTTCGGTGGCCAGCGACTGGCGAATGGCAGCGACGCTGTCATGGGCGAAATGCTGCTCGATGGCCGGGAACAGCGCCTTGAACGGCGCATCCGGCAACTCGGTGCAACCCATGGACACCAGCAGGTTGGTCAGTGTCTGCACCGGCGCAGTGCTCCAATCCTGGCGGTCCAGCGCCTGCTCAAGCTCGGCGAAACGCTCGTAAGGCACGCAGTAATCGGCGAGACCGGCATACAGCGCGTCGGCCGAGCCGACGTGGTTACCGGTCAGGCCCATGTAGAGGCCGAGGTTGCCCGGCAGGCGTGGCAGGAAATAGCTACCGCCCACATCCGGGAAGTAACCGATGCCGACC
The DNA here is from genome assembly GCF_002890895.1 of Stutzerimonas stutzeri. Classification (GTDB taxonomy): domain Bacteria; phylum Pseudomonadota; class Gammaproteobacteria; order Pseudomonadales; family Pseudomonadaceae; genus Stutzerimonas; species Stutzerimonas stutzeri_AB. The sequence goes on from NZ_POUL01000002.1 coordinate 91,766, forward strand.
TCCGGCATGCCCATCCGCGTGCGCTCGGAAATCACCCGCAGCGAGGCACCCTGGACCAGGCCCATGCCGCCGCCGAGCACGAAGCCGTTCATCAATGCCAGCAGGGGTTTGCTGTAGGCATGGATGTACTGGTCCAGCGCATATTCTTCCTCGAAGAACGCCCGATGCAGGCTGTCGCCGCTCTTGTAGCTGTCGTACAGCGAGCGGATATCGCCACCGGCGCAGAAGGCTTTCTCGCCAGCGCCGCGCAATACCACGGCGACCACATCGGGGTCGTCCGCCCAGGCCTGCAGTTGCTCGTGGAGCATCCGCACCATGGGCAGCGTGACGGCGTTCAGCCCGGCGGGGCGGTTGAGTGTGAGATAGCCGACGCGGTTGCGTACTTCGATCAGTACCGGCGCTTCTGCCTGGGTCATGTCTCGTCCTCTTGACGGTAGAGTTTGATGATCGCGGAGAAGTCCAGCCCACCGTGGCCCTGCATGCTGAAGGCCTGATAAAGCTGCTGCGCGAGACCACCGAGGATAACCGGCTGGCGCACCTGTTTGGCCGCTTCACTGGCGAGGCCCAGATCCTTGAGCATCAGGTCGGTGCCGAACCCGCCGCTGTAGCCTCGCGAGGCCGGGCCGTTTTCCAGCACGCCAGGGAAGGGGTTGTTGATCTCCGATGCCCAGCAACGTCCGCTCGACGAGTTGATGATTCCGGCCAGCACCTTGGCGTCCATCCCCAGGGCCACGCCCAGCGACATGGCCTCGGCCACGCCAATCATCGAGATGCCGAGCAGCATGTTGTTGGCAACCTTGGCCACCTGACCGTTTCCTGTGTCGCCGCAATGAACGATGTTTTTGCCCATCGTCGCCAGGATTGGCTGTGCCTTGTGGAAGTCCGCCTCACTGCCGCCAACCATGAAGGTCAGGGTGCCGGCTGCGGCGCCGACGGTGCCACCGGATACCGGAGCGTCGAGCATGGGGTTGCCGTTGTTTGCTGCGGCGGCGGCAACTTCCCGTGCGGACATTGGGTCGATGGTGGAGGAGTCGATCAGTAGAACGCCGGATTGGACGTTGGCCAGAAGCCCGTCTTCACCGAGGTAGACCTGCTTCACATGCGCGGCAGCCGGCAGCATGGTGATGATGGCTTCAACCCCTGCACCCGCGACGGCAGCCGGAGAGGTCGCCTCTTTGGCGCCGGCTTCGACAAGGCCTGAAACCGCAGCCGCTGAGAGGTCGAAAACAGTGACTTGATGGCCGGCTTTGAGCAGGTTGCGCGCCATGGGCCCACCCATGTTGCCGAGCCCTAGAAATCCGATATGCATGGCCGTTTCCTTCTTGTTCTGATTGACGGCTGAAACGGCGCCGGGTGTTTAGCCGACGCCGATCCCGTTACTTGAGGTTGATGGTGGTGTTCACCGGGCCGCCGACCTCGTTCTCATCGAACCAGCGCTGGGTGATGGTCTTGGTCTGAGTGTAGAACTGCACCACCTGCTTGCCATACGGGCCGAGGTCGCCAAGCTTGGAGGCGCGCGAGCCGGTAAAGGAGAACATGGGCACCGGTACGGGGATCGGCACGTTGATGCCGACCTGGCCAACGTCGATCTCTTCCTGAAAATGCCGGGCCGCGGCGCCGGAACGGGTGAACAGGGCGGTGCCGTTGCCGTTGGGGTTGGCGTTGATCAGCTCGATGGCCTGGTCGAGGGTGTCGACCTGCATCACGCAGAGCACCGGGCCGAAGATTTCCTCCCGGTAGATGGTCATGTCCGGCTTCACCCCGGAGAAGATGGTCGGCCCGACGAAGTTGCCTTTCTCGAAGCCCGAGACCTGCGGATTGCGACCGTCCAGCACCAGTTCTGCACCTTCCGACACGCCGTGCTCGATCAGCGAACTGATGCGATCCAGCGCAGTGCAGGACACCACGGGGCCAACGTCGGTCCCGCTTTCAGCACCCGCATTAACCTTCAGTGTTTTGGCCTTGGCGACCAGATCCGGCAGCCAGCTCTGTGCTTCGCCCACCAGGATCAGCACCGACAGTGCCATGCAGCGCTGGCCAGCTGCGCCGAATGCCGCGCCGACGAGGTTGTTGAGGGTCTGCTCCTTGTGCGCGTCGGGCAGGATGATGCCGTGGTTCTTGGCGCCCATCATGCACTGCACGCGCTTGCCGGCTCCGCTGGCGCGGTTATAGACATGGGTGCCGACCTTGGTCGAACCGACAAAGGAAACGGCCTTGATGTCCGGGTGATCGCAGATCAGGTTCACCGCTTCGGCGCCGCCGTGAATGACGTTCAGCACGCCCGGCGGCACGCCTGCTTCCATCGCCAGTTCGGCGAGACGCATGGTCACCATCGGGTCCTGTTCGGACGGTTTGAGGACGAAGGTATTACCGGTGGCAATCGCCATGGGAAACATCCACAACGGAATCATCGCCGGGAAGTTGAACGGGGTGATGCCCGCGCAGACACCCAGCGGCTGCAGCAGCGTGTAGGTGTCGATGCCGGTGGCGACGTTGTTGGCCAGCTCGCCCAGTTGCAGATTGCCAATGCCGGCGGCGTGCTCAACCACCTCGAGCCCGCGGAACACATCGCCTTCAGCGTCCGGCAGGGTCTTGCCCTGTTCGGCAGTGAGGATGGCGGCGAGCTCCTTCATGTTTTCGCGAATCAGCTGCTGGTACTTGAGGAAGATCCGCGAGCGCGCGCCGATGGGCGTCTTGCGCCAGGTCTTGAAGGCTTCCTTGGCGCTGGCGACGGCAGCGTTCATCTCCGCCTCGGTAGCGAAGGGTACGCGGGCCAGGACTTCCTGCGTCGCCGGGTTGACGATGTCGCGCCATTCGCTGGTTGATGACTCGACCAGCTCACCGCCGATCAGGAGTTTGACTGTGGGGATGGCACTTGACTGGGTCATGGCGTGTCCTAGCGATTGTTGTTCTTTGGATAGAAGAATGGATGGAGCTGTCCTGATCCTAGAGTGCATATTTGCCGACATCAATGCGGCTCGCTGCATAGCTGGTCTGCATAAATGCACATACTGTCCTTTGCGGTGAATACTGCTGGGCTGTCTGGACTCGCCGTCTCGCTTGGTTCGGTAAACTCTGCCGGCGGGACATCCATCGACTGGTCGTGAAAGGTGCTGATGCAGATTGCAAATATCCCCGGTGCGAACCTGGTAGCCGAAGCCCTTGCGGATTCGTCGCCGTTCGATGATCCCGTGTTCGACGTCATGCCTATGGGTGTGTGCGTGCTCGACGCCAATGGCGCCGTGCTGCGCTACAACCGAATGGCCGATCAGCTGTGCGGCGGTGTGTTAGCCAGTCATGGCCGTCTGCGGATAGTCCGAAGCGATGGCGAGCTGATATCCCTTGCCGATACCCCGTTGGGTCACACGATCCGCACGGGACGCGCCGCTCAGGACGTCGCGCTGCTGATCGAGCGTCCCGATGGCATTCCGGCGGCCGCACTGGCCAATATCGAAGCGCTGCGCAACGACGCCGGGCAGATCACCGGCGCAGTCGTCTGCTTTCAGGCGACTACACCTGCGCGGCAATCAAGTGCTGACCGGCGGCGTAACGTCGATTGGTTGAGCGCGATGGTGAACCACACGCCCGAGTGCGTGAAGGTGGTTGATCGCGACGGGACGCTAGTCCAGATGAACCCCGCTGGCCTGCAGATGCTGGCAGCAAATGCTCCAGAGGACGTAGAGGGTGGCTGCGTATTCGAGCTCGTTGCGTCTGAGCACCGCGCGTCTTGGCAGGAGCAACACCTGCGCGTTTGCGACGGCGAGAAACTCAGCTGGGAATTCGACATCATCAATCTCGCCGGGGAACGACGGCACATGGAAACCCACGCGGTGCCCATGACGATGCCAGACGGCAGCAACGGATCCAGCGGCGGTTACGTGCAACTGGCAATTACCCGCGACATCACCGAACGCAAGCAGTTGGAGGCCGCTAACCGAGAAGCAGAACAGCGCTTGCGCGATCTTTTGGAAGCCTTGCCCACAGCCGTTTACACCACCGATGCGAATGGCAAGGTCAGCTATTTCAACCAGGCTTGTGTCGAGCTGGCCGGGCGTGTACCGGTGATCGGTAGCGATGAGTGGTGCGTGACCTGGCGGTTGTATTGGCCAGACGGCACACCGATGGGTCACGAGGATTGCCCGATGGCGGTGGCGGTCACCGAAAACAGCGCGATCCAGGGGGCCGAAGCGATAGCCGAGCGCCCTGACGGAACCCGCGTGCCGTTTCTCGCCTATCCCGCGCCACTGCGCAATGGCGCGGGCGAGCTGATTGGTGCGGTCAACATGCTGGTCGATATCACCGAGCGAAAGGTCGCCGAAGACCATCGCCAGCTGTTGCTCAATGAGCTCAATCATCGAGTCAAGAACACGCTCGCGACGGTGCAGTCGATTGCTGCGCAGAGCTTTCGTCGAGACGCCAGCAACCAGGGCTATCACTGGTTTGAAGGGCGGCTGATTGCGCTATCAAAGGCGCACGACGTGTTGTCTCGGGAGAACTGGCAAGCCGCTGACCTGCGTGAGGTGATTGAACAGGCTATCGCGCCGTTTCGGGTCGATGGCCGCCAGCGTTTTATCAGCGAGGGGCCGGCGCAGCGGTTGCGGCCCAAGCAGGCACTGGCGCTGGCCATGGCACTGCATGAGCTGTGTACCAACGCGGCCAAATATGGGGCCTTGTCCAGCGATTCGGGCCAGGTTCGCATTGTCTGGAAGCTGTCACAGTCAGATCAGACAGCCACTTTGCAGTTGCACTGGGAAGAGGTCGGCGGGCCGATCGTTTCACCGCCCGTGCGAAAAGGCTTCGGGTCGCGCCTGCTCGAGCGCGGTCTGGCCGGTGAACTGAACGCTGAAGTACGTCTCGCTTTTCCCAGTGGTGGCGTTGTCTGCGATATCGAGGTGCCATTGCAATGAGCGGACTGTGTTCAAGAGTACTGGTCATCGAGGATGAGGCGCTGGTCGGGATGCTGCTGGAAGACATGCTGCAGGATATCGGCTGTGAGCATGTGGAGCTGGTGCCGCGGTTTGCCGAAGGCATGCAGGCTGCCGAGAACGGTGATTTCGATCTGGCGGTGCTGGACGTCAATCTGGACGGGGTAAGTAGCTTTCCGATTGCCGATCGACTGATTGGGCGCAACATTCCGCTGGTATTCGCGACCGGCTATGGCTCGGTCGGAATGGACCCGCGCTACGCGCACATTCCGACGCTGCAAAAACCTTTCTTCTTCAGTGACCTCGAGCAAATCGTGCGCCGGGCCCTGGCTGCTGAATGAACTGGCCTGCTGCTGCGGAATGAGGCGGCTGCAGGCCCTGGGGGTTATGGCCCCTGCGTAACAATCGCCGAATTGCCCGTGCCGTCCTGCCTGATGGTCGCGTCGTACTGCTGCACGTTGTCCCACGCACCGGTCTGCAGGAGCGAAGCGTAATTCTCCGTACCGGTCTGCTCGACTGTGCCGCTGCTGTAATAGCCCATCTGAACCACATCGATCTCGTTGGCCGTCCCGTTCTGGTCGATGACGAGACTACTGCCATCGAAGCTCTGCTCGATGTCGACCCGGTTGTCGTTACCCGTAGAGCGACCGTCCACTGTCGTCGAGCGTCCGCCTTGCTCTGCGGTCAGCACGTTGCCGGTGCCATCTTGAGTGAAAGAGAACGAAGAGAAGCCACCAGACTCCACGACATCGGCGACGTTGTCCGTGCCGATTTGCACCAGCGTTACATCACCGGACGAATAGCGTCCTCCAGAACGCTGGTCGAGGGTTGCCTCATTACCTATGCCGTTCTGGCTGATCGACGCGTATGCCCCATAGGGGAAACCATCCTGGGTGAGCCTGATGACGTTGGCTGTACCGCTCTGCTCGGTATCGGCAGCGGCGCCGCCGGTCTGTTCGATGTAGGCCGTATTGCCGTCACCGTTCTGAACGCCGGTGTAGCTTTTCCCTAAACGGCCAACCTGGAACACCTCGGTGGCGTTGCCCTGGCCGTTCTGGGTAACCGTGGCGGCGTTGCCGGCACCGTCGGGTTGTTCGATATAAGCCAAGTTGCTGATCCCCGCCTGGGAGATGGCTACCGACTGGCCTGTGCCTATCGAGGATTGAAGAACCGTGGCCAGGTTGTATTCCCCGTCCTGGCTGATCGCCACGTTACCGTTAACGCCACTCTGATCGGTGATGGAGATGTTGCCGCTGCCGGCCTGTTCGCTGTCAGCTGTCATCCCGGCGCCGCGTTGGTCGGTGTAAACGACGTTGCCTGTACCGCTCTGGCGCTGGGAGATACTGCTGTCTTCGCCTCGCTGGGTGATATCGGCGTAGTTGTCGGACCCCGCCTGGTCCTGGGTTGATTCATTGACCGCGTAGGCGTGGTTGATGAGCAGTACGGAAATGGCGGCTGCCAGAATTGTTCTTGTGGCTTGCATGTCAGAGTCCTTCCGGTGCGGAAGCCTGAGTTCTATTCATCAGGTTTGCCGCTGTGTATCCACCGGAAAGCCTATCTGGCATGGATGGAGGATTAATCCGGCCACCGTCGCTCTGTATTAGACGCAGTCACTGAGTCTCAGGCGGGGATTGCCACCATTGTGCTTTGTACCGATTTGAAATAAAGAACCCGTAGGGCTGTGTGGCAAGGGGCCGCGTCTGCTTAGGTCCGTGGCCAGGCGGCCAGCAGTTGCTGGGTGAACAATGCCTGTTGCGACTTGAGGCTGAACAATTCTGGCGAGAACAACCAGCTGTGGGTGATGCCCATGAGGCTCGCATAGAGAAACAGCGCACGGCTGTGTGACTTGGCTGGGGCAGGGCTGTTGCCGGAGTCTGCCGCTTCGATCAGCTGCTCCAGCAGCTTGACGATGTCGCGTGTCAGTTTGCGCTCACGCTTGAGCGTATCGGCCATCTGCTCGGTGAACTCGGTCTTGTTCAACAAGATCTCGAACGACTGCCGGTGCCAGCGATCTTCAAGCAACAGGCGGAACCACTCGCTGATGAAGTGTTCTAGCGCCGACCGCGGCTGATCCGCCATGCCCAGGCTCTGCGAGATCAACCGCTCCAGCGGCTGCTGGGAAAATCCCAGAACCGCCTGAAACAGCTCGTCCTTGTTCTTGAAGTGCCAGTAGATTGGCCCACGGCTGAAACCCGCTTCATCAGCGATCATCGCCAGCGTTGTATTGGAATAACCGTTCTTGCTGAACAGCTCCAGCGCGGCGGCGATGATCTTCAGGCGGGTTTGCTCGGCGTCTTCTTTCGTACGGCGCATGGGCTCGATCGTCGGGGATGAGGGAAGGGCGAGGGTGTTCTAGCTTCCAGCGTTGGACCGGAAGCTAGAAGCCAGACGCTTTCTACAGCTTTCCATCCGCCGCCATTTGCATGTAGGTGGTATCGAAGCGCAGTTTGACGTTGCTCTCGGAGCCGAGCAACTTGTCGCCCGGCATGGCGATGCCGACAAAATCAACCGAGTCGGCGCCGTCGCCCAGCAGGCCGTGATCGAAAGAGAACTGACGAACGCTGTCCATCGCCTGATAAGCCTCATCGCTCTGAATGAAGGCCAACGAATCGGCCGGCGTCCAGAACATCTTCATGCCCTTGAGCTGGCTTTCGTAACCGGCTTGATCGGTGCCCGATGCCTGACCAAGGGCCGCACGTGCCTTCGCCCCTTCCTCGGTATCGCTTTCAAGAATGCCCATCACCTCGTACCAGGCGCCGACCAGCGCTTTGCCGAAGTCCGGGTTGTCAGCCAGCGTTTCGCTGTTGACGATGGTCAGGTCCTTGATGTGACCGGGAATATTGCTGGAGTCGAAGGCCTTGTGCGCATCGGGCATGGCGGCGACTTCATCCAGCAGCGGATTCCAGGTCACCACGTTGCGCACGTCGTCGGTGCTGAAGGCGGCGACCAGGTCGGCATCCGAGGTGTTCACCACCTGCACGTCGCGCTCGCTCATCCCCACGCTGTCCAGCGCCTGAGCCAGCAGGTAGTGCGAGACCGACAGTTCGACCAGATGGATCTGCTGGTCCTTGAGGCTTTTCAGATCAGCACTGCCCTTCATCACCAGCCCATCGTTGCCGTTGGAGTAGTCGCCAACGATCAGTGCTGTGGTATCGACGCCGCCCGCAGCCGGGATCGAAAGCGCATCCATGCTGGTGGCGACCACGCCGTCGAACTGGCCCGCGGTGTACTGGTTGATGGATTCAACGTAGTCGTTGATCTGGGTGATGTTGACTTCTATCCCGTACTTGTCGGCCCACTTTTTCATGATTCCCGACTCGTCGGCGTACTGCCAGGGCATCCAGCCGGCGTAGATGGTCCAGGCGATATCGAAGCTTTTCTTTTCTTCAGCCTGGGCGGCGAATGGCGAAAGCGCAGCGAAGATGACGGCGCCGGCACAGAGTGCTCGCTTGAAAGTATTGGCTTGCATGGTGAATCTCCTTGTCATCTGCTCAGAAGAATTTCAGGTAGCGCTGGATTTCCCAGTCGGAAACATGGGTGTGGTAGGCATTCCATTCGTCGCGTTTGTAGTCGACGAAGGCCTGGTACATGGCATCGCCGAACACCTGGCGCGACAGCGGGTCGGCCTCGAAGGCGTCGATGGCTTCAGACAGCGTGCGCGGCAGGGTTTCGATGCCCATGTCCGCGACGTCTTTTTCGCTGTAGTCGTACATGTTTTCGCGGTGCGGCTGGCCCGGTTCGAGCTTTTCGCGGATGCCTTCAAGGCCGGCGGCGAGGATCATCGCGGCGCCGAGATAAGGGTTGCAGCCGATGTCCGCGGCGCGGCATTCGACCCGGGCGCCCTGAGACGGAATGCGCAGCATGTTGGTGCGGTTGTTGTTGCCGTAGCAGACAAACACCGGTGCCCAGGTCGAGCCGGACATGGCGCCCTTGCGGATCAGGCGCTTGTAGCTGTTAACCGTTGGCGCGATCACCGCGCAGATGGCCTTGGCGTGTTTCAACACGCCGGCGATGAAGTGGTAGGCGAGCGGGGTGACACCGCAACCATGGGGATCGTCGCCGTCTACTTCGAACAGGTTCTTGCCCGACGCCAGGTCGGCCAGGGACATGTTGTAGTGCGCGCCGCTGCCGGTGCGCTGCGCTGAGGGTTTGGGCATGAAGGTGGCGAAGGCGCCGTGCTTGCGGGCGATCTCGTTGGCCATCATGCGGAAGAACACGAAGCGGTCGGCCATGGTGAGCGCGTCCGAATACTTGAAGTCGGTTTCGAACTGGCCGTTGGCGTCTTCATGGTCGAAGGAATAGACGCCCCAGCCCATCTCGTTCATGGCTTCGACCAGCTCATCGATGACCGGCAGGTTGTCCATCAGCAGGCGTGGGTCGTAGCAGGGCTTGGCCGCGGTGTCGCGATCGCTGAGCGGGGCGAAACCGCCGTCCGGCGTGTCCTTGTAAAGGAAGAATTCGGTTTCGATGCCCAGGTTGAAGCTGTAGCCCATCTCGGCCGCTGCTTCGGTCTGGCGCTTGAGAATGCCGCGTGAGCAGGCGTCGAAGGGCTTGCCATCCAGGTACAGGTCGCTGGCAAACCAGGCCAGGCTGCGGTTCCAGCTGCATTGGGTGGCGCTGGCCGGGTCGGGCATAGCGGCCACTTCGTTATCACTGATCTGCTGTGGTACGCCGTCGAGCGCAGCGCCGGTATAGAGCTCGGAACCGCGCAGCATCTGGCCCAGATGAGCCAGTGGCACGAACTTGCCCTTGATTACCCCGTGCATGTCCACGTAGCTGGCCATGGCGTACTTGACGCCCTTGTCCTGCAGGCCTTGTTTGAGTTCGTCGATCTGGGAAAGCGGAAAGGTCGTCATGGTGAAAATCCCTTGCTGAATTCGGGCCAGCGTCATGCGCTGTGGCACGAATCCTTCATCCAATATACATGCCAGTGTGTATAGATACGGTTCGGCGAAGCCCGCAAAGGTCGTCGCCAATGTGCCTCAGGAGGCATGCAAGTGATTGAAGTTGAACGACTAAAGCAATACGCAGAGTTGGGCGATCTAGTGCTCGACAGTGGCCAGACTTTGCAAAAAGCGCAGTTGTGCTATCAGGTTGTGGGTTCGCCAAATGCCCAGAAAGACAACATCGTGCTGGTTCCCAGCTACTACGGTGGCTCGCATTGGGGCAGTCTGCCCCTGCTTGGTGCAGGGAGCCCCCTGGCCGGTGGTGACTACTGTGTGGTGCTGACCAATCTGTTCGGTGCCGGCTGGTCTAGCTCTCCCAGCAATGCCGCCGCAGGGCAGCAGGGCGCGGACTTTCCCCGCATCACGCTGACTGACAACGTGCGGGCTCAACGCATGCTGCTCGACCAGCTGTTCGGGCTGTCCTGGCGGTTGCGGCTGGTGACGGGCTGGTCCATGGGCGGGATGCAGGCGCTTTACTGGGCATTGGTGTTCCCTGAAAAGGTGCAACGCATCCTGCCGTTTTGTTGCACGGCGCGATGCTGGCCGCACAACTTCGTCTTCCTCGAAGGTGTGAAGGCGGCGTTGCAGGCTGACCCGGCCTGGCTGGGCGGGCGCTATACCCAAGCACCCGAACGCGGCCTGCGAGCCTTCGGTCGCGCCTATGCCGGTTGGGCATACTCGCAGGCGTTCTTTCGCAACGAACAGTGGCGTGAACTGGGTTTCACCAGTCTCGACGCCTTGCTCGACTACTGGGAGCTAGACCATCTGGAACAGGATGCCAATGATCTGCTGTGCGTGCTGGCTACCTGGCAGTCGGCTGATCCGTCGGTGCTGGCCGGCGCGAGCAGCCTGAAGGGCGCGCTGGCCCGCCTCTCGGCGCGGGCGATCATCATGCCGAGCAGCACCGACCTTTACTTCACTGTCGAGGACGCGCGCCACGAAGCCTCGCTGATGCCCAACGCCGAACTGCGCGTGCTGGAGTCGGACTGGGGCCATTGCGCGGGCGGGCCGGGGCGCAGCCCAGAGGCCATGGCGCAGGTCTTCTCTGCCATGCACGAACTGCTCGCGTCCTGACCAAAAAGTCTTTTCCGGACTGGCACGTTTCTCGCTAATAGCTATTGGCCAGCGCTGCCAGGTGCTGTGCATACCGCTGCCGCTGCCGACTTCTTCCATGGGACACCTATGCCGAAAGATTCCATCGATATTCTCTGGGTAGTGCTCTGCGCCGGGCTGGTGTTCAACATGCAGATCGGCTTTCTGTGCCTGGAGGCCGGTCTGACGCGCAGCAAGAACGCTATCAATGTTGCAACCAAGAACATGGCCGACCTGTGCATCGCCTTGCTGTTGTATTGGTTGTTCGGCTTTGCGCTGATGTTCGGCACCAGCCAGGACGGCCTGATGGGCTCGGGTCTGTTCATGCTCGACTTCGCCATCGACGACAGCTGGCCGATGGCGTTTTTCCTGTTCCAGGCCATGTTCTGCACAACCGCCGCCACCATCGTCTCCGGCGCAGCGGCCGAGCGCATGCGTTTCAATGCTTATCTGATCGTTGCTGCACTTTCGGCTGGTTTGATCTACCCGTTGTTCGGCCATTGGGCCTGGGGTGGTGCCCTGCGTGAGGGTCAGGGTTGGCTGGCGCAGCAAGGCTTTGTCGACTTTGCCGGTTCCACCGTGGTGCACGGGGTCGGTGGCTGGATCGCGCTGGCAACGGTCATGGTTATCGGCCCTCGCGCGGGACGCTTCGATAGCAAGTGGCTGCGGCAGAACATGCCGGGGTCGAACCTGCCGCTGGCGATGCTGGGCGGCTTGCTGCTGCTGTTCGGCTGGTTCGGTTTCAATGGCGGCAGCACCCTGAGCTTTGACGGGCGTGTGCCGGGGATCGTCGTGAATACCGTAGTGGCAGGCATGGCCGGGATGGCCTTGTCGATGTTGCTGTCGCAGTGGCGCCACGGCTACATCGAGCCTGTCGCGTTACTTAACGGCATGCTGGCAGGTTTGGTGGCCATTACCGCCAGCGCGCATGCGGTCGGTATTGCGGATTCCCTGCTGATTGGTGCGGGCGGAGGCCTGGCCATGTGGCTGTCGGACCGGCTATTGGTGCGATTTGGCATCGACGATGCCGTCGGCGCGGTACCGGTGCATCTGGCGGCTGGCTTGTGGGGCACCGTTGCGGTGGCGCTGTTCGCTGACCCGATACTGCTCGGCACTGGCCTGGGTCGCCTCGATCAGCTGATGGTTCAGCTGCAGGGCGTATTGGTGTGTGCGGTCTGGGCCTTTGGCGTGACCTATCTGCTGTTGCGAGTGATCAATCGTTATTACCCGATGCGGGTGGACCCCGATGACGAGCGGGTGGGGCTGAACGTCAGCGAGCATGGCGCACGCACCGAACTGATCGAGCTGCTGGACGCCATGGCCGAGCATCAGCGGCAAGGGCAGTTCCAGCGCGAAGTGGAGGTGGAACCCTTCACCGAGGTAGGCCAGATCGCGGAGCAATACAACAAGGTAATTCGCGCTCTGGAAGATGCCGTGGCGAAGACGCAGACCATCGTGCGGGATATCCGCGACGGCATCGTCACTTATGGACGAGACGGCATCCTGACCAGCTGCAACCCGGGTGCCGAGCGGCTGTTCGGCTTGCCGGCCGAGCAGATCATCGGGCAGCCCTTTCAACATTTTGTCTTAGGCAGCAACGCGTCGCTGTTGCCGGAGGCCGGCGGCGAGATGAAAGCTGAAATGATGTTGCACGGCAAAGACGGTGAGTTGTTCGCCGCAGAGCTGACCGCCAGCCAGGGTGCTCGCCCGGATGACGCGTTTGTCTGCATGGTGCGAGACATCACCGAACGCCGGCAGGTCGAAGAGCAGCTGTTTGCAGAGAAAATGCTCGCTCAAGTCACCCTGGCATCCATTGGCGATGGTGTGATCACCACCGACAGGCTCGGGCGTGTGCGCTATCTCAACCCCAGTGCAGAGCGCCTCATCGGTTGGAGCCAGGCCGCCGCACAGGGGCTGGTGCTTGATGAGGTGTATCAGCTTTTCGACGAAGCCACCGGTGCGCGACTGCCCAACGCCGCAAGCCTCGGTTTGCGTCGCAGAAGCGACCGTCAGGATCGTACCGAACGGCCGCCGGGCTTTCTGCAACGGCCAGATGGCACGCGACTGGCGGTGCAGGATGCAGTGGCGCCCATCCGCGATGCAGAAGGAGCAATCATCGGTGCGGTGCTGACCTTTCGTGATGTCACGGTTACTCACCAGTTGGCCCGCAAGCTGACCTTCCAGGCCAACCACGACAACCTCACCGGGCTGATGAATCGCTCTGCGTTCGAACGTCGAATCGAATCGCTCTTGCGTGAATACAGCGTTGGTGAACATGTTCTCTGCTATATGGATCTGGATCAGTTCAAGGTGGTCAACGATACCTGTGGCCACGCAGCCGGTGACGAGCTGCTGCGCCAACTGGGCCAGTTACTGAAAGGCCGCGTGCGTGGCAGTGATCTGCTGGCGCGGCTGGGCGGCGATGAATTCGGCATCCTGTTCAACGACTGCTCGTTGCAGCAGGCGGTGCGGATAGCCGAAGACATACGCCACGCGGTAGACGAGTTTCGCTTCAGTTGGGACGGCAAGAGCTTTGCGGTTGGCGCCAGCATTGGCCTGGTAGCCATTGATGAACACGTCAAAACCCTGGGGCCTTTGCTGGGCGCCGCTGACAGCGCCTGCTATGCGGCCAAGGACGGCGGTCGCAACCGCGTGCATGTATATCAGGCGGACGATCAACAATTGATGGAACGCCGTGGCGAGATGCAATGGACGCAGCGGCTCAGGCAAGCGCTGGATGGCGACCTGTTGCGGCTGTTCGTCCAGCCCATCGTGCGTGCCGCAGGCGACGACGGTTCGCAGCGTTATGAAGTGCTGGTACGCATGCAGGGCGAGGATGGCAGCATCATTCCGCCCGGAGCGTTCATGCCAGCGGCCGAGCGCTACGACCTGGCGCCAGCGGTGGACCGCTGGGTCGTGGGTAATTTTCTGGCATGGGTTGGCGATCTGCGTCGTCGCCCCGGGGCGTCGCTCGGGCATTATTCGATCAACCTGTCGGCAACCTCGCTGGGGGAGGAGAGCTTTCTCGAATTCGTCCTGTCAGCCATCGAGCGTCACCGGATCCCCCCCAATTGCCTGTGTTTCGAAATCACCGAAACCGCAGCAATCGCCAACCTTAGCCGCGCGATGACTTTCATGAAGGGGCTCAAGGCGGTCGGCTGCAGCTTCGCGCTGGATGACTTCGGCTCCGGTTTGTCGTCCTTTGGCTATCTGAAGACCTTGCCAGTGGACTATCTGAAGATCGATGGCAGTTTCGTGCGGGACATTGACCAGGACCCGATTGCGCGAGCCATGGTGGCTTCGATCAACAACATCGGCCACGAAATGGGGCTGAGCACGGTGGCAGAGTTCGTCGAGTCAGCGGCCATTCTCGAGTGCCTGCAGGAGATCGGCGTCGACTACGTGCAGGGCTATCACCTGGGCCGACCGGGGCCGCTGTCCGAACTGTCCGGGGTGCGGATGATGCCGCGCTGAAGCCGCGTCGGCTGCCGTGGCGACACACATCGCCGTTTGTGGCGCTGCTCGCTTCCGATTGTTTTCGTAGTGATCGGTCGGAAGTCTGGCTGTTGTCGCATGGCTGTCTGATTGCGACGGCGTCTTTGCAGACATTCGTAATGCCGGAGCATTTCGCAGAGCCAACGCCTTCAAAATCGTGCGCCGTGTCTCAAAACGGAGCGTCGCGTTCCCAGCCTCGTTCAGAATGCTCAGTAACGGTGCGGACTGCGCTGATCCATAGCCCAATGTCATCGTAATCAGTGGGGCTATACCGCGTGGCGCGTAGTTTGCACTGCTGTTGGGCAGGTTTCTGTTCGAGGGCTCCGCATGGACCGCGTTTTTTACGATGAGATGTACGATGCGCAGGGCAAATGCCGCTCGCACTACCAAGCGTTCTCGACCTGGCTTTCCGATACGCCACCCGATCTGCTCGCGCAAAGGCGGCGCGAGGCGGACCTCCTGTTTCACCGTGCCGGGATCACCTTCACCCTTTATGGAGATGACCAAGGCACCGAGCGTCTTCTGCCGTTCGACACCATTCCTCGCTCGATCCCTATGAGCGAGTGGCGAGTCGTGGAGCGGGGCTGCATTCAGCGGGTGCAGGCGCTCAACATGTTTCTTGCCGATCTTTACCGAGACCAGCGCATCATCAAGGCGGGACTGGTTCCAGCAGAGCAGGTCCTGGCCAACGAAGGTTATCAGCCGGCCATGCAGGGCCTGGATTTGCACCGCAACCTCTATGCACACATCGCAGGCGTCGACCTCGTTCGAGACGGTGACGGGACCTACTACGTACTGGAAGACAATCTGCGCACACCAAGCGGCGTCAGCTACATGCTGGAAGATCGCAAGATGATGATGCGGCTGTTTCCTGAGCTGTTTTCAGCCCAGCGCATCGCTCCGATCAACCATTATCCCAACCTGCTGTTGGAGACACTGAAGAACGCCAGTCCTCTGGATAACCCGTGTGTAGTGGTGATGACGCCGGGCCGCTATAACAGTGCGTATTTCGAGCATGCCTTTCTTGCCCGCGAGATGGGTGTGGAGCTGGTCGAAGGTGCGGACATGTTTGTTCGTGATGAATGCCTGTACATGCGCACCACCTCCGGAGCTCGCAAAGTCGATGTCATTTACCGTCGCCTCGACGATGCGTACATGGATCCGCTGGCCTTCAATCCCGACTCCTCACTGGGCGTGCCGGGTCTGCTGTCGGCCTATCGGGCGGGCAATCTGGTCCTGGCCAATGCCATCGGAACCGGCGTTGCCGATGACAAGTCGGTGTATCCATTCGTGCCCGACATGATTCGCTTCTATCTGGATGAGGAGCCGATTCTGGCCAACGTGCCGACCTGGCAATGCCGAAAGCCGGCCGATCTCTCTCATGTACTGGCCAACCTGAAGGATCTTGTCGTCAAGGAAACACAGGGGTCTGGCGGTTACGGCATGCTGGTCGGACCGGCCGCGAGCGCGGCCGAGATCGAGATGTTTCGTGCCCGCATCAAGGTCAATCCCAGCGCCTATATCGCTCAGCCGACCCTCTGCCTGTCGACGTGCCCAACGTTCGTGGAAAACGGCATCGCGCCTCGGCACATCGACCTGCGTCCGTTCGTCTTGAGCGGTCGCGAGACACGGTTGGTCCCTGGCGGCCTGACACGCGTGGCGCTACGGGAGGGATCGCTGGTCGTCAATTCGTCTCAGGGTGGCGGCACCAAGGACACCTGGATCGTGGAGGACTGCTGATGCTCAGTCGAACGGCTGCCGATCTGTATTGGATGTCTCGTTATTTGGAGCGTGCCGAGAACATGGCGCGCATGTTGGAGGTCAGCTACTCGCTTTCATTGATGCCGCAAGATGGCCGCGGCGATGGCCTCGACGAACTGGCCATGCCGCTGTTGATCACCGGTACGCTGGATCACTATCGGGAGCAGCAGGGTGCACTGAACGTCGACCGGATGCTGCATTTCTTTGCGCTCGACGAGAGTAATCCCGCCAGCCTCTTCAATTGCCTGCGCTTGGCGCGTAGCAACGCCCACGCTGTGCGCGGGCGCATCACGTCTGACATGTGGGAGAACATCAATGCGGCCTGGCTGGAAATGCCTGGCATCGCGGAGCAAGGCCTCGGGCGATACGGTATCAACCGCTTTTGCGAATGGGTAAAGGAGCGCTCGCATCTGTTCAGAGGCGCTACCGTGGGCACCATCATGCGCAGCGACGCCTACCGGTTCATCCGTCTCGGTACCTTCATCGAGCGGGCCGATAACACGCTGCGCTTGCTGGACGCCCGGCACGAATTGCTTGGCGAAGAAAGCGAAAACCTCGACGACAGGTCCGCTCGCGCTTACTACCAGTGGAGCGCCTTGTTGCGTGCGCTCTCATCATTCGAAGCGTTCGCCGAGATCTATCGCGGCTCGCCACGCACGGCAAAGGTTTCCGAGTTGCTGCTGTTGAGGGCTGATGTGCCGCGTTCGCTGCGGTCCTGTCTGGTCGAACTGCAACTGATTCTGGCGAGTCTGCCGGGAGATAACGGTCGGCCCGCCCAACGCCTGGCCTCCGAGCTGGAAGCCGGCTTGCGTTACACCTCTATCGATGAAGTGCTGGATACCGGTCTGCATGACTGGATCACGGCCTATATCGACCAGATCGGGCGACTGGGCAGCGCGATTCATTCTTCTTATCTGGAGGCCGCATGAAACTATCCATCAGCCATGACACCAGCTATCGCTACCAGGATCAGGTGCGCGCAAGTATTCAGTACCTGCGGCTGACACCTCAGCAGAGCCAACGGCAGCACGTCTTCAATTGGCAGCTTGAGTTGCCCAGACCCGTGCGTGCACAACGTGATCCCTACGGAAACGTCTTGCATGTGCTGACGCTCGATGAGCCGCATGACGAATTGGTCATCCGTGCGCAGGGGCAAGTGGAAATCGACGAGTCCTGTGAGTGTGAGGCTGAAGAGGGATCGCCACTGCCTTTCTTGCGATCGAGCCCCCTGACCCAGGCCGACGGCGCCCTCAAAGACTTCGCCCATAGCCAGTGCGGTGCGCGTCGCGATCGAGAGGCGCTGAGTGGATTGATGAACGCACTGGCCGACCACATGATCTACACGCCTGGCTCCACACAGGTGGAAAGCACCGCTGCCCAGGCATTTGCCGGCGGTGCAGGTGTCTGCCAGGACCACAGTCATGCATTCATCGCTTGTAGTCGTTCGCTGGGCATTCCTGCACGCTATGTGTCTGGGTATTTGCTGACCGACGACAGCGGCCATCTCGCCAGTCACGCATGGGTTGAGGCGTGGTTCGAGGGGCAGTGGTACAGCTTTGACGTCTCCAATCGACTGATCCGCCCCGACCGCCATCTGAAATTGGCAGTCGGGCTGGATTATCTTGATGCCTGTCCAGTACGGGGCATGCGCCGCGGCGGCGGAAGCGAATCGATGCATGCACACGTACAGGTGATGCCTATGCAAATGGCAGCGCAGTAGCGACCGGGTCATTTACCGGCGCTCACTGAGGCTATTTATCAGCGCCCCCTATACGGCCAGCCTTTACTTAACGAGCCAGAAAAGCATGACCTATTGTGTAGCCATGAACCTGGCAGACGGACTGGTGTTCGTTTCGGATTCGAGAACTAACGCGGGCGTTGATCACATCGCGACGTTTCGCAAGCTCTATCGATTTGGGGTCCCCGGCGAGCGGATGATCGTGCTGCAAACGGCCGGCAACCTGGCAACATCGCAGGCAGTAGTCAGTTTGCTGCGCCATCGACTGACGGGTGAGGGCATTCATCTGAACAACGTGCCGACCATGTTCGCTGCGGCTCGGCTGGTGGGTGAAACCATGCGGGAGGTCGTCGCACACGACAGCGCTCCAAGCACAGGCCCGGAAATCGACATGAGCAGCTCGTTCCTGATTGGCGGACAAATCGCTGGTGAAGAACCCGAGCTATACAACCTGTATCCGCAAGGAAACTTCATCTGCGCGACGACTGACACGCCTTATTTCCAGATCGGTGAAAGCAAGTACGGAAAGCCGATTCTGGACCGCGCCCTCAGCCACACCACCACGCTGGATCAGGCGATGCGCTGTGCGCTCATTTCCTTCGACTCAACCATCCGCAGCAATTTATCGGTCGGAATGCCCTTGGACCTGATGGTCTACCGCAAGGACAGCCTGGAGCTTCCTGAAGGCCACCGGATTACCGAGGATGATCCGTATTTTCTGGAGATCCGTGAGCAATGGTGCAGCACTCTGCGACGCTTGCTTGAAGAGTTGCCGCCAGCGCCGGCTTTTTATCTCGACTGAAGGGCTTGGCTTTCAATCACGATGGCGCACAGGGTGCGCCTGGATGTAGAACTTTGCGGCCCCGCTGTCTTTCTCTCAAAAGCGGGGGCGTACTGGTCTATGGGCATGCCCGCTGAACGGGACTCCGCTTAACCCGCGATGGCCGTCAGTTTCGCCAGCTGGTCGAGGTCGGTCTGCATGCCTGAGGTTTCGCGAATCCGCCCAAGAATCTCGCGCTTGAGGGCGGTGAATTCAGGCGAGAGCTTCATGTCCTGATGGCGCTGTGCGGGCAGCGGGACGTCATAGATCGAATCGATGCGCCCCGGCCGCGGCGCCATCAGCACCACACGGCCGCCCAGGTAGATGGCTTCCTCGACGTCATGGGTGACGAACAGAATCGTGGTCTTCTCCAGCCTGTGAACATGGCGGATCAGGTCATGCATCACCTCGCGGGTCTGTGCATCCAACGCGCCAAAAGGCTCATCCATCAGCAAGGTCGCGGGCTTGGGCATCAAGGCCCGGGCGATGGCCACACGCTGCTGCATGCCGCCGGAGAGCTGGCTTGGAAAGGCCTCGGCGAAGTTGGTCAGGCCCATCAAGCTGAGCAACGCATCGCCTCGGCCGGCCGCTGTTTCCACATCGCCATCGCCACGCACGGTGTCAGAGATGACCTTGAGCTGACGGCAGAACTTGATGTTCTTCATCACCGTCAGCCAGGGGTAGAGGCTGTAGTGCTGGAACACCATGGCGCGGTCGACCCCCGGGCCGCCCACCGGCTTACCGTCGAGCAGGATTTCTCCACGGCTGAGTGTTTCCAGCCCGGCGATGATGCGCAGCAGCGTGGACTTGCCGCAGCCCGATGCGCCGACAAAGGTAATGAATTCGTTTGGCTGGATCTCCAGGTTGACAGCCTGCAGCGCCTCGACCTCGCGCGTCTCGCTAACGAAAGTCTTGCCCACCTGCTGAATGCGGATCTTGGCGTCGCTCATGCTTGTTTTCTCCATGGGAAGGCCCGGCGTGACAGCCAGCGGAAGCCCTGGTCAGTGAGCAGGCCGATGATGCCGATCAGCAGAATCCCGGCGAAGATCTTGTCGGTGTGCATGTAGCGCTGTGCCTTGAGGATGGCGTAGCCGAGGCCCGAATTGGCGGCCACCAGCTCGGCGACGACCAGGTAGGTCCAGGCCCAGCCGCAGGTGATGCGCAGGGTATCGAGAATGGCCGGACGCGCCGACGGTAGGATCACCAGCTTGACGATCTCGCCCCGGTTGGCGCCCATGGTCTGCGCCGCCTCGATCTGCGTCATAGGTACACGGCGCACGTCTTCGGCCACCATCAAGACCATCTGGAAGAAGGTGCCGATAAAGATGATCAGCACCTTCGAACCCTCGTCGATGCCGACCCAGAGCATCACCAGCGGAATGAAGGCGACCGCCGGCATGTAGCGGATAAAGTCGGTCAGTGGCTCGAGAAAAGCCTGCACCGGGCGATAGGTGCCGATGTACAGCCCCAGCGGCAGCGCGAGCAGAGCCGATGCGCCGAAGCCAGCCATCACCCGCCAGACGCTGATGCCTATGTCGGTTAACAAACCTTCGCTGGTCCACCAGCGGCCCAGGCGTTCGAGCACGGCACCGGGGCTGGGCATGAACATCGGGTCCGCCAGCCCCAGAGCGGTATAGGCCCACCAGAGCACGAAGGGCGCAATCAGGCCTGCGGCTGCCAGTGCCCAGACCGTGGTTTTCGGCAGATCGCCTCGGATGCGCCACCAGCGCGCTCGGCGTGGCTTGGCCGGGACCGTGTGCGGCGTGCTGGCGGGCTGCCTTTCCGCCGCCGTGGGTCGATCCAGAGCGGAGTCCGCGGTTAGGGATAAATGCGCCGTCATGCGACTACCTCTTGAACGGTCGGTAAATGCGGATTCGCTACGCTGACCCAGCCCAGCGCTGGCGGAAACTGGCCAATGCGGGCCAAATCCTCTTCGGGAATCCCGGCCGGTTGGCTGAAATTCCAATAGCTCGGCAGCAGGCTGTCACCGACACGTCCGGGCAGGGTTGAGTGGCTGATCATCCAGGGCGTCGCACCGTTGCGTTGGCGGCCGAAGGAAATTTCGCAGGCCAGCAGTTCGAGCCGTTTTGCCGGCGCGGCGCGGGCGACCTGATCGCGCAGGCGACTGCCATCTGCGTCCAGGGCCAAGGGCCGGTCGGCGGCGAACATGAAGTAGTCTCCGGCGACCAGCAGACAGGCCTGTCGCTCCAGCTCATCGGCCGAGCGCAGCCACAGGCCCCAATTGGTCCCTGCCGATTCGGGAACGCGCTGCCACACCTCGTGATAGCGGCCGTCCAGGCCGTCTTCAAGCAACTGATCCGCACCTTCGAAACGCATACGGCCGATGTCCGGTGCAGCGCCTGGTGGCTGGTAATCGATCAGACGCTGCCATTGGCAGATGTCACCCTCCACCAGGGTCAGCCCGGCAAAGCCGCCTTGCTCGCACAGGTCGAGCTGTTGCGCCTGCGAACAGGTAGCCAGGGACGCGGAGGCGGTGGGCGGGTGAGGGATGCGTATGTCGGCGTGCAGTTGGGCGGTCTGCAGCCAGTAGACATCGCTGGTTTCATCGCGGCGCCCGTCGGTCGTGGTCAACAGACGGCGTCGCCACACGCCCAGATAAGATTCGGGAACACTGTTCATGCGTGGTACTCCGGGAAGCATTTGAGGGTTCGCCAGAAGGCCATGTCGTGGTTCGGCCACAACTCAGCCTTGGCTTCGGCGGCCAATCCCTTGAGCTTGCGAATGCTGTCCAGCGCCAGGTCTTCTCTGTCTTGCCAGCAGAGACCGGGCGCGATTTCATCGGTGAGGTTTTCCTGCAGGTCGGCCGCGTCGCCGGTCAGAATCACCGGCTTGCCGTGCGGCAGTTCGACCATCAATGACATGTGGCCGGCGGTGTGCCCAGGCGTGTTGATCGCCTGCACACCCGGCACCAGCTGATATTCCTCGCGCTGCAATTTCCAGCGCTGCTGGTCGACGATGGTGTCGGAGAAGTCGTCCGCAAAGTAGGCATCGTCGGCCTCGGCCAGCGCGGCCTCCAGTTCGGCCTCGTGCACGTGCACATCACAACCGCATAGCTCGCACAGCCCACCGGCGTGGTCGAAGTGTAGGTGGCTGAGAAACACCAGGTCGATGTCGGCTGGTGTCAGCCCGTGCCGGGCCAGATGTGCCGGCAGGCGCTGTTCCTCGGTCATCTGCGGCGGGCCCATGGGGAACTCCACCGGGTCGTACCACCGAGCTCTGAGCTCCGGATCGCTGAGCTTGGCGTAGTCGCAGCCGACGTCGAAAAGGATGCGGCCCTGCCGGGTCTCGATCAGAAACGCCAGGATCGGCGCCTCGATCTGGACACCCTGGCCCCGATTGCGGGTCGAGATGGACTTGTCGTAGCGATGGGTCGCGGTGAGCAGCGGCCAGAGTTTGAGCACATCGGTCATGCGGGCATCTCCAGCAGAGAAATGAGCGCATCACTGGTGATGACTTCACCGAACAGCCCACCCTCGACGCCAATCATTGACAGCGCGGCGGCATGCAGCGGGGGGTAGGCCGAGCCGCAAGCATCGGCCACCGTCAGGCAGGAGAAGCCGAGGTCCACCGCGTGCCGCAGGGTCGATGACACGCAGACTTCAGTAGTCACGCCCGTCAGGATCAACTGACGAATACCGCGATTGCGCAGCAGCAATTCCAGGTCGGTGTGGGCGAAGGCGCTGTAGCCGGGTTTGTCGATCACCGGCTCACCCGGCTCGGGTTGCAGTTCATCGATCAGGTCATTGCCGTATTCGCCACGAACCATCAGGCGACCCATGGGGCCAGGCGTGCCGATGGGTGCGCCGCTGGCTTGGGCGCGCCGCCGCTTGGTCTCGGGCAGGTCACTGAGGTCGGCCCGATGGCCTTCGCGGGTGTGCGCGATGAACAGGCCGCAACGGCGTGCGGCGACCAGCAACTGGCGGATCGGCTCGATGGGCGCTCGCAGCCGCTCGATGTCCAGTCCGGCTTGATCGGCATAGCCGCCCGGTGCGCAGAAATCACGCTGCATATCGATTACCAGCAGCGCGGTATGCGCCAATGCCGGATTCACAGGAGATTCTCCAGAGCAAACTCTCCGCGCACAGCGGCAGCAATACCGCCCACGATGTCGTCGGCCATGCGCTGACCTTTTGCTGCCGTCGAACCCTTGGCCGAAGACAGCACGCCAGACGGCGGCACCCACTCGGTGCGGGGCGGGTACATGTCATAGGGTGGAAAGTCGGCGGGGGCTTCGTCCGGGATGCGCTCCAGCGCCACCAGGCTGGGGTAGTAATGCAGCATCAGCGAGGTTTCGATGACAGCGGCGTGCTCCAGGGCGAAGCCTGGAAAACCGTCTGGAAACACATCGGCCAGGGTGTCTTCACGACAGAAGTCCCAGTGCTCCAGGCGCATGACCTCGAGTCCGGCATCCGGTCCCAGATCACGTAGCGCCAGTTGAATGCCTTCGCCAACGAACCACTGGTTTTCGTAATGGCCAACCACCAGCACCAATCGCTTCACGCCGTGCCGATGGAATTCGCGCACGGCGTCGCGCACCAGGGCGCTGAGCGTGGCGCCATCAAGGCTGGTGGTGCCGCAGAAGTGCTGGCCGCCACCGCATTTGGCCTGTGATTTGTAGCCGTAGGACAGCGCTGGCGCGACCAGCCCACCGACACGTTGCGCCACATCGGCGCAGATCGCGCTGGCAAGCAGTGCATCGGTGCCCAGTGGCAGGTGCGGGCCGTGTTGTTCGGTGGCACCGCAAGGGAGGAAGAGCACGGAGCCGTCACGAACGCGGTGTTCGTACTCGACCCAGCTCAGTTGATCCATGTGCACGCTGTTCATAGCGAAGGACTCCGAATCACGGTCAGGGCCGGGCGTTCTGGCCAGCTGGCGGTCAGTGCGGCAATCATGACAAGGGCTGCACCCAGCCATTCATGTGTGCCGATGGCCTGGTTGCCGAGCCAGGCGGAAGAGAGCACGGCGGCCACCAGTTCGAAGACCACCAGCACCGCCGCGCGCCCGGCCTCGATGTGACTGACGCCGTATTGCACCGCAGCCATGCTCAGCAGCCAGCCCAGCGCCATCAAACCGATCTGCCAGCTCAGCGTGAGGCTTAGCGGTGGCGGGTATTCACCAAGCACAGGGCAGAGCACAACGGCAATCAGTGCACTGCCCAGGAACGGCGCCAACGTCTTGCTCGCCAGTGGCACCTGATCGGCCGCGCGCGTGGCCAGATTGTTCAGGCTGAAACCAAGGCCAGCGGCGAGTGCGAGCCAGTCGCTGCCGCTCAGTGGGTGGGTCAGTGCGCTGCTGATATTCAGTGTCAAGGCAATGCCGAGCATGGCCAGCAGCAGGGCACCGATACGCAGCGGCGTCAGGCGTTCGCCCAGCAGCAGCCAGCCACCCAGTACGCCCCAGACCGGTGCGAGATAGAACAGCAGCATGACCCGCACCACCTCACCGATGGCCAGCGCCGTGACCAGCGCAGCGGTCGCACCGCCTCCACAGACGGCGATGGCCAGCAAACCGTTGCGCTGCGGCATCCACGCACGGCGCTCGAACCACAGCACTGGAATGGCGAAGAGGCTGAGCAAGCCATAGACCAGCAGTACCAGCGGCATGCCGACCAGCCCGACGCTGGCGAAATGGTGCAGGGGCAGCCAGCCGAGGCCCCAGGCGACTGCGCCGGTGACCAGTAAGATCTGCGGGAGCAGGGTCATCACGCGCCCATCCAGGAGCCGCCATTGGGCCCGAGTGTTTGCCCGGTGAAGTAGCTGGCCTGAGGCGAGAGCAGAAAAACAATGACGGCCGCGACCTCGTCCGGCGTGCCGAGCCGGGCCATGGGTATGTCGAGTTCCTTGGCCATCCACTCGCGACTCATGTGCTCTGGCGAAACCATGGCCGTGGCGATGGGACCCGGCGCGACGGCGTTCACACGGATTCCGCTGGCGGAGAATTCGCGG
Organism: Stutzerimonas stutzeri; assembly: GCF_002890895.1. GTDB lineage: Bacteria > Pseudomonadota > Gammaproteobacteria > Pseudomonadales > Pseudomonadaceae > Stutzerimonas > Stutzerimonas stutzeri_AB. Next base: position 116,509 of record NZ_POUL01000002.1, read on the forward strand.
GCCAGTGAGCGCGTCAGGCCGATCACGGCGGCCTTGGCGGTGCAATACGCGGCGTAATCGCTGCGGCCAAGAAAACCGAGGTCCGAGGCCACATTGACGATGGCCCCGCAGCCGCGCGGTTGCATATGGCGCAGTGCGTGCTGGCAGCAGTGGTAGACGCCATGCAGGTCGACGCCGAGCACCTGCGCCCAGTCCTGTTCAGTGGTGTCGAGAAAAGGTTTTTCCAGGATGATCCCGGCATTGTTGACCAGCAGATCCAGCGGCCCGTCGGCGAGGATCTGTTCAAACATCCCTGCAACGGCGGCTGGCGAGCAGACATCAGCCTCGGCATGGCACGCCTGGCCGCCGCGCGATTCGACTTCTGCGCACAATCCCTCCGCCAGTTCGTGCTGGCCGAGGTGATTGATCCAGACCCGCGCGCCGGCTCTTGCCAGGCCCACGGCGGTTGCACGACCAATGCCGGTCGCCGCGCCGGTGACCAGAGCCACCTTGCCCTCCAGTGGCAGACGATCCATCAATGCATGACCTCACCGTGGCTGACCGACAGCGCCTGGCCGGTCAGCGCCGCGGCCAGCGGCGAGCCGAGAAACAGAAAAGTGCCGGACAGGTCCGCTGGAGTCAGCAATTCCGGAATGGCCTGCGCCGCCAGCACGGCGACCAGTTCTTCAGTCTCGCTGCGGCCATTTTCCGCTGCCATGATGCGCAGCGAGCGCATCGCGGCATCGGTGCCTATCCAGCCAGGGCAGACGGCATTGACGCGGATGCGCCGAGGCCCCAGTTCCCACGCCAAGGAGCGGGTCAGGCCGATCACTGCATGCTTGCTTGCCGCATAGGCGGAAAAGCCCGGCACGCCTTTCAAGCCCCAGATCGAAGCCTGGTTGATCACGCTGGCACCGGCGCGCAGCCGAGGCAGCAGCGCCCGGGTCAGGCGCTGCATGGACGACACGTTGTTATCCAGTAGCTGCGCCCAGCAAGCGTCAGCTTCGGCAGTGGGTTCGGTAATGGGTGTCTGGTACTCGACACCGGCATTGTTCACCAGCACCTCGACCGAGCGGTTGCGGCAGGCGAGGTCGTCAGCGAAGAGCTGCACCGCCCGCCAATCGCCGAGCTCAAGCGTGGTGGCATGCAGCGGGCCCTCCGGCTGCAAACTTTCGACCAGTTCGGCGAGGGCGTCCGGGTCGCGGTCTACCAGTTCCAGCGTGGCGCCGGCCTCGGCGTAGGTCTTGGCCAGCTGCCGACCAATGCCGCCAGCAGCCCCGGTGAGTACGACACAACGTCCGCGATAATCGAGTGCTTTATGCATTTCACACCGCCGTGAGGAAAGACACGCCAACTGCACCGTAGAAACCCTCTGCTTTTTGCGGACCTTCACTGACTGCGCCGTAGTCGTCATCCAGTACACGACGCAGGCGATAGCGGTGGAAGCTGCCAAGCAGGTCGCGCATCGGAATGACCTGGTTGTAGGCGCTGCCATACAGCTCGGCGTGCAGCGCGGGGAGGCGATACCAGGGCGCGACGGGTTTCTCGTGGTGGGCGTTGTGGTAGGGAAAGTTGAGCAGCAGCAGGTTGAGCGACGGCCAACGGGCGGACACCACGTTGCTGTAGGTATTGAGCTGTTCGTAGGCGCGGTCGCGTGGCTTGTCTTCGGGTACCTGGCCGTCTTCCAGCACGGCGAAGGCGTCGTAGGTGTGCTGGTAGGCGTCGGCAAAGCGCAGCACGGTGACCATCAGCAACCAGGCCACGGCATACAGCGCCAGGGCTTTGAGCGATAACCAACCGAGCAGGGCGAACAGCAGTGCCCGGATCAGCATGACGCGGGCGACTTTGCCGCGCCGGGCACGGTGCTTCTCGTTAGTGGTCACGAAGGGCAGCACGATTACGTAGAGGTGCATGATCAGCTCGACCGCTGGCACGTAGGCCCACTCCAGCGCGATGACCAGCTTCTGGAACCACACGGGGCGCGCCTTGAGAAAGGCCTTGCTGTCGAAGGTGATCACATCGGCACGGTCGACGTGGTGACGCATGTGCTTTTTGCGCAAGTCCTGGAAATCGGCGTAGCAGCTGCCGGCCAGCCAGCTGCAGGCGTTGCCGGCCCACTGGTTGTGCTTGGGCACACTGAAAATGGTGCCGTGGGCAAACTCGTGGATCAGGTAGGCAGCGATGATCATCGCGTGAGCGAGCAACAGCGTGCCCAGGGCATTGAGCCAGGCATTGGCCGGGAACAGCAGTCCCAGGCCGGCAAGGTAGCCGAGCAGGGTGTAGGTCATGGCCAGGCTGTTCGGCACGCGGCCATCGGCATATCGGTAGAGCGGTTTGCGCGTTTGCATATCGGTCTCCTACCGGCGAGCGGTGGCTCGCCCGGCATGCACTACTTGGCGAGCGTCTCGATGAACTGGGCGTCGTAGGTGTTGCTGAAGTCCGGCATGGCCGGGATCTGTCCGTTGTCGACCAGCAGCTTGGCGATGATCGCGCCGCTGCCATGGAAAGAATGGGTGTCGTCTCCGGGGGCGAAGCTCTTGCCCATTTCAGCGAGCGGAATGTTGTAGGCGCCGGACATCTGCTCGGTGGCTTCCTCGGCGCTGACGCCCAGCACTTCACCAATGATCTCTGCCGACTCCTCGGGGTGCGCCTGCATATAGGCGAGGCCGTCGAGGTAGCCCTGGATCATCGCCTTGATGGCTTCCGGCTTCTTGGCGATTACCGCCTCGTCGAACACCAGCACGTCTGTGATCAGGCCGGGCGCGTCCTTGGAGGAATACACCACCTTGAACTTATCGCCGCTGCCCATGGAGAGGATCTGCGAAACGTTGGGTTCGTAGGTCACGCCGACCGGCAGATTGCCAGAGGCCATGGCGCCGGGAATGCCTTCGGGCGTCATGTTGACTGGATCGATGTCCTTCTCGGTCATTCCGTTCTGCTGCAGCGCATAGGCGAGCAGGAAGTCAGAAGGTGACAGCGGGTTGTAACCCACCTTCTTGCCTTTGAAATCGGCCACAGAGTTGATCGAAGCGTCGGCGACGATGGCGTCACCACCGTTGGAAAAGTCGATGGGCATCACCACGCGGTGCTTGAGGCCCTTGGCGACCGAGGCCACCACCTGGTCATAGGTGAGCATGCCGCCGTCCAGAGCGCGGCTGAGCATCGCGGTGGGGATCAGCGCCGGGTCATTGAAGAACTGCAGTTCGACATCCAGGCCGTGGGGCTTGAACAGGTCTTTCTTGTCGGCGACGTAGAAGGGGCCATAACCGGCCCATACCACAGTGCCGATTTTCATCGTTTCCGCGGCTTGAGCCGCCAGCGGAGCAAATATCGTCGCGGCCGCCAGCGTGGCGCCAAGCAAGGTGTGGTGCAGCGAACGCAGCAGTGGTCCAGTCATGATGTAGCTCCTACACAGTGGAAGAACCGGCACGGGATGACATCGCGTCCTCCCGGGCTTTTATCCCGCCGTGTAGTCCCAATCCGTGGGACCGGAAAACTCTCGGACCAGCGCTCACCCTGTGAGCCGGAACCCTAGTTCGCCTGTTGTGTTGCTCCTGTGTGCCGAGCGTCATGAGCGTGGTGGCGACTCATCCCGTTCTATCTGGGATGAGCAGGTTGCGTGCCATCTTTATCTGGTTGATTTTTTCTAAATGGATTCAATTAGTTGGCTGGCATATCTCGACCGATTGTCACGCTATGGCCGTAACCGGGCTGCGCTCAAATGGTGAGTTGTGCGCTGCAATGGTGCCCCGTTGGTCGTAACAGGGGAGGAGCGTGACGGACGTCATCAGGGGGCAGAACGAGGCATAAACTGGGAGCGACGGGTGCCTCGTGGCGTTCTGCGGCGGTGTGCTGGGCTCAAGCAATTGCTGGCATGACGTCCTGCGTCATGCCAGCAATTCAATACTGGCGGTCGGCGTTACGCCGGCACCGGCACATCCTCAGGCAGCAGTTGCTTGTCCTTCAGTGCCCGCCAGAACGCGGCCGGTATCTCGGCTTCGAACTGCTGCACATACTGCGCCGGACGCTTCGGGTTGCTGGTGCCGGGGATGGCTGACAGCACCGCTGGATGGGCCAGGCAGAACTGCAACGCTGCGGCACGGATATCGACGCCGATCTCGCCGCACACGGCCTCGATCGCCTGGGTCTTCTTGCGGATCGCCTCGGGTGCGTCGGCATAGTCGTAGTGCTCGCCGCCGGCCAGCACACCGGAGTTGAAGGGGCCACCGACGACGATGCCGACGCCACGCTCCACGCACTGTGGGAACAAGGTGTCCAGCGCTTCGCGGTGATCCAGAAGCGAGTAGCGCCCGGCTAGCAGGAATACGTCAGGGTCGGACTGCTCGAGCGCCAGACGGCAGGGCTCGACCAGGTTCACGCCCAGGCCCCAGCCGCGAATCAGGCCTTCGTCGCGCATTTGCGTTAGGGCTTTCGCCGCGCCCTGCATGGCCTGCTGGAAGTACTCGGTCCACTGCGGCCCCCATTGGTCTTCAGACACGTCATGAATGAAGGCGACATCGATTCGGTCGACCCCCATGCGCTCCAGGCTGTCTTCAATGGAGCGCCGCGCGCCGTCGGCGGAGTAATCGACGACACGCTTGTTCGGCAGCTCGTCGACAAAGGGTTTGGCGTTCTCAGGGGCATTTGCCGGCCTCAGCAGCCGACCGACCTTGGTACTCAGCACAAATTCGTCGCGTGGCTTGTGGCTGAGCAACCTCCCGAAGCGCTGTTCGGCAAGGCCCGCGCCGTAATGCGGCGAGGTGTCGTAATAGCGGATGCCCGCTTCCCAGGCGGCCTTGAGCGTCGCGTCGGCCGTGGCTTCGTCGAGTGGCTGGAACATGTTGCCCAGCGGCGCGCCGCCAAAGCCGAGAGGTGGAAGGGTGATGCGCATGGAGCCTCCTCTGATGCAGATTGAGCCGAATGTTCGGCGTCGCTTTGCATCGGAGGACGTTCAGTAAGGGATGTTCCGGCGGGGACAAAAAGGAGTGGCGATATCAATCCAGCCCAACACCGAGCCACGTCGCAGCCAGGCCGAGCGGCAGCAGATGCGAGTGGCGGTGTTCGTAGGGCCAGATCATCCGGCCCGAATGGCTGTTAGCGCCGACTCTTCATATAAGCCCGCCAGCCACCGAATTCGGTGATGTCAACGGCGCCGTCCAAGCCATAGGGCTCGCAGATGAAGCCGGTTTCCCAGCGGCCGTCGGCCAGCTGCACCTTGCCCAGCCCCAACGGCGCGGGGATGCCGGTGAGAAAAGAGCCCAGTTCGCTGCTGGGAATGTCCCAGACTTCCACTTCGATGGCGGCTCCGCCTTCGGCAACCCTTAGCATGCCAGGGCGAAACGGTGGGCCGCCAGCCAGCGCGTAGAGCTTGTAGTTCGCTGAGCTGTAGGTGGCTTCCAGCAGCCGACCATTGCGCTGCTTGAGCTGCCCGTTCAGCGGCAGACCGTCCAGATGCGCGCCGCAGACAACCACGCGGGCCCGGTCATTGCGCGCCGGATGTGTCGGCGCGGCTTTGGTGATGGGCTGGCCGCCGACCAGGGGGATTACGGTGCCTCGCTGCAGTGCGTCGGCCAGGCTCAGCAGGTACTGGTCGGTGAACACGCGACCGAACAGGGTTACCCCCCACGGCAGGCCGCTCTGCATTGTGCCGGCAGGCACCGCTACGGCGGAATAGTCGAGCATGTTCATGAAGTTGGTGTAATAGCCCAGATCCGAGTTGCGCTTGACCGGTTCGGCGTGCAGCTCGTCCAGGGTGACCGGTCGCGGGTAGGCAGGCGTGAGGATGCAGTCGACCTCAGCCATGATCCGGTCGCAGATTGCCTTGAGCTGCTGCAGCCGATATTGCGCGCGGAACAGCTGAACCGCGGTGGTGCCGGGCGCCTTTTCCAGTACAGCCTTGATCACCGGCAGCACGGCGTCCGGTTGTTGCTCGATCAGCTCGCCGGCGACGCTGTAGCGTTCTGCGACCCAGGGCCCCTCATACAGCAAGCGCGCTGCCTCAAGGAACGGCTGGAAGTCGATTTCGACCGGCTCGCCCCCAAGGGCCTGTAGATGCTCGATGGTGGCAGCGAACAGCGCCGGGCTTTCTGGGCAGCCGAGAAACTCCAGCCCGCTTGGCACGCCGAAGCGGAAGGTAGCGATCTTGCCGAAGGCCGAACCGTCGTTCCATGCCGGGTTGGCGCGGCTGTATTCGTCACGCGGATCGAGCCTGGCGGTCAGGGCGAGAAGCTGGCTGGCTTCGGCTGCGGTCGCGGTGAAAAAGGTGACGCAATCCAGCGTGCGGCACGCCGGCACGACGCCTGCGGTGGAGATCAGTCCTTTGCTGGCCTTGAGGCCGACCAGGTTGTTCAGCGCCGCCGGCACCCGACCGGAGCCGGCGGTGTCGGTGCCCAGCGCAAAGCTGCAAATGCCCAGCGCGACGGCGAGTGACGAGCCGGCACTGGAGCCGCCCGACGGGTAAGCCGGGTGCACGCTGTTACGGCATTCACCATAGGGCGAGCGGGTACCGTTGAGGCCGGTGGCGAACTGGTCGAGGTTGGTCTTGCCCAGCGGGACCGCGCCAAGGGCAATCAGCTGCTCGACGATGGTGGCGCTGGTTTCGGGCGTGTAGGCAAAGGCCGGGCAGGCGGCTGTGGTAGGAATGCCGGCCAGATCAATGTTGTCCTTGATCGCAAAGGGGATGCCGTACAGCGGCAGATCTTCCGGGGATTTACTGTCCAGGGCGGCGAGGTAGGGCTCCAGTTCATCCTCTGTTAGCAGATGAATGAAGAGATTGAATTCGGCTTGCAGGGCGGTGGCTTGCTCGTGCACTGCAGCGATAAGGTTGCGCGGTGACAGCTGGGCGCTGGAGTAAGCCGTGCGCAGTGTGTCGAGGCGTAGATCGAAGTCGATGGTCACGTTGTATTCCTCGTAGGGTGGAAACGGCAAAGCCTTTCCCACCGCAATGTTCGTTGCCGACCCGTTGGGCCTGTTGGTGGATCGGTGAAGCGTGATCCACCCTGCGGTTATCTGTGCGTTGGTCCTGGGGCGTTACGCGCCCTCAATCACTACCACGCGCTGTCCGGCGCGCACTGGCGAGCCGGGTTGCACACGGACTTCCTTGATCACGCCGGAAACAGGGGCGGTGAGCGGGATTTCCATCTTCATGCTTTCCAGGATCACCAGCACGTCGCCGGCTTCCACCCGTGCGCCCTCGGCCACCGAGACCTGCCAGAGGTTGCCGGCAATGTGGCTTTCGATACCGTGCTCGCCGGCGCCGAGCGGGGCGTCTTCACCGAGTTCAGCGGCGACTTCCTCGCTCTCGAAGTGCGCCTGGCCTGAGGCGATCCAGCGTTGGCGTTCGGCGTCGAACGCGGCGCGCTGCTGGCTGCGAAAGGCGTCAATGCCTTCGGCTTCCTTCGCCAGAAAGTCCTGATAGTCGGACAGGCGCAGCTCACTCTCTTCGATCTTCAGCGGGTAGCGGCCCAGGGGGAAATCGCGGCGGATCTTCAAGAGCTCTTCGGCAGAAACCGGGTGGAAGCGAATCTGGTCAAAGAAGCGCAGCAGCCAGGGCTTGCCGCCGAAGGCCTCCACAGCGCGGTAGCGGTTCCACATCTGCAGGGTGCGGCCGACGAACTGGTAGCCACCCGGACCTTCCATGCCGTAGACGCACATGTAGGCGCCACCGATGCCCACGGAGTTTTCCGCAGTCCAGGTGCGTGCCGGGTTGTACTTAGTGGTGACCAGCCGATGCCTTGGGTCGAGCGGCGTCGCGACCGGGGCGCCGAGGTAGACATCACCGAGGCCCATCACCAGATAGCTGGCTTCGAACACCGTGCGATGCACTTCGTCGAGGTTTGGCAAATCGTTGATGCGGCGGATGAATTCCAGGTTGCTCGGGCACCAGGGCGCATCCTTGCGTACGGTGGTCATGTATTTTTCGATGGCCAACTGACAGGCCGGGTCGTCCCAGGACAACGGCAGGTAAACGGTTCGCGAGGGGACTTTCAGGTCGCGGGCGGCGCACACCGCGTCCCATTCGCCCTCGACGATGTCGAGCAACGTCCGCAACGGCAGGGTTTCTGGCTGGTAATGGACCTGCAGGGAGCGAATGCCGGGGGTGAGGTCGATTACGCCGTCGAGGTTCTTCGCCTCCAGCGCCTGCATCAGCGCATGGCCACGAAAGCGCAGAACAAGATCCAGTTCAGGCGCGCCGATTTCCAGCAACAGGTGGGTGTCGCCGGAGAGGCGGGCGACCAGCCGGGTATCGTCCTCACCTAGATCGAGGACGATGGGCGAGGTGAGCGCTTGCGCACTTGTAGAAACGACGGTGCCGCTCTGACTGCCACGAAGCGCACATTCGTCGCTCAGCGCCTTCGCCAGCTGCCGCGCGGTGGTCACCTCCACTGGTACGAAACGCACCTTGTCGCCAGCCTTGAGCTGGCCCATCTGCCAGAGGTCGGCCTCAATGATGGTCACCGGGCAGACGAAGCCGCCGAGGCTCGGGCCGTCCGGACCGAGTATTACCGGCATGTCGCCGGTGAAATCCACCGCGCCGATGGCGTAGGGGTTGTCGTGGATGTTCGACGGGTGCAGGCCGGCCTCGCCACCGCTGTCGCGTACCCACTCGGGTTTCGGGCCGATCAAGCGCACGCCGGTCCGGCTTGAGTTGAAATGGACTTCCCAGTTGGTGGTGAAGAATTTGTCGATATAGCCTTCGGTGAAATACTCCGGTGCACCATGTGGGCCGTAGATCACACGGATCTCGCGCACTGCGGGCAAGGCTGAGCACAGTTCCAGCGGCAGGCTTGCGCCAACGCTGTCGTCAGCCAGTTCGGGAAGGTGCAGCACGTCACCGGCCCGCAAAGCGCGCCCGGAATGGCCGCCGAACTGGCCGAGGGTGAAGGTGCTCTTGCTGCCCAGATAATCGGGCACCTGCAGTCCGCCGCGTACGCTTAGGTAGCTGCGCGCACCCGCACCGGCGATGGTGCCGAGCGCAAGCGTGCTGCCAGCCTTGACCAGAATCGCGGTGCACATCGGTTGCTCGATGTCGTCGAGTTTCACTGGAATGTCAGCGCCGGTTACTGCGACTACCGCATCGGTATTGAAGCGCAGGATCGGCCCGCTCATGGTGACTTCCAGGCCTGCGGCATCGGCCGGATTGCCCAGCAGCGCATTGCCCAGGCGCAGCGCACGGCTGTCCATCGGACCGGACGGTGGCACGCCGACAGCCCAGTAGCCGAGCCGTCCGGGGAAGTCCTGCACGGTGGTCTGGGTGCCAGCTGCGAGCACCTCGAAGGTGGCGGCTTGGTAAGTCAACCCTTCCAGGCAGCGGGTCCAGGGATTGCCTTCGGCAAAGGGCGCATAGGCGAGGATCTGGCGCAGGTAGTCGCGGTTGGTCTCGAGGCCATAGAGCAGGGTGTCGGCTAAAGCCTGATCGAGCGCAGCGTGGGCCGCTTCACGGGTCGGCGCATGGGTGATGAGCTTGGCGATCATCGGGTCAAAGTAGGGCGGAATCTCGCAGCCAGCCTCGACCCAGGTGTCGATGCGCAGAGCCTTGCGATCTGACTCGGGGAAATTCACGGCGGTCAGCAGGCCCGGACTCGGTTGGAAGTCGCGGCCCGGGTCTTCGGCGTAGAGGCGTGCCTGGACGGCATGGCCGCTGGGATTCAAGTCTTTCGCCAGTGCCGACAAAGGTGCCAGATCGCCGGCGGCCAGTTCGATCATCCAGCGCACCAGGTCGACGCCCCAGACTTGCTCGGTCACGCCGTGTTCGACCTGCAGGCGGGTGTTCACTTCGAGGAAGTAGAAGCGCTCGGCCTCGGCGTCATAGACAAACTCGACGGTACCAGCGCTGCGGTAGTTCACCGCCTTGGCCAGCTTGATGGCGGCTTCGCACAGGGCCTCAGCCATACCGGTCGGCAGGTTCGGTGCCGGTGTTTCTTCCAGCACTTTCTGGTTGCGCCGCTGCACCGAGCAGTCGCGAACGCCCAGTGCGATCACCTCGCCCTCGCCGTCACCAAATACCTGCACTTCCAGATGGCGGGCGCGCTGAATGTATTTTTCGATGAACACACCCGAATCGCTGAAATTGTTCTGCCCCAGGCGTTTAACTGCGTCGAAGGCATCCGACAGCTCCTCGGCCGAGCGGCATACGCGCATGCCAATGCCGCCGCCGCCAGCCGTGCTCTTGAGCATGACGGGATAACCGACCTGTTGGCCGGCTTCCAGCGCGGCTTCGAGGCTCTCCAGCAGTTCGGTGCCTTCCAGCATCGGCACGCCGTGCTGCTTGGCCAGCGCTCGGGCGGTGTGCTTGAGCCCGAACACCCGAAGCTGCTCGGGAGTCGGCCCGACAAAGGCGATGCCGGCGGCCTCGCACGCCTCGGCAAAGGCGGCATTCTCGGAAAGAAAACCGTAGCCGGGATGAATCGCCGTCGCACCGGTGGCCTGCGCGATACCGAGGATCTTGTCGACCACCAGATATGTGTTCGATGCAGCGCCTTCACCGAGGCTATGGGCTTCATCAGCCTGCTGGATGTGCAAGCTGGCGGCATCCGCTTCTGAATAGACGGCCACGCCTTTTACGTCCAGGGCACGCAGCGTGTGCAGAATGCGGCAGGCGATGGCGCCGCGGTTGGCGATCAAGAGTTTGTCGAACATCTTCATTCCCTCAGGGGGAGGCGGGCCGTCCCGCTTTCTTTCGTCGTCGCCCCCGGTCGTCCAGGGACTGAATCGTCTGTAGGGTGGTTTCAGCGAAGCGGCGGGCCGCTGTCTGGGGCTGTGCGAGTGGTTTTCGCAGGTGCTGAGTCGGGCGCATCCGGGACATGCGTTGCAGGCCGCTGGCCGGCGCGCGCCTGCATCAGGGGCAGCACATAACGCTGCAGCAGCGGCATCAGTCCCATACCAGTACCTCGGCCGGCGTGGGATTCCAGCCGTTGCACGGGTTGTTTAGCTGTGGGCAGTTTGAAATCAGCACGATCACGTCCTGCTCGGCTTTCAGCTCAACGTATTTGCCCGGGGCGGAGATACCGTCCTCGAAGGTCAGGCTGCCATCGGGCGTGACCGGAACGTTCATGAAGAAGTTGATGTTGGCGCCGACATCGCGTTTCTCCAGGCGACCGTCATGCAGGCTGGCCCGCAGGAAATTGTCGCGGCAGCTGTGCATGTAGCGCTTGTCCAGTGCGTAGCGCACCACGTTGCTCTCCTGTGCACAGGCGCCGCCGAGGGTGTCGTGGCGACCGCAGGTGTCGGCAACGATGGTTAGCAGCGGGTTGCCGAGGTTGGAGTAGAGCACCGTGCCGGTGGTGAGGTAGACATTGTTCTGCTTGCGCAGGGTGCGCTGGGGGTCATACCGCTCACGCGGGTTCGTGGCACTGAAGAACAGTGTATCGACCGCCTGATTGCCCTCAAGGTCGAGCAGGCGCAGGGTCTGGCCGGCCTTCACTTCGAACAGATAAGGCTCGCCCGCCGGGATCATATGGCAAAAGGTGGCAGCCTCGGGGTGCAAGTTGCTTTCGTGGATGGTCATGTTGGCGCCCCCTCAGATGTAGAGTCGTTCGGTGTTGTGGAAGCCGCGGGCATTCTCCGGGCGCGATGTGCGGCAAAGGACGCTGATACCGTCGCTGTCGACGCGGTGCCAGCTGAGCTGCACGGGTTTTGGTGCGTACTCGGGATTCGGGTCCATTGGGTGCTGCAAGCTGGTGAGCACTACCAGCGTGTCCATTGGCGCGTACAGCTCGAGATAGTCGCCGGCTTTGCTGTTGCCGAACTCGAAGCCGAAACTGCCATTGGCGTCGACGGTGACCTTGCTGAACAGGTTGAGGGTCATCAACAGATCCTGCAGGTTCAGGTTCCACTTGCCCATTTCCACCAGCAGGTTGTCTGTGCCGTTGCGGAAGAAGCCGTTACGCAGCTCCTGATAGCGACCCTGGCCGTATTTCTCGGCGACTTCGTCTGCGTTCAGTACGCCACCGAAACTGTCATGCCAGCCGCAGGTGTCAGCCGTGATGCAGGCCAGGACCCGGCCCATGTCCGAATACAGGCAGTGGCCGGCGGTGAGTTTGGCGGTGTGCTGACACTTCAGGGTGTCCGGCAGGTTGAGGCGCTCGCTTTTTTCGTAAGCGTTGAACATCAGCAGGCTGACGTTGGCGCCGCCTTCGAGATCGGTCAGACGCAGCAACTGACCGCGCTTGAGGATGAAAGAAGTGTGGCCGCCGCCGGGAACGAGTTCCTCGTACAGCGTGGGGCGAATGGCGAGTGAAGCACTCATGTCAGGCTCCTTGATTGTCGGTGTGCAGATGGCCCAGGTGCGTCGACAGGTCGCCAACAGAGGCGCGCGCAACCTGGCGATCGGTGTTCAGCGGGATGTCGTAAGTGACGCGTGCGCCATAGGCGCCGGGGGCGTGCGGATCAAGGCGGGTCTTGTCGAACACCAGAATGCGCGTGCCAAGGGTGAAGCCCTCGGAGAGGTCGTGGGTGACCATGAACACGGTCAGTCGGGTTTCACACCAGAGTTCCAGCAGCAGCTCGTGCATGTCCTTGCGAATACCGGGATCAAGCGCGCCAAACGGCTCGTCTAGCAACAGCACGCGGGGCTTCATCACCAGTGCCTGGGCGATGGCCAGGCGTTGCTGCATGCCGCCGGAGAGCTGCGCCGGGTACTTGTCCAGCGAGTGTCCAAGGCCCACCTTGCGCAGGATCACTTCGGCCTGCTCGCGTGCTTCGCGCTTGCTGCGGCCGAACAGCCTGCCCAGTAGCGGGGCCTTGGGCAGCTCCAGGCCGAGGGCGACGTTGTCCAGCACCGACAGATGCGGAAACACCGAATAACGTTGAAATACGACGCCGCGGCTGGCGTCCGGCTCTCCGGCGATGGGGGCGTCGTCGAGCAGGATTTCGCCCCGGCTGGGCCGTTCCTGGCCGAGCAACAGGCGTAGAAAGGTAGATTTCCCACAGCCGGAGGCGCCGACCAGGGTGCAGAATTCACCTTCATTGACGCTCAGGTTCAGGCGTTCCAGCACTATCTGATCGCCATATTCCTGCCAGACGTTATTGACTCGTATGAATGGTTTGGCTGGCTGTTCGCCTACCGTGCGGATGACATCGCTCATGCCTTGGCTCCGTCGTACCAGGGGAAGGCCAGCTGGGTGAGCTTGCGCAGACCGAAATCCATGCTCCAGGCGAGCAGGGTGATCCAGGCCACATACGGCAGGATCACGTCCATTGCCAGATAACGGCGAACCAGAAAGATGCGGTAACCCAGACCGTCAGTGGATGCGATGGCCTCGGCGGCGATCAGAAACAGCCAGGCCGAACCCAGCACCAGGCGCAGCGCGATCAACAGCCGCGGCAGCAGTTGCGGCAGCACCACGCGCAGGATCAGCGTCCAGGTGTTGGCACCGAGCGTCTGTGCCTTGATCAGCAACTCCGGCGGCAACTCTCGAGCGCGCTGCTCCAGATCCCGCGCCAGAACCGGGGTGACGCCAATGACGATGAGCATGACTTTGGACAGCTCGCCGAGGCCAAAGACGATGAACAGAATCGGCAGGATTGCCAGCGGCGGAACCATCGACAGCACCGTCAGCAACGGCGACAGAGGTGCGCTGAACAGCGGCAGCGTTCCAGCCGCAACACCGAGGCACAAGCCGGCAACCGCTGCAATGCCGAGGCCGACACCCAGCCGTTTGAGACTGGACGCGGTGTCCTGCCAGAACAGGTAGTCGCCGCTGCGTTTGTCCGGGGTGAACGCGAGGCGCTCCACTGCACTGGACATCTGCGTGAAGCTGGGCAGGAGCTTGTCGTTGGGGTTGGTTTCAAGCCGTTGTGCAGAGCTGGTCAGGTAGGTGAACAGCAAGATGGCAAAGGGCAGGATTACCAGCAGCGTCCAGCCGGTGCGGCCGGGAACGCGATTGATCAGACGCATGGGGAGTACCCCCTTTTGAGTGGGGGGTGTTGCCGCGGGCCGGTCGTCTTGTCGAATCCGAGCGGTGGCATATAAGGGCCTCCAGTGAGTGGGCATAGCAAAGGAGCTGCGTGTCGAACGCCGTCTCCCGGGCTTTTATCCCGCCGTGTAACCTCACTGGAGGTCGCCAACTCTCGGACCAGCCACTCGCAACGCGAGCCGGAACCCTAGTCGGCTATTTCTAAATTTGTCTCGTCCCTGAGCCGCAGCTTCCTGGCATAAGTGGTTTTGCAAGAGCGGTGCCAAGCGCAGAGCCGCCTGGTTTGGGCCATTGCCACGCTGGCGGGCAGCTCTGGCGCGCCTTGATGGTGCAATGCGCGCGTAGCGTGCTTCCTTTCGAAGCATCGATTTGGAATAGGCGGCAGCTCAGGTGGGGCCGGGCGAAGTCGGGCTTCGCCAGTAGTAATGTCCGTCGTTCTGACGTATCCCAAGAAATGCGCGCTTCACTGCGCCGTCAGGCACGCCGAGCCCGCTCAGTTATGGCGCTAATCTGCGTCGCCACGTTGTGGCCGCACCAGGATATATAGCCGGTCCCAGATCATGTTGTCGTACGCGAAGCGAACGCTGAGCGTTTAATCGGGATCGGGTGCGCATAGGCGTAAGCGTTAACCGGCAGCCGGAACGTTTTGCCGAGCCGATTAGTGTCGCTTGATAGTGGTTTGGGTATTTGGAGTACAGGAGGGGGTGCGAATCTGCCGACTTATTCGGTTTCTACAGATGCGGAGTTCATAAGGCGCGGTCCTGGACCGGAGCGACGCGTTGGAATCAGGTGGGGATAGAGCAGGGTGGGAGGGTCCGAGCAGGCGCTGCGTCCGCGAGGACGTCAGCGGCCCGGTTTCCTGGATGCAGTGACTTAGTTCACTGCGTCCTTCAGCGACTTGCCTGGCTTGAAGCCTGGCAGCTTTGCTGCGGAGATCTTGATCGTTGCACCTGTCTGCGGATTGCGGCCGTCACGGGCTGCGCGCTCTTTGACAGCAAAGGTGCCGAAGCCGACGAGCGTCACGCTGTCGCCGTTCTGCAGGGTGTTGGTCACGCTTTCGGTGAAGGCATCCAGCACACGAGTGGCAGTGCTCTTCGGTACATCGGCGGAGGCGGCGATCGCTTCAATCAACTCGGCTTTATTCACGGGTGTGGCTCCAGATTGGAATGGGTGGTCAGTATAAGCAGCGTCTTGCCCTGTCGCCTGCGGCAAATTTCCTCTTTTTCAAAAATATCCCGTGCGGGGCGACAAATCACTTGGTTGCCTGATCCAGACGCTTTTGTCTGGACATCGAAATTTTGGCTCCGGTTCATTGCCCTCCCGACCATTGGTAGCTTGCTGTCTGCTGGATGCGCCATAGCACCCGTCACGCAGCATGGAACACATGGTTCGAGATCTGAAGGCAGTAACCGTCTATTCACAGGCTGATTGGCTCGTCTTCAACTTCAATAATGGACGTCGATGCCGATCTCCAGAGGCTTGTCGCCTGGCACATCGAACCGGCTATCCTCGAACGCCGGCGGGCCCATCACCTTGGGGTTATTGGACAAGCCATAGCCTTCGGTGGGAAACATGCCAAACCTGAGGTCCAATTCGCCGTTAGCGTTTTCGTCGTGGTAGGCCATCACGGCGTAATCACCGGCAGGAACGTCTTCGAACAGCACGGTGACAGTTCCGGCCTTGGCCGGCGACTCGCTGGAGGCGAATGCCTGGTCCGCTTTACGGAATGTCTTCGGGTCGGAGAACAAAGCCACGCGAACAGTGCCGCGATCGTGCTCGATGTTGTTGAGTTTGACTGTCAACGGCTGGCCATCGGCGAAAGCCGCTTGACCTATCACCATTGTTACCAAAGTTAGCGCTACGCGCAGTGTCATGGGATTCGCTCCTGGTCGACGTGTTTATCGAATGAATCGAGGGCGGGCGCACCAAGCTGCCCAAAATGTCTGGCGATAGTGCCGTGCTTCTAACGGATCGGCCAGCCAAACGGCTGACCAGTCAGTCTCGTCTTGTATCGAATGACGCCGCCGTGGCTCCACGAACGCAGCAATGCGATGCTAGGCGCCAAACGACCTATCGACCGAGCCCGCATGAACAAGACCCATCTTCAGACGCTGATAATCGACAAGCTGCAGGCCGATCTGGCTGTTGCAAAGGATGCACTGAAGGCCTCACACGAGGCGGCGACGCACGCCGAAAGCAAAGCGGAGAACAAGTACGACACCCGAGGATTGGAAGCCGCCTACCTGGCCGTTGGGCAACGGAAGCGCGTTCACGAAATAGAGAAAGCGATCTCAAGCTACCAAAACCTGCCCGTACGATCGCATCGCAATGAAGCCATCACCCTGGGCGCGTTGGTTTCGCTGGAGTCCGCTGACAGTTGCCGTTGGGTATTTCTGGGACCAGATGCCGCTGGGCTGAGTGTGACGGTTGAAGGCGAAGAGGTGCTGGTGATCTCTCCGCGTTCGCCTCTGGGCAGGGCGCTGCTGGGCTGCGAGGAAGGTGATGAAGCCGAGATCAAGGTCGAGGGACAGTCCCTTCGATACAGCCTAGTCAGCGTCAGCTGACTAATCTTCCAGCGCGCAAGGCGCTGAAGAGATCGTAAGATTACGTTATCTATTTAAATCAGGAAGATAGGGTTCCTATCTAGTGTCGGTTGTACGCTTTATAAACCGATATGCTGCGTAGGCTTGAACGGCGCAAGATCATCCGATAATCAACATTAGTAAAATGATTCAACCTACTGATATTTAATAATAAAGCCTTTAAAAGACGACGAGCTCAAGCTGCGCGGCTTTCGAATCGAACTTGGCGAAATCTAAGCCAATCTGCGGCGCATCGATGGCGTGCAGGATGCTGCGGTGCGGTTGCAGGGTGAAGGGGACGAGGCGTGCCTGGTCGGTTATGTGGAGACACGTGCCGAAGGTGCGCCCGGTCGGGTTCAGATTCGCCGAGCACTGCACTTAAGCCTGCCGCACTACATGATTCCGAGTCGCATCGTCCTGTTGGAATCACTGCCGAAAACACCGAGCGGCAAGATCGACCGCAAGCGTCTGCCCGAACCGGCCTGATTGGTAATCTCTACCCCGTAGCCAAGCGGCCACGGGGTGTATCTACGTCAGTTCTTTGCGACTGGCTCGGCGTTCTTTTTGCCGACGATGGACTCTACATCTTCGATAACCTGCAGAGCAGCCATCGGCCCACCCAGGGAGGTCCACAAGGATCCATCAACGGCGGCGAAACGCTTGGCCTGAATCGCGGAAAGCTGACGGAAGGCCGGAGTTTCTTCCGCCTGGCGGAGCGCCTCGACCGCTTCACCGCTGGTAGCCAGCGTACCGATCACCAGCCAGTCCGCATCCAGCAGTTCAAGCGATTCAAGGCTGAGCGCCATGGAATGGGTATGGCCGGGATCCTGCTGGTGAGCTGGGCGTACCAGGCCAACATCTTCAACGACGGTGCTGGAGAAGGCGTCTTTGAACATGTAGGACGGACCCTTAGGGTTCCAGCGAACAATGCTGAACGTCTCGCCTTGATGATCCTTCAGATTCTCACGTGCTTCGGCTACCCGCGTTTCGTATCGGTTAAGAAAGGCCTTGGCTTCAGCGTCCTTGTTCAGGACGTGCGCCGTTCGCTGCATGCTGGCTCGCCAAGGTTCCGCCCATTTGAAAGTCACGACCGTGGGCGCGATTTCGTTGAGGATCGCCAACTGCTCTGGCTTGGCCGGCCCGGTGAGGATCAGGTCCGGCTCCAGCTCCAGCAGCGTTTCCAGGTTGGGGTTGTCCAGGTCTCCGACGACCTTGATGCTGGACGGCACCTTGCCTTCCAGATAACGCGGCGGTGCAGCCTGGCCGCGACCGTTGACGGTGCCTATCGGTGTCACACCCAGCGTCAGCGCCGTATCCAGATCGATCTCGTTAAGCGTGACAACGCGCTCAGGCATGGCTGGCACGGTAACGGTGTTGCCGAACGCATCTTCGACCTCGCGGGTGGCGGCTTGCGCACTGAGGGTCATCAGCCCCGCTAAAAGCGCGATGGTGAGATGCCAGGGGGTTCGTTTGATCATTGGGTCGTGTCCTTTTCAACGGGTTCGGGCACCGCTGGGGTGCGGGTGGCTGATGGTGCTGAGGAAGGATGCGCAGACGCTGCGAGCGAACGGCGACGTGGGACGATCACCGGAGCGCCGTCACCAGGCGCAGGCAGAATGTCCACCTCGGTCTGATAAAGGCGGTCCACCAGCGCTTTGGTCATCGCCTCGCGTGCTGGCCCCATTGCTTGAATCTGCCCGTCGGCGAGTGCAATCAGGTCGTCGCAATAGCGCGCGGCGATGCCCAGGTCATGGATGACGATCAGTACCGTGCGGCCTTCGGCTGCGATTCGGTGGACTGCCTCCATGACTTCGGCCTGGTGGCCGATATCCAGTGCGCTGGTGGGCTCGTCGAGCAGAATCAGATCGGTGTTCTGCGCCAGGATCATGGCTAGCCACGCTCGCTGCGCCTGGCCGCCGGAGAGTGAGGACGCCTGGCGATGCCAGATGGCGTCGAGCTGCATGGCGGTACGTGCGCGGGCGACCTGGTGCGCATCCTCATCAGTCCACTGGTTGAACCAGCCTTGATGCGGATGCCGGCCGTACTGCACCAACTGCTCGACACGAATTCCTTCGGCCATCACGGGGCGCTGCGGGAGAAACGCCAGCTGACGAGCCAGACTTTTCATCGAGTAACGGGAAAGCGACTGCCCGTGCACGTGGATTTCGCCACGTTGCAACGGAAGCTGACGCGCCAATAGCTTGAGCAGGGTGGATTTGCCGCTGCCGTTGGGCCCGACGATTCCGATCAACCGGCCCTTGGGCAGTGAGAAAGTGAGGTCGTCCAGGACCACCTTGTCCTGATAGGCGAAATGAAGGTGTTCGACGCTCAGTACCGTCATCAGTCAGCTCCTCGTCTGTCCTTGAGCAGCAATGCCAGCAGCAGGATGCCGCCAAGTAGCCGTGTCATGATGCCGGTGGGGATCTCTGCCGGCTGCGCCAGTACCCGAACCAGAGTGTCACTGCCCAACAGCAGGACCGCTCCGCAAAGAGCCGATAGCCAAAGTGGGGCCAGGTTATCGCGCGCCAGCCACGAAGCCAGAATGGGGGCTGCCATGGCGATAAACACCACTGGCCCGCCAATCGCTGTACCCAGCGAGGCCACTAGAATGGCCAGGCCCAGCACGCCGAGCTGTACCAGCGGCACGCGGATGCCCAGGTTCTGTGCAGTGGCGTCGCCAAAACGCAGCAAGGCCAGGGGGCGGTTGACCAAGGCCATCAGCGGACACAGTGCGAGCAGCACCATGGCGATTGGGTTGACGGTCTGGTAGCTGACGCCAGCGAAGTGCCCCATGGTCCAGAGATAGAGACTGCCCAGGTGCACCAGCGGTTGAGTGGACATGGCGAAGTCACCGATCGCCCCGAGTAGTTCCGACAGTGCGATACCGATGACTATGAACAGATAGCCTTGCTCACCGGGGCGCCGACACAGGGTGAACAACGCCACAGCGGCCAGCACCGCGCCCAGCGGTGAAGCCCACCAGGGCCAGCTACCTAGCGTCAGGTACAGGGAAAAACCCACTACTGCCAGGGAGGCGCCTTCGTTCACACCGATCATGTCTGGTGTCGCCAGACGATTGCGCACCAGTGTCTGTATCAGGCAGCCCGCCATGCCCATGGCGAGGCCGGCAACGATGGCGGCTGCCACCCGCGGCATACGGATCTTGAACACCATGATCTCGTGCAGCTTGCTGCCATTGCCGAGCAGGGTGGCGATCACATCTTGTAGGCCCATCTTGCCTGAACCCAGGCTGATCGCCAGCGTAGCCAGTACGGTAAGCAACAGGGTCAGCAGGCCACACATCAGCCAGTTGCGGCGATGCAGCAGCAGGCTCAGGCCGCCGATGCGCAGGGCCCATACGCCACTGGGAGTGGTTGATTCCATTCTTACCTCACCGCCAACAGAGAGCGGAAGCCACCGCGCAAGACGATAGCGATCAGCGCCGGCGCGCCAAGCGCGGCCAGCAAGGTCCCGACGGGCAGCTCGAAGGGCTGCAACAGCCAGCGGGCCAGAACGTCAGCTGCCAGCAAAAACAGCATGCCGAACAGCGTCGAGAACAGCAGCTGTCGTAGCAGGGCGACCGGCTCGATCAAGCGAGCGCAATACGCAGCCAGAAAACCCACGAAGCCAACGGGTCCGGCTAACGAGATCGCACAGGCCGTGAGCAAGGTCGACGCGACCAGTACGCCCAGTCGCACCCATGTCGTGTGAATGCCCAGGGCCCGGGCCTGGCTGTCACCCATCTGCATCAGGGTCAGTTGTCGGCACAGCAGCCCGGCAAGCGCAAGGCCTATCAGCGCGACGGGCGTGACGGTGCCCACCGCTTCGAGCCGGGTGGCCGAGAGGGAACCCAGATTCCAGAACCGAAACTGCTCCAGCGCCACCCGTGTCGACAGCAGCATGAAATTCGAAAGGCCGCCGAATATCGCAGCCAGCGCCACGCCAGCCAAAATGAGTTTCAGCGGGCTGGCCTGGCCCAGCATGAGGCCGATGCCGAGTACCACGAGATTGCCCAGCAGGGCACCGGCACCGGACCAGAGCAGGTAGCCCCGTGTCGATTCGACGCCGTAGAAAATGAGACCGATGACCAGACCCAGTACGGCGCCGGCATTTACGCCGAGCAAGCCGGGTTCGGCCAGCGGATTACGTGTCGCGCTTTGCAACAGCGAAGCGGCAATGGCAAGACTTCCGCCAACAACAAGCGCTGCCAGCGTGCGTGGCAAACGCAGTGTTTCTACGACCATGGCGAGCTTTTCATCCGCCACGGCGAGTTGGTCTCCGAGCAGAAAGTGCAGCACGTCCACCGCGCCGTAGACTCCGGCGCCGGTGCTCATCGAGATCACCAGCAAACTCATCAGAAGCGCGCCACCCATAACGAGGACAGCTTGCTGGTAGCCGGGGAAAGTCGCGTCAGTTCGTGTCATTGGTTTTAAGCAAATTCCTGAACCCGGCAGCGAGCTGCCGGGGTGTAGCGGGGGTTAGATGTCGTAACTGAAGCCAACGAACACCGTGCGGCCCATGAGGATGTTGTCGACTGACTGGGCGACATCGTCGCGCTTCTCGTTGGTCAGGTTGTTCATGCCCGCTTTCAAGGAAAGCTCGCGGGTGGCCTGATACCTCGCACCAAGATTCAGCTGATGGAACGCACCGCTTTCAACGTTTGGCTGGGCTGCCGAGACGTAGAGGAGTTGGCTACCGGTGTACTGGTAATCCAGATTCAGCCCCAAATCCGGCATGGCCTGCCAGTCGAAGCCGATGTTGGCGACATGCTGCGGGCTATTGCGCAGCTGTTCGTCGGTATCTCGATCCTCTGCATCCGAATAGGTGTAGTTCGCCCGCAGTCCCATGGTATCGCTCAGGTTATAACGACCTTGCAACTCGTAGCCCTGAACGCGCGCCTTGCTGACGTTGCTATAGGTCATCACGGCAGGTCGGTAGCCAACACGCCAGGTGTCGGTGATGATCATGTCGTCGATATCGTTGTTGAAAAGCATGATGCCGGCCTCAACGCGCTCGTTCTGGTAGAGCGTACCGATCTCGTAGCTGGTTGCTGTCTCGGGCTTGAGGTTTGGGTTGCCGACCAGCGTACACATGCCACGGCAGGCCAAGACGCCATAGGTTTCGTCAGACTGATAAATGCTTGGTGCCTTGAACGAGCGACCCACGCCGCCTTTGATTACCCAGTTGTCGGTGAGGTTGTACACGCCGTAGGCCCGCGGGCTGAATTCGCTGCCGAAGCTGTCGTGGTCATCCAGGCGTCCACCCAGGGTCACGTCCAGATTACCGATAGAAAACTCGTCTTGCAGGTAAACAGCCTTCTGATCGACCTCCGTTTCGCTGCCCAGATTCTGGTTGTGTGCCAGCTCGGTACGGCGCAATTCACTGCCGAGGGTAAGCAGGTGGTTGCCGAGAAATGCGGTCACCTGGCCGTCAACGGTGTGGTTCTTCTGCTCGATGTCGCCTTTCATGCCGCGCAGGTTGGTCATGATCTGCGAGTCGTCCATCAACTCCACGTTTTCGTAGTAATACCGAACCCGTGTGTTGAATCCGTCCCAGTTGCCGGTATGGCCGAGGCCAAAGCTCCAGCGCTCCATCTCCTGAATGTTTTGAACGACCGCACCGAAGTTATTCCACTCGGCTTCGCGGTCATCCTTGCGGTGGGTGATATCCAGGTCAACCGTCTGACGTTCGTCCAGCAACCAGCTGAGGGAGCCGTATGCGCTGGTGGCCTGGCGCTGTTCGGCTGCATCGGTATTGGGGTTGACCGTTTGTTCGCTGAGCCAGGCGGCCTGGTCGGTTGTTTCAAGAATGAGATTGCCGAGCAGCTTGTTCTCGATCAGCGAGCCGCTGACGTACCCGCTAGCCTTATGGCTGTCGCCCGATTCGCCCTCGGTGGGGTGTGCGTAGGTGTAGGCGATACCGGCCTTGGTCTCTTCGGTGGGCTGACGCAGGATCACGTTGACCACGCCGCCCAGCGCATCAGCACCGTACAACGATGACATCGGGCCGCGAATCACTTCGATGCGCTCGATAGCCGCCATCGGGATCGAGGACAGATCGAAGTCGTTGGCATAGTTGGAGGACAGCGCATCGCGTGAGTTGATCCGGCGGCCGTTGACCAGCAACAGGGTGTAGTCCGAGTCCATTCCGCGCAGCTTGATTTCCTGCCGCCCGTAGGTCGACGACGGGTTGAGATGGACGCCAGGCAGGTACTTCACCGCATCGGCCAGGTTGTACACCGGACGCTGCTCGAGCTCTTCGCGGGTAACGACCGATACGCTGGCCGGCGCACTGAGTTCGCTATGCGAGGTCTGCGTGGCGGTGATGACTTGCTGTTCCAGGGCAACAGGCTCGGCCGCAAGGGCGGCAAGCGGCATAAGGCTGGCCAGAATGGTCAGGGATAGGTGACGGGGACGGCTGATACCCCGGTTTAGTGCGATTGACATAGCATGCTCCGTTGCTGCTCGAGGGTCGAAAGGACTGATCACGTATCCGCGGCGGGTTAGCCCGCCTGTTGTTTGGTCGGGCTCATGTCGCGCTGTCTGATGCCATGAAGCAGGTAAAGCACGCCCAGACCGGCCACGACGCCCGCTAATGCGTAGAAGGCTGCTAGCTGTTCGAAGCCGATCAACTGGTGTTGAGGCCCTTCGCTCAGGTAGTGCGCTGAAAACAGACTGCCGAGTCCGGCGGCGATGTTCGAAACCGTTCCTTGAAAGGCCATGAACGCTGCGCGTTGGTGAGCATGGGGAACGCCGGCGGCAATGGTCATGCTGCTGTTGGTGCGCACGGCACTCAGCGCCATGAACAGCGTGAAGATGACGTAAAGGGTGATGCCAACCGGGGCGGCGAACCCGAGCAGCGTCACCAGCGAGAGGCAGCCACTGCTGACAAGCACCACTGTTACGGCGCTGCCGCGATCAATCCAGGCGCCGCCGATCCGCATGGCCGCAAGGCTGGCCACCCCGCCGTGCAGATACAGCATGCCGAGATGCGCGCGGGGAAAACCCAGGTTGAATTCAAAGTAAGTGGCGAAGTGGGGCACCAACAGGAAGTGCCCGAACATCTGTAACGATGTGATGCCGAGCGCGGCCAGGCAAAGGCGCGAAGCCAGCAGCGATTTGATCGAGGCCTTCGGGCGCTGAACGGTCACGGGCTTGGGAAGCAACAACTGGCACAGTAATGCCAGCAGCAGCCCAGTGCCGCCCAACAGTAAGAAAGGAGCGGTCCAGTCCAAGCGAATCGAGCATTCCAAGGCCAATGGAATGATCAGGATCGCAGCAAGTGAAAATCCCATTCCGACGTAGGCGAGCTGACGGCCGCGTTCTGCGGGCGGTATCAGGTCGAGCATGGTGGCCATCAGGATTGCGCCCATCGGTCCCGCCACCAGGCCGGACAATACGAAAATCGCAATCAGTTGGTTGGGCCCGGTCGCCCAGGCACAACTGAGCAGCAGGAGAAACCGTAAAACGAGCAGGGCGACCAGTGCGCGCTTACGGTCGAAATGATCCAACCAGGGTGCACTGACGAATCCGCTCAGCGCGGCAGCCAAGGTGGCGCCGCCGCTGATGTAGCCGATGTGGCTAGCCTCCATGCCGAGCTCGCGCACGAGGTCCGGCCCCAGCGGCATGACCATCATCAGGCTGCCAATGGACAGCATGTTGATCAGCATCGCTAGGTGAACGGCGATCCTTGTCTGGACGGCAACTTTCATCGGATTGCGGCACGCTCGGTTTGTCAGGCGGGCTGCATCCTAAGACAAGCTTAACGCTATATCAAACACAAATCGTTCGCATTAGCATAATCAGGCGATGCCGGTTGTTGCCTTCAGATGCAACAGCAACATTGCGCAACGCGCGAAACCGCAACCCACATGTTCAAACTGCAGACCTTCGGCGGGTTATTTCGCGGCGGAGTGGGTGGGTTCGGTCGACCAGCATGTCGAGACCAAACCAGCAAGAGCGTGACCTTCTCCGTTAATTTAGCCTGTCACCCACGCCAGTCAGCCGATGGTCATCAGGCTGGCATTGCCGCCCGCCGCAGCGGTATTGATGCTCAACGCCCGCTCGATCAACAGCCGCTCAAGCGGAATGTCGGTGTCGCCGCTCATCATTCCCTGCACGCCGATAATCGGACCGCTGCGCTGCGACAGCCGCTGGCTGACCTCAAGTAACTGGTCGGTGTCGCCGTGATACAGCACGGCATCGAAACGCGTCGCGTCGCTGGTCCAATCCGGCGTCAGCGTGATCCTGGCTTGAACTGACTGCGGGAGCGTGCCGTGCAGCGCTTTTACCGACGGTAGATCCGTCATCACCGCCTCGCTGCCAACGGCCAATACCGCAGCCAGCTGGGTCAACAGGTCGCCTTCGTCATCCGCCAGACACAGGACATGTTCGCGTGGTAGCAGGCTGTAGCTGTTACGTTCACCGGTGGGGCCGTTAAGCAGGCGCGTGGTGCCGCTCTGAGATTGACTGGCGTAACGGTCGCACAACGCGGCAATTGATTCCCGGCCGTTTCGCCGGGCCCAGTCCTGGAACTGCCTGGCGGCGTCGACCTGGGCGGGGGAGCGACGCACTTCGGGCTGCGCAGGAGAACCGCCGAAGTCGAGTGCGCGCAACAGTGCGTCGTCCGGCCGCTCTGACAGCAGACGGTATAGATACAGTGGGCCGCCAGCCTTGGGGCCGGTACCGGAAAGCCCTTCGCCGCCGAACGGCTGCACCCCGACAACCGCGCCGACGATGTTGCGATTGACGTACAGATTGCCCACCTTGGCCCGGTCGATGACCCTGGCGATGGTTTCGTCGATGCGCGTATGCACCCCTAGCGTCAGTCCATAGCCCGCTGCGTTGATCTGGTCCAGTAATTGATCAAGCTCGGTGCGGCGGTAGCGCAACACATGCAGTACCGGGCCGAAGACTTCCTGCTGCAGCTCATCAAGGCGTTCGAGTTCGATCAGCGTAGGTGTTACATAAGTGCCATGAGCACAGGCTATTTCATCGACACGGGCCAGCTGATGCACGCGGCGACCCTTGTCGCGCATGGCTTGCAGGTGGCGCTCGATGTTGTCGCGCGCCTCGGCGTCGATTACCGGGCCGACATCCACTGACAGGCGCTGCGGGTTCCCTATACGCGCTTCGCCCATGGCACCCTTGAGCATGCCGATAACTCTTTCGGCGACATCCTCCTGTATGCAAAACACCCGCAGGGCTGAGCAGCGTTGACCGGCACTGTCGAAAGCCGACGCCATCACGTCCATGACCACCTGCTCGGCCAATGCTGACGAATCAACGATCATCGCATTCTGGCCACCGGTTTCAGCAATCAAGGGAATGCTACGGCCGCGCTCATCCAGGCGCCCGGCAATGCTGCGCTGCAGGATCGAAGCGACCGCTGTGGAACCGGTGAACATCACGCCGCGGATGCGCTCGTCGGCGATCAGTTGGGCACCGACGGTTTCGCCGCGTCCCGGCAGTAGCTGCAGCGCGCTTTTAGGCACGCCTGCTTCATGCAGGATCTGCACGCCCAGCATGGCAACCAAGGGTGTCTGCTCCGCAGGCTTGGCCAGTACCGTATTGCCGGCGCCCAACGCGGCGCAGACCTGGCCGGTAAAGATTGCCAATGGGAAGTTCCAAGGGCTGATGCAGACCACCGGGCCGAGCGGGAGATGAGTGTCGTTGTGGAAGTTGTCACGCACCTCGGCGCCGTAGAAGCGCAGGAAATCGACGGCTTCGCGCACCTCCGCTATCGCATTGGCGTATGACTTGCCAGCCTCACGGATGAGCACACCTAGCAGCTGCTGCATGCGCTGTTCCATCAATTCCGCAGCTTTTTCCAATGCCGCGGCGCGCTCTGCCGGTGGTGTGGTGCGCCAGGCACTGGCACTGTCGAGAGCACAGCGCAGGGCAGTATCGACGTCCGTTTCGCTCGCTTCTTGCACGTGACCGACGATGTCTCGGTGGTCAGCAGGATTGAGCAAGGGGGCAGCAGAGGTCGTCGAAACGGTGTCGCAGCCGAGCAATGGGCTGGCGGTGAGGCGCACGCGTGCGCCGGCAAGCAAGGCGGACGAAAGCGAGGCCAGCCTTTGCTCGTTGGACAGATCGATACCGCAGGCGTTGAGACGGCCTTCGCCATAGAGATTGTGCGGCAACGGAATCCGTGGATGCGGCAGGCCGAGGGTGCCTTCCGAGGAGAACAACTGCTCGACCGTCTTTACCGGGTCGGCCACCAGTTCGTCCAACGAGATGCTCTTGTCCGCAATGCGGTTGACGAAGGAGGTATTGGCGCCGTTTTCCAGCAGGCGACGCACCAGATAGGCCAGTAGGGTTTCATGGCTGCCAACCGGTGCGTAGATCCGGCAAGGCCGGTTTAGACGGTCTTCACCCTTGCCAACTACCTGTTCGTACAGCGGCTCGCCCATGCCGTGCAGGCACTGAAATTCATATTGGCCGGGGTAATAGTTCTGGCCGGCCAGGTGGTAGACCGCAGCCAGCGTGTGCGCATTGTGCGTGGCAAACTGCGGATAGATCGCCTCGGGCGCAGCGAGCAGTTTGCGTGCACAGGCAATGAACGACACGTCGGTATAAGCCTTGCGCGTATAGACCGGGTAGCCCTCCAGACCGTTAAGTTGCGCCAGTTTGATCTCGCTGTCCCAGTAAGCGCCCTTGACCAGGCGGATCATCAAGCGATGGTGGCTGCGCTTGGCTAGGTCGATCAGGAAATCCACTACATAGGGGCAGCGCTTCTGGTAAGCCTGAATGACAAAGCCGATGCCATTCCAGTCGGCCAGTGAAGGCTCGAAGCAGAGCCGTTCGAGCAGTTCCAGCGACAGCTCGAGACGGTCCGCTTCCTCGGCATCAATGTTGATGCCAATGTCGTAGCGCCGTGCCAGTTCAGTCAGCGACACCAGGACCGGGTAGAGCTCGTCCATCACCCGATCGTACTGCGCACGGCTGTAACGCGGGTGCAGCGCCGACAGTTTGATCGAGATGCCTGGGCCCTCGTAGATCCCCCGACCGCGCGAAGCCATGCCGATGGAGTGGATCGCCTGTTCGTACGAGGCCAGATAACGACGTGCGTCTGCAGCGGTCAGCGCCGCTTCGCCAAGCATGTCATAGGAGTAGCGGAAGCCTTTGGCCTCCATGGTTTGGGCATTGGCCAGCGCTTCGTTGATGGTTTCGCCGGTAACGAACTGCTCGCCCATCAGCCGCATCGCCATATCCACGCCCTTGCGGATGAGCGGCTCGCCACCTTTGCCGATCAGGCGATTCAGTGATGAAGAAAGGCTGGTTTCATTGTGCGTGGCCACCAGCCGGCCGGTGAGCATCAAGCCCCAGGTGGCGGCGTTGACGAAGACCGACTGGCTGTTACCTAGGTGCGGTTGCCAGTTGCCGGTGCTGATCTTGTCGCGGATCAACGCATCACGTGTGCCTTTGTCCGGCACCCTGAGCAGCGCTTCGGCCAGGCACATCAGGGCGACGCCTTCCTGGGATGACAACGAGAATTCCTGAAGCAGCCCTTGAACCAGGCCCTGACGTCCGCCGGCACTTTTCTGATTACGCAGTTTCTCGGCGATGCGCAGCGCGAGACGGTGGGTCGCTTCGGCCTTTTCCGGTGACAGCCGCGCCTGCTCCAACAACATCGGCAATGCCTCTGGTTCAGGGCGGCGATAGGCTGCAGTAATGGCCGCGCGGAGCACCGACTGCGGCAGGATACTTTCGGCAAACTCGAGAAATGGCAGGCTGCCAGGGGTGAATTCAGCCGTCTGGTGCTGGCTGGCCTGCGGCGGCGGCTCGGCGTCGTGTGGTTGAGTGTCGCTCTCGACCTGTTCAAGGTAGCGCAGCAGCGCTTGCTCGATCACCCACTGCGGAGGACGCTCAAGCCGGTTGGCTGCCTCCTCGAGCCGATTGCGCATTGCCTCGTCGAGCTCGACACCGAGCGTGCTGGTGACCATGTGGCTGTCCTCCGGGGTGAGGTGAGGCTGGATACCTGAGCGGCGGCACGGTCAATGCAATCTGTCATGTCGACCGATAGCCGAATAAGAACGTGATCGGCATCCGTGTCTCTCCTCCTCAGCGTAGACCCTTGCAGTGCGTTGGACCGTCCTCCGGAGAACGGTGCAGGCCGTTGCCGGAGTGCGTGGTCATCTGCGCGCTGGCTCAACCGCATGCGACTGGGCTTCTCGAGGGCGAGCAGTGGCCAGCGACGCGCAAGCATCGCAACTCCTATGAGCAAGCGTGAAGGAGAAAGTGGAGATGAAGATCGGAACGGTCTGAAGATCATATCGATTGGGCCCGCGATACCCGCCGTGAGCTTTCCAGGTGTTTGCGCCGCAGCGCAGCGGGTCATGACGAGCAGTGCGCCAAATGGCTGATGGCGTATTTCACTGGCACGCCGCGCCGAAATCGACGGTGCCGGCGAGCCCGTTGATGAGCTGCCGGCTCTGGAGTCTCACGACACGATCCGTCTGGCGACCAGATTCAGCCGGTTCAACGCGATGTGAATGCACCCCACTGAGCGCCAATTCTCGCCGGGTCGCTGCTCGCCTGTCCGGTCCTCGGTGCCCTATCCACGCCTGAGTAACCTGATCAGCTCAACGCTTTTCGGGCTCAGGCACGTCGGTCACGCTGACTCCTTCCTCGCGGATTTTGTCTTCCGCTTCAAGTTCATCGTCCTCGTCGCCTTGCAGGCTCTGCTGATCAGGTGCTGGGTCGTATTGCAGTTCGACCAGCACGGGGAAATGGTCAGAGCCGAACGCCGGCAGGCGCTGGATGCGTACCAGCTGGAAATGGTGGCTATGAAACAGGTGGTCCAGCGGCCAGCGGAGAAACCAGTGCTGGGCGTGGAAGCTGTTGACCATGCCGCGCCCGACCCGGGGGTCCAGCAGGCCGCTGATCTTGCGAAACAGACGTGTGTTGGGTGACCAGGCTACATCGTTGAGATCGCCTGTCACGATGACCGGAATATCTTCCAGATCGTCCCGAACGCTCTCAGCCACTACCAGCAGTTCGACGTCGCGCTCGGTTGATTCGTCGTTTTCCGTGGGGCTAGGCGGTGCGGGGTGCAGGAAGTGCATGCGAATCGCCAACTGATCATTCAGATGGACCTTGGCGTGCATCGACGGCACATCGTCTTCGACCAGGAAACGGGTCTCCGCGTTTTCCAGCGGCAACCGGGACCAGACATGCATACCGTAAAGGTTGTCCAGCGGGCACCGGCAGGAGTAGGGGTAATCGTCGCTCAGTTCCTCGAGCTGATCCTCCCACCATTGGTCTGTTTCGAGCGTCACCAGAATGTCGGGGCGATACTCACGGACAAGCGCCTTGAGCTTGTCCGTCTGGCGGTTAGGCGTCAGGACGTTGGCCGCCATGACGCGTATGCGAGGCTTGTCGCGGCCTGGGACGGCGGTTTTGACCTCGGAGCGCCACAAACGGGTGTAGGGAATGATCCACCAGGCCTGATAGGCGAGGCAGAAAATCGCCAGGGCGCTGATCAGAACCTGCAGCGGTTCTGAATAGGACAGCAATAATGCCTGGGCCAGTAGTAATGCAAAGGCGAGTACGCACAGTTGCAGGCGAGGAAAATCCAGCCCGCGTACCCACCAGACTGGGTTCTTCCATAGCGGTAGAAGCGTTAGCGCAACCAGCAGGCCAGTCGCTGCCAACAAGATCCCTTCCGTCATGATCGACTCTCCATGGAGTTCGGCGCGATGTGATATCGGCCTTTTGGGTACCTGAAAGCAGGCATTACGGATTCGTCCCGTTGATGCCTTCATTGGTTCCGCTTGTTATGTGTTGGAGAGAACGGGGAGAGAGCGGCAGTGTTAAGGAAGCGCTGAGTAAAAGGAGCCCACAAAAAAGCCTGACACGCAAAACGTGTCAGGCCTTCGCTGGAACGGTTATCTCTGGCTGTTACAGCGGCTCGCCAATGGCCGCGCAGCTGTTCGGCGTCGCGGCATGCTTTCTCAACACCGCCAACTGGGGCTGCTCCGCGCCTCCTGCTACGTCGAGGGCAAGAATGTAGTTGCCCCACCATGGGCCGCCGGCCCAGTAGGTCATTGGAACGCAGTTCTCGCGTAGGTAGCCGAGCAGGTTATCCATCGCGACGATCGCATCGGGAGCGTAGTTGGGCACGCCCATCTCGCCGATGAAACCACGCAGGTTGTTGGTCCGCAGCCAGTCCACGAAAGGCTTGGCGCGATTGATGCCGAGCTCCGGGGCAAAGGTTTCGGTCTTGTCGGCGTACATGCCCGAGGTATCCCGGTCCAGGTACATGTGAGCTTCGAAGATTAGTTTGTTCTTCGGATCGCGCATCCAGGGATCTGCGATCAGCTGGGTGTTGGATTGCGGCCAATGCCAGGCGCTTGAGAAGCGGTCGCCAGCCACGTAGATCCAATGTGTGCGGTCAACTTTGCGGATTTCCTTCGCGGCGGCCAGCGCCGCTTGGGGCCAAAGTCCCTTGGTGTTTGGCTCATTCATCAGTCCGTAACCACTCAGTGCCGGATGATTGCCGATTTTCTGCGCGATACGCTTCCAGGTATTGGCGAACGACTGGATCGATACAGTTTCGGATCCGATCGGTTGGCGGTAGTAGCGATAGTAGTTATGCATGTCCAGCACAACCTTGACGCCGTGCTTGTGGGCAAAGTCGAGTGACTGGGTAAGCAATGTCAGTTGCGCGGTGTCGAGTTCAGTGTCCAGCCGGGGTTGGATGCGCTCCCATAGGAATGGCAACCGGACCAGTTTCAGGCCTTGTTCGGCGTACTTCTTGTAATAGGACTCGGCAGGATAGATGTAATTGGTACCGTGCTTGCCCGGCAAAACAGAAGGACCGAAGGCGGCCCCGGACAGGGCAACACCGACCAGTTGAACAGGCTCGATTGCTGGCAGCGTTACATTGCCTATCGGCGAAGATCCGGCCGGCAGAAGAGCTGGCCCTGCAGCCAGGCTCAGTTTGTTAGGGTACCCAACACGATTGCCGTCAAGCGCAGGACCATCCATGAATACCGACAGCGCGCCGCTGGCAGCCTTCACTGAGGTGATGGTGCGCACCTGACCGTCGGCCGTGCGTACCGATGCGCCTACTACGAAGGCCGCCTTGTTCTGCGCCGTCGCAGCGACCGAAACGCCCGCCGACGCCCGCCAGGAGCCGTTCAGCCAGTAGCTATTGGTGAACTTGTTGATAAGCGCCGCATGGCTCGGAGCGGAAACCGGAGCTGGACTCTGTTCGACTGGCATGGGCAGCGTGCTCGCCACGGTACTCACGCGGAGCCTGTTGGGATAACCGACCAGATTGCCGTTGAGCACCGGACCGTTCATGAACACCGTCAGCGCCCCGCTGGCGGGTTTGAGCGCGGTGACAGTTCGAATCTGTCCATCTGCCGTTCGCACCGCGGTGCCGACTTTGAACGCGGCAATATTCTGCTGGGTCGCGGCAACCGATACCCCAGCCGAGGCGCGCCAGGAGCCGTTCAGCCAGTAGCTGTTGGTGAATTTATTAATCAGCGCCGAGTAGGAGACGGTTGAGACGCCCGTAGTCGGGGTGGTAGCGGCGTATAGACCGCTTACAGGGACCAAAGCAAAAAGCGCGGACAGGGCAATTGTGGACATGGGCCCTTTGCAGGCCTTAGAAACAAACGAGGTAAACATCGGCTCACCGTGATCATGAACATCGAAACGCAGGTTTCGATGAAGTGACAGGGGGAGGTTGATCAATAAGCGGCGCTGCAAAGGCAGGCGGATACCACAAACAGAACGAACCAATGGGTAAGCGAAATGGGCTTGCGAGGCCGCCCGTTCCGCTTGGATAGTTATAATTTATTTCATATATCGCTAAAACATTAAGCGCCTTGTATAAGTCGTCAAAAAACAGTCAGTTTATAAGCTTGATATCAATTTGATGTTCAAATGCCATGCTTACCGGATTTCGAGAAGGGCTGGAAGCCCCTAGCTATAAAGGCGGCAGTAATAGTGGCGTCATTTTTTTGAATTCGCCGTTAACGCCGTCTCGCTTCAGGCGGCAGAGATAATCCGATAAACGGCATCATTATTTTTGAACTATCTGCAGGCCGGTGAAGTTCATGGCGAATCGGTACACGGATAAGCCACCCGAAGCGAGGCTTGCGCTCACGCAGTTCGCGCGTTTGTGGCTACGTTGAGGAAGGGTTTTGGTTGTGCTTGTAAAGCGCTGATGCTTCGGGCAGGGTCGAAGCCAGGCTTCTATCTACGGAGTGAACTCATGTCGGAGCTATATCCCCGCGTCGACCCCGATGGACTGATCGAATATTCAGTTGTCTACACGGACCGATCGCTAAACCACATGTCCAAGTCGTTCCAGGGCGTCATGAACGACATATCCACCACACTGAAATCTGTCTACAACGCCCACTCGGTTGTAGTGGTGCCCGGCAGTGGTACTTTCGGAATGGAAGCTGTTGCGCGCCAGCTTGCGCATGACCGCAACTGCCTGGTGATCCGAAACGGCTGGTTCAGCTATCGATGGACGCAAATATTCGATATGGGCAGCATTCCGGCGCAGTCCACGGTGCTGAAAGCTCGACCGGTGGATCAGGCGGCGCAAGCTGCTTTCATGCCACCGCCAATAGACGAAGTCGTCGCCAGCATCGCCGCCAATAAGCCGGACCTCGTGTTCGCTCCGCACGTGGAAACATCGTCCGGGATCATCCTCCCCGACGACTACCTGCGCGCAGTCAGCGATGCGGTACACGCGGTGGGGGGGCTGTTTGTGCTGGACTGCATCGCCTCAGGAGCGCTGTGGGTGGATATGCAGGCAAGCGGTATGGATGTGCTGATCAGTGCGCCACAAAAAGGCTGGAGCGCGTCACCCTGCTGCGCGCTGGTGATGCTCAGCGAGGCTGCCCAGGCACGCGTCGAGGCGACACAGAGCAGCAGTTTCGCTTGCGACCTCAAGAAGTGGCTGCAGATCATGCAGGCCTACGAGCAGGGCGGTCATGCCTATCACGCGACCATGCCAAGCGACGGATTGGCGCGATTTCGCGACGTCATGTTGGAGACACGGGATTACGGCTTCGAAACCGTTCGTGCACAGCAACTGGAACTCGGTCAGCGAGTTCGGTCGTTGCTGGCTCAGCAGGGCTTCAAGAGTGTGGCTGCCGAAGGATTCGAAGCGCCCGGCGTAGTGGTCTGCTACACCGACGATGCAGGCATCAAGAACGGTAGCAAGTTTGCGGCGCAGGGGCTGCAAATTGCTGCGGGTGTGCCCCTACAGTGCGACGAGCCAGCGGATTTCCAGACCTTCCGCATGGGGCTATTTGGTCTTGAAAAACTGAAAAATATCGATCGGACTTTGAATATCTTGCAGCGCGCGCTCAATGAGATCGTTCCCGTCTAGGTCAAGGCTATAAGAGCGGTCCGGAAGAATAAAGACCGCTCGTCGAGCAATCAAAAGGCGTCAATAACGATTCGCGGCCCAGTTGTTTACCCATTACGCGTGCCGGAGGCCTCGTGAATACTGTCGTTGGGAGGGGGTTAAGCGGCTGGAACCTGCGAGATAGACACATTCTTGAAACAAAATTGTGTTTGCACGAGCCGTTATGCTGACTACGCTGAAATTGTACAAAGCTTATTACAACAAGAAAGAGGGGCTAACTATGACCAACAACCAGAATGCTCAGGTCGTTGCACTCGAGTTATGGCGCTTTTGCGCACACTGCGTTGCTGCCATCGTTGTTGTAGGAGCGGTACTGATTGGGTTCCTTGGATCATGGGAGCTGGGCCTCAAGGTCGGCGTGCTGCCGTTACTGGCGCTCGTTGCTGCAGACATGTTGGCCAGACGTCGGGAGCATGACATTCAACTAAGGAATTCCTGACCACCTGCCCTCCTGCGCCGACCCGTGCGGTTCGCGCAGGATAAAACCCTCCGCTATTGTTCTTGTCGCCGTCCATTTGCCAGCTTAGCTGCCTCACTTATGGCTAATTTCGTAGTGGGCCGCCCACTCTGTAACCTCGTGGGCCGGCATTGGCGCTGCAATGCCGTAACCCTGAGCCAGGTAGCAGCCCAATCCAAGCAGCATGCTTTCCTGCAAGCTCGTCTCGACGCCTTCAGCAATGACTTCACGCTCGAAGGTACGTGACAAATTGATGATTGCCTCGGATAACGCCAGGTCTTCCTTGTCATGGAGGATGTCGCGTATGAATGACTTGTCTATCTTTATGGTTTGCGCGGGTAGGCGTTTGAGATAGTTGAGCGAAGAGAAGCCGGTACCAAAATCGTCCAGAGAGAAGGTGATCCCTATTTTCTGGCAGTCGATCAAGCACTGGCTGACATGCTCGAGGTTGTCGATTGCGGTGGACTCTAGGATTTCTATATCAAGGTAATGCGGCGAAACGCTGGGATGTCGTCCGAGCAAAATTCGCAGCCGTTCCACGAAATCGGGAAGTTGGAAATGCCGCGCCGCGATGTTTACGCTGACCGGCCGGTGATGGCCTTCACCCGCCCATGACTCGATCTGCTGTAACGCGCGATCAATTACCCACTCCCCGATATCAATTATCAAGTCAGTGCGCTCGACTGCGGGGAGAAAGGTGTCCGGCAGGAGAATTCCCCGTGCCGGATGGTTCCAGCGCAGCAGTGCTTCGAAACCCGTCACCGTGCCGCTGCGCAGGTTGACCTTTGGCTGATAATGGAGCTCGAGCTCGTCGCGTTCCAGCGCATGCCGCATACATTCAATCGTTTGAAACGCTGCTCTGGTCTCGTTGCTGATCGAGACATCAAAAAAACGGTATCGATTGCGCCCGTTTTGCTTGGCCTCGTACATCGCCTGGTCGGCATGGCGTAGCAAGGTATCAGGGCCCTCGTTATCTTTCGGGTATATGGAGACGCCGAGCGAGCCCGCGACGTTGAGCAAATTGCCATCGATGTGAAAAGGAACAGCTATCACGTCAAGGATCCGCTGTAGCGCGGCGGGCAGAAGTAGCTCGTCGACCTGGTCAAGCAGCAGGACAAACTCATCACCGCCCAGACGCGCCAGCAGATCTTCGGTGCGCATCTCACGAGTCAGTCGATTGGCGACTTCAACAAGCAGCATGTCGCCGATGGCGTGTCCAAAGCGGTCATTCACTGCCTTGAAACCATCCAGATCGAGTATGCACACCGCAAGTGAACGCTGATGGCGATGGGCGGCAGCGATGGCCTGATGCATTCGATCGTGCAGATATACGCGGTTGGGTAAAGCGGTGAGCACATCATGGGAGGCGCGCCATTGCAGGGCCTCGAGGAGCTCCTGCTTTTCCGTTACATCGAAACGGATGGAAATGTACTTTTCTACACGCGACGCCATGTCGTCCATGATCGGCACGATGGTGCTGTTGACCCAGTACATCGAGCCGTCCTTGCGACGATTGCAGATCTCGCCCTTCCAGATTCGCCCGTCAGCGATGGTGCGCCAGAGGTTGCGAAAAAACTCGGGCGAATGATGGCCGGAGTTGAGCAGCCGATGGTTGGCGCCGATCAGTTCTTCACGGCTGTAGCCAGAAATGGCGCAAAACTGATCGTTGATATACGTGATCATGCCGTGGAGGTCCGTCTCCGAATAAATAGCAGCAGCGTCTACTGCAGTGCGGTATTTATCGTTTGTCATCTACTAATCCGTGCAAGGCTGCTACGCACTTATGGGCTCGAAGGTGGCCCGTTGCACTAGTTGACTCGACGCCTTTGGAAAAGTGCAGCGTTACGGTCGGATATAGGCAGCCTTCTCGAACCAATGCCCCCACATTGTTTTCCGATAGGTTGGAATGGGTCGTTAGTCGGCGAGTCCGATTAGCTCATCAACCCGCTATTTTTAAGCCACGACGAGCCCGTCATTCATGTCCCAAGCCAACCTGACCTCCGCACGCGCCTGGCTTGATCGCCTCGACAAGTCACGTCACGCGATGACGCTGCTATTCCTAGCCTCCATGATGGAAACCTTGCTGATCCCCATCCCGATCGAGGTCATCCTCATCCCTTGGATGCTTTGCCACGCGGACCGTAAATGGCGAATCGCGACGGTCGCGCTGGCAGGGAACCTGACCGCAGCCACACTGGGTTACTACCTCGGTATGTTCGCGATGGATCAATGGGGCGACAGGCTCGTCGGGCTCTTTGGCGGTGAGGCTGCGTACGAGGAATTCGACAAGCAGTTCCAGGAAGACGGTTTCATGGCAATCCTGGCCATCGGGATTGTCCCTATACCGTTTCAGATCGCCATGCTCGTAGCGGGCGCCAGCGCCTATCCCATCGTTCTCTTTCTCGCCGCTGCCTGTCTCGCCCGAGGGGCTCGTTATTTCGGCCTTGCGCTGTTGATAGAGGTGGCGGGCAAGGCGGCCCTGGATATCTGGAATCGACATGCCAAGCCCATAGGCATTGCCGGGCTTGTGCTGTTTGGTGTGTGGGCATGGTTCAAGTGGGGCGGCTGAGGCGCTGCGTCTTTAAGAGCTGAAAAAAGCGCTTTGGCTCCGCGGTGGCGACTACTCGACTTTGGCCGTTTCAAGATAATCGCGGTAGTAGTCCAGCGTGGCGAGGTTCTTGTCCTTGGCTTCGAACATCATGTCGAACCGGTCGAGGAATTCACGCGCATAAAGGTTGGTCCAGCGATTCCACATGCGTTTGCTGTGGCTGTAGAGGTCACGTTTGCTGACCTTTTCCAGCAGCGCCGGTATTTCCAGTTTCTCATCGACGTTGAATCCCAGCTCCATCAGGCTTTCCGGCGGCTGCGAGTAATGCATGGTCGGCCGTACACCGTGCCAGCTGTCGATGATGCGCGCCACACGCGGGTCCTGTGGGTCGATATACCGGTCTTCATTGATCCAGCAGTGGTGGATGTCCAGCACCACCGGCGCAAGGTCGGCAAGCTGGAGGCAGTCGTCGACGCCGTAGGTCTTTTCCTCGTTCTCGAAGGTGATGCAATTACGCGCCTCGGTGGAGAGTCGCGGCCAGATCGTGCGGATGCCTTCGCCGGCCAGGCGACCGGCTATGTGCACGTTGCATTTGAAGTCCTGGAACTGCCGACCGAAGCCCATCATGCGGATCATGTCGGCGTGATATTCGAACTCGGCCAGGCTGTTCTCGACGACCTGAGGCTTGTCCGAGCCGAGCACGCAATATTGACCCGGGTGCAGCGACAGCCTAATGCCGGCTGCTCGTGCGCGCTCGCCAATCAGGGCAAAGCCTTTCTCCGTCGCCGCTTGCACCTCGGCCTGACGGTAGAAGTCGGCTGCTTCCGGATGGCTGTAGAACGGCAGCAAGTCGCTGCTCAGGCGCAACATGCGCAGCGGTGGTGGCAAGGTCTCGACGTATTCGAGCAAGCGCAACTGCGCGGCCAGGTTGTGTTCGATGATGCCGTTCAGCTTCTCGCGCGCCGCGTCCTGCGACACACTGTTGAGCCAGCGCAGCGTGGTCGAGCGAGGATTGAAGGCGCGTTCGATGGCTTCCAGCTCCTTCAGCGACTCGCTGTGGCCGGGATGACGGTACATGCAGGCGAAACCGATTTTGTACATAAATGACCTATGCCGGACGGCTGGTGTAGCCGCTACAAATGACTGTCTTGTTTAGTACTCGGACACTGCGGCAGGTGCCCTGCCTCTGATGAACAGTCGACCGCTGCGGCCCGAACGTGATCTGTAAGTCCAGTGGCGCAGCAATAGTCGCATCCGTATTTCGGTCCGTGCACAGGAGCGTCGAGTCATCGCCCCGCAAATAAGGTGAGGCAGCCGCGCATAATTGGCTGCTGGTCGACGTGACCATTACTCGGTCGGCCATCAGTCAGCGACGAAAAACCCGTAACATATCAACCATCTGTTGACGCCTTGGTTGTTTATTTCAATGTTTTCTGCCGTCAAGCGCTACAAGCTCCTGGTGTCGGGTGCCTTGGCGCGTTGTTTCCCTCGTACCTCCGCTTATTTTCAGTCGGAAGAGGAGCTGTTAGTGCGGCGCTGGCCGAACGCCGTTTCCAAACAGACGCTGCCTCGTACGAGCAAAAAGTCAGCTGCAGCTGCGAAGATCGGCCGTGCGACCAAGTCCCCTGCGGGGACAGCTACCCCAGCCAAGCCCCGCGCAAAAGCTCGCAAGCCGGCCAGTGAAGGCATTTATGGGCCGGCTAAGTTGACGGTCGATGAGCAGCAGATTCAGGCAATGCGTCTTCGTGTCGGTCGCGCGGTAGAGGTTGGCGTGATCTGCGCGCCGTCGGATGAGCAATGGGCAATGATCCTTGGAGACAGCCCAGTGACGCGCATCTTCGCGGGCGCCGGCTCGGGCAAGTCCACCACCCTGGTGCTGCGTGTGGTGTTCATGCTCTGCCATTTGGGCATCGCGCCAGAACGGCTGACCGTCATTTCCTTCACTAATGCATCCTGCACTCAACTGCGCGAACAGCTGATCCGGGTGTTGGGATTCTGGAATTTCGATTTCGATCCCGCTAGTGCGCGGCAGTGCGTGAGGACGTTCCATTCGGCCATGGCAGCAATGGCCAGGGACGTGTTGGGCAAGCCGGTCTGGTTCGAGCAACTGGACGAAAAGGGTGCCTCGCCTCTAGATCTGGATAACCCCCTGACCGCTTCACGCATGCGGCCGGCACAACAGCGACTGCTCAAACAGGCCTATCAGACCTGCTATGCCGAAGAGGATCGTTTTCGCACGCTGGTGCACGAGCTACTGCGCTTG
Source organism: Stutzerimonas stutzeri (assembly GCF_002890895.1). Lineage (GTDB taxonomy): Bacteria > Pseudomonadota > Gammaproteobacteria > Pseudomonadales > Pseudomonadaceae > Stutzerimonas > Stutzerimonas stutzeri_AB. The sequence continues at coordinate 155,657 of NZ_POUL01000002.1, forward strand.
CCATCACCAGACGATAAAAAGCGCGCTCCCAAGGCGCCTCTGGACGTATTCAAGCTGGCCGGCGAGTTCACCCCAGCGCCGCTGTTCGAGGCGTTCTACGCGCAAGCCGGGTTTATCGAAAGCATCGGTATTCGCATCGACCAGATGCAACCCGCCCGATTGCAGGGTTCGTCGGTGGAACGTGCCTTCAGCGAGGCCTTGGTGCTGTTCTGGCGGCATTTCCAGGCGCTGCTCGCATCTCAGGGATTGACCACCTTCAACGGTGCGTTCCAAGCCTTGACCCAACGTCTTGCGGCGGCTGACCGCAGTGTGTCGTCAGCAGCATTGACGCCGTTCAGCCACTTGCTGATCGATGAATTTCAGGACATCTCACCGCAGATCGTTCAGTGGCTGCAGGCGCTGCACCGTGCGCTGTCGAGCCAGGGCGAGGCCGTCAGCCTGATGGCCATTGGCGACGACTGGCAGTCGATCTACGGCTGGCGCGGCAGTTCGCCGGAGTTGTTCATGGATTTCGACAAATACTTCCCTGGCCGCGGCGCATCGAAGAAGAGCAGGGTGCTGATGCTGGAAACCAACTACCGTTCAATCGAGCCAGTCATCCGCGATGGCGAGGCCGTGTTGAGCGGGGTGACGTTCAAGCAGACCAAGGTCAGCCAGGCGGCCAAGGCGACGCAACAGGGCGATCATGGCGTAAAACTGGTAACCCGCTTCGATGTGAAGAGCCGGCTGCCAGAGCTGATCCGCGAGATCAAGGCCCAATGCGAACATGTTGCCGCTCGCCCGAATGCTGACCGCAACGCGGTGCTGGTACTCAGCCGGCGCAACGAGCCATTGCGGGCCATCGAGGCGCAGCTGGACCGCAAGCTGCCGGTCAAGACCTACACCATTCATCGCGCCAAGGGCCTGCAGGCCGAGGTCGCGATCATCGTCGATGATTGTCTGCCGGCCGAGCGCCATCCTTTGCGAAACGCGCTGTATGCCTACTCAGGTTTCTTCCGTAACAGCTATGACCAGGCGATGGCCGACGAGAGCCTGCGCCTAGCTTACGTGGCGATCACCCGTGGCGTTAGCCGGGTGTTCTGGTATACCCACAAAGTCCAGGGCGCAACGCGGCTGCTAGCCGACCATTGCAAGGCGCAGTGAGTAAGGCGGACTGGCGGCCGATAGCCGTCAGAAGCTAGGGTGAGGGCGCTTAAATCCGATATCGACGCACTGGAGCACATCGAATGCTGAAACTTTGGGGCCGGACGAACTCGACCAACGTGAAAAAAGCACTCTGGTGCCTGGCAGAGCTGAATATCGAATACACCCGTGTCGATGCCGGCGGAGTCTTCGGGGTGGTTGGCGAGGCGGACTACATTGCTAAGAATCCCAACCAGCTGGTGCCTTGCCTGGAGGATGGCGAATTGGTGCTGTGGGAATCCAACGCCATCGTTCGTTATCTGGCGGCGCAGTACGGTGAGGGCATCTTGTGGCAGGTCGATCCGGCGCAACGCGCCGAGGCTGACAAGTGGATGGACTGGGTCACCTCGTCCCTGGCTGCGCCGTTTCGCACGGTGTTCTGGAACATGGTGCGCACCGCGCCGGAGCAGCGCGACATGCCTGCGGTGCACGCCGCAACAGCGGAGTGCGGCAAGTTGCTGGCGATTGCCGACCGGACACTGTCGGTACAACCCTACCTGTCCGGCGCGTCGTTCGCCATGGGTGACATTCCGCTGGGTTGTTTCGCCTATGCCTGGTTCGAGATGCCTATCGAACGTCCTGACCTGCCGCACCTGCAGGCCTGGTATGAACGGCTTCAGCAGCGTAGGGCGTATCAGACCGCTGTTGTTACGCCATTGACATGATGCGGTTCGCCCGGGCCTGTTGAAGACGCTTCAGCGGTGGAACCTGTAGGTAATTCAATCGTCGGTCACCCCGGGGTCGCCTGACCGAAAACCTGCCTGATCAGCAGTGGCAACTGTTCGCCAGCCGGCCCGGCCAACGCAAATTCCCGCTCGCTGTGATCGGTTTGGGGTTGCGGATTGACGTGGACGACCACAGCACCGGCGCGCCAGGCCAAGCCCGGAACCTCGGCGGCGGGGTAGACCATCCCAGACGTGCCGACGGAGATCAGCAGGTCGCACGATTGCACGGCAGCGAAAGCGGTGTTCAACGCCTCAGTTGGCAGGCTTTCGCCAAACCAGACCACACCTGGACGCAGCTGACCACCGCATGCCGCGCAGCGTGGCGGCTCCAGACGGCGGCCACCTTCGGGCTCGTCCGGCATGGTTGGCGATGTGTCCGGGCGTTCACCGCAGTTGAAACAGCGAGGCTGATGGAGGCTGCCGTGCAAATGGATAACGTCGGTGCTGCCGGCTCGCTCATGCAAATCGTCGACGTTCTGGGTGACGAGCGTGAGATGGGGGACGTGCCGAGCCAATTCGGCAATCGCCATGTGGGCGGGGTTCGGCTGAGCCTGCAGCACCTTCATGCGCCGCCACTCGTACCATCCCCAGACCAGAGCCGGGTCAGCTCGGAAGGCTTCTGGCGTAGCCAGCGATGCGGCGTCGAAGCGTTCCCACAGGCCGGTGAGCGAGTCGCGAAATGTCGGAATGCCGCTTTCCGCTGACACGCCTGCGCCTGAAAAAACCACAACGTGCCTTGCACGGTGCAGCGCGTCGAGCAGTGGGTCCGGGATCATAGACTGACTCCTTTGCATCAGCGGCTAAACGGGCATCGATCAATACCACTGAGGATACCGATACACCAGCGGCAGCGATTTCTCCCAGGTCTTGCTCGGCTACTTCGACTGTTCAAGCTCCATCCCTGGGATGTTTTGGAGACTTGTTACATGCCACTTATTGATGCGCTACAACAGGGAGCATGTCTGCCTGATGTTTCAGTGAAAGCGCAACTCCGCGAGGGCGTAGCAAGTGATAGCCTCAGGGCGCCAGTGTTCAATTGGGCCCTAAGGGATTCGGTCAACGAATGGCGAAGCGACCGCTGAGTGTGCCCAGTCGAGAAGCCAGTGCACTCAACCCGGCACTGTCCTGCTCCAGCTGGCTCGCATCCACGGCATTCTGTTCGGCAATCTGCTGAACGCTCTGCAGGTGACTGGCGATATCCGCAGAGACCGCGGTTTGCTCATGGGTGGCAGCGGCTATCAGTTCATTCATGTGGCTGATGGCTTCGATTTCCTGCGCCATGGATTCCAGCAGTACCGTAGTTTTCTGACTGTCGTCGACGCAGCGGGCCACGCTCAGTCTGCTGTCCTGCATCGAATCGGCCGCTTTTCGGCTGCTCTGCTGCAGGCGTGTGATGATCTCCTGGATCTCGCGGGTCGAGGTCGCCGTTTTCTGCGCGAGGTTACGCACCTCATCGGCAACCACGGCAAACCCTCGACCTTGCTCCCCGGCCCGAGCGGCTTCGATAGCGGCGTTCAAGGCCAGGAGGTTGGTCTGTTCAGCGATGCTGCGGATCACTTCCAAAACGCGGCCGATCTGCTCGGACTGTGCGGCCAGGTCTTGCATGACCTCGTCGGTTCCGTCGATGCGGTGCGCCAGCAGGGTGATCTCCTCACGGCTGGTCAGGACCGATTGGCGCCCCTGTCCCGCCTTCGCGTTTGCAGCCTGTGCCGCCTGTGAGGCCCGATCGGCGTGGCCGGCAACTTCCTCGATGGCGGTCGACATCTGCTGCATCGCATCGACCATCTGTGCGGTTTCACCCAGTTGCAGGTCAGCACCATTACGCATTTGCCGGGTGGCGGTGTTCAGGCTGCCAGCCGTGCCGTCGAGGCTGCGCGCATCCGCTACCACGGCACTGACGAGTTCGGACAGTTGATCGAGCAAGTGATTGAACCGCTCGCCCACAGGGCCACTGGCAGCAGAGCGCTGGTTGAGGTCGATCCGTTCGGGGTTGCGTGTGATCTCTGCCGCAGCGCGGAGCAATGCCTCGCCTTCGCGCGCTTCGGCATTGGCGCGCACCGCCAGGTAGATGAGGATGGCACTCTCAAGCACCACATAAAACGCATGCAGGAAGACCTCGCCCCAATTGCCCTCAGGCATCAAAAACACACCGGCACCTTGTTGCTGCAGCGCAAAGAACGTCAGGTGATGCACTGCGATGGTCGCAGCAGCCACGACGATGGGCAGCCAGTCCCGGTAGTACACCAGAAACGCGAGCAGGGCGAAGATGCCGAAGTGCATTTCCAGCATGCCGTGTTCCTGGTTGATGTGCAGCGCTGACATGACCATGAACGCCGCACCGATAAGGCAACGCATCAACCGCTCGCCGGCAATCAGTGCGTTGAGCACCGTCATGGCGAGGGCGGTACCGCCGCCAATGACGAAGGCCTGTGCCCAGCTGCCACTCATCGCAGCCAGACCGAGCGCATATACGAAGAGAAACCACAGCACGCCGAGCATGATGCGGTCGGCCTTGCGGTAATGGTCTTGCATGGTGATGGTCGTGTTGCTCATAGAGTGTCTCTCGTAAAGCGCTCGGGCGCGCATCGCTATATCGGCTGGGCTTGAACTGGCTATCAGACCGTTCATCGCCTCAGCGGCAACGTGTGGCTTTAAACAAGCGGGGGTGCTTTAGGGCAGGGCGCTTAACCCAGTTGACAAGGCACGTCGGTGACGCTCAACGGTGCGGGGTAGGCTGGTTCTGTGGGACGAGCCAGAAGCTTCGTGTCGGGCTCACGCGATCCTGCGATGCAGCCAGCGAATCATCGAGCCAACGACGGGAACGTGTTGATAAAGCAGGGCGCCCGCGTCGAAGTAGTCGCGATGACGCACCACTTTGCCTGCAGCGTCCCAGCGCAGCATGGTGCAGCCTTCCAGGCTGATGAGCTGGCCTTGGTTGAGGCGGGGGTGACGAAAACTCATGATCCAGCGTAGATAGCCTTCGCCTTCGCGCACCTCGTCGAAGGCGAAGAAGGCGAAGTCGAGGGCAGTGACGTTGGCGTAAAGCTCCGCGAAATACTCGTGCAGATCGGCCAGCCCGCAGATTTCATGCAGCGGATCTGTGAAGTGAACGTTTTCTGCATAGAGCTCACTCAGGCGGTCGAGGTTATGGGCATTAAGCTGGGCGAAGTTGGCCGAGAATTGCTGCAGAAAGCCGCTCACAGCGCCTCCCCCAGTTGCCTGAAGGCCGTAAGCGCGCGGTCACGGCTCATCGGCAGGTCGATGATAGGTGTCGGGTAATCGACGGCAGCAAACAGACCGTTGAGTTTCGCAGGGTTGTGAATCGCGCGTTTGTCCAACTCGGCCAGCTCAGGCAGCCAACGCCGCAAGAAACGGCCGTCCGGGTCAAACTTGGCAGACTGACTGAGCGGATTGAACAGTCGGAAATAGGGCACCGAGTCGGTTCCCGTCGAGGCGCTCCACTGCCAGCCGCCATTGTTGGCTGCGAGGTCGCCGTCGATCAGGTTTTGCATGAACCACCGCTCACCTTCACGCCAGTCGATGAGCAGGTTCTTGCTCAGAAACATGGCGACGATCATGCGCAGGCGGTTATGCATCCAGCCGGTCGCCAGCAACTGGCGCATTGCCGCGTCGATGATCGGAAAACCGGTATGGCCCTGCTGCCAGGCAGCCAGCTCATCGGGTGCGTGACGCCAGGGCAGGGCTTCGGTTTCTCGCCGGAAGCCTCGACCCATCGAGACGTGTGGATAGCCCACCAGGATATGTTTGTAGAACTCGCGCCAGAGCAGCTCATTGATCCAAGTGACGGCACCTGGATTGCCGCTGTCGTGTTCACCGCGATTTGCTCTCAGCGCAGCATGCAGACATTGCCGAGGCGAAACGACGCCGGCAGCCAGATAGGCAGAAATCTGGCTGGTACCAGGCTCGGCAGGGAAGTCACGACGCTGTTGATAGTCTGCAAGGTCGTCTTCGGCAAACTGGGCGAGGCGCAGCTGGGCGAAGTCTTCGCCTGCCGGCCACAGCGAGCGCAGATAATCGCTGGGTTGGGCGAATCCATCGACTGTCTGCGGTACCGAGTCGCTGGCAATCGGCAGCGATGCCTGGCGATCCGGAACGGGTAAACACGCGGGAAGTGACCCTGCCAGCCGGGCATAGCACACCTTTCGAAACTGGCTGAAGACTTTGAAGTAGCCACCCGACAACGTAGTGATAGTTCCTGGTGCAAACAGCAGCTGATCAAGGTGGCGTCGCATGCTTGTGGGTGTTTTCCGAAGCGCTTCGGCGACTGCCTCGTCACGGCGCTGCTCGTTCACTCCATACTCGTCATTGACATGCAGGGTGCCGATCTCGTGGGTGCCGCAAAGGTCGGCGATCACAGCGGGCACTGCCTGCCAGTCTTGAACGGTGCGAATCAGCAACGGAACGTTCAGTTCTGAGAGGCGTAGCGACAGCTCAGCCAGGTTGCGTAGCCAGAAATCGACCTTGCAAGGCGCATCGTCATGGGCATGCCATTGGCCCGGCGTGATCAGATAGAGCGCCACCGTGGGGCCGGAGCTCATCGCGGCTGCCAGGGCGCTGTTGTCACTGACGCGCAAGTCGGTGCGTAGCCAGAGAAGCTGGTTCATTCCAGATACCCTTTAGGGTTTTCAAGCAGCGACCCAGCCTGCAGGGCTTCGAGCGCGGCGAGCGGGTCAACGGCGAGGGTCAGGCCGGGTATGTCACGCAGTTCAGCAAAGTGAATGCTGGCTGCCGGCCCCGCCAGCAGCAGCGGCATGTTTTCCGGGTCGGCCAGCCGGGGCAGATGCCGCTTGAGGTAGCCGCTGTCCAGTGACTGGCTGGCATACAGCAGCAGACCCCGCGGCTTGATTCGCTCCAGGGCCAGTGGCAGTTCCGCCAGTGGTACAGACCACTCGATCACCTCGGCAGCGCAACCTGCACTGGACACCAGCCAGGCGCTGAGCCACAGCCCCGGATCGAAGCGCTGATCGCACAGGGTCGTCAACAGCAGCGGTGCGCCGCCATGCTGACGGTTGCTGTGATAGATGCGAGTGCCGAGTTTGGTTCGCAGCCACGAACAGAACAATCCACGCTCGACTTCTGCGCCGAAAGAGCTGGTCCAACGTTGTTCGAGGCTCAGCAGCAGTGGCAGCAACAGGTGCTTGCACAAGGTCAATGGCGGATACAGCGAAAGCGCACGGTTGAAACTGTCGTCGAGCTGTCGTTCGGAGAGTTCGGTGACGGCCAGGAATATCTGGTCATGCAGACCGCCCCATGGGCTGTGCTCGTTCAGATTGAGACTCTGGCGAGCATCCAGCAACTGCTTGACCTGGCCGACGGCTACACCCCGATTCAGCCATTTGAGAATGCTCTGGATCCGCCTGACGTGGCTGTCGTCATAGAGCCGATGGCCCTTGGGTGTGCGACGCGGCACGATCAGCCCGTAGCGCCGTTCCCAGGCCCGCAGCGTGACCGGATTGACGCCGGTGACGCGCGCAACTTCCCTGATCGGGAACCAGCCGTCTTCACGGCTCAGATCGATGTCGTCATCAACAGTCAGGGTCATGTCTAGATGCCGTTGCGCAGGCTGAGGTCTTCGGGGTGCGGCTGCAGATATACCTGGCTGGCCACATAGCGATCCGGATGACGGCGGAAGTGATGCTTGAGCAATGTCATCGGTACGACGAGCGGCACGATGCCCTCGCGGTATTGGCTGATAAGGCGTTGCAGTTCCTGCTTGTCGTCGCCGCAAAGATCGTTCTTCAAGTACCCGCTCAGGTGCTGCAGCACATTGCTGTGGGTGCCGCGCGATGCGGTGGTCTTGAGCGCGGCCATCAGCTGGCTGAAGTAGATCGGTGCGAACTCATCGAGCGGCTTTATGCCCACCGTTGCGACCATCCGGCCGAGGGCTTTGTATTGCCCAGGGTTGGTCGCCATCAGCTGATACTTGTGACGCGAGTGAAATTCGACCAGTGCCTTGCGGGTAAGCCCGGCTTCGAGCAAACGCTGCCATTCGGCGTAGGCAAAGATTCTTGTGAGGAAATTTTCTCGCAGTACGGGGTCGTTCAGCCGACCGTCTTCCTCGATGGGCAGGTCCGGTCGCGCTTCCATCAGCGCATGGGCAAACAGGCCGGTGCCGCCGCCGTCGATAGGATGCCCATTGGCTTGGTAGACCTTGACCCGTTCCATCCCGCAGGAGGGGGATTTCTGCATCAGGATATAGCCGCTGATATCGCTCAGTTCGCGAGCGATCTGCTTGCCGTATGCAGTCAGGGCTTCGCTTACGTCCAGCTCCGGGTGCACGGTGCCCACTGCACGAGGGCTATCGGGATCACCGACCAGGCGGATTGGCTCACGTGGCGTGCCGAGACCTATGGCGACCTCAGGGCAGACCGGCACGAATTCGAAATGCCTGGCCAACGTTTCGCTGCATAGGCGCGATTCCTTATGGCCGCCATTGAAACGCACCGGGCTGCCCAGCAGACAGGCACTGATACCGACTTTGATAGGGGAACGAGAGCTATTAGGCATGTGATCGACCTCGCTGCACTTGTACAGGTAAGGTTTTCTGTACAATATGAGGCCATCATAAGTGGTTACTTGTACAAGTCAATACTGCATGTACAAGATTCCGTGAGACAGCTGATGCTGCCTGCTAAGCGCCTACTTTAACGCCACCCGAACAGCCATTGCTGATCGTCGCGCAGGACCTGCCAGTCGATCCACTGGCTTCGTTGAGTGAGGACAGCCTGAAGCTCAACTTGCAGCAGAACTCCGTTTTCATCCCGTAACAGCTCCGTGATGAGGAAGTGCTTTTCCTTTTTTTGGGGCGTAGTGGACGTCCACTTGGAAAGCAGCAGTTTGTCTGGATTGAATCGATTCATAACGACCGGACACCGGAAAAAGACTGAAAAGAGCATTGGCAGCCTGTTGAGTAGTTGTACATAGACTACGCTTGCATTACCAAGTTATACAGCATTTGATTTCTGTATAGGTGTAACATCAGAATGTAGCAGCCCGCTGAGTCATCGGTGCGGGCCCACAGCTGAGATGCGGAGGCTGCAATGAACATATTGCTCACCGGCGGGACTGGCCTGATTGGTCAGGCGCTGTGTAAACACTGGTTGCCACAGGGGCATCGGCTCTGGGTCTGGAGTCGGTCACCCGAGCAGGTTGCGGAGCGTTGCGGCGAGTCGGTAAAAGGCATTGGCGAGCTTCGCGAACTGGACCAGGTCCAGCTCGATGCAGTTATCAATCTGGCAGGTGCACCGATTGCCGATCGGCCTTGGACCAAGTCCCGTCGTTTGCTGCTGTGGAACAGTCGCATCAAATTGACCGAGCAGCTGGTGGAATGGCTTGCAACACGGCAGCAGAAACCCAGTGTGCTGATTTCCGGCTCGGCGGTCGGTTGGTATGGCGACGGTGGTGAGCGGGAACTGAGCGAGGACGACAGTCCGGTTACCAACGATTTCGCTAGCCAGCTGTGTGCTGCGTGGGAAGAGAGTGCCATGCGAGCGGAGTCGTTGGGCATTCGCGTGGTCCTGATCCGGACCGGCTTGGTGTTGGCACCTCAAGGCGGCTTTCTGCAACGTCTCAGGCCGCTGTTCGCGCTTGGGCTTGGCGGCAGACAGGGCAATGGCCGTCAGTGGATGCCTTGGATTCACATAGACGATCAGATCGGCCTGATAGATTTTCTGTTTCACCAGCCCGAAGCAGGCGGCCCCTACAATGCGTGCGCACCACAGCCGGCACGCAATGCCGAGTTTGCTAAAGCCTTCGCAGCGAGCATGGGGCGTCCGGCAATACTGCCGGTGCCTGCGCTGGCCTTGAAGGTCGGTTTGGGCGAACTTTCCGGGCTGATCCTTGGCGGACAAAAAGTGCGACCGTTGCGATTGCAGGTCGCAGGATTTCAGTTTCGTTTCGTGACATTGGATGCGGCATTGGCAGACCTGCGCAAGGCGTGACCGCTGTGTGAAAATAGCGTCGCGACCCAGGGGTGCGGCGCGATCCATTAAATCAGTAGTTGGAAATGTGCATGTCCGAGCAGGCGTTGTTGTTGGTCAATCTGGGTTCTCCGGCGTCCACCGAAGTGGCCGATGTTCGCCGCTATCTCAATCAGTTTCTGATGGACCCATATGTCATCGACCTGCCTTGGCCCGTTCGCCGGCTGCTGGTCTCGCTCATCCTGATCAAGCGCCCGGAACAGTCGGCACATGCCTACGCGTCCATCTGGTGGCCGGAAGGATCACCTCTGGTGGTGCTGAGCCAACGCCTGGCCGACGCTGTTCGGCCGTATTGGAAAGAGGGCCCGGTCGAGCTGGCGATGCGCTATGGCGAACTGTCCATTGAGCGCTCGCTCTTGAAATTGGCAGGGCAGGGCATCAGGCAGGTCACTCTGGCGCCGCTGTATCCACAATTCGCGGACAGCACCACGACCACCGTCATTGAAGAGGCACGGCGGGTGATTCGCGAACGCGGCCTCGACATTCAGCTGTCCATTCTGCAGCCGTTTTTCGACCAGCCGGAATATCTCGAGGCGTTGGTTGCGAGTGTTCAACCGCACCTGGAACAATCGTTCGACCACCTTCTGCTGAGCTATCACGGCTTGCCTGAGCGGCATTTGCGCAAGACGGATCCGACCGGCGCGCATTGCCTGAAAACCGATGATTGCTGCCAGCGTGCCGAAGGCGCGGTGCTCGCCAGCTGCTACCGCGCGCAGTGCATTCAGAGCGCAGCGGCATTTGCCGAGCGTGCCGGCTTGCAACCCGAACAGTGGTCGGTGTCATTCCAGTCACGACTGGGGCGTGCCAAGTGGATCGAGCCCTATACCGAGGCGCAGCTGGAAGAGCTGGCGGCCAGAGGCGTGAAGAAGTTGCTGGTGATGTGCCCGGCGTTCGTGTCTGACTGCATCGAAACGCTTGAGGAAATCGGTGATCGAGGCCGCGAACAGTTCGTTGCGGCTGGTGGTACGGATCTACAGCTGGTCCCTTGCCTGAATACCCATGAGCAGTGGGTGCAGGCGCTGGCCACCCTGTGTCGCCGGGCCCCGCTGGCGCTGTAAGCGGTCCATCTCGGCGTGAGGTAAGCGAATGCGACCCTCACGCCACGGGGTCGAGCTCCAGTGCTTCGAACGCTTCTAGCGGCACGGGACGGCTGAACAGATAACCCTGGAACATGTCGCAACCATTGGCGACCAACAGTGACCGCTGCTCTTCCGTCTCGACCCCTTCGGCGATCACTTCCAGATTGAGCCCGGAGGCAAGAGCGCAGGTGGCACGGATGATGGTCTGGCTGCTGACGTCATCGACCAGCTGACGAACGAACGACTGGTCGATTTTCAGTTGGTCGAGCGGCAACCGCTGTAGGTAGGCCATGGACGAATAACCTGTGCCGAAGTCGTCGATCGAGAACCGAATGCCGTGCTGCTTCAGCGTCCTCATTCGAACTACCGCTTCTTCCATATCATCGAGCAACAGGGATTCGGTAATTTCAAGCTTGAGCAGTCGCGGATTGGCACCGGTGCGTTCGAGCAACGCGAGCACACGATCAACGAAGTCGGCCTGATAGAGCAGGCTTGCACTCAAGTTGACGGCAAGCGTCAGTGTCGCCCAGCGTGGCTGTTTGGCCCAAGCGGCGAGCTGTTCGCAGGCCTGGGTGAGCACCACGAAATCCAATGTCTCGATCAGTCCGGCCCTTTCGGCCGGCCCGATGAAGTGGAACGGGCTGAGCAAGCCGCGTTGCGGATGCTGCCAGCGAACCAGAACTTCAGCACCGACGATCCCACGATGGCGTTCAATTTGGGGCTGGAAATGAATCACGAACTCGCCGGCTGTCAGGCCGCGGCGGATTTCGTCTTCCAAGCGCAGGCGTTCTTGTACAGCCTGCTGCATGCGCGGGTCGAAGAAGCGCAGGGCGTTCTTGCCGGCCTGTTTGGCTTCGTACATCGACATGTCGGCGCGCTTCATCAGCTCTTCAGCGTCCCCGTCATTGCTGTTCAGCAATACCACACCGATGCTGGCGCTGCTGTGCAGCAGCAGGGCGCCCAGTCGGTAAGGCTGACCCAATGCCGACAGAATCCTTTCGCCTATCTGCTCGGCCTGGGCTGCTGCGTATTCCGCCTTGGCATCCAGATCTTCGAGCATGACCACGAATTCGTCGCCGCCGAGGCGGGCAACGGTGTTGATGCCACGGACCTCACCGCTCAGGCGTTCGGCCACCATGCAGAGCAATTGGTCGCCGGCCTGGTGGCCATGAAGATCATTGATGTTTTTGAAGTTATCCAGATCGATGAACATCAGCGCGCCGTAATGCTGGCTGCGTACAGTGGCTGCCAGGGCCTGCTTGAGGCGATCGAGCAACAGGCGACGGTTGGGCAGGCCGCTCAGGGGGTCGTAAAAAGCGAGGTTATGAATGCGTTCTTCGGCTTGCTTGCGTTCGGTAATGTCGGTGAAGGCCGCCACGTAGTTGGACACAGCGCCCTGAGCGTCGAGCACGGTGCTGATCGACAGCCACTCGGGGTATACCTCGCCAGTCTTGCGGCGGTTCCAGATCTCGCCCTGCCACGCCCCTGTCTGCTGGATACTGCGCCACATGGTCAGGTAGAAATCGGGCGCGTGGCGACCGGAGGCGAGCAGGCGCGTGTCTTGTCCGATGGCCTCGTCTGCGCTGTAGCCGCTGATCTCGGTGAATGCCTGGTTAACCTGCAGAATGCGGTTCTTGGCGTCGGTGATGATCATGCCCTGCTGGGATTCGAAGGCGATTGCGGCGATGCGACGCTCCTGTTCGGCTTTGGCACGCTCGCTGATGTCACGGCTCAAACACACCACGGCTGGCTTGTACGGTTGCGCCAGTGGCAGGCGCTGGGCGCGTACTTCGAATATCTTCAAGCCGTTTGCGGTCTGGATAGAATATTCAAGCAGGCCGGGTGTGCCGCTTGAAAGTGTGTCACGAATCAGTTCGCGGAAGCGTTCTGCCTGGATGGGAGGGAGCACATCATCCACAGTCTTACCGATCAGGTTTTGGCTGCCTCCTTGAAGCAGCGACGAGTCGTTGGCGATCACCTCCAGGTAGCGACCGTCCTCATCAAGCACCAACAGCACGTCGGGGATCGCCTGAGTGATCGCCCTCAAACGTGCCTCACTGAGATGCATCGCACGTTCGATCTGGTCGCGTCTGAGCAGATCAGCCAATAGCAGACCTAATAGCATTACCGCTGTTGGCAGCACCAGCAACATGGGCACCGCAACCTGCTCGAGTGTAGGTGCGACAAGTTGAGCCGGTAACAACAACAGTGAGGCTACGACACCGCCATGCAGGACCAGGCCAAAGATCAGCAATTGCCAGCTGCCGACGGCGATCTGGCCGCGGCGATGGAAATGACGGTAGGCAAGTCCCAGGGCGATGGGTAGCAGTACGTTGATCAACCCGACCCAGACGCCTACGCCACCCACCCACAGCCGATACGCGCCGGCAACCAGACCCGCGATACCCGCGGCGATCGGGCCTCCAAACAAGGCCGCCATGCTCAGCACAACAGTGCGCGCATCGAAGATGACACCGTCCTGGACGGATATGGGCATCAGCATGCCAACGATGCAGGCTCCGCCGAACCAGATGCCGGCCGTGCATTGCGCCCATATCTGGTGGCTCTGGCCCCAATGACGCGCGGTAACCGATAGCAGCCAGCAAAGCGCAAGCAGCACCGTTGCGTTTTCAACGAAAGCGTAGGAAGTCAAAGAAGCGGACCTGAATTCAGCCGCCGTCCAAGTTGGCGGGAATGTAATGGCAGATGGCAATTATTCGTGTTTTCCCAGCAGTCTGCATCAATAAATGCACTTTCTGGTCACAAGTGTTGCCGCGACTTCAGGCTGAAGCGCCTACCAGCCTTATCGGCAGCCCTGATGAAGGCTGAAGTGCCACGGAGCACAGGCCGACATGCGGCACACTGGTTAGCTTTGGAGGGCCGCAAGCTGCTCCCGGAGTTGCTGGACTTCGGCTTCAAGCTCACGGACTCGTTGCTTGGCTTCGACTTCCGGGGTGACGTCCTTCTGGATACCGATGTAATAGGTGAGCTGATCACCCTCGTTAAACACAGGTGTAATGGACAGTTCGTTCCAGAAGGCACTGCCGTCCTTACGGTAGTTACGAATAATCTGGCGGCAGGGAGTGTTGCTTCGAACTGCTTCACGAATCGCTGCAAGACCCGGCTGGTCACGGTCGTCCGCCTGCAGGAAACGGCAGTCCTGGTAGAGGATGTCGTCGACCTCATAGCCCGTGAGGCGCTGAAACGCAGGATTAGCGTAGATCAGAATATTGTCGTCGCCTTCCTGCTCGGCTACCACGATCCCGTCGTTGGAGGCTTCGATTACCAGTTGCAGCAGTTTGGCATTGATCATCAGGGTGTCTCTTGTGCGTTTTTCGGCATTCTAGAACAACTACCTGAAGGCTGGCACAAGGCTTTTTGTAGCGAGGCGGTTCTGCCGGTTGGCAAGTCGGTTGACGCCTCAACGGTGGCTGCGAAAGCGCTCAGTCGTTGCGCTCCCGCAGTGCCTGGTAAACGGCTGGGTTATTGGTTGCGAAGTTGCGGTCGCCATAGGCCGAGAGCCTCGGCACGGCCCCGGCAGATCTATAGGGTCTGGCGCAGAGCAGATGCTCCGGTACCGGCGGTAGAAAGTGCGGCCGAGCGATGGATAGCCCGTCAGCTGACGAGGGGAGTGGTTCAGGCGAGGCGTTGCCCGCCGCTGGCAGCGAGCGTAATGGAAACCGATTCGGCAAACCGCAGCGCATGTGGCTTGTCGACCTCGACCTCGGCGTACTCAACGCTGGGCAGCCGCATAACCAGGTCCAAGATTTCCTGTGTCATGCGCTCCAGCAGGCTGAACCGATTGTGCTCGACGTGGGAGATGACCGCTTTGGTCAGCGTCCGGTAGTTCAATGCAGTGTCTATGTCGTTATCGCGAACCGCATCGACGGCCTTGTAGAGCACCGTCAGGTTGATCAGCACGTCCTGCTTGTTGAGGATTTCATCCTCATTGATGCCGATGTAGGTGCGAAGACGTAAATCCTTGACGCGGATGCGGGCGATGCCGGATTCCAGACGAGGCATTAGCGATTCCCCCTAATTAGCTGCAGGAATTCCATTCGGGTGGTGCAGGACTCCCGGAAGGCACCCAACATCACCGACGTGTTCATCAGCGAGTTCTGCTTCTCGACCCCGCGCATCATCATGCACATGTGCTTGGCTTCGATGACCACCGCAACACCAGCTGCGCGAGTCACCTCCTGAATCGCCTCGGCGATCTGGCGGGTGAGGTTCTCTTGAATCTGCAAACGGCGCGCATACATGTCGACGATTCGTGCAATCTTGGACAGACCGAGCACCTTGCCGGTCGGGATGTAAGCAACGTGTGCTTTGCCAATGAAGGGCAGCATGTGGTGTTCGCAGAGAGAATAGAGCTCGATGTCACGGACGATGACCATTTCGTCGCTATCCGAGGCAAACAGGGCGCCGTTGACCACTTCCTCGAGGCTCTTGCCGTACCCATTGCACAAGTACTGCATGGCCTTGGCGGCGCGCTTCGGGGTGTCGAGCAAGCCTTCGCGCTGCGGGTCTTCACCGACCCCCAGAAGTATTTGGTGAAAATGGCCGGGTAGTTCGTTCATGGGTGATCCTCTGGGAAGCCATCCGTAGGCAAACCCTACGTGTTTGGGTCGTGGCGAAGGCGTCGATGGCGAGCAGCCTGTACAGCCTCGCTGGTGAGGCAAAGCTATACCAAATAATTTATCTGTACAAGAAAATTACAATAGCCTGGCGCCATGAGATCAGAGTCTGAACCGCTTAACTGGCTTTATCTCCCGCGTCTTGTAGCGTTTCCTGAGCAGTTGAGCTGAACAATGCAGCGCGCATGAGCATCTGTGCCTGTAGAGGTTTTTCTGAGCGGCAAGGTGTCAAAAAGGATCGCAACGGTCGGTACAACGGCTGCTGCCTTCGGGATGGGGTAGCCAGCCAAGATGAGGTCGCGCCAGGCTGAACAGCCAATAGGCGAGCAGGAGCAGGGGTCGTAACGGACGCCAACCCAGAGGCGCGGCCCATTTGCTAAGGCCTGCCGCGCGCCAACTCCAGTAGGTCGCGTCAAGACCTGTAAGCCAGTGCCCATCGGCGCTGCGCGCGTGAAGCTTGCCGCGGAGCTGGGCAAGCGATCGCTCCTCGCTAACGAAACCAGGCGAACTGATGTCCACCAGTCGCAGGCGCTCCTGTGTGGCATGACGCCGCAACCAAATGACTTCGCGGGCGCAGAGCGGGCAGGCACCGTCGACATAGAGCGTAAGCGGTAGCTTAGGAGACATTGCACAATCCTGTACTTGTATAACTTCTGTACAGCCTATGCCTGCAGGCCCTGAGTTACAATGCGCCCATTCCTTTGCATGAGCTGTGCGCGTCATGACCGAATTTGCCCGTGCCTCTTCGCTGCTTTCGTCTTCATCCCTCAAGCAGGAAGAGTTGTTCCCGATCCGAGAGGTTTCACGCCTGACGGGTGTCAACCCGGTCACCTTGCGTGCCTGGGAACGACGCTATGGCTTGATCCAACCGACTCGCACCGAAAGCGGTCATCGCCTTTATTCGATGGCTGATGTCGAGGCGGTGCGCAGCATCGTGGCTTGGACGGAACGTGGCGTGGCAGTGAGCAAGGTGGGCAGCATTCTGTCACGCAGCGCTGCAACCCGAGCGGCGGTGCCGCCTGAACAGCAGGAGGCCGTCGCCGGCGAGTGGGGTGAATGGCAGGCTCAGGTGCAGCGGGCAGTGAGCAGTTTCGATGAGAGCCGCCTCGATCAAGTGTATGGACAGGTCTTCTCGACGTATCCACTACCAGTGGTATTTCAGGACGTGCTGTTGCCTTTGTGGCAACAGTTGCTGGTGCGCCAGGATGAGTTCGGTCAAACCAGCGAGTGGCTCTTCCTCGACAATTTCCTGCGTGCTCGCGTGTTGCAGCGGCTGCAACTTGCACGAGCCCAGGCGCAAGATCGCGTGCTTTTGGCGGCTGTCCCTGGTCAATGCCGCGAACTGGAATTACTGATCGCCGGCCTGTTGCTTACCAGCGACGAGGTAGCCGCCAGCGTATTGGCTATCGGCCAGCCATTGGATGAGCTGACTCTGATCTGCGAAAAAGTCCGCCCGCGCGCATTGGTGTTGTACTCCAACGTTCCGCCCAATGCAGCTTTGCTAAAGCAACTGGCCAAGCTTGCGCTGAGCCTCGACTGCCCCTTGGCTATGGCGGGTGAAGCGGCCGAGTTTTCTCAGGAAGGGCTGCGCGGATCGCCGATCGCCTGTCTGGGCAACGCCGGCAAACTGATGCAGCGCCGTCTGCTGCAGTTTCTCGATGGGCATCTGGACACCTGACGACCGCGGGCCTTGCCGAGCCTGATCAGGGTTTGATGCCTAGGCAGCATTGTGTCAAGCGAACCTTGGCGCGATCCTCCAACTCTCAGCCGGAACACGTCGCCAATGCATTCGTCAGCCGATCCCGCCCAGCGACCACCGCAGAAAACCCTTACCCATGGTTTGCGCGTGCGCCTGTTGCCGTTGGTTGGCAACTCAAAGGCGGCAGCACTGGTGCGAGTGCACGCTGGCTCGCATGACGCGCCGAGTGCCTATCCGGGACTGGCGCACTTTCTTGAGCACCTGCTGTTTCTTGGCAGTCACAAATACTCTGCAGCAGAAGGTCTGATGCCCTTCGTCCAACGGTGCGGAGGGCAGCTGAACGCCTCGACCCGAGAGCGGCATACCGACTTCTTTTTTCAACTACCGGCCAGTCAGTTCGAAGAAGGTTTGCACCGTCTCCTGGATATGCTCGCCCATCCGCTGCTCGACCCCGAAGCGCAGCTGCGCGAACGCGAGGTGTTGCAGGCTGAGTATCTGGCGCGTGCGCAGGACGCCGAAACGCTGTGCGATGCGGCTTTCGGGCATGCGACCGGCTCAGCCCATCCGTTCGGAGGCTTTCATGCGGGCAACCGCGGCACGCTGCCGGTAGAGGACACTGCCTTTCAGCGGGCGCTGCTTGGCTATCATCGGCGCTTCTATCAAACCGGCCAGATCGAATTACTGCTGGCCGGGCCTCAGGATGAGGAAACGTTGCAGCGTCTCGCCGAGCGGATGGACGCTGAACTTGCTAGCCATTCGTTCGTGCCACATGAGGCTCAGCCATTGCGCTGGAACGCCAACGCCTGGTTTCGCTTGCAACTCAGCAATGCCCAGCCACGCCTGCACCTGGCGTTTGTGCTTGATCAGTTGACGGAGCATGCCGGGCCTGCGCTGGATTATCTGTCTGTCTGGCTTGCCTCCGAAGCGCCAGGTGGTCTCTCTCAACGGCTGCGAGAAGCCGGACTGTGCCAGTCGGTAAAGCTGCGCACCCCATACTGGTATGCAGGGCAGGGCGTTGCGGTCATCGAGCTGTTGCTGACAGAGCGGGGGTTGGACGCTCGCGCCGCTGTCGTCACTGCGGTGCTCGACTGGATAGGTTTCTTCTCGGATGACGCGCGTTGGCAGGCATGCAGCGAGGAATACCAACTGATCCGTGAGCGAAGCCTGCAAAACGCCGAGCCTCTGGCACGGCTACGTTACTGGGTGGATTCGCAGGCATGGGGCCTCGACAGCGATGTAGGCGAGATTCGCCAGGCGCTGCGGTCGCTTACGGCGCAGATGTTAGGGGCCCCGCCATTGGTCCTCACCACCGACAAGAGCGACTGTCCGCCCATCGAAACCTGCGGTTTTCCCCTGCGCTTGAAAACGGAGCCGCCGCAGCATACGGTCCCGGCTGACTGGCGCTGGCAAACACCCGCTGCGAATCCCTGGTTGAAGCCCAACATCGTTCGCCATGAGGCGGGTGCTATCACGCCTGCACTGCGTTGGCAGGGTCCGGAAGACATGAGCGGGCAGGGCGCCCTGTTTCTGCGCTGGCAGTGGGTGCGAGGCCAATCTTGCACGGCTTTGTGGCACACCGTGGCGCATGCCCTGCAGCCGGCTGCATGGGCTGCGCAGCAAGCGGGCGTAACGCTGCGTTTCGATGATTTCGGGAATGCCTGGTGTCTCAGATTGGAAGGTTTTGCCGACGCCATACCGGCAATTATCACTGACATTATTCAAGTGCTTGGCGTGCCGCCAGCCGCAGCGTTCGCCGAGGGCGTTGCACTGGCCGAGCGCGATGCTGCGCTCGGCAACGATGAGATGCTGATTCGCCAGTTACTTAAACATCTGCCTCGACTGCTGACGAACTCTGCTGTGGTTGACGGCCAGCCTGCGGACATCGGCCTTGGCTCACTGTCTCGGCTGTGGCAATCAGCTCAGTGGCATGGTCTGGCCATCGGCTTCGCGCCGTCCCTGGGTGGACCGCTGGCCGACGCCATCAAAGCATTGCCTGGAACGCCTGCGGTAATACCCCCTGATCGGCGTAAGCCCGCAGCTTTGAAGCATTGGCACGACGTCCGCGGCGACGGCGCGATGGTCGAAACCGGATTCCTGTTGTTCTGCCCGTTGCCGGACCGCACCGCCAAGTGCGAAGCGTCCTGGCGGCTGTTGGCGCGAGTGATCGAAGCCGACTTCTTCCGGCGGTTAAGGAGCGAGTTGCAACTGGGCTACGCTATCTTCAGCCGCTTCTGTCAGTTCGGTGAGCATACTGGAATACTTTTCGCGGTGCAGTCACCGAGGGCGTCGGCCAAGGAAATCCTCGAGCATGTCGTGAAGTTTCTCGACGACAGCGCGGTGAAACTGGCCGACCAAGCTGACATTGAGGTCAAGCGAGCTGCACGCCAGGCCGGTGACCAGCACGTAGCCAGCAGAGCAGACTTTCGCGCCCAGGCCGAACAGGCATGGCAGTGCCTGCAGGCGGGACATGAACTCGATCGACCTGCCGAAGTTGCCGCCCAAATGTGCAGGCTTCAGCGACAGGACCTGATGGCAGCCCTGGATGCACTGCGCCGGGATGACGCCAGCTGGGTAGCGGTGGCCAATGCCCCGACTCCAGACCTGAGCTGGCGCTGACCTCAACAGCTCCTAAAAACACGCTCCGTTATCACTGTCTGACCGCGCACGCGCGAGTCCGGAGCTGTCGCCTAGCGTCTGGTGATCTACTTAAGCGCAACGGCGTAAGACCTAAGCGCTACTCCGAACGGAACGGCAGGGAGGGCCTTAACGCCTGATTCGTTAAGCGTGGCGAAAGTAGTAGCCAGTCGCCGCCATTGGAGCGTATGGCCCTCCGGTTGTGCTTTCGATAATCCGCCTCGACACGACTGCCTGTCGTCACATCAGCGGAGAGCGCCATGCACAACAAGAAGAAAGCGGTTACCACACTATTGCCTTTGGCTCTGGCCAGCGCGATTGGCATGACCCTAAGCCAGTCGGCAGTTGCCGAAATCATGCTTTACGACAAAGACGACACCACCTTTACCGTAGACGGCTACTTCAACACCTTCTACGTCAGCAGCGATGTCGATCGCGCTGGGGAGCAATTCGACCGGGATCAGTCCCGCGTGAAGATGGGCTTCCTGCCCAATTACATCGGCTTCAACTTCGGCAAGCAGCTCGACGAGCTCAAGGTCGGCGGCCGCTCTTCCTTCTGGGTCACGATCAACGACAGCGACACCAACGGCACCGAGACCGGCATCGACGTTCGTCAGTTCTACGGCACGGCGTCTAACGACCAGTGGGGCGAGGTACTTTTCGGTAAGGACTTCGGCCTGTTCGGCCGCTCCAACATTTTCCTGGACGAGATGCTGACCGGCTATGGTCAGGTTAGCGACACCCTGGGCCTGGTTGATTTCGGTGGTGTGTCCTTTGGCAACATTGGCACGGGTTACCCCTATCCGTTCCCAACCTCCCAGGTCACCTATCGCTCACCGGTGATGAGTGGCCTGCGTGTGGCCGTAGGCATCATGGACCCGGTCGACACCACGAACGACGCCAGCAGCGCGTTGGACGAGGCCTACCAGGACAGCCCGCGCTTCGAAACCGAGATTACCTATCAGTTCGAGGTTGGCGGTGCTCAGATCTATTCCTGGGTCAACGGCATGCAGCAGACCTCGAAAAACACCGACAGCACCGTCGACGAAGTTGATTCCCAAGGCATAGGCTACGGCGTACAGGCCAAGATGGCCGGCTTCTCCGTTACCGCGTCAGGCTTCCAGGCCGAGGGCATCAACCCCTTCTACACCAACAACGCAGGCGAAGCGCAACTGCGTGACGTGGACAGCGATGGCTATCTGCTGCAAGGCTCCTACACCTTTGGCAAGAACCGCATCGCACTGTCATCCGGCAAAACCAAGGATGACGGCAATGGTCTGGGAACGGCGGCCGATTACGAAACCCGTGGCATCGCCTATTTCCGCACCATCAATGACAACCTGAAGCTGGTGGCCGAAGTGAACCAGTTCGAGTTGACCGGTCGAGATACCAGTGCCATTGATGAAGAAACCCGCACCTACGCCATTGGTGCCACGCTGAGCTTCTAATCCCAGCCGGCGACAATCAGACGGATGCCTTTCGGGGCATCCGTTTTTTTGTTTGGGGCGCCACCCGCAGCCGCAGCAACAGGAGCCGTGGTGTTTCGTCGCTTTGCTACCTTGGCAGGCCGCAGCCGGTACTGAAGTAGCATGTTCGTACCCTATGCCCTGACCAAGAATGCGGTCATACGATATCGATGTATGGGGTGGGGTGCGTGGTCGAGCAAGAATCCTTAGCAGTGCGCACAGCAATGTCTGAAGCGCGGCACGCCGAAACGGTGGCCCAGGACCTGGCACGCCAGCTGATTCATCCGCATCTCGGCTTTGTCCTGTTCTTTTGTTCTGCAGAGTACGATCTGCCGGCACTGGGTGATGCGCTGCACCAGTACTTCGGTGGCGTGCGCATGGTCGGCTGTACGTCGGCGGGTGAGATCACCTCGCAGGGCTATGGGCGCAGCTGCGTGACCGCGGTTGGCTTTGATCACCGCAACTTTTCCATCGCCTGCGAGCTGATCGACGAGATGGACCGTTTCAGCCTCACCGATGCCCAGCAACTGGTCGAGCGGCTGGGCAGCGATTGCCGCAGCAACTCGCTGGCGCCGATCAAGGATCACAGCTTTGCCCTGACCCTGTTGGACGGGCTGTCCAGCCGCGAAGAAATCGTGCTCTCCGCACTTAGCGCTGCCTTTGGCAGCATTCCGCATTTCGGCGGCTCCGCCGGCGACGACAATCACCTGGCCGACACGCACGTCTACTACGACGGCAAGTTTCACAGTGGGGCAGCGGCGGTTGTACTGATCAACACCTGGCTGGATTTCGAGGTGTTCACCACACATCACATGCTGCCACGCACCGACAAGCTGGTGGTGACACGCGTGGACAGCCATGCGCGGCGTGTCTATGAACTGAACGCTGAGCCCGCCGCCGAAGAATACGCACGGCTTATCGGTGTCGAGGTCAGCGATCTCGATCACCGCCTGTTCGCTGCGCATCCGCTGGCGGTGCGTATCAACGAGCATTACTACGTACGCTCGATTCAGAAGGTCAACGATGATCTCAGCCTGACGTTCTATTGCGCGGTTGAGAACGGCATCGTACTGACCGCGATGCATCCGGGGCCGCTGATGCCCAACCTCGAAGCCGTGTTCGAGCGCCTCGAACAGCGTCTCGGCCCGCCGTTGCTGACCATCGGCTGCGACTGTTTCCTGCGACGGCTGGAGATCGACGGCAATGGCTCCAGCGACGACATCTCGGCGTTCCTTCGACGCCAGCAGGTGATCGGTTTCAACACCTACGGAGAGCAGTTCAATGGCATGCATATCAACCAGACCTTCACCGGCGTCGCCATCGGCCGGCCAGGTGGACGGGCTGGAGAAAGAGGTGCCCGTTGAGCAACTCGACCGGCAGGCCGAGCTCGAGCGCGAAAACCATAAGCTGCGGCGCATCAACGCGGCGCTGATCGAGCGAATCGAGTCCAGCAGCACCGGGCGCGACGCGTCTTACGCGGCCTTCCAGCATTCGGTAGAGCTGGCCGAGCAGGTGCGCGAACGCACCGATGCGCTGAACCAGGCGATGGCCGAGCTGAAAGCCAGCAACCGCCTGCTCAGCGACGCCCGCCTGCGTGCCGAAACTGCGCATCAGCATCTGGTCGATGCCATCGAGAGCATTTCCGATGCCTTCGTGCTGTTCGACAAGGACCAGCGCATCGTTCTGTTCAACAAGCGCTTCAAGGCGCTCTGGAGCCGGACCCGAGCGCGCATCAACAGCGGTACACGGCTCTCGGAGCTCAAACGGTTGGCTGAAAGCAGCGGGCTGATCGCCGAGGAACACCGGGGCAAGGCCAACGAACCGACGGTTTACCGTTTGCAAAACGGACGCTGGGTGCAGCTGAGCGAGCGGCCCACCCGCGAGGGTGGTCTGGTGATGCTTTACACCGACATCACCGAGGTGAAAATCAGCGAAACCATGCGCCGCGAGCAGGCCTTGGCGCAGAAGTCCCGCTTGTTGCAGCGCGCGGTAGACAACCTTTCGCAAGGCGTGGCCATGGTCAGCGCCGATGGTGGCTTGGAGCTGTGGAACGGTCGCTTTCTTGAGCTCTGCGGCCTGGCGCCCATCGAGGCGCATCGACCATTCGACGAGGTAATGGCCGACAGTGAGCTGAAACTGCTGACGCCCAACACGCTTGATGCCGAAGGCCAGCCCCTGAAGGAGCTGGAACAGCACCTGTTCGACGGCCGGACGCTTGAAGTTCGGACGCATCCGTTGCCCACAGGCGGCTTCGTCAACACCTTCACCGATATCACCGAACGTTACCGCCATGCCGAAGCGCTGCGCGAGAGCGAGCGCTGGATCCGCCTGATCACCGACCACGTGCCCGCGCTCATCGCCTATGTGTCAGCCGACCTGACCTACGAATTCACCAACAAGGTCTACGAGGAATGGTATCGCTGGCCCAGCGAAGGCATGCTTGGTCAGTCGCTGCGTGACATCCACAGTGGCGAACACTGGCAGCAGCTCGAACCCTATATTGATCGAGCCTTGTGCGGCGAAAGCGTCAGTTTCGAGATGGCTGAACACAACCACTCGGGGCAGCAGCGTTACATGCTGCGCTCTTACGTACCAAACCGTCAGGCCAGCGGCGAGGTGGTTGGCATCTTTGTGTTGATTCAGGACATCACGGATCGCCGGCGCACGGCCGAAGCACTGCACCAGGCCTATCAGAACCTCGAACAGCGAGTCCGTGAGCGCACGGCGGAACTCACCAGCCTCAACGACCAGCTTCTGTGCGAAATCGACGAGCGCGCCCACGCCGAGGCGCGGTTGCGTGAAGCCAAGCGCGAAGCGGAACTGGCCAACCTGTCGAAGACCAAGTTTCTCGCCGCAGTGAGCCACGACTTGCTGCAACCCCTGAACGCTGCTCGGCTGTTCACCAGCGCACTGCTGGAGCAACCTTCAGCACCGAGTGGCGGACTGATCCGCAACATCAGCAATTCTCTGGAAGACGTGGAAAACCTGCTGGGTACGCTGGTCGACATTTCCAAGCTCGATG
Organism: Stutzerimonas stutzeri; assembly: GCF_002890895.1. Taxonomy (GTDB): domain Bacteria; phylum Pseudomonadota; class Gammaproteobacteria; order Pseudomonadales; family Pseudomonadaceae; genus Stutzerimonas; species Stutzerimonas stutzeri_AB. The sequence goes on from NZ_POUL01000002.1 coordinate 180,101, forward strand.
CAGGCGTGATCAAGCCCGATATTGCCCCGTTTGCCGTCAGTGAACTGCTGGAGACCCTGGCTGCGGAGTTTCGCCAGATCGCCGGCAGTGAACAGCTGCAGCTGGACTTCATTCCCTGTTCCGCATTGGTACGCAGCGATATCCAACTGTTGGCGCGCATTCTGCGTAACCTGCTGACCAACGCCATTCGTTACACCCCGCATGGTCGCGTGCTGCTGGGTTGCCGTCGCCGGCGGCAGAGCCTGTCAATCGAGGTGTGGGACACGGGAATCGGCATCCACGAGGACAAGCTCGAGGAAGTCTTCCACGAGTTCAAGCGCGGCGAAGGCGTACGGCCTCAGCAGGATCGTGGGCTTGGATTGGGCCTGGCGATTGTCGAGAAGATCGCGCGTATTCTCGGCCACCGGATTCAGGTCAGTTCGGTGCCGGGGCGCGGCTCTAAATTCGCCATTGAAGTGCCGCTGGCCAAGCGAGCGCCTAAAGCCAGCGTAGAGCCGTCAGCTACAGACCAGTTGCTCGAACGGCTCAAAGGCGCGCGCGTATGGGTTCTGGATAACGACACCGCGATCTGTGCCGGCATGCGCACTTTGCTGGAAGGCTGGGGCTGTCATGTTGTAACGGCGCTCTCGGAACAGGACCTGGCCGGTCAGGTCGACAACTTCCACGCCGATGCCGATCTGATCATCGCCGACTACCACCTGGACAACGGCTGCAACGGCGTCGACGTAGTCGAGACGGTCAATGCCCGGCGTGCCAGCCCGCTACCGGCGCTGATGATCACCGCCAATTACAGCAATGAACTGAAACAACAGGTGCGTGAGCTGGGCCACATGCTGATGCACAAGCCGGTGCGCCCGATGAAATTGAAGACTGCCATGTGCCACATGATGGAACAGGGGCATTCTTAGAACCGCCAGGCTCGCTCTACAATTGCTCGGCGTCGCTGACGTCTATGGTCAATCTGTAGGAGCGAGCTTGCTCGCGATCAGCTGTAACTCAGGAGCCCCGGATATCACCAGCAAACTGGCTCCTACAGGGCTTGTCGCTGGGGCGTACCTGGCCGCGTTGGTAATGGCCGATCAGCGGCGCAGGTATGCCGTGAAGTCGATGTCGCCCGCCGAGAGGATGGCTTGCACACGGTTGTGCACGTTGAGCTTGCGCAGGATGGCCGAGACATGGGCCTTGACGGTGGTCTCGGCGATGTCGAGGTTGTAGGCGATCTGCTTGTTGGACTCACCCTTGGTCATGCGTTCCAGTACCAGAAGCTGCTTGCGGGTCAGCGCCTGTAGCAGCTCGGGCGGGATGCTCTGTTCGTTGTGCTGGGAGCGACGGGTGGTGGCCTTCTGGCTGCGGATGATGTCCGAAGGCAGGTAAACATTGCCGTTGAGGATCTGCTCGATGGCTTCGGTCATCTGCGCGCGTGGCGATGATTTGGTGATGAAGCCGCACGCGCCATAGGTGATCGCCTGTAGCACGATCTGCTTGTCCTGCTCGGCAGAGACGATCACCACGGGAATGGTCGGTGCCTCGTTGCGCATATTGATCAGCCCGTTAAGGCCGTGCATTCCGGGCATGTTCAGGTCGAGCAGCACCAGATCGAGGTCGTCGTTTTCCAGAGTCATCGACAGCGCGCTGTCGAGGTCGGCAGTTTCGAGGATCTCGCTGCCTGGGAAGCCGTCCTGGATGACGTTATGGATGGCTTCACGAAAAAGCGGGTGGTCGTCAGCGATCAGTATCTTGTACATGGCCGGTCACCTCATTGTTGTGATTATGGTGGGGTAGATCGGAAGAAGACCTTCGTTGTGCGCGGCTTCGATCGACCAATGGCAGCCTGTGTGCGGCGCCTATTCGATCAGGTTCTGTTCACCGACAAGCTTGCCCAGTCCTGCAAAAGAAAACCATGGGGAAACAGTCGTGGGTTTTGGACGCCGTAGCGTCTGGATTCGCTACAAAGCCTGGTGGGCTCTGGCATGTCCTGTTTTCCAGTACTTCAGTCGGCCACATTACAGGGCAAAGTGCCGCAGTTTGAAATCCTACAATCGACAGGAAAACCAGCACCAAAGTAGTAGTGAACTGCTCAGGTAGACCGTCGTAGCGCAGCGTGCTGCGGATTGAAGGTGAGCACTGCAAGCAGGCTGAACAACAGTGTCAGGCCGAAGCAAACCGCCAGCGCCAGCGGATTGAGACGTTCATACAGCGCATAGCGAACCAACTCCACGGCGTAGGTAAAGGGATTGAACGAGCAGATCCAGAACAGCCACTCGCTGGCTTCGCGCATTTTCCACAGCGGATAGAGCGCCGATGACAGGAAAAACATCGGGAAGATGACGAAATTCATCACCCCGGCGAAGTTTTCCAGCTGCCTGATGCCGTTGGATAACAGCAATCCCAGGGCGCTGAGCAGCAACGCTACCAGCAACAGCGCTGGCAGAGCCGTCAGCAGGCCTGCCGCAGGCGGCTGTACGCCATACAACCAGGCGATGAAAAGAAACGCATAGACCTGCAGCAGCGAGATCAGCGCAGTTGCCAACAGCTTGCTCGCCAGCAGGAAACTGCGTGGCAGAGGGCTGGTCAGCAATACGCGCATGCTGCCCATCTCGCGGTCGTACACCATGGAAAGCGAGCCCTGCATGCCGTTGAACAGCAGGATCATGCAGGCCAGGCCCGGTACGATCCAGGTTTCGTAGGTGATATAGGTCTCGTAGGGTTCGATGATGGCGATGCCCAGGGCGGCGCGAAATCCGGCAGCGAACACCACCAGCCAGAGCAGCGGTCGCACCAGAGCGCTGAAGAACCGCGAGCGCTGCTGAACGAAGCGCAGCCACTCGCGAAACACGATGGCTCGCAGGCATTCCCAATAGGGTGTCATGGCGAGGATTCCTGAGTTGGACTTGGCCTGGGACATATGGCTTGGCTGGAGCGCATCACGCTGGCACCGCGTTACGCGTGAGCCGGGCAAAGGTCTGCTGGAGACTGCCATCTGCGGCAGCCAGCGTATCGGCTCGACCCTGCGCGACCAGGTTTCCGCGGTTGAGGATGATCAGTTCGTCACTTGCCTGCACCTCGTCCAGCAGGTGGGTGGTCCAGAGCACACTCATGCCTTGCTCATCGCAGAGGGATCTCACGTGATCGTTGAGGTTCTGGCGGCTAGCGGGATCGAGCCCCGCACTGGCTTCATCAAGCAGCAGCAGGCTTGGCTTGTGGAGCAGGGCACGGGCAATTTCCACTCTTCGGCGATGACCGCCATTGAGTTCGCGAACCTTACTTTTGCGGCGCTCGCCCAGTTGCTGGCGATCCAGCTCGACTTCGATGCGGTCGTTGGCGACCTTGCGCGGCATGCCATGCAGGGCGGCGTGATAGCGCAGGTTCTGCTCGACACTTAGATCCAGGTCCAGTGTGCTTTGCTGGAAGACCACCCCAAGCCGCCGCAAGGCTTCGCGCGGCTGGCTGCGCAGACTGAAGCCCGCCACCTGGATGTCGCCCTGCTGCAAGTCGTAGAGGCGCGTCAGCAAGGCGATCAGCGTTGATTTTCCGGCTCCGTTGGGGCCGAGCAGGGCGGTGAAGCCGCCCGCTGCCGTGTTGAAACTGACGTCGTGCAACGCCTGACGTTCCCCGTAGGCAAAGCTGACGTCCTCAACCCGCAGGGCCGTCATGGCGCGACCACCACGCCCCAGGGATAGCGGCCAACCTTGATCGACTTGATCACCTTGAGCGAATCCACGTCGATCACCGAAACATCACCGCTGACACCATTGGTGGTCAGCAGTCGGCTCTCATCGATGTTGAATGCCATGTGCCAGACCCGACGCCCCACCAGCAGGTAGTCGAGTACCTCGTAGGTTTTGGCATCCACGACGGCTATGTGGTTGGCTGGGCCGAGCGCGACGAAAGCGTATTTGCCGTCCGAGCTGAGTTTGATGCCGACTGGCTGGACCTTGTCGGGATGCACGCCCTTGATCTTGAAATTTAACGTCTTGATGATCTCCCGCTTCTCAACGTCAACGACGCTGACCGTCCCGCCGATTTCCGACGAGGCCCAGAGCAGCGTGCTGTCCTTGTTGAATTCCACGTGGCGCGGGCGCTGGTCGACCAGGGTGTTGTCCACCAATTGGTTGGTGCTGGTGTCGATCCAGTGCAGCATATTGGTGGTTTCGCTGGTATTTACCGCCCACTTGCCGTCCGGGCTGACGCCCATGCCTTCAGGCTCGACGCCGACATCGATCTGTGCGAGCACCTCTTCGTTGTCGACGTCGACCACCGTCACCAGCGCATCGTCCTCGTTGGAGATGTACAGCCACTTATTGTTCGGGTGCAGCGCGAACTGTTCGGGGTCAGCGCCGGACGGCAGCTGTTTGATGATCTTCCGGGTTGCCAGGTCCATGACCTGCACCGTGTCCGAGTCGCTGGCGCAGATGTAGAGCAGCTTGTTGTCGCGCGACAGCGTCAACCCGCGTGGACGCTGGCCTACTTCAAGCGTTTCGACCGTTTCCAGGGTATCCAGATCGATCACACTGACGGTGTCGTCTTTCTCGTTGGACACATAGGCGGTGGCGGCGAGGGTGGATGCGCTGGCGCAAGCCAGTGCACAGGAAACAGCGGCAGCAAGGAGTGTTCGGGTCATCTGAATTCTCTTTTTGTTGTATGGGTGCAATTAACGGGCGCTCGAAGCGGATGACTGATCCAGTCGCGACAGATAGTCATCGGCCTCGCTCTGGCCCCCTTTTGCGGCGCTTTGCAGCCAGACGCGAGCGGCTTGTAAGTCTTTTCTGATGCCACGGCCTTCCGCCAGCGCGACCCCGTAGTGATAGCGCGCAAGGCTGACGTAGGCGACATCGTCGGGCTGCTCTGCGCCGCGCTTCACGAGCGCCGCGGCCTTTGCTAGATCCACCTCCATGCCGGCGCCGGATTCGTACATCTGGGCAAACCAGATCATCGAGTACACATCGTTCCAGCGCTCGACGCAGTCTTCGAAAATCTTGATCGCCGACTCATGATCACCGGTCTTTTCGGCGGCATAGCCGTAGAGGCATTTGATGCGCTTGTCGCTGTCCACATAGCTTTCGTAGCTCAGGTCACTGGTCTGGGCGAAGGTCGCTGGTGTGGTCAGGAGCAGGCTCAGCAGCGCCAGGTGGTTGAGCTTCATTACGTCGCCTCGCTCAGCCGGCACTGGCTCTCTGGCCGATCGAAGCCCAAGGTGTCCAGCTCGCTGGTGGGGTGCAGGAAGCCATCCTGGGGCGAATTGCTGACCAGCCCTCGCGGATGCACCAACGGAACTGGTTGCCGCAGCTGGCCGCTCCAGGGCCGGAACGTCAACTTGCGGCCCTTGAACCCATCGACCGGCAGCGACTCGCTCAGCGATATTTGGCGGATTGCCAGTGGGTCCGTGGTTCCGAGCTTGGTGATTGCAGTGGCCAGGCTGCGCACCCCGATCCAGGCGGCAAAGTCGCGGTCATTCATCCAGCGATTGGCATGGGCTTCGAAGCGCTTCTGCAGCTGCGCCGCCCCGTAGGTTTCGACCGTCTTGTGCCAGCCGGTCGGGGTCAGGCCCTGTGTGCCCACAACCGGCCGCGGCAACCAGGTGTGATAGGGCACATATTCACCGAAATCGCCGCGCTCATCGGCAACCACGATCAAGTCGTATTCGCCAGCTTGGGTGAACAGAGGCATGTCGGCTTGGGCTGTGCGCCGCTGGTCGTTATCGAACGACCAGGGTTTTTCCTCGATGATCTTGTGACCGAAGCGTTTGGCTGCCCGCTTGAGCGCCTCGGCATAGGCCTGATCCTCTTCAGTCGGCCCGCTGATCAACAGCCAGCGATTCCAGCGGCGCACGGCGAGGAACTGCCCCAGCGCGTCGGCCAACATGCTGCGGCTTGGCAGGGTGTGCAGCACGTTACCGAGGCAACGTGACGTTCGCAGCTCATCATCGGGACTGCCGGCGTTGATCAGCAGACTGTCCGGCATGGCCCCGGCCAGCGTTTCCAGGCTCTGCGCGGGAGCGTTCACCACAAACAGGCGCACACCCTGATCATGTAGCTGTTGGGCCTCGTCCAGTAGCTGCTCTGGAGTTTCAGCCGTGACGCGGTCCAGGGTGTAGCTGTGCTTGAGAAAACGACCGGTGCTGTTGCTGTCGGTAATGGCCAGCTCGGCGCCGCTCAAGCCCGCGTCAACCGGCTCAGGTATCACATTCGATAGCAGCGGGCCTGGGTCCGGGCGGTAACCGAGGTAACCGATGCGCGCCGAGAGTTCTGGCCCCGCCGCGCCTGCAGTACTGGCGAAAACGGCGCAGCAGGCAAGGGCGATCAAGCAACCGGTACGATACAAAAGAGGGCACATGGACGACTCCTATGGCGTTGCGGTCAGCATAGGAAGCCTATCGGCGCGGGGAAATATGCAGAAAGTACCAGCTGCTGTGTACCAAGGTAGTAAACCGGACCCTGGCAAGCACCTCTAGCATGAAGCCATCCATAACAAAAACGAGAAGCCCCATGCCTCCATTCAAAGCGCTAACACTTCACCTCTTGCTGATCGCCAGCCTGATCGGCTTCGATCAGGTGCTTGCCGCCGGTGACCTTACCCGTCGTACACAATCGCTGCCCGATCTCAGGTTTGGCTCCGAAGAAAGCGATTACGCGGTTTCCCAGAAGGAATACCAGCTGGAAACCGGCGTCGCCTATCAACTCAAAGTCATCGCCGATGGCCAGAAAGAGTGTGCTTTTCAGGCCCCTGAGTTTTCACAGGCCATCTTCCTGCGCAAGGTCGAGGCCGGCGGAGTGGAGATCAAAGCTGTGACGCTCGTCGAACTGGAGTTCGAAGAAGCGGGCGAGGCGGAAATTTTCTTCCTGCCGATCAAGCCCGGGCGTTTCCCCTTCTATTGCAAAGGGCTGCAGAACAAGGGCATGGAAGGGAGCTTCGTGGTCAAGTAGCACAGCAACCTGCTGCTCTTGAAGCGGACATTGAACATGTCAGCACTCTGGCGTATCAGCCTGCTGGTCTCGCTGTTTTTTAGCCTGGTTGCGGCCGTCTGCTTGGCCGTACTGCTGCGTCAGGCGAGCCAAGACGTAGGCCGTGAACTGGCTGCGGCGGGTGCCGTACTTAGCTATCTCGGCGATATAGCGGAACGCGATCCCGCTGCACTCCAACCTGAGCTGACGCGTCATTTGCGGCATGTGCAGGTTCGCTGGTTGGGCCCGGGCGTTCCGAGCCGTGAGATCCGCCCACAGCGAAGCACCTTGCTCGAGACCCTGTTGTATCCCGCCGAGTTGCCCGCGCCCCTGACAGTACAGATGCCTGAAGGTCGGACCTTGCAATTGAGCGTAGACCCACGAGACGAAATCGAGGAGGTAGAGGATTCGCTGGTACAGCTATTGGTATGGTTTGGCAGTGCGTTATTGCTGAGCCTGCTGGCGATCCGGTGGGCTGTCCGGCCGGCGCTCGGCGTGCTGAACGAATTGCTTGCAGCCTTTGGCCAAGTTTCCCAAGGCCGCCTCGATACGCGTCTGCCGAGCCACTCCCTGCTGGAGGCAGGGCAGCTCTCCGGGCATTTCAACCGCATGGTCAGCGCCTTGGAGTACACCCGGCAGGAAAACGATGACCTGACGCGCTCGTTGCTGGAGCTGCAGGAGCGGGAGCGCACACAGCTTGCTCAGGCGCTGCATGACGACCTTGGACAATACCTGGCCGGTATCCGCGCCCAGGCCTGCCTGCTACAGGCGATAAAAGACCAGCCGCAGCTCGTCAGCACAACGGCACGCACTCTGGATGATCACTGTGAACAGTTGCAGGACGGTTTTCGCAGGCTGACGCGCGAGCTCTATCCCGTGATGCTCGACCATTTGGAGTTGCCTGAAGCAATACAGTTGCTGGCCGAGCAGTGGCAAAGCGCGCAAGGGATCGAGCTGCGCGTGCAGATCGACCGGCGCATTCCTTGTCTTCCGCTGAGCAAGAAAGAACAGCTGTACCGGTTGCTGCAGGAATCGCTCACAAACGTGGCCAAGCATGCCTGCGCCAGCTTCGTGTTCATCCGCCTGCGCATGAACGGCGGTCGACTGAGGCTGCTTGTCCGTGACAATGGCCACGGCCACGGCGCACCCGGACGGCCGGGCATTGGCCTGCGCTCGATGCATGAGCGTGCGCGGGCGCTGGATGGCCGGTTGATCGCGTGCAGGCGAGTAGGTTACGGCTGGGTGGTTTATCTGGACATTCCGATCAGGGAGTCATGCTCCAATGAAGATCCTTCTCGTTGACGATCACGCTGTGGTCCGCCAGGGCTACGCTGCGCTGCTACGCGCCTTGCTACCCGAAGTTCAGGTCATTGAGGCCTGCGACGGCGAGGAGGCCCTGGCCAAAGCTCAGGAGGCTTCCCCAAGTCTGGTGATCATGGATGTGGGGCTACCCGGCATCAGCGGCGTCGAAACCACCCGGCGTCTGTTGCAGCGGCTGCCACAACTGCGCGTGCTGTTCTTTAGCATGCACGACGAACTGCCCCTGGTACGACAGGCACTGGATGCCGGGGCCGCCGGCTATATCACCAAGAGTTCGTCGCCGGATGTGTTGCTGGATGCGGTACGCCGAACCTTGGCTGGTTATGCCTATATCGAACAGCCGCTGGCCACTCAATTGGCACGCAACCCGGCGACTGCCAATGCGCTGGATCCACGTTTGCAAGGGATGACCCAGCGTGAATTTGAAATCTTCGTGATGCTCGCCAAGGGCACCCCAACGAGGCTGATCGCCGAACGGCTTTGCATCAGTGGCAAGACGGTTTCCAACTACCTGACGCTACTCAAGAGCAAGCTGCAGGTCAGCTCCCATGCCGAGCTGGTTCATCTGGCCATCGATACCGGTATTCTGCGGCTGGGTGATCGTGCAGCCGGTTAGCTCGGTAGGCCGGGGTTTGATGACGTCGCCTTTGTCGGCGGCAGTGCGAACTGACGGCTCTTTGTGCAAAACGTTGGGCATCGCAGCTTGTCAGATGCTGACCCTCGTGGCGTCGTGTCTGAACGTTGATACTGCACACGCAACGGTTGCAATCGAGCAAGGGTCCTGAACGCGTTACGTCCCCATATAGGCAGATAACCATGATCAAAGTCAGCGTGATGTACCCCAACACCCCCGGCGCGAGGTTCGATCACGATTACTACCGCGACAAGCACCTACCGCTTCTCAAGGCCCGCATGGGCGATGCCTGCCTTTACTACACCATTGATAAGGCCATCTGCGGACGCACTCCTGACGAACCGGCGCCGTATGTCGCGATGTGTCACATTTTTAGCGATTCGTTAGAGGCTTTCCAAGCTGGCATTGCTCCGCATGCCGAAGAGATCGTGGCCGACATTGCCAACTACACCGACCTGACGCCGGTCCGGCAGATCAGTGAGGTAGTGGTCGGGCACTGACCGCTGCGTCGATCAACTCGGGCATCGCCATAACCTGGTTCCGCCCGTTGCCCTTGGCCAGATAAAGCTGCCTGTCGGCCTGCTGCATGAGGCCGTCCAGGTCGCTGGCTTGCGATGGGCAGTGCGCTACGCCGATCGACATGGTCAGCTGCAGAGGTCCTGCACGCGTTTCCAGCGGTTGAGCCGCGAATTGCCGACAGAGTCGCGTCAGCTTTGCCAAGGCTTCTGTCGGCTGCGTGCGCGGCAACATCAGCAAAAACTCCTCGCCGCCGATACGAAATGCCGCATCGGTGTTGCGCAGTTCGCCCAATAGAAATGCCGCCACGCCCTTCAAGGCATCGTCTCCCACCCCGTGGCCGTGGGTATCGTTCAGCAGCTTGAAATGGTCAAGGTCAACCATGGCCAAGGTGATGGCTGCGTTATCACGCTGCGCTCGAGCCAGTTCACGGGCAAAGAAATCATCCAGGTAACGGCGGTTGTAGAGCCCCGTCAGCGGGTCGCGCAGTGCCTGATTTTGCAGGGTTTCATGCAAGTCCGAGATGGTCGCCAACTGCTGCTTGCTCAACGCCAGCGCTTCGGCCAACTGCTGCTGGCTGCGCTGAAACTCTGTGATATCGCGCAGGTAGAGCATCTGGCCTAGGGTCACCGGTCCTTCCCGTGTTGTGCGTGAGATTGTCTGAACACGCACCTCGAAGTGCTGTTTTCGTGCGGCAACGCTTAAAAGCTGGGGTGACTCTTCCAGCACCGACCGTTGCGATATGCCGTCCAGCATTTCGCCTATGTATGGCCATTGCGAAAGGGCGCGGCCATGCCAGTCCTTCTTCAGATTTGCCATGCGAAGTGCGGCTGGGTTGGCCTCGATAACACGGCGTTGCGGATCGATCACCAGCACCGGGTCGATCAATGCGTCGAGCAGCAAGTGGCGCGCCACCGGTAACAGATCGAACAGACGCAGCCCGCTGATTAACCAGCCAAAGCCGGCGATGGTTAATGCGAAGCTGAATGGCGTCGGATCAAAGCCGAACACTGTCCAATCGAACGCGACATAACTGATATTGGCGCCCCATGGGATCGTAGTCAGCACCAGGAACACCAGGTAGTGCCGTCGATGGAGGCCGCTGCTGAGGGCGGCTGCGCGCAGCGTGATACCCATGCAGAAAATCATGAAGGGGTAGCCGTAAGCTGCTGCCAGATAGAACAGCGCCCCGTGCTGATAGGCAATCGGAGCGTTTGGCGCTGATGAAATTGGCGCGCTCGCCGCACCGTAAAACAGGAGATGCCAGGGATTACTCAGTGCCAACAACCAGAACACCACTGGCATTGCCATCAAGGCCGTAATGGTGAGCGGTCTGAGGGGGCTGCGAATACTGTTGACGTATTGCCAGAGAAACACCGACCAGAACGTCGGGACGCCGAGAATGGCGGGCCAAGCCATGCCTGCCCAGAACATCTTGCAACTCTGCTGGTGGACACTCATTTCCAAGGCAGCGGCGCCGAGCCACCAGAGGATGGCCAGATGCATCAGCGTGAAAGCGGAACTGCCGGCGAATTGCGGCTGATGACGGACCCAGCGTGCCAATACCGCGACGCCCAGCCCGACTAGCAGCGTCATCAGCACCGGAGCTGAAAAACTCCAGCCTGAATTCAAACAGGCCGACATCGGGCCGTCCTCTGGCAATTCGATAGGTGTGTGGGAGCGCTAATTTGGTGGGTGAAGATACCTCAAAGCGCTGGGTCTGACATGAAAGTTTGTAGTGGCGTTGGGCCTGTCTTGCCGGGTTGGTTACTCGGTAGAGGAAACCGGCGCTGAACTAACAGCGGCTGGATTCTTCATAACTTCTGAATCCTTCAGCAATGGAGCAACACGCGCCATATGGTTTTTCTTGTTTTGGGAATTGTGCTTTTTCTGATTACAGCGATGGATATCATCAAAACCACCCTGTCGACGCGAGGCGGTGGGCCGATCACCAACGCGGTTTCCAAGATGGTATGGCACTGCTTCTTCAGCGCTGCGGGACGGCGAGGGGAGTCCCGGCTGCTGGAGTATGCCGGGCAATGCGTGCTGCTGCTGGCGCTACTCACCTGGATCGCCAGTCTATGGCTCAGCCTGTTTTTGATGCTCGCGTCGGATCCAGGCGCGGTGGTTAATGACACTACCAAGCTCATCGCGGACAGGTGGGAGACGTTTTATTACGCAGGCTTCACGTTATCGACGCTAGGCGTCGGGGACTTCTCCGCATCCGCCGATGGCTGGCGGGTACTGACCAGTGCCGCAGCCTTCTGCGGGCTGACCTTCATCACGGCTGCGATCACCTACATCGTTCCGGTACTGTCGGCTGTCAGCCTGCAAAACCAGCTGAGTCTGCTCATCAGCAGCATGGGCCGGACGCCGCAGGAAATCCTCGTCAACAGTTGGAACGGGTCTGATTTTTCGCGCTTTTACGACAACGCCAGCGACATACGGCAGATGCTGGTTGAGCACACTCTTAATCATCACGCCTATCCGGTGATTCGTTGCTTTCATAACAAGCAGGCGGAGAAAAACGTCATACCTGCCGTGGCGACCTTGCACGAGGTGTTGCAGTTGCTCGAAGGGGTCGCTGGAGAGGTGCCGCAAGATACGCTGAAGCACAAAATGCTCGTTTCAGCGTTGGACCAGCATCTCGAGATGCAACGTGCCAATTACCTCGGCCGCGTAGATAGCCACGCCAAGGCTCCGGTCATGGATCTCGCGTCACTTGGAGAAGCCGGAATACCGCTTAGATCGAACCAGGACCACGTGCTCGACGCACCCGAGCGGCGCCGTTTGTTGGGCGCGTTACTGGCCGCCGACGGCTGGGGATGGCACCACGTGTACCGGAGCCGTTGACGGCCAGTGTGTTCGCCTAAAGCTCGACGTCTCTAGGACCCGGCGTCATGACACCGGATAGGCTCGAGCGCTGGCTGCCGGAACCTTGGCTGATCACACTGAAGCTGCCATCTGTTTCCAGAACGACCGCTTCAACGTCATCGATGGAAGAAGATCCGCTGGATCGTATCGCCGAGCGAACTTCTTCTTCAGTTACCCGAGCCACCCGCATCGCACTGCTGAGCATCTGCCCTTGATACAGCAGCAGTGCTGGTTCGCCGGTGACGAGCTTGCGTACCCAACCAACTCTGACGCTGGACCATGTGACCAGATACTGCAAACCGATCAGAAGCGCTAAAGCCAAGGTGCCTTCGGCGAGCGATACATCGCGGTTCAGCAAAATGGTAGCGAAGGTCGACCCCAGAGCTACTGTGACGATCAGGTCGAATGCGTTCATCTTGGAGAGCGTGCGGCGACCGGAAATACGTAGCAGCACGATCAGGTTTATATAAGCCAGGATGCCAATGACCAGGGTTCGGACCAGTGTCGACCAGCCGCTGAAAAACATGCCTTCCACATCTATATCCTCAAGAGTCGGTTCTTGATAGACGCCTCTGAGATAGATGGGTTGCACGCTCGGTACGATGAGTGCACAGAAGCGGCTGCGTCAGCCGGTCGCCGTGTCAGCGCTTTAGCTGCATTCCAGCAACAATCCGGTCTTCAAAAACACCTTCGTCATCGCCACTCAGGGCGAGGAAGACCATGAGTGCGGCGTAGGCATCATTCGCCGCATAAAGCCTTTGCGCATCCGTAAGTGAGCGATTGCTCCAATTCGAGGTGGATACGCTACGTGACTTGCTCACCCGGGAGCCCAATACGGCCGCAACCGCCCCGCGCAGCCCGACCTGTCCCTTTTTGCCTTGGTAGCGCAGGGTTGTGCCCAGATCGATGAAATACCGCATTTCGATACCCAGGCGGTTGCGTAAACGGCTGCGGTCGGTGCTCAGCCCGAACCCCACTTTCAACACCCGATCTGACTGGAGCACTGCACTGACGGCTTCGCTACAGCCATCCGAGCCAACCTTGAACAGGTAGGCTTTCTCGGGGCTGGCAAACTGAATCAAATGCGGCCCCGTCGATACTTCACCCACCTTGAAGGTGGGTTTGGATTCGGTATCGAAGCCGACCTGCGGCCAGCCGAGCAGCTCTTCCTTGGCTTGGCTGAACGCTGCGGGGGTTTCGGGTGTGATGATCTGATCGAGATGAAGGCCATCGAAGCGGGGCAGGGCATCCAATTCGACGACCTGCGGAATACGGATGAGGGGCATGAGGGGTTCCGGCAAGCGCTGACAAGAGCAGCGGGGTGCAGTGGCGTCGTTGATGCAGGCGAGACTAGCGCACAACGCGCCCAGACGCATATTTGATGCGTATCCCTCACTTCTCCCAATCCATAGGGCAATCGATACAGCTATCCATATTGGTACCTTGAAAGGTTGCATAGTGCCGGCGCGCGCCAGTCAGGGTGGCCTCTGCGAGGTTGGCATCGTTGAACTTGCCTTCTTGTAGGTTCGCGTCGGTCAACGTGGCGCGTGCAAGATCGGCCTTGCTCAGCCAGGTCATTTCAAGGTTGGCGGCGGTTAGATTTGCGCCCTGCATTTTCGCCCCGCTCAAACGAGCAAACTCGAGATTTGCCGCGGTCAGGTCAGCCCCGTTGAAACGTGCGGCCTGAGCGAACAGGCCCCATCCCTGAATCGCCACCAGGTGGGCATTGGTGAGGTTCGCCACCCGCAGGTTGGCTTGTTGCAGGCTGGCGCGGGTGAGGGTCGCGCCGGTCAGGTCAGCCTTTTCCAGATTAGCCAGATCGAGATTCGCATGACGCAGGTTGGCACCTGCCAGATTGGCACCGCCTAGGTCCATCTTGCGCATGTCCTGATTGCTCAGGTCGGCATTACGTAGGTCGGCGTTGGGGCATCTGCTTTCTGGCTGGATGACGCAGCCATTGATGATGGTTGGCTGATCGTCGTCAGCGAGCAACGAGGTGCTGGCGAGCAATGCAAGGGGCAGCAAAAGAAGAATCGGGTTCATGACAGCTCCGTATTTGAAGGGGGATGGACAGCTGATGTGTGACGGCTCGATGAACCGGAGAGCGCCAACCCTTGCGGTTCAACCGAGTTGGCAACGCCAGCTGTCCAGCGCGGGAGGCTGCGCCGCATCACGGCGCAGCCTCGACTTAGCGTTTGGCGGTCTGCTTGTCCCAACTCGGGATCCGGAACGCCCAGAACGAGCCGCCTTGCGCAACAGGCTTGGTCAGTGCAGCCATGTCACCGCCCCACAGCGGTACGGCGCCTCCGTAGCCGACGGTCACACCGATGAATTGCTCACCGTCTTGCTCCCAGGTGATGGGCGGGGCGATGATTCCGCTGCCGGTCTGAAATTTCCACAGCTCTTCGCCGGTTTTGGCGTTGAAGGCTTTCAGGTAACCATCACCGGTCCCGGTGAATACCAGGTTGCCCTTAGTGGCAAGCACGCCCGCCCAGAGCGGCAGCGATTCCTTGTGCTCCCAGGCAACCTTGCCCGTGGTGGGGTCCATGGCGCGAAGAATGCCGACGTGATCGTCGTACATGCGCTTGATGCGAAAGCCCTGACCGAGATAGGCATTACCCTTCTTGTAGCTGACCTCTTCGGTCCAGTAGTCCTCTTTCCAATGGTTGGCCGGCACGTAGAACAGTCCTGTGTCCTGACTGTAGGCCATGGGATTCCAGTTTTTGCCGCCGAGAAATGGCGGCGAAACCTCCACTGATTTGCCATGCGCTTCGCCTGGCTCGGGCATGGGTGGGCGCTGGCCTTCGTTCTCGACAGGCCGACCGGTCTTCAGGTCGATGTGGCTGGCCCAGGTGATGTTGTCGACAAAAGGAAAGGCGTTCTGCAGCTTGCCATCCTCGCGATCGACCACGTAGAAGAAGCCATTGCGGTCAGCGTGGGCCGTCGCCTTGACGGTTTTTCCGTCCTTGTTTTTGTAATCGAACAGCACCAGCTCGTTGTTGCCGGAGAAGTCCCAGGCATCGTTCGGTGTGTGCTGATAGAACCACTTCACTTCGCCCGTGGTGGCGTCCACACCGACCTGCCCGGAGGTATAGAGGCTGTCGTAGTCTTTCGGCTCGCCGCCGTCAGCGGTACGCGCCCAACCGTTCCAGGGCGCCGGGTTTCCCGCACCGACGATAATTGTGTTGGTCTCGGCATCGAAGCTCGCACTCTGCCAAGGCGCGCCGCCACCCTGGCTCCAGGCTTCCTTCTTGCCAGTGGGTGAATTGGGATCATCGGGCCAGGAGGGCGCCTTTACGTCCCCGGTCGGTGTGCTGTCTTTGCCGTTGAGACGACCCACATGGCCCTCGACGAAGGGACGCATCCAGACTTCCTCGCCGGTGTCCGGATCGCGGGCGAACAGCTTGCCGACTATTCCGAATTCGTCGCCCGAGCTGCCATGAATCAACAGCACCTTGCCGCTTTTCTGGTCTTTGATCAGAGTTGGTGCGCCGGTCATGGTGTAACCCGCGCCGTGGTCACCGAACTTCTTCTTCCAGACGACCTTGCCAGTGTCCTTGTTTAAGGCGACTACCTGGGCATCCAGCGTGCCGAAGTAGATCTTGTCGCCATAGATCGCCGCGCCTCGATTGACCACGTCACAGCAGGGGCGAATGTCCGCGGGCAGGCGGTGGGCGTAGCTCCAGAGACGTTTGCCGGTACGCGAATCGAGCGCGAACACGCGTGAGTACGAACCGGTCACGTAGATGACCCCATCGTGCACGATCGCCTGGGACTCCTGTCCTCGCTGCTTTTCATCACCGAACGAAAACGACCAGGCCGGCGTTAGCTTGAACACGTTTTCATCATTTACCTGTTGCAGCGGGCTCCAGCGCTGGGCGTTGGTACCCAGGCCGTACTGCAATACGTTTTCGGTCGAGAGGTGATCGTTGGCTATGTCTTCCCAGGTGACGTTCTTGGCAGCTGCCAAGCCGCTCAGAGCTAGACCGCCAATCAGAACCGCGATGGCGAGAGGGCGTTTATTGCCCAGGGTGGCTGTTGTTGTCATGGTTGGTATCCCTTGGTCGATTCGGACGAGGCCGACCGCTCGCTGCGCAGCGAGCGGCTGGTCAGGCGATTCGATTATTGGGACGGTGCCGCGACGGCTGATACGGAAAAGCTCCCGCTGATTCAGGGAAAACTTCCTAATACGGCTGTATTTTCGGCCTGCTACCTGTGTGCCGCATCGGTGTTGCACGAGGCCCTACTACCAAGGGAGGAGACTCCGACAACCAAAGCAGGATTCTGCCATCCGGGCGCAATGCCCAAGATGACCACCATGCGCTCCTAGTGGGGCTGCCTTGCTCAGGTATTCGAACTCAACGGTGGTAGTCATGAATAATAAAACTGAACTGCGTGCGCTCTTTGCTGCTGGTCTGCTCGGCTTCGCCGGCTTTGCCTTTGCCCATGGCGATGTCACGCCGCAAACGGTGCAAACCAAAGGGCTGACGCCGCTAGGCGAAGAGTGGGTTGATGAAAACCCCTACCGCGCGCCCAGCGAAGATCATGACAAAGCTGTTGAAATCGGTTCCTCGGCCTACAACCAGAACTGCGCGCGCTGCCATGGCCTTGAGGCAATCTCTGGCGGCATCGCACCCGATCTGCGTGAGCTTGAAGCGGACTACGATGGTGATGAGTGGTTCAAGGAACGTGTAATCAACGGTGCCGTTCGAGACGGTGCCGTCTACATGCCGCGCATGGCCGACTACCTCAGCCAGGAAGCGCTCTGGGCGATCCGTACCTACATCGAAAGTGAAGCTGCCAAGCGGTGATCATCATGCGCCAGTTGCTTGCAGGGCTCTGCTTGTTGATGGCTTGCGCGCTGGCACAGGCGGAAGTAGTGAAGGTGCGTGCGTTCGATGACATCATCGATTCGGGCGTACTCAAGGTGGCGATGTATGAAAACTTCCCACCCTACAGCTTCATGGCCGATGGCAAGCCGCGTGGGGTCGACTTCGACCTCGCGCAAAAACTGGCGTCCAAGCTTGGGCTAAAGATCGAAGTTTTGTGGGTAACGCCAGACGAGACGCTGGATGACGACCTGCGCAACTTCATCTGGAAAGGGCATTACCTGAGACCGAACGTACTGGCCGACGTGATGATGCGCGTGCCCTACGATCGCGAGTTCTCCTACAAGCAGAACGAGCTGGGCGAGCTGATCAACGAGCTGGTGGTCATGTTTGGTCCGTACCAGCGTGAGCGCTGGCAGTCGGCCTATGACGATCGCCGCCTGGAAGATCTCTCCAGTGTGGCCGTGTTCCGCTACCACCCGGTCGGGGTTGAAGTGGAGAGTGTTCCCTCGTTCTATTTGTCGTCGGTGTTCAACGGCAGCATCGCCAAGATGCTGCATCACTACCCGACAGCACAGGCTGCATTCGCAGCGATGCAGGCCGGAGAAGTTGACGCGACGATGGCCATGCGCGGCGAGATCGACTGGATGCTCGGGCAGGCCAATGACAGTCATCTCAAACCTGCAGAAAACGCCTATCCGAACATGGGCAAGCAGGTCTGGGAGCTGGGTATGGCCGTGCACGAATCCAATCGGCAACTGGCCTATGCGCTCGAGGGCGAGCTGGAGGGCCTGGTCAAAGACGGTGCTGTTGAAGCGATCTATGCCGACTACGGGCTGCGCTATGAACTGCCCGAGCTGTATCAGGTGCAGCTGGGCGAGAACTGACGTCCAACGGTAAACCGTTGCTTCGATTGATATCGCCGTCCTCATGGCGCTGTACAGGTGGCTTCAACCGCACGCTGCCAGGTGTTGGGTTGAAGCTGCGCTTAAGCACATTCGGCCAGGCCGATGCGAGTGCATGAGCCAGCCGAGTCGTTTAAAAAATACGCTTTCTTTACGCCGCTGCGCTGAAGGCGCAATCGAATCTTTACGCCCCTCGCTCTGAAACTCTCCGTACCGCACTTATGCGACCTACGGAGCTGATCCCCATGACATTTCTCGACGGGCTATCGCTGGCCTTGGCCATAGCCCTGTTCATTTATCTCCTGGTTGCGCTGCTGCGCGCCGAACGCAGCTAGGAGAGCCAATGAACACTCACGATTACTGGATGATCGCGGCGTTCTTCGCGCTGGTCCTGATACCTGCCCCTTGGTTGGGACGCTACCTGTTTCGAGCCATGGAGGGTGAACGTACTTGGTTGACGCCTGTTCTCGGCCCGATCGAGCGCATCTGCTACCGCTCCGCCGGGATTGACGAACACAGCGAGCAGGACTGGAAAACCTACAGCCTGGCGTTACTGGCGTTGACTGCTGTGAGCCTGGTATCGCTGTTCACGATGCTCATGTTGCAAGCCAGGCTTCCGCTCAACCCGCAAGCGGTGCCGGGCATGGCGTGGGACCTTGCCCTCAATACCGCTGTGAGCTTCGTGACCAATACCAACTGGCAAGCCTACAGCGGCGAAGCCCAGCTCAGCCATTTCAGCCAGATGGTCGGCCTTGGCGTGCAGAACTTCGTCAGTCCGGCAGTGGGTCTGGCTGTGTTGGTGGTGTTTTGTCGCGCGCTATCACGCCGTTCGGCGAAGGCAATCGGAAATTTCTGGGTCGATCTGACCCGAGCAGTGCTTTATTGCCTGTTGCCGTTCTGCGTCGTGCTTGCGCTGGTTCTGGTCTGGCAGGGGGTGCCGCAGAGTTTTGCGAGTTACGTTCAGGCAGTCACGCTGCACGGCGGCGAGCAGACCATTCCGCTGGGGCCAGCGGCCAGCCAGATCGCAATCAAGCAACTGGGTACCAACGGCGGCGGCTTCTTCGGCGTCAACTCGGCGCATCCCTTCGAGAACCCGACCGCCTGGAGCAACCTGTTCGAGATGGTCTCGATCATCTTGATTCCCACCGCGCTGGTCTTCATGTTCGGCCATTACGTACGAGACCTGCGGCAGAGCCGGGCCATTCTTGCCTGCATGCTGACCGTGTTCGTCCTGGGCCTTGGCGTCACGCTGGTCGCCGAGCATCAAGAGAATCCAATGCTGTCCGGTCTGGCGGTTGAGCAGGTCGGGTCGATGGAGGGCAAGGAGAGCCGACTCGGTATCGCGGCCTCGGCGCTATGGGCGACAACAACCAGCGCGGCGTCCAATGGCTCTGTCAACGCTATGCATGACAGCTTCAGCGCGCTGGGCGGCATGGTGCCTCTGGTCAATATGATGCTGGGCGAAATCATCTTTGGCGGCGTCGGCGCCGGGCTGTACGGCATGTTGCTGTTTGTGCTGATCACGGTGTTCCTGGCTGGTCTGATGATCGGGCGCACGCCGGAATATCTGGGCAAGAAACTTGAAGCGCGAGAGGTTCGGCTGCTGGTCGCAACGCTGCTGGTGATGCCGGTGGGTGTTCTTGTGCTCACGGCTCTCGGCGTCAGTCTTTCAGGTCCTGCCGAGTCGATCACCAATCCTGGGCCGCACGGCCTCAGCCAAATTCTTTACGCGTATACCTCCGGCACTGGAAACAACGGATCGGCCTTCGCCGGGTTTGGCGCGGCCACGCCTTACCACAACCTCATGATCGCGTTCGCCATGCTACTGGGCCGCTTTGGTTTCATCCTGCCGGTGCTTGCCATTGCCGGTGGCCTTGCGGCCAAGAACCGTGCGCCGGTCGACGCAAACAGTTTCCCCACCCACGGGCCCCTGTTCGTGATCCTGCTGACGCTGGTGATTCTGCTCGTCGGCGGGCTCACGTTTCTGCCTGCGCTGGCACTCGGGCCGGTCGCCGAACATTTCTTGCTGCAAGGCTTCTGAGGAGCGTCATGATGAACGTCCATCAAACGGCACTCGAGGGTGCCGAGCAAACCACCGCCACGTCCTTCGCTTCGTTATGCAAGCCTGCGCTGCGCCAGGCCTTCATCAAGCTTGATCCACGGACGTTGGCACGTTCGCCGGTGATGCTGGTGGTAGAACTCACCGCGGTGCTGACCAGCGTGCTGTGCCTGCTGCCCAACGCGGCGGTCAGCACGGGTGTCGCTGTACAGATCGCACTCTGGTTGTGGTTCACGGTGCTCTTTGCCAACTTTGCCGAGGCGCTGGCTGAAGGCCGCGGCAAAGCACGCGCGGATAGCCTGAAAGCGGGATCGCAGGGGCTGGAGGCGCATTTGCGCACGGAGACCGGCGCGTTCCGGAGCGTTGCCGCCGGCAGCTTGCGCCGCGGAGACGTGGTGAGAGTCGAGGCCGGTGAACTGATCCCCGGCGATGGCGAAGTCATCAAGGGCATCGCCGCCGTCAACGAGGCAGCGATTACCGGTGAATCGGCCCCGGTTATCCGCGAATCGGGCGGCGACCGCTCGGCGGTCACCGGCAATACGCGCGTGGTCTCCGACTGGTTGCTTGTGCGTATCAGCAGCGATCCCGGCGAGTCCACACTGGACCGTATGATCGCGCTGGTGGAAGGCGCCAAACGACAGAAGACACCCAACGAGGTTGCGCTCGACGTTTTGCTGATCGGGCTCACGCTGATCTTTCTTGTCGTGGTTGCCACGCTGCAACCCTTTGCACGGTTCGCAGGCGGGGATCTCCCGCTGGTGTACCTGGTGGCGCTGCTGGTCACGCTCATTCCTACCACCATTGGTGGTCTGCTTTCTGCCATCGGGATCGCCGGCATGGACCGGCTGGTGCGGCTCAACGTCATCGCCAAGTCTGGACGGGCAGTGGAGGCCGCCGGCGATGTTCAGGTGTTGCTGCTAGACAAGACCGGCACCATCACCTTTGGCAATCGTCGTTGCACGGCCATGTTCAAGGCGCCAGGCGTTTCATCGACCGAGCTCTCATGGGCAGCGCTGCTCTCGTCGCTGGCCGACGACACGGCAGAAGGCAAATCCATCGTTGAATATCTGCGCGGCCTTGACCCGGTAAAGGCGCCGGCTGGGCATGAAGTGGCCGGTATCCCGTTCACTGCCGAAACCCGTTTGTCGGGTGCGGATCATGAGGGTCACTGCTACCGCAAAGGCGCTGTCGATGCCGTGCTGGGTTATCTGGCCCCCAGCAACCCGCAGTTGGTCGATCAGGCCCGCGAGCGCGTCAGCGAGTGGAACGGCACGGCACAACAGCCCGTGCCGATGGAGTTGGTGACGACGTCTGGCAGCGGCCTGGATCCGCACCTCACCTTGGCCGCCGCGAAGTTTCAGGCTGTCCGTGTCGCTGCCGCTCGAGGGGTCTCTGAGCAAGCGCTGGATCGCCTGATTCAGGCGCAGCTGACGACGCCTCTTGTAGGCCCCGCGATCGTCAACGTACTGGCTCTGAACCTCGCCCTGGCGGACAATCCGCAGCCTGATTCCGGCGAGTGAAATGAATGAGCGATGCTCAACGTGCCGATGCCCTGCTTGATGACGCGCCCCGCGAAGGACGCGGGCGGCTCAAGGTATTCCTCGGCGCGGCACCTGGCGTAGGCAAGACCTACGCGATGCTTCAGGCCGCACAGCGCCAGCGACAGTTAGAGCGCGATGTGCGGGTCGGGGTGGTCGAGACTCACGGTCGCGCGGAAACCGAGGCGATGCGGGTTGGAATGGCTGAACAGCCGATGCGCCGCAGCGAGTATCGAGGTGTGACGCTGTTCGAAATGGACCTCGACGGCCTGCTGCAATTGCGGCCAAGTCTCGCGCTGGTCGACGAGCTGGCGCACAGCAATGCGCCCGGCAGCCGGCATGCCAAACGCTGGCAGGATGTCCTTGAGCTGCTCGAAGCGGGTATCGATGTCTACACCACGGTCAACGTGCAGCACCTCGAGAGTCTCAACGATCAGGTGCGCGGTATAACCGGTGTGCAGGTCAGGGAAACGGTCCCGGACTGGGTGCTTCATCAGGCCGATGACATTCTGCTGATCGATCTGCCGCCGCGCGAGCTGTTGGAGCGTCTTCGTGAGGGTAAGGTCTACGTGCCGGAACAGGCGCGTGCGGCGATCGATGCCTTCTTCACTCAAACCAACCTGACCGCGCTCCGCGAATTGGCGATGCAGACCGCAGCGGCGCGGGTGGATGCAGACCTGCATCGACGCCACCGGTTGCAGGGTCAAACCGCTCCGGCAGTCCGGGGCCGCTTGCTGGTAGGGATCGATGGTGATGCCTACGCGGAAGGACTGGTCAGGCATGCAGCCCGGGTCGCTGAACGCCGGCATCTCCCATGGTCAGTCGTACATGTCGACACCGGCGCGAGTCG
This sequence comes from Stutzerimonas stutzeri, assembly GCF_002890895.1. Classification (GTDB taxonomy): domain Bacteria; phylum Pseudomonadota; class Gammaproteobacteria; order Pseudomonadales; family Pseudomonadaceae; genus Stutzerimonas; species Stutzerimonas stutzeri_AB. The sequence continues at coordinate 202,567 of NZ_POUL01000002.1, forward strand.
AGGCGAGGTTCAGCTCGGCTATCTCCAGTCCGCCCAGCAACTGGCCGAACGTCTTGGCGGAGAGGTTGTGGAGTTGCGTGACGAGCGGGTGGCGCGAACGCTCATCGAGCATGCCGTTGAGCGTCGCGCCACCCTCGTGTTGGTAGGCGGCGGCCGAGTCCGTAGGGTTTGGAAGTTCTCGATGCGCCGATCGATAGCTGAGCAACTGATCAAGGGAGGGCGCGGTCTGGAGATCAGTGTGCTTGGCCAAGAGCCTGCACTGGCCGCAGCACCCGTGAGAACCACCGCCACTCTGGATTGGCGTCAGTATCTGCTTGCTGCGCTGGCGACCCTGACTGCCACGGGCGTGGCACTGATGTTGTCCCGCTATCTCGCGTTACCTAACATTTCGCTGGTATTCCTCGCGGCCGTGCTGGTGGTTGCCGTGCGCAGCAGTCTGGGGCCGGCCCTGGCATGTGCGGGGCTGTCGTTTGTTCTTTACGATTTCCTGTTCATTCCACCGACGTTCACGTTCATCGTCGCGCGTCAGGAAGACGTTCTGACGCTTATGTTTTTTCTGTTGATGGCGGTGCTTGCGGGCAATCTTGCCAGCCGCCAACGGCGACAGCTTCAGGCGTTGCGTCAGACTCAGGCGCAGACCACTGCTTTGCTCGATCTCTCGCGCCAGTTGAGTGCTGCCACCGATGTTCAGGCCGTAGGCGCTGCCGCTGTTCGCCAGTTGCAACTGGTGGCGAACCTGGAAGCCGTCATCGCGACGCGCGGCAAGCAGGGGAAATGGATGTTCATCGGGGCTGAGCCGCTGCTGGCCGAGCCGGAAAGGGGGGCTGCTGAATGGGCGTTCAAGCATGGTCAGCCAGCGGGGAAGGGAACCGATACCTTGCCCAGTGGGCAATGGTGGTGGTTGCCCTTGAGTGGCGATGGACAGCCGCTGGGTTTGCTAGGCATTCGCCAGCTGGGCGCAGACACGGCAGGGCTACAGAAGCGTCGTCTGATCGCTGCGCTCGCTCAACCCCTGGCACAAGCACTGGGGCGCGCCACGCTGGCTCAGGAGTTGGAGGCGGCCCGACTGCACGGGCAGACCGAGGAGCTGCGCAGCGCGTTACTTGCATCCGTGTCCCACGATCTGCGCACGCCGCTTACAGCCATGCGTGGCTCGATCGACAGCCTGGCGAGTCTGGGGCACAGCATGAGTGAGGCGGATCGACAGGAACTGCTTGAGGCGACGCGTGACGAAGCCGAGCGCCTTGACCGCTACATTCAAAATTTATTGGATATGACGCGCCTCGGTCACGGCGGCCTGAAGCTGATCCGTGACTGGACGACACCTGCCGACATCATCGCCAGTGCGCTGCAACGCCTGCACCGTGTGCTAGCAGACCTGCGGCTTGAGCTGCTGGTCCCCGATGATCTGCCGCTTTTGTACGTCCACCCTGCATTGGTCGAACAGGCGCTGGTCAATGTGCTGGAAAACGCGGCCCGTTTTTCTCCACCTCAAGGCAGGCTGCAGATTGCAGTCTCGACAGGAGCCGGCACCCTGCGTTTCATCGTCAGCGATGAGGGCCCAGGCGTTCCCGAGGCCGAACGTGAACGCATTTTCGACATGTTCTATACGGCCGCGCGCGGCGATCGGGGCGGGCCGGGCACCGGACTCGGCCTCGCCATTTGCCAAGGCATGATCGGCGCACATGGGGGGCGGGTGTTCGTTGCAGACGGGCTCGGCGGAAGAGGCGCGAGCGTCACCCTGGAGCTTCCGTTACAACCTCAGCCTGAGATGGAAAAGGACCTCACGTGAGTCAGCAAGCCAGCATATTGATCATCGACGACGAGCCGCAGATCAGGAAATTCCTTCGCATCAGCCTCGGCTCGCAGGGGTATCGCGTGAGCGAGAGTGGAGACGGTCAGGACGGTCTGGCCTCGGCAGCCTTGAACAAACCCGACCTGGTCGTGCTCGACCTAGGCCTCCCGGACATGGACGGGCAGACCGTGCTGCGCGAATTGCGCGAGTGGAGTCAGGTGCCGGTGATCGTACTGTCGGTACGGTCGAGCGAGACCGAGAAGGTCATGGCGCTCGATGGCGGAGCGAATGACTACGTGACCAAACCATTCGGCATCCAGGAGTTCCTCGCTCGGGTCCGTGCACTGCTGCGTCAGAACCAGGGGGCATCGAGCGGGCCGGCGCAGGCGATGTCAGGTCCGCTATGCATCGACTTCGCGTACCGACGGGTTAGCCTGGACGGGCAGGAGATCAGCCTGACCCGCAAGGAGTACGCGGTACTGGCTGAGCTTGCCCAGCACACAGGCCGGGTCGTCACGCAGCAGCAGCTGCTCAAGGACATATGGGGCCCCAGCCACAGCGGCGATACCCATTACCTGCGCGTGGTTGTCGGCCATTTGCGGCGCAAGCTCGGCGATGACCCGTCCGCGCCGCGGTTCATCATTACCGAGGCGGGAGTGGGCTACCGCCTGGTCACGGACTAGGCGTTCCGGGTTACATCTCAAACTCGTTGGCCTGGGTGTCGGTTCGCAGCGCCGTTCAGGCTGGCTGCATTCGCGGATGCCGGAAAAACCACACGGCCAGTGGCGTAGCGAGTGCTACCACCATCCAGCCCAGCAAGCTGATCGCAACAGGCAGCCCGTAGTGATCGGCGACCCAGCCGACGCCGAGCAAGGGCACGATGCTGCCAACGTAGCCGCACACCAGGTAGGTCGAAATCAGCCCCGAGCGCTCGGCAGGGCTGGCAATACGGTTGACCATGCTGATACCGGCCAACAGGCACATTCCATGGCCCGCAGCAGCAGCGCAGACCCCGATGATGAACACCAGCGACGAGCCGGCCGTGAAGTTGAGTACGAGCATTGCGTTACTCAACACCACTGACAACAGACCGAGCAGTCCGCACCAGCGCAGACTCATCCGCGCGCAGGCCAGTTGCATCATGGCGGAAGCGAGCAGGATGACGCCAATGGAGGTGCCGCTCACCACCGGGCCATGCCAGGGCAGCATCTTCTCCAGAAACAGCGGGGCCATCGACGCGTAGATCCCGAACACGCCAAAGGCGAAAAAAGGGCACACACAGGTCAGCAGAAACGCCAGCGAATCCTGGCGTGAGGCCCAGGTCAGCCGCGGAATGAACGTACGTAAACCCAGTGGGGCGGCTGCGCTGAACTCTGGATGCGGCTTGAGCTGCACCCGCATCAAGGCGTAGACACCCAGCACGCCGAGGATCAAGGACGGGATGTAGGTGGTTTTCAGCGGGTGCGCGAACCACTGGCCAATGACGCCGCCAGTAAGCGGGCCAAGGCCGAAACCCAAGGCAAGCAGGAAGCTGGTGATCATCGATATCCGCTGCGACGCGCCATCACGGGAAATCTGCACCAGGCCCACTGACGCGCTGGTCACGATCAGGCTTGAAGAAAGACCGACCGCAAAACGGCCGATGTTGAGACTCGGCAGGTTCCACGCCAGCATCGTCACCAGCGTCCCAGCCCAGCCGAGCAGCAAGCCACTGAGCATGACCTTGCGAAAGCCCAGGGTGTCGGACAGGCGGCCCATGAACAACAGCCCGAAAAGCGCCCCTGCCATATAGATGATGTAAATCAGCGATATATCGCTGGTACGAAGCTGCCACGCCTGCTTGTACAGCGGGTACAGCGGCGAGATGAGCGCTGTGCCCATGACACCGACGCACATGGCGAAGCACACCCAGGGAAAAGGGGACCACGTTTGTTTCATTGATAAAGCCCGATTTGACGTGAGAATGGCGTCATTTCAGCGCTGCCCCGCATGGGGACATGAACGCCCTGATCATTAGGCGCCTACTGTATCGGCTCGAAGTGAACTCCGGGCATTCATTCGTTCGGTGATTAACGACCCATGAGCCCGGCGTTCAATCTGTGGTGTTCCCTTGCGCAACGCAGTGCCTAGCGCAAGATCAGCTCGTCACCGCGCTCCTCGTGCCAATCATCGAGGCTTGGGGCTGCCGCTTCGCCATCCATGCGATGGATGATGGTGAAGTAATCCTGCTTGAACCTGTCCTGCATGATCTCATCACGCGATCGGACCCGGACAGCGTAGATGCTCTGAACATTCTGATGGTCGAAGCTGCGCCAGTACTGTTCGTCCTTGAGCAGGCTGTAGTGATGGTCTTCCAGCGCCTTGATGACTTTTTCGCTGTGCAGGCTGCCTGCACGCTGTACCGCCTCAGCCCATTGCTGAACGATGGCGAAGGCGGATGCGGCTGTACTGTCGGGGTAGCGCTGATGCTGGGCGATAAAGGCTTCGACGAAAGCCTGCCCCTGTTCGCTTTTGACCAGGGCCGGGACGCGCCAGGTCCAGGCTGCCGTGCCAATGACGTGCTCCATCACCTGTGGGCCTGCCTGCTCGACGATGCTGCCGGTCAGGTTGGGCACGATGATCTGCATCCGCTGGTCGAGCTTGAGGTCATGCGCCAGACGCATGGTCTGCACCAGATCCTGGCCGAGCAGGATAACGACCAATACATCGGCGTCACTGGCCGCGGCCTTCTTCAGCGCGGCGCGATACTCCTCATGGTGTGCGCCCCTGGCACTGATGCGCGAGAAACCATGGCGGGCTCGGTCCCGGCTGCGGGTGGCTTCGCGCAGTGCCTGCTCCATGCTGTGGCCCCAGGTGTCGTCGAGGCTGACGTAGTGGTAGCGACGGTTCGGCAGATGCCAGCTCAGGTACTCGCCTAGCACGCGTGCACTCATCAAGGCACTGTTGGTTTCACGGAACAGATAGCGCTGGCCGTCGTGCCCGGTGATTGCGTTGGCGTAACCCAGCGTAGGGAAGAACAACATGCCCAGCTCGCGGGCGCGCTGGCCGGCGGCTATGGCCTCCTCGCTGGTGGCACCGCCAAAGGCCATCGAGGCACCTTGGGCGGCAAACTTGTCGATGTTGGCCCGCGCCTTTTCTTCACGGGCGGCTGAGTTGCGGCTGATCAGCTCGAGCGGTCTACCCAGCACGCCGCCCTGTTGGTTGATGGTCTCGATGGCGAGGAGGGCGCCGCGGCGCAGCTCAAGACCTTCACTCTTGTAGTTGCCGGTGCTTGGGTAATTCAAGCCCAGCCGAATTGGCTGAGCGGCGTTGGCGGTGGCAGCCAATGCCAACAGGATGCTGCAGATGATGAGGCGGCGCATGGCTCGTGTCCTTGTGAGCAGAGGGGCGTCCGTTGTAAGCCTCGAACTCGGCGCGAGAAATTGTCTTTTCGGGCACACCGGCCCCAACTTCGGTGCCGGTGTGGTCGTCCGGCTCTGCCATCACGATGCACGGATGGCGTGGCCTACGGCGAGTATTGCTACCAAGGGAGGAGAAAAATCGGTACTGCGTGTAATTGTTGCAGGAGCGGCTAGATCCAAGAATCGCTACTAGACCGGGAAAACTTCCCGGCGACGATAACAATGAACCCGTAGAGGTAGCCGCAATGAAGCACACCGGTCTTCGCAAGCCCTTCGCCCTGACAGCGCTTTGCGCCGCCATGGCCGTGTCCAGCGTGTCGGCATGGGCAGTCACCGATCAGGAAATTCTCGATGACGCCAAGTCCACCGATCAGATCGTTACCAACGGCCTGGGGCTGCAAGGCCAGCGCTACAGCACCCTGGATGCCCTGAACACTGAAAACGTCAGTCAGCTTCGCCCGGTCTGGGGCTTTTCCCTGGGGGGCGAAAAGCAACGTGGCCAGGAAGCGCAGCCACTGATCAAAGACGGCGTGATGTACCTCACCGGCTCCTACTCGCGCGTGTTTGCGGTCGATGCCCGCACCGGCAAGGAACTGTGGCAGTACGACGCTCGCCTGCCGGACGGCATCATGCCTTGCTGTGACGTGATCAACCGTGGCGTAGCCCTGTATGACGACCTGGTGATTTTCGGCACCCTGGACGCCAAGCTGGTCGCGCTGAACAAGGACACCGGCAAGGTCGTCTGGAAAAAGACCGTGGCCGACTACAAGGCTGGCTACTCCATCTCGGCCGCCCCGATGGTGGTCAAGGGCAAACTGATCACCGGCCTGGCCGGCGGTGAGTTCGGCGTTGTAGGCATGATCCAGGCCTTCAATCCCAAGAACGGCGAACTGCTGTGGACCCGTCCGACCGTCGAAGGCCACATGGGCTACGTGATGAAGGACGGCAAAAAGGTCGAGAACGGCATTTCCGGCGGCGAAGCCGGCAAGACTTGGCCGGGCGACCTGTGGAAGACCGGCGGTGCAGCGCCTTGGCTGGGTGGCTACTACGATCCGGACACCGACTCGCTGCTGTTCGGCACCGGTAACCCTTCGCCGTGGAACTCGCACCTGCGCCCAGGCGATAACCTGTATTCCTCCTCGCGCCTGGCGCTGGACCCGGACGACGGTTCGATCAAATGGCACTTCCAGTCTACGCCGCATGACGGCTGGGACTTCGACGGCGTGAACGAGCTGATCTCCTTCGATTACAAGGAAAACGGCAAAACCGTCAAAGCAGCCGGTACTGCGGACCGTAACGGCTTCTTCTATGTACTGGATCGCACCAACGGCAAGTTCATCCGCGGCTTCCCGTTCGTTGACAAGATCACCTGGGCCAAGGGTCTGGACAAGGATGGCCGTCCGATCTACGACGACGCCAACCGTCCCGGCGCACCAGGAGAGGCTGACAAGGGCAAGTCCGTCACCGTGGCGCCATCGTTCCTCGGCGGCAAGAATTGGATGCCAATGGCGTACAGCCAGGACACCGGACTGTTCTACGTGCCTTCGAACGAATGGGCGATGGACATCTGGAACGAAGGCGTCGCTTACAAGAAGGGCGCGGCTTATCTGGGTGCCGGCTTCACCATCCATCCGCTAAACGAGGAATACATTGGCGTGCTGCGCGCCATTGATCCGAAAACCGGCAAGGAAGTCTGGCGCTACAAGAACTACGCGCCGCTGTGGGGTGGCGTACTGGCAACTAAGGGCAATCTGGTGTTCACCGGTAACCCGGAAGGCTTCCTGATGGCGTTCAATGCCAAGACGGGTGAGAAGGTCTACGAGTTCAACACCGGCTCCGGTGTAATCGGTTCTCCGGTTACCTGGGAAATGGATGGCGAACAGTACGTTTCGGTCCTTTCCGGCTGGGGCGGCGCTGTACCGCTCTGGGGCGGCGAAGTCGCCAAGCGCATCAAGGACTTCAACCAGGGCGGCATGGTCTGGACCTTCAAACTGCCGAAGGATGAGGTCGTAGCCAAGCGCTAAGCGGCAAATCAAAGGGGCCGATATCCGGCCTCGATGCTGCAAAAACCCGCCCACTCGTGGCGGGTTTTTTGTTTGTGGAGTGAATCCGTCGAAAGTGCTGACCGACTCTTGCACTGTGACCTGGCGACCTAACAGGTGCCACTCGGCACTCAACTGTTTCGCCCGTTTTGGTCGATTCGCATGCGTATTGCGTCACTCCGAGACTCGTACAGCTCCATTGCATCTACTACCAAATGAGGAACGCATCTGTCCCTTGGGTGCATTCCGGGCAAGCGGTTGTGCTGCCTAAGATCGTCCCATGTCCTGTCCATGTTCGGTCAGGCTCCGACAAGCAGAAAAATTAGAGAGGCCGCTCATGATTTACGCCCAACCCGGCAAAGAAGGTTCCGTCATTACGTTCAAGCCACGTTATGGCAACTTCATCGGTGGTGAATTCGTTCCGCCGGTCAAGGGTGAGTATTTCGTCAACACCTCGCCGGTCAACGGAGAAGTCATCGCCGAATTCCCGCGCTCCGGGGTCGAGGATGTCGAGCACGCTCTCGATGCCGCCCACGCTGCCGCTGATGCCTGGGGCAAGACCTCTGTGCAGGACCGCGCTCTGGTGCTGCTGAAAATCGCCGACCGTATCGAAGCCAACCTGGAAAAACTGGCCATCGCCGAGACCTGGGACAACGGCAAGGCGGTCCGCGAAACATTGAACGCCGACGTGCCGCTCGCGGCTGACCATTTCCGTTACTTCGCCGGTTGCATCCGTGCGCAGGAAGGCAGCGCCGCTGAAATCAACGAGCACACCGCGGCTTATCACTTCCACGAGCCCCTGGGTGTAGTCGGTCAGATCATTCCGTGGAACTTCCCGTTGCTGATGGCTGCGTGGAAGCTCGCTCCGGCCTTGGCCGCGGGTAACTGCATCGTGCTCAAGCCGGCCGAACAGACGCCGCTGTCGATCATGGTCTTTGCCGAGCTGGTCGGTGACCTGCTGCCACCAGGCGTGCTGAACATCGTTCAAGGCTTCGGCCGCGAAGCAGGCCAGGCGCTGGCTACCAGCACTCGTATCGCCAAGATCGCGTTCACCGGTTCGACACCGGTTGGTTCGCACATCATGCGCTGCGCTGCCGAAAACATCATTCCAAGCACCGTGGAGCTGGGTGGCAAGAGCCCGAACATCTTCTTCGAAGACATCATGAATGCTGAACCGGCATTCATCGAAAAAGCCGCTGAAGGTCTGGTACTGGCGTTCTTCAACCAGGGTGAAGTGTGCACCTGCCCGTCGCGTGCACTGATTCAGGAGTCGATCTTCGAACCCTTCATGGAAGTGGTGATGAAGAAGATCAAGGCGATCAAGCGTGGCAACCCGCTCGATACCGACACCATGGTCGGCGCTCAGGCCTCCGAACAGCAGTTCGACAAGATCCTGTCGTACATGGAAATCGCTCAGCAGGAAGGTGCTGAGATTCTCACAGGCGGTGCCGCCGAGAAGCTCGAAGGCGGCCTGGCGACCGGTTATTACGTGCAGCCGACCCTGATCAAGGGCCACAACAAGATGCGCGTGTTCCAGGAAGAGATCTTTGGGCCGGTGGTTGGGGTTGCGACCTTCAAGGACGAGGCCGAAGCCTTGGCGATTGCCAACGACACCGAATTCGGTCTCGGTGCTGGCGTCTGGACCCGCGACATCAACCGCGCCTACCGCATGGGCCGTGGCATCAAGGCCGGTCGCGTCTGGACCAACTGCTATCACCTGTACCCAGCGCACGCGGCGTTCGGCGGCTACAAGAAGTCCGGTGTTGGTCGTGAAACCCACAAGATGATGCTCGATCACTATCAGCAGACCAAGAACCTGCTGATCAGCTACGACATCAACCCGCTGGGCTTCTTCTAAGCGCGCGGCACTGCAACTTGAGAGACCCGGCGCGTTCGCTCCAGCGCGCCGGCTGACTTGCTCGCACGCGATCAGTGCGGGGACCCTCGACCGACCGGGTGCGGCAGGTGGTCCATCAACGCAACGCGGCCCCAAAGGCCGCGTTTTTTTATGCCCTCGCCAAGCCCGGCGAGCGTAAGGGGCGAACTCCAACGCCCGTTGCACCTCAGATTCAGCATGACCCACGTTCATGAGGACTTGCTGATGCCCCAATTGCTCGAACCTGCCCAGCTGAATCAGCTGCGCCTGCGCAACCGCGCCGTGCTGGCTCCGATGACCCGCGTAAGCGCCGAGCCGGAAGGGCAACCCAACGAATTGATGCGCGACTACTACCAGGCCTTTGCCGAGGGCGGCTTCGGCCTTTTGATTACCGAAGGCACCTACACCGACACCGCTTACAGCCAGGGTTACCTGAACCAGCCAGGCCTGGCCACCGAGGCACAACGTGACAGCTGGAAGCCGATTGTCAGTGCGGTCCATCAGGCCGGTGCAGCCATCATCGCCCAGCTGATGCACGGCGGCGCACAGACTCAGGGCAACATCCATCACGCCCGTCACGTAGCCCCATCGGCAGTCCAGCCTGGCGGGCGGCAGTTGAGCTTCTACGGCGGCGAAGGCCCTTACGCAACGCCGGCGGAGATGACCGAGGCAGAAATCCAGGAAGCGATTGCCGGCTTCGTCCAGGCAGCAAAACATGCACGCGACGCCGGTTTCGATGGAGTGGAGTTGCATGGTGCCAACGGCTACCTGCTGCACGAATTCATGACCGCTGAGTTCAATCAGCGCACCGACCGGTGGGGCGGTGACTACAAGGCGAGACTGGCCCTGCCACTGGAAATCCTCCGCGCGGTACGTGAAGCGGTCGGGTCGGACTTGGTTGTTGGCATGCGGCTATCACAAGGCATGGTCACTGACAGCCGGCTCAAATGGGACGGAGGGCTAGAGGCGGCGCGCTATCGTATCGCCACGTTAGCCGCCGCCGGACTCGACTATATCCATGTAACCGAAGCCGACATCAGTACCCCGGCATTCGAGGAGGGCGAGAGTCTGGCGGCAATTGCCAAAGGTGCCGTCGAGATTCCGATCATCGGCAACGGCGGCATCGGCACCGGTGATCAGGCGCAACAACTGCTAGACGCCGGCGTGCTGGACTTCGTGGCGATAGGCAAGGCGGCGCTGGCCAATCATGACTGGCCGCTGCGTGTGCAGGACCAGGTCCCGCTGACCGCGTTCGACTTCGATATGTTCTCGCCGATGGCGACAATCACCAACGAGCTGGCCTGGCGCGGCACCCACGGCCGCTCTGCTGTGCGCCGCTGAGCAGGCAGGTAAGCGCGCGTTACGAAAACGGAGGCAGTCGAGGCACTACCAATGCAGAGCGCTGTCTCCTTCCAAAGTACCATTCCGCTTTTGACGGATCAGGGTGCTTAATGAGTTGCCGGAATACTTCCGTCATCACAAAAAGAGGAATCAGCCATGTGGACTAAACCTGCTTTTACCGACCTGCGCATTGGTTTCGAAGTCACCATGTACTTCGCCAATCGCTGATTGAACTGCCCCGGCCCCGGTCGGGGCTCCGTTTTTTTGGGAGCTGCCCATGTTCATCCAGATTTTAGGTTCTGCTGCTGGCGGCGGCTTTCCTCAGTGGAACTGTAATTGTGCTAACTGCGCCGGGCTGCGAGCCGGCACGCTCCGTGCTCAGGCGCGCACCCAGTCGTCCATCACCATCAGTGACAATGGCGAGGACTGGATCCTCTGCAACGCCTCGCCTGATATCCGCGCGCAGCTCGAAGCCTTCCCCAAGCTGCAACCGGCGCGGGCGCCGCGCGACACCGCGATTGGAGCCATCATTCTGCTGGACAGCCAGATCGACCACACCACGGGATTGCTGACGCTGCGCGAAGGCTGCCCGCACCAGGTTTGGTGCACGGAAATGGTCCATCAGGACCTCACCACGGGTTTCCCGCTGTTCAACATGCTGGAGCACTGGAACGGCGGGCTGCGCTGGAATCGGATTGCGCTGGAAGGCAGCTTCCGCATTCCGACTTGCCCGCAACTCGAAATCACGCCAATCCCGCTGCGCAGCTCGGCGCCGCCGTATTCGCCGCACCGCAACGACCCGCATCCCGGTGACAACATCGGCCTGCTGATCGTGGACCATAACACCGGCGGCAAGCTGTTCTACGCACCGGGCCTCGGTAAGGTCAGCCCTGAGCTACTGGAGCTGATGCGAGGTGCAGACTGCCTGCTGGTTGACGGTACGCTCTGGCGCGACGACGAAATGCAGGTGCGCGAAGTCGGGACCAAGCTGGGCTCCGAAATGGGCCACCTACAACAAAGCGGGCCTGGCGGCATGATCGAAGTGCTCGACGGTATGCCCGCCGCACGCAAGATTCTCATCCACATCAACAACACCAATCCGATCCTCGACGAGGATTCCGCTGAACGCGCAGTGCTCGACGAGCATGGGATCGAGGTTTCGTTCGATGGCATGAGTATCGAGCTGTAGCCTGCATCCGCCCGCGATCACCAGAGAACTCAGTGGCTGAAGGTGCTCACCTGTGCCTGAAGGAACAGCCCGCACAACCCGTAAGGAAGTTTTTATGACCCTGCCAGCCATGACTCCGTCCGAGTTCGAAGCAGCGCTACGCGCCAAGGGCGACTACTACCACATCCATCATCCGTTCCACCGCGCCATGTACGAAGGCCGCTCGACCCGCGAACAAATTCAGGGCTGGGTTGCCAATCGCTTCTACTATCAGGTCTGCATTCCGGTGAAGGATGCGGCGATCATGGCAAACTGCCCGGATCGCGATACCCGCCGCGAGTGGGTCCAGCGCATCATCGATCACGATGGAAGCCCAGGCGAGGAGGGCGGCATCGAAGCCTGGCTGCGCTTGGCCGAGTCGGTGGGCCTGGACCGCGAGCAGGTGCTGTCGCAGGAACTGGTGCTGCCGGGCGTGCGCTTCGCCGTCGACGCCTATGTCAATTTCGCCCGCCGCGCCGTCTGGCAGGAGGCTGCCAGCAGTTCACTCACCGAGCTGTTCGCCCCGACCATTCACCAATCCCGTCTGGACGCGTGGCCCCAGCACTACAGCTGGATTGATGCGTCCGGTTACGACTACTTCCGCAAACGCTTGAAGGAAGCGCGCCGCGACGTCGAGCATGGCTTGCGCATCACGCTCGAGCACTACAAGACGCGAGAAGCCCAGGAGCGCATGCTGAATATTCTTCAGTTCAAACTGGACGTCCTCTGGAGCATGCTGGATGCCATGAGCATGGCTTATGAGCTGGACCGTCCGCCGTACCATACGGTGACCCGCGAGCGCGTCTGGCATAAGGGCATCAGTTTCTAACCGGCTGACTGAACGGCCTGATGAGCCCCGGGGCGGCAGCCCACTGCCCCATACCGATGATGTTTTACTGGCGAGACAGAGGACCATGAGCGATATCCAACTGACGCAGATTCCAGTCTTTCGCCGCGGTTTCCGCTTTCAATGGGAGCCGGCGCAGAACTGTCATGTGCTGCTCTATCCCGAAGGCATGATCAAGCTGAATGAGAGCGCATCAGCGGTTCTGGGCGAGGTCGATGGCACTCGGAGCGTGGGCGCCATTGTGGCTGATCTGCAGAGCCGCTTTCCCGATGCCGAGGGCATCGAGGAGGACATCGTCGCATTCCTGGAGGTAGCCGTTGAACGGTTCTGGATCGAGCTTCGCTAAGCCGGGTTTCGAGCCCGGTCCGCCGCTGTGGCTATTGGCCGAGCTGACCTATCGCTGCCCGCTGCAGTGCCCCTATTGCTCGAATCCGTTGGACTTCGCGCGCAGCCACGATGAGCTGAGCACAGCCGAGTGGATCGAGGTGTTCCGCCAGGCACGCGAGATGGGCGCGGCACAATTGGGCTTTTCCGGCGGCGAGCCGTTGGTTCGCCAGGATCTGGCCGAGCTGATCAAGGCGGCACGGGATCTGGGCTACTACACCAACCTGATCACCTCCGGCATCGGCTTGACCGAAGAAAAGATCGCTTCGTTCGCGGACGCTGGGCTCGACCATATTCAGATCAGCTTTCAGGCCGCCGACGAAGAGGTGAACAACCTGCTGGCGGGCTCGAAGAAGGCGTTCGCACAGAAGCTTGCGATGGCGCGCGCGGTCAAGGCGCACGGCTATCCGATGGTGCTGAATTTCGTGACCCATCGGCACAATATCGACAACATCGACCGCATCATTCAGCTCTGCCTGGAGCTGGAAGCGGACTTCGTCGAACTCGCGACCTGTCAGTTCTACGGCTGGGCCGAACTTAACCGCGCCGGTTTGCTGCCGAGCAAGGAACAGCTGGTGCGTGCCGAACGCATCACAAATGAATGGCGCGACAAGCTCGCTGCCGAGAACCATCCCTGCAAGCTGATCTTCGTCACGCCGGACTATTACGAAGAGCGCCCCAAGGGCTGCATGAACGGCTGGGGCAACCTGTTCCTCGACATCACTCCAGACGGTACGGCACTACCGTGCCACAGTGCGCGACAACTGCCCATCACGTTTCCGAACGTCCGCGAGCAAAGCATCGAGCAGATCTGGAAGCACTCGATGGGCTTCAACAAATTCCGCGGTTTCGACTGGATGCCCGAGCCGTGTCAGTCATGTGACGAGAAGGAAAAGGACTTCGGCGGCTGCCGCTGCCAGGCCTTCATGCTCACAGGCGATGCTGCCAACGCCGATCCGGTGTGCAGCAAGTCGTCTCATCACGACAAGATTCTTGCAGCGCGTACCGAGGCCGAGCAGTCTCCGCGCGGGCTGGATGAACTGACCTTCCGCAACGAAAAGGCGTCAAAGCTGATTCTCAAGGTGTAGGTCCGTTTAAAGAACGGCAGCCTGACCGACCGGGATCGACAGTGATGATCAAGACAGAAACGCCCTACGGCTTTTGGATGAGTGAATGGACCGCTGAAAAAGCCGCCTCGGCCAGCCGCGACTTCGCTGAGCTGCGCGCCGGCCATGGCGGGCTGTTCTGGATCCAATACGACCCAGCCGACGCCCGTTGCACGCTGTGGTATTGGCGCAACGGTACAACACAGTGCCTGACCCCTACGGGCTTCTCGCTGCGCAGCCGGGTATACGAATACGGTGGCGGTGCGTTTACTCTCACCGATGAAGGCGTTGCGTTCGTCAACGAAAAGGATCAGCAGATCTATCTGCAAGTCGTTGACGGTTCGAGTGCGAGTCAGCCGGCGGCGCTTACCTCGCGCCTGCAGTGCCGTTACGGTGATCTGCAATATGATCGACGCCGTGGCGCGATCCTGGCGGTCGAGGAAGCCCATGATGAAGAGGACGTCCGGCATCGGTTGGTAAGCGTTTCGCTTGCAGGCGTGCATCAGATGCTTGTCGAAGGTGCCGACTTCTATGCCTCGCCTACGCTGGACGCTACAGGTGAGCGTCTGGCCTGGATTGAATGGCAGCGTCCCGAGCAACCCTGGACGGCTACCAGTCTCTGGATCGCCGACGTCCTACCAGATGGCCGACTCGGCCCCGCGGTGTGCATGGCTGGCAGTGACGATTCGGAGTCACTGCAACAGCCTCGCTTCGCCAGCAATGGTGACCTGTTTTGCCTGACCGACCGTGCCGGCTGGTGGCAACCCTGGCGGAGCCAAGGCAATTCTCTCGTGCCCGCGGAGCGCTTCGCTCGACACCGCTTCGACCACGCTCCGGCGCCCTGGCAGTTAGCGACCGTCAGCTATGTGCCGTTAACTGGCGGTGCCTGGCTATTGACTCGGCTGGTGGAGGGGCACGGCCTGCTTTTCGAGCATGACGCCGAGGGTAGCGAGCGGCAGCTCGCGCCTGCATACAGTCGTTGTCGTCAGTTGGCCGTGGATGAGCACCACTACTATTGCATTGCCGGGGCTCCTGATCGGATGCCCGCCGTGCTGGCAATCGAACGTCTAACCGGTGAAATTGCGATCCTGGCCGGCGGCGAACAGCCCCTGCCGGCCGAGCAGCTGTCTTGCGCGCAACCGTTCAGTTTTGCGACGGGCCAGGAGGAGGTGGCGCACGCTTTTTTCTATCCACCCCGTAATGCCGACTGCCTTGGCCTGCCCGGAGAGAAACCACCGCTGGTCGTGTTCATGCATGGCGGGCCGACCTCCGCGAGCTATCCGGTTTTCGACCCGCGTATTCAGTACTGGACGCAACGGGGCTTCGCCGTCGCCGATGTCAATTACCGGGGCAGCAGTGGATTTGGCCGAGCCTATCGGCAGCGTTTGCGCGGCGAATGGGGCGTAGTGGACGTCGAGGATGCGTGCGCGGCGGTGCAGGCATTGGCCGTTCGCGGCCAGATCGATTCCGCGCGCACCTTCATCCGAGGCTCCAGCGCGGGCGGTTACAGCGCCCTCTGCGCGTTGGCCGCCGATGCCGGTTTTACTGGCGGTGCCAGCCTCTACGGGGTCAGCGATCCGATGGCCTTGCGGCGCGTGACGCACAAATTCGAAGCGGATTATCTGGATTGGCTAATAGGCGATCCTGAGCGTGACGCTCAGCGATACAAGGAGCGGACGCCGCTTAACAACGCTGCACAGATACGGGTTCCGGTGATTTTTTTCCAGGGCGCGCTGGATGCGGTGGTTCTGCCCGAACAAACCGAGTCCATGGTGGGCGCATTGCGCGAGCAGGGTGTGCGGGTGGAATATTGCCTCTATCCGCAAGAACGTCATGGTTTTCGCCAGGCAGCCAACCTGGCAGGTGCATTGGAGCGCGAGTGCCGCTTCTATATGTCGCTGCTGGGTCGAACCGGCGGCCAGTAAAGCAGCCCTCGCACCGCCATGCTCCGTTTTGCCGATTGCTTTGATGGAGGAAAGCAGTACGCTTGCCAAAAGTAACAAATAATAACGAGAGGCCGTCGTATGAGCCCCAACCTTAGCCTGCAACGTAAGTTCGTATCCCCAGAGATCGTGTTCGGCGCGGGCTGTCGGCACAGCGCCGGCAATTACGCGAAAAATTTCGGCGCCCGAAAGGTGCTGCTCGTGTCTGATCCAGGCGTGGTAGCTGCCGGTTGGGTCGGTGATGTCCAGGCAAGCCTGAGCCGGCAGGACATCGACTACCACCTGTTTACCCAGGTGTCGGCCAACCCCCGCTCGGAAGAAGTGATGCTGGGTGCCGAGATGTACCGCAGCGAGGGGTGCAACGTCATCGTCGCGGTTGGCGGCGGCAGCCCGATGGACTGCGCCAAGGGCATCGGTATCGCGGTGGCGCATGGCCGGAATATCATCGAGTTCGAGGGCGTCGACACGCTGCGTGTGCCAAGCCCACCGTTGATTCTGATTCCCACGACCGCGGGCACTTCTGCCGACGTTTCGCAGTTCGTGATCATTTCCAACCAGACCGAGCGGATGAAGTTTTCCATCGTCAGCAAGGGCGCCGTACCGGATGTCTCACTGATCGATCCGGAAACCACCCTCAGCATGGATCCGTTCCTGTCGGCTTGTACGGGTATTGATGCGCTGGTCCATGCCATAGAAGCCTTCGTTTCGACTGGCCATGGACCGCTGACCGATCCGCACGCGCTGGAGGCGATGCGGCTAATCAACGGCCATCTGGTTGAGATGATCGCCAATCCGGCAGACATCCAACTACGCGAGAAAATCATGCTCGGTAGCATGCAGGCCGGCTTGGCCTTCTCCAACGCGATCCTTGGCGCAGTACACGCGATGTCGCACAGCTTGGGCGGTTACCTGGACCTACCGCATGGTCTGTGTAATGCGGTTTTGGTCGAGCACGTGGTGGCGTTCAACTACGATTCAGCGCCGGATCGCTTCAAAGTGGTCGCTGAAACCCTTGGTATCGATAGTCGCGGGCTGAGCCATCGGCAGATCCGTGAACGGCTCATGCAACATCTGATCAGCCTCAAGCAGGCCATTGGTTTCCACGAAACACTGGGCTTGCATGGCGTGGACCTCTCCGACATCCCGTTTCTTTCGCAGCACGCTATGCAGGACCCCTGCATTCTGACCAACCCTCGTTCGTCGACCCAACGAGACGTCGAAGTGGTCTATGCCGAAGCACTCTGAACAAGACGATGCGCTCGTCGGGCTCCTTGGGCTGGGTACACATTCCGCCCGCAAGAGCCATTACCCTGAGCTCGTGGCCCGTCTCGAAGAACTCGAGGCCGAGCGTAACCGCTACAAGTGGCTGTTCGAACATGCTGTACACGGCATTTTCCAGGCAAGCCTGCAGGAAGGCATCCGTGCAGCCAATCCAGCGCTGGCAAGGATGCTCGGCTACGAAAACCCGGCCGAGGCGCTCTGGCACCTGACCGATCTCTCGCATCACCTGTTCATCGGTGGTGAAGCCGAGCTCGAGCAAATTCGCCACACCCTGAAGACACAGCAAGGCCTGTTCGGTTACGACACCCGTCTGCGGCGCAAGGACGGCACCGCTATCGATGTGATCATGAACCTCTTGCTCAAGCCGGACGAAGACGGTCTGGTCGAGGGTTTTGTAGCGGACATCACCGATCGCAAACTGGCCCAGATGCGCCTGTTGCAACTCAACGAACAGCTTGAACAGCGGGTCACCGAACGGACCCTAGAGCTGCGTAAGGCGCGGGATGCTGCCGAGGCGGCCAACCACAGTAAAGACAAATATTTGGCCGCCGCCAGCCACGATCTATTGCAGCCGCTCAATGCTGCACGTTTGTTGATCTCGACACTACGGGAACGCCGTTTGCCGGATGCTGAGACCAATCTGGTGGAGCGGGCGCATCAGGCGCTTGAAGGGGCTGAAGATCTGCTTACGGACTTGCTGGATATTTCCAAATTGGACCAGCAGGCGATAAAGCCCGACATCGACGTCTATCGCCTCGATGAAGTGCTGTTACCACTGGTTTCTGAATTTCAGTCCGTGGCGGATGCAGCTGGCCTTGGTTTTGACCACTACATTCCGGCCTACGCGTTGCGCAGCGATTTCCGGCTGCTGACGCGCATCCTGCGTAATTTTCTCAGCAATGCCTGCCGCTATACCGATCACGGCCGCGTATTGCTGGGCGCGCGCAAGCGCGGCGAATACTTGCGCATCGAGGTATGGGACACCGGTCGCGGAATCGAAGCGGATCAGATGCAATCGATCTTCCTCGAATTCAATCAGCTGGGTGTACAGCGCGCCACCGAGCGCCCCGGCGTCGGGCTGGGTCTGGCCATTGTCGATCGCATTGCTTCGATGCTGGCCTATCCGATTCGGGTGCGTTCGCAGCTTGGTCGAGGCTCCGTCTTCAGCATTGATGTGCCACTGGCCGATCCGCCGGAGCACCTGCCGGTCGAAGCGCCTGGGTTGATGCCAGTGCTTGGCAACCCGTTACCGGGGCGTCGTTTGCTGGTCCTCGACAACGAGCTGAGCATCCTCCACAGCATGGCTGCGTTGCTGGGGCAATGGGGCTGCGACGTGTTGACGGCCACCGACCAGGAAGCCGCGTTGGCTGTGCTCGACGGAGCGCCGCCGGAGGCAATTCTCGCCGACTACCATCTCGATCAGGGCGTGACCGGCTGGGAAGTGGCCACTGCGTTGAGGGAGCACTTTGCGCAGCCAATTCCCGTGGTGATGGTGACGGCCGATCGCAGCGACCAGTGTCGCCGCCAACTGCACGGGTTTGGCGTGCCAGTGCTGAACAAGCCAGTCAAGGCGGGGAAATTGCGATCGGTACTGAGTCACTTGCTCAGCGATAGCCACCGCTGATAGACCCAAAGCGCGAACAGGCGATGAACCGGCGCAAACCGGAATGTCTCGTTGTTCGCTGCGTCACGCTCAACTGGCTTGTTTCACTGCGTGATCACGGTGCGGCAGGGCGATCGAGATCAGTGCAGCCAGCAGCACAAAGACGCTCGAGATCCAGAGGCAGGCCTCGAGTCCATATCGCTGATAGACCCAACCAGAGAGGAGGGTGCCAACCAGTCGGCCCAGCGCGTTGGACATGTAATAGAAGCCGACGTCCAGCGATACACCGTCGGCCTTTGCATAAGAGACGATCAGGTAGCTGTGCAGCGATGAGTTTATGGCGAAAAGCGCTCCAAACAGCAGCAAGCCGCCGAGCAGTACCGCCTGGGCTGACCAATCGGTGCCCAGCCCCAACGCGATTCCCCCCGGCAAGCCGGCCAGAAGTAGCGCCCAACCAAACGCCGAGCGCCCGTCTGGAACATCACCACGCCTCTTGCCCGTAATAGCTGGGGCAAGTGACTGGACGATGCCATAGCCGATCACCCAGAGCGCGAGAAAGCCGCCTACCTGCCAGAAGTCCCAGCCAAACACCGCGGACAGATAGACCGGTAGCGCCACCACGAACCAGACATCTCGGGCGCCGAACAGGAACAGCCGTGCGGCTGACAGAACATTGATGGCCCGGCTCTTGGAGAGCATTTCGCGAAACTTCGGTTTCGCCTTGGCCTTGCCCAGGTCTTTTTTCAGCAATACCAGACTGGAAATCCAGATCAGCGACAGCGCCGCGGCCATGACGAGAAGTGATCCGCGAAAGCCGATAACAGCAAGCAGGGCACCGCCGAGGAAAAAACCGACACCCTTGAGCGCGTTCTTCGACCCGGTCAACACAGCTACCCACTGGTACAGCGTGCCTTGCTGACCCTCCGGCACCAAGAGCTTGATCGAGCTCTTGGCACTCATCTTGTTCAGGTCCTTGGCAATGCCCGACAGCGCTTGCGCGCCCATCACCCAGGGAATCGTCAGCCATGCGGCGGGCACCGTGAGCATCATCAGGGCCACGACCTGCATGGCCAGGCCAATGTTCATGGTGCGGTTTAGCCCAATTCGGGCCCCCAGGTAGCCGCCAACCAGATTGGTGATGACACCGAACACTTCATAGAAGAGAAACAGGGCGGCAATTTGCAACGGCGTATAGCCCAGCGCATGAAAGTGCAGGACTACCAGCATCCGCAGCGCACCATCGGTCAGGGTGAACGCCCAGTAGTTGCCGGTCACCAGCAAATACTGGCGAACCTCCGGAGCGAGGCGGGAGAGGGTGTACATGACGAGTCCTGTTGCGGTGCGGAGGGTACGGATGGCGTCGCGAGCGCGCCATCCTCAGGATCAAGGGGCTAGACCGACCTTGCGTGCCAATTCCACGGTGCGGTTGGCGTAGCCCCACTCGTTGTCGTACCAGGCATACAGCTTCACCTGTGTGCCGTTCACGACCATGGTCGACAATGCATCGATGATCGAGGAGCGTGGGTCGGTGCGGTAGTCGATGGAAACGAGCGGCCTCGTTTCATAGCCAAGGATGCCCTTGAGTGGACCTTCGCTTGCTGCGGCCTGCAGTAGCGTGTTGACTTCCTCGACAGAGGTGGCTCGCTCGACTTCGAAAACGCAGTCGGTCAGCGATGCATTGGCCAGCGGGACGCGTACCGCGTGGCCGTTGAGCTTGCCGCGCAACTCCGGAAAGATCTCGGCGATCGCGGTGGCTGAACCGGTAGTAGTCGGGATCAGGCTCATGCCCGAGGCTCGGGCGCGACGCAGATCCTTATGGGGCTGATCGAGGATGCTCTGGGTATTGGTCAGGTCGTGGATCGTGGTAATCGAACCATGGCGGATGCCCAGGTGTTCATGGATCACCTTGACCACCGGGGCGAGGCAGTTGGTGGTGCAGGAGGCTGCGGTAACGATCCGGTGCAGCGCTGGATCGAACAGCGTGTCATTGACCCCCATGACGATATTGAGCGCCCCGGCTTCCTTGACCGGCGCGCTGACCACAACACGCTTGACGCCCTGGTCGAGATAGCTTTGCAGCACTGCCACCGTCTTCATCTTGCCGCTGGCTTCGATGACCAAATCACAGCCGGACCAATCGGTATCGGCAATGGCCTTGTTAGCAGTGACCCGGATTCGTTTGCCATCCACAACAATGCAATTGCCGTCGCTGCTTGCTTCGTGCTGCCAGCGGCCATGCACCGAGTCGAAATTCAGCAGGTGGGCGTGAGTGGCTGCGTCCCCGGCGGGATCGTTGATCTGGATGAATTCCAGCTCCGGCCAGTCCCAGGCCGCGCGTAGGGCCAGACGGCCGATCCGGCCGAAACCGTTGATACCAATTTTGAGCGTCATGGTTGATTTCCGTAAGTCAGGCGCCGCGAGGCGCAAACATGATGATGGCCATGCCGACCAATGCGACGGCCGACCCCAGTAGATCCCAGCCGGTAGGCCTGATGCCGTCGACGAGCCACAGCCAGACGATTGCAGCGCCGATGTAAACGCCGCCATAGGCGGCATACACGCGTCCGGCTGCTGTCGGGTGCAGCGATAACAGCCAAGCAAACAGCATCAATGATGCCGCGGCAGGTATCAGGAGCCAGGCGCTTTTGCCTTGACGAAGCCATAGGTACGGCAGATAGCACCCGACGATTTCGGCCAGTGCGGTGATGAAGAACAAGCCAAAGGTCTTCAGCATCAGAGGTCAGTCGCCAAATTGTGCGAGCCAGCCGACATGGGCCGGGTGTTGAATGGCTTTGGGCCGAAGCGCCTGGACCTCTTTCACGGCGGTCTCCCGGGGCATGCCCAGCTCGATCAGGATGCGCGCGGCAATCAGCCCGGTGCGCCCGGAACCACCCTTGCAGTGGATCGCCAGCGTGGCGCCTTCGGCCAGTCGCGCAAGGATGATTTCCCGATGGCGATGCCAAGCAGAATCGAAGTCAGCCTGCGGGACCTGTTCATCGGACACCGGTAGCTGCAACCACTCCATGCCAAGCTCGGCGCAGCGAGCCGGAAGGTCATCCGCATGGTTGGCTGCCAGCTCGGCATTCGGCATCAGCGTGATAAGTACCTGCGCGCCAGCTGATTCGATCGTCGTCAGCGCTTCACTTACGTCGGTGCCCTTGGTGCCAGGGCATGGCGTGAACATCAAACGGCCTGCGTAACCCGGGATATCGAGAACGTCATAGGGGTGCGACATGGTTGCCTTTCCTTGTTTCAAATCGAGCGCTGATTGACGCGTGCTGACAGGGCCTCGGCCGATTCCTTGCGTTCGGAGTAGCGATCGACAAGGTAGCCACCGCGTCCACGTATCAGCAGCGTGAACTTGACCAGTTCCTCCATCACGTCCACGACCCGGTCGTAATAGGCTGAAGGTTTCATTCGCCCGGCGTCGTCGAACTCCAGAAACGCCTTAGGTACTGAAGACTGGTTGGGGATCGTGACCATCCGCATCCAGCGGCCCAGCACGCGCATCTGATTCACCGCATTGAAGGACTGCGAGCCCCCACAGACCTGCATCAGCGCCAGGGTCTTGCCCTGCGTCGGGCGGACGGCACCCATGCTCAGCGGTACCCAGTCGATCTGTGCCTTAAACACCGCACTCATCGCCCCGTGTCGTTCCGGCGAGCACCACACCTGGCCTTCCGACCAGATCACCAGCTCGCGCAGCTCCTTCACCTTGGGATGAGATTCGGGCGCGTCGTCTGGCAAGGGCAGGCCGGCGGGGTCGAAGATTCGCGTTTCGCAACCCATTGCCTCCAACAGACGCGCCGCCTCCTGGCTCATCAAGCGACTGAACGAGCGTTCGCGGTTCGAGCCATAGAGCAACAGAATGCGCGGTTTGTGTGCTGGATCGCTGGGCAGGTTGAGCTTAGCCAGACTCGGCAAATCGAGATGCTCGAGGTCGATATTGGGAAGACTTTCGTTCATTGCTTTTCTCGCATCAGGGCGTCACTCATCATTCGCGGCGTTCGCATCGAGCCGGTTGCGGAAGGGCGGGGAGAGCCGCCATGCGTACCTGGAAATTCGAGCCTGTCGTCGAACGCGCACGGGCTGATGCGTGCGGAGCCGCGCTAGCTGTGCACGGCCATTGCGCTCTCACGGATCGCTCCGATTCAGCCGCAGACTGCCGCGCGGTCAGGCCGTTCATGCATGCGTTCAAGGCGCTCAGCATCACTACTCAACCATTGTTTATTGGCATTGAGCACGACTTGCAGCATCTCGTGAACCCAATCGGGTAGATGCGGGTGCAGTCGGTAATACACCCACTGCCCCTGGCGTCTGTCTTCAAGGATTGCGCAGCTTCTCAACTGGGAGAGATGCCGCGAAATCTTCGGCTGGCTTTGCTCAAGCGCGGTCGTCAGCTCGCAAACGCACAGTTCTCCTTTGAGCGTGATCAGCAAGGTCATGCGCGCTCGGGTTTCATCGGAGAGGCATTTAAAAACCATGTCAGGCGTTAGAGGTTCGATCATGGAATTCATGGCCTGGACGATGGGATTGACGTGGAGCAGGCTCCACACGGAAAGCTGAGAATATATTGATAGCCGCATATGCTGTAAAGCGAATATGCTCAGACGGTTTCTTGGCAAGCTCGGCTGCAAAAGCGCAGCAGCATGACCGGGCCGTGACTCTCGATGGGCGTGAGCTGCCGTGCGCGGCCCATGGCCCATCAGATGACTTCGATGCTGACGGAGCTGCCACCGGCTGCTAGCACGTCAAAACCGCGACCTAGATGAAATAACGAGAAGCTCCATGTCTACCCAATGCGAAACCATAGGAAAAAAAGCCGCAGGTGCGCCAATCGGTTTCTTTGAGCGTTACCTGACCCTCTGGGTCTTTCTGTGCATCGTTGCCGGGACGCTCATCGGCCTGTTTGCGCCAAAGGCGGCACAGACGGTCGGTGCGATGGAGCTGGCAAACGTGAACATCCCCGTAGGGGTGCTGATCTGGGTGATGATCATCCCGATGCTGATGAAAATCGACTTCAGCGCACTTCATGAGATCTTTGAGCACCGCGTCGGTATGGGCGTGACCCTCCTCGTGAACTGGGCTATCAAACCCTTCACCATGGCGTTTCTCGCCTGGCTGTTTCTCCGACACGTATTCGCGGATTGGCTGCCGGCTGACCAGATCGATAGCTACGTCGCCGGCCTGATCCTGCTCGGCGCGGCCCCTTGCACAGCCATGGTGTTCGTCTGGAGCAACCTGTGTAACGGCAACGCCAACTTCACCCTGACTCAAGTAGCAGTAAACGACTTGATCATGGTGTTTGCTTTTGCGCCCATCGTGGCCTTGCTGCTAGGAGTCTCGTCGATCCCTGTGCCGTGGGATACGCTGATCCTTTCTGTCGTGATGTATATCGTCATCCCACTGACGATTGCTCAGCTCATTCGCTCCCGCCTTCGCAGGCGCGGTGAAGACAGATTTCAGGCAGCACTGGCCCGTATCCAGCCGTTCGCTATCCTGGCGCTGCTGGCGACGCTCGTGTTGCTGTTCTCCTTTCAAGGTGAAGCGATTGTCGAACAGCCTCTGGTGATCGCCATGTTGGCGGTGCCGATCCTGCTGCAAACACTCGTGATTGCCGCGCTGGGTTACTGGCTCAACCGACAGCTGAAAGTGCGCCATGACATCGCCGGGCCGTCCGCCATGATTGGCGCGTCGAATTTCTTCGAGCTCGCGGTAGCCGTCGCCATCGTGCTGTACGGCTTCAACTCGGGCGCGGCGCTGGCGACGGTCGTAGGGGTGCTCATCGAGGTGCCGGTGATGCTTTGGCTGGTTCGTACCGTCAACAAAAGCCGAGACTGGTACGAGCGGGCGCTGCCGCAAGGCTAGAGGAGAAGCAGGTGGACGCTTTCACATGGCTCGATGACCAGCTATTGCGAATGGATTGGCTGTCCTCTCTGGTGCGCTTACTGCTCGAAGAGGTATTCGGCCTGGACCTGGCCAGCCGCCTGGGGGGCAGTCTGCATTTCTTCATATATGACGTAATTAAGATTTTCATTCTGCTGTCGGCTTTGATCTTCCTGATTTCGTGGGTACAAAGTTACTTTCCGCCGGAACGCACTCGGCGGATTCTTGGCGGCATGCATGGTTTCAAGGCAAACCTGACTGGAGCGTTGCTCGGCACAGTCACGCCTTTTTGCTCCTGCTCGTCGATCCCGTTGTTCATCGGCTTTACCAGCTCCGGACTGCCGCTAGCCGTGACCTTCTCCTTTCTCATTTCCTCGCCGCTTGTGGACCTTGCCTCGATGATCCTCTTGGCCAGCGTGTTCAATTGGTCCATCGCGCTGGCCTACGTCGTGGTCGGCATCATCCTGGCGGTAGTTGGCGGGACGCTCATTGGCAAAGCGCAGATGGAGCGCTACGTCGAAGCCTTCGTAACCCAGCACAAGGCTCTCGAGCTCCCTGAAGAGCAACTGGTACTGCGTGATCGGCTTGTCTATGCACGGGATCAGGTAATCGAAATCGCGCAAAGGGTCTGGCTTTACGTGCTGCTCGGGGTTGGCATTGGCGCGGCGATACACAACTGGATTCCGGAAGAGGTGATCACCGACGCCATTGGTCAGGACCACTGGTGGTCGGTGCCGCTGGCTGCGCTCGTCGGTGTGCCGATGTACGCCGACATCTTCGGCACCCTGCCTATTGCAGAGGCGCTGGTCGGAAAAGGTGTCGGCATTGGCACTGTGCTGGCCTTCATGATGGCGGTGACTGCGCTGTCCCTGCCGTCACTCATCATGCTGAAAAAGGTTGTTCAGGCGCCGCTGCTGGCTCTCTTTTTTGGCATCGTGGTAGTCGGCATCATGCTGATCGGTTACTTCTTCAACAGCATCAGCCACCTACTTCTATGACTTGTAAGGGAATCATTTCATGATCATCAAAATCCTTGGTACAGGCTGCAAAAAGTGCGTTGCACTCACTGAGAATGCTCAGCAAGCGGTCAGCGATCTCGGTATCGAAGCACAGATCGTCAAGGTCACCGACATGGCGGAGATCGCCGCTCACGGCGTCATGTCGACCCCGGCTCTGGCGGTTGACGATAAAGTCGTGTCGATGGGGAAAGTACTGACTCCAAGCGAAATCGAGCGGTTGCTGAAGGCTCGCTGAGCCGAGAGCCCTCCCATAGCTGGTCGCATATTTACCCGCCTTCATGGCGCAGTGACGGTACAGGCCGCGGACCACGCTCGCTCCGGCTAGCTGCCCTGAAAGCTGAGCAGCAATGTCGAATAGCCGACCGAGCCGAGCAGGAAGGCACTGAAGCGGCTGTCGCGCTCTTCGGGTAATTCCTCTTTCAATACGTTCAGAATGATCGAGCCGCCTACAAAAGCGGTCAGTGCCGACACGGCGAGCTCCGAAATCTCCGTAGCGAGGCCGAGCGTCCAACCGGCCAGCGGCATCGCGGCGAGGAACCAGCGACCGCGGCGCCTGAATAACCCCTTATGGTCGTGCTGAAGGGCAAAGTCATTGACCAGAAAATGCAGGCCCATCGCGACACAATAGAGCACCAGTGTAGTCAGGCTGCTGTTTTCACCCTGAATCAGCAGATAACCAATGAGGCCGTTGTAAACGGCGAATGCGCCGATATGCAGCCAGAACACACCCGCATGGGATTCGGCATGTTCCGGCAAGCGACGGCGATGTTCCTTGATCAGCCGCTCCAAGCCATAGAATGAGGCGAGGCCAAGCAGCGCCAGCAAGTAGACATGATGCTCCAAATAGCTGAGCACCCAGATGTCACTGCCGTCCATCACCGCCTGACCGCGCGCCAGTTCGGGCAGCAGATGGACGAACACGTAGGCGACCGAAACGCCGCCAGCCATGGAAAGCCATCGACTACGAGGCAGGCTATCGAGCCTGCGCAAACGGCCTGCAAAAACATGAACGGTAGCCAGAACAATGGCGGCGACGAAGCTGGCAAACAAGAGTGACTCCATACATGGGTAACGATTTGATCATTACCAATGACTTCAGTCTGCGCTCTCGCGTTCACTCGGCAAGCCGCGTAAGTCAATCCTGTGATGCCAAAACGCCATGCTGCGATGTATGGTCTGGGTAATGCACTATTTTTTTTGTTAAAGTTCGCCGCTTATGAAGCGAGCAGCCAGCCCAGCTTTGAATTTGTCCAGAAAGAGGTGTCTGCTTGATTAGAGTGCTTGTGGTCGACGACCACGATCTAGTACGCACAGGCATTTCCCGCATGCTTGCCGATATCGATGGCTTGCAAGTGGTCGGTCAGGCGGAATCCGGTGAGGCGGCGATCAAGAAGTCCCGTGAGCTCAAGCCGGACGTCGTTTTGATGGACGTCAAGATGCCCGGCATTGGCGGCCTCGAGGCGACACGCAAGCTGCTGCGCAGCCATCCTGACATCAAGGTCATAGCGGTCACCATTTGCGAGGAAGATCCGTTTCCAACACGGCTGCTTCAGGCCGGTGCGGCTGGCTACCTGACCAAAGGCGCGGCGCTGGAAGAAATGATCCAGGCGATTCGCATGGTGTTCGCCGGCCAGCGCTACATCAGCCCACAGATCGCCCAGCAACTCGCGCTGAAGTCTTTTCAGCCCAAGGTCAACGACTCTCCTTTCGATCTATTGTCCGAACGGGAAATCCAGATCGCGCTGATGATCGCGAACTGTCAAAAGGTCCAGGCTATTTCTGATAAGCTCTGTTTGTCGCCCAAGACCGTGAACACCTACCGCTATCGCATCTATGAAAAGCTGTCGATCACCAGTGACGTCGAGCTAGCGTTGCTCGCCGTACGACACGGCATGGTCGACACCATCAATTGATGAGCGGCTTCGATTCCTCAGCATTCCTGGCTTCTTGCAGCGGACGTCCCGGCGTCTATCGGATGTTCGATGCCGAAGCCAAGCTGCTTTATGTAGGAAAAGCGAAGAACCTTAAAAAGCGCCTGGCCAGTTACTTTCGCAAGGTCGGGCAAGCACCGAAAACAGCCGCGCTCGTGGCCAGAATCGCCCAAGTCGAAACGACGATTACGGCCAACGAAACCGAAGCGCTACTGCTTGAGCAAACGCTTATCAAGCAATGGCGGCCGCCGTACAACATTCTGCTACGCGACGATAAGTCGTACCCCTATGTTTTTCTTTCCAGTGGGGACTTTCCTCGGCTCAGCATTCATCGAGGCGCCAAGAAGGAGATCGGCCGCTATTTCGGCCCCTATCCCAGCGCCGGCGCCATCCGCGAAAGTCTGAGCTTGTTGCAGAAGGCATTCTTCGTCCGCCAGTGTGAAGACAGCTACTACCGAAACCGCACCCGCCCGTGCCTGCAGTACCAGATCAAACGCTGCAAGGCGCCGTGTGTGAACCTCGTGAATCCAGAGGAATATGCCGAGGACGTTCGTCATTCGGTGATGTTTCTGGAAGGGCGCAGCAATGCTCTGGCTGAGGAGCTTTCAAAGAACATGGAGAAGGCCGCGACGGCGCTTGATTTCGAGCGTGCCGCGGAGATACGCGATCAGATAGGCATCCTGCGACGCGTCCAGGATCAGCAAAGCATGGAAGGCGGCAGCGGCAACGTTGATATCGTCTCAGCCGTGGTGAGCCCGGGCGGCGCTTGCGTCCACCTGATCAGCGTGCGCAGTGGAAGAGTGCTGGGCAGCAAGAATTTCTTCCCTCAGGTCGCAATAGAGGAAAGTGTCAGCGACGTACTGCAGGCATTTTTGGAGCAGTATTACCTCAGCTCCATGGAGCGCGATTTGCCGGCCGAGCTGATCGTCAACGCCGTGCACGAAGACTTCGGAACACTCATCAGCGCGGTCGTCGAGTTACGCGATGTCGAATTGACCATCACCCATCGGGTACGCGGTACCCGTGCGCGCTGGCAGCAGCTGGCACTGACCAACGCCGAGCAAGCACTCGGTGCAAGACTGGCAAGCCGCCAGCATCTGGCTGCACGGTTCCAGGCGCTGGCCGAAGCATTGGAGATGGATGAACAGCCAAGTCGGCTGGAGTGCTTCGATATCAGCCACTCCAGTGGCGAGGCCACCGTGGCGTCCTGCGTAGTGTTCGGTCCGGAAGGCCCGTTGAAGTCTGACTACCGGCGCTACAACATCGAAGGCGTTACCGCGGGTGACGATTACGCCGCAATGCACCAGGCGCTGTCCCGTCGCTTCAGAAAAGCAGCCGAGGGGGAGGGCAAGCTACCGGACATCTTGCTGGTAGACGGAGGCAAGGGCCAGCTCAACATGGCCCGTGAAGTGCTGCAGGAGCTCGCCGTGCCCGACTTGATCCTGCTGGGCGTTGCAAAAGGCGTCACCCGCAAGCCGGGCCTGGAGACCCTCTATCTGAACGATGCAGCGCATGAATTCACGTTACCAGGCGACTCGCCAGCGCTCCACCTGATCCAGCAGGTGCGCGACGAAGCCCACCGGTTCGCGATCACCGGCCACCGAGCGCGACGGGGCAAGGCGCGCACCACCTCAACATTAGAGGGGGTTGCCGGCATCGGACCGAAACGCCGCCGAGAACTGCTCAAACACTTCGGTGGTCTTCAAGAACTTAGCCGTGCGAGTCTTGACGAGATCGCCAAGGCGCCGGGTATCAGTAAAAAGCTTGCCGAGTCGATTTATGCCGCTCTGCACAGTGAGTAGAATCACCCCTTAAATCCGCGGACCAGTGGTATCGATGAACATCCCAAACATTCTCACCGTGCTACGCGTACTGCTGATACCGATCATCATCCTGTTGTTCTATCTGCCTTTCCAATGGAGCTACCTGGCGGCAAGCGCGGTATTCGCCATCGCGGCCCTCACCGACTGGCTGGATGGTTATCTGGCCCGCAAACTTCAGCAGAGCACGCCCTTCGGCGCCTTCCTTGATCCAGTGGCGGACAAACTGATGGTGGCTGTGGCCCTGGTGCTGCTGGTTGAGGAGCATTCGAACCTCTGGTTGACCTTGCCGGCAGCGATCATTATTGGCAGGGAAATTGTGGTGTCAGCTTTGCGCGAATGGATGGCAGAGCTGGGCGCCCGGGCACAGGTGGCGGTGTCCAATCTGGGCAAGTGGAAAACAGCGGCACAAATGGTGGCGCTCATCATTTTGCTGGCTAACCCCCCGCTGACTACCGTCTGGGTTGGGCTGGGTTATGCCTTGCTAATCGTCGCTGCCGGGCTGACGTTGTGGTCGATGGCCAATTACCTGATGGCCGCCTGGCCTCATCTAAGCCCTACTGAAAAGAAATAAAAAACTTTTTTAATCAAGGGCTTGACGGGGCGTGCTGAAACTATAAAATGGCGCCCGTCACCAAGACGATGCGGGAATAGCTCAGTTGGTAGAGCACGACCTTGCCAAGGTCGGGGTCGCGAGTTCGAGTCTCGTTTCCCGCTCCAGTTTGTTGACGATGACGCCGCTGCATGCGGCGTTATCGTTTTGAGGCCGGTTGGCAGAGTGGTTATGCAGCGGATTGCAAATCCGTGTACGCCGGTTCGATTCCGACATCGGCCTCCAGTAATAAAAAAAACCGCAAGCGAAAGCTTGCGGTTTTTTTTATGCGCTCAATTTGTGATTCGTGACACTGCAGCTTGGTCTGGTCTGGTGAGCATCCTCTCTAGCCGGAACTGTAGCGCCTCGGACGGTGACTGAAACATAGAGTCTATTAAGGAGTCCTCTATGTCAGATGCGATGAGCTACCTTGCAATTGCGCTTGCTGGCGCCGTGATCGTGCTGGATCTATTGGCCATCATCAGCGTGTTCAAAAGCGATCGAAGCGTCGGTGCGAAAGCCCTATGGGCGCTGGGTATCGCCATTTTTCCGATTCTCGGGCTGGTGTTCTGGTTGATCGTCGGCATGCGCCGTCGTCATTGAATCGTTACGTCGTAAGCCTAACTTCGGACTGTTCCATGGCAGCAAAACTCGCTACAGACGCGCCGGCATCGCCGTTCGGGTTGCGCCTCGGCCAGAGCCTCGTTATAGTCCTGCGCCGCGATCAACGTCGCGCATCACCGTCCCGCCCGGATGGCGAAACTGGTAGACGCAAGGGACTTAAAATCCCTCATCCGAAAGGGTATGCGGGTTCGATTCCCGCTCCGGGCACCATCGGGACACACTGATACATCCGTATCTAAACCGGCCGCCGCAGCCGGTTTGATTGTTTATAGGGCAGCAGGCCGCTGTGCTATGGCTCATTGCATGTGACCAGTGGCTCCCCATCGTCGTGAACGCAGCCCCGCCACGCTCCTCTTATCCTGTAGCGCATTTGCTATGGCAGAGGAGATTAAACGATGGCCAATGACCCTGACGGTCTCTCAAACCAGAATAACGATCCTTCGCACGCCGAGCGCGCAGGCAAAGAGGATGTGATCATTCCCGGTTCACCACCGCCGTTGGGATCCGAGCGAACGGATGTCAGTCCCGGTAGTGAAGCTGGTGTGGATGAGTTGCCGAACAATGACGGCACGACTCCACGAGACAATGCCAAGCGAGGAGGGGAGATGGACAATGTCCCTGACATCGACCCCGACAGTGCAGAATTGGATGACGCGCCTAACCCGCGTTAGCAGTTGCGCACTAAAAAGCCCCGCACGGGGCGGGGCTGTAGGCGTATAGCCAGTCGTTCCGTTGTCCTTTAACTCGCAGTCCTGCGAGCGCTCCTTCCCGAGCCTTCCTGGCCCGCTGCGCTTCATGCGCTACTGGTGACTAGAGTAGGCGAGACACGGGCGGCGCGAAATCATCCAACTTCACCAGTGCGGGTCAGCCGAGGCTTACGCCGAGTAGGCGATCAACGCATCGGTTCTATCGAGCGAGACACTGTGCCCATGATCAAGAGGTTCTATCGCGTCAGCCTTGCCGCAGGGGCGTTGCTGACGCTGGCTGGCTGCAGTGCGTTCGAGGTTGTGCCAGCCGCGCAGCCAACCGACGAGTACGTATTGGCCTGCGAGAAAGTGGAGCAACCTGAATGTGAGACTCGTGCAGAGCAGCTCTGTCCAGAGGGTTACGACACCCTCAGCAGCGAAGAAGATTTTGCACGAAAGGAGTTGCGAGTCAGATGCACAGGCGACGCAAACCCGCCCTAGTTCGGACGGCCGCAGGAGCGGGCCGTCCGTTTGGGACGGTCAATCAGCGGAATCGAGTAACGCCTGGGCCTGCTCGAGAACCTGGAGCGATTGAGTGTGGTCGCCCGCTTTGTGCAACTGCTCTCCTTCCGCTCGTAGTTCTTTTACTTTTTCCAGCGTTGCCGGATCGCTTGGCGGATTGGTCTCGAGCTGCTTGTCGATCTTGGCCATGTCCATCGGGCAGTGCATAGCCCAAAGCGGCGTACTTACAACCGCTGCAGCGAGCAGTAACATGATTCGGCGCATGATGTCGGTCTCCTGACTGATGATTGTCAGTGCAGTATAGGATTCACGCTGAACCCCGCCGTTTTTCGGACGCAAGGTAGGATCGAGCAATAGACGGTGGTCGGATAGTTATCGTACAACTACTGAGCTATGATACGGGTTACTTCGCTTCAACGAGATCGATGTGTCCATGGAAAATCAGATCGCCCAGCCGCGTGTTCGCCGTAAGCACCGCAGCCTCGCACAGGAGCTGGTGACCGAGTTGTCTCAGCAGATCCGCGACGGCGTTATCAAACGCGGCGACAAGCTGCCGACAGAGTCAGCGATCATGCAGGCTCAGGGGGTCAGTCGCACAGTAGTGCGTGAGGCGATATCCAGGCTGCAAGCGTCCGGACTGGTCGAGACTCGCCATGGCATTGGCACTTTCGTACTCGATACCCCGAGCACCACAGGTCTGCGCATCGACCCGGCTACTATCGGAACGCTACGCGACGTGTTGTCGATTCTGGAGCTGAGGATCAGCCTGGAAGTCGAATCCGCTGGACTCGCGGCACAGCGCCGGACTCCCGAACAACTGACGGCTATGCGGGAATTTCTGGATTCGCTCCAGCGAAGTGCGGCGCTTTCGAGTGAAGCCGCCGTGTCGGATTTCCAGTTCCATCTGCAAATCGCCGAAGCAACGGGCAACCGTTACTTCACGGACATCATGAATCACCTAGGCACGGCGATCATCCCGCGCAGTCGGCTGAATTCCGCACGCCTGGCACATGATGATCAGCCGCATTACCAGCAGCGCCTCGGTCGTGAACACGAACAGATCTACGACGCCATTGCCCGCCAGGACGCCGAATCAGCCCGAGCTGCGATGCGCCTGCATCTCACCAACAGCCGTGAGCGTCTGCGCCAGGCCCATGAAGAGGCGGAGACGGACAAGGTCAGCTGATCGAATCTTCAGCCCCCACAACGCCAGTGGCCCATCCGGTCTCTATCGGGCCGCTGGCAATACTGCTTTGAAGTAAATTCCCATCCGTAGGCGCTGTTCGCGCCTACCCATCACCGGTTCGCCTGATCAGTGCTTGCGGTAAGCCAGCAGGACAATGCCTCCCACCACGATGAAGCCACCCAGTATTTGCAGTGGACCCAACATCTGGCCAAGTATCAGCCACCCAAGCAGCATTCCGGCAACCGGCTCCATATTCATGACCGGGGCGTTGCGAGCGATGTTCAGCCGCGGCATGCAGATGAACAGTGTGGAAAACGCCGCGCCATAGAGAAGCACCAGGCACCCCAGCGCGATCCAGCCGACGGTTGCGCTGGGCAGGCCTAGCCCTCCCGGGATCAGACCGCTGGCACCGAGCAGGGCCGAGGCGCTGAACACCAGAATCAGCGTCAGCATGCTCCGTACCGAGCCAGCCATGCTAGACAGCTTATGCTCGGTGACCCACAACGCCAGGGCAAACACCGCGGCGGCGGTCAGACTGAACAGAATGCCCGCCACCCATTGACCATCAGGCGCGTCACTGCTGATCAGCCTTGTCGGAACATCGAGCACCAGTACCAGGCCGATCAGAATCAGCCCCATGATCGCCAGCGCCTGACGGGTCGGTCTCGGGCCGCCAAGCGCCCAACTCAGGAGCGCGAGCATGATGGGTGAGAGATTGACCACCAGCAGAGCCAGTGCGACAGGAATACGCGCGACCGCCGAATAGATGCAGAAGCTCTGGATCGCTATCAACAGTCCCAGAAGGGTCTGCCAGCGCCACGTAGCAGCACTCAAGCGCAGGGACTCGCGCCGCCAGAACACAAGCGCAGCCAGGGCCAGCAACGTCACACCCGCGCGGCAGAGCATGGCCAGCAACAGGCCGGTGTCGTGATCGAAGGCAATGCGAGCAGCGATATGATTGGCGGCGAACGAGCAAGCCAGGGTGGCGAGGATCAGTACGGCAATGTGACGCGGAAAGGGTGTGGCAGTTTGCATCGGTTCAATCCTGTCCTGAACAGCTTTACTGGGTTCGGTTGCGGCCTGCGGTAGGCATGACAGTGGTTCATCGTTTGGTTGCGTTAAAGGTTTACCGGCTTACAAAAGAGAAACGCCGCCCGGTGGGCGGCGTCCTCGTTCGCGCATGCACAGTCGTCAGAGCACCAGGTTGGGCAACCAGAGTGAGATTGCGGGGATGTAGGTTACTGCAAGCAACACCATGAACAGCGCGATGTAGAAGGGCAGCAGTGCCTTGACCGTATTCTCGATGGTGACCTTGCCGATTGCCGCACCGACAAAGAGCACCGCGCCAACCGGTGGGGTGATCAGCCCGATGCCGAGGTTCACCAGCATGATCATGCCGAAGTGCACCGGGTCGACACCTATGCCCATGATGACGGGCATCAGAATCGGCGTGAGGATCAGGATCAGCGGCGCCATGTCCATCAGCGTGCCCAGCACCAGCAACATCATGTTGATGCACATGAGGATCACGTAGCGATTGTCCGACAGGGTCAGGAACATCGTGGTGATCTTCGACGGGATCTGCATCAGCGTCATGATGTAGCCGAAGCTTGCGGCGAACGCGATAAGGATCATCACCACCGAGAGGGTACGAACGGTGCGGTGAAGCAGCTTGGGGAGCTCGCGCCATTTGTAGTCACGGTAGATGAACATGGTGACGAAGAACGCCCAAACCACAGCGATGGAGGCAGATTCGGTCGCAGTGAACACACCGGACAGAATACCGCCGAGGATGATGACCATGGTCATCAGGCCCCACAGCGCTTCAACACAAATCTTCAACGCTTGCTTGAGTGGGACGACTTCCCCCTTGGGGTAGTTGCGAACCCGAGCAAAGATCAGGCACATGGTCATCATCACGGCGCTGAGCAGCAGGCCTGGGCCGATACCGGCGATGAACAGTGACGAGATCGAGACGGTGCCACCAGCAGCCAGTGAATACAAAACCGAGTTATGGCTGGGTGGCGTCAGCAGCGCCTGGACTGAACCACTGACCGTAACGGCCGTGGAAAACTCGCGAGGGTAGCCCTTCTTCTCCATTTCCGGGATCAACACCGAACCTACCGAAGCGGTGTCTGCCAGTGACGAGCCGGAGATCGCGCCGAAAAAGGTCGACGCCATGATGTTTACCAGGGACAAGCCGCCCCGCACGAAGCCGACCAACACCGCGGCAAACGCCACAAGCCGCCGCGACATACCACCTTCGGCCATGATTGCACCGGCCAACACAAAGAAGGGGATCGCGAGTAGCGAGAACTTATTGACGCCGCCGGCGACCTGAATCATCACCGCATCGAAGGGAATGTCAATCCACCAGGCGCCAATAAGCGCCGACATGCCCAGTGCGTACGCCACTGGCATGCGCAGGAGAAAAAGTACGGCAAAGCTGCCGAGTAGAATCAGCGCGTCCATTTACGCGGCCTCCTTGCTGTCTTCGACCAGCTCATAGTTGACCGCACGCCGATGGCTCTGGTCGCCGAAGATAATGCGTTCGATGACAAACAACAGCGTGATAGCGCCGCCGATTGGGATCGGAGAATAGGTGATACCCACACGAAGTGTCGGCAGCGTACTCATGAACTGATTCCAGGTCGCAGCGCACAGCTTGATGCCCCAAATCGTCATGAACAGGCAGATGATGCCCATCAGGATCTGAACCAGCAGTTCGATATGCCGATGCAGATGTTCAGGCAGGCGGTCGGTGAACATGGTCACCGCCATATGCGCACCGGCCCGATAGCTCGCCGCTGCACCTAGAAAGGTAAAGATCACCATCAGCAGGATGGCTACGGGTTCAGGCCAGCCACCGCCAGAGCCCAGCACGTAGCGCGCGAAGATCCCCCAGGGGATGATCATGGACATGGCCACGATGGCCAGCCCCGCGACCCAAACACAGGTCATGTAGATCGCGTCGTTGACGCGCAGCAGCGTGTTTTTCATCAGACTTCACCACAGGCGCGGCGGCGAGCGAGGCCCGTCGCCGCGAGGTTTTTCAGAGGGAACGGATTACTGAACGGCTTCGATACGCTTGATCAGCTCGGCGTAAGGTGCGCCGTACTTCTCGCGAACCGGGGCGGTTGCATCGTAGAAGGGCTTCTTGTCAACTTCGATGAAGGTGACGCCTTCTTCCTTGAGCTTGGCTTCGCTGCTGGCGGTCTTCTCGTCCCACAGCTTGCGCTCTTCCATCTGCGCTTCCTTGGCGTACTTCTTGACGATTTCCTGCTGCTCCGGGGTGAGCTTGTTCCAGGTGGTCTTTGAGATCACGATTGGCTCAGGAAGGATCAGGTGACCGGTCAGCGAGTAGTTTTTCGCCGCGCGGAAGTGGTTGTGCTCAAGCATGGTTGGCGGGTTGTTCTCGGCGCCATCGACGACACCGGTCTGCAGCGCACTGAAGATTTCACCGGTGTTCATCGCAACACCCTGAGCACCCATGGCGTTCAGCGTATCGATGAACAACGGGTTGCCCATCACGCGGATTTTCATGCCTTTGAGGTCTTCAAGGTTGCGCACGGGCTCTTTGGTGTACAGGTTGCGGACGCCCCCGTCCATCCAGGCCAGGCCGACCATGTTGAAATCGGAGTTGGTGATCTTGTCGAGGATTTCCTGACCGATCTCACCATCGATGACTTTGCGCATGTGTTCGTGGTCGCGGAACACGAACGGCATGTTGAAGGCGTTGACGTCTGGAACGACCGGACCGAGTGTGCCCAGGCTGACACGGGTCATCTGCACCGCGCCCAACTGAACCTGTTCAACGACTTCTTTTTCCGAACCCAGCACACCACCTGAGAACATGCGGAACTTGAGCTCACCGTCGGTGGCTTCTTCAATCTTCTTGCCCATGTTTTCCTGAGCCACGACAGTCGGGTAACCGGCGGGGTGGATCTCAGCGATCTTCAGCGTCATCTCCGCATAAGCGGTGCTCGACAGGCAGAAGGCCAGGGGAAGTGCAGCGATGAGCAACTTGCGTTTGAAGTCCATGTGAATCTCCGTTTTGTTTTTGTTGGTATGCAGTGTTGCGAGCGTCAAGGCAGGACAACTGCGTGCCTGTCCTTGATGGTGAAGCGTTAGCGGTAGCGGGATTCCTCCAGTCCGGCGACGCCGGCTTGCAGGGCGAATACACCACCCGCCAACGGCTGATCGGATAGATCACCGCCTGGGCGAATGGATGTGACGAACAGGGTGTCCAGGCCGGAGCCACCGAAGGCGCACATCGCTGGCTTCTTTACTGGCACCTGTAACGAGCGATCGAGGCGTCCATCCGGAGTGAAACGATGAACGAGGCCGGCATCGTTGCCGCAGATCCAGTAGCAACCATCGACATCCACCGCAGCGCCGTCAGGTCGGCCGGGATACTGGTTCATGTCGACGAACAGGCGACGGTTGCTCGGCGTTCCGTTGTCGATGTCGTAATCGAAGGCCCAGATGCGTTGAACGCTGGGGTGCGAGTCGGAAAGGTACATGGTGCGTCCGTCGGGGCTGAATCCCAGCCCGTTGGGCACGATGAAATCCTGCAGATGAGCCTTGAGCGATGCGCTGTCAGCCGAACCGTCGAGTCGGTACAGCGCGCCGGCCGGAGTGCCGGCGGACATATCCATTACCATGGTGCCGGCCCAGAAGCGGCCCTGGCGGTCGCAGCGCCCGTCGTTGAATCTCATGTTGCCTGCGCCATGCTGAACGCCAGCAAGCCGGGTAGTGCTGAGTGTGCCGTCGTTCTGCGGAACGACATCGAAGATGCCGTCTTCCATGCCGGCTACCCAACGGTTCGCGTCACCTTCGCGGCGAGCGATACAGGCGATCATCTGGTCACCCGTCCAGCGTGTCACGGAGGCATCCGAAGCATTCCAGCGCAGCAGCTGCTTGTTGGGTATGTCGACCCAATACAGCGCTTGTTCCGAAGCTACCCAGACGGGGCTTTCGCCCGTTGCGTTCTGTGCGTCGACTATCAGTTCTGCTGAGTTTGCCATGGCGATTCTCTTGTTGTTTTCGCGGCGTGGCGGAATCAGTCTTCGAATGGGCCTGCTTCGCAGAAGGCGCCACCCTGATAGATCAGAGCTGGATCATTAGGCGCGTAGGGCGGTTGCTGTTCGATCTTTTCGCGAAACACTTCCGACGTGTCCTGAGGCTCGAAGCCCAGGTGCGCGGCCATGTGGTTGTTCCACCACGCGTCACGGTTCGCCGAAGCGCCATAGACGACGGTGTGCTTCACGTCCGGGGTAAACAGTGACCGCTCGATCAGATTGGTCAGGTCGCGATAGCTGAGGTAGGTCGCCATCATTCGGCGGTTCAGCGGCTCGGGGAACGAAGAGCCGATGCGGATGCTGACGGTTTCGATGCCGTAGCGATCGAAGTAGAAGCTCGCCATGTCCTCGCCATAGGATTTGGACAGGCCGTAGTAGCTGTCAGGGCGGCGCGGGGCGCTGGCGTCGATGGTTTCGGTCTGTTTGTGAAACCCAATTACGTGATTGGAGCTGGCAAAGATCACACGCTTGATGCCGTGCTTGCGTGCCGCTTCGTAGATATGGAATACGCCCTTGATGTTGGCTTCGAGAATTTCCTCGAAAGGACGTTCTACCGATACGCCACCGAAGTGGACGATTGCATCGACGCCTTCACAGAGGGCGTGCACAGCGGCTTTGTCGGCAAGATTGCACTGCACCACTTCTTCGTAATCGCCGGTGGGAGCATCCATGGGCGCGATATCGGAGAGGCGGATGATCTTGGCGTAGGGGCGAAGCGTTTCACGTAATACCTTGCCCAATCCTCCTGCGGCGCCTGTCAGCAGGAGGCGATTGAGGGGTGTGGGAGCGGTCGTCGTGCTTGTCATTGAGGTCTGCCCATCGCTTATTGTTTTTGGTGTCATCGGTTGTCAGATGACTTGATTCGATTATTTCTGCGGTTATGGGCCTTTGTCAACCTGACAAACCGACTGTTTCAAGGCCTCGTAAATCACCTCACCGGGCTGCATCGAGTCGATAAAAAGCCCCCGAAGCCACTGATTTCGCCGCTTACAGCGCTCACTCTGTACCATCGAAACGTCACGCTAGCGAGCCTACGGATCTATTCACATACCACTAAAGTCGAGTGTGGGGCCGTTCAGTAATGGAGCCAGATCTGACAGCCATGCGGATTCAGGTTGTATGATGACATCGCGGTGGCAGCTGTACCGTCCTCCTCAGATAAAACAGATTGCGAAGGGGCACGTATGGCAAACAGCACGACGGATCGGGGCGTACCGCGCGCGCCGTGGTTTTTGCCTTGGCAAGCATTTCGACAACCTGAAAGAGAACAACCGATGACCATTCAAGCGAACGCGGAACTGGCGGGTGACGAGATTTGCTGGATCAAACTGCGGACAGTGTCCTTGCCGCTGCGCATGGCGGTCAGCGATGCGAAGGTATTGACGGGGCGGCAGAAGC
Organism: Stutzerimonas stutzeri; assembly: GCF_002890895.1. Classification (GTDB taxonomy): domain Bacteria; phylum Pseudomonadota; class Gammaproteobacteria; order Pseudomonadales; family Pseudomonadaceae; genus Stutzerimonas; species Stutzerimonas stutzeri_AB. The sequence goes on from NZ_POUL01000002.1 coordinate 242,138, forward strand.
CCCTTGAGTCTGTCAGCCTGCTGTTCGCGGAAATTGAAACCCGGCAGGGGTATGGCGGGCTCGGTTTCAGTTACAGCTTGCGCACGGGAGGCCCGGCACAATATGTCCACGCCCAGGAAATCGCGCCGCTGCTGATCGGGGAAGACGCCAATGACATTTCACGGCTCTGGAGCAAGATGATCTGGGCCAGCGCGTCGGTCGGTCGCGGCGGTGTTGCGGCGCAGGCGATCGCAGCAATCGACACGGCGCTCTGGGATCTGAAGGCACGGCGTGCCGCGTTGCCGCTTTCAAAATTGCTTGGCGCGCACCGCAGCGCCGTGCCTTGCTACAACACCTCGGGTGGATATCTGCAGGCCTCCATTGAGGAGGTGCTCGATAAGGCTACCCAGTCGCGTGAACGTGGCATTGGCGGGATCAAGATGAAGGTCGGCCAACCAAACCGGCGTTTGGATCTGCAGCGCGTTGAGGCCTTGCGCAAGCATCTGGGCGATGACGTACCGCTGATGGTCGACGTCAATCAGCAATGGGACCGCATCACTGCACTGCGCATGGGCCGCGAGCTTGAGCAATACCAGCTGGAGTGGATTGAAGAGCCGCTCGACGCTCACGATATGACCGGTCACGCCGCGCTGGCAGCCGAGTTGGACACGCCTATCGGTACGGGCGAAATGCTCACCAGCGCCACAGAAGCGCTGGGTTATGTAGACACCGGCGCGGTGGACGTGATCATGCACGACGCCCCACGCCTGGGCGGCATCACACCGTTCCTCAAGGTGGCGCATGCCGCAGAGCTACGCGGCATGGTCATGGCCCCACACTTTGTCATGGAAATCCATCTGCATCTGGCGGCTGCCTATGAGCACCAAACCTGGGTTGAGCACTTCGAATGGCTGGAGCCAGCCTTCAACGAACGTCTTGAGATACGCGACGGGCAGATGATCGTCCCGGACCGCCCCGGCTTGGGGCTGAGCCTGAGCGACCAGATAGCAGGTTGGACGCAAGCTGAAGTGGAGTTCGGCAAGCGCGCCTGAACGAAAGACCGCGCCCTCAGGCGCGGTCTCGTTCCTCTGTTACAGCTCCCAGCCCGTCGTTGCGGGCTAGGCACAACCGACTCAGGTTTCCTGCAGCCTGGCCGCAGTAGTTTTTCGGCTACGCAGCGCACTGAACAGGTGCCAGGCCACTGAAGCCAGCGCCAGGAACAGGAATACTGCAGAGATGGGATTGGTGAGAAAGCCCATGAAGTTGCCATCCGACAACATCAAGCCACGCCGTAGATTCGTTTCAGCCATGGGCCCGAGGATGAAACCGATGATGAACGGCGCTGCAGGCATGCCAGCCTTGACGAAGCCGTAACCAATCAGGCCGAACAGCAGAATGGTCCAGACATCGAACACCCGACTGCTCAGACCGAAGGCACCGACGACGCACAGCACCAGGATGATCGGCAGCAGGATGTGCTTGGGCACCGCCAGCAGCTTGATGAAGATGCGCAGGCCATAGAACTCCAGGACCAGCATCATCACCGAGGCGAGGATCAGCGCCGCAAAAATGGTGTACACCAACGCGCCCTGGCTGATGAACAGCAGCGGGCCTGGCTGGATGCCATGGATCATGAAGCCGCCGAGGAGAATCGCGGTCACGGTGTCGCCGGGAATGCCTAGGGTCATCAACGGAATCATGGCGCTGCCGATGCCCGCGTTGTTGGCGGTTTCGCTGGCCACCACACCTTCAACCGCACCCTTGCCGAACCGTTCGGGATGCTTGGAGCGCTTCTTGGCGATGATGTAGGACACGATGTTCGACGTGCCGGCACCGATGCCTGGGAGGATGCCAATTCCGATACCGATCAGCGCAGAGCGAAACGCGTTGGGGATCTGCCCAAAGAACTCCTTGAGCGAGAAACCAAAACCTTTCACGCCTTTCATGCTGACCGAGGCGATCTTGCTTTTGTGTGCCGCTCTGCCGGTCTCGGCGATCTTGATCACTTCCGCCACGGCAAACATGCCGATCATCACCGTCAACATCGCAAATCCACCGTTGAGGTTCGGCGAATCGAATGTGAAGCGGCGGATGGCGTCCACCGGGGCGATACCCACGGTCGAGAACGCAAAGCCAAGCGTGCCGGCATAGATGCCTTTGAGCAGCGAGCCGGTGGACAGCGTGGCGATCAGCGTCAGCGAAAAGATCGCGATGGAGAAGTATTCATGAGGTCCGAAGCGCAAAGCGATCTTTGCCAGCGAGGGCGCAATGGACATCAGTGCGACGATGCTGAATATCGTGCCGAGGAAGGAGAACACCACACCGACGCCCAGTGCCTTCAACCCTTCGCCTTTTTCCATCATCGGGCCACCGTCGAAGGTCGTGGCGATGGAGGCGGGCGTGCCTGGAATCTTCAGCAGAATGGCTGAGATCAGGCCACCAGATGTCGCACCGATAAACAGGGCCACCAATAGCGACAGCCCTGCAGCTGGGCCCATGGTGTAGGTCAATGGCAAGCACAAAGCGATTGCCATCGTGGCCGAAAGGCCGGGAACTGCACCGAAGACGATGCCAACGGCAACACCCAAGGTGATCAGAATAAAGATGTAGGGCGAGAAAACCGCGCCAAAGCCGGCCTGCAGTAATTCGAACATGGCCGCCTCCTAGATTTTCAGAAAGCCGGTCGGGAGCATCAGATCGAAGCCCTGCCGGAAGGTGAAGAAGATCAAGGCGGAGGTGATGACCGCGATGACGATGTAGGTGATGTGGTTGATCTTCTGCTCGCGCGGCGTGATGACGATGAACTGCGCATACAGATAGAGCACGGTCATGATCGGGAAGCCGATCTTTTGCAGCATGGCGACATAAACCGCGATCAGCCCCAGCGTTTTGAACACCGTTGGGTAGTCCGGCGGTGTTGCAGCCGACGGGTCGGCGTCCGCATCCGGATCAACAGGGGGCTGGGTGGCCTTGGTCGCCGTCAGCAGCTGAAGCACGCCCAGTAGACAAAGCCCAACGGATAGCACGTAGGGCACGGTCGAAGCGTCGATGAAACCTTTGCGCGGAAGATTGATGGTCAGGAACAGGTAGAACAGGCCGGCGCCCAGCATCAGGGCTCCGACCAGTAACTCCTTTCTCTTGTAGGTATCCATGGGACAGCTCTCGATTCAGAGGAAAGGCTGCCGGGCGCAGCGACTGCGCCCGGCATCATGCCGCGGGCTTACTTGCTCTGGCGCAGTTCGTCTTTGTACTTCATGAAGTCTTCGCGGGTGTTCGTCAGGCGGTCAATCGACGAGTTGGTATCGAAATAACTGACCGGCTGCTTGAAGGTCTTGCGCAGCTCTTCCTCGTATTCAGGCATCTCGGTGATCTGCTTAACGATGCCAGACATCTTCTCGATGATGGCCGGATCAGTACCGTCCGGGAATGCCACGATGTAAGGCTTTTCCATGACGAAATCGACGCCTTGCTCCTTGAAGGTCGGTACGTCGCCGAGCAGTGGGTTGCGCTCGTCGTTTGGCTGGCCCAGGGCAACCATCTCACCGCTCGTGACGTAGTCCTGTACCGAACCGTAGCTGATGGCAGCGAGGTCGATACGGTCGCCCAGCAGAGCGACAACTTTCTCGGATACCGTGCCGGCATCGACCATCTTCAGCTTGGTATCAGTCAAACCTTCGAACATCAAACCCTGCAGATGGGAATAGCTGCCCATCTCGGTACCGTAGGTGACGCTGCTCGGCTCAGCCTTGGATTTGGAGATCAGATCTTCCAGCGATTTCAGACCCGAGCTCTTCGAGGCAACGAAGACGGTGCCCTTGTCCACACCGGCGATACAGCAGATGTCAAAGGCGTCCAGGCTGTCTTCGGTCAGGCCAGCGACTTCGTTGACGATCATTTGCCCGGTATGGGTGAAGAGAATGGTGTTGCCGTCCGGGTCGGCCTGTTTTACCTGCTCGGCCGCCAGGGTGCCGCCACCGCCGGCAACGTTGGTGATGACCATCGCTTCACCGGTAATTTTGGTGAAGTACTTGGCCATGGTACGGGCATTGAAGTCGGTATCTCCGCCAGCGTTGGCGATGACGACAACCTGTACCGGGCGAGTGGGCCACTCGGTTTCAGCAGCGAATGCGCCGCTTACGGCAGTGGCTAGAAGGGCGGAAACAAGGGAGGCGCTGATTGCTTTTTTCATTGTATGTCTCTCCGGTGGTTGGGGTTGCGGCGCTTGGTATCTCTTTTCTAGTACTTCTCTTCTTTTATGGGCGACCCACGCTGGGTTGCTTGGGGTCGTATTTCCATCCAGGGATCAGGTATTGCATCGCCATGGCGTCGTCGCGCGCGCCTGTGGCGACCTGGTTGTATAGCTCGTGCGCAGCCATGATCCGATCCATGTCCGGCTCAACACCCAGGCCCGGTTTGTCTGGAACCTGAACCGCACCGCCGACAATCTGCAGCGGCTCGCGGGTCAACCGCTCCTGGCCTTCCTGCCAGATCCAGTGGGTGTCGATCGCAGTGATGTTGCCCGGTGCTGCGGCGGCAGCGTGGGTGAACATTGCCAGCGACACGTCGAAGTGATTGTTCGAATGCGAACCCCAGGTCAGGCCGAACTGCTCGCACATCTGCGCGAGGCGCACCGAACCCTGCATGGTCCAGAAATGCGGATCGGCCAGCGGGATGTCGACCGATTCGAGACGCAACGAATGGCCCATCTGCCGCCAGTCGGTTGCAACCATGTTGGTGGCGGTAGGAATGCCGGTTGCGCGCTTGAACTCGGCCATGATCTCCCGACCGGAGTAACCGTTTTCCGGCCCGCATGGATCTTCTGCGTAGGAAAGGATATGTCCCTGGCCTTTGCACAGTTGGATGGCTTCGGCGAGTGACCAGGCCCCATTGGGATCAAGCGTCACGCGGGCGTCAGGGAAGCGCGACTTGATGCCGGCAATCGCCTGCATCTCTTCGCTTCCACGCATTACACCGCCCTTTAGCTTGAAATCCTTGAAACCGTAGCGCGCCGTAGCGGCCTCGGCCAGTCGGACAATGGAGGCCGGGGTCACCGCCTCCTGATGACGGATGTGATACCAGTCATCAGCCGGACCGGTGCCGGTCAGATACGGCAGGTCGGTACGGGTGCGGTCGCCTATATAGAAGAGGTAAGCGAGCATCGGCACGCTGTTGCGCTGCTGGCCACTGCCAAGGAGTTCTGCAACTGGCACGTCGAGATGCTGGCCAAGCAAATCGAGAAGGGCCGCTTCGACAGCGGTGATGACGTTGTCCAAACGCAGATTGATCTCGTGCGGCTGCTTCAGAACCGCCGCTTCCGCTTCGGACGTGACCTCATGCTGCGTAGCTTGCGGACCCTTGGCCGAGCCGCCTGCAATGCTGCGGCGCAATGCGTTGAGGATTCCGTTATAGCGGCCGATGGGCTGGCCAATCACCAGGTCTTTGGATCGCTCCAAGGCTTGCCGAATGCCTTCGCCACCCGGCACTTCACCGATACCAGTGCGCCCGGCGCTGTCCTTGAGGATCACCAGATTGCGAGTGAAGTGGGGCGCGTGCGCCCCGCACAGGTTCAACAGCATGCTGTCATATCCCGCGACCGGGATGACTTGCATTTCCTTGACCACTGGCGTCGCGGTTCGTGTGTCTTGCATCTGCTGTCTTGCTCCTGATTATTTTTATGAGCTTAATAAGGTGGGCAATGCCTATTGCCGTGTTGAAGTCGCCAAAGGTCCATGCCCTCGACCTGGTCGAGCTGGCATAGATGTTTGGAAATCAACTAAAGACGAGGCCGTCCGAATATCCCGAGGTGCGGAGCGACAAGGGTCCGAACCGATGCTGCAACCAACGAAACCCACTGAGGTAGTGGTTCCAGCTAGCAGACTGGGCTGAGCAAGGAAGGGCAGGGCGCGCTCAAGACGAGAGATCGGAGGCTGATACATGGCTTTCAAGCTCTGGTTGTTCTAAATGTCATACGTTGTCGTATGACTTGTGGAGATTTTTATCAGTGCGGTTCGCCCTTGTCAAATCGGTGAAACAAACTAACGGGGCCTCGTATGACCCGACGGTCATTTTTTTGTTTCAAAGGCATAGATTGCTTTTGAATACTGCATCTATGCTTCACTTGTTCGCCTGTCCAGGGTGAGCGTCGCTACCTGAAGCTGCAGGGGCAGGCCGACGAAAATCTTCAACAAAGAGGTAGCGCAGCCACATGTTGTACGATAACGTATCTCCAAGGCTGAGGCCCTATATCATCTACTCTTTGTTTCACAGGATGCTCGAACAATGAACCCACAAGAACTGAAGGCCATCCTCTCTTCTGGTTTGCTGTCTTTTCCGGTCACCGACTTTGACCAGCAAGGCGACTTCAGCCGTGCCGGCTACATCAAGCGTCTGGAATGGCTGGCTCCTTACGGCGCAACGGCACTGTTCGCCGCGGGCGGCACGGGCGAGTTCTTCTCGCTGACCCCGCAGGAATATCCGGACATCATCAAGACCGCCGTCGATACCTGCGCCGGTCAGGTACCGATTCTTGCCGGTGTAGGCGGTCCAACCCGTCAGGCCATCGCGTACGCCCAGGAAGCTGAACGTCTTGGTGCAAAGGGCCTGCTGCTGCTGCCGCACTACCTGACCGAAGCCAGCCAGGAAGGTGTTGCACTGCACGTGGAAGAAGTGTGCAAGTCAGTGAACATCGGTGTCGTGGTCTATAACCGCAACGTATGCCGCTTGACCGCACCGCTGCTCGAGCAACTGGCCGAGCGCTGCCCGAACCTCATCGGTTACAAGGATGGCCTCGGTGATATCGAGCTGATGGTTTCCATCCGCCGTCGCCTGGGCGATCGCCTGACCTACCTTGGTGGTCTGCCGACCGCAGAAGTCTACGCCGCTGCCTACAAGGCCCTTGGCGTGCCGGTCTATTCATCGGCAGTCTTCAACTTCGTACCGAAGCTGGCCATGGACTTCTACGCCGCCATTGCGCGTGAAGATGACGAAACCGTCGGCAAGCTGATCGACGACTTCTTCCTGCCGTACCTCGACATCCGTAACCGTTGCAAGGGTTACGCAGTCAGCATTGTCAAAGCTGGCGCGAAGATCGCCGGGTATGACGCCGGTCCCGTCCGCGCACCACTGACCGACCTGCGCCCGGACGAGTACGAAGCACTTGCAGCGCTGATCGAGAAGCAGGGCGCTCAGTAAGAGCACGTCAGACCAATCACTCGCCCCAACCACTGCGGTGCCTTTATTGAGACAGGCACTGCGGCGGATCTCACGAAGGAGAGCGTTACGTGGCAGACGCAAAACGTTATGACAATTACATCGATGGCCAATGGGTAGCTGGCAAGAATTACCAGGCCAACATCAACCCGTCCGACCTGTCGGACGTTATCGGCGAATACGCCCAGGCGGACGCCTCGCAAGTCGAGGCAGCCATCGCCGCCGCACGCAAGGCTTTCCCTGCGTGGTCCACGTCCGGTATCCAGGCGCGTGCTGACGCCTTGGAAAAGGTCGGGCTGGAAATCCTTGCCCGCCGCGAAGAGCTGGGCAACCTGCTGGCCCGAGAAGAAGGCAAAACCCTTCCCGAAGCCATCGGTGAAGTCACCCGCGCCGGCAACATCTTCAAGTACTTCGCTGGCGAATGCCTGCGTCAGGCTGGCGAGACGCTGCAATCGGTTCGTCCGGGCGTCAGCGTTGAAGTCACTCGCGAGCCGCTGGGCGTGATCGGCCTGATCACCCCGTGGAACTTCCCGATTGCCATCCCGGCCTGGAAGATCGCTCCGGCACTGGCCTACGGCAACTGTGTTGTCATCAAGCCGGCTGATCTGGTTCCCGGCTGCGCCTGGGCCATCGCTGACATCATCTCGCGCTCCGGCTTCCCGGCCGGCGTGTTCAACCTGGTGATGGGCAAGGGCCGCGAAGTGGGCGAAGCCATCGTCAACGATAAGCGCGTCGATGGCGTCAGCTTTACCGGTTCGGTGGGCGTCGGTCGTGGCATTGCGGCGACCTGCGTGGGTCGTCAGGCCAAGGTTCAGCTGGAAATGGGCGGCAAGAACCCGCAAATCATTCTGGACGATGCCGACCTCAATACTGCCGTCGAACTGGCCGCGCAGAGCGCGTTCTATTCCACCGGCCAGCGCTGCACCGCCTCCAGCCGCATCATCGTCACCGAAGGCATCTACGACCGCTTCGTCGAAGCCATGATCGAGCGAATCAAGAAGATCAAAGTCGGTTCGGCACTGGAGCAGGGCGTTGACGTAGGCCCGGTGGTTTCCCAGGCCCAGCTGGACCAGGATCTGAAATACATCGAAATCGGCAAGCAAGAGGGCGCACGCCTGGCCTGTGGCGGCGAGCGCGTGAGCTGTGGCACCGATGGCTATTACCTGGCGCCAACCCTGTTCGTCGACAGCACCGCCGACATGCGTATCAGCCGTGAAGAGATCTTCGGGCCGGTCGCCAACGTGGTGAAGGTGAAGGATTACGACGAAGCACTGGCGATGGCCAACGACACAGAGTTCGGCCTGTCCGCGGGCATCTGCACCACGTCGTTGAAGTACGCCAATCACTTCAAGCGTCACTCCCAGGCCGGGATGGTGATGGTCAACCTGCCGACCGCTGGCGTCGATTACCACGTGCCGTTCGGCGGTCGCAAAGGCTCGTCCTACGGCCCGCGCGAGCAGGGCCGTTACGCCCAGGAGTTCTACACCACCGTGAAGACTACCTACATCGGCTGATCAGCCGAGCCGCCCAAAGGCGCAACCCGTACGAGTCACTCAATGACTCGGCGGGCCGCGCCAGCGGCAAACAGATTGCTACACCGCAATGCGGACCATAAGAACAAAAGAGAGACACATATGAACGATTCTGTGAATCAAGGTGCTCCGGTCATCACTGAACTCAAGGTGGTCCCGGTCGCAGGACAAGACAGCATGCTGCTCAATCTGAGTGGCGCCCATGGTCCGTACTTCACCCGCAACATCCTCATTCTCAAAGACAGCGCCGGCAACACCGGTGTCGGCGAAGTCCCCGGTGGCGAGGCCATCCGCAAGACGCTGGACGATGCACGAGCGATTCTGATCGGCCAGTCGGTCGGCAACTTCAACGGTCTGCTGAACCAGGCACGCAAGGCATTCGCCGATCGCGACGTCGCGGGCCGAGGCTTGCAGACATTCGACCTGCGTATCGCCATTCACGCCATCACCGCCATCGAGTCGGCACTGCTCGACCTGCTCGGCCAGCACCTCGGCGTGCCGGTTGCCGCACTGCTCGGTGACGGTCAGCAGCGTAACGAAGTCGAGATGCTCGGTTACCTGTTCTTCATTGCCGACCGCAACAAGACCGACCTTGGCTACCGCGACGAATCGGACGCCAGCGATAACTGGTTCCGCGTGCGCAACGAAGAAGCGCTGACCCCCGAGACCGTCGTACGCCAGGCAGAAGCTGCCTACGAGCGTTACGGCTTCAAGGATTTCAAACTCAAGGGTGGCGTGCTGCCGGGCAGCGAAGAGGTCAAGGCGATCCGTGCACTGGCCGAGCGTTTCCCCGATGCCCGCATTACCCTGGACCCCAACGGCGCCTGGTCGTTGGCTGAAGCCATCGATCTGTGCAAGGACCTGCACGGTGTGCTGGCCTATGCCGAAGACCCCTGTGGTGCTGAAAACGGCTATTCCGGCCGTGAAGTCATGGCCGAATTCCGCCGTGCCACCGGCCTGCCGACCGCGACCAACATGATCGCCACCGACTGGCGCCAGATGGGTCATACCATTCAGTTGAACTCCGTAGACATCCCGCTGGCGGACCCGCATTTCTGGACCATGAGCGGCTCGGTGCGCGTTGCGCAGATGTGCCACGAATGGGGACTGACCTGGGGCTCGCATTCGAATAACCACTTCGACATCTCGTTGGCCATGTTCACCCACGTGGCGGCTGCCGCACCGGGCAAGATCACTGCGATCGATACCCACTGGATCTGGCAGGACGGCCAGTACCTGACCCGCGAACCGCTGCAGATCGTAGGCGGCAAGGTGGCCGTCCCGGCGAAGGCGGGCCTGGGCGTGGAACTGGATGAAGATGCCTTGCAGAAGGCCCATGAGCTGTATCTGGAAAAAGGCCTGGGCGCGCGGGACGATGCCGTTGCCATGCAGTACCTGATCCCGGAATGGACCTTCAACAACAAGAAGCCTTGTCTGGTGCGTTGAGACCGACGCGAGAAACCGCGCTAGAGCGAAGCAGACAGCCCAAGGGAAATGCGCGGCTGCGCAGGCGAGTAGGGTGGGCTTCAGCCCACCGCTTGCAGCCTGAACATCTACCTTGGTGGGCTGAAACCACCTTGCCGCGCTGCGCAACCAGACCAGAACAACAACCGGCCTGACCGGAGACCGAGATGAACGACGCCGTGGAATTGATTCAGCATCAGGATTCGCCACGTTACATTCGCCTCAACGAGGCGGACAACGTGGCCGTAGTGGTCAACGATGGTGGTGTACCGACAGGTGCCCGGTTCGAGGACGGCCTGGTGACAGTCGAAAATGTGCCCCAGAGTCATAAGGTCGCGCTGGTCGATATCCCGGAAGGCGAGCCGGTACGCCGTTATGGCCAGATCATTGGCTACGCGCTCGAGCCACTGCGCCAAGGCTCCTGGATCAAGGAAACCCAGCTGAAGATGCCCAGCGCGCCGCCGCTCGACAGCCTGCCGCGCGCAAACGCCGTGCCGGACAAGCTCGAGCCGCTGGAGGGCTACACCTTTGAGGGCTATCGCAACGCCGATGGCACCGTGGGCACTCGCAACATCCTCGGCATCAGCACGACCGTGCAGTGCGTGACCGGCGTGCTGGAGCATGCAGTCAAGCGCATCCGTGACGAGCTGCTGCCCAAATACCCCAACGTCGACGACGTGGTCGCGCTGACTCACAGCTACGGCTGTGGGGTGGCCATCAACGCGCGCGACGCCTACATCCCGATCCGCACCGTGCGCAACCTGGCGCGCAACCCGAACCTGGGCGGCGAGGCGCTGGTGATCAGTCTCGGCTGCGAAAAGCTCCAAGCCGAGCAGGTGATGCACGAGGGCGATCCCTCGGTGGATCTGCGCGACCCCTGGCTCTATCGCCTGCAGGAATCCAACACCGGCTTCGGCGAAATGATCGAGCAGATCATGGCCCTGGCCGAAACGCGGTTGAAGAAGCTCGATCAGCGCCGCCGCGAGACGGTGCCGGCGTCCGAACTGGTGCTGGGCATGCAGTGCGGCGGCAGCGATGCCTTTTCGGGCATCACCGCCAATCCGGCGCTGGGTTATGCCTCGGACTTGCTGGTTCGCGCCGGCGCCACCGTGATGTTCTCCGAGAACACCGAGGTGCGCGACGCGGTGTACATGCTCACCGCCCGTGCCGAGTCGACTGAAGTCGCCGACGCGCTGATCGCCGAGATGGACTGGTACGACCAGTACCTGGAGCGCGGTGCCGCCGACCGCAGCGCCAATACCACGCCGGGTAACAAGAAAGGTGGGCTGTCGAATATCGTCGAGAAGTCGCTGGGCTCGATCGTCAAATCAGGCAGCGGCGCCATCAATGGCGTGGTCGGTCCCGGCGAGCGGGTTGATCGCAAGGGGCTAATCTTCTGCGCGACGCCGGCCAGCGATTTTGTTTGCGGCACGCTCCAGTTGGCAGCTGGTATGAACCTGCACGTGTTCACTACCGGCCGCGGCACGCCATACGGCCTGGCCATGGCGCCGGTAGTCAAGGTGGCGACCCGTACCGAGCTGGCCGAACGCTGGCCGGATCTGATCGACATCGACGCAGGGCGCATCGCCAGCGGCCGCGCCACCCTCGAAGAGCTCGGCTGGGAGCTGTTTCACTACTACCTGGATGTCGCCAGCGGTCGCAAGAAGACCTGGGCTGAACAACACCGGCTGCACAACGACATCGTGCTGTTCAATCCAGCGCCCATCACCTGACCACGGCGCAAAAGCGCATCCGCGCGATGCGCTGCATCGAGTGGTCAACTGCGGAGATCGAGATGAGCAAGCTGCCGGACGAATTCATCCGCGCCGTTGAAAGCGTCGTCGGTGAGCTCGGCATCATTCGTGATGCCGAGCGCATGCACAGCTATCTGAGCGACTGGCGCAACGCTTACCGTGGTGAAGCTGCTCTGATAGTTCGCCCGGCCAGCACCGAAGAGGTCGCCTCCGTGGTACGGCTCTGCAACCAGTACCAAGTGACACTGGTTCCGCAGGGCGGCAATACCGGCTTGTGCGGCGGCTCGATCCCGGACGCCAGCGGCAAACAGGTTGTGCTATCCCTGACGCGCATGAACCGTATCCGCGAAGTCGATGCAGCGAACGAGACCATTACGGTCGAGGCGGGGGTGATTCTGCAGAGGGTCCAGCAGGCCGCCGCCGACGCTGGGCGGTTATTCCCGCTGTCCCTCGGCGCGGAGGGCAGCTGCACGATTGGCGGCAACCTCGCCACCAACGCCGGCGGCACTGCCGTGCTGCGTTACGGCAACATGCGTGACCTTGCCCTGGGACTGGAAGTGGTACTCCCCGACGGGCAGATCTGGAATGGCTTGCGCGGTCTGCGCAAGGACAACACAGGCTATGACCTCAAACACCTGTTCATCGGTTCGGAAGGCACGCTTGGCGTCATTACCGCGGCGGTGCTGAAGTTGTATCCAGCCGTGCGCAGCGTGACGACCGCCTGGGTCGCATTGCCCAGCGCGGAAGCGGCGGTTCAATTGATCGGCATCATCCGAGGCCTTTGTGGAGATCGGCTGACGGGGTTCGAGTTGATGTCGCGACAGAGCGTTGAGTTCGTGCTCAGTCACGTCGCCAGCTGCAGCGATCCCTTTGTCGCGGCGCACCCCTGGAATGTGCTGATCGAGTTGAGCGATACCCAACCTGACGCGCCGCTCAATGACCTTCTTGAACTCGGGATAGGCGAAGCCCTGGAGCATGGGCAGGTGAGCGACGCAGTCGTCGCCAGCAGCGAAGCGCAGGTCGCGGCGCTCTGGGCGCTGCGCGAAGGTATTTCCGAAGCCCAGAACCACGAAGGCCCTAGCCTCAAGCACGACATCAGCGTGCCGGTGAGCTGCATTCCGGCGTTCATCCAGTCAGCCGATCAGCGCTTGCTTGAGCGGTTTCCCGGCGTGCGCATCGTCGCCTACGGGCATGTTGGCGACGGAAATCTGCACTACAACATCAGCAAGCCGGTCGGTTCTGACGATGCGAGTTTCAAGGCACAGCAAGAGGCGATCATGCACGTCATCTACGAGGCCACCGCCGGATTTCAGGGCAGCATCAGCGCGGAGCATGGATTGGGCCAGGCCAAGCGCGCCGCCGCGCGGTTGTACAAGGAGCCGCTGGAACTCGAACTGATGCGTGCCATCAAGACAACACTTGATCCCAACGGCCTGATGAACCCGGGCAAGGTGCTCTGAGCACGCTCATCACCCATTCATCAACCCATTCGAGGTGATCCCGTGACCTGCATACTTCAAATCGGCCCGCTGACTGAACGCTTCAATTGTGGCCTGGCTGCGGAGCATGAAGTGCTGCGTTTCTGGGAGGAGGGGGCCGATGCGTTGGTTGCCCAGCATGCCCAACGCATCGATGTCGTGGTGACGTCAGGTCGGTTCGGCTGCACAGCCGCGCTGATCGAACAACTACCCAACCTGCGAGCGATCATCAGTTTCGGCGTCGGCTATGACGCCATTGATGTGGCCGCTGCACGGGCGCGAGACATCCTGGTGAGCAACACTCCGGACGTGCTCAACGATTGTGTAGCGGATCTGGCCTTCGGCTTGGTTATCGACACCGCAAGACAGATGTCGCGCGCGGACCGCTTCGTACGTGCAGGCAAGTGGCTCTCCGGCGGCTTGCCGTTGGCGACGCAAGTGAGCGGGAAGCGACTCGGCATTGTCGGCCTCGGGCGAATCGGAGAAACGGTCGCCAAGCGCTCCAGCGGCTTCGACATGGAGGTGCGCTACCACAATCGCCGCCCGGTCGAAGGCAGCGGCTATGGCTACGAATCAGACCTGGTCGAGTTGGCGACGTGGAGCGATTTTCTCGTTCTGACCTGTCCGGGCGGTGAGAGTACCCGCCACCTGATCAATCGAAGTGTGCTCGATGCGCTTGGCTCGAAAGGTATTTTGATCAACGTTTCGCGCGGCTCCGTGGTCGACGAGCCCGCCCTGGTCGACGCGCTGACCGAAGGACGGCTGGGCGGCGCGGGTCTCGATGTGTACGCCCACGAGCCCAAGGTGCCACAAGCCCTGATTGACATGCCCAACGTCGTTCTGCTGCCGCACATTGGCAGCGCTACCGAGGAAACCCGGCTGGCCATGGAAGAGTTGCTGTTCGCCAATCTGCGCGCGTTTCTCGAGCGCGGCGAGGTGCTGACGGCTGTCTGAGCACACATACCCGTGCGTTTCAGATGAGTAGGCGGCCTCGGTCGCCGGCGGCCCAGGCCAAAAGCCTCGGTCAGATAACTACAGAGTGACATCCCCTGGGCGCCCAACGCCGCGAGCCACAAGCCCGCAGGTGCTAGGCGCCATTCAAATTCAAATCCTCGAGCGATACGGCTTTCATAGGAGACGGCGCATGGCTGACCTTAGCTCTCTGACCGAGGTCGAGCTTCAGCATGAATCGCTGCGACTGTCGGTTTGCCCAGCATTGGGCGGGGCAATCACGCGATTGAGCGTCGATGGCATCGATTTGCTACGACCTTGGGACGGCTCCAACAGCGTTCGACGTACCGGCTGCTTTGTCCTTGCACCCTTTTCCAATCGCGTCGGCGATGGCGGGTTCATACATGAGGGAACACGTTATCCGTTGCGCAACCTGTCTGCCGAACACCCGTTGCCGATTCATGGAGTCGCCTGGAAGCGCGCCTGGAGCCTGACCGAGCAAACCTCGACCAGTCTTCGCCTGACCTTTACGCATCAGCCGGAGGGGGATGGCGTGCGTGACTGGCCGTTCGCTTTCGAGGTGGAACACGAGATCAAGCTCGACGATACCGGCGTTGCACTCCAACTGCGGTTGCGCAACAGCGACAGCCGCTCGATGCCCGCCGGACTTGGCTGGCACCCGTATTTCCTGCGTCATGACGCATGCCAGCTGCAATTCGAAGCGCAGGATGTCTGGCAGAACGACGCTCAAAACCTGCCGTTCAAGAAGGCGCCGATCCCTGCTGAATGGGACTTTTCATCCGAGCAATCACTTCAGCAACCCGGCCTGGACAACTGTTTCGTAGGCCGCACCAAGCCAGTAACCATCCGCTGGCCGAACGAAGGGGTAGCGCTGACCATGCACGCCAGCGAGTCACTCGATCATCTGGTCGTGTTCACGCCACCGGCAGAAATGGGATTTTTTGCGGTCGAGCCGGTTTCTCATGCCAACAATGCCCTTTGCATGGACGATCCGGACGCAAACGGAATACAGGTGCTGCAGCCCGGCGAAACAATGCAGGTCAGTTGCAAACTGCAGATTCAGCGTATGGCTCGTACGCTCCAGTAGCGTCTCACCCAGGTGTTGATAGCTCAAAGTCGCAGGGCGGCCGAGAGGTGCGAGCGCCCATTCAAGAGCGCTCGCGTTCGGTCATGCCGGGCTGATGTTTTGGTTGATGCGGAAGAGATTTGTCGGGTCGAACTTCCTTTTCAGATCCACCAGTCGCTGGTAGCTCGTGCCATAAGCGAAGGCGGTGCGCTCAGCTTCATCACTGGTCAGGAAGTTCACGTAAGCGCCACCACTGGCAAACGACTGCGTACGGTCAAAAAACTCCCGCGCCCAGGCAATGCAACGAGCATCCTCATCCGCCGTTTCCCAGCGGACATGCACATTCATCACATAGTTGGCGTCACGACTCGAGTAAGCCATGGCGTCAGGCTTGGTTCGTCCTGTTTCGCCACCTATCGTAGCGACGAATATCTCGCATTGCGGTGAGGGCAGTGCATTGGCGTATTCGATGACGGTATCGATCAACCCCTCCTCGAGCTCTGAGAAATTGTGGGATTTCCAGTAGTTCCGGGAGCCCGGCGTCAATAGCGGATCGAAGACCTGCTGCCAATCGACATACGGCTGCACGCCGATGTGCTCACCGTAGGCGGAACCGAACTGCCTCAGTGCCTCCACATGTTTCATGCCCTCATCGGGGTCGCCTGCGTAACAAACGGCCAGCACAACGATTTCTTTGCCGTGGACCTCTTCGGCCAGGAACGGCAACGGCGGCGCCTTGCGGGCAACCATCCAGACGTTGAGCTCGTCCGGCATCGTTTCGGTGAAACGAGCGAACTGGGTGATAACGGATTTCGCCTGTTCAAACGGAAAGACGATGAGGCCGCACAACACGTCAGGCCCTACCGGGTGCAGCCGAAATTCGAAACGGGTGACGATGCCGAAATTCCCGCCGCCGCCGCGAAGCCCCCAGAACAGATCCGAGTTTTCCGACTCACTGGCGTGCAGCTGACAACCATCGGCGACTATTACATCCGCCCCCAGCAGGCTGTCTACGGTCATGCCGTACTTTCGGCTGAGCCAACCAAAGCCGCCGCCAAGGGTCAGCCCGGCCACGCCCGTGGTGGAGTTTATGCCCAGAGGCGTGGCCAGGCCGTGTGCTTGCGCAGCCGCATCGAAGTCAGCCAGCGTGCAGCCCGGCTCGACATAGCCTCGACGTTGTTCCGGATCGATAGTCACGTCTTTCATAAGCGAGAGATCGATCATCAGGCCGCCGTCACAGACTGCATTCCCAGCAATATTGTGTCCGCCGCCGCGGATAGAGAAAGGCAGGTCGTGTTGGCGAACGAAGTCCAAAGACCGAACCACGTCGTCAGCAGAACCGCAGCGGGCAATCAGCGAAGGACGGCGGTCGATCATGCCGTTCCAGATCTGGCGCACTTCGTTGTATTGGGGATCTTCGGGAAAAACGAGCGTGCCCGCAAAAGCCGTGTGAAATGCGTCTGTCGCGGTGTGTGAAAGCTGATTCATAACGATCACCGTTGAGTATGCCGGAAGGCACGCACAAGGCCTGCCCACGGCTGTGAAGGGGGAGACTACGACCTTCTGGCGATAGTCGATGCCTCACAGCACCCCACAACTCGGCATTCGTCAGCGGATATGCACAGTATAGGCACTCAAGTCAATAGTGCCCGGCTGATTGAAAGGTTTCGGTGCGTGGGATGGGCTTTCTCGCTCTGCTAAGCCCTACAGTGGCAAAAAAAAGCCCGTCACTAGGACGGGCTAAAGTTTCCGCAACAGGAGCGAGGAGTGTTGCGTCCAGCGTGGTGGTGACGCTTACAAGATCGAGATCGGGTAGTTGAAGATCAGACGGTTCTCGTCAAACTCGTTACGGCTGAACGAGCTGTCACGACGCATGCTGGAGTTACGCCACTTGATGTTCAGGTTCTTCAAAGCGCCGCTTTGTACGGTATAAGCCAGCTCGGATTCGCGACCCCATTCCGAGCCTTCGTCACCGCTTGCTGTGGTGATGTTGTCGCCGCTGATATAGCGGTTCATCAGGACCAGGCCAGGGATACCGACGCCAGCGAAGTTGTAGTCGTGGCGAATCTGCCAGGAGCGCTCATCGGCCGCGTCATAGGCGGAGTTGAAGCTGTCGTTAGCTACCGATGCACCGCCGGTACCGTTAACGCGCATCCACTGATTACCGCTGACTTTTTGCAAACCGATGTAGAAGGTGTTGGCACCGGCTTGCAGGCCAAACAGACCGGAATAGGTCTTGTTGTCCAGATCGCCAGCCAGGGCGCTGCCCTCATCCTTGCCGGTGAAGTAGCCCAGGTTCGCGGTTAGGGCCAGATTTTCACCCAGCGGCTGGACATGTAGCACCTGCGCATAGCTCTGCTGGTAGATGTCCTCGAGACGGGCATGCCACAGACCAACCTTGGTCTTTTCATTGAAGGTGTATTCACCACCGATGAAATTGAAGCGGTCTGAAGTGGCAGTAATGCCGTTCAGTCCGTCCTTGTACGACATATCTTCCATGCTGGCATCGTCACGGGTGCTGTTCTGGCGCATCTGACCACCGAACAGTGACAGGTTGCTGATCTCTCTCGACGAGATCATGCCACCTTGGAAGGTTTGTGGCAGCGAGCGGCCGTCATCCGCACGGAGCACGGGCACAACAACCTGCCACTCACCGACACGCAGTTCGGTTTCCGACATTTTGGCTTTGGCAGCCACGGCTATCCGACCGAAGTCATCCGCTGGGTGGCGTTCAGCACCAGTGCCGTGAGTCGGGAGCAGGCCAGTTCCGTAGGTGCCGGAACCGCCGTCGAGCTTGACTGCCAAACCGGCCAGCACATCAACGCCAAAACCTATCGGGCCAGGGGTGTAGCCGGACTGAGCATTGAGAATGAAACTCTGGGTCCACTCCTCAGCCTTGTTCTGGCCGCCGTTGTAGGCCGGGTCTACGAAATTACGGTTGATGTAGAAGTTACGAGCGTTGAGCGTGACCTTGCTGCCTTCGACAAAACCGTCCGCAGCGTAGGCGGCGGCAGGAATGCCGAGCGCCAGCGACAGAGTGCCTGCGAAGACGGCGGCAGACAAAGAATTGCGTGGGGTCATTGTTGTTGTGCTCCCTTTTTTAAGTAGTCCGCCCAGTGCGACAGGTGTCAAAGACGAGGCGGGATAAAGCGCGACCGCTGTTCAAAGCGACGCTGTCGGCGCAAAAGACCTGATATCAGTTGTCGTACGACAGATCGGATTATGGCTGCGGAGTGTGACTTGTCAATTCAATTTGTAAAGAATTGTGAGAGCTCAGACTTTGGTCTAATGCTCTATTTGGCAGGCTTTAGAAGTCGAAGAGCAGCCAGTTGATATTGGCTTGTCGAGGGGTGGAGATACGATGACCTCGAAGCGACTCTACCTATTCGGCAGAAGCCCACCAAACCGGCAGGAGTCGTCTGATGTCTTGCCTGGCGAAGCGGTCGTCGATCAAGTGAACAACGCCGACGTCTTCGGTGGTGCGAATAACTCGGCCGGCGGCCTGCACAACCTTTTGCAGCCCAGGGTAGAGGTAGGTGTAGTCATAGCCCGCGCCGAACAGCTGATCCATCCGCGCTTTCATTTGCTCATTGACGGGGTTGACCTGTGGCAGTCCCAACGTAGCGACGAAAGCGCCGATCAGACGCCGACCTGGCAGGTCGATACCCTCGGAAAAAGCACCACCCAGTACGGCGAAGCCAATACCGCAACTTTCATCCGTAAAACGTGCAAGAAAGGCATGGCGCGCCTCTTCATGCATGCTCCGCGTCTGTTCCCAATAGGGCAGCTGCGGATGCTGCGCAGCGAGCAGGTTGGTCACCTGCTGCAAGTAGTCAAAGCTGCTGAAGAACGCCAGGTAGTTGCCAGGACGTTCCCGAAATTGCTCGACGAGCAAATCGACAATCGGCTGAAGTGAAGCGTAACGGTCGTGATAGCGGGTCGAAATGTGCCGAGCCAGACGCACCTGCAACTGTTCGGACTGGAACGGAGAGTCCACATCGAGCCATACGTGGTTGAGCGGCAGGCCGAGCGTGTCGGCGTAGAAACGCGGCGGGCTGAGGGTGGCTGAAAACAGCACGCATGAGCGCGCTTCGAGTAGGCGCGCCTTCAGAAACGGCGCAGGTAGCACGTTGCGTAAACAGAGCACAGACACGCGTGCCTCACTCCGTGTCGGGAGCAGCGTGCAGTCGAACAGCGAGTGATCTCCGAACAGCTCAGCGAGCCGGCAGAAATGCATCGCATCGAAGTACACCGACTGCAGCGCCGGATCGAGACCTGCGGGGTTTTCCGCGAGATGCTCGGTGATTGCGCTGACCGCCTGTTGCAGCGCGCCAAGAAGCTTGTGTGGCAATTCCGGCTGGGCCTGATAGCTGAGGGTTTGCAAACGGTGCACATCACCCCAGCAGCGCAGCACACGCTCGACTGGCCTCTTAAGTGCTGCCGGAAGTATCTTCCGTAAGCCTTTGAAACTGCGAATGTCCAACTCGGCGCTGTACATCGCCCTGGCGCGTTCCAGCAGGTTGTGGGCCTCGTCCACTAGCAACCCGATGCGCCACTGATTGACCAGCGTCAGACTGTAGAGCAGGGCGCTCAGATCGAAGTAATAGTTGTAGTCGCCAACGACCACATCGGCCCAGCGAGCCATTTCCTGACTGAGGTAATAGGGGCAGACCTGATGGGCCACGGCCACCTCGCGCAGCGTCGACTGATCGAGAAACGGTCGTCTTATGGCCTCGGCGCGCGCAGCGGGAAGGCGATCATAAAAGCCACGCGCAAGCGGGCATGATTCGCCATGACAGGCTTTGTCCGGATGCTCGCAGGCTTTGTCCCGTGCGATCAGTTCCAGCACGCGCAACGGCGACGAGGCCTTCAGGCTGGCAAGTGCGTCCAGTGCCAACTGCCGACCGGAGGTTTTCGCGGTGAGAAAAAACAGCTTGTCGAGCTGCTGACCGGGGACTGCTTTCAGTTGCGGAAACAAGGTTGCGAGCGTTTTGCCAATACCGGTTGGCGCCTGCGCCATCAGGTGGGTACCGGTGCAGGCAGCCTTGTACACCGCTTCGGCGAGCTGTCGCTGGCCGCTACGAAACTCACCGTAGGGGAATGTCAGAAGCCGTAATGCCTGGTCACGCTCGGCTCGATGGACCAGCTCCTGTTCTGCCCAGACAATGAGGCGTTGACACTGGGTTTCGAAAAACGCCTGCAGATCTTCAGCGCTGCAGGTTTCGATCAGCAGGGTTTCCTTCTGGCTGACCACATCGAAATACACCAATGCGATGTCCAGTGACTGCAGCGAGCGCATCTGGCAGAGCAACCAACCATAAACCTTGGCTTGCGCCCAGTGCAGGTGGCGGTGGTTGTCCGGTTGCCGGGCAAGGTCGCCTCGGTAGGTTTTGATTTCTTCCAGCTGATTCTTCGTTGGGTCGTAGCCATCGGCGCGGCCGCGCACGTATAGATTGCGGTAGGTGCCTTCAAGCGTGACCTCCCGTTCGTACCCATCGCCACGCCGCGCGGTGACCGTGGCGTGACCGGCGATACCTTCCAGCGCGGTAGGCGAGGGCGTGAAGCGCAGATCCAGGTCACCCTGCTTGGCGGTGAACTCGCACAGGGCTCGCACCGCGACCCGATAACTCAAGGCGCAGCCTCCGACCACTGCACGTAGCAAACAGCGAGCGGAATCTGCTGCCTCAGCGCAAATTCGATCCAGCGCTTCTGATTGTCCTGCAAGCGGTCGCCAGGGCCCTTCACTTCGATCATTCGATAACGCTGCTCGCCGGGCCACAGCTGGATGAGGTCCGGCAAGCCGCTGCGATGGTTGGGCACATCCTCAAGGATGCGCTGAAAAAATGCGCGCAGATGCTCGGCTGGGATACAGGCGAGTGCCAGCTCCAGCAATGCCTCGTCGAACAGCCCCCAGCTGACGAAATGCGACTGCAGGCCAAACTTCTCTCGAAACGTGCGACGAATGCAGACACGGTATTCGTCAGTGCCGAGCTTGCTCAGACACTCGTCGAACAAGCCGGCACGACGAGCATGGAAATCAGGGCGCGTCAGATCAGCCGGGCCGGCGTGAAACGGGTGAAAGAACGCGCCGGGCAAAGGCGCGAAAATAGCGTCCCAACAGAGCAGACCAAGCAGCGAATTGATCAGCGCGTTTTCAACGTAGTAAACCGGCGCATCGCTGCGACCGAGGTGCGCGCGTACGGCCTGCTCGACGCTCATGCCGTCGGGCCTGGGCAGGCTCAGGTCTATGCGTTCTGGCTGCGCCGCGCGCACCTGACGCGCGGCCGGCTTGCCCAGCGCGCGTAGCAGGCGCGGCAGAATACGCTGCAGTTGCTGGGCTTCATGCTCACTTTCAGGCTTGGCCTGCGCCATCAGGGCCAGCTGCATGGCGGCCTCTGGCTGGTCGCAACGCTCCAACACCCGGATTGCACGCTCGCGTGCGCCGGGATAGCTGTTGGCTGCATGCAGGCGCAGCGCCAAGGGCAGATCACCGTTGCGCTCGCATTGCCTGGCGATGCTCAGTATCAGTTTGCCGCGGCGATTTTCCAGCCATTCATTGGCGTACGGCGTCGACGGGATATCGGATAGCACCGCTTCTACCGCTTCTCCTGCCTCGAAGCGTTCACGACAGTGATGCAGGTGCAGGTAGGCATCCACATCAGCGCGCGCATGGAAGGCGCGGGAAGCCGGGGAGAACGCAACCTGCTCGTAGCGAAAAATGCCTAGATCGGCGAGCACGAACTCGGACCAGTCTTGATGGATGTTGCCGAAGAACATCAGCCGCAAGCGGTCGCCCAGATCGCCAATCGTCAGTGCGAACGCCGCGTCCTCAAGCCCCTCACACCAGCTGGCAAACGGCTTTGGCTGGGGCGCTTCGTCCAGCATGGCCTGGAGTAAATCACTCTTGCGCCGGCCGCAGTTTGCGGCACCGCCATAAACGCGAAGCAGTTCGTCTTTTTTCAGCAGACCAAACAGCTGCGCCAGATCCAGCATCGGGTTGATCTCGATCCAGCCGTGTTCGATAAGCGCAACGGATGCCTGCATTGGGCAACCAATCTCCGCGTAGTGCAGCTTGCTTGCGCGAAACAACGTGCCTTTGCGCATGACCATGCGCACCAGCAATGCCTGCGCGGCCTGCGGAACCTGATGAAAATGGTCGAGAAAGGCGCGCTCGTGATCGTGCAGCAGATCACCGTGGCGCTCACCAACCCAGGCGAGCACTTGGCGAAAGTTGTCGAGGTAATAGAAGGGGTTTTCCAGCGCCTGGCGCATCGAACGTCCGGTTCGGTCGAGCATGGGCATGGCGCCCACAAGGCTGTGTATTTATACAGTTACCAATGGTTTTGGCAATGCCTGGACGATCAGTGGCGACGACCTCTGCACCGGCGGGGCTTGGAGAGCTATAGAGTAAGGCTTGGCGCTCAACCCACCCGAGCCTTGGCCGGGTGGGTTAAGCGCAATGAGGATCAGACCGTGCGGGAAAAACGGCCCCGTTGCTCGCCGCCCAAATAGGCGTCGAACGCCATGGCGACGTTGCGCAACATCAACTGCCCCTGAGGCAACAGAACCAGGGCATCGTCATTGATTTCCACCAGCCCGTCGGCGACATGTTCGTCCAGCTTGGCCAGCGAGTCGGCGAAATAATCCTGGAAGTCGATGCCGTAGCGCTGTTCGATTTCGGCGTAATCGATGCGGCCATGGCACATCAATGAAACGATCACGTCGCGACGCAAGCGATCGTCTTCGCTGAGCTGATAGCCGCGGTGCACCGGCAACATACCGTCGTTGAGCCGAGCGTAATACTGCGATAACTCCTTTACGTTCTGGCTGTAACTGTTGCCGACTTTACCGATGGATGAGATACCGAGGCCGATCAGGTCACAATCGGCATGGGTCGAGTAGCCCTGAAAGTTTCGCTGAAGCGTGCCATTGGCACGCGCGAGGGTGAGTTCGTCGTCCGGCAGGGAGAAGTGATCCATGCCGATATAGACGTAGCCCGCCTCAGTGAGCCGCCGGATGGTCAGCTCCAGCAGTTCGAGCTTTCGCTCGGGCGGCGGCATGTCTTCCGGGCGAATCAGCTTTTGCGCCCGGACCAGATCCGGCAGATGCGCATAGCTGTAAGCCGCAATTCGATCCGGGCGGATGTCGATGATCTTGTCCAACGTCACGCCGAAGCTTTCAACGGTCTGCAGCGGCAGGCCGTAGATGAGGTCGACGCTGATCGACTTGAATCGGGCGTCACGCGCAGCCTGGACGAGCTCTCGGGTCTGCTCTTCAGTCTGGATGCGGTTGACTGCAATCTGCACCTGCTCGTCGAAATCCTGTACGCCGAAGCTCAAGCGATTGAAGCCAAGCTCGCGTAGCTGATGGATCTGAGCCGGGGTCACGGTACGTGGATCGACTTCCAGCGAAAACTCGTGATTGTCACTGTCGTCCATGTTGAACGCGTCGTGCAGCGTCGCCATGAGATCAGCCAGCTGTTCACTGGTGAGATAGGTTGGGGTGCCGCCGCCGAGGTGCAGTTGAGTCAGCTTCCGCGAGCGGTCGAAGAGCGCGGCCTGCATCCTGATCTCGCGCTTGAGGTAATCGAGGTACTCGACGGCGCGATCGGTCTTGTGAGTAATGATCTTGTTGCAGGCGCAGTAGTAGCAAAGGCTTTTGCAGAACGGGATATGGATGTACACCGACAGCGGCTTGGGCGTCGGGGCCTCGTTGGTTTCCTGCGCAGCGCTGCGGTAATCATCTATGGCAAAGGCCTGATGAAACTGCGGGGCAGTAGGGTAGGAGGTATAGCGAGGACCGGGACGGTCATATTTCTCGACCAGGGCGCGGTTAAAGCTCGGCGTTTGGTCCATGTAGAGTTTCACCTTGATTGCATGATTGTGAGTGGCTGGGCCGGGCAGGGCCGTCGGCAGCCTGCGACATCTTGGCGCGAATTATCGCGTTTCCCCAGTCGGAGTGGGCCTGTCCCAGATCAAGAACCGGTCAGGCCGGACGCCCGGACGCCGAGCGGTCGTCACATTAATAGTAGGCCAAGCTGCCGCATGCGCGGCAGCTGCCATTCGTGATTACAGCCGGAACTGGCTAACCAGACGATTCAGCTCGGCCGCCAGCTGCACCAGTTCTTCACTGATCTGTGAGGTTTGAGACGCATCGGCCAAGGTAGTGTCAGCAATCGTACTGATAGTGGTGATGTTGCGGTTGATCTCTTCGGCAACCGCGCTCTGCTCTTCGGCCGCCGTGGCAATCTGGGTGTTCATGCCGTTGATGGTATTCACTTCGCCCGCGATCACGGTGAGGCTCTGAGCGGTCTTGGCTACGCAGTCCGAACCGGTTTGTGCGCGAACCTGGGCGCCTTCCATCGCCTGCACGGCATTACGGACTCCCGTTTGCAGTTGCTCGATAGTGCGCTGGATTTCTTCGGTCGACTTCTGCGTGCGCGAGGCCAGGGTGCGAACCTCATCGGCCACCACTGCGAAGCCGCGACCCTGTTCTCCGGCGCGAGCGGCCTCGATGGCAGCATTCAGTGCAAGAAGGTTGGTCTGCTCGGCAATACCGTTGATGACGTTCAGCACCATGCCAATGCTGATACTGTCAGTTTCGACCTGTTTGATCACATGCGCCGCTTTTTCGATGTCCTGAATCAACACCTCGATGCCGTCCAGTGCCTCGGTTGCGAGGTTGACGCCAACGCGCGATTCATCATCGGCGCCGCTCGAGGCCGATGCTGTCTCGTTAGCATGCCGAGCCACTTCCTGAACGGTCGCGCTCATTTCATTCATGGCCGAGGCGACCATGTCGGTTTCACTACGCTGCTCCATGACTGCGGTCTGGGTCTTTTCTGCAACGCTCGACACTCGATTCGATACCTCACCCAGCTGGTGGGTCACGGCGGCCACCGCTTCCAGACTGCTGCGGAATTTGAAGATCATGCGGTTGAACGCAGTGCCCATGGCGCCGACTTCATCTTGGGCGTGGACAGCCACAGTACGGCTGAGGTCCTCGTCCTCTGTCATCGCCTCCATGGTGTGACGCATGTCGTTGATACGGCTGATGATCACCCGGCGAATGATGTAGCCCATGACGACCATACCCGCCAGTAGCAACAGCGCCTGGATCACGGCTGAAGTCAGAATGTTGCGATGCACCTCGCCGTCCAGTGCGGACAGGTCGTAGCTAATACGGACCGCGCCCATCACGGTGTCCTGTGGGACCTGGTGGCAGGTCAGGCAATTGGTGCCGCGGTAATCCTGTTGCGCGTGGATCGGATTGATCACCGTCAGTACACGGCCATTCAGGCCCTCGCTCACTTCCACGGTGGCGTCGCCAGCAAGCGCACGTTTGTCCAGCTCGTCCTTGGGGGCCTGATGCTCGAATCCGGGGCCGAAGACCTTGGCCACTGGCTCGCCGCGGATGATGCGTGCGTCGATCACTCCCGGCCGGGCAAGAATCTTGTTACGCAGCACTTCTCGCTGGCCCATGGTGCCGGTCAGCATCATGGTATTGATACTGTCGAAATAGGAGTCAGCCGTATCCTTGGTCTGCTGTTCGACAACATGCAGTATCAGCTGCTTCTCTGAACCCGCCGAATAGAACAGGGAGGCTGCCAGGACCAGGGCGAACACCACCAACAGGGCCAGGTTGATTTTTGTTTGAACGGACATTTGCCGAGCTGGAGAGGTACTGTTCATCCTGTTCCTTAGGTACTGCTGCTACACGAAAACGAAACCTTCACGAGGACGCGGCGGACCACAGCGGGCGTCCGGTTCAGGGCTTGGCCGCTCTATCTGCCTGACTTATCGGCCGGACATCCCTTCTCTTTACAAGGTTTCTCGACGCCACCCGGCTGCAGGCAAAGTGCTATCAGAAAAGCCGGCGACATCGTAGTCGCTGTTCAATCGCGTTGAGCCATGGCTCTCGATGGAAGGAAATCAAACTCAAGGTTTGTTGATTTAGATCAAGAAATACCGAGGAGCCAAAGGGCGACTTAAGCGCTTATCTAATCGCGCGGCGAGCGTCCGAACATTCGGCAGCACCAGTCCATTCAGCACGCAATTGTCCTCTCGGAGCGCTGGAAGGCCGCAACGGCAAACTTTTTCCCTAAGCCTCTTGGCAATTTCGGCGAGCCGGTCCACGCTATGCTTAGGCCGTGTCAATGACCATCCGTCCGGATTATGGGGATTGCGAAATTAGCCCAGCCGTATTCGAACCCCGAAGCGATTCGGCGGTCGTAGCCTCTAGTCAGTCGCCGTTGGCGGGACATGCAGGTTATGGCTGCTGACCGATCCAGGCGCAGTGCATCAATTGGACTCATCTTTTCAAGGACTCACATGATCAAGAAATGCCTTTTTCCTGCGGCCGGATATGGCACGCGCTTCCTTCCTGCGACCAAGGCCATGCCCAAGGAGATGTTGCCGGTAGTGAACAAGCCCCTGATTCAATACGGGGTTGAAGAGGCACTGGCTGCTGGGCTGAGCCAAATTTCGATCGTTACCGGTCGCGGCAAGCGCTCCCTGGAAGACCACTTCGACATCAGCTACGAGCTCGAACATCAGATCCGTAACACCGACAAGGAAAAATACCTGGTCGGCATCCGCAAACTCATCGATGAATGCAGCTTCTCGTATACCCGCCAGGTCGAGATGAAGGGTTTGGGTCATGCGATCCTCAGTGGCCGTCCACTGATCGGCGACGAGCCCTTCGCTGTCGTCCTGGCCGATGACCTGTGTATCAACCTCCACGGTGATCCGGTACTGGCGCAGATGGTCAAGCTGTACAACCAGTTCCGTTGCTCGATCGTTGCAATCCAGGAAGTGCCGCCGGAAGAGACCAGCAAGTATGGCGTGATCGCCGGCGAGATGATCCGTGACGACATCTTCCGTGTCAGCCACATGGTCGAGAAGCCCAAGCCGGAGGATGCACCGTCCAACCTGGCAATTATTGGTCGCTACATCCTGACGCCGGATATCTTCGACCTGATCGAACAGACCGAGCCAGGCAAAGGCGGCGAGATCCAGATCACCGACGCTCTGATGCGCCAGGCTCAGGACGGTTGCGTGCTGGCGTACAAGTTCAAGGGTCAGCGCTTCGACTGCGGCAGTGCCGAGGGCTATATCGCGGCCACCAACTTCTGCTACGAGAACTTCTACCTGACCGGTAAAGCGTTCTAATAATAACGCTGTGCAGGAAGCCACCTCCGGGTGGCTTTGTGCGTTTCAGGGAACGGGCATTTCCTCAGCGCCGGGCCCAAGGGGCTGACCGTAGCTGAACTCGACATAGTTGCCAGCCGGGTCGCGAACACCGCAGTAATAGCCAACGGGGTAAGGTTCGGCCCTGGGCTCCCAGATCAGACAGCCAACTTGCCGCGCCCTGTCAGCAATTGCATCGACCTCGGCGCGACTGGACAGGGCAAAGCCAAAATGGCTGTAGTCATTGTCAGCCAGTCCACGGTCCTGCCCGCCGGGCATGATCACGAAAATGAACTCACGCTCTTTTCCTGGCTCGGCCATCCAGACAATGCGCGATCCCTTGCCGGCGCGCTCATGAAACACGTGCATTCCACAGAATCGCTCATAGAAGGCAATGCAGGCGTCCAGATCGGGCACGTGCAGGGCGAGATGAGTGAGGGTAGGGCGCATGCGATGCTCCTCCAATGAATCCAGCCAACGGGCTGGGTTATGCTGTGCGATCTACAAGGGAGACAACAGTTCATGGCTTACGACTTCGATCTATTCGTCATCGGCGCTGGTTCCGGTGGAGTCCGTGCCGCCCGATTTGCAGCTGGCTATGGCGCCCGCGTGGCGGTAGCCGAAAGCCGTTACCTGGGCGGCACCTGTGTGAACGTCGGCTGTGTGCCGAAGAAATTGCTGGTCTACGGCGCCCACTATGCCGAAGACATTCACGAAGCCAAGGGCTATGGCTGGACCATCGACGGCGCCAGGTTCGATTGGGCTTCGCTTATAGCCAACAAGGATCGCGAGATCCAGCGTCTCAATGGCATCTACAAGAACCTGTTGACTGACAGCGGCGTCACCTTGCTGCAGGCCCATGCACGCCTGGTCGACCCGCATACCGTCGAGGTCGATAGCAAGCACTACAGCGCCGAGCACATTCTGATTGCAACCGGCGGCTGGCCATTCGTGCCGGATATTCCAGGACGCGAGCATGCCATTACCTCCAACGAAGCCTTTTACCTTGATGAGCTGCCCCGGCGCGTCCTGGTGGTGGGCGGTGGCTATATTGCGGTCGAGTTTGCCTCGATCTTTCATGGCTGCGGTGCGGATACCAAGCTGCTTTACCGCGGAGACCTGTTCCTGCGCGGTTTCGATGGTTCGCTGCGTGATCATCTCAAGGATGAGTTGATCAAAAAGGGTCTCGACTTGCAGTTCAACGCTGACATCACCCGCATTGACAAACAGGTAGACGGTACGCTGCTTGCCACGCTGGAAGACGGCCGCACCCTTGAGGCGGATTGCATTTTCTACGCCACCGGGCGTCGGCCTATGCTCGACGGGCTAGGGCTGGATAACGTCGACGTGGCTTTGGACAAGCGTGGCTTCATTGCCATTGATGATCAGTTCCGCACGACGACGCCGTCAATCCTGGCAATCGGCGATGTAATCGGTCGAATCCAGCTAACCCCCGTCGCGCTCGCCGAAGGCATGGCGGTGGCTCGGCAACTCTTCAGGCCCGACGAATACAGGCCAGTCGACTACCACAATATCGCCACAGCGGTGTTCAGCCTGCCAAACATGGCGACAGTCGGGTTGACCGAAGAACAAGCACGCGAAAAAGGACACAAGGTGGTGTTGTACGAAAGCCGTTTTCGACCGATGAAGCAGACCATGACCGACAGCCTAGAGCGAAGCCTGATGAAACTGGTCGTCGACGCGGACACCGACAAGGTGCTGGGCTGTCACATGGCAGGCCCCGAGGCGGGAGAAATCATTCAGGGCTTGGCCGTTGCGCTGAAGGCCGGCGCTACCAAACGAATCTTCGACGATACGGTGGGTATCCACCCGACCGCTGCTGAAGAGTTCGTCACCATGCGCACCCAAACAGGAATCTAGATAACAGTTGCGTCTGGTTGCGGCGAGCTTGCGGAGACGGCGAAGGAGGAGAGGGGCCAGCTGCATCAGCCGGCCCTTTGCCGCAGAACGCGCGCCCCTCTGGTTTGGTTTGCGCCAAATGTTGTGTCGTTCCGCTGTCAGTGCTGCATGTGTTCGTGAGTGCTAGGCGTCGGGGCTTGGTCCTGGATGGACACCTCGACGGTTACTTCACCCGCGTGTTCGAATTCGAGGGTCAGCGGGAAACGTTCACCCGCAGCGAGCGGGGCGCTCAGTTCGAAGAGCATGACGTGGTTACTGCCTGGCTTGAACTCGACCTGGCCACCCGCAGGCACCTCGATCGAATCGATCTGTTTCATGCGCATCATGTCGCCTTCGTGCACGTGAGTGTGCAGCTCAGCCTTCTTCGCACGCGGTGTGTGCACGCCCAACAGCCGGTCCGGCGCATCACCTGGGTTTTGCAAGGTGAAATAGACCGCACCGGTGGGGGCGGAGGGCGGCATGGCGCGCGACCACACATGAGTGGCCTCGGGTGTTGCACCCATCATCTGGTGGTGAGCGTGGTTCTGATCAGCTGCCGTTGCCGACAAGCATGCCGTGCCGAGCGCAATAAAGGTTACCAGGCGAAGCAACATGGAGATCTCCGAGGTGTTTGAAAACGCAGCACATTAGCATGCTGCGTCCCGCTGACGTTGATCTACGTCCGTGACCCGCACAGGCCAGTGTGGCGGCTGCGCGATTTCAATCAATCCACAGTGAGATCAACGGAACCTGCAGCGCCGCATCGTTTCTGTTTGAATGACACACGAACCTTCCGATCGGAGATGCATCAGCACAATGGAACGCAGTCGCTGGAGTCACAGGTTGCTGTCTGGCGGAAAGGAGCCCGATCCGCGCTTTACCCTGGCCAACGAACGGACCTTTCTTGCCTGGATACGAACGTCGCTCGCGGTGCTGGCTGGCGGCGTTGCGGTCGAGGCCTTCGCCAGTGAAATCTTCCCGCTGGAGATACGCAAGGTTCTGTCGATTTCACTGTTGCTACTGGCGATGTTCATCAGCTCGACCGCTTGCTTCCGCTGGCTGACCATCGAGCGAGCCATGCGTCATCAGGGGCCGTTACCATTCCCGCTGTTGATCCCGATCTTGTCCATCGGTGGCACGCTGGTGACGCTGGTTCTGATCGCTTTCGTCGCGTTACGCAACTGACCGAACGCCGATGCATATTTCCTTTCGCCGCCGTCTGGAGCCCAAACCGCCGCCGCTACCACTGCATGAAGACCCTGGACTGCAACCCGAACGCACATCGCTGGCCTGGGGCCGGACCCTGCTGACGTTGATCACCGTAAGCGCACTGTTTCTGCGCTGGATGCCTTACCACGGGACATTCGTTGCAGTGTTGGTCGCGCTATCCCTAGCCACTGCGCTGGGCATCTGGACGTCCCAGCAGCGACGCTACACACGTAGCGCCAGCGGGGTGAAAAGCGGGCGAATCCAAGCTGATGCGCTGTCAGTACTGTGGCTCGGTGTGTCGGTGTTCGTGCTTGGCGTGCTAGGGCTCTACACCATCATTTTCCTGCCAATCAGCAGCTAGACAGTATTCATAGAGAGGCTTTGATGAGCACCGCCAATCAGCAATTTGCCAGCGACAACTATTCCGGAATTTGCCCGGAAGCATGGGAAGCGATGGCCCGAGCCAACCAGGGGCATGATCGCGCCTACGGTGACGATCAATGGACGTCGCGCGCAGCCGACCATTTCCGCCAATTGTTCGAAACCGACTGCGAAGTGTTTTTCGCCTTTAACGGTACAGCGGCCAACTCACTGGCATTGTCATCTCTATGCCAGAGCTATCACAGCGTGATCTGCGGCGATATCGCACACATCGAAACCGACGAATGCGGCGCACCGGAATTCTTCTCCAACGGCTCCAAACTGCTGGTGGCGCGGACCGAACAGGGCAAGCTGACGCCCGCGGCCATTCGCGAAATAGCGCTGAAACGCAAGGACATCCACTACCCAAAACCGCGCGTCGTCAGCCTGACCCAGGCCACCGAAATTGGCACTGTCTACCAGCCAGACGAGCTCCGCGCCGTTAGCGACACCTGCAAGGAGCTGGGGCTGCATCTGCATATGGATGGCGCACGCTTTGCCAATGCCTGCGCTTATCTTGGTCTGTCACCGGCTGAATTGAGCTGGAAAACAGGCGTAGACGTGCTCTGTTTTGGCGGCACCAAAAACGGCATGGCCGTAGGCGAGGCCATCCTGTTCTTCAACCGAGATCTCGCCGAGGATTTCGAGTATCGCTGCAAGCAGGCTGGCCAGCTTGCATCGAAGATGCGTTTTCTATCCGCACCATGGGTAGGCCTGCTGGAGGGTGGCGCCTGGATGAAATACGCCGCACACGCGAACAGCTGCGCGCAGTTACTTGCCAAACTGATCAGCGACGTGCCCGGTGTAGAACTGATGTTTCCAGTGCAAGCCAACGGCGTCTTTGTCAGCATCCCACCATTAGCGCTCGAAGCACTGAGGAGCCGCGGCTGGATGTTCTACACATTCATCGGCGTAGGCGGCGCACGCTTCATGTGCTCATGGGATACCAGCGAAGCGCGTGTGCGCCAACTGGCAGACGACATACGCAGCGTTGTTCTGGAAAATCAGTAAACCATGGAAGAAGAGCCGCACATGGCATCCCGAAGCTGGAGGCTTGTGCGGCGAGAGTGCGGTCCGTTTGCCGTACACAGTCATAGTGAGTACATGCGTGTGCGTAAACCCAATACGCTATTTAACATAATATACATTATGCGAATCAGGTTGCCACTCAATGAGGTGATTGGGCAGCGACCACTCATGGCCTGCAACCTAACCCAATTTATGGGCGACTCTGACATCCGCCCATAAACCTATAACCATCCGAACTTCCTTATCCGCCAAGGTGGTCATCCTGCGTCGGGCCATTGAGCGTGCCGCTGACTCGCCATCGGTTTTGAGCCGACGACAAAGTCGTAGCAGCTCCCATGCAACGCAGCACCGGTGACTACATCAACAGCGACCCTTAGTTGCCCCTGCATGCGGACCACGCAGTCAGCGAACAGCCCAGCATGATGCGCAGGTCTCTAACGGCCGCGCTGTCGCTCGAACTAACAGCACTCATTTCGAAGCCATTTACGGCGAAACCCTTAGACGCGATGTTAACAAGGCACCAATGGGATGCAGATCACTGCAATCGCCAGAAAGAAAATCGCGAAGTCGAGACCGAGTGTTTCTTAAGACGCGCATCCCTCAAAAACTCCAGCGCAAGGTCACGCGTCCTCCGAGAGCCATCGCATTTGTCAGCGCCACTGTCTGCATCTAGATCTACAGCGGATTGCGCAGTCTCAAGCTTCGAAGATATGCAGTTTGCAACCGTCGGTTTTCGCTCTTAGAGGTTGGCTTCAAGTAGCGAAACGAGCCCGATCCGACAGATTGAGCACAACGAAAGCCTCTTGCTGTTCACGTCAGGACGCCGACGAGTTAACAGTTTTGCGTTTGCTTGCCTGCCAATCAATGACAGCCGCACAGGCCCCACGCATCATGTTCGTTCGCTGTCGTGCCGCAGGAACAAGGAACTGGCCCTCGCATGCAACCTACGCTCTCTGCCTCCTTGCTGGAATACGCCGGGCTCACCTCTCCCGGTCGAACCCGTGATCACAACGAAGACGCTCTGCTCTGCTCGCCAACGCTGGGCCTTTGGGCCATCGCTGACGGCATGGGTGGTCACCAATGTGGTGAGGTCGCAAGTACACTGGCGCTCGCGGCACTGGAGCAGGCGGTAGAAAGTGGCGAACCGCTGGACACTGCTGTTCACGTAGCGAACCGAGCCGTGCTCGACGCATCCAGCGATGATGGTATGGGAACGACCCTTGTCGCGGCGCATTTCGACGGGGTCAATTTCGAGCTTGTCTGGGTGGGTGACAGTCGAGCTTATCTCGTCACTGCCAACGGGATTGTGCAGCTCAGCCGTGACCATAGCTGGGTGCAGATGATGATAGATGCTGGTGAGCTGCAGCCGTCCGATGCTCGAGGACATGCCTGGCGCAACATCATCATGCGTTGCCTCGGGCGCGAAGAACCGTTGGAGATCGGCACCTGCAAGGGCACACTTGGCGGCGATGAATTGCTCCTGCTTTGCAGCGATGGGCTGACCAACGAACTGACTGACGCCCAGATCCACGCCAGCTGCACCTTCGCCGATACGCTCGAAAGTCTTGTGGAGTATCTGATCGACCAGGCGAATAACCACGGTGGACGCGACAATATCTCCTGCATTGTGGTCGGACGAACTGCAGTCTCTCCGACGACCGAGTCCCGCACACGGCGGCTCATCAATAGGCTGCTAAACCCCCTGAAGTCGTAAGTAGGCCCACGTTTCATGACGCAACGGATGCTAGAAGTTCCCGGTTATCGCCTGCACAAACGCCTCGGAAAAGGCGGAATGGCCGAGGTCTACCTGGCTACGCAGCTTTCGCTAGACCGTGAGGTCGCGGTCAAGGTGCTGTTACGGCCCGAGGACGCAGCCTTTACCGAACGCTTCATTCAGGAAGGCCACATCGTCGCTTCGCTCCGCCATCCTGCAATCATCACGATCTATGACATTGGCCAGGTCACTGACGGCCGGCACTACCTCGCCATGGAATACATCGGTGGCGGCGACTTGGCTCAGCATCGCGGTCTCGTCTTCTCCCCTTCGCGTGCGCTGGACATCATTAGGCAATTGGCTGGAGGGCTGGCCGTCGTTCATGACGGCGGCCTGGTCCATCGAGATGTCAAACCCGCCAACATCCTGTTCCGGGACGATGGAAGCGTCGTGCTCACCGACTTCGGCGTGGCAAAAGCGATAGAGCTGGACAACGAACTTACCCACTTCGGAATAGCCGTCGGCAGCCCCGCCTACAGCAGCCCGGAGCAGGCCCAATGCCAGACACTGGACGCACGGAGCGACATTTATAGCCTCGGTGTGATTCTTGCCGAGATGCTGACTGGCACCAACCCATTCCGCGCGGGCAGCTATCCGCAAACTGTACTCAATCACGTACAGATGCCCGGACCCCAGCTACCGCCAGCGCTAGCGCCCTATCAGATGCTTCTTGATCGCATGCTGGCCAAGCAACCGAGCGCACGGTTCGGTAGTTGCCGCGAATTGCTGGAAGCCATCGACACGCTCACCGAGCCAGACATGGATCAGACTCGTATCGCGCCGGCTGTTGTCATTGCTTCTCGCCCCAGACGACGGTCCCGCCATCGTGGGCTGAAACGATGGGGGGCAATAGGTGCGGCGATGCTAGCGACAGTTGCTCTGGGCGTTGGTGGTTATCAGTGGTTCCAATACACCCGCATCAATGACTTCCTGACACGCGCTGAGGTTCGGCTGGCCAATGGGCAGCTGATTGCGCCGGCGCTGGATAACGCCGATTACTACTACCGCCGCGCATTGCGCCTGGATGCGGACAACCCGAAGGCCCTCGACGGGCTCAAGCGCGTGCTCAATGCCCGTATCGCCGGAGCGCTGGTATTGGCTGAGCAGCGGCTGGCGGAGAATCAGTTGCTCGAACCGGCCGAAGACAGCGCTGTACACTATTTTCGTCAGGTGCTTGGCTGGCTACCGGAAAACGAAGCTGCCCACGTCGGCCTGGAACGCGTAAGCCAACGCTATACCGAACTGGCTGAAGCGGCCTACGGCCGGCGCGAATACGCAGTAGCGCTCGAATACATCCATCAAGGCCTTGAGGCTACGCCCGAGCAGGCCACCCTCCTCGCTTTGCGCGACGGGCATTTGCAGCGAGTCGCCAAAGCAAGAGCGCCTCGTGTTGCGAAACGGACCGCTGTCAGCACAACCCGCACCACCTCCAGTACCCCTGTGCAGGCCCAAACGCCTGCCAATCCGGTGAAGCGACTCTGGAACCGAATTTTCAATTGATGAGATCGCTCGGCCGCTTGGTTCGAGCCCACCCTATCCCGCTCAAGGTAATGCATAGATGCTCAGGATCCATTTCGTTGACAATCGCCAAAGTCCGGTATGGCTTGCCGATGAGACATTCACTCTTGGTTCGGACGGCAGCAACGATCTGGTACTAAACGACGTCGGCATTGCACCTTTTCACGCTGAGTTGCGCCACGACAATCGCTTCTATTACCTGACGGACCTCGGTACACCGAACGGTACTTTCGTCAACGAAGAAAAGATTGGTGAGCGCTATCAGATTCGCTCTGGCGACCGCGTTCGCCTTGGCAGGCTGGAGCTGGAGATCGTCGATCCTGCCAAGGTCGGCGCTAAGGTGGCGACTGCGCCACGCTGGTTGTTGCAGGTCGTAAAAGGTGAAAACCAGGGACACAAGTACCACATCACCGGCTCGATGACGTTTGGGCGGTCGGTGAAGTGCGAGCTTTGCTTCAGTGACGCTGAGCTGTCGCGCCGGCACGCCGAGTTCTATCTCAAGGGCGACGTACTCGAAGTCAAAGATCTGGCATCAGCCAACGGTTTGCTCGTCAATCGCGAGAAGGTCACAACAGCCGTGTTGCAGCCTGGCGATCAGGTCCAGCTGGGAAACACGACGTTGCTGGTCATTGGTCCCAAGGTCAACGCTCCGGTAGTTGCGGACGAAGACGCCACCGTTTTCATTCGCGCCGCGGACTTGCCTGCCCATGCGGTTCCTGAAGCGAAGCCCGCCCGTCCCCGCCCCGCCACGCCGAACCCGCTTCGCACCGCTGCAGCGATGGCACCAACCCAAGCGCCGGCCGAACATTCCGTTTCGCGTTGGCGCCTCGGACTACTGATCGGCGCTCTTGCATTGGCGGTCCTCGCTGGAGTCGCTGCGCAACGGATGCTGTAAAGACTGACGAAAACCTAGGTTTCAGAGAGCACGGCCAAATGCCGGGGCCTACTCCGCAATGATTGAGGCGTCGAGATGCATCCGATACCGAAGATTCAAGCTCGACTAGTCGTCGCTGCGGTACTGGCGACGCTCAGCTGCAACGTCGCAGCTGGCATGAACATCGAAAACATAGATCGAACTGTCGATGAGTCTGCAAAAGCCGCGATGGCTGAGCACGGGATACCGGGCATGGCGGTTGCTATCACCGCTCACGGTCAACAGCGGTTCTTTGATTTTGGCGTGGCGTCGAAGAAAACTGGCCAGCCTGTAACACGCGATACGTTGTTTGAGGTGGGCTCGGTCAGCAAAACGCTTACAGCCACGCTAGCCGCTTACTCGCAGGCGCAAGGCAAACTGTCGTTGAGTGACGGCCCCTGTCGCTACCTGCCAGCGCTTGAGTGCGACAGGATCGGGCAGATCAGTCTGATCCATCTCGCTACGCACACAGCTGGCGGCTTTCCTCTGCAGCTGCCTGACGACATTCAAACCGAGCAGCAGCTGACGCAGTATTTCAACAACTGGCAGCCGCAACATCCCGCCGGTCGCTATCGCAGCTACGCCAACCCCAGCATCGGGCTGCTCGGACGGGCTGCGGCAAAAAGCCTTGGGATGCCATATGCCGATGCGCTGCAGTCGCAGCTGTTGCCGAAACTGGGCATGGTCGACACTTATCTCGCAGTGCCACCCGAGCAGATGACGCGCTACGCCCAGGGCTACGACAAGGCCGGAAAACCAGTTCGGCTGAATCCAGCGCTGTTGGCTGACGAAGCCTATGGTGTGAAAACAACGAGCAAAGACCTGCTGCACTTTGTTGACGCCCAGTTGGGCGGCGTCGAAATGGACACATCAATCAAGAGCGCCATGGCGGCCACGCGAACCGGCTACTACCGTGTGGGCGCCATGACCCAGGCTCTGGTCTGGGAACAGTATCCGTACCCGGCGAAGCTGGACGATCTGCTAACTGGAAATGGCAGCTCCATGGTCCTCGAGAGCAAGCTGGTGGAGCCGATAGCACCGCCCCTTGAACCGCAGCGGTCTGTCTGGATCAACAAGACCGGGTCAACCAATGGCTTCGGCGCGTATGTGGCTTTCGTCCCGGCTAAGCAGATTGGCATCGTTATTCTGGCCAACCGGTACTACCCGAACGAAGAGCGGGTGAAGCTCGCCTATCGGATTCTGCAGCAGCTGGACTGATGAACTCCGGCAGCCCTAAGGCTGCCCACCGAGCCGCCATCGATGCAGCCTGGCCGCCCAGGTTTGCGGACGTTTGGCGGTATGGGCACGGCGCCAAGCCTCGGCAACGGCGAGACTGGCCTCGGCCAAGGTCGGGTTGATGTGTACGGTACGGCGCAGTTTGTTCAACCCCAGTTTGTGCTTCATCGCCAACACGAACACGGCAAGTGTTTCACTCGCGCCATCCCCGACAAGCGTGACGCCAATGATGCGGTCACGCCCGCGCTCGGTGAGCACCTTCAGCAAGCCACTGTTACCAGCGCTCATCTGTGCCGCCTCAAGCGAATCGAGGTCGAGCATGGTCACCTCGTATTCCACTTCAGCCAACTTCGCCTGGGCTTCAGTCAGGCCCACGCTGGCAATCTCGGGTGAAGTAAAGGCCACACGGGGGACCACTCTGTCGCTGACCATGAAACGGCGGAATCCGGAAAATAAACCATTGGCGGCGGCGTACCAGGCGTGGTGTTTAGCGCTTTGAAACGAGCTGTCCGGACCTGCCACTGCGCCCACGGCATAGACGTTCGGGTAGCGCGTAGCGAGGTATTCGTCCACTTCCAGACTGCCGTCCTCGCGAATGTTCAACTCCAGCGTTTCCAGTCCTAGATTGTCCAGGTGGGCTTTGCGTCCCAACGCCAGCAGCACCTGATCGAACGGAAGCGAATGTTTTTGCTCATCAATCAAACAGTCCAGGCGGCGCTCGTTCTCGACCAATTCGAAACGCTGTGGTGAGACCTTCAATAGAACCTCAACCCCATCGGCGCAAAGGGCGTCATGGACAGCCTCGCGTGCCTCTGGCTCAGCGGCAGCCAACAACATCTCGCCTTCGACGGCCAGTGTCACCTGACAGCCGAGGCGCTGAAACGCCTGGGCCAGTTCGCAGGCATTGGCTTCGCCTCCCATGATCAGCAGCCGCTCTGGCCGTTGCTGCAAATCCCAGACGTTCTCGCAGGTCAGCGGCTCGACGTTTTCAAGGCCCGGTATCGGCGGGATGACGGGCTGGCTTCCCGTAGCGATGACGATGGCGCGGCTGCAAAGGGTGCGATCGCCGACCTGAACCGACCAGGGTGACGTCATCTGGGCTTTACCCCGGATCATCTCAACACCGGTGGCCTTGCAAGATTCTGCCGTGACCTGCTCTTGCGCCTCGTCAAGCGTGCGGCGCACCTGTGCCATGACTTCTGCAAAGTCGACTTCGGTGTGCAGGCGAATGCCCAGCGTACCGCCCTGGCGCAGCGCGTAATTCATGTTGGCTGCCCGCATCAGCGCCCTCGCCGGAACGCTGCCACTGTGCAGCGCTGCGCCGCCAAGGCGCTCGCTCTCGACCAATGCCACCCTGGCCTTCATCGACGCCGCAATCCGAGCCGCGGCCAGGCCCCCGCTGCCGCCACCAACGACCAACAAATTGTGCTCAAAACTCTTCGGCTTTTGCCAACCGCTATAGACCTTGCGCGCCTTGTAGAGCGTCAGCAGCTTGGTCGCGGCCAGCGGAAAGATGGCTAGCAAGGCCAGCGTCCCTATCAAGCTCGGCGAGAGAATGTCGGAAATTTCCCGAATACGCGCGAGTTGGCGTCCTGCACCTACGTAGATCGCGTGCCCCGGCAGCATGCCGGCCTGGGTAGTCCACCAGAACGTCCACATGCTCACGCGCGTCAGACCGAGCGCAGGATTCAATAGAACGAAGGGAACGAGCGGAATCAACCGCAGCGAGAACAGGTAAAAGGCGCCGTCCCGCTCGATCCCTCGGTTGATACTCGCAATCTGTTTGTTGAATCGTCTCTGAATCCAGTCGCGTAACAAAAACCGGCTGATGAGCATCGCGACCAGCGCGCCGATATTGCTGGCGAAGGAGACCATCAAGGTTCCGCCAACCAGTCCGAACAAGGCTCCCGCAAGGAGCGTCAGCACCACAGTGCCGGGGAACGACATGACCGTCAGCGCTACGTAAGCGGCAAAAAACACCGAACCGGTCCACCAGGGGTGCGCCTGAACCTCGTCTCGAAGCGCCCCACTCTTCGCCTGGATCATTTCCAGCGTCAGGTATTGCTCAAGATCGAACCAGAGAAAACAAGCTGCCGCGACCACGAAAGACAGCACGATCAGCCAACGAGTGAGCTTCATGGATGGCAGTGCTCCGCGGCACGGCTGAAGCATATGCTGCTGACAGACGGACAGGTGAGACGAGCCCGAGGCATCGATAGCCTTGGCTGGCAGTCGCAAGGGAAATGGCAAATCATCAGGAAAACTCTTGTCTGGGCACTACTTGGAGCTGGCCAAACAGAGGATGTTCCAACGGAGCTGACGATCAGCTACAGAGACAGCCCGCGAAAGGCGTTTAAAGTCTGAGTCGCCAAGGCTGTGATAAAAGCCTTACGGAAGATGGCTATCGCAATAGAAGTCAGCGTCCTTTGGGCAACAGCAGGCGTGCCACTTGGCTATGTCGGTGCGGATTGTCGTAATGAAACAGCACGGTTGAACGCAGCGCTTGCGGATCACATGGCTCGTTGGCATGCAAGCTGCGGTAACCCCAGAAAAAGTACAGGCTGCCCGGAGCAAGAACGATCTTTACCGGGTGGAGAAAACCAAGGTTTACAGCCACCGCTACCAACCGCTGACTGATGCGGTTCTGAATCACCGCTTTTTCGATCACATTGAACAATGCGCTAAAACGCAGTCCGCGCGTATTCGGAAAAAGGACCAAGCGTCCCTGCTCCGTACTGCATTCAGGCATCGAAACCGGCAGCAGCACCGTCAAGGTGGTAGCGTCATAGTGAAACCGGTTCGATTCCCTAGCACTGTCGCAACCCTTCAGGCAGCGTATGACGGTGTGAACTTTCTCGGTAGGTAACGGTGTGCGTCCGGTTCCAGCGGTGAAAACACCCAGCAACAGCCGTTGGAATTCTTCCGAAACCACTAACCGTTCGAACAGCGTCCCCGTTATGTTGGGCGTGCCCCTGACAGCAAAGCTGGCGTTGCCACGAAAGCGGGCTTCGCATGCGATGTCCTCACGTGCAGCCTCGAGCTGCTCCGGCGTCAGATAGTCGCTGATGGACGCAAAACCCGTTCGATTCAGCTCACCTGCGACATGTGAGACCGTATCTGCATCAATATTCATGAACGTCCGCATAGGGCAGCTCCACGTTACAGGAACAATCGAGGGGAGAGTTATGGAGGAGGCAACCCGCCATCGGCCAGATTCCCACTAGCCCACTAGCCCACTCTCGCTGAGCAAAGCGCCCTACTTTTTCAGGCGCATTTCGCTATCGAGTGAAACGACTTTTTATTTTTCCACCGCCAGCCCAGCACTGGCGGACGCTCTCCCCTGAGCAATCAGCGGGCTGCCGTGCAAGGGACCGACTCGGCTGGCCGCGCTAACTTGCACATCCGAATACGCGCTGACGGTCACGCCACTCCCTGGGATCGCTTCGCCGACCACTGGCGCAGCATGGCCGGCCACAAAGCGCGCCAGTATCCGCTCCTTATCCAGAAACTCCTGGGCATAGGCGACCGCAATGCGATTGGGCGACGCCATGGCGATACATCTTTTGATGCCCTCGACGAGCGCTAGCGCGCACTCCGGCTCAACAAGCGCACCAATCCCCGGATATTCGCTGCAGAGCACTCCGAGGCTTGTCGTCGGGTCCGCCGTGATCACCGCGTTTCCGCCGACGGCGAGGATATTTGTGAGTTTCGAAGGCAACACGGCGTCGGCTGCACCACGACGCTGTATTACGAGATGGCAGTCGGCGGAAGCAAGAAGGGACGGCAAATCATCGTAAGACTGCAACGGTGCAAAGAGCACATTGCACAACCCTTTAAGCCGAACGCTCTCCACCAGCCGGCTCTTCCCCGCGCCTTCGCCTATTATGAGAAACACCAAATCGTCACGTGTCTCCAAGAGCTCAGCTGCCCTAATTACTATCTCCAGACCCTGCTTCTCGCCGATATTTCCCGAATACATCACGACCTTTTTCTCAGCGGGCGCTCCCAGCCGCTTTAGCAGTTCAGGCGACTTCGTTACGCCTTGGAATCGTGATATTTCGGACCAATTGGGGAACAAGCTGAGTTTTTCATCATTCACGCCTTTACTTCGAGCGCGCGCCATCATCCCGCCCGATATGGTGGATATCTCATCGAACGCCTTCAACGTCCAGGCCTCTGCCGCATTAGCGAATTGTATGACCGTTTTGCGTTTGCAGAGCCCCAAGCCGAACATGGCGTCAACCTCAAAGTCCTGTATGTGCAGCAGGCTATTTGCGCCAGTTAGTTTTGCGTAAAGGATTGCCTGGCTCGCGCAGAACAGCGTGGGCACCACCAGAATGACTTTGTCAGGTCGCCAGCCGATATTGGCAAAAAGCGCTAACGCAGATGAAAACGAGAAACTGGCCAGGTGCAACAAGCGCTTCAAGGCAGTAGGTTTTGCAGGAACATAAAGCGGACAGCGTATGACGGTGACTCCGTTCTCACGTGTCCTGGCATAGCGCCAACTGCGATGATCGGGAAAAACTTTCCAGTCTGGATAATAGGGGTGGGCCGTCACAACTCGCACTTCGTGCCCCTGCTCGGTGAGCCACGTAGCCATCTCTCCGTTATATTTCCCTATACCAGTCAATTCGGGGCTGTAGTTTATTCCGTAAATAAGATACTTCATCGTCGCCTCCCACATTGCACCTGCACACAGCACTTACAAACGCTATCCAGACCGTGCATGAAATTCGAAATAAAGCCGCCCAAAGAGGCGCTGCATAACTAAATTCAGGGCGAGAAACCTCCTTCCGACTAACTCGCGGAATAAACAAACCTACGGATATCAAATATCCACAGCGTGTTCTAGAAATTGTATACAGGCACAGTTAAGCCTGCGCCAGGACCAACGCCCACGCAAAAGCGAGTTGCCTTTTTATGTTCAACAGCAACGAAGTTTCAGTAACGCCAGAAACACGGAGCAGTCCAGCGCCACGGCCAACAGTCAGGCATACTCCAAAACAGGGTCTGAAGGCGAAGTTACCCCGCACACAGAACTTTAGATAGTAAGTCTGCGCTGGCTAAATCTCGCAAAAGTTATTACTGGCGGCGCGGCAAACAGCGGCAACTGGATAACATACGCAAGCCGCTGTTTCGAATACATCTGAACTGGACTCTACTGTTTGAATCAACCCACCAAGGCTTCTGCTGGCGTCGGATTCTCTTGCGTGAAACAGCTTCGGTAGAGTGCCAGGTACTGGGCCGCAACCCAGTCGTTGGAAAATTGCTTTACCGCTTTGGTACGAGCCTGGCTTCGCAAATCATCGCTGTTTTCGGCGTCCAACACCCAGGCGATGCCTTCAGCCAGGCTGGCTTCATCGAATGCAGTCGCCAGGTATCCATTCTGCTTGTGGTCGACGATATCCAGGAGCCCGGTTGCGCCAAACGCAACGACCGGAGTGCCGCAAGCCATGGCCTCGGTCGCAGTCTGTCCAAACGCTTCCTGCAACGAGGGCACGATCATTACGTCAGCAGCGCTATAGACGTCGCGCAACTGTTCATCACAACTGATGTGGCCAAAGTAGTGGGTCTTGTAAAAGGTCTCTTGGGAATGCTCGGAACCCGAGCCACCGAAGACCGCCAATTCGATATTTGTATGCCCCTGCTCTTTCAACAAGCACAAGGCTGGTAGCAGTTTATGGAACCCCTTGCGGTCGTCGCCAACGGCCGCAACAGCGCCAAAGGCGACCAGACGGGTCGTTGTGGAAATACCCAGTCTTGCCCGCGCCAACGACTTATCCTCAGGGCGGAAGACATTCACGTCGATGGGGTTCGGGAGCTGTTTGATTGTCAGCCGATCCATGGCCGTTGATCGACGAGCACTTTTGACCATCCAGCTGCTTAGCCCTACGATCGTCAGGTTTTTGACCTGAGCATATGCATGCGCTTTCTGTGCGGCGCCGACCGCGCTGAGATCGGCTGAGTCATCGGATTTGAGCAACGGACAACGTCCGCAGCCAGAAGCAAAACCGTTGCACTCAGCATCGTAGTGACAGCCTCCGGTAAAACCCCACATGTCATGCAGTGTCCAAACGATCGGCTTGTTGATGAGTTTGAGGTCATCTACAGACAGGCCGCCGCCGTTCACCCAATGCAAATGAAGCACGTCAGCATCTGATTCATTGATCGACTTGATCAGTTTTTCATTCGGCAGCGCACCCGATGAAAACATGCTTCGTTGTCGAGCAATGATCAAAGCGGGCACCCGATCATATGCAACACGTGCCAGATAGTGCACTTTCTGCCAAGTGTTCATTAGCTGCGGATAGATACTTTTATATTCCACCTGCACGCCGGCTTGAGCCAAGGCTTCAGTGAGCCTTGATGCTGCCCTGGCGGCCCCCCCTTTCGAGCGATATGAGCTGACCAGCAGTACTTTCATGAATGGTCCTTAGTTGGATGTACGCAGCGTCAACAAATAAATCGGCTTGATGAGTCCACCAATCTTGACTCGTTAGCAATGCCGCAGAAATAACCAAGCAACATGCTAGAAAATAGAAATGATGATGCAGGCGCGGAGAATAGAAAAAGCAAGACCACAAATAAATTCGCCAGCAATTCAACCGTATTCCTGTCCGTCGCCGCTTGTTTGAACAGCGCAAAGCAACGGCCCGCACAGGTAACAAAAATAAAGGCGAAGCACAGCGTTCCCAACAGCCCGAACCGAGCGAGCAATGCATAGTTTAAGAAATGGATATTATGGGTGTGCTGCCCACCCAGCAATTGGCTATCGATCACTGACGAGTCGATGCTCTGTGTCATGTCCAGCGTGTATCCATACCCCAGTCCGAACAGTAAAGAAAACGGCAATAATGTCCTTCCCACATCGTGATTTACCAGATCACCCTCGTAGAATCGTTGCTGGAGTGGAATAGGCAGCTCCGCCCCCTGACTTGATGAGAGCAGCGAAAGACTTTCATCAATCCGCCTTTCGAAGCTACTCCCTTTGATAGCGCCCGATACGCCCACGACTG
This sequence comes from Stutzerimonas stutzeri, assembly GCF_002890895.1. Lineage (GTDB taxonomy): Bacteria > Pseudomonadota > Gammaproteobacteria > Pseudomonadales > Pseudomonadaceae > Stutzerimonas > Stutzerimonas stutzeri_AB. The sequence goes on from NZ_POUL01000002.1 coordinate 286,794, forward strand.
CACCTACCACAGTTATAAATACAGCTATCAAGGCGATTGCTTTTATCTTTTTAAGCAAAGGCGCACTGAGCAAATAAATCGCCAACCCTCCGATTACGGCAAAGACTAACGCCCTGTTTACGCCAGCGACCTGGGGAATGACAGCGAGCAACAAGAAAAAAGTGTGGGAATGATTTTTATGAGCCATTGAGATGATCAGTGCACATCCCCATAGAATCAGCAGCTCCGGTGGCGTTCCAACCTGAAGATTAAAAGCCCAGCAGAACGAAGTAACGCCAATCAGAATGATTACCACACGAATAAACTTGTTGTAGGAGAGTGCGACCGTTCCAACCCTGTAGCACCAGGCGCCCAATAAGAAGGTCAACAAGAACATCAACAGATAAATAAGATCAGTAATCAGATAGAGCTTGCTGTTTTCCCTGAGTAAGCCCACCACCAAATAAACCAGCCCGAGCATTTGAAGCGCCAGAACCGCCCGCCATAGATTTCCACTGGCTAATCTGGGTTTCAGCCGCGTCTGGAGCAGGAACACGCCAACAAAAACAATGGCGGCTGCCACGACCGCGAGCCGTACGAAGGGCATCGCTCTGAAGCCGACGATGCCCAGGCCGTACGTCAACATGGCCGATGTCAAAATCGCGGTCGTCAGGCAGAACGCCGGGAACACGATGATGCTGTTAGGTGTGAGACGGTGAACAGACATCGCTACTCCTTGCTGGACGAACTCGACATCAATCGGCAGTCGCGACAGGCGCGCCTGTTGGCTCGCCCGTTGGCGCATTGGTCATGACATTACGTTCGTTCTCATCCAGCATCAGGAAATCGACTAGCTCAAGCGCCACTCTGCCGGTTTCGAAGTGGCCCTCGAAGCGTGTTCGGGCGCTAGCGCTAGCCGCTTCAAGCGCGGCAGGACTGCACAGCCATTGCTCAACGATCCCGGCTGCGGCGGCGGCGTCATCTAGCGGAATAAAGCGCCCTTCGATGCCGTCATTGAATACTTCCGGAACGCCGCCGACGCGACTCGCAAAGACCGGCAAGCCTTGCGACATCGCTTCGATCAACACGATGCCAAAGCTCTCCATGTGCGAGACGTGCAAGCAGGCTCGATGGCTCGCCATCAAATGAGCCACGTCATTCACATGGCCTGTGAAGACCACATCGCTCTCGACGCCCAGTGCCTGTGCCGCCTTGACCAGAGCCGCGCGATCCGGACCTCCACCGACAAGCGTCAGCCGCAGCGGATGACCATGTTGGCGTGCGGCTGCAGCTATCTCGAGGGCATAGCGTTGATTCTTTCTGCGCTCGAGGGTCCCAACGCAGATGAGGTCGCCGATTTTGCTCTGGCTGATCCCGTCAGTCCGAGATTCGGAAATGAAGTTGGGTATCACCTTCGCGTCTACGACGCATGTCTTGGGAATCCTCAGATAGATTTTTTGCTGCATGAAAGCCGATACGAAAACCAGCTGGTCAACGAGCGGAATCACCCGCGCTTCAAAAGCCTGGATGCCCCTGAACAGCCTTCCATCGTGCGCAATGATGCCCTTCCCCGCCCATTCTTCTGCCTCCGAAATATTGAAATGGGCAATCATTACTACCCGTTGTGTCGGCGATACACGCGCCGTGAGCGCCGCTTGTGCTGACATCGGGCACTGGGCATAGATCACGCATGCCCGGCCATCGGCGAGCGTTGTCTTCAGGTTCAGGTACAGAAACAACTGGTGCCAGTAGCGGTACCACCACAGACCGAAGGTGCCGCTGAGCGGCGCAACCAAGCGACGTACCGCAAATACGGGATAGACCAGCCACTTGTATCGGTCGTAAGGCGTCACCAATGTCGGCGTCGCCCGGCCGGTTTTTTCCAGCCAGTCCGACCAGGTACGAAAGTGAGTATGCACACCGGTCTCGCCGGTTCTACGCAGCACCGTCGCAATGATGATCGGTCTGGTCATCGCGCAATCCGCCTAGTCATTGATGAGTTTTCGATAGCTTTTGATCGTCAACGCACGCGCCGTCGCCAGAATCTGCATTAACAAACTGGCCGGCAGAGTAAGTGCTGGACCGGTGATAAAGACCGCCGGAAAGTACTTCACGCGCTCCCACAGCGAGGCGTCGCGAAGCGAACGGACCAGCGTGGTGTGGACAAAGGCTGTAGATTGCTTGTCGTTATTTTTCAGCACCACCCGCAGATGGTTCATTGCAAAACCGCGCAAGTGCTTTGGCGTATCGATGTAAGCGTTGAGGAAGTAGCTGCTTGCAGGAATGTTCAGCACGTTGCTCATGCGCCCACCATTGATTGATGAATCGATGATCGCGCCGTACTTTTCATCGAAACCCAGGCACTCGCCCGCCTTGGCAGCACGCAGGGCGAATCCCCAGTCCTGATGCTTGGCCTGCTGAGAATCGAAGGTCGTGCCTTTGTATCGGGATCGACACAAACTGATCGTCGAGCTTCGGACATCACCGTTCTGACAGAACAGATAATCGTGCATGTCGCCCAGGTAGCGGGGAAGCTCGACCTTGAACGTCCGGTAGGTATTTCTCGCCAGATAGCGGCCGAACAGGATGCCGTAGCCGTCGCGCTGGTGAAGCAGCACACGCCGCTGTATATGCTCCGGCGCGAACACATCATCGCTGTCGAGCAGAAAGATGAATTCACCCTTCGATGCCGCTATTCCCAGGTTCCTGGAAACTGCCGCATTGCCCTTCGCGCATTTCTCGATGATCGTCAGACAAGGCGTGTCTGCGGTCACAGCGCGCAGCGCCGGCATGTCGGTTGACCGGTCGTCCACCAGAATGATTTCATAGCTCAGCCCGGAAACCGCCTGTAGTACGGACGCCACGGCATCCATGATGAAGGTCGAACTGTTGTAGGTCGGTATGACTATCGAGACTGTTGGCATCAGGCGTCTCCTGGCTCGATCACATGACTGGACGGGACGCTTCGGGGTTGCAGCGCGTTGGATCGTTTGGTCCGAGAAACCCGTTCACCGAGCAACTCACGTACCACCCGGTTGACGCCCGGCAGGCCAAGAGTCAATACGGACCAGCTCTGCAATTTCAGGCATTCGAACGTTTTGGCGCTAAGGGCGTTTCCGATCCAAGAGGCAAATATCTGGCTGATCAGCGTCGCGGTTGCAGCGCCCCACAGACCGAAGCGAGGGATGAGCATCAGATTCAGGCCGATGTTCATCAACAGCCCGAGCCCGAGCCGCAACGGCCGCAGATGTCCAAGATCCACCGCGACTAGATAGTTTGTACAGGCGAACCCGACAACGGAAAACACCGCCGCCAGCATGGAGATGCCTAATATCTCAAGCGCCTGCATGTACTCAGCGCCGAAGAGCAAGGGGATGGCCAGGTATGCGGCCGCCCAGACGGTGAGCCCCGTGGCTACCGACGAAAACACCACGATATCGAAATAGGTTCGGACCTTTTCTGCGTCTGGCTTGGTGCATATGTAGGGGAAGAACGCAGTTCCGACCAGCATGGGAATCACCGCGTACGCTTCGACGACGCGAATCGTGACGCTATAGACACCGGCCTGCGCGACGCCGAGCAGCGATGCGATCATCAGTTGATCCACGCGGGTATAGACGACGATCATCAACGAACACAGCAGCATCGGTGCAGCAGGTCGCCAGAGTTCTCGCACGATCGAAACGTTGAACGCTGACAATCTTACGCGTACGGCCCCCTTGGTTGGATACAGGGAATACAGCAACAGATTCATCGCAATATCGAAGGCGGCGCTGAGGCAAAACAGGATCAGCCCAGCTTCGTTCCACAACAGAACTATCTTGACCAACGAAGAGATGCACAAACTGGAGAGGCCAATCACCGCAATATGCGAAGACTGGGATTTGGCCTGATACAGCGCCTGATAACTGTTGAAGTTGTAGAACAGCACCGACCCGATCGTGATGGCATAGGCCAACTTGTGCTCAGGTGAAAACGCTGGGGCCAGATAGATCGCGATCAAGCAAGGAATCGCGACCAAGGCGCTCGCAGCGAGCCTGCATATAACGGTCGTACTGAGCAGCTGGCTGTCAGGGTATTTCTGTTGCGTGAATTCCTTGATGAGGATTTGATCCAGACCCAGGTTGCCCATTGCCCAGATAATGGTTGCCACACTAAGTCCCAGGCTGAGTACGCCGAAATCCTGCGGACCAAGCTGGTTAGCGACCAGGCCAATCAAAACAAAGGCAACGGCCAGTTTGGTTATCTTTTCCAGCAACAGCCAAACGGAATTCTTGATATATCGTTTCACAGGCGGGTTCCATCCAGGGGGCAGTGGGTTTATTAGCGTGACGACCATTCCATTCGTGGCGGGTTTCAGCTGGGCGAGCCTGACCCGTACTGGTAGTAGTCGTAATAACTGCTATATCGATAGCCATGCCTTTCCGCTTTTTTGATATCCACTTGATTTAGGATCAGCCAGTCCACCGGAGTAGCGTTCTGCCGCAGCTGGGCAACGCCGCGCTCCACTTCGGTGCTGGACGTCACCTCGCTTCGCACGATGAACAACAGCGCTTCCGCATGTGCCGCCAAGACCATCGCATCGCTAACACCCTGAGTGGGTGGCGAGTCGACAACGATGCGGTCGTATCGAGTCTTCAGTGCTTCGATCAAAGCTGAAAACCGGCTCGACGAAAGCAGGCTAAGAGGATCTCGCACGGCGGTGCCGGCGCAGATCATGTCGACGCCGCTGACCTGTGTGATGCAGCTTTCCAGGCTGGCCCGGTTCTCGATGATGTCGGTCAGACCCATGCTGCCCTTGGGCCGTCCGAAGTTTTTGGCCAGCGTCGGCTTGCGTAGGTCTGCGTCGATCAGGATGACCTTGCCCAACTGAGCGAGGGCATGGGCGAGGTTGGCCGATAGTGTGCTCTTCCCCTCCCCGGGCAATGCCGACGTCGTCACGATGACCTGGCTGTGATGGTCGGTATTGGCCATTTCGAGCTTGGTCCGGATGGTGCGGATCGTCTCCGTAAAAAGGGGGTTGTTGCCCTCCGAATACATTCTTGCCAACTGTGCGCCCTGTGCCTGTTGCACCAACGGCACGATGCCCAGCACAGGAATGTTCAGCTTGTTCTCGATGTCCTCGGTGGTCGTGAATGTGTCATTCAACACATCCTTGACCACACCCGTACCGGCTACGAAGAACAACGCGATCAAGCCAGCCACTGCAACGATCAATGGCCTGTTTGGCTTGACCGGTTCCTCTGGCACCATCGCCCGATCGACGACATGCACATTGACGCTGTTCTGGTCGGCGGTGGCCGCGGTCTCTTTCAAGCGGACCAGGAACGTGTCGTAGAGCGCTCGGTTCGCCTCGACCTCCAGCGCCAACTCCCGGACTTTGAACTCTTTGCTGGACAGGTCCTGGATCTGATACTTGTTCGAGTCGAACAGCGCTTGCTGGGATTGTTCATTGGCGACGGCCAATTGATAGTTCCGCTGGATACCCGAGACCACCTGGCTGACCTGCGTCTTAAGGCTGGCTGTGGCGGCATCGAGATCAGCCTTTGCCGCGATGAGTTCCGGGTGGCCAGGCCCATAGCGCTGCGACACCTCGTCCACCCGCGCAGCAGCTTGCGCCTTGGTCGCCTTGAACTGCTGGATGACCGGGTCCGACAGTACTGCCGGCACGCTGGCCAGTTCGTCCAGGCGGGTGCCTTTCATTGCTTCCACTTGGCGGAACTGGCTTTCCGATTCGGCACGCTGCCGCCGCGCATTGATCAAACGATCACTGGTCAGCGTCAGCTCAGTAGCGGCGATCGTCGAGATACCTTGCAGATCTACCAGCCCCTCGGATTCGCGATAGGCCTGGAGCCGGTTTTCCGACTCTTGCAGTTTCTGCCGCAGTTCTTCGAGACGGCTGTCCATCCAGGCCGTGGCCGTCGCAGACGTGGCAACCCCTGCCTCGAACTTGCTCGCTATATAGCCTTCGACCAGAGCATTGGCCGCTTTCATGGCGACATACGGATCAGCCAGGAGCACCTCGACCGCGACCACCTGGCTTTTGCCCCGCGGGTTCACAGTAATTGCCGCCATTAGTTTTTCGGTGGCCCTGTCGAACGCCTTGGAAGATGTGCTTTCGCCTTGGGCAGCTTGGTCTGGCTGTTTCGTACGAACGAACGCGCCGAGTCGAGCGAACCAGGTTCCCACTCCTTGCCCTACTGACAGAGGCTGCGCAGCGAATTCTGGGTGATTGACCAGGTCAAGCTGGCGCACCACCCGCTCGGCCAACCCGCGAGACTTGAGCAGCTCAATTTCGGTCTGCAGAAAGTCGTTGTTGAGCGTTTCATTCTGATTGGCCTGTTCAATGGCCAATAGCTTCGCCCGCTCGCTCTCGACCAGAAGCGTGGCGCCGGCGCGATACAGCGGCGTCATCCAGGATGTTGTCCATGCAGCGGCCAGCGCTGCGAACAGCATGACGCCCAGAATCAGCCACTTGCGCAACCAGACACTCAGCCAGAGTTTGCGCAGGTCGAGTTCAGCCTCGGCAGGGCCATGCGGCACCGCCGTCAGGTGATGCTCGATCGAAGGGGGTTTGCTGGTCATATCAAGCTCGCAAGGTGAGGAACCGCACTAGAAGAATCCTTCTTCGATGGTCACGGTGTCGCCCGGATAAACAGGCGTATCCATCGACGCTTTGGTCGGACCCTGGCCCGGGTCCAGATTGCGGATGATGGTGATTCGCTTTGCCGATGCCCTTTCGGTCAATCCTCCGGCAAGCGCGGCGGCACGGCGCAGGGTCAGACCCGGTTGATAGGGATAACCGCCTGGCAACTTCACCTCGCCGATGATGTAGAAGTTTCGGTATTCAAGAACATTTACCGAAACGCGCGGACTTACCAGATATTTTCCCTTCAGCGCCTTCAGCAATAACTCTTCTACTTGTGCAACAGTCTTACCGTTCGCCTTCACTTCGCCAATAAACGGATAGGAGAACGATCCAGCGTCGGTTAGCCGAAGTTCTTCAAATGTCAGGTCCGGTTCGCCAAGCACCCTGATATTGATGACGTCACCAGCGGACATCCGATATTGAGAAATTACGTCGGCTCGAGTCGCATCGCTGATTAACATCAACAACAACGTAAGCAACCCGTAAACTATGCGTATCGACATCACTGTTCTCCTCGCTCCTTTTTTCACCTACCAACTGAACGATTAACTAACCCCTTGAATGCTGTATTGTCGTTCATTGATCAAGTGAAGCCGCTTTGCGTTCAGCCACGCTCCCGCCAGGAACCTAATGCCCTTGTTGAGTTAACGCCTTGTACGAATTCGGTGAGTGTTGAATAAGTTAGAGTACTGCTTCGAACGTTAGGCAGGATGTACTGGCCTGACCGATGTATTCGAAACGGTCAGGCGACACTCCTGATTGAGTAGTCTCAACAGCAGAACGGCGCGCTCTGCGCCGTCTGAGGCCAGGAAAATCGCGTCGATACCGGTGTTCTGCCCGATTCTTACCTGAACCTTGCTCCCTGGCTCAGGCGTTCGGGCTCTGTCGCAACGTTCCTTTATCTGCTCGATAAGCTCGTTGCTGACCGGGTACGGCCGATTGTCAAAACCAACGACCCGAAGTACACCACGGGTGCAGCGAAGACTATGCCAGTTTGAGTCCGAAGAAAGCCGGACAAACATGTAACCAGGAAATAATGCCTGCTCTGATTTGTTCGTCGAAGCTCTACCGATAGTTGTAACTGCACCGGTGTGCAGAGTGGGTAGGTAGCAGATATAGCCCTGCTCTAACAGGTTTGCCAGCGCCCTAGGCTCTTGTCTGGATTTGCAATGGATCAAGAACCAAGCAGTACAAGGCAAAATCGAATCCTTCGTCATATAAACCAAATCCAACAGTTCGAGAGGTATCTGTTTTTAATGCGCGCTTAACAGCGCTTTCCAGCACCGCACTACCGTTTGCCGTGTAAAAACTATGGAAGCCTTTGTTTGCGGGTGCAAGACCGAATCGCTTGTATAAAGCGACCAGGCGCAGCGGCGCTAACAATTAGATCGCTATCCCACTCGTCGGATACTGAATCATAATCAGGGGATAATTAATCCGCCCCTGTTTAGAGAAAACCAAACAACAATGCTGTGATACATGGCTAAACTCGAGCTCTTTAACCATATAAAAAGTGCGCCTAAAAGCGTGCTAGAGCCCTTCTCCGGTGCATTACGATCCCGGCTGCGCTTGTTCATAACCGAAATAAAATGTAACGCCGGCTATTAATCAGGGGCATGGCGAAAAATGGAAATGGCATTAGCTCCGTTTCGTAACATTTTTAAGCGCTGGTGCCGACGAACGGTTCTTTTTTTTGTAGGAATGACGGGCCTGAAACGGCGGTTCAGAGCCTTCCGCGGGGCTCAACGATGCTGGCATGCTCGTCCGCCCATGATGGCATCAAGGGCGCGGCCAGCCCGTTTCGGTCATTTCATGGCTATTCGGTCACGCATCTCATCGGTGATTTGCTGGTCCGCCTCGTCGATGCCTGCCCACGGGTCGTCATCGCCCTGCTCTTCCAAACGCGGAATGAGGTTGCGGATGGTCCAGACGTTGGCGCCTTTGAGATCGGCCAGTTCATATCGATGGATAGGCACAGAGACAGCGAGCCCCTCGCGTGCCCGCACTGAATAAGCCGCGACGGTGCTCGCGCCCTTACTGTTACGCAGGTAGTCGATAAAGATGCGCCCGACTCGATTCTTCGGCCCGCTCACTGCAGAAAAATGCTGGGGCATCAATTTCGCCATGTACTGGGCAATCGCCTGGCTGAGCGCTTTTACTTCTGTCCAGCTGTGTATCGGTTTTAGCGGCACCATGATGTGCAAACCCTTACCACCGCTGGTTTTCAGGTAGGACTGCAGTCCGATTTCATCAAGCAGAGTTTGAGTCAGCTGAGTGGCTTCGACCATGCGCTTCCAGGGCAGCGCGGGGTCAGGATCGAGATCGAGCACGAAGCGATCTGGGTGATCGAGCACCGGCGCCACGGCATTCCAGGTGTGCAGTTCTATCGTGCCCATCTGCGCTGCGCTGGTGAGCGCTTCAGCAGTGTCGATGGTCATCAAGGCTGCATGGTTGGGAAACAGCGAAGTGTCCAGTTGAGTGATATGCGGGATGCTCAGCTTCTCGGTGTGCTTCTGAAAAAACAGCTCGCCGTCGATTCCCTCTGGAGCGCGGACCAACGCAAGCGGACGCTGCGTCAGGTGCGGCAACGCCCAAGGCGCGACCTCGGCATAGAAGCGCGCCAACTCCATCTTGGTCGCACCGATCGACTTGTCGATGATGCGTTCAGGATTGGAAATCTTGATTCTGCCACCCGCCGTACTCGGGGCCGGGTTGCTTTTTTTAGGCTTCGCGGTGCCGGGTGCCTTGGCCGCTTTCGCTGCGCGTTCATGGGTGATGGCTTTGGCCGGTTTATCCGAGCGCAGGCCATGAAATACAGAATGGCGAACCACGCCTTGGCGGGTCATTTCTGCATAGGCGACCTCGCACATCAGCTCCGGCTTTAGCCAGTGCGCGCCGCGAACATCGGCGGCGGGCGGTGCTTTGGCTAACGGACTTTTATCGAGCTCTAGCGGCTTGAGCTTGGCGTGCAAGCTTTCCAGCGTGGCGTGGTTGAAGCCTGTGCCCACCTTACCGGCGTACAGCAACCGACCTTGCTCATCGTGAAGGCCCAACAGGAGCGCGCCGAAGCCGCTGCGAGCGCCCTTGGGGTCGGTGAAGCCGACGATGACGAACTCCTGCCGATTCTTGCACTTGATCTTGACCCAGCTGTTGCTGCGCCGGGAAACATAGGTGCTACCTGCACGCTTGCCGATCAGCCCTTCAAGCTTCATCTGGCATGCGCTTTCAAGCATGCTCTCTGGCTGATCCGTAAAGTCAGCGGAATAACGCAGCAACTCGCTCTCGTCAGCATCCAGTACTTGATTCACGGCAACCCGGCGTTCCTCCAACGCAACCTCGCGCAGGTCCATGCCATTCAGATAGGGCATGTCGAACAGGTAATAGATGATGCTGCCGCTGCGCCCAGCTTCGAAGGCGTTTTGCAGTGCCTGGAAATCCGGCGTGCCGTCTTCATCGGGCACTACTACTTCGCCATCGAGCCAGGCGGACTCCAGACCCAGCCCGGCCAGCGCTTCGGCTTGCTGTGGCATCTTGTGCGTCCAGTCATGGCCGTTACGCGTGAAGAGCTGGACCTTGCCAGACTCGATGCGCGCCATGATGCGATACCCGTCGAATTTGATTTCATAGCGCCAGTCACCATCAGGCACCGACTCAACCAGCGTAGCGAGCTGCGGTTTCAAGCTTTCCGGTAACGGGGCCTGTTTAGCGCCGGACAGCGTCGCGTTTGGTTCATCCTTGCGGCTGCGCCGACGAGCAGGCGTCTTGACGGCTTTGGTTGCCGCCGGGGGCTTGGCTTTACCTCGCTTGCGAGGAATCAGGGTTCGATCGCTCAGCACACTGTTTGGCTGCTCTTCGACGATGTTGTAATCGCTCTCTGGCCTGGCCGCATCATCATTGGATTTGATCAGAAACCACTGTTCCTTCCCCCCCGCCATACGGGTACGAACCAGATTCCAGGTACCGCTGAGTTTTTCCCCTTCAAGGCTGAACTTGAGCTTGCCTTTGCGATAACCCTCTTGCGGATCTCCCTCCGGAACCCAGACACCACGATCCCAGACGATGACATCGCCGGCGCCGTAGTGTCCTTTCGGGATACTGCCTTCGAACGTTGCGTATTCCAGAGGATGATCTTCGACATGAACGGCCAGACGGCGGGATTTCGGGTCGAGCGACGGCCCCTTGGGAACAGCCCAACTTTTCAGCGTCCCGTCGAGTTCCAGTCGGAAGTCATAGTGCAGCCGAGTCGCGTCGTGCTTCTGGATGCAGTACTGCAGCGCATGGGCTTTGCGGCGTTTGCCAGTACCGTTCTCGCCGCCGGGCTCGGGGGTCGCGGTGAAGTCGCGCTTTCGGTTGTATTCGTCCAAGGCCATGGCAGCGACTCCATTATCGTTTTGATCAAGCTGCGCGCCTTCTGCCAAGCGGTTGCGCTAGGGTGTTTACATCTCGGCAAGGCCTGCTAGCGTTTGTAGAAGTTGAAAAACCTAGGCTGCGCCACCTCGGCGCAAGCCACCCACATGCGGACATCGATGGGAGGAAGGATCATGGGTACACGTCTACCTCTGCCCACCATAGAGAACATCCTTCGCGACTATCTCCACCCTTTCCGCTGTGATTGCCATGCGCAGGAAGACAGTCATCTCACCGTGCGGCTCTATGAAGACACCGCTGACGGTGAGGAACTCACCGTGTTCGGCATAACCGACGATCAATGCCGGGACGCCGCAAACCTTGTCCGCCTGGCGCAGGAACTGCGCTTTGAGCTCTACGCGACGCGCAGTGGCATGCCGGTCGCTGCGGATGTCGCCAAGGTTGTCGGCGGCTAGCCATTCGGCATCGCATCACCGACAACCAGGGTGGCGTGCTCTATCAGCGCTTCGCTTCGGTATGCGGTTCGGCAGCTCGGGTCAGATAGGCCTGGGTCAGCTCGGCCAGGTGGCTGCGCATCCACTCGGCCATTGCGACTTCCTCACCGAGGATGCGTGTGCAGATGTCAGCGGTTTCGGTGTCGCCAACCGCCTTGGCTGCAGCAATGAGGATCTCGTATGAGGCGATCTCAAGGTTCTCGAAGACGTAGCCCATCTGCGCGCCTTTGACAATTTCGTCATTGACCATCATCCCGCCCATGGCCTGCCCCATCGCCATCATCTTGCCGCCCAGGTCCTTGAAACCTGAGTAGGACTTGTCGTAACGCTGCAGGCAGCTCTCGATCAGCTTCGCCTGGTTTTGCGTTTCGGTAATGTGCTGCTCGATCCGCGCCTTGAGCTGCGGATAATGCTCGATGCGGCTGGCCTGCTTGTTGAGCATGGTTTCAGCCTGCGCTTCCATGGCATGCGCGTCGCGAAGCCATTCAATCAATCGTTCAATGCGGACGTCATTTCCCGTCTGAGCGCTTTGCATGTTTCTCTCCCACTGGTTTGGATAGCCATCAGGGCGTTACCGCTGCCCTCTTGTTATGTGTGAGAGATGGCAGGCCAGCAAGGTTCCGCGGACCCGACTGGCTGCACTGCCATGAACTTTGCATAGGACAACCAGTCCCTCATGCAACGGATTAGACGGAGCTGACCTCATCGAATTTCTAGATCCCCTCCTCCAGTGGGAAAACTACATCACCGAGCCGGCGCTACGCACGCTTCTGGCCTCCGCCTTTGTCGTGGTCTTGCTCAGTGTATTCAGCCGAGTGCTGACGGCCGTGATGCTGCGACTTGGCCGCGGATTTCTGCTTACCAAAGCCGTCTCGGAGCAGCTGGAAAAGCCCATCCGCGTCTTGCTGCCGCTGCTGGGCCTGCAAGCTGTGCTGGCGGCGGCCAGTGACGACCTGGCCTTGATCAGTCTCGCTCGACGCCTTACTGCATTGGTCATGATTGCCTGCTTTACCTGGCTGGCCATGCGACTGATGCGCGGCCTTGAACAGGCCGTGCGGCTTAGAAACCCCGTCGACGTCAGCGACAACCTGCGTGCGCGCCAGATCCAGACGCAATCGCGGGTGCTGTTGCGGACGCTGAGCTTCTTCATCCTCTTGATCGGTGCCGCCGGAATGCTCATGACGTTTCCGGGTGCTCGCCAGTTCGGCGCCAGTCTGCTGGCCTCGGCGGGTCTCGCCGGTCTGGCCGTCGGCTTCGCTGCGCGCCCGGTGCTGGCCAACCTGATTGCCGGTATACAGATCGCAATCACCCAGCCAATTCGTCTGGATGACGTGGTGATCGTCGAAGACGAGTGGGGGCGGATCGAGGAAATAACCGGCACCTACGTGGTGGTGCGGATCTGGGATGACCGCAGGCTGGTGGTTCCTCTGCAGTATTTTATCGAGAAGCCCTTCCAGAATTGGACACGCCGTAATTCCAGCATCATCGGCTCAGTGTTTCTTTGGGTCGATTACTCGCTGCCACTGGAGCCCGTGCGCGAGGAGCTGCGCCGCCTTTGCCGTGAGGTGCCTGAGTTATGGGACGGGCGCGTGATCGTGCTGCAGGTAACCGATACCAGCGAGAAGTCAATTCAGGTGCGGGTGCTGGTCAGTTCGCCAGATTCATCGCGCGCCTGGGACCTGCGCTGCCACCTGCGCGAGGCGTTGATCAACTTCATCCAGCGCGAGTATCCCGGCTGCTTGCCGCAGCTGCGCGCGGATCTCAACGTGGGCCGGAAGCCAAATGTCGAACATTCCGTTCCCGACCATATCGAGCCCGAACGTCAGCCGCCGGTGTGACCACAGGAGTCATGCCGGCTGTGCTGCAATATGGGGCGTTACGTTGCGAACTGTCGTCTGTCGGTGCGCGGACGCAGTCACCGCGAATTCATTCGCGCTCGCGCAGTTTACGTACCAGCTGTTCGTATTTGCTCGGCAACTGCTCTAGCCCGTAGCGAGCTGCCTGTTTACGAATGGCCACGCGATCACCTTCGAACTGAACGGTCTCGCTGATGCTTACTTGGCGCTCCCCTTGCATCAGTGCAAAGGCGTAACACTGTGTACCGCCGGCATCCTCTCCGCTGTCGTCGGCCACACCGGTGTTTGCAATGGCGATATCGGCAACGCTGGCGTTCAGCGCGCCGATGGCCATTTCGGTGGCGACCTCTTCGCTGGTAAGGCCAAAGGTTTCGATGGTTTCGAAACTGACGTGCAGCAGCTGGTTCTTCGCCTTTGGCGAGTAGACAACGAATCCGCTGTCGAGCGCTCTGCCACAGCCCGGGATGTCGCCTAACAGGGAGGCCATCAGGCCACAGGTGCAGGATTCCGCAGTGGTCAACATCATCTGTTTGTCACGAAGAAACCGCACGATTTCAGCAAGGTCTTGCATGGTCTTGACTCCGGCTTTCGTCTTGAAAAAAGCTGACTTGAGTCAACTTTCCGAGGCAATACTCAGGGGCAAAGTTCCAAGCTTCAGTATTCCGCCTAAAGGCGAGAACTATTTCACGGCGTGCCGGTCTTGTTTCAGGGTAGGGCCAACGCAGCTCTACGCCGCTCCTCACGCGGCCTCAATACAGAAAATTCAGCTTTGTCGTGCTCATGGTTTGCGGCGCCCCGGTGGTGCTGCATGGAAGAAACGTGCTTGTAGCAGGCTTGGCAAAGAGGCCGGCCGCTTGGGGAGAGGTAAATTATGAGTATTGCTGCTGTGAACGCCCGGCCTGTCAGCTTGAATATCGCACAACGCCTGGCACCGCCAGCAGACCGACCCCTGCTGCAATTGCGCAGCACGCAGGACGACAAGAAGAAAATACTTTTCGTGACGTCCGAGTTGACCGATCTGGTCAAGACCGGCGGCCTGGCCGATGTGTCTGCAGCCCTCCCCCGAGCCCTGAGTGATCTACACGACGTGCGCGTGCTCATCCCCGGCTATACCCAGGTGATGCAGTGCGGCGAACCGATACGAATTGTCGGCAGCGTAATCTCCCACGCTGACCTGCCGCCGAGCCGCATTGGCCGGCTGGACATGCCTGACGGCCTGATCATCTACGTGGTGATCTGCCCGGAACTCTACGAGCGTGACGGCCTGCCGTATGGAGATGAGCATGGCCAGGACTGGCCGGATAACCCGGTGCGCTTTGCCCGTCTCTGCATGGCAGCGACCGATATTGCCGACGGCACGGCGGGCATTCGTTGGACACCTGATCTGGTCCACGCCCATGACTGGCCGACCGGCCTGACACCTGCCTACATGCACTGGCGCGGGCTTACCACGCCGAGCGTTTTCACCATTCACAACCTGGCGTACCAGGGCAACATCGATATGAGCCTGCGTCGCTCGCTGGCCATTCCTCTGGAAGGCTGTGGTCCCGAGCGCATGGAGTTTTATGGCTCGCTGTCGCTGCTCAAAGCCGGCATCGCCTATGCAAACCATGTGACCACCGTCAGCGCGACCTATGCGGAGGAAATCACCACGCCGGAATTCGGTTGCGGCATGGAAGGTTTCCTCAGCATGAAGGCACGCCAAGGCCTGCTCAGCGGCTTGCTCAACGGCATCGAAGAAAGCTGGGAGCCGCGCAGCTGTTCTCATCTGGTCAGCCCGTTCGGCCCGAACGATTGGTCCGGCAAACAGGCCAACGCGGCGCACGTGCGCGAACTGTTCGAGCTGGACGCAGGTGATGGCCCGCTGTTCTCGGTGGTGTCTCGCCTGGTGCACCAGAAAGGCATCGACCTGACCATCGCGGTTGCCGAAACCATTGTAGAACGCGGCGGCCAGCTGGCCATCCTGGGTCGTGGCGAGCCACACATCGAAGACGAGGTTCGCCGCCTGGTCGAGCGTTTCCCCGGCCGTGTCGGTGCGCATATCGGCTTCAACGAAACCGACGCCCGGCGCCTGTTTGCCGGCAGTGACTTCCTGCTCATGCCATCGCGCTACGAGCCCTGCGGCCTGAGCCAGATGTACGCACAGCGCTTCGCGTCATTGCCGATAGCCCACCGCACGGGTGGCCTGGCGGACAGCATCGACGACGGCGTTACCGGGTTCCTCTTCGGCGAAGCCACCGTGGACAGCTATCGCGGCGCAGTCGAACGCGCCCTGTCGGTGCATCAGAACGCCCAATTACTCAATGCAATGCGCTGCCGTGCCATGAGTGGGGGATTTTTCTGGAGTCATGCGATCGAACCCTATGACCGGTTGTACCAACGCCTGCTGGGCGGACGACGCGAGGTCAGTGCCACTATCTAACGAGGTTGATCAATGCAGAATAGGCCTGCCCGCAACGGGCAACACGGACCGGTGTTACTGGAAGAATCCCGTACCCGGTTCAGGCTCTGGGCACCGGACGCGCAAAGCGTCAGCCTGGTGATCATTGGCGGCGCTACGCTGCCAATGCAGGAAGGTAAAGACGGCTGGTACAGCATCGAGGCAGATGTCGGCGCCGGCACGCAGTACAGTTTCCTCATCGACGATGAACTTCAGGTGCCCGACCCCGCGTCCCGGGCACAGTCTGCCGATGTGCACGACCCGAGCGTAGTCGTCGATCCTGCAGCCTATACGTGGCGCAACGCGGATTGGCCAGGCCGCCCCTGGCACGAAACCGTGCTCTACGAACTGCACGTTGGCAGTTACGGAGGCTATGCGCAGATCGAACAGCGTCTTCAGGCGCTGGCGGATCTCGGCGTGACTGCGATCGAGTTGATGCCGCTCGCCGAATTTCCCGGCGACCGCAACTGGGGCTACGACGGCGTTCTGCTCTACGCGCCGGAAGCTTCCTACGGCACACCTGATCAGCTCAAGCACCTGATCGACACCGCCCATGGTCTGGGGCTGATGGTGTTCATCGATGTGGTCTACAACCACTTCGGGCCGGACGGTAATTACCTGCACAGCTACGCCAAGCACTTCTTCCGTCACGACCAGCAGACGCCCTGGGGAGACGGCATCGATTTCCGTCGTCGCGAAGTGCGCGATTTCTTCATCGATAACGCCCTGATGTGGCTGATGGACTACCGTTTCGACGGGCTGCGCATGGACGCTGTCCACGCGATTCCAGACCCGACCTTCCTGCCCGAATTGGCCGAACGCGTGCGTGCGGAGGTTGAGCCCGGTCGCCATGTGCATCTGGTGCTGGAGAACGAACACAACCTTTCCAGCCTGCTCTCCGATGACTTCACCGCCCAGTGGAACGACGACGGTCATAACGTGCTGCACACCCTGCTCACCGATGAGAGCCAGGGCTACTACGGCGATTACCACAGCGACTCGACCAGCAAACTGGTGCGTTTTCTCGGTCAAGGCTTCGTCTATCAAGGGCATGAGAATCGCCGTGGTGAATCGCGCGGCGAGCCCAGCGGTCACCTCTCCCCGACCGCCTTCGTCCTGTTTTTGCAGAACCACGACCAAACCGGTAACCGTGCTTTCGGCGACCGGCTGATCAACCTGGCGCCACCCGAAGCACTGAAAGCGGCGACGACCGTACTGCTGCTTTCGCCCATGGTGCCACTGCTGTTCATGGGCGAGGAATGGGGCGCGCGCGAGCCCTTCCTGTTCTTCACCAGCCATCACGGCGAGCTGGCCGACGCCGTGCGTGAGGGTCGCCGTGGTGAATTCGCGGAATTTGCCGAGTTCGCCGACGAGCACACCCGTGAGCGCATCCCCGACCCAAACGCAGTCGAGACGTATGAGGCTTCCAAACCTGACTTCAGCAAGCGCGACGAGCCTGAGCACGCCGAATGGCTGAGCCTGTACCGCCATCTGCTGCAGCTTCGCCACGCCGAAATCGTGCCGCGGCTGGAAGGCTCGCAATTCCTCGGCGCTGAGGCCCTGGGCGAAAGCGCGGCCTTGGCTCGCTGGCAACTGGGTGACCGCAGCGAGTTGCGCCTGGAGCTCAACTTGAGTGGCAACGACCTTGCCGTTACGCCCCCTGCCTCGACTGCGCGCTTGCTGCACAGCAGCCGTGAAGGCGATTCAGGCGGCACCGACACATTACCTGCGCGCACCGCCAGGATGTATTTGCTCGAATCAGCAGGAGTGTCTTAATGAGCGATGAACGACTGAACCGCCTGGCCAAGGCGGCTGGCCTGTCCATCGAATGGGTTGATGCGGATGGCAAGGATCAACGGGTCAAACCGGAGGTCTTGCGTGCCGTGCTCGGCGGGCTGGGGCTGCCAGCCACCAGCGACGAGGAGATTGAACGCAGCCTGGAAAAACTCGACGCCGGCTCAGGCGCCGCCAGTGTGCCGCCGCTGCTGACGCTGGATCAGGGCGCGCCGCTGGACCTCAGCCAGTACTTCGAGCCATCGGCACCTTACAGCCTGACCCTCGAAGACGGGAGCGAGCAGGACGGAAGCCTGGATAGCCAGTCGCGTCTTGCGGCCATCGATACGCCCGGCTATCACCGGCTGAGTATTGCTGACCAGCAGCTTACGCTGGCCGTCTCCCCTGCCGCCTGCCCTAGCGTAGAAGACGTGGCCGGCCCGGGAGCCTGGGGGGTTACGGTGCAGCTCTATGGATTGCGTCGGCCCGGTGATGGCGGGCTCGGCGATACCCAGGCACTTGAAGCGATTGCGCGCAATGCAGCTGCACATGGGGCCGACGCGCTGGGCATCAGCCCGGTGCACGCGATGTTTACCGGCAACAGCGGCCAATACAGCCCGTATTCGCCTTCCAGCCGGCTGTTCTACAACATTCTGCACAGTGCACCTGGCACCGTACTGGGTGAGAAGCCGCTGCGCATGGCAATCGAGTCTTGCGGGCTTGCTGATGAGCTGCAACGCCTCGAGGCGCTCGACCTGATCGATTGGAGCGCAGCCTCGCAAGCCCGTCAGTGCCTGCTGCGCACGCTCTACGAGGATTTCGCCACCGGCGGTAACGCCCAGCAGGCGGACTTCGACAGTTTTCGCGAAGCAGGCGGTGAAGCACTGGAAAACCATTGTCGCTTCGAGGCCTTGCACTCATCCCTCCTCGGCCCAGAAGGTTTCCCACAGCACTGGCGCGACTGGCCCGAGGAATACCGCACGCCCCAAAGCGCCGCCGTTGAACAGTTCGCACAGGAAAACGCCTCCGAGGTCAGCTATTACGCTTTTTGCCAATGGCTGATCGCCCGTGGGCTTGAGCGCGCACAGATTGCCGCCTGCAGCGCTGGAATGAAGATCGGCCTGATCAGCGACCTGGCCGTGGGTGCCGACGGGGGTGGCAGCCAGGCGTGGAGTCGCCAGGATGAAGTGCTGGCAGCGCTGAGCGTGGGTGCACCGCCCGATGTCATCAATCGTCAGGGACAAAGCTGGGGGATCTCAGCGTTCTCCCCATGGGGCCTCAAGGCACACGGTTATCGCGCGTTCATCGAAATGGTTCGGGCCAACCTGGCGCATGCCGGCGGCATACGCATCGACCATGTAATGGGTTTGATGCGTCTGTGGGTGATGCCCGCAGGTGCCGGCCCCACCGAAGGCGCCTACCTCAATTACCCCTTTGACGACCTGCTGCGTCTGCTCACGCTGGAGGCCTGGCGGCGTAACGCTGTGGTGCTGGGCGAAGATCTCGGGACGGTGCCCGAAGGGCTGCGCGACAAGCTGGCGGCACGCAAGCTGCTGGGAATGCGCGTGCTGTTTTTCGAACGCGACAACAACGGCACTTTCAAGCCACTCAATGAATGGCCAGACAGCGCAATCGCCACGTCGACCACGCATGACCTGCCGACCATCGAGGGCTGGTGGACAGCCCATGACATCGACTGGCGTATCCAGGTCGGCCAGCACCGCGAGGACGAACGCCCCGCACAGCTTGAGGAACGCGAACGCGAGCGTGGCGGGCTGCTGAGGCTGTTACGTGAATACGCGCCGAGCATCGAGGGCGACCTCACGGATCCAGACGTACTCGCCGACGCTTGTGCCGTCTTCCTCGGCCGCACGCCGGCTCCGCTGGTGCTGTTCCCGGTCGAGGACGCCCTGGGCCTGCTCGAACAACCGAACCTGCCCGGCATCATCGACACCCATCCGAACTGGCGCCGACGCTACCCCAGCGACAGCGCCACCCTGCTTGATGACCCCGCTTGCTCGCACCGCCTGGAGCTGCTCTCCAACGCGCGCAAGCAGGCCACTGGAAGTAAACATCGATGAGAGACCTTAGCGCCACGTTGCGACTGCAGTTCCATCGTGACTTCACCCTCGACGATGCCACCGCTCTGGTCGACTACTTTGCCGACCTTGGTATCAGCCATCTGTACGCGTCCCCGCTGCTGACGGCACGGCCCGGCTCGATGCACGGCTACGACGTCATCGACCCGACCCGTATCAATCCGGAACTGGGTGGTGAGCCAGCACTGCGAAGACTGGTCGATGCCCTGCGCGCCAAGGGCATGGGCCTGATACTGGACATCGTCTCCAATCACATGGCGGTTGGCGGCTCCGGCAACGCCTGGTGGCTCGACGTGCTCGAGTGGGGGCGCCGCAGCCCCTATGCCCAGTTTTTCGACATCCAGTGGAATTCTCCCGACCCGCTGCTGGAAGGCCAGCTGTTGGTGCCCTTCCTTGGCAGTGACTACGGCGATGCGCTGCAGGAAGGCAAGATTCCCCTGCGCCTGGATATCGAAAATGGCGCTTTTTACGCCGAGCACTACGAGCACCGCTTCCCAATTTCGCCGCCCACTTACGGCGAGATCCTGCGCCTGACCGATCAGCCTGAATTGCGTAGCCTGGCGCAGCATTTCGATGCACTGAAAACCGAGCCGGCGCCTTATCAGACCGCACGTGAATTGCGTGCAGACCTGGCCCGCCTGCTGGAGGACAGCAATACCCGGCAAACACTGGAACAAGCGCTCAGGCACTACGACTCGACCACCGAGGAAGGCTTCAAACGCCTGCATGGTCTGCTCGAGCGGCAGAACTATCGCCTCGCCAGCTGGCGCACTGCAGGCGACGACATCAACTGGCGGCGATTCTTCGACATCAACGAGCTGGGCGGTCTGCGTGTCGAGCGCCCCATTGTGTTCGAGGAAACTCACGCCAAGATCTTCGAGCTGATCAGCGAAGGGCTGGTCGACGGCTTACGCATCGATCACATCGACGGGCTGGCCAATCCGCGTGGTTACTGCCGGCGCCTGCGCCGTCGTGTCGATCGGCTCAATGCCGCGCGCCCCGAGGGTGCGGAACAGGACCATGTGCCGATCTACGTCGAGAAGATTCTCGCTGAAGGCGAACATCTCCATGATGACTGGGGCGTCGACGGCACCACTGGCTACGAGTTCATGAACCAGGTGTCGCTGCTGCAGCATGACCCGGCCGGTAAATCCGTGCTGTGTACGCTGTGGAGCGAAACCGCCGAGCGCCCCGCCGATTTCATGGAGGAAGTACGGCAGGCGCGACAACTGGTGCTGACCGGGCCACTGGCCGGGGACTTCGAAACCGTTGCCCAGGCGCTGCTGCAGGTCGCGCGCCATGACGTGATGACCCGCGATATCACGCTTGGCGCGATCCGCCGTGGGCTGCTCGAACTGATCGTGCATTTCCCGGTGTACCGCACCTACATCGCGGCCCGCGGCAGACGCGAGTCTGACGAGCCGTTCTTTCAACAGGCGCTGTCCGGAGCGCGCACCACGCTTGGCGAAGCCGATTGGCCGCTGCTGGATCTGCTTGATCGCTGGCTCGGTGGAGAAGACCTTCGCTCCCTGCCGCCGGGACCTGCACGGCGGATTCGCCGTTATGCCTGTACCCGCTTCCAGCAGCTGACCTCGCCTGCTGCCGCCAAGGCCGTTGAAGATACCGCCTGCTACCGCTCTGGCGCCCTGCTGTCGCGCAACGATGTCGGCTTCGACCCGCAGACCTTCAGCGCACCGGTCGATACCTTCCATGCTGAGTGCCTTGAACGTGCGGAGCACTTCCCGCGCAACCTGCTGACCACGGCGACCCATGATCACAAACGCGGCGAAGACACCCGTGCGCGGATGACGGTGATCAGCGAACGCGCCGAATGGTTCGCTAGCAAAGTCAAACACTGGCGCCAACTCGCCTACGGCCAGCGGCAGGAGCTGCCGGAGGGACCAGCGCCTTCGGCGGGCGACGAAATGTTGCTGTATCAGGTGCTGCTCGGCTGCTGGCCGCTGGATCTGAAGACCGACGACAAGTCGGCCATGGAAACCTTCTGCGAGCGGATGATCCAATGGCAGGAAAAGGCCGTCCGCGAGGCCAAGTTGCGCAGCACCTGGACCGATCCGAACAGTGATTACGAAGGCGCCTGCCAGCACTATCTGCGCGCCCTGCTTCTGGGGGACGAGTGCAAGACGCTGCGCGACGACATCGCCGCCGCTGCCGCCGAGCTGGCCCCTGCCGGCGCACTGAACAGCCTTACCCAGACTTTTCTGCGCATGACCACGCCGGGCGTGCCCGACCTCTATCAGGGCGCGGACTACTGGGACTTCAGTCTGGTCGACCCCGACAACCGCCGCCCCGTCGATTTCGACCGTCGTCGCGCCACCTTCAGCCTGGACGCACAGCCTGCAGAGCTCATGGAGAACTGGCAGGACGGTCGCATCAAGCAATGGCTGATCGCGAACATACTGAAACTGCGTCGGACCCACCCGCGCCTGTTTACCGAAGGCCGCTATCTTCCTTTGAAGGTCGAAGGCGAGCATGCCGAGAGTGTGATTGCCTTCGCTCGTGAGCTCGACGGCAACTGCGTGATTGTGATCGCCGCGCGTCTGGCCTATGGCTTGCTTGGCGACAGCCAGACACCACAGATTCCGATCGAGCACTGGGGCGACACCCATGTCCGATTGCCCGATGCGCTGAGCGGTAATGCAATGCAGCGACTTTTCGACGGAATGACAGTCAGACCCAAACAAGAAGGTTTAAGCGTGCCCGAGGTTTTGCAGCACCTGCCCTTTGCGCTTTTACAGCTAACAATGAGTTCAACAGGAGAATCAGAACGATGACTAAACAAGAGCAGCGCATCCGCGAGCTGGCCTACGACATCTGGGTTTCGGAAGGCCGCCCGCACGGGCAGGACGAACGTCATTGGGAGATGGCCCGCAAGCTGGCCGAAGCGGAAAACGATACGTCTGAATCAAAGCCTGCAGTCCGGACACGTAAAGCAGTCACAAAACCAACGGATGCCACCCCTGCGGACAAACCCGCCAAGGCAACCAAGGCAGCAAAACCTGCGAAGGAAGCCAAGGAGCCCAAAGACGTCAAGCCAGCCAAACCTGCGGTCGCACCGGCCAAGGGGACTGCACGCCCCAAAGCCAAAGCGGAAACCAACGCAGCCGAGGGCACACCTGACGGCATAAAGAAACCCCGTGCACCACGCGTCAAGAAAGACAGCTGAACGACACCGCGTCATGCCACCGAGCCGGCTCCATCTGGGAGCCGGCGAGTCGTGGTCATTCACCGCCCTGCACAACCAACGGGCAGAGTTGCCATCGGAGATTTCATGAGTAGAAAAAAGCCTGCGGCGCCTCAGATTCTGACGCCTTCGCGTATCCGTGAGGGTATGCCCTTCCCGCTTGGCGCCACTTGGGATGGGTTGGGGGTCAATTTCGCGATTTTTTCCGCGAACGCCACTAAGGTTGAGTTGTGTCTGTTCGATGCCGATGGCGAAACCGAACTCGAGCGGATCGAGCTGCCGGAATACACCGACGAAATCTGGCACGGTTACCTGCCCGATGCCCATCCAGGGCAGATCTATGGCTACCGCGTGCATGGCCCTTATGCGCCGGATGCCGGACACCGCTTCAACCCGAATAAGTTGCTGATCGACCCCTATGCCAAGCAATTGGTCGGTGGGCTCAAATGGTCCGAGGCGCTGTTTGGTTACACCATTGGCCATGCCGACGCGGACCTGAGCTATGACGAGCGCGACAGTGCGCCCTTTGTGCCGAAGTCCAAGATCATCGACCCCGCTTTCACCTGGGGGCATGACCGCCCGGTACAGGTGCCCTGGGATCGCACGATCATCTACGAAACCCACGTGCGTGGGTTCACCATGCAGCACCCGGCAGTGCCCGAGGACATGCGCGGCACCTTTGGCGGATTCAAAACGCCGGAAGTGATCGACTACGTACGCAAGCTCGGCGTGTCCTCCATCGAGCTTCTGCCGATCCACGGCTTCGTGCAGGATCAACATCTGCTCGAAAAAGGGATGAGCAACTACTGGGGTTACAACAGCATCGCCTTCTTCGCACCGCACCCGAAATATTTGGCGAGCGGCAAGATCAGCGAATTCAAGGAAATGGTCGCCCACCTGCACAACGCGGATCTCGAGGTCATCCTCGACGTGGTCTACAACCACACCGCCGAGGGCAACGAGCTGGGCCCGACGCTTTCCATGCGCGGCATCGACAATGCCTCGTACTACCGGCTGATGCCCGACCAGAAGCGCTACTACATCAACGATTCCGGCACCGGCAACACGCTGGACATGAGTCACCCCTGTGTCCTGCAAATGGTGACCGACTCCCTGCGCTACTGGGCTGAAGAGATGCACGTCGATGGCTTCCGCTTCGACCTGGCGACCATCCTCGGCCGCGAGCACGACGGTTATGACGAACGCCACGGGTTCCTCGTCGCCTGCCGTCAGGACCCGGTGCTAGCCAAGACCAAACTTATCGCCGAGCCCTGGGACTGTGGCCCCGGCGGTTATCAGGTCGGTGGCTTCCCGCCCGGTTGGGCCGAATGGAACGACCAGTATCGCGACACCGTGCGGGCGTTCTGGAAAGGCGACGGCGATCAGCTGCCGGACTTTGCAGCGCGCCTGACCGGTTCTGGCGACCTGTTCAATCAGCGTGGCCGCCGCCCGTTCAGCTCGGTGAACTTCATCACTGCACATGACGGTTTCACCCTGAATGACCTCGTGTCGTACAACGACAAGCACAACGAGGCCAATGACGAAGACAACCGCGACGGCAGCAGCAATAACATCTCTTGGAACCATGGCACGGAAGGCCCGACCGACGACCCGGAGATCAACGAACTGCGCTTCCGGCAGATGCGTAACTTCTTCGGCACCCTGCTGTTCTCTCAGGGCACGCCGATGGTCGTCGCCGGTGACGAGTTCGCACGCACCCAGAACGGCAACAACAATGCGTACTGCCAGGACAGCGAAATCGGCTGGGTCAACTGGGATATCTCTGAGGATGGCCGCACGCTGCAGAGCTTCGTGCGCAAGCTGATCCGGTTGCGTCAGCGCTATCCGATGCTGCGACGTGGACGCTTTCTCGTTGGCGCCTATAACGAAGAGTTGGGTATCAAGGACGTCACCTGGCTGGCGCCACACGGCGTGGAAATGACCATTGAGCACTGGGAAGACGGCAACAATCGGTGCATGGGCATGCTGCTCGATGGTCGAGCGCAGCCGACCGGTATCCGCAAGGCCGGCTCGGACGCTACCCTGCTGCTGATCGTCAACTCCCATCACGACGTGGTCAATTTCGCGCTACCCGAGGTGCCTCAAGGCATCTACTGGAACCGCCTGATTGATACCAACAACCCCAACGCCCGGTCCGAGCGTTTCGACTTCAACAACGAATACGCCCTCACCGGCCGCTCGCTGTTGCTGTTCGAACTGATCAAGGAAGAGGAATGACGGGCGAGCAGGCACCGACCTGACAACAGTTGCGTTCAAAGCCCCGGTCTCCGGGGCTTTTTTTGTCTCTGAAGCACAACAACCGCGCCAGCACTCAACCGTTCGTTTGAACTCGACGTGCGGTATTGAACCCCGCCAAGCGACTCCAGTCCCAACCCACAGCGCGGCGTTCATGAACCTACGGATTTGTTCCTGCCAGTCGCGGGCAGAGTGTCCCTTCCGTGACGGATCACTTCTTTATGCATCTCATTCGGCTGCTCATTTCCTTCGTTCTGCTGACCTGCTGCTCCATTGTTGCCCTGCCCTCGCTTGCTGGCGGCACCATCAGCAATGCGACGCTGCCCGCCACCAAACCAGGCACCGTAAAGCTGTTCGTCAACCGTATCGGCTCGGGCAAAGCGATGGACGTGCGCAACGACACCGACGTTCCGGTCGAAGTCGTAGTGCGCCTGACGCACATGGTTAACGTCACCGGCGTTGGTAAAGGCGTGGTCCGCAAGACAGTGCCGGCACGGACCCGTATGCGCGTTGCCACGTTGCGCAAACGCCAACCCGGTTATCCGCTGATGTACCAGCACTCGTTCAGCTACTCGCTGATCTACTCACCTGAGCCGGGCAAAAAGGGTTCCGTTGGCGGTTATGCCTATGCCCTGCCCTGGAAAGGCGGCCCGTTCTCCATTTCGCAGGGCGCAGGCGGTGACTACAGCCACACCTCGCCCAAGGGCCGTTATGCGGTCGATATCGCCATGCCGGAGGGCACGCCCATCGTGGCCGCGCGTGCGGGAACGGTGTTGAAGGCGCGCGATGGGCAGCACGGGCGGATGCCCAACCCGGCCGGCAACTATGTGCGAATCCTGCACGACGACGGCACGCACAGCGCATACCTGCACCTGAGCCGCGGTTCAGTGAAGGTCAAGGCGGGGCAGCAGGTTAAAGTCGGCACGCTGCTTGGGCAGTCCGGCAATACCGGCCGTAGCACCGGCCCGCACCTGCATTTCGTCGTGCAAAAAGCTTATGGCGACTCGATGCTGTCGATTCCTTTCCGCTTTTCACAACCGGTCAGCACGCTGCCGAACTTCGCCAGCAACAACTGATCGCGATAGCGCTTCAGCGCTGCCAGACGAAATTGAACGTCTCGTCGGCTGACATGCGCTGCAGGTGGTCAGCCACAACGGCCTCCATCCGCGTCAGCTGTTCCTCGTCCATCGTCTGCAAGGTAGCGGTCAGGCTGTGTTCTCCAGCCGCCAGCGAGCACTGAGTCTCACCCAAGGTGATATGGCCATGTCGGTCATCGAAATCCACCTCGAACTTGTGGCTCCAGTGTTTGCAGAGCCTGCGGATCAGGCGGCTGGGGTCGGATGTTTGGATCTGTACGGCAGAGCTGAGCATATAGAGACCTCTTTGCTAAATGGACTGATTGATCAGTCAAACTGGTAGGCCGACAGCGTCGTATGCATGACGCGATCAGTGAATACCTTGCGTCCCGCCCCGTCCGCCGCCGCACCAGCCGCCACCATCAGCGGCAAAAGGTGCTCTTCGCCACGGGGCGGATGGCAGAGCCTCGCTGAAGGCGCCTGCTCCCATCCTTGCAGCAGCGCCTCACGATCCGAACTCGGTGCACTGACGGCATTGCTCAACCAGTGGTCGAACTCATCCGAAATCGGCGCGAAACGCGGATCGCCATAGCCACGCATGTTGTGAAAGCTCATGCCGCTGCCGACGATCAACACACCCTCATCACGCAGCGGGGCGATGGCGCGACCAATAGCGAGATGGGTCGCCGCGTCCAGATCGCGCTGCAGCGACAACTGCACCACCGGCACGTCTGCCTCGGCAAACATCAGCTTCAGTGGGATGAAGGTGCCGTGGTCGTAGCCGCGTCGCCCGTCCTCGCCCGCCGCAATGCCAGCCTCACCAAGCAAATCGACCAGCCGTGCCGCCAGCGATGGATCGCCTGGTGCCGGGTACTCCAAGGCGTAGGTGTGCGCGGGAAATCCGCTGTAGTCATAGATGAGCTCAGGTCGTGCGTTCGCCGTGACCATGACGCGGGACTCCAGCCAATGCCCGGAGATCAGCACGATCGCACGAGGGCGCTGCGGCAACGTTGCGGCGACAGATCTCAGAAAGGCAGCCATCGCATCCCATGCATCGGCTGGGTTCCATTCCATGAAGAAGCACGGCCCGGCACCGTGCGGCACGAACAGTGTGGGCATCCTCATATTGGCGTAGTTGTGCATCGCATCTTGATCCTGAGGGGGCGGACGCACAGTATGGATTACGGTTGTTTTGAGCTGAACAAGGCAATCTGAATCAACAGTTTCAACTGAGAGTAGGAGCTGCAATGCTCGACCGAATCACCGGAATGCGAGTGTTTGCCCGTGCAGCCAGTGCTGGCAGCCTGTCTGCCGCGGCGCGTCATATGGGCTTGTCACCGGCCATGGCGACCAAGCATGTGGATGCGCTGGAAGCACGCCTTGGGGTCAAGCTCTTTCACCGCAGCACCCGACGGCTAAGCCTAACAGCGGCGGGCAGCAGCTACCTCGAGGCGTGCCTGCGGATCCTCCCGGAAATCGACGAAGCCGAGGCCAGCGTCGCCTCACAGCGGGTCGAAGCCTCAGGCCTGCTGCGCATGAACGTGCCTCTGTCGTTCGGTACCCGTTTCATCGCGCCCTTGATGCCTGAGTTCAGTCAGCGCCACCCAGCGGTCAAAGTCGAACTGGGGCTGACCGACAGCCAGGTTGACCTGATCGATGGGCGCTGGGACATGGCCGTGCGAATTGGCCGCCTGACCGACAGCCCGTTGCAGGCCAGGCGCCTGACGGACTGCCGGATGCAGGTCTGCGCCTCGCCCGGCTATCTGGCCCGGCATGGCGTGCCGAAGCGAGTGAGCGATCTGTCGCAGCACAATTGCCTGGGTTACAGCCTGTCGAACTTGCTGGGCGGTCGAGAATGGGCATTCGGACCCGAGGGAGAATTCCGCGTACCGATTCAGGGAAACCTGGTGGCTAACAACGGCGCGGCGCTGGTGGCAGCCGCCGTGGGTGACCAAGGGCTGATCTACCAGCCGCAGTTCATCGTGGCGGCGGCCCTCAGCCGAGGTGAGCTGGAAGTCATCGAACTCGATCAGCCACCGCTGGGCCTCGGCGGGATCCATGTCGTCTACCCGCCAGACCGCCGCCCACCGGCCAAAGTGCGAGCCATGATCGACTATCTGGTCGAAGCGTTCGCGGGCGAGCTGCCATGGGAGCACCCGTTTCGTTGACCCGGCCGTGCCTTTCGCCTCGCCTCAGCACTCTTCCAACAGGCGGTAACTCCCGATACTGAGCGGCCCCGGCTGCGCTGCAGGGGAAAAAAAGATGAACCGGGCAAGCCGCTATCAGTCCGAATGAAGGGAGCAGATTGCGTAAGCAACGTGCCGTGGATCGCGCCGCCCGCACAGGCAGGCGCATGCCCAAGGACTCTTCAGCCCAGCTGCTCCAGCTCGGCTGATCTGCTGGATGTCACTCACCATTCATTCAGACCAATCGATGCCCGGCCAGGCGCGATTGGACCGTTTATGGAGACGCCCATGAAAGCTGTGGTCTATCACGATGTCGGCGACATACGCCTCGAAGACGTACCCGACCCCAAGATCGAAGCCCCGACCGACGCCATTGTGCGCATCACCGCCTCTGCCATTTGCGGGACGGATCTGCACTTCGTGCGCGGCACCTTCAGCGGCATGAAGCCCGGCACCATTCTTGGCCATGAGGGTGTCGGCATCGTTGAAGAGCTCGGCGAGGACGTGCGCAACCTGCAGATCGGCGACCGCGTGGTGATTCCCTCGACTATCGCCTGCGGCAACTGCTCGTACTGCCGCTCGGGCTATTTCGCCCAGTGCGACGTGGCCAATCCAAACGGCAAGGAAGCAGGCACTGCGTTCTACGGCGGCCCTGCGGCCACAGGCCCATTTCATGGACTGCAAGCCGAAAAGGCGCGCATTCCCTTCGCCAATATCGGGCTGGTGAAACTGCCGCCAGAGATCAGCGATGACCAGGCAATCTTGCTCTCGGACATTTTCCCGACCGGCTATTTCGGCGCGGAGATGGCCGAGATCGAAGCCGGCGACACAGTAGCGGTGTTCGGCTGCGGTCCGGTCGGCCAGTTCGCCATTGCCAGCGCCAAACTGCTGGGTGCCGGGCGCATCTTTGCCATCGATCAATACGACGACCGTCTGCGCATGGCCCAGCGTCAGGGGGCGGAGATCATTGACTTCAATCGAGAAGATCCGATCGAAACGCTCAAGCGTTTGACCGGCGGGATTGGCGTCGACCGCGTGATCGATGCGGTAGGCGTCGATGCGGAACACGGTTGCTGCGGCGGCAAACCTGCCGACGGCGCTAATGCCGACCAGAACGCCAAGTGGCAACCGGGCGATGCCCCATCCCAGGCGCTCGAATGGGGCGTGCAGTGTTTGGCCAAGGCCGGCACCTTGTCGATCATTGGCGTCTACCCACCGGATGCCACGACCTTTCCCATCGGCATGGCGATGAACAAGAACATCACCATGAACATGGGTAACTGCCACCACCGCAAATACATCCCCCGGCTGATCGAGATGATCCAGGCGCGGCGCATCGACCCGACGAAGATTCTCACCCAGGTCAAGCCGATGAGCGATGTCATCGCGGCATTCGAAGCGTTCGATCGGCGCGAAGGCGGTTGGATCAAGGTCGAGCTGAAGCCCCAACGAGAGGGCTCGAACGTACACGGCTCGGAGGAAACGCTGGTCGACGAGGCCGTCGCCGACACCTTTCCGGCCAGCGACCCGACCAGCATGCAGAACCCCCGTTAGGCCACAGGAGCAAGCGATGGCAGCCATCCATATAGGCATGTCCGGCTGGCGCTACGCACCCTGGCGAGGCGACTTCTATCCCAAGGGTCTCGTCCAGAAGAACGAGCTGAAGTTCGCCTCGCGCGCCGTGAGCAGCATCGAGATCAACGGCTCGTTCTACTCGCTGCAGAAGCCAGAGCTCTACGCCGGCTGGTATGACGAGACACCCAAGGGCTTCGTTTTCAGCGTCAAGGCGCCCCGCTACATCACCCATGTGCTGCGCCTTCGGGACGTCGAGAAGCCCATTGCCAACTTTCTCGCCTCCGGTGTTCTTGCGCTCAAGGACAAGCTCGGCCCGATGCTGTGGCAGTTCCCGCCATCGTTCAAGTTCGATCCCGAGCGTTTCGAAACCTTCCTCAGCTTGCTGCCGCATGACACGGCTGCGGCGTTGGAGATGGCAAAAGGCTGCGAACCACGCATGGAGGGGCGCAGTTATCTGCAGATTGACCGCAAACGCGCCCTTCGCCATGCGGTCGAAATACGTAATGAGAGCTTTGTCGATCCGGCGTTCGTAGCGCTTTTGCGCAAATACAAGGTTGCACTGGTTGTAGCCGACACGGCCGGTAAGTGGCCATACCGAGAGGATCTCACCAGTGATTTCGTCTACATCCGCCTTCACGGGGCCGAACAGCTCTACACCAGCGGCTACACCGATGATGCGCTGGATAACTGGGCCCAGCGCATAACCCGCTGGAGCAATGGCGGCCAGCCTGACGACGCTCATCTGATCAGCTCCAGCAAGCCTCCGGCGCGCAAGCATCGCGCCGTTTATTGCTATTTCGATAACGATGTAAAGGTCCGGGCGCCCTATGATGCGCGACAGCTGTTGCGCCGGCTCGGACTGGATAAAGACCTGGAAACCACTCCAGGCCAGTTGGAAGGAGCATTGGCGTGAATCTGGACAAGTCCCACCCCCTCGACAGCCGCGACCTAGACGCGCATATGTCCACGGCGGTCAGCACGGTCCGCCTGCTGACCGTAAACACCCATAAAGGCTTCACCGCACTTAACCGGCGGTTCATCCTGCCGGAGTTGCGCGAGGCAGTCAGGGCGGTATCGGCCGATATCGTGTTTCTGCAGGAAGTGCTCGGCACTCATGAAAAGCATGCCTTGCGCTTTCATGACTGGCCCAAGATGTCGCAGTACGAGTTCCTGGCTGACAGCATCTGGACCGATTTCGCCTATGGCCGCAACGCCGTCTACCCGGACGGCGATCACGGCAATGCCCTGCTCTCCAAATTTCCCATCACGCGTTACGAGAACCTCGACATTTCCATTGCTGGCCCTGAGCGTCGCGGCCTGTTGCACAGCGTGCTGCAGGTGCCGGGGCATGACGAGTTCCATGCTATCTGCGTGCACCTGGGCTTGCGCGAAGCGCATCGTCAGCAGCAATTGCGCCTGCTCTGCGACCTTCTCGACTCGCTGCCAGCCGATGCCCCAGTGGTGGTTGCCGGGGACTTCAACGACTGGCGACTCAAAGGTGCGCAGGTGCTGGATCGCTGCGCCGGTATGCACGAGGTTTTCGCGGTATCACAGGGCACGGTGGCGAAAACCTTCCCGGCGCGCTGGCCGATGCTGAGGCTGGACCGGATCTATGTGCGAAATGCCACGAGCCACAAACCGAGAATACTGGGTAACAAACCCTGGACACACTTGTCCGATCATCTGCCCTTGGCGGTGGAGATACACATATGAATTTTCACTGGAGAGACGGGAATCGTCTTCAGTTGCTTGAAAACGGCGAGGAATTCTTTCCCGCTGTATTCGAGGCCATCGCGGCCGCGGAAAAGGAAGTGCTGCTGGAAACCTTCATCTTTTTCAAAGACAAGGTTGGACAGGAGCTGCAACAGACACTGATCGCCGCAGCGGAGCGCGGCGTCAGTGTGGACGTGACCGTAGACGGTTATGGCTCGGCTGACCTGGATGGCGATTTTGCCGCGGCGATGGCGCGGGCCGGCGTACGCGTCCACGTATTCGATCCGGGCAAGCGGGTACTGGGCAAGCGTCTGAACGTGTTCCGCCGCATGCATCGCAAGATTGTCGTGGTGGATGGTGATCTGGCCTTCATCGGCGGCATCAACTTTTCCGCTGACCATCTCGGCGATTTTGGCCCAGCGGCCAAGCAGGATTACGCGCTTCGGGTCGAAGGCCCGGTCGTACACGATATCCACCGTTTCTCGCTCGCCAACATTTCGGCCACCTCTACGCATCGGCGCTGGTGGCATCGGCGATCACGGACCCAAAGCAACGGTTTTGTCGGCGTCAGCCGAGGAGAAGCCCGCGCCCTGTTCGTGACCCGCGACAACAACGACCACAGCAACGACATCGAGCAGCATTATCTGCAGGCGATCCGCGATGCTCGCTCACGCCTGCTGATCGCCAACGCTTATTTCTTCCCCGGTTACCGCGTGCTGCGGGAAATCCGAAACGCCGCACGGCGTGGCGTCAGGGTCCGTTTGATTCTGCAGGGCGAACCGGACATGCCGATTGCAAAATTCGGCGCGCGCATGCTCTACAACTATCTGATGAGCGACGGCGTGGAGATCCATGAATACTGCCGCCGGCCGTTGCATGGCAAGGTAGCGCTGGCCGACTACGAGTGGTCCACAGTGGGCTCGAGCAATCTCGATCCCCTGAGCCTGTCGCTCAACCTCGAGGCGAACCTGATCATTCGTGATCACAGCTTCAACCGCCAATTGCACGAGAACCTGGACCGACTGCTGCAACAGGACTGCCGCCGCATTCCGTTGGAGCGCATCATCCGTGGTTACTGGTGGCGAGCACCGCTGGCCTTCATCATTTTCCACTTCCTGCGTCACTTCCCTCAGTGGGTGGGCCTGTTGCCGGCGCATAAACCAAGGTTGCAGCTGCTCGATCCGGAGCCCCTGGAGCCCAGCCCAGCCCCCTTGCAGCGAGAACATCAATGACAGAGCGACACCACCAGCCACAGAGCGGGTGGCGCCGCCGATGGCCGCTGATCAAGCGGATCCTGACCTACTGCTTCTTCATTCTGGTCGCCGGGCTATTGATCGGGCTTGCCCGCAACGTCAACTGGAGTGAGGTCTATCAGACGCTGCGCAACTACAGCGCCAGGACGCTGTGGATGGCTGGCGCAGCCACCGCGGTGAGTTATGCGGTGTACTGCTGTTTCGACGTACTCGGCAAACGCTATGCCCAGCACGACATGCCAATCCGGCAAATCCTCCCGGTGACCTTTGTCTGCTACGCCTTCAACCTCAACCTGAGCGCCTGGGTCGGCGGAATCGCGCTGCGCTATCGGCTCTATTCGCGGTTTGGCCTGCGCACCTCGCAGATCACCCGTGTGTTCACCATGAGCGTGCTGACCAACTGGCTCGGCTATTTGTGGCTGGCGGGGCTGATCTTTTCCCTGGGCTGGATCACGCCGCCCGCTGACTGGGAGATCGGTCATACCGCATTGCGTGTACTGGGCGCTGGGCTGCTGCTGGTCTCGGCGGTCTATCTCTGGGCGTGCGGCTTCTCCAAACGGCGCCACTGGACTATCCGCAAGCACGAGATCTATTTGCCGAGCCTGCGCCTGGCTGTGGTCCAGATGCTGCTCGGCGCCAGCAACTGGGCTCTGATGGCGCTGGTGGTCTACTTCATGCTGTCGCAACAGGTGCCCTATCCCGTCGTGCTGGGCATTCTGATGATCAGCAGCGTAGCGGGCGTGATTGCCCACATACCGGCCGGGCTGGGGGTGATCGAAGCGGTGTTCGTGGCAATGCTCAGCGGCGGTGAACTCAGCCAGGCCAACATCGTGGCCGGGTTGATCGGCTACCGGGTGGTCTACTTCCTTATCCCGCTTATGTTCGCCACGATGGTTTACGTGGCGCTGGAACTACGGGCCAAGAAGCTGCGTTCTCGTGGCCAGGCGCAAACCGACGAAGACCCGCAGGAGGAGCACCCGTCTACAGCGACTTGATAATGACCCCAAGTTTGCCCTGCCCGCTGCCACCGCAAGCACCATAAACAAAAAAGCCGGAGCGATCATCGCTCCGGCTTTTTTGTACCGGCGTCTGGCATCAGGCGCCGGTCTGCAGCAGTTACACCTGGGGTCGAAGGATGATCACACCCAGCGGCGGCAGGCTCAGCGCCAGTGACACATCCTGACCATGAGCAGGAATCTGCTCGGCCAATATGCCGCCGCCGCCATTACCCACGTTGGAGCCGCCATAGCACTCGGCGTCACTGTTGAAGATTTCCTCCCAGCGGCTGTCGACGGGCACGCCAATGCGATAGTTCTCGCGAACGACCGGCGTGTAATTACCCACGATCAACAATGGATTGCCGCTGGAATCCATGCGCAGCCAGGCAAACACGCTGTTGGCGCGATCATCACCGATCAACCACTGGAAGCCGGCCGGATCGGAGTCGAGCTCATGCAGCGCAGGTTCCTTGCTGTACAGATGATTGAGATCGCGCACCAGATTCTGCGCGCCGCGGTGGTCGGGCTCTTCCAGCAGATGCCAATCAAGCTCGCGGTCATGGTTCCATTCACGCCACTGGCCGAACTCGCAGCCCATGAACAGCAGCTTCTTGCCGGGGTGCGTCCACATGAACGACAGATAAGCCCGCAGGTTGGCGAATTTCTGCCAGCGGTCGCCCGGCATCTTGTCGATCAGCGAGCCTTTACCGTGCACCACCTCATCGTGGGAAATCGGCAGGACGAAGTGTTCCGAGTAGGCGTAGACCATGCCGAAGGTGAACTTGTCATGGTGGTACTGACGGTTGATCGGGTCTTCTTCGATGTATTGGAGCGTGTCGTGCATCCAGCCCATGTTCCACTTGTAGGCAAAGCCGAGCCCGTCCTCGGACGTCGGCTTGCTCACGCCGGGGAATGCTGTGGACTCCTCAGCAATGACCAGCGCACCAGGGGTTTCAGTCGCCACGACATCATTCAGGTGACGCAGGAAGTCGATGGCTTCCAGATTCTCCCGGCCGCCATGACGGTTGGGAATCCACTCACCATCCTTGCGCGAGTAGTCGCGATAAAGCATCGAAGCCACTGCATCCACTCGCAGTGCGTCGACGTGGAATTCGCGCAGCCAGTGCAATGCCGAGGCAAGCATGAAGCCATGCACCTCGGTACGCCCCAGGTTGTAGATGTAGGTATCCCAGTCCTGATGGAAGCCCTCGAACGGGTGCGCGTACTCGTATAGCGCCGTGCCATCGAACTCGCCCAAACCATGAGCATCTGTCGGGAAGTGGGCCGGAACCCAGTCGAGAATCACACCGATACCGGCGGCGTGGCAGGCATCGATGAAGGCTGCGAAGTCGTGCGCTGATCCATAACGCGCGCTTGGCGCGAACTGGGACAGCAGCTGGTAACCCCAGGAGCCGCCGAAGGGGTGTTCCATGATGGGCATCAGTTCGATATGGGTGAAGCCCAGGTCGACCACATAGGGAATCAGCCGCTCGGCCAGTTCATGCCAGTCGTACAAGCGACCGTCGTCGCCGCCGTCGCGACGCCAGGAACCGGCGTGCAGCTCGTAAATGCTCATCGGTGCTTTCACCGACTGTTGCTTTGCTCGCTGCTCCAGCCAGGCCTCGTCTTTCCATTCGTATTCGAGCGGGTGCGAGACTACCGATGCAGTGCCTGGCGGCAGTTCGGTAGCCAGAGCAATCGGATCGGCCTTCAGTGGCAGGATCCCGTGCGGGCCGAGAATCTCGTATTTGTAGGCCTCGCCCGGCTGCAAACGCGGGATGAAGATTTCCCACACGCCTGACGGAAAGCGTAGGCGCATGGGGTGCCGACGCCCGTCCCAACCGTTGAAGCTGCCAACTACCGATACGCGGCGAGCATTAGGCGCCCACACTGCAAAGCGAACACCCTGAACGCCATCGACCTCCATGGGCTGAGCGCCGAATACGCGGCCGATTTCCCGATGGTTGCCCTCGGAAAACAGGTACATGTCCATTTCGCCGAGCTGGGGACCAAAGCTGAAAGGGTCTTCGGTGATCTGTTCGCCACTGGCCCAGCGAATCTTCAACAGATACGGCTGCTGATTGGTCAAGCGGGTGAAGAAAAAGCCGGGCACCTGGCCTTGCTCCATGGCCGCCAGCACCCTGCCGCCGCTGCGCTCAAGCACTTCGACGCCCAACGCATTGGGCAGGTAGGCGCGCACGACCAGCCCATCACCGTCCGGGTGCGGGCCAAGAATGGAAAACGGGTTGCCATGTTCGGCGCGCACCAGCGCGTCGACATCAGCATCGGTTGGTAGCAGGTTTTCACCGGGCATTGTCACGGCCGGACGATCATTCATTGGGAACCTCCATCGGAAATCTGTTGTGCCAGCGTCGCCAGTCCCTGAAGCGGGACGGTCAGCCAAGCCGGGCGGTTCTCTGCTTCATAAGCTACTTCATACGCGGTCTTTTCCAGACTGAACAGGGCCAGAGCCGCATCAGCGCCGGCCGCGTCCTTCCAGGCATGTGGCAACTCGGCGGTCGCCTCGCGATAAGCTTCCAGGAAGACCGCACGTGCGCTTTGTTGATAGGTATCGGAAATGGTGCGGCGAGCCTGGTCGGCAACTTCCGAGCTGTCGCTCGACTGGGCGTTACGCAGCGTCATGGCGGTGGCATATTCAAAGGAGCGCAGGACACCGGCGACGTCCTTGAACGGGCTCAGCTTGCTGCGTCGCTCCTCAAGCGAGCGTGCGGGCTCACCCTCGAAGTCGATGAAGTAGGCATCACCCTGCGCAACCAGAATCTGGCCAAGGTGCAGGTCACCATGCACGCGCGTCCGCAGCCCACCCAGCGTGCGGTTGGCCAGCCGCTTGACCTCGGCCAACAGCTGCTTGCGCTGGTCAAGGAGCTGATCGACCTGAGCGGTAGTTTTACGATCCAGATCGCCACGGCGAGCCTGCAGCAGGTCAAGCGCATGTTCGACCTGGCCGGAAATCAACTGCGTCCATTCCTTGGCATCAGAAGCCGTGGTCGGCTCGGCGGCA
The DNA here is from genome assembly GCF_002890895.1 of Stutzerimonas stutzeri. GTDB lineage: Bacteria > Pseudomonadota > Gammaproteobacteria > Pseudomonadales > Pseudomonadaceae > Stutzerimonas > Stutzerimonas stutzeri_AB. Next base: position 323,733 of record NZ_POUL01000002.1, read on the forward strand.
AAGGCCTGGTTGTCGGTCTGCACCGCCAAGGTCATGTGCATTTCGCCAAGACGCTGCCCAAGCAGCCGGTTGAAGGCTTCCAGCTCCTCCAGTGCACTGAACTGGTTTTCATGCAGCGAAACGCCGCCAGCGATCTGGTCGCGCACCGCCCGATCCAACGTGTTCAGCGTCCACTCCCAGGCGTCGCCCTGGTTGTCGAGGAAGCGCTGCACGACCATCAGGGCATATTGCTCACCGTTTTTGTCGAAGCGGCTCACCTGCCCCAGCATCGCAGAAATATGGGTAAAGCCCTGTTCGGTAAGGAAGCTGCCCATCTCCAGTTCCGGGTGCATCCCGGCCGAAACGCGGCGCAAGACCTTGATCATCATGCAGCTGCCGATGATTGCCGAGCTGTTGGACTGTTCCGCAGTGAGGTAGCGCACTTCCGCCTCGGCTGGCAATTCGATTTCTGCGAGCTGCGCCATGGGCTGGAAACGTATCTCGCCTTCGCCGCACGGCAGCACCTGCTCCTCGCGCAGCCCCTGGATGACGCCGAGTACGAACTGCTTGAGCGCGAAGGCATCAGTTAGGAGGCCCACTTGCGGCCCGCGACGAACCCGCGCCATTGCCAGTTGCTGTGGCAGCGCGATATCGAAGTCACCTTCGTCAAGGAAGCCCAATGGCAACTGATAACGGTCGCTGCGTCCGCCTGCATCGACCGCCACCTCACTCAACAACACGGGGCGTTGCGGGTCGCCGAACGGCACGCTGTAGCAAATCTTGATCGAGTTGATCGTCGCGTCCTTGCTGGCGAACCAGCGACGCTTGGGCAGGTATGCCGGCAGCGATTCGGTTTCCAGAATCCGTTTGTTGGCCGCATTGAGCGTATCCAGGCGCTTGAGCACCAACGTTTGAAAATCAGGCATGGTTTCCACCGGTTCTTGGTGCCAGCTCGGCATCTGGTGACTGGTTGCCAGCTGGAACCAGTAAAAGCCGTAGGGAGGTAGAGTCAGCAGATACGGCAGTTGGCCGATCGGCGGGAAGGCACTGCCGCCGACCATTTCCACCGGCACCATTCCGGCGTAATGCGACAGCTCCAGCTCTGCGGCCTGTGCCGAACGCGAGACGTTGGCGACGCAGAAGATCACTTCCGTCTCGCCGGTTGCCGTCGTGAACTCGCGGATATAGGCAAGAATGCGACGGTTGCTCGGCGCCAGCATCTTCAGGGTGCCACGGCCGAATGCCTTGAACTGCTTACGGATGGAAAGCAGCCGTCGCGTCCAGTTGAGCAGTGAATGGGGGTCGCGCTGCTGAGCCTCGACGTTGATCGCCTGATAGCCGTAGAGCGGGTCCATGATCGGCGGCAGCACCAGGCTGGGCGGGTCGGCGCGGGAAAAGCCGCCGTTGCGGTCGACCGACCACTGCATCGGCGTGCGCACACCGTCGCGGTCACCGAGGAAGATGTTGTCGCCCATGCCGATTTCATCGCCGTAATAGATCACCGGCGTACCGGGCATCGAAAGCAACAGGCTGTTGAGCAGCTCGATCCTGCGGCGGTCCCGTTCCAGCAGTGGCGCCAGGCGACGTCGGATGCCGAGGTTGATTCGCGCGCGCTTGTCGGAGGCGTAGTAATTCCAGAGGTAATCGCGCTCCTTGTCGGTCACCATTTCCAGCGTCAGCTCGTCATGGTTGCGCAGGAAGATCGCCCACTGGCAGTTCTCGGGAATGTCCGGTGTTTGCCGGAGAATGTCGGTAATCGGGAAACGGTCTTCCTGGGCAAGCGCCATGTACATGCGCGGCATCAACGGGAAATGGAAGGCCATGTGGCATTCGTCGCCGAGCCCGCCATCCTCGCCGCCGAAGTACAGCTGCGTGTCTTCCGGCCATTGATTGGCTTCGGCCAGCAGCATGCGGTCGGGGTAGTTGGCGTCGATCTCGGCGCGGATCTTCTTCAGCACCACATGGGTTTCGGGCAGGTTCTCGTTGTTGGTGCCGTCGCGTTCCACCAGGTAGGGAATCGCGTCCAGACGCAGTCCGTCGATCCCCAGATCCAGCCAGTAGCGCATCACGCTGAGAACCGCCTTCATCACCTGCGGGTTGTCGAAGTTGAGGTCCGGCTGGTGAGAATAGAAGCGGTGCCAGAAGTACTGCTGTGCCACCGGGTCCCAGGTCCAGTTCGATACTTCGGTATCCAGGAAGATGATCCGCGTGCCGTCGTATTTCTCGTCAGTGTCGGACCACACGTAAAAGTCACGCGCAGCGGAGCCCTTCTTCGCCTTGCGCGCACGCTGAAACCACGGATGCTGGTCGGAAGTGTGGTTGATGACCAGTTCGGTGATCACCCGCAGGCCACGCTTGTGAGCCTCAGCAATGAAGCGCTTGGCATCAGCCATGGTGCCGTAATCCGAATGCACGCCACGGTATTCAGCAATGTCATAACCGTCGTCGCGACGCGGCGATGGGTAGAACGGCAGTAGCCAGATGGTGTTCACGCCGAGGTCGGCTATGTAGTCGAGCTTGTCGATCAAGCCCTGAAAGTCGCCGACGCCGTCGTTGTTCGAATCGAAGAAGGATTTCAGGTGGACCTGATAGACCACCGCATCCTTGTACCAAAGAGGGTCCTTGATAAAGGCAGCAGGTTTGCGCGCTCTGGCCATGGTCTCGTTCCTTTCATCTGCCTCCTGACTGGCCCACACATGTGGCCAGCCGAGGCGGAAAAGTAAGCCAGCTAGTCTATAAACGAGATGAGCTAATGTTTATAAACAACTGATAAATAGCGTTTTTATACCCTTCTTAATAAATCACTTTAAGTCAGGGTCCATGGCATCCGAACTGATGCGCCAAATGCCAAACGGCAAGTGCCAGGGCTCAATCCGCATAAACTGAGTCTTGCCGTACCAAGTCCAGCGATGCCCGTTCATAAGGTCTTCGCCTCGGGTCTCGGCATTGTCCGGGAGCCCCATCTCCCACAGCGGCAGCTCGAAATGCGCTTCCTGGGCGTTATGTGGGTCAAGGCTGACCGCAACCAGGATGAAGTTCTTCAGATCCGGCGTGCGTTTGCCGAAGAACAGGATGTTGTCGTTGTAGGCCGTGTATGCCTTGAACCCCAGATGGGTCTGCAGGGCCGGGTTCTGCCTGCGGATTCGATTGAGCTGGGCAATCTCGGCGACGATGTTGCCCGGTGCGTGATAGTCCCGTACCCGTATCTGGTACTTCTCCGAATCCAGGTACTCCTCCTTGCCTGGAATCGCCGCCGACTCACACAGTTCAAACCCCGAGTACATGCCCCACAGCCCGGAGCCCATGGTCGCCAGCGCCGCGCGGATCAGGAACCCGGCGCGCCCGGAGTCGTGCAAGAAAAACGGATTGATGTCCGGTGTGTTGACGAAGAAGTTAGGCCGGTAGCAATCGCGCAGCGGATGCTCGTTGAGCTCGGTGAGGTATTCGCTGAGCTCCGCTTTGTTGTTGCGCCAGGTGAAGTAGGTGTAGCTCTGGTTGAAGCCAGCCTTGCCCAAGCGCGCCATCATCGCCGGCTTGGTGAAAGCCTCGGAAAGGAACATGACATCCGGGTCTCGCTCGCGGATATCGGCAATCATCCACTCCCAGAATGGCAGCGGTTTGGTGTGCGGATTATCGACGCGGAAGATCTTCACGCCCTGCTCCACCCAGTGCCAGATCACATCGCGCAGGGCGATCCACAGATCGGGCATGGCGTCTTCGGCGTAAAAATCGACGTTGACGATGTCCTGGTACTTTTTCGGCGGGTTCTCCGCATAGCGGATGGTCCCGTCCGGTCGCCAGGAGAACCAGCCCGGATGCTCGTTGAGCCACGGGTGATCCTGCGAACACTGAATCGCGAAATCGAGTGCGATTTCCAGACCGTGCTCTCGGGCCGCAGCGACCAGTGCGCGGAAATCGTCAAGCGTACCCAGCTCCGGGTGAACAGCATCGTGCCCACCGGCTTCGCTGCCGATTGCATACGGGCTGCCTGGATCATCCGGACCGGCATGCAGGGTGTTGTTCGGGCCTTTGCGGTGCTGCCGGCCGATAGGGTGAATCGGCGTGAAATAGAGCACGTCGAAGCCCATGTCGCGGATCGACGGCAAACGCTTGTGTACGTCGTGGAAGGTACCGTGACGGTTGGGGTCATCGGTTTCAGAGCGGGGGAACAACTCGTACCAGCTGGCAAACAGTGCAAGCGGTCGCTCGACCTCCACCGGGTATACATCGCTCTGGCTGCAATGCTCACGTGGGTCTGCATCAGCCATCGCCGCGGCAGTTTCACTGGCCAGCATCACCGAGACGCGCTCGTCGTCCAGGTGCGCCACGCTCAGGCGGTGCAGCAGGTCATCAAGGATGGCCTTGGTTTCGCCCTGCGCGCGCTGGCTGGCGCGCTCAAGCAACAGCCGTCCTTCTTCCAGCTCGAGTTGCACCGGAACGCCGGCGGTGTGCTTCTTCGACAGCTCGTAACGGTAGGTCTCGTAAATATCCCACCAGGCTTCGATCATGAACTCGTGTGATGCGACCTGGGTTGGGGTGAACTGCCCCTCCCAGCTGTCGTTGCCGATCAACTTGAGCCGTGCGCGGCGCCAGGTGGTTTCGTCCTTGGTCCGCCAGCAGATCGTCGCAGCGAGCTGATCGTGCCCATCGGCGAAGATCTTGCTCGTGACGTTGATCGGGTGGCCAATGGTTGCCTTTGCGGCAAATCGCCCCCCTTCAAGGACGGGTTGGGTAGATTCAATGGCGATGCGCGGCATCCGCAAGGCCTGTTCAAGTCGGGGGTGAATCACCGGATGGGGCTTTGCATCGGTCATCGAACGGGGCTCCTAGGCGAAATGACAGCGAAACGGCAAAACCTCCCCGCTCGTGATTGGCAATCGAGCGGGACTGGCTATACCGGCGGAAAACCCTTCATGCGGGCTTTCTCGGGCTCTGTTCTTTCCGAACCAAAGGAGGCGTGAAAAGTTCAGCAAGAAGGCCGCTACCGCTTGTCACAGACAGCGCTGCGGTTGTTTTATGGCAAACGCCGGACAGAACGGCAGGGGTGTGAGTGCATTGCTCCAGTAGGAGCCAGTTTGCTGGCAATCCGAAGCGCATTTGATGTGGGGCTGCCCCAAAGGTGCCCGTCTGAGACATACGCCTGGTGCGCTAGTCACCACCGACGATCAGCAACGGGTTGTACCCGCTACGGCCGTATTCGCCCTGTTCGGCCAGCAGCATATCGAGCGCAAGGCTGGCAATGTCGTCTGCTACCGGGTCAGCGCGCCCGTGCTCCTCGCGCAACATGACCTTGAGATAGCTGTGACATTCGCCGCACGACTCCGCCTGAACCGGCATAGCCGGCTTGCCTTGCTCGTTATCCAACGTCAGGTACAGCAGCTTCGCGCCGCTGTCACAGACACTGCACTTGAGTCGCTCCAGATGCCACTCAGTAGCGCACAGCGAGCAATGCAGATAACGCACGCCTGCGCGGTGACGTTCGTTGTGAATGACGCTGGCGACCGGTGGGGAACCGCAGCACGGGCACAGCCCTTTCGCTTCGCCCACGGGTTTTTCGGGGGGCCGAGGCAACGCCATCGCCAGCCTCATCCAACTGATCTGCAGGGCGGCGGCGACCAGTGGCAGTAACGGGCGGCTTGTTTCATCACCGGGTCGGGCCTCGAGAACGTCGTCCGCCAACGCATCGAGCTGCTCACGCGAGGATTCCCGGAGTCTCTTGAGCAACGATCGTTGAATCTCGCCTATGTGAAGCTCCATCGCATCAAGCATCGACAGCAGGTCTTCATGCCAGGGCACGTCACGCTTCAAGGCCTGAAAGCCGAGTGGCGGCAGCCCATGCTTCAACGCTTGATCGAATGCGTCCTCAGCCGGACGCCAACCTGCTTCACGCTCAATCAGTACCTGGTGCTGGGCTTGCACCAAGCGCGCCATGAAGGCGAGAAACTCATCCAGCGGTGGAACCTGCTGGACGAGTTCCCGCAGCCTCGTCGCGCGCTTGCTGAACACTTTGGCGTCCGGCAACACCACATTTGGCGCCTCCATAATTCCCGATGGCGCACTTCCAAAAGAGTGGTTCACTGCAGCTCCTTACGTTCGTTTCGAGGGTACGTCCCGGTTGGGCGACAGACCGCCCGGATCTTCATGCCCTCCCTTGCGGCGTACCTCGTCATACCAGAGACCGTGGTGGTGACGCGCCCAGGCGTGGCTTACACGTCCCTGCGTCATCGCGCGTACCGACCCCTTCACCCAGATCGCCGAATAGATATGGATCACCAGTGTGATGATCGCAATGAAGGCGGTGTAAGCATGGATGGTGACCGCCCAGCGCAGCGCCCAGACCGGCATGTCATCGGCGATCCATGGGCGCCAGAGAACGATGCCGGTGATCAGCAGCACCGGCACAGTGGCGAGGAAGATCCAGTACACCAGCTTCTGCCCGGCGTTGTTCTTGCCTACCGGCGGCAGTCGCTCGTCGCGGTTGGCCAGCACGTCGCGGATCTGCTTCATCCATTGCACATCGTGACGACGGATCAGGTTGTCGCCGAAAAAGCGCACCGCCTGGATGACGAAGAACAACGACATGAACACGCCGATGTACGGGTGAACGATGCGCGTCGGCTCCGGCCCGCCGAACAGTGCGGTCAGCCCGAAAAACGCCGGATAGAACAGCGACAGGCCGCTCAGCACAAGCAGCACGAAGCTGATCGCGATGAGCCAGTGATTCACCCGCGTCCACCAGCCATAGCGCAAGATGCCGTGTTTGACATTCGAGTGGCTCATAGCCGGTCCTCCCCGCGCCTGTCGATTTCACGGGCGTCATGCGCATTTTCCGGATCCGGATCGTCCTCCGGCTCCTCTTTCGGCCCCTTCATCACGTAATGGAAGAAGCCCGCCAGCACCGACATGCCCAGCGCCACCGACATGATCGGTTTGGTCACCCCTTTCCACAGCTCGACCGTGGGCGCGATATGGGGATCACGCGGCAACCCGCTGTACAGCTCCGGCCTGTCGTTGTGCTGCAGCACATAGACCACGTGAGTGCCGCCAACACCTGGCGGATCGTATATCCCGGCATTTTCGTAGCCACGCCCCTGCAGATCCGCAACTCGGTGAGCACCGTAGTCGAGCATGTCTTCCTTGGTGCCGAACATGATGGCCGAGGTCGGGCAGCTCTTGACGCACGCCGGCTCCAGCCCGTTGTAGACCCGATCCGAACACAGAGTGCACTTGTACGCCTTGTTGTCCTTTTTCGAGATTCGCGGAATGTCGAACGGGCAACCCGCCACGCAATAACCACAGCCGATGCAATGCTCGGAATTGAAATCGACGATGCCGTTGGCGTACTGCACAATGGCGCCAGGTGACGGGCAGGCCTTGAGACAGCCAGGCTCCGCGCAATGCATGCAGTTGTCCTTGCGGATCAGCCATTCGAGGTTGCCCTGCTCGTCCTCGTATTCCGAGAAACGCATCACCTCGAATGACTCAGGCGAAAGGTCCTGAGGGTTGTTGTAAGTACCGTCGCACTCCCCAACCTCGTCGCGCAGGTCATTCCACTCCGAGCACGCCACCTGACAGGCCTTGCAGCCAATGCAGACCGACACATCGATCAGTTTGGTGACCTTCTCCACACCCCCATGGCGTACCTGTGGCGAAGGCGTGGTCGTCGCCGAACGGGCGATGATGTTCTGCAGATTGATCTGGTCGCCTCTCATCAGAGGATCCCTCCGACTTTTTCCACGTTCACCAGGAACGACTTGAACTCTGGCGTCTGCGTATTACCGTCGCCCACGAAGGGTGTCAGGGTGTTGGTCAGGTGCGCCTTCTTCGCCACACCCTTGAACCCCCAGTGAATCGGGATACCGATCTGATGCACGGTGCGGCCGTCGATCTCCAGCGGCACCAGCCGTTTGGTGACCACCGCCACGGCGGTGATATAGCCGCGCTTGGAGCTGACCTTGACTCGATCACCGGCCGCAATGCCCAGTTCGCCGGCGAGCACTTCGCTGATCTCGATGAACTTCTCCGGCTGAGCGATGGCGTTGAGCCGCGCATGGGTGGTCCAGTAATGGAAGTGCTCGGTCAGGCGATAGGTCGTCGCCGCATAGGGGAATTCCGTGTTTGAACCGAACGAGTCGCGGTCCTGCTCGAACACCCGGGCGATGGGGTTATGCAGCGCCAAGGGGTTGTCCGGGCTCAGTGGATTGCGGTCGATCGGCGTCTCCATGGGTTCGTAATGCTCAGGGAAAGGCCCTTCGTTCAACCATTCGCAGGCGAAGAAATGCCCACGTCCGGTCTGGGTGACGATGAACGGACCCACCCCTTGCGAGGGCGGCGACGTGACCGGGAAGTCGGGCACATCAGCGCCTGTCCAGCGCTCGCCGTTCCACCAGATGAATGCCTTGTTCGGTGCCCATGGCGTACCGTCGGGACGCGCCGAAGCGCGGTTATAGAGCAGTCGCCGATTCATCGGCCAGGCCCAGGCCCAGCCCAGGGTATTACCGGTGTTGTAAGGGTCCGAATTGTCGCGACGGGCCATCATGTTGCCTTGCTCGGGCCAGGCGCCGGAATAGATCCAGCAACCACAGGCGGTCGAGCCGTCCGCGCGCAGTTCACTGAAATCCTGCAACTGCTCGCCTTTGCGCCGAATGACCTTGCCGCTGTCATCGGTAATGTCCGCCAGTGCGCGACCGTTGTACTCCATGGCCAGTTCGGACGCCTTGGGATACTGCGGCACCTTGTAGTTCCAACTCAGATTGAGGATCGGATCGGGGAAGGCACCACCCTCCTCCTGGTACATGAGCTTCAGGCGCAACATGACCTCACCCAGGATCTCGGTATCGGTCATGGCTTCGCCCGGGCCAGGCACGGCGCGCTCATGCCATTGCAACCAGCGCGCACTGTTGGTGATGGAGCCGTCATCCTCCGCAAAACAGGTGGTCGGCAACCGGAACACCTCGGTGGGGATCTGCGACGGGTCGACGTCGTGGTATTCACCGAAGTTTTTCCAGAACTCGCCGGTCTCCACGGTGAGCGGGTCCATGATCACCAGGAATTTGAGCTTCGACAGGCCGTCCATGACCTTCGCCTTGTTCGGGAAAGCCGCCAGAATGTTGAAGCCCTGACAGAATGCGCCGGTCATCTTGCCAAGCGTCATGTCGTTGATGGCGTACAGCACGTCATAGATTGGTTCGGACAGCTTTGGCAGCCAGTCGTAGCACCAATTGTTTTCCTTGGTTGCCACATCGCCGTACCAATCCTTCATCAAACTGACGAAGAACCGCTCATAGAACTTCCAGTAGGAGACCTCGCCTTCGAGCAGCGGCAGCTTGATGCGGGTCTTCATGTAGTCCTCGTAGGACTGCAGATTCACCGACGGAAGATTCATGTAGCCGGGGAGCAGGTTGGACAGCAATCCGATGTCCGTAAGCCCCTGAATGTTGGAATGCCCGCGCAGCGCATTCACCCCGCCACCCGGCATTCCCATGTTGCCCAGCAACAGCTGGACCATGGCTCCGCAGCGGATGATCTGCGAGCCGATGGTGTGCTGCGTCCAGCCCAGGGCGTAGAGGATGGTCATGGTCTTGTCGGGCGCCGAAGTGGTCGCCATCAGGTCCCAGAGCTCAAGCACCTTTGCCTTGGGCATGCCGCAGATGTTTTCCACCTGATCGACGCTGTAGCGGCTGTAATGCTGACGCATCAGTTGCAGGACACAGCGTGAATGCTGCAGCGTTGGGTCGGTCCGGGCAAAGCCGTTTTCGTCCAGCTCGAAATTCCAGGTTTTCCGGTCGTAGGTTCGATCCGCTGGGTTGTACCCAGTGAACAATCCTTCCTCGAAGCCAAACCCTTCGGCCACGATCAGGCTGGCGTCGGTGTACTCGCGCACGTACTCGTGGGCATAGCGCTCGGTTTCGATCAGGTAGTTGATGAACCCGCCGAGAAACACGATATCCGTGCCAGTACGAAGCCAGGCGTGATAGTCCGCTACTGCGGTGGTGCGATTGAAGCGTGGGTCAATCGAAATAAGGACAGCATTGCTGCGCTGTTTGGCATGCATGACCCAGCGGAAGCCCACCGGATGCGCTTCAGCCGAATTGCCGCCCATCGACAGGATGACATTGGCGTTGGCAATGTCGGTCCAGTGATTCGTCATGGCACCGCGACCAAATGTTGGGGCAAGACCTGCCACCGTTGGTCCGTGTCAAACGCGAGCCTGGTTGTCTATTTTGAGGATGCCGAGCGCTCGGGTGATCTTCTGCGTGAGATAGGCCGTCTCGTTGGTACAGGCCGAAGCCGCTACCATCGATGTGGTCATCCAGCGGTTGACCAGCCGGCCCTGCTCGTCATGCGTCTCGAAATTCCGGTCGCGGTCATCTTTCATGTGCCGGGCGATACGCGCGAAGGCCTCGTCCCAGCTGATGCGCTTCCACTCATTGGTGTAAGGCTCACGGACCTCAGGGTATTTGACCCTCGATTCGCTCTTGATGAAGTCGATAACACCTGCGCCGCGTGGGCAAAGCGAACCGCGGCTGACCGGGTGATCCGGATCGCCTTCGACGTGGTAGATCTCGTCGATCACGTTGATCGCGCCATCGCCACGGGAGTAAAGCAGCATGCCGCAGCCTACTGAGCAGTAGGTGCAGATATTGCGGGTCATTTTTGCGCCGGTCAGCTTGAAGTGACGAATCGACGCGAAGGCTTCATCAGGCGCAAATCCCATCATGGCCATGCTCGACGCGCCTACACCAGCCGCACCGAACTTCAGGAACTGTCGCCGGGATACTCGCACGGTCATCGGTATCTCCTGTTACTTATTGTGTCTGTCCATCTAACAGGTCGACTGGACCGCTCTGGAATGGTTCCTCCAGAGGGACAGACGGGCGTCACAGTCGTTACGCTTAAAAGGCTAGTTCAGGACCTCGACCATCAACAGGTCACCCGTCGCGTCACTGGCGCGCAGCGAGGTCTTTTAACAGTTGAGCCGAGAGAATCTGGCGGGTCGTAGGGTATTCGGCCCAGGGCTCGCGCTTCAGGTTGTCGAGGCGCTCATGCAGGTTGAGGATGTTCCATTGATCGGCGCCGCTGATCTGCTGCAGTTCCTCCCGGGCGATGGGTACGGAAACCGGCAGGCCGGGCCTTGCCCGCGCGGAAAAGGCAGCGACCGTGCTTGCGCCCCGTTGGTTACGCAGGTAATCGACGAAGATCTTGCCGACCCGGTTCTTCGGGCCCATCTTCGCGACGATTTGCTCCGGCGCTTCCTTTGCCAGTCGGACTGTAACGCCACGGGCAAATTCATTGGCGCAATCCCAGCTGTGACGACGGTCGATGGGCACGACTATGTGTACGCCCCGGCCTCCGCTGGTTTTGAGGAAGGCCCGAAGACCGAGTTCGTCGAGCAGATCGAGGGTCATGCAGGTGGCTTGCACCATGCTCGACCATGGCAGTTCCGGGTCGGGATCAAGATCGAAAACGACCCGGTCCGGCTTGTCGATCCGATCGCTACGCGCATTCCAGGTGTGGAACTCGATGGTGCCCATCTGCACCGCCTCGATCACGGCCGTCACGCTGTCCGCCTGGATCAGACGGGCGTGTTCGGGATCCAGAGATTTATCCAGCACGCGCATGTGGGGCATTTTCAAACGTCCACAGTGACGCTGGAAAAAGCTTTCACCGGGGACGCCCTCCGGAGCGCGAACAATCGACAGCGGCCGCTTGGCCAACTGAGGCGTCAGCCATTCACCGACTGCCAGGTAGTATTCAGCGAGCTGCAGCTTGGTGGCGCCGCTGGCCGGGTCGATGACCCGCTGCGGATTACTGATGCCGATACCGCCCACATCGGGGCGGCTCTTGGCCGTCCTCTCAGCCATGGGCAATCCTCATGGACTCAGCTCGCCTTCTTGCTGCTGGATTTGCTGGCTGCCGGTTTGCTGGTACTCGTCTTGCGTGCCGTCGAGGTTTTGCTGGTTGAAGACTTACTGGCAGTCGATTTGGCTGGAGCCTTGGATTTGCTCGCTGCGGTTTTGCTCGTGGTCCGCTTGGCCGGGGCCGCGGCCTCATCGCTGTCATCCTCGTCGACTTCCTTCGCCGGTGCAGCTTTCTTGGCTGACGACTTGCCGGCCAGGCTGCGCTTGAGCAGCTCGGTCAGATCGATGACATCGGCGCTGCGACGATCCACTGCTTCTTCCGGCCCACCCACGGCTTCGAGCTTGCCTTCTCGGGCCTTGGTCTCCACCAGATCCATGATCTGATCCTGAAAGGTGTCCTTGTACTGCTCGGGGTTCCAGTCTTCGCTCATGTCCTCGACCAACCGCTTGGCCATGTCGAGTTCCTTGGGATTAAGGTCGGGGTTGAGCGCTTCGTCCTTCATCTCAAGGTATTCCACGCCCCGCACCTCATCGGCCCAGCGCAAGGTATTCATCACGAGCGCCTTGCCCAGCGGCATCACAACGGCCAGATGCTGCTTGTTGCGTAGCACAACATTGGCGATGCCGACCTTACCGGTCTGCTCCAAGGTTTCGCGGAGCAATGCATAGACCTTTTCACCCCGTCGATCCGGGGTGAGGTAATACGGGGTAGCGATGTACAGGAAAGAAATGTCCTTGGCATCGACAAAGGCAACGATATCGACCGTCTGCGTGGCTTCAGGGTGGGCTGATTTGATTTCCTCATCACTGATGACGACGTAATTACCCTTCTCGTACTCCACGCCTTTGACGATGTTCTCGCTTTCGATGTCTTCCCCAGTGGTCTTGTTGATGCGCTTGTAGCCGACCCTGTCCATGCTGCGTTTATCCAGCCAGTCGAAATCGATACCCTGCCGGGTCGTTGCCGGTACAAGCGCGACGGGGATGTGAACGAGGCCGAAACTGACGGCGCCTTTCCAGATCGTACGGGGCATATGCCTTCCCTCCTGTCGACAGTCGTTCGGTCAGCCGTTGAGCACAGTGCCGCCGTTGACATGAATAACTTGTCCGCTGACGTAGGACGAGTCGCTGCTGGCGAGATACACGTATGCCGGCGCCACTTCATCAGGCTGCCCCGGACGCTCCATAGGCACGTTGGCGCCGAATTTCTTCACCTTTTCTTCATCGAACGTCGACGGAATCAGTGGCGTCCAGATCGGCCCAGGCGCTACTCCGTTCACGCGGATTCCGCGGTCGGCGATGTTGATCGACAGCGAGCGGGTAAATGAGGTGATTGCGCCCTTGGTCGACGAGTAATCCAACAGGTGCGGGCTGCCCTTGTAGGCGGTAACCGAGGTCGTGTTGATGATGGAGGCGCCTTTTTTCAGATGCGGCAGTGCGGCCTTGGTCATCTGGAACATGCCGAAGATGTTGGTGCGGAAGGTTTTCTCCCACTGCTCTTCGCTGATGTCCTCGAGCTTTTCCTGCGGATGCTGCTCGGCTGCGTTGTTGACCAGGATGTCGAGTTTGCCGAACTCGCTCAGCGTTTCATCGATCACCTTGCGGCATACACCGCGGTCCGCCACGTCGCCGGCGAAAGTCAGGCATTTGCGCCCCTGCTCTTCCACTACGCGCTTGGTTTGCTCGGCGTCCTGGTGCTGATCCAGATAAAGAATCGCCACGTCAGCGCCTTCGCGGGCAAATAACACCGCGACAGAGCGGCCGATACCACTGTCGCCACCGGTAATGATCGCAACCTTGCCCGTAAGCTTGCCGGCGGCCTTGTAGTCCTCTCCACGGTACTCCGGGCGAGGGCTCATCTCGCTTTCCTTGCCAGGCTCCGGTTGCTGTTGAGGTGGGAGCGTCTGGTTTTCGTCGGGCATGCTGGATCCTCCGTAAGAGCCTGAAATCTGTATTCGGAGGACTTGACGGCGGAAGGAAAAGTTTCTGTGAAGCGATGAGAGGCCCCTGAACAGGGGCCTCGGTCAATCAGTCGACGCGCAGTGCGACCCGCCCACGCGGAGCACCACTCTCAACATACTCGTGCGCGGCCACCACCTCGTCGAAGGTAAATACCTTGTCGACCTGCGGAGTGACCAGACGATCGGCCGTGAGCTGGTTGATGTGCAGCAAGGCACGCTCGACCGCGTCGCGGTTCTGCTCGATGCCCAGTTCGGGCTGGCCAGTGAAATCGCACAGGCAATGCAGGAAGAACTTGAAGTTCTTCTTGAACGCCGCACAAGCCGGAAACGCTGTCTCGTTGCCGCCGTTGAGCCCGTAAAGGATCAACTTGCCGCGCGGTGCGATCACGTCGCCCAGCAGCTTCATCTGCGAGCCGCCGCAACCGTCGAGTACGACTTCCACGCCAGCCCCACCGGTGATCTTCTGCAGCCGCCCGACCAGATCTTCCTCTTCGGTAACGATGACCGTCTCGGCACCCAGCTCACGCAGGAAGTCGCGATCCTCGGCCGTCTCGCAGGTAGCGATCACACGTCCGCCAAGTGCTTTCGCCAGCTGCACCGCAGAAGGCCCGGTGCAATGCCGCGCCTGGGTGACCAACACGTATTGTCCAGGCTCGAGCTGAGCCAGTTCGATCAGAGCGAAATAAGACACCAGCGCCGGCGTGTAATGGACGCTGGCCTCAGCTGCGCTGAGCATCTCCGGATAGTGCACCAGCGAGGTTTGCGGCAGCAGAACCTGCTCGCCATAGAGCGGGTACTGGTTGAGATCGTGCGCAGGGAAGCTGGCAACACGATCACCCACCGCGAAACCATCTACATCATCACCTACCGCCAACACCTCGCCGGCGATCTCGCTGCCCAGCCCTGCCGGGAGCTTGGCGTGACGCGGAGCCAAGTCCTGCCGCCAAAGTACGTCGTTCCAGCTGATGCCGATCGCTTTCACGTCGACAAGCACCTCGCCCGGGCCAGGCTTTGGCACGTCGCGCTGCTCATAACGCAGCACTTCGGCTGGCCCGAACTGGTGGAAACGGATGATGCGGGACATTGAAAGACCCCTCGATTACTACTGTGTCAGTGACTCTATCTGCACCGCCGGAACAACTCCAGCGCCGATCCCTGCATTCCGCTCGATAGTCGCCATGCGTGGGAATGATGATGAGCTGTATGTAAACCTGCGCCACAGACTGCAGGTTTGTGTAATTCCAAAGCTGAAATGGACATGCCGGCGTCACTCCGATCTGTCTAGAATGCAACCGCAACCCTCCAGAAGGTCAGCCGCGCCTTTGTCTGACCACAGCTTGAAGTGAATGGCATGAACCGCAACGACCTTCGCCGCGTGGATCTGAACCTGCTTATCGTCTTCGAAACGCTGATGCATGAGCGCAGCGTGACTCGCGCCGCTGAAAAGCTGTTTCTTGGGCAGCCCGCCATCAGTGCCGCCCTGGCACGCCTGCGTACGTTGTTTGACGACCCGCTGTTCGTGCGCACCGGGCGCAGCATGGAGCCCACTGCACGCGCGCAAGAGATCGCCGGGTTGCTGTCGCCAGCGCTGGATTCGATCTCCACGGCCGTCAGCCGCGCCTCTGACTTCAACCCGGCCACCAGCGAACTGGTGTTTCGCATCGGCCTGACCGATGAGGTGGAATTTGCCCTGCTGCCGCAGTTGCTCAGGCGCGTCCGTGCCGAAGCGCCGGGTGTGGTGCTGGTGGTGCGTCGTGCCAATTACCTGTTGATGCCTGGCCTGCTTGCCTCGGGCGAGATCTCGGTGGGGGTCTGCTACACCGAGGAGCTGCCAGCCAACGCCAAGCGCAAGGTATTGCGCAGACCGAAACCCATGTTGCTGCGTGCCGACAGCATCCCTGGCCGTATGACGATGGAAGACTACTGCTCGCGCCCGCACGCCATGGTTTCCTTTGCTGGCGACCTGAACGGCTATATCGATGACGAGCTGGCGCTGCACGGCTGCAAGCGAAAGGTCGTGCTGGCGGTGCCACAGTTCAACGGGTTGGCGAGCCTGCTGGCCGGAACCGACCTGGTCGCGACCATGCCGGACTATGCCGCCGCAGCGCTTGCCGCCAACGGTGGCGTGCGGGCCGAGCCGCTGCCATTCGAGACCAGCCAGGACTTCGAGCTGTCCATGGCCTGGCGCGGCGCTCAGGACAACGACCCGGCCGAGCGTTGGCTGCGCTCGCGCATCCAGATGTTCGTAGGCGATCCGGACAGTCTCTGAACCAACCCAGATCGCGATAAGGTTTAGCATCGGTTGCCGCTCGGGCGCCGATTCCCCCTGTAGCTGCAACCGATCGCCCCTTTCCTCTCCACTGCTCCTTGTGTGCCCGTGCGGCTAGTGCTTAGTGTCGCTGGGTGGTCTGAAGCTCAGCCGCGGTTTTGCTGTCGGCGCCATCAATGACAAATGCTGCAACATCATCGCGGATGATATTTACATTCGCCTCGTTCGATTTCTGCTTGTAAAGGCCAGCCCCCACACTCCCGCCATCGATAAAAACCCGAGTTGCGGAGTCAAGCATGGATCGTTCACTCAAAGCCTTGCGTTACCCATTGGTTGCGGTTGCTGCCGCCCTTGTAGGCGCATGCGGTAAAGCCCCTGAAGCCACCGAAGCGGCCATGCCGGCCCCCGCCGTCAGTGTTGCCGAGGTCATCGAACAGCAGGTGACCGAATGGGACGAGCTCACCGGCCGCCTGGAAGCGCCCGAATCGGTCGATATTCGTCCTCGCGTGTCGGGCTTCATCGACAAGGTCGCGTTCGAAGAAGGCTCGCTGGTGAAGAAAGGCGATCTGCTGTTTCAGATCGACCCGCGCCCGTTCGAAGCGCAGGTCAAACGCCTGCAGGCCGAGTTGCAACAGGCTCGCGCCACTGAGCGCCGGACCGCAAGCGAAGCCGAGCGCGGTGAGCGACTGCGCGCCAACAATGCCATTTCCGCCGAACTGGCTGACGCGCGAGCCAGCGCCGCCAGCGAAGCGAAGTCCGCCGTCGCCGCCATCCAGGCTCAGCTCGACGCAGCCAAGCTGGATCTCGGGTTCACCCGCGTCACCGCCCCCATCGATGGCCGCGTAGGTCGTGCGCTGATTACAGCGGGCAACCTGGTCAATGCTGGCGAAGCCTTGCTGACAACGCTGGTGTCGACCGACAAGGTCTATGCCTACTTCGAGGCGGACGAACGCACCTACCTGAAATACCGCGAACTCGCCCGTGACGGTGAGCGTGGCGAGGAGACACCGGTGTACCTCGGGCTCTCCAACGAGGAAGGCCACCCTCATCTGGGTCACATGGACTTCATCGACAATCAGGTCGACCCACGCACCGGCACCATTCGCGGACGCGCCGTGTTCGATAACCGTGACGGGCGCTTCACTCCCGGTCTCTACGCCCGCCTGAAGCTGGTCGGTAGCGCCACCTACGACGCCGTCCTGATCAAGGATGTCGCGGTCGGAACCGATCTTGGGAAGAAGTTCGTCCTGGTCCTCGGGGAGGACGACACCGTCAACTATCGCGCCATCGAGCTTGGTCCGAAGCTGGAGGGCCTGCGCATCGTGCGTAGCGGTCTGGAGGAAGGTGAAACCATCGTCGTGAACGGCCTGCAGCGCGTGCGACCCGGTAATGCCGTACAGCCAGAGGACGTACCGATGGCAGATGCGGACACCCTCGCCGCGCTGAAAGAACAGAGCCGTGCCATATCGGCAGCGATGAACCCGCAGGTGGTCGACCGGACCCTGGCGCGAGGGCCGAGCAGTTGACGTTCAGCACGTCCCACTGACCGGCGCCAAGGCGCCAACTCAAACAAAACCGATTCCGTCAGGGCACGTCGCGCGTGCCCTCTCCCCCGGAGTGCGTCATGAATTTCTCCCAGTTCTTTATCCAGCGGCCGATCTTTGCCGCGGTGCTATCACTGATCATCCTGATCGGTGGCGCCATATCGCTGTTCCAGCTGCCGATTAGCGAATATCCCGAAGTCGTGCCGCCCACTGTGGTGGTGCGCGCCAGCTTCCCGGGCGCCAACCCGAAAGTGATCGGCGAAACCGTCGCGTCCCCCCTCGAACAGGCCATCACCGGTGTCGAGGGCATGCTCTACATGTCGTCCCAGGCAACCGCTGACGGCAAGCTGACCCTGACCATCACTTTCGCCCTGGGGACCGATCTGGATAACGCCCAGGTGCAGGTGCAAAACCGCGTCACGCGTACCCAACCGACGTTGCCGACCGAGGTGCAGCGCCTTGGCGTGACGGTGGACAAAGCCTCACCGGACCTGACGATGGTGGTGCACCTGACCTCGCCAGACGAGCGCTACGACATGCTCTATCTCTCCAACTACGCGGCGCTCAACGTAAAAGATGAGCTGGCGCGGCTGGACGGGATTGGCGATGTGCAGCTGTTCGGCATGGGTGATTATTCGCTGCGCGTCTGGCTCGATCCGAACAAGGTCGCCTCGCGCAACCTCACCGCAACCGACGTGGTTAACGCGATCCGCGAGCAGAACCGTCAGGTCGCTGCGGGTTCGCTGGGTGCGCCACCCGCGCCGGGCGCGACGGACTTCCAGCTGTCGATCAACACACAGGGCCGGCTGGTCAGCGAGGAAGAGTTCGAGAACATCATCATTCGCGCCGGCGAAGACGGTTCGATCACTCGACTGCGGGACGTCGCGCGTATCGAACTGGGTTCCAGCCAATACGCACTGCGTTCCTTGCTCAACAACCAGCCCGCCGTGGCCATCCCGGTTTTCCAGCGCCCTGGCTCGAACGCAATCGAAATCTCCGACTCAGTGCGTGCCCGCATGGCCGAGCTGAAGAAGGACTTCCCTGAAGGCGTGGACTACGAAATCGTCTACGACCCAACCATCTTTGTTCGCGGTTCCATCGAGGCGGTGGTGCATACCCTGCTTGAAGCGATTGTGCTTGTGGTGCTGGTGGTGATTCTGTTCTTGCAGACCTGGCGCGCGTCGATCATCCCGCTGGCCGCCGTACCGGTATCACTCATCGGCACCTTTGCCGTGATGCACATGCTGGGTTTCTCGCTCAATGCGCTGTCACTGTTCGGCCTGGTGCTGGCAATCGGCATCGTGGTGGATGACGCCATCGTGGTGGTGGAGAACGTCGAGCGGAACATCGGCCTCGGCAAGTCGCCGGTGGAAGCCACCAAGCAGGCGATGAAGGAAGTGACTGGGCCGATCATCGCCACGGCGCTGGTGCTCTGCGCGGTGTTCATCCCGACTGCCTTCATCTCGGGCCTTACCGGGCAGTTCTATCAACAGTTTGCCCTGACCATTGCGATCTCCACGGTGATCTCGGCCTTCAACTCCCTGACCCTGTCGCCAGCGTTGGCGGCCGCGTTGCTGCGTAGCCATGACGCGCCTAAAGACGGCTTCTCACGCCTGCTGGACAAGCTGTTCGGCGGCTGGCTGTTCGCCCCCTTCAACCGGGTATTCGAACGCGCCAGCCACGGCTACGTCGGTGCGGTTAAACGCATTCTGCGTGGCAGCGGCATTGCCCTGGTGGTTTATCTCGGCCTGGTCGGACTCGGCTATATGGGCTTCGCCAGCACACCGACCGGCTTCGTGCCGCCGCAGGACAAGCAGTACCTGGTGGCCTTTGCGCAACTGCCGGATGCCGCCACGCTGGATCGCACGGAAGACGTCATCAAACGCATGTCACAGATCGCTGCCGAGCATCCCGGTGTCGAGAACACCGTGGCCTTCCCAGGCCTGTCGATCAACGGATTCACCAACAGCCCGAACAGCGGCATCGTCTTCACCCCGCTCAAGCCCTTTGATGAGCGCAGTGATCCCTCGCTGTCCGCCAACGCCATCGCGGCTGATCTGAACGGTCAGTTCGCGCAAATTCAGGACGCCTTTATCGCGATCTTCCCGCCACCACCGGTACAAGGGTTGGGCACCATCGGCGGCTTCCGCGTGCAGGTGCAGGACCGCGGCAATCTTGGCTACGAAGAGCTGTACAAGCAGGTGCAGAACGTCATCGCCAAGAGCGCGGACTATCCCGAGCTAGCCGGGCTGTTTACCAGCTATCAGGTCAACGTGCCGCAGATCGATGCCGACATCGACCGGGAGAAAGCCAAGACCCATGGCGTGGCTATCGATCAGATCTTCGACACCATGCAGGTCTATCTCGGCTCGCTGTATGCCAACGACTTCAACCGTTTTGGTCGCACCTATCAGGTCAACGTCCAGGCCGAGCAGAAGTTTCGCCTGACGCCCGATCAGATCGGCCAGCTGAAGGTGCGCAACAACCGTGGCGAGATGGTCCCGCTGTCGACCTTCGTCAAGGTCAGCGACAGTTCCGGCCCGGATCGGGTGATGCACTACAACGGCTTCCTGACCGCTGAAATAAACGGCGCAGCCGCCCCCGGCTACAGCTCCGGTCAGGCCGAAGCTGCGATGGAGCGGCTGCTGCAAGCTGAGCTACCGAATGGCATGAGCTTCGAATGGACCGAGCTGACCTATCAGCAGATCCTGGCGGGGAACACTGCAATGTTCGTCTTCCCGCTCTGCGTGCTGCTGGCCTTCCTGGTATTGGCGGCGCAGTACGAGAGCTGGAGCTTGCCATTGGCGGTGATCCTAATCGTACCGATGACACTGCTCTCGGCCATCACCGGGGTGATCTTGTCGGGCGGCGACAATAACGTGTTTACCCAGATTGGCCTGATCGTGCTCGTCGGCCTGGCGTGCAAAAACGCGATCCTGATCGTCGAGTTCGCCAAGGACAAACAGGAAGAAGGCATGGATCGCCTATCCGCTGTGCTCGAGGCCTGCCGCCTGCGGCTGCGCCCGATCCTGATGACCAGCTTCGCGTTCATCATGGGTGTGGTGCCGTTGGTACTCTCTTCGGGAGCAGGCGCTGAGATGCGGCATGCCATGGGTGTTGCAGTGTTCAGCGGCATGCTCGGCGTGACCTTCTTCGGGCTGTTGCTGACGCCGGTGTTCTACCTGGTCATTCGCGCCTTCGTCGAACGGCGCGCGGAGAAAAAAGCGGTACTGAAGGAGGCGCACGCATGAAGGCTGTCATTAGCACACCGCTTCTGCTCGCGGTCGCTCTTGCGTTGAGCGCCTGCGCGGTGGGGCCGGATTACCGCGCGCCGGACGTCGCTCCGGCGCATATCGAAAGGGCTGCGGCGACTGGCTTCGATCAGTCGCGTTTTCAGGCGGCCTGGTGGCGCCAGTTCGATGACCCGACGCTGGATGCTCTGGTGGGTGAAGCATTGTCCGAGAACCGCGAACTGCGCATCGCATTCGCCCGGCTCCGCGCCGCTCGTTCCATTCGCGATGACGTGACCAATGATCGCTTCCCTACCGTAACCGCAGGGGCCGGTGCCGAGTATGGCGAGGCTCAGCAGCCGGGATTCGGCGAGGAGCGCAGCAGCATCGAGCGCTACGATCTTGGGCTGGACATGGCCTGGGAACTCGACCTGTTCGGCCGAGTTCAGCGGCGCATCGAAGCCAGCGAGGCACAGAGCGAAGCCGCGGAAGCCGAGCTTTATCAACTACAGGTCAGCCTGATTGCCGAACTGGTCGATGCCTATGGCCAGTTGCGCGGGGCGCAACTGCGTGAACGCATCGCCCGGGAAAACCTTGAGAACCAGCGCAACTCACATCGTCTGACTGAGCAGTTGCGCGACGCGGGCGTGGGTAACGAGCTCGATGTGCTGCGCGCCGACGCTCGGCTAGCAGCGACCCAGGCTAGCTTGCCGCAACTGCAGGCACAGCAGACCCGGGCAACCAATCGCATCGCGACCCTGCTCGGCCAGCGCGCCGACAAACTCAGCGTCGACCTGACGCCGCGCGAGCTGCCTGCCATTGCCAAGGCTCTGCCGATTGGTGACCCCACCGAGCTGCTACGTCGCCGACCGGACATTCTCGCGGCCGAACGACAGCTGGCAGCGGCAACCGCCAACGTGGGCGTAGCGACAGCTGATCTGTTTCCGCGGGTAAGCCTGAGCGGTTTTCTGGGTTTCATCGCCGGACGCGGTTCGCAGATCGGTTCAAGCGCGGCGCAGGCTTGGGGTGTAGCGCCGAGCATCACCTGGGCTGCGTTCGACATGGGCAGCGTTCGAGCCAGGCTGCGCGGTGCAGAAGCAGACGCCGAGGGTGCGTTGGCCAATTATGAGCAGCAGGTCCTGCTGGCGCTGGAGGAGTCGGAAAACGCGTTCAGTGACTATTCGCGCTCCCAGGAGCGACTGCTCGCACTGCTGCGTCAGTCGGGCGCCAGTCGCGCGGCAGCGGAGCAAGCGGCAATCCGCTACCGGGAAGGCACGGTGGACTTTCTGGTGCTACTGGATGCCGAGCGCGAGCGCCTGGCTGCGGAGGATGCGCAGGCGCAGGCCGAAGTCGAGGTCTATCGCGGCGTCGTGGGCCTCTACAAGGCACTTGGCGGCGGTTGGCAGCTCGCCAGCAACTGACGGGAAGCCGCTCTGCGCCGCTGAATGGCGGCGCAGAGCAGTCGCTCTCAGCGGCCAAAGTGTGATCTGTTGCAACTCCCGCTCGCTCAATTATGAATTCTGTGAGAAAGCCCTTTTTACGGTGCGGCTTATTTGGCATAACGCTTCATTGAAGCTCAATCACATCCGTCTCCCGGATGTCATGCCAACCCACCAAAAATAAAGAGCCTTTTCATGATCAAGCCGATCATCACCCTCGCTGGCCTGGTGCTGGCGTTGACCGCAACCGCGGTCGAAGCTGAGCCGATCGTCATCAAGTTCTCGCACGTCGTCGCTGAAGACACCCCGAAAGGCAAGGGTGCCCTGCTGTTCAAGAAACTGGTTGAAGAGCGTCTACCCGGCCAGGTGACCGTCGAGGTTTATCCCAACTCGACACTGTTCGGTGATGCCAACGAGCTTGAGGCATTGGCCAACGACGAGGTGCAGCTGCTGGCGCCGTCGTTAGCGAAGTTCGAGAAGTACACCAAGCAGGTGCAAGTGTTCGACCTGCCTTTCCTGTTCGACGACCTGGAGGCCGTCAACCGGTTCCAGAAGCGCGCCAAGGGCCGCCAATTGCTGCGCTCGATGGAAAAGGAAAACATCACTGGCCTTGCTTACTGGCACAACGGAATGAAGCAGCTATCGGCAACGAAGGCGCTGTTGCAGCCGAGCGATGCCATGGGGCTGGCGTTCCGTATCCAACCCTCAGCCGTTCTGGAATCGCAATTCTCCCAGGTAGGCGCAGCCACCAAGAAGATTCCGTTTGCCGAGGTCTACACCTCGTTGCAGAACGGCACCGTCCAAGGGGCAGAAAATCCCTGGTCGAACATCTACAGCAAGAAGATGCACACCGTGCAGCCCTACATCACCGAATCCAATCATGGCGTGCTCGACTACATGCTGGTGAGCAATACGCGGTTCTGGTTTGGCATACCGCATCAGCTGCGTACCGAGCTGGAAGGCATCATCGACGAGGTCACCTTCGAGGTGAACCGTGCCGCGGAAGAAGCCAACCAGGCCGACCGTGAGCGGATCCGCAAAGCGGGCACATCGGAGATCATCGAACTGACGCCTGAACAACGCGAAGCCTGGCGCGAAGCCATGCGACCGGTGTGGCAAGAATTCGAACCGGTGATTGGCGCTGACATCATCAAGGCGGCGCAAACGGTCAATCGCAAGCAGCGCAACTGATTACTTCCCGCCTTTCCTCCCAGCCGCGGCAGCAACGCCGCGGTTTGCCAACGCCGCTCGGCGAGTCCCTAAGTTCTTTAGCCTTCTACTAACCTCTCAGCGTGCAGCCTGCTCGCCGGAAGGCGGTTTGCACTCACGCGTTCGTTGGTCAGCGCTCTGACGCCTCCAGTACGGGCTCGAAATCCAGCTGCGCTTCTTCCCATCCGCCGCCTAGCGCCGCGATCAGTTGAACGCTGGCGGCGAGCTGATCACCCAGCAGCGTCAGATAGGTCCGCTCGTTGTTCAGCGCACTGGTTTGCACGGTGGCAACGCTGAGGAAGTCCACGGTGCCCGCGCGGTACTGGTTCTGGATCAGGCGCAGCGATTCCTGCGCGGCCTCCAGCGCTTGTCGCTGCACCACGGCCTCAGCCGCGAGAACACGCAGTTGCACCAGGTTGTCCTCGACCTCACGGAAGCTGTCGAGCACCGTCTGGCGATAGTTGGCCACTGTCAGGTCATAGTTGGCTTCGGCAGCTTCGAGGTCAGCGCGACGGCC
This sequence comes from Stutzerimonas stutzeri, assembly GCF_002890895.1. Classification (GTDB taxonomy): domain Bacteria; phylum Pseudomonadota; class Gammaproteobacteria; order Pseudomonadales; family Pseudomonadaceae; genus Stutzerimonas; species Stutzerimonas stutzeri_AB. Next base: position 347,742 of record NZ_POUL01000002.1, read on the forward strand.
ACCAAAATCAAGCAATGTGACTGCCAGCTGCGGACCGAGCGACCAGAAGCGGTTGGGGAGACTGATCAGGTCAGTAAAACTGCTGTTTCGATAGCCACCGCTCGCGCTCAGCGTCAGGTCCGGATACCAGGCCGCTTCGGCCACCCCGATCTGTGCATTGGCCGCGATTACCTGACGTTCGGCCGATGCGATGTCCGGGCGACGCTCAAGCAATTGCGAAGGCAGCGCCAGCGGCAACAGCGGCAACTCCGGAATCTCGTCGCGCTCAGCGATGTTCAGCTCTGCCGGCGGCACCCCGACCAGCACCGCAATAGCGTGCTCCATCTGAGCTCGCTGCCACTGCAAGTCGATGGCCTGAGCCTCGGTACTCAGGAGTTGGGTCAGTGCCTGGGTGACATCGGACTTCGGCACGATGCCTGCGCGATACTGGTTTTCCGTCAACCTCAACGAGCGAGCAAAGGCTTCGACCGTCTGATTCAGCAAACGCTGCTGTTCATCCATCACGCGCAATCGAAGGTAGGTCTGGACGAGCTCGGACTGCAGGCTCAAGCGGACAGCGGCCACGTCCGCTGCGGTGGCCTGCATATTGGCTCGGTTGGCTTCCAGATTGCGCCGCAGGCGACCCCATATATCCAATTCCCAGGCCGCATCAAGCCCCACGCTATAACTCTCGCTGATGCCGCTGAAACTGCTGCCAGTCAATGCGGTAGATGAGGTCGAACTGCCCTGCCCGGCACGTGTTGCGCCAGCGCTGCTGCCTACCGAAGGAAACAGCTGTGATCGTGCCCCCATAACCAGTGCGCGCGCCTGGCGGTACTGCGCTTCAGCAGCCGCCAGACTCTGGTTGGAGACATTGAGGCGCCCAACCAAGGCATCCAATGCCACATCACCGTATAGCCGCCACCAATCACCGCGCTCCAGCACATCTGCCGGGTTGGCAACCTTCCAACCTTCGGCCTGCTTGAATTCAGCAGCCATTGGCAGCGCTGGGCGCTGGTAGTCAGGGCCCAAGGTGCAAGCTCCTAGGGAGAAAGCCATGCCGGCAAGGGCCAGCGGGCGTAGGGCGTATTTCGAAAACAACTGACTCATAGCGGATTTTCCAGGGCGGCGTCGGTGCGGACACCGCGCCAGCTGTTGAATCGATGCCGCGCGCGGTCCAGATACAGGTAGACCACCGGCGTGGTGTAGAGCGTAAGGACCTGGCTGAGGATCAGGCCACCGATAATCGTCAGGCCCAGCGGCTGGCGCATTTCCGCACCCTCGGCGCCGCCCATGAGCAATGGCAACGCACCGAGGATCGCCGCCATGGTGGTCATCAGGATCGGCCGAAAACGCAACAGGCAGGCCCGACGAATCGACTCATCCGGCAGCAGGTGATCGTTACGTTCGAACTGCAGCGCCAGATCGATCATCAAGATCGCGTTCTTCTTCACCACACCGATCAGCAGGAACAGCCCAAGCAGCGAAATCAGACTGAACTGCTCGCCCGTCAGGATAATTGCCAGCAACGCGCCGACCCCGGCAGAAGGCAGCGTGGAAAGGATCGTCAGCGGGTGGATATAACTCTCGTACAGCACGCCGAGCACGATATAGACGAGCAGCAACGCTCCAAGAATCATGAACGGCTGGCTTTCTTGAGCCGCCTTGAAGACATCACCCGTGCCTCCCAGGCGCCCCTGGACTTCGCTCGGCAGCCCTATCGCCGCCACTGTACGCTCGATTGCTCGCGTCGCTTGATCCAGGCTGACATCGGGCGCCAGATCGAAATCGATACTCTCGGCAGCGAATTGCCCATCATGGCTGACCCGGTCCTCCTCAAGACTCCGCTCGTAACGGGCAAAGGCCGAGAGCGGCACGCGTCGGCCGTCGCTGGTGATCACCTGGATCTGCTCCAACACTTCAGGGTGCTGGGCATAGCTCGGGTCGATTTCCATGACAACCCGGTACTGGTTGAGCGACTCGTAAATGGTGGATATCTGCCGTTGGCTGAAGGCGTTGTTGAGCAAGGTCGTCACCGTGCTCATGTCGATGCCAAGCCGCTTGGCCGCGTCACGGTCGATCTTCAGGCTGATCTGCTGGGCGCCCTCGCCTTCGTTGGCGTCGATACTGGTGAGCTCCGGCAAAGCCTTGAGCGCCTGGGTCACTTGCGGCACCCAGGTGCGTAAATCAGCCAGATCGCTGGCCAACAGGGTGTAGGAATACGCTGAACTGCTCTGCCGACCGCCACCAAATTGCAGATCCTGATCGGCCATTAGGAACATCCGACCACCCGGCACTTTTGGCTGGTTCTTGCGAATACGCTCGATCACTTTCTGCGCAGAGATCTTGCGCTCATCCAATGGCTTTAGCCGGACGATCATGAACGCATTGTTGATACCGCCCTGCCCGCCGATAAAGCCCGCCACGCTTTCCACGGCTGGGTCGGCCAGTACTGCCTTGCGGTAGGTTTCCATCTTTGGCTGCATGACCTGAAACGACAAGCCGTCGTCGCCGCGAATAAAGCCGGTCAGCTGGCCTGTGTCCTGCTGCGGCAGAAAGGTTTTCGGAACTTCGATGTACAGAAAAACATTGAGTCCGATGGTCGCCAGCAACGTAATCAGGGTGATCCGATGATGGCGCAGCGCCCAGCCGAGAGACCTGTCGTAATGGCCTAACAGCCATTGGTGGGCATTGTGACTCCAGCGATGCAGGCGCCCGTCATGCTCAGGTTGGTGGGGTTTGAGCCAACGTGCGCAAAGCATGGGTGTCAGGGTCAGCGAGACCAGCAACGACACCAGAATGGCGGCCGCCAGGGTGATGGAAAACTCTCGAAAAAGCCGTTCGACAAGGCCGCCCATGAACAGAATCGAGACGAACACCACCACCAGCGACAGGTTCATCGACAGCAAGGTGAAGCCAACCTCACGGGTGCCGATATAGGCGGCGCGCATCGGCGGCACACCCTGGTCGATATGTCGTGCAATGTTTTCCAGGACCACGATGGCGTCATCGACCACCAGCCCGGCGGCGAGGATCAAGGCCATCAGCGATAGCACATTAAGCGAGAAGCCAAACAGGTACATCACGGCAAAGGTGCCAACCAGCGATACCGGCACCGCCAGCGCCGGGATCAACGCGGTCCGCACTTTGCCGAGGAACAGGAACACAAGAACGATCACCAGTCCGACAGCAATCAGCAAGGTCCGCTCGGCCTCATGCAGGGTGGCGCGGATCACCGGTGAGCGATCCATTGCGACGGCCATGTTGACACTGCCCGGCACGATCGCCTGCAGGGCTGGCAGCTCGTTACGAATTCCCTCGATGGTTTCGATGATGTTGGCGCCGGCCTGGCGGTTTATGACCAGCAGCACGGCGCGGTCGTTGTTGAAGAAGCCGTCGTTGTATCGATCTTCCACGCCGTCCCTGACCTTCGCGACATCGCTCAGGCGAAGTGCTGCGCCGTCCTGATAGCGAATGATCAGCGGCAGGTAATCTGCGGCTTCATGCAGCTGGTCACTGGCCTGCACCTGCCAATGGCGGTCGTCGTCTTCGACCATCCCCTTGGGTCGCCGGACATTCGCGCTGGCGATGGTCTGGCGGACCTCATCGAGTGAAACGCCGTACTGTTCCAGTTGCTGTGGTTGCAGCTCGACCCGGACGGCAGGCAGCGAACTCCCTCCCACCTGCACCTCGCCCACCCCAGGGACCTGCGATAGCTTCTGCGCCAGAATGGTCGAGCCGATGTCGTAAAGCTGCCCCTTGTCGAGCACGTCGGACGTCAGCGACAACACCATGATCGGTGCCTGGGCTGGGTTGATTTTGCGGTAGCTCGGCATGCTGCGCATCCCGCTGGGCAGCAGATTGCGCGAGGCATTGATCGCCGCCTGCACATCTCGCGCGGCACCGTTGATCTCCCGCTCCAGGTCGAACTGGATGACGATGCGGGTCTGCCCCTGGCTGCTACGACTGCTCATCTGGCTGACGCCTGCGATGCTTCCGAGGGAGCGCTCCAGCGGCGTCGCCACACTCGAAGCCATGATTTCGGGGCTGGCACCGGGCAGACTTGCCTGCACGGTGATCACCGGGAAATCCATGTTTGGCAGTGGCGAGACCGGTAAGAGACCAAAGCTGACGCTGCCCAGCAGCAGGATCGCCAGGCTCAGCAACATGGTCGCGACCGGGCGCGCGATGAAGGGGGCCGAGATGTTCATCGCTGCGGGTCGCCGCAAACTGAGGAAGTCTGCTCTGCTGCCAGGGTCATGTACGCACTTCCTGCACAGGCTGTTGCTTGCGGCCGAACCGGTTGCCCAGTCGATCAAAGAACAGGTAGATCACGGGCGTGGTGAACAGCGTCAGCAGCTGACTGAGCAGCAGGCCGCCGACCAGTACCAGCCCCAGCGGCTGACGCAGCTCGGCACCGGAGCCAGATGCCAGCATCAGCGGCACCGCGCCGAACAGCGCCGCCAGCGTGGTCATCAGGATGGGCCGGAAGCGCAGCAACGCCGCGCGATAGATCGCGTCCTGCGGACTCATGCCCTGATTGCGCTCAGCGTCCAGGGCAAAGTCGATCATCATGATGGCGTTCTTCTTGACGATGCCGATCAACAGGATGATCCCAATGATCGCAATGAGCCCCAGGTCGTTGCCGGTCAGCAGCAAAGCCAACAAGGCGCCGACCGCAGCCGACGGCAGCGTCGAGAGAATGGTGATCGGGTGGATATAGCTCTCGTAGAGCACACCGAGCACGATGTACATGGTAACGACTGCCGCCAAAATCAGCAGCAATGTGCTCGACAGCGACGCGCGGAAGGCTTCGGCCGCGCCCTGGAACCGACTCTGGATTCCTGCCGGCAAGCCGATCTGTGCCTCGACGCTTTCGATGACTTCCACCGCCTCGCCCAACGAAACGCCATCAGCCAGATTGAACGACAACGTGACGGCCGGGAACTGGCCAATGTGATTGATCAGCAGGGGTGCGCTACGTTGTTGCAGCGTTGCCAGGCTGGACAGCCGAACCGGGGTTCCGCTCTCGCTCTGCACGTAAAGCTGCTCCAGCGCCTGCGCGCCAAGGCGGTTGCCTGCCTCTGCTTCGAGCACAACGCGGTACTGGCTGGCCTGGGTGAAGATCGTTGAAATCTGCCGCTGGCCGAAGGCGTCATACAGCGCATCGGTTATCGCCGATATCTCGATCCCCAAGCGGGCCGCGGTATCTCTGTCGATATCCAGGAAGATCTGCAACCCATCACTTTGCAGGTCGCTGGCCACATCGGTCAGCTCCGGGCGCTCACGCAACGCTGCCACCAGGCGTGGCGTCCACTCCTGCAACAGCTCACCGTCGGGTGATTCCAGGCTGAACTGAAACTGCGTACGGCTGACCCGGTCCTCAATCGACAGATCCTGCACCGGTTGCATGTACAGCTCGATACCCGGTAGTTTCGCCAGCTCGGGACGTAGACGATCAATGACCTGGCTGGCGGTGACATCACGTTCGCCATGGGGCTTGAGGTTGATCAGCATCCGCCCGCTGTTGAGCGTTACGTTGTCGCCATCGACGCCAATGTACGACGACAGGCTGGCCACCGCCGGATCAGCCAGGATAACGCGCGACAAGGATTGCTGGCGTTCGATCATGGCGCGGAAGGAAATCGACTGCGGCGCTTCGCTGATGCCTTGAATCACACCGGTGTCCTGCACCGGAAAGAAGCCCTTCGGCACCGCCAGATACAACACCACCGTCAGACCGAGCGTGCCCACCGCCACCAGCAGCGTCAGGGTCTGGTGACCCAGCACCCAGGTCAGCCAGCGGGAATAACCGCCAATAAGACGCTCGACCCAGTCGGGCTTGCCCTTTTCAACGGCGGCGGGCTTGAGCAGCTTGGCGCACATCATTGGCGTCAGCGTCAGCGAGACCACCAGTGAAATCAGGATCGCCACAGCCAGGGTGATGGCGAACTCGCGGAACAGCCGCCCCACCACGTCCTGCATGAACAGCAGCGGAATCAGTACGGCAATCAGCGACAAGGTCAGTGAGATCAACGTGAAGCCGATCTGTCTGGCACCTTTCAGTGCGGCCTGCAGCGGCGTCTCCCCCTCCTCCACGTGGCGTGCGATGTTCTCGAGCATGACGATGGCGTCATCCACAACGAATCCCGTCGCAATGGTCAGCGCCATCAAGGTCAGGTTGTTCAGCGAGAAACCGGCAAGGTGCATCACCGCGAAAGTGCCGATCAGCGACAGCGGCACTGCAATCGAAGGAATGATGGTCGCCGACAGGCGCTTGAGGAATACAAAGGTGACCATGACAACCAGGAAGGTCGCCATCAACAGTTCGTGCTGGACATCGGTGATTGCAGCCCGGATGGTCTGCGTTCGATCAGTCAGCACCACCACATCGAGGCCGGTCGGCATGCTGGCGGTCACCTCAGGCAGCAATGCCTGAATCCGTTCGACCACCTCGATCACGTTGGCGCCGGGCTGGCGCTGGATGTTCAAGAGCACGGCCTGACTTTCATTGGCCCAGGCGGCCAACCGCTCATTCTCAGCCCCGTCGATAATGTCGGCGACATCCTTCAAGCGCAGCGTCGCGCCGCCCTCATAGGCCAGAATCAGCTCAGCGTACTCCTCCGGCGTCTTCAGCTGATCATTGGCATCGAGCATCGACACGCGGGTCGGGCCGTCGAAATTGCCCTTGGGTTGGTTGACGTTGGAGCTGGTCACCAGGGAACGCACGTCAGCCAGCGACAGGCCGTAAGACGCAAGCGCCTCCGGATTGACCCGTATACGCACTGCTGGTCGCTGGCCGCCAGCGATGCTGACCATACCGACGCCGCTGATTTGCGCCAATTTCTGCGCCATGCGGGTATCGACCAGGTCGTGCAGCTCCGGCAGGGCCAGACTTTCCGAGGTCACCGCCAGTGTCATGACCGGCGTGTCAGCCGGGTTGACCTTGTTATAGACCGGCGGTGCCGGCAGATCATTGGGCAGCAGATTGCTGCCCGCGTTGATCGCCGCCTGGACCTCCTGCTCGGCAACGTCGAGCTCAACGTCCAGCGAGAAGCGTAAGGTGATCACCGATGCGCCGCCAGAGCTGGTGGAGGACATCTGCGTCAGGCCTGGCATCTGACCGAACTGCCTTTCCAGCGGCGCAGTCACCGCGCTGGTCATGACCTCCGGGCTGGCTCCGGGATACAGCGTCATTACCCGGATGGTCGGATAGTCCACCTGGGGCAAGGCGGACACCGGCAGCATGCGGTAGGCGATAAGCCCGGCCAGCAGAATCGCGATCATCGTCAGGGTGGTGGCCACCGGCCGAAGGACGAACAGCCGCGAGATGTTCATCGCGCCGGACGCTCCTTGGTGCTCTGAGTATCGGCCTTCGGATTTGCAGCCGCTTCGTCGGCAAGTTTCTGACGATCCACCACTTCGACTTCGCTGCCGTCACGCAGGCGGTCGGTTCCCTCCATGACGATTCGCTCGCCGGGGTTCAAACCGTTCACCACGACGGTCCTGTCGCCATTGCTCGGGCCGACTTCGAGCACCCGCAGCTCAACCTTCGAGTCCTCACCGACGACATACGCGTAGTTGCCGCGCGAGCCGAATTGCAGCGCTGCTGAAGGAATCAGAACCGCATCAGACAAGGTTTCCACACGCAAACGAGCATTGACGAACTGGTTGGGTATCAACAGCTCGGCCTCGTTATCGAAGCGCGCCTTCATCTTCAGCGTGCCAGTGGTGGTATCGATCAGATTGTCGAGACTTTCCAGTACACCTTCACCTAACAGGGTGCGCTCGCCCCGGTCCCAGGCCTGGACTGAAAGCTCTTCACCGCTGCGGAACCGGGAGATGACCGGCGGCAGCTCATTTTCGGGCAGCGTAAAGGTGATTGCGATGGGCTGGGTCTGGGTGATCACCACCAGCGGCGTGGTGTCGTTGGCCGCCACAAGGTTGCCCTGATCCAGCTGACGCAGGCCGACGCGGCCATCTATTGGCGCGCGAATCTTGGTGAACTGCAGGTTCAGTTTGGCCTCGTTGACAGCGGCCTGGTTGGCTGCAAGCGTTCCCTTGTATTGATTGACCAGTGCCTGCTGCGTATCAAGCGTCTGCTTGGCAATGCTGTCGTCGGCGAACAGACCACGGTAACGGTCGAGGTCCAGCTGCGCATTCTGCAACAAAGCGCGGTTTTGCTGTAGGGTGCCTTCGGCTTGCTGCAGTGCCACTTCATAAGCGCGGGGATCGATGACGGCCAGCAAATCGCCGGCCTTGACGCGCTGGCCTTCCTCGAAGTGAATCTCCACCAATTCACCGGCCACGCGGCTACGCACGTTGACGGTATTCAACGGTGTTACGGTGCCAAGCGCCTTGGCGTAGACCTCGAACTCACCTCGTTCCACCGGGGCAACCCGCACGGGCGTGGGGCCACCAAATGCGCCGAAAGCCGGACGCCCACCCGCCTGCTGTGGCGGCGTCTCGGCCGCGCTTGGCCATAGCCACCAGAGCAGCAACGCAATCACAACAACCACGCCGCCGATTATTAGCCAACGCCGCATGGAGCCCGCAGAAGAAGTAGTTGCCTCGGACATGAACTGGGTTCGCCTGAAAATGAGCGTGAACCATAAGCAGTCGCGCTCCGCTCGCAAAGGGGATTTACGGCATTTTTACGTATCAGGCTTTGTAGCAACCCGAACCGATGGCAAAACGCTCCATACCGGCGCAGGAACCATGCTTGAGCCATCCAGTCTATGTATCGTTCGCCGGGACGCTGACCAATGTGGCTCAGCGGAATCGTCCCGTGTTCGATGAGGCATGCCGCTATTTTTCAGGCCGTCCGATAATGGCCTGCACAGGATCAAGGAATGAACGCATCACTGGTCATCCTGGCGTTAACAGTTGCCAGCTTTCTACTCGGTTTTCTACGCGACCTGTTTATCGCCAAGTCTTTCGGACTGAGCTGGGAAGCGGACCTGATATTTGTCGCACTGATCCTGCCGATGTTCTTCGAGAACTTTCTCGGCCTTGCCCTGCGCGACGCAATGATTCCTTACCTGCAAAAGCTACGCAGCCAATCCGAAGCCCTGTTTGAAGCCGTCAGCCGCTGGCTCTATTGGCGGGTCATGCTCATGGGCGCAGCCGTGAGTGCCGTCGCCATCATTGCAAGCTATTGGATTCTGAACATGCTGGCGCCCGGCTGGACGGACGCTCAGGTTGCCGCCGGCCAGATCGTATTCTGCGTAGGCGCAGTACTGGTCGCCGTTCAGGCGGTTTTGTATTGCCAGGGTGCACTGCTGAACATGGATGAGGTGTTCATCCTGCCGATGACACGGACGGTGCTGCTCAACGCTGGCGCGATCGTCGGCATCCTGCTGTTCCAACCTACCGGCATGGTGATCTTCATCGGCATGCTGCTGCCCCAATTGGCGTTGATTCTGGTACAGCACCGACGTATCGCGTACCTACGAGGCGACAGCAAAGTCGAGACAAAGGGGCATGCAGGTGGCTTCGGTCTCGCGTTCGCACCCGTACTGCTGGCGGCCGGGGCGCAACAAGCCTGCATTCTTGCCGAGCGGATGTTAGCCTCCTTCCTGGAAGAAGGCAGTATCACGATGCTGTCGTTTGCGTTTCGCATCGTCACCATTCCGCTCACGCTTTACGCCTTGTCCGTGCTATCGGTGCTCTTTCCTCGCTTCGTCTCGAGCTGGAACGATGGCGATCTCAGCGGCCATGGCGCCGTTATTCGCAAAGGATTGCTGGCGACACTGCTATTTCTGGTTCCGGCGTCCGTGGTGCTCTGTTCATTCCCGCAACCGGTGGTCTCAGTACTACTGGAACGGGGGCAGTTCGGCGCAACACAAACCGACGCCACGGCCTCGCTGGTGGTCCTGTATGCACTCGGTCTGCCTGCGATGGGCTTGGCGCTGCTGTGGGGACGTGCGCTCCTGGCGCAGCATCAATCACGGTTGTTTCTGGTGATCATGCTGGTCAGTTCTGCCTTTACGATCGGACTCGATGCGCTGCTCTACAGACCATATGGTGCCGAAGGTCTGGCCGTTGCGTTTACCAGCGGCGTGACCCTCCAGGCGCTCTTCATGGGACTGTACGTCTATCGTGCGTCGCCTGCAGGCCTGGCTCCCGGCGTGCTCGGGCGCTGGCTCGCTACCGCCGTCGTGGTCGCAACCGCACTGCATTGGTTGCCTTCCCCGCACGGGCTACTGCAACTGTGCCTGTATATAGGCCTGGTGCTCTGTGCTTTCGCCGTGGGCGTGGTGCTGCTCGGCGAACGGGACCTGTTCAAGCCGGCGTACTGGTCCATGAAAAAAGCCTGACGGCAATTTCTGCTGCCACTCACCCCGATGGCACCCAGCTTTGTCTGTAGATACATGATGTGCTACTTTTAATTCTACAGACACAGCCAGGCAGCTTAACTATGGCAGCAGTTCTTCAAGCACAGGCATTCACGAAGGACCAGTGCGCAACCGGTCTACGGGCTGCGGTGAGCATTCTGGAAAAATGGCAGGCAACCACCGACCAGGCTTGCACGATTCTTCGGATATCACGTAGCACCCATAATCGCGCCAGGTCAGGCGATGCTAGTTGGTCGGTCAGTCTCGACCCGGACCAGATGCAACGCATCAGCTTCGTTCTGAACATTCATGCCGCACTTCGGCTTGTTTTCGACAATCCGGAGAATATGTATGGCTTCCCAGCGATGGCCAACCATAACGAGTTCTTCAATGGGCGCTCACCACTGGAAGTCATGGCTCAGGGTGACATGGTCTCTCTGTACGAAACGTTCCGACGCATCGATAGCCTGCGAGGCGCTCAGTGGTAAGCCCGAGTCAGCTGCCCAGACTGGCTGATGTCGAGCAACAGGCCTATCGGCTGGTTAACTCGAAGTTTCCTCCCATTGCCTTGTTCGATGATGTCGCCGATGCCGACGAGTTCGAAACGCTCTACCAATTACAAGCCCTGACCAATCCACGGTTACGAAACGAGACAGGCCATCTGGAGCTGATCGCGCGCGCTGAAATACCCTTCGGCATTCCCGGCTGCTCATACGCCACTGCTCCGTTTACCCATGTGAACCCGGCCGGGTCACGTTTCAGCGACGGTAGCTTTGGCGTGCTTTATCTGGCCAGCACGATGGATACAGCGCTTGCTGAAGTTCGCCATCACCAGGACCGCTACTGGTCGAAGGTGATTGGCCTGAGCTATGAGCGCTTTGTTTTTCGCGGCTTGTCGTGCCGCTTCAGCGAAGCCGGGATGCTCGATGCGATGCCCATCCCAATGACGGATCCGCTCTACGACCCTGAGGATTATTCGAGCGGCCATCGCCTCGGGCGACTGCTCAGAAAAGGTCAAAAGCCCGGCTTGCGTTACCACTCCGTACGCAAATCGGGTCAGCATTGCTGGGCATTGATGACCCCAAAGCCGGTGACCTCGATCATTCAAAGCGAGCATTACGAGATGGTCTGGAACGGTTGCATCTCAAGCGTCAGTTCGATCACCGCGATCTGAAATCGCCCCTTAAGATGGCTACCTTGCAGACCAACCGGCACACCTCGGGCATAGAATCATATCGAAAGCAGTAGATAAAACCGCTCAAGCGTCCGGCGCACGCTCCGCCTGAGTCTTCCCAGTACCGTACAACCCAAAGCCCCCATGCAGCAGAACGCGCCTCGGACGGGTCCGATCCATAACGGGCGGCTCAGCCTCGGCGAATTGTCAGGGGAGACAGACATGCAACACCTTGATCTGCAGGTGATCAATCAGGCGCTTAAATGGGTCTCGGAAGGACATGACATATGGTTTTGTACCGTGTTGTCGACTTACGGATCGGCGCCTCGAGCGCCCGGCGCCCTCCTCGCGGCCCGGGCGGACGGTGCGCACGTTGGCTCATTGTCCGGCGGTTGCGTCGAGGAGGAATTTCTCGCCTGTCTGGCGCAAGGCGAATTACAAGCGCCGGCCCAAATCGTTCGCTACGGCGAAACCGATGATGACCGACGACGCCTACAGCTGCCGTGCGGCGGCATCCTACAGGTGCTGGTGGAGCACCACACACCGAGCGAAACATGGCGCACTCACTTGCTCATGCTACAAGCAGCTCTACAAGGCCAACAGCGCCTGCTGCGACGAGTAGACCTGACGACTGGCGCCGCTGAACTGCTACCTGACCAAGGTGGTGAGCAGACCCGCCTTGAGGGTGAGCAAGTCGATATCCGCATCGGCCCCGCGCTTCGGCTGCTTCTCGCAGGTGTATCGCCTGTTGCACAGGCGTGCGCCAGTTTCGCTCGGGCGCTTGGTTGCGAAGTGATTGCCTGTGATCCCCGAGACGAAATGCAGGGCACGCTGATCGAAGGCATCGAAGTGCAGCCGGTGTTGCCCTCCGTGTTTATTGCTTCTGGCGCGTGTCACGAGGCCACCGCCGTGGTCGCGCTGACGCACGATCCACGCATTGATGACCTCGCGCTGATGGAGGCGGTACGAACTCCTGCGTTCTACATCGGCGCTATGGGGTCGCAACAGACCTCCGCCAAGCGAGCCGAACGGTTGCAACGCGTGGGTGGGCTAGACGAACAGCAAATCGAGCGCATCCATATGCCCATCGGACTGGATCTCGGCAGCAAGACACCGGCTGAAATTGCCCTCTCGGTGATGGCTGATGTACTCCGGGTCTATCGAGGTAAAGCGCGGGACGCGCTTTGAAAAGCGATACTGGACGCCATTAGCCCTGCCAGCAACAGTGTCTGCTGCAAGGCAACCACAGGTGACTTCCTGCGATTGAATCACTGTCATAAACATCTGAGTTCTTCAGCGAATCCGTGAAAGCCCCGCCGCGCTTGCCCTGCGCGCGTTATCCACAAAAGCTGTGGATAAGTCTGTGAACACATGATGGATGACTTGCTCAAACGCCCGGCTCACGTGGCTTTGGTACAGATCGTCGAGTTTTCAACCATATCCAAAAAGGCTTTTAATTCAGTTACTTAAACAAATCTACCTAACAAACGAAACGGCGCAGACGTTGGGCAGGGAGCTTTCCAGACATGAGTGTGCATAACAATTCTTGTCAACGACTTTTTTAGACAGAATTGGCACTTGTAGCCATAGACGCGGCGCCATATTTGCTCTCTACATTTTCACCTTGATGGCAGCTCGATTAATCGTCACGCCTGCACAACGAGCCAAAATGCCACTAGCGCACAATCATCCAGCCGCTTCGGCTGACTCGATCCGTCGCACTCTGCAGAGTTGACCAGCGTTTACCGATCTGGAGCTTGGGTCTAAAAAGGCTGGGCCATGTAGCATCTGGCCAGCACTGGGGAAGCTGAGCGGGCAATAGATAACCCGGCCACAGCAGAGAAATGGTCTTTGAGCCGTAAAGAAGCACAGGGGATTTCGAAGAATGCAGTCCGGCATTCACGCGCGCAGACACATGGACGAAGCGCCGCCATTCTTATTTCCCAAATACGCGAAAGCCCCGATAAACGGGGCTTTCAGCGTTTCAGATGGTGCGGACGGAGAGACTCGAACTCTCACACCTTGCGGCGCCAGAACCTAAATCTGGTGTGTCTACCAATTTCACCACGTCCGCAAACTTCTAAACGAAAACGCCAGGCAGTGCCTGGCGTTCCGGAATATGGGGTGGACGATGGGGTTCGAACCCACGACCGCAGGAGCCACAATCCTGTGCTCTACCAACTGAGCTACGCCCACCATATTGCCTTGCTTGTGCCAGAGCCCAAAATGGCGCACCCGGCAGGACTCGAACCTGCGACCATCCGCTTAGAAGGCGGATGCTCTATCCAACTGAGCTACGGGCGCTTTATATCTGCATTCGGCTGAGCGCAGACTTAAAGTTCCGACCAGTGAAGGACTGACCTTCAAAAGCCGCCTTACCCAGCAGCAAGCTGTGCTCGACAAGCGGGGCGAATCTTAATGGCCTGACTTCACCTCGTCAACAGCTAAACCAAAAAAAATTCAGCCTGGTAAAGGAGTTACGGGAATCCCCCACCGGGTCGCCTTTGCCGAACGGTGCCGCCGTGCGAGAATGCGCGTCCTTTTTCAGTCCTTCTCGATGGTTAATCACGCGTCATGACCGCAAAACTGATCGACGGTAAACAGATCGCTGCCAATGTCCGCCAGCATATTGCCGGCCGGGTTGCCGAGCGCTCCAAGCAAGGTTTACGAGTACCTGGCCTGGCAGTGATTCTCGTGGGCACGGACCCGGCCTCTCAGGTCTATGTGGCGCACAAGCGCAAGGATTGCGAGGAGGTTGGATTCAAGTCCACCGCTCATGATCTTCCCGCTTCGACCAGCCAGGATGAACTCCTGGGCTTGATCGATCAGCTTAATGATGACCCTTCGATCGATGGCATTCTCGTGCAGCTTCCGTTGCCTAAGCATCTGGATGCATCGCAACTGCTCGAACGCATTCGTCCGGACAAGGATGTGGATGGATTCCACCCCTATAACATCGGCCGGCTCGCCCAGCGGATGCCTTTGCTACGCCCCTGCACACCCAAAGGGATCATGACCCTACTCGAGAGCACCGGCGTTGACCTACATGGCTTCAACGCGGTGGTGGTAGGTGCGTCCAACATTGTCGGCAGGCCCATGGCGCTGGAATTATTGCTGGCAGGCTGCACGACAACCGTCACGCATCGCTTCACCAATGACCTGGCTGACCACGTCAAGCGCGCCGATCTGATCGTGGTCGCGACCGGCATCACGGGTCTTGTCAAAGGTGAATGGATAAAGGAAGGGGCCATCGTGATTGATGTGGGAATCAATCGCCAGACCGACGGCAAGCTGGTGGGTGACGTCGAGTTCGATGTGGCCGTGCAACGTGCTGGCTGGATTACCCCGGTTCCCGGCGGCGTGGGCCCGATGACCCGTGCGTGCCTGTTGGAAAACACACTGCATGCCGCTGAACACCTGCATGACTGAAGCCTTCAACGCCTTCACATAAAGCGCGTCTAGAGCAAAACGGCACCCTCGGGTGCCGTTTTTTTTCCCATGGATCGCGACTACCGCGCCTGCTCCCACGACTTGATCAGCTCGTCGTAGCTGACTGTCTGCCCTTGTGGTTTTTCATTGTCCAGTTTGGCTTTGGGCGACCCTGGCTGGCTCAGCCAGTATTCCGGGTCACGTGGTTCGTTCAGCTTTGGCCCACACTTCGGTTGCACCTTGGCGCGTTCCAGTCGCGCCATCATGGTGTCCTGCGCTTCGGCAAGTCCGTCCAGCGCTTCCTGAGGCGTCTTGTCGCCACTGGCCGCTTCGGCGATGTACTGCCACCAGAGCTGCGCCAGACGTGGATAGTCCGGCACATTGGTCCCGGTCGGTGTCCACTGAACGCGTGCCGGGCTGCGATAGAACTCAACCAGACCGCCCAGTTTTGGCGCGGCCTCGGTCATGGCGTCTGAGTTGATGTCAGACTCACGAATCGGCGTCAGCCCCACCAAGGTCTTTTTCAACGACACGGTTTTGGCCACGGTGAACTGCGCGTAGAGCCAGGCAGCCAGACGACGCTCCTCCGGGGTTGAGTTCAGGAAGGTCCAGGAGCCCGCATCCTGATAGCCGAGCTTCATTCCCTCCTCCCAATATGGCCCTTTTGGCGACGGCGCCATCCGCCACTTCGGCGTGCCGTCTTCGTTCACCACCGGCAGACCCGGCTTGGTCATGTCGGCCGTAAAGGCGGTGTACCAGAAGATCTGCTGGGCGATATTGCCCTGTGCCGGAACCGGTCCCGACTCAGAAAAGGTCATGCCCTGAGCTTCGCGCGGTGCGTATTCACGCATCCAATCCACATATTTCTGCGTTGCATAAACCGCCGCAGGGCCATTGGTGGCGCCACCGCGCGCGACGCTCGAGCCGACCGGATGGCAATCCTCAACGCGGATGCCCCACTCATCTACCGGCAAACCGTTTGGAAGCCCTTTGTCGCCGGCACCCGCCATCGAGAACCACGCATCCGTAAAGCGCCAGCCAAGCGACGGATCCTTCTTGCCGTAGTCCATATGGCCGTAGACCCGCTGCCCGTCGATCTCCTTGACGTGTTTGCTGAAGAATTCAGCGATGTCTTCATAGGCGGACCAGTTCACTGGCACACCAAGCTCGTACCCGTAGCGCTCTTTGAACTGCTTTTTCAGTTCAGGCCGCTCGAACCAGTCAGCACGAAACCAGTAGAGGTTGGCGAACTGCTGGACCGGCAGTTGGTAGATCTTGCCATCCGGACCGGTGGTGAACGAGATACCAATGAAGTCGTCCAGGTCGAGTGTCGGGAGTGTGTAGTCCTTGGCCTCACCCTCGATCATGTCGCTGATAGCCACGGCCTTGCCATAACGGAAGTGCGTGCCGATCAGGTCCGAGTCGTTGATGTAGCCGTCGTAGATATTTTTGCCAGACTGCATCTGTGTCTGCAGCTTCTCGACGACATCGCCCTCCTGCATCAGATCATGCCGCAGCTTTATGCCAGTGATTTCACTGAACGCACGCGCCAAGGTCTTGGACTCGTATTCGTGCGTGGTGATGGTCTCCGATGCGACGTTGATTTCCATGCCGCGGAACGGCTCGGCCGCTTTGATGAACCAGCGCAGCTCTTCCATCTGCTGCTCAGGCGATAGGGTCGACGGATTGAACTCTGATTCGATCCATTTCTTCGCCGCATCTTCATAGGCATCGGCCCAAGCCGATCCTGAAATGCCGGACAACGTCAGCAGGGCCGCGAGCGCCATGCCATGTCGGGTGTTGTTTTTATTCTCGAACATACACACCTCCTTTGGGTTTTTCGGAGGGATGAACCCGAAGGCTCAGCCCCAGCGCATCACTGCAAACAACCAGACGAGAGACAGCGCGGACGCTATCCAGATGCTCCAGTCGGTCAGGCCGATTAGCAGAAGATGCCAATAGGCGCTGCCCAGAAGTCCAATAAACAGTCGATCGCCGCGCGTGGTGACGATCGGCAGAAAGCCTTTACGCGGCAGACAGGGACGCCGCAGTTCCCATGCGCTCATGCACGCCAGCATCAAGCCGATCACAGCAAAGAAGGCTGCTGTAGGGGTGGTCCAGGCCATCCAGCTCATCTGCGGTCTCCTATACCCGGCCAAGGGCAAAGCCCTTGGCGACATGATTGCGAACGAACCAGATCACCAGCATGCCGGGCAGAATCGTCAGCACACCGGCCGCCGCCAGAACGCCCCAGTCGATCCCCGATGCCGAAACGGTTCGTGTCATCACCGAAACGATCGGCTTGGCGTCAACCGAAGTCAGCGTGCGCGCCAGCAGCAACTCCACCCAGGAAAACATGAAGCAGAAGAAAGCCGTGACGCCGATGCCTGAACCAATCAGCGGAATGAAGAGCTTCACGAAGAATTTCGGAAAGCTGTAGCCGTCGATGTAAGCCGTTTCATCGATTTCCTTGGGTACACCGGACATGAACCCCTCAAGAATCCACACCGCCAATGGCACATTGAACAGGCAATGCGCGAGTGCCACGGCGATATGCGTGTCGAACAGCCCGATCGATGAGTAAAGCTGAAAGAAAGGCAACAAGAAGACGGCCGGTGGCGCCATCCGATTGGTCAGCAGCCAGAAGAACAGGTGTTTGTCACCGAGAAACCGAAACCGAGAAAAGGCATAGGCGGCGGGCAGCGCGACGGCCAGCGAAATGATCGTGTTCAGGCACACGTAATACAGTGAGTTGATATAGCCGCTGTACCAGCTTCGGTCGGTGAAGATCACCCGGTAGTTTTCCAGCGTGAACCCCTGCGGCCAGAGCGTCAGCCCACCGAGAATCTCGGTGTTGCTCTTGAACGACATGTTGATCAGCCAGTAGATCGGCACCATCAGAAACGCGATGTAGACGATCAGTACGACTCGCTTGCGCAGGTTCATCAGCAGACCCTCATTTTTGATCGCCATGGGTCATGGCCGTGTAGAACAACCAGGACACCAGCAGGATGATCAGGAAGTAGATCAGCGAGAACGCCGCAGCCGGCCCCAGATCGAACTGGCCGACCGCCATTTTGGTCAGGGTCTGGCTGAGGAAGGTCGTTGCATTGCCCGGCCCACCACCGGTGAGCACGAAAGGCTCGGTATAGATCATGAAGCTGTCCATGAAGCGCAACATCACGGCGATCAGCAGCACGCTCTTGAGCTTGGGCAGCTGTATGTAGCGAAACACCGCCCAGCTCGACGCCCGGTCGATGCGAGCCGCCTGGTAATAGGCATCGGGAATGGCTCGCAGGCCCGAGTAACACAGCAGCGCGACCAGCGATGTCCAGTGCCAGACGTCCATCACCAGCACCGTCAGCCAGGCATCCCTTGTATTGGATGCATAGTTGTAGCTGATGCCCAGCTCGCGAAGGCTGTAACCCAGCAAACCGATATCCGCGCGGCCGAAGATCTGCCAGATGGTTCCCACCACGTTCCATGGAATCAACAGCGGGATCGCCATCACGATCAGGCACAGCGAAGCCCAGCGCCCACGTATCGGCATCGCCAGCGCAACCGCAATCCCGAGCGGGATCTCGATCAACAGTACGCAACCCGAAAAAATGAACTGCCGCAGCAGCGAATCGTGCAGCCGGGGATCATTGAGTATCTGCCGGTACCAATCCGCGCCAACGAAGAAGCGTGTCGAGGAGTCGAAGATGTCCTGCACCGAATAGTTCACCACGGTCATCATCGGCAGGATGGCGCTGAAGGCGACCAGCAGGAAAACCGGCAGGACCAGCCACCATGCGCGATTGTCATTAGTCTTGGTCACGGCAGCTCCTCCACCAGCTTGTCGTCGGCGTAAAGCATCAACCACTGCGCCGGGAAGCCCACCCAGGCCTCACCTTTCGGAACCGCTTGATCCTCGGGCAAGCGCGCCTTGATCAGATGCCCTTGCAGACGAAGCGTGAGGATCTTGTAGGTGCCCAGATCCTCGACACGTACTGCCTCGGCCTGCATTGCGCCAGCACCTGGCTCCTCGCTGACCTGAACGAACTCGGGACGGATGCCAATCTGCAGACGACTTGTAGCCAAGCCCGGGAGGCGCGCGGCCAGCGCACCCGAAAGCGGGAGGTGCAGGCCATTGAAACCGACCCCTCCGTCCTGGGCATCCACCTCGATAAGGTTCATCCCAGGGCTGCCTACAAAATAACCAACAAAGGTGTGCTGGGGCCGCTCGAAGAGTTCTCGCGGCGTGCCGAACTGGACAATCTGCCCGCCGTACATCACTGCAATCTTGTCAGCGAACGTCGACGCCTCCAGCTGGTCATGCGTGACGTAAATCATGGTGATATTGAACTGCTCATGGATCTGCTTGAGCTTGCGTCTCAGCTTCCACTTGAGGTGTGGATCGATGACAGTAAGCGGCTCGTCAAAGAGGATCGCCGAGACGTCGTCCCTGACCAGGCCCCGCCCCATCGAGACCTTCTGCTTCTCATCGGCCGTCAGGTTGTGAGCTTTTCGTTTAAGCAGTGGGTGGAGGTCCAGCACCTCGGCAATTTCATGCACTTTGCTGGTGATGCGAGCCTCGGCAATGCCTTGATTGCGTAGCGGGAAGGCCAGGTTGTCGAAGACGGTCATGGTGTCGTAGACGACCGGAAACTGAAAAACCTGGGCGATGTTGCGTTGCTGCGGCGTCAGGGTGTTCACCTTGCGCGTATCGAACAGCACCTCGCCCTCGGACGGGCTGAGCAATCCTGAGATGATGTTGAGCAAGGTCGACTTGCCGCATCCAGACGGACCCAGCAGCGCATAGGCACCGCCCTGCTCCCACACGTGGTCCATCTCACGGATCGCATAGTCGGCAGCGCCCTGCGGCTGGCTGCTATAGCTGTGCGCAAGATTCTGCAAACGAATTTCTGCCATAACGATGCCCTCAGCCACGTCGAGACGGTGCCTGGGCCAGCCGCCCCGAGGCATCGAAGACGAACAATTTGTGAGTCGGGATATACACGCGGATCGGCGAATCGACGTGATAGTCGTGTACGCCTTGCAGGTGCAGCACCAGGCTGAGGTGTTCGTTGCGCACATGTAGAAAGGTTTCCGAGCCACTGATTTCTGCCAGCTCGACAAGGCCGGATACTTCCAGATCATCGTCATTGGACGGCACCAGACCGATATGACTGGGCCGAATCCCGAAGCGATACTCGCCCTTTTCCAACCCACTCAGGTCGCTGTTGAGCGGGAAATGCATGCGGTCTTGAAGACTCACCTCGTTCGCCGCGATCCGCCCGGGTACCAGGTTGATCGGTGGCTCGGAGAACAGCTCGGCACTGAGCACCTGGCTGGGGCGGTGATACACCGCTGACGTCGGTCCGCTCTGTATCACTCGACCTTCATGCAAAACGGTTGCGGTCCCGCCTAGCGCGAGAGCCTCGTTCGGCTCAGTGGTTGCGTACACCGCGATACTGCGGCGAGTTTTGAACAGCTCGCGCATCTCCTGACGGAGCTCCTCGCGCAGTTTGTAATCGAGGTTTACCAGCGGCTCATCAAACAGGACCAGATCGGCATCTTTAACCAAGGCTCGCGCCATTGCAGTTCGCTGCTGCTGCCCCCCGGAGAGCTCCAGTGGGTGTTTGTGCAGGAAGGCTTCGATGTGCAACATCTCGGCGGTTTCGCGCACCTTGCGTTCGATTTCCGCTTTACCCACACCGGCCTGTCGCAACGGTGACGCGATGTTCTCGTATACGGTCAACGTCGGGTAGTTGATGAACTGCTGGTAAACCATCGACACATTGCGCTTGCGTACCGGAACCCCGGTTACGTCAGCGCCGTTCATTACGATTCGCCCCCGGGTAGGCTTGTCGAGCCCCGCCATGAGTCGCATCAACGAGGTCTTGCCCGACAGGGTTCGACCGATCAGCACGTTGAACGAGCCAGGTTCGAAACTCAGGCTGGCGTCGTCGATGTGCAGCTGACCGTCGACGGTTTTGGTGACGTGTTCCAGGGTGAGGGACATGCCGCATCCTTCTAGTTGTTATGGAAGGATCCAGAGCGATATCCATGCCAGCTACGCTGTACCGCTCTAGCGCGCGGTCCTCTGCGCAGACTCCAGTTGTTAAGTGTTCAAAATGAACATTTCTGAACATTGACAGTGAACAATAATGAACAAGACTGTTCATGGCACCGACTGCGGCAAACATCAAAACAACAAGAACATGCAGCGATAAGAGGCAACATGGCCAACCCAGCCCAGCCCATCTCACACCAGGCTCTGGTAGAAGGTTCCTGGAGCCGTTGCGAACGCTACGGACTGAATCCACTCAGCATTCCAAGCTTCGGCGACCCGACGGAGCGAGACGTCAGTGCGCTGCTAGAGCGTCAGCGAAACCTGGTCCACACCACACAGCGCGAAGTACTTCCTTATTACGAGAACATCCTTTCGAATTCGAGCTGCCTGATCCTGCTGGCGGACAGTGGCGGTCAACTGCTCGAGTCCTGGGGCGACCGGCGCTTCGTCGAGCCTGCGCAGCAGAGAGGATTCAAGCCGGGCGCCAGCTGGATGGAGCGAGATACCGGGACCAATGCGATCGGCACCGCATTGGCCAGCGGGCAGGCGGTACATATCCAGCGAGACGAGCACTTTCTCAAGGCCAATCGTTATCTGTCCGGCGCGGCGTCACCTATCTATGACGCACAACGCCAGCTGATCGCCGTGCTCGACGTATCCAGCGACAGTTACCTGCCGCCGTCGCACACGCTGGGCATGGTCAAGATGATGAGTCAGTCTGTGGAAAACCGGCTGATCCTCAACCTGTTCCGCGATGACTATTTTCAGCTGACCTTCAACACCGGCCAAGACAATCTTGATAGCCAATGGGCCGGCTTGCTGGTTTTCGACGAGTCCGGGCTGATCGTCTCAGCCAATCGCCGGGCAGACAATCTGCTTGGGTTAGCACTTACCCGGAGCCGCATCGACAGGCTGTTCGACGTTCCTCTGCAGCAGCTGCTCAGTCAGCCGGAAGATCAGCCGATGCTGCTACGAACAACCGGCAATCACCGTTTTCATGGCCTGGTTCGACGCCCGCAAAAGCCCTTGGTCCAACCTCGTGATTTCCGGAATACAGCAACCAAACCCGCGCGCACCCTGGACCTTGCAAGCATCGACCAAGGCGACCCGCAGGTTCATAAGGTAATTGGCCAGGCGCAGCTCATGCTGGAAAAGGACATTCCGATTCTGGTCAATGGGGAAACGGGCGTCGGCAAGGAAGTGCTGGTCAAAGCACTGCATGCTGCCAGCTCAAGGGCAAACGCTCCGTTGATCGCCGTTAACTGCGCGGCGATTCCCAGCGAGCTGATCGAATCCGAACTCTTCGGCTACGAAAAAGGCGCGTTTACCGGCGCACACCAGAAAGGAAGCCTCGGCCTGATCCGCAAAGCAGACGGTGGAGTGCTGTTTCTCGACGAGATCGGGGATATGCCGCTGAGCTTGCAGGCGCGCCTGTTGCGCGTCTTGCAGGAGCGCAGCGTTCAGCCACTGGGCGGTGGTGAGCCCTATCCAGTCGACTTTCGATTGATCTGTGCAACCAACCGTTCGCTGCGCAAGGAGGTTGAGAGCGGTCATTTTCGTCAGGACTTGTTCTATCGGGTCAGCGGCCTAAGCGTTGAATTGCCACCCCTTAGGGCGCGCCACGACAAGCATGCGCTTTTCCAGCAAATATGGGAGCAGTACCGGGAGCCCCAGCAGTGGGCCGGGTTCAGTCCAGAAGTGCAGCGTGTGCTGCACAGTCACCCTTGGCCGGGAAACATCCGCCAGTTAAGCAGTGTCGTGCAGGTTGCGCTGGCATTGGCGCAGGATCAACCGATCCGTCTGGAACATTTACCGGATGATTTTCTTGCTGATGCGGACTTAACGCCGACGAACAAGAGCAATGCCGGGCCCACTCTGCCGACAGACAAGATGCCGTCGTTTCCGATAGCTGCGAATGAGCCGCTCCGCGCACAGTTCGAAGCCTGTCGCGGCAACGTTTCGCACCTGGCGCGGCATCTCGGCGTGAGCCGTAACACCCTATACAAGCGCTTGCGTGCCGAAGGGCTTTATCCAACATAAGCCTGCTGGGAGGCGAGCTTCCCACAGAAATGAGAATGACCTAACCAAGGCGCCGAATGCGCCAGCATGCCGCCTGAACGGTTATCACAGCGAACATCGCAGACAACGAATGAAAAGACCGCATCCAGGCGCGTGCAGCCTGAAATGCGGCCTGTAACTGACGGTGCGCTTTAGTCGCCAAGTCGCCAGGTTGTGCCGCCCTTCCCGTCTTCGAGAACGACACCCATGTCGGTCAGTTGGTCGCGAATCCGGTCTGACTCCGCCCAGTTTTTGTCGGCGCGAGCCTGGAGGCGTGCGGCAATCAGCGCTTCTACCTCAGCGGCATCTACCTTGCCTTCAGCGCCCGCTTGCAGGAAAGCGTCTGGATCCATCTGCAATATACCGAGCACGTTGGCGAGCTGTTTGAGTTGGGCCGCAAGGCCAGCCGCAGCCTGCAGATCCGTATCGCGCAGACGGTTGATCTCGCGAGCCATCTCGAACAGTACCGCGCAGGCTTCGGGTGAGTTGAAGTCGTCATCCATTGCCTCGCCAAAGCGAGCCGCGAAGGTATCGCCACCCTGCGCCGTTGCCTCAGGCAGGCCTCTGAGGGCAGTGTAAAACCGCTCCAGGGCGCCCTTGGCTTCCTTCAAACTGTCTTCGGAGTAATTGATCGGGCTCCGATAGTGGCTTGAGACAAGCAGGTAGCGAACCACTTCCGGCTGGTACTTCTCCAGCACTTCTCGGATGGTGAAGAAGTTGCCTAACGACTTCGACATCTTCTCGCCGTCGACACGCACGGCACCGGCATGCATCCAGGTATTGGCGTACTGCTTGCCAGTTGCAGCCTCACTCTGGGCGATCTCGTTCTCGTGATGCGGAAATACCAGGTCAGGCCCACCGCCATGAATATCAAAAGTGTCGCCCAGGCAGCAGGTGGACATGACGGAGCATTCGATGTGCCAGCCCGGACGGCCTGCGCCCCAAGGCGATCCCCAACTCGGCTCGCCCGGCTTGGCTGCCTTCCAGAGCACGAAATCCAACGGATCTTCCTTGGCTTCGTCGACCTCGATACGCGCGCCGATCTTGAGGTCTTCGATCTTGCGCCGCGACAACTTGCCGTAGCCGGCAAACTTGCCAACCCGGTAGTACACGTCGCCATTGCCCGGTGCGTAGGCAAACCCCTTGTCGATCAGCGTTTGGATCATGCCGTGCATGCCAGCAATGTGGTCGGTAGCCCGAGGTTCGATGTCCGGACGCAGCACGTTGAGCCGTGCCTCGTCGTCATGCATGGCCGCGATCATGCGGCCTGTCAGCGTCTCGAAGGTTTCGTCATTCTCCTGAGCTCGGCGAATGATCTTGTCGTCGATGTCGGTAATGTTGCGCACATAGGTCAAGTCGTACCCGCTCTGACGCAGCCAGCGCGAGATGACGTCAAACGCCACCATGACCCGTGCATGACCGATATGGCAGAAGTCATAGACAGTCATGCCGCAGACGTACATACGCACCTGGTTTCCGCTCAATGGCTTGGGCGGTTCCTTGGTTTTACTCAGCGTGTTGTAGATCGCCAGCGCCATTACTGGCCTCCCCAGGAATCACGCAGCGTCACGGTACGGTTGAATACCATCGCGTCCGGCCGGCTGTCCTTGCGGTCAACACAGAAGTAGCCTTCACGCTCGAACTGGAAACGATCCTCAGCCTCGGCAGAGGCCAGCGATGGCTCGGCGCGGCAGCCCTTCAGCACCACAAGCGAATCCGGGTTGATGTTGTCCAGGAAGCTGCCGCCGTCTTCATCCTTCTCGGGGTTGGCCGAGCGGAACAGACGATCGTACAAACGCACTTCGCACTCGACGCTCTCAGCAGCCGGCACCCAGTGAATGACGCCTTTGACCTTGCGGCCCTCGGGATTCTTGCCGAGCGTGCTCTCGTCGTAGGTGCAGCGCAGTTCGATGATGTTGCCCTGCTCGTCCTTGACCGCCTCATCGGCACGGATCACGTAACTGCCACGCAGACGCACTTCCCCGCCCGGAATCAGCCGTTTGAACCCGGCCGGCGGCACCTCTTCGAAATCGGTGGCGTCAATGTAGATTTCCCGCGAGAAAGGCAGCTGGCGCATGCCCATGTCGTGCTTTGGATGGCGCGGCAGCTCCAGATTCTCAGTCTGACCCTCGGGATAATTGGTGATGACGACCTTCAACGGCTTGAGTACGCACATGGCCCGCGGCGCGTTGACGTCCAGATCTTCACGAATCGCAAATTCGAGCATACCGATATCGACCACGCCGCCCGCGCGGTTCACGCCGATCATGTCGCAGAAGGTACGAATCGACGCTGGGGTATAACCGCGTCGACGATAGCCTGTGAGCGTCGACATGCGCGGATCGTCCCAGCCGCTAACGTGCTTTTCATCAACCAGCTGCTTGAGCTTGCGCTTGCTGGTGATGGTGTAGTTCAGGTTCAGCCGCGCAAATTCATACTGACGCGGACGTGCCGGAACCGGGAGGTTCTCCAGAAACCACTCGTAGAGTGGGCGATGATCTTCGAACTCAAGGGTGCAGACCGAGTGAGTAACGCCTTCGATGGCATCCGACTGGCCGTGGGTGAAGTCGTAGCTCGGGTAGATGCACCAGTCGTTTCCGGTCTGGTGGTGATGGGCATGGCGGATCCGGTAGAGAATCGGATCGCGCAGATTCATGTTCGGCGAGGCCATGTCGATCTTGGCGCGCAGCGCCTTGGCGCCGTCCGCAAACTCTCCAGCCTTCATCCGCGCGAACAGATCCAGATTCTCTTCCGCCGAGCGATCGCGGAACGGGCTGTTCTTGCCCGGTTCGGTCAGGCTGCCGCGGTACTCGCGGGCTTGCTCTGGCGTCAGGTCGCAAACGTAGGCCTTGCCCGCCTTGATCAGCTCGATAGCCCAATCATGCAGCTGGCCGAAGTAGTTCGAAGCGTAGCGCTCTTCACCTGCCCACTGAAAACCGAGCCACTGAACATCGCTCTTGATCGCATCGATGTATTCCTGGTCTTCTTTCGCCGGGTTGGTGTCATCGAAACGGAGATTGCACTCGCCACCAAACTCCTTCGCCAGACCGAAGTTCAGGCAGATCGACTTGGCATGGCCGATGTGCAGGTAGCCATTGGGCTCTGGCGGGAAGCGGGTGATGATCTTGGCATGCTTACCCGATTCCAGGTCGGCCTGGACGATCGGGCGGAGAAAATTGGTGGCTGCGGTAGTCTCAGGCTTGCTCATGGTGTCCTTAACGATCTGCGAGTGTGCGGCTCAGGGTAGGCCCGCCAAATCAAAGCGCCTATCATAGCGGACCCGTCAACCCCCTGACAGAGCAAAGCGCCTGCCGTGCAGCGCCCTTCAGCCGCAGCGCTTACCCATTGTCGGCACGACGCGACCTTCCCTCTTCTTCATTAGGACGACTTTCAATGATCAAGCTTCATACCAATCACGGCGTTATCACCGTCAAACTCTTCGAAGACAAGGCTCCCGAGACAACCGCCAACTTCAAGGAATACGTCAAGAGCGGCCATTACGACGGCACCATTTTCCATCGCGTGATCAGCAATTTCATGATTCAGGGTGGTGGTTTCGAATCCGGCATGAAGCAGAAAGCGACCCGCGCCCAGATCAAGAATGAAGCCAACAACGGCCTTTCCAACAAGACAGGCACGCTGGCCATGGCACGCACGATGGAACCGCACTCTGCGTCCGCCCAGTTCTTTATCAACGTCAAGGACAACGACTTCCTCGACCACACCGCGCCGACCGTTCAGGGCTGGGGTTACGCGGTATTTGGTGAAGTGGTCGAAGGCATGGACGTGGTCGAAAAAATCAAAGGCGTGCCTACCACCATGAAGTCCGGCCATCAGGACGTTCCGGTGGAAGACGTAGTGATTGAGAAAGCCGAGATCGTCGAGTAACTTGCATTGATCCTGTTGATCTCAGATCTTCATCTCGAAGAAAAGCGCCCGGATATCACCCGGGCGTTTCTTCGTTTCCTGGAGACACGTGCAGCCCAGGCCGAGGCGCTATATATCCTTGGCGACTTTTTTGAGGTGTGGGTTGGCGATGACGGCATGTCGCCGTTCCAGCATGAAATAGCCCGAGCGCTGAATGCGCTGAGTCAGGGTGGAACGCGTGTCTACCTGATGCACGGCAACCGGGACTTCATGATCGGTAAGGCGTTCTGTCGCGAGGCCGGGTGCACACTGCTGGCCGATCCGCATATTGCACAGATTGGTGGCGAGCGGGTACTGCTGACCCATGGTGACAGTCTATGCACGCGTGACGAAGGTTATATGCGGTTACGGCGCTGGCTGCGCAATCCGGTCAGCCTCTTCATCCTGCATAATCTTTCCCTCGCCAAGCGTCAGAAGCTGGCGCAGAAACTGCGCTCAAGCAGCAAGGAAGAGACGCGGATGAAGGCCAGCGACATCGTCGACGTGACGCCAGACGAAGTCATCAAGATCATGCAACGTCACAAAGTCCGCACATTGATCCACGGCCACACCCACCGACCAGCAACCCATTCGATACACATCGACGGTCAATCCGCCGTGCGCATCGTGCTGGGCGACTGGGATCGCCAGGGCTGGGCGTTGCAGGTCGACGAGGCAGGCCTTCACCAAGCGCCATTCGACCTGACCTGAACCGTCAAGCGGCGCTCGGTACGCCGCTGTGGAAGCGGAACTCGGAGTCAGGGCTTTCGATCAGTTCGCGCTCACGTTCCCGAACCCGAGCGATGGTTGCATCGATGTCCGCCGCCTCTCCATAGAGATAAGCCAGCTTCAGGTAATCCTGAAAGTGCCTCGCTTCGGACTTTAGCAGCCCGTGGTAGAACCGCCCGAGCTCGTCGTCGAGGTGTGGCACCAGCATCGCAAAACGCTCACAAGAGCGAGCTTCGATGAATGCACCAATCACCAGCGTATCGGTTAGCCGGTAGGGTTCGTGGTTGCGTACCAACTCGCGCAAACCGGCGGCATAACGGGACGAGCCGATATTGCGCAAACCGATTTCGCGCTTGCGGATGATCGAGAGCACCTGCTCGAAATGCCGCAATTCTTCTCTGGCCAAACGCGACATTTTGTTCTGCAAGTCGGGCTTATCGACGTAGCGAAACATCAACTGGAAGGCCGCGCCCGCAGCCTTCTTCTCGCAGTTGCCATGATCAATCAGCATCACGTCCTGGTTCTGCAGCGCAACGTCGACCCACGCCGAAGGTGTCACACAGCCAAGGAATTCATTCAGTTCAGGGAGCATGAGGTCTTGGTATTCATGAAGGAAATGAAAGCGGCGAACCGCATGAAGCCGTTCGCCCGCCGCGCATTATACGAGCCCGGCAATCAACGACCAGCGCTGCTTGATATGGATCAGTGGCTGTCGTGAAACCCTTGTCTATAGTGAAACCGTCCGATCACCCAAACGGAGCCGATCATGCAAGCCATACGCTGCATCCTCGTGGTAATTGACCCGAAACTTTCCGAAAACCTAGCGTTGAAAAGAGCGCGACTGATTTCCAGCGTCAGCCAGTCCCGGTTGCACTTGCTGATCTGCGACGCCAAACAGGACCACAGCAGCTACCTTGAGCGCTTGCGTCAAGAGCTTGAAGACCAGGGCCACGCCGTCACGGCAGGTCAGGCCTGGCATGAGAACCTTCACCAGACCATCATCAGCGTTCAGCAAGCCGAAGGCTGTGGCCTGGTGATCAAACAGCATATTGCCGACAACCCACTGAAACGCGCCCTGCTGACGCCTGATGACTGGAAGCTATTGCGCTATTGCCCGTGCCCGGTCCTGATGGTCAAAACCGAAGCGCCGTGGACGGGCGGCAACATTCTCGCCGCAGTAGATGTTGGCAATGCCGACATCGAGCATCGGACACTTCACTCCAGCATCATCAACTATGGCTACCAGATTGCCTCGCTCGCCGAGGGCACTTTGCATGTGATCAGCGCTCATCCGTCGGCGATGCTGTCCTCCGCTGATCCCGCGTTTCAGCTCAAGGAAACGATAGAAGCCCGCTACCGCAACGCTTGCCGGCAATTTCAGACCGAGTTCGACATACCTGACGGCCAGCTGCACATCGAGGAAGGGCCTGCGGACGCTCTGATCCCTCGCGTTTGCCACCAGCTTCAGGCTGCCGTAACGGTCATCGGTACTGTTGCCCGAACTGGATTCTCCGGAGCCCTGATGGGCAACACTGCAGAGGTAGTGCTCGACACACTGGAAAGTGATGTTCTGGTGCTCAAGCCAGAAGACATCATCGACCACCTTGAAGAGCTCGTGGCCCGCCGCTAGGGCCATCAGCCGAGGTTGGGCAAAACCCTCCTCGGCTATACCCAGCCCTAGCGCGCCATGTCCTGCAGAAACCGGGGGGCAATGTAACGCTGGTAGTGGGCTTCAGACAGGAGAAAGAACTCCCTATCGATCGCATCACGGAGTTCAGGCAAGGACCAATCGCGAAACTCCGGCAGTAGCACGACGCCGTAGGCTTCGAGCTGCTGAATGACCCTCGCGCCCCGTGCGATCAATTGATACGCCCAACAGTAGGCCGACTGGTCTGCAACGAAGCGAATCTGTCGGCTTTCCAGCTGAGAACGCAGCAGCTTCGCATCGAAAACTTCCAGCTTGGCCGCCATCACCTGCGCAAGCAGTACCTCCAGGCGCTGCCAGACCGAGCGTTTGACTTCTTCGCTGTAGCCATTCCAGTTCACCACTTCATGATGAAACCGTTTGCATCCGCGGCAGACGAGATCGCCATAAACAGTGGAGCAAAGGCCGACGCAAGGTGTTTTGATTCGCTGATTGGACATGGCGGGCGATGGATCGATGAACAGCGCCGCATCTTAGACTTTTGTCCAAGCCGGGTCACTGACCAATCCAGGGCACACCTTCAAAAGACGCCCTGCAGCCCGCGGATCACGGGCCTCAGCCGGAACAGCCAGCAACCTCCTGTTAGCGCCGCCACGGCCGCGCCTTGGCGTTTCACTTAACTTTGCGGGCCCGTTCCAGTAGAATCGGCCCGCCGTTTTAGGCGCCACAATCCGCAAGAAGCTGTTTTCAAAGCGTCACGAGCACAGTTAACCGGCTACTCCGCCGGGTGCGCAGATCCCTCTCACCTGCGCGCCCGGTTCTCAACCCGGCGTAAAACTTTGAAAACAGCTTCCGGATGCGCGTCCCGAGACACCCATGGGACCAATGATGAGGGTATAAAACTGTGCTTGAAGCCTATCGCAAACACGTAGAAGAGCGTGCCGCTCAGGGCGTCGTGCCCCAGCCGCTGAACGCCGAGCAGACCGCGGGCCTGGTCGAACTCCTGAAAAACCCGCCTGCCGGCGAAGAACAATTTCTCCTTGATCTGATCACCAACCGCGTTCCTGCGGGCGTGGACGAAGCCGCTTACGTCAAGGCCGGCTTCCTTGCCGCCATCGCCAAAGGCGAAGCCACCTCGCCGCTGATCAGCAAGCAGCACGCCGTTGAGTTGCTGGGCACCATGCAGGGCGGTTACAACATCGTCACGCTGGTCGACCTGCTCGATGACGCCGAACTCTCCGACACCACTGCAGCGCAACTCAAGCACACCCTGCTGATGTTCGATGCTTTCCACGATGTCGCTGAAAAAGCCAAAGCCGGCAATGCCAACGCCAAAGCTGTTCTGCAGTCCTGGGCTGAAGGCGAGTGGTTCAAGAACCGCGCACCCGTTGCCGAGAAGGTCACTCTGACCGTATTCAAGGTCACTGGTGAAACCAACACCGACGACCTGTCCCCGGCACCAGACGCCTGGTCGCGCCCGGACATCCCGCTGCACGCGCTGGCGATGCTGAAAATGGCTCGCGACGGCATCAACCCCGACGCTCCTGGCTCGGTTGGTCCGCTCAAGCAGATGCAAGAGCTGCAAACCAAAGGCTTCCCTGTCGCCTACGTTGGTGACGTGGTCGGCACCGGTTCTTCGCGTAAATCCGCTACCAACTCGGTACTGTGGTTCTTTGGCGATGACATCCCGAACGTGCCGAACAAGCGCGCCGGCGGTTTCTGCTTTGGTACCAAGATCGCGCCGATCTTCTACAACACCATGGAAGACGCCGGCGCACTGCCGATCGAGTTCGATTGCTCCGACCTGGCAATGGGCGACGTAATCGACGTCTACCCGTACAAAGGCGAAGTCCGCCGCCATGGTAGCGATGAGCTGGTCACCACTTTCCAGTTGAAAACTGACGTCCTGCTCGACGAAGTGCGCGCTGGCGGCCGTATTCCGCTGATCATCGGTCGCGGTCTGACCGAGAAAGCACGCGCCGAACTTGGCATGGGTCCGACTGACCTGTTCAAGAAGCCGGAAGCGCCGGCAGAAAGCAACAAGGGCTTCACGCTCGCCCAGAAAATGGTCGGTCGCGCCTGCGGTCTGCCGGAAGGCAAAGGCGTCCGTCCGGGCACCTATTGCGAACCGAAGATGACCACCGTCGGCTCCCAGGACACCACTGGCCCGATGACTCGCGACGAGCTGAAGGACCTGGCTTGCCTCGGCTTCTCTGCCGACCTGGTGATGCAGTCCTTCTGCCACACCGCGGCTTATCCGAAGCCGATCGATGTCACCACTCACCACACCCTGCCGGACTTCATCATGACCCGCGGCGGTGTTTCCCTGCGTCCGGGCGACGGCATCATCCACAGCTGGCTGAACCGCATGCTGCTGCCGGATACTGTCGGTACTGGCGGTGACTCGCACACCCGTTTCCCGATGGGCATCTCCTTCCCGGCCGGTTCCGGTCTGGTCGCCTTTGCCGCAGCCACCGGTGTCATGCCGCTGGACATGCCGGAGTCGGTACTGGTTCGCTTCAAGGGCAAGATGCAGCCTGGCATCACCCTGCGCGACCTGGTTCATGCAATTCCGTATTACGCAATCCAGAAAGGTCTGCTGACCGTAGAGAAGAAAGGCAAGAAGAATATCTTCTCCGGCCGCATTCTCGAGATCGAAGGCCTCAACGAGCTGACCGTAGAACAGGCGTTCGAGCTGTCTGACGCCTCGGCAGAGCGCTCTGCTGCCGGCTGCACCATCAAGCTGCCGGAAGCGGCGATCGCCGAATACCTGCAGTCGAACATCACCCTGCTGCGTTGGATGATCAGCGAAGGCTACGGCGATGCTCGTACTCTGGAGCGTCGCGCACAGGCCATGGAAGCCTGGCTGGCCCAGCCGGAGCTGCTGGCTGCCGATGCGGATGCCGAATACGCCGAGATCATCGAGATCGACCTGTCCGAAGTTACTGAGCCTGTGCTCTGTGCACCGAATGACCCGGACGACGCTCGCCTGCTCTCGACCGTTCAAGGCGAGAAGATCGACGAAGTGTTCATCGGGTCGTGCATGACCAACATTGGTCACTTCCGCGCCGCCGGCAAGTTGCTGGACAAGGTCGAAGGTGCTCTACCGACACGCCTGTGGCTGTCGCCTCCGACCAAGATGGACCAGCATCAGCTGACCGAGGAAGGTTATTACGGCATCTA
Source organism: Stutzerimonas stutzeri (assembly GCF_002890895.1). Lineage (GTDB taxonomy): Bacteria > Pseudomonadota > Gammaproteobacteria > Pseudomonadales > Pseudomonadaceae > Stutzerimonas > Stutzerimonas stutzeri_AB. Next base: position 380,240 of record NZ_POUL01000002.1, read on the forward strand.
CGGCCGTGCCGGTGCGCGACTGGAAATGCCGGGCTGCTCGCTGTGCATGGGTAACCAGGCACGTGTTGAAACCGGCTCGACAGTCGTCTCCACCTCGACTCGTAACTTCCCCAACCGCCTCGGCGACGCGACCAATGTGTACCTGGCTTCTGCCGAACTGGCAGCTGTTGCTTCGATTCTTGGCCGTCTGCCGACTGTCGAGGAGTACATGGTCTACGCTGCTCAGATCGACACCATGGCGGCTGACGTTTACCGCTACCTGAGCTTCGATCAAATTGCCGAATTCCGCGAGTCTGCGGCGAAGGCAAAGATCGACGTGGTTGCCGTTTGACGCTTCAGTGACAACGCTCAGATCGCAGGCTGTCTAGAGCAGCCTGACGACGAAGCGGTAGATGAGTGAGCGCCCCGACTGGTTCGGGGCGTTTGCTTTTGTGGACCTCATACAACTGCCGGCGCAGCTATGCGACAATAGCGGCACTGTCTGGCATGAACCCCTACCTTTATCCCAACAGCTCGGCCTTGCGCACGAATGCTGCTGCCAACGTACGCCCGCCGGATCAACGCTGAGGGGGATTTGGGCGAACGAGCAACAACGCTCGCTCCAAGCATGCACAAGCCGATACCTAACACTCTGAAACCCGCGAGATAGAGCTTCTTGATTTCTACAGCTAACATCACCATGCAGTTTGGCGCCAAGCCGCTGTTTGAAAACGTCTCCGTCAAATTTGGCAATGGCAATCGCTACGGCCTGATCGGCGCCAACGGGTCCGGCAAATCGACGTTCATGAAAATCCTCGGTGGCGATCTTGAGCCGTCCGCAGGCCAGGTCATGCTCGAACCCAACGTGCGCCTCGGCAAGCTGCGGCAGGATCAGTTCGCCTACGAGGACTTCAATGTCATCGACACGGTGATCATGGGTCATGAGGAACTGTGGAAGGTCAAGGCCGAACGCGAGCGCATCTATTCGCTGCCAGAAATGAGCGAAGACGACGGCATGGCGGTGGCAGAGCTGGAAACCGATTTCGCCGAGATGGACGGTTATACGGCTGAGTCTCGGGCTGGTGAGCTGCTGCTGGGCCTGGGAATTCCTCTGGAACAGCATTTCGGCCCGATGAGCGAGGTCGCCCCCGGCTGGAAACTGCGCGTGTTGCTGGCGCAGGCGCTGTTTTCCGACCCTGAAGTGCTGCTGCTCGACGAACCAACCAACCACTTGGACATTCACACCATCCGCTGGCTGGAAAACATACTCACGGCGCGTAACAGCACCATGATCATCATTTCCCACGACCGCCACTTCCTGAACAGCGTGTGCACGCACATGGCGGACCTGGATTACTGCGAGTTGCGCCTGTTCCCTGGCAACTACGACGAGTACATGACCGCGGCGACCCAATCACGCGAGCAGCTGCTGTCGGACAACGCAAAGAAGAAGGCGCAAATCGCCGAACTGCAGACCTTTGTCAGCCGCTTCTCGGCCAACGCATCCAAGGCCAAGCAGGCGACTTCACGGGCCAAGCAGATCGACAAGATCCAGCTAGCCGAGGTCAAGCCGTCCAGCCGTGTCAGCCCCTTCATCCGGTTCGAGCAAACCAAGAAGCTGCACCGCCAGGCTGTGACCGTGGAGCATGTGGCCAAGGGCTTTGACGGCAAAACGCTGTTCAAGAATTTCAGCTTCACGGTCGAGGCCGGAGAGCGCGTAGCCATTATCGGCCCTAACGGGATTGGCAAGACCACCCTGCTGCGCACGCTGGTTGGCGAGCTGCAACCCGATGCGGGTTCGGTGAAGTGGACCGAGAGCGCCGAACTCGGTTACTACGCTCAGGATCACGCCGATGACTTCGAAGACGATGTCACGCTGTTCGACTGGATGGGTCAATGGACGCAAGGTGGCGAGCAGGTCGTGCGTGGCACGCTCGGTCGCATGTTGTTCTCCAACGACGAAATCCTGAAATCCGTCCGCGTGATATCCGGTGGCGAACAGGGCCGCATGCTCTTCGGCAAGTTGATCTTGAAAAAGCCCAACGTGCTGCTGATGGACGAACCTACGAACCACCTCGATATGGAATCGATCGAGGCGCTCAACCTTGCACTGGAGAACTATCCGGGCACTCTGATCTTCGTCAGCCATGACCGGGAGTTTGTCGGGTCGCTAGCGACCCGCATTATCGAGCTGTCGGCTTCGGGCGTGACCGACTTCAGCGGAACGTACGATGACTACCTGCGCAGCCTCGGCGTGATCTAAAGGTCCGCAACGCACGAAAGCGCCCCGCTAAGCCGGGGCGCTCTTGTATCTGCTGGCGTTGGTTTTATGTACTCCGAACTGCGGCAGGAGTCGATACATGCTCTGGAGATACAGGTAGTCCAGCCACGCGGCCTGATGAACGATAACGATCAGCCAGAACACCAGCTGGAATGAGAATTTACGGGTCTTGTGGCGCAATGCCTGCTGAGCGATCAACGCACCCGGCCAGCCACCCAGCAACTCAACCAGATGCAGGCGGGCCTCGGGTGTACGCCAGCCGCTACGCAGTGCGCTGCGCTTGTCGTGCAGGTAGAGCCCAAAGGCCAACAGGCTACCCAAGAGATAGGCATAGAGCGGCCAGTAGCTACCCTGCACCGCCATACGAAAAAGCCCGAGCGCCGGTAACAGACAGAGCAGAATCAACCCCAGGAGTTTTGGTAGCGGCCAACTTATCGCCCCGTTGCGCCGAGGCCATGCTTGCGACTTGGGCCTTGGTTGGATGCTTCTATTCTGCGCGGACTGGATCGCTACCCCAGGCGGCTTTCGTCGAATGGCTGGCTCGTCTAAAGACAGCCCTGCGTCCAGGCGGATATGCGTGGCGCGCAGGCGTCCGTTCTCGTCCCGTTCACTGATATAGAGTACCCGGTCGCCCTGCACCGGACGCCGAGCGCCATGCATGACCGAAATATGCGCGAAGATTTCCTCGCTACCCTGTTCCGGCCGAATGAAACCGAATCCCTTCTGATCGTTCCAGCTTTTCAGCTGACCGCGTAATTCCATGACAAGTGATCCCGCGGAAAAACCGGGGATTCTAGCCGCTTACCTTTGGCGCTACGAGCAGCTAGCCGCTATCGGGCCTGGGTGTAGCGGCGCTCAAGAAAACCGAGAAGAAGCCTGTTGACCTGCTCGGGCTGCTCGCTCTGTATCCAATGACCACAGTCTTCGACGATGTGCTGCTCAAGGTCCGAAACCCAGCTGGGCATCTTCTGCAGCGTATGGGCTTCCAGAGTACCAACCGGGTCCTTGTCGCCCAGCAGGAAAAGCGCGGGCTGCTCAACCTTTCGCTCGGCTAACGGCGCTGTGCGCTCCCAGTTACGCTCGAAATTGCGATACCAGTTCAGTGCGCCACGAAAGCCACGCCCCTCGAACGTAGCGAGGTAGACGGCGAACGCGTCCAAACCGCACCAGGCTGGGGGCGCGCCCGGGTCTCGCATGCCCTGATAGAGCGAGCTGCCGGCTGGTTTGTCCTGTAGAAAGAAATCCTTGGGGACCGCCGCCGAAGTGTTGTGCATCATCATCCGCAACGTGCGCGGAATGTCCTGATCCAATTCGGTCTCGGCAACACCAGGCTGCTGAAAGTGAAGGATGTAGTTGAACCGATCAGCGAACTGGCTGCGGATGATCTCTATAGCAGGGCGTTTCGGACGACCACCATAGGGCACGGCCATGGCGGCGATCACTCTGACTCGTTGCGGCTCAAGCAAGGCCAGATGCCAGGCGACCGGTGCGCCCCAATCGTGCCCCACCACTGCTACCGAGCGCTGACCAAGCAGGTCCATCGCCGCCTGGATGTCTGCGCAGACGGTCATCAGATCATAGCTGGAGACATCATCCGGAGCGCTGGTCTGCCCGTAGCCGCGCATTTCAGGGACCAACACCCGATATCCCGCCTCCGCCAGCAGCCGTATCTGGTGGCGCCACGAATACCAACTTTCAGGAAACCCGTGCAGCAACCAGACTACAGGCCCATCCAGGGGACCCGCGCTATAGATGCTGAGTGTGATGCCGTTGACTGATAGAAGCTGATGTTCGAACGAGTGCACGTAAGCGCTCCTTGGCTATCTGTTCAAGCGTGCTCAGCCGGCCGCAGTACTCCAGTCGATCAGGCTGAACTGCCAGGTTCCAAGGATGATGATGCCGAAGATGATTCGATACCAGGCAAATGCCGCATAGCTATGGTTGCCTATAAATTTCAGCAAGGCTCTGACAGCCACCATCGCAAAAATGAACGATGTAACAAAGCCGATCGCAAACACCGGCAAATCGGCTGGCTGAAAAAGATCTCGATACTTGTAACCCGAATACACCGCAGCACCGACCATGGTTGGCATGGCCAGGAAGAACGAAAACTCCGTGGCTGCCTTACGGGACAGCCCGAACAACAGTCCACCGATGATCGTTGCACCCGAACGGGAGGTGCCGGGAATGAGTGCCAAGCACTGTGCAAAACCCACCTTCAGGGCCTGGCTCCAGTGCATGTCATCAACCGTTTCGGCCTGCACTTCATGCGCTCGCTTTTCAGCCCAGAGCATCACTACGCCGCCAATTACCAGTGCGGCAGCTACCGTGATCGGGTTAAACAGGAACTCATGGATGAGATCAGCGAAGGTGACACCAAGCACCACCGCCGGAAAAAACGCGACCAGCAGGTTCCCGGTAAACTTCTGGGCCTGCTTCTGTTTCGGCAGGCCGACCACCACGTCGACTATCTTGCGCCGGTACTCCCATACAACCGCCAGGATCGCACCTAGCTGAATAATGATGTTGAAAGCCAGCGCTCTTTCCCCGCCGAAACCGATCAGGTCCGCGACGATGATCTGGTGCCCGGTGCTGGATATCGGCAGAAACTCCGTGATGCCTTCCACTACCCCTAGAAGCAACGCCTGAAAGGCAATCCATAGGTCCATCTATTTCCCCAATTTAACGCTGGATTTTATCGCGGCTGAATATGCCACAAAGGTATATGTCAGATAGCCATCTGAGCGCTGTTCTGACTCGCTTGAGCCAAGTAAATTCATTGGTGAACGCGGCCACACTCATCTTTTTCAACTGACAGCCGAAACGCTATTCATGAGCCATGACCAAAACCGCTGCCTTAACTGTTTTTCAGGGCAGACCGTGTCGCCGCGCTCCACTCCCAATTCGAATAATAAAAACACAAGACATTAACAGGAGCTTACAACCCTATGAATCTGCTAAGAAACTTCCCGATTAGCAAGCGCCTCTGGCTGATTCCGCTGGTAGCGGTGGTCATGCTCTTCGTGCTTGGCCTGCTGATGATCCAGCAGGTGCGTAGCGACTTGTACAAAGGCAAGCAGGTCATGACGCAAAACATCGTCGAGACCGCGCGAGGAGTACTGACCTATTACCAGCAGCTCGAAGCCAACGGGAGCATGACGACGGCCGAGGCACAGAAAGCCGCAATGGATCAGGTTCGTCTGATTCGCTATGGCCAGAGCGACTATTTCTGGATCAATGACATGCAGCCCGTCATGGTCATGCATCCGATGAAACCCGAGCTTGAGGGCCAGAATCTGTCCAAGGTTAAGGATCCGAACGGCAAAGAACTGTTCAACGAGATGGTCAAGATTGCCCAACTCAAAGGTGCCGGCCTGGTTGACTATCAATGGGCGAAGCCCGGCGAGAAAGACCCCGTACCGAAGATCTCCTATGTCGAGCTGTTCAAGCCATGGGGCTGGATCATAGGTTCAGGGATCTACGTCGACGACGTCGAAGCGGAGTTCCAGAATTATCTCGTCCGTTTTTCGATCATCGGCTTGGCAATCGCTGCGCTGATGGCGGTGCTGGTCGCCATTCTCATCCGCAGTATCACCCAGCCGTTGCGCCACTCCATGCAGGCGATGGCCAACATCGCCAGCGGCGAAGCCGACCTGACGCGCAACCTCGACGTGTCGGGCAACGACGAATTGACCACACTTAGCCGCGACTTCAACACCTTCACGGCCAAGCTTCGTTCGGTGATCGGGCAACTGTTTGAAACCTCTGGCGCACTGGAAACCTCCTCTAATGCACTCGGCGGTCTGGCCGGACAGGCGCACAAGCAGAGTCAGCAACAGTCGCAACAAATGGAGCTGGTTGCCACAGCCGTCAACGAGGTCACCTATGCTGTTCAGGAAGTGGCGAAGAATGCTGAACAGGCATCCAACGAAGTAGGTGACGCGGAGAAACAGGCAGGCTTGGGGCAACGAAATATCGAAGCCAGCTTGCAGCAGATCGACCAGCTCTCAACCACCATCAACGAAGCGGTCGGGGTCATCCAGTCGTTAGCTGACGAGACCACCAAGATCGGATCGGTTCTCGAGGTTATCGGGTCGATCGCCGATCAGACCAACCTCCTCGCACTAAACGCCGCGATCGAGGCAGCCCGCGCAGGTGAGCAAGGTCGAGGCTTCGCAGTGGTGGCCGACGAGGTTCGCCTGCTTGCGCAACGCACCCAGACCTCAACGGCCGAGATTCACACAATGATCGAACGCCTGCAGAAGAACTCAGGTGCAGCCGTCACGGTGATCATGGAAAGCAGCCGAGCTTCCCAGGCCACCGTGGAGCAAGCGAGTCAGGCCGGGGCAAGCCTTGGCCAAATTGCCCAGGCACTGCGCAACCTATCGGGATTAAACGCGTCGATAGCCAGCGCTACATTGCAACAAACGCACGTGGTCGAAGACATCAACCAGAATGTCACTCAGGCAGCTGGGTTGGCGCAACAAAGTACACAGGCCGCCGAGCAGTCGAGCGCGGCAGGAGAGCGGCTCGGTGAGCTAGCCGAGCAGTTGAATCGCCTGCTCAGGCAGTTCAAGGTCTGACTACGCAGAATTAGCGCAGCGCTTTGTATACATCGGCCAGATCCAGAACTTGGATCTGGCCGTTTTGTTTTTTACTCCGGTTGCGGCTCTTCGCCACACCCGAAACAACATTAAACGCAGGTTTGAACCGGAATCTACATGTGCCACCTGAAACTAGCTCAACTAAAACAATAACTTAGCTTGCAATTAAGCCGAGAGTGCAAGCTGCAGCTAATGCTAGACCTTTGGCTAATTGCAAAAAAAACCGTAAAACACGAAACAGCCCTGTGACTTATCGGTCCTCTGTGTACATCAATGGATATGTAAGGCCAACGCCGACAGCTTGGCGGCAGGCTCATATCCGATTTTTGGTTATCACATAGAGAGACATGCCTGATGAACAGCCCGCTTCGCTTTAACGACGCCCTCCTGATTACTGACCGTGCGTTCAAACCATTCCAGTGCGTGGCCTGGACGCTGCTCGAAGGCAACGGCGAGCTCAGTATCACAGTTCTGGATGGCAGCGAATCGCGCACCGTCGGTCATTGCAAACTGGCTAGCCATGTCTACTCCGACCCGATCAAGCTCGGCCAGTCACTGGAGCAGGCACGCGCCGACCTGAGTCGCCAAGGCGTACATTTGGCTCCTTGGCACATGCCCGAATAAAACTGTCCGCGTTTAGATGAAGCCCGGCTGCGCAAGCGCCGGGCCTTTTTGCTTTCAAGTGCCTGATCCGCGCAGGTGCTCCGCTGAGCAGACGGACCCATTCGGGTATTCGACGGTCCCAGCAATAAGCCAATAAACAAGGAGCAGCCCATGAAAGGTGCAGAAGCCTACGTCAATGATCAATGGCATAGCAGCGGTCTGGCCAATCTGCCGGAGGGTGAACAAGGCCATTGCATCACCCTCAAGTTCATCATTCCCCGCGATACGCAGACCACCGGGTTGATCACACATGTCTGCGATGTAGCGGAGCAGCATCTGAGCGACTTCTACAAGGGTCGTCAGGTGACGCACAAACCGGTACAGGGCTCGGTAGTGGGCGATGGCAGCGGCGATGGGATCAATCTGATCTTCGACATTGCACCTGCGAAATGATCAATATCTGCGGACCAAGAGGATGACATCGGCAGTCCTTGGCCTTGATGAAGCCAGACGAATCTGCGAAATGGCGTTCTTACCCTGTCATGCAGTCACCCGAGCCGACCACACGGGACGGCAGCTTCTCGCTAAGCGTAACCAGTGCGGCAGGTGACGAAGCTCTATCAATCCTACATATCGCGCGATCTTAGTATGCAGACCCGGCCCACTTGGCCGGTTTGCTGGAGGCTGCCCGACTCGAATTGAGCAAGGATGGCGTGAAATTGAGTGCATGGTCCATGCCTGCACAGCCTGGGATTACTGACTGAGCATGACTCAACGGCGCCGAACAGTGAGTATCGGAGCCGGACGGAGCCAATATTCCCGCGATCAGCTGCTGCAATGATCTCGCTGGAGGCGCCGCTACTGACAGGCGGCACGGCATTGGCAGCAAAAATGGAAACAACATTGCTGTTCATGCTGCGCCGTTATGCGAGCCAGAACCCCTGTCGTCCGTGCCGGTCTGTTATTGAGACACAGCGCTTGTGTCAGCACCCTTCTCGTTCGAACCCAGGAGCGCTTATATGATCGGAGACTATTCCTCGATAAATGACCATCTGGAAAGTGCACGACGGCTGGCGGACAGCGCCGAAACAAAGGCGGATCCGGCGATCTATCGCGAGGCAATCGACGAACTTGTAGCCGCGATACGGCTGTTGATGCGTAACAGCCAGGAAAGCGAAGACTGACACCGGCCTCGCCCAGCAAGTCGCCACCAACCACCAGGACAGCCTGGCTGCATTCAACGCACAATCATTGACGCAGCTGGGCTTAGAACGCCGGGCAGAGGCCCTTTCAGGAGCATGCATGCTGATCGATCAGGGCAGCGGGAAGGCTCCGCAATTGGCGGAGGGCGTTCGCCCGCAGCCGGCGGATGAAATACCGGATACCGGCACGGCCCTCTGCCCTGAGCTACCTACCGATCTGCACTACGTGGACGATCACGGGCCAGGCATCAGCCGCCGAAAGCTCAGAGGTAAATTTGCTTATTTCCTGCCGTCGGGCGAGCGCATCCTTGATGTGCAGGAAATAGCCCGCATCAATAAGCTGGCCATCCCGCCCGCTTATTCCGACGTCTGGATATGCCCGGATCCTCAAGGCCATATGCAGGCGACTGGACGCGATGCTCGCGGTCGCAAGCAATATCGTTATCACCCTCGCTGGCGTGAGATCCGCGACAGCAGCAAGTATGAACGTGTCCTGTTATTCGGTTCTGCCCTGCCGCGTATGCGAGAGCGCCTGCAGCAGCAGTTGTCTTTGCATGGCATGCCAAGGGAAAAGGTAATGGCGCTGCTGGTGCAGTTGCTCGAATCGACCCTGATCCGTGTTGGCAACTCGCGATACGCAAAAGAAAACCGCTCTTATGGACTGACCACACTGCGAACCCGTCATGTCGATGTACGGGGCGCTGCGATCCGTTTTCAGTTCCGAGGCAAAAGCGGTGTAGAGCATCGCGTGACACTAAAGAACCAACGCCTGGCGCGCATCATCCGGCGCTGCATGGAGTTGCCAGGTCAGCATTTGTTTCAGTACCTGGACGAGCATGGTGTGCGTCGGCCAGTCAGCTCCAGTGACGTTAACGCATTCATACAGGAGATGACCGGGGGCGACTTTACCGCCAAGGACTATCGTACCTGGGCAGGGAGTGCCTTGGCGCTGGAATACCTGCGCAAGCGTGAATGGCAACCGGACACCGTGGCGCGCCGCAATCTGGTCGATGTGGTTTCCCAGATTTCTCGCCAACTCGGTAATACGCCCGCCGTGTGTCGCCAGTGCTACATCCACCCTGACGTGCTTGACGCCTTCGTCGCTGGCGAACTGGCGCAACTGAGCAAGGCGAGAAAGCGCAAGTGGATGAGCAGTGAAGAAGTCACTTTGCTGAAATTTCTAAGCGCCCGCACGAAGGCCTAGCGGTACAGCGTCACCTGATTGCGCCCTGCGGCTTTTGATGAATACAGGGCGTTGTCTGCGCGCTCAATCAGTTGCGCGTAACCACTGGTTGGCTGGCTAAGGTCCGCAATTCCCAAACTGACGGTGAAGCGAATGCTATGCCCGTCGTAGACGACCTCATGGGCCTCAATGGTTTGCCGTAACCGTTCAGCAAAGGTCACTGCGCCCTCGCTGTCGGTGTCCGGCAGCAGTACCACGAACTCCTCACCGCCGTAGCGTCCGGCAATATCCGCGTCGCGCATGCACTGCCGAACAAGCTCGGCAGTTTGCTGGATCACGGCATCGCCGGCCTGATGGCCGTAACTGTCGTTGATCTTCTTGAAGTGGTCGATATCGAACATGACCAGCGCAGCGATGCGCTCATAGCGAAGATGTCGCGCATAGTCCTGACGCAGCATCTCCTCCCAATGGCCTCGATTAAACAAACCTGTCAGGCGGTCGGTGCTGGATAGGCGCTGCAGTTCCTGATTCGCCGCTTGCAACTGGCGACGGTTGGTAGCCACATCGGTTACGTCATAGATGATCAGGCAGATCTGTTCGATTCTGCCGTTGAGCGCCTTCAATGGCATCAAAGTGGTGTTCTGGTACATGAAATCTTCCAGTCCGGTAATCGGCTGGTAGTTTTTGAATCGCAACAGATACGGCCGCTGCTCCCAGATGGTGAACGACGGCGTCCCGAGCGTAGCGACGTTCTCCACCTTACGGCGAAACCAGTGCTCGTCGACTTCAGGAAACAGCTCAAAGAAAGTTTTCTTGCGCGCCTCTTCAGGCAACCGTCCGGAGCGGTTCTCCATGAACGTATTCCAGACATCGATGCGATACTCGCGGTCAAGCACCACGACACCCACGTCGATACTCTGGACGATGGCCAGTAACCAGTGGAGTTCGCTTAGATCGTTCGGCTCGGACATGTTCAGCTCATCAACGGGACGAGTTTGCGTGACAGCAGCTCAACCGAGTCTTCGGTGAACAGCAAGAGCAGGTCGAAATGGATGTCATGACCTTCTAGGCTGTAGCTGATTTCAACCGCCAAGGTGTTTTTCCAGCGTTTACGGTTGAGACGTATCAGTTCGTCGATTGAAGCATGCTGGCCCAGCACCTGCGGGTGCCCTTGAGAAAAAACCACATCGATCTGGTCTGCTATACCGCTCAGACATGCGCTGATCAGAAGACTGGAAAGATCGAGCAGCATCTCCAGTTCGAGGTAATCATCGGCGCGCATCAGACGCGCCATGTCGGCAATCTCGGAATCGTGGAATATCAGCAGTGCCTCGCCGGCGATGCCGCCGCCGATATAACCCTGGCACACCGCCGACAGCTTGTCGCCTTGAGCGGCATCAGCCAGCGCCATGTGCAATTCGCCGACTTCGAGGATGTTCACATTGGGGATGGGCAGCTGCACGAACACCCCTAGCACCTTGGCGAGCAATGCCGCCGCTCGCCCCATCGCTACGTTAACCACCTCACGGAAGGCATCGCGGAACGCAACCGGACCGGCGTTTCGCTCTCCGAGCGCCGAAAATTCGCTGCCGACAACCCCAAGCCCCGCCAGGGTCTGCTGCAAATGTACGGGATCGGCAGGCTTGCGAATGAATGCCAGCGCCCCCAATTCCAGCACCCGGCGGACGGCCTCTTCCTGGACGTCCGCCGAGATCACGATGACCTTGCATTCCAGCTGCTCGTGGCGAAGGGCTGCCAGCAACCCATAGCCGTCCATGTCTGGCATGGTCAGATCGAGCAGCAAGACATCAATGTCCCCTTCACGAATTCTTTCAAGCGCCTCGCGACCACTGGCAGCCTGAGAAATATCCAGCGGCCACTCAGCCGGCAGTGCGCGCAGCAATTGCTTGCGCGCCAGGCTGGAATCATCGCAAATCAAAAGGGAAACGGCAGACATGCAGCGCTCGCTCACTTGGCCAGGCCTCTGGATCCTGGACAGCTTATCTCAGCTAGCGGGCGCTGTGGGGACGACGCGAAAAGATAGTAGCAATCAGCCATCAAGCTGACCGAAACAGCCACCGTTTAGGCCGTTACTACTCAATAATAGGCATTGTCGCGGTTGGTGTGGTCGGTCACATCACGCACGCCCTTCAGTTCCGGGATCCTTTCCAGCAAGGTTTTTTCAATACCTTCCTTGAGCGTTACATCAGCCTGACCGCAACCTTGGCACCCACCTCCGAACTGCAGCACTGCCACGCCTTCGTCCACCACATCGATCAAAGTCACCTGCCCGCCATGGCTGGCAAGTCCGGGATTGATTTCGGTCTGCAGGTAATAATTGATGCGATCATTGAGCGGGCTGTCTTCATTGACCATCGGCAGCTTGGCGTTGGGTGCCTTGATAGTCAGCTGTCCGCCCATGCGGTCAGTGGCGTAATCAACCAGGGCGTCTTCCAGGAAGGGTTCGCTGGTGCCGTCGATCCAGGCGGTAAAGCTCTTAAGAGAGACCGCGATGTCGTCCGGCTTTTCCTCGCCCGGTTTGCAATAGGCGATGCAGGTTTCAGCGTAAGGCGTGCCTGGCTGAGTGATAAAGACCCGGATACCGATCCCGGTAGTGTTCTGCTTTTCAAGCAGGTCGGCCAGGTAATCGTGTGCAGCTTCGGTAATGGTAATGGCGCTCATGGGAACTCCTCTCATACATGCCCGGCAGTGTACGCCAACCACCGCCCCGGATAAAGTCCTAGTGTTTTAGTAGGACTTACCTGCCTACGCATAGGCCTGTCGCTTACGAGCACCTTATCAACATGAGCGCTGCTCATGTAAATCAGCTAGTGATCAAAAAGGGTGCAGCTTTGCTATTATTCGCGGTCCTCGCAACCAGTTTCAGGTAGTTCTCATGCTCGACCGTAATGCCCGTCTCCAGGCACTCCAGCAGGCCCTCAAGGAGCGCATCCTGATTCTCGACGGCGGCATGGGCACGATGATCCAGAGTTACAAACTGGAAGAGTCCGACTACCGCGGCGAGCGCTTCGCCGACTGGCCGCAGGATCTGAAAGGCAACAACGACCTGTTGATCCTCACCCGGCCGGACGCCATCAGCGCGATTGAAAAGGCTTACTTCGACGCGGGCGCCGACATCGTCGAAACCAACACCTTTAATGCCACGCGCGTATCCCAGGCGGATTACGGCATGGAAGAGCTGGTCTACGAGCTGAACGTCGAAGGCGCCCGCCTCGCCCGACAAGCCGCCGACGCCAAGACGGCTGAAACGCCCGATCGTCCGCGCTTCGTTGCCGGCGTGCTCGGCCCAACCAGCCGTACCTGCTCGCTGTCACCGGATGTGAACAATCCCGGCTACCGCAACGTGACTTTCGACGAGCTGGTCGAGAACTACACCGAGGCTACGCGCGGCCTGATCGAAGGCGGGTCCGACCTGATCCTGATCGAGACCATCTTCGACACGCTCAATGCCAAAGCGGCGATCTTCGCCGTGCAACAGGTCTTCGAGGACATCGGCTTCGAGCTGCCGATAATGATCTCCGGGACCATCACCGACGCTTCGGGCCGTACCCTGTCCGGCCAGACCACCGAAGCCTTCTGGAACTCGGTTCGCCACGCCAAGCCCATTTCGGTCGGCCTCAACTGCGCCCTGGGTGCGAAAGAGCTGCGCCCCTATCTGGAAGAACTGTCTAACAAGGCCGAAACCCATGTTTCGGCGCACCCCAACGCGGGCCTGCCGAACGCCTTTGGTGAATACGATGAAAGCCCGGCAGAAATGGCCCGGGTGGTCGAGGAATTCGCCTCCAGCGGCTTTCTCAATATTGTCGGTGGCTGCTGCGGTACGACGCCTGCGCATATCGAGGCGATTGCTAATGCCGTTGCGAAGTACCCGCCGCGCGTCATACCCGATATTCCCAAGGCCTGCCGGCTGTCCGGTCTCGAGCCCTTCACCATCGATCGTAGTTCGCTGTTCGTCAACGTAGGCGAACGCACCAACATTACCGGCTCGGCCAAGTTTGCCCGGCTGATCCGTGAAGAGAATTACACCGAGGCGCTGGAAGTTGCCCTGCAGCAGGTCGAGGCCGGCGCACAGGTGATCGACATCAACATGGACGAGGGCATGCTGGATTCAGAGAAGGCCATGGTGACCTTCCTCAATCTGATCGCCGGCGAGCCAGACATTTCACGCGTGCCGATCATGATCGACTCCTCCAAGTGGGAAGTGATCGAAGCGGGCCTCAAGTGCATCCAGGGCAAAGGCATCGTCAACTCCATCTCCATGAAGGAAGGCGTCGACGCCTTCAAACACCATGCGCGGCTATGCAAGCGCTACGGCGCCGCCGTGGTGGTCATGGCCTTCGACGAAGCCGGTCAGGCCGATACCGCTGCACGCAAGCGCGAGATCTGCCAGCGGTCCTACGACATTCTGGTGGATGAAGTGGGCTTCCCACCGGAAGACATCATTTTCGACCCGAACATCTTTGCCGTCGCTACCGGCATCGAAGAACACAACAACTATGCCGTGGACTTCATCGAAGCCTGCGCCTATATCCGCGACAACCTTCCCTACGCCCTGACCTCGGGCGGCGTATCGAACGTCTCGTTCTCGTTCCGCGGCAATAATCCGGTGCGCGAAGCGATTCACTCGGTGTTCCTCTACTACGCGATCCAGAACGGCCTGACGATGGGCATCGTCAACGCCGGTCAGCTGGAGATCTACGACGAGATCCCGAAAAAACTGCGCGATGCAGTCGAGGACGTGGTGCTCAACCGCACGCCGAACGGCACCGAAGCGCTGCTGGCCATTGCCGACGAGTTCAAGGGCGACGGCAGCGTCAGAGAAGCGGAAACCGAGGAATGGCGTAGTTATACGGTCCAGAAGCGGCTCGAACATGCGCTGGTCAAGGGCATCACCACCCACATCGTTCAGGACACCGAGGAGTTCCGCCAGCAGTGCGCGCGTCCTATCGAGGTCATCGAAGGGCCGCTGATGTCCGGCATGAACGTGGTCGGCGACCTGTTCGGTTCGGGCAAGATGTTTTTGCCGCAGGTGGTCAAGTCCGCGCGTGTGATGAAGCAAGCCGTAGCACACCTGATTCCTTTCATTGAGGCCGAGAAAGGCGACAAGCCGGAAGCCAAGGGCAAGATCCTCATGGCAACCGTCAAAGGCGACGTTCATGACATCGGCAAGAACATCGTCGGCGTGGTGCTTGGCTGTAACGGCTACGACGTGGTGGACATGGGCGTCATGGTCCCGGCTGAAAAGATCCTGCAGACAGCAATAGCCGAAAAATGCGACATCATTGGCCTGTCCGGCCTGATCACACCGTCGCTCGACGAGATGGTCCACGTCGCGCGTGAAATGCAGCGCCAGGATTTTCACCTGCCGCTGATGATCGGCGGAGCGACCACATCCAAAGCACATACAGCGGTGAAGATCGACCCGCATTACAAGAACGATGCAGTGGTCTATGTCACCGACGCCTCGCGCGCCGTAGGGGTGGCGACCACCTTGCTCTCGAAGGAGCTGAAGCCGGCCTTCGTCGAGAAAACCCGTGGAGAATACGCGATGATTCGCGAGCGCACCGCTAATCGCAGCGCCCGCACCGAGCGCCTGACGTACCCTGAAGCGGTTGCGGTCAAACCCCAGTTCGACTGGGCAGCGTACTCGCCGGTCAAACCGACATTCACCGGCCGTAAGGTCCTGGAAGATATCGACCTGCGTACCCTGATCGATTACATCGACTGGACACCGTTCTTCATTTCATGGGATCTCGCCGGTAAGTATCCACGCATCCTCGAGGACGAAGTCGTTGGCGAAGCCGCCACCTCACTGTTCAACGATGCCCAGGCGATGCTCACCAAGCTGGTCGATGAAAAGCTGATCAAGGCGCGCGCCGTGTTCGGCTTCTGGCCGGCCAACCAAGTCGACGAAGACGACATCCAGGTCTATGGCGACGACGGCGAAGCCCTCGCCACACTTCACCACCTGCGCCAGCAAACGGTGAAGACAGACGGCAAGCCGAACTTTTCGCTGGCCGACTTCGTCGCACCGAAAAGCAGCGGAGTGACCGACTACGTGGGTGGCTTCATTACCACGGCCGGTATTGGCGCTGAAGAAGTGGCGAAGGCCTATCAAGACGCCGGCGATGACTACAACTCAATCATGGTCAAGGCGCTTGCCGATCGCCTCGCCGAGGCCTGTGCCGAGTGGTTGCACCAGCAGGTCCGTAAGCAATGGTGGGGCTACGATCCTGAAGAACAGCTGAGCAACGAAGAGCTGATCAAGGAGCAATACAAAGGCATCCGCCCTGCCCCGGGCTACCCAGCCTGTCCCGACCACACTGAAAAAGGCACGCTGTTCCAGCTGCTTGATGCCGACGGCGTCAGTCAGGTCACCCTGACCGAGCATTACGCAATGTTCCCGACAGCTGCAGTCAGTGGTTGGTATTTCGCCCATCCTCAGGCGCAGTACTTCGCAGTAGGCAAGATCGACAAGGACCAGGCCGAGCGCTACAGCTCTCGCAAGGGCCAAGACATCACTGTCACGGAGCGCTGGCTGATGCCGAACCTGGGTTACGACAACTGAGCCAACTCTGGCCGTCCCATATCTCTGGGCGGCCACGCAACCTACCTCAATCAACCCATTCGCGAAGCGTGCAATGTCTACCGAACCCCGCTACCTGCTCGATGAACTGGAATCCGCTGACATGCTTGAAGTCGACGGTCTGCACGCCTGGCAGTTCACCCTTAACGATGACTTGCTCGACCGCGCCGATGCCGCCGCCAACGCAGGCGAGCCTTTCGCCAGTGAGGAAACCGTTGTGCGCATCGAGTCGATCGACGGCCGTGAGCGGCGGCAGTGGTCGTTTAGCTACAACAGCGTAATGGAAGCACTGTACAGCGAAGATGAGCAGTGCTGGAGCCTCGGCAGTGCACCGCAAACCCGCCTTCGCTGCCTGGGTGCGGTGAGTGCAAGCGCTGACGATGACTGAAGGGCACTTGACCTCAACGCTCGCGGCGGCGGCAGCGAGCCGTTCAGTTAGACGGCTGTCTTTGACGCGCCGCCGCTACGCCGCAGCAGCCTTACCGCGCCGGAGCAGTAATCCGATAGCGATGATCACCAACAAACTGCCCGGTAGCCAGTGCCAGCCGATTCGTTGTGGTTGGGCGATGAACAGCAGCAGCATCGATACGAACGGAACCAGGTAGCTATACGCGGTCACCGCCCCCGGGGTCAGCGCCGCCGTGGCCCGCTGCTGCAGGAAGAAAGTCATACCGCTGGAAAATACACCCAGATAGACCACCAGCGCGACATCACGCCAGTCCATCCGGGTTAGAGCCGTCGGCTGCTCCCAGACGAGCCCGAGCGCGCCAATCAGCATGGCCCCCATCAGTAGGCTCCAGAACGTGCGCAAGCCAGCCTGAGGTGCCAGTACTCCGCGCTGCAGCCCCCACTTGCTCAGCACCGGGTACATCGCCGAGGCAATGCAGCCGAAAAAGAATGCCAGCTCACCAAAGCCGAACTTCAACTGGGCTATGTCTCCGTTGCTTTCGGCCACAGCCAGCCCCAGCGCGCCCACCGCACCCAGCGCCAGAATCGCCAGCAGCCGGCCTGCAGGTTGTTCGACACCCAAGCCGCGACCGATGCAATAGGCCAGCAGCGGCACACTGACGAACAGCGTAGCCATCGACAGAGCGCTGATACGGTGTGCGGCCCAGAACATGGTGCCGAAGAAACCAGCCAGGCTCAGGCCCATCAACGCATACAGAAGCAGCCCCGGCAGGCTTGGCCAGCGTTCATTCTGGCGCAATAACAGGGGTAGCAATGCCAAGGCGGCAATGCTGAAACGGATAGCGGTCAGTAGCAACGGCGGCAGGCCTTCGCTCATCAGCCCCACTGCGGGGAAAGACAGGCCAACGAACAACGCCCAGAGCAGCATGCCGAGGTGCGCACCTGTAGTGCCACGTTTTGCCTCAGTCATCGCCCTGCTCCTCCAAGGACCGCAATAGGATGCGAAGGCCGCTCGCCAAGGCCTGTCTCTGCTCCTGATCCAGCGGCGCCTGTAGACCGTCCAGCGTCGCCAGATATTCATCGAGACAGGCGAGCAATACGGTCTGCCCTTCATCAGTGAGGCGTATCAACAGGCTGCGCCGATCGTCCGGATTGGGCACGCGGTGGATCAGCCCGGCGGCCTCGAGGCGGTCGAGCCGATTGGTCATGGCACCCGAACTGAGCACGGCGGCGTGCCGCAAGGCGTTCGGCGTAAGCCCTTGCGGTTGGCCGCTGCGATAGAGCGTCGCGAGCAGATCAAATTCGCCGTCATGCAGACCGTGCTTGCGAAAAACGTCGGCGATGCGTCGGTTGAGGTATTTGGACAGCCGATACACACGCGTAAAGATCGCCATCGGCGATGCGTCACCTTCAGGGCGCACGCTTTGCCACTGAGCGAGCACGCCATCGACGTGATCACCGCCTTTGGGTTTGCGCATAATTGTCTCCACGAAAAGAATCTTCACGTGAAGCTAATTAAACGAAGCACCAAAGGCAAGCGATTACGTCGCAGGGGGTGCGTTAATCGACAAGTGACATTTGAACAACCAGAAACCTCGCGGCAGCAGAGGCTGCGCACCGGATAGAAAGGGTTACTTCAGCTCGGACGGCGAATTGCGGACGATCTTGATCGAGTGGGTGAGCGTCGGCTTGCGGGTGACACTGATGGCCTTGCGCGTCACCGTGTCGATGGTGATGTTCCAGAAGCCGGTGTTGGGCACCTTGATCTTCGCTGGAAACTTGTCGAAAGCGCCGCCGTGATATGCATGACGGCCGCCATTCTTGAAGCTGCGGAAATTCTTGTCGTTCATCAGGCGGATGTTGCAAGGTTGCGAGCATTCGATGATCACGAAGTCGTCTTCGTTGAGGTGTTCGCGCTGGTGAATGAACTTCATGTACCGCTCCGGGGCCGCATGTTGGCAAACGCGAAGATTACCATGAGTGTCTTGCTGGCTGGATGGTTTGAGCCGACTGCATCCGACGAGATCCGGCTTCGCTGGCACCTATCTCTCTGCTCTCGCTGCATTTCTTTGACAGAATGCGCGCCGCGATCTCCAGCCAATGTATGAGTGAGCGTCGCCCCCGTTTAGAGCAAGGAACCCTGAGCATGCCTGCGGCCTCCAAGCCCCTCGATGCCGCCTCCCCCATCGCGCGCCGTGCGACACGTGTCGGCTTTTTCATGGCCGGGTTCGGTCTGTCCATCTGGGCACCGCTGGTGCCGTACGTGCGCGAGCGCATCGAAATGAGCGACGCGCTGTTCGGCACCCTGCTGCTGTGCATCGGTATCGGCTCGCTGACCTGGATGCCTCTGTCCGGGCTGCTGGTGACACGACGCGGAATCCGTCCCGTTGTGCTCAGCAGCGTCGTCTTGCTGCTGCTTGCCCTGATTGGCATTGCTTTCACCCAATCGATTGCAGTGTTGGCTGTGGCGCTATTCTGTTTCGGCGGTAGCCTTGGCGTGATCGATGTCGTGTTGAACATTCAGGGGGTGGTGATCGAGCGCGACACTGGCAGGCGTCACATGTCGAACTTCCACGGCATGTTCAGTCTGGGCTCGATCAGCGGCGCGCTGTCGCTTACCGGCGCACTGACACTGGGCCTCGCCCCAGCTACCGGCACCCTGCTGATGATCGCGGTCATCGCGCTGGCCAACATCACAGTGATGCCCGGCTATTTGCGGGACAAGGCACCAGCTGGCGGCGTCGCCTTCATCCGACCGACAGGTGCGGTGCTGCTGGTGGGCGCCATGACCTTCGTCGTGTATCTGGCAGAAGGCGCAGTGCTGGACTGGAGTGCTCTCTATCTGACCGAGCAAAAGGCGCTGGAAACCGCCAAAGGCGGCCTGGGCTACGCCAGTTTCGCGCTCATGGTGACAATAGGACGCTTCGCCGGGGCGCCGGTGGTGAACAGCCTGGGCACCGCCAGGGTGATTGGTTTGGGTGGGCTGCTGGCTGCCTTCGGCATTGCCCTGACCGTTCTCACCGACCATTGGGGGTGGGCCCTGCTCGGTTATGGGCTCTGCGGGCTTGGCTGCGCCAACGTCTCTCCTGTTTTGATCTCCTCGCTGAGCCGTCAGCACACCATGCCCGTCCATCAAGCCATCACAGCAGCGACCACCATCGGTTTTGCAGGGGTTCTCGCAGGCCCGGCGCTGATTGGCGTGATTGCTCACTACGCATCGCTGACGCTGGCGTTCGCCCTGCTTGCAGCGCTGTTGATCGTCATGGCGCTGGGGAGCCCTCGGTTCCGGGACTGACCGCCTGGCGGAGCGCCATAGACCATCCTCAATGTCGCGCAACGGGCTACAGACCGGTTGACGCCGTTTGGCTAGAATGCGCGCCCTATGCGCATCCAAGATATTCACCAACAGCTCGCCTCCATTGGCGCCAAGCCCGTTCACATCGGTCGGGTCACCCGCGCCTGGCTGAATGGCCGGCCGCTGGATACCGGCACGCGTCATCAGAAAACCGAAGACTTCCTTCCCCTCTCCGTACGTAACGGCTTGCCGTGCGTGAACGAGACAATTGATGGCCTCGCCCGTCTGCGCTCCGAGCATCCAGCCACCGATGGTTCCGCGCGGCTGCTGGTAATGCTGGCGGACGGTCAGATGGTTGAAAGCGTGCTATTGCCCCGCGACGGCCTGTGCGTCTCGAGCCAAGTCGGTTGCGCGGTGGGCTGCGTGTTCTGCATGACGGGCAAGAGCGGCCTGCTCCGCCAACTGGGCAGCGCCGAGATTGTTGCGCAGGTCGCCCTCGCGCGCCGCTTCCGTCCGGTCAAAAAAGTCGTGTTCATGGGCATGGGCGAGCCTGCACATAATCTGGACAACGTACTTGAGGCCATCGAGCTGCTCGGCACCGAAGGCGGCATCGGCCACAAGAACCTCGTTTTTTCCACCGTCGGCGATCCGCGAGTGTTCGAGCGGCTGCCTCAGCAGAAGGTGAAGCCGGCGCTGGCCTTATCGCTGCACAGTACCGATGCGAGCCTGCGCCGAGAGCTGCTACCGAGAGCGCCCTATTTCGACCCCGCCGAGCTTGTCGAGCTCGGCGAAGCCTACGCCCGGCTGGTCGACTACCCAATCCAGTATCAGTGGACGCTGCTCAAAGGTATCAACGACAGCCAGCAGGAGATGGACGGGATCATTCGGCTGCTTCGCGGCAAGTTCGCGATCATGAACGTCATTCCCTACAACAGCCTCGATGACGACGAGTTTCAGCGACCTGAGGCGGATCGCATTCACCAGATCATGCGCTACCTGCATGAGAACGGCGTACTGACAAAGGTGCGCAACTCGGCAGGACAGGACATCGATGGCGGCTGCGGCCAACTGCGCGCGCGTGCAGAACGCCTTGTGCGCACACGCACCCGACCGGCCGAAACGCCCGTGCCAGACGCAATTGAACCGGCAACACAGGGCATTGTCCTAGCGCATTGACCCCATTCCCGGTTCCGTCCGGATGCGAGAGCTCCCATGCATACGCTGGCACAACTTGAACGCGGCGAACTCGCCGGGACATCCCGTCTGGACCTGTCCGAACAGCTTGAGACGTTCCCCCGAGCGATTTTTGACCTGGCCGACAGTCTGGAAGTGCTCAACCTTTCCGGGAACCAGCTCAGCAGCCTGCCTGATGACCTGTCGCGTTTGCACAAGCTGCGCGTCCTGTTCTGCTCGGACAACCCATTCACCGAGCTGCCCGCCTCGATCGGCCGCTGTCCCAATCTGGAGATGGTCGGGTTCAAGGCCTGTCGGATTCGCCACGTGCCCGCCGAAGCGCTGCCTTCCAAGCTGCGCTGGTTGATTCTCACCGACAACCAGCTCGAAAAGGTGCCTGACGAGATTGGCCACTGCAGCCGTCTGCAAAAGCTGATGCTCGCGGGCAATCGGCTGGCTGCCTTACCCGAAACGCTTGCCAGCTGCCGCCAGCTGGAATTATTGCGCGTCGCAGCCAATCGCTTGCCAGCATTGCCGCAGTGGCTGTTGTCCATGCCGCGCCTGAGCTGGCTGGCGTTCGCCGGAAACCCGTTCAGCGATGCGCTGGAGGCGCAGACCTTGGCACAGCACCCGCTGCCACCGGTCGACCGCGAGCAGGTCATCCTCAGAGAAGTGCTTGGCCAGGGCGCGTCCGGCGTCGTTCATCGTGCTGATTGGCAGGCGCTTGGCCAACCTGCGCAAGCCATGGCGGCCAAGCTGTTCAAAGGCAGCCTCACAAGCGACGGGCTACCCCACAGCGAAATGGCAGCCTGCATCGCCGCAGGCAAACACCCCAACCTGATAGACATTGCCGGGCCACTGGCCGAGCGCGCCGATGCGCTACCGGGTTTGTTGATGGCACTCATCGACCCGTCATATCAGGTGCTCGCCGGTCCACCGTCATTGGCAAGCTGCACCCGGGACTGCTACGCACCGGCGCGACGGTTTTCTGCAGACCAACTGCTGCGGATCGCGACAGGTGCCGCTTCGGCGGCCAGTCATCTGCACGCGCTAGGCATCCTGCACGGCGACCTCTACGCGCACAATTTGCTGGTCGATTCGCGTGGCCAAACGCTGCTCAGCGATTTCGGTGCAGCCTCGTTCTTCGATCCAGACACCCCTGAGGGCCAGGCGCTGCAGCGCCTCGAAACCCGTGCGTTCGGCTGTTTGCTCGAGGAATTGCTGGAGCGCTGCAATGAAAGCGGCGTGCCAGAGCGGCTTTCTCACCTTGCCACCCTGCAGCGTCAATGCATGCAGGAAGACCCCAGCCAACGCCCCGACTTCAACCAGTTGGTCGAGCAATTGGAGCATATGATGTCGCTACGGAGCGTTTCGGCCGGGTAGTTGCATGAGTCATCGCTCCTCTCGCTTTTCGACGGCAACCTGACGCTATGCTCGCTCCAGAATCAAAACCCGATAACGCCTCTGAACGCTACGCCAGCTCCTTCGATAACGTCACGCTGGATCATGACCCCTTCGTGGTCGGACTCAAGGAACGGCTCCCTGCCGAACTGCGAGAAAGCTTTACCCCGCAGCAACTGGACGCGTTACGCAATGCTTTTGCGACCCGCTCGTGGGCCAGGCACAAGTTCGATTGGCGCGGAACCTTCAATCTGTGGAGCAACCAGTATTATTTCGTACTGGTTGGCGGGCGAAACAAGCGCAGCCTGAGCCGTGCTCAGCGGAGTCTGTCACTGGCGGCCAAGGCCGGCGCGATCACCACGTTTCTGTTCTTTTCAGCGCTGGTAGGCCTGGTCGCTCTGTACTTGGTGAAGTCGGCACTCGGTATCAACCTGCTGCCAAATTACTCGCTGGGACTGTGGGACTGGTTCAAGGGCTGAGGGCGGCACGTGGCCCCAGAATGATGCGGCTACAGCACGCCTCAATCGCCGATCAGGATCAGCTTGCCGGTAGCCGGATCACGGAATACCTGGCCGACGCTTTGCAGCCCTTTTCCGCCGTCACCCTCAAGGCTGTCCGGCAGTTTGGGCAGCTCCCGTCCGCGCTCGACGGCAACCGGCTGCTTCGATGCATTCAGTTGTTGGAGCAAATCCGTCTGGGCGACAAGCGCCGCAATCAGTCCGCAGGCAAACACCAGCACGACATCGACCATGTTGGCTAGCGGGCCCAGCGGATCGTCGTCGCCAGCCGCGAACCGACTAGAGCGCCACCGCCGACTCATCTTCGCGCTCCTTGACTGTTTGGGCTTCCAACTCGTCCAGCAGCTCGTCGTACCAGCGCCTGCGTAAGCGTCCCAGTGCGAAGCCCAGCACGCCGATCAGCAAACCCAGCACCGTCGTGTCGAAGGCTACACGCATAGCCACGCTGAGAATCTGGACATTGCCATCGCCCAGGGCTGCCAAGCCAGGGCCTAGCGGGATCAGCGTTCCCATCAGTCCCAGCATGGGACCTACCCGCGCCACCAGATCGGCTCGATCAAGCCTTCGGCGCGCGCGCCGCTCGATCTCTGCTGCCGGCAGCTGACCCCAACGGCGCAGCCCGCCAAATCGTTCGCCCATGGCGACTCCGGCATCGCAAATAGCCAGCGCCAACAGCCCGAACAGCCCCCAGGTAACCGGTTGCAAAAGCCAGCCCACCAGCAGGTGCAGCCAGCTGAACAATTGATTGTCGAACACGTTATGCAGCTCCTCTCGACCGTGGCCCACGTCCACGCCAAATCCCCAGCCCCAACAACAGCAGAGCGATCAACCCTGCCAGCCAGAGATATTGGCTGGCGCTTCGATCACCTTGTGTTTCAGCCTGACCTGGCTCCGCCTGCGGCGTCTCGGCCTCCGGCTGTATCTCACGAATGCTGCTTGGCGTATTTGGTTGCGGCGCTTTGCGCAGCGCAGAATCCAGCCGCGCCTGCAAAGGTTCACGCAGTGTTTCCGGGAGCTTGGGCATCAGCCATTCGAACATCGGATGGTCCGGCCGGGTATGTCCGCTTCCTGGCAAACCATGCTCAGCGACCAAGACGGCGAACTGTTTGGCCAGCGCTTGCTGGGTCGCCTCGTCGGCCTTCCAGAAGCCCTTCTGAATCGCTACCAGCATAATCGCGAGCATGTTGCTTTTGACGTGTACGTTGGCGCCCTGCTCGAGAAATTCATCGATACCCAGCGCGTGCTTGTCATCGAGATAAACCGACTTGACTTCCCCCCAGGCACTGTCGGTGATGATGTCGGGATTGGTGACCTGCCAGCCCCACAGATATTCCAGAAACTCACTGCCCATGGTCCGTGCGCCAGCGTAGTCATGTTGCATCAACGCTTTGATCCAGGCGGGATTCAGGAATCTTCCGCGCATTTCGGCCAGCAGTGCCTCCTGCAACGGCTCGAGGCGCACCTTGCGCGGATCGTTGTGCCAGCTGACGAAATTCTCTGGCGCTTTTCCACTCAGGTGCTCGACGGCCATGCTCAGCCCGCCGAGGTAATCAAACGCATCATTGTTGTCCATCAGTCCATACAGGTTGCTGGACCGCCCGAGGTAGGTGCGGGTGACGTGTTTAAGGCTTTCCTCGAACACTGCCTGAACGGGCTCGCCCTGATGCTTCAAACCATAAGCATGGCCCATGCGATTGACGTAACTACGCGCAAGCTGACCGCGTTCCTGCCAGCTGCCGGAGCGCTCGACAAGCGTATTGACACCGGCGCCATAAGCGCCTGGTGCAACACCGAACAGCCGCAGCGCAGCAAGGCTGCCTGCCTGTTCGGCGTCCGCACCCGCGTCGAGCCGCCGAGCGGCATCCCTGACCCAATTGGCCGCCACCAGGTTTAGCTGCAGGCTTTCGTTGCCGGCGTTGGCGAGTGGCCCGAGGGGCTGCAGAGCCGCATCCAGTGCGGTGCGCAAAGCGGGATAGTCGCGCCGGATAGTTTCGCTGGCGCCGTCCAGCGCAAGCAGTACACCGCGTTCAAGCAGCGCAAGCTGATCGGCATAGAGGTCGCGGAACAGACCGGAAGTGGTAAACATCAGGTCGCGCCGCTCGCGTCCGGCCGCTGCCGGCATCCTCTTGATGCCTTCGACGATGCCCCGGCTGTTCCAGACAGGTTCTACTCCGAGCAACGCCAAACCGAAGGCAATCATGGCGCCTTCGTCCCGCACGGTGTCGGACGCCCATAAAATGACTGCTTCGCGTCCACCCTGCTCCGTCGGGCGTTCGCGCGCGCGCTCGGCCAACTCGTGGCCGATGTTCCAACCAATGCGACTCGGGATCAGGCTGCTGTCGAGCGCGTGAAAATTTCGTCCAGTCGGCAGCGCTTCCGGCGTACGGATCGGGTCATTGCCCTTTCCTGGCGCGACGAATCCGCCATTGAGGGCGTCAATCAGCGCCTGCATTTCTGCAGCCGGCGAATCAACCAGTGCCTGTCGGTAACGCGCCTGATCAGTGTTCATGGATGCAAACAAAGTATCCACGGCTTCCGGCGCCCAGGGCTTGCCGAACACATGCAAACCGAGCGGCATGAAGCGCTCCTGGATATTCGTCAGGTAATGCCCGACCTCATGCACCAGCAGGTCATCGTCCACCTGTTCGAAATCGATTCCGCGGGCGGCCAGCGGCTCGGCCATGGACGCGCGCAGTTCTGGCTCCAGACCGGAACGGGTGACCAGTCGCTTGATTTCGGCAATGGTGGCTCGCCGCGCCGGGCCTTCGCTGCTGCCAGTACCCGTCTCGAAGCTCTCGATCAACTGGCGCAGCTTGAGCAGATCGTCATACAGCGGGGTAGCCACCAGCGG
Source organism: Stutzerimonas stutzeri (assembly GCF_002890895.1). Taxonomy (GTDB): domain Bacteria; phylum Pseudomonadota; class Gammaproteobacteria; order Pseudomonadales; family Pseudomonadaceae; genus Stutzerimonas; species Stutzerimonas stutzeri_AB. Next base: position 406,345 of record NZ_POUL01000002.1, read on the forward strand.
CGGCGTCAGGTGATCGATCATGACGGCAAGGCCGCGGCGTTTGGCCTGAATTCCTTCGCCAACGCCGTCGACAATGTAGGGATAGATGCTCGGCAGGTCGCCGACGATCTGCGTCGGATAGTCCTCAGCGCTGAGTCCTGCTCGACGTCGTGGCAAGAACTCGTAGGTGGAATGGCGACCGAGGTGGATCAGCGCATCGGCTCTGAACTCGTCATGTAGCCAGTGATACAGGGCCAGGTACTGATGGGGTGGAGGAAATACCAGGTTGGCGTGCAGCAGTTCCTCATCGACCTCCCAGCCCCTGGGTGGCTGCGGCCCGATGAAAATATTGCCAAACCGTACCCCCGGCAGGACCATCTGGCCGTCATGCACCATGACCTGACCCGGCGCCTCACCCCAGCCACGCAGCCCCTCGATACCGGTATCCGCCAGCGCCTGGATCAGGTTTTCGGCCTGCTCCCAATCAGCCAGGCCCGGCTGACTAAGTGCCTGCTCATAGAACGTTTCGAGTTGCGCCAGTAGATCCAGCGCGCGCTCGCGGGCCGGATGCACAACACCGTCGAGCACATGGTGCAACTCGCTGGAACCTGTTTTCAGCGTCAACCGGGCGCTGTCGAGATGTGAGGCGTGCAGCGCACGACGCATTTGTGCGTTCCAGTATCCCAACGGGCCCTGCACCATCTCGGCCTGCATTGCCGAAGGCAGCGAACGGAACCAACGACGGTAGCTATGAGTGTTGACGGTAACGGCTTTCTTCGCCATCGCAGCCAGCGCGTCGCCCTGTTCAGGCAGATTGACGCCCTGCTCCTGCAGCTGTTCCAGCAAGTGCTCCGGCGAGTCCGGCAAGGTGCCGGTGTTGTAGCCTTCGGCTTTCAAGCGTTGAAGAATGGCGAACAGCGATTGCGGTACATCCAGGTTGTCTGCCCCGATGTTGTGCCGCCCTGGTGGATGGTTGTAGTAGATGAGAGCCAGCCGCTTGTCCGCATTGGGCTTGGTTTGCAATTGATGCCAACGGGCCAGGCGCGCCGCCATGGCCTCGACACGAGATGGCATCGGCTGGCTGAAGCCAAAGCGAATCCCTGAGTTCGGGTCGATCTGCGACGACTCCCACGCCGCCAGCACCATCGGCTGACTGGTGCCCTGCAATTCCGGCATTGCAAGCTGGTAATGCACCTTGTCGCGAGCGAGCCCATCACTGGACAGCTGCCACGCGTTCTCATCTCGGTCATCCAGACGCAGCGCCTTCAGCACGGGCACATTGAGTTGACTCAGCAGCTCCGTGGCGTCTTCACGACCCTCGCCGCCACCAAGCACAAAATCTTGCAGCACGACGACCGCTGCCAGTGGTGGATGTTCTGCGCTGTTGAGCCAGCGCAGCGCCTGTAGTGTGCCGTAGCCCCAGCTGCCAAAGAGACTGACGCACGCGATATCGCGTTGTTGCAGCGTCTGACACAGCGCATCGTTGAGGTCGGAATCTCCGCGTCGGTCAGCTCGCCCATGGTCGATCACCGCGACCAATCGCTCACCGCGCCAAGCCAGCTCCGACGACTCCTTTATCGTCCCATCTTGATAGAACCGCAACGCCGGCCTCGCCTTTGCAGGCTCGGCGTTGCCGCGTGAAGTGCCACGAGCCGTCAACCAGGCCAGCAAACGCGCAATATTGTCGCTGCCACCAGCCAGCCAATAGCTGCGCGCTTCTATCCATTGCGCCTGGATCGGATTGGCCGCCGCCAGTGAGTGCACCCAGTCACCCAGGTCGCCGCCGGGTTTCTCAGCACCGAAGCGCACAGCCTGGTCTCGGTTGGCAAAGAGCATGAGTCCATCGCTACGGCTTAGCGCCACTAGCGCCTGGTCACTGTGCATGATGAAGCGCTCGCCAGCGCTGTGTTGGTCGATCAGCGGGCGCAACCGCTCCGCTTCTGGCCCGAATACGCCAACCACGAGCAAACGCGTTCCGCTGGCAAGCCATTGGCCGACCTCGGCATCGTCCAGCTCAGCCAGCTGTTCGGGGGTGCGCGCGCTGACGGCACGGTCGGGGTATCGTTGCTTGAAGATGGCCGCGGCTGAAGCGAACTCGGCAGCGCTGTACTGCGAAATGATCGCATTGACCTGATTGGCACTGGCCGGCACCGTTGGAGCCAGCAGCAGAAGCGCCAGAAACACGCAGCGAAACGCGAAAGACATGCCCACTCCATCCGGGTGCAGTGGGCAACAGAACTGCCGCTGACCAGACAGGCAGACGGCATACTCTGAGGACGTCGCCCACCGCGACTGTTCCTGGGAAGTACGGGCTGGTATCGGGCTCAGTCGAATCGACTCTACCGTTGCGGGGGCAGCATCAGCTTGCACTGATTTCCCATTTAACCCGGACCAAGATCCGGGCACCACGCACTTCATGTATTCAACCGCTAGGCGGCCAAGCCGCGAACCTTACGCGCCGGCCTGGGCAAGATCAAGCAACGACAGACCTGACGATGCATTGGCTCAGTTGGTTATCGGATCGATAGCTGCAGAAGCTGGATTGCTGACTAGACTTCAGAACAGCGAGCCTTGCGGAGACAGTTATGAGTGAAGACCGGCAACCCAAATCGCTCACGCTGCGGCAGATGCTTCAAAGCATGCTGGCCGGCGCTTTGGGCGTGCAAAGCGGGAAAAATCGAGAACGGGACTTCAGCCACGGTAAACCCAGCCACTTCATTCTTCTGGGCATCGGATTCACCGTAGCGTTCGTTCTGGTGATACTCGGCGTCGTCAAGCTGGTGCTCTATCTGGTCGGCGTTTGATCGGTTACCAGGAGCCGCCTGGTCTACTGGTGGCTTACCCAGAACACTGCGGTCGCTACTGCGAGCAGGATCAGAAAGAAGATCGCGGCGGCATCTGCGCGGCTGTCATTATCATGGCGATTAAAATGCTCTGACACAGCGGTATACCTTGTCGTTGAGGATCGCATTGATTGCAGTTAAGACCATGCATACGGAGCGCTCAAGGCCAGTGATTGAAATGCCTGAAAAGCAGCGTTTCGTTCTAAACATATTCCCAAACATCACTTTTGCGCATAAACGCTAGCTGGTATCGTGCCGGCCTCCCATCAACGGGTGCGCGGCCGTGCGCGCAGAAGCTGTAGACAGCCTGAAAAAACAGGACATTTATGTACGTATACGACCAGTATGACCAACACATCATCGAGGATCGCGTGCGTCAGTTCCGTGACCAGATTCGCCGCTATCTCGCCGGTGAACTGACTGACGCAGAACTGTTGCCTCTTCGCCTGCAAAACGGTCTGTACATCCAGCGCTATGCGCCGATGCTGCGTATTGCTGTGCCCTATGGGCTGTTGTCGTCTACTCAGATCCGCAAGCTGGCCGACATCACTCGCAAGTACGACAAGGGTTATGCCCATATCAGCACCCGGACCAACGTTCAGCTCAACTGGCCGGAACTGGAAGACGTACCCGATATTCTTGGCGAACTCGCAACTGTCCAGATGCATGCCATCCAGACCAGCGGCAACTGCATTCGTAACACCACCACCGACCAGTTCGCCGGCGTTGCCAAGGACGAGCTCATCGACCCACGTCCCTGGTGCGAAATCATTCGTCAGTGGTCGACCTTCCACCCGGAATTCGCATTCCTGCCGCGCAAGTTCAAGATCGCCGTTAACGGCGCCGTGAGCGACCGTGCCGCAATCGAAGTGCATGACATTGGTCTCGAAGCGATAAACAACGATGCCGGCGAGCTGGGCTTCCGCGTGTCGGTCGGTGGCGGCCTTGGCCGAACGCCGATCGTAGGCAGCTTCATCAATGAATTTTTGCCATGGCAGCACCTGCTGACCTATCTCGATGCGATCCTGCGCGTATACAACCGCTATGGCCGTCGTGACAACAAGTTCAAGGCGCGGATCAAGATCCTGGTCAAAGCGCTTACCCCGGAAGTGTTCGCCGAGCGTGTCGAGGCTGAATGGTCTTATCTGAAAGACGGCGCAAATACACTGACCGAGGCCGAAGTCGACCGGGTCAGCAAATTCTTCGTCGATCCCGCTTACAAGCCTCTGGACGACCAGAGCGCTGCACTCGCGCAGCTTGATGCGGAGCATCCCGGCTTCGCTCGCTGGCGGGAGCGGAATGTCGTCGCTCATAAAAAGCCCGGCTATGCAGCCGTAACGCTGTCCCTGAAAAGCACCGGCGTAGCCCCGGGTGATGTGACAGACAAGCAGCTCGACACCATTGCCGATCTGGCGGACCGATACAGCTTTGGCGAAGTACGCAACTCTCACGAGCAGAACATGATCCTGGCCGATGTCGAGCAGGCACGCCTGTTCGAACTCTGGCATGAGCTGCGGGAACTGGGTGTCGCCACGCCGAACATCGGCTTGCTGACCGACATCATCTGCTGCCCGGGCGGCGATTTCTGCTCCCTGGCCAATGCCAAATCGATCCCGATTGCCGAAGCTATCCAGCGCCGCTTCGATGACATGGATTACCTGTTCGATATCGGTGATGTCGACCTGAACATTTCGGGCTGCATGAACGCCTGTGGGCACCACCATGTAGGCCACATCGGCATCCTTGGCGTGGACAAGAAAGGCGCCGAGTTCTATCAGGTTTCGCTCGGTGGAAGTTCCGGGCGCAACGCGAGTCTCGGCCAGATACTCGGCCCTTCATTTGCTCAGGATGTCATGCCCGATGTGATCGAAAAGGTCATCGGCGTCTACGTGGAGTACCGTACTGAAGATGAACAGTTTCTCGATACTTTCCGCCGAATCGGTATCGACCCCTTCAAGGAGCGTGTCTATGCAGCGAATCATTAAGGACGGTCAGGTCATCGACGAGACCTGGCACCTGCTGCCTAAAGATGTGACCCTTGACGGCCTTTCCAACTGCGACGACCTGATAGTGCCGTTCCAGCTATGGCTCGATCACGCTCACGCCCTGAAGGCTCGTGATGGCGGTCTTGGCATCTGGCTGGACTCCGACGAGGCCGTGGAAGAGATCGCCGAAGAACTGGAAAACTTTCAGGTCATCGCGCTCAACTTCCCTGCATTCACCGACGGCCGCCATTACTCCAGTGCGCGCCTGCTACGTGATCGCTACGGCTACAAAGGGGAAATACGTGCCATTGGGGATGTGCTGCGTGACCAGCTGTTCTACATGCGCCGTTGTGGTTTCGACGCCTTCGCGGTGCGCCCGGATCGCGACCCCTACGATGCGCTGGAAGGGCTGAACGATTTCTCCGTTACCTACCAGTCTGCCGCAGACGAACCCCTTCCGTTGTTTCGTCGCAGACAAGGCTGAGGCCAACGCTGCGCTATAAAAAAACCCGCCTCTCGGCGGGTTTTTTATTACTGGTACATCCAGAAGTTCGGATGCTCTATCCGCTCCGCGGCAACGATCGGATGCTTACCGAACGCTGCCTTGATTTTCTCGGCCAGTATTTTCATGAGCGGCTCCTGCTATGTTGAAATAGCGTTAGCTTCGCTCAATCGATAAAGGCTGATAAATCGTTTTTGACTATGCTCAACAAGCAAAATGCTAATGGCGCCAGAGCAGCCGCCATCAGTCGAGTCGAATCAATATCCTTCCAGTCTGTTGTCCTGCCAGGGTTCGTTCAATCGCTTCAGGCAACTGATCCAGCGAAATCTCCTGTACCAGGTCATCAAGATTAGGCAGCTTCCATTGCACGGAAAGCTTGTCCCACATGGACGCCTTCACGACCAACGGGATTTCAACCGAATCAACCCCTAACAGATTCACCCCACGCAGGATGAATGGCAGCACGCTGGCCTGAAAATTTGTTCCGGCGGTTAGGCCGCAACAGGCGACACTCCCGCCACGTCGCAGTGACTTCACTGCGTTGAACAATATGTCGCCGCCCACCGTATCGACCGCTCCCGCCCATTGTTCTTTGAGCAACGGCTTCTCGGTACCGGCCTGCAGCGCACTACGCCCAACGATTTCCGTAGCGCCAAGCTTGCGAAGGAAGTCGCCTTGCTCAGCCTTGCCCGTCACTGCGGCCACCCTGTATCCAAGCTTGGACAGCAGGGCTATCGCAATGCTGCCGACACCCCCGGTCGCGCCTGTTACCAGGATCGGCGAATCAGTCGGTTCGAGACCTGCCTGTTCAAGCTTGTCTATGCATAGTGCAGCGGTCAGGCCGGCCGTTCCGAGAGCCATGGCCTCACGCAGAGACAGCCCGACCGGACGCTTTATCACCCACGCAGCTGGCACGCGAATGTATTGGCCGAAACCGCCCGACGTGTTCATCCCGAGGTCATAACCGGTGACGATGACTTCATCACCGACGGCAAAGTCGCTGACGCTTGACTCGGCGACAGTCCCAGCCGCATCGATACCCGGCGTATGTGGAAAATTGCGGGTGACGCCGCGGTTGCCACTCGCTGACAGGGCGTCCTTGTAGTTCAGCGAAGAGAAGCTGACGCGTATTAGCACCTCTCCAGCCGGCAAATCATTGGTGTCCCGCTCGATCACGCTTGTTTCGAAACGCCCGTCGGTCTCGTTGGTTTGCAGTGCTTTAAAACGAGCCATCAGTAAACCCCTTATTGCCAAAAACGTTGTTCATTGAGACGGGTCCAGCCTTTCAACACACCGTGCTCAAGAGCGGCGCTTGCAGCCATGCCGAATCGCTCAGGCAGACTTTTCTTCTCTGCATAATGCAGCTGAAACAGGTCAGCCTCATGTGCGCGGGAAGCCAGGTATTCATCGCTGGTCTGCAACTCATCAACCAGTTGCTTGCCGAGCGCCGCAATTCCGAGCCATACCTCGCCGGTAGCGACATCATCGATACTCAGCTGCTGGCGATACCGCGCAACGAAGTTCTTGAACAGCTCATGTGTCGTTTCAAGATCATCCTGGAATTTCTCCCGGCCTTTTTCAGTGTTTTCACCGAATATGGTCAGGGTCCGCTTGTACTCACCTGCAGTCAGCACTTCGACATCGACGTCATGCTTCTTCAACAACCGATGGAGATTGGGCAATTGCGCAACGACGCCGATGGAGCCAAGAATTGCAAAAGGTGCGCTGAGAATCTTCTGACCTATACAGGCCATCATGTAGCCACCACTGGCAGCCACCTTATCGACACACACCGTCAGTGGCACGCCGGCATCACGGATACGCACCAGCTGTGACGCTGCAAGACCGTAACCGTGGACCATCCCCCCGCCGCTTTCAAGGCGCAAGACGACTTCATCCTGCGGAGTGGCCATGGTCAGTAGAGCGGTAATTTCGTGACGAAGACTCTCGACCGCCGATGCTTTTATATCCCCATCAAAATCGAGCACGAAGACTCGCGAACGACTTTCTGGATGTTTCTTGGCCAGCTTGGCAGCCTTGGCCTCCTGCTTGCGCTGTAGTTTCAGCTGATCCTTTTCGATGATCGATTGCTCGAGGCGCTCGCGCATCGACTTGTAGAAATCGTTGAGCTTGTGTACCTCCAGATGGCCACCCGACTGCTTGGACCGGCCACGACGCAGCGAGGCAAGCGCAATCAGCACCACAAGCACGGCGGCTACCAGCGTTACTGTCTTCGCCAGAAAGCTTGCATAGTCAGCAAGAAATTCCACAGATCCTCCTCATTCACCACGACCGCCAGCAGAAACCTGAGTGGCGAAAATCGTTCAAGCATACCGATTAGGACGCCGCCTGAGCCAGCAGAAGCAGATTCAAACGAACGTATGATTTATCGTTGACACTCTAGGACGATCCCCCTACGCTCGCGAAAACTGAGTCCCGGAGCAGCGCATGGGCAGTATCTACCTGATCAGACATGGCCAGGCGTCGTTCGGCGCAGAAAACTATGATGTTTTGTCCCCGCTCGGATTCCAGCAATCTGCAGCGCTGGGGGACTATCTGGACCAAATGGGCATTCGCTTCGACCGCTGCGTAAGCGGGGAGTTGAACCGACAGCAAGATACAGCTCGCGCGACGCTCCAACAGATGAGTTCTCGTGTCGAAAGCCAGCTACCACCTTTGGTGATTGACGCAGCCTTCAATGAGTTTCGCGCTGATGAGGTGATTCGTGCCCATATGGACGATCTACTGGCCGTCGAACCGGGTGCCATGCAGGTCTTTGCCAATGCGGCCAATCATCGCGCCGAGTTCCAACGACTTTTCAAATATGTCATCCAGCGATGGGTTTCAGGCGACCACGAAAAACAGGGCCTTGAAAGCTGGCAGAGTTTCGTAAACGGCGTACGGGCTGGATTGAGCCGTCTACTCGAACAGGCAGACAAGAAGGATAACATCGCTGTTTTCACATCTGGCGGCACGATCACGGCGCTGCTGCAATTGATCATCGGCGTATCGCCCATCAAGGCATTCGAATTGAACTGGCAGATCGTCAACACGTCGCTCAGCCGCTTGAAGTATCGGGATCAGGATGTAGCGCTGGCTTCGTTTAATAGTCACGCACACCTGGAACTGCTGAAGAATCCGGAGCTCGTCACCTATAGATAAGCTCCTGCCAGCTGCGGCTCAAGCCGCACGCTTTTCCCACGACAATAAAGGGTCATATCCGATGAGCAATGTCGACGAAACCATCCAGGGCATGAAGGCCAAATTCAATCCCAGCGCTGCTGCCGGTCTGGATCTGGTTTTCCAGTTCAACATCACCGATGCCGAAAACTACTACCTGGTCGTAAAAGATGGCACCTGTGATTTCCACAAGGGCGAATCGGCCGACGCCAACGTTACGCTGATCATGGATAGCGAAACCATGCAGGGCGTCATCAGTGGTGAAACCGACGGTATGCAGGCCTTCATGGCAGGCAAGCTGCGCGCCGAGGGTGACATGATGCTCGCGCTGAAGCTGAGCGAACTGTTTCCGGCCTGATCTGCCGGAATGAAAAAGCCGAAGTCCCGCGACTTCGGCTTTTTTATGCGCTTTTTCTAGTGTTTTCCGCGCATCAGGCACCTTGATTACGCGGCAACACCCCGGCCAATAACGGCCGACTTCCCTTGGTGATGCCAGATGGGCGCATTAGATTAGAGATGTCGAATGGTCAGTGGCGCCGAGGTTAGACGGCAGCCGAAACTGGTCATTGAGGCATCGATTACAGAAAAGGGAAAAGCATGGCGCTTACCGATCAGACCAGCCGCATACGCGACGGCGAAGAACTGCCCACCGAGGCCATCGACCAGTACCTGAAAGCCCAAATTCCAGGGCTGGAAGGGATGCCGACTATTTCACAGTTCCCAGGCGGCGCGTCCAACCTGACCTATCTGCTGGAATATCCAAAGCAGGAATTCGTACTCCGCCGCCCTCCCTTTGGGCACAAAGCCAAGTCGGCCCACGATATGGGCCGCGAATACCGAATTCTCAACCAGCTAAACGCTGGCTTTCCGTACTGTCCGAAGGCCTACGCCTACTGCACCGACGAGGCGGTTATCGGTGCAGAGTTTTATGTCATGGAGCGGGTCAAGGGCATCATTCTTCGCGAGGACATGCCCGCCGAGCTGGGTTTCACGGCGGAGCAAACCACCGCGCTATGCAAGAGTTTCATCGATAAGTTTGTCGACCTGCACAACGTCGACTACAACGCATGCAGTCTAGGCGACCTGGGCAAGCCAGAAGGTTACGTCCAGCGGCAGATAAATGGCTGGATCGATCGGTATGAGCGCGCAATCACGGCTGACGCGCCCGGTTGGGAGCCGGTCAAGGCTTGGCTGCGGGACAAGATGCCAGACGATCACCCCAAGCCTGGCATCATCCACAACGACTACCGCTTCGATAATGTAATCCTCAGTCCAGATAACCCGATGGAAATCATTGGCGTCCTCGATTGGGAGATGACAACCCTGGGCGATCCACTCATGGATCTCGGCAATACGCTGGCCTACTGGATCGAAGCAACTGACCCGCCGCCGATGCAGCTGATTCGCAAGCAGCCGAGCAATGCGCCCGGCATGCTGACTCGCCAGCAGTTTGTCGATTACTACGCTGAGCGTGCCGGTATTCGCATCGACAACTTCGATTATTACTACACCTATGGCCTGTTCCGCCTGGCGGCCATCGTGCAACAAATTTACTACCGCTTTTTCCACGGTCAGACCCAGGACAAGCGATTCGCAAAATTCGTACAAATGAACGCCCTGCTCGAGCAAGTGAGCCTGCAGGTTATTAACAACTCGAAGCTGTAACACAGCTCACCAAGAGGAAATCGACTCCATGAGCAAGACCACCCTGTTCGACCTGGACGGCAAAATTGCATTCGTATCTGGCGCCAGCCGCGGCATCGGCGAAGCCATCGCCAAACTGCTGGCGCAGCAAGGGGCCCACGTTATCGTTTCCAGCCGCAAGATCGAAGGCTGCCAAGCGGTTGCTGATGCCATCAATGCTGACGGCGGAAAGGCTACTGCAGTCGCTTGCCATATTGGTGAGCTCGAACAGATTCAGACCGTATTCGCTCAAATCCGCGAACAGTTCGGTCGGCTGGATATCCTGGTTAACAACGCGGCTACCAACCCGCAGTTCTGCCACATCCTCGACACGGACGTATCGGCCTTCCAGAAGACTGTTGACGTGAATATCCGCGGCTATTTCTTCATGTCAGTCGAGGCCGGCAAGTTGATGCGTGAGCATGGCGGCGGAAGCATTATTAACGTGGCATCAATCAATGGCGTCACCCCGGGCAACTTCCAGGGCATCTATTCCATCACCAAGGCAGCGGTGATCAACATGACCAAGGCCTTCGCCAAAGAGTGCGCGCCACAGGGTATCCGTTGCAACGCCTTGCTTCCGGGTCTCACCGATACCAAGTTCGCCTCGGCTCTGGTCAAGAACGATTCGATTCGCGAAGAAGCGCTACGTCACATTCCGCTGCACCGTGTCGCTGACCCAAGCGAAATGGCGGGCGCTGTGCTTTATCTCGCCAGCGACGCATCAAGCTACACCACTGGCTTGTCGCTCAACGTGGACGGCGGCTACCTCGCCTGATTTGTGCCGACGTGAAAAAGGGAACCTTCGGGTTCCCTTTCTTCTGTGCAACGTTCCACCGCTACCAGCCCTTCATTGCCTGCTCTGCTGCTACGCTGGCCGGTTTCGCTAACAGGCCGGTTGGCGCCATTTCGACCGTATAGACGGCGCCATCTACCATCGGCAGATAGCTAACCCTGCGCAATTGCGCCTCAAGCATCAGCGGAGCGCATTGGCACTGATTTAACCACGCCCAGAAATCCACCCCTGCCCAGCTGTTCCCCAACTGTACGTAAGGATGGCGCGCCTGATCTTGTTGCTCCACCGCGAGGTAGCGGCCAGAGAGCCGTTCCAGCCGATAGCCTGGCTCCAGCCCAATGAGCGCAGCCAGCCCTTTCCAGTGAAGCGCCCGCACGTCGAACTGCCAGAGATTACCTTCCAGCGTGACGAAGCGAGTAGTTTGTCCCTCTTGCACCTTCACCTGATAACGCTGCTGACCATCGGCCTGAAAGGTCAGCGAAACCAGCGGCGAGCTGTGCCCCAGCGACTGGTAGGTGGTGACATCCCAGGCGACTAGCCCCACCAGGCCAGCCAGCGAAAGTACCAGCATCCCTAGAGTGCCGCGTAGCCAGCCCAGCAACCATTGCCCACCTGCGAGCATCCGCGCCGCAACAAGGGCAGTGACGATTGCGAGCAACGCAACAACCACTGCAAGCCCGACATATTGCATTGATCGACATTCCCACAGAAATCCAAGAGGGCATTATCGATACGGGCAATCGGAGCAGCCAGCGCCAGAACGGAACACTGGAGACGAGTCGACATTCTGCTGTTGGCCATCTGCCTAAGCGATCGATACCGCAACCTTCTGAGCGACTTGTTGTTGGCGCCCAGGAAGCACAGCCGGCATGATGCCTTACCCTCTTTGCCGATTTTGTTATGAGTGTTCAACATGCTGATGTTTGAGCTTGCGACGGACCCAATGGTATTGGCCGCCCTCATGGCCGTAGCCTTTCTTGCCGGCTTTATCGATGCCATCGCCGGTGGGGGTGGTTTGCTGACACTGCCTGCGCTGCTTACGGCGGGCTTGCCGCCGCATCTGGTGCTAGGCACCAATAAACTGTGCGCAACCTTTGGTTCGGCTACGGCAAGCTTCACCTTTTATCGCAGGAAACTGTTCCATCTACGGCAATGGCGCTCCGCGCTTTTGGCAACCGCCATCGGGGCGGCGCTCGGCGCGGGATTGGCCCACATGATCCCAGCGCGTTGGCTCAATCAGGTGCTGCCTTTGGTGGTATTTGCCTGCGGCCTGTATCTGCTTTTCGGGCGGGTACCGACCACACCTCGAACGGACGCCTTGCCAGTAGACGTACGCAGACAGTGGCCACAAGGCCTGACACTAGGCTTCTATGACGGTATAGCAGGCCCCGGCACAGGAGCTTTCTGGACCGTCAGCAACATGCTGCTCTACCCGCTCGACTTGCTAAAAGCTAGCGGAGTGGCTCGCAGCATGAATTTTGTCAGCAACGGTGTTGCACTTGCCGTGTTCATTGCCGGCGGGCAGGTCGCCTGGGGGCTGGGGATCGGTATGGGGCTGGCGCTGATGGTCGGCGCATACCTGGGGGCACGCACGGCAATTCAGGGTGGGTCGAAATTCATTCGGCCGATCTTTATCTCGGTAGTGCTTATCCTGAGTCTGCGGCTAGCTTGGCAGCACTGGTTCGGGGCGGCCTAAACGCCGAGCGAGATAGAGGTCAATCAAATAACGGGCGATGGATTTTGGAGCCGGCAACGCAGGCAGGTCGTGGATGGAAAACCAGCCCGCATCCTCAATCTCCTCAGGCTGCATCACTATCTCTCCCGCTGCGTACTCGGCGTGAAAGCCGAGCATCAACGAGTGCGGAAACGGCCAACCCTGACTGCAGATATACCTGGGCTCAGCAATCGATACACCAACCTCCTCGTGTACTTCCCGCCTGACGCACTGCTCGACTGACTCTCCGGGCTCAACGAACCCTGCAAGAGTGCTGTATACGCCAGGAGCAAAGCGCGGTGAGCGGGCGAGGAGCAGCTCGTCGCCACGGGTCACCAAGACGATCATGCTTGGCGAGATACGAGGATAGTGATGAATGCCGCAACTCTCACACTGCATTGCACGCTCGGTAGCATGCTGGCGCATCGGGTTGCCGCAGCTGCCGCAGAAGCGGTGATGGTTTGCCCAGGTGCCAATCTGCGCAGCGAAACCGAGCATACGAAACCTTTCGATATCGTCATCCTGCATCATGAATTGACGCAGCCCCTGCCAGCCCGAGCCAGGCACTTCGACAGGGTGGGCCAACTCCATGAGAAATACCTGGTCACCATCGAAATAACCCAGGCCCTGCTCGCTGAGCAACGGCAACTCGAGGCGCTTTAACCAATCCCTGGGGAACAGAACGCCATTCGCGTCACAGAGGAACCCCTGTTGGCAATGCACGACTGCCCATCCGCCTCCGGCTGCCGGATCGAGCAGCGCCGGCTGCCACCGTAAACTCATCAGGCGGCCACCGGAAGGCCCAGTGCGCGGACACTTTCGGTTGCGAGATCCAATACGCTGACGCGTGAGTCATCACGCCGCAATATCGCACCGCCGTCGAGGTAATACTCGAGGCTGGTCAACGCATCGGCTAGGGTTTCTAGCATTTGCTCTGGTGGCATCTGCACGCCCTCAAGCATCTGTTTTTGAATGAAGTCCGCACACGCGCCAATCAAGTCTGCGGCGCGATCTTGCTCTAGAAAACGCAGCCCTCCACGAACAGCCATCAAGCTGAAAGGGACGTTGGCCAAATGCAACTTCTCACCATTGGATTCCAGATAGGCTGTGATGGCTCGCTTGGCCAAGGCCAGCCCAGCCGTCGCCTCGCCGATAACGACAATACAGGCTTCGGTGAGCTGATGGTTGGCGAAGGCTTCAGCCTCTTGGCCCGGCTGCGCTATATGAGGCCGCGAATCATAACGCTCGCCGCGCTCCAGGCTAGCAACCATGCTCTCGACGTAGAGCACCGCATCAGCCAGTTTCAGCAACGCCTGGGGCTCGGGCAACTGCTCAACGCTCCAGCCGGAAACCACTGACAGCTGAGCATGGAGGGTGCTCGATGCGGAGGACAAGCCCACCATCCCCAATGTCTTTGCCAGCTTGCCGAGCAGACTGTGCAGGTTCGGATAAGACTCAGCCGGTGCGGTCTGGCGCTCGATCAGGTCGAGCAAGTCTTTGAGACTTGCCAGCTCTTCGCGGATCGCCGAGGACAACGAGCGCATTACGGCCTGCCCCGGGCCGGCCAGACGCTGTGACTCGTCCTCAAGAAGATGATCGGTGAAGGGTAACGAACCAAGCGAAAACGTTTCACGGACCTGACGTGCTAATGGTCCACTGCTTTCGGCCAACGCAACGAGATAAAGCAGTTCTTTGAGCAGCACCCGTGGCGGTTCATAGGCATCATGACTGCTGAGCTGCCGAAGTTCTCGGTCAAGCCTGGAGAATAAGTGCTTACGTGATTGGCGAGGCAACAACTGTCCATCCAATTGGGCCTCCACCGCTGCGCTCCCTAACCAACACAGGCGACCACCCGCGGTGTTGGCGAACAGCAGATCCAAGCGACCCAGCGCTCGCGCCATCAGCTTTAGACTTGCCGATGCATTATCTTCCCGAATGAAGCCGAGCAGGCCAACCTGATACATTTGGCGCAACCGCCGCGCTTCGGCCGCACGCGTTGTTGGCTGGCGCACCGCGGCCTCAATCGGCGGACGCGCATGGTCGAGACGAACGCTAAAGAAGAAACTCTCGGGAAGTGGCGACTGCCCACTGACCAACCGCAATGCATTGATCGGTGGCAGCAGCAGTTCGGGCATTTCCTGTCGACTGGCGTCGACGCTTTCCAGATAACGTCCGAGGACATAAAGCGCGTTGCTCAGCGACGCCAGTTGAGTATCCCGATCCTCCCCAGCGCCTACAGGGATGTCTGTCGCCAGCTGAAGAATTTCCTGTGCGAGCAGTTCGGCACCGGTAAGCTCGATGAGCCGCAGGGTTCCGCGAACCTGCTTGAGATTCTCGACAGCCTGTTGCAACAGGCTGCCGTTGTTCCTGTCGATGATGAAATGCTCGAGGCTCTGCTCGGCTTCCTCCATGGTAGCGAACAGCTCATCGCGAACCAGGCTGAGTGAAGTTGCTCCGGTAACCATGCCTAGCGCGCCTCCCGCGCAACGTTTGAATGATGCATCAGTCAGCGAAATCCGGCTTCTGCTTGCTCATATGGGCAGCCATCGCCACCTTCAGGTCCGCCGACTGAAGCATCGCTGCGTTCCAGGTGGCGATGTATTCGAGACCGTCATCGACACGGTGGTCGCGCATGTAGCGAATCATCTCCTTGGTGCCGCGAATGGCCACTGGCGACTTACTGGCGATATCTGCAGCCATAGCAAACACACCAGCCATAAGTGATGGCTGGTCAGGGTAAGTTCGATTGACCAGGCCGATGGACTCCGCTTCCTGGCCGTCAACGGTACGTCCGGTGTACGCAAGCTCACGCATCATGCCGTCGCCAATGATTCGCGGCAGACGCTGCAGCGTGCCAACATCCGCCGCCATGCCCATATCAATCTCTTTGATCGAAAATTGTGCGTTCAGCGTGCTGTAACGCATATCACAGGCGGCAATCAGATCGATCGCACCACCGATGCAATATCCCTGAATCGCCGCAATGACCGGCTTGCGGCAGCTATCCACCGCGTTGAACGAACTCTGAAGCTTGAGAATCTGGCGACGAAGGCGCTCGGCATTGCGACCGACATCGCTGCCCATCTGGCTCGCCGCCTGCGCCAACAATTGAAGGTCGATGCCGGCAGAAAAATGCTTGCCCTCGCCCGACAGCACCACCACTCGAATGTCATCCGTATCGTCGATCCGTTGGAATATGTCGACAATTTCGCTCCAGAATGCGGCATTCATGGCGTTGACCTTGTCAGGTCGATTAATCGCCACATGGGCGATCTTGTCTTTCAACTCCACACGAAAGGCTTGGTAGTCGGTCACGCTATCATCCTCGACAGCCGAGGCACTCAGTGCCTTAACGGGTTCGACAGCCCCATAGAAAGAGGACTGTACTCAGCCGAACAACTATAACAACAGCGAACTGAAAGTCGATGCGGGACGATGTGAAGCAGCCCACGCCCTCGCACATGATCTTCTTTGACAAGCCGTAATACCGGCCGGATTCAGCTTACTGGTGCGCTATCCCTCGAGGATGCAGTCGACGGTGTACCCACCAGGGTGCTCCTCGTGCTGCAGCCCATGCACATCAGCATCGAAGCCTGGAAACTGCGTGGCGAACCGCTGAGCGAAAGCCAGGTAATCGAGTATCGAGCGCGTTTCCGGGGTGAAGCGTTCACCCGGCATGATCAGGGGGATTCCTGGCGGGTACGGCACCAGCATGACTGCAGCGATACGGCCTTCTAATTCAGTAATGGGAACGGCCTCAACCTCGCCCCGTACCAACTTGTCGTAGGCATCGGCCGGCTTCATCGCCAATGCAGGCAGAGCGGTATACATTCGCCTCATGGCCCGCGCGGTGGCGTTGTCTCGGTAGCAATCGTGGAGCGAGTTGCACAGATCTCTCAACCCCATACCAAGGTATTGATTGCCTCCTGCCCGAGCTACGGTTGGAAGCGCATCGCACAACGGTACGTTGTCGTCGTAATGCCGCTTGAATTCAAGTAGCTCGGTCAGCAGTGTGCTCCACTTACCCTTAGTGATCCCCATGGAAAACAACACCAGGATGGAGTACAGACCGGTTTTCTCGACGACCAGCCCACGCTCCCAGAGAAACTTGCTGACCACAGCCGCCGGAATGCCCTGCTCGCTTAGTTTGCCATCAGCGGTAAGTCCTGGAGTCACCAAGGTGACCTTGATGGGATCAAGCAGCACGTAATCATCGGCGACATCCCCAAAACCATGCCACTCCGCTTCTGGCTGCAACAACCAGTCGCTGGTGACCAGCTCGTCCGCTCCATCCGCCTCGCCTGGCTGCCAGATACTGAACCACCAGTCCTCGGGCGCCAGATGCTGCCTGAGGTTAGCCAACGCGCGGCGAAAGCTCAGCGCTTCATCGAAAGTTTCTTGAATGAGGGAGCGCCCCGCGGGCCCTTCCATCATCGCCGAGGCGACATCGAGCGAGGCAAGGATGCCGTACTGCGGGGATGTGGAGATGTGCATCATGAAGGCCTCGTTGAAGCGATCACGATCCAGCTGACGCTGCTCACTGTCGAGTACATGAATCATTGATGCCTGACTGAATGCCGCAAGCACTTTGTGCGTCGAGTGAGTGGTGAATACCAGCGGGCCTTGCTCGCGGGTGTCCATCCCGTAGCGCCCGTCGTAAAACTCATGGAACGCGGCGTAGGCGTACCAGGCCTCGTCAAAATGCAGAACATCAACGCTGTTGCCGAGGGTCCGTTTGATCAGGTTGGCGTTGTAGCAAAGGCCGTCGTAGGTCGAGTTGGTTACGACCGCCAGCCTCACCCTGGGCGAACGACCACGGGTAAGCGGGTTGGCGTCGATCTTGGCCTGAATCGATTCTGGTGAGAACTCTTCGAGCGGAATCGGGCCAATGATGCCGAGTTCATTGCGTGACGGCGTTAGGTATAGCGGAATTGCACCGGTCATGATGATCGAGTGCAGTATCGACTTATGGCAGTTGCGATCAACCAGGACCAGGTCGTCCCGCGCCACCATCGAATGCCAAACGATCTTGTTGGCGGTCGAGGTTCCATTGATGACGAAGAACGTGTGGTCTGCGCCGAAATTGCGCGCCGCTCGAGCCTCGGCCGCCGCCAGCGGCCCCGTGTGGTCGAGCAGCGAACCGAGTTCAGGCACTGATACGGACAGATCAGAGCGCAACGTGTTTTCGCCAAAGAACTGGTGAAACGCCTGTCCGACCGGGCTTTTGCGAAAGGCGACGCCCCCACCATGGCCTGGTGTGTGCCAGGAGTAATTCGAATCACCTGTATGCTGCACCAGCGCCCGAAAGAAAGGTGGCAACAGACCGTCCAGATAGCTTCGGGCCGCCCGAGCGACCTGCCGCGCCAGGAACGGCACGGTGTCTTCAAACAGATAGAGCAAACCCCGCAGCTCATTCAGATCCGCCATGGCCTCGGCCGGCGCATTCTCGATGGTGATCTGCTCGCCAAGCGCAAAAATCGGCAGTTGAGGTGCGCGCCGCCGGGCAACCCGTATCAGGCCCACCACATCCTGCAATAGCCGCTGATTCTCGCCCGCGCCTTCTGCAGCAACCAGGATGCAAGCCAACCCGTGATGGGTGGAGGCCACAATTCGGCCTTCTGCGGCGCTGCCGGTGGGAAGAATGTGAAAGCCGTCCCGCTCAAGCTCGGCCGCTATTTCACGCACACGCTCACCAGCAACCGTATCGGCTTTGATGTCGCGATGAACAATAAGGACGGGGAATTTGAGGTCTTTATACATGGGGGTTTCCTGGAGACATTCATCTCCAGCGTAGAGGCTCCGCCCCCAAGCACCAAGCGAGAATTGTCACGCAGTGCCGACGCGCCCGATGTGCGCGTCGACATCAAGGCCTCAGGCTGGCAGTGCTTCAGGCTCGTCGCTGGCAGCCTGCTCCAACTGAAGCCAGAGAGGCGCTGTCCCCGCCGCCTTCTCGATTGCGCGCATGCGCACCTCATGGGCAGCGACCTCTTCCGCGCTGGCGCGGATCACCAAGGTACTGGCGCGGTCGGCTGGCAACCGACGGATCGGCGTAGCCTGTTGACGACCACCACTTTCTGAGTCGGCACCGTCACCGGCGAGGGACAGGTTGGTTTGCCCGCCGGTCATCGTCAGATAGACGTCGGCGAGAATCTCCGCATCGAGCAGCGCGCCATGCAGATCGCGGCCCGAGTTGTCGACACCATAGCGTTTGCACAACGCATCGAGGCTGTTGCGCTGGCCCGGGTGGCGTTCACGAGCCATCAGCAGGGTGTCGAGGATGCTGCAGTGATCGCTCAGCTCTGCACGGTCCTGCTGGCCAAGCAGCGCGAATTCGTTATTGATGAACCCGACATCAAACGCAGCGTTATGAATGATCAGCTGCGCGCCTTTTATGAATTCAAAGAACTCGTTGGCAACGTCCCGGAAGCGGGGCTTGTCGGTCAGGAAGTCGTTGGTGATTCCGTGAACGGCGATTGCACCCTCGTCCACTTCACGATCCGGCCGCAGATAAACGTGATAGTGCCGGCCGGTAAGGCGGCGGCCGATAACCTCGACACAGCCGATCTCGATGATCCGGTGACCATCGGTCACTGGCATGCCAGTGGTTTCGGTATCGAGTACTACGCTACGCATCTTTCAACTCACTCAAGCTGGTTGTCGTTTGGCTTGCACTACGCCGCGATTGGCCAGAAGATCAGCGCGCTCGTTTCCGGGGTGGCCAGTATGCCCACGGACCCACTGCCAACTTACCTGGTGACGGCTAACCTGCTCGTCCAGCAACCGCCAGAGATCGGCATTTTTGACAGGCTGTTTGGCGGCAGTCTTCCAGCCACGCTTCTTCCAATTAGGCATCCAGTCATTGATGCCCTGCATGACGTATTGGGAATCGGTCACCAGCTTGACCTGGCAAGACCGCTTCAGCTCTTCGAGCGCACGGATGGCAGCCATCAACTCCATGCGGTTGTTGGTGGTTTCCGCCTCGCCACCCCAGAGCTCTCGCTCCACGCCCTTGTAGACGAGCAGTGCGCCCCAGCCACCCGGACCCGGATTGCCCTTGCAGGCACCGTCCGTGTATATCTCGACCGTTTCGTCACTCATAAGGAATTCTTTGACTATTAGTGTTCGGCATCGCGGCGACTGACCTTCGCCACGGGCATTGGTAGTAGCTGCCCCATTCGCTCTCGACGGCTTTGCCGCACGGGTCGAAGGCCTACCATAAGCTTTCTTGCCACAAGCATGTAGAAGCCACCGGTAGGCAGCTGCGACCTTTGTCCCGCAGTTTCCAGGCCGGACAACCGCGTGCGCCACTGGCGCGACGAAAGCGGCGGACAATAGCATCCGAACTGTCGTTTCTCCAGCGAGAATCCAAGCAGGTTCAACCAGTCGTTCACTCGGGTCGGACGAATGCAACGCGCATGGCGAAACCCCTTGCGTGACAGCAGACGAGTCGCCCCCCAGGCACTCCATGGATTGATCCCGACGATCAACAAATGCCCTCCTGGCCGCACGCTGCGGGCCGCCTCGCGCAGCAGGGCGTGCGGCGACAGACTGAAGTCCAGGCCATGCTGAAGCACAACGACGTCTGCAGCATGTTCGCCGATGGGCCAGGATTGCTCCTCGCAAATGATGTCGACACCCGCAAGTGGCGGACCTACCCGAACGCTGCGCTTGATCTTCTGCGGTTCGATCAGGGCATTGGCGAAGGGCCCGTAATGCACAAGATAGCTGCCGAAACACCGAGACAGCTGCTGATTGATCACACGCTGCTCATGCTCAAGCAGCTGTCGCCCTGATGGGCCATCGAACCAGGCACTGGCTTTATTCATCAGCGACAGCCAGCGTTCGTCCGACTTGGTACAAGACTCACTCATGGCTAGCCTCCATTCGTCGGTTGGGCCGACCCGATCAATGAGTCCGATCGGTTCAACTCTCCAGTTCGGCTGTTAGGATGCGCTTTTGCTATTGAATTGGCGACCCGTGCATATGTTGAAAATAGACGCTCTGCCCGCCTTCACCGACAACTACATCTGGATGCTGCAGGATCCACAACGCCGGCTCTGCGCTGCGGTAGATCCGGGTGAGGCGGGCCCAGTTGAGAAATGGCTCGATACTCGCCCCGGCTGGCAACTGACCGACATTCTGATCACTCATCACCACCATGATCATGTAGGTGGCGTTGAGCAGCTCAAAGCCAGATACGCCCCCACGGTCCACGGCCCGGCGATGGAAAAGATTCCAGCGAGGGATGAAGCGCTGGTCGATGGACAGCGCATTCGCATCCTCGACCATGAGCTGGACGTATTCGAGGTCCCAGGACATACCAGCGGTCACATCGCCTATTTTCATGATGATGCTCAACACCCGTGGCTTTTGAGTGGCGATACGCTGTTTGCCGCTGGTTGTGGCCGTCTGTTCGAGGGCACCGCCAGTCAAATGTTCCGGTCACTGCAGAGGCTTGCCGCGCTGCCTGCGTCTACCAAGGTGTACTGCACACATGAGTACACCTTGAGCAATCTACGGTTTGCCCAGGCGGTCGAGCCGGAAAACCAAGACATCGCCGGACGTCTCGAACAGGTCACCCGCCAGCGCGAGGAAAAGCGCTTCACCCTCCCCTCTGAGCTGAGCATCGAGCAGGCCACCAACCCCTTCCTGCGTTGCAGCGAGCCGTCAGTTATAGCTGCAGCCAGTCGACATGCAGATCGCTCGCTGGAAACAGCGGAAGCTGTCTTTGCGGTCCTTCGAGGGTGGAAAGACAGCTTTTGATGAAGATCGACCAGTCGCCAAAAACCAAGGCATTGGGTTGACCCACCGGAACGGCATTCCTACACTCGCTCGAATTTGCGCCTAGGGAGCCCATCAGCCAATGCCGTCTGACTCTTCGAATAGCCCACAGCCGGACGCCTTGGCAGCCTCCGGCCGGGCCCTGGCGCTGGCAATCTGTCTCGCTATAACTGGCTGCCAGAGCACCGCTCCCCGGTCTCCGGCAGACAGCGATGTCCAAACCCGGACTGTACCGACGGTACAGGACACCCTCTGGCTCACGGACAACGCGCCGGCAGAGCCGACCCATGCGGATATATGGGATCGCATCAGGCATGGATTCAAGCTGCAGGATCACCTGGACAGCAATCCGCGCATCGAGCAACAGCGCCTGCTTTTTTCCAGTCGCCCGAACTCCATAGAGATGGCGAGCGAGCGAGGCAGTCCCTACATCCACTATATCGTCGAGCAACTCGAAGAGCGCGACATGCCGCTTGAACTGGCGCTACTGCCAATTATCGAGAGTGCATACAACCCGTTTGCCTATTCCCCAGCTCACGCCGTCGGCCTCTGGCAGTTCATTCCTTCGACAGGCCGACATTTCAATCTGCAACAAACCAGCTGGTATGACGGCAGACGCGACATCACCGCTTCAACTGCCGCGGCGCTGCGCTACCTTACCTATCTTCACGGTTTGTTCAGCGACGACTGGCTGCTTGCCTTGGCGGCGTATAACGCGGGCGAAGGCACTGTCAGTCGCGCCATCGAGCGTAACCAGAAGCTCGGGTTACCGACGGATTACTGGAATCTGCCCCTGCCTCGAGAAACACGCGATTACGTGCCCAAATTGCTGGCCCTCTCTCAAATGATCCAAAGCCCAGAGGCATACGGGCTGAATCTAAACCCGATCGCCGACGAGCCCTATTTCGAAGTAGTCGCACTGAAGCAACGCATGGATCTCGCCAGGGTCGCCGACATGGCCGACCTGGATGAGGACGAGATTTACCAGTTGAATCCTGCATTTACCCGGCGCATTACGCTGGACGGCCCACAACACCTGTTAGTGCCGAGTGACAAGGCCGAGATGTTCGCAGCCAACCTGGCGCTGATGAAGCCACAGGATCTGGTTGACTGGCAGCAGTACAAGGTGCGTCCCGGCGACAGCCTTGGCGCAATCGCCAACAAATATCGGCTATCGGTCAATATCATTCGTGACATCAATCGTCTTCGCAGCGATCGCCTGCAGATCGGGCAAGTTCTGAGCATTCCGCAGTCGGTCGGCGCAACTCAATCACCGGAGCTTCTGCATGCCGTGGCGCGAAGCCAGCCGGCACCGCGCAGCTACCGAGTCCGCCAGGGTGACAACCTCTGGGATATCGCCAAAAAACAAAAGATCTCAGTGCGTGATCTGCAGCGTTGGAACAACCTTTCTGGCAGCAACCTCAAGGTGGGCCAAGCGCTGTTTCTTCAGGCTGCAGGCAATAACCAGCAGAGCAAACCCGCGCCGACTTATTACAAGGTCAAGAAAGGTGATTCACTTTATGTGATCGCCAAACGCTTCAATGTTCAGATCAACAACCTGAAGACCTGGAACCCCAGAGACAGCGCGATGCTCAAGCCGGGCCAGACCCTTACGCTATATATTCCACGCTGAGGCATCGCGCGAACGGACCGGGCGCCCTGCTCAATTGCGTTTGCTGAGTGCATCCAGGCAGCGCCCGGCCAATTGAGTGAATCGCTGGAAAGCGACGAATTGCTCGTGCTTAAGCGCTCGGCCGGATATTCGATTGTCGGCATAGAGAACACCGATTTCGCGCGTGCCCGCCATTAAAGGCGCGATGAAGAACATCCCTTTTCCCAGCTGCTGGCGAAGCGGCAAAGTAACCAGCTCATCAAGGTTGTTGCTTGCCGGTACACCCATCCACAGTGGCTGACGCTGGCGCAGCACATAACTGAAAATATGCGATTGGCCTGACGGATCAACGGGCAACACGAATCTCTCAAGCCAGGTCGCGGTCTGCTCTCCCGCTGCACACTTGGCCCGAAAAGAACGTTGCTGATCGGCGAGCACTGTGAGCATTACGCGCTCCAGCCCCGCGCCCTGGTGTAATCCCTTGAGCAACGCATCGAGAATCAAGCCGACGTCGCCCCGGCTAGCGGCCATCATCCCAAGGTCCTGCATGGCCTGCTGCATCAGCAACAAATCGGGCTGCAAGAAACTCGCAGCGCGTTGTGCCTGCTGCAATTGCACTTGCTCCGGATCAGTTGATGGAATCAGCTTGCACAGTCGACTTGCTCCAAACGTCGTCGCCACGTTCACAGCCTCATCTGCACTGGCAAGGATCTGCTGCATCGCATCCGCTTCAGAGATACCGCCGAAATCAGCCAGCTCTCTCACCAGACCTTCCATTTCCGGGCAGCCCCACCCGTTCAACGCCGCTGCACCGATGCGAACCCCCAGGCTGACCGAATGCACGGCGGGATCCCGCAGGTTGCCAGCCCCGTGAGCGAAGCTGGCCAGCTCACCGATATTCCAGCTCTTGATCAGACCGAGGTTAAGCTGGCGGAAACTTGTACCAAGCACTTGCTCGACAGCCTCGTCATGATCCGTACCGCCCGCCAGTACCTCGCCCAATTCATCGGCCTGCCGACCACCGCAGCCCCAGAACGCAAGTTCACCGACCTCATGGAGCAACGCGGCAATGAAGACCTCTTCCTCATGTTTGGTCAGAACGTAGCCTGCAATATTGCGAGCCTGCACTGCCGCATGAAAAGACCGCGCCAGCAATTCCTGCAGTTGCTGGCGCGGTGCACGATCAAGCAAGCCGTCAATCAGGCTGACCGAAAGACTGATCAGCCGAACGTTATCGAAGCCGATCATGACGATGGCGCGAGAGATGGTCTTGATCGTTTCCTGAGAGGGGTTGTAGTAGCTGCTATTGCCGACTCGAAGTACCTTCGAGGTCAGGGCAGCGTCGCGCAGGAGCACGTCGGCCAGCTGCTGAACGGATGCGTGCTCCTGCTCGGTGAGGCGCTGCAAATCCTGCACGACCGCCGCTAATGCGGGCAGCTCGGATTGGTTAAGGCGGTCGATCCAGGACTGTAGACCGTAACTGGTTTCGCTCAAAATCTGAGACCTCACCCAATGATCGGGCGGCTGAAGGGGAAAGGCAGTTTGCCCAGATAACCGGCCTTTTTCCAGCGGATACAAGCTGTTACTGTACCCGGCCGAAAAGACCGAAAGCGCCATGGATCGGATTCACCGTTTGATGCGACCCATCCTATTACTGCTGAGCTGCCTGGGACTGAGCTTTCCCTCTTTCGCCACCATCAGCGAAAGTCACGGTTATGCGCAGTTCGGCACCCTTAAATATGCTGAGGATTTTACTCATTTTGATTGGGTGAATCCCGATGCGCCCAAGGGTGGCCACGTGCGGCTGATGGCTTCCGGCACGTTCGACACGCTTAATCCCTATACCTTCAAGGGAACCAGCCCAACCGCCACACCCGGATTCTTCCAGTACGGCATCTCCGAACTGAACGAGCCGCTGATGGTGGGCACCGGCGTTTACGATCCGTCGGGCGATGAACCTGCTTCCGCCTATGGACTCATTGCCGAGACCATTGAATACAGCGACAACCACAGCTGGGTGGTCTTCAATCTACGTGATTCGGCCCGCTTTCATGACGGACGCCCAATCACCGCCTACGACGTCGCCTTTTCTTATCGGCTGTTGGTCAAAGATGGACACCCTCGCTATCGCACGGATCTGCAGGGCGTCGAACGCGTCGACATACTCAATCGTCATCGAATCCGTTTCGTATTTGACAAACCGGGTCAGCCATTGCTGATCATGCGTCTTGGTGAACTGCCGGTACTGCCGCAACACTACTGGAAAGGCCGAGACTTCCGCGCAACCACGTTCGAGCCGCCACTCGGCAGTGGTCCTTACCGAATCAGCAATGTGCAGCCCGGTCGTCGAGTGACTTTCGAACGGGTGAAGAATTGGTGGGGCGCCGACCTGCCCGCCAATCGCGGCAAATACAACTTCGGCCAGGTCGACGTCGAGTTCTATCGCGATACGACGGTCGCCTTCGAAGCGTTCAAGGTTGGTGAGTTCGACTTTTATATCGAGCATCAGGCCAAAAACTGGGCCAACGGCTATCAGTTTCCGGCGGTTCTGCGCGGCGATGTCATACGCGCAGAGATTCCACACGAGATTCCTACCCAGACCCAAGCACTGTTTATGAACGGGCGCCGTTCGACCTTTGCTGACATCAGGGTGCGCCAGGCACTCGGTCTTCTGTTTGATTTCGAATGGACCAACCGAGCGCTGTTCTACGGCGCCTACCAGCGCAGCGAGAGCTATTATCCAAACAGTGTGTTCTCCGCGACCGGGAAGCCGGAAGGCGGTGAGTGGCTACTGCTGTCGCCGTTTCGAGAGCAACTGCCGGCGCAGCTCTTCACAGAGCCGTTCAAATTACCGAAAACCGATGGCCGAGGGATTCCACGCGACACCTTGCGCAAGGCGCTGGCTTTGCTCAAGGATGCCGGCTGGAAACTCACCCCCGAAGGTCTTCGCGACAAGGCCGGGCATTCCTTCAGATTCGAAATTCTGCTCGTCAATCCAGGGCTGGAGCGAATACTTCAGCCTTACGTCGAGAACCTTTCACGGATTGGCATAGCGGCCCGCTTGCGAACTGTTGACGGTGCGCAGTACAAGCAGCGGCTCGACCAATACGACTACGACATGATTTTGACAACGCTGGGGCAGAGCCTCAGTCCGGGATTGGAACAGTGGCTGTATTTCCACTCCAGCCAGGTGAATGTAAAAGGCGGTCGCAACTATGCCGGCATCGCCAACCCCATCGTCGACGAACTGATCGAGAAGTTGCTCGTAGCCAAGACCCGTGAAGAGCAGATTGCCGCCGCACGCGCCATCGACCGCGTGCTGCTCTGGAATCACTACACCATCCCCAACTGGTACATCAGTTACCACCGTCTGGCATACCGCAATCGGTTCGCCCACATCACTACACCGCCCTACACCCTGGGATTGCGAGCGTGGTGGTTAAAGGACCTGGAGAAGGCTCAATGACAAGCAACACACGACGGTTGTTTCTACATGCGGGCACCTTCGCCCTCCTCCTGCTCACAGGTCTGGCTGAAGCGGCACCACAACATGCGCTGACGCTATACGGTGAGAAACCCAAATACCCGCCTGGCTTTTCTCATTTCGAGTATGTCAATCCGGATGCGCCCAAAGGTGGAACGCTGCGCCAGGCGGGCTTCGGTAGTTTTGACTCGCTCAACCCCTTTATCAACAAAGGCGTGGCTGCGGACGATATCGGCCTGGTGTATGACACCCTGACCACCAACAGCCTGGATGAGCCCTTCACGGTCTACGGGCTACTGGCTGAAAAGATCGAGAAGGGTCCGAACAACGAATGGGTACGCTTCTACTTGCGGCCAGAGGCGCGGTTTCATGACGGCGAGCCGGTTGAAGCGGAAGATGTCGTGTTCTCCTTCGAAACGCTGATCAGCAAGGGCGCGCCGCATTACCGCGGTTACTACGCTGATGTCGAAAAAGCCGTGATCGAAAGCCCACGGCGCATCCGATTTGATTTCAAGCACGCCGGCAACCGAGAACTTCCACTGATTCTCGGACAGCTGCCCGTCCTCCCCAAGCATTGGTGGGAAGGAAAAGACTTTGCCACGGGCAGCATGGAAGTGCCGCTGGGCAGCGGCCCCTATCGCATCGAGCGTGCAGAAGCGGGTCGATCAGTCGGCTATGCCCGAGTCGAAGATTACTGGGGCAAGGACCTGGCGGTAAATCGAGGTTTCTATAACTTTGACCACATCAACATCGATTACTACCGCGATAACACCGTGGCTCTTCAGGCCTTCAAGGCAGGTCATTTTGATTATTGGTTGGAAACCAGCGCGAAGAACTGGGCCACTGCTTACGATATCGCCGCCGTCAAAGACGGCCGGATCATCAAGGAAGATATCGCCAATCACAATCCGCAGGGCATGCAGGGATTCATCTTCAACACCCGAAGAGATCGGCTGCAGGATGCCCGGGTCCGTGAAGCCCTAGGGCTTCTGTTCGACTTCGAATGGACAAATCGCCAGCTGTTCAACGGCGCCTACACACGCACCACCAGCTACTTCGATAACTCCGAGCTCGCTTCCTCGGGCCTACCCAGCAAGCAGGAGCTGAGTATTCTCGAGCCTCTACGCGGCCAGATTCCCGATCAGGTGTTCGAGAAACCTTTCGAACTTCCGCAAACCAACGCCGACGGCATCATTCGCGCGCAGCAGCGCCGGGCCTACGAGCTGCTTACCTCGGCGGGCTGGAAAATTGAAAACGACCAAATGGTCGACGCCGAAGGCAAGCCGGTCAAACTCGAGTTCCTGTTGGTGCAGGCGGATTTCGAGCGCGTGCTGCTGCCCTACAAGCGAAACCTCGCCAGCCTGGGTATCGAACTGGAGCTTCGACGCGTCGACGTCTCGCAATACATCAATCGGTTGCGTTCACGCGATTACGACATGATTGTCAGCGGCTTCGGCCAGTCCAGCTCACCCGGAAATGAGCAACGTGAGTATTGGCACTCGGCGAGCGCCGATAATCCGGGAAGCCGCAATTACATCGGACTGAAAGATCCCGCCATTGACGTGCTGGTAGAAAAACTGATTGCCTCTGATTCGCGAGACGAGCTTATTACGCGCACTCGCGCGCTGGATCGCGTATTGCTCTCAGGTCACTACGTGATTCCCAACTGGCACATCAAGACATGGCGCGTTGCGTACTGGAGTCATCTGGGCCATCCAGAGATCACTCCCCTTTACGATGTCGGGCTGATGACTTGGTGGAACAAGCCAGATGTAAGCAAGCCTGAGCCAGAACAGATCGGCGAGGGGCCAGCGGCCGAGAGAGAGACCAGCGCTACCCGTGCGACGGAGCAATAAGCATGCTCGCGTATGTTTTCCGGCGCCTACTGCTCATTATCCCGACCCTGTTCGGCATCCTGCTCATTAACTTCATCATCATCCAGGCCGCACCAGGGGGGCCGGTTGAACAGGCAATCGCCAAGCTGGAGGGCTTCGAAGGCGCAACCAGCAGGATTGCCGGTGGAGGATCCGAAGTCGCGACTGGCAGCAATAGCTATCGCGGCGGGCAAGGCCTGGACCCGGACCTGATTGCCGAGATCGAACGCCTTTACGGCTTCGACAAGCCGGCACCAGAGCGCTTCTGGATCATGCTCAGCAACTACCTGCGGCTGGATTTCGGGGAAAGCTTCTTTCGTGACGCCAGCGTGACCGATCTGATCATCGAAAAGATGCCGGTATCGATCTCGCTGGGGCTGTGGAGCACGCTCATCATGTATCTGGCGTCGATCCCCCTGGGAATCGCCAAGGCAACTCGGCACGGCAGTGCATTCGACGTCTGGACCAGTTCGGCCATCATCATCGGCTATGCGATACCGGCGTTTCTGTTCGCCATTCTGCTGATCGTGCTGTTCGCGGGCGGCAGCTACTGGAACTGGTTTCCGCTGCGGGGACTCACATCGGGAAACTTCGATGAATTGTCGCTTACCGGCAAGATAATCGACTATTTCTGGCACTTGGCGCTTCCCGTGACGGCATTGGTCATCGGCAACTTCGCGACGCTTACCCTGCTGACCAAAAACAGTTTTCTCGACGAGATTAACAAGCAGTACGTGATCACCGCGCGCGCCAAAGGCCTGAGCAAGAATCGCGTGCTGTACGGCCATGTGTTTCGCAACGCCATGCTGATCATCATCGCTGGTTTCCCATCAGCCTTCATCGGCATGTTCTTCACAGGATCGTTGCTGATCGAAGTGATTTTCTCCCTCGACGGCCTTGGCCTGCTCAGTTTCGAGGCAGCCATCAATCGCGATTATCCCGTCGTGTTCGGCACGCTGTTCCTGTTCACCTTGCTCGGCCTGGTGGTCAAGCTCATCGGTGACCTGACCTACACGCTCGTCGACCCGAGAATCGACTTCGAAAGCAGGGAGGCCTGAGATGACGCTGTCACCTTTGAACCAGCGCCGCTTCGCCCTGTTCAAGGCGCACAAGCGCGGCTGGTGGTCGCTTTGGGTATTTCTGGCCTTGTTCATTCTGAGCCTGGGTGCCGAACTGATCGCCAACGACAAGCCGATCCTGGTCCGTTTCGACGGCGACTGGTATGTACCGGTGTTTAAACGCTATCCAGAAACCGTCTTTGGTGGCGAGTTTCCTCTGCAGGCAAACTACAAAGGTCCCTACATCCAGGAACTGATCGAGAAGAAAGACGGCTGGATGATCTGGCCACCGATTCCTTTTCATCACTCCAGTATCAACTACGACCTGCAGGTACCGGCCCCCGCTCCGCCGTCCTGGGAAAACTGGCTGGGCACCGATGACCAGGGGCGCGATGTGCTCGCAAGAGCCATCTACGGGTTCCGGATTTCGGTTTTGTTCGCGCTGACACTTACCTTGATCAGCTCGGTTATCGGTGTGATTGCCGGGGCTCTACAAGGCTTCTATGGCGGCTGGGTAGACCTTGTCGGTCAGCGAGTACTGGAAATATGGTCCGGCCTGCCGGTGCTCTATCTGCTGATCATTCTCGCCAGCTTCGTGCAACCCAACTTCTGGTGGCTGCTCGGCATCATGCTGTTGTTTTCCTGGATGAGTCTGGTCGATGTGGTCAGGGCCGAGTTTCTGCGCGGTCGCAATCTGGAGTACGTGCGAGCGGCGCGCGCGCTGGGCATGCGCAACGGCGCCATCATGTTCCGCCATATTCTGCCTAATGCCATGGTGTCGACCATGACATTCATGCCGTTCATCCTCACCGGAGCGATCGGCACCTTGACCGCCTTGGATTTTCTTGGCTTTGGTTTACCGCCCGGCGCCCCTTCGCTAGGCGAGCTTGTGGCACAGGGAAAGTCGAACCTGCAGGCGCCGTGGCTTGGAATCAGCGCATTCATGGTCCTGGCTGTCATGCTGACCCTTCTGGTGTTTATCGGCGAGGCGGCTCGCGATGCTTTCGACCCAAGGAAATAGCATGACCGAGAACCTTATTGAGGTCCGCGATCTGGCGGTCGAGTTCGTCACCAATGGGCAGGCCCAGCGCGTAGTAACGGGCGTGAGCTTCGATATCCGCAAAGGCGAGACGTTGGCGCTGGTGGGTGAGAGCGGCTCGGGCAAGTCGGTCACAGCGCACTCAATCCTGCGTCTGCTGCCCTACCCCATCGCGCAACACCCGGCAGGTGTAATTCGCTATGCAGGTGAAGATTTACTCCAGGCGTCCGAGAAACGCATGCGCGGCATCCGTGGAGATCGGATCGCCATGGTGTTTCAGGAGCCGATGACCTCGCTCAACCCGCTGCACACCATAGGCAAGCAGATCAACGAAGTGCTGCGGATCCATAAGGGTCTCAGCGCTAAGGCAGCTACGGCCCGCACCCTCGAGCTGCTTGAGCTGGTTGGGATACCTGAACCCACCAAGCGGATCCGAGCCTATCCTCACGAACTCTCGGGCGGTCAGCGCCAGCGCGTGGTAATCGCCATGGCACTGGCGAACGAACCCGAGTTGTTGATTGCCGACGAACCGACAACGGCGCTGGACGTGACGGTGCAGCTGAAAATACTTGAGCTGCTCAAGGAGCTTCAGGCGCGCCTGGGCATGGCCCTATTGCTGATCAGCCACGACCTGAACCTGGTTCGCCGAATCGCCAACCATGTATGTGTCATGAAGAGTGGTTGCGTCGTCGAACAAGCACCTTGCGAGGAATTGTTCCGATCACCGCAGCACCCCTACACAAAGGAGCTGCTTGGAGCAGAGCCTAGCGGCGGGCCGGTAACGGTCGAAGCGTCGGCGCCGACACTGCTGGAAGTGAATGATCTTCGGGTCTGGTTCCCGATCAAGAAGGGACTTTTCAGACACACCGTCGACCATATCAAGGCAGTCGATGGCGTCACGTTCAACCTGCCAAAAGGCCAGACGCTGGGCATTGTGGGCGAAAGCGGCTCGGGGAAGTCCACGCTGGGTTTGGCTATTCTTCGCCTGATTTCAAGCAGCGGCGAAATCCGTTTTCAGAACCAGGCACTGGAAACCATGTCGCAACGGGCGGTGCGCCCACTGCGGCGGCAAATGCAGGTCGTATTTCAGGATCCCTTCGGCAGCCTGAGCCCGCGCATGTCGGTGGGACAGATCGTCGGGGAAGGACTCAGCATCCATGGTTTGGGTTCTTCCGAGGAACAAGCACAAGCAATCATCGATGCACTGGTGGAGGTTGGACTCGACCCTGAAAGTCGGCACCGCTACCCCCACGAGTTTTCTGGAGGTCAACGGCAGCGAATTGCAATAGCCAGGGCGTTGGTCCTCAAGCCGGACCTGATTCTGCTTGATGAACCGACCTCGGCATTGGACCGAACGGTGCAACGCCAAGTGGTGGAGCTACTGCGCTCACTCCAGGCCAAGTACAACCTGACCTACCTGTTCATCAGCCATGATTTGGCGGTGGTACGGGCGATGAGCCACCAGATGATGGTGGTCAAGCAAGGCAAAGTCGTAGAACAGGGAATGGCAGAGGCAATCTTTGCCGCTCCCCAACATCCATACACACAGCAGCTGCTGGAATCGGCTTTCATGGTTCCAGCCACTGATGAACAACCAGAAGAGGGAAAAGCACATGGGTTTTCTTACCGGTAAGCGCGTATTGATCGTTGGCGTTGCCAGCAAATTGTCGATTGCCTCCGGGATCGCCGCGGCCATGCACCGTGAAGGTGCCGAGCTGGCGTTCACCTATCAGAACGAGAAGCTCAAGGGCCGCGTCGAAGAGTTCGCCGCTGGCTGGGGCTCGGGCCCAGAGTTGTGCTTCCCATGCGATGTTGCCAGTGACGAGGAGATCAACAAGGTCTTCGAAGAGCTCGGCAAGAAGTGGGACGGTCTGGACGGCATCGTCCACTCGGTAGGTTTCGCCCCAGGTGATCAGCTCGATGGCGATTTCACCGAGGTTACTACTCGTGAAGGTTTCCGCATCGCCCACGACATCAGCGCCTACAGCCTCGTTGCGCTGGCCAAGGCCGGACGCCCAATGATGAAGGGACGCAATGGCAGCATCCTGACGCTTTCCTACCTCGGTGCCGAGCGCACCATGCCCAATTACAACGTCATGGGCATGGCCAAGGCCAGCCTCGAAGCCGGTGTTCGCTACCTCGCCGGCAGCCTGGGCGCTGAAGGCACCCGCGTCAACGCTGTGTCTGCGGGACCCATTCGTACGCTGGCTGCCTCAGGGATCAAGAGCTTCCGCAAGATGCTGGCAGCCAACGAAAAGCAAACCCCCCTGCGCCGCAACGTAACTATTGACGAGGTTGGCAATGCTGGCGCCTTCCTCTGCTCAGATCTGGCATCGGGGATCAGCGGTGAAATTCTCTATGTCGACGGCGGCTTCAACACCACCGCGATGGGTGCGATGGAAGACTGATCCAGCGCCCCAAAAAAAACCCGCATATGATGCGGGTTTTTTTTTGCGCTAGCGTTCAGTCAGAACGTCTCGATCTCTGCGTTTTCATGCAGCATTTGGCGGTAGGCAGCGAAATCCTGTTGACCACTGCGTGAAGCCAGGAAGCGACGATAGTTCTGCTTGTCTTCCTCCGAGAGTTCGGCTTTTGGCTCGCTTACACCGCTTAGACGAACCACGACGAAATCCTCGTCAGACAGACGCACACTGCCGTAACTCGGCTTGTCACTTGCCTCCGGTTTTGGCATCCGAAAGACTTGCTGAAGCACCGCCGGCTCAACCCCTTCCTGGCTACGCGAAGCAGCCTCGACCGGTTGCCACTGCTGCTCGACCTGCCCGCCATCACGCAGCGTAGCGATCAGCTGCTCGCCTTTCGCCAGCGCTTGCTCTGCAGCCTTGCTACTCTTGAGCTGAGCAATGATGTCGTCCTTCACTGCGTCGAAAGGCAACACTTCGGGTTGCAGGTGCTTTTTTACACGCACCGCAACGACGGTATCCGGATCCAGTTCGATCACACCACTATTAGCGCCGTCGACCAAAACCTCATCACTGAACGCAGCCTGGATAACCTGCCTATTCGCAGCGACGCCAGCCCCGCCCTCGCGCCCGAACGCCTCGGTCGTTTGCACTGAAAGTCCCAGTTCCTGGGCCGGCTGGAGAAGATCAGATGACTCAAACGCGGTGTCCTCGAGCTGCTTGCTAGCTTCAACAAAACGTTGTTCGACCTGCTGGGCCTTGAGTTCGCGCACCAGCTCCGGCTTCAAGCTTTCCAGTGTGGGGATCTCTGGTGACTGAACGCCAAGCAGCTTGATCAGGTGCCAGCCGAAGTCGGAACGAACCGGCGCAGAAACCTGACCTTCCTCCAGTCCGTAGAGCGCCTCCTCGAATGCCGGGTCATAAACGCCCGGACCGGCAAAGCCGAGATCGCCCCCTTCGTTCGCGGAACCTGGATCTTGTGAAAGCTCTTTAGCCAACGCCGAGAAGTCCTCGCCAGAGGCCAAACGCTTAGCAACCTCGTCGATCTTTTCCTTGGCAGTCGCGTCGTCGCTGCCGTCGGTTTCGATCAGGATATGCGCCGCACGGCGCTGCTCTGCCAGGTTGGCAATGCGCTGCTGATACAGGTCCTTGATATCCTCCTCAGAAACCTCGACTTGATCAAAGAATGACTCCTTGTTCAGTTCGAGATACTCGAGGATGACCTGCTCAGGCGAGCGAAAACGGTCGGTATTCTTCTCGTAATACTCGCGCGCCTCGTCATTGCTCACGTCAACCGCGGCGGTTTCAGCCGGCACGGTAATTGTTGCGAAATCACGTGTCTGCTGTTCCAGCCGAGCAAACGCTTCGATCTGCTTATCTGTGACGAAACCGGAACCGGATATGCCTGCGCGAAGCTGGCCAATCAACATTTCCTGCTTCAACAGCTCACGAAACTGCAGCCGGGTATAGCCCATCTGCTGAATGACCTGATCGAACCGTGCGGCATTGAACACGCCGTCGACGGCAAACTCAGGCGTCTGCAGGATCAGCTGATCAAGCGCTGCTTCGGAAAACGCGAAATCTGCATCGCGGGCGCCCTGCAGCAACAACGCTCGGTCAATAAGCGCACGAAGCGATGATTCGCGTACCAGCTTATCGTCCAGCATCGAGGGATCGAAGTTACCTCCGAGCTGCTGAGCCAGTTGGCGACGCTGCATGTTCATGGCCTGGTTGAGCTCGTCCAGTGAGATTTCCTCACCGTTGACCTCAGCGGCATTACGGCTATTGCTGGCCGCGTTGAAGATGGCGTCAAAGCCGGTCAACGCCAACAGCATCACGATGATGCCAATGATGGTTTTGGCAATCCAGCCTTGTGAATTGTCCCTGATGTTCTGAAGCATGCGTCCCCCAGGAGTCAGCTGCGCGGTTTTCAGTGCAGCGCGGAATCCGGATAAAAAGAAAGGCGCATCCAGGGATGCGCCTTCTCGGAGCTTTTGGAGCAGTTGGGCCTATTCCCCCAAGCCCGATACAAGCAGTGCCTGTTCGAATGACCGCTCCAAGCCAGGTCCAGCGCTAACTGGCAACTAGCCGGATCGAAAACGCTTAGTTAACGGCGTCTTTCAGAGCCTTGCCTGCCTTGAAGCCAGGGATCTTGGCTGCAGCGATGTCGATCGGCTTGCCAGTCTGAGGGTTGCGGCCAGTGCGCGCAGCGCGCTCCTTGACAGCAAAAGTACCGAAACCAACCAGCACCACGGAATCACCAGCCTTCAGAGCGCCTGTGACGGATTCAATTACTGCATCCAGCGCTCGGCCAGCAACAGCTTTCGGGATATCAGCAGATGCGGCGATAGCATCGATCAGTTCCGACTTGTTCACTCTAAGTCCCCTTATTTCTGTTGAGTCGTATCTTTGATTTTTTAGGTGTAAGCGAAGCGGTGCCGAAATAGCAACTACACAATAAGGCCGGCTTAAATAGAGGCCGCCGAATATGTGTCAACAAAGCCTTTCGGACTAATGCGTGCTGATTCGCTCCTTGGAATCAGACTCGCGCTTGTCATCCTTTGCAACAATATCAGGAGCCGCATCGGGCAAGGGCTCCGGCGCGTATTGCAGCGCAATTTGGAGGACTTCGTCAATCCACTTGACCGGTTTAATCTGCAGGTCCTGCTTAATATTGTCAGGAATCTCTTTCAGATCACGCTGATTTTCTTCCGGAATGATCACCGTCTTGATACCGCCACGGTGTGCCGCGAGCAGTTTCTCTTTCAAGCCACCAATAGCGAGCACCTGTCCACGCAGGGTAATTTCTCCGGTCATAGCGACCTCGGCCCGAACCGGAATCTGGGTCAATGCCGAGACCAGTGCGGTACACATACCGATACCTGCGCTAGGACCATCTTTTGGCGTGGCACCTTCCGGGACATGGATATGGATATCCTGCTTCTCGTGAAAATCGACGGAGATACCAAGACTTTTAGCGCGACTACGCACCACCGTGAGGGCAGCCGTAATCGACTCCCCCATCACATCGCCCAATGACCCGGTTTTGGTCAGCCGACCCTTTCCAGGCACAACCGCAGCTTCGATGGTAAGTAGTTCGCCGCCCACCTGAGTCCATGCCAAGCCGGTAACCTGACCGACCTGGTCTTGCTGCTCGGCAAGCCCATAGCGGAATTTGCGAACGCCAAGGAAGTGCTCCAGCGACTCTGCAGTCACCTTGACTTCAAAGCTCTTCTCGCCCGCATGCTCCTTCACTACCTTGCGGCATACTTTCGCTATCTGCCGCTCCAGCCCGCGAACCCCGGCCTCGCGAGTGTAATAGCGAATGATGTCGCGGATAGCCTCATCATCGAACAGCAGTTCGGTTTTCTTCAGCCCATTGGCCTGGACCTGCTTGGGGACCAGGTAGCGAATGGCGATGTTGATCTTCTCGTCTTCCGTATAGCCGGGCAGCCGAATGATTTCCATGCGATCAAGCAGCGGGGCTGGAATGTTCATGGAGTTCGCGGTGCACAGGAACATCACGTCGGACAGGTCGTAGTCGACTTCCAGATAGTGATCGTTGAAGTTGTGATTCTGTTCAGGATCAAGGACTTCAAGCAGAGCAGATGCAGGATCTCCACGCATGTCATTGCCCATCTTGTCGATCTCGTCGAGCAAGAACAGTGGGTTACGAACCCCGACTTTGCTCATCTTCTGAATCAACCGACCGGGCATAGAGCCGATATAGGTGCGACGATGTCCGCGAATCTCGGCCTCGTCTCGTACCCCGCCCAGTGCCATACGCACAAATTTACGATTGGTCGAACGGGCAATGGATTCGGCGAGCGAAGTCTTACCCACGCCTGGCGGACCCACCAGACACAAAACCGGACCTTTCAGCTTCTTTACACGCTTCTGCACCGCGAGGTATTCGAGAATTCGGTCCTTGACCTCTTCCAGGCCATAGTGATCGGTATCCAGCACGTCCTCAGCCTTGGCGAGATCGAGGCGAACCTTGCTAGCCGCTTTCCACGGCACGTTGACCAACCAATCGATGTAAGTCCGCACTACGGTCGCTTCTGCCGACATAGGCGACATCTGCTTAAGCTTGTTCAGCTCTGTCGTCGCCTTGGCATAGGCGTCTTTGCTCAGCCCGGCATTCTCGATGCGCTTCTTGAGATCATCAACTTCGTTGTGGCCTTCATCGATGTCGCCCAGCTCTTTTTGAATGGCTTTCATTTGCTCATTCAAATAGTACTCACGCTGACTGCGCTCCATCTGCTTCTTGACGCGGCCACGGATGCGCTTCTCAACCTGCAGGAGGTCTATCTCAGCATCAAGCAAGGCCAGCACATGTTCGACACGAGCCGGCAGATCGGTGATTTCGAGAATCGCCTGCTTCTGATCGATCTTGAGCGCCATGTGCGCGGCCATGGTGTCAACCAGACGCGCCGGCTCATCGATGCTTGCAAGCGAGGAAAGCACCTCTGAGGGGACCTTTTTACCCAATTGAACATACTGCTCGAACTGGCTCAGAAGACTGCGAGTAAAAACTTCCGCTTCGCGCTCTTCGATCTCCGACTCGTCGATCAGTACAACCTCGGCTCGACAATGGTCCTCGACGTCGAAAAAGCGGTCGATGACGCCACGTTGCTCGCCTTCAACAAGCACTTTAACAGTGCCATCCGGCAGCTTCAGTAGTTGCAGCACCGTCGCGACTGTACCCACACGATAGAGCCCGTCTTCGCTTGGGTCGTCGTCGGCAGGGTTCTTCTGGGCCAAGAGCAATATCTGCTTGTCGCCAGCCATGGCGGCTTCAAGGGCCTCGATGGATTTTTCCCGCCCAACGAACAGCGGAATCACCATGTGCGGGTAGACCACTACGTCGCGCAGCGGCAAAAGGGGCAATTCGATGGTTGTCTTCATAAATTCAGCTCTACGACGGCCATACGGCGGTAAACGGGAAATTCATACCCTTGGCGATCAAGATGAGGGCGCGCAACGCAAAAAACAAGGAGTCTGTAGAAAAGCAAAGGGGCCCGGAGGCCCCTTGTTCTGTCACGCGTCAGGCGCGGCCTTGGCAGGCGGCTCGCTGTTCTCGTAGATCAGCAGCGGCTGAGATGTACCTTCGATGACGCTCTCGTCGATGACCACCTTGCTTACGTCCTTCTGGGAAGGAATCTCATACATGGTATCCAGCAACACACCCTCGAGAATCGAACGCAGACCTCGGGCACCCGTCTTGCGCTCTAGCGCCCGAGTTGCCACTGCTTTCAGGGCATCGTTACGGAACTCGAGATCAACACCTTCCAGCTCGAAAAGCTTGCTGTATTGCTTGGTCAGCGCGTTCTTCGGCTCCGTTAGGATCTGAATCAGCGCCGCCTCGTCGAGTTCATCAAGGGTTGCAATTACAGGCAGACGACCCACGAACTCAGGGATCAGACCAAACTTGACGAGATCGTCCGGCTCAACCGAGCGCAGCGACTCACCGATCTTCTTGCCCGGGTCCATGCTGCGAACTTCTGCATTGAAACCGATCCCGCCTTTGGTCGAGCGACCCTGAATAACCTTCTCAAGGCCGGCAAAGGCACCGCCGCAGATGAACAGAATGTTTCGTGTATCTACCTGCAGGAACTCCTGCTGCGGATGCTTACGGCCACCCTGCGGGGGAACAGAGGCGACCGTGCCTTCGATCAGCTTCAGCAGCGCCTGCTGCACGCCTTCACCCGAGACATCGCGAGTGATCGACGGGTTGTCAGACTTGCGCGAAATCTTATCGATTTCATCGATATAGACGATACCCATCTGGGCTTTTTCTACATCGTAATCGCACTTCTGCAGCAGCTTCTGGATGATATTCTCAACGTCTTCGCCCACGTACCCGGCTTCAGTCAGCGTGGTAGCGTCCGCGATGGTGAAGGGAACATTCAGCAACCGGGCCAGCGTCTCCGCAAGTAACGTCTTGCCTGAGCCGGTCGGCCCAATGAGCAGTATGTTGCTCTTGCCCAGCTCGACTTCTTCCTTCTTATCGCGCTGGTTAAGTCGTTTGTAATGGTTGTACACAGCCACAGCCAGGATCTTCTTCGCGCGCTCCTGACCAATCACGTACTGGTCGAGGATGCCGCTGATTTCCTTGGGAGCAGGCAGCTTTTGCGATGTGCTCTCGGCCTGTGCTTCTTGCACCTCCTCACGGATGATGTCATTGCAAAGGTCGACGCACTCGTCACAGATAAAAACCGAGGGGCCGGCAATCAACTTGCGTACTTCATGCTGGCTTTTGCCGCAGAAAGAGCAATAGAGCAGCTTGCCGGAATCCTCGCCGTTGCGGGTGTCAGTCATTCGATCGATCCAATCGGGGAAGGCTTGTAATACAAGATGAAGGCAAACGCAGGCATTTTCAAGGGCGCGCACAGCGCACATGACGGATGCCCGCTAACTACGCCCTCCTAGACCAGCGTTAGACCGGCAACTGCCGCTTCTCATGAACCGCATCGACAACCCCGTATTCCAGCGCCCGTGTGGCACTCATGAAGTAGTCGCGATTGGTGTCGCGCTCAATCGTTTCCAGATCCTGACCAGTATGGTGGGCCAGCAACTGATTCAGACGCTCGCGAATGAAAAGGATTTCACGGGCATGGATATCGATATCCGACGCCTGCCCTTGGAACCCACCAAGTGGCTGATGAATCATTACCCTGGCATTCGGAAGGCAGAATCGCTTGCCTTTGGCCCCGCCAGCCAGGAGGAATGCTCCCATGCTGCACGCCTGACCGATACAGGTTGTAGAAACATCTGCTTTGATGAACTGCATGGTGTCGTAGATAGCCATGCCGGCAGTCACCGACCCACCAGGCGAATTGATGTACAGGTGAATATCCTTCTCTGGGTTTTCGGCCTCGAGGAACAGCATCTGCGCGACGATCAAGTTGGCCATGTAGTCTTCGACCTGGCCGACCATGAAGATCACCCGCTCTTTGAGGAGGCGGGAATAGATGTCGTACGCGCGCTCGCCACGAGCGGACTGCTCGATAACCATCGGCACGAGGCCGCCGGCGGCCTGAATGTCTGGTGCTTGCATAAACGGATTGCCGGACATGTCCAACGATACTCCCTAAATTACGCCGCAAAGACATAAGCCAGCTCGAGGCTGGCTTATGAATGTGCATTAAACGATTGAAGGATCTCAGGCAGCTTGCGGGGCTTCCGCAGGCTTCACTGCTTCTTCATAGGAGACCGATTTGTCGGTCACTTTAGCCTGCTGCAGAACAGTATCTACAACTTGCTCTTCGAGCACAACAGACCGAACTTCGTTCAACTGCTCATCGTTCTTGTAGTACCAGGACACGACCTGCTCCGGCTCCTGATAAGCGGACGCCATTTCCTCGATCAACTCGCGGACGCGTGCATCGTCTGGCTTCAGCTCGTATTGCTTGACCACCTCGGCAACGATCAGGCCCAGCACGACACGGCGCTTGGCCTGCTCTTCGAACAGCTCAGCAGGCAGCTGATCAGGTTTGATATTGCCGCCGAACTGTTGAACGGCCTGAACACGTAGACGGTTCACTTCGTTGTCGATCAGGGCCTTTGGCACTTCGATCGGATTGGCGCTAACCAAACCTTCCATGACCTGGTTCTTAACCTTGGTCTTGATAGCCTGGCGCAGCTCGCGCTCCATGTTCTTCTTGACTTCAGCACGGAAGCCTTCAAGACCGCCTTCCTGCACGCCGAACTGAGCGAAGAACTCGTCGTTCAGCTCCGGCAGTTGCGGAGCCTCTACGCTGTTGACAGTAACAGTGAATTCAGCCGTTTTTCCTGCCAGATCGAGATTCTGATAGTCCTCGGGGAAGGTCGGATTGATGACCTTCTCTTCGCCAGCCTTGGCGCCAACCAGTGCGGACTCGAAGCCAGGAATCATACGACCGGAGCCCAGAACAAGCTGCGTACCCTGCGCCGAACCGCCAGCGAAAGCTTCACCGTCGATCTTTCCAACGAAATCGATGTTCAGCTGATCACCATCTTCGGCAGCACGATCAACTGTTTCAAAGCGGATGTTCTGCTTGCGCAGGATTTCAAGCATGTTGTCTACGTCAGCATCAGCCACTTCAGCCTGCAGACGCTCGACTTCGATAGCGTCCAGACCGGCAACTTTGAATTCGGGGAACACTTCGAATGTTGCGACGTACTCCAGATCCTTGCCCTTTTCGAACACCTTAGGCTCGACCGCCGGAGCGCCAGCCGGGTTCAGCTTCTCGGCAACGACCGCCTCGTAGAAAGTAGCCTGAATAAGGTCACCCAATGCTTCCTGGCGTGCAGCCGCCTCGTAACGCTGGCGGATGACGCTCATCGGCACCTTGCCGGGACGGAAGCCTGGGATCTTTGCACGGCTGGCGGTCTGTTGCAGACGCTTGTTGACTTCGGTCTCGATGCGCTCGACCGGCACGCCAATGGTCATGCGGCGCTCAAGAGCGGAGGTGCTTTCAACAGAAACTTGCATGGATTTTCCTCGTTGCACAGACATAAGCCGGCATTCCGGCCCCAGAATGGGCAAGCATTCTAGTGGCTCGTATCGGAGAAGTCACCCCGCTGATAAGGCACAAGAAAACAGAGTCGCGCGGGGTTCGTTTATAGCTGTCGAAACGCCAAACGCTACCAGCTGTACACGGCGCCGCTGACGCTATTCAAAAAAACGGGATTGCAACCAACACACTCACCCAGCGCGGACGGGCAAAGCAGGCCGCCTACCGCGCCCTCTACTGCGGCTTTAGTGCATGCCCGGCGTGAGTCGTCTATCTTTTATTTGCGCCGCCACCGACCCTGAAGATGAAGGATGAACGAACCATGGCCGATGATTTTGGAAAGCTGGTGTTAAGGGTTTCGCTGGGTGTGCTTATTCTCCTGCATGGCCTTTTCAAGCTACAGAACGGTATCGACGGGATCGCAGGCATGCTATCCAGTCATGGGCTGCCCGCTTTTTTGGCTTATGGCGTATATATAGGTGAGGTGATTGCGCCGGCCTTGGTGATTCTGGGCGTATTCACCCGAATTGGTGCGTTGCTCATAGCAGGCAACATGCTCGTCGCATTTGGACTCGCCCATCTACAGGAGCTGTTCTCGCTCGGCCAAATGGGTGGCTGGGCTCTTGAGCTTCAAGGCATGTTTCTGTTTGGATCCATCGCCGTCGCCCTCATCGGTGCAGGCAGGTTCAGTATTGGCGGGACCGCTGGGCGATATAACTGACGAGAGCATTTCCCGGTTCCGGCCCTCGTCGGCAGACGCTGATACGCTTGTTACCTCTTCAAAACAGGCATTGAAGAACGTTGTTTGAGCCAGAAGAAGACGCTACGTGCCGGACCGCTTCGGCTGCGAGATATTTAACACCTCAACGATCGTGCCTATGATCAGTCCATGACCGCTTCCGTGCCAATACGTCAGCCCTGCCCGCCTGCCGCCTGCATCTGCGGGCGCAATCAGTTGCTCGAAGCGCCCGGCAGCAGTGACCTGCGCATCCTCCGGCTGACCCGCCAGGAGGAGAACCGCTTGCTTTCCCGCTTGGAAAACCTGGAAGACCTTGCCGATCTTGAGCGTATGCAGCGACGAATCTATGAACAGCTCGGGGTTCGCCTTCATATCGCACCGGGTTTCAACGAAGTGCGCAGCATGCGCGGCATCCGCATTGACATTGAGGAGCTACCAGGCTTGTGCCGCAAGACCCGGCAATCGATCCCGGCGGCGATCCGCCGCGGCCTGGAAAAGCGCCCGGAAATCGCCTTCAGCTTGCTCAACGCACACGACCTGTTGCGCGATGCGTGACACCACCCGCGCAACGAACGAAGGCGCCGCGATGGCACTCGTTGCCGCCATCTGCGATAGTTGTACGACCAGCTTATTCGGCTGGTCTGCTGTTAGCCCACAAGGCTGGCACTGCTTATGACGCCTTGCGAGTTCTGCTGCTTCCTACCGTCGGCAGCCTGCCGCGTCCTTCGCGCCACCCGCGCGTTTCGATGGCTCACCTGCCATCACTGAGCCGATCGCTGTTGTCGATGCTCGGCCGTTCGTCAATAACAACCAAAAGACCGATCCGAACAAGGACGCCTCATGAAATTGACTCGTTGCTTAACTGCGCTGACTGCTGCCGTTGCGCTCTCTGCCACCTTCGCCGCTTCGGCTCGTGAATACTCCGTTTCCACTGTGCTTTCCGATGCCTTCCCGTGGGGCCAGGCCGCCCAGAAGTGGGCTGACCTGGTTGAGGAGCGCTCGAACGGCGAAATCACCCTGCGTGTATACCCCAACGCACAACTGGTCGCGGGCGACCAGACCAAGGAATTCTCCGCGATGCGTTCCGGATTGATCGACATGGCTGTCGGGTCGACCATCAACTGGTCGCCACAAGTTCCGGAGCTCAACCTCTTCTCCTTACCCTTCCTGATGGCAGACAGCGCCGACCTCGACGCCATCACCCAGGGGAACGCGGGCGAGCAAGCATTCGCCGCCATCAAGAAACGCGGCATCGTTCCGCTGGCCTGGGGTGAGAACGGTTTCCGGGAGATATCCAACTCGGTCAAGCCCGTGAAGACGCCCGCCGACTTGAAAGGCCTGAAGATCCGTGTAGTGGGTTCACCCCTCTTCCAAGACACCTTCACCGCACTGGGCGCCAATCCGACCCAGATGAGCTGGGCGGACGCCAAACCCGCATTGACCACCGGCGCGGTTGATGGGCAGGAGAATCCGTTATCCGTGTTCGACGTGGCGCGGGTCGATCAGGTCGGGCAGAAATATCTGACGCTCTGGCATTACATGGCCGACCCATTGATCTTCGCAGTCAACCAGCGTGTCTGGAAGGAGCTGCCAGAAGCCGACCGCGAACTGCTGCGTCAGGCCGCGATAGACGCTGGCAAGTGGGAAATCGAGCTGTCGCGCAACAGCGAGGCCAAGCGCCTGGAAGACATTCGCGCACGCGGCGTCGAGGTAACCGAGCTGAGCGAGGCCGAGCAACAGGCGTTCGCTGACGCGACTCGCAGCGTGCAGGATAAGTGGACGTCGAAGATCGGTGCCGACCTGGTCGAAGCAGCCCGCACCGCCGTGGCAAAGTAAAAACCGTTCAGCCCGGCCGCATGATGCAGCCGGGCGTCGAGGAAATTCATGAATAATCGACAGGACGCGCGCCTTGAGCGCGTGCTGGCCACCCTGGCGCTGGTGGTCATCAGCCTGATCAGCCTGGGCAATGTGGTGGTGCGCTACTTCACCGATGCCTCTTTCGCCTTTACCGAAGAAATCTCCGTTTTTCTCCTTGTGATTCTCACCTTCGCCGGTGCGTCGGTGGCCATGCGCAGCAACCGCCACATCCGCATCGGTTTTGCTGA
The DNA here is from genome assembly GCF_002890895.1 of Stutzerimonas stutzeri. Taxonomy (GTDB): domain Bacteria; phylum Pseudomonadota; class Gammaproteobacteria; order Pseudomonadales; family Pseudomonadaceae; genus Stutzerimonas; species Stutzerimonas stutzeri_AB. The sequence goes on from NZ_POUL01000002.1 coordinate 450,637, forward strand.
GCGAATGTTTCCGCGGCTGCGTACTCCGCTGATCTTGTTGCAGTGGCTGGCCTGCGTATCGGTGCTCGGTATGGTGCTCTGGTACGGCGGACAGTTCGCACTGGAGGAATACCAGTGGGAATCCGAATCGCCTGGTCTCGGGTTGCCGAACTGGTGGTACGTGGTCTGGCTGCCATTGCTGGCGCTGTTGATGGTCGTGCGCTTGACCCAAATGACGATCGATCGATTGCGCGGGAGGCTCACCGATGAGCCCTGACCTCTGGATGCTTGCCAGCTTCCTGCTGCTGTTGTTGGTTGGCGTACCGGTTGCATTTTCTCTGGCGCTCTCCGGCGCCATTGGCATCGTGGCAGGCCTTTCACCGGACATGCTTGCGACGCTTGGTACCAACACCTACAACGGCGTTGCCAAATACCCCCTGATAGCGATTCCGCTGTTCATCCTTACCGGCCTGGTATTCGAAAAATCTGGCGTCGCGCTGCGTCTGGTGCGCTTCGCTCAGGCCTTGATCGGTCCACGCCATGGCGGTCTGGCGATGGTCGCAATCCTGGTCTGCCTGATCATGGGCGGTATGAGCGGCTCCGGCCCGGCCGATGCAGCCGCAGTTGCCATGGTGATGCTGCCGAGCATGACTCGCGCCGGCTATCCCAAGCCATTCTCGGCAACGCTGATAGCCGCCTCCGCCTCGACAGCGATTCTGATCCCGCCGTCCATTGCGCTGATTCTTTATTCCATCGTGGTCCCTGGCGTCGACCTACGAGCACTGTTTGCAGCCGGCCTTTTCCCGGGAATCATTGCAGGCCTCGTGTTGCTGCTACCGGCCTGGCTGTTGGCGCGCCGCTACGGCTGGGAGAACCCGGAAGGTGCTGAGCGCCCGCCGCTTGGTGAAAGCTTTCGTCAAGCATTGCCGGCACTCTTCGCCCCCGTATTGATTCTAGGCGGCTTGCGCAGCGGCCTGTTCACACCCACCGAAGCCGCAGTGGCCGGCGTGACCTATGGCGTGGTCATTGGCTTGTTCGTTACACGCGAACTGGACTGGAGGAACCTGTGGCGGCTCTGCGGCGAGGCAGCAGTGATTTCCGGCGTAGTGATGCTGATCATTGCGCTGGCCGGAATATTTGCCTGGGCCGGGACAATGCTGGGTACTTTCCGCCATCTGGCCGAATGGCTGATATCGCTGTCTGACAACAGTGCGGTGCTGCTGATTCTGGTGATGATCGCAGTGCTGCTGGCCGGGATGCTGCTAGATGCGATTTCCATCTATCTGATCCTGATGCCGATCCTGATTCCCGTGATGCAACACTTCGGTTGGAATCCGGTGTGGTTCGGCATCCTACTGGCGATGAACATAGCGATTGGCCAGTTCACCCCTCCGGTAGCGATAAACCTGCTAGTCACCGCCGAGGTTGCCAAGATCCGCCTGGAGCAAACGGTCGGCTGGGCCACGCTATTCGTTCTGGTGATGGGCAGCGCGCTGGTTTTGGTGGCCGTTTTTCCTGAAATCGCGCTGTGGCTGCCTCGGATACTGGGCTATGCGGTCTAGCTCATCGGGCCTGCCCGATCAGACATATAGAGAGTTCGAGTAGGCCCTCGAAGCAGGCGACCCCGATCATCGAGATCGCCTGCTTTCAAGCATGTTTGAGATCCGAACGCGGGAGCGAAACACTTGACCGGCACAGCCCTTAAAAGCGTCAACCGCCTATCGCCGCCAATTCTGACCGCTCATGGTCCGCCGAGGGCTTCTGCTGAACCTTTGCCGCAGTCGCAGCACGCTGTTGCATGACAATGTCTAGGGCACGGCTGGGCAGAATATCGATGTCATCGAAGGTAATAAGCTGACCCGGCTCGACCGCATGCCGCAGGGCCGTCTTGCGCAGCAGGCCAATGGGGACGTGATCCGGATTCTGGTCGAGCTTCAGTGCTTCGCCGCGAAACTGGAAACCACCGATGCCCCGCTCGATCAACTCACCTGGTCGCATGGCTCGCTTGGCAATAGCCCCCACGCCAAGGGTTGGTGCGGTGGAGTTGTTCAACAGTACATCACCACCACCGAGCACTCGACGCACGGTTTTGCCGACTTCGAGCGAGCAGAGATGGAACGGGCGTACCAGCGTGTAATAAGGGCCAGGGCCAAGCTTGAAATACTCTATAGCGGCACGCTGGTTGTCGTCGTGGCGGCAGACCAGAAACACTCCACCCGCGGGATATCCGGAAGGAATCACGTAATCGACGAAGGGTTGCCCTAACCGTTCGGCCATCATGCCAAGCAGGTTGCCCGACTCAGTCAGATTGGTCGAAGCCAGGCCTTCCAAGCCTTGTTTTGTAATAGTCGCGCCGAGGCCATTGCCGACAATAGCCTGTTCGATCTGCACCTTGGTGCCGTCCGTGAATGAAGTGGTCTGATCTACGCTTATGCCTTGGCGTTTTGCCCAGTACCTCATGTCTTCGACCGAAGGGTTGTGGTTCAGATACCCCTTCATATTGCCGTAGACCAACGGCTTGAAGCCCATCATCAAGGCTTCTTCATGAAGGGCCGCCAATGAACCCGGCTGGTCGCCCTCGGCCTCGGTGATGAAGCCTTTAGCAGCCAGGTACGACCCGGTGGTGACCTGCAGCTCAGCGTTGATCGTCACCACCGGCAGACCAGCTTCGAAAGCACGCTCAATGACCTCGGTGCCGTGAAATACATCGCCGCTGCATTCCACGATCAGGTCTGCACCAGCAATCAGATGGTCAATAGAATTGGTGAGTCGCTCAGGCAGGGGAAAATCAGTAAAGGAGTTCAACGGGCGACGGGTCAGGACTCGCGAGATTTCAATATCCTGATAATGCTGCTTGATCAGCCGAATAAAGCAGTGGGCGATCATCCCTGTGCCGGATACACCGATCTTTTTCTTAATCTGCGAGGTAGACATAAGCGAATCCATTCAGTAGGCAACGATGCTCTGACCGCAACGACAGAAAAAGATTTTATGGCGCAGTAAATCAGGCCTGTCGGTATGGCGAATCACGGTTGCGTTAGCAAAGCCAGCTACCTGAAAGCTAAGCGTCAGCAGGCCGATTGAGCCAATTGATTAAAGGCAAAAGAGAGGGGCGACTCGGCTGTTTTTTTGTCGCCAATATCCGGAATAAAAGGAAGCGGCGTTGCACCGCTCCCTATCGACAGAGCTTAGTTAAGCGCTGCTATCGCCTTTTCGTAGTTCGGCTCGCTACCGATCTCGGCGACCAACTCGCTGTGAAGCACCTCATCGTGCTCGTCCAGTACAACGACAGCACGAGCTGACACACCGGCTAGTGGGCCGGTTGCAACCAGAACGCCGTACTGCTCGAGAAACTCGCGTCCGCGCATGGTCGAGAGATTGATGACATTCTCTAGCCCTTCAGCACCGCAAAAGCGCTTCTGCGCGAAGGGTAGGTCAGCAGAGATGCATAGCACCACGGTATTGGCCAGTTCGTTGGCCTGCGCATTGAACTTGCGTACCGAGGTCGCACAGGTTGGCGTATCGATGCTTGGAAAGATGTTCAGGATCTTACGCTTGCCCGCGAAGCTAGCAAGCGTCACATCTGACAGATCACCGCCTACCAGGCTGAACGGCGCGGCCTTCTGGCCGACTTGCGGAAAGTTGCCGGCAACCTGAATCGGATTGCCTTTCAGGGTTACTTCAGTCATGTCTAATTCCTCTCAGTCATGGGCCGTGCGCGTAGCAACGGCCCGGGTTATCAGGCTACGTGGGTGCGGGCGAAGTATTCCTTGGTCAACTTGACCACCACAGGGCTTAGCAGCAGCAGAGCAACGAGGTTGGGAATTGCCATCAGACCATTCAGCGTGTCTGCCAACAGCCAGGCGAAATCGAGCTGGGCGATTGCACCGAACGGCACAGCCAGGACCCAAATGATACGGAACGGCCAGATCGCCTTGGTGCCGACCAGAAATTCCCAGCATTTCTCGCCGAAGTAACTCCAGCCAAGGATTGTGGTGAAAGCGAACACGACCAGTGCGATCGTCAGCAGCGCTGCACCCACGCCGGGCATGGCCGATTCGAAGGCAGCAGCGGACAGCGCCGCACCGCTTTCGCCACCCGTCCAGACACCCGAGCAGATGATCGCCAGGCCAGTGATTGAGCAGATGATGATGGTATCGATAAAGGTACCCATCATGCCGATCAGCCCGGAGCGAACCGAGCTGTTGGTCGTACCGGCAGCCTGTGCGATACCGGCCGTGCCCAGCCCCGCCTCGTTGGAAAAGATGCCCCGCGCCACACCGAAGCGAATTGCGGCCATCACTGCCGCGCCGGCAAAGCCGCCAGTGGCCGCGATCGGCGAGAAGGCATGGGTGAAAATCAGCTCGAAGGCCGCAGGAAGCTCAGCGGCGTGCACCACCAGCACAACGATGCCGGCAATGACGTACGCAACGCACATGAACGGCACCAGGGCAGCAGCCACTGCACCGATACGCTTGATGCCGCCGAGAATGACCAGCCCCACGAACAGCATGGTGACCAGACCGGTCACCCACAACGGCACCGAGAAGGTCGAATCCAGCGCCAGCGCCATGCTGTTGACCTGGACCATGTTGCCGATGCCGAACCCAGCCAGCCCGCCAAAGATGGCAAAGGCGCCACCCAGCCAAAGCCAGCGCTTGTGCAAGCCATTCTTGATGGCATACATCGGTCCGCCGACGTGCTCGCCACGATCATCCTTCTCGCGGTAATGCACTGCCAGCACCACCTCGCAGTACTTGGTCGCCATCCCAACCAATGCCGTGCACCACATCCAGAACAGCGCACCCGGACCGCCGAGAAAGATCGCCGTGGCGACACCGGCAATATTACCGGTACCCACGGTAGCGGCCAGGCAGGTCATCAACGCCTGAAACGGGCTGATCTCACCTGTTTCATCATCGCCCTTGGCACGTCCGCGCCAGATCAGCGCAAAGCCCGTACCGATACGCGCCAATGGCATGAACTTGAGCATGACCATAAGAAAGAAACCAGTACCGAGGATCAGTACCAGCATGGGCGGTCCCCAGACGAGACCGTTGACGCTATTGACCAGGTTTTGCAGGAATTCCATTCAAGGCACCCTTATTGATTATGTTAGACATCCTTGCCCGAACGGGCCGAGCCGGCACGAACAATGAAACGGCGAGTTTGAGTACACCAGTTCAACTGCTGCCCGAACGACCCGGTAATACCCCGACTTCAATGTCCGGTGCATTACCGACAACCTGCAAGACTCGTGCTAGAGCCTTGCATCAGCCGCCATGCAAGGAGCGACCGAGCGATCCTACCACCACATTCTGTACTTGGCGCCACACGCTTTGTGCGTGATCCAAAGCGGATGCTGAGTGCAAACGAGCGACCGACTGGTCAACCTGTGAAGCCACGCCAGATTGCCGCATACGGAAGCCTGTCAGCGTAGCCCAGAGCAGCGCCAAAGCCAGTCGATAAACGAGAGTTTTTGGTTTAGTAGTCGTCAGAAATCGCGTCTGTAGAACACGTCCAGCGAGCTGGCGAGCCCGCTGGCCGCCTCAAGAAAAATCCGCTTGGTCAGCTGATAGCGCAACGCGACCGTATTGGCAGGCTCGAATACCCCAACGCCGTAACGTAACGTCAGCCGATCGGTCAGCTTCCCGCTCGCCACCACGCTGGTGTCTGTACCGCTACCCTCAGTGTCCAGCTGAAAGTCCTCGATGCCGAGGCGTTGCGCGACGTTGCCGGTAATCGATGCGCTGCCCGCCAGGCCTAGCCCAAGCGCTGCCTGAGCCAAGAGATTGCTGTCTCCGGTCTCGGCACCAAGGGGCCGCCCAAGCACAAGGTAAGACAGCGCCTGCTCCTGGCTCATGGCAGGCTCGGCGAACACATCGACGCGCGGCTGCTCGGCGCTTCCTGTGATACGCAGGCCCGCGATCACGTTTTCATCCTCGATACGTCGAATGGCTTCGATATCCAGATAGGGTTGCGACAGCACACCCGTGAACAGCAACCGGGCGCGACGGATCGTCAGGCGTTGCCCATAAGCACGGTAACGCCCTTTGTTGAGGCTAAGCTCCCCGCGCGCATCGAAGTCATCGCCGATGTGCAGGTAACCGGCGAGGTCGGCAGTGAGGCCAAAGCCTGAGAAGCGCAGCCTGTCCTGTCCAACCTCAACATCCACGTCCATGCGAATCGCCAAGGGCGGCTTCGTCTCTTCCGCTTCGGCGCCGACAATGACCGCATCCTCGGATATCTTGACCGTCGAGGGTGGCAGCTCTCGCACCGTGATTTCCCCACGCGGCACGCGCAGCTTGCCGCTGACGGCCAGCTGCTCGTCAGCCAACTGAATGCGTAGATCGGGCGCAATTTCGAGCTCAGCATAGGGCTCGACGATCACAGGCAATTGGTTGCCATTGATACGCAGATCGAGGTCCAGCGCCTGCGCCCAATCGATTGTTCCCGCAATCTGTCCCTGGCCCTGCTCGCCGCTGCGCCAGTCACCCTCGACACGGACCCGCTCACCATCGATGACGGCCGTCACCTGCAGCTGCTCGAAACTGACAGGCAACTCCGCACCAGCAATCTCGCCCCCGGTGAGCTTTAGCACTCCTTCGAGCTGTGGTTTCTGCAGCGTGCCCGAAATCTGACCATTGCCATTCAGTTGACCGTCGAGTCGTTCGACCTGGGCAACGAAAGGCCGGATAACGGAAAGATCGAAATTGTTTAGCTCGAAATTGCCAGAGATCGGCTTGACCTCGCCACTAGGGTCCACCTGGAGTCGAACATCCAGATCGCCGAGATCCCCGCCCTCGAAGCTCAACCTGCTGTCGACCTGTTTCGGGGTCAGCTGGCTGCTCAGTGACAAGGTCTGATAGGGGAAATCGAGCCACTGCTCGCCATCCCGCATACGCAAAACGCCTGGCCCGGCGTCCACACGGATGGTCCCGCTTGGGCCTGATTTTGGCAGGTCCAGTGCAAGATCAGCGTTGACTTCTCCTTGCCAGAGCAAATTCTCCGGCAGGTATTCGGCGAGCGACTCAAGCGGGAAGTCGCGCAGGCGATAGCGCAACTGCGGGTCAGGTTGCAGTCGCTGGTCGTCGGCACACAGCGTGGCCTGGCCCGAGACCCAGCAGTGCGCTCCGAAGGTAATCTTGCCGCTCTCCAATCGCTGCAGCGACGCGGGATCGCGCAGTGCCCATTGCTGTCCCTGAGCATCCAGCTCGGCTTTCGTCAACCGACCCCGCCAATCACCGCGTTCAAGCCCACCGGTCAACGCCAGCGACAGGTCGAGCAAGGGGCCCTGCAGTTGCAGTCTGGCCTGATGCGCCGTTGGCGTGCCTTCGGCGCTCAGCTGCAACTCGCCGATATCAGTCGCTCCAGCCTGTAAGCCTTTCGCGTCGAGGCTAAGCTGGCCCCGCTCGCCCTCGGAGAGGCTCGCGGCCACTTGCAGTTGATCAACTCGATTGTCCTGAAACGCGATCCCGGTGCTGCTCAACGCAAGCTTTCCCTGAGGTGCGTCTGGCGTGCCCGACAGGTCAAGCTTGCCGGTCATTCTGCCGCTCAAATCAGGCCAGAGCTGGCCCAGGCGCGATAGATCAATGGCCAGGTTCGCCTCAAGCGTCTCGGCCCAGCGGCCGTTGCCCTGGATGCGGTTGTCGCCCAGACGCAAATCGACCGCCGGCACGCTCCAGGTCGTGTTCTCACCGCTAGCCTGCAATTGAAGCCTGAGCGGCTGCTTACGCAACGTGCCATTCAAATCGAGGGCGGCGTCGGCTTGCAGGTTTTCCTCTCGCAAGGCGCCGCTACTAGTCAGCGTGCCGCCTATGGTTCCCGGCAGCTCTGCGACCCAGTAAGACGGATCGAGTTCGCTCAGCTCGAGTCGGGTCGTCCAATCGACTCCGTCAGCGAACCCGACGCTGAGATTTCCTTCAGCCCTGCCCTGTCCGGCCTGCAGTTGCAGCTGCGGCAAATGAACGACCTCAAGGTCACCGCTGACCGGGCTTTGCAACGTGAAGTCACCGGAGGGACCGGTCAGCGCCGCGTTGAAATTGCCCAGGTAACTGCCATCGTCGTACTGGATCTGCGCGTCGAGGGTTCGCAATGTCACGGGCGGCTCCTCGACGTCGGGATAGAGTCGGCGCCAGGGGAAGTTACGCCAGGCCAGCTGCGCCTCGGCATCTAAACCGTCTTGCCAATCGATCCGGCCGGCCAGATCAACGTATTGCTGCTCGCCGGCAGTCAACGTGAGGGTTTCGATATCGGCATGGGCCAAGTCGACCAATGCCTTGAGCGCGAGATCCACCGCACCGCCCTCGCCCTGCAGGCTTCCATCACCCACCAGGCGATAGCCCTGTTCCATGTCACCTTTGACGGTCAGCTCCAGCGCCTCGAGACGCAAGGCGTCGGGCAACTCCGGGGTCGCCTTGAAACGCTCCACCGCCAGCAGTAGATTCGCCGGCAGCTCCGGCTCCAAGGGTCTCACCCATCCGCTGAGCTTGGCCTGCAGATAGCCCTGGCTTTGCACGTCGACCATGAGATGTTCACGCAGCTCGCCGTCGGCTTCGAACTTCACTGCCCAGGGCTGCTCATTTGGCGAGCGAATCGCCGCGCTACCGCTCAGCATCAACGGCCAGTCGGCTCTGGTCTGCAGCCGGCCCGAAAGTTCAAGAACTACGTCTTCACGGCGAACCTCCAGCGCTCGAATGACTAGGCCCTGTTCGTCCCAGTCCGCCTGCAATTCCGCGCCCTGCATCTGTTGAACGCCGTTGAGGTTGATCGCGCCGATGTCGACGCGGTCAAGACGGAGCTCGAGTGGTAGATCGAGATCCGGGAGACTGAAGGGTTCGCTTGTTGCTTCATCCTCCGGAGCAGGAGGAAATGTGAGATCGATATCGCCGGTGACCAGCTCGTCGATACAAAGGGTCTTGCGCAGCAAACAACTAGGCGCCCAATTCATGCGCGGCGAAGCCACTTCGACCCGACGACCATCCTGCTCCCAGACCAGACGATCCGCCTGCCAGCGACCACCGAGGCGACCCGTGAACGCCTCAAGCTGCAGCCCAGGTAGTTGACTCAGCGTCCAACGGCTCCCCGCGTTCGTGCCGAGCACCAGTAAGACCGCCAAAACAACCACCAGCAGCAGCGCCAGTATGGCCAACAGCATCCCGCTGACGACTTTCACGCTACGCCTCAAAGCTCCGGCCCCATGGAAAAGTGCAGGCGAACTCCGCCCTCGCCATCCAGCGGATGTGCCAGGTCAACGCGAATCGGCCCAACCGGCGAAACCCATCGAACTCCGACGCCCACGCTGCTCTTGAGACTCGGCAACTCCAGCGAGTTGAACGAATTGCCCTGGTCTACAAAGGTCGCCAGTCGCCATTTCTCAGTCACTGAATACTGGTACTCAGCGCTGACCGCGAGCTGATAACGCCCGCCGATCCGGTCGCCATCAGAGTTGGTCGGCGACAGGCTCTGGTAGTCGTAACCGCGCACACTTTGATCACCACCGGCAAAGTAGCGCAGCGATGGCGGCACGTTGGTGTATTCGTCGGTCCAGTTACCGCCCACTTCCACCCGCCCAAGAAAACGATGTCGAGCACCCAGCGTGGTGAGTCCCTTGACCGTCGCGTTGGCGTGGATCAGATCAGCGTCCGAGAACACCCCCTCCTTCGCCGCCCCCAGTTCGAACCTCAAGCGATAGCCATGACCGGGATCGAGACGGTTGTCGCTGCGCAGAAAGCTGTAAGAAACACCCGGCATCAACAAGGTGCTGACCCCCGAATCATCGCCCAGCTCGTACTGCTCATGACGCCACTTCAGCGCCCAGACGCGCTGCCAGCCGCTAGGCAGCCGACGATGCCACTCGGGGCCAACCGTCAGCAGGCGACTCAGGCTGTCGTTATCACTCAGTTCTTCGTACTGATAGCCGGCTGCATAGCGCAGTTTGTCCGTCAACGGTGGGTCCAGTGGTACGTCATAAAACAGACCGACGTTCTGCCGCGGCGCCGACAACTCGGACTCTATGCCGTAGCTGTGGCCCTGCGGGTTGACCCAATGGCGGGTGAAGTCGAAACGTATCCGTGGCCCGACATCCGTCGAGTAGCCCAAACCAAACCCGAGCGTGCGCGGCTCTCGCGTGGTCAATTGCACCGCAACGGGAATACGTTGCTGATCGGCGTTAGCCGGGTTGGCATCAACCCGGACGCCTTCGAAGTAGCCGCTGGACTGCATCGCCTGGTTGAGTTCGGCAATCAATTCCGAGTCATACGGCGTGCCGGGATCGAACGGCACCATGCGCTCCAGCAAGTCCGGATCAAAAGGCGAATCTCCTTCAAAACCCACATCCCCGAGCAAGTAGCGTGGCCCGCTGTTGAACACCAGTTCGACGTCGGCGGCATTGGTGTCGGGGTTGATCGCCAGCCGTTGACGCTCGAAGCGGCCATCAAAAAACCCATAGCGCGAGGCCTGATTGAGGATCCGTTGTTTGACCGCTTCGTACTGCCCGTGATTGAGCACGGCGCCTGGCTTCAAGGTGTTGCGCGGCACTCGAAACGCCTGCAGTTCGGCAGCAGGCCCATTGACCTGCAATGTGATGTCGCGCAGACGAACTGGCTCGCCGGGCTTGATTCGCAGCGCCAACCGAGGAGTTTCGCCTCCGGTGACCCTGGTTTCGATAACAGCGTGGTAATAGCCCAACGCCTGCAGCGCTTTGTTCGCCTGCTCCTGGGCAATGCGACTGTAACGCAGCAATTCTTCTTCGTTGCGATCGCCCAGTTCGCCGATGTAGTTCTCGACGTTTTCACGCAACGCACTGTTTGATGGCGTGACCTTGACGTCGAGCTCAGCTGCATCCAGCGCAGATGCGAAGCACAAGAAGACGCCCGCCGGGGCGGTACGGCGAAGGATACGGATAGGCATGGCCAGGGATGCTAGCACGCTGCGCACTAGGCTTTGGCGAAGTGTCGATGCGTGTAGCACGGCATATACAGCGTTAGGCAAAAGCATGGGAACACTTCTTAGGACAACATCAGTACGACTGTCGCCCCTGCGCAAAATTCGTTCTAACCACTGGATGCCTCGACCTGTCGCGGCGCCGGATGGAAGAACACGTGCTCGACCACCGGACCGATGGCTACCTGGCCAATGTCTTCGTACCCCTGACGTGCGTAGAAGTTGAGGTAGCGTGAGTTGCCGGTGTCGATCACCAGGCCCTCCGATGCGGCGTCCGCAGCACACCAGTTGTGCAACGCTTCAAGCAGCTGTTCGCCATAGTGCTGCCCCTGGCACTTGGGATGGACCGCCATCAGCGGCAACACATGGAAATTCCCTGGTGGCAGACAACCCAGCACCGCAGCGTGGTAATCAAGATAGCGCCGTGTACAGCGGAAGCCTGCAGTCAGCAGCATGCGCATTCGCCACGCCCAGCTTTCGGTGATGTCGAGCCGACGCTGCGGTGGCGCGATCAGCGCGGCAGCAATCAACCGGTCATCGAGCAACAACCCCAACGCCGGTTGGTCCTGCAACAAGTGCTGATTGACCAGCTCGCGCACGGTTGCGCGAACACGCTGCTCGTAGCCGGGGCGATCAGCCTCGAACAAATAAGCGAAGGTCGGTTCGTGTCGGTAGGCGTTATACAGAAGCGAGCGGATTTCCCTGGCGTAACCACTGTCGAGCATTCGTACTTCTGCAGTCATCGGCATGGCGGTTCTCTTGTTATGTCACTGGGGCTGATTTCACGTTAGCAGCCGCATCGGAGTCTTGCCGGGGGAGAACCTGGTTTGATGATTACGGCTCGCCGCAGCGCCGCCATAGCCAGTAGAATCGCGGTTTTGCCGGAGCCACAGTCGATGAAGCTTGTTTCTTTCAATATCAATGGTTTAAGAGCCAGACCTCATCAGCTTTCCGCAATCATCGAGAAGCATCAGCCTGACGTGATTGGCTTGCAGGAAACCAAGGTGTCTGACGAACAGTTCCCGCAGGCCGAGATAGAGGCCCTTGGTTATCACGTCCATTTTCATGGCCAGAAAGGTCATTACGGTGTCGCGCTGCTGTCACGACAGGCCCCGCTGGAAATCCACAAAGGCTTTCCCGGCGATGGCGAGGAATCGCAGAAGCGCTTCATCTGGGGTCGGTTCGCAGACAGCAATGGCGAGCCGGTTACGGTCATGAACGGTTATTTCCCTCAGGGCGAGAGCCGCATCCACCCCACCAAGTTTCCGGCCAAGACTAAGTTCTATGCCGACCTCCAGGCGCTGCTGGAAGAACGTTTTACCCCTGAGCAATCCGTAGCCGTGATGGGCGACTTCAACATCTCACCCGAAGATTGCGACATCGGCATTGGTGAGGTAAACGCCAAGCGCTGGCTGCGCACGGGCAAATGCAGCTTCCTGCCGGAGGAACGCGAGTGGCTGACACGATTGAAGAACTGGGGTCTGCAGGACAGCTTTCGCACGCTGAATCCTGAAGTGGTTGATCGCTTCAGCTGGTTCGACTACCGCAGCCGAGGCTTCGAAGACGACCCACGCCGGGGGCTGCGCATTGACCTGATCCTGACCACCGCGGGCCTGCACGAGCGCGTCACGGATTGCGGCGTCGACTATGACATCCGCAGCATGGAAAAGCCGTCGGACCATTGCCCCGTCTGGATCGAGCTGGGCCAATAACTGCGCGTGCGATGCCGCACGTGTGGAGCCCAGAACGCATATTTGCGAGCTGATCGACATCTTCGATCCATCGCAGTCAGCTGTCACATAACGGTAAGCAAAGCGTCTTAATCTCCCCCGCTTCTTTGAAAGGGAGAGTCGTCGCATGACAGCTTCAGCGTCCGCCAGCACCATGAGGAAACGGGCGCTGTGCCTGTGGGTCTTCGGCCTGCTTTGCGCCAGCCCGCTCGCGCTAGGTGAGCCATTGGCTGCGCCTGCTGCCAACAGTCCAGTGCTGCGCATACAGGGATCGAATACAGTCGGTGCGAAGCTCGCGCCGATGCTTCTAGCCGGTTTCTTCGAAGCGCAGGGTTTGAATTCAGTACGGATCGGCCCAGCCGGCAAGGAGAACGAACAGCGTATCAGTGCCGTCGACAGCTCCGGCCGAACCTATCATGCATTGGTTGCAGCACACGGCACCGGCACCGGGTTCGCCGGGCTCAAGGACGGTTCCTCCGATCTCGCCGCCGCTTCGCGCCCAATCAAGGACAGCGAGCATGCAAGTCTCGCCAGCTTGGGCGATCTACGCAGCGCAGACGCCGAACAAGTAATCGCCATCGACGGATTGGCGATCATCGTCAGCCCGGACAACCCGGTCTCCTCCCTCAGCGTTGAGCAAGTCGCTAGCCTGTTTACCGGCGAGATTCGTAACTGGAAAGCGCTCGGCGGGAAGGACGTTCCGGTCGAGCTGCATGCACGGGATGATCAGTCGGGCACCTACGACACTTTCAAGGAGCTGGTACTTGGCGTCCAAGGCAAGACACTGGCCGCGGACGCCGCCCGCTATGAATCCAATGATCAGCTTTCGCAGATCGTCAGCAGCCGTCCCGGCGCGATCGGTTTTGTTGGCCTGGCATCGGTAGGCAAAGCCCGCGCGCTGGCGATAGCCGACGGCGATTCTCAGCCTATGCTGCCCAGCAAAGCGTTAGTGGCGACTGAAGATTATCCGTTGTCGCGGCGGCTGTTTTTTTACGCCAATCCGGTGCAGCAGTCGCAATGGACCCGGACCTTTCTGAGCTTCGTGCACAGCGCCGCTGGCCAGGCCATCGTTGCTAAATCTGGCTACATTGGACAGGCCATCGACGCGATCAGCCTCTCGCCCTCTCCTGACATGCCGCAGCCGTATCAGACCCTCGCCAGCCAGGCGCAGCGGTTGACAGTGAATTTCCGCTTCGATGAAGGCAGCGCACGGCTGGACAACAAGGCGCAACGTGACGTGGAGCGTCTGATCAATTATCTGCAGAGCACCAACAAAACGATGAGCGCAGCGGTGCTGGTTGGATTCGGTGACGCTCGCGGCGAACCGGCGCGTACCGCTTTGCTCTCCAAACTTCGCGCCATGGCCGTACGTAGAGAACTTGCTAGAGGCGGGGTACTTGTTAAAGAAATCAACGGCTTAGGAGATTATCTTCCAGTAGCCTCGAATACACCGAGCGGCCGCGTCAAGAACCGCCGCGTCGAAGTATGGGTGTATTGAGCGATCTGGTGCCAGTGCAAGATCGTATCGGTCGATAGCCAGCGGCGTACTGTTACGTCGACGCCAGCACGATTAAGCTCGGACGATTTCCAGCAGCGGAAACGATCATGTATCTGGTTTGTGGCGAAGCCCTGTTCGACGTTTTTGTAGCCCCGGGAGGCGCCCCCCGCAATCGCCTGAGTCTCGACGCGGTGGCTGGCGGCTCCCCCTTTAACGTAGCAGTCGGCCTCTCGCGTTTGGGGACGCCGTCGGCTCTGTTGACTGGCATGTCTCAAGACCACTTGGGCCAGCAACTTCGACAAGTGCTCGAGGACGAAGGGGTCGATAGGCACTATCTGATCGACTTCGATGCACCCACCACACTGGCGATGGTCGCATTGGGCGCCAACGGCTCTCCCGTCTACAGCTTTCGTGGCGAAGGTTGCGCTGATCGCCTGCCACGCGAGGAGCATCTCGTCCCGCTCGGCGAGGAGATCCGCGGCATCCACCTCGGCTCCTACTCGATCGTGACCGCCCCGATCGCCGACACCCTGCTGTCGCTGGTGCGCCGCGAAAACAAGCGCCGGCTCATTTCGCTCGACCCGAACATCCGCCTGAACGTCGAACCGGACCTGGCCCGCTGGCGCGAGCGCGTCGAGGCGATAGCCGCGCTGGCGCATCTCATCAAAGTCAGCGATGAGGATCTGGCTCTGCTCTATCCCGGCGAAGCCCCCGAATCCATTGCCAAGCGCTGGTTGCAAGGAAGCTGTGAACTGGTGGCGCTGACCAGAGGCCGAGAAGGCGCGCAGTTGTTCAGCCGTCGCCATGGCGAGTTTTATGTGACCGCAGTAGCTGTCACCGTGCGCGATACGGTTGGCGCCGGCGATACCTTTCAGGCCGCCCTGCTCAGCTTTCTGCATGACCATCAGCTGGATACCGCCCAAGCGTTGGCGCAGATTCAGCGTGATCAACTACAGGCCTTGCTGGCGTTTGCTGTCCAGGCTGCCGCGATCACCTGCTCCCGTCGCGGCCCGGATCTACCCTACCGATACGAAATTGTCTGACAGGTTGGCCGCAACAGCACGAACGTCTATAACCCCAAGGGGACAAGAATAAGGGCGACGGAACCGGGCATGAAAGCGTTGAAGATCTCCGACCCATCCTACGAACTGATGGATGATCACCATGGCAACTCACTGATCTACCGAGAGCATGGCTTTCCCTGTCCGCTTGTGCGCTGGCACAACCACAAGGAATACGAACTGCACCTGATCGTAGCCAGCTCAGGGAAGGTGTTCGTCGGAGACTACGTCGGCAATTTTGGTCCCGACAGCCTGTTTCTCACCGGGCCAAATCTGCCACATAACTGGATCAGCCAGGTCGACGAAGATGAGGTCGTCGCCAAGCGGGACATGCTGGTTAACTTCACCGATGAATTATTCGAAGCAGGCCATAACGTCTTTTCCGAATTACGCAGCCTGACACCAATGCTCGAACGTTCGCGCTACGGGATCGAGTATCGCTGCCCTCACACCATTGCCGAGGCCAGCAGACTGATGCACCGGGTTGCTGACAGCCGCGGTGCCACCCGCCTCGGCTATTTTCTGATCATGCTGGAGCTGCTCGCCAGCTGCGAAGACTACCAGCTGCTCTCCGGCGCTACCTCGGCACAGCTCGGCGACGAACACCACGCCGATCGAACCAACATGGCGGTCAATTACATCTTCGACAACTACATGCGTGAGCTGCCTCTCGAGGAAGTCGCCGGGCATCTGGGTATGAAACCCACGTACTTTTCCCGTTTTTTTAAACGTGCCACTGGCCGTTGCTACGTTGAGTTCGTCAACAGTCTGCGCATCAGCAAATCCTGCGAGTTGCTGCTCGATAACGACAAGCCGGTCACTGATGTCTGCTTCGAGTCAGGCTTCAACAACCTGTCCAACTTCAACCGCCGCTTCCAGCAACTAAAGGGCATGACGCCGTCGTGTTATCGCCGCCTGGTGGAGCAGCGACTGACCGAGCAGAACCTCGCCAGCTGATACGCATCCTCGCTCCCTGCCGCAACAAAGATGACGTTACGCTTCGCCCTTTTCGGTTATGCCGCCCGCAGGCTTGGCACAGCTGCGGCGCTTCGCGGTGCTTGGATGTGCTCGTCACTTGCCTTTAATCACTGATAAAGGAGTGCAAAAAAGTACCAGATGACGTGCAGTCAGGGCTTTGTGACCTGACATCCCTGGCGTTGTAATGCTCGTGAGCCGCTCGTACGGCAGTAAGCGAGCAACAACAAAAACAATAAGTGCTTCCGCCCTCCGGCTGCGGAAGAGGAGCCCTAGATGAAACTCGCAAAATTGCTGATCGGAACCACCTGCATCGCAGTAATCGGCGCGACGCAAGCCGCCGAGACCTTGACCGTCGCCACCGTCAACAACGCTGACATGATCCGTATGCAGCGCCTGTCCAAGACCTTCGAAGAACAGCATCCCGACATTGACCTCAATTGGGTCGTACTGGAAGAAAACGTCCTGCGCCAGCGCCTGACCACAGACATTGCCACTCAGGGCGGTCAGTTCGACGTCCTCACCATCGGCATGTACGAGGCCTCGCTCTGGGGCGAAAAAGGCTGGCTGGCGCCCATGACCAACCTTCCTGACAACTACAACCTCGACGATATCTTCCCCTCTGTGCGCGAGGGCCTGTCAGTCGATGGCACCCTCTATGCCCTACCGTTTTATGCCGAAAGCTCGATGACCTACTACCGCACCGATCTGTTCGAACAGGCCGGACTGGACATGCCGGAGCACCCGACCTGGACGCAGATGGCTGAATTCGCCGAGAAGCTGCATAAGCCAGGCGAAGAGCAATACGGCATCTGCCTGCGCGGCAAGGCTGGTTGGGGCGAGAACATGGCACTGGTCACCACCGTGGCCAATTCGTTCGGCGCGCGATGGTTCGATGAAAATTGGCAGCCCGAATTCAACGGCCCGGAATGGACCAAAGCCGCCAATTTCTACGTCGATCTGTTAAGCAAATATGGCCCACCAGGCGCATCCAGCAACGGCTTTAACGAAAACCTGGCGCTATTCAACAGCGGCAAGTGCGCCATGTGGGTGGATGCCACTGTCGCCGGCTCGTTCGTTACCGACGCGTCACAGAGCAAGGTTGCTGAGAAAGTCGGTTTCACCTTCGCGCCACAGCAGACGACCGACAAAGGCTCAGCCTGGCTCTACTCCTGGGCGTTGGCTATTCCAACCAGCTCGCAGAAAAAAGACGCTGCCAAAACCTTCGCCGCCTGGGCCACTTCCCAGTCTTACGCTGACCTGGTGGCCAAGACCGACGGCGTCACCAACGTGCCGCCGGGCACCCGGGAGTCCACCTACAGCGAGGAATACATGGCGGCCGCCCCCTTTGCCAAGATCACCCTTGAATCGCTGAAGCAAGCTGATCCGGCCTCACCATCCGCAAAGCCGGTGCCTTATATCGGCATTCAATTGGTGACTATCCCCGAGTTCCAGGCCATTGGCACCCAGGTCGGCAAGATGTTCTCCGCCGCGCTCACCGGGCAAATGCCAGTCGAACAGATGCTGACGGCTGTGCAGCAAACGACCACACGTGAAATGAAGCGCGCCGGCTACCCGAAGTAGACCGACAGTAGGCATCCCACCGGACAGGGCTCACCTGAGCCCTCATGGCCTTCTATCAGCCGGAGCACGCCCATGGCTACCACGACCACAGCCTTGCCCAAGGCCCCTGTTACCGAAACGGCAAGCAAGTCGAACGAGCGCAAGCCGCGCCGGTTCGCACCCAGCTGGTTCCTCGTCAGCCCCTCCGTTGCGCTGTTGCTGCTGTGGATGCTGGTACCGCTGTCGATGACGGTCTATTTCTCTGTGATTCGCTACAACCTGCTCTATCCCGGCGAGAATGATTTCGTCGGGCTGGAGAACTTCCACTACTTCCTGACCGATGCCGGCTTCATGCCCGGCATGATCAACACCTTGCTGCTGGTCGGCAGTGTGCTGCTGATCAGCGTCGTGCTCGGTGTGCTGATCTCCGCATTGCTGGAGGCGGCTGATTTCGCCGGCCGCGGCATCGTTCGCGTGCTGCTGATTTCGCCGTTCTTCATCATGCCGACCGTCAGCGCCCTGGTTTGGAAAAACCTGATCTACCATCCGGTATCCGGCATCCTCGCCGCGGTCTGGAAGTTCTTCGGTGCGCAGCCGATCGACTGGTTGGCCCAACATCCGCTGCTCTCAATCATCATCATCGTGTCCTGGCAGTGGCTGCCCTTCGCGATCCTCATTCTGATGACCGCCATGCAGTCCCTGGATCAGGAGCAGAAGGAAGCCGCTCGCCTCGATGGGGCCGGCCCGGTCGCCATCTTCTGGCACCTGACATTGCCGCACCTGGCGCGCCCCATCGCCGTGGTGGTGATGATTGAGACCATTTTTCTGTTGTCCGTTTTCGCAGAAATCTTCACCACCACCAGTGGCGGCCCCGGCTACGCCTCCACGAACCTCGCCTACCTGATCTACACCCAGGCGCTGCTGCAGTTCGACGTTGGCATGGCATCAGCCGGCGGCCTGATCGCAGTGGTAATTGCCAATATCGCAGCGATCATCCTGGTGCGGATGCTCGGCAAGAATCTCACCGAAAAATACTGAGGACAGACCGATGCTGACGCTCAAACAAAGTCGCCGCATCAATACCCTGGTGGTAGGGATGTTCGCTTGGGCTATCGCGCTGCTGCTGTTCTTTCCGATCTTCTGGATGCTGCTGACCAGCCTCAAGACCGAGATTGACGCCTTCGCGACGCCGCCACAGTTCATCTTTACGCCAACGCTTGAGAACTACCTGGAAATCCAGGACCGCAGCGGCTACTTCAGGTACGCCTGGAACTCGGTAACCATTTCCTTCGGTGCAACCGCGCTGGGCATGCTGATCGCCATCCCCGCGGCCTATTCCATGGCCTTCTACGAGACCAAGCGGACCAAGGGCACACTCTTGTGGATGCTGTCGACCAAGATGCTGCCACCAGTGGGAGTGCTGGTGCCGATCTATCTGCTGGCCAAACAGTTCGGCCTGCTCGACAGCCGCACGGTGCTGATTGTGATCTACACGCTGATCAACCTGCCGATTCTGGTGTGGATGATTTACACCTACTTCAAGGACATCCCTCGCGACATTCTCGAAGCGGCCCGAATGGACGGCGCCACGCTGATGCAGGAAATGGTTCGCGTGCTCCTGCCGATCAGCAAAGGCGGCCTCGCTTCCACCATGTTGCTGTCGCTGATCCTGTGCTGGAACGAGGCCTTCTGGTCGCTGAACCTCACATCGTCCAATGCCGCCCCGCTGACTGCCCTGATCGCCTCCTACTCCAGTCCCGAAGGGCTGTTCTGGGCCAAGCTTTCGGCCGTATCCACCCTCGCCTGCGCACCCATCCTGATATTCGGCTGGATCAGTCAGAAACAGCTGGTCCGCGGCCTGTCGTTCGGCGCGGTCAAGTGACGCCGACGAGCCAACAAGAACAACAGAGGATTCGAACATGGCAGATCTGAAAGTCCACAACCTGAAGAAAAGCTTCGACGGCAACGACATCATCAAGGGCATCGATCTGGATATCCGCGACCGGGAGTTCGTCGTTTTCGTCGGCCCGTCCGGCTGCGGCAAGTCCACGCTGCTGCGCCTGATTGCGGGATTGGAGGAAGTCAGCAGCGGGAAAATCGAACTTGACGGCAGGGACATAACCGACCTCAGCCCGGCCAAGCGTGACCTGGCCATGGTCTTCCAGACTTACGCGCTGTATCCGCACATGACGGTGCGCAAAAACATGTCCTTCGCGCTCGACCTGGCGGGGGCAGACAAAAAAGAAGTCGCCAGCAAGATCGAAGCGGCAGCGCGCACTCTGGAGCTGGAGCCGTTGCTCGAACGCAAACCGCGCCAGCTTTCAGGTGGGCAACGCCAGCGTGTCGCGATTGGACGCGCCATCGTGCGCAATCCCAAGGTGTTTCTCTTCGACGAGCCACTGTCGAACCTCGACGCGGCACTGCGTGTGCAGATGCGCCTCGAGCTGTCGCGCCTGCATCAAGAGCTGCAGGCCACGATGATCTACGTGACCCACGATCAGGTCGAAGCCATGACCCTCGCCGATAAGGTCGTGGTGCTCAACGGCGGGCGCATCGAGCAGGTCGGCTCGCCCATGGAGCTCTACCACCATCCGGCGAACCTGTTCGTCGCAGGCTTTCTCGGCACACCGAAAATGGGTTTCCTCAAAGGCCGTATTAGCCGGGCCGAAGCCACCGGTGTGGAAGTCGACCTGGAAGCCGGTTGCCGCCTGTTTCTCCCGCTGGGCGGCGCTGCATTGGCGGTAGGCGACCCGGTTACGTTGGGCATTCGTCCGGAGCACCTCAACCGCGGTAGCGAAGGTAGTTGCCAGCTGACGGTAAAGGCCGATGTCAGCGAGCGACTGGGCAGCGATACCTATTGCCACGTGATTACCGAGACCCGCGAGCCGCTGACGATGCGTATCCGTGGCGATTTCACGCCGCGCTATGGCGAGCCGCTGACCCTGGTGCTGGATGCCAGCCATTGCCACTTGTTCGATAGCAATGGTTTGGCTGTCGGCCAGCCGCTGCAACAGGTCGCCTGATAACCAACCCGATTTAGCCACAGCCATCTCGCAGACCAATCGCTGCTATCACGGCAGCGATCACACCGCCGGCTATCCCCCTTCCACGCCCAGCGAGGCCTGACATGAAGCTGAATGAACAGAACCTGCCGCAGCTGCCGGCGCACATTGCCCGCCCCTCCTACACGCTTGAATCGGTTACGGCCGGTATCGCACACATCGGAGTAGGTGGTTTTCATCGTGCCCATCAGGCAGCCTATACCGATGCGCTGATGAACACAGGCGAAGGTCTTGATTGGGGCATCTGCGGCATTGGCACTCGTGTCGATGAGCTGCCCATGCGTGACGCGCTCGCCTCGCAGAACCATCTCTATACATTGGTGGAGCTTGATGACCGGCCGGACACTGAAGTTCGTGTCATCGGCAGCCTCCGCGACATGCTGCTGGTTCCTCGCGATGGATCTGAAGCGGTGGTCGCACGCCTTGCCGATCCTGCCATCCGCATCGTCTCGTTGACCATTACCGAGGGCGGGTACTGTCTCGACGACAGCACCGGTCAGTTCAACGCCTCGCTGCCGCACATCCAGCATGATCTGGAAAATCCGCGAACGCCTATCAGCGTCTTCGGCCTACTCTGCGCCGCCCTAGCCAGGCGTCGCGGCGAAGGCACGGGACCGTTTACGGTGATGTCCTGCGATAACCTGCCCCACAATGGCGACGTTACCCAAAAGGCGACGCTGGCCTTCGCCAATCTGGTCGATCCCGAGCTGGCTGGCTGGATTGAAAGCAACGTCAGTTTTCCCAATGCCATGGTCGACCGGATTACGCCGATGACCAGCGCAGCGCACCGCAAGCATCTGAAGCAGCAGCACGGCATCGACGACGCCTGGCCAGTGGTTTGCGAGCCGTTCGTCCAGTGGGTGCTGGAGGACAAATTCGTCGCCGGCCGGCCTGCTTGGAACAAGGTCGGCGTGCAGTTCACCGACGACGTAGCGCCCTACGAAGAGATGAAGATCAAGCTGCTCAATGGCAGCCATCTGGCGCTGACCTACCTGGGCTTTCTGCGCGGCTATCGCTTCGTGCACGAAACCATGGCCGATCCGCTGTTCGTCGAGTACATCCGACGTTATATGGACGACGACGTCACGCCGCAGCTGGCCCATGTACCCGGTATCGACCTGACGGAGTACAAGCGGACCCTGATCGAACGGTTCTCAAACTGCGCGATCGCCGATCAGCTTGAGCGGGTCTGCTCAGACGGTTCGTCGAAATTTCCCAAGTTCACCGTGCCGACCATCAACCGGCTGATCGCTGACAATGCAGAATTGGACCGCGCTGCACTGGTCGTCGCTGCCTGGGCGATGTACCTCAAAGGCGTCGACGAGAACGGCACCCGGTACAGCATTCCCGATCCACGCGCCGAGTTCTGCCAGGCTCTGGTCGAGGAGGATGAGGGGGTCGCCGAGCGGTTGCTGAGTCGTGAAGAAATCTTTGGCGCCCAGATCCCCCGCTCCCCGGCGTTTCGCGATGCGTTCGAGCGCAACCTCCTGAGGCTGAGGACGCTGGGTGTCAGCGGAACGCTCGATCTGTTACTGACGCGCTGAGGTCGACTCCATGTATCTCGGTATCGACTGCGGGACCCAGGGCACCAAAGCATTGCTGCTCGATGCAGCCAGCGGACGCGTCCTAGGCCAAAGCTCTGCGAGCCACGAGCTGATCAGCGGGCCGAATGGGCGTCGCGAACAGGATACCGAGCAATGGATTTCAGCGTTCGAGCAGGCCACCGCGGCCGCTCTGGCTGAAGCAGGCGTGGACGGTAGTCGAATACTCGGTATTGGTGTCTCGGGACAACAACATGGCTTGGTCACGCTTGATGCCGACGGAAAGGTGCTACGCCCCGCCAAACTCTGGTGCGACACCGAATCAGCTAACGAAAATCAACGCCTGCTCGACTGGCTGGGCGGCGAACAGGGCTCGCTTGAGCGCCTAGGCGTGGTCATAGCGCCGGGCTATACCGTCTCCAAGCTGCTCTGGATGAAAGAACAGCATCCAGCGCTGTTCGAACGGATCGCGCACGTGCTGTTGCCGCACGATTTTCTCAATTACTGGCTCACCGGACGGTGCAGTAGCGAGTACGGCGACGCCTCAGGTACCGGCTATTTCAACGTACGTACCCGGAAATGGGACTTCAAGATCTTGCGGCATATCGATCCGGGCGGCCGCATCGAAGCGGCGCTGCCAGAGTTGATCGAGTCAGACAGGCCAATCGGCCTACTGCGTGCAGAACTGGCAAAACGCCTGGGCTTAAACCCACAAGCCATCGTGTCGAGCGGTGGTGGCGACAACATGATGGGTGCTATCGGCACGGGGAACATCAGCTCAGGCGCCATCACCATGAGCCTCGGCACTTCGGGCACGTTGTATGCCTTTGCCGACCAGCCGCGTATCAGTCCGCAGCCATCAGTCGCGACCTTCTGTTCATCCAGCGGAGGCTGGTTGCCGTTGATCTGCACGATGAACCTGACCAACGCAAACGGGGCCATTCGCGATCTGTTGCAGCTTGATCTTCAGCAGTTCAACGCGCTGGCCGCTGAGGCTCCGATCGGTGCCGGAGGGGTGACCATGCTTCCGTTTCTGAACGGTGAACGTGTCCCCGCCCTTCCCCAGGCCACAGCCACCCTGCATGGCCTGACGGCAGATAACCTCACCCGCGCCAATCTGTGCCGCGCGGTCATTGAAGGCGTGACGTTCGGCCTGCGCTATGGGTTGGATCTGCTACGCGATAGTGGGATTCGCAGCGAACGCATCCAGCTTATCGGCGGCGGCGCAAAGAGTGCGCTGTGGCGGCAGATGGTTGCCGACATGATGGCGACACCGGTGGTATGCACCACCCACAGCGAAGCTGCTGCGCTAGGTGGTGCGATCCAGGCCGCTTGGTGCCATGCGAGACAGATAGATGCTGAGGCCAGCCTCGCAGCGCTATGCGAGCGTTGCGTCAGTGTTGATGAGAGAACTGCTGTCGTGCCGTCAGCCAGTGCTGTCGATGCGTATGAACAGGCCTACCGGCGCTATCGGCGCCTGATCAGCGACACATACGGCTAGCAAACGCCTCCGGGCCTGAGCACTGTGGCGCCTTGAGGGGGGCTGAAGTGGAGGCAGTTGCGGGGAGATAATCCCAAGTCTTGTTCGCTGGCAAGCTCGCTCTTACCGAGGCTGTTTTTAACAGCAGCACGCTTGCTGCGAGTGCTGCCTCGTTATCACCAAAAGTGAGGGTCCATAAAAAAGCAAAGCCACTCGCGTGGCTTTGCTCCTGTCTTTTGCTGATGCGACCGACTGCTTAGCGGCTGCGGAGCATTTCCCGCGGGAAATACTTGCCCAGCTCATGCTTGGCGATCGAAGCGCGGTGCACCTCGTCCGGGCCGTCAGCCAGGCGCAGGGTGCGCTGCATGGCCCACCAATGGGCCAGCGGGAAGTCCTCGGACACTCCGGCACCACCGTGAATCTGGATGGCGCGGTCGATGACCTTGAGCGCGACGTTTGGCGCCACTACCTTGATCTGCGCGATTTCGCTCGCGGCGATCTTGTTGCCGACCGTGTCCATCATGTATGCGGCATTGAGCGTCAGCAAGCGCGCCATGTTGATCTCGATCCGGCACTCGGCGATGTGATCGAGGTTGGCGCCCAGCCGTGCCAGTGGTTTGCCGAACGCGGTCCGGTTCACGGAGCGCTCGCACATCAGTTTCAATGCACGCTCGGCGACACCGACGGAGCGCATGCAATGGTGAATACGGCCTGGACCAAGGCGGCCCTGAGCGATCTCGAAACCGCGGCCCTCGCCCAGCAGCACGTTCTCGTACGGCACACGAACGTTTTCCAGCAGGACTTCGGCATGGCCGTGCGGCGCGTCGTCGTAGCCAAACACGGGTAGCGGACGCAGGACTTTCAGACCCGGCGCATCCATCGGCACGAGGATCATCGAATGTTGCTGGTGACGCGGGGCATCGGGGTTGGTGAGGCCCATGAAGATCATCACCTTGCAGCGAGGGTCGCAGGCACCAGATGTCCACCACTTGCGGCCATTGATCACCCACTCGTCACCCTCGCGCACTGCACGGGCTTCCATGTTGGTGGCGTCAGACGAAGCCACGCCTGGTTCGGTCATGCCGAAGGCGGAACGGATCTCGCCGCGCAGCAATGGCTCCAGCCACTGCTTTTTGTGCGCTTCGCTGCCGTAGCGAACCAGCACTTCCATGTTGCCGGTGTCCGGCGCTGAGCAGTTGAATGCCTCCGGGCCAAGGCCCGAGCTGCCCATGATTTCAGCCAGCGGCGCGTATTCGGTGTTGGTCAGGCCGGCGCCCAGCTCGGAATCTGGCAGAAACAGGTTCCACAGCCCCTCGGCTTTTGCCTTGGCCTTGAGTTCCTCGACGATGGCGGTCGGCTGCCAGCGATCACCCTCTGCGACCTGCTGATAGAAGACCTTTTCGGCGGGATAGACGTGAGCATCCATGAACGCTTGCACGCGCTCTCTCAGCTCTTGAACCTTTGGGGAGTAGGCGAAATCCATGGGCGATAACCTTCTGGCAGGTAATGTTTTGTAATTTTGAATGCTAGAGGAGGCTTGTTGATTTATCTAAGCTATTTTCCTCGTGTATAAACATTCATCACCGATATATGATCGGCGAATTCCGATACACGCCAGAGAGCACAACAATGAACCTGAACAAGGTCGATCTGAATCTATTCATTGTCTTCGACGCCATCTACACCGAGGCCAACCTGACCCGCGCCGGGCAGATCGTCGGCATTACGCAGCCAGCCGTTTCCAACGCCCTGGCACGCCTGCGGGAAACCTTCAACGATCCGCTGTTCGTGCGTACCGCACAGGGCATGGTGCCGACCCCGATGGCGCAGAACATCATCGGTCCGGTGCGAAACGCACTGCAGTTGTTGCGTGTATCGGTGCAGGAAAGTCGCACTTTCAATCCGCTGCAGGCAAACAAGACCTTTCGCATCAGCATGACCGACCTTACCGAGGCCGTGGTGCTGCCGCCGCTGTTCCAGCGCCTGCGTCGGCTGGCGCCAAACGTGAAGATCGAAAGCATGCTCGCCAAGCGCCGCGAAACCACCAAAGAGTTGGCGGCCGGGCGTCTGGACTTCGCCATGGACGCCCCCCTCAACACCGATCCCCAGGTGCGCCACGTCAAGCTGCTGGAAGACCGCTACGTCTGCGCCATGCGCCGCGGGCACCCGCTGGCGAAGGACAAGCTCAGCGTTGAGGAATATCTGTCGCTGTCACACATTCATATTTCCAGCCGGCGCAGCGGGCTGGGCATGGTTGACCTGGCGCTCGGCAAGATGGGGCAACAGCGCAAAATCGCTTTGCGCTCCCAGCATTACATGATGGCCACACAGGTGATTCAACAGACCGATATGGCGGTGACCGTTCCGGAGCGTTTCGCCCGGCGTCATGACCTGTACCAGGTGCCATTGCCAGTGGACATCCCGCCGTTGGAGACACACATTTACTGGCACGAGAGCACCGATCAGGACCCGGCCAACCGCTGGATGCGCGAACAGATGATCGAGATCGCTCAGCAGGTCACGGCGGCGCAGCAAGCCGACTGATTTGCCCGCGTAGACGCTAAATCGGCCGGCACGTGCAAGGCGTGCCGGTTTTCCTCATGCGCTTTCGCGCATCACCACTTCAAAACCCACATCAATACGCCGTTGCGGTGGCGACTCGCCGCGCATCAGGCTCAGCAGCATTTGCCCGGCCAGCTTGCCGATCTCGCCGCGGATGGTGCGTACCGTGGTCAGCGCCGGGTGCATCCAGGCGGCGGCCGGCAGATCGTTGAAACCGGCAATCGCCAGCCGCTCCGGCACGGCCAAACTCAGCTGGCGAGCACGAAAGAGCGCGCCCAACGCCAGATCGTCGTTGTTAAAGAAGATCGCATCGATTTCTGGATGCTGCGCCAGTAACCGATCAAGCAACTCGGCACCAAGCCCGATGGATGACACCTGCGGCGTGAGCACCTCAAGTGCGGCATCGTAAAGCGAGGCCCCGCGCATGACCTGCCGATAACCTTCGGCACGTTGCAGGGTTCGGGGGTCGAGTTGCGCGGCTGCGAACGCAATGTTGCGATAGCCGCGGTCGAGCAACTTGCGGGTCATGGCCGCACCGGCTTCCAACTGGGAGAAACCGACGCAGTATTCTTCCTCACCGTCGCTCAGTTCCATCAAAGTCACGATCGGGCTGGTGTAGCTGCCGAGCACTTCGCGTGCGGCATCGCTGCGCTCGAAGCCGGTGACCAGCAGCCCTGCCGGCTGATGGGCAAGGTAGGCACGCAACAGGCGTTCGTCTTCTTCGGGATGGTAATGACTGACGCCGATCATCAGCTCGTAACCTGCCGGCATCAGCACGCGCTGAATGGCTTCGACGGTGTCGACGAATACGGCGTTCGACAGTGACGGAATGATCACTGCGACAAGATTCGAGCGTGCGCTTGCCAGATTGCGCGCCGCTGTATGCGGGACGTAGCCCAAGGCCTTTACCGCTGCCATCACTCGCTCGCGCAGGGCGTCCGATACTCGTTCGGGTTGCGACAGCGCACGCGAGGCGGACATCAGCGAACAACCGGCACTGCGAGCCACGTCGGACAAGGTGGCCCGCTCCAGCGAGCGGCGACGGCGAGAACTCATGGTGGAATCCAGCTACGGGGAGGCGGAGATTCTATACGGGAAGGCGCCCCGAAGCAGGCCAGGTGAGCACTGACAAACGCCAGCGTTCACACGGCCTGAAAGGGGTGCAACCGCTTACTTCGGCGCTTTTTCGATCGCTACCTGTACTTCGTTGAACAGCGGCTCGCCAACGGTATCGATCACGGTCTGGATCGCCGGCTTGGCCTTCTCGCGCATGCGCTGGATTTCCTCTGGGCTGACCTTGTTCACTTCCATGCCTTGCTCTTTGATCTTGGCCAAGGCTTCGCGGGCTTCGGCGCGAGTGTCTTCACGCTCCGAATCACGCGCGGTCTTTGCCGCCTCCATGATGATGTCCTGCTCGGTTTTCGACAGGCCATCCCACCAGCGCTTGGATGCCGTAACAATCCATGGGCTGTACACGTGATTGGTCACGCTCAGGTACTTCTGCACCTCGTAGAACTTGGACGAGAGGATGGTGTTATAGGGATTTTCCTGACCGTCGACTGCCTTGGTTTCCAGTGCCGTGAACAGCTCGGAGAACGGCAGCGGGACCGCATTTGCGCCCATCTGCTTGAAGGTGTCGATAAACACTGGGTTCGGCATAACGCGCAGTTTGATGCCGTCGAAGTCTTCCATCTTCTCGACTGGACGCACGTTGTTGGTCAGGTTACGGAAGCCGTTCTCCCAGTAGGCCAGGCCCACGAGCCCTTTATCTTCCAGCGCATCCATGACCTTCTGGCCGACCGGGCCATCCAGCACGTAGTCGGCCTGTTTTTCGCTCTCGAACAGGAACGGCGTGTCCCACACCGCCATTTCTTCAGCCACACCGACGAGGGTCGCCGTCGAGCCGACCATCATTTCCTGAGCGCCGCCCATCAGTGCGTTTTGCATCTGATCATCGGAGCCCAGACTGGCAGAGCCGAACGTACGAACCTTGAGTTTGCCATCGGACGCCTTGGCGATCTCCTCAGCAAGCAACTTGGCGGCGCGGCCCTGGTTGCTATCTTCGTTGAGTCCGTAACCGAAGCGAATCATCCGTGGCCGGATATCGTCGGCTGCCTGAGCGGTCACTGCAGTGATGGCGCTGCTAAGCGTAGTGGCGGCCAGGGCCGCGATGAGAAATCGTTTCATGTTCACTTACCTTTTGGATGGAGGGTTGAAGCTCATGCCTCGGTCACCGTAGCCATTCCAACGGCACGGTGATGATCGACGGCACCGCAATCAACAGGACGACGATGGCCAGATAGATGAGGAAGAACGGGATGACACCACGCACCAGCGTTTCCATGCGCAGCCGCCCTATTCCGCCGACGACGTTGAGTACGGTACCGACGGGCGGCGTGATCAGCCCGATCGAGCCGATCAGCACGAACATCACGCCGAAGTACACCGGATTGATGCCGGCCTTCACCGCAATCGGCGCCAGTACCGGCCCAAGGATCAGAATGGTCGGAGTCAGGTCGAGCACCATGCCGATGGCGATCATCAGCACCATGATGGCAACCATCAGCAGCTTCGGGTCTTCAGCCAGCGGGCCGAGCATCGAGGCGATTTCGTCTGGCAGCTGGGCCAGCGTGATCATGTAAGCGGAGACGATCGCTGCGGCGCAAAGGAACATGACCGAAGCCGTGGTCCGACTGGCACGGGTCAGCACCTCGACCACACCGCTCCAGCTCAGCTCGCGGTACAGCAGGGTCGATACCAGCAACGCGTAGACTGCCGCTACCACTGCCGCCTCGGTCGGCGTGAACAGGCCAAAGCGCAATCCACCCACGATGATCACCGGCAGCATCAAAGCAGCCGCACCATCGACCAATGCCTTGCGACGTTCGGCTCCGCTGGCCTTCGCTTGTGGCGGCTCTTCTATCTTGCGAGCGATCAGCGTCCAGGCCACGACCAGCCCGGCGCCCATGATCAGGCCCGGAACCATACCGGCGAGAAACAGCTGGCTGATCGAGGTGTTGGTGACAACGCCGTAGATCACGAACGGCATCGACGGCGGGATGATCGGCGCGATGATGCCGCCCGCCGCCACCAGACCCGAGGAAGAACTCAGCGGATAGCCGCGCTCGCGCATCATTGGCAGCAGCAAGGTTGCCAGCGCTGCAGTGTCAGCCAGCGCCGAGCCGGACATACTCGCCAACAGGACCGAAGCCGCAATTGCCACGTAGCCGAGACCGCCGCGCTTATGGCCAAAGTAGGCCTGCGCCATGTTGATGATCCGGCGCGAAATGCCGCCCGCGTTCATCAGTTCGCCGGCGAGAATGAAGAAAGGCACGGCCAACAACGGAAAGCTGTCAGCACCAGCCTGAAGGTTTTGCGCCAGCAGCTGTACATCCCAGAAATCCAGGTACCACATCAGCACCGCGCCGGTGAGAATCAGCGCGAAGGCAATCGGCATGCCGAAGGCCATGAAGCCAAACAATGACGATAAGAAGACGACGACAGTCATGTACGGACCTCGGGTGGGCGTACGCCCTTGTTGTTATCAGGAATCAATCGGCCGTAACGTTGGCTTCGGCGATGGGTAACGGCGGCTGTCGACGCCAGACATTGACCAGCTGGATCAGCGCCAGGACCGCAAGCGCGACCATGCTGGCGGCGACCGGAACCATCGCCACGGCCAGCGGATAACCCACAACCGGGCTATTGATCGTCCAGCCGAACTGCATCTGATTCCATCCGCCCAGCGCAGCCAGTGCGCTGGCTACCGCGACCATGATCCAGCTGATCGAATCCACCACCCGGCGGAACAGATGCGGGAATCGGTCGCGGATCATGCTGAAAGCCATCAGCTCGCCACGGCGCATGCTCGAGGCCACGCCGACGAATACCAGCCAGACAAAGGCCAGCCTCGAAAGCTCTTCAGCACCCGTCCAGCCCGTGCCGAAGGCATAGCGCAGGACCACGCTGCTGAACACCACGATCACCATGAAGGCCAGCAGAGCCGCCATCAGCCAATCGGTAATCCGGTCGAAGCCTTGGGCGAACTTACCGCCATAGATCGGCCGGGTGGTCAGTTCGGCGCCCGTCGGCTCGACGTCTTCGACATTGGGCGCGCTCGCAGCATGGCCGCCGCGCTGGCCGCCGCGCTGGCCGCCGCGCTGGCCGCCGCGCTTGTTAGCGCTATCAAGCGGAGCCGCGGAAAGATCCTCTTTGGCATTGATCGCCAAGCCGCCGTCCTGATTCATCCAGGCGGTGATTTCGTCCAGCACTTGCTCGCGGGGCTGGCTGGCATCGACCACAAGCACATGGGGCTCGCCAGCCGGCGACTCGAGCGTGGCGAACTGACTGTCAACCAGTGAAATCGGCATGAAATGCCCAGCGCGCCCGCCGACTCGCTGGACCGCCGTGTCGTAATCAATGGACAGGTGCGCAAAGCACAAGCCCGGCACCGCGTCGCGCAAGAGGTCACGGTAGCGACGCTTCAGAGCCGAACAGGCAAGCACGAAGCCGACGTCATCATCGATGGCGCGCTGCATTTCGATGACAAGCTTCTGCAGCCACTCGACCCTGTCAGCATCCGACAACGGCGTGCCGGCGCGCATGCGCGCAACGTTTTCTTCGGGGTGGAAATGATCGGCTTCGATATGTCGGAAGCCCAGCGCATCAGCGGCGGCATGGCTGGTTTCGGTCTTGCCCGAACCACTCACGCCCATCACCACCAGTGCGCGGCGGTTAGCGGGAAATTCGCTGTGGGTTTGGTAGTCCACTGTCGGTCTCCGGCGGCATCGTTGTGCCACATTATGTTTGTGGACCGGATGGTAGCGCTAACATACGAACAACCATAACTACCGTTCGTCGGTTTTACTTGCATCCGAACGGTCAAAATCGCTGCTTCCCCGCTTCGGTTTGCCGGGCTGTCTGACTACAATCGCCGCCGCATCCGAGGAGATCCGCAATGCCCAAAGCCATGGCCCGCCACATCCTGGTCAAGACTGAAGCCGAAGCCGCGCAGCTGAAAAAGCGCATCGCCAACGGCGAAGCCTTCGACGTATTGGCAAAGAAATACTCAACCTGCCCCTCCGGCAAGAAAGGTGGCGACCTGGGAGAGGTCCGTCCGGGGCAGATGGTGCGCAGCATCGACCAGGTGATCTTCAAGAAGCCGCTGCGCGAGGTGCACGGCCCTGTCAAAAGCCAGTTTGGCTATCACCTGGTGCAGGTGTTCTACCGCGACTGAAGAGCTAGTCGGTGTTACCGAAACGCTGCAGCTGCATTTCCCGCAACCGGCTCAGCGTTCGGCGAAAAGCAAAGGACAGATAGCCCTCGGTATAGAGTTCATCCATGGCAACCCAAGCCTCCAGATAGAGCGGCACGCCTCGGTCGTAGCATTCGTCTACCAGCGCAATGAAGCGTCTGACGCTGTCATCGTTTGCAGCCAGTTTCGGTAGCTCGCGGTCGCCCGCCTCCACCTGCGCTGCGCCGTCTTCAGTGCCGCGCGCGATGCGCCCCTCACGCTGCTGGCTGCCCAGCTTCGGCACCGCACCAATCAGGATCGCGGAATAGCGATCACACAGCTCGATGAAATCCAGCGCTGAGAACGGCTGCTCGCACAGCGCGGCAAAGCCACACCACAGCACGGAGTCGCTGCTGCATATGACCTGCAATGATCGACGCCCGACGTGGACCGGCTGGGTATCAGCAGCCTCCCCTCTGCTCAGAGTGTCGAACACCGAACGCAGCGCCCCGTCTTGGTGTGGTTCGCTGACCCAGTAGCGTTGTTCGGCTACGCCTGGACGCAGACGATGATCAGCCCCACCGTCGACATTGACGACTTGCATGTGCCGCTCGATTGCATCGATGGCGGGCAGAAAGCGCTCACGGTTGAATCCGTCAGCATAGAGCTGATCAGGTGGCTGGTTAGAGGTCGCGACGATCACCACGCCCTGCTCGAACATCACCTGGAACAAGCGCCCCAGAATGATCGCATCACCGATGTCGGCAACGAACAGCTCGTCAAAACACAGCACCCGCACCTCTTCGCTCAGCTCTTTTGCCAATGCCTGCAAGGGGTCAGGCGTGCCGTTGAGCTGGAACAGACGAATGTGTACCCAGCGCATGAAATGGTGGAAATGCTGCCGTCTTGCTGGCACCTCTAGGCTGCGATGGAACATGTCCATCAACCAGGTCTTGCCGCGCCCGACTGGGCCCCACAGGTAAACGCCGCGAAGCGATTCGCCAGACGCATCGCCATGCAGCGCCTCATGGCAGCGCTGCAGCCGCTCGACCGCGCGCAGCTGGGCGTCGTCACTGACGTAACCCTGACGTGCGATAGCCTGCTGATACAGGGCAAGCGGAGCGCTAAATTCCATAACAAGGCCATTGTGAACAAGGGCGGCGATGGTAACGCAGACAGCCCTGGCGAACAGAACGAGCGAACCGCTCGTCGACCGTGGCGCGGGTGTCATTAAGCTGTCGTAAGCCGAACATAACGTCACAGTCCCGTCGATTACCAATGGAGCTGCGTCGTGACTGACGATAATCAAAACATACTGTTCGGCAATGGCGATGAGTTGCCTAGCAACCGCTCAGCCAACCCTCACATCCAGGATGTCATCGATGCGGGGCGCCGCAAGGTTGTGGCCGGAGGCGCGGCGTTCGGCGCGCTGGCCTTTCTCGGCGGGCTGCCTTCGATGGCCACTGCAGCCGAGCCGGCTGGGGTCGGCAGCGGGTCGCCCTTTCAACGGCGTAACCGTCTCCCCTTCGGGGCGGTTGCAGTGACCCGAGCCGATGCCATTACGGTTCCCGCTGGCTTCTCCGCGAAAGCCTTTATCCCTTGGGGCACGCCGATCTGTGGAAGCTATCCAGCATTCCTCGAAGACGCCAGCAACAGTGCGGAAGATCAGGCCCAGCAGACAGGCATGCACCACGACGGCATGCATTTCTTTCCCATGAATGCGCGCTTCAAAGGCCGAAAGAGTGACCACGGTCTGCTGGTGCTGAACCATGAGTACATCGATGCACCTCTGCTGCATCCCAACGGCCCGACAGTTGTTGATGGCAAACGCGTGGACGCCGATGAGGTGCGCAAGGAGATCAATGCGCACGGCGTTTCCGTTGTCGAAGTGCGCCGCGGCCCGCAGGGAGACTGGTCAGTACTGCCTTCGGCACGCAATCGTCGCATAACCGGTGCCACGCCGATGCGCATCGAAGGTCCTGCCCGTGGTCATGACCTGATGAAGACCCGCTACAGCCCGAGCGGCACCTCCACCCGCGGAACGCTGAACAACTGCTCGAATGGCTACACCCCCTGGGGCACCTACCTGACGTGTGAGGAAAACTGGGCGGGCTATTTCGCCACTCGCGACGCTGAATTGCCTCGCCATCTGGAGCGGTACGGCCTCCGTTCAACCGGGCGCTACGGCTGGGAAACCATTCGCGGCGACGAATTCGAGCGTTTTGACGCAACCACAACGGCGGCAGACCCGCGCGCCGACTATCGTAACGAGCCGAATACCTTCGGCTGGATCGTGGAAATCGATCCCTTTGACCCCGATGCCACGCCGGTCAAGCACACAGCGCTGGGTCGCTTTGGTCATGAAGGCATTGTGTTCGCGCCAACCAAAGCAGGCTGGCCGCTGGTTTGTTACTCCGGCGACGACTCGCAAAACGAGTACATCTACAAATACATCAGCCGCGACAAGTACCGCCCGCAGCGCAGCGACGGCCGGCTGCTCGACGATGGCACCCTGTACGTTGCACGCTTCAACCCGGACGGCAGCGGCGACTGGTTAGCGCTGGATATCGAAGACGCTGCCTTCCAGCAGGCCTGTGCTGCAGCGAACGTCAGTTTTGCCGATCAGGGCGAGGTGTTGATCAACACTCGCCTAGCGGCGGATATCGTCGGGGCTACCAAAATGGATCGTCCTGAATGGGGCGCCGTACATCCCGATACGGGCGAAGTGTATTTTACCCTTACCAACAACAGCTCGAGGCAGGAAGCCGACGCAGCCAACCCCCGCGCGCCGAACCCCACCGGCCACATCATCCGCTGGCGTGAGGAAGGTAAGCATCAGGTGGGCACACGGTTCCAGTGGGACCTCTATCTGCTCGCCGGGCCGCAGAGTGACAGCCGTGATCCGCGCGGTCGGCCACTGACTGACGAGAACATCATGGCGAGCCCCGACGGACTCTGGTTCGACGATGAAGGTCGCCTTTGGATCCAGACCGACATGAGCGGAAGCCAGCTGCGCAGCGGTCCCTTCGGCAACAATCAGATGTTGGTGTCAGACCCGAAGAGCGGCGAAACCAAGCGCTTCATGGTCGGCCCTCTGGGCGCCGAGGTCACCGGTATTACCGCCACCCCGGACTTCCGTACGCTGTTCGTGAATATCCAGCATCCAGGGGAAGGCTCGACGTCAACCGAGTACACCAGCGCCTGGCCAGATGGCCCGGGCCGCAGGCCTCGCTCGGCAACGGTCATCATCACCCGTGATGATGGCGGGCGTATTCTCTAGCCCGAAGCGGCGTCCGGCTCACCCGGACGCCTACTGGGGGGAAGGTTTGGCGTCAGGAGTGATAAACAAGGCCCATGACGACATGAACAAAGCAGCAATCAGCGGCCCGATGACGAAGCCGTTCAAGCCAAACAGGGCGAGCCCGCCCAACGTCGAAATCAGCACCAGATAGTCAGGCATTTTGGTGTCCTTACCCACCAGAATCGGCCGCAGGAAATTGTCCACCAGGCCAATCACCAGAACGCCATAGAGCGTCAGGATCACGCTCTGTAAAACCATTCCCTGCAGCAGGAAATAGATCGCCACAGGTGCCCAGATCAACCCGGCGCCAATCGCGGGCAGCAAGGAAAGAAACGCCATCATCACGCCCCAGAGCAACGAGCCTGGGATTCCCAGGACAGCGAAGATCACCCCACCGAGGAATCCCTGGGTAGCCGCCACGACAATGTTGCCTTTGACCGTGGCCCTGACCACGCGGGTGAATTTGCTGAACAGCCGCCGCTTCTGGTTATCGGTCAGTGGCAGTGCGCGACGAATCTTGGCAACCAGCTCGCGCCCGTCTCGGATGAAGAAAAACAGCAGATAGGTCATCACGAAAAAGCTGACCAGAAACTGGAAGGTGCCCTGGCCGAAACTGAACGCCTTGGTTGCCAGGAACTGACTGCCCTGCAAGGCGCCACTGGCAAGCCGTTCACGCATCTGGTCGAGATTGCCGAGCCCAAAGCGTTGCAACTGTCGTTGCGCCGACTCAGGCAGCATCTCCTTGGCGCCGCCCACGAACTCGCCGACGTCGAGTTCTCCGCTTTCCATCTGTTGATACAGCGATGAGCCCTCCTGAACCAGCAGACCCGCAATCAGGATCACTGGCAGTACCGCAACGACCAGGCAAACCGTCAAGGTGATGATCGCCGTCAGGTTTCGCCTGTGCCCCATGCGGCGTTGCAGGCGGCGTTGCAGCGGCGCAAAGATGATCGCGAGAATAACGGCCCAGAACACGGCCCCGTAAAAGGGAAGCAGTATCCAGCCGAAGGCGATGCTCACAATGAGCAATAGAGCGAGAAAGACTTTCTGCTCAAGAGTGGTGTTCACGAATACTTCCTATCGCTGCGGTTGTATCCGTTAGTCAGCGATTGGCGTCAGGAGTGCTGACGGGCCACGATCCAGCGAAACAGCGGACGCGCTGGCGACGATACGTCGTGCCAGCGCTAACCGTATCGACGAGAGTTACAGCGTCATCGCGGCAATCCAGCCGAACGCAAGAAGCGGCAGGTTGTAGTGCAGGAAGGTCGGAACCACGGTATCCCAGATATGGTTGTGCTGGCCGTCGGCATTCAACCCAGCGGTCGGCCCGAGCGTCGAGTCCGAAGCGGGCGACCCCGCATCACCCAGCGCACCCGCCGTGCCCACCAAACTGACGATTGCCAGCGGACTGAAGCCAAGCTCCAACCCCAGCGGTACGAAGATCGCAGCGATGATCGGTACCGTGGAGAAGGAGGAGCCGATGCCGATGGTGACCAGCAACCCCACCAGCAGCATCATCAGTGCGCCGATGGCCTTGCTGTTTCCAATCCAGGCGGCAGACGTATCGACCAGCGTTTTCACCTCGCCGGTTTCGCGCATCACTTCGGCAAATCCCGCTGCAGCAATCATGATGAAGCCGATCATGGCCATCATCTTCATGCCCTCGGTAAACAGATCATCAGCCTCTTTCCAGCGCACCACGCCGGATACGGAGAAGATCACGAAACCAACCAGCGCGCCGATGATCATCGAGTCCAGCCACAGTTGGACGACGAACGCAGCAGCGACGGCCAACGCAGCCACCAACAAGGTCAGCGGGCTGTAGCTGACACTGATGGCTTTCGACTGATCGACCTTGGCGAGGTCGTAGGTGCGCGGCTTGCGATAGCTGAACATGGCAATCAGCAGGCCGGTCAGCATGCCGACCGCTGGAATCAGCATGGCCTGACTGACATTGATTCCGGCGATGTCCGCACCACTCTTAGCCACGTTTGCCAGCAGAATCTCATGCAGAAAGATGCTACCGAAGCCCACCGGCAGAAACATGTAGGGCGTGACCAGGCCGAATGCGAGTACGCAGGCAATCAAGCGCCTGTCGATCCGCAACTTGCTCAGCACGTAGAGCAACGGCGGAACCAGCAAAGGGATGAAGGCGATATGGATCGGCAGGATATTCTGCGACGACACGGCGACCGCCAGCAGTAGACCGATCATCAACCACTTCACAGCCCCCGCGGAGTCCGACTCGTGCCGGCCGACCATGGCCAAAGCACGATCAGCCAGCGCATGGGCCAATCCACTCTTGCCGATCGCAACAGCGAATGCTCCCAGCAAGGCGTAGGAAAGCGCTACCGTCGCGCCACCACCCAGCCCTTTGTTAAAAGCTGCAAGGCTGCCGTCCAGTCCCAATCCGCCCAGGACGCCGCCGGCAAGCGCGCCGGCAATCAGTGCCACTACCACGTGAACCCTGCACAGGCTAAGAATCAGCATGATGCCGACTGCCGCTACCACTGCATTCATTTCAACTCCCCGAAAGCGGCGAACGCCGATAAAAAGCCGGGCACTGTGCCGCAAGCCCGAGAGAGTGTCAAAAGCGCTGCATGGGCAGTGCAGCGGTTACGTCTGGTAGCTCGCTGCACAACGGCGACAGCCGAACACAAACCGGTAGAATGCGGCCTTTCGCCTTACCGGATCGACCAGTGGAAATATTCAAAGAGTTTACTTTCGAGTCAGCCCACCGCTTGCCCCATGTACCCGAAGGGCATAAATGCGGCCGTCTACACGGGCACTCGTTCCGGGTTGCGATTTACCTTGAAGGCGAGGTGAACCCCCATACCGGCTGGATCCGGGACTTCAGCGAGATCAAGCAGATCTTCAAGCCAGTCTATGAACGACTAGACCATAACTATCTGAACGATTTGCCCGGCCTCGAGAATCCAACCAGCGAAAACCTTGCCGTATGGATCTGGGATGAGCTGAAGCCGTTGTTGCCAGAGCTTTCGCGGATACGTATCCATGAAACCTGCACCAGTGGCTGCGAATACCGCGGCCACTGAAGTCGGAGCCAAAGCGGTAGCCGAGTCCGCTCAGGTAGCCAGCGTGCGCCACGTTTGTGAGCTTAGTGAACGTCTCCCCGCTCGAAAACCAGGCTGCCATCGTTGCGATGGCAGCCTGGTCGGTCATTCCTTATGCAGCTGGCCCCCTATCACGGTTAACCTTCCAGGCTGGCGAGGCGTTTCAGAAAGGCCTCCTCGTCATCCACTTCCAGTCCCAGTTCGTTGGCCTTTGCCAGCTTGGAGCCGGCACCCGGCCCGGCCACTACGACACTGGTCTTGGCCGAGACTGAGCCTGACACCTTAGCGCCCAGCGCTTCCAGTCTTGCCTTTGCATCGTCGCGGCTCATGCTTTCCAGCGTGCCCGTCAGAACCCAGGTCTGGCCGGCCAGCGGCAAACCCTCCGCAGTCTTGCGCTCACTCTCCCAATGCATGCCGAATTCTTTCAACTGGTCCTCGATGGCGCGCGCTCGCGCGGCATTCGCCGGATCATCGAAATAGTCGCGCAGTGCTCGGGCCGCTTTTTCGTTGAGACGCTCAACCTGACGCAGGTCCAGCCAGTCGGCTTCGATGATGCCGGTCAGGCTGCCGAAACGATCAGCAAGACGCTGGGCACCGGTGGCGGCGATAAACGGGATGTTCAGCCTGTCGAGCAAGCCTGCCATCGTCGCACAGGCAGCAAAGTCAGGATGCACATCCCCCTCCTCCTGCAGCTGAACACCACGCGAGCGCAGCTGCTCGATGACGGACTGGTTATGTTCATCGTCGAAGAAGCTATGAATTTCATGGGCAACTTCCAGGCCGATATCCGGCAGGTAAACCAACACGTCGGGCAGAGCACGACTGATGCGGTCCAGCGAACCCAGGGCACGCGCCAGCAGTTTCGCCGTGCCTTCGCCAACATCAGGGATGCCCAGAGCAAAAACGAAGCGCGCCAGGGACGGCTTGCGGCTGGCGTCGATGGCATTGAGCAGGTTGCGACTCGACACTTCGGCGAAGCCTTCAAGTGCCAACACCTGTTCGAAGTTCAGGCAATAGAGATCTGCCGGGGACCGGACCAACCCGGCATCGACCAGCTGCTCGACGATCTTGTCACCCAGGCCATCGATGTCCATTGCCCGGCGCGAAACGAAATGGATGATCGCCTGCTTGAGCTGCGCCTGACAGGCCAGACGACCAACGCAGCGATAGATCGAACCTTCCGTCACCGACTCGCGCCCTTTGCTGCGTTTGATCAGCTGGGTACGCTCGACGGCCGAGCCGCAAACCGGACACTGCTCCGGCACATGAACGGCACGGGCATGCTCAGGCCGGCGCTCCGGAATGACTCCGAGGATTTGCGGAATCACGTCACCGGCGCGACGGACGATGACCGTATCCCCGATCATGACCCCGAGCCGAGCGACCTC
The DNA here is from genome assembly GCF_002890895.1 of Stutzerimonas stutzeri. Taxonomy (GTDB): domain Bacteria; phylum Pseudomonadota; class Gammaproteobacteria; order Pseudomonadales; family Pseudomonadaceae; genus Stutzerimonas; species Stutzerimonas stutzeri_AB. The sequence continues at coordinate 490,028 of NZ_POUL01000002.1, forward strand.
GTCCATGTTGTGCAGCGTTGCGTTGGACACCGTCACCCCAGCAACCTGAACCGGCTGCAGACGCGCAACCGGCGTGATAGCACCGGTACGGCCAACCTGGAATTCCACGTCGAGAAGTTCGGTCACTTCTTCGCGCGCCGGGAATTTATGAGCGATCGCCCAACGCGGTTCACGAGCACGAAAGCCTAGCTCGCGCTGCTGCGCAGTCGAGTTGACTTTGAACACCACGCCGTCAATCTCATAAGGCAGCGCGTCGCGCTTCTCGCCGATGGCATGAAAGTAATCGCGGCACTCCCTAACGCCTTTAGCCAGTTTGAGCTCACGACTGATCGGCAAGCCCCAGCCCTTGAGTGCCTCGAGAATGCCAACGTGGGTACCGGGCAGGTCGCCGTCGCTACGGCCGACCCCATAGGCGCAGAGTTCCAGCGGACGGCTCGCGGTTATCTTCGAATCCAGCTGGCGCAGGCTGCCCGCGGCGGCGTTTCTCGGATTGGCGAACGGCTTGCTGCCCGCCTCCAGTTGACGCGCATTCAGGGCCTCGAAGCCCGCCTTGGGCATGTAGATCTCACCGCGTACTTCCAGTACGTCGGGCCAGCCGTCGCCGTGAAGCTTGAGCGGAATATTGCGCACGGTACGGACGTTGGTACTGATGTCTTCCCCAGTGCTGCCGTCACCACGCGTGGCGCCGCGCACCAATTGGCCATTTTCGTAGAGCAGACTTACCGCCAGGCCGTCGAGCTTCGGCTCGCAGCTGTACTCCAGCTCGACGCCGTCGCCGAAAAGATCGCCTGCCGGCAGGTCCAAGCCTTCGCGAGCGCGACGGTCGAAGTCAATCAGGTCTTGCTCTTCGAAGGCATTACCCAGGCTCAGCATCGGCACTTCATGGCGGACCTGGCCGAATGCTGCCAGCGCCGCGCCGCCTACACGCTGAGTGGGTGAATCCGGGCTCACCAGCTCGGGATGCTCGGCCTCTAGCGTTTTGAGCGCATTGAACAGACGGTCATATTCGGCGTCAAGAACGCTGGGCTCGTCGAGCACGTAATAACGATAATTGTGGGCGTCGATTTCGCTGCGCAGCTCGGCGATGCGTTCTGCGGCGGTCTGGGCGGACGTCATGGTATTGGTGCCATAGCTGCAGGCCGGACCGAACGCAGAAGCAGCGCACCGGCCGACCTTAAGTGAATGTTCTGCGCAGGATTTTAGCCTGTTTGCGTGACGGCATGGAGCGTCGGGCAGCAAGGTGACAGAGGCTTCACCGCTATCTGCAGGTCAGTTTTGCCTTCGAAGACTACGCCGGAGCGACAACCAGAGACATCGTTGGCCGAGATAGCTTCGGTCACCATCCGAGCTAGCGAAGAGGCTTCGTTGGGCTGAAGCCCACCCGCCGGACGGGCTCGGCAGACCAGACGGATAACTGTCCCAGAAACAAAAAACCGCTCCTGGGAGCGGTTTTCTGGATCAACGCTTGGTGGTCATCTGCCGACGCTCATAATCGACAATGCGCTGGCGATAATGCTCGATGGTCTGAGCGGTCAGCACGCTGCGCTGATCGTCCTTGAGCTCGCCGTTGAGCTCCTGTGACAACTTCCGAGCAGCGGCAACCATGACATCGAAAGCTTGCTTCGGATGGCGCGGGCCTGGCAGACCCAGAAAGAAGCTCACGGCTGGGGTAGTAAAGTGGTCGATGTCATCCAGATCGAAAGTGCCAGGTTTGACCGCGTTGGCCATGGAGAACAGCACTTCGCCGTTGCCCGCCATGCTTTCGTGACGATGGAAGATGTCCATCTCACCGAAGCGCAGACCGCTTTCCAGAATATTCTGCAACAGTGCAGGACCACGGAAGCCGTGCGGATCACGCGAGATCACATTGATGACAAGCACTTCCTCGACGGGAGGCAGATCCTGATCGAAATGCTCATTCGATTCCGCCTCTTCGTCCGCTACCGGATCCAGCAGCGTCGGAACAGGAGCATCGTCGCTCGAGAAATGCAGATCGCCCTGCCGCGGCTCGGCGGTACGACGCTTACCGGTTTCGCGCGCGCTCATTGAGGGAAGATCGGTTTCGTCCAGTGAGGGCTCGTTGTTTCGACTCACGACACGCGGCGGGCCCAACAGCTCGTTCGATTCATCTTCATCGGGAAGATTGCTCGCGATGTTGCGGTCCAGCTTGAATTTCAACTTGCCCTTGCTACCGCGCATCCGCCGCCAGCCATCAAAAAGAATGCCGGCGATGACAATGATGCCGATGACGATCAGCCACTCGCGCAGACCGATATCCATTAATGCTTGAACCCCTGAAATCGATGATAAAGACGCAGATTCACAGCCGCTGAACAGGCTCATCTGCGCATCGTAAAAATTGCGCTCTAAACTAGCACGACGAACGGTAGTTTTGCACCGCCCGACACCGCTCTTTTATTGGTCTTCCAACACCTTCCACTGCGCTTGAAACAGCGCCATTCAAGCTTCTACGAGCGCTACCGCCTGCTCCACGTCGACCGCGACCAGCCTTGAACATCCCGGTTCGTGCATGGTCACGCCCATCAGCTGGTCGGCCATTTCCATCGCAATCTTGTTGTGCGTGATGTAAATGAACTGCACCTTCTCTGACATCTCCTTAACCAGCCGCGCATAGCGCCCAACGTTGGCGTCATCCAAAGGCGCATCCACTTCGTCCAACATGCAGAACGGTGCCGGATTGAGTTGAAAGATCGCAAACACCAACGCCAGCGCGGTCAGTGCCTTCTCACCGCCTGACAGCAGATGGATAGTGCTGTTCTTCTTACCCGGCGGACGCGCCATGATCGCCACCCCGGTATCGAGTAAATCTTCCCCGGTAAGTTCCAGATAAGCGTTGCCACCACCGAAAACCTTCGGAAAAAGCGCCTGCAAACCGGAATTGATCTGGTCGAAGGTTTCCTTGAAGCGATTGCGCGTTTCCTTGTCGATCTTGCGGATGACGTTTTCCAGCGTATCAAGTGCTTCAGCCAGGTCGTCGTTCTGCGCATCGAGATAGCGTTTGCGCTCCGATTGCTGCTGGTATTCGTCGATCGCCGCGAGGTTGATCGGGCCAAGGCGCTGGATGCGCGCAGCCAGACGCTCGAGTTCGTCCTCCCACGCCGCCTCGCCGGCCTCGGCAGGCAGCGTCGCCAGAACGCCATGCAGGTCGAAACCATCCTCATGCAACTGGTCCTGTAGCGTCTTGCGCCGGACGCTAAGGGCCTGCCAGTCCATCCGCTGCTGCTCCAGTTGGCCACGCAGCAATTGTGCCTGCTGCTCGGCCTGCGTCCGGCGCTTCTCAGCATCACGCAGCTCGCGATCGGCGTCTTCGAGCGCCAGACGCGCCAGCTTGAGCTCTTCTTCGACGCCCATGCGCCGCTCCAGCAGTTCTTCGAACTTCATGCGCAGCTCTTCAAGCGGCGCCTCGCCCTCCTCCAGATTCAGATTCAGCTGCTCGCGGCGCTCCACGGCGCGTTCGAACTGCTGCTCCAGGCGTTCCAGCGCCTGGCGGATCGAGTCATGCTGGGCCCTCAGCGAGCCAATCCGCACGGCCAGCTGGTGCGCGTGATCCTTGTGCTGGCGGGCGTCCTGGCGAACCCGGTCGAGTTGTTCCCGAATCGTGTCGCGGTTCGCCAGCAATGACTCGCGCTGCTCGGTATCGACGGCCATCGCGTCGAGCGCATCCTGCAACTGCAGCCGCGACTCGCCCAGCTGCTCGGTTTCCAGGGCGCGCTGCTCGGAGAGCTCCAGGAGCTCCTCATCCAGCCGGCGCCGACGCAGGCTCAGCTGCTCCAGCTTGGCCTGGCTGGCCGACAAGCGAGCATTCAATTCGCCTTGCTGACGGGACAGTTCCTGGTGCTGGCGTCGTTGTTGCTCGCGGCGTTCCTCTTGCTCGCGTTGCGCCTCTCGCAGTTGGCCGAGCTTTTCGGCCAACTGATCGAGGCTCGCCTCACAGTCATCACGTTCAGTCTGCAACAGCGCCAGCTCCTGGCTGCGCGCCAACAGCCCGGACTCGGCCTCCCCGGCTCGCTTGACCCTGAGAAAATGCCGACCAACCCAGTAGCCGTCACGGCTGATTAAGCTCTCGCCATCACCGAGTGAGCCACGTGCTGCTAAGGCCTGCTCGAGGTCGTCCACCGGGCGCACCCGCCCCAGCCATGGCGACAGATCGGTCGAGGAGTCGACCTTGTCCAGCAGACTTCCGTCGATCAGGCCGCGTCCCTGTGCGGCACTGACCAGACGCAAGTCGCCCTGTTCGAAGCCACTCATGTCCAGGCCGTCGAAGGTGTCCAGTAGTACCGCCTGCAGATCCGCGCCCAGCACGGTTTCGACGGCCAGCTCCCAGCCCGGCTCGACGCGTAGCCCTTCGGCCAGGCGCGGTCGCTGGTCGAGCGCTCTCTCATGCAGCCAATCGGAAACACCTTTCCCAGGATCCATGGCGGCCTGCTGCAGGGCTTCCAGCGAGGCAATACGGCCATCCATACGCTGCAACTGGCCCAGCGCCTCCTGCTCGGCGCGGCTCGCCTGTTGCAGCTGTTCACGGAGGCCCTCGAGTTGCTGATCGGTCAGCTCCTGTGCCGCAGACAGCTCCTCGAGATTCATCTCGCCGACGGCCAACTGTTCGCTCATCTCGGTAACCATGGCATCTTCCGGATCGCCGGCGAGCAAGCTGAGTTCGTCCTCAAGACGTCGCCGACGCTCGGCCAGCCGCTCCAGGCTCTGTTCAAGCTGCTGGATACGCGACTGCTCGACCTCCGCCGTTCGGCGCGGTTCGGCGCTCTGCTGGTTGAACCGCTCCCACTGGTCTTGCCAGTGCTGCATGGTTGTCTCGGATTCTTCGAGCTGGGCGGCAGTCTCTTCAGCGGCCGCGCCTGCGATCTCTTGCTCCGGCTCGAGCATGGCCAGCTCTTCACCAAGGGTGGCGAGCACGGTCCGGTCGTGCCCCAGATGAGATTCGGTTTCCAGTCGGGCCCGCTCAGCCTCTCGCAGATCGTCCTGCAGCTGACGCAAACGCTGTTGGCCATGCTGGATGCTCTGCTCGACGCGTGCGATATCACCGCCGACCGAATAGAAGCGCCCCTGAACGAGGTTGAAGCGCTCCGACAGTTCGTGGTGGCCGTCGCGCAGACGCTCGATGCTGGCGTCGGCATTGCGTTGCTCAGCAATCAGCGCTTCGAAGCTGACCTCTTGGTCGCCGATCACCTGCTCGCGCTGACCCACCTGAGCATTCAGCGTTTGCCAGCGCAGTGCCGTCAGCTGGGCCTTCAGCTGGCGCTCCTCGGCTTTGTACTCCTGATACTTCTCCGCCGACTGCGCCTGGCGATGCAGGCGTTCCAGCTGGCGCTCGAGCTCTTCGCGCAGATCGGTCAGGCGAGCCAGGTTTTCATGGGTTCGGCGAATACGATTTTCAGTTTCGCGGCGGCGCTCCTTGTACTTGGAGATACCGGCCGCCTCTTCGATGAAGTTGCGCAGGTCTTCCGGCTTGGCCTCGATCAGCTTGGAGATCATGCCTTGCTCGATGATCGAGTAGCTGCGTGGCCCCAGCCCGGTGCCCAGGAAGATATCGGTGATGTCGCGGCGACGACATTTCACGCCATTGAGGAAGTAGGTGTTCTGTGCATCACGGGTCACCCGGCGACGGATCGAGATCTCCGCGAACGCCGCGTACTCGCCGAGCAGCGTGCCGTCCGAATTATCGAAGATCAACTCGATGCTGGCCTGCGTCACTGGCTTGCGTGTGTTCGAGCCATTGAAGATGACGTCTGTCATCGACTCGCCACGCAGGTTTTTAGCCGAACTCTCGCCCATGACCCAGCGTACGGCATCGATGATATTGGACTTGCCACAACCGTTCGGGCCGACCACTGCCGCCATGTTGCTGGGGAAACTTACCGTGGTGGGATCGACGAAGGATTTGAAACCGGCGAGCTTGATGCTTTTCAGACGCATTGAGGCCTATCCGTGGCAATCGGTACGTGAGCCGGAGCGTCGTATTCACCGTGGGCTTGATGGGTTTCCCGGGGCATTGCTGGAGTCGTCTGGGCGGTCGGCCGCGCAGTTTATCACGACGACAAGCGGGCCTCTCAGGGCCCGTAGCACAAAGCGAAAACGTGTGTGGGGAGGTCAGAAATGACAGGTTTGACCGCGAGCCAATGGCCGGCAGTGGTTAGCCATTATCGAAGGGAAAAGCCGCTACCACGCCACGACTGAACTGACATCGATGGCGTGAGGAACGGGCGACATCCTTCACAAAGGATGCTGGCGCTAGCCGCCCGTCATGCTCATGAACCGCACAACCTGGACCTGTTCATCAGTCCGGAATTCATGTTTCTCAGGCTTGAGCTGCAGCGCATCGACCAACGCCTGGCGCAGCCGTTCGCTGTCGCCGGGGTAGCGACGCATCAAGGTCTTGAGATCCAGCGCGCCTTCATGCCCGAGGCAGAGCACCAGCTTGCCTTCGGCGGTCACCCGCACCCGGTTGCAACTGCCGCAAAAGTTGTTGCTATGAGGCGAGATGAAGCCCACCTGGGTGTCACTGCCGGCCACTTGCCAATACCGCGAGGGACCGCCGGTGGTGTGGCTGCTTCGTATCAGCTGATGGCCGACTTCGATACGCTCACGGACCTCCTCGCTGGAGCAGAACGTAATCTCACGCTCATGGCTGGAGACATTGCCCAACGGCATCTCCTCGATAAAGCTGATATCCAGCCCGCGCTCGACGGCGAAATTCACCAGATCCAGCACTTCATCGCCGTTACGGCCCTTCTGAATCACGCTATTGAGCTTGATTCGCTCGAAACCGGCATTACGTGCAGCATCGATACCGGCGACCACCTGTTCGAGCATGTCGCGGCGCGTGAGCTCGGCGAAGCGTTCACGCTTGAGTGAATCCAGGCTGACATTCAGACGCTTGACGCCAGCCTCGCGAAGCACCGGTGCAAGTGTCGGCAGCTGCGAACCGTTGGTTGTGATTGCCAGATCCTCCAATTCTTCACGCGCACCCAGTCGACTCAACAGGCTCGGCAACCCCTTGCGCACCAGCGGCTCTCCACCCGTCACACGGATACGCTTGACGCCCAGACTGATAAAGGCGTCAGCCACGGCATAGAGCTCTTCCAGCGTGAGGATCTGAGCACGCGGAGCGAAGACCATGTCCTCACTCATGCAGTACGTGCACCGGAAATCGCAACGGTCGGTGACAGACAATCTGAGGTAGGTGATGCGTCGGCCGAATGGGTCGACCAACTTCGAATCTGGCATTTCGCTCTCCAGCGGTTTGATGCGCAAGACTAAGACTATTACTGAACGCCAGACGTAGCAAAGGCTGCGAGCTGAATGGTAGACCCGAGGTATCCGGGCACGATTCAGCGAGATTGAACTTTAGCCTGCCGGAGCGCCTTGATATGGCTACAAACAAGGCCCCCTTGCAACGATCCTTTTGCCTGCGGATCGAACTCGGGGATACTTCGCGCTCGAGTTTTGCCGGGAGCCCACATGGACAACGACGCCCTCCAGTCGATGAACTGGCGAGAACGCCTCTATATCATCATTTTTTTTACCAATACGCCGGCCGGTAAGCGCTTCGATACCTGGTTATTGGTGGTCATCTTCGCCAGCCTCGTAGTGGTGATGCTGGACAGCGTAGCGCTGTACAGCGAGCGCTACGGCGGATTACTGGACGGTCTGGAATGGTTGTTCACCGGCGTTTTCCTGATCGAGTACCTGATCCGGATCTACTGTCATCCCGAGCCGCGCAAATACATTTTCAGCTTCTATGGTGCGATCGATCTGCTTTCGGTCGTCCCGGCTTTCATTGCCCTGCTGCTGCCAGACGCTGAGTATTTACTGGTAGTACGTGCGATCCGAATGCTGCGCGTCTTCCGCGTGCTCAAACTTACCCAGTACCTGAGTCAGGCCAACTTTCTGATGGTCGCGCTGCGAGGCAGCAAGCAGAAAATCATCGTCTTTCTGCTCAGCGTCAGCACGCTGGTATTGGTTTTTGGCACCTTGATGTACGTGATCGAAGGGCCATCGAGGGGCTTTACCAGCATTCCGATCAGTATTTACTGGGCAATCGTGACCATCACGACGGTGGGGTTCGGCGACATCGTTCCCCACACTACGCTGGGCAAGGCGGTTGCCAGCCTGGTGATGATCACCGGTTATTCGATCATCGCGGTGCCCACCGGCATTTTTACCGCGGAGCTGGCCACCGCCATGCGCGCCGACAGCCTTCAGCAGCGCTGCCCGACCTGCGAAAAGCTGAGCCACGAACCAAACGCGGCCTTTTGCAGCCGCTGTGGCACTCACCTGTTCAAACGCAGTGAGCCTGAGCCCGACGAGGAGCAGGATCCGCCTAAGCAGCAGAGCGACTGAGGCAGCGCTGCGCTCGCGACTTGGATCCTCTTCCATACGCTTCCATTGCGAGCTCCGAACCCCCCCGGCAAGCGGCTGTCACAACATCTGACTTGCCGCGGGCTGGACGGAGACATGCATGCCCTTGCTCAAACTGGTGCACTTCGCGGGCTTGCTCTGCTGGTGCGGCACCCTGCTCTACCTGCCTGCGCTGATTGCAGCAGGTACTCGACGCAGTGACCCACTTTTCTATCGTGACCATGCGCATCTGACGCGCATGGTGTTCAACCTGATCGGCACGCCAGCGGCGCTGGTCGCCATTGGTTCGGGTACAGCGCTTTTCCTGAGCCAGGGTCTCGTGGCCGGCTGGTTGATCGTCAAGCTCAGCACCGTGGCCGGGATGGTGCTCTGCCACACCCTGTGTGGCGTGCTGGTACTGCATATCGAACGGGCGCCTGAGCAGAGCGTGAGCATCCGTTGTCGTTTCCTTGGAGCAGTTGCCGCAACGTTCATCACCGCGACGCTTTGGCTGGTGCTGGCAAAACCTTTCTAGCCCGTGCCCCGAACCGCTCGATCACTTCGAAGATGCCCATGACCGAACGATCCCAAGCCCCGTATTTTTCTGATTCAGACCTTGTCCAGGTCGACCCCGACAGCATGCTCGTAGACCAGCCGGCCGCCGAGATACGCCGCGAGGGAAATCAACACGGCGGTGATTGCCGAAAGGTACAGCGCCCACAGCTGCATGCTCTGGGCGTCGTTCTGGTAGCGCAGCAGCCAGTTCAGCGAAGCCAGAGACAGCATCATTACGGCGAGAATCGCATGACACCAGGCAGTGATCTTGTGGCGAATCTCGCGCACGGTCACCAAATCGATCAGTCCGAAGATGCTGGCGATCCAGCCACCCAGGGCGCCCACGCCGGACAGCCACAGGCCGGCACGCCACCAGAAATCATCCAACGTCCAGAGGTGTGCGAGATCAACCGGCAGCAAGCCGGTCAGTGCGGCGACCGGAAAATGGATCAACATCGGGTGCAGCGGGTGGCCGGCTATCGCAGCGCGGCTGTGGATGGAATCTCTGTATCGGGCCATTGGGCGCTCCGGCAGCATTTGTCGGGGGTAGGCCACCGCGCAAAACGAGCCGGCGACCTTTTGAAATGGACCACGCTGGCGCTGGCAGTTCCTTTACTGAGTGGCTGTGGCGGTCCGCTGTCGTCGCTCAACCCAGCCAGTCCCATGGCGCGCCAGATATCTCATGTCTGGTGGGGCATGTTTGCCTTCGCCACGCTGGTGCTGGTCGCAGTCAGCGCGATATGGATCTATGCGCTGGCACGCAAGCCGCGGGAAACCAGCGAGGAAACGGCGCTCAAGATCAATCGCCGCTGGGTCATTGGCGGCGGCATCGTACTGCCGAGTCTGAGCATCGTTGTCTTGCTGATTTTCGGCATACCTACCGGGCGCAGCATGATGCCCCTGCCGGTCGAAGGTCAGCAGCCGCTGGAGGTAGAGGTTACTGGCCACCAATGGTGGTGGGAGGTGCACTACCCCGAGAGCGGTGTCACCACGGCGAACCAGCTGATCATCCCGGCCGGACGACTGATAGACGTGAATGTCACCAGCGCCGATGTCATCCATTCGTTCTGGATTCCGAGACTCGGCGGAAAAATGGACATGATCCCTGGGCGTACCAATGTCATCCGTCTGCAAGCAGGCCATACCGGCGTCTTTCACGGCCAGTGTTCGGAATTCTGCGGGTTGCAGCATGCGCACATGAAACTGCATGTCGAGGCGCTGGACGAAGCCGGTTTCGATCAATGGATCGCCGTGCGGGAGAATCTCACTATCAAGCAACGCGCCCCTGGCGACGCCGGTCGGGTGTTCGATGAGCGCTGCGGTCAATGCCACCGCGTCGCGGGCATCAGCAACGGCACTCGTGCGCCGGACCTCACCGACCTCGCCACACGGCCAACCCTCGGCGCGGGGGTGCTCGACAACAACCATGACGGGCTGCGGCAGTGGCTACGTGACCACAAGACGCTCAAATTCGGCAACGGCATGCCCGCGCATGACGACGTTCCGCCGCAAACACTCGATCAGATTGCCGACTGGCTGGAGACGCTCGCTCCATGACTCAACTCGACCAAAGCAGCAAGCCCAGCACGCATCCGGATCAGCTACGCGACCAGTTCAACGACGTCTGGGGCAACCCGCGCGGCTGGCGCGCGCTGACTATCGTCAACCACACCACGATTGGTCTGCGCTTTCTGGTCACGGGAGCCGTGTTCTTCCTCATCGGCGGGCTGATGGCGATGCTTATCCGCACCCAGCTCGCCCTGCCCGGCTATGTATTGATGGAGCCTGAGGTGTACAACCAGGTCTTCACCATGCATGGCTCGGTGATGATGTTCCTGTTCGCCGTACCGATGATGGAGGGGCTGGCGGTCTACCTGATCCCAAAGATGATCGGCGCGCGAGACCTGATCTTTCCGCGCCTCTCGTCACTTGGCTATTTCTGCTACCTGTTCGGCGGCATCATCCTGCTGTCCAGCGTGTTTCTCGGCGTCGCCCCCAAGGCGGGCTGGTTCATGTACACCCCGCTGTCGAGCTCGGCGCACATGCCTGGCGTCAACTCCGACTTCTGGCTGCTCGGCATCACCTTCGTCGAGATCTCCGCAGTCAGTGCCGGTGTCGAGCTGGTGGTTTCTATCCTGCGCACCCGAACCAACGGCATGGCGCTGCACAAGATGCCGCTGTATGCCTGGTACATCCTGGTGATGGCGCTGATGATCGTGTTCGGCTTCCCTCCGCTGATCCTGGGCAGCATTTTGCTGGAGCTGGAGCGCGCTGCCGGCATGCCATTTTTCGATTCAGCCAAGGGCGGCGATCCGGTGCTTTGGCAGCACCTGTTCTGGCTGTTCGGCCATCCAGAGGTGTACATCATCTTCCTGCCCGGAGCCGGCATCGTTTCCACCTTGCTGCCCGTGTTCTGTCAGCGGCCACTGGTGGGGTATCGGTGGGTGGTGCTCGGCGTACTGACCACCGGATTCCTGAGCTTCGGGCTGTGGGTGCACCACATGTTCACCGTCGGCATTCCAGCACTGGCGCTGGGGTTCTTTTCCGCGGCGAGCATGCTCGTGGCGATACCCACCGGGGTACAGATCTTTGCCTGGATCGCAACGTTATGGCTGGGTAAACCGGTCTATCACGTGCCGATGCTCTGGTTGGTGGGCTTCCTGATCGTGTTCGTCTGTGGCGGCCTGACCGGGGTGATGGTGGCGCTGGTGCCCTTCGACTGGCAGGTGCATGACACCCACTTCATCGTCGCGCACATGCATTACGTGCTTGTGGGCGGCATGTTCTTCCCCCTGATGGCCGGGCTTTACTACTGGCTGCCGCACTTTTCCGGCCGCATGCCCTCGGTGCGCCTGGGCCGTTGGGGCTTCTGGCTGGTATTCATTGGTTTCAACACAACTTTCCTGATCATGCACTGGACCGGTCTGATCGGAATGCCACGGCGGGTTTACACCTACGACACCGGGCTTGGTTGGGACATGCCTAACCTGATTTCTTCGATCGGCAGCTTCATCATGGCCATCGGCATCGGTACCATCCTGCTGGATATCGTCCTGCACTTCCGCTTCGGCCAGCCCGCAAAAACCAACCCCTGGAATGCTGACACGTTGGAATGGGGTACCGCCCTGCCCCCGAGCCCTTATAACTTCGTCAGCCTGCCGGACATTACCGACCGTCATCCGCTGTGGAAGGATCCGGACCTGCCCAACAGCATCGCCCGCGCCGAGCATTCGCTGAAGGCCATCGATCATGGCCGGCGCGAAACCTGGGGCTCAGACCCGCTGACTGGCAAGGTTCGCGAAATCATCCATCTGCCTGGCAACAGCTGGTGGCCGTTCGTGGCTTCGGTGTTTCTGGCGGTGCTCTGCCTGAGCCTGCTGAACAAGTTTTACTGGGTCGCTTTGATTGCGACGGTCGTCACCTTGCTCGTGCTGTTTCGCTGGTCCTGGGAAAACGGTGCACACCCTGCCGCAGCACCTGACGCGCAGACACAGCCCGGCGAGCCCCCACTGCACTCGCGCACCTTTGACGGCCCCGGCCTCTGGGGAATGGGCGTGACCCTGCTGGCCAATGGCACCCTTTACCTGTCGTTGCTGTTCGGCTGGTTCTACCTGTGGACGGTTTCACCGGAATGGATGGTACCGGAGCACTCCGACCTGAACGGCTGGCTGATGTTTGCCAGCGCAGTAGTGCTCAGCGCTGGGACGCTGTGGATGCGCCTGGTGCCCGGCCGGCTGCGGCGGGGAAGCGGCGGACAGCTGATGCTCAATCTCGCTGCGATCACGGCGATCGGTGCCGTGCAATGGGCGATGTTGCTGTGGCTGCTGCTAACGGCCAACCTAAGGGTGACCGAGACGGCGCACGACGCGGTGGTCTTCGTGATTCTTGCCTACGGGCTGATTCACTGCGGGCTGGCCACCATCCTCACGCTGCTGCAGACGCTGCGGGTGATGTACGGCTACGTGGGTGACAAGGCGCCCTACGAGGTGGTGGTCGTCGAACAGCTCTGGTACTACAACCTCGGCGTGATCTGGAGCGCCTATGCCGCGATTGTCCTGTTCCCGACTGCATGGGGAGCTGCCTGATGAAGTACAACCGCACATCGGTCTTCCACCCCATTCAGATTCCGTTCGGGCTGACCATCTGGGGTCTCTGGTTCGCCATCATGTATGGCTCGCACGCGGTGGTCTGCTCGATCGCCCCGCCAGACCCGAACCTTGGGGTCTTCAATTGGCTGAATGCGAGCTTCGGGCTGTTCACGGTACTGGTGATCGTGCTGCTGCTCTGGCTAGGACGCCGGACCTGGAAGCTGTCTCATGAACCGAACGATTTCAATGAACGCCAGGTTTTCGTGATCAAGGTGTCGTCCGGGATTCACTTCATCGCGGCGTTGGCGACGGTTTTCGTTGGCATGCAGCTGGTGTTTTTGCCTCCCTGCATCTGAACCAGACGCCCAACATTGCGGGCGTCTAGTCGAGCTTTTTGCGTATCCAGTACAGGTAGGTGCCCTCGTCGGCCTGCTGGTCGACCAGTTCATGACCCAGAAACACGCAGAACTTGGGAATATCCCGCTGGGTCGACGGATCGGTTGCGATAACTTTCAGGACCTCGCCCGCGGGCAGATCGCGCACCTTGTTATGCAGCATCATGACTGGCTCAGGGCAGTTGAGGCCGCTGGCATCAAGCAGTGCGTCGGCGGACAGTTCGGTAGATCGAGACATTACAGGCTCCACAAAAACAGGGACGGTTTTGATGCGCAGATAAACAGGCGTGGGTCTACAGCCGACGCAGGTGGCAAGTCACTTCCTCACGGTCGTGGTATAGCTGCTTGCAGCCGATGCTGGCCTTCACCCCTCGTTCGGCAAGCCCGTCGGCGATGCGTTCCAACAGCCGCTTTACTTCGGCATAGCGTTGTTTCATTGGCAGCTTCAGGTTGACCACAGCTTCACGACACAAGCCTTCGCCGATCCAGGTTTCAAGCAGCGCAGCATTTTTTGCCGGCTTTTCGACGATATCGCAAACCATCCAGTTCACCGGGCGCTTGGGGCGAAAGGCGAAGCCATCGGCGCGGTAATGACCAACCAGACCGGACTCGAGCAGCTCCTCGTTCATCGGCCCATTGTCCACAGCCATTACTTCGATGTCGCGATTGACCAGCTGCCAGGTCCAGCCGCCCGGCGAGGCGCCGAGGTCGACCGCCGTCATGCCGGGAGCCAGCCGCTCATCCCATTGCTCGCGGGGGATGAAATGGTGCCACGCCTCCTCGAGCTTCAGGGTCGAGCGGCTCGGCGCCTGGCGAGGAAACTTCAGCCGGGGAATCCCCATCGGCCACATGGCACTGTTCTCTGCTTCAGCGAGCCCAACAAAGACCTCACGACCGCTCTTGAACGTGAGCAACAGGCGGGGACCATGGCCGCCCTCCTTCAGCCTGCCGGCTTTTTCCAGCGCGTTGCGCAACGGCGCCTCGAACTTGCGGCAGAAGTTCGACAGCTCTTTGCCGTCATTGGTATCTAACACTTCCAGCCACAGACTGCTGCACACCGGCATGGATTTCAGCTGATCGAGCAATACACCGATCCGATCGGTTTCCGGGAGCGCCAGCCATTCCCCGCGCGCCCACTGCCGGGGAAATATAAGCCGTGCGAAACGCGCGCCGCGCATCAGGCGTTCCGGCCCTGCCGCGTCGTTGCAGATGAACTCGGCGCACGCACTGTCAGCTTTGGCTTTGGCGTAGCCGGCGACATCGAGGCGAGCTGCCTGGTCACTGATTTCAGCGCAGACCTCGTTCTCGAACCCGGGGCGGCAATGCAGCAGCAATGTATTCATGGTACGAACCCTATAAGCGGCGCAAAGCGCATCGGCGCCGCCCCTACTACAAAAGCCGCACATGATAGCCGAGTGGGGAACCACGGGCTTGCTGGTTCGGTCCAGTGAACAGTTGCAGGAGTCGTTTGCGCCCCGGCAAGCAGCGCCTTTACGCCGCTGCGAACACGCTGTCGCGGCTCGACTCTCGCACTTCGCCATAACGATTGGCGGCCAGTTTCGTGGCGAATCACTTCGCCAGAGGCTAGGTTCCAAGAACGCTCCCGACTCAATCAGCCCGGCCGTGCGGGCACAAGGAGAGACGAATGCCATCCCTGGACAGCCTGAATTGCCGTCGCAGTCTCGACGTGAACGGCAAGACCTACCACTACTACAGCCTCCCGGAAGCCGCGACGCAGTTGGGCGACATCAGCCGACTGCCCACGTCGCTGAAGGTACTGCTGGAAAACCTGCTGCGCTGGGAAGATGGCGCCACCGTTCGTGCCGATGACTTCAACTCACTGGCCGTGTGGCTGAAGACACACACCTCCGAACGCGAGATTCAATATCGCCCCGCGCGGGTGTTGATGCAGGACTTTACTGGCGTACCCGCGGTTGTCGACCTGACGGCCATGCGTGACGCGGTCTCTCGTGCCGGTGCCGATCCACAGCGCATCAATCCGTTGTCGCCGGTCGATCTGGTGATCGACCACTCGGTGATGGTGGACCGTTTCGGCACGGACAAAGCGTTCGAGCAGAACGTCGACATCGAGATGCAACGCAACGGGGAGCGCTACGAGTTTCTGCGCTGGGGTCAGCAAGCATTCGACAATTTCCGCGTGGTGCCGCCGGGTACCGGCATCTGTCACCAGGTCAACCTGGAATATCTGGGGCAGGTTGTCTGGACCAAGGAAGAGAACGGCGAAACCATTGCCTACCCCGACACCCTGGTCGGTACTGACTCGCATACCACGATGATCAACGGTCTTGGCGTGCTGGGCTGGGGCGTCGGCGGCATCGAAGCGGAGGCCGCGATGCTCGGCCAACCGGTCTCGATGCTGATCCCGGAAGTGATCGGCATGCGCATGACTGGCAAGCTCAACGAAGGCGTGACCGCCACCGATCTGGTGCTGACCGTGACCCAGATTCTGCGTAAGCACGGTGTGGTGGGCAAGTTCGTCGAGTTCTTCGGCCCCGGTCTGGATCACCTTCCACTGGCCGATCGCGCGACCATCGGCAACATGGCACCGGAATACGGTGCGACCTGCGGCTTCTTCCCGGTCGATCAGGTGACCATCGATTACCTGCGCCTGACCGGACGTGACGAAGACCGTATCGCGCTGGTCGAGGCCTACAGCAAAGCCCAGGGCATGTGGCGCGACACCAACTCGCCGGACCCTGTTTTTACAGCCACCCTGGAGTTGGACCTCGCCGAGGTCAAGCCATCCCTGGCCGGCCCCAAGCGCCCACAGGATCGCGTATCGCTTGAGGATATCGGCGCCAACTTCGACCTGTTGCTGGAAACCAGTGGCAAGGCTCAGCAAGCCGCAAGCTCGGTCCCGGTGGCCGGCGAAGACTACGGCCTCAAACACGGCGCGGTCGTGATTGCAGCCATTACTTCCTGCACAAACACCTCCAACCCGAACGTGCTAATGGCTGCCGGTCTGGTGGCGAAGAAGGCACTCGAGCGTGGCCTCAAGCGCGCGCCGTGGGTGAAGTCATCCTTAGCGCCGGGCTCCAAGGTCGTCACCGACTACCTCGAGCGCGCCGGATTGACCACCTACCTCGATCAACTGGGCTTCAACCTCGTCGGCTATGGCTGCACAACCTGCATCGGTAACTCCGGGCCACTTCCTGATGCCATCGGCCAGGCGATCACCGATAACGACCTGGTGGTGTCCTCTGTACTCTCGGGCAACCGTAACTTCGAAGGTCGCGTGCATCCGCTGGTCAAGGCCAACTGGCTGGCATCGCCGCCGTTGGTGGTGGCCTTTGCGCTGGCTGGGACCACGCGGATCAACATGGAGAAAGATCCGCTGGGCTATGACGAGCAGAACCAGCCCGTTTACCTCAAGGACATCTGGCCGACCAGCGCCGAGGTGAACGAGGCAGTCAGCAAGATCGACGGGCAGATGTTCCGCACCCGCTACGCCGATGTATTCAGCGGCGATGAGCATTGGCAGTCCATTGCGGTCACCGCTGGCGACACCTACAAATGGAACAACAGTTCCAGCTATGTGCAGAACCCACCCTTCTTCGAGGACATCGGGCAACCCCTGACGCCACCGAAGGATGTTGAGAACGCGCGAGTCCTTGCGGTATTTGGTGACTCCATCACCACGGACCACATCTCTCCGGCCGGCAACATCAAGGCCAGCTCCCCTGCTGGCGTCTATCTGCAGGAGCTGGGCGTACAGCCGGAGGACTTCAACTCCTATGGTTCACGCCGCGGTAATCACGAAGTCATGATGCGCGGCACTTTCGCCAACATCCGTATCAAGAACGAGATGCTCGGCGGCGAAGAAGGCGGCAACACCCTGTATCAGCCAAGTGGCGAACGGATGTCCATCTATGACGCTGCGATGCGTTACCAGGCGGAGGCTGTGCCCCTGGTCGTCATCGCGGGCAAAGAGTACGGCACCGGCTCCAGCCGCGACTGGGCCGCGAAAGGCGCCAATCTGCTAGGGGTGAAAGCCGTTATTGCCGAGAGCTTTGAGCGAATCCACCGTTCGAACCTGATTGGCATGGGCGTTCTGGCGCTGCAGTTCGTCGGCGACCAGACCCGGCAGTCGCTGGGGCTGACCGGAAACGAGAAGCTGTCGATCCGCGGCCTGGGCGCCGATATCAAGCCACGCCAGCTGCTGACAGTCGATCTGGAACGTGCCGACGGTGGCCGCGACAGCTTTCAGGTGCTCTGCCGCATCGACACGCTCAACGAGGTTGAGTACTTCAAAGCCGGCGGTATTTTGCATTACGTGCTGCGCCAGTTGATCGAGGGCTAATAGACAGGAACAGTCATCGCTTCAATGAAGGCCCGCTGCAGCACATCTGCAGCGGGCTTTTTTTGTGCTGCCATTTATCCACTGTCGCTTAAGTCTTTGGAAAATCAGCCGTTACGATGCCAAGCACAACGGTCGTGAACTTGGCGTCAAAATGCCATCATTCCCAGAGCCGCAGAATTTGCGGACTGACTGAACACAATAAGTGGCCATGGCCACCCCGACTTGCCAGGCGTATTGCATGCGAAACAACCAGCCCGTTACTCAACGTGAATATGCGTTTCCCGATCAGCAGAGATTGATTTCCACCACTGACCTGACCGGCAAGATTACTTATTGCAACGACATCTTTGCTGAGGTCAGTGGCTTTGAACGCAGTGAGCTGATCGGCGCACCACATAACCTGATACGCCATCCAGACGTCCCTTCGGCGGTGTTCGACCATATGTGGGCCACACTCAAGGACGGCAAGCCCTGGATGGGCATCGTCAAGAACCGCCGCAACAACGGCGATCACTATTGGGTCAACGCGTACGTCACGCCGGTGCTGGATGCTCAGCGCAAGGTCATCGGATATGAGTCGGTTCGCACCAAGCCAACCCGCGAGCAGGTCGGGCGTGCGGAAGCGCTCTATGCTCGGCTAAACGCGGGGAAAAGTGGGGTTCCCCAGCGCGACAAGTGGCTCCCAACCGTGGTCAATTGGCTGCCCTTTATCGTCATCAGCCAGATTGGCTTCCTGATCGGCGCTTGGCACGACCACGGCTGGGGGTTCGCGCTCGCCGCTCTGCTATCGATCCCCCTTGGTCTGATCGGTCGTCACTGGCAGATGCGCGGGATGCAGCGATTGCTCGGCCTGGCTCAGCAGTCAACCAGTGATCCGCTGATCGCTAGAATGTATACCGACAGCCACGGCGCCGAGGCACAGCTGGAAATGGCCCTGCTCAGCGAGCATGCACGACTCAAGACATGCCTGACCCGCCTGCAGGACAGCGCCGTGCAACTGCAGCAGCAGGCCAAGCGGGCGGATAACTTGGCCCATAGCTGCTCTGATGGATTGTCGCGCCAGCATCACGAGACCGAGCAGGTCGCTGCCGCAATCACGCAGATGGCCGCCACCACCCAGGAGGTCGCCAGCAACGTCGCCCTTGCAGCGGAGGCCACCGAACAAGCCAACCAGCTCACTGCTCAGGGTCGGCAGATCAGCTCGCAGACGCGCAAGGCCATCGAACTACTGGCCGCGGCCGTTACCGAAACCGGCGACGCGGTGTCCGCACTGGCACAGAACAGTAATGAAATTGGCACCGTAGTTGATGTGATCAAGAGCATTGCCGACCAGACCAACCTGCTGGCACTGAACGCAGCCATCGAAGCCGCGCGAGCGGGTGAAAGCGGTCGCGGCTTCGCTGTGGTGGCTGACGAGGTCCGGCAACTGGCTCAGCGCGCGGCATCCGCCACGGGACAGATTCATCAGCTGATCGAAAAGCTGCAGCAGCAGGCGCGCCAGGCCGTGGAAACCACTGAGCAAGGCCGAAGCCAGGCGAGCCGCGGCGTAGAGCGCGTTATTGACGCCGACGGGGCACTGACCGGCATCAGCGAGGCGGTGGGCCGTATTATCGACATGACCGCGCAGATCGCTTCCGCAACCGAGCAGCAAAGCGCAGTGGCTGACGAAATCAGCCAGAACGTTGGCAATATCGCTCGCCTTGCTGACCAAACCTCTGGCGATGCACAGAGCTCGGCGCTGCTTTCCGAAGACCTGGCGGCGACTGCTCAGTCGCAGTACAGCCTGGTAGAGCGCTTCAACCGCTAACTAAAGCCTCATCTCAGTATTGTTGAGGCCACCAAGCATGCCCGCTTACCGCGTCACGGTAGCGGGCATTTTGGGTTTGATCGAGCCTAAAGGCTGCCGAGGAATGCCGCGATTGCGTCCGCAGCCTTGTCCAGAGACTGCTCGTGGGTAAAGCCTGAGCGTTTCAGTGGCTTGAGATCATGGTCGGCCGCCATCAGCCAATCGAGGCGAATCGCCGGCGACAGGGAGTAGCCGGCGACAGTGTCTCGGTTACCCAGGGCATCGCGCTCCCCCTGAATAATCAGCGTCGGTGTTCGCAGCTCTGCCAGGTGCGCCACTCGTGGTTTTTCCGGCTTGCCCACGGCATGAAACGGATAGCCCAAACATACCAGCGCATCAACCGCGAGCTCGTCAGCCAACATGCTCGCCATTCGCCCGCCCATCGACTTGCCACCGATCGCCAATCGCCCTGCGGTTTGCTGTCGCACCGTTCGATAAACTGCCCGCCATTGCTGAAGCAACTGCGCCTGTGGATTTGGCGGACGCTTGCGTTCATCGATGCGCCTGCGGGCCATATAGGCAAACTCGAAACGAAAGACCGCCACGCCCCGCGCCACCAGCCGTTCAGTCATCTGCTCCATGAACGGGCTGTCCATCGGAGCCCCGGCTCCATGTGCCAGGATCAGGCTCGCGCAAACCGCCCCCTTTGGTTGATCACGCCGGACGAATGGAATTTCCTCGCCCTGTGAGTATTGACCGGCGTCAATACCGGCCATTTGCCCAGTGCCCATCCTTGCCCCCGCTTTCTATTGAAAGAAATCTCTGCTCACCGCAACAGAAAAACATGCTCATTACCGTGGATGGAAGCCCATACATGAACACAGCAACCAGTACCGCCTATGACTACAAGGTGGTCCGCCAATTTGCCATCATGACGGTGGTGTGGGGAATCGTCGGGATGGGGCTCGGCGTTTTCATCGCAGCACAATTGGCCTGGCCATTTCTCAACTTTGACCTCCCATGGACCAGTTTCGGTCGTCTACGCCCATTGCACACCAACGCGGTGATCTTCGCCTTCGGCGGCTGTGCATTGTTCGCGACGTCTTACTATTCGGTCCAGCGCACTTGTCAGACCACTCTGTTCGCACCCAAGCTGGCTGCGTTCACCTTCTGGGGTTGGCAACTGGTCATCCTGCTGGCCGCGATCTCTCTGCCGCTGGGCTTTACCAGTTCCAAGGAATACGCCGAACTGGAATGGCCGATCGATATCCTGATCACCATCGTCTGGGTGTCCTACGCGGTCGTGTTCTTCGGCACCCTGGCCACGCGCAAGGTCAAGCACATCTACGTCGGCAACTGGTTCTTCGGCGCCTTCATCCTGACCGTGGCGATCCTGCATCTCGTCAACAACCTGGAAGTCCCGGTCACAGCAATGAAGTCCTACTCGGTGTATGCCGGTGCGACCGATGCGATGGTCC
This sequence comes from Stutzerimonas stutzeri, assembly GCF_002890895.1. Taxonomy (GTDB): domain Bacteria; phylum Pseudomonadota; class Gammaproteobacteria; order Pseudomonadales; family Pseudomonadaceae; genus Stutzerimonas; species Stutzerimonas stutzeri_AB. The sequence continues at coordinate 511,024 of NZ_POUL01000002.1, forward strand.
AGTGGTGGTACGGCCATAACGCCGTAGGGTTCTTCCTCACTGCAGGCTTCCTCGGGATCATGTACTACTTCGTGCCCAAGCAGGCCGAACGTCCCGTGTATTCGTATCGTCTGTCGATCGTCCACTTCTGGGCACTGATCACCGTCTACATCTGGGCCGGTCCACACCACCTGCACTACACCGCACTGCCGGACTGGGCGCAGTCGCTGGGCATGGTGATGTCGCTGATTCTGCTGGCGCCAAGCTGGGGTGGCATGATCAACGGCATGATGACGCTTTCCGGGGCCTGGCATAAGTTGCGCAGCGACCCGATCCTGCGCTTCCTGGTCGTATCTTTGGCGTTCTATGGCATGTCTACCTTCGAAGGTCCGATGATGGCCATCAAGACCGTCAACGCACTGTCCCACTACACCGACTGGACCATCGGTCACGTTCATGCCGGTGCGCTCGGCTGGGTAGCCATGGTCTCCATCGGTGCGCTCTATCACCTGATTCCGAAAGTGTTCGGTCGTGTCCAGATGCACAGCATCGGCCTGATCAACGCGCACTTCTGGCTCGCCACCATCGGCACCGTGCTCTACATCGCCTCGATGTGGGTCAACGGCATCGCTCAGGGCCTTATGTGGCGTGCGATCAACGAAGACGGCACCCTCACCTACTCCTTCGTCGAAGCGCTTGAAGCCAGTCATCCGGGCTTTGTGGTACGCATGATCGGTGGTGCGATCTTCTTCACCGGCATGTTGCTGATGGCCTACAACACCTGGCGCACCGTACAGGCCGCCAAGCCGGCCGAATACGAAGCCGCCGCGCAGATCGCCTGAGGAGCAGACTGATGAAGAAGCACGAAATACTCGAGAAAAACGTCGGCCTGCTGACTCTGTTCATGATTCTGGCAGTGAGCATCGGCGGTCTGACACAGATCGTTCCGCTGTTCTTTCAGGACGTGGTCAACGAGCCGGTAGAAGGCATGAAGCCTTACACCGCGCTGCAGCTGGAAGGCCGTGACATCTACATCCGTGAAGGCTGCGTCGGCTGTCACTCGCAGATGATCCGTCCGTTCCGTGCTGAGACCGAGCGTTATGGACACTACTCGGTGGCGGGTGAAAGCGTGTACGACCACCCGTTCCTGTGGGGCTCCAAGCGTACCGGTCCGGACCTGGCCCGCGTCGGCGGCCGTTACTCCGATGACTGGCACCGTGCGCACCTCTACAACCCGCGCAACGTCGTGCCTGAATCGAAGATGCCGTCCTATCCATGGTTGGTTGAGGACACCCTTGACGGCCAGGACACCGCCACCAAGATGAAAGCGCTGCGCACCGTCGGCGTGCCGTACAGCGACGAGGACATCGCCACTGCGGGAGACGCTGTCAAGGGCAAGACCGAGATGGACGCTCTGGTGGCCTACCTGCAGGTGCTCGGTACCGCGCTGCAGAACAAGCGCTGAGATCGACGGCAAGCTATCGAGAACGACGCGCTGCAGCGCAGCCGTCAGGGAACCAACATCGCGGGCAGCTCGAGCGTTCGGGCTGCCCAGGAGTAACAGATGAACGCTTTCTGGAGTGGATACATCGCCCTGCTGACGCTGGGCACCATTGTCGCTCTGTTCTGGCTGATCTTCGCTACCCGCAAGGGCGAATCTGCAGGCACGACCGACAAGACCATGGGACATTCCTTCGACGGTATTGAGGAATACGACAATCCGCTGCCTCGGTGGTGGTTCATGCTCTTCATCGGCACCTTGGTGTTCGGCATTTTCTACCTGGTGCTCTACCCGGGCCTGGGTAACTGGAAAGGCGTGATGCCAGGCTATGAAGACGGCTGGACCCAGGACAAGCAATGGCAGCGTGAAGTTGATCAGGCTGACGCGAAATTTGGCCCGATCTTCGCCAAATATTCCGCCATGACTGTAGCGCAGGTCGCTCAGGACGAGCGGGCGCTGAAGATCGGCGGTCGTCTGTTCGCCAACTACTGCTCGGTTTGCCACGGCTCTGACGCCAAGGGCGCGGTCGGTTTCCCGAACCTGGCGGATAGTGAATGGCGCTGGGGCGGCGATGCCGAAACAATCAAGACGACTATCCTCCACGGTCGCGTGGCAGCGATGCCGGCTTGGGGTCAGGTCATCGGTGAGGAAGGCGTGAAAAACGTCGCAGCCTATGTACGCAATGATCTCGGTGGTCTGCCCCTGCCAGAAGGCAGCGATGCAGACACTGCTGCGGGTGGCCAGGTCTACGCTCAGACCTGCTCGGTCTGCCACGGTGCAAATGGGGAAGGCATGGCCGCCCTCGGCGCACCCAAACTGACCAACCCTGCCGGCTGGATCTACGGCTCAAGCCTGCCGCAGCTGCAGCAGACCATTCGCCACGGCCGCAACGGGCAGATGCCTGCGCAGGAACAATACCTGGGCAACGACAAAGTGCACCTACTGGCCGCTTACGTTTATAGCCTTTCACAGCAACCAGAACGCGTAGCCAAGCAATAACGCTCTACAGGGCGATACGCCGTATCGCCCTGCTTCTGATCAACTTTCTGCCGTATGCGACGCTCTGTCGCAGACCGCCCAACCCTCCTCCGTTTGCTCCTCCCTCCCGCTGATCTAATATTCCTCTCTACTCGCCGAAGTCGCGCAGAACTATAAGGCGAAGCCCTCGATTCATCACATCGGCATGATGTGCTAAACGACCCTGCAAAGAGCATGGAAAACGCTTGGAATCAGGGTCCGAACGGCATGAGACGGCCTGGGCCTTGATTGCATTGCCCCCCTCCTTTCTCCATACTTGCCGCCGTTTTTGCCCCCTTGAAATGCCATTAGCGTGGAAGCCTTGCATGAGCACAGCAATAAGTGAGACTGCATATAACTATAAGGTGGTTCGCCAATTCGCCATCATGACGGTGGTGTGGGGAATTATCGGAATGGGCCTGGGTGTGTTTATCGCCGCACAGCTGGTCTGGCCTCAACTCAACTTCGACCTGCCCTGGACAAGTTTCGGTCGTTTACGCCCACTTCACACCAACGCGGTGATCTTCGCCTTCGGTGGTTGTGCCCTGATGGCCACATCATTTTATGTGGTGCAGCGGACCTCCCAGGCCCGCCTGTTCTCGGACGGTCTCGCGTCGTTCGTGTTCTGGGGTTGGCAGGCGGTCATCGTTCTCGCGGTAATCACGTTGCCGCAAGGCTTCACCAGTTCCAAGGAATATGCTGAGCTCGAGTGGCCGATCGACATCCTGATCACCCTCGTCTGGGTCAGCTATGCCGTGGTGTTCTTCGGCACGATCATGAAGCGCAAGGCCGCGCACATCTATGTGGGCAACTGGTTCTACGGTGCTTTCATCCTGGTCACGGCGATGCTGCATATCGTCAACAACCTGGAAGTGCCGGTGAGCTGGTTCAAATCCTACTCGATCTACTCGGGTGCTACCGATGCGATGGTCCAGTGGTGGTATGGCCACAACGCCGTGGGCTTCTTCCTGACCACCGGCTTCCTGGGAATGATGTATTACTTCGTACCCAAGCAGGCTGGCCGTCCGGTCTACTCCTACCGCCTGTCCATCGTGCACTTCTGGGCACTTATCACGCTTTATATCTGGGCCGGCCCTCACCACCTGCACTACACCGCGCTGCCCGAATGGGCTCAGAGCCTTGGCATGGTGATGTCGATCATCCTGCTGGCACCGAGCTGGGGCGGCATGATCAACGGCATGATGACCCTGTCGGGTGCCTGGCATAAGCTGCGCACCGACCCGATTCTGCGCTTCCTGGTCGTGTCCCTGGCGTTCTATGGCATGTCGACCTTCGAAGGTCCGATGATGGCCATCAAGACCGTCAACGCCCTGTCCCATTACACCGATTGGACCATCGGCCACGTTCACGCCGGAGCCCTCGGCTGGGTTGCGATGATCTCCATCGGCTCCTTGTATCACCTGATTCCGAAAGTCTTCGCTCGCGAGCAGATGTACAGCATCGGTCTGATCAACGCCCACTTCTGGCTGGCGACCATCGGTACCGTGCTTTATATCGCGTCGATGTGGGTCAACGGCATCACGCAGGGCCTGATGTGGCGCGCAATCAACGAAGACGGCACGCTGACCTACTCCTTCGTCGAGGCACTGGAAGCCAGCCATCCAGGCTTCATCGTGCGAGCACTGGGCGGCGCGTTCTTCCTCGCCGGCATGCTGCTGATGGCTTACAACACCTGGCGCACTGTGCGTGCCGCCAAGTCGGCTGAATTCGAAGCCGCTGCGCAGATCGCCTGAGGGAACCGATAAATGAAGAATCACGAAATACTCGAAAAGAACATCGGTCTGCTGACCCTGTTCATGATCCTGGCAGTGAGCATCGGCGGTCTGACCCAGATCGTTCCGCTGTTCTTTCAGGACGTGGTCAACGAGCCTGTGGAAGGCATGAAGCCCTACACCGCGTTGCAACTCGAAGGCCGCGACATCTACATCCGCGAAGGTTGCGTTGGCTGCCATTCGCAGATGGTTCGCCCGTTCCGCGCTGAAACCGAGCGCTATGGCCACTACTCGGTGGCGGGGGAAAGCGTGTACGACCACCCGTTCCTGTGGGGGTCCAAGCGTACCGGCCCGGACCTGGCACGTGTCGGCGGCCGCTACTCCGATGACTGGCACCGCGCGCACCTCTACAACCCGCGCAACGTAGTGCCTGAATCGAAGATGCCGTCCTACCCATGGCTGGTCGAGCACAGCCTTGATGGCAAGAACACCGCCGACAAGATGGTTGCGCTGCGCAGCGTTGGCGTGCCTTACACCGAAGAAGACATCGCCGGCGCTAAGGACGCGGTCAAAGGCAAATCCGAAATGGATGCCCTTGTCGCCTACCTGCAAGTACTCGGCACTGCACTCACCAACAAACGGTAACGCACCATGGATATCGGGACTCTTCGCGGCCTGGGCACCATTCTTGTTTTCGTCGCAATGATAGCCATCATCCTCTGGGCTTATAGCAGCAAGCGCAAGAAAAGCTTCGACGAAGCGGCCAACCTGCCCTTCGCGGATGAGCCCGACGCCAACAAGCGTGATGAAGAAGCTTCCAGGAGTAAGAAATAAATGACCTCGTTTTGGAGTTGGTACATCACCCTGCTGAGCCTGGGGACCATTGCCGCACTGGTCTGGCTATTGCTCGCCACTCGCAAGGGACAACGCCACGACAGCACCGAAGAAACCGTTGGCCATTCCTATGATGGAATCGAGGAGTACGACAACCCGCTCCCGCGCTGGTGGTTCCTGCTGTTCGTTGCCACGGTGATCTTCGCATTGGGTTACCTGGCGCTGTATCCGGGGCTGGGTAACTGGAAGGGCATGCTGCCCGGCTACGAAGGTGGCTGGACTCAGGTGAAGGAATGGCAGCGCGAGATGGACAAGGCGGACGAGCAGTATGGCCCGCTTTATGCCAAGTTCGCGGCGATGCCCGTCGAGCAGGTCGCTCAGGATCCGCAAGCCCTGAAAATGGGTGGCCGCCTGTTCGCTTCCAACTGCTCCGTCTGCCACGGTTCGGATGCCAAGGGTGCCTACGGTTTCCCCAACCTGACCGACAACGACTGGCTATGGGGCGGCGCGCCTGAAACCATCAAAACCACCATCATGGGCGGACGGCAGGCAGCTATGCCCGCATGGCGCGATGTGATTGGCGAAGATGGCATCAGTAATGTCGCTGGCTACGTACGCAGCCTGTCGGGCCGCGATACCCCCGAGGGTATTAACGTCGACATTGAGCAGGGTCAAAAAATCTTCGCCGCCAATTGTGTAGCTTGTCATGGTCCTGCAGGCAAAGGCACTCAGGCCATGGGCGCGCCGAACCTGACCGACAACGTCTGGCTTTACGGCTCGAGTTTCGGACAGATTCAGCAGACCCTGCGCTACGGCCGAAATGGCCGTATGCCCGCCCAGGAGCACATTCTTGGCAACGACAAGGTGCACCTGCTGGCAGCGTATGTGTATAGCCTCTCGCAAGAGTCGGAGGACTGATCCATCGGTCCTGGCGCGACCCAAGGTCGCACCTTAGTTCGACTGACGAGGCGTACCATTCGCAGCAGGTAAGCAAAAGATCCCGGCCGACATGCATCGGCCGGGACACTCACCCTCCGCCGTGGTACGCACTTGATGACTGAGCAGATTCCCGTCCGCAACGTAACACCTCCCTCCAAGTCCGAAGCATCGGGCGACCTCTACGCCGCGCGCGAAAAGATCTATACACGAGCCTTCAGCGGCCTGTTTCGCAACTTGCGACTCGCTGGCGGGGCACTGCTGTTCGTACTTTACTTCGGCACCGTGTGGCTGACCTGGAACGGACGGCAGGCGGTCTGGTGGGACTTGCCAGAGCGCAAGTTCTATATCTTTGGCGCCACCTTCTGGCCGCAGGACTTCATCCTGCTTTCTGCCCTGTTGATCATTTGCGCATTCGGCCTGTTCTTTATCACCGTTTTCGCTGGTCGCGTCTGGTGTGGCTACACATGCCCCCAGAGCGTGTTTACCTGGGTCTTCATGTGGGCAGAGAAGGTCACAGAGGGTGACCGGAACCAGCGCATGAAACTCGACAAGGCGCCCATGAGTGCCAACAAGTTCATGCGCAAAGCCGCCAAGCACTCGATCTGGCTGGCAGTTTCTCTAGCGATCGGTATTACCTTTGTCGGCTATTTCACACCGATCAGGGACCTGGTCCCTGATCTCGTGACCCTTCAGGTAGGCGGCTGGGCTTTGTTCTGGGTGGGGTTCTTCACCCTAGCGACTTACGGCAACGCGGGTTACTTGCGCGAGCAGGTGTGCATCTACATGTGCCCGTACGCTCGTTTCCAGAGCGTGATGTTCGACAAGGACACCCTAATCGTCTCCTACGATCCACGCCGCGGCGAGCGCCGTGGTCCGCGGAAAAAGGATGCCGACTACAAAGCAATGGGCCTGGGAGATTGCATCGATTGCACCATGTGCGTGCAGGTATGCCCCACCGGCATCGACATCCGCGACGGGCTGCAGATCGAATGTATCGGGTGCGCCGCGTGCATTGACGCTTGCGACGCCATCATGGACAAGATGAACTACCCGCGCGGGCTGATCAGCTACACCACCGAGCACAACCTGTCCGGACAAAAAACCCATCTGGTGCGGCCGCGACTTATCGGCTATGCCGTTGCGCTGACAGCGATGATGGGCGTGTTCGCCTATGCCGTCTCGGACCGTGCACTCGTCAAGCTCGATGTGCTCAAGGACCGCGTGCTTTACCGGGAAAACGAGCAAGGACGGATCGAAAACGTCTACACGCTCAAGGTGATGAACAAGGCCCAAAGTGAGCAGACCTTCATCATCGAAGCCGTCGGCCTTGAAGGTTTGCAATACGAAGGGCGCAACGAGGTGCGTGCTGAAGCGGGTGAACTGGTCACCGTTCCAGTAGAGCTGTCCGTCGCACCAGAACAGCTTCCGTCGAGCACAAACGAAGTCATCTTCCACATCAGATCGGCAGATGATTCCTCAATTGAAGATGAAGCAGAAAGCCGCTTCATCGGCCCCAGCATCCGCTAAACAGGTAGTACATGAGCAATTCCGAGCAAGAGAGTACCCGTTGGTACAAGCAGTTCTGGGCCTGGTTCGTGATCGGCATCCTGCTGATGTCAGTCATCCTTGGCACATCGATGCTGACAATCGCGATTCGCAATGCCGACACCCTCGTCTCCGACAACTATTACGATGCCGGCAAGGGTATAAACCAGTCACTGGAACGCGAGAAGCTCGCTGAGCGCCTGCAAATGCAGGCGCAACTCAACCTCAACGACGAGCGCGGGCTCGCCGAGGTCCAGCTGAGCGGTTCGAGCCGCCCGCAACAAGTCATACTCAACCTGATCTCCCCTACGCAGCCAGAACGCGATCGTCGCATCGTTCTACAGCCACAGGGCGATGGCTTCTATCAGGGGCAGATGCAGGAGCCAGTCACCGGCAGGCGCTTCGTTGAGCTGCTTGGTCGTGAGGGTGACCAGGATTGGAGGCTGTTCGAGGAAAAGGAAATCGCTAGCGGTCAGACGATCAAACTGAGCTACTGACCGAGCGATGGCAACCCCTGTCCCCTGCTACCACTGCGGGCTACCAGTTCCTGCTGGCAGCGCCTATCACGCCCGCGTGCTGAACGAGCAGCGGGCGCTGTGCTGTCCTGGCTGTCAGGCCGTTGCGGAAGCAATCGTCCAGGGCGGCCTGGAAAGCTACTATTCGCATCGCAGCGACGCTTCCATCAATCCCGACACACTGCCGCAAGCGCTGACCGAAGAGCTGGAGCTTTACGATCGCAAGGACGTACAAGAGCCTTTCGTACGCCATGAAGGTGCGCTGGCCGATGCTTCGCTAATGATTGAAGGCATCAGCTGTGCCGCTTGCGGCTGGCTGATCGAAAAACACCTGCGCCGGCTCGACGCGGTGTCCGAGGCCAGCCTTAACTTGTCAAACCACCGCCTGCGAGTGCGCTGGAATGATGCCTCGTTGCCGCTCAGCGAGCTGCTCGCCGAGCTTCGTCGTGTCGGTTACGCCGCCCACCCCTATCAAGCGGATCAGGCTGCAGAACGGCTTGCTCAAGAGAACCGTCGCAGCATGCGCCAGCTGGGGGTAGCCGGCTTGCTCTGGATGCAGGTGATGATGGCGACCATGGCGACCTGGCCCGAATTCAACATCGACCTCTCGCCAGGCATGGCTAGCATCCTTCGCTGGACCGCCCTGCTGCTTACCACCCCGATCGTGTTCTATTGCTGCACTGACTTCTTCAAAGGTGCAATGCGCGATCTACGCACCCGTCATCTGACCATGGACGTTTCTGTTTCGCTGGCGATCGGCGGCGCCTACGTCGCCGGTATATGGTCGACGGTCACTGGTCAGGGCGAGCTGTATTTCGATGCCGTGGGCATGTTCGCCTTGTTTCTTCTGGCTGGACGTTTTCTCGAGCGCCGTGCCCGCGAGCGCACTGCTGCGGCGACTGCACAGCTGGTCAATCTGCTGCCGGCCTCGTGCCTGAAACTGGCCGACGACGGCCAGACTGCTCGCATTCTGCTTCGAGAACTGCAGCTTGGCGATCGGGTGCTGGTCCAGCCCGGCGCGCTGATTCCAGCCGACGGCCGTATCCTCAGCGGCCAATCGAGTGTGGACGAATCGGTACTCACCGGCGAATACCTGCCACAGGCTCGGATCGTTGGCGATACCGTCACTGCGGGCACCCTCAACGTCGAGGGCGCATTGACCATCGAGGTTCAAGCGCTGGGCGACAACACGCGGCTTTCTGCCATTGTCACCCTGCTGGAGCGCGCGCAGTCCGACAAGCCACGCCTGGCCGAGCTGGCCGACCGCGTTTCGCAGTGGTTCCTGATAATTGTGCTATTGACCGCCGCGGTGGTTGGCATTGTGTGGTGGCAGATCGACCCGCAACGTGCTTTCTGGATCGTTCTTGCCTTGCTCGTGGCCACCTGCCCCTGTGCCTTGTCATTGGCTACGCCCACCGCATTGACCACGGCCACCGGCACGCTGCACAAACTGGGTCTACTGCTCACCCGGGGTCATGTGCTGGAGGGGCTCAATCACATCGACACAGTGATCTTCGACAAGACTGGAACCCTCACCGAAGGGCGACTGACCTTGAATGAAGTTCGACCACTTGCTGAGCTAGAAGCCGGTGCCTGTCTGGAGTTGGCCGCTGCTCTGGAAAACCGTTCCGAGCACCCGATTGCCCGGGCGTTTGGTCGAGCGCCCCAGGCGGCCGATGCCGTGAACAGCTTTCCCGGCTTAGGCCTCCAAGGTTCTGTTGGCCAACGTACGCTGCGTATTGGACAACCTGATTTCGTAGCAATCGGCTATGCCGGCGCAGCGCCCGAGATTCCCGGAAAAGAGGGCCAGTGGTTACTGTTGGGCGACACCCAGGGGCCTCTCGCCTGGCTAGTGCTTAACGACCGTTTGCGCGATGACGCGCCGGCACTGTTACAGGCGTGTAGATCACGTGGCTGGGACACCGTCCTCTTGTCCGGCGACAGTTCTCCGATGGTAGGAGAAATCGCTCAGCAGCTCGGCATCAGTGATGCCCACGGCGGCATGACCCCAACCGACAAACTCACTCACCTGCAGAGACTGCAAGCCGACGGTCGTCGTGTGCTGATGATCGGCGACGGTGTCAACGATGCGCCGGTCCTCGCAGCGGCGGACATCAGCGTGGCCATGGGGTCAGCGACCGATCTAGCCAAGACCAGCGCTGACGCCGTACTGCTCAGCAACCGTCTCGACAGTCTGGTACAAGCATTCAGCGTGGCGCGCCGCAGCCGCCGCATCATCATCGAAAACCTGACTTGGGCGAGCCTGTACAACGGCTTGATCTTGCCGTTCGCGGCTATCGGCTGGGTAACACCGCTATGGGCGGCTCTGGGCATGTCTGCCAGTTCGCTGCTGGTCGTGCTGAACGCATTGCGCCTGAGCCGAGTGCCGAATCAGCAGCGACCCGACAGTCTGGTCCGACCGGCGTAGGATAGGTAGCGCCTACTCGGGGCTTGGCGTTACCCACCACTTCTGGAGGCTCTTTTGGCCGCACTTTACATCTTGATTCCCGTGGCCGTGGTTCTGGTCGCGCTGGCCATCTGGATATTCTTCTGGGCTGTCGACAGCGGCCAGTACGATGATCTGGACGGTCCGGCCCACAGCATCCTTTTCGACGAAGAGGACCCAAAGCACAGGGCAGGCATCGAGCAAGCAGACAAAGCTCACGATGAAGGGAAGTCTGATCGTGAGTGAATTGTTGCCTCTGCTGGTGTCGGCGCTGGTGCTTGGCCTGCTTGGCGGTGGTCACTGTCTGGGCATGTGTGGCGGCTTGATGGGTGCCCTCACCATGGCCATTCCTGCTGAGCAGCGTGGCAAACGCCTGCGCTTGCTCGTGGCCTATAACCTGGGCCGGGTACTCAGTTATACCAGTGCCGGCCTGCTCATCGGACTGGCAGGCTGGGCCGTTGCCAACAGCCCTTTCGCGATGGCGTTGCGAATTTTAGCCGCACTTCTGTTGATCAGCATGGGCCTGTATCTGGCGGGCTGGTGGACAGGCCTGACGCGTGTCGAGGCAGTCGGTAGGGGCCTGTGGCGGCACATTCAACCATTCGCAAGTAAGCTGATGCCCGTCAAGAGCGTGCCAAGAGCACTCCTGCTTGGTGCTCTTTGGGGTTGGCTGCCGTGCGGTCTTGTTTACAGCACTCTACTGTGGGCCGCGAGCCAGGGCGATGCACTGGATAGCGCCTTGCTGATGTTGGCATTTGGTATCGGCACCTGGCCCGTGCTTCTGGCGACCGGCCTAGCCGCCGAACGCCTTACCGCACTGCTTCGCAAACGCGGCGTACGAATGCTCGGCGGACTCACGGTAATTCTTTTCGGACTCTGGACACTTCCAGGCCCTCACCAGCAATGGTTGATGGGCCACGGTCACGTTAACAGTGCGTCCGCGCAGCAAGCGCCCACGCACGTTCATCACTGAAGGTCGCTGACCGAGATAGCCCACTGAGTAGCAAGCATGCGCTCAGCGGGCCTACTCTCACCGGCGTTTGACTCAGGGCTCTTTCGGCAGCTGTCGCTTGTGTGCAGATTTGTCGTAGGTGTCGATGATGATGCGAGCCGCCTCGTCCGGCACTGATCGGCCTTGGAGAAAGGCGTCGATATTCTGATAGCTCACCCCGTGAGCATCTTCGTCCGGCTTGCCTGGTGAAAGCTCCTCGAGATCGGCGGTGGGGACTTTCTTCACCAGCTGCTCGGGTGCGCCTAGCGCAGCAGCCAGCTCACGAACCTGATGCTTGACCAGACCGGCCAGCGGCGTCAGGTCGCAAGCGCCATCACCGAACTTGGTAAAGAACCCCATAACCGCCTCGGCGGCATGATCGGTGCCGATAACCAGTCCCTGCCGGGCATTGGCAATGGTGTACTGCGCCACCATGCGCATCCTCGCCTTGGTATTGCCGACAACAAAGTCACGTTTCTCCGGCGCCAAGTCATCAAGCGCTTCGGTCGCTCGCGTCAAACCTTGCACGGCGGCGCCGATGTTGACCGTATGACACTCATCCGGCTTGATCGAATCGACTGCAAGCTGCGCTTCATCTTCGTCATGCTGGACTTGGTAGGGAAGCCGGACAGCAATGAATCGGTAGTCGTCGCCTTCGCCAGCTTCGCGCATGCCCTCAACGGCGCGCTGCGCAAGCAACCCGGCGGTGGTCGAGTCGACCCCACCACTGATGCCCAGTACCAGCGTCTTGAGCCCAGAATCGCGCAGGCATTGCTGAATGAAGGCGACCCGCCGGTCAATCTCGGCCTGTATTGCTGCGGCCCCATCGAAAGGTGCACAAACGTTAAGCGCAGCAGCGATTTCTTGCTGGCGATGATGCATGGGTTTCTCCTTGCAGTAGATAAGGTTGGCAAGACGGTAGCTAATCCGACCATAACTCAGCCAATAAATCTCCTTCTATGTACCGCCGGTCTCGAGCTCTGCAGCAGGGTCTGGACTCGCTTGATACAGGTCAAGTCTACGCAATGGCGCCCGCCCTAGAATCCGGTCACCGCAGTCAACCCGAGACCGTATGATGCTCGACGCCATTCGCTGGGATGCCGACCTGATTCATCGTTACGATCAGGATGGGCCGCGCTATACCCTTTATCCGACGCCCCTGCAGTTCAATTCCAACCTCGGCTCGTTCGACCTGCTGCATGCGCTGCGCAGCAGCCGCCAAGCGGTCAGACCGCTGTCGCTTTATGTTCATCTGCCATTTTGTGCCGACATCTGCTACCACTGCCAGCGCAACAAAGTCATTAGCAAAGACCGCGAGCGTGCCTCTCCGTATCTGGCACGACTGGAAAAGGAAATCGAGCTGGTCGGCTGTCATCTCAGCCAGGACCAGATGGTGGAGCAACTTCATTTCGGCGGTGGCACACCGACCTTTCTCGGGCATGCCGAGCTGCGCGGATTGATGAGCCACTTGCGCAAGCACTTCAACCTGCAAAACGACGATCATGGCGATTTCAGCATCGATATCGATCCACGCGCAGCAGACTGGCCGACCATGGGGTTATTGCGTGAGCTTGGCTTCAACCGCATCAACATTGGCCTGGTAGATCTTGACCCGGATGTGCAGCGGGCAATCAACCGCACTCAGACCCTACAACAGACTCAGACGGTTATCGAAGCTGCCCGAACGCTGCAGTTCCGCTCGATACAGATCGATCTAAGCTACGGACTGCCGCTGCAAACCCCCGAACGCTTTGCTCAGACGGTGGCTGCCGTGATCGCGCTGCAGCCGGAGCGGGTTTCAGTTTCCAGTTATGCGCATGCGCCCGAGCGGTACATGGCGCAGCGAAAGATTAACACTGCAGAGCTACCAGCCCGGTCGGATAAGTTGGCGATGCTGCAGCACAGCGTGGAACAGCTGACTCGCGCGGGCTATCGCTATATCGGCATGGATCTATTCGCCCTGCCTGACGATGAGCTCGCAATGGCCCAGGAAGATGGGGCCCTCCAACGCAGCTTCCAGGGCTATACGACTCATGGACATTGCGATCTGGTCGGCCTCGGGGTTTCAGCGATTAGCCAGATTGGCGACTTGTATTGCCAGAACAACAGCGACATCACGCTCTACCAACAGTCGCTGGCACAAGGCCAACTCGCCACCATCCGGGGGCTGCGATGCAATCAGGACGATCAGATACGGCACTACACCATTCAGGCCTTGTTCTGTGATTTCGAGCTACGTTTCGACGAGATCGAAAGCATCTTCGGTGTCAGCTTCAAGACCTATTTCGAGGAGACCTGGCCCGCTCTGGAGCAGATGGCTGCCGATGGTCTCATCCAGCTAAGTGCGGACGCGATGACCATTCTGCCGGCCGGACGGTTACTGGTACATGCCGTGTGTATGCAGTTCGACCACTGCCTGCCCCCTCGCCCCGCGTCGCGGTTCTTACATGCCATGTGAATAACGGCCCTTGCCACCCCCACTGCGACCCTTGTACCGATTGGCCTAAGGTGCCTACGTGAGTTAGTCTTGCGCACCGTAAGGTTTTATCAGGATCCCGCAATGTCCGAGCCCATCAAGGTCCGCAAGCAGCCGCAGGCTAATTGCAAGGATTGCAGCCTCTCTGGCCTCTGTCTGCCGCTTTCGTTGAACATGCAGGACATGGAATCGCTGGACGAAATCGTCAAGCGCGGACGCCCCCTGAAAAAAGGCGAAACACTGTTCCGTCAGGGTGATGCGTTCAATTCCGTGTTCGCCATCCGCTCCGGTGCCCTTCGCACTTTCAGCGTCACGGATGCCGGCGAGGAGCAGATCACCGGTTTCCACCTGCCGAGCGAGCTGGTCGGGCTTTCCGGCATGGACACCGAAACCTATCCAGTTTCCGCACAAGCGCTTGAAACCACCTCCGTGTGTGAAATCCCTTTCGAGCGCCTCGACGAGCTCAGTGTGCTGCTGCCCCAGCTGCGCCGTCAGCTGATGCGCATCATGAGCCGCGAGATTCGCGATGATCAGCAGATGATGATGCTGCTGTCGAAGAAGACTGCCGACGAACGCATCGCGACCTTTCTGATCAATCTGTCGGCCCGCTTCAGCGCCCGCGGCTTTTCCGCCAATCAGTTCCGCCTCCCCATGTCACGCAATGAAATAGGCAACTACCTCGGTCTCGCGGTAGAAACCGTTTCGCGCGTATTCACACGCTGCCAGGCGAGTGGGCTGCTCGAAGCTGAAGGAAAAGAAGTCCGAATTCTTGATTCCATCCGGTTGTGCGCCCTGGCGGGCGGAAACATGGACGCCTAACGGAGCTCGTATGATCTTTGACGAATTCGCGATCAAAACCCTGATCAGACCAGTCCCTGACTTCCCCAAGCCGGGTGTGGTGTTCCGTGATATCACGCCACTCTTGCAGTCGCCAAAAGCCCTGCGCATGGTGGCGGACAGTCTGATTCAGCGCTATGTCGAAAGCGATTTCACCCACGTGGGTGCGCTGGATGCCCGTGGATTTCTCATCGGTTCGATCATCGCCTACGAACTGAACCGGCCTTTGGTCCTGTTTCGTAAGAAGGGCAAGCTTCCAGCCGACGTGCTGGCAGCGGCCTACAGCACCGAATACGGCGAAGCTTACCTTGAAGTGCATACCGACAGCCTCTGCGAAGGGGATTCGGTTCTGCTGCTGGATGACCTCATCGCCACGGGCGGTACGCTGGTCGCGGCGGCTCAGCTGGTTCGCCGCATGGGCGCTCACATTCATGAAGCCGCTGCGATTATCGACCTGCCTGAGCTCGGAGGATCGCGCAAGTTACAGGACATGGGCATCCCCACCTTCACCCTGACCGCATTCGAACTGAACGAGCGCTAGACTTGAGCAGCAGTTGCACGTCTGCCCTGCGCTGCGGAGCGCTGCTCGGGCTCCTGGCATTCTGCTCAACGTCTTTTGCACTCGACCGCGACGCCATGCTCGACGAGGCGAACCTACTAGTGCTTCCACGGGAGCGACAGTTGCCTACTGTCGAACTCGTTGACGAACAGGGCCTGAGCTTCACAAGCGATGCGCTACGTGACCGCTGGTTCCTGCTCTTTTTCGGATTCACCGCTTGCCCTGACATCTGCCCAACAACGCTGAGCGACATGCGTCGTTTACTCAACCAGCTGCCGCCCACGGTGCGTGACCAGCTGCAAGTGATCTTGGTCAGCGCCGATCCTGCACGCGACACGCCTGAAGCGTTGCGTACCTACCTGAGTTATTACCGAGCAGGCTTAAAAGGATTGACCGGCGAAATGCCCGAGCTGCAGAAGCTCTCTAAAGGTCTTGGGCTTCCTTTCGTTGCGACAACGGATGCGACGGTAGCCGACTACAGCGTCAGCCACAGCCGCAATCTAGCAATCGTCGGCCCGAACGGGACGCTGCGCGGACATATCCGAGCCCCATTGAAGCTGGAAGGGCTAAGCAAGGCCCTGCCCCAGCTAATCGACCCGAGATGACGCCATCTACGGCCGAAAAGACCTAGTGACAATCAAGCGTATCGGCAAGCACGTAGGCCTGAAAGGCAACCTCGTCAATCCAGTGCTGCGTTACCTCAGCCAAAGCATCCTGCCCTTCCCGGCTGGCAGTGTATTGCTCGACGCGCTGTTGCAGCGCTCTATCTCCTGCCGCGACCCTTAATGTGAGGCGAGGATAGTCAAAGGCAGGTAGCAGCTGATCGTAGCGACGCCACTCAGGCAGCTCAGCGATCTGCCGCAGCAAGACAAGGTCGTCCACAACCGCCTTGCACTCACCGAGTTTGAGCCCGATCAGTGCCTGTGCCGCGCTGGGATATATACGTGCAACACCGCCGAAGCGGCCAGCCACAATGCCAGCGTGCGGGCTACCTGCTGTAACGCAGAATGACTCGCCGGCAAGATCAGCCCAGTCGGCTAGCCCTGCTTTGCTTGCGGTTAAAGCACCGGTCTCACTGGAATAATAAGCGGCACCTGATTCAAGCTCACCGAAGCGCAGCGGCCCCTTCCCGGGGGCGACTGAAAGCGCTATGTCGTGGCCCAAGGCTTCGCCCAGACGGGCGAGCCAAGCGGCCTCGAAACCCTGCTCGATTGGTTCAGCCTCCGCCGCTTTGAGCGGACGGTAAGCATCAACCGCAACAGCCTCCAGCGTGGCGGCCTGGGCGCCAGCCGGCGCCAACAGCAGGAGCATCAGCCGTAACAAACGGGTCTTCACGGCGCTGTCCTACACGTACTGATAGCGCAGCATGCGCTGCTTGAACTTCTCCAGAACAACCTGATCGATCAGCGTCGCCAGAATAGCGATGACCAGGATATTCATCATCACGCCGGCCATGTCGGCAATTTCACCGGAATAAGCCAGCGAGCGCCCAAGGCCCTGACCGAAGCCGATCAGCATTTCTGCCGAGATCAGCGCTCGCCAGGCGTTGCCGAAGGCAAGCTGCGCGCCGGTAATCAATTCGGGCATCACAGCCGGGAGATAGACCCGCCGCACCAGCTGCCAACGTGATGCGCCCATCACCCGAGCAGCGGCAACCTGGACAGGCTGCACACTTTCGGTGGCGTTCATGACCGACAGCGCCATCGGGAAGAATGCCGCCAGTGCGACCACGACGATGATTGGCAAGTTACCGAAACCCATCACGATCAGGAACAGCGGCACCCACGCGATCGAGGGGATTGACTGGAGGATTACGATGGCAGAACGCAGGATTTCACGGAAGAAGAACAGCACACCGCCCAGCAACCCGAAGCCGATACCAAACAGCATTGCGAAGCTGTAACCACTCCCCAGTCGGCTCATGCTGCCATAAAGCCCTTCGCGAAATTCCGGCTCATAGACCGTGGTTAGCAACCGCTCGAAAACAACGGGTATCCCAGGCATCAGAAAGGCAGGAAGGCTCCATGCAGCGATCTGCCAAATCAGCAGGATGAATAAAATCGCCAACACCACGGCGAGATATTTCTTCGGTCCGGTCAGACGACGTCCCTGGCTCATCAGTGCCCTACCTCCGTCTTGATACCCAACAACCGAAGGATCTCGCGCCGCTCGGCAGCAAACTCGGAAAGATCGTGGCTTTTCTCGCAATGGATGAAGTTGAACGTCTTCAGCACTTTGGCCGGACGAGCACTGAACACCAGCACGTGGTCAGCCAGGTACAACGCCTCATCCACGTCATGAGTAACCAACAGCACCGTAGGCTGATGCTCGTCGATCAACTCACGCAGCACGTCCTGCAATGCCATGCGCGTAAGCGCATCAAGCGCCCCGAACGGCTCATCGAGCAGCAGCACTTCCGGCTTGGCAATAAACGCACGCGCCAGAGCCGTGCGCTGCCGCATGCCGCCTGAGACCTGATGCGGGTAGTAGTGCTCGAAACCCTCCAGGCTGACCCGAGCGAGCCAGACCCGTGCCTGCTCGAATGCATCGGCCTTGGCTACGCCTTGTAACTCAAGGGCCATTGCCACATTGGCCTGCAACGAAAGCCAGGGGTATAGAGCGTGCTCTTGGAAAACCAAGGTGCGCCGGGGACTTGGACCAGGAATTTTCTCGCCATCGGCGAGTACACGCCCTGCAGTAGGTTTTTCGAGTCCGGCAACCAGATGCAGTAACGTCGACTTCCCGCAACCGGAAGGTCCTACCAGAGCGACCAGCTCACCCTGGGCAAACTCGCCGCTGAAACCCTTGATGACTTCAAGCTGGCCAAATTGCTTGTCTACTTCTTCGAACCTGAGTTGCATATCGCTTGGAAAACCTCAAGAACTGCCCAATTAATGGGCTAAATGACACTGCCCGGCTCTATGGCCGGGCAGTGCGGAACAATCTGCCGCCGTTTTACAGCTCGCGGGCTTCTTGCCAGGACAAGTCGAGAATGGCACTGGTATCGAATGGCTTACCATCGCGAGTCTTGAGCGAGCCGAGCTCCTGAAGAATATTGGCGAGCTCCTGAATACGTGCCAGGTCATCGCTGCCAAGCTTGGCGCCGAAGGTTTGAGTAGCGATGGCCTCTTCGATTACCACTTCACGAGGCAACTCACCGCGGTTAAGCGTCTTCAGCGTCGGCTCGGCGATAAAGTAATCAGCGATCAGCTTGGCCGCTTCGGCTGGCTGATTTTCCAGTAGCTCGATTGCCTCCCGCTGAGCATCAAGCGACTTCCAGACTGCCTCTTTGCGCTTTTCCAAGGTTTCGCCGGCGGTGATCACAACCATGCACGGGAATGGCCAGACTTCGCCGATTTCATAGATCTGCTTGACAGGGGCCACGAGCTGAGCGATTCGATCATAGGGCTCGAAGAGAAACGCCGCATCGGTGCGTCCCGAGACGAGCGACTGGACGGCGACTGCCGGACTCGTACCCATTATGTTGACGTCGCTGGGCGCCAAGCCGGCAGCCTTCAAGGTGACGCCACGCAGCACCGCATCGGCGGTGCTGCCTTCTTTCTGGGATGCCAGAATCTTGCCTTTCAGGTCGGCGATCTTCTCGATGCCGGTTCCCTCGCGAGCCACGATCGAGTGATAGCCCTGCTGAGCACCACCGACTACCTTAAGGTCAGCACCCTTGGATGCCCATGCGACCGCATTGGTAAAGCCCAGAACTCCGGTGTCCAGCTGGCCGCCAATGATGGCCTTGATCAGATCGGTACCGGAACTGAACTCGACCAGCTCAACGTCGAGACCATGCTTCTTATAGAAGCCACCCTCATGGGCAACCATCGCCTGAGCATCATCCATTACACGGATATAGCCGACTTTGAATTTTTCCTGCGCCTGCGCAAAAGCGCTTAGCAGCAGCAGTGCGGGAACCAACCAGTGTTTTGCCTTCATTGTCGACCTCAATTGGATAGGCAGCGCCATGCATATAACCGAACGAACGGTCAGCCATTGATTTGGTTATTAACGAGTTATGGCTTAGAACTTTACATCAACTCAGCTGAGCAACGCACCCACTTAGGCGCCATAAGCATTAAACCGGAGGTTATATAGCAGCAGAACGTCGCATCACTTCGGCACCGCGAGAAAGATAAGTCAGAGTGTGATCGTCTTCCGTCCAGCTAACGCATGTGCAAGCGTGCCCCCATCGACAAGATCAAGCTCTCCGCCAAGCGGCACACCGTGCGCGATACGGCTGAGCGTCAACCCCTTGGGAATCAAAAGCTGAGCAATGTAGTGCGCAGTAGCCTCGCCTTCGACGGTGGGATTGGTGGCCAGTATCGCCTCCTTGAAATTGCCCTCAGCCACTCTGCCGAGCAATTCAGGGATGCCTATGGCCTCTGGCCCGAGGCCATCGAGCGGAGACAGGTGCCCTTTGAGGACGAAATAGCGACCTCGGAAACCGGTCTGCTCTACTGCGAACACATCTACAGGGCTCTGGACGATACAAAGCAAGGTATCGTCCCGACGCGGGTCAGCGCATTGGGGGCACAGCTCTTCCTCGCTTAGTGTGCGGCACTGACGGCAATAGCCCACCTCCTCCATTGCACGCGCAAGCGCCTGAGCCAGTCTCAGCCCGCCACTGCGGTCGCGCTCGAGCATCTGCAAAGCCATGCGTTGGGCGGTTTTTTGCCCTACGCCTGGAAGAATGCGCAATGCATCAATGAGTTGACGAATAAGCGGACTGAATGACATGGCTCACCAAACTGAGAGGCAATGGGGCTGTTTTATACAGAGGCGGCGCTCAGCACAGCGCCGTGGACTTCGCTTCGCTAAGCGTCATTCACGGCGCCGATAGGCCACGCTGGACGAGTGCCTGGAACGGCCCCCGAAATCACATCAGAAGGGCATTTTGAAACCCGGTGGCAACTGCATACCATCGGTCATGCCGGCCATTTTTTCCTTGCTGTTCTGCTCGATCTTGCGAACCGCATCGTTTACCGCAGCGGCTATCAAGTCCTCGAGAATTTCCTTGTCTTCCTGCATCAGGCTGTCATCAAGACTGACGCGCTTGACGTCGTGCCGACCATTCATCACAACGCTCACCAAGCCAGCACCGGACTGACCGGTCACTTCTGCGTTGGCCAGCTCCTCCTGCATCGTTTGCATTTTTTCCTGCATCTGCTGCGCCTGCTTCATCAGGCCGGCCATGCCACCTTTCATCATGGGGTTTACCTCGGATCAGGGTTCGGAGTGTTCTACGGGTTCGATGGTACCGTCGCGAATGACGGCAGCGAACTGTTGCATCAACTGTTGGACCACGGGGTCTGCCTGAATCGACTGCTCTGCAGCCCGCTGACGCTCGTCACGGCGCCGAGCAGCAGCCTGCGCCGGCGTTTCCTGCTGTGGTGTCTGCAACTCGATATCCAGCTGCAAAGTGCGCCCATGGTATTGGTTGAGTGCGTCGTTGAGACGCCGATGCTGAGTGGCGTTAAACAGCGCACTTTGCGCCGGGTCCAAATGCATGAGCCAGCGGTCGCCCTCTACAGCAATCAAGGTGCAGTTAGCCGCAATACTTCCGGTCAGGCCAGCAAGTCCCAGCTTCAAATAAATGTCCAGCCACTCGGCCGCCAACCCCGTGGCCGGCTCAACGGCTGGAGCCGGTTCGGGCGGCTGCGGGTCAGCCTCAAAATCGTCCAATCCGCCAAGGTAGGCTTCCGCCTGCGTTTCGACTTCGAAGTAGTCTTCGTCCGTGAGCGGCGGCTCATCATCGTCCGGCTCATTCACTTCAACCACCGCAGCGTGATGCGCTGGTTCAGCTAGAGGCTCGGCCTTTCGTTCCAGTGCCTCACTTTCCACGGCTACCGGTGGGGTGTCTGGAGGCTCATTCCAGGGCACATCCACCACTGGCGGCGCAGCTTCCGCCTTAGCAGGTCCGGACAAGGCAGGCGCAAACCCAGTATTCGTCACGGTTGCGATTTCCGGGAACGAAACACTGGCTGCAGGCACAGGTGCCATAGTTCGTTCGGTAGCCACAGCCGCCGAATCGGGGGCAATCTGCGACGGATGCGCCTGTATGGGAGTCGGTGATTGTGCCGAAGCCGATGGAACCGCAACCGGATCACGAACCGGCGCAGCCGATGTTGCTGAACCGGCCACGTTCGTTGCTCTGGAATCAGTCGTGGCCGGACTGACTCCCGATATCTTTAGCGGTGTTCGCGGCGCGCCTTCAGCATCGGCAGGCCGAAACGCGAGCATACGCAGCAGAACCATTTCGAAGCCGCTTCGCGGATCGGGAGCCAACGACAGATCGCGCCTGCCGATCAGCCCCATCTGGTAGTAAAACTGTACATCTTCGGCCGGCAACGCCTGCGCCAGGGCCAGCACTCGATCGCGATCGCCCTGCCCATTGTCGACCGCATCCGGCAAAGCCTGGGCGACAGCAACGCGGTGCAAGACGTTGAGCATTTCCGCGAGCACGCCCCCCCAATCGGGGCCTTGCTCTGCGAGATGACGTACCGCTTCGAGCAGCGCGCGGGCATCGCCCTCCAACAGCGACTGCAGCACGCCATAGACCTGTCCATGATCAAGGGTTCCGAGCATGCTGCGTACATCAGCCGCGAGCACCTTGCCCTCGCCAAAGGAGATCGCCTGATCGGTGAGGCTCATCGCATCGCGCATTGAACCGTCAGCGGCACGGCCGAGCAACCAGAGCGCATCCTCCTCGAATGGCACCTGCTCGACGCCAAGCACATGGGTCAGGTGCTCGACTACCCGTTCGGGCGGCATGTTCTTCAACGAGAACTGCAGGCAGCGGGACAGGATGGTCACAGGAAGCTTTTGCGGATCGGTGGTAGCCAACAGGAACTTGACGTGAGGCGGCGGCTCTTCAAGCGTTTTAAGCAATGCGTTGAACGAGTGCGACGAGAGCATGTGCACTTCGTCGATCAGGTAGACCTTGTAGCGCCCGCGGCTGGGAGCGTACTGCACGTTGTCCAGCAGCTCCCTGGTGTCTTCGACCTTGGTGCGGCTTGCGGCGTCTACCTCGATCAGGTCGACGAACCGACCCTCATCGATTTCCCGGCAGACCGAGCACTCGCCGCACGGCGTTGAGCTGATGCCGGTTTCGCAGTTGAGGCATTTGGCGATGATCCGCGCGATGGTCGTCTTACCGACGCCACGAGTACCGGTGAACAGGTAGGCATGGTGCAGGCGCTGGCTATCCAGCGCGTTGATCAGGGCCTTGAGCACATGCGTCTGCCCGACCATTTCGCGGAACGAACGCGGACGCCATTTACGGGCTAGTACCTGATAACTCATAACACCATCGCGGGATAAAGCAGAGGACGGGTAATGCTAGCGGAGCAGGCTGCAAATTGCATCCAGCCTGACGTCCGCCCCGTCGGCGCTGCTGATCGCGAGCAACCGGTTAACACTTAACGGTAGCGCCCAGGGCTCGTACGATTTTCTCCAGCTTTGGTTGACCGCCGTTAATCTCGATCTGCAAACCGTCTATTTCGCGACGCGGCGGGTACTGCTTGCGCAGCTGATCGAAGCCGACCCGGCGCTGAGCCTCGTCGCCCCCCAGATGACGGCGAAACGCAGCGTCATCACGCCGCGGGTCGTAAACCGCCCGAGAGATTGTCGCCAACAGGTCTGCCGACCCTGCGCACGCATCGAAGACCAGGCCGCGCAGCGACGTAGGCGGCATCAGCTCCGCCAGCTCGACCTTTGGCTCCAGCCCTTTGCTGGCACAAAACGCTTGATAGATCTGCGCCGTTCCGCGCAACTTCCCGTCGAGGCTATAGCCGGCAATATGCGGAGTCGCAATCCAACACAACTCGGCCAATTCGACATCGACCTGCGGCTCTCCCTCCCAGACATCGAGTACTGCCTGGAGGTCTGTCCGCCTGGCCAACTGCTCTCGCAAAGCGTCATTGTCGACAACTGCGCCGCGGGCGGCATTGATCAGCCAGGTACCGGGTCGCAGCTGCTCCAGACGGGACTGATTCAATAAATGAAAAGTCGAGTGCTCCCCTTCCAGGGTCAGCGGGGTGTGCAAGCTGATGACATCGCACTCGGCCAGTATTTCATCCAGCGTGACGAACTCACCCACTTCACGTGCCTGCCGCGGCGGATCGCAGACTCGCACGTCCCAGCCCAGGCCACGCAGAACCTCTACCAGCCGGCCACCGACCTCGCCAGCGCCGATCACACCATAGCGGCGTCCCTTTAGCTCAACGCCCTCACCTTCGGCCAGAGCCAGAAGACTGCCGAGCACATAATCGACGACGCCCCGAGCGTTGCAACCCGGTGCGCTAGCCCAGCTGATTCCCGCCTCTTCAAAGTAATCGAGGTCGAGGTGGTCGGTGCCGATCGTGCAAGTGCCCACGAAGCGCACTGCACTCCCTCCGAGCAGCTCGCGGTCTACCCGGGTGACGGAACGAACCAGAAGCACGTCGGCCTGCTCGAGTGCGGCCCTGTTGATGCTTCTCCCAGGCATGCGGCGTATCTCGCCGAACTCAGCAAAAAAAGCGTCGACCAGAGGAATGTTCTCATCGGCAAGGATGCGCATTGTCAGGCTCCATCAGTGATTTCCCATTCTAGACCGCGGCGAGCCGCTCTGCTGGCTTCCCGTGCGTGCGCCTGGCGGCGTAGACTAGTCGGCTTCCTGTATACAATCCGGATAATCTGCAATGCCCACTGAGTTCAGACTCAGACGGGTTCGCGTTGAACTGCGCACCCTCTTCGCCCTCGCCCTGCCGATGATGATTGCTCAACTGGCAAACACAGCCATGGGTTTTGTCGACACCCTGATGGCCGGCCGCGTCAGTCCCGAAGACCTCGCGGCAGTTGCCTTGGGCAACTCGATCTGGGTGCCGGTATTTCTGCTTGTGACAGGTGTCATCCTGGCGACCACCCCGAATGTCGCTCAGCACTTCGGCCGTGACCAGCACGAACGGATTGGGCCGCTGGTCCGCCAGGCGTTGTGGATGGGGCTCGGTGTAGGATCGTTATTCGCGCTGTTGATGTGGAACGCTGAACCGGTGCTGCATCTGATGAAGGTCGAACCGGCACTGATTGACCCGACCATGGCCTATTTGCGTGCAGTCGCCTGCGGCTTTCCCGCAGTGGCGCTGTATCAGGTGCTGCGTTGTTACAGCGACGGGCTCGGCCACACCCGGCCCAGCATGGTGGTCGGCATTCTTGCGCTGATGCTGAATATTCCGCTCAATTACATCTTCATCTACGGCAAGCTGGGGCTGCCGGCCATGGGCGGCGTCGGTTGTGGCTGGGCTACCGCGGTGGTCATGGCTTTCATGCTGCTGGCGATGCTGTTCTGGGTGCGCCGCGCCAACTACTACCAGCCAAGCCAATTGTTCACCCGTTTCGATTGGCCGGAATGGCCGGTGCTCAGCCGACTGCTATCGGTCGGCGTACCGATTGGTGTTGCGGTGTTCGCCGAGGCCAGTATTTTTTCGGTCATCGCACTTCTGATCGGCGGCCTCGGTGCGACCGTGGTAGCCGGGCATCAGATCGCGCTGAATTTCACCTCGCTGATATTCATGATTCCGCTGTCGCTGGGGATGGCCATCACCATCCGCATCGGCCAGGCGCTGGGCCGAGGCGCCCCACGAGACGCACGCTTTGTTGCTGGCGTGGGGATCGTATCGAGCCTGGTCTATGCCTGCTTCTCGGCAGGCAGCATGCTGTTGTTCAGCGAGCAGATTGCGCGCATCTACACACCCGATCAGGCTGTGATCGCCGTAGCCGCCAGCCTGTTTTTCTACGCCGCACTGTTTCAGTTTTCGGACGTGGTTCAAGTCACCGCAGCCGGCGCACTGCGCGGCTATCAGGACACGCGAATGACCATGATATTCACGCTTTTCGCCTACTGGGGAATCGGCCTGCCGGTGGGCTACCTGCTTGGCCTTACCGACAAATTTGGCGAGCCCAGCGGACCGGCAGGGCTTTGGCAGGGCTTGATCGCCGGACTGAGCTGTGCCGCGTTTCTGCTGACCATTCGCCTGGTGCGCAGCGCCCGTCGTGAAATTCGCCGAAAGCCGAACCAGGCAGCAATCTAGCGCTCATTTGCTACCGGCTGTTCAGACCTCCAAGGCCAGCATGACAGCACTCAGCAACAGGAAGCCGCTGAATAGCAGACGCAAAGTACGCTCCGGCAGCGCATGGGCCAACCTCACCCCGAGGCTGATGCTCAAGAGCCCCCCGATGGCAAGCGGCAATCCCAGCATCCAGTCCACCTGACCATGAGTGGCGTAAGTGACCAGCGTAACAGCGGTGCTTGGCGCCGCCAGCGCAAGAGAAAGACCCTGTGCCACGACCTGTGACGTGCCAAATACAGCTGTGAGTACTGGCGTGGCAAGCACTGCGCCCCCCACGCCAAATAACCCGCCCAGCCCGCCGGCGCCAGCGCCCAGTACGCCTAACCAGGGCCAGGGATGACGCAGTTCGGTCCCACCGGATGGCGGCCTGAAGAACACCCGCGACAATGTGTGTATAGCCAAGGCGACGAGAAACACCACAAAGGCAATCCGCATGCGCTCAGCGTTCAGCGATACAGCGAGCGCAGCACCCGCGATGGCGAAGCAAAAACTGGCGATGCCCAACGCTGCCGCGTGGCGAAGGTCGATGCGATTGTGCTGATGGTAGCGCCAGATGGCGAGCAGCACGTTGGGCACCACCATGACCAAGGCGGTGCCCTGAGCGACCTGCTGGTCCAGATCGAACAACACACCTAATACCGGAATTGCGATCAGCCCTCCCCCAATACCGAACAGGCCACCCAGCGTGCCCAACGCCAGACCCAGAACCACATCCAAAACAAATCCGACCAGGTCCATGACGCCTCCTATCAAAGGCGCAATGCTACTCAGCGCGCTCTAGTAGGCATATGCACAAGCATGCACAATGGCTTTGCGTATTCCGCAAAGCGAAGCGAGCATCATGGATGCAACAGCCCTTACTAATCAGTTCAAGTTATTCCTCGACGTAATCGATACCAGAAGCTTCTCGGTAGCAGGCAGGCTGCATGCGCTAGCGCCTTCGTCCGTCTCGCGACGCATGGACGCATTGGAGCGTTCACTTGGTTGCCAGCTGGTCAGTCGTACCAGCCATGCGATCAAGCCTACCGCTGCTGGGCAGCTGTTTGCCGAGCGTGCCAGACGCATCGTTCAGGAATTGCAACTTGCTCGGGCCGAGATGGCCTCGCTACAAAGCGCACCGGAAGGCCGCATCCGCATTGACGCACCCGCTCCTTTCGGACGCAGACATCTGGCGCCAGCACTTGCCGATTTCTTGCAGGCCTACCCTCGAGTGGACATCCAGCTACGCCTGATCGATAGCTTCATCGATATGCACGGTGAGCATCTGGGAGAGGTCGATCTGGTGCTACGTATTGGCCAGCTTGCCGACACGCGCCTCGTGGCAACGCCGCTGGCACCGATGAGGCGCATCGTTTGTGCCAGCCCGAGTTATTTGCAACGGAGAGGAGCACCGCAATCGGTAGCGGAACTGCCGGAACACGACGGGCTGGACTGGGACGCGCTGGCGCCTCCGCACGCATGGCGTTTCGAGCACGAGGGCAAGCGACAACTGCTGAGACCGAAGCGGCTGCGTATGGTAGCGAACAATGCGGAAGCGTTGCTGACCGCCACTTTGGCTGGATTGGGTATCGCCCATCTACCCACCTGGCTGATCAGTGACCAACTCCTCAGTGGTGATTTGTTGCCGCTGTTCTGTGAAGGTGGCCTGCCCGAACCGGAACCTAGCGGCATTTATGCGTTGCGCCTGACCCGGGAAGCCGATTCACGCAGCCGATTGTTGCTTGAGTTTTTGAAGGGTCGCTTCGGCCCGGTCCCGCCATGGGACCAGGCGCTGCAAAGCGGACTCACACTTACTTAAAGCATTGAGGTGTCAGACAGCGCACCCAGAAAGCTCCTGGGTCACCCCCCAACCATCCAGCACACCACCTAGCGGCTCGACCAGGTTCTCCAGGTCCTGCTCGAAATCGCCGATACCATCAAAAGTGGCGTACATCACCTTGCTGACCTGGAGGTCCCAGGCGCCATCGTCGCGGGGTGCTATCTGTGTATTGACGCACTCGCCACGGAAATTGCTGGCCGCGGCGCAGGCACGTTCACGATCGGGAAACACGGCATAGAACTCGATCGGATGGACGCGGGCAAAGTCGAAACCGCCCTCCTTCATCCTCAAAAGAACATTGCCGCTTACATCCTCATGGAAGGTGGTACTCATAAAACAACCTCCTCTCACTCATGGATGACGACTTCAGGAATGGAAAGCCTTGTCTACCTCGTTGCGGAACGACCGGACAGCGCCGGACGCGAATTGCCTGGTTGATCGAAAAAAGAAACCCAGCGGTGTTTCTAATAGGCCTCGGCAACGTCTGGGAGTTCGATACAGCAATCGAACGACCCTGACCGTACGTCACCAATACCACACGGCCTAGCAGCTAAGCACCAAGCGATTTCAGTGCTCCATCGCTACCACTGGAACATACGACGTATAAACCGCGTCCGCAACGGGAAGGTTTAATCCCACTCAATCACCACTGACAGGAATGCCAGCGACCAATTTGCTGCACCGAATCTCGTTGCAGCAAGCTGATCACTCAGCCGTTGCTGGGCTTGCTGATGGCTTGCAACACGTATTGAGGTAGCGCGAACGCGCCAATATGGAGGTGTGGATTGTAGTAACGGGTCACGATCCCACTGCCGGCGAAACGCTGGCACAGGGTTTCCAACGACAGCTTGCGACTGTCGGCATCGCAAGCGCCCCAGGCAAACGTCATGGCGCCCCCGATATAGGTGGGAACCGCAGCTTGGTAAAAATGCCAGTCGGGAAACAGGCCGGCCATCCGCTTGGAGGTGGTCTGCACTTCAGCCAATTGCATGAACGGAGTGCCGTTCTGCGCGACCAGGATGCCACCTTCGTTGAGGCAACGACGACACGCCTGATAGAAGTTTTCGGAGAACAGCTCCTCTCCCGGCCCAATGGGATCGGTCGAGTCGGAGATAATCACATCGAACTTCTGATCGGTGGTCGCCACGAAGCGCATACCGTCATCAATTACCAGGCCCAACCGAGGATCGTCGAACGCTCCCTTGGAGTGTTCTGGCAAGAACTCCCTGCATAGCTCCACTACGGTGCTGTCGATTTCGACCATGGTGATGCTTTCGACGTCACGGTGCTTGGCCACCTCCCGCAGTATGCCGCCATCACCCCCACCAATGATCAGCACTCGCCGCGCCAGCCCGTGAGCCAGGATCGGCACGTGTGTAAGCATCTCGTGATAGATGAATTCGTCTGCCTCGGTGGTCTGGATAACCCCATCGAGCGCCATCACACGTCCCATACGGGCGTTCTCGAATATCACCAGATGCTGATGCCCGGTGTGCACTTCATGCAGCATCTTGTCGACTCTGAAGCGCTGGCCGTACCCCTCGTAGAGAGTTTCCTGATAGTCGCTCATGGGTGTCTCCCTGATGGATGACTTAACAGACGGGCCTCGCAGGCGGCCCGATTGCCAGAGAGGCGCATTCTACTTTGGTCTTATGACAGGAGTAACCGCCCGTCCTCAAGGCACGTTTGATGAAGACTGCCCCATCACCACTGGCTATTGTCTAGTGATGATTTCTATCCAACTTCCTTATAACGCCCCATGGAGCTGGTCTCAGTTTCATCGGCACTTTGCCTTGCGCCTTCTGCCGGGTATCGAGGCGCTGGAGCCGGAGCGTTACAGCCGCACCGTGCAAGTAGGCGACGATGTCGGCTGGTTCAGCGTACGACCACTGCTGTCACAATCTGCTCTAGAACTGGTCATCAGCGATTCGCTAGAGGGGCACTCTTCAACATTAGCAATGCGTGTACGAAAGATGTTCGACCTCGATGCCGATCCGGTCGCCATAACGCGCCATTTCGCTTCGGACCCTCAGCTCGGCCCTCTGGTCGCGGCTAACCCCGGACTGCGCTTACCCAGCGCGTTCGATCCGTTCGAACAAGCCGTGCGGGCTATCGTTGGTCAACAGGTCACCGTTAAGGCCGCGGTGACCATCACCCGACGCCTGATCGAACGATTTGGGGAAAACCGGCTTAGCCAATCTGCGGTTGGAACGAATGGCTTGACCATGCTGTTTCCCGGCCCACAAACGCTAGCCACCGCGGCACTGGAAAATATCGGCATGCCCGGCAAGCGGGTGGCGGCAGTGCAACATCTATCAGCCGCCGTTGCTGGCGGCGCACTTGAGTTGCATGTCGAAAACGGTGCAGACGCGCTGGTCAGCCACCTTTGCCAGCTACCCGGTATTGGGCCATGGACGGCTGAATACATTGCGTTGAGGGGGTTCGGCGAGGCGGATGCCTTTCCAGCAGCCGACCTTGGCCTGCTGAAATCGCCGCTATGGGGAAGTGACGGCATCAGCGCGAAAGAGTTGCTCGCGCGATCACAGGCTTGGCGACCCTGGCGGGCCTATGCCGCAGTGCATATCTGGGAGAGTTATGCCGCAGCGCCGATCAAGGCGGGGAGAGCCTGGCCAGGACTTGAGGCGGGTCGCTGATCGGCAACGCGAGCACCAAAGCCTCACCGGATCGTGGAAAGATGCCCGTCAGTGCGGTGATATTGACTTGATGACTGATAAGCACGATGGGTGATGTCCCTGGCAATTCTCGCAGGTACATGAGCAAGGCTTGGGTCTGCTCGTTCTTGCGGTAGGTCTGGACAAAGAACGAATCGAGAAGCGGCAGCGGCTCAACTGGCTTAAAGCCCAGCAGTTCTGCCGTATCCAACGCCCGGCACCAACGACTGCTGAGTACCCGCGCCGCAGTAATGCTGTTCTGCCGGAGCAGATCACCCCACCGCTCTGCCTGCAGGCGGCCCGCCTGATCAAGATTGCGCTGAGTCGTGCAGTCCTCCAGTACGAAACCCGGCGGATCGCCTGTCCCAGGCGCCAAGGCATGACGCATGAGCAGAACGGCACGGCCCTCCCGCAGCGCAGTCCAGGCCATCTCGTCACCACTCCAGGCACTACCAGCCCAAAGCAGCAACGCGACCAGAACTGCTATACGCATCACAACCTGACTTTGGCGAAATGTCCGGCGGCCACGAACCACATGACCAGTCCGACAACTGGCAACAGGACGACAACAAGACTCCAGATGATCTTGCGACCCACCTCGATACGACTTCGCCAGATCTGCACGATGGCTACCAGATTAGCCACCAACACGATCAAGGCCAGCAGCGTACTCCAGGTTTCCACCGGTCAGTGCCTCAGGTTGCGCTCATCAGGCCGATTGCCACGCGGCCCCATGATGCCCCAGATGATCAGGCCCAACACTGGCAGGATGACGATCAACAACACCCAGAGGGCTTTTTTCCCGGTGCTGCTGTCGCTTCGCACCACGCTGATGATTGCCCAGATATCCAGTGCCAGGATAAGCAGGCCGAAAATACCGCCGAAGGCATCGGTCATGACAAGACTCCAAATTACAGTGAGTTCGTAATTAGGATGCCAGGCGGGTTTGAGGGTTCAGTACGCGATCTGCTCACGGCGCGGATCGTTCGCCTCGAAGCTGGCGACCGCTGGATGATCAGCCAGCTCACGCCCTCTCACAGCAGGCCGCAGGTGTGCCGGCAATGCTGCGCAGCATCCAGCTCTTCACATATCGAAGAGAAACAGAATCCCGTCGGACGGCAAGCTGATCGAGCCCGCAATACATGGGAACAGCACGTCGAAGACGGACCTCACGGCGCTGGTGATGTTTTCGACATCGGTAAGGATGGCTTTGCCGGGATCAGAAATCATCCAGGCGCGGAAACCGGCCGGCAATGTCTTCCCCGGTGAATTGCGCGACCCAACCTTCTGGATTAGTGAACAGGCGAATGGCAACGAAGTGAGGGTGCTCGCCCATATCGAACCAATGCCGGGTTCCTGCAGGCACCGAGATCAGGTCGTTTTTCTCGCACAGCACGGCATACACCCTGTCCTCGATATGCAGGCTGAACAGCCCGCGGCCGACGACAAAGAAACGCACCTCGTCCTCGGCGTGCTGGTGTTCTTCAAGGAACTTGGCGTGGAGTTCTGCCTTATCTGGGTGATTGCTGGTCACGCTGAGGGCGTCGACCGTGACGTAGCCGCGCTCTTCCATTAGTCGATCGATCTGCGGACGATAGGCGGCTATTACCTCCTCTGAACTTGCACCGGCGCGAATGGGCGTGCTGGCTTCCCAGCGTTCCAGGTGCACCCCGACATCGGCCAGGGTGGCGGCAATATCTTCAACATGCGTGAGCACTTTGAGAGGCTGCTCCGGCGCAGTGTCCTGATAAACGCTAAGGATGCTCATACTGGTTGTCTCCTGTCGGGATGGCTGCCCCGGCGTTGGAAAGGTCGGAACCTCGGCGCTCATCAGATGGGCCAAGCGTTACTGCTGATGGCCGGCGACCAACCGCTGCCATAGCGAAACAGGCCAGCGTCGATGACGGTTTCCACGGTATAGCGGTCATACCGAATTCCTGCGCGGGAAGACGATGATAACGGCTGCGCCGAGCGCTGACAGGCTGGCAATGGCGAAGGTCCACAAAGGGCCGAGACTGGCCCAGCTGTAGCCGGAGTAAAGCGCACCCAGCGCCCCGCCCACTCCGGCAAGGGTCGCATACAGCGCTTGCCCCTGCCCTTGCTGGCGGTGACCAAAGCTGCGCTGGACGAAATGAATGGCAGCCGCATGAAAACTGCCGAAGGTTGCCGCGTGCATCAGCTGCGCAATCAACAGCACCCCAAGATGATCAGCCTGCGTTCCCAGCAGTAGCCAGCGCAGCGCCGCCAGCAGAAAGCTAGCGGCAAGGACCTGACGCAACGAAAAGCGCGCAAGCAGCCGTGCCATTACCAGGAAGATCAGGATCTCAGCTACCACTCCGAGTGCCCAGAGCAGGCCGATGGTGCCACGCCCGTAGCCGAGCGCCTCGAGATGAATGGTAAAAAAGGTGTAGTACGGACCATGACTGACCTGCATCAGACCGACGCACACGAAGAATGCCAATACCCCCGGCCGGCAGAGCTGGCGAAGAAAGCCACCCTGCCCCTCCGGCTCAGGACGCTCCGCCGGCACCGCATTGGGCACCCATAGGCTGCTGATCACGATCCCGGTCATCACTAACAGGACCGCCGCCGGATAGATGTCGAGACTCAGGTGTTCGAACAACGCGCCAAGCCCGACTACCGCCGCGATGAAACCGATGCTGCCCCAGAGGCGGATCTGACTGTAGCGAGACGCTTGCTCATGCAGGTGCGCCAGCGTAATGACCTCGAACTGCGGTAACACGGCATGCCAGAAGAAGGCATGCAGCGCCATCACCAGCGCCAGCCAAGCGTAACTCTTGCTGTAGAAGATCAAGCTGAACGAAATCAGCGTACAGAGTGCGCCAATCCGAACAATCGCCAGACGTCGGCCTGTGACATCACCCAGCCAACCCCACAGGTTCGGCGCCAGGCAACGCATCAGCATGGGAATGGCCACTAGCTCGCCAATGCGCTCGGCAGTAAAGCCGAGGTGGTCGAAATAGAGGCCGAGGAACGGCGCCGCCGAACCGAGCAGCGCAAAGTAGAAGAAGTAAAAACCGGACAGACGCCAGTAGGGAATGGAAGCCGCCATAAGCAACAAGCCAGTAGCTGGAAACAAACGTGACGCTGGAGCGAGCGCTTTGCTCGCTTTCCAGCTTCAGGCCTCCAGCGGCAGGCTCAGAGCTGCGCCAACACCGGCGTACCCACCAGCACATCGGCGTTCTGCCCGCGATGGCGCAACAGATGGTCAAGCAACACGATGGCCATCATCGCTTCGGCGATCGGCGTGGCTCGGATACCTACGCATGGATCGTGGCGACCCTTGGTGATGACCTCAACCGGATTGCCGTCGACGTCAATGGAGCGTCCTGGTGTCGTGATGCTCGACGTAGGCTTGAGCGCCAGATGCGCGATGATCGGCTGGCCGGACGAAACGCCTCCCAGAACACCACCTGCATGGTTCGACAGGAAGCCGTCTGGCGTCATCTCATCACGGTGCTCAGTACCGCGCTGCGCCACGCTGGCAAATCCGGCGCCAATCTCCACGCCTTTTACTGCGTTGATGCTCATCAGGGCATGTGCCAGTTCAGCATCGAGACGGTCAAAAATTGGCTCCCCAAGCCCCGGCGGAACGCCTTCGGCGACGACACTGATCTTCGCGCCAACCGAATCCTGGTCACGACGCAACTGATCCATGTAGGCCTCCAGCTCCGGGACCTTGTCCGGGTCTGGGCTGAAAAAAGCGTTCTGCTCGACGCTGTCCCAGGTCTTGAAAGGAATTTCGATCGGGCCCAGCTGACTCATGTAGCCGCGCACCTGGATGCCCAGGGTCGCCAGGTATTTCTTGGCAATGGCACCGGCAGCGACGCGCATGGCAGTTTCGCGGGCTGAGCTGCGGCCACCTCCGCGATAGTCGCGCAGGCCATACTTGTGGTGATAGCTGTAGTCGGCATGTGCGGGACGGAACTGATCCTTGATGGCCGAATAATCCTTGGATTTCTGATCGGTGTTGCGGATCAGCAGACCGATCGGGCAACCGGTGGTCCGCCCTTCGAATACGCCAGAAAGAATCTCGACCTCGTCGGCCTCCTGGCGTTGAGTGGTGTGCCGGCTAGTGCCGGGCTTGCGTCGATCGAGGTCGCGCTGCAGATCAGCGGCGCTTAGCTCCAGGCCTGGCGGACAGCCGTCAACAATCGCGACCAGTGCCGGACCATGGCTTTCGCCAGCCGTGGTGACGGTGAACAGCTTGCCGTATGTATTGCCGGACATGCAGGGCGCTCCGCGATCGACCTAAAGAGGGGGCGGAAGTATACCCGAGCTGCTGAAGGTTTCGCTGCCTGCGGACGCGGCGCATACTGCGAACCCGCCGGCTCGCGAGCTCGCTTCGTATCCCCGTTCCGCCGATGGTTTATTTTGTCCATGCGTTTCTTTTTACTGCTCGCCTTGCTCGCCTTGCTCGCCTTGCTCGCCATGTTCGCGCCCTTAGCCCAAGCCCAGACGTGGGTAAATCAGAGGATGACTGTGCAGGTGCCGGCCGGGCATCTTCATGGCAGCCTGCTGCTGCCTAAGACTGACGCACCCTTGCCGGTTGCGCTGTTGATAGCAGGATCGGGCCCGACCGACCGCGACGGCAACAACCCACTGGGACACAACGACAGCCTCAAGCGACTGGCGCAGGCATTGGCCAAGCGCGGTATCGCCAGTGTGCGCTACGACAAGCGTGGAGTCGGCCAGAGCCAACCGGTGGCGCCGGACGAAGGTCAGTTGAAGGTAGAAGACTATGTCGACGATGCAGTGGCTTGGTCACGGTTGCTACAAGCCGATCCACGGTTTTCGGCGCTCGTGCTGATTGGCCATAGCGAAGGCGCGTTGATTGCCAGTCTGGCCGAACCTACCGTCAAACCTGCCGCGTTGATCAGCCTCGCTGGCAGCGGCCGCTCCATCGATACGCTACTGCGAGAGCAGCTGCAGGGCCGTCTACCACCGGCGCTTCTGGCAAGCGCGAACTACCTGATCGATGAACTGAACGCGGGAAGAATCAACCAGCAGGTGCCCGAGCCGCTGCAAGTGCTTTTTCGCTTGAGCGTTCAACCCTACCTGATCTCTCTGTTTCAGGAAGATCCGACCGCTGCATTTGCCAACACCACCGCGCCGGCCTTGATCATTCAGGGCTCTCATGACATTCAGGTCAGCTCTAAAGATGCGCAAGCGCTGAAACAGGCCAGGGCAGATGCCGAGTTAGCGCTGATCAAAGGGATGGGCCACGTATTGCGCATCACGCCGCAGGATAGCGCCGGACAAGTGGCTTCCTACAACAGCCCCGAACTGCCTATCGCGCATGAACTGACGGAACAGATCAGCCGGTTCTTGACCGAGCACGGCGTATTGCCAGCCTCCAGTTAGGCGACCGCCGGCCGATACGCTCCTTGCCTGCCGCAACGACCACCGCCAGGCCTATGGACACCGAGATGACCGACAGCCCAACAGCCCCTGAAGAAAACGACGCCCAGACGCCCGCGGTGGCGCAGCAGCCGCACCCCTGGGCCGCGCTCGCGCCGGATCGATTCCGGCTGCTCCGTCTGGCTCCGCTGCCTACCGACCGGGACACCGGGACACGTCCGCTGCGTTTCGTCGAGCTGGCCCAGGTCGAGCGACATACGCCTGAGCAGAGCCTGTTGAGGCTCTTCATTCGTATACCGGGCCAAGTGTTATCGAAGCAGCAGAACCTGCTGGAGGTCTGGGCCGACCACCGGGCCAAGGAGCTGCGCTTCGGCCCCGATTCAGGCTTGCATGTAGAACCGATAAACCGTGGCCTCGGGCGCTTCCTGTTGGCGCAAGGGGCAGCTTGGGCGCAGCGACGCTGGGCGCACTATCTGGTAGAAGGCGGCGCGCTGCCGGTCAAGGATATAACCGGCGAAGATGTACGGCTGCGGCGGGATCATTGCCTGCTGAGTCAAGGATTCGACGTGGTCTACGCCGAGCCCCAGAAGCCCAAGGCAACCTATAGCGCAGCTCGTGTCAGCGCCTTACGGCCAGACTGGAACATCGAAAAAGTGCAGATCATCGAACTGCAAGAAGCGGCAGCTATGCTCGAGCAGGCTGATCGAAATCTACTCGAACAGGAAAATCGGATTCGCGACACCCATGAACGATTGAGCAAACTCCGTCGAGAGGATGGCACCCTCCGATTCACCATTGCCTGCCTGATTGTGTTCTCACTGTTTCAGGCCGGGCTACTGATCTGGATCGCAACCCGCTGACAGCCCTGCCCTACCGAACAGAGTACCGAGCAGACCCTCAGTTGCCCTTTGGCACCAGCCGCTCTTGGAAAAGCGCCTGATGATCCCGGCATTGACTGGCGGCAAGCAGAAAAACCCCATGCCCACCCTCGGTGAACTCGAGCCAGGTGAAGTCGACTT
Source organism: Stutzerimonas stutzeri (assembly GCF_002890895.1). Lineage (GTDB taxonomy): Bacteria > Pseudomonadota > Gammaproteobacteria > Pseudomonadales > Pseudomonadaceae > Stutzerimonas > Stutzerimonas stutzeri_AB. The sequence goes on from NZ_POUL01000002.1 coordinate 547,403, forward strand.
CAGGATAAAGCGCCTCGACATGCACCTGACTGTTGCCGACTTCGACGATCAGGCTGCCCTTTTCCGTCAGATGGTCCGCCGCCTCCGCCAGTATTCTTCGAACGAGATCCAAACCATCGTCGCCGCAAGCCAGGCCGAGTGCCGGCTCGTGCTGGAACTCGGCAGGCATATCGGCAAAGTCTTCGGCGTCCACATACGGCGGATTGGAAACGATCAGGTCAAAGCGCTGCTTGGGTAGGCCATCGAATCCATCGCTCTGAACGGTGTAGACCCGGTCTTCCAGACCATGCTGTTCAATGTTGCGATTGGCCACTTCCAGCGCTTCGAATGACAGGTCGGCCAACAGCACCTCGGCATCAAGAAACTCATAGGCGCAGGCAATGCCGATGCAACCGGAGCCGGTACAGAGATCCAGAATTCGTGCTGGCGCCATCGCCAACCACGGCTCGAAGCGTCGTTCAATCAATTGGCCAATCGGCGAGCGCGGAATCAGCACGTGATCGTTGACGATGAATGGAAGCCCGCAGAACCAGGCTTGTCCAAGCAGATAAGCAGTCGGTACGCGTTGCTCGATCCGTCGCTGCAACAGAGTCTGCAGATGTTCGCGCTCATCGTCTTCCAGCCGACAATCGAGATAGGTGTCAGCCATTTCCCAGGGCAAGTGCAAGGCACCCAGTACCAACTGACGCGCCTCGTCCCAAGCGTTGTCCGTGCCGTGGCCGAAGAAAAGTTGCTCGGCGTGGAAGCGGCTGACAGCCCAGCGAATATGATCACGCAAGGTACGCAAACGGGAAGGCGAAGCGGTCACGGGGCATCTCCTCTAAAAAGGGCGGAAGTCTAGCCGATGGCCACGCGCGTTTCGCGAGTTTTGCGGTTATGTGCGATGGCAAAACGCCCATAACACCAATCTATATGACCAATTCATCACTTATTGGCTGTTCACATCTCGCGCGACTGGCGCCACAATCATGCCCCTCTCAGAACAAGGAGTCAGTCATGTCCAAGCCACAGACCATGCTTCAGCTCAGTGGCCGCAGTTATGCACCGGCGACTCTGGCCAACGCGACCCTTGTCGTCATTGACGTTCAGGAAGAATATCGGACGGGGACACTGGCACTACCGAATCTGACGTCGGCGCTTGAGCAGGTCAGCGAGCTACTGACCGCCGCCCGCGCGGCTGGCGCACCCATCGTGCATGTCCACCATTTGGGCATTCCGGGTGGGCTGTTCGATCCTCAAGGGCTACGCGGTCAGATCATGCCGGAGGCAGCGCCGCTTCCTGGCGAAACGGTGATCGGCAAAACGCTGCCTAACGCATTTGCCGGCACACGATTGCATGAACTTTTGCAGCAGCATGGTCGCCTCGACCTCATTGTTTGTGGGTTCATGACACATTCAAGCGTGAGCACCACGGTCCGTGCGGCAAAAGATTACGGCTACCGTTGCACACTCGTTGACAAGGCCTGTGCCACACGCGACCTGCCGATGGGAGACGGCGCAATTGCGGCGGCAGAGGTGCATCGTATGGAGATGACCATTCTCGCGGACAACTTTGCGGTCTGCGTAGCTGATGCCGGCGCATTGGTATAAGCCGCAACCGAACCGAAAAGTGTTAGCTGACATCGAATAGACTGGCCCAATGGATTCAGGAGTAGCAGGCTGTTGATACCTAGCCTGCCCTGGCAACCCGGCTGTAAAAAAATCTCAGCGTGATCTTCAAGTAAGTCAAACCCGGCGTCTTCGGCTGCTTTCGCCTCGTCTTGCCTACCTCGCCTGCGTTTTTTAACGGGGCGATAGCCGTTCTGAGGAGCGAACTGGAATGAAACGAACCGATGGATTCGATGCTCGCCGTCTCCGCCCTCGCCAACACCGCAGCTGGGGCTCGCGACTTGGGGCCGCGCTCGGCCTGCTGCTGATCGTCTCTGGAGTGCTCTTCACCGGCATTGGCGCGGCTTCGCTGTTTAGCGAAATCGAAGCCCTCACTAGCATGCCGCTGGATAAAGAAGCCGCAGTGACGTTGTTGACCTTGGGCGTGGTTCTACTTCTCCTAGGCATGATCATCCGACGCCGAGCTCGCCGCCGCGCGCACGCACCGAACGACTTGAGCCTGTCGCCGCGCCTCGGAAAAAGGCGCTGAGATGTCGGCCAGCCCCATGTCGTCGTCGGCAATGGATGCGGCTCACGACAGAAGCTTTGCGATAAAATGGCCGACTAACGCGGAGGCCTCATGCAAGACGATGATTTTTCACTGTTCAGATCAGCTGTGCGTGGCGTCAAGCCGATTGAGCACGACCGGGCTGAGACGGGCAAACCACGCAGCAACAAGGCACAGATCGCCACGCTGCGGGCCAACGCCTCGATCAGCGACGGCGATATCCGGATCGACGGGCTGTCTGATCAGTTTGTAATTGATGTTGCGGCTGAAGACGAACTGTACTGGGTCCGCGACGGTGTTCAGGACAGCCAGATGCGCAAGCTGAAAGCGGGACAAATCCCGTTCGAGGGCAGCCTGGATTTGCATGGACTGAGCGTCGAGAAAGCCCGTGAGCTGCTTTGGGATTTTCTCGCCGAAGCGAGCAAACTCGAGATTCGCTGCGTGCGCGTAACCCATGGCAAGGCAGCACGAAAGGACGGCAAGCGTCCTTTGATCAAAAGCCACGTCAATACGTGGTTACGCCAGCACTCTCAGGTGTTGGGCTTCGCCTCTTGCGTGCCTAGACACGGCGGTACCGGCGCGGTGTATGTGATGCTCAAACGAACCATGCTCGAAGGGCGCGACGAGTAACCCTGGCGCGGCCACTCATGAACCTCTCTAATAAGGCGCGCGCTGCTTGCAGCCCAGCCGTCAAGTCCCTAACCTTCGCACTCGCGCTTATTTGCAAGCCTGACAGGTAGACAAATGTCTCTGGAAACACATTACACCGCGATCCTTGGCCAACTGGGTGAGGACGTCAACCGCGAGGGTCTGCTCGATACGCCCAAGCGGGCCGCCAAAGCCATGCAGTACCTGTGCAAGGGCTACCAGCAGACGCTGGAGGACGTTACGAATGGCGCACTGTTCAGCTCCGACAACAGCGAAATGGTGCTGGTCAAGAACATCGAACTCTATTCGTTGTGCGAGCATCACATGCTGCCCTTCATCGGTAAGGCTCATGTCGCCTATTTGCCCAACGGCAAGGTGCTCGGCCTGTCGAAGGTCGCCCGCATCGTAGACATGTATGCGCGCCGGCTGCAGATCCAGGAAAATCTCACCCGCGAGATTGCAGAAGCGATTCAGCAGGTTACAGGTGCATGGGGGGTCGCTGTGGTGATCGAAGCGCAGCACATGTGCATGATGATGCGCGGCGTCGAGAAACAGAACTCATCGATGGTCACCTCGGTCATGCTCGGCCAATTTCGCGAGAATGCTGCGACCCGCAGCGAATTTCTCGGCTTGGTCAAATAAGCTGCAAGGCAGTGTGCCTAACCGTGCCCGCGTGAGGCTAGCGCCTTAACCACGCGGTCACGTTTGGCCTTAATCGTACATACCGACATGGCGCGGGTGACTTTCTACACGCTGCAGCCAAGCGCTGATGGCCGGGTAGCGATCAAGGCTGAAGCCACCCTCCTCGGCTACATGGGTATAAGCATAGAGCGCCACATCCGCGATCGAGTAACGCTCGCCAACCAGATATGATGTGCGGAGCAGCTGCTGCTCCATCACATCGAGCGCGTGATAGCCATCCAGCTGCTTGGCAGCATACTCATCAAGGCGATCATCGGGCAGCTCGAGGTAAACCTTGATGAAGCGCGCTACAGCGATAAAGGGTTCATGGCTGTATTGCTCAAAGAACTGCCACTGAAGAACCTGGGTCCGCAAGCGAGCATCGGCCGGCAGATATTCGCTTCCTTCGGCAAGATAATTCAGAATCGCATTCGATTCCCATAGGCAGGTACCGTCTTGCAGTTCGAGCACCGGAATCTTGCCGTTGGGATTCTTTTCCAGAAAGGCAGCCTCGCGGCTTTCACCGCGCAGGATATCCACCGGAATCCACTCATACGCCAGCCCGAGCAAGTGCAGCATCAGCTTCACTTTGTAGCAATTGCCGGACCGATGGTCGCCATAAACCTTGTAAGTCATTTGCCCCTCCAGCGGCTGTTCCCACCGCGCCTGAACTAGGCTGCTTCGACCAACAGCGCCTCTCGGATTACCCCTGCCAGCCGGCGAACACCTTCATCAAGGCGCTCTGGTGCGACGTGACTGAAGTTAAGCCGCAGATATCCAAGATTCTGTTCTGGGTCGACGAAGAACGGTTCGCCCGGCATGAACACCACGTCCTGTGCTAGCGCCGAATCAAGCAGCGTTCGGGTGTCGATCGATTGTTTCAGCTGCAGCCAGAAGAAAAGCCCGCCCTGTGGTACCAACCAATCGGCGAGATCAGTGAAATGTTCCGCCAACGCCGCCTGCATAGCATCCCGACGCAGGCGGTAGAAGCTGCGCAGCTCGCTCAGGTGCGCCCGATATTGCTCACTGCCAAGCCACTGAAGTGCCTGCCACTGACCGATGCGATTGGTGTGCAAGTCAGCTGACTGCTTCAGACGTAACAGATAAGGGAACAGGTCTGGGGTCGCGATCAGATAGCCGACTCGCAGCCCGGGTAGCAGCGTCTTGGAAACCGTCCCGGTGTAGATCCAACTCGCCTTATGCAAGCGACTAACGATTGGGCGAGCCCGCTCGTCGTCAAATACCAGTTCGCGATAGGGCTCATCTTCAATCAGGGTTACGCCAAACTCATCAAGCAGCGCGGCTACTGCGTCGCGCTTTTCCTCGCTATAACGCACCGCTGAAGGGTTCTGGAACGTTGGAATAAGATAGGCAAAAGCCGGCTTGTGCTGCTCCAGCCGCTGACGCAGCGCGGCCAGCGATGGGCCATCGGCTTCCTGCGCCACTGCCAGGCACTCGGCACCGAATAATTGAAAGGCCTGCAGCGCAGCCAAGTAAGTCGGCGCCTCAAGCAGCACCTCGGTGCCCCGATCAATGAACAGCTTGGAAGCGAGGTCCAGCGTCTGCTGGGAACCACTGACAATGAGTACCTGACTGGCCGAACAAGAAACTCCGATGGCACGTGCTTCAGCAGCGATGGCTTCGCGTAAGGCGGGCTCCCCTTCACTCATCCCATATTGCCCCAGGCTCGCCGGCATAGGCGCCCAATCGACCTTTGGCAACATGGGCTCAGCAGGCAATCCACCGGCGAACGACATCACCTCAGGTCGCTGTGCAGCAGCAAGAATTTCACGGATCAGCGAGCTTTTCAGGCGGTCGACGCGTTCGGAGAAGGCCATGAGGCACCAGATGCGGGGAAAAGAAAAATGAGTCAAACTGCTTGACCGAAATTACGCCCCCAATCGTGAATACGTCAATATGCCTGACCTAAAAAAAAGCACTGTCCAGCGCCAGATCATGGAGAGTTTCTTTCTGGGCTACCAGGCCTTTACCGCCAAGCCGGACGAGATGCTTGCTCGACGCGGACTGTCCCGGGTGCATCACCGGATCCTGTTTTTTATCGCCAGTTATCCAGACCTCAGCGTGAAGGAGCTACTCGGTTACCTGGGGGTCAGCAAGCAGGCCTTGAATACGCCGTTGCGCCAGCTGATCGAGATGCACCTTGTGGAAAGCAGGACGGCCGATGACGACAAGCGCAAGCGCATGCTGCGCTTCACCGCGGAAGGAGCAAAGCTCGAACAGGCATTGCGACGCGAGCAGGTGCGGTTGCTCGAACGGGCCTTTGAGCATGCAGGAGAAGAAGCAGTGAATGGCTGGCTGGCGGTAAACCAAGCACTGGCAACGGGCATGACGCGCATTTGAAAAACCGGCCGGCAGCAGACTGCTAACTGGCTGCAGTGCTGCCCAACCACTAAAGGCGGGTCGAAGCACCAAACCTTGCTCGATCCCAAAGACACAAAATTCAGGCACAAAAAAGGGCGACCGCAGTCGCCCTTTTTAATGGATTACAGAACTTAGTTCTGGTTTTCCATTTGTGCACGGATCAGATCACCAATGGTGGTCGGACCGGCAGTCGGCTCTACGTCCTGCTTGGTACGCAGTTCCTTCATCGCGTCCTTCTCGTCTTCAACGTCTTTCGACTTGATGGACAAGCTGATGACGCGGCTCTTACGGTCGATGCTGATGATCTTGGCTTCGACTTCTTCGCCTTCTTTCAGTACGTTGCGCGCGTCTTCAACGCGGTCACGGCTGATTTCAGAGGCTTTCAGTGTGGCTTCGATATCGTTGCCCAGATCAATGATGGCGCCTTTGGCGTCAACTTCTTTCACGGTACCGCGAACGATGCTGCCCTTGTCATTGACGGCGGCGTAGTTGGAGAACGGATCGTCTTCCAGCTGCTTGATGCCCAGGGAGATGCGCTCACGCTCCGGGTCGACCGAGAGGATAACGGTGTCCAGCTCGTCGCCCTTCTTGAAGCGACGCACGGCTTCTTCGCCAGCTTCATTCCAAGAGATGTCGGACAGGTGAACCAGACCGTCGATGCCGCCGTCCAGACCAATGAAGATACCGAAATCGGTGATCGACTTGATGGTGCCGGAGATGCGGTCGCCCTTGTTGAACTGGCCAGAGAAGTCTTCCCATGGGTTGGACTTGCACTGCTTGATGCCCAAGGAGATACGACGACGCTCTTCGTCGATGTCCAGAACCATGACTTCCACTTCGTCGCCGACCTGTACAACCTTCGACGGGTGGATGTTCTTGTTGGTCCAATCCATCTCGGAAACGTGTACCAGACCTTCAACGCCCTCTTCCAGCTCAGCGAAGCAGCCGTAGTCGGTCAGATTGGTAACACGCGCGACAACGCGGGTATTTTCCGGGTAGCGAGCCTTGATGGCAACCCATGGGTCTTCGCCCAGCTGCTTCAGACCCAGCGATACGCGGTTGCGCTCGCGGTCGAACTTCAGCACCTTGACGTCGATCTCGTCGCCAACATTGACGATTTCCGACGGATGCTTGATACGCTTCCAGGCCATGTCGGTGATGTGCAGCAGGCCGTCCACGCCGCCCAGGTCCACGAAGGCGCCGTAGTCGGTGAGGTTCTTGACGATACCCTTGACCTGCTGGCCTTCCTGCAGCGATTCCAGCAGAGCTTCACGCTCGGCGCTGTTCTCGGCTTCCAGGACGCTACGACGGGAAACGACAACGTTGTTGCGCTTCTGGTCAAGCTTGATGACCTTGAATTCGAGTTCCTTGCCTTCCAGGTGAGTGGTATCACGCACTGGACGGACATCAACCAGGGAACCTGGCAGGAACGCACGGATGCCGTTAACGTCGACAGTGAAGCCGCCCTTAACCTTACCGTTGATAACGCCCTTGACCACTTCCTCAGCTGCGAAAGCCGCTTCCAGAACAATCCAGCACTCTGCACGCTTGGCTTTTTCGCGGGACAGCTTGGTTTCACCGAAGCCATCTTCAACCGCGTCCAGCGCAACGTGAACTTCGTCACCCACGCTGATGGTCAGCTCGCCCTGCTCGTTGTAGAACTGCTCGACCGGGATGACGCCCTCGGACTTCAGGCCGGCATGAACAGTGACCCAGTCACCGTCGATGTCGACCACGATGCCGGTGATGATCGCACCCGGCTGCATGTCGAGGGTTTTTAGGCTTTCTTCAAAAAGTTCTGCAAAGCTTTCGCTCATGTTTATTCCTGCTGTTTTCGGACGAGGATCCGCCCAATCTCCACATCCCAGATAGAAGTGGGTTCATTCATATAAAAAAAGGCCTGCGGGACTAGATCTGGTCTCCCACATGCCTCCTTGTTAACAGCCCCCGAATTGGGTGACCGTCAGGCCGCCTCTCGGCGGTCGCTCTTCAGGCGAAATCGCGTTTGGCAACTTCGCTCAGAATCTGTCCTAGCACTTGCTCGATGGAAAGATCGGTGGAATCCAGCTGAACCGCATCATCTGCCGGCTTCAATGGCGCCACGTCACGCTGGGTATCACGCTCGTCGCGCGCCCGTATCTCATCGAGAAGACTCGCGAGATTAACATCATCACCCTTGCTATTCAACTGAAGGTAACGGCGTCGGGCCCGTTCTTCGGCACTGGCCGTAAGATAAATCTTCAATGGCGCGTCGGGAAAAACCACCGTACCCATATCTCGACCGTCAGCAACAAGTCCGGGCGGTTCACGAAAGGCTTTCTGCCGCTGCAGCAGCGCTTCACGTACCACTGGCAACGCGGCGACCTGTGAGGCCCCAGCGCCGACTTGTTCGTTGCGAATCGCCTGAGTGACGTCTTCGCCCTCCAGGATGATCTGCATTCCCTCGCCACCTTTGGCCGCTCCGAACTGCACATCCAGATGAGCGGCCAGCAGTTTCAGCGCCTCTTCATTGGTCAGATCTACGCCGTGGTTACGCGCTGCGAAGGCAAGCAAACGGTACAGCGCACCGGAATCGAGGAAATTCCACCCCAGCTTGGCCGCCAGTAACGCCGCAACCGTGCCTTTGCCGGAACCGCTCGGACCGTCAATGGTGATGACGGGGATCTGCCTGATCATGAGTTATCCTCCACACCAACCCGCATCCCGGCCCGCTCGGCCAGTGCAAGAAAGTTCGGAAACGAGGTAGCAACATTGGCACAATCGTGGATTCGGATCGATGCACTTGCCCGAAGCGCGGCCACACTGAAGGACATGGCGATACGGTGGTCACCGTGCGCCCAGACCTCTCCGCCACCAAGGGAGCTGCCGCCTTCGATAATAATCCCATCCGGGGTGGGAGTGGCATTCACACCGAGTGCTTGCAGACCATCGGCCATTACCTGAATGCGATCGGACTCCTTGACTCGCAACTCCTCGGCTCCGCGCAGCGTGGTTCGCCCTTCGGCACAGGATGCAGCCACGAACAGCACAGGGAATTCATCAATCGCCAACGGCACGAGTTCTTCGGGTATATCGATCCCCTTCAGCTGAGCGGCACGCACGCGGATATCCGCGACCGGCTCACCGCCCACTTCGCGCTGATTGATCAACTCGATGTTGGCACCCATCAGTTTGAGAATGTCGATGACGCCGGTACGGGTCGGATTGACCCCTACGTGTTCGAGCGTGATATCGGAATCCGGCGCAATGCTCGCAGCAACCATAAAGAATGCTGACGACGAAATATCGGCTGGCACTTCGATCTGAGCCGAGCGCAGCGTATGACCTGGCTCGACCGTAGCCGTGTTGCCCTCAACCTGTACCGGATAGCCGAAGCCTTGCAGCATCCGTTCGGTGTGGTCCCGTGTTGGCGCAGGCTCAGTGACGGATGTCTTTTCGGCAGCATACAGACCCGCGAGGAGCAGGCAGGATTTGACCTGAGCACTGGCCATGGGCATATCGTAGTGCATACCGGAAAGCTTCTGACCGCCGCGGATGATCATCGGCGGGCGGCCCTCAGGGGCCGTCTCGATCACCGCCCCCATCTCGCGCAAGGGCTTGGCGACACGGTTCATCGGTCGCTTGGACAGCGAGGCATCGCCGGTCAGGGTGGTGTCGAACGGCTGGGCTGCGAGCAAGCCGGACAGCAGGCGCATTGAGGTGCCTGAATTACCGAGATAGATCGGCCCTGGTGGCGCCTTCAAGCCATGCAGGCCAACACCGTGCACCGTCACACGCCCCTGATTAGGGCCCTCGATAACCACACCCATGTCGCGGAATGCCTGGATGGTTGCCAGCGCATCCTCACCTTCAAGAAAGCCCTCAACTTCTGTGGTGCCTTCTGCGAGCGAACCAAGCATGATGGATCGATGAGAAATGGATTTGTCACCTGGAACACGAATTTGGCCGCTGAGGCTGCCGCCAGGATTGGCGAGGAAGATCAGATCTTTGGAATGCATAACGTCCACATAGGCTCTGCGAGCCAGTATTTTGCTGAAATGTTCCCGGGCAGCCTTGGCGCGCGTGAACACGCCCAACAATGTATGCCCGTCTCCTTCATCGACCGCGGCGCGCAGGGCGTCGAGGTCGGCACGAAAATCGTCCAGGGTATGCAGCACCGCTTCTCGATTGGCGAGAAAGATGTCGTGCCACATCACCGGATCGCTGCCCGCAATACGGGTGAAATCTCGAAATCCACCCGCGGCGTAGCGAAATATTTCCAGGTTTTCGTTGCGCTTTGCCAGCGAATCCACAAGACCAAATGCCAGCAAATGCGGCAGATGACTGGTCGCGGCCAGCACTTCATCGTGATGCCGGACATCCATATGCTCGACATCGGCGCCCAAGGCACGCCACAACCCATCTACAAGCGCTAGCGCAGCCGGATCGGTATCTTCCAGAGGCGTCAGGATTACCTTGTGCCGGCGGAAAAGCGTGCTTTGGGCAGCTGTGACACCACTCTGTTCCGAGCCGGCTATCGGATGCCCAGGCACGAAGCGAGGCGGCATTCGACCAAACTGTTCGCGGGCGCAGCGGACCACGTTGCCTTTGGCGCTGCCTACGTCAGTCAACACCGACTGCCCGAGATCGAGCCGCGCGAGTTCGGCCAGCAGGCGCTCCATCGCCAGGATCGGGACGGCAAGCTGAATCACGTCTGCGCCCTGACAGGCCTCAGCGAGGCTGCTAGCGCAGCGATCCACTACCCCGAGTTCGACCGCTAACTCGCGCGACCGTGGGTCCAAGTCAAACCCGACGACCTCGCCACAGTGCCCGCCTTCACGCAGCCCCTTGGCGAACGAGCCACCAATCAGACCCAGACCAACGACGGCCAGTCGAGGCAGCGGCTTCGTTCCGGGGAGCGGCTCGCCGTTTCGGCTCAACGTCCAAGCGCCTTGCGCAGAACTTCCAGAAACCGTTCGTTCTCAGCGCCGGTACCGATCGACACCCTGAGAAAAGTCGGCATCCCGTAAACAGCCACAGGCCGTACGATCACTCCGTCACGCAGCAATACCTGGTTGATGGGGGCCGCGTCACGGCCAAAATCGACCGCTATGAAATTACCTTTGGAAGGTATCCATTCCAGCCCCAGCTCTTTGAATCCCGCTTCAAGTTGCTGCATACCGGCAGCATTGCTGGCACGGCTTCTGGCCAGGTATTCCTTGTCATCAAGCGCTGCACAAGCCGCGGCTAGCGCGAGGCTGTTGACATTGAATGGCTGACGCACGCGATTAAGGACATCCGCGATCTGAGCTGAACAGATCGCATAGCCCACGCGCAGCGCCGCCAACCCGTAGGCCTTGGAAAAAGTGCGTGAAACCAGCAGGTTCGAGTGCGAGCTCAGGAACGCCAATCCGTCCGGCAGCTCCCCATCATGGGCATACTCGATATAAGCCTCATCGAGAACCACCAGGACATGCTCGGGCACGGCAGCCAGGAATTGCTCCAGCGCTGCGGCGTTGAACCAGGTACCTGTAGGATTATTGGGGTTGGCGATAAACACGACCCGGGTGTTCGAATCAATGGCGGCCTGCATGGCATTCAGATCATGCCCCCACTGCTTGGCAGCAACCGCCCTGGCCTCAGCGCCCACAGCTTGGGTAGCAATGGGGTAAACCGCAAACGCATGCTCGCTGAACACGGCATTGAGGCCAGGGGCTAGATAGGCCCGTGCGACCAGCTCGAGTATGTCGTTGGAGCCATTTCCGAGCGTGACCTGCTCGATGCCGACGCCGTAACGCTGCGCCAGTTTCTGCTTGAGCGCGAAACCGTTGCCGTCGGGATAGCGGGTCAGCTCATCAAGCTGCGCGCGGATCGCATCGAGGGCTTTCGGGCTGGGGCCCAGCGGATTCTCATTGCTGGCCAGCTTGACGATGGACTGCGGATCGAGATCGAGCTCTCTGGCCAGTTCTTCCACAGGCTTGCCAGGCACATAGGGCGACAGCTTTTGCACACCTGGCTGAGCCAGCGCAAGGAAATCACAAGACATATTCAGCTCCGCTGGAGCTGCAAGCCCGGAGCGTGAAGCCTGAAGCGCCAGGCAAACGACGTTGCTCTCGACTTCCAGCCTCAGCTGCCAGCTTGCAGCTGCTATTTAGAGTACTGCTTTGGGATAGGACCCCAGCACCTTCAGTGCCACCGCTTCGCGGCCGATTTTCTCCAGGACATCCTTGATCAAGGGATCCTGGTGGTGACCAATGCAGTCGATGAAGAACACATAGGTCCATTTGCCGCTGCGCGACGGCCGCGTTTCGATCCGCGTGAGATCGATGCCATTGGAATGAAACGGCATCAACAGCTCATGCAGCGCGCCCGGCTTGTTGCGCATGGAAACGATGATCGAGGTTTTGTCATCACCGGTGGGCGGTACTTCCTGGCTGCCGATGATAAGAAAGCGCGTGGAATTGTCCGGGCGATCCTCTATTTTTTCGGCAATCTTGGTCAAGCCATACAACTGCGCCGCCATGTCGCCGGCGATCGCAGCGGAGTTCCACTCGCTTTTGACCCGCTTCGCGGCGTCTGCATTACTGGAAACCGCCACGCGCTCGACGTTCGGGTAGTGAGCATCAAGCCACTTGCGACATTGCGCCAGCGACTGGGCATGCGAGTAGATACGGGTGATGCGATCCGTCTTGGTCGTCTCGCCCACCAATAAGTGATGATGGATGCGAAGCTCGACTTCGCCGCAGATGACGATGTCGTGCTCGAGAAAACTGTCGAGGGTATGGTTGACCGCCCCTTCGGTGGAGTTCTCCACAGGCACTACGCCGAAATTGACCGCACCGGCGACCACTTCACGGAACACCTCGTCGATCGCGGCCATCGGTTTGCTGATCACCGCCTGACCGAAATGCTTGAGCGCCGCAGCTTGGGAGAAGGTGCCTTCCGGCCCAAGGTAGGCAACCCGCAGCGGCTGTTCCAGCGCCAGGCAGGACGACATGATTTCCCGGAAGAGGCGTGCCATTTCCTCGTTATCCAATGGCCCCTTGTTCAGCTCCATGATGTGCTTGAGCACCCAGGCCTCGCGCTCGGGGCGATAGAACACCGCTTCCTCGCCCTCGGCGAGCGCGGCTGTCTTGACCCGAGCCACGTCCTGAGCGCAACGAGCCCGCTCACTGATCAGCTCGAGAATTTTCTCGTCGAGACTGTCGATGCGTACACGCAGCGCCTTCAGCCGGTCGACATCGCTCATCAGCCGTGCTCCTTCTCGAACTCGCGCATATAGGCGACCAGCGCTTCGACCGCATCCAGGCCAACCGCGTTGTAGATGGAAGCACGCATGCCCCCCACCGAACGGTGACCCTTGAGGTTGAGTAGCCCACGTGCATCCGCACCGGCCAGGAACGCTTTGTCCAGTTGCTCATCGGCAAGCCTGAACGGGACATTCATCCAGGAACGGGCGTTGGTGGCTATTGGATTGGAATAGAAATCGCTGGAATCGATCACGCCGTAGAGCAAGTCCTTCTTCGCGCGGTTGCGCTGCTCCATGGCTTCGACGCCACCCTGCTCCTTCAGCCACTCGAATACCAGGCCCGAGAGGTACCAGGAAAAGGTCGCCGGTGTGTTGTACATCGAACCATTGTCGGCGGCGATCTGGTAATTGAGCATGGTCGGGCAGCTGGAACGCGCCCGCCCAAGCAGGTCCTCACGAACGATTACCACCACCAGACCCGATGGCCCAATGTTCTTTTGCGCACCCGCATAGATCAGACCAAAGCGGGAAACATCCAGCTGTCGCGAAAGAATATCCGACGACATATCGACAACCAGCGGGGTGTCGCCCACCTCCGGAACCCAGTCGAACTGCAAGCCGCCGATGGTTTCGTTACTTGCATAATGCAGGTAGGAGGCATTGGCGCTCAGCTTCCACTCGTTCTGGCCTGGGATGGCGAAATAGTCATAGGGTTTGGCGCTGGCGGCTACATTGACGTGGCCGAAACGCTTGGCTTCCTCGATGCTCTTTCGCGACCAGATGCCGGTATCAATGTAATCGGCGACGCCATCTTCAGGGAGCAGATTCAGCGGTATCTCGGCAAACTGCTGGCTGGCACCGCCCTGCAGAAACAGCACCTTGTAGTTCGAAGGAATGCTCAGCAGATCGCGCAGATCCTGCTCGGCCTTCTCGGCAATCGCTGTGTACTCGTCACTGCGATGGCTCATTTCCATAACGGATAGACCGCGTCCATGCCAGTCAAGGAGTTCAGCCTGGGCGCGCTGCAGTACGGCCTCAGGGAGCGCGGCGGGACCTGCGCAGAAATTGAACGCGCGTTTGCTCATCTTCGTTCTCTCAAAAACGGTCGATACCTAGCTCGCTCCGTCCGTGCCAAGGGCTCGGCTCAGTGCTCGCCATTCCTTCATCTGCAAAGAGGCACACACGAAACGACGGCGAAGCCTTCAAGGCTGCGCCGTCGTCCGATCAATCCTCGTCGTCGGTGGGCACTACATCTGGCGGAACGTCGCCCCCGCCGCCCAGCAAATCATCTTCGCCTGGCTCGGTGCTGACTACGGGCATTTCCTTATCCAGCGCATCCTCATCGATTACCGCCTCGATGTCTTCCAGGACGTCCTCTTCGGAAGGTTCTTGCACCCGCTCAAGGCCTACAAGATGTTCATTCTTGCCCAGCTTGATGAGGGTAACGCCCTGCGTGTTGCGGCCCAGCGAAGACACCTCGTCGACTCGCGTACGCACCAGCGTGCCCTGATCGGAAATCAGCATGATTTCCTCGCCTGATTGCACCTGAACTGCGCCAACCAACGGCCCGTTCCGATCATTGGAGACCATTGCAATCACACCCTGACCGCCACGACCGCGGCGCGGGAACTCATCCAGCACGGTGCGCTTACCATAACCGTTCAGGCTCGCCGTTAGGATCTGGGCATCTGGCTCAGGGATCAGCATCGAAATCAAGCGCTGCCCTTCAGGCAAGCGCATACCACGCACACCGCGGGCGGTACGGCCCATGGTGCGGACGTGCTTTTCCTTGAACCGGATAACCTTGCCGCCATCGGAGAACAGCATCACTTCGCGCGCACCATCGGTCACGGCTGCTGCAATGAGGGTGTCGCCCTCCTCCAGGCCAAGCGCGATCAGACCCACGCTTCGCGGACGGCTGAATTGCGACAGCGGCGTTTTCTTCACGGTGCCCTTCGCGGTCGCCATGAAGATATAAGTACCGGTAGGCTCGTCCACCGACTCGTCGGTCTCGTCACCCTCAATCGACTCTTCGACATCATCGATTTCGCCGATGATTTCGGCGTCTTCGATATCATCGTCGCCGTTCAGCTGTTGCTGTCGCGCCGCCTCGATATCGACCTGCAGCATCGCGGTGATGTGCTCACCCTCGGACAGCGGCAGCAAGTTCACCAGCGGACGCCCGCGAGACGTGCGCGAGGCCTCTGGAATTTCATACGTCTTGAGCCAGTACACCTTGCCTTTGCTGGAGAACAGCAGAAGCGTGGTGTGGCTGTTAGCGACCAGCAGATGCTCGACGTAATCCTCTTCTTTCACCCCGGTTGCAGCCTTGCCGCGACCGCCCCGACGCTGCGCTTGATAAGCGGCAAGCGGCTGGGATTTGGCATAGCCGCCGTGGGAGATGGTGACGACGCGCTCTTCTTCGGTGATCAGATCAGCAAGAGTCAGATCCAGCCGCGCTTCGAGAATCTCGGTACGACGCGCGTCGCCGAAGTCGCGCTTAACGCCTTCAAGCTCCTCACGGATGACCTCCATCAGGCGCACCGGGTTGGTCAGGATGCGGATCAGCTCGCCGATCTGGGTGAGAATCTCCTGATACTCGCTGAGCAGTTTTTCGTGCTCAAGACCCGTCAGGCGGTGCAGGCGCAGGTCAAGAATGGCCTGGGCCTGTTCCGGGGACAGGTAATACTTGCCGTCGCGCAGACCGTACTGCGGATCGAGACCTTCAGGACGACAGGAGTCGGCACCGGCGCGCTCGACCATCGCCTCAACAGCACTCGATTCCCACTCCTTGGAGATCAGCGCTTCTTTGGCTTCGGCTGGCGTCGGCGAGGCCTTGATCAGCGCAATCACGGGATCGATGTTGGACAGTGCGACTGCCTGGCCTTCGAGAATATGCCCACGCTCACGCGCCTTGCGCAGCTCATAGACGGTCCGGCGAGTCACGACTTCACGGCGATGGCGGACGAAGGCTTCGAGCAGCTCCTTGAGGTTCAAGGTGCGCGGCTGCCCGTCGATGAGGGCCACCACGTTGATGCCGAACACGCTCTGCAACTGGGTTTGGGCGTAGAGATTGTTAAGGACAACCTCTGGCACTTCACCGCGGCGCAGTTCGATCACTACGCGCATGCCGTCCTTGTCGGACTCGTCGCGCAGCTCGGTGATGCCTTCGAGCTTCTTTTCCTTGACCAGCTCGGCGATTTTCTCGATCAGCCGCGCCTTGTTCAGCTGATAAGGCAGCTCGGTGATGACTATCTGCTGACGGCCACCCACCTTGTCGATGTCTTCGATGGTCGAGCGGGCACGCATATAGATGCGTCCGCGACCGGTGCGGTAGGCCTCTACGATGCCGGCGCGACCGTTGATGATGCCCGCGGTCGGGAAGTCCGGGCCAGGAATGAACTGCATGAGTTCATCAATGGTGATATCGGCGTTTTCGATCAGCGCCAGGCAACCGTCGATGACTTCACTGAGGTTGTGCGGCGGAATGTTGGTCGCCATGCCCACGGCGATACCGCTGGAGCCGTTGACCAACAGGTTTGGAATCTTGGTCGGCATGACTGCCGGAATCTGCTCGGTGCCATCGTAGTTGGGCACCCAGTCGACGGTTTCCTTATCCAGATCCGCCAGCAACTCGTGCGCCAGCTTGGCCATACGCACTTCGGTGTATCGCATGGCTGCAGCGTTATCGCCGTCCACCGAACCGAAGTTGCCCTGGCCGTCGACCAGCATGTAGCGCAGCGAGAAAGGCTGCGCCATACGCACGATAGTGTCGTAAACAGCTGAGTCGCCGTGAGGGTGGTATTTACCGATCACGTCACCGACCACACGGGCGGATTTCTTGTACGGCTTGTTCCAGTCGTTGCCCAGCTCGCTCATGGCAAAAAGCACACGGCGATGCACAGGCTTCAATCCGTCGCGCGCATCCGGCAGCGCACGACCGACGATTACGCTCATTGCGTAGTCGAGGTAGGACTGCTTGAGTTCGTCTTCGATATTGACCGGGAGGATTTCTTTGGCCAGTTCGCCCATGGAAGCCTGGTTCCTTGTAGTCAGCAGGGTCCTGCGATTAAGCGCGGAATGGTATCACAGCTGGGGAGCCGCAGGCTCCAGGATGCACACTCTGGAATGCATGACCGGGTGTGCATCGACAACCTCAATGGAGCCGCTTTCGACTCATCAGCGCGGCGAGCTTGGCCGCATTCGGTCGTTCGACGATGCCTTTCTCCGTGACGATGGCATCGATCAGGTCAGCAGGGGTGACATCGAAGACAGGATTAAAGGCCTCGACATCTGCTGCGAACCGCTGACCGTTGACCTCCAACAGTTCGTGACCGCCGCGCTCCTCGATGGGTATGTCCTCACCTGACTCCAGCTCCATATCGATACTCGAGCTGGCTGCTACCACCATGAACCGTACGCCATGGTGCATGGCCAGCACGGCAAGCTGGTAGGTACCGATCTTGTTGGCGATGTCACCATTGGCCGTGATCCGATCGGCGCCAACAACGACCCAGGTGATGCCGCGGGTCTTCATCAGATGCGCCGCCGCCGAGTCGGCATTCAGCATGACCGGCACGCCCTCGCCGGCCAACTCCCAGGCGGTCAGCCTGGAACCCTGCAGCCACGGACGGGTTTCGTCGACATAGACACACTCGACCAGCCCTTCCAGGTGTGCCGCGCGGATAACGCCGAGCGCAGTGCCGAACCCTCCGGTAGCCAATGCCCCGGTGTTGCAGTGAGTCAGAATGTTTTGCGAGTTGCCCTGATGCTTGCGAATAAGGTCGACGCCGAATTGCGCCATGGTCAGATTGGCTTCGCGATCACTGGCATGGATGGACGCCGCCTGAGCCTCGGCAGCGGTCAGCGGATCTTCGCCGGGCTTCAGACGGTCAAGGCGTTCGCGCATCTGGTTCAGCGCCCAAGACAAATTGACGGCGGTTGGACGCGTGGCCGCCAGCAGCTCAAAGTCGGATTCAAGTGCCGCACGCCAGTCCTCACCTTCGGCGAGCCGGGCCCTTAGTCCCATGACCAGTCCGTAGGCGGCGCTGATACCGATGGCTGGCGCGCCGCGCACGACCATTTCACGGATCGCCGCGGCCACCGCTGCAGCAGAATCACAGGTATGCCAGAGCTCCTCCAGGGGCAGCTTGCGCTGGTCGAGCAAACGCAACTGTCCGCCCTCCCATTCGATGGCCTTTACCTTTTCCGCGGCCAACAAACGTTCACGCATAGCATACCTCTTTTAAGTAAGCAATGGCCTGGCCGACGAGCGCTTCGGCGCAAAATCAAGGCCGGAAAACAAAGAAGCCCGGTCGCTTTCGGGCCGGGCTTCCTCGCTTTAATAGATTGGGACGGCGGACCGAATAATCGCCTTGCACCGTTCACCCGGCGCGAATCCTAATCGACTGATTTTGCTAGCACAAGCGACGGTCGCTGGCCGCTGTTGATTGGCTTCAGTGCTTCAGCTGGATCGCTGCGTGAGCAACCAGAGCTCTTGCTTATTACAAATCAAACAGATTCGCATTAACATGAGTGCCTACCATCCGCGGATCGTCTCTGTCATGAAGCGTTACCACCCCCTCCTCTCACTGGACCTGGCCGGCCGCATCACGGCCGCCCTGTTCGGCGGCTATGCGCTGGCTTTCGGCTCTACCGCCTTTCTATCCGTCTATCTGCCGTTGGCGCGAGCGGATCGAGTGGTCACAGCCAGCTTGCTGTGTTTTGCCGTCTGGGTAGCCGCCGTCATTTACACCTTTGCGGCCCGCAGCGCCTTGCGGGCCTGGCTTTGGCTGGGAGCGCTGACAGTACTGCTCTGTCTGGCCGCTTATCTGCCTGTTGAATGGAGAAGCCGACCGTGACCTTACGTCAATCGATGGCCGGGCTGCACACCTGGGGCGGGCTTCTGCCAAGCTGGTTGCTGTTCGTCATTCTGTTCGCCGGTACGCTGGCCTGCTTCGACAAGGAAATCGAACGCTGGATGCGGCCCGCGTTGCACGTACCTGCAACCAGCACCATCGATGCTGACAACGTCCGGCAGTGGTTGAATGCCAATGTAGAAGGGCCTCTGCATGCCTACTGGCTGCACGGCCCTACCGAACGCGAACCTTACTGGAAGCTGGGCTGGGAGAAAGACGGTACGGGCGAACGCGGCCGTGCAGCTTTCGATCCCGCTACCGGAAAGCCCATGCCGGACACGCTGGGCGGTGAGTTCTTCTTCACCCTGCACTACAACCTGCAGGCGGGCACGATCGGCATGTACATCGTCGGCCTTGCCGGCATGTTCATGCTGGTCGCGTTGGTGTCCGGAATCATCGTTCACAGGCGGATTTTCAAGGACTTCTTCACCCTCAGGCCGCAGGCCAACGGCCAACGTGCCTGGCTCGATGCACACAACCTGTTCGGGGTAATCGGCCTGCCCTTCCATCTGGTACTGGCTTACACAGGCGTCGCCATTTTTGTCGCGACCTACATGCCGGCCGGCGCGATGGTGGCCTATGACGGAGATCCGCTGGCCTTTTTTGAGGAGGTCCAGGGCGGCTATCACCGCAACGAGATGGACAAACCCGCAGGTGAGCTGACTTCCCTGGATCGTCTGATCAGCGATGCCCGTCAGCGCTGGAACGGCGGCGAGCCAGGTTGGTTGATCGTCGAGCACCCGTTCGACGCCTCGGCAGTGGTCAGCATTCGTCGGCTTGACCCTTCACGTATCGGTTCACCGCAGGACACCCTAAATTACGACGCCACCACTGGCGAAATGCTCCACCAGCAGCAGGCACCCACCAGCTACGAGGCCTATATGTGGATGGGCGGTTTGCACATGGCGCAATTCGGCGGGCAGATCGTTCGACTGTTCTACGGACTGATGGGACTAGCCGGCTGCGCAATGCTGATTGCCGGTTCAGCAGTCTGGTTGCGCAAGCGTGAAGCTCGGCAGATCAAAGGGCTGAAGGTGGTTCGCGCACTCAACGGAGCGGTTTTTTTCGGATTTCCGATCGCTTCGCTCACACTCCTCTGGGCCAACCGTCTGTTGCCGGACACCCTGCCTGACCGGGCGACAGTCGAAGGCTGGTGCTTCGCCTTGAGCTGGCTGGCAGTGGCAGCCTTCGCATGCATCAGGCCTTGCCAACCCGCACGGGCCACCCGTCAATTGTTTGCGGTACTGGCGATTCTCGCCCTTGGCCTGCCTGCGCTGAACGGTATCGTGGCTCCGCAAGGCAACCTTGTTGCGAGCCTGACCCGAGGTGATATGACGCTCTTCGGCATCGACCTGGTATTGCTGACCGTTGGGTTGGTGTGTGCCTGGCGGGCTGTTGCCCGCCCCGAGGCGCGACCGGCACGAGAGAGGCGCATGCAGGAGGTTTCACCATGACGCTACTCGCTTTTGCGTTGGCTTACGTGGGCATGCTTGCACTGTGCCTGGCGATGCCCCGTCATCATCGGCAACTGTTCAATCGCGCACCGAGCCCTCTTCTGCAGCGAGGGCTGCGCCTGCTGGCAGGCGGACTGCTGATCGCCATCGTCATGCTTGATGTCACAGCACTGGGAGTGTCAATAGGTCTGATCGTTTGTCTGGGCCAGTTGATGTGCGCCGGGCTGCTGGTAGGCCTGATGCTCGCCTGGCGTGAGCGCATGGCACTGCCGATGGGCGCTGCCCTCAGCGTGATAGGAGCCCTGAACGTTCTGGTGTGAGCTAGCGCATACCCCCTCAGTCGATGACGTTCATCACATCGACTTGACCCGCACTCAGGCAAAGCAGAATACTGTATCCATATACAGTATTCTGGGTTTGCGGTTCATCATGTCCTCCGTTGTCTCCCTTGATCGGTTGCTCGATGCACGCCGCCTATGGCGCGGCCAGCCCAGCGTCGTCTCGACCAGTAACCAGCCAACCGGACATCCCACACTCGACGCCGCTCTGCCCGGCGGTGGCTGGCCGGATGCAGCACTGAGCGAGCTGCTGATCGCTACCACAGGGATTGGCGAGTTACGGCTGCTCTGGCCCACCCTGGCACGCCTGACCGCTGCTGGCGAACGGGTGGTACTGATCGCCCCGCCTCATCTGCCCTTCCCTCATGCCTGGCTCGCTGCCGGCGTCGATCTGCGCCAACTCAGCCTCGTTCAAGCGCAAGGACGTGATGCATTGTGGGCAGCGGAACAGTGTCTGCGTTCAGGGAGTTGTGGTGCTGTGTTGTGCTGGCCGCAGAAAGCGGATGATCGCGCCTTGCGTCGCCTGCAGGTGGCCGCCGAAACCGGACAGACGCTGGCCTTCGCCTACCGCTCTTTGCACGAAGCCGTGAATCCTTCTCCAGCGGCACTGCGCTTGGCAGTCGAGGCTCAGCCGTCTCAAGTGCGTGTACTCAAGTGCCGCGGCGGACTGGCGCCCGTCCAGCCGATTTCTGCCGTGGGATGGCAGTGAAGATGCTCTGGGCCTGCATTCTGCTACCGCAACTGGCCATGGACGGTGTGCTGCGTAGCCGTACCGATGCTGATGCGCCACTGGCACTACTGAGCGGTACGCCACAGCGCCGCGTGCTACAAGCAGTCAACCCAGCGGCACGATCACTGGGGCTAAAAACAGGGCAATCATTGATAGCCGCCCAGGCGCTGACCCGGGAATTCGAGACAGCCGAATATGACCTGGCTTCGATCGAACGTTGGCAGCAATTCCTCGCCGCCTGGGCCTACGGCTTCAGTTCACAGGTCAGCCTGCACTACCCGCGCTGCCTGCTCATGGAAGTGCAGTCCAGTCTCGGCCTGTTCGGCCCCTGGCCTCGTCTGGAAACACGACTGCGCACAGAGCTGAGCGCGCTGGGCTTTGGACATCGCATCACACTGGCACCCAATCCCGCCGCCGCGCGGGTACTGGCCAACGTGCACGACGGCTTGGCGGTGACTGATACACCTGAGCTGCATCAGGTACTGGCTGACCTGCCTGTAGATCGCCTCGGTTTGCCACGTGATGTCTCGAATGCTCTGGCGCGAATGGGTCTGCGCACCTTCAAGCAACTGCTGGCACTGCCTCGAAACGGACTGGCGAAGCGTTTTCCGGCAGAGGCGCTGAGACACCTCGACACCCTGCTGGAGCACCGCCCGCTGGGGCTGAGTTTCTATCGTCCGCCTGACCGCTTCGATGCGCGAATCGAGCTGAACTTCGAAGTCGAGTCGCATCAGGCGCTGCTGTTCCCGCTGCGCCGCCTGACCGCCGATCTCGCCGCCTATTTGGCAGGCCGCGACAGCGGGGTGCAACGCTTCACCTTGCACCTGGAGCACCGCAGCCTGCCCGAAAGCCTGTTACCGGTCGGTCTGCTCGGCGCGGAGCGCGACCCGGCCATGCTGTTCGAGCTGACCCGCGGTCGCCTGGAGCATCTGCAACTCCCAGCCCCGGTGCTGGCAATACGGTTGATTGCAGACCAGTTGCCGACCTTTGTGCCCGAACATCGCGAGCTCTTCGAAGAGCGACCGCAGCAGTCGTTGTCATGGGAACAGTTGCGCGAGCGGTTGCGAGCCCGATTGGGCGACGACGCCGTACAGGGGCTTGCTGCTCGTGCCGACCATCGCCCCGAATGCGCTTGGCGACCAGAGTCTGCGACCCACCTGGAAACGCCATCGGCCGCAGCACCCCGCCCCGGCTGGTTGCTGGCCGAGTCGAAACAGCTCCACGAAGCTTCGTTGCGCATCCTATCGGGCCCTGAGCGTATCGAATCGGGTTGGTGGGATGGAGGCGACGTGCGCCGCGACTACTATCTGGTGGAAACCCGAGCGGGCCAACGCGGCTGGGCCTTTCGCTCAGTCACGGGAGGGCCGCTGATGCTGCACGGTTGGTTCGCATGACACCCGATTACGCGGAGCTGCATTGTCTCTCGAACTTCAGCTTTCAACGGGGCGCCTCCAGCGCCAAAGAGTTGTTCGAACGCGCCGCACTCCAAGGCTATCGGGCCCTGGCGATTACTGACGAATGCACGCTAGCGGGCATCGTCCGTGCCTGGCAGGCGTCAAAGGAAACAGGCCTGCCGCTGATTGTCGGCAGTGAGATGCAGATCGAAAACGGCCCGAAGCTGCTCCTGCTGGTCGAAAACCTGATTGGGTATCAGCGCTTGTGCCGGCTCATTACCTGCGCCAGACGTCGCGCCGAGAAAGGTCAATACCAGCTGCTGGGCGATGACCTGAACGAGCCCTTGAATGGACTGTTGGCCATCTGGCTTACCCGGCAACCCGATGCTGACGCCGAAGGTCTCTGGCTGCTCGAGCGCTTTGCGGGACGCCTCTGGTTGGGTATCGAACTGCATCGCGGACCTGACGATGCAACACACCGGCAGCATTTGCAGGCAATGGCCAGGCGCGTGGGCATACCCGTGGTGGCCTGTGGCGATGTGCATATGCATGCCCGTGGCCGTCGTGCCCTGCAGGATTGCATGACTGCGATTCGCCAACACCTGCCAGTAGCCGAGGCCGGGCGCTATCTGTTTCCCAACGGCGAGCGCCACCTGCGCCGGCGCGACGAACTCGCCCAGCTCTATCCGCCAGAGTTGCTTGCAGAGACACTGCGTATCGCCGAGCGTTGTCAGTTCAGCCTCAACGAGCTCAGGTATCAGTACCCACACGAGCTGGTGCCCAGCGGTCACGATGCCAGTTCATGGCTGCGCAAACTGGTCGAAGACGGCATGAGATGGCGATGGCCGGCAGGCGTGACGGATAAATCACGTGCGCTGGTCGAACATGAATTGCAGCTGATCACCGAGCTGCACTACGAGAGTTACTTTCTCACCGTCCACGACATCGTCCGCTTCGCCCGCGAACGTCACATTCTTTGCCAGGGTCGCGGTTCGGCAGCCAACTCGACGGTGTGCTTCGTACTGGGTATCACCGAACTCGACCCCACGCATAGCCGGCTTCTGTTCGAGCGTTTCCTCTCGCGCGAACGCAATGAGCCACCGGACATCGACGTGGACTTCGAGCACGAGCGCCGTGAGGAAGTGATCCAGTATGTGTTTCGCCGCTACGGCCGCAATCGCGCCGCTCTGACTGCGGTGGCCAGTTCCTACCGCGCCACTGGCGCAATGCGTGACGTTGCCAAGGCGCTTGGTCTGCCGCCTGATCAGATCAATGCTCTGGCTGAATGCTGTGGACGCTGGAGTGAGCACATACCCGATGACGCCCGGTTACAGGAAGCCGGCTTCGATCCCAGCAGTCCAGTGTTGCGTCGGGTCCTAGTGCTGACCAGTGAATTGATCGGCTTTCCTCGTCACCTTTCACAGCATCCGGGCGGCTTCGTCATTTCCGAGTATCCGTTGGATACCCTGGTGCCGGTCGAAAATGCCAGCATGGCCGACCGTACCGTGATCCAGTGGGACAAGGACGATCTCGACGTGGTCGGCCTGCTCAAAGTCGATGTGCTCGCGCTCGGCATGCTCAGTGCGCTGCGCCGTTGTTTCGATCTGATAGCTCGCTATCGCGGCACGCAGTGGACCATTGCCACACTGCCCAAGGAAGATCGACCGACCTACGAAATGATCAGCCGCGCCGACACGGTGGGCGTTTTCCAGATCGAATCGCGCGCACAAATGGCCATGCTGCCGCGGCTTCGTCCCAGAACTTTCTACGATCTGGTGATTCAGGTGGCCATTGTGCGGCCCGGGCCGATTCAGGGCGATATGGTTCACCCCTACCTGCGTCGGCGCAATAAAGAAGAGCCGGTGGAGTATCCGTCCGAAGAGCTGAAGCCGGTGTTCGAGCGCACCCTTGGCGTACCCCTGTTTCAGGAACAGGTGATGGAGCTGGCCATCGTCGCCGCCCAATACACCGCCGATGAAGCCGACAGGCTGCGCCGCGCCATGGCCGCCTGGAAGCGGCACGGCAGTCTCGAGCCGCACCGCGTGAGATTGAGCGAACGTATGCTCGCCCGTGGCTACAGCGCAGAATTCGTTGCACGGATCTTCGAACAGATCAAAGGTTTCAGCAGTTACGGCTTTCCCGAGTCGCATGCGGCCAGCTTTGCCCTGCTCACCTATGCCAGCTGCTGGCTGAAATGTCATGAGCCAGCCGCCTTCGCCTGTGCCTTGATCAACAGCTGGCCGATGGGCTTTTACAACCCCGATCAGATTCTCCAGGACGCCCGCCGTCACGGCCTCGAAATCCGGGCGTTGGATGTGCACTACAGCGGCTGGGATTGCAGCCTCGAGCCGACCGAGACCAATCAACCAGCAATCCGTCTGGGGCTACGCCTGGTACGCGGCTTTCGTCAGGAGGATGCGAAGCGCATCGAAACGGCTCGTGAGCAGCAAGCCTTCGCCGGTATCGATGACCTTTGCTTGCGAGCCCGATTGGATGCCCGTGCGCGGGAACAGCTGGCCGACGCCGGAGCGCTTAAAGGACTTGTCGGGCATCGACATCAGGCTCGCTGGGCCGTGGCCGGCTTCGAGCCTCAACTGCCGCTGTTCGCTGAACAGGTCTCGAAAGAGGAAGCGCCAGTGCCACTGCCGGTACCCTCTGTCGGGGAAGAGCTGATGACCGATTACGCCACCCTTGGCACCACGCTTGGCCCTCATCCGCTGGCCTTGTTGCGTGAGCAACTCCGCAGCCGGCGCTGCCGCAGTTCGCGAGAGTTGTCTGAAGTGGAACATGGTCGCCTGGTCAGCGTCGCCGGGCTGGTCATCGGGCGCCAGCGCCCACAGACCGCCAGCGGGGTCATCTTCGTCACTCTGGAAGACGAGTTCGGCATGATCAACGTGGTGGTCTGGCACGACCTGGCCGAGCGGCAACGGCGGGTGTTGATACAGTCGCAAATGCTTCGAATCGATGGGCATCTGGAATCGGCAAATGGTGTACGCCACGTCATCGCCGGGCGTCTCAGTGATCTCACCCCAATGCTCACCGGCCTCGATGTGCGCAGCCGGGATTTTCAGTAATGCCAACGCAGACCACCCAGCGAGCAGCTAGCTACCGCGCGTCAGCAGATCAGCTATTGAAAGGGCGAACAGGAACACCAGCCAGAACCCCGCGCCCAGTGCGAAAAAGCGCACCAGCGGCGAATGGGTACCGAGCTGGGCCAGCCCGAACAGCACCAGCATGGCCTGCCCGGCTGCACAGACCAGCGCGAGCATCGCCCACTGTGGGAACTGAATGGCTATTGTGACGCTGATGGCCAGTAGCGCCAGCAGCCCGACATAGATCAGCACCAGCTTGCCTGCCTTCATGCAGCCCTCCCGACCAGATAAAGCGAGGGATACAAGAAGATCCAGATCACATCGACCAGATGCCAGTACAGGCCGACCATTTCCAGTGTGATCGCCCGCTCCGGCAGTTTCATATGGGCGAAGTGAATGCGCCCCACCATGCCCAGCACGATCACCACCGCAATGGTCAGGTGCACCGCATGCAGCGCGGTAGCGAAGAAATAGATGTTCATGAACAGCCGCGCGGCGGGATTCTCCAGCGGCGACTCGGGGCCTATGCCGGGCAACAGCCCTTCGTGGTATTCCCAGCCGTACTCAAAGAATTTCACCCCCAGGAACGCCAGGCCGAAGAAGGCGCTGAGCAAGAGCCACTGTTGCACCCGACGGTAGTTACCCAAGCGCGAAGCCTGCACCATCAGGCTCATGCACAGGCTACCGGTGAGCAACAGCGCGCTGTTGAATCCCGCCAGAATCGAATGCAGGTACTGCACCGCCTCGCCCACTGCCTCGGGGTGCTGCAGGCGGTAGTAGTAGATGACCAGCAACAGCACGCCGAACATCATGATTTCCGTGGCGAGAAACAACCACATGCCCAGAAAACTCGCTTCTCGCTGCTGGGCTGCGGTCTGGTAGGGCTCGGTCAGGTACCCGTCACGGTCGGCCATGGGTCGCCTCGGGAGGGTAATCGTAGGCCTCGAAGTCGACGATCGGCGTCTCGACAAAGTTGTACTGCGGCGGTGGCGACGAGGTGCGCCATTCCAGCCCCGCCGCATCCCATGGGTCGTCATCAGCCAACGGGCCGTAACGCAACGACCAGAGCAGATAGCAGAACGGCATGATGTAACCCACCGCCAGTACCCCAGCGCCAGCGGACGACAACACATGGAGGAATTGAAAGTCTTCCGGGTAGCTGTGGTAGCGCCGAGGCATGCCCAGATAGCCGAGCAGAAACTGTGGGAAAAATGTCAGGTTGAAACCGCAGAAGATCATCACCGCCGCGATCTTGCCCCACAGCTGCGAGTACATTCGCCCGGTCATCTTCGGCCACCAGAAGTGCAGCGCGCCAAAGAACCCGGCCACCGCCGCGCCGACCATGATGTAGTGGAAATGCGCTACCACGAAATAGGTGTCGTGCACGTGCACATCCGCGGCCAGCAGCGCGAGGAACAGCCCGGTTACCCCGCCAATGACGAACAGGCCGATAAAGGTCAGCGCATAGAGAAAGTGCGCATCGATGGTCAGGTTGCTTTTGTAGAGCGTGGCGGTCCAGTTATAGACCTTGATCGCTGAAGGGATTGCCACCAGAAAGCTGAGCAGCGAGAAGACCATGCTGGCGTACATCGACTGCCCCGCCACGAACATGTGATGGCCCCAGACCATGAAGCCGATCACCGCGATGGCCAGGCTGGAATAAGCCACGAACGAATAGCCAAAAATACGCTTGTGCGCCGCTGCGGTGATCAGCTCACTCATCACGCCCATCGCCGGCAAGATCATGATGTAAACCGCAGGATGGCTGTAGAACCAGAACAGGTGCTGAAACAGCAGCGGGTCGCCCCCCAGGTTGGGGTCGAACACGCCAATGCCGAACAGGTACTCCGCCGCCACCAGCAGCAGCGTGATAGCCAGCACCGGGGTAGCCAGGACCAGAATTACCGAGGTGGCATACAGCGACCAACAGAACAGCGGCATTCGGAACCAGGTCATGCCCGGCGCCCGCAGCGTATGAATCGTGACGATGATGTTCAGCCCGGTCAGGATCGACGAGAAGCCGACGATGAACACCCCAAGAATCACCGCCACCACATGGCCATTGCTGAACATCGTCGACAGCGGCGTATAGAAAGTCCAGCCGGTATCCACGCCTCCGGCCAGGAGCGAGTACAGCGTAAAGAGGCCGCCACCCACCAACAGGTACCAACTGAACAGGTTCAGCTTGGGAAAAGCCATCTCCTTGGCGCCGATCATGATCGGGATAAGGAAATTGCCAAACACCGCCGGAATAGATGGAATCAGGAAGAACCACACCATGACCACACCGTGCAGGGTGAAGGTCCGGTTGTAGCCGTCCGGGCTCAACAAATCACCATCAGGGGTGACCAGTTCGATGCGAACCAGAGCGGCAGCAAGGCTGCCCAGGAAGAAGAAGGCCGTGACGCCGATCAGGTAGAGGATCGCGATACGCTTGTGGTCCGTAGTCAGCAGCCAGGTCCGTAGCCCATGCTCGTCGGCGAGGTAACTGGGCGCTCGGTCGGCGACCGGGTTCTTCTGGATCAAGGTATTGGCTCCTCTGGCGTTGGGCTGCGGGGGCTGTCGGCATGCGGCTCGCCCTGCCCGCGCTCATCAATCGTGCCGGGGGCGTGGCCTACCTTGCCAAGCGACTGGATATAAGCCGTCAGGCGCAGCACGCCCTCCTCATCGATCACGTTGGCGAAGCTCGGCATGATCGATTCGTAGCCAGCCACAATCTGCTTGTGCGGCAGCAGGATGCTGTCGCGGATATAGGCCTGATCGGCCACGACAGAACTGCCGTCTTCCAGCGCCACCCGGCGCCCATAGAGCCCCTCCAGCTTCGGCGCTTTGGCCACGGCGGCCGGGCCATGGCAACCGCTGCAACCGAACTGGCGAAACAGCACCTCACCCTGCTCGGCCAGGGATTCGCTGGCACCGGCCTGTGACAGCCAGCGCGCGTACTCCTGTGGCGGTTGCACAATCAGCGTGGCAAGCATCTTCGAATGATCGGTGCCGCAGTACTCGGCACAGAACACCTCGTAGCGACCGGTTTCGGTGGCGTTGAACCAGAGCTCGGTATAACGCCCCGGCAACAGATCCTGCTTGATGCGCAGGGCCGGAAAATACAGGCTGTGAATCACGTCCTGGGAGATCATGTTCAGCCGTACCGGGCGCCCAACCGGCACGTGCAAGGTATTGATCTCGCGTTGACCACCGGGATGCTGGAATTTCCACATCCATTGCTTGGCCACCACCTGGATCTCCATGGCATCCACCGGCGGCGTGCGCACTTCGTAATACAGCTTCGCCGAGACCAGATAGATGATCATCGAGCCGATGAAGGGCAGCACGATCCAGGTCATTTCGACCTTCATGCTGCCGCGCGGGCGATGGTCGCGTCGGACCTTGGTGCCCTTGCGGTAGCGTATTGCGAACAGAATCGTGAGCACGAACACCGGCACGACGAAGATCGTCATCATTCCGGTGAACGACCAGATTAGCCAGTCGATGCTGTTCGCATAATCTGAAGCGGTTTGCGGCCACAGGCGCAGAAAATCATTGTCCATCGCCGGCCTCCCGCTTGCGTCGCTCGCGCCACAGCGACAGCCCGATAAAACCGAGCAACGCCACCGCCGTGCCGGTGCCGCCCACCTGCAGCGCACCGATGACCCAGTTGTCGTACCCGCCGGTGCGCGGGTTGTAGTGGTAACAGAGCAGCAGTAACTGATCACTGAAATCGCCGACCCGTCCTTCGCCAGCATCAGTCAGGGCCAGCCGCAGATCGTTGGGCTGATAGCCGAGCCCATACAGCCACTGCACCAGCTTGCCGGACGGGCTCAGCGTGGCGACCGCCGAGGCGTGCGCGTATTCCTGAATTTCCGCATCCCAGCGGTAATGAAAGCCCAGCGCGTCGCTGACACGGCGGCTGGCCGACTCCGGTCCGGTGAGCAGATGAACCGATTGCGAACCCGCCAACTCTGGCCACCGCCGTTCCAGCTTGTCGCGTTCAGCGCGGGCATCGGCTGGTGTCTCGTGCGGGTTGAAGCTATAGGCGATCACCACGTAATCCTTGCCCAGTTCGAAGGGCACCGCGCCGAGCAGGTTGAACAGGCTCGCCAGTTGCGACCCGCACACGTTGGGGCAGCGGAAATACACAGGCACCAGCACCGCGGGCCGACCATCGAGCAATTCGGCAAGTGTGACCGACTTGCCGCTGTCATCGGTGAAGCGCGTATCCAGTGGCACCTGTGCACCGGGCTGCGGGTCGATGCCGGCGGCAGCGAAGGGATCAAATGGCTCGGCGGCTCGCGCAGAGAATGTCAGCACCAAGGACAAGGCAGCGGCGAGGATCAGCAACAGACGGCTCATCAGGGTTGCGCCCTCTGTTTGGTCTGTTGCAGGCGTACGTCCCGCCCGCCACCGACCTCCACCGGAACCGGCCAGCCGCGCTCTAGCAACAGGATGCGTGCTCGCTGGATTGGGATACGCGCAACGCCAGCCTCGCGGTCGATCCAGGCATAGCGGTTCAGGCGCTGCTCGGCCTCGCGGATCACCTGCTGGCCGTTGCCACGGCTACTGGTTTCCAGACGCGGCGCAGGCGGGATAATTCTGTCGCGCTCGAGGGCCGTCACCGCGGGCTCGGGCGTCGACTCGTAGTAGCTAATCAGCACAGCAACGGCAGTAAGTGACACTGCCAGCGTAGCCAGCAAGCCGAAGCCAACCGCCAACAGGCCTTTGACATTGGCGTCGTGGTGTTCGAAGCCATCGTCTTTCGAGCGCGGGTCGACCGGAACGCTCATGCGGACCTCCTCGGTAGAACCAGCAGCGCGATCAGTCCGCCACCAGCGGCGGCAGCGGCCAACATCGCCAAGCCGCTCGCCAGCGCATTTAAACCAGACAGGCTCGCCAGACTCAGCCAGGCGCCTTCGGCCAGCCCCAGCAGCAGCGTGCCACCGGCGAGCACCGCCAGTGGCACCCGGCGCGCTGAAAACGGCCACCAGGTCGCGACGAATACCAGGCTCTGCAGCGCCACCAACCAGGTCAACAATGGCCATTCGCGGGCGCGGATCTCGTACCAGCGAACCTCTTCGGGCAGGTTGCCGTACCAGACAATCAGATACTGCATGAA
Source organism: Stutzerimonas stutzeri (assembly GCF_002890895.1). GTDB lineage: Bacteria > Pseudomonadota > Gammaproteobacteria > Pseudomonadales > Pseudomonadaceae > Stutzerimonas > Stutzerimonas stutzeri_AB. The sequence goes on from NZ_POUL01000002.1 coordinate 578,533, forward strand.
GTGCAGATAGATCCAGGCTAACGCCGCAGCCGACAGCAAGCCGCGCAACACACCCGTGCGGGAGGTGCCGGCGAACAGGCTGAGCAGAATGCAGGTAGCGATCCCGGACAGCATCAGCCGACCCAGCCATAACAGCCCGAATATGCTGGACGCGAAGTGCGGCGCCATCGATTGAGCCCAGTCGAAGGCCGCCAGCGACACGCTCAGCACCACCGCGATCAGGCCCAGACCGGCGCCCGCCGGGTTGTGCAGCGTGGTCGGTAGCAGCCAGCGCGCCAGCGCCCACCACAGGACGACATAGAGCAAACCGCGCACGACGAAACTGGGCCACCAGAGCCACAATCCGCGGAAGCCATCGTTGTACTGGTGCATCCACTCGTAGATAAACCCGGCGCCCAGCAGCCCGGGCAGTACCAGTATTGCCAACCCCGGCATGGCCCGGCTGGCAACCAGCGTCCAGGGCCATAGCTGATCGCGAACGCTGCCGCTGACCGGCGCCAGTGCAAGCCCCAAAGCCAATGCGCCCAGCGGAATCCCGGCAAGCCCCAGCAGGCTGGCCACACAGGCGGCCAGGGTGTCGCGCGGCGCCAGCAGCAGGCCGATGCCGAGCCCAACCACGCCGATGGTCAACGCCACCCAGGCAATGCTGCGTGCACCCTTGGCGCCCTTGAAACTCACCGCGCTCATGGCAATGCCTCCAGCGCGCGGCGATCCGGCTCCGGCAGCGTCCCGACCTTGGCCGCCCGCGCCAACTGCAAGGCGCGTATATGCGCAACGATGGCCCAACGATCAGCCGGTTTCACGCGCGCGGCATGGCTGTACATCACCCCATAACCTTCGGCGATTACCCGGAGAAAGTGGCGATCCGCGGCCTGAATCAGACGCGGCTCGGCGAAGTCTGGCGGTTGCGGAAAGCCCCGCTCGACCACCGCGCCCAGGCCATCACCGGCCAATCCATGACAAGGCACGCAATTGATGCGATAGCGCTCCTCACCACGCGCCAGCAGCGCTTCAGTCAGCGGCGGACGCTCGGCCAGGACCGCCCCCCATGCCAACTCGCCGCGCGCCACCGTGCCTACCGGCGGCGCCTGGTTCACCTTGCCGTCCGGGAAGAACAGGGAGGCCTCCTGCGCGTCGGCACGTGGCTGCTGCGCCATCTGATCGCAGCCGCTGAGCAACAGGATGAAAACGAAAAGCCAAGGCATCAGGCAGGCACCTTGCTGACCGACACCGCCCGTTCCGCCAGCCATAGCGCTGTCTCGGTCTCGCTGAACAGCGGATCGTCCGCCCGAATACAGAGCAGGAAGCGATCGTCCGTGGCGCGTTTGAAGGCTTCCATTTCGAACAGCGGGTGGTGCAGCAGCGGCAACCGGCAAAGAAACAGCAGACCGAACAGCGCACCCAGCGCGCCGCCGGTGATGGTCAGTAGAAAGGTGATGACGGCGAAGCCCTGCAAAGCGATCAGCGGCCGGCCGCCGATATCCAGTGGGTAACTGAGATTGGCGTATATCTGCATGCCCAATCCCAGCCCGCCGCCGATCAGCGCACCGAGGATTCCGGCCCAGTAGGCGCGATTGTTGCGCTGGCCGAGCACCGGCTCCAGCTCCGGCAGCATGAACGGGCTGTACGCCTCCATCCGCGTGTAGCCCGCCTCGCGCGCGGCGCGGGCCGCCTCGATCAGCGGCTCGGGCTGGGTGAAGTCAGCCAGAAATCCGTAGCAGCGCTCAGTCATCGGCCTCTCCCCGATACCGGTGCAGCGCCTCTTTGACTTCAAAGGTGGAGACCATCGGCAGCAGCCGCATGAACAAACTGAACGGCACAAGGAACAGCCCGAAGGTACCGATGAACAAGGACCAGTCCCAGAACGTCGGGCTGTAGCCCTGCCAGGTGGCCGTGAGGTAATCACGGGTGGCCGGCACGATGATCAGCATCCAGCGCTCGCACCACATGCCGATCAGCACGCCGACCGCTATCGCCAGCAACGCCTTGCCATTGCGCCGCACTTGCGGCCACCAGAGCGCTTGCAGGCAGACTAGATTGAAGAAGATCGCCGTCCACCAGCTCCAGGCCATCGGCCCGGTCAGACGCGCCATGGCCATGGTGATCTCGTGTTCCTTGCCCGAATAGAAGGCGATGAAAGTGTCGGCAAAATAGCCGTAAGCAGTCATCCAGCCGCTGGCGAGCAGCAACACGCCGAGCACGTCCAGATGCCTGACCGTGATCAGCAACTGCCAGCCGAAGAAACGGCGCAGCCCCAGCGCAATGATGATCACCAGGGCAAAGCCGGAGAATATTGCGCCAGCGACGAAATACGGAGGAAACACCGTCGAGTGCCAGCCGGTTTCCGGTGACAGATCGAGCAGGAACGAGTAGCCGCTGGACACCGCAAACACCAGCGGAATCGCCAGCAGCGCAATGAAACGATAGGCCCGCCGCCAGTGCGCCCAGTGCGAAGAAGCACCGCGCCAGCCGAGTGCCAGCAGACCGTAGAAAATCTTGTAGCGCCGTTTGCGGGCGTGATCGCGGGCCGAGGCGAAATCCGGTATCGCGCCGATGTAGATGAACATCAACGACACGAACAGATAGCCAAGCACGGCAAAGAAGTCCCACGACGTCGGGCTCTTGAACTGCGGCCACAGCTCCATGGTGTTCGGGTATGGGGCGCTCCAGTAGAACAGCCAGGGCCGTCCTAGGTGCAGGATCGGGTAAATACCGGCGCACACCACCGCCATCAGCGTCATCAGCTCGGCCATGCGGTTGAGCGAGTTGCGCCACGGCCGGTTGAGCAGCAGCAACATCGCCGAAATGAAGGTTCCGGCATGACCGATGCCCAGCCACCACATGTAGTTGAGGATGGGAAATCCCCAAAACACCGGGTCGTTGTTGCCGAACACGCCGACACCCTTCCAGACCACCACGACCGCCGAGGCGATGAACAGCCCCAGCAGCAGGCAGCTGAAGATGAACAGCGCCCACCAGGCGCGGCGATAACGAGCAAAGTCGACCGGGACGGTCAGCACCCGGTCCGAAACTTCACCGAGCGGCATCTGCCCGGGCAGGAAGTGCGGCGTATCGGCACCTGTGTACCCGCAACCCACACCAGCGCCGCTCACGACTCGTCCTCGACAACCTTGGGCAGATCGACCACACCCAGATAAGTCGTCTTCGGTCGCGTGCCGAGTTCTTCCAGCAGCGCGTAGTGACGCTGGGTATCGCGCCCCTCGAGGACGCGCGCGCCGGGATCAGACAGATCACCGAACACGATGGCCTGGGTCGGGCAGCTCTGCTGGCAAGCGGTCTGCACCTCGCCATCGGCCACCGGGCGATTCTCGATACGGGCAGCGATGCGCGCCTCACTGATGCGCTGGACGCAATAGGTGCACTTTTCCATCACGCCGCGCGAGCGCACCGTGACGTTGGGGTTGCGCTGATGCTGGATCGAGGGCTCATCGTCGCCTGTCCAGTCAAACCAGTTGAAGCGTCGCACCTTGTACGGGCAGTAGGACGCGCACGTGCGGGTGCCGATGCAGCGGTTGTAGATCTGCTCATTGAGACCGTCCGGCCCGTGCACCGTGGCGTTGACCGGGCACCCGACCTCGCACGGCGCCTGTTCGCACTGCATGCAGGGCACCGGCTGGAACGCCGACGACTCGGGCTCGTCAGGGTCGCCCTTGTAATAGTGGTCAACCCGCAACCAGTGCATGTTGCGGCCCACGGCGACCTGCTCTTTGCCAACTACGGGAATATTGTTCTCCGCCTGGCAGGCGACAACGCAGGCGTTGCATCCGATGCACTGATCCAGGTCGATGGTCATGCCCCACACCGGCTCTTGCGGCGGCGTCGGTGGATAAAGCGTCTTCGCTTGTTCGAAGAGGTACAGCGGCTCTGTCGCCACCTTGCGATAGGCCTCATCGCGCGGTTCGCTCTTGATCGCTCCCTTTCCATGCGGAATATGGTGCGACTGCGTGGTAGCCAATGGCATGAACTCACCGGTCTTCTCCAGCTTGGCGCCGCGGCGCAGCCAGGGGTCAACAGCTGTGCGCAGCGGCGCCAGGTCATAGCCCAGACGATCCGCCACGCGCCCGGCGCGGGTGCGGCCATAACCGGCATAAAGGCTGAGGGTGTGCTCGGCGTGGCCAGGCATGATCCAAACCGGGCCAATCACCACGCGGCGTTCTAGCGTGACGCGCACCATGTCACCGTTCGCCAGCCCATAGGCTTCGGCGAGCTTTGGTGCCACGCCGATGACGTTGTCCCAGGTGAGCTTGGTGATCGGCTTGGGCAGCTCCTGCAGCCAGCCGAGGTTTGCCAGGCGTCCATCCCATACGCTGGGGTCGGGCAGAAAGCGCAGTGTCAGCCCTTCCACCGGAGCGGGCTCTGCTTCCCAGGTGACGGGCGCCGCCTCGATGGTCAACGGAGGCAGCGCGGTGCCAGCGATAAAGCCAAGTTCCAGCGCCTGCCGCCAGGCGTTCTCATCGAGCGCCTGCCAGGTCTTGCGCAACTCTGCCCGGCCATCGGGGGTGAGGTCCCCCTGCAACAGCGCCAATACCTCGGAAAGCGTGCGGCTGCTGTAGAAGGTGCGCACCAACGGCTGGCCAAGACAGACACTGCCATCGGCGGCGCGGGCGTCGTTCCAACCGTCGAGGTTGTGGGTCAACGGCAGATGCCAGTGGCAGTAGGCGGCCGTCTCGTCGTAGTAGAGCCCGGCATGGATGCGCAACGGCACCTGATCAAGCACAGCTTCCAGTTCCAGATCCGCCGGTGCGGTGTCCACGGGGTTGCATTCAAGCATCAGCAGCGCTTCGACCTGGTCGCCGCGAATCGCCTCGACCAGTTGCGGCAGATCGCCCAGACGCTGCCCCGCCGCTTCGAGCCAGACCACCGGCACGCTATAGGTCAGCGTGTTTCCGACATTACCCAGCCGCTGATTGAGCCGGTGCACAGCTGCCTGGACCGCCAGCGGTGTGCGCTCACCAGCAGTGATCAGGCAGCGTCCGGCGCGGGCTTTGAGTTCGCGGGCGACCGCCTCGATCCAGCGCTGACGCTCGACCGGCAGCGGTTGGGCCGGCCCTTCGCCCTCACCCAGCGCGGCTGCCAACGCCTGCAGACAGGCTTGCAACGTCTCCGGCTCAATTCGCTGGCGCTCGCTGGCCTTGGCCCCGGTCAGCGTCGGCACTGATTCGACGACCAGCAAACGTGCTTCGCCGTCGCCCTTCGCTGCTCGCCGCTTGCGCTCGCCCCAGCCGAGCGCATGCGGCAGTTCGCGGGGCCCGGCGCCAAGCCAATCATGTTCGAAACTCAACACCCATTCGGCCGCCTCGAAGCGGTAGTGCGTCTCGACGGCACGACCGAAGGCGCGCTCGGCAGCCTGATAGTGATCGCCCTCGAAAGGTTCGTGTCGATACAGCTGGGCCTCGGGCCAGCGCTGCAGCAATTCCTCTAGCTGACGGCGCAACGTCGGTGAGCTGCTGGCACCGAACAACAGGTGCAGCCCGCGACCACGCTGTTGATCAAGCCGGTCAGCCAAGCGGCTGGCATCGAGCTGAAAGCCGTCCCAGGTGGTATCCACGCCCTTGAAACGCGGCGCCTGCGAGCGGTCGGGGTCGTACAGCTGGAGAATCGCCGCCTGAATGATCGCCGTACTGGCTCCCTGGCTGAGCGGGTGATCGGGGTTGCCCTCCAGCTTGGTTGGACGACCCACATGGGTGCGGCCCAGGACCGGCTGGGCGTAGCCGGCAAAGGTCACCGTGGTGGCATACCACTGCGCCTCGCCGGGGATGACCTTTTCCGGCTGCACCACATAAGGCACGCCCTTTTCCGGTTCACTGCAGCCGGCGAGCCCGGCCATGGCCATGGACGCGCCCATCACCTGCAGGAAGCGCCGACGGTCCATCTGCGGCGCGATCGACGGAAACTCCGCCTCGACGAATTCGGCAAACGCCGGTTCGTCGGCCAGTTGTTCGAGACTGCGCCAGTACCCTGCCCCGCGCTGGCCTTCCAGACGCGCGCGAATCGCCGTCCAGTCGAGGGGCGCAGGGTGCTGTGGGTCGGTTTCGTCTCGAATCTGCATGGCCTACCTATGGCATGTGTAGCAATGGGTCAGGTTGCCGTCGCCGATGTGGTACTGGCGCATGAGCGCCTCGCCGAGCTCCCGGCGGTCGCCCTTGTATTGCCAGTTCATGTCGGTCACCGCGTCCCGAGGGCGCAGGCGTGGCGCAGGGTCCTGATGACAATCGAGACACCAGCTCATGGTGAACGGCTCCGCCTTGCTCATCAGCGGCATGCGGTCGACCTGCCCATGGCATTCGGCGCAACCCACGCCAGCGTTGACGTGCACACCGTGGTGGAAAAATACGTAATCCGGCAGTTCGGTCACCCGATTCCAGCGCAACGGCTCGCCTTCAACGAGGCTCTGGCGAACCGGTGCGAGCATTTCCGCGCCGGTCCAGATCTGCGAATGACAGCTCATGCAGGTGTGAGTTGGCGGCAGGCCCGCCACCGGGCTGGTCTCGACATTGTCGTGGCAGTAGCGACAGTCGATCTGCAGCGCACCGGCGTGATGCTCATGGCTGAAAGGCACCGGCTGGTTGACCGTGAAACCCTGGTCGGTGACATAGGACGAGCGCGACAGGATGACGAACGCGACGAAAACCCCGACAAGCCCCAATGACAAAAGGAGCAATACCAGACGTAACCACATGTCGGCGGTGCGGGGGAAAAGCTGGGCCATCCGGTAAGGCGCGTCCTGACTGTATCCGTATGTGACTGTATGTTTCTGGCCGCCCACCGGCGCATGAGTTCAATCGAAGCGGCGATCCAGGTGCCAAAGGCCATGGAGACCCCACAGTTCAGAAGGGAACGTTTGCGCAGGGCGGTCAGTCAGCTATGAACAATCATTTCCGGAACCAGCGCTCTAGCTTTGCGCTAGAGCGCTGGGATTCGCAGGAGCCGCCGGGCCGTGCCGGCGCCAGGCCAGGATGCCATCCGCACCCATCCGACAACAAAAAACGGAGGCCTGATGAGCAACTGCACGATCCATTTCGACGGCAAGCCACTCAACGGCGATGCCGACACCCCGCTGATCGATTTTCTAGCCAGCCATGACATCGACCTTCCCCACGTCTGTTATCACCGCGCGCTGGGGTCGCCACAAACCTGCGACGTCTGCTGGGTTCAGGTCGATGGCGAACTGGTGCGCGGCTGTACGCTGAAAGCGCACGACGGGCTCGAAGTCACCAGCCAGATACCCGAGGCCAAGGCCGCGCGCGAGGAAGGCATGGATCGGCTGGTGGCCAAGCACGAGCTGTACTGCACGCTGTGCGAGCACAACACCGGCGACTGCACGTTGCACAACACCTATGCGCAGATCAATCCGCCGATCCAGCGCTACGAATTCAAGCGCAAGCCTTACGACAAGGATCATTCCAACCCCTTCTACACCTACGATCCCGACCAGTGCATCCTCTGCGGCCGCTGTGTCGAAGCCTGCCAGAACGTCGAGGTCAACGAGACGCTGTCCATCGACTTCAACATGGAACATCCGCGCGTGCTGTGGGATGGCGGCAAGCCGATCGACGAATCCAGCTGCGTAAGCTGCGGCCACTGCGTCACCGTATGCCCATGCAACGCGCTGCTGGAAAAGACCATGCAGCCCGACGCCGGCCCCTTCACGGCGCTGCCGCAGGATGTGAAGCGGCCGATGATCGACATGGTCAAGAAGCTTGAGGAAACCATCGGCGCGCGGCCGATCACCGCTATCTCGAAGCTGGACATGCATTGGCGCCAGCCGGAGATCAAACGCACCAAAACCGTGTGCACCTATTGCGGTGTGGGCTGCTCGTTCGAGATGTGGACGCGCGACCGGCATATTCTCAAGGTGCAACCAGTAGTCGATGCGCCAGCGAACGGCATCTCCACCTGCATCAAGGGCAAGTTCGCCTGGGATTTCGTCAACGACCCGAAGCGTCTGACCACCCCGCTGATCCGCGACAACGGCAAGTTTCGTGAGGCCAGCTGGGACGAGGCGCTCGATCTGGTCGCCCATCGTCTGCTGCAGATCCGCGATAACCACGGACCGGACGCCATCGGCTTCATCGGATCGAGCAAGGCCAGTAACGAAGAGGCCTACCTCACACAGAAGATCGCCCGCGCGATCATCGGCACCAACAGCGTCGACAACTCCTCGCGCTACTGTCAGAACCCGGCTACCAAAGGCCTGTTCCGCACGGTCGGCTATGGCGGGGATGCCGGCACTATCGAGGATATGGAGAAGGCCGAGCTGATCGTCATGGTCGGCAGCAACCTGTCCGAAAACCATCCGGTGATTGCCTCCAAACTGAAGGCGCAAAAAAAGCACCGGGGCCAGAAGTGGGTGGTGTTCGACCCGCGCAAGCACGAGATGGCCGAGCGCGCTGATATTCATCTGCGCCCCAACGCCAGCACCGACATGGTCTGGGCCTCGGCGCTGTCGCGCTATATGTTCGAGCATGGCTATGCCGACCAGGAGTTCCTCGATGCCCGGGTCAATCAGATCGAGGAATACAAGCAGTCGCTGGAGCCCTTCACCATGGACTTCGCTGCGCAGATCACCGGTATCGAGAAAGACAAACTGATCGAAGCGGCCGAGCTGATTGGTCAGGCGAAAAGCGTGTGCCTGCTCTGGGCCATGGGCATCACGCAGCACAGCCACGGTTCGGACACCAGCACGGCGCTGTCGAACCTCTTGCTCGTCACCGGCAATTACGGCCGGCCCGGCACCGGCGGCTATCCAATGCGCGGGCATAACAACGTTCAGGGCGCCAGCGACTTCGGTTGCCTGAAGAACATGTACCCCGGCTACGAAAAGGTCACCGAGGAAAAGAACCGCGACAAGTGGGCCAAGGCCTGGGGCGTGCCGAAAGAGAGGTTGTCGCTGGAGAAAGGCAACGACAACTTCACCATGGTCAAGGGCGCTGATGAAGGCTCGGTCAAGGCGATGTTCATCATCGGCGAGGAAACCGCGTTCTCCGACGCTGACAGCACTAGCGTGCACAGCGGCTTCGAAAGCCTGGATTTCATGGTAGTGCAGGACATCTTCATGAGCCGCACCGCCGAGTTCGCCGACGTGGTGCTGCCGGCCTCTCCCTCGGTGGAGAAGGACGGCACCTTCACCAACACCGAACGCCGCATTCAGCGCTTCTACCAGGTGCTGCCGCCGCTCGGCGAAAGCCGTCCCGATTGGCAAATCCTCACCGACCTCGCCAAGCGCATGGGCTATGACTGGGGCTACACCCACCCGAGCCAGATCATGGACGAGGCCGCCAGCATCGCCACCCTGTTCCAGGGCATCAGCTATGAGCGGCTGGAAGGCTGGCAATCGTTGTTCTGGCCGATGCAAAGCGACGGCAGCACCACACCGCTGCTGTACACCGAGCGTTTCCACACCGATGACGGCAAGGCCATGCTCTTTCCGCTGGAATGGAAGGAGCCGGCCGAAGCGGCGGATGACGAGTACGACATCATGCTCGACAACGGGCGCATGCTCGAACAGTTCCAGAGCACCAACCAGACCGGGCGCGGGCCACGCATCTGGTCGCAGGCGCCGAACTGGTTCGTCGAAGTCAGCCCGGAGCTGGCCGCCGAGCGCGGCATCGAGGACGGCACATGGGTACGTGTGACCTCGCGGCGCGGTTCGGTAGAAGTGCGCGCCACGGTGACTGACAGGGTCGCCGGCAACACGCTGTTCATGCCCATCCACCAGGGCAAACCCGGGTTGAACCTGCTCACCGGTGAACATCACGACCCGGATGTGAACACGCCGGCTTACAAGGAAACCGCGGTCAAGCTGGAAGTACTGCCAGAGAAAGGCGAGCCGCCGCTGCCGTCGAACAACTTCCGCAACGCCCATCGCACACCGAACGATGGCGTGCCCGTCGAGGTGAAGTGGTATCGCGAGGACTACGTCGAACCGCCCGCCCAAGCCCCGCACCCGGAGAGATTCTGATGGCCCAACGATTGAATTACGACGTCAAACCGACCCCGACCGAGCCGACTGCCCGCGAAGAACTCGATACCCTGCTGGAAACCCTGCATCAAGGCGGCATCCTGCGCTTCGCCAATGATCTGGCCGGCTCGCAGCAACAGCTGCTCAAGGTGCTGGTGGACGGCATGAGCAAGGAAGGCTCGCTCAACGCCATGCAGAACCTGTCGATCCTCGGCATGGCGCTGTCCCGCATCGAGCCCGCGCAGTTCTACAAGACCGTGTTCGCTTTCCAGTCCGCCTTTGCAGCCGTTGGCCGGTACCAGCCGGACGACAAGCACGACGAAGCGCCGGGTGTGACCGGCGCCTACAAGATGCTGCACGACGACGAACTATGGGCTGCGCTGATGCCCATCATCGAGGGGCTGAAGACCTTTGCCAGCGGTCTGGACAAGGAAGCGGAAAAGCCGATCACCGCCTTTAGCGGCAAGAAGACGGAGCAATAAAACCGAGTGCTATCTCCCGTTAAGCCTGACGCCCGGCCAGCAGCTTCGCGGCGAAATCCTGCAGATCATCACCGATCAGATCCGGCTGGCTTCCGGTCGGATTGAGCACTTTGCCCGGCCGTGCGATGAACGCGGTCCGGCAACCTGCTGCCGCCGCGCCGGTGATGTCCCAGGCATGAGCCGCGACCATCATCATTTCTCCCAGCGCTATACCGTGGCGCTCGGCAGTCATTCGATACGGCTCCGCTGCCGGTTTGTAGCGCTGTGTTTCCTCGACCGACAGAACAGCGTCAAAGCTCTTGCCCAGCCCCGCCGACTCCAGCTGCTGCCGTAGCGTCTGCAAGCTGCCGTTACTCAGGGCGGTCAGGTGAAATCCCGCGTCGCGCAGCTGTTCCAGCGAGGGGCGCACATCCGGGTGGGCCGGCAGCCGCTTGATGCCCTCCACCAGCTCCTGACAATGCGCTTCGCTCACCTCGACCCCGTGTCGGCGCCCGACCATCACCAATGCGGCCTGAGCCAGATCAGCGAAAGGCTGAAAGCGGCCAATGATGGTCGCGGTCATCCAGCCCTCCTGCAGGGTCAGGAACCATTCGACACGGCTATTGGCATCATCGAAGAGGCGCTCAAAGAGCGGATCAAGCGCGGCAACGTCCAGCAACGTCTCGTTTACATCGAACACAAGGTGGCGAAGCATGCTCTCCTCCTGCACGGATCGGTCGAGGGTCAAGCGACCCTCATGGGATGGCAATGGCGCGGATCGCTGCTTATCGCGCAGGGATCACGGCGTGGTGCAGCGATACCAGCCGCGGTAGCCAACCCGTAGCCCCTGCTCCAGCTCGAATACCATATCGGCTTCCGTGAGTTTGGCTGGCATAGGGTCGCCCGCTATCTCAGCGGGTTTGATACTGACCGACATGCCATCAGTACTCAGCGCGAAACCACCGGCCTCGGCACGCTGCGCCGCGAGTTTCACCAACCGTCCATGAACCTTCATCACGCCTTGGCCAGCTTTGTCACCCGTCAACTCAAGAGCGACAACAGGGGCGCTTTCGGCGGTGTAGGCAAAAATGCAGCGCGGCCCTGCGCCCAGCACCTTGTCGATTTCGGCAGCGTCGAGCGTCTGCGGATCAATCGTCGGAATGTCAGGCGTGCCCACCGCTTCGCGCGCACTGACAACCTCTGGTGTCGGTCCGCTCATCAGCGGCTTTTTAACACCTTCCCCAGGCGCAGGGTCGCCACAGGCGGTCAGCAACAGTGCGGCAAGCGGCGTGAGCAATTTCCAGGCGAGCGAACGAGAGCCGCTCCGGTGCATATGAAGTTGCATCAGTCGACCCTCTCGAGTTCGTTGATCAGGTATTTCATTTCGGATATTTCGCGACGCTGCGCCGCGATGATTTCATCAGCCAGTTTGCGCACGCGCGGATCGGTAATCTGTGCGCGCTCGCTGGTCATGATTGCAATCGAATGGTGGGGAATCATCGCCTTCATATAGTCCGTATCGCCTACCGTGGACTGGCTTCTAATTACCCAGAGCGTCAAGGCGAATACAACAATGCTGCCAATATATATGGCGATATTGACGCCCTTCTTCTGATACATATTGAGCATAAAGCTCAGCATGATCACCGCCATAACGGCGCCCATCAGAAGCGCCATCCATGCCCGGGTTTCGCTCCAGAAAATATGCTCGAAGGCATAAGTGTTCATATACATCAGGCCGAACATCACGACGGTGGAAGTTGCGATCATGGCGGCAAAGCGCCAATAGGACATTTGCATATCTCGCTTCCTTTTATTAGTGCTTATGCGTGCCGGTTTGCTGACCCAGTGCGGCATACTCGCTGCTGGTCATACCGGGTAGCCGCTTTACAAAAGCGGCAATATTCCAGAGCTCGGCATCCCCATGCGTTTCGCCGAAGGCCGGCATGGCCGACATACGCACGCCATGCTTGACCAGCCAGAACACCTCGTTTGGCTGCCAATGTGCGGCCTCCTCGACCAGGTGCGGCGGTTGCGGCAGCAAGCCCGTGGCCCACTCGGCTCGTTTGACGCCTGGGCCCGCGTGGCAGTGTTCGCACATTGCCTTGTAGTGCTCTGCTCCGGCCTCGACCTGCGCTTCGGAAAATTCTTCAGGCACCTCCAACTCATCGGCCCTGGCCGCCACTGAGTTACTCATGGTGGTGGAGAACAACCACCGAACGAAGGGTGAATGATCCTGGGAAGCGGCGATGTTGTATGAGCCGGTATAGGCCACGAACAACATGAGCAACAAGGCAAATAAAGCAGCTAACATCACGCCCGCCGCTATGCCTTTGGTAAAGGAGCCTCTCGAGTTTTCCATATAACTCATTACCTCCATTGAGTGAGTGGCTTTGCTTAAGGCGTAGACATAACAGCGTGGAGGTTAGTTGCTGGCAATTAAGCTAACTGACAAAAACGTAATGTAGATCAATAAAACGAAGCGGTTCTTGATCTTTGAATTGAACTGGCAACGACATAATCGGTGCGCATCCATTGGTTGTGTCCATCCCTACGGTGCATCGTGCCTCCAATCATTTAGGAGAGACATGTGCTCTGCCGAGAGCTGGATTCTCCCGAGTGCGGCTTGAACTACAGATAGGGCTCGATCTTTAAAAAGCGCGCCAGCCAGGCATTGAAGCGACGCCATGGATTGGCCGGTTCACGTTTGAGCCTGAGCGCGCGGCCTTGGTCATCCTCATAGTTCCAGACAAGCCCGGCGCTCTGACTACAATCGCCGAGTTCGACTTCGTAGCTCACGGTTCCGGATTGCCCCTCAGCCACCAGCTGGCGTACAGCACTGGCCAACGTCGGGCTGTCGATCAGAACGCCTACCTCGGAATTCCACAGTACCGAGCGTGGGTCCAGGTTCAGTGGGCCGATGAATACTTGCCGACCATCGAACACGGCCGCTTTGCTATGCAGACTCACCGGCGTGTCGGCGAGCCTGTAGCGCGAGTGCGTTGCCGGTTTTTTCCGCATCTCGAACAGCCTAACGCCGGCGCGCAACAGAGCCGCGCGATAGGGCTGGTAGCCACCGTGTACCAGTGGCACGTCCGTCGCCTCCAGCGAATTGGTCAGAATCCGAACCGACACGCCCCTACCTGCACAATTACTTAGATACTCCAGCCCCGCTCGGGTGGGCACAAAGTAAGCGGACACCATCACCAGTTCCCGTCGAACGGCCTGCGCCACGGGCAGCAACGGTGCAGTCATCATCTCGTCCTCGTCGGGCACCGTGGCCGTCGCAAGCTTGCCGGGCGGATCCCACAGCGCTGTGCCCTTCGCCCAGATCAATTGATCCAGCCATGTGCCGAGCTGTGGCGCTTGACGGTAAGCGGTCAGTTGCGCGCATTGGCCCGGCTCCTGATTACAGGCATCGTCTATTTCCTGCGCCAGGGGCCGAGGTTGCTGCCTTCGTCCGAACCGCCTGATGGATTTACGCAGGCATTGATCGATGGGTACGGCCAGTGAATGTTGCCAGTACTCCTCGAAACTGCCGGACAGATCGCTGGCCACGGCGCCGATACACAGCAGGTCGATGTCGACGAAATTGCGATCAGCGTCGACATCGTAGTACTCATCGCCGAGGTTTCGCCCGCCCATGACGACCAGATTGCGATCAGCCAGCAGCAGCTTGTTATGCATCCGCCGATGTTGATGAGGGAGCTCAAGCAGACGACCCAGGGGCCGAGTAATGGCTCGTTTGCGCCCCTTTTTCGGCGGATTGAACACTTTCATCTCGATGTTGCGATGGGCGGCGCTGAGCAGAATGCGGTGATCGCGCGCATCGCTGGCGAAGTCATCGAGCAACAGCCGGATATGCACGCCGCGGTTGGCCGCCTGTAGCAGCTCGCCAAGCAACAGGCGTGTACTGATACCGTCGTGGGTAATGTAGTACTGCAGGTCGAGCGACTCGGTGGCCTGCGTGATGGCTTCGGCGCGCGCATTGAACGCATCCTCGCCGGACAGCAGCAGACGAAACCCCGAATGGCCGGGCGTGGCGGCCTGGATCAGAGCGTCGACATGCGTCTTCAAGCTCGATATGGGTGTATCGCCGCCCACCGACGTTCGGTGCGCCGAGCCGGACCGGAGGTAGGGTGCTCGCCCGAAGCCGTCTGGACAGTTCATGCGGCCGGCTCGGCCATCAGTAAAAGTCAAATCAGCCCTCGCATTGGACGTCGGTTAGCGCGGTATTGGCGCGTCGGCATGCAGTAACCCCTGATCCTTGGCCGCCGCCCAGAAGGCAGCCGGTACAGGCGCATCAACTATCGATGCAACGTTTTCTCGGACCTGCTCGGGGCTGCTCGCCCCGGCTACTACAGCTGCCACAACGTCAGGTGCATTGCAGAACTGCAACGCCGCGGTGCGCAGATCGACGCCGTGTTCGCGCGCCAGCGTCCGATAGCGCTCGCGTTTGTCGGCAATATCGGCCGGCGCACCTCGGTCGTAATTGAAATACTCGCCACCGGCCAAGTAGCCAGAGTTGAGCGGCGCGCCGAGCACCAGCGAGACGTTGCGTTTCGCACAAGCAGGAAAGGCGCGCGTGAGCGCATCCTCATGTTTCAGCAGCGAATACTGAGTGGCCAGCAAGCTGATATCCGGATCAGAAGCGTCCAGCGCGTCGAGCAGTGGCTCGAGCGTATTGACGCCCAGCCCCCAGCCCTTGATCAGCCCCTCCTCCCGCATCTTCACCAGTTCAGGCATGGCACCCTTGCGCGCCACTTCGAAATGCTCGCGCCATTGTTCACCCATGTGGTCGGGTGACAGGTCGTGAATGAACACCATGTCCAGGCGCGGCACGCCCAGGCGCTGCAGGCTGTCTTCGATGGAGCGACGGGTAGCGGACGCTGAGAAATCCCATTCGGGACGGAAGTTGTCCACCCCCTGCCAACCGGGATGGTCATAGCCCGGATCGGGTTCGAGCAGCCGCCCGGTCTTCGATGACAGTAAATAGCCGTCGCGATCGCGCGGGTAAAGTAACTGGCCGACCCGGCGCTCACTCAGGCCCAGCCCGTACCAGGGCGAGGTGTCGTAATAACGGATGCCCTGCTCCCAGGCAGCCTTGAGAATGGCGCGCGCCTGTTCCTCGCTGATCTGGCGCCGCATGTCGCCCAGCGCGATGGCGCCGCCGAGTCCAAAGCGTTGCGGCGGTCGATAGCGAGGGTGATCGCCCTCGTTGCGTGGCAGTGAATCGGGCGAACGGCTCGCTACCTGATCATCTGTGGTCTGCGCCAACAGCGGCGGTGTAGTCAGCGCCAGTGCACTGCCGGCAGCCAAGGTAGAAAGAAAGACGCGACGCTGCATGTTGCCTCCTAACCGTGTGCGGCCTGCGTGCAGACCGGTAGATGTTGCCCGCCGTGTACGCCGGCCCTCAGGCACCCACTTCACCGCGTGATGTGACTCCGTCACGTGGCTACGAGGATCTGGCCGCTGCGCATATCTATGCCGACCAGTAGCCCGGGGCAACTGTCGCCCCGGGCGGCATTCCTGCGCATACGCACTCGCCTAACGCCAACGGGCCTCCGCGTGTTCCCCGCGCTGCCCGCTCAAGGATGCGGCACATCGTCCTTGCTGGCCGGTTCCTGCGCGACTTTGTTCTGCATGCGCGCCCGGTCATCCGCGTGGGTGTCCAGGCTGTGCTGTTCGCTCGCATGGCGGCGGTCGTATTGCAGCTCGATGAACATTGGAAAGTGATCCGACCCGATATCCGTCAGGCGCTTGATGCGCACGACGCGAAAGTGAGCACTGTGGAAGAAGTGATCCAGCGGCCAGCGCAGCAAGCGGTGCTGCGCATGAAAGGTGTTGAACATGCCGCGGCCGATGCGCGGATCGAGCAGGCCGCTGATCTTGCGGAACAGTCGCGTAGTCGGCGACCAGGCTACGTCGTTCAGGTCGCCAGTGATGATCACCGGTTCATCGGTCTGCTTGACGCTGCGCCCGACGATCAGCAGTTCGACGTCACGTTCGGTGGACTCGTCGTTTTCGGTCGGGCTCGGCGGTGCCGGATGCAGGAAATGCATTCGCACGCCCAGCTCGTCATTGACCCGCAGCCGGGCGTGCATCGAGGGGATATTGTCCTGCACCAGGTAACTCAGCCGCTGATTCTCCAAGGGCAACCGCGAGAACACGTGCAT
Source organism: Stutzerimonas stutzeri (assembly GCF_002890895.1). GTDB lineage: Bacteria > Pseudomonadota > Gammaproteobacteria > Pseudomonadales > Pseudomonadaceae > Stutzerimonas > Stutzerimonas stutzeri_AB. Next base: position 595,152 of record NZ_POUL01000002.1, read on the forward strand.
GCCGTAGAGGTTGTCCAACGGACAGCGGATGGAAAAGGGGTAGTCGTCGCTGAGGACCTGCAGCTGGTCCTCCCACCATTGGTCACTCTCGAGGGTGACCAATACATCCGGACGGTACTGTCTGACCAGAGCGATCAGGCGGTCGGCATGGCGGTTCGGGGTGAGCACATTGGAGGACAGGATACGAATCCGCAGGCCGTCGTCGTTCGGGTCGGCCCAGTCGGCCTCACAGCGCACCAACGGCGTGTATGGGCGTATCCACCACCACTGATAGGCCAGACACCCGAGCGTCGCGGGTGGCAGTAGCAGATTCCAGTAGTTGGAAAAATCCAGCAGTACGAGCTGAATCAGCAGCAGCACCAGCAACAACGCACCGATCTGCAACTTGGGGAAATCCCAGCCGCGTATCCACCAGCTCGGGTTGCTCCAGTATTGAATGAGAGTGACCGCCACGAATACCACCGTCACCCCAACCAGGATGCCTTGGGTCATGGCTTGCCCTCCACTGTTTGAGTCCAGTCCATAGCTAGTTCGGATCGGCCTTCGCGCTGATTGTTCCTCTGCGCAGTAACGGCTGCCTGCCGGGCGGTCTGGAACCCGCCCGAACCGGGTCGCTCTACTGCCCAGTGCTTGACGATCTTTCCGCCCGTCATGCCGGCGCCGCCGCGACGGATGGCGAAATGTCGACAGCCCATGCGACTCAGCCGAGGAGACCCGACCATGCCTGCGCTATCTGCAAAACCTGAATGCTGCTGGACTGCCAGCGCACCCCACTGCGAATTTCCGCCAGCGACTGGCCACAGCGAATGCGACGTCGTCGTGGTCGGCGCCGGCATCGTCGGGCTGAGCGCAGCCATGACCCTTTGCGAGACAGGCAAGAAAGTCGTGGTGCTCGAAGCGCGCGACGTCGGCCGGCAGGTCACTGGTCGCTCGACCGCCAAGGTCACCACCCAGCACGCGCTCATCTACCGACACCTGATCGACACCTTTGGCCAGGACCTGGCGCAGTGCTACGCCGACGTCAACCGCGAAGCCGTGAACCGCATTCGTCAGTGGGTAGAGAGCCTGGAGATCGATTGTGACTACCAGCGCCAATCGGCCTTCGCCTATGCCTGTTCGGCCGACGCCCGCGAAGCCATCGAGCGCGAGGCCGAGGCGGCACACTGTCTGGGGTTTGCAGCGCGTGTACTCGACCGTGCCCCCCTGCCCTTCGAGACCACCGGTGCGCTGGAATTTCCCGATCAGGCACAGTTCAATCCGACCAGCTACCTCGTCGGTCTCGCGGCGGCAGTACAGGCTCGCGGTGGGCAGATCCACCAGCAGACCCGCGCCCAGAGCTTCGAGCGCAACGAGCGCTGGCAGATAGGCTTCGACGGCGGCACGATCCAGGCCGACCAGGTGATCATTGCCACGCACCTGCCGGTGGAGACGCCAATCGATATGGCCAGCCCCACTCAACCGCGCTGTCACGTGGCAATCGCCTTCCGGCCAGAGGATGGCGCCAGCCTCGACGGCATGTTCATTGCCGTCGAAGAGCCGACTCATTCGATTCGCATGGGCCGCGACGAACACGGCCCGCTGCTGCTCGTGCTCGGACCGCGCTTCAACACCGGACAGGACGGCGACGTGGCGAAGCGCTTTGTCGATCTAGAGCAATGGGCGCGCAGCAACCTGCCGGTCGGTGAAGCGGTGTGGCGTTGGTGCAACGAGGATTACGACACGGCCGACCGCATGGCCTACGTTGGCGAAGCGGACCCCGAGCAGGCGCCCGGGCTGTTCATCGCGACCGGATTCAACGCTTGGGGCATCAGCAACGGCACCGCCGCCGGGCTCGGCATCGCTCGCCAGATAGTGACCGGACGCAGGCCATGGAAGACGCTTTTCGATCCCCAGCGTCCGTCGCCGGACGACTACAACCAGAGCACTGAGAGTCAGTCGCAGGTCGATGATCTGGAGGCCATCGGCCCGGGCGAAGGCGGTGTGATCACCCGCGGCGATGAACAGATTGCGGTATGGCGCGACGATGCCGGCGCGCTGCATGGCGTCTCCGCGGCCTGCACGCACATGGGCTGCAGCGTGACCTGGAACAACGCCGACCGCACCTGGGACTGCCCGTGCCACGGCTCAATCTTCCAGGCCGACGGCGAAGTCATTCACGGTCCGGCCACGCAGCCCCTGGCCAGCAAGCCGCTCTGACGCATCAGGGGCATTTGTAAGCCGAAGCACGCTCGGAAGCGGCTTCGGCTGGCTGACATTGCTCTCGTTGGCGAACACAGCTCGTTTGCAGAGGCGATGCATAGCCTTGAGGCGCTGCTGGACGGCTAGGTGACTATTGGCTGGTAAGCCATAGATAACCTTCTGACATACATCGCCCGTGCATTTTTACCTGATCTGAGGGCATCCTTTCGCACATAGGTTCGTGCCACCCGGAGACGCTGTTCGGTGTCCGGATCGCGAGAGTCTGTTCGCCGAAGCGACCTGAGCAAGCCGATCCGCTGTCCGCATACAGAAAAACTGTAACGCTGGGCCGCGGCACGGCTCCAATGGACACCACTTTAAGAGTAGCGATCGCCATGCATGCCACGCTTCCTCTTCTCAACGCCCTGGCGTTTCCCCCGATCAGTCGTGGGTCGCTGGAGGCCTTGCAGGTCAACCTGACCTACCGCTGCAATCAGCGCTGTTTGCATTGCCATGTGAACGCCGGGCCGACGCGCACGGAGGCAATGACCGATGAAAGCCTGAGCCTTTTGCATGAGGTAATCGACGCGCACCCGGTGCACACACTCGACCTAACCGGTGGCGCGCCGGAGATGCACCCTCGTTTTCGCGAGATAGTCATCCATGCGCGGCGAGAGGGGTTGCGGGTGATCGACCGTTGCAACCTGACCATCCTGAGCGAACCGGGATACGAAGATCTGGCTAAGTTCCTTGCCGACCAGGGCGTTGAGATCACCGCCTCCCTGCCCTGCTACTCGCGTGAAAACGTCGACAAGCAACGCGGCGACGGCGTGTTCGAAGCCAGCATCGCCGGGCTACGAAAACTCAACCATCTCGGCTACGGAGCCGAGGGCAGTGATCGCATCCTCAATCTGGTCTACAACCCCCAAGGCCCCAGCCTGCCACCCCCGCAGAACCAGCTCGAGGCCGACTACAAGAGCCACCTGGGGCAAGACTTCGACATTCGTTTCAATCACCTGCTGACGATTACCAACCAACCCATCGCCCGTTTCGGCAGCACCCTGATCAGCAAGGGCCAATTCGGTGATTACATGCAGCTGCTGCGCGACAGCTACCGGCCGGCGAATCTCGGCGCGTTGATGTGCCGCAGCCTGATCAGCGTGGATTGGCAGGGCTATTTGTATGACTGCGACTTCAACCAGATGCTCGACCTGCCAATGGCCATGCCCGAGCTGATCGGTCGCGACCGACCACACTTGCGCAACCTGCTGCAGACGACGAGCCTCAACGGCAACGCCATCGTCACGCGTGACCATTGCTACGCCTGCACCGCCGGGCAAGGCTCGAGCTGCGGTGGCAGCCTGAGCGATTAGAGGTAAGGCGCAATAGCAAGCGGCTGGACTAGCCGACCAGGCCTCAATGAACGGAGACGCAAGGATGAACAGCCGCAAAGTGGCCTTGATAGCCTTGGTTCTGGTCCTGCTGGCAGGCTTCTTCGTATTCGATATCGGCCAGTACCTCAATCTCGATGCGCTCAAGGCGCAGCAGGCGGCGCTTGATGCGCAGGTGCAGGCTCACCCCTGGATCGCTGGCAGCGTATTCTTCATCGTCTATGTGTTGGTTACCGCGCTATCCCTGCCTGGCGCGGCGCTGATGACGCTAGTGGGTGGCGCACTGTTCGGCCTGCTGGGCGGCACCTTGCTGGCCTCCTTTGCGTCGACACTGGGGGCGACTCTGGCGATGCTGCTCAGCCGCTACCTCCTCCGCGACTGGGTACAAACACGCTTCCAACAGCGACTCGCGAAAATCGACCAGGGGATCGAGCGCGAAGGCGCCAGCTATCTGTTTGCCTTACGTCTGGTGCCGGTCTTTCCCTTCTTCCTGATCAATCTGACGATGGGCCTTACGCGACTGCCCGTCCGGACATTCTGGTGGGTCAGTCAGCTGGGGATGCTCCCCGGCACCCTGGTCTATGTAAATGCCGGACGCGAGCTTGGTCAGCTGGAATCACTTGGCGGAATTCTCTCGCCGGGCCTGATCGGCGCCTTCGTCCTGTTGGGGCTGTTGCCCGTCCTGTCGCGCAAGGCGCTGGACGGGTTCAAAGCGCGCAAGGTGTACGCCGGTTGGGATAAGCCTCGTCATTTTGACCGCAATCTGGTGGTCATCGGCGCGGGGTCCGGGGGCCTGGTCAGCGCCTATATCGCCGCAGCCGTAAAAGCCAAGGTCACCCTGATCGAAAAACACAAGATGGGTGGCGATTGCCTGAATACCGGCTGCGTGCCTTCGAAGGCGCTGATCCGTTCGGCGAGACTGGCCAGCGATCTGAAGAAAGCCGAACAGCTGGGCTTCAAGCCAATCGACGCCGAACTGGACTTTGCCGCGGTCATGGCGCGTATTCAGCGCGTAATTGCCACGGTCGAGCCGCACGATTCAGTCGAGCGGTACACCGGGCTCGGTGTCGAGGTGATTGAGGGCGAGGCGCGGATCACTTCGCCGTGGACGGTTGAGGTCAACGGCCAGCGAATCACCACCCGCGCCATCGTCATCGCCACCGGCGCGGGGCCAACGGTGCCGAGCATCCCCGGTATCGAGCAGGTTGCGCCGCTCACCTCGGATACGGTGTGGGCGCTGCGCGAGCAGCCGAAACGGCTGCTGGTGCTCGGCGGCGGGCCAATCGGTTGCGAGTTGGCCCAGGCTTTTCAGCGTCTCGGCTGCCAGGTCACACTGGTGCAGCGCAACGAGCGCCTGCTACCCCGTGAGGACGCCGATGCCAGCGCCGCAGTACTGGCGGGCTTGCGTGCTGACGGCGTGGATGTGCGTCTGGGGCACAACGCTGAACGCTTCACGGAGGGACAGCGGCAGCTCGTCTGTCGCAGTCTTGATAGCGACGGCGAAGTGGTTATTGAGTTTGACCAAGTGCTGCTGGCGCTGGGCCGCACCGCCAATATCAAGGGTTTTGGTGTCGAGGAGTTGCGGTTGGAGGTGCGGAAAAACGGCACCCTCGCCACCGATGATTACCTGGCTACTCGCTTCCCCAACATCTACGCCGTCGGCGACGTGACCGGGCCTTTTCAGTTCACCCATGTGTCCTCTCACCAAGCTTGGTACGGCGCAGTGAACGGGCTCTTCGGCGAGTTCAAACGCTTCAAAGTGGACTATCGCGTGATTCCTTGGGCGACCTTTACTGACCCGGAAGTGGCACATGTCGGGCTCAACGAACGGGAGGCGAAGGCTCAGGGTGTCCCCTATGAAGTCACCCGCTTCAGCATCGATGAGCTTGATCGCGCCATTGCCGACGAGGCCACGCATGGCTATATCAAAGTGCTGACGGTGCCAGGCAAGGACCAGATTCTCGGCACCACCATCGTCGGCGAGCATGCGGGTGACCTGATCACCGAATACGTCTCGGCGATGAAACACGGTTTGGGTCTGAACAAGATTCTCGGCACCATCCACATCTACCCGACACTGGCCGAAGCCAACAAGTTTGTCGCAGGCGAATGGAAACGTGCTCATGCACCGACCACGGTGCTGCGCTGGGTCGCGCGGTTTCATCGCTGGCGACGTGGCGGCAGCGCGGATTCGTAATGACCATGGCAAAGCGCGGTTCAAGTCCGCGTAAACAGAAACGGCACCATCACTTTGTTTGTGTAGGTAAAGCAGCGGATGAAACTTAACGGCTAGCCGCTGGACCTTACACCGATTGCCCGACAGTGCAGATCCAAAGACACCTTCAACGCCTCGCTGCAACGATCGGCAGAGCGGCCTCTCCAAACCGAATATAACCGCAGCGCCGAGATGTGCCGCATCCGACGCCCCCAACGAGCCACTTGATGACTACAAAGCAAACCCTTCCAACCGACGCAGCGCTGGTCCTCATCTGCAAGAGGCCTGCCCTTGGCCACGGCAAACAGCGCCTGGCCGCGCAGATCGGCGTCGAGCGAGCCTTGAATATCGCCGAGCATCTGCTGGATTGCGCACTGGAAGACCTGCGCAGCTGGTCTGGGCCGGTCGTCATTGCCCCCGATCAGAGGGATGCGTGTGACTGGGCCACTCAGCTGATGCCGCAGGCTCTGTGTCTGGCGCAGACTGCCGGCAATCTGGGCGAACGAATCAACAACCTGGACCACAGCTTGCGCGGCCTCGGCCACCGGCGGCTCCTGTACATCGGAAGCGACGCCCCGGCGCTCACACCGGCTGACTATCAGCGGGTACACGCTGCGTTGGAGACACGCGATACGGTGCTCGTGGCTGCGCGGGACGGCGGGGTGGTGCTGATGGCGTCGAACCTGCCCTGGCCGGATCTGGCTGACCTGCCTTGGAGCACGCCTGAGCTGGGTCACGCACTGGCGGAGGCGTGCCATCGAGCCGGCCATTCGGTCTCGTTCAGCGGTGCATCATTCGATATCGACGAACAAGCGGACCTGCACTTTGCAACCCAAGCGCTCGCCGATGACCCCCGGGCAGCGAGGCGAAGACTGCTACAGACGCTGAACACTCTTGAGGGACGACAAGCGTGAGCTCATCAGGGATCAGCGTGATCATTCCGTGCCTGCACGACGAAGACCGCCTTGAGCGGCTGCTTCTTCAATTGCGCCTGACAGAGTCAGAAACAGAAATACCGCTGCAAATCGTCGTAGTGGATGCGGCTGTCAGCGAGCGATGCCAAGCGCTGTGCCGGAGCAACGATGCGCTGTGGTCATCGGCAACGCCGTCGAGAGGCGAGCAGTTACGCCAGGGAGCCGCGCTCTCTGTGTATGAGACCCTCTGGTTTCTGCATGCCGACGCCGATCTGGGGCGTCAGGCACTGATGGCCGTAAGCGAGGCCATAGAGGAAGGTGCTACGGGAGGCTACTTCACCTTGCGCTTCAGCGACACCAACTGTTGGCAGGGCCGCTTGATCGAACGCCTGGTGGCGTGGCGAAACCGGGTCGGCGTGCCTTATGGTGATCAGGGCATCTTCGCCCGGCGCACGGCCTATTTCGCCGCTGGACAACATGCGCCCTGGCCGCTTTTCGAGGAAGTGCCCCTGGTCAAAGGATTGCGCCAGCAGGGAATTTTTCAGCGCCTCGAGCATGGCCTTGGGGTCAGCTCACGCCGCTGGCAACGTGACGGCTGGTGGCGCCGCGCCGGTCGAAACCGCCTGTTAGCCATTGCGTTCATGCTCAAGCTGTCGCCCTTCACGCTGGCGCGGCTGTATGCCAGAAAAACAGTCCCGAAACGGTAACTGCCACTGACACGCCAAAGGGATTAGGCGGTCGCCTGCTCCAACCACCCGAGTAGCTGAATGGCCTCCTGTTCAGAGTCTCCACAAACCTCACGATCGGCCTGAAACTGACTACAAACAGCAGGCCTGGACGATAGGCCGAATAGCCCGCAGAGGTTTCGCTCGGAAAGATGCAGGCAGCGCTCACCCGCCGGTTTGCCAGCAGGCATACCGGGAATCGGTGAACTGATTGAAGGGGCAATACAACAAGCACCGCAACCGGGACGGCAATTCATTTCAACGTCCGAAATGAAATAACGGGGGCGGCGATCATAATCGCCGCCCCGGCAAAAGGCACTAGCGTTGCGCAGCGTTCGTCAGATACTTGCGAGACCCTATCCAGGGCCAATAGGATTCGCCACCGCCCCGGAGTGTCCTATGCCTATCTGGATTCAAACCGCTGCACTGCTTTGCGTTTCCAACCTGTTCATGACCTTCGCCTGGTACGGCCATCTGAAGACGCTCAACGGTAAACCCTGGCTGATAGCCGCGTTGATCAGCTGGAGCATCGCCCTGTTTGAATACCTGATCATGGTGCCGGCCAATCGCATCGGTTACACCGAGCTGTCGATCGGTCAGCTGAAGATCATGCAGGAAGTCATCACCCTTGCCATCTTCGTGCCGTTCAGCGTGCTGTACATGCAGCAACCGTTGAAGCTCGACTACCTGTGGGCCGGGTTGTGTTTGCTGGGGGCGGTTTATTTCATCTTTCGCGCATAGCAGCCGTTTCGACGGGTATTTCCGCACTTTGCCATGCCGCAATACGACCTGATGACGGCGTTCAGCGGCTTCGGCATACTGGCCGCCCTTTCCCCACCCCTTAGAGATTTTCCGAATGTTCAAGGTCAACGAATACTTCGACGGCACCGTCAAATCCATCGCCTTTGACATGGCAGCAGGCCCGGCTACCATCGGCGTCATGGCGCCCGGCGATTATGAGTTCGGCACGAATCAGTTGGAAGTTATGCACGTGGTCGCTGGCAGCCTCGACGTGAAACTGCCGGGAAGCGAAAACTACGAAACTTTCGGCGCTGGCACCCAGTTCACCGTACCGGCCAACAGCAAGTTTCAGCTGAAAGTAGCCGAGGCGACTGCCTACTTGTGTGAGTACCGCTAAGCGGCAGATTTGATACGCGGCAATCCGGGCTTTTGTTGCGGTGGATGGGTAAGGCGCCATCCACCCTACGTCCCCTGTAACCCGTAGGGTGCGCCGGGCGGCGCTCCGCTTCAGCCCACCCAGCCGCAGCACGGTGAACCGCTCCTCGTAGGATGGAATCGCCAGAGGCGCTTCCGTCGTTTACCGCGTACGGCGCCGTTTCTCACCGCGGCACCACAACCGCATCAACCGGACCTCGGACTACTACGTCGGCTAATCCACCCTACGTCACCTGTAGGGTGGGCTTCAGCCCACCAAAGCCGGAAACAGACATCGATCCCGACCGCTTCAGCCCAGCGGCTTGTAGGCCTGATTGACCTGCTTCGACTGGTTCAAACGCGTCAGCTCCCCAGCCAATCGCTCTCGCTCCGCTCTACCAGCCTGTTGAAGCTCTGCGTAGATGTGCGATAGCTCGCTGATCCCCTGATGCAGCTCACGGTTGTTCCACGATTCGCTGGCTGCAACAGCTTTAACCAGAACACGAGACTGCTTATCGAGCAGCGCTACCGCTTCCCAGTCGAGGCGAGCAAGCGCTTCGCGCAGCAATCTGACTTGCGCCTGAAGCCGATCCACCAAACTAAGCATCGAGCGCTACCCCCACGAATCGATCAGTCACTGATCCCGTCCCAGCCAGACTTGACCTCGCGAAGCAAGTCGGCCACTTCGCCAAGCGGCGCGGGATCATTTTTACGATTAGCTTCGGTCAGGCGCATGATCATGTATTCGTAAAGACGATCAAGGTTCTGCGCAAGTTCGCCGCCTTCATTCAAATCCAGCGCCTCGCGCAGGCCACCAATGATGCCGATACTCTTGCCAATTAGCTCACCCTTCTCGGCTATCCGACCGAATTCGATTGCGCCTTTAGCCTGATAGATTCGATCCAGACCGCCCTGCATAAGCATCTGAATCAAGCGATGCGGGCTAGCCTCGGTTACCTGGGCCTGAACGCCGACTTGTTGATACTGCTTCATTGCGGACATTGCGTACATGATGGGCTCCAAGCGATTAGCGATACTGTTTAACTTATCGACTGTTCCGCAAATAGCTTTAGGCTGCGAACGAGCGAAGTTTCAGCGTCAATCCTTCTGGGTAACGAAGCCGGGCATGCTGTCGAATAGCTGAGTAAGGCTATCGCTGGTGCGGGTAAGCTGAGCCACCATCGTATCCATGGCGTTGAATTGTTTATACAACCGCTCTTCCAATGCCGTAATACGCTTGGTCAGCTCTTCCTTCTGCTTGTCGACTTTTTCGATGGTCTCTTGCAGCGCACCAGTTCTCGACTCCAGAATTCCGCCAGCGTCGGTATAGGGCTTCAACCGCGCACCCAGGCGGTTCGCCAAGCCGGTATCCCCAGTAAAATATGCAGCCACGCCTTCGAAGTTGGAGCTGATCGCTTTGCCCACCTTGGTGGCGTCCATCTCCAAAGTACCGTCTTTCTTGGTCGTGATGCCCATATCGGCCAAGGCACGTATTGCTCCATCGCCCTGAGGCGAGACCAATTCCGAGCGTATGGTATTGATCAGTGATCGAACCGAGCTATCGCCCACCAAGGCGCCAGTGACCGGCGCGTCGTTCTCATTGACCGTGGTGACTTTCGTCTCGGTGTTTATAAACGTCATCAGCGTGTTATAGGCATCGACAAACTTCTTAACGTTACCCTGAACGCCCCCCTCGTCACGCAATATGCTCAGGCTGCTAGAGCCTTCTTTTTTAAGCTCGAAGCTAATACCGCTGACAACATCATCGACGCTGTTGCTGTCACGCGTAACCGAAAGGCCGTCGATTGTGAACTTGGCACTCTGCGCGACGGCTAGCGTCTTGCCTGCGCCTGCATCAGCCATCCGCGCATCGTAGGCAGCCTTATCCGTGACGTAGCTGGTGTCGAGATCCCCGTCGGGATATTTAGCAACATCACCAACATCGGGCGCCACGGCTGGGCCGCTATAGGCCAGCCTGGTCAAAGATTGATTGGCTTCCGCAGGGTCCGCATTGACGGCCGAAACGGTAATGTCGTTACCGTCACCCGTCTTGCTACTGCTCAGCACCAGCCGTGAGCCTTGGTCATCGGTAATTATGGTCGCGCTGACGCCGGCGCTTGCACCTGCTTTGTTGATGGCATCTCGCACACCCGCCAACGTGTTATTAGTCGAGTCGACGACAACATCCAGCGCAGCCGTACCGCCCACATTAATAGTCAAGGTGCCAGCGTTCAGCTTGGTTTCATCATCAGCAGGCATCGCAGCCAAGGCGACTTTGCTGTTGCTAGCCAGCTTCTCGACTTCAAGCTTATAGCTGCCCGCGACTGCGCTTTGGCTGGCCGTGGCGGTTAGAACTGCCGTATCTGAGGAAGTGGCCTTACGGGCGAGAAACGAGGATGGGCTGTTGAGCGTGGATAGCGCTGTCTGGAAGTTGCTGATCGCACCCTTCAATTGTCCGAGCGACGTCAGCTGCGTGGTCGTCTTGGCTTCGACTCGTTTGAGCTGGCTCTCTTTGGGCGCCTTCTCAGCTGATGAAATGGCTTTAACCATTGAATCGATATCCATGCCGGAACCGATACCCGTGATACCCGCCATACGCCACCTCGTCAAAAATATGTCCAAAAGCCAGACATAGCCGGCAATCAGGAAGTACACCCAATAATCGTGCCTTAGGCTTCCGCTTTGAACAGCAAGCTGCGCATATCCTCGAGTCGCTCGGACAGACGCAGCAAATCTTCAGACGGTATCTGGCGAATCAACTTCCCAGACTCCCCATCCATAACCTTGACGACAACCTGACCGCTGGAGTCGTCAACGCTGAAATCGAGGTTGCGCTGAAGATCCTGCACCAAGGACTGGAACCTTTCGACGGCCGAATGAGCGTTTTCGGCATGTGCAGCCTTGGTATCATCGCTCGCTTGGTTAATAACCCCAGCTTGCGATACTTGATCTACCGGCGCCGCTGTAGGCGGCACTTCACGCCGAGGCGTGCTTGGCGTTGCTAAAGACGTGAGATTGACCGTTTCCATTTTGAACACCTCACAACGCGGAAAGGAGGAAGGAGCCTAAACTCCTTCCTCCTGTTTCCCAGACGGCTTTCGCCTTACTGGAGCAGGGACAGAACAGCCTGCGGCAGCTGTTTGGCCTGCGCCAGTATCGCAGTACCAGCCTGTTGGAGCACCTGGTTCTTCGACAGGTTGGCCGTTTCCGCAGCGTAGTCAGTGTCCATGATCCGGCTGCGGGCAGCCGAGGCATTTTCAGAGATGTTCTGCAGGTTGTTAATGGTGTTGTCGAACCGGTTCTGCACCGCACCGAGATCGGCGCGCTGAGAGTCGATACCGGCTAGGGCGTTATCGATTACCGCCAACGCGCGCTGTGCACCATCAGCTGTAGATATATCTACTTTATCAACAGAGTTTTTGTTCGCAGATGCACTGCCAAAGAGCTGGTAGCTGCCTTCAACAGTAATGGCATCACTTGTCACGCCAGCTGCAGTACGAGCTCCTCCTGTCGCAGCAAGGTCAAGGACGCTTCCTGCCGCTACATCTGCTCCATTCTTATCTTTAGGCGTAGCTGTAAATGCTACGGTTCCTGTAGAGGAGGCCACTCCCGCTGCGGTGAACTTGCTCATCTCCCCGAAGACGACATCTGAACCATCTTTAGAACTGATTTGGCCGTCAGCACCGAAACGAAGAAGATCTGCCGCGTTAGGGTCGTTTTTCAAAGCAGTTGCTAGTTCCCCAACGTTTGAAAACTTATAAGACGAGGTGTCAATTGTTACCCCGCTCACTGTGATGCTAGCCAATGACACGCTTGCTGCGTCAGTAGTAGCAGGCGTGCCGCTCGGGGTGATTGTCAGCGCGAGTGTCATGTCGTTAGTTTTCGCAGTCGCCGTTGTAGTCGCTGCAGAAATAGCGTAGCTAGTAGGCGAATTCAGCTGGAGCGAACCAACAATGGTCTCTTGACCCGCAGTGCCGGTTGCGCTCTCGCCAACTGAAGTGGATGCACCGAAGTTTCCATCGGCATCTTGGACGCGGACTTTTAGCGATACACCTGCTGCGTTGCTCGACCCGCCAAACGTGACGTTCTCACCTGTGCTCGATTCGACAGTGAGCACGCCCTTCTCGTCCACATTCGCTTTCAGCCCTAGTTTCGAAGCGTTCGAGTTGATCTGGTCAGCCAAGCTCTGGGTAGAGGTAATACCGACCAGATCTACAGATTTAGAGTCAGATCCGCTACCTACCGTCAACTTGTAGTCTGCTGCCTGGCCTGCAGAGGCGGTTACTTCGGCTTGGAAAACGGTACGCGCTGTGGCGCTTAGACCCGGTATAACACCATTGAATTTGGCTGCAAGACTCTTAGCGCTATCGCCAGCCTCGACCTTTACTTCTTCCGATTTTCCGCCACCGACAACATTCAGAGTTGTAGCAGTAAATGCAGCGCTCCCATTGCCGCTCACGACACTGCTTGTTGCAGTCTTGATATCAGCCGCACTAGCAGGGCTGCCGAAAGCGCGCGTTAACCCGCCGTCAGCGTCCACGCCTTTCGCTTTACTACCAACTTGGTAAGAACCGATGTCGCTAGCGGATGCGCTTTTTACAGTGACATCAATCGTTTCGTATGCATTGGAGCCTACTTGGAAGCTCGAAGTACCAAAGGAGCCGTCCATCAGCTTGCGGCCACCGAACGTCGTGGTTTCAGCGATACGGGTCAGCTCACCTTGCAGCGCCGAAACTTCTTTCTGTAGCGCAGAACGATCTGAGTCACTGTTCGAGCCGTTAGCCGACTGGATGGACAGGTCGCGCATACGCTGCAGGATATTGGTCGACTGCTGCAGCGCGCCTTCAGCGGTTTGCGAAAGGGAGATACCGTCGTTGGCGTTGCGTACGGCGACGTTCAGACCGCTGATCTGGTTGGTCAGTCGGTTGGAGATCTGCAGGCCGGCGGCGTCGTCTTTCGCGCTGTTGATGCGGCTACCGGTGGACAGGCGCTGCATGGAGGTGTTCAGGGCGTTGGACGTGCTGTTGATGTTGCGTTGGGTATTCAGCGACGGGATGTTTGTGTTGACTGTAAGAGCCATGATGTGCCTCCAAGGGCGCTAGTTACTTTGGTTGCCTGAGCTTGCGACTCCGGGCCGGCTTTTGCCCAGGCACCCATTGAGTTCGCATTCGATTAGCTTATCGGCGTCGTTTCGGTGAGCTTTAGGAGGCGATCGAAAATAATTTGCAAGCCCCGAGAACAACCTGTGCGACACCAGCGAACCCACAACCAAGCGAGCCCGCCTGCATAGGTTTTCGGACGCTTTGCGAGATTCTTTAATGACGCACTGGGCCAGCGCGTGAAACGCCCCGATTCCCGAAGCGCTGCCGCGTCTATTGGGCACTGCACAGGCCGGAAGGCTGGTTCGCCGCGGGACGGGCCTCCTACAGGTTCGTTGTAGGCTGGTAGCAATTCATCGGCATCAAGACGGTGGCTTTCACCCGCCCTACGTTATGGCAGGTTTGTATGACGATTAGGCAAGTTGAGGCGGTGCTAGGGCAGCATTCTGACATCAGGTTGGCCTACGTTTTTGGTTCGGTTGCCGCTGGCACTGCGCACAGTGATAGCCACGTGGACTTGGCTGTTCTGTGCGAGGCAGCCATGACGGCTGACCAGCAGATACAGCTCATCTCGGATATTGCTGAAGCGACTGGTCGTGCCGTAGATCTTATTGACCTGACAGCGGTTGGCGAGCCCTTGCTCGGGCAGATACTTCGGCACGGCGTGCGCATCATCGGCGGATCGGAACGGCATGCGCAGCTCGTGTCGAAACACATCTTTAATAATGAGGACTTTATGCCCTGCGTTGAGCGAATGCTCGCCGAAAGGAGGCAGCGATGGATAAGCTGATCGTAGAGCGCAACCCCGATTCGCTCGTGTGGTGCCTTGAAAGAGTGCGGAGCAAGACTCCTGGCAATGTCGACGAGTACTGTGTGATCTGGACCTGCAGGAAGTGCTGGTTCTGAATCTGAGCCGCGCTGCTATGCTTCCATATCGCAGTCTATGTCCGCAGCGAACAAAAGCAGCCACCTCCAGAAACGATGGGCAAGGCCTTCGACCTACTGGTCTAAGACGGCTTTCTGGACGTCACGCTGGCCCAGCGCCTGAAAAAATCCGTCGGATTTCGCAACCTTGCAGTCCACAATTACGACGCCATCAATTGGGTGATCGTCCATACCATTGCAACAAAGCACCTCGCAGACTTCGAAGCTTTCGCAAAAACAGCGATTAAGCAATGTTTCGCCGAAGAGTAACCACTGCTCGCTCAACCGAACGCACTGTGCATTGAACCGATACCAGCGCCGTAGGCGGTCGCCTCTGAAAGTGCCGAACTCTTCGCCACCAGGCGAATTTTGGCACGTGGACCACCACGCTTACCGAACAAGAGCAGAGCAACCGGCGACCTTTCTATAGAGAACCAGGCACAGCGGAATGCCTCCGCCCGGATCGCGGGATTGAGCCATTGGCTCGAAGCCGAGGGTCGTTCTCGCGCGGTATCAGCGCCTGGCTCTGGGCCTTCAAGCGTCCGGCAACCCGCGCAGACCGCTGATGACTTTCTCGTGTTCCCTTAGCTGCCAAGTCAGGCCGCGATGGCTTGCCCGTTCTGAAAGTCAGTGGCCGCGGGCTACGGAATCATTTACCGGGCAGAACGGTGCCACGGATTTCGAATTTTTTCGCCCAAAGACAAACCCCCGATCCTCTTACGAAGATCGGGGGTTTGGTGTAGAAGCTTGACGATGACCTACTCTCACATGGGGAAGCCCCACACTACCATCGGCGATGCGTCGTTTCACTACTGAGTTCGG